>OZ220739.1:0-3082289 GCA_965116915.1 Tepidiformaceae bacterium | reverse complement strand
CCGCAGCGGCGCGCGTGTGGACCTGAGCGAGCTGAAGGACGACCCCCTCGATTTCGCGCTCTGGAAGGGCGCCAAACCGGGCGAGCCGCACTGGGACAGCCCCTGGGGACCGGGGCGGCCGGGCTGGCACATCGAGTGCTCGGCGATGGCGATGAACGCCCTGGGTGAACAGATCGACATCCACGGCGGCGGCGCGGACCTGATCTTCCCCCACCACGAGAACGAGATCGCGCAGAGCGAGTCGTTCACGGAGAAGCCGCCCTTCGCCGGCTTCTGGGTGCACAACGCCCTGCTCCAGCTGGGCGACGAGAAGATGTCGAAGTCGGTCGGCAACATCATCGGGATCGACGAGGTGCTCGACCGCTACGGGACGGACGCGCTCCGCATGTTCATCGTGACGAGCCACTACCGCAGCCCCGTCACCTACAGCGAGGAGGCGCTCGACGCCGCCCGGGCGGGGGCGGAGCGCCTGCGACAGGCGGCGTTCTCGAAGGGCGTCGCCAACGGCCACTCGCTCGACCCAACGGAAGCGCGCGAGCGCTTCACGGAGGCGATGGACGACGACCTGAACACGCCCCGCGCCCTGGCCGCGCTCTTCGACCTCGCGCGGGCGATCAATCGCGCGCACGACAAGGGGCACGACGCCAGCGCCGCGCAGGCGACACTGCGCGAGCTGGCGGGCGTGCTGGGCTTCACGCTGCACGAGCCGCCGCACCGCGACGAGAACGCGGCGCCGTTCGTGGACCTGCTCGTGGAGCTGCGCTCCGAGCTACGGACGGCCAAGCAGTACGCGCTCGCGGACCGGGTCCGCGACGGGCTCGTCGAGCTCGGCGTCGAGCTCCACGACGGCCCCGAGGGCACGGAGTGGTCGTTCCGGTGAGCGAGCGCGCAGCAGTCAAAGCGACCGAGCGAAGCGAGCTGAAATGAGCGAGCGCCGGGCATGACCACAGGCGAAGGCCGCGGGCTACGCGACTACCTGCGCCAGAAGGCTCGCGCCATGCGTTCCGCGGCGGCGGCGAAGCCGCGCGGCGAGCAGTGGCGCGAGACGGTCTCGGCGACGTGCGTCGCGGACGACGCGACGGGCGTGCGCAAGCTGCGCATGCGCGACTGGGAGCTTACCGGCGACTCCGGTCCCGACTTCGGAGGGCAGGGCCTGGGGCCGAGCTCGCCGGAGCTGTTCTGCGGCGTCATCAGCACGTGCCTCACGCACACCTACCTGATCGCCGCCGCCACCCTCGACATCCCCCTCGACCGGGTCGAGGTGACGGTCAGCTCGTCGAACAACGACGCCCACTTCCTCGGAATCGAGAGCGACGACCCTGATGTGCCGTTCGACATCACGGCGCGGGTGTCGCTGGAGGCGCCGGACGCTACTCCGGAGCAGGTCGCGACGCTGCACGCCTACGCGGCCGAGCGCTGCCCGCTCTCGAAGCTGGTGCGGGAGCCGAACACGGTCACGCTCGTCACGGAGTAGGCCGGGAGTCCAGGCCATGAAGTTGCGCTACGACCAGGCCACCGACTCCCTCTACATCGACCTCGGAGACGCACCGAGCGTCGATTCGTTCGAGGTCGCCGACGGGGTCGTCATCGACATCAACGCCGAGGGCGGTGTCGCCGGGATAGACATCGACCATGCCTCACGGCGGCTCGATCTGGGCGCCCTCGCCGGAGTCGAAGGGCGACCAGGGCCCGACGGCGGGGCTAGCGCAGCTCGCTGATCTGGCGGCGGCGGACGAGGTCCCAGTCGATCTCGTAGCCGAGACCGGGCTCTTCGGGGGCGTGGACGAGACCGTTCGCGTCGACCTCGATGTCGTTCACGAGGCCGTACTTCTGGGCGGCGTCGGGGAGCAGCACCTCGAAGTACTCGCAGTTGTTCACGGCCATGATGACGTGCAGGTTGGCCACGTTGTTGAGCGAGTTGCCTCCATGGTGGATTTCGCACTTCATGCGGAAGGCGTCGGCGAGGTTGGCGATCTTGTGGAGGGCGGTGATGCCACCGGAGACGGCAACGTCGCCGCGCAGGATGTCGGTGGCCTGCTGCTGCACCCACTGCTGCATCCCGTAGAAGCTGGCCGGGGCGAACTCCGTGGCGAGGATGGGGATGTCGAGCTTCTGGCGCAGCTTCACGTAGCCGTAGACGTCCTCCTCCTCGAGCGGGTCCTCGTACCAGTAGTAGTCGAGGTCCTCGATGGCGCGGCCCACGCGGACGGCGTCCTCGTAGCTGTAGGCCCAGACGGAGTCGAGCATCAGCCGCATGTCGGGGCCGACGGCCTCGCGGGCGGCGCGGCAGATGTCGATATCGACGAGGGGGCGAGTGTCGGGGTGGATCTTGTAGGCGGTCCAGCCGCGGTCCCGGAACGACTTCGCCTCCTCGGCGTACGCCTCGGGGGATGGGAGGGCAGCGGAGCTGGCGTAGGCGGGCACGGAGCTGCGGTAGGAGCCGAGCAAGCGATGCACGGGCAGCCCGGCGACCTTCCCGGCGAGGTCCCAGAGGGCGACGTCGACGGCGCCGATGGCGCGGAAGGAGACGCCCCGGCGGCGCTTCCACATGGCGTGCCAGAAGCGCCCGATGTCGAGCGGGTTCTCGCCCATGACGACGGGCTTCAGGAGGGTCAGCAGCGCCTCGGCGTCCATGGTGGCGTCGCGGCTGGCGGAGCCGAGGAAGGAGTGCCCTTCCGCCCCTTCGTCGGTGCGGATGGTGAGCACTCCCATCTGGCGTTCACCGCCGTACGCGATGGAGGAGCCGGGGTAGGCGCCGTGGGGCACGTCCCAGCCGAAGGTGGTCAGGAATACGTCGTCGACTTTCATTCTTGCTCGCTCCGCTCGGTCGCTCGTCTGCTTCGCGCTCGCTCCATCAGCTCGCTCCGCTCGTAGCGTTGTTGACTGCCGCATCGTACGCCGCCTTGCCCCTGGGCAAGGCGAGCCGCTTGCCCTCATGCGTAGGCTTGGCAGTCAGACAGGAGGCAGTGGCATGGGCGCAATGCAGGCATTCCGGAAACTGGTGGCGATCTACCTGGGGGTCGTGGGCGTGGGGACGGCGGGACAGTTCGTGCTCCAGGGCTTCTACGACTCCGTCGGCGCGGCGGCCGATGGCTGGAGGATCATCTCCTGGCTCATGGCGGTCGCGCTGGTCCTGATGCTGGCGACGGTCATCCACGAGAGCCTGGCCGCGGGCCACGAGCCCGGAGCGCCCGTGACGCGGGCATGGCTCACGGCCAAGGCCGCCCTCTACGCCACCGTTTTCTTCGCGCTCCTCTTCTTCTGGAACTGGTTGACGTGGGAGTGGGGACGTGGCGATGCGGAGGCCGATGTGCAGTACTGGCGGCTCATCGACGCGGGCGTAGCGGTGCTTGCGATCTCGACGGCGTTGCGCGCGTGGCGCGCGGGTCCTGCCGAGGACTAGCACCGGGGTGTCCCCCCTCAGTAGGGCGTGCGGAGGGAGGCGGGGAGGTGGTCGAGGTTGGGGGCGCGCTCGATGGCGGCGTAGCGCGGTGGGCCGTCCCTGTGGCGGCCGTCGGGCCACACGGTGAGCTCGACGATGGCCGCATTTGGCGTGTCGAACTCGTGGAACCAGGGGCTGTCGCTCGCGAGGCCCATAGCCCAGCGCAGGATGGCGTCGCCGGTCCCTGAGTGCGACACGATGGCGAGTCCCTCGCCGGCGTGGGGCGGGACAATGTCCTCGCAAGCGGCGCCGACGCGCTCGGCGAAAGCGCCGATGGTCTCGCCACCGGGGACACCGGTGTGCTCGGGCCTCCAGGCCCAGTCGTACTCGTGGGTCTCGTCGTCCGGATCCCAGTCCGCAATCTCGAATTCGCTCAGGCGGTCGTCGACGCGCACCTCGTGGCCCGTGATGCGGGCGAGCGGCTCGGCCGTCTCGCGGGCGCGGCGCATCGGGCTCGCGTAGATGGCCGCGAGGCTGGCGTGCGCAAGGGCGACGGCGACGGCTTCGGCCTGCCGCCGTCCGAGCGCCGAGAGGGGCGTGTCGTGGCCGTAGGAGCCGTCGTCGGCGCGCGCCTGTCCGTGACGGACGAGGTAGAGGCGGACGGGGTCGGGTTCAGCGCGGGGTGACAGCGGGATCTACCCCCTGGGGAGGCCGAGGCCGCGGGTGGCCATGATGTTGCGCTGGATCTCGCTCGTGCCCGCCTCGACCGTGTTCGCGGCGGAGCGCAGGAACACCTGCGCCTGGTCGAACCACACGCGCGACGACTCGCCCCGCAGCATCCCCGACATGCCGAGGATGTGCATGCCCGTCAGCTGCAGGCGCTGGTTGAGCTCGCTGCCGAAGAGCTTGCTGGCGCTGGCTTCGTGGTTCGGGACGAGGCCCTGGGCCTGCATCGTCGCGACGCGGTAGGCGAGGAAGGTGCCGACGTTCACCTCGATCGCCCGCTCGGCGAGCTCGGTGCGGATGGTCTTGCGGTGTTGCCAGAGCTCCGGGCGCTCCTCCACGAGCCTGGTGAAGCGCTCGATCGTGCGACGGCCGCCGGCGTAGGCGCCGATGCCGCTGCGCTCGAAGTCGAGGGCGACGGCGAGGTGGTACCAGCCCCGGTTCTCCTCACCCACGCGCTGCTCGACGGGGACGCGCACGTCCTCGAAGAACACCTCGTTGAAGGAGTGCTGGTCGCCGAGGTTGATGAGCGGCTGCACGGTGATCCCCGGGGACTTCATATCGAGCATGAGCAGGGAGATGCCCTTGTGCTTGGGGGCGTCGGCGTCGGTGCGGGCGGCGAGCCAACCCCAGTCGGCGAGGTGGCCGCCGGACGTCCAGATCTTCTGGCCGTTGATCACGTAGTCGTCGCCGTCGCGGACGGCGCTGGTCTGGAGGGAGGCGAGGTCGCTCCCGGCGCCCGGCTCGCTGTACAGCGTGCACCACCACTGGTCGGCGCTCGTGATCGGCGGGATGTACTTCTGCTTCTGCTCCTCGGTACCGTAGAGCATGAGGGAAGGGCCAACCCAGGCGATGCCCATGTTCCCCACGGGCGCCCCCGCGTAGGACATCTCCTCGTTGTAGACGAGCTGGCGCATGTGGGGGGCGCCGCCGCCGCCGTACTCCTTCGGCCACGCCATCGCGAGCCAGCCGCGCTCGGCCAGCTTCTTCTGGAAGCCCATCGTGTAGGCGTACTCTTCCTCGTTCGTCTCGAACCCGCCGCGCCTCGCTCGCTCGAGGCGCTCCTCCTCGGGGGGAAGCTCATCCGCGATGAACTGGCGGACCTCGGCGCGGAAGGACTCGATGTCGCTTTCGTGGGTGAAGCGCATGGGGCGGCTCCGGAAGGAAGTGGAGCGAGTCTAGCAGAGGGCGGGCTAGGGACCCTCGGTCAACGAGAAGAACGCCTCCGTCGAGCCGCCAGATACTCGTCGCGGGTGAGATTGATGTCGTTCAGGATGTCCCGGATTAGTGCGGGGCCGATTGGCCTCCCCTGGTGGTCAGGAACAGTGGTCGTCCGTCCGTCCTCGTGTCCACAGAAGACATGACTGCCCTTGCGTCGGCGCGCTTCGAAGCCCAACCGGCGAAGAATGCGATCCAGTTCCCGAAACGTTGCAGGTGGAATCCGGCTCAAACGGCAACGTCTAGCTGTTGAAGACCCACGAACTGCGGTACCTCATCTGCGGAGAGTTCGCCTTCCTCGGCAAGCAGTTCGAGCACCTCGCGCAGGTTGTCGCGAAGCTCTTCCAGAGTGGCAGCCTGTGTATGGGCTCCGCGAATGCCGGGAACCGTACCGACGAAGAGTTTCACTTCCTCATCCCACTCCACGTAAGCGGTGAACGTCGTCATTCCCTTAAGCCTACCCCCTGGGCAGGCCGAGACCGCGGGTGGCCATGATGTTGCGCTGAATCTCGCTGGTGCCGGCCGCGATCGTGCCCGAGACGGTGTAGAGGTAGTTCTGCGCCTGATCGATGTCGAAGCGCGAGGAATCGCCCCGCAACTGGCCGGACATGCCGAGCAGGTGCATGCCCGTGCGCGCGATACGCTGGCCGAGCTCGCTGCCGAAGAGCTTGCTCGCACTCGCCTCGTGGTTCGGCAGGAGGCCCTGGGCCTGCATCGTGGCGACCCGGTACGCGAGGAACGTGCCCACGTTCACCTCGACCATGCGGTCGGCGAGCTCGTAGCGGACGCCGGGACGCTGTTCGAGGAGCTGGGGGTTCTCCTCGGCGATGTCGGTGAGCCGCTCGACGTTGCGCCGTCCGCCGGAGTAGGCGGCGATGCCGCTGCGCTCAAAGTCGAGAGCCACGGCGAGGTGGTACCAGCCGCGGTTCTCTTCGCCCACCCGCTGCTCGACCGGCACGCGCACGTCCTTGAAAAAGACCTCGTTGAAGGCGTGCTGGTCGGCGATGTTCACTAGCGGTTGCACGCTGACGCCGGGCGACTTCATGTCGAGCATGAGGAGGGAGATGCCCTTGTGCTTGGGGGCGTCGGGATCGGTGCGGGCCGCGAGCCAGCCCCAGTCGGAGAGATGCCCGCCGGACGTCCAGATCTTCTGCCCGTTGATCACGTAGTCGTCGCCGTCGCGGATGGCGCTCGTCTGCAGGGAGGCAAGATCGCTGCCGGCGCCCGGCTCGCTGTAGAGGGTGCACCACCACTGATCGGCGCTCGTGATCGGCGGGATGTACTTCTGCTTCTGCTCCTCGGTGCCGTAGAGCATGAGCGAGGGACCGACCCAGGAGATGCCCATGTTCATCACGGGCGCGCCCGCGTACGACATCTCCTCGTTGTAGACGAGCTGGCGCATGTGCGAGGCGCCGCCGCCGCCGTACTCCTCGGGCCAGGCCATGGCCAGCCAATCGCGATCGGCGAGCTTCTTCTGGAAGCCCATCGTGTAGTCGTACTCTTCCTCGTTCGTCTCGAAGCCGCCGCGCAGGGCGCGCTCCTGCCGCTCCTCCTCGGAGGGAAGCTCGTCGGCGATGAACTGGCGAACCTCGTCGCGGAAGGACTCGACGTCGCTCTCGTGGGTGAAACGCATGGCGGGGCTCCGGGCAGGAAGTGGGGCGAGTCTAGCAGGGGACGGGCGCGAGGGCCCCGCCGCCGCTAGCCCGCGACCGTCTTCGGGCGGACGGCGCCCTGCTCGCGCAGGTCGGCGATGGTGACGACCTGGCCGGTGTAGTCGAGCGGCTGCTTCGCCATCCAGAGGACGGCGTCGGACATGATGATGGGATCCTCGAAGTCGGAGCGGTCGACGTCGCCGAGGGTGAAGGCGTAGCCCTCGGTCCAGACGCCAAGCTCGAGGCGGATGCAGTTCACCGCCACGGAGTCCTCGAGCTCGATCGCGAAGCCCTCGGTCATCGCCTCCAGCGCCCGCTTCGTGGTCGTGTAGCTGATGCGGCGGAAGCCGGGGTTCACGGACGCGCCCGAGGAGATGTTGATGACGCGGCCCTCGCCCGCCTCGCGCATGCGCGGGCAGAAGTAGTAGATGAGGTAGAAGGGGCCGTGGATGTTGATGTCGGTGGCCAGCCGCCAGCGCTTCGTCGAGTTCTCGAGGGTGGCGCCGGGCACGCCGACGGCGGCGTTGTTGATGAGCAGGTCGCAGCGGCCGAAGCGCTCGTAGACCGTGCCGGCGAGGGCGGCGACCGCCTCCTCGTCGCGCACGTCTAGCGGGGCGACGAGCACGTCCGCGCCCTTCTCGCGGGCGAGCTCGGCGGTTTCGTCGATGGTGCCGGGCAGCCTGGCCGGGGAGTCGGCGGTCGAGCGGGCGCAGACGACGAGGTCATAGCCATCGGCGGCGAGGTCGATGGCGAGTTGCTTGCCGATGCCGCGGCTGGCGCCGGTGATGAGCGCGACGGGTTTCGACACGGGTGCCTCCAGGCCGCCGGGCGGCGGCCCCGCGATCTTGGCTCACGGGCGGGTCGAGGGGAAGCGGCTCAGGCGACGCGGCCGAAGGCGGCGAGCTGTCGGAGCCGCTTGACCGTCAGGACGCCCTTCCAGGCGACCTCGGCCTGCTCCCAGGCCTCGGGGAACATGCCCCTCCAGCTCCAGTTGGGCGCCCACGCGCCGTCCTCGCCCTGCGTTTCGATGACGTGGTCGAGGTGGCGGTCGACGTGTTCGCGGAAGGGGGCGTAGAGGGGCGAGGCGGGGCCGTCGACGGCGTCGAGGGGCTGGAGGCCGTAGCCGCCCCACTCGGCGGGATCGGTGACGAGCGTGGCGTCGACGAAGTCGGGGAGGCGGGCCAGCGCGGCGTCGCGGGCGGCGGCGGGGACGGCGGGGGTGGTGGCGAAACGGACGTAGCACTCGAGCGCGTCCTTCTGGACGGCGGCGGGGTCGACCGCGGCGGCGCGCTCCACGACGACCTCCGTGATCTCGTCGAGGAAGGGGGCATCGACGTGCCGCGCGAAGGCGTGGAGCGTGGCGGCGACGGATGGGCGGGGGTTGTCGGCGTAGAAGCCCCAGCCCTCGTCGAACTCCTCGGACCAGTGCCACCAGGGGGCATGGGGGGCGGCGTTGTCGTGGCGCGGGACCAGCGGCCAGGAGCGCCAGTCGGCCACGTAGGACACGAGCAGGTAGCCGACGGCGCGGGCCGCCATGGCGTCGTCCGCAGGGGCATCCAGCTCCTCGACGATCTCGAGCGCGCGCAGGGTGCAGAGCACGGACGATGCGGCGTCCTGGAAGTCGGCCTCCATGCCGTGGAAGCCGCCGTCCTCGTTCTGGAGGGTCGCCAGCTCTTCGAGGACTGTGTCGCGGTCGCCGTCGAGGAGGTGGTGGTAGAAGAGGGTTTTGTCGAGGGGGAGGGCGTGTGTCAGCACGAACCCGACGGCGCGCTCACGGTTTTCCGGGGTCAACTGGTTGGCAGGCATTAGAACAAAGATCTAACGGAGGGAGCGGCCGCCGTCGATGGTGATGACCGCGCCCGTCACGTAGCTGCTGGCGTCGCTCGCGAGGTAGACGGCGGCGGCGGCCACGTCCTCGGGGGTGGCGAAGCGGCCGAGGGGCACGTCGCCCTTGAGGCGGGGGCCGTGCCGGCTCTCGAAGAGGGCGTTCGTCAGGTCGCTCTCGGTCCAGCCGGGGGCGAGGGCGTTCGCGCGGATGCCGCGGTCGGCCCACTCGAGGGCGAACACCTTGGCCATGTGGATGAGGCCCGCCTTCGTGACGCCGTAGGCGCCCTGGCGCTCATCCGGTTGGATTCCGAGCATGGAGCTGACGTTGATGATGCTGCCGGGGCGCTCGGCCTCGAAGAGGCGGGTCGCCACCTCGACGCTGCAGCACCAGGCCCCGCGCAGGTTCACGCCCATGAGCTGGTCGAGCTCCTCGGCGGTCGTGTGCTCGACGCGCTTGTAGAAGGGGCTGATGCCGGCGTTGTTCACGAGCACGTCGACGAGCCCGAGGCGACTGGCCTCATCCACGAGGGCGCTGACAGCTTCGGGGTCGGAGACATCGCAGGGAATGGCAATGGCGTTCGGCCCGAGTCGCTTCGCGGCTTCGTCGAGGGCCTCCTTGCCGCGGGCGCTGATGACGACACGGGCGCCGGCGCCGACGAACGCCTCGGCGATGGCGTAGCCGATGCCGCGGGACCCGCCCGTCACGATCGCGGTCTTGCCTTCGAGGTCCATGTCCATTCCCGGAGCGCCTCCCGCTGCCTGCCGCCGCCGGAGTGTACCGAGCGGGTACGATTCGCGCCGTGGCTACGCCCGACGACGTGCGCGATCTCGCACTCGCCCTGCCCGAAACAACGGAGAAGCCGTCGTACGGCACCCCCGGGTTCCGCGTGGGCGACCGGCTCTTCGCGCGGCTGCACCAGGACGGCGAATCGCTCGTGCTGCGGGTCGACATGGACGAGCGCGAGGCGCTCGCGCAGGCGGAGCCGGAGAAGTTCTTCTGGACGCCGCACTACGACCGGCACCCGTGGATCCAGGTGCGGCTGGCAGCGGTCGACCGCGAGGAGCTGGCGGAGGTGCTGCGGGACTCGTGGCGGCTCCGGGCGGCGGCGGCGGTGCTGCGGAGGGCGGGAGCCCGCTAGCCGGCTCGGGGCGTGACCTCCCGCTCCAGTCGGCCGCCGAGGCGGTCGCGCTCTACGTCGAGGTCGTACTGGGCCTGAAGGTTCAGCCAGAACCGCTCTGACACGCCGAAGTAGCGAGCGAGGCGAAGGGCCGTGTTCGCGGACACCGAGCGAGTGCCGTGGACGATCTCGTTGATCCGCCGGGGCGGAACACTGATGTCCCTGGCAAGCCGGTACTGGCTCAGGCCCAACGGGTTCAGGAACTCTTCTAGAAGTACTTCTCCGGGGTGAACCGCGGGGACCTTGGCGCTTGTCATCGGTTAGTGACCTCTGAACTGATGGTAGGCAGCTACCGCGCCACTGTGAAAGTCGCGCGTGCCCCCGGCAGCCGCTACCTTCCCCGGGTGGCGGCAACGATCGATACGGAACGGGCGGTGGCGCACTTGCGCCGGGCCGACGACGTGATGGCGATGGTTATCGACGCGGTGGGTCCGCCGGACCTGCGCGAGCCTTCGCCGACGGCGTTCCAGGCGCTGGCGCGCTCCATCATCTTCCAGCAGCTCAGCGGCAAGGCGGCGAGCACGATCCTCGGGCGTTTCGTGGCGCTGTTCCGCGAGGGCGCGACGGCGGAAGACACCCTGGCCGGCTTCTTCCCGGAACCCGGCGAGGTGCTGGCCATCGACGACGAGGCGATGCGGTCGGCGGGCGTGTCGCGGCAGAAGGCGGCGGCGCTGCGCGACCTGGCAGCGCACTTCGCCGAGGGGAAGCTCAGCGTCGAGCGCTTCGGGGAGTGGAGCGACGAGGAGGTCATCGCGCACCTGCTGCCGGTACGCGGCATCGGGCGCTGGACGGCGCAGATGTTCCTGATGTTCCAGCTGGGCCGGCCGGATGTGCTCCCGACAGCAGACGTGGGGATCAACCGCGCGATGATGCGCCTCTACGGCCTCAACGCGCCGGCGACGCCCGAGGAGGTCGAGCGGATCGGGAAGCCCTGGCACCCATGGGCGACGCTCGCCTGCTGGTACCTGTGGCGCAGCGAGGACGTCCTCCTGCCGCTGGGGGACCCAGCGTGAGCATCCTCATCGACGAGGCGACGCGCATCCTCGTGCTCGGCATCACGGGTCGGGAGGCCGTTTCCTTCACGCGCGACACGCTCGACTACGGGGGGCAGGTGGTGGCGGGCGTCACGCCCGGGCGGGGTGGGCGCGACGTGCACGGCGTACCCGTCTACGACACCGTGCGAGAGGCGGTCGGGGAACACGCGCCGAACGCCGCGGTCATCGCCGTGCCGCCACGAGCCCTGCGCGACGCCGCCTTCGAGTGCATCGCCTACGGCATCCCGCTCGTCGTCATCGTGACGGAGCGGGTCCCGCGGCTGGACGCGGCGCAGGTGGTGGAGCTGGCGGCGCGGGAGGGCGTGCGCGTCATCGGGCCGAACAGCATGGGACTCATCTCGCCGGGCAAGACGAAGGTCGGGAGCGTGGGCGGTCCCGCGGCCGACACGGCCCGCAGCTTCGTGCCGGGCGGCGTCGGGATCATGTCGCGCTCGGGCGGGATGACGACGGAGATCGCGAGCCTGCTGGCCCAGCACGGCCTCGGCGTCTCGACCGCCATCTCCATCGGCGGCGACCCCATCATCGGCTCCTCCTTCGCGAGCCTGCTGCCCCTCTTCGATGCCGACCCGGAGACGGAGGCCGTCGTCACCTTCAGCGAGCCGGGCGGGGCGATGGAGGCGGAGCTGGTCGAGGTCGTCCGGGAACAGGGGACGCGCCTGCGCATCGTGAGCTTCATCGCGGGGAACTTCATGGCGGAGATGCCGGGTGTGCGCTTCGGTCACGCCGGCGCGCTCGTGCAGCGCGACAAGGACAGCGCCGCGGCGAAGGCGTCGATGCTGCGCACGGCGGGCGTCCACGTCGCGGATGCGCTCGCGGACATCCCGGCGCTGGTGCGGGGGTAGGGGTCAGGCAGGGACGGAAGGGGCGGCCAGGGTTCGAAGCTGCTCCCTCAACTCCTCCTCGGTGAGGTCGCCCCGGGAGGCCTCCGTCAAGAGCAAAGCCACGCTCCACCCGAGTTCCACGGCTTCCGCGTCGCCCTCTTCTTCCCAAACCAGGGGTGTAAGCCACTCGGTGATCTGCTTCCGTTCAACCTTGTCACGGAGATAACCCTTGATCATGGCACGTACATCGGCTGCGGTGTAGACATCTGCCATGACCAACTCCCTTCCCGTCCGATGGGCTCCTGCCAGTTACCTACGGAGACTCTTCAATGAGAGAGGCCTTGCTGAGGCTGCCCACTCAGGGGAGATTACCACAGCCATTCGGCACGACCGGCATCCCGCGCACCCCAAGGCAGGAGAGCCGGTGTGCACCCGCAGCCAGCTCGTCACCTACTTTGACGCTCGCGGACGGAGGATCGCGATTGTCCACCAGTATCTGCTACAGGACGGAACCCTTGGCGCTTCCGGCCTTCCCGATCCGAAGTGGCTGCTTCATGAGGGCGAGATCCTGCTGCCAGAGGACTAGTGTGTAGCCGTCCATATCGAGGGGTTCCCTCGCAAGCGGCCAACCCGCTCCCCTAGTCCACCAGGGGGAGCAGCTCGTCGCCGGCGGCGACGGGGCGGAGGGGGAGGACGGGGGCCGCCTGCTCCTCGGCGTGGTACGAGCTACGCACCAGCGGACCCGACTCGACGTGCGCGAATCCCATCTTCTTCGCCGCTTCGCCAAGCTCGTCGAACTCGTCCGGGTGGTAGTAGCGCTCGATGGGGAGGTGCTGCTGGTCGGGACGCAGGTACTGCCCCAGCGTGAGGATGTCGACGTCGTTGGCGCGCAAGTCGGCGAAGACGTCGAGGAGCTCGTCCTTCGTCTCCCCGAGGCCGGCCATGAGGCCGCTTTTCGTGAGGCGCTCGGGGGCGGCGGCCTTGGCGCGCTTGAGCAGCTCGAGGGAGCGCTCGTACCTGGCCTTGGGGCGCACGCGGCCGTAGAGCCGGGGAACGGTCTCGGTGTTGTGGTTGAGGATCTCGGGGGCCGCGTCGAGGACGGTCTGGAGGGCGTCCCAGTCGCCCATGAAGTCGGGGATAAGCACCTCGATGGTGGTGCCCGGGGAGAGGCGGCGCGTCCAGCGGATCGTTTCGGCGAAGATGCCGGCGCCGCCGTCGGGCACGTCGTCGCGGTTCACACTGGTGATGACGGCGTGGCGCAGGTCCATACGCTGGATGGCGAAGGCCACGCGCTTCGGCTCGCCGAGGTCCAGCTCGCCGGGACGCCCGGTGGTGACGGCGCAGAACCCGCAGGAGCGCGTGCAGGTGTCGCCGAGGATCATGAAGGTGGCGGTTCCGCGGTTCCAGCAGTCGCCGATGTTGGGGCAGCGCGCCTCTTCGCAGACGGTGTGCAACTCCTGCTCGCGCATCAGGTCGCGCAGGCGCTCGTAGCCGCCCCCCACAGGGAAGCGCACGCGCAGCCAGTCGGGCTTGCGGCCGGTCATCGTCGCGGTCATGCAAACAGGGTAGCGGGTCCGGTGGCGAGAGCGTAGCGACGCGCGCCCTACAATCGCGGCATGCCCGGGCAGGACCTTGACCGGCTCTTCTCGCCCCGTGCGGTGGCGGTGGTAGGCGCTTCCACGAACGTGGACTCGCCGGGACACGACTATGTGCGGGCCCTGCGGGAGTTCGGCTTCGAGGGCGAGGTCTACCCGATCAACCCGCGCGCGGACGAGATCGCGGGCTACCGCGCGTACCCGGCGCTGGGGGACGTACCCGGCGCCGTCGACCTCGTCATCTGCTGCATCCCGGCGAACGGCGTCCCCGGCGTGGTCGATGCCTGCGGGGAGGCGGGCATTCCCTTCCTGCACCTGTTCACGGGCCGTCTGAGCGAAACCGGCGACGCGGAGGCGGCCGCGCTGGAGGGGGAGATCGCGGAGACGGCACGGGCACGGGGTG
The DNA here is from genome assembly GCA_965116915.1 of Tepidiformaceae bacterium. GTDB lineage: Bacteria > Chloroflexota > Dehalococcoidia > Tepidiformales > Tepidiformaceae > UBA2991. The sequence goes on along the minus strand of OZ220739.1, from coordinate 3,068,435 downwards.
TGCGCCTCCTCGGTCCCAACGGGCTCGGCGTCTACCACCCGGCAGGACGCATCGCCTTCCGCCCCGACCTGCCCCGCACCGCCGGCACGGTCGCGTTCCTCAGCCAGAGCGGGAACAACGCGGTCGAGGTCGTCATCCGGGGGGTAGCTCGGGGTCTGCGCTTCGGCAAGGTTGCGAACTACGGCAATGGCCTCGACCTGACCCCGGGCGAGCTGCTCGGCTGGCTCGCCGACGACCCGGAGACGGCAGTCATCGGCGCGTACGTCGAGGGGGTGGCGGACGGGCGCGGCTTCTACGAGGGACTGCGGCGGGCGGCTTCGCGCAAGCCGGTGGTGATCCAGAAGGCGGGGCGGTCGGCGGAGGGGGCGGGGGCGGCCGCCTCGCACACGGCGGCGCTCGCGGGCGAGGCGGCGATCTGGTCGGGGATGCTGCGCCAGGCGGGGGCGATCGAGGCGCACAGCCAGGAGCAACTGCTCGACCTGATGGTGGCGGCCTCGCTGCTGGAGCGGCCGCGGGGCAGGAGGGCGGCGGTGGCCGGCGGAGGGGGCGGACGCAGCGTGCAGTCGGCGGACGCCTGCGCGAGCCAGGGGCTCGCGCTGCCGCCCCTGCCGGCGAGTGTGCGCGAGCGCGTCGCTGAGCGCGCCCCGGCGCTCGCTGACTGGATCCGGAACCCGGTCGACCAGTCGATCCTGGCGGGCAGCGGGCTCTCGGCGAACGGCATGCTCGCGATGATGGCGGGTTCGGGCGCCTACGACCTCGGCATCGCGAACGTGGGGGAGGAATGGTTCCTCGGACGCCCCGAGGCGGAGGGGAGGCTGCGGCACGCGTGCACGCGCCTGCAGGAAGCGATCGCGGGGTCGCCAGTCCCCATCGCGGTCGTGCTGGGCGCCACGGAGATGACGGTCGAGTGGCAGCGGACGCTCGTCGACTCAGTCCGCGAAGAGCTCACCGGCGCGGGGCTGGCTGTGTTCCCGACCGTCGAGCGGGCCGCCCTCGCCCTCGGAAGGCTCGCGCCGCGATGACGGCGGTGCGGGCACCCCGCGCGACTGAGCCAGCGGCGCCGGAAACGGGCCTCGACGAGGAGTCGTTGCTGGCGCTCATCCCGCCTTACCGCGTCATCCTGCACAACGACGACCACAACACGATGGAACACGTGGTCGAGTCGCTTGTGCAATGCGTGCCCTCGCTCACGGTGGAGGCCGCAGCGGCGATCATGTTCGAGGCGCACAACGAGGGTCAGGCGACGGTGATCGAGTGCCCCAGGGAGACGGCGGAGCACTACCGCGAAGCGCTGGAGTCACGCGGCCTTACGGCCACCATCGAGCCGGCGTAGGTTGTAGCTGTAGAGCCCATCCCGCTTCGCTATATTCTCGATTGATGCGCCTACTGCGACATCCGCGGACACCCCTGGAGATGCTCATCCAGGGCACGGCACTGCTCATGGGCACCGGTGTCCTCATCGCCGTGATATTCGCGCTCTACGTCCTGGCGAATGCGTTCGCCGTGGCGGGCTTCGTGCTTGCGCTGATCTTCGTGTGGGAACTCGCGGTGGAGCGACCCAAGCGGAAAGCGCGGCGTGCCGCAGCTCTCGCCACCACAAGCCGTCCGATCGAGGAGATCCCGCTGCACACGCGGACTGCGCCCGCGCACTGGAGCGACATGCTGCCGGGGCCGATCGGGGGCGTGGTTCGCACGGCCCCCGCTACGCTGGTGGCGGCCCTGATCGTCGCCGTCGCGCTCGGCATCAACGCCCTTCTCCTCGACCCCTTCGCCAGCGAACCCGACACGAGCGTCTACGTGCGCCTCGGCGAGGGCGCCAGTGGCGACATCAAGGAGGAGGGCGACCGCACGCGATCGGTTCGCGTGACCATCCTCCGAGTGGTGGACGGGACCGAAGCGAGAGCGCTGGCCCCTAGCCCGGCCCCGCGCAAGTGGTACTGGGCCGCGCAGGTCATGGTCGAGAACACCGGCAGGGAGGACATGGACGCCCCGGCGTGGAAGCTCCGGGACGCGTGGGGTAACGAGTACGAACCCAAGGCCGCCACTCCGGGCCTGGTCCTGGGAGATAGCTTCATCCTGCCTGGTTCGAAAGCGCGAACGGGCTGGATCGTCTTCGAGATCGACGTCTACGCCGAGCCGGAGTGGTTGCGCGCCCAGACGTCGGGCTACCCCGCTCTCTACTTCGCATCCCAGGCGCTCTACGAAGAGAAGACATCGCCGTAGGAACGAGGCGGGAGCGTTGGACTAGAGGCAGACCCTAGGGGCGGTCCTCTTCGGGCTCGGAGGGGCTGTCGTCGTCGGGAGGCGGGGGCGGGGAGTTGGGGTCGAGGTCGCCGAGGTCGTCCAGGTCGCCGAGGTTGCCCAGGTCGGGGGGACTGCCCTGGCCGGCGTCGCGGATGTCGCCAAGGCTGGAGAGGTCGGGCGGATCGCCTTCGCCGAACTCCTTGAGGATGCGGCGCGCCACCTCGTCGAGCTGCTCGGGGCCCATGCCCATCCGCTCCATCGTCTGCTGCAGGAGCCGCTGCACCTCTCCGAGATCGCCGCGGATGAGCGCCTCGGCGAGCTCGAGTTGCGTCTCGATGGCGACGAACTGCTCGCGCCGGTCGCTTTCGCTCTCGTTGCTGAGGATGGTGGCGAGCAGGCGCGTGAAGAGCGTGCATGTACGGGCGATGCGGATGCGGTCGTCGTGGTGCGGCGGGAACTCCCCGGTGACGGCTACCTCGAGGCCGGTGCGCTTGTCGGTGGCGACGTACTGCTCGGGCATGAATCAAGCATAGAGGACGGGGCCGTTCACGTGCGGGGGGTCTTGCGCTCGCCCGCCGGTCGCCACGCAACGCCCTCCGCGAGGATGGCAGTCACAAGCTGGTTCAGCGAGACCTCTTGCTCCTTCGCAACGGCGGCCAACTTGCCGTGGAGGCCGACCGGGAGGCGGACCTGAAACTTGCCGCTGTGCTCGGGGAAGTGGTCCTTGGGCGGGGGAATCTCGTCGCCATAAGCAACGGCGACCTCCAACCACCCCTCCATCGCCTCACGGATCATGTTCGTGGCCTCAGCCGGGCTTGCGCCGTGGCTCATGCACCCTTCGAGCTCCTCGACGTAGGCCATCCAGACAGGCTCGACTTCGTCATCGAAGTAGAGGCAGATCGTGTAAGGCAGTTGCATATACTCGGCGACTTTCGCCGCGATGGCGGGTTCGACGGGCCCGGACAGGGGAAGTACCTGAGCGGTGGACGCCTTCTCAGTTGCCATCATCGTTGGTCACCTCATCAATAGCCTTGAGTGCATTACGAACGTATACGGGGAGCACCGGCCTGCGGTAGGGAATGACCAGCTTGCCGGCCCGAGAGCGGTGGCGGTAGTGCCAGTGGCTCCCGACTATGTTCACGAGCTCAAACCCAACCGACTCCAGCGCCGCCCTTAACTGCTCCGGCGAGACATCGGTCTGGGAACGGCGTAACCGTTCGATGCGCCGCTCCCGTCTCGCCATCGAGATGGCACTACATTCAGTACCAGATAGTGAGCAGCCTTGGTCGGTGACTAACGCCTTCCCCGGCCCAGAGCCATGCGCGGCGCGCCCGCCGACTCGGCGGCGCGGAGGCAGAGCGCCAGCGACACGACGTAGTCGTCGTGGCCGCGATCGTTGCCCCAGGCGAGACGGCCGCCGGACACCAGCGAGGCCTCGCAGGCGGCCAGCTCCTCGCGGCAGCGGGATGCCTCCGGGCTGCCGTCGTCGCGGGGGAGGGCGAGCCGTCCCGTGCGGGCGGCGGCGAGCAGGGCGTAGCCGAGGGCGCTCTTGGAGGCGGCCGTGAACACGAACTCGTCGAGGCGCGCGCCGATCTGCGGCCGCAGCTGCGCGAGGAGCGGGGCGCCCAGACCCGTCGCGTCGGCGCTGACGCGCTCGAAGCGCCAGAGGCGGTCGAGCGCGCGGACTTCGTCGAGGACGCGCGCGTAGGGCGCGCCCCGCCACTCGCGCTGGGCGACGACGCGGCAGGCGACGCCACCAACTGTGTCGGCGGCCGCATCGGCGCGGGCGATCGTGAGGACCGTGGCGTCGGCGTCCTCGCCCTCGCCGCCGAAGTCGAGCCCGGCGACGTAGCGCTCGCCCGGTTCCGGCGCCGAGAGCGGCTCGTGGCCGCCCTCAAGGGCGGCCAGCAGGTCGCGCGTCAGCAGGCGGCCCGCGACCTCGCCCGGGATGAGCTCGTACTGGCTCAGGAAGAGCGGGTGGGTCGCGCCGAGCCGCTGGCGCTCCGACTCGACGTAGGCGCCGTAGGCGGGAAGCGTCACCGCCACCTCGCGCCACGACGCCTGGTGGTGGCGGCGGGGACCGTCCGGGGAGGAGGCGTCGAAGGCACGGTTCGCCTCGACCGCGCGTTCGAGCAGGGTGCGTCCGTTCCAGGCCGTCCCGAACAGGACCGTCGGCGCGCCCGTGCTGGCGGCCATGGGCCGGAACTGGCGGTTGAACCACGCCCCGTCGATGTCCTGCGCCTCGTCCGCGATGAGGGCGATCGAGGCGGTGTGCCCGGCAACGCTCGCCTGCGGGTTCGCGCTGAGCAGGACGGCCCGTGCCCGACCGACGGCGACGGTATCGCCACGCGAACGGCTGTGGCCGGCGGCGGGCACGAGCGGGTCGGTGGCGGCCAGGGCAGCGCGAATGCGGCCGGCGCTGATGCGCGCCTGCGGGTCGAGCGTAGGCGCGCAGACGACCACGGCCCCGCCCTCGTGTGCGTTCGCGCGCAGGAGGCAGGCGACGAGCGCGGCGGCGATCTCGTTCTTCCCCGACTGCCTCGGCATCATGACGGTCAGGGGCGCGGCGGGGCGAGAGGCGACGGCGCGGAGGAGTCCGCGCAGGACGCGAGCCTGGTACGCGCGCAGGGCGGGGCTGCGGGGAAGGGGGAGGAGCGGGTCGGGCACGAGGGGAGGGTCGCGTGGGGGCGGGGGAAGCGCGGAGGGGTCGGTGACAGGGCGGGGTGGGAGGTGGACGGGAGCGGGCGGAAGGTGGGCGCCAACACCAGACACCTGGAGGTGCGATTCATGGCGCTGACGCTCACCGACGCGGCGAAGCTCAGCAACGACACCCTGCTCGCCGGGGTCATCGAGACGATGGCCGAGGAGAGCCCCATCCTGCAGCGGCTGCCCTTCATCGAGATCACGGGCAACGGCCTCACCTACAACCGCGAGGACTCGGCCCCCGCAGCCGACTTCTACGCCGTGGGCGACGACTGGGACGAGGACGCGCCCACCTTCACCCAGCAGACGGCCTCCCTCAAGATCCTCGGGGGCGACGCCGACATCGATAACTTCCTCAAGGAGACGCGCTCCAACGTCCAGGACCTCGAGGCGGCCGTGCTCCAGCTGAAGGCGCGAGCCGTGCAGGCGCTCTTCGACAAGACGTTCGTCACCGGCAACGCGACCACCGACACGGAAAGCTTCGACGGCATTGACCGTCTCTGCGCGAACACGCAGGCCGTGAGCATGGGGAATAACGGCGCGACGCTGACGCTGGCGAAGCTCGACGAGCTCATCGACAGGGTGCGCCCGGGGAAGCCGCACATGCTGCTGATGAGCCGCCGCTCGCGTCGCAAGCTGAACGAGCTGGCGCGCGACGCGGGGACGTTCCTGGAGGCGGGTCGCGACGAGTTCGGAGGGATGGTGCAGTACTACGACGGCATCCCCATCGGCATCAACGACTACATCAGCGACGCGCAGACGGCGGGCACGAGCCGCGACGCCTCGACGGTGTACGCGATGCAGTTCGGCGAGGGCGCCCTGGCGGGACTCTCCGCCCCGAGCGGCCTCTCCGTCGACCGCGTGGGCGCGCTGGAGACGAAGGACGCGACGCGCCTGCGGGTGAAGTGGTACGCGGGCCTCGCGCTCTTCAACACCCTCGCCCTGGCCCGGCTGACGGGCGTCCGCCCGTAGCCCCGACCACCCGCCACCCCATCCGGAGGGCGCCCCCAGGGGGCGCCCTTCTTGGTGTTGGCCGACTAGCGGAGTTCTTCGGGCACCCGGATTGCAAGATCGGTGGCGCCCCAGCACGTGACCTCGCCGGTTTCGCGCGAGTAACGAGGGTTCCGCCCGCCCTGCGGCGGTCTGTCTGCGGTCCTAAAGATGGGATGGCTCACCCGTACCGACACCGGGGCGGCTGGCCGGGGCGTGCTGGTCAGCACGGTCACGGCCGGCGGCCAGCACGGGCGAGCGCATCCTTCGCCGCATCCTAGGGGCGCGAGGGCCGAATTACGCTAGCCCCCCGCAGCGCCCCTCGCGCGTGAGGGTGCGCTGGCGCATCCTTTTTCCATGCGGGTCGTGCAGAAGTTCGGGGGGACGTCCGTCGCCGATGCCGAGCGCATCCGGCACGTGGCCGGGCAGGTCGCCGGTCGCGTGGGCGCGGGCGACGAGGTGGTCGTGGTCGTGTCGGCCATGGGAAACCGCACGGACGAGCTCATCGACCTCGCCCTCGAGGTCTCGCCCGACCCGGACCCGCGCGAGCTCGACCAGCTCCTCGCCACCGGCGAGCACATGTCGGCGGCGCTGCTGGCGATGGCTTTGCACGCGATGGACCAGGAAGCGGTCGGGCTCACTGGCAGCCAGGCGGGCATCTACTCGCGCGCGTCTCACGGTTCCGGCCGCATCCAGCGCATCGACGCCGACCGCATCGAGGAGGAGCTGCGCGCCGGGCGCATCCCCATCGTGGCCGGCTTCCAGGGCGTCACCGAAGAGGCCGACTACGTCACGCTGGGCCGGGGCGCGAGCGACCTGACGGCGGTGGCGCTGGGGGTGGCCCTCGGCGCCGACCGCTGCGAGACGTACAAGGACGTCGAGGGCGTCTACACGGCCGACCCCCGCACCGTCCCCGGCGCCCGCCGCCTGGCCGACGTTCACTACGAAGAGATGCTGGAGATGGCGACGCAGGGCTCGCAGGTGATGCACAACCGCGCCGTCGAGCTGGCGGCGGTGAACGAGCTGCCCATCCTGGTCGCGTCGAGCATGGTCGACGCGCCAGGCACCCTTATCCATGGAGGTCCCGAGATGGAGGAACGCAACCGCGTCCGCGGCGTCGTGGACGACCACGACATCGCGAAGGTGACGCTGCGACACGTGCCCGACCGGCGCGGCATCGCCGCCCAGATCTTCGAGCCGCTGGCCGCGGCCGGGGTGAGCGTCGACACGATCGTCCAGAACGCGAGCGAGCGGAACCTGACGGACCTCACGTTCACGCTCGCGCGCGAGGACCTGCGCCGCGCGGAAGGCCTGATGGAGGCCATCTGCAAGTCGATCGGGGCGGACGGCTACGCGGCCGACACGAACCTCGGGAAGGTGAGCATCGTGGGCGCGGGCATCCAGACGGAGCCGGGCTACGCGGCGCGCATGTTCCGCGCGCTGGCCGACGCCGACGTGAACATCGACCTGATCACGACGAGCGAGATCCGCATCACCTGCATCGTCCATGAGGACCACATGGGGCAGGCGGTAAATGCTCTGCACACGGCGTTCGGGCTCGACGACCCGGACCGGGTCTAGGTCAGCACGCCCACCTCTCGACCTTGACAGCCGGTGTAAGGTGAAGCCAGAACACCGTAGGGAGGTCGCACGTGTACCACGTAAAGACTCACCTCCTCCACGGAGTATTGATCGTGCAGTTCTGAGGCCCGCCTCGCGCGGGCCGAAGCGGTAAGCCTCCAGCCCGGAACGGGTGCAGGGCGGAGGCAGTACCGCGAAGAGACCTACACAGGCCCCGGTTTCCCGGGGCCTGTTGCTGTCCCGCGATCCTCGTAACCTTCGTTGGCCCTGCGGGCGCAGCCGGTAGACTCGCGCCATGCGCATCGCCATCGCCTCCGACCACGCCGGCTACGAGTACAAGGAGGCGATCAAAGCCTTCCTCGCCGAGCGCGGCCACGAGCCGGTCGACTTCGGCACGGACTCGGACGAGTCCTGCGACTACCCCCTCTTCATCCGCCCCGCCGCCGAGGCGGTCGGCAGCGGCGACTGCGACCGCGGCATCGTGCTCGGGGGGTCAGGCAACGGGGAGGCGATCGTCGCGAACCGCGTGCCTGGCGTGCGCTGCGCGCTCTGCTGGAGCCACGAATCGGCGGAGATGGGGCGTCGCCACAACGACGCGAACGCCATCTCGATCGGCCAGCGGATGGTGACCCTGGAGACCGCGCTCGACATCGTCGCGACGTGGCTCGACACGCCCTTCGACGGGGGGCGTCACGCCCGCCGCATCGCACAGATCGACTAGGAGAGCACCGCGAGGGCGCGCGGAGCGCGGCGCTCTCCTAGTCGAGGCGCTCGAAGATGGTGGCGATGCCCTGGCCGCCGCCGATGCAGAGGCTGACCAGGCCGTATCGCCCGCCGGTGCGCTCCAGCTCGTGCATCAGCTTCACCGTCAGGATAGTGCCGGTCGCGCCCACGGGGTGGCCGAGGGCGATGGCGCCGCCGTTCGGGTTCGTCCTCTGCGGGTCGAGCGAGAGCTCGTTCGAGCAGGCGCAGGCGACGCTGGCGAAGGCCTCGTTCAGCTCGATCACGTCCATCTGGTCGAGCGACATGTCGGCCTTGTCGAGCACCTTGTGCACGGCCGGGATGGGGCCGCTGCCCATGATCGACGGGTCCACGCCGGCCTCGGCGCGGGCGATGAGGCGCATGCGGGGCTTCACGCCCAGCGCGTCGGCCTTGGCCGCGCTCATCACGACCGTGGCGGCGGCGCCGTCGTTGATGCCGCTGGCGTTGCCCGGGGTCACCATGCCGTCCTTCTTGAAGGCCGGGCGCAGCTTGGCGAGCTGCTCGGGCGTGCTCGCGCGGGGGAACTCGTCGGTGTCGAAGACGCGCTCCTCGCGGCGCTCGCGCACCGTGATCGGGACGATCTGGTCCTTGAAGTAGCCGCTCTCGATGGCGTTCAGGGCGCGGCGCTGGCTCTCCGCGGAGAACTCGTCCTGGGCCGTGCGGGAGATCTCGTACTCCTCGGCCAGCTTCTCCGCGGTGATCCCCATGTGGGTGTCCTCGAAGGGGTCGCTGAGCAGCTTGACGATGCCGTCCTCGATCGTGTCGTGGCCGAGGCGGTAGCCGGAGCGCGCCTTGCGCAAGTAGAAGGGCAGGCGCGTCATGTTCTCAGCGCCGCCGGCGACGACCACGTCGGCGTCACCCGTCTCGATGTAGCGGGCGGCGGTGTTGATGGCCTCGAGGCCGCTGCCGCAGAGGCGGTTGATGTTGACGGCAGGCGTCTCGACGGGGATGCCCGCCCTGATGCCGGACACGCGCGAGAGGTAGGCGTCCTCGGCGACCTGGCCGACGATGCCCATGACGATCTGGTCGACCTCGCCGACGTCGACGCCGGCGCGATTGACGGCCTCGGCGATGACGGTAGAGCCGAGCTCACTGGCAGGGGTGTTGGCGAGCGAGCCGTTGAACGTGCCGATGGCGGTGCGAACGCCGCTTGCGAGGACAACATCTTCCATGGCGGTACCTTCCCTGGGAGCGGCGACGCGCGCCGCCGGAATTGTGCGCGCCATTGTAGCCCCTCCGCCTCTCCCGAGGGCGCAGGCACCTGAGCGGCCCGCCGTCTACGATTGCCGCGTGACCCACTTCGCCGTTCGTGCCGCCGACAGCGACGACGCGCCCGAGCTGGCGGAGCTGCTGGCGGACGCGTTCGCGGGGTCGAACGCGTCCTACCCGGAGCCGGAACCGCCTGCCGAAGCCGACCTCGCCGTGCGCATGCAGACGGGCGAGGCGTTCCTGCTCGCGGAGTGCGACGGCGATGTCGTCGGGGTGGTGCGACGGAGCGAGGAGGAGGGGATCGCCGGATTCGCCCTGCTGGCGTCGCGGGAGGCGGGGGCGGGGCGGGCGCTCGTGCGGGCAGTGGAGGCGCGCGCACAGGACGGCGGCCTGCGGCTCGTGCGCGCGCGGCTACCGGACGAGCCACGGCTGGCCGACTATTTCGCGGCGCTGGGTTACCTGCCCATCGGGCGCGCCAACGAGGAGTTCCAGGGCGAGCCGCTCGCCGTGCTCACGGTCGAGCGGCGGCTGCCGCTCCTGACGGTGCGCGAGCAGCGGCGCAGCGACGCGGACGCGATCGCATCGCTGGCGGACGAGGACCCCTGGCCGTTCGAGCAGGGTCCGCGCCCCGGCTGGTTCGTCGCCTCCGACGGCGATCGGGTGGTCGGCGTCATCCAGGCGCGAGACACAGGGGGCGGTCTGGCCGCCATCCGCGAGCCGGTGCTGGCGGCGGGATACGAGGGGCGGGGTCTGGACGCGTGGATGGTCGAGCGCGCCGCCGACTACGCGGGCACACACGGGTCGCACACGGCGGAGCTGCCGCTGACCGAGCAGACGGCGGCGCTCCAGCGGCTGCTGGAGGACCGCGGCTGGGAACTGGAGCGCGGGTCCGACCGCTACGTGAAGCGGCTCAGCGGCCAGCTACTCGAGGACGCCTTCACGGACTAGGTCGCGAGCCAGTCCGGGGTGTTGTCCCAGGAGTCGAGGGCGGCGACCTCCGCGAGGGGCTTGCGGGTGAGGGGCCCGAAGCGGCCGCGCGGGTAGCCGAGGGGTACGCAGTAGACGACCTCCGCATCGGCGGGGATGCCGAACAGCTCGTGGACGCGCTCCTCGACGACGGCGTGGAGCGTCGTGATGGTGCCGCCGATGCCGATCGAGCGGGCAGCCAGCAGCATGTTCTGGACGGCGGGGATGACGGACTCGATGGCGCCCCGGCCGCGCGCCGTCGAGCAGACGAGCACCATGGCGGGGGTGTTCCCGAACTCGCCGGAGAGGCGCATGGCGGACTGGCGCACGCCCTTTCCGGGCGGGATGTCCTCGGGGCCGCTGATGCCCTCGTCCTTGCGCTTCGCCCACCAGGCCTCCTCGTAGAGCGCGCCGAGAGCGGCGCGCTTTTCCGGGTCGGTCACGAGCAGGAAGCGCCAACCCTGGCGGTTGCCGCCGTTGGGGGCCTGGCGCGCCGCGTCGAGGATGTCGCGCAGGTCGCTCTCCTCAATGGGGTCGGGGCGGAAGCGGCGGATGGCGCGCATGGTGTACATGGCCTCGCCGAGAGTCATGGTCCAGCGGTCGGGTGCGGGAATGGGCACGGGTCACCTCCGGGGATTCGTACGGCGTCAGCCTGCCACCTGGCGCCGGCGGGGGCCAGTGGGAGAGGGGGTGCGAGCGAGGCTGCGGTCAGCTACTCGCGATCTCGTGGGGTGGGTTCGTCAACTCGCCGGCATTGCCTGCGGCGCAGTTACTTCGATTTCGACCATCTCGAACGTGGTCGAAATCGTGGGAGCGGGGTCGCCGAACTCGGCGTAGGACTCGAGGACATCCTCGGGAATGGGTTCGCTGTGATGCGCGATGGCGTCGTCGATCGACATCTTCGGCTCGGGAAGCGGTTCGCCGTCCTCCAGCATCGACTCGATGTGGAACACGAGCGCCTCGCGGATCATCGCCTGGATCTCGTCCCAGGTCTTGCCGGTGCTGATGCAGCCCGGCACGTCCGGCGCATAGGCGCCGTAGTTGTTGGGGGTCCGCTCGAAGACGACCGCGTACGTCAGCTTCATCGGCTTCTCTTCCTGAGTCCCGCTTGACTCATGCTACTCGACCACAGCCTCGGCCCGACGTCCTCACGGGCGTGGTGCGGGCCTGCTCACCCGTAGGTAGGCGCCCCGGTGGGGAAGGCAAGACCGAGCGCGCTCCAGCGCTGCGCGAATTCCCCCGCCGGCGTCGAGCGCTTCGGCCAGCGCTGGAGGCACGCCTCGCGATGCTCAACGCCCGCGGTCTCCGCAATCCAGTGCTCGTAGTCGGCAATCCATGCACACAATTCGGGCACCAGGCGGCGCGCCGTCTCGATTCCCCGCTCGGAGGCCACAGCGAAGGGAAAGGCGGCAAAACCCTTCTCGATCCACCTTTCCACCGGAGGGTCGTCGCCAGTGGCGAGTCGCGGGCGCACGTCGAATCGGCCGAGGACAATGCCCGCGCCGGAGCCGGGCGCGTACAACACGCCAGACCCGCGCAGACAGACAATCCCGCCGTCGTCGATCGAGCGGGTGTAGCCCGCCGTTCGCCCACCCGGTCCGGGTACGCCGGTGCGCTCCAGTCCGTAGCGAATGAGCAGGTTGCCGCGGGGGTAGAGAACGTCCTGACCCCAGCACCAGCACTGGTCGTTCATCAACGCCCCGGCCGCCTCTACCCAGCCTGCGTCGATCGGGGGCGCCTGCAACGGTGTATCCGTGCTGCTCAACGAAACAACCCGCGAGTAACTCGCCGTATGGCCGTGTGTCTGCCTTACCCGACCATATTGATACTCAGTATCAATATGGAGGCCGTGGACGTCAACCGGCCCCGCGCACGAGCACGACCGCGATGACGGCCACGTAGGCGGCCAGCAGGACTGCGCCTTCCTTGCGGTTGAGGTGCGTGTCCGTCCAGGAGAGGGCCAGGAGCAGGACCGTCGAGACGGCGAGGGCGGGCACCTCGAAGACGTACAGGGAGTTGTCGATGGAGAGCGTCGTCACGGCGCCGGTCAGGCCGAGCACGCCGAGCAGGTTGAAGATGTTGGAGCCGACGACGTTGGCGAGGGCGATGTCGTGGTTGCCGCGGAACGCGGCCACGGCCGTCGTCACGATCTCCGGCAGGCTCGTGCCGATGGCGATCACCGTGACGCCGATCGCGACCTCGCTGATGCCGGCGCGCAGGGCGATCCCGGACGCCCCTTCGACGGCGAGCTCGGAGCCGAGGGCGAGGCCGCCGATGCCAAGGAGGAGGAGCGCCGCCTCGCGGCCGATCTCCGTACGCGTGAGCGGATCGTGCGCGGCCGGGACGTGGTCGGCGGCCAGCGTCTCGGCGGCGTCCGGTTGCCGCCAGAGCGAGAGGCCGATGAAGGCGAGCAGCGCCACGAAGAGGATCGCCCCGGCGATGTGCCCGATGCCGGCGGTGAAGCCGAGCACGGCGATGGCGACCGTCGCGCCCAGCAGGACCGGCATCTCCCAGCGCAGGAGCCGGGGGTGCACGTCCATCGGCCGGATGACGGCGGCGAGCCCGAGCACAAGGGCGACATTCGTGATGTTCGAGCCGAACACGTTGCCGACGGCGAGGTCGCCCGAACCCTCGAGGCCGGCGACGAGGCTCACGACGAACTCGGGGGCGGAGGTGCCGAAGGCGACGACGGTCGCGCCCACGAGCAGGGGCGACAGGCCGAAGTTCATCGCCAGCAGGGAGGCGGAGCGCACGAGCAGCCACGCCCCGGTAAGCAGCACGGCGAGGCCGGCAACGGTCAGGAAGGCGTCGAGGAACATGAGGGGAGCCTAGCCGAAGGCCGGCCAACCGCGCACGACGAAGGCGCCGGCCCTGGGGCCGGCGCCTTCTGTTCGTACCCGGTTCGAGCGCGCTTAGGCGTCGAAGTAGAGGGAGAACTCGTGCGGATGCGGGCGGATGTCGACCGCGGCCACTTCGTTCTCGCGCTTGTAGTCGATCCAGGTGCGGATCAGGTCCTCGTCGAAGACCTCGCCCTGGAGCAGGAACTCGTGGTCCGACTTGAGGGCGTCGAGGACGCCGCCGAGGGAGCCGGGGAGCACGGGGTAGCCGTGCTCGTGCGGGTCGATCTCGAAGAGGTCGACATCATCGACCGGGTCGCCCGGGTCGATGCGGTTGGCGATGCCGTCGAGCCCCGCCATGAGCATGGCGGAGAAGCCGAGGTAGGGGTTGCAGGTCGGGTCCGGCGAGCGGAACTCGAGCCGCTTCGACTTCGGGTTCGAGGAGAGCATCGGGATGCGGATGCCGGCTGAGCGGTTGCGGGCGCTGTAGACGAGCACGTTGGGCGCCTCGTAGCCGGGCACGAGCCGCTTGTAGGAGTTCGTCGTGGGCGCGCAGAAGGCCATCAGGGCGGCGCCGTGCTTGATCAGGCCGCCGACGTAATAGCGCGCCGTCTCGGAGATCATCCCGTAGCCGTTCTCGTCGAAGAACAGGTTGACCCCGTCCTTCCAGAGCGACTGGTGGACGTGCATGCCGTTGCCGTTGTCCTCGAAGACGGGCTTGGGCATGAAGGTCGCCGTCTTGCCCGCGTTGCGGGCGACGTTGCGAACGACGTGCTTGTACCACTGGAGGTTGTCGGCCATCTGCACGAGGGGCGCGTAGCGCATGTCGATCTCGCACTGGCCGGCGGTGGCGACCTCGTGATGGTGGATCTCCACCTGGATGCCGACCTCCTGCATCTTCAGCACCATCTCGGTGCGCAGGTCCTGCAGGGTGTCGCGCGGGGGAACGGGGAAATAGCCCTCCTTGTGCTCGGTCTTGTAGCCGAGGTTGGGGCCGCCCTCGCTCTCCATGTCGACGCCGGTGTTCCAGGCCGCCTCGACGGAGTCGACGCGGTAGAAGGACTGGTCACGCTCGGAGTCGTAGCTGACGCTGTCGAACACGAAGAACTCGGCCTCGGGGCCCCAGTAGGACTCGTCGGCGACGCCGGTCAGCTTCAGGTACTCCTGGGCGCGCTGGGCGACGGCGCGGGGGTCCTTGTGATAGCCCTCGGCGGTGACGGGGTCCTTGATGTCGGCCGTGATGCTGAGGGTGGTGTGGGCGGCGAAGGGGTCCAGCACCGCCGTGTCCGGATCGGGGATGAGGATCATGTCGGAGCGCTGGATGCCCTGGAAGCCGCGGATGCTGGACCCGTCGAAGCCGAGCCCTTCCTCGAACGTATCGGGGCTCCACTCGCTGGGGGTCACGGAGAAGTGCTGCCAGGCGCCGAGCAGGTCCGTGAACTTCACATCGATGATCTGCACGCCTTCGTCGGCGATCAGCTGTTGAACTTCTTCGGGAGTCGTCATTGCGTTACCTCGTTGGGACCGTGATCTGGCGCGCCCGCGGGGGCGCAGGGATGTACCGGTGGATCATCGCCAGCCCCGGGGCGTATGGGCAACGCTTCCCGGGGCGGTGGCGATGAAGTTCGTGTTACGGCTGGATGTCGCGTGCGCTCAGAGCGCGACATCCCCCCGCTCGCCCGTGCGGACGCGGATGGCTTCCTCCACGGGAATGACGAATATCTTGCCGTCGCCGATGTTGCCGGTGCCGGCAGCCTCGATGATGGCGTTGATGGCGGTCTCGACGGCATCGTCGTTCACGACCATCTCGAGCTTCATCTTCGGCAACAGGTCCACGACGATGGTCTCGCCGCCGCGGCCCTGGTGGGCGATGCCCCGCTGGGCCCCGCGACCGGTGACGGAGATGATGTTCAGGCCGTGGATGCCCTGCTCCTCGAGGGCGTCTTTCACCTCGTGCATGCGCTCGGGTCGGATGATGGCCTCGATCTTTTTCATGACTCGCTCCTGCCGATCTCCGGCTCGCCGGGATCCGGCGCCGGTTCGATGATACCGACCGGGATGGCGATACCGGCCTCATCGCTCTGATAGGCGCGTTCGCCGTGCTGGGTCACGTCGAGGCCGACCTCCTCATCCTCCTCGTTGACACGCACGCCCATGGTCATGTCGAGCACCTTGAGGATGATGAAGGTGACGATGAAGGAGTAGGCGCTGACGGCGCCGATGCCGACGATCTGGTCCCAGAGCAGGCGCCACTCGCCGTGGATGAGCCCCTCGCGGAACTCGGGCGCGCCCACGACGGCCGTCGCGAAGAGGCCGGTGCCGATCGCGCCCCAGAGGCCGCCGACGCCGTGGACGGCGACGACGTCGAGGGAGTCGTCGAAGTGGAGGTACTGGCGCAGGCGAACGGCGAAGTAGCAGAAGAGCCCCGCGCCGAAGCCGATCGCGAGCGCCTCCATGGGTTCGACGTAGCCTGAGGCAGGCGTAACGGCCACGAGTCCGGCGACGGCGCCTGAGGCGGCGCCCACCACGCTCGGTTTCCCGGACACCTTCCAGCTGATGAGGGTCCAGGTGAGGGCCGCCATGGCGGCAGCCACGTTCGTGTTGACGAAGGCGTAGACGGCCTGGCCGCTCGCGCCCACGGCGCTGCCGGCGTTGAAGCCGAACCAGCCGAACCAGAGCATGGCCGCGCCCAGCACCACCATCGTGATGTCGTGCGGCTCCATCGGTTCGACGCCGTAGCCGCGGCGCTTCTTGAACACGAAGACGGCGGCCAGGGCGGCCACACCCGCGTTCACGTGGATGGCGAGGCCACCGGCGAAGTCAAGGCCGTTGATGCCGATGTCGGCGGGTACGCCCTCGCCCGAGAAGGTGTTGAGCCACCCGTTCACGCCGAACACCCAGTGGGCGATGGGCGCATAGACGATGAGCGACCAGAGGGCGATGAAGAGCAGGAACGGCCCGAAGCGGGCGCGCTCGGCGAAGGCGCCCGTGATGAGCGCGGGCGTGATGATGGCGAACATCATCTGGAAGGCCATGAAGAGCAGGTCGGGAACGCCCCCGGCGCCGGAGTCGACGCCGACGCCTCTCAGGCCGAAGTGGTCGAGGTTGCCGATGAGGCCGAGACCCTGGTCGGGGCCGAAGGCCAGCGAATAGCCGACGACGACCCAGAGCACGCCCACCACGCCGATCGTGATGAACGAATGCATGATGGTGCCAACGACGTTCTTGCTACGGGTAAGTCCCCCGTAGAAGAACGCCAGCCCCGGCGTCATGAAGAGCACCAGGGCCGAGGCAGCCAGCATCCAGGCCGTGTTGCCAGCGTCGATTTGGAAGTCGGACACGCGCACCCCCCCGCGACCCCGCGCGCCGGGCGCGGGGCAGCATCCGCTTGAGTGGCGCGTATCTTGCGCGCCCATTGTTTCAACGATGTTTCGCGTGCTGCCGGAGGCTCGCCACGGGGGAACGTGGTAGCGTGCGGGCGTGACCGCCACCGCGGGTGACGCCGGCGCCGACACCCTCCCCGAGGGCCTGCAACTGCTCACCGAGACGTTCACGTTCTCGGGCCGGGCGCGGCCGCTTCTCGGCTTCGGGCACTACGCCACCGTCATCGACATGGGCGGCCCGCAGGCGCTCGCGCTGGCCACCGACACGATCGGCACGAAGGCGCTCGTGGCCCAGGCGACGGGCACGTACGACACGGCCGGCATCGACTGTGTCGCCATGAACGCGAACGACATCGTCTGCGTGGGCGCGGAGCCGATCGCGATGGTGGACTGCATGCTCGTCGAGGAGATGGAGGAATCGTTCCTCGCGGAGATCGCGGCGGGGCTGCGGGAGGGGGCGCGCCGGGCGCGCATCTCCATCCCGGGAGGCGAGACGGCGCGCGTCCCGGAGATGCTGCGCGGCGCCGTCCCCGGACGCGCCTTCGACCTCGGCGGCACCTGCGCGGGGCTCGTCGAGCCAGACCGCATCCTCACGGGGGCGGGGGTCGCCCCCGGCGACGCGCTCGTCGGCTTCGCCTCGTCCGGCATCCACAGCAACGGCCTCACGCTGGCGCGCCGCACCTTCCGGGAGGCGGGCTGGGAGCTGGGCCGCCATGTCGAGGAGTTCGGGCGGACGCTCGGCGAGGAGCTGCTCGAGCCGACCGCGATGTACGTCGACCTGGCGATGGCCCTGCTGCGCGAGCTCGACGTGCGGGCGCTCTTCCACATGACGGGTGGCGGCTTTCTCAACCTGCGCCGCCTCGAGGCCGAGGCGGGCTTCGACATCGAGGCGCTGCCGCCCGTCCCGGCGATCTTCAGCGTCATCCAGCGCCTCGCCGGGCTCGACGACGCGACCATGTACGCCGAATACAACATGGGCGCAGGCTTCTGCGCGGTCGTCCCGGAGCCGGAGGCCGAGCGCGCCCTCGCGCTCGGCGAGTCGTGCGGCATCGCGGGGTGGCGGCTGGGCACAGCCACCGCCTCCGCCGCGCGGGAGGTCACGATCCGTGCGGGCGGCATCACCCTGCGGGGCGGGGCGGAGGGGTTCGTGGCGGAGCGGTAGGGAACGTAGCGAGGACGGAGCCACCCCCAAGCCCTCGACCTGGGCCACAGTGGCCCCTCGACAGTCAGCGTGGGCAGCTAGTATTCCAACGCCGATTCCCGCACCAGCCAGAGTGCGGCTCCGCCGGCAACAATCACCGTACCCACAGGGACAACGGCTAGCCCCCAAGAGTTCTCCGGGACGGACGTGTCGCTGTCCCCATCGTCATTCGGCCAGGTCACAACCACCGCGGCAAGCAGCAGCCCTGCTGCGACCAGCGCCAGCGGACTGGACAACCACCTCCGCTCCTTGAACACGGCGAAGGCGGCTACGGCCAACCCGACCAGGCTGGTGGCGGCTACGACCCACAGGCCATTCTCAACCGGCCAATTGTCCGGCAAGATGCTGCCTCTCAGGGCGGTGAAGTAGCTGGCGCACACGCTGATCACCGGCCCATCGCGGTGGAACGCCTCGGTGCACGCGAGGGGCAGAAACAGCCCGCTCACGGCGATGGCAACTCCAGCCAGCATGACAGCAAGCGCGATGCTGGGCGGCCGCCGGTCGCCGGGTTCACGTCGAGCGGCGGCGAGCATGGCCAGCGCCGCGAGCCCGGAGAACACTGAGCCGGCCGGGATCAGCATGGCGGTGCTGCTGACCGACACGACATCTGTGCTGGCCTCCGCCCGGATGAGTCCCGACCCCGCGATCTGGTTCGCGGGGTCCACGACAACGAAGGCAGCCATCAGCGCAGCGGCGTTCGCCAGTAGGGGGACAGCCGCCCAGCGCGACCGCCAGAACAATGCAAGGAGAAGGCAGGGCACGGTGTTGAGAGCGAAGATGAAGACCCACTTGCCGTGCACCACCGGCCAGTTCTCTTTGAGGGGAAGAGCCTGCGAGAACACGTCGTGGTAGTAAGCGGGCGCTAGGACATAGGGATACTCGCCAGAAGCGACAGCCCGCTCGACCGTGACCTCCGTGAGGGGCACAACCACGCCCGCCAGCGCCAGCGCCAGCCCTAGAAGACCCGGGAGGAGAAACGGCCACATCGTCTTCATGGTTATCCCGGCAGGGGCTGTCGTGCGGAGGCTACGAGCGCGGCCCGGGGTTGGCGGCCTCGCGGGGGGGAGGTGGGGCGCGGCGGATCGACCAGCGACGGAAGCGCTCTTCCATGCGGGCGTGGCCCTGTCGCGCGATCATCTCCTCGCGCAGGCGCAGGAAGTCCTCGCGCGTTCGCCCACCGATCTGGCTGGCGTGGCAGAGCACCGCTTCGAGGCGCGTCTCCCAGTGGTCCGTCACGTCGACCGTGTAGTCGGGATCCTCGCTGCCGGCGAAGAGCACCTCGTTGACCTGGTGCGAGGGGAGGCCGTCCTCTTCGTCGCGGGGGTAGTAGAGGCGGTCGCGCACGAGGGGGTAGACGGCGTCGGCGGTGAGGATGCCGACGTTGCGGTGGTCGCGGTGGTTGAAGCCGCGGCGGAAGGCGTCCCAGGTCACTATCACGTCGGGGCGGTGGATGCGGATGAGGCGCACGATCTGGCCGCGCAGCTCCTCCTCGTCGATCGTGTGGCCGTCGGGGTGGCCGAGGAAGACGCACTCCTTCACGCCCAGGGCGCGGCAGGCGGCGCGCTGCTCCTCCTCGCGGATGGCGGCCAGCTTCTCGGGGTGCATCTCGGGGTCGTGCGTGCCCTTGTCGCCGCCGGTGACGACGACGTAGACGACCTCGGAACCCTCGGCGCACCAGCGCGCCACCGTGCCCCCGCAGACGAACTCGGCGTCGTCGGGATGGGCCATCACAACCATCGCGCGCTCGGGGGTGCTGAGGGCGGTGGGGTCGGGCTCGGGCTCCTGCTCGCCGCCGGCGAACCAGCGCCCCACGGCGCGGACGGTATCGGCAATGGTCATGCGGGAACCTCCTCGCTCGCGCGGGCGGCGATGACCTCGCGGTAGAGGGCCTCCATGCGCAGCGCGACCTCGTCCCAGCGGAAACGCTGGACGGAGTCGCGGGCGGCGCGGGCGAAGTTCGCCCGCAACTCGGGGTTGCGGATGAGCACCTCGAGCTTCTCCGCGAACGGCTCCGGGCAGCGCCAGGGGATGAGGTAGCCATTCACGCCATCCGTGACGGTCGAGACGAGCCCGCCGACGCGCGAGGCGACGACGGGGGTCCCGCAGGCCATCGCCTCGACGGCGACCAGCCCGAAGCTCTCGTAGTAGCTCGGCACCACGCAGACATCGGCCGCGCTGTACCAGGCGGGCAGTTCCTCGTGCGGGACGGCGCCGGTGAAGCGCACGCCGCCTGCGAGTCCGGCCTCGCGCGCCTGCTCCTCGAGCTCGGCGCGAAGCTCCTCGCCGTGCTCGTCGCCCCCGACGACGAGCAGCAGGATCTCCGGATCCTCCAGCTCGGCGACGGCGTCGATGAGGATATCGACGCCCTTCAGCTTCTCCAGGCGGCCCACCCAGAGGAGCACGGGGCGGTCGAGCTCGATGCCGAGCGCGCGCCGGCACTCGTCGCGGTCGCAGGGGCGGAAGCGGTCGGTATCGATGCCGCAGGGGATGCTAACCATGCGGGCGGGGTCGGCGTCGTAGTAACGGGCGAGCAGGTCGTGCTCGTGGCCACTGGCCGTGATGATCGCATCGGCCGAGGCGGCAAGCTCGCGTTCGCGGCGGATGCGTTCGCCCGGCTCCTCCTCGGAGACGCGCGCCCGGTTCTTCACCTCGCCGAGGGTGTGGAACATGACGAGGTGGGGAGCGTCCTGCGCCCGTGCGAAGGGCTCCCCCGCGGCGATCGCCTGCCAGTAGTGGCTGTGCACGAGGTCGTACGACAGGCCTTCGTCGGCGGCGAAGCGGTTCATCTCGGCGACGAACTCGGACACGTAGGGAGTCAGCAGGGCCTTGTCGAGCGGCGCCGCCGGACCGGCCGGAAGCTGCACGAGCCGCAGGTTGGGCGCGAGAGGCGTGACCTCCGGTCGCTCGCCCTCCAGGCGCGTGAAGATGTCGACGTGGTTCCCCAGCCGGGCAAGTTCGCGGGAAAGCTCGTGGACGTACACGTTCATCCCGCCGGTGTGCCGCCCGCCCAGCGGGGCAACGGGATTCGTGTGGTAGGAGACCTGCGCGATTCGCATGAGCGTCCCGATAGCGTAGCGCCTATCATGCTCACATGTACTCCGCACGCCGTGGCGTCTACGCGGCTCCTCGCGCCAGCGCGTTAGCAGGAGTGCCTCTGAGCACTCTCTACGAATGGGCACGGGAGGAAGTCGTGGTGCCGAGTATTTCGCCCGAGAAAGTGAAGCTGTGGTCGTGGTCCGACCTCGTGGCCGCACGAGCGGTCTATTGGCTGCGACACCCGCAGGATGAACGCAGCCCAACGCCGATGAGCGGCGTCCGTGCTCTCATCGATCGGATTGAGTCGGAAGAGGTCACCCTCGGCCACGCTCTCACCTCCGGGAGTTTTGTCTTGTACGTTGATCGTGCAGGTGTTCCCCACATCGAGACCGAAGATGTGCTCACTGAGGCACGGGGACACTGGCTTCAGAGTGTCAGCGGAGATGTGATGCAAGACATCTTGCATTCCTTCTCGATCGAAGAAGGAATAGTGGGACCACATCTTCTAGCTCCAGCCGAGGGGATCAGCATCGTTCCGGGCAAGCTCGCAGGTGAACCCCACGTGCGCGACACGCGCATCGAGACGAGAGTCCTGAGCGCTCTCTGGGAGCGCGGGTTCCGACTGGAAGCACTGGGAGCGATGTACCCGGACGCGAGCGGCGCTTCCATCAAGCGCGCCATTCGCCTCGAACGGCAGTTGCGGCGGAACGAGTCCAGACTGGCCGCATGAGCCGCCCCCGAAAGGCGGTCTTCCTGCTTGATCAGGGCTTTCCTGATCCGTCGATACCTCCCTTGCCCGACATCGACCTCCACCCCCTTCGGCGGATCCACCCCGACCTCACCCGGGACCGCGAAGACTGGGAAGTGCTCCGCGAGATCAAGAGCCGAGGCGGAGCCGACGGACTCATCACGCTTGACGCCGGGATGTTGAACCAGGCCAAGGAGATGGTCGTGCTGAAGCAGACCCGGCTCACGCTCGTGGTCTTTCGCGATACGAACAACGATCCACTCGTGGCGGCAGGGCTCCTCATGCTCCACGCACCCGAAATCGCCCGGCGTCTCGACCGACGAAGACCAGAACTCTGGGTTCTGAGGAAGTCGCCGGCATTCCCGCAAAGCCCCTGGCGACGCATCGAAGAGCTGGCATCGCGTGAGTCGATTTCGCCGGAAGCACTAGAACGCCGAGAGCGTATTCCCCCAAACACGGTGCTACGGCGCTCGCTCACCTAGAGTCACGCCCCCGAGAGGCGCACGGTCACGATGTCGCGGGGGTGGCCGCCGAGGTGGCGCTTGTACGGCTCTGTGCCGCGCAGGAAGTCGACCGCGTCACAGCCACGCTCGATGGCGTCGCGCACGAGCAGGGCCTTCGACAGGAGGCCCACGGCGAGCTGCGAGAGGGACGGGTCGTACCCGCTGTTGTAGAGCATCGTCGCGCCGCCGCCTTCGAGGGCGAAGATGCGGGCGGCGGGGCTGCCGTCGAACGTGAGCGTGGCGATGCGCGCGAGCCGGTACTCGCTGAGTCCGGTGGCGAGGTCGCGGAAGAACGCTTCTCGCTCCGGCGTGAGGAAGACGGCCTTCTCCTCGCGGCTGTCGCGCATCATTGCCAGCAGCCCCTCGACCACCTCCGCTACCTCCCCGGGCGCCGACGCCGACCCAAATTCGACATCGCCGGCCCGTTCGAGGTTGCGGAGCTTGCGGCGCAGCTCGTGGCGGTACTTCTTCGGGAGCGACGCCACATAGGCGTCCCACGTGTCCGGCAGATCGACGGTCGGCGTGACCGCCTCGGGCTCCTCGACTGTGCTCCAGCCGTAGCGGGCGGCGGCGGCGAGGAGGGCGGGGCGGAGGCGGCCGGCTTCCGGCAGTCCCCACCCCTCGAACCCCGGCGACAGGTCTTCCATCAGCCACTCGATGAGTGCAGCGGCCGCCCCAACCTCCAGCCCCGGCGCGACCAGCGCACCGGAGTGGTCGCTCAGGTCGGGGTCGCCGAGGAAGCGCGGCTCCGCGCCCCCGACATCGAGGGGGATCACGCCGACAAGAGGCGCCTCGCCCTCCTCCTCGCCGGGTGACCGGAGGGCGAGGAACACCGGGAAGGCGCCGCCCCCGCAGTGGCGCAGCCAGGCCTCGTGCCAGACCGGGTGGGAGAAGGGCAGGGCGTCGGGAATCGAGCGGTGCAGCTCCGCCCACTCCGGCGCGAGCGACTCGAACGGTTCGGAGGTGATGAGCGGCAGGGGCCCATCGTCGAAGGCGGGTTCGGCGGCGTCCGCCGGTTCGGACATGGCCGCCTAGGAGGAGCCGTGGACGAGGGCGAGGAACTCGGAGCGAGTTACGCTTGATCGCTTGAACTGCCCGCGCATCGCGCTCGTGACCATGCGGCTGCCGGGCTTGCGCACGCCGCGCATGGTCATGCACAGGTGCTCGGCCTCGACGACGACCGCGACGCCGTCCGCCTCGAGCGCCCCGATGACGGTTTCCGCCACCTGGCTCGTGAGGCGTTCCTGGATCTGGGGCCGCCGGGCGAAGGACTCGACCACGCGCGCGAGCTTGCTGATGCCGACGACCCGGCCGTCGGGGAGGTAGCCCACGTGCGCCTCGCCGTGGAAGGGGAGCAGGTGGTGCTCGCACACGCTGTAGAAGGGGATGTTGCGCAGGATGACCATCTCATCGTGCGCGACCTCGAAGCCGACCTTGAGGAACGCGGCGGGATCCTCGTCGAGCCCCTGGAAGATCTCGGCGTACATCTCGGCGATGCGCCGGGGAGTATCGACAAGTCCCTCGCGGTTGGGGTCTTCCCCGACCGCCTCAAGCATCTCCACGACCGCCGCACGGATGCGCGCCTGGTCCACCCCGGACTCAGAAACGATTGCCATAAGCGCGGATCGTACGGGAATCGCGCTCCGCTGGCGAGGAAAGCGCTCGCTTCGCTCGCTGAGTGGAGCGCTCCGCGCTGGCGCGCTTCGCTGAGGAGAGCGGCGGCTTCGCCACCTGAGGAAAGCGCCGCGCTCTCGCGCGGCTGAGTTGGGGACGGAGCAGGCATCCCTTTTGCTCGTTACAATCATAGGCATGCACTACCGCCGGGCAGCAGTGTGGCAGAAGGCAATGGTAGCCGCACGTGAGGTGTACCGGCTCGCGCCCCTGCTCCCCGACGAGGAACGGTACGGCATGCGGTCACAGATTACGCGCGCGGGTGTCTCGATTGCGGCCAACACTGCCGAAGGCTGGGCCCGCGAAACCCCGAGAGACAAGGCGCACTTCTTCGCGGTCGCGCAGGGCTCCCTCGCAGAGACCGAGACGCTCCTCACCCTCTGCGAGGACTTCGAGTGGTTCCCACGAGGAGAGACCGCCGTGCTCCGTAGTCACCTCGACGAAGTCAGCCGCATCCTCACAACTCTTCGCCGCCAGCGCCGCACCGCATAGACGAGGGGAAGGCCCCACTAAGCCGCGCACCAGCGCGGCGCTCAACTCAGGCAGGGCGCAGCCCGCCGCTCTCCTCAGCCGCGAGCCAGCGCGGCGCTGCACTCAGCGAGCGAAGCGAGCGCTTTCCTAGGACTCCAGCCAGAGGATGTCGCCGTGCAGGTCGGGGGCGTGGTCTCGCGCGGCGAAGACCTCGTATTCGGCCTTGCTAGCGCCGATCGTCGTGTTCCCGCCGTGGCCGGGCCAGACGGTCGTGTCGTCGGGGAGGGCGTAGAGGCGGGTCGTGATCGACGCGATCTCCTGCTGGAGGAGCTCGTTCGAGCGGGAGTGGCCGGGACCTCCCGGGAAAAGCGTGTCGCCGACGAAGGCGTGGGCGCCGTGGATGAAGGCCGTGCTCGCGGGCGTGTGTCCGGGGATGGAAACCACGTCGAACGTGAGTCCGCCCACCTTCACGGTGTCGCCGTCGGTCACGGCCTCGTCGAGCGTGCCCTCGGGGATCCAGGGCTCGGCCGGGTCGCCGATGAGCCGGCAGCCGTAGCGCTCCTTGAGCGCGACGATGCTGGCGGTGTGGTCCTGGTGCGAGTGCGTCAGCAGGATGGTGGAGGGCTCGACGCCCGCGAACTCGACGGCGGCGATGCTCTTCTCGACCTCGTCGGGCGCGTCGATGAAGGCGGCCTCGCCCGAGGTCTCGTCGATCACGATGTAGATGTTATTGCCGAATCCGGCGGGTCCTGCCCGCACGATGCCGAGATCGCCATCGACCAGCTTCTCCATGGCGTCCTCCCCTGTTGTGGGTGTTGGCGCCAAGCGTACCGGGCGGAGGGAGTCAGCGGGGCGCGGAGTGCTCTCGCATCTCGCTCGCCGCACCAGTTCCGCGGGCCAGCAGGGTGACGGCGAGTTGGTTCAAGCTGACTCCTTGGCGCTCGGCCTCGGCCGCAAGCTCGCCGTGAAGGTACGGCGGCATCCTCACGAGCACCTTGCCGCTGTAGGAAGCGTCGGTTCTGGGTTCCGGGATGGGATCCCCCGCTTCGAGCGCGTCGTCGATCCACGCTTCCATCGCCCGGTCGACATTGCGAAGGACCTCTTCTCGGGTGCGTCCCTGGGCGATGCAACCGCGAAGTTCCTTTACTTCGGCCACCCAGCCGGCATCCCCGTCCTCGCTCTCGCTCCAGACTATCTCGATGTGGTACGGGCGCTTGAGGTAGCTCTCAATCGATTCTCTCTTCACTCCAACACCTCTTCTATTGCGCGAATGGCCTTCGATACATACGACGGGAGCAGCGGTGTTCGGGGGTCGATGACGAGCCGCGAACCTGACCAATCAGGATGTCGATACACCCAGTGATCCCCTCTGCCGAACCTCCTCGTGAACCCCGCCTGAAGAAGGAGCCGGTGAAGATCCTGGGGCCGCACGTTGCGGCGGCTTGTCTTCAGTCGCTCGATGTCCTCGGCAAGGCCCACAGAGGAGATGATAGCTCATACGCTATCATCTCCTGCAGTTCCTCAGCTCCCCGAGGACTCGGGTTTGGCGGCGGTGCTGGTGAGGCGTCCCGCGGCCAGGCCAACGAAGACGCCCAGGACCGTCTCCAGCACATGGGTCAGGGTGCCCCGCACCCCCGCGTCGCCGTCAACGGCGCCGAGGGCGATGAGGCCCACGAGCGAGACGACGAGCACGAGCGCGAGCACGGAGATGACGTTGACGATGTTGCGCCCGACCGCGATCTGCGCGCTCGTCATGCCCGCGCCACCCGGCCGGTCGTGTGCTCGATGGCGCAGTCGCTGCGAGGCCGCAGGAGGCCGTGCAGGGCGAGGCCGGCGCCAGCGCGCAGGAGCACGCCCACCGCCATCGCGTAGGTCAAGAGAAACGTTCGCATTCCATCCTCCTCGGAAGTCGTGCGGCGAGGATGGGGATCAAGCAGCGGAGTCCCGAGGGGTGCATGTCGCCGGGCGAAGCGGCGCGAGCGCGCGTGGTATCGTCCGCAAGCGCCGGAACCGGGCGCCGGAGAGACAGCGTGCAGAACCTGACCATCGGGACGCATATCCTCGCGCGCGATGCCAGCGGCCTCATCGACGGCATCGTGGCGGCGGATCGGGCGGGCGTGAACACGGCCTGGCTCACGAGCGGCGGCCCCGCTCCCGACCCCCTCGCCGTCTTCGCGGCGGCGGCGGGCAGCACCGACCAGATCGGGTTCGGCACTTCGATCATCCCCACCTTCCCCCGCCACCCGCTGGCCATGGTGCAGGGCGCGGTGGTGGTCGATCAGCTGGCTCCGGGCAGGCTGAAGCTAGGCATCGGCCCGAGCCACAAGCCCGCCGTGGAGGCGACGTACAGCTTCGAGTTCGTGCGCCCGCTCCAGCACCTGCGCGAGTACCTGACCATCCTGAACGCCATCCTCAAAGAGGGCTCCGTTGAGTTTCACGGCGAGCGGCTGCACTGCGAGGCGCAGCTGCAGGCGCCGACGCAGGTGAAGGTGCTGGCCTCGGCCCTGCGACCGAACGCCTACCGGCTCTGCGGCGAACTGGCCGATGGGGCCATCTCCTGGGTGAGTCCGCTGCCGCACCTGCAGCGCGTGGCCGTGCCCGCCATGGACGAGGGCGCCCAGTCGGCCGGCAGGGAACGACCGGCGCTCGTGGCGCACGTTCCCGTCGTGGTCTCCGAGGATGCGGATGCGGTGTGGGAGGCGGCGCGGCAGCAGCTCGGCTTCTACCCGCGGCTCCCGTACTACTCCGCGATGTGGCAGGACGCGGGCTTCCCGGAGGCCGAGGACGGCACGTTCTCGCGGGCGATGTCGGACGCGCTCGTCATCCAGGGGTCCGAGGAGGCCGTGGCCGAGCGCATCCGCAGGCTGCCGGCATCCGGCGTCAACGAGATGCTCGCGGGGGTGATCCGCCTCGAGGGCGACCACGCCGCCGCGGACCGCACGATCGAGCTACTGGGGGCGCTCGCGCAGGAGAAGTAAGGACCGAGACTGACCAGGTCGTGTCAGATGGCCAGGAATTTACGGCCGAAGTCGCATGCCGGGCCGTCTGGCTGGCGTAGGGGCGTCGTATAGTCCGGCGGCAGAGCACTGTGCCGTGCCCAGGCGGGACGCCCTTCCGGGCGAGCGGGCGTCTTGTCGGGCCGGGAGTGCCCGCTGCGGGAGGCAGCCGTGAACGACGCCTTGCAGGTCGGCCAGTTCGCGATCGTCGCCCACGAGCCCCAGGAGCGTGGGGCCACCATTGGCATCGCCGAGGGGAACGGGACCGGGGCGGAGCGCTGCGAGCTGTTCGCGCTGGCGGAGGGGACGACGCCGGCCGCCCATGAGTACGCCGGCCACCTCGTCTCGCAGGCGGAACGGACCTGGAAGACGCTCAACCTGAGCCTCACGGGCGCGCTCATCGCCATCTACGGCGAGGCCCAGCGCTCCTTGCTGGACTGGAACACGCGCAGCGTGTCGCAGCATCGCGTGGGACTGGGACTCGGGTGTCTCGCCCGACAGGGCGACCGCATCGTGCTGGCAGCGCGAGGGCCGGCGAGCATCCTCCACGCCTCCGGGGACGCGCTCACGCTACATGAGCCCGACGACGAGCACGTCGAGCCGATGAACGGCCTCGAGCCGGGCCAGCCCCAGCTCACGTCGCTCACGCTCACCCCGGGCGACCGCGTCCTGCTGGTCACGACCAACGTCACCGATTCGCTGAGCGAGGACGCGCTGGCGGACATCCTCAGCCGCTCACTGCCAGAGGTGCTTCCCAACCTCTACCGGCGGATCACGCACCTGCGCGACGCGGCCGTTCTGCTCGTGGGGGTTCCGGAGGCGGGCGAAGCGATCCTGCCGCCCCCGGCTCCTCCAGCCGAAAGCGAGCCGCAGGACGAGGGGCCCATCATCGGCGGCGAGGCGCCGGCCGGCGGTTCCTCCCGGGACTTCCAGCCGAGCCTTTTCGTCGAGAGCAGCCCCGAGGCCTCAGCGCTCGATGTCGCTCGCAGACGCCTCGAGGATGTCGACGCCCGCTCGCGGGTGGATGCGGAGCTGCCGCAAGCGACCCCCCTGGCCGAGGCGCAGGAGCTCCCGCCCCTGCGCCGGGCCGCCGGAGACAGTGGCCCGGTCCCCCAGCTCCCCTCCGCTGCCCGCCCCGCCTCCGGCGATGGCCACAGCTTCTTCCGGCAGGTGGCGCACGTGCGCCAGCCACCCGCTCCGCCGGTGACTTCGCACCACACGGGCGTGGCGCCCGTCAGCCAGCTCGCCGCCGACCGGCGCATGCAGCTCTCGGCCACGACCAACGTACCGACCTCCGGGAGCCTCGCGGCGGGGCCACGCACCGGCAGCGCGATCGTGCGGGCGCGCAGGAACATGGGTGGAGGCATGCGGACCGGCGGACGCACCGAAACGGCGGGGGGAGGCTTCTCCCCGCCCGCCTGGCTGGCCGCGCTGGTCGCGATTCTGCTCCTCGCCGGGATCGTCTCCTGGGCGGTCCTCCCCGGACTGCTGGAGAGCGACGAGGCGACACGCCTCTCGCAGCTCATCGACGAGGCGGAACGCGAGATCGCGACCGCTAACGCCGTCGACCAGCCGGACCAGCGCCGGGCAGCGCTCACACGGGCGCGGGGCATCCTGCTGGAGGCCACGGCGATGGCAGGAGGCGCGAGCCTCGCCGAACCCCTCCTGCGGCAGGCCGACCGCGAGCTCGCGGCCCTGGACGCGATCGCGACGCCGATGCAGATTCGCACGTTTGCCGACCTCCGGGGGTTCGGCGAAGCGCCGATTGCGGCACGCCAGCTCGTCGTCAGCGAGTCGCACGCCTACCTGCTCGACTCCGCCAGGGGCCAGGTGATCTCCATCACGCTCTCGACGGGCAAGAAGGCGACCGTGTTCGCTGCCGGCGAGGAGACCCCGTCGGCGCCCGTGGCGATCACCTACGCCGATGTCTCGCGCCCGGGCGGTTCGGCCCTGCTAATCGTGGATGAGGGGGGAGGGCTGTGGACATGGAGCACAGCGGGATGGGTCGCCGAGATCGAGTTCGCCCGGCCCGCCGGGCTCACCGTGACCGACATGTACTTCGCCGAAGGGCGGCTCTTCGTGCTCGATGCGCCCAACGCGACGGTCTACAGCTTTGCCGCCAGCCCCTCGGGCTTCGGTCTGGACCCCGTGGTCGTGCACCAGGGATCCGAGCTCGCGAACGCCCGGCGCATCATGGTGGACGGAGGGGTTTTCCTGACCGCCGACGCGGACGGCTCGATCCGGCGCTACAGCGGCGAACTGACACTGCTGCTCGCACAGGCCGGCATCGACACGCCCCTGACAGCGGCGGCCACCCCGCACACCAGCGGATTCGCCAACGAGATCGCCATCCTCGACGCGAGCGCCGACCGCATCGTCATCCTGGCGGAGGACGGGACCTTCGCGCGGCAGTACCGCCACGCAGAACTGGAGAACCTGACGGCCTTCACGATGCGCGGCGGCTTCGGCTGGGTGATCAGCGGCGAGCAGCTCCGCCGGATCACGTTCTAGCGGGCCAGCGCGCCCGCCAGAGGTAGGCCAGTGCGCCGCAGGCGACCCCCACGTTGAGCGACTCCACGCGGTCATCCATCGGGAGCTGTACGCGGAAGTCGCTGGCCTCGTTCAGCAGGCGGCTCACGCCCCGCTCCTCCCCACCCAGGACCAGCGCCGTGCAATCGGGCCAGTCGAAGCCGGTGGCGTCCTCGGCGCCCTCGCCCGGGGAGGCGGCCACCACCCAGTAACCCGCCTCCTTGAGCTGAGCCAGCGCGCGGGCGAGGTTCTGGGGGGCAGCTACGGGCGCGTGGAAGCTGAGGCCCGCGCTCGCGCGATGAACGCCGGGCGTGAGGGCCACGCCCCGCCGGGGCGGCAGGACGACCACCTCGGCGCCCGTCGCCACGGCCACGCGCAGCACGGCGCCCGTGTTCTGGGGATCGGTGACGCCGTCGAGCACGAGGGCGAGCGAAGGGGCGGTCGCCTTGCGGGGAATCGAGGCAGCCGGCAGCCGCCGCAGGCGTACGAGCACCCCCTGGTGCACACCCCCGCCCGTCAGCTCCGCGAGCCGCTCTGGGTCGACTGCCTCGACGGGCAGCCCCTGGTCCGTCGCCTCCCGCACCAGCCCGGCCACGCGCCGGTTGGAGGCGCCTTCCGCGTGCAGGAGGCGCTTGGCCACACCCTGGCGCAGGGCCTGCTCGCAGGCGTGCACGCCGAAGGCGAGGTCGTCGGGCGTGGACCTTGGCTTCGGCCGCAGGCGCGCCATGCGTCGTTTGCTCCGCTCCCGGGCAGCGGGACTTCGGCAAGCGCTCCTTCACCTTCCGGGGGGACGCTCGTGCCGGGCTGCCCTACACTCAGACCAACCTTGCCACTGCTGATGCGCCCTGTCTCGCCTTGAGGCGCGGCGTTGGCGGCAGCGGCGGGCTTGATAATATCCACCAGCGGGGCGTGCGACCCCGCCAGGAACCTCACTTCATGACCACTACCGTGACCAGGGCTTGAGCAAGCGCTTCGTGGCGAAACACACGATCCGAATCCTGGCCGCTCTGGCCCTGATGGCCGCGATCGTCGCGGCGCAGC
This sequence comes from Tepidiformaceae bacterium, assembly GCA_965116915.1. Lineage (GTDB taxonomy): Bacteria > Chloroflexota > Dehalococcoidia > Tepidiformales > Tepidiformaceae > UBA2991. Next base: position 3,037,564 of record OZ220739.1, on the reverse strand, counting down.
CGGGCAGCGCCCCCACCGAACCGGTTGGCGAGCACTGGGTAAGCGTTCGCCTGGCGTGGGGTGCGGATGACGCGTCCTCGCTGGACGGCCGGGGCTACCGCCAGCTGCCCGTGCCCGAAGGGATGACGACGGAGGCCTACCTGGAGTGGCTTGAAGACCAGCCGGGCATCGCCAGCGTCTCGCCGAACCCCACCGTGACGGCCGCCGGCGACCCCAACGACGTGTTCTACGCGAGCGCCCAGGCGCCCTACCTCGGACCAGTGGGCGCTCCCGCCGGATGGGACATCACCACCAACGCCGAGGACATCATCGTCGCGGTGATTGACTCGGGGGTGGACCTGCAGCACGAGGACCTGAGGGCCAACCTCTGGCAGAACCCCAACGACGCCGACAACGACGGCATCGACGACGATAACAACGGCTGCATCGACGACCGCTACGGTTGCCGGTTCCTGAACCTGACGCCGAAGCGCATCAGCGAGTGCGGCTATACCTCGAGCACTCCCAACGGCGACGTGCGGGACGACGACGGCACGGCGGATGCCCTTGGTTCGCACGGGACGGCCGTGGCCGGGATCATCGGCGCCCGCGGGAACAACCGCACCGGGATCAGCGGCGTTGCCTGGCGGGTGCGCCTCATGATCCTGAAGGCGCTCGACTGCGGACCGGGAGACGCGCAGCCCACGGGCGAGATGGCGAACGTCGCCCGCGCCATCGACTACGCCCGGCGCATGGGCGCGGACGTCATCAACCTCAGCCTCGCCAGCTCGCCCGGCGACCCCGCCGCCGACATTCCCGAGCTACGGCAAGCGATCGAGGACGCGCTGGCCGATGGCCTGATCATCGTCGCCTCGGCGGGCAACCATGCGTCGCGAGGCGTGGGCTTTCCCGCGGCCTACGCCCAGTATCCGAATGTCATCGGCGTGGGGGCGACCGACCCCGCCAACGACAACGCCTGGGCGACCTACAGCTCCTTCGGCGGCGGCGTGGACCTGGCCGCTCCTGGCAGCGGCATGGCCAGCACCATCCGCTCCAACCTGGGGGACTTCGCCTACGGAACCCTGCCCGGAGCGACGAGCTGGGCGGCGCCCGTCGTGACGGGCCTGTTCGCGCTCGTGATGGCGCGCAACCCCGACCTCACGATGGAGGAGTACATCGACATCGTGCAGGAGTCCGCCCGCGCGCCCACCCCCGCCACCCACGGCGGCAACTGGGCGGGTCACGGCGTGATCGACATGAAGGCGGCCCTCGAACGCGTCCCCATGACCGTCAGCGGCTCCGCTCTCGACGACTGGACGCGCCCTCCTCCCGGCACGCCCGTGCGCGCCCTCATCGACGGCGTCGAGTGCGGCGCGACCGAGACGGAGACCGCGAACGGCACGGCCAGCTACTCCCTGCGCATCGCGGGCGAGAACGAGGTCCCGGGGTGCGGCGCGCTGGGGCGCGAGGTCGAGATCTTCATCGGCGAGCGCCCGACGGCGACCCTCCTGCCATGGGGCGCTCAAAACGAGTCGCTCGTCCTCACCGAGTACACGGTGAACGGCATCGACCCGCCGCCGGGCCCGGTCGTGGCGCAGGAGCTGGGCGCAGGCTGGAGCCAGGTCGCCTACCTCGGGCCGACGGCGTCCCTCCCCGCAGCCGCCGCCGGCTTCCCCGAGGGCTGGTCCGCCATCGCCGTGTGGGATCCGCAGGCGGAGGGCGGCGGTGCGTTCCAGCTCTACTATCCCGGCGCCCCCGACGAAGCGCAGACGCTGACCGAACTCTCCCGTTACCAGGCGCTCTGGGTCTACAGCAACGGCGGGGACGCGTTCGACGCCAACCCGGAGGAGCCTCCCGGTCGCCGCGTCGAGCTGGCGGAGGGCTGGAACGCGCTCGTCTACACGGGTGAGTCGCGGCCGGTGGAGGAGGCCCTGGCCAGCATCGCGGGTCGATACGACCAGGTGCTGCGCTACGACAGCCCCACGGGGCTCTGGGATTCATACCTGCCCGGCTCGGCCCCGGCGCTGAACGACTTCGGAGGCCTCCACCCCTACCGCATCTACTGGATCCGGATGACCGCCCCCGCCACGCTCGTGATGTTCTAGCGCGCCGGCGCGTCAGGGGCGGGTTCTGGCTGCGGGACAGCCCCCGCAAGCTCCACCACATGTCCCCCGACGACGATCGCTGTGGCGCGCCCACGCGCGGCGGCGCCCCCTGCCGCTTCCCCGCCGGCCAGTGCCCCCACGACTCGCATGCCCGCGCCCGCGAGGCGCGGGCCGGCCGGGCGCGCTCACCGTCACCCGTGGGCGCGATCCGGGAGCGCGACCTGCGCGCGCTGGGCTGGTGGCTGATCGAAGAGACGCTGGCGGGCCGCGTCACGCCCCCGGAGGCTTCGGCCGTGAACCGCATGATGCATACCCTGCTCCAGCTCGGCCCCACCCCCGAGGCGGACGAACGGGCCCTGCAGGAGGTGGCCCTGCGCGGCCTCCTGATGCACGGGGTCCCACCGCGAACGGAGGACGAATGGCGGCGCGCCGCCGAGATCTTCGACGACGAGGCGCTCGCGGAGTTCAGGCGCTGGGCGTCCGTGGAGGAAGAAGCCGTCGGGGAGCGCGAGGGGCGCTAGTTGCCGCCGCCCTCGGGCGTCGGGGTGGGGGTGGGCGTGTCTTCGGGGTCGGTGAGCGGTTCTGGCTCCCCGTCCACGCCCGTCGTTACCGTCCCCTCGGGGGTCGGTTCAGGCGTCGTGAGCGGCTCGGGGTCCTCGTCCACGCCCGTCGTGACGGTCCCCTCCGCGTCCCCGTCCGTGGGAGTCGAGAGCGCCTCCGGGTCCTCGTCCACGCCGGTCGCGATCGTGGCCTCGGGCGTGGGGGTCGGGTCCGAGGCGCTGGGGGCCTCGGTCGCGTCCGCTGTCGGTTCAGGCGTGGCCCCCGGCTCCGGCGTCGCAGTCGCGTCGGGATCCGCCCCGTCGAGCGGCTTCACCTTCTCCGTGCTCACGGCGGCGTACACCTCGGCGGCGTACTCGATCGCTTCGTCGGCCTCTTCGGCGAGCTCCTCCTCGGTATCGGCCAGCACGACCCCGGCCGTCTCGCTGATCGAACGCACTTTGGCCTGCTGGAGCTCGTCGAACGTCTCCTCCTCGGCGAGCTCGCGGATGTCGTCGAGCTCGGCGGTGAAGCTGTCGATGTGGCCCTCGCTCAGGCTGCCGCGGGCGGCGAGCGCCTGGATCTCGTCGATGCGCTCCTGCGCCAGGCGGATGCGCACGTTGATGCGCTCATCGCCGCTGGCGAAGCGCACCTGGGCCTGCTCGGTGGCGCGCTTGAAGTTGTAGTTCCACTCGCCCGGCACGGACTCGCCGGCGGTGACGAAGCCGAAGGTGATCACGCCGAGCATGGCGGCAACGCCCAGCACCGCCACCGAGGCGACGGCGGCGCCGAACTGGCCGAAGCGGGAAGGCTCGGGCAGCGGTTCGGCGGGGTCGCCCCCGATGACGGGCGTGGCCGCGGCCAGCACCTTCGCCTTCAGGGAGCCCTCGAAGTAGTAGCTCGCCTCCTCAGCCTGGAGGGTCCCGCCGATGATCTGGCCGGTGGAGAGCAGCGGCTTGAGCCAGTCCTGCACCTCCTCGGAGTAGCGCTCGAGGATGGCGGCAATCTCCAGCCCGTCCTCATAGAGGGCGAGCGCCTCTGCGAAGATCTCGGCCTGCGGGTCAGGCGTGCGGCGGAAACGTTCCAGGAACCGCATCATTCCTCAGCGACCATCCCTTGCAGCTTCGCGATGGCCTTGTGCTGGAGCACCTTCACGTTGTTCTGGGTTTTGCCCAGGGCGAGCGCCGTCTCGGCCACGGAGAGCCCCGCGCCGAAGCGCAGCGAGATCACGTCGCGCTGGGCGGGCGGCAGCTTCGCCGTCGCCTCGCGCACCACTTCGATGGTGGCCTGCAGCTCGTAGGCGGCCACATGGTCCTGGCGATCGTCGGGCATCGTCTCGGAGAGCTGGGCGGGGATGCCTCGCCGCCGTTGCCGGCGCGCATGCGAGACCACCTCGTTGCGCGCGATGCGGAAGATCCACGCCCCGAAGGGCAGCCCCCGCCACTCGAACCGCTTCAGGTTCGCGACCATCCGCAGGAAGACCTCTTCGGTCACGTCCTCGGCGTCCTGCGTCGAGCGCACGCGGCCTGTCACGTAGCGATAGACGCGGGGGAAGTAGAAGCTGTAGAGGGTGCTCAGCGCTTCCTGATCGCCAGACTGGGCCTGCTCGACGACCATCCGCTCGTCGAAGTCCGGAGCAAGCTCGCTCGGCGCCATCGGTTCCACACGCGCTCCCAGTGCGCGCCGTTTCCACAGCACGCCCCCACCACTCCACGCGAGCATAGTAAGCCGCCCTGCTAGAGCGCAACATACCCGTGATAACGCCCGCGACGTGTAAAGGTTACTCGCGGACCATCACCGTTCGTTGACTGGCCTCGGGCCTCGCTCGTAGCATTCGGGGAGCAATCACCCGCAGGAGTGGCATGGCCAAGTTCATCTTCGTCACCGGCGGCGTGGTCAGCGGCGTCGGTAAAGGCATAACCACCGCCAGTATCGGGCGCCTGCTCAAGTCCCGCGGAATCTCCGTCACCGTTCAAAAGCTCGACCCCTACCTCAATGTCGACCCCGGCACCATGTCGCCCTACCAGCACGGCGAGGTGTTCGTGACGGCCGACGGCGCCGAGACGGACCTCGATCTCGGCCACTACGAGCGTTTCCTCGACCAGGATCTCTCCGCCGCCTGCTCCGTTACCAGCGGGCAGGTCTACCGCGCGGTGCTGGATCGCGAGCGCCACGGGGACTACCTGGGCGGTACCATCCAGGCGGTTCCCCACCTGACGAACGAGATCAAGGCGCGCATCTACGCGGCCGCCGAGGCGAGCAACGCCGAGGTCATCATTTGCGAGGTGGGCGGAACGGTCGGCGACATCGAGGGCCAGACGTTCATCGAGGCGATGCGCCAGATCCGCCACGACGTCCCCGCCGACGACTTCCTCAGCGTGCACGTCACCTTCCTGCCATTCATCGGGGCCACGGGCGAGCTGAAGACGAAGCCGACGCAGCACTCGGTGAGCGAGCTGCGTTCGATGGGCATCCAGCCCGACGCCATCCTCGCCCGCAGCGACCACCCCGTGCCGGGCGACATCTGCAACAAGATCGCGGACTTCTGCGACGTCGATCCCCGCGCCGTCATCGCCCTGGAGACGGTCGACACGATCTACGCCGTGCCCCTCATCCTCGAGGCGCGCGGCCTGGGCGACTTCGTGCTCGAACGGCTGGGGCTGAAGGCGAAGACACACGACCTGACCGCATGGGAGGCGATGGTCGATCGCCAGCGCAATCCCGCGCGCGACCTCGAGGTGGCGATCGTCGGCAAGTACGTGGAGCTGCAGGACGCCTACCTCTCCGTGAAGGAGGCGCTCGTGCACGCGGGAATCGCGCACGACGCCGAGGTCAGCATCCGCTGGGTGCACGCCGAGGACCTGGAGACGCGCCCCGCCGAGGCCGTGCTCGCCGACGTCGACGGGATCGTCGTGCCGGGAGGCTTCGGGGAGCGGGGCTGGGAGGGGAAGATCGCCGCCGCCCGCCACGCCCGCGAGAACGACATCCCCTACCTCGGACTCTGCCTCGGCCTGCAGGTGATGGTCACCGAGTTCGCGCGCAACGTGTGCGGCTGGGAGGGGGCCAACTCGACCGAGTTCGACCCGGAGTCGCCCTTCCCCGTCATCAGCCTGCTCGAGGAGCAGGAGGGCGTCGTCGCCAAGGGCGGCACGATGCGGCTCGGCTGGTACCCCTGCCGCCTGCGCCAGGGAAGCATCGCCGCAGGGAACTACGATGAAGGCCTCGTGAACGAGCGCCACCGCCACCGCTGGGAGCTGAACAACCGCTTCCGCGACGAGATGGAGGCCGCGGGCCTCACCGTCGCGGGAACCTCGCCCGACGGGACGCTGGCGGAGATCGCCGAGGTCGCGGACCACCCCTTCATGCTGGGGACGCAGTTCCATCCCGAGCTGCAGAGCCGCCCCAACCGGCCCCATCCCCTCTTCCACGGCTTCGTGAACACGGCCCTCGCGCGCCGTTCGCCCCGGAGCGAGACCACCCCCGTCGTCGCCGCCGGCTAGTGGACGCGTGGCGCATCGTTCACATCCTTGCCCTGCTCTGGATGGGCGCAGGGCTGGGCGCGACCTTCCCCCTGATCGTGCGCGCCTGGCTCTCGCAGGACGTGCAGTTCCAGATGTACGCCCTCGTGGAGGCGGCCAACAACGAGACGCGCGTGCTCCTGCCCGGGGCGATGCTCTCGGGCGCGACCGGCTTCTTCTGGGGCGTGGCCGAGTACGACTTCATCCTCGACGGGTGGCTGGCGGCGCTCACGGGCCTGTTCGTCTTCTTCTGGCTTGTTTGCCTGCCGCTCATGGGCTTCGGCCTGCGGCGCGCGCGCACGGCCGCGCTCATCGCCGCCCGCGACGGCGAGGTCACCGACGAGCTGCGCGAGATCCTCGACGACCGCGTCCCACTCGTGTTCGGCACGGCCCTGGTGCTGAGCGTGCCCCTGATGGCCTGGCTGGCCATCTTCAAGCCGTTCTAGGCCTTGCGCGCACATCTGTTCTAGGCCACAATCCGCGCGTAACCCAAAGGGGTCGAGATGCCCAGATTCGCAGAGTTCTTCGCGGGCATCGGTCTCGTACGAGAGGCCATCGAACCGCTTGGGTGGGATTGCGTCTTCGCCAATGACATCGCTCCGGCGAAGGCGGAGATGTACACCGCACGCTTTGGGCGCGACCACCTGAATGTGGGAGACATCCACGACCTCAAGCTCAGTGAGATTCCAAACAACCTGGATCTCCTGACCGCATCGTTTCCTTGCATCGACCTGTCCCTGGCTGGCAACCGAAACGGTCTGGCAGGTGAGCACTCAGGCACCATCTGGCCTTTCCTGGACCTTGTCGAGCAGATCAGTCGGGCCCGTTCGGCCCCTTCGGCCCTGCTTCTTGAGAACGTGACCGGATTGCTTTCGTCAAACGGCGGGCAGGACCTCAGGGCCATTTGTGGGCGTGCGGGGGAGCTTGGCTACCTGGTCGACATCGTCGTGGTCGATGCCCGCTGGTTCGTTCCGCAGAGCCGACCTCGCCTCTTCGTTGTAGCCATCAGAAACGACCTGCTTGACCAGCCCTTCGCGCCTACTGGAGAAGTCACAGCAGTGCGCCCCCAGAACGTGCGCCGTTTCCAGCGCGCCAACCCTGACCTCCCCCTTGTCGAAATTCCCCTCCCACAGCCTCCCCAAGGGACTCGCATCCCACTCGTGAGCATCCTGGACGAAATTCCCCCTGAGGACCCCTCCTGGTGGCCACAAGAACGGGTTCACTCCCTCGTGGCAGAAGGCATGGCACCGCTCAATCGAGAACGAGTCGAAGCCATGCTTGCCGGTGAGCGTGATGGCGTAGCCACCATGTTTCGGCGGGTGAGAAAGGGCCGAACCATGGGCGAAGTGCGAGGCGATCGCCTAGCCGGGTGTCTTCGCACGCCCTTTGGCGGAAGTAGCGTCCAGTTCCTAGTGGATTGCCGCAGCGGCACACCTAGGATACGTCCGCTCAATGGGCGAGAGTACGCTCGTCTGCAAGGGGCAGGGGACTTCCCAATCACGACCAGCGTTAGACAGGCGTGGCTCGGGTTCGGGGACGCTGTGTGCGTCCCCGCTATCCGGTGGCTAGTCCTGCACTCGTTGGGATTTCTCTCCACCGGACCGCAACTCGCGAACGGCACACAGATGCGCATGCACGAACCTGAGTCTCCAACATATTCCCTACAACCCACCAAGGCCTAAGGAATGCCCACCGATTCTGACGACCGGCTCAGGACTTTCGCGCAGGAGCACAAGTTCAGAGGCAAGGGGCCCCTCTGCGTTGCACTAGTCGTGACTCAGCATGCAAGAGACCAGGGACTGCCTCTTGATGCCGATACGCTGCTCACCAAACGCGGGGGCCAGGTACGGGGCCTCAGCGGACCGAACGTCCAAGCTGTACTCCATCGCCATGGGATCGCGATGGTGCTGGCGAAGGAGGGGGGACGCACCAGTCGCGGCAGCATCGAGAACATGCGCAATTACGTTGCGTTCCTCAATGGCCTGCGCGCCGAAGGCGCAGTGGACCTGGAGGCGGTAGAGAAGTTCTGGATCTCCTTAGTTCGCGACTTCTTCGCCGCGCGCCCATTGACTATCAAACCCGATTCGGCGCGCAGCTTGCGAGCAGTAGTGGCGGATGTTCTGGCGCAGGCGGCCGAACGTCAGGCCGACACTACAGGGATGCAGTACGAAGGCGCTGTGCTTCAGCACCTTGTCGGAGCAAAACTCGACTGCGCCCTAGGCGAGGGAAAGGTTGACCACCCCAGTTCGTCAACCGCCGACGCACAGCTCGGTCGCCCGGGAGACTTTCACTTGGAGGACGTGACGATCCACGTTACGACCGCTCCAGGCGAAGCGGTTATCGAACGATGCGCTGCTAACCTTGACTCTGGCCTGAGGCCAATCCTCATTACCCTCCCCAAACAAGTCGCTGTTGCTCAAGGCTTGGCGGAGAACAAGCGAGTCGGCCACCGCATCGACATCTTCGATGTGGAGCAGTTCGTAGCCCTCAATCTCTACGAATTAGCCGACTTCGCAGCCGCAGAGAGGCGCACGGCCGTCGGCACTCTCGTCAAGCGCTACAACGAAATCGTCGAGGAAGTCGAGACCGATCCCAGCCTCAAGATTGCGATTCAGTAATGGCTGAGAGCGCGGAGGACCGCAGCAGGGTGATGCGTGCGGTCAAGGGTCGAGACACCCAGCCGGAAATGGTCGTGCGGAAACTCGCCCACGCCCAAGGCTATCGCTACCGCCTCCACGACGTCAGGCTCCCCGGCAAGCCAGACCTTGTGTTCCCTTCGCGACGCAAGGTCGTCTTCGTCCACGGGTGCTTCTGGCACCAGCACGATTGTCCACGAGGCGCAAGAACTCCCAAGTCCCATCAGGACTACTGGATCCCAAAGTTGACTCGCAACCAGGAGCGTGATGCTCAGCACGTCAGCACACTTCAAGGAATGGGTTGGGGCGTCTTGGTCGTGTGGGAGTGCGAGACACGAGACCAAGACAAGGTGGGGGCCAAGCTCAGTACGTTCCTCGGCTGAGACTCAGCCCCGCGGGAGCGCGGCGCTTTCCTCCTGGACGCGCTGCCACTCGGCTTCGGGATCGTCGGCACCGAGGCGTTCGGCGGCGGTGCGGCGCGAGCGGATGCCGGCCTCGACGAGTGAGCGCTCGTCGGCGACCTGGCGGGAGCGGTCGGCGGGGAGGACGGGTCCCCAAAGCGCCTCCGCCTGCAGGCCGTCGATGGCCAGCCCCTCGTAGCGCGACAGCAGGCGCAGGGCGAGCATCGCGCGGCGCTCGTAGACGGGCGTACGGATGAGCCGCTTGCGCGCGACCTTCCGCGCCACCGGGTCCAGCTCGACGTTGAGGGCGACGCCGCTCAGGCCCGCGGGGTTCTGCCCGAAGGCCGTCCGGGGGGACTCTCCGAGGTCGTGCAGGGTGCGGTAGACGAGGTCGATGTAGTCGCGGTGGAGGGCGGCTCCGCCGCCCTGCAGCAGGTCGAGCAGGTAGGCGCGGGCGCGTTCGGGCACCTCCCAGACGGCGCCCGGCTCGACGGCGATGTCCTGCGAGCCGGCCACCCCTTCGAGCACGGCGATCGGGTTGCCCGAGAGCTCCAGAATCTGGCTGAGCTGGCTGAAGGCGCGATTCAGCTCGCGGTTCGGTTCGGCCAGCGGGCCGACGTCGCTCGAACCCCACGGCTGCTTCGGCTCGCTCACGTTGGGGAAGACGACGAAGGGAATGAACCCGTACGGGTTCGCCTCGCGACGCTCCAGTTCGGACCCGCGCCACAGCTCGAACGTCTCCGCCGTCCAGTGCTCCGTCACGAGGTGCTCGACAGCCGAGGTGGAGAGGGGCAGGGCGGGCGAGGGGAGGGGCGCGTCGCCCGCGGCGTACTGCGAGGCGACCGCCTCGATGCGCGAGGCGTCGTCGGGGGCGCGCCAGACGAAGATGCCCTGCACGTCGGGCGCGGAGATGCGCACGCGCCCCTCGTCCACGTCCCACGTGACCTTGTAGGCGCCGTCGCCGAGCACGGCGCAGTCGAGCTCCGTCTCGAAGTCGAGTCGTTCGAGGCCATTCGCCGCCTCGACGGCGCGCCAGGCCTGCTCCGCCTGCCGCGCGCGCTCCGTGGCGGCGCGGTCGAGCGGATCGCGGGGACGGACCTGAAGGGCGTGTCCTTCGAACAGGTAGCTCGTGATCTTGTCGACGAAGGCCCTCGCGTAGTTGAGCACGAGACGGCGCTCGCCGCGGCGGGCGCGTCCCGCCCACTGGTCGCCCTCGTAGAAGGCGAGGTGCTCGCGGTAGCGGCGCAGGCGGTCCTGGTCGAGGGCGCGCAACTGGAGGGGGAAGGGGGTGGGCGTCACGGGCGAACTCCGGGGAAGGGATTCCGCGAACCGTGGTGGTCCCGCGCCCGATAGTGAAGCCCCGGGTGACAGCGGGGGCGTCTTGCCGCTCGCCGCCGCCCCTCGCTACAGTGCCGGGGTGACCACCCCCAACCTCCCCGAGGTCGTCGATCAGCCCGAGGTCGAGGAAGAGCTCGAGCAGCCCTGCCACCTGATCCTGCTCGACGACGACAGCCACACGTACCAGTACGTCATCCGCATGCTCGGGGACCTCTTCGGCTACTCGCGGGAGAAGGCGTTCGGCATCGCCTCCGTCGTCGACAGCCAGGGCCAGGCCATCCTGATGACGGCCGCGAAGGACGAGTGCCTGCTGAAACAGGACCAGATCCACGCCTACGGACCGGACCCGCTGATGGAGATCAGCGTGGGCAGCATGTCGGCGATCGTCGAGCCCGCGACCTAGAACTCGTAACCCGCCGGTAACACGAAACCCGATGGCGGAACGCTACCCCTGCCTATACTGGGGTCTGTGAACGCCGTACTTATTGTCAGCGGCCAGCCGGATCTGCTCGCCCTTACCCCGGAGCTGGAGGAGGCGGGTCTGAGCACGACCGTGCTCGAACCGGCCCGGCTCGGCGAGATCGAGCGCGACTTCTCCGGCGTGCTCCTGCTTGACCTGCGCGATCTCTCCAACGTCGCCATCGACCGGCTGGCGGCAGCCTCGGGCGAGCACGAGCTCGTGCTCGTCTACGCCTGCGGCGAGGACCAGCTCGACCGCATGCCCTTCGACTCCCCCGCCGACGACTTCATCGTGCTGCCCGCCACCCCCGGCGAACTCCGCCGCCGGGTCGAACGCGCACTCTATCGCCGCCATGGCATCGACACCGAGAACTTCGTGCGCTGCGGCGCCCTCACCATCGACCTCGCCAACTACCGCGTGACCGTGGCGGGCGAGTCGGTCGTGCTCACGTTCAAGGAGTACGAGCTCCTCCGCTACCTCGCCATGAACGCGGGCCGCGTCTCCACGCGCGAGCAGCTGCTGAACCGCGTCTGGGGCTACGACTACTTCGGCGGGGCACGCACGGTCGACGTCCACATCCGGCGCATCCGCTCCAAGATCGAGATCCACGGCCACACGTTCATCGAGACGGTGCGCAACGTGGGCTACCGGTTGGTCGCTTCCGGCTAGCGCCCGAACCGGGTGACAGGCGCGCCTTCGCGCTCGGGCGGGGCCGCGCCACCGTGGCGGCCATGACGACCCTGCCCGACATCCGTGACCGCGTCCGCAGCGACCTGCGCGATCTCGACGCCGACTCCGCCCGCTGGAGCGACGCCGAACTCGACCGCCACATCTCCCGCGCCCTGGCCGACGTGAGCCTGGCGGCGCCCGCCGAGGCGACCACGGTCGTCGCCACCACCCCCGGCAGCCGCGAGCTCACGACCGCAGTCCTGCCGAACTTCCTCGAGCTGGAGTCGGTGGAGCTGCCCATCGACACGTTCCCTCGCCGCCACGTCCCCTTCTCGGTCTGGGCGGAGACGATCACGCTGGAGCCGCCGGCTCCCCCGAAGGGCGAGCGCGCGCGGCTGCGCTACCTCGCCCGGCACACGCTCGACGACCAGGGCACGACCCTGCCGGAAGCGCTCGAGGACGTGCTCGCCACGGGAGCCGCCGGATATGCCGCAATCGCCTGGGCCGCCTACGCGATCGACCGGCTGACGGCGGGCGACGACGTGGCCGAGCGCTTCCGCCTCTGGGGCGAGGGGCGGCTGCGCACCTTCCGCGAGCAACTGCGGGAGCGCCAACGCCCGCGCCGGGTGCGAGCCCGGAGGCTGGCCGCCGCCGACTGACCCGGCGGGCGCGAGAGCGGCAGTGGGTGGTAGGCTCGCCGCTGTGAGCGACGATCCGCAGGCCTACCACGAGCCGGATCCACCCGAACGAGCCACGCCCTCGGCGTGGGCCTACCGCGGTTCAATCGCGGCGCTCGTGCTGGGCTCCTTCCTGGCCCTCTTTCTCGTCCTGCGCCCCCCGGAGAGCGCGAGTCGCGCCGAACCCGTGAGCCCCGCCACCGCGACCGACACGCCGGAAGCCACCCCCACGCCCGAAGCCGTCGCCACGCGCGAGCCTGCGGCGACTCCAACCGCCGCTGCCGCAACCCCCGCGCCCACGCCAGTGTCGACGCCCACGCCGACCGCCACGCCCGAGCCCACCGCTGCCCCCGCGCTCGAACCCATCGAGTACGAGATCGTCGCGGGCGACACGCTGTCGGCGATAGCCGTGGAGTTCGACGTCACGGTCGAGGCCATCCTCGCCCTGAACCCCGGCCTCGAACCGGATTCGATCCAGGCCGGGCAGGTCATCCTGGTGCCACGAGAATGACCACCGACCGCGAATTCAGGATTCGGAGGGCGCGCCGCGGGCTCTGGCGCACGGCGCTCTTCTGGACGCCCCTCTTCATCGCCGTCGCCGGTGGGGGTCTGTACTTCTTCATCCTGCAGGCCACGGGGGATGACGGGTACGGGTGGGTGCTGCCCTCGATCCTCGTGGTCTTCGGATCCCTCTTCGGCTACCAGGGGATCCAGGCCATCCGCGACCTGCGCGGCGGTACGGCCGTGATCGAGGGCTTCATCACGCGGCGCTGGCGCCGCTTCGACCTCGGCAGCCGCAGCTACTACCTGCGCATCGATGGCGACAAGATCATCCGCACCGACCGCGTCCAGTACGACCCGGTCGAGCAGGGGAACTACGTCGCGGTCGAGTACTACCCCGGCTCGATGATTGCCGTTGCCGTGGAGAAGCGAGAGCCGCCGGAGGGCTCGGAGCCGCCGAGGGACGAGCCGGACGAACCCGCGCTTTCCGAACCCGACCCGCTCCTGATCGAGCGCGAGTGACGGCGCCCCGCGCTTCAATGACTGACGGCGCCACCGACGGCTACCGCACCATTCACGACCTCGCAGGAGACGAACGGCCCCGCGAGAAGCTCCTGCGCCACGGTCCGGGCGTACTCAGCGATGCCGAGCTCATCGCCATCCTCGCGGGCTCGGGCACGCGCGGGGAGAACGTCATCGACCTCGCCCGGAGACTGCTCGATTCCCACGGCGGCCTCGGCGGGTTGCTGCGCGCCGACGCGAAGTCGCTGCAGCGGACGCGAGGGCTCGGCCCCGCGAAGGCGGCGCAGCTGGCGGCCGCGATCGAGCTGGGACGGCGCATGCCGCGCCTCGACGGCGACGCCCGCCCCCTGCTCACCTCCCCCGAGGCGGTGTTCGACTACCTGCGGGGGCAGCTCCGGGGGCGGTCCCGGGAGGAGCTGCACGTGCTCGCGGCGGACACAGGCGGACGCCTGCTGGGCACGCCCACCGTTCTCCCGGGCAGCGTTCACTCCGTCGGGTTTCGCATGGGCGACATCTTCCGCGAGGCGATCGTGCTGGACGCAAGCGCCGTCGTAGTCGCCCACAACCACCCCTCCGGACGCGCCACGCCGAGCCCGCGCGACATCGACCTCACGCGCGACATCGTGACGGCCGGGGAAGCGCTCGACATCCGGCTGCACGACCACCTGATCGTGGCCGGAGAGCGCTACGTCAGCATGAAGCGCGAGGGGCTGCTTGGCGCCTGAGCGACGCAGCCTCGCGCCGGGCCGCCCCCTCCTGCTAGCGGTGGTCCTCGGCGCGGCGCTTCTTGGGGGCGGCTGCGCCGCCGCCCCGGTCCTAGAACCCCCACCACCCACCACGACGCCCACCTCCCCACCGGCGACTCCCACGCCGGCGACACCTTCCCCGACCCCCTCGCCCATCCCGACGGCTACTCCAACGGCCACTCCCGCAGCCACGCCCAAGCCCACGCCCACCCCGCCACCACCCGGCGTGCGACTGGCCGCGGTTGGCGACGTGATGCTGGGGCGGAGCGTGGGCGTGCGGCTGGAGGCGGAGGGCGCCAAGGTTGCTTTCGCCGGCGTGCGCGACATCCTCGCGAGCGCCGACATCGCGGTCGCGAACCTCGAGAGCGCGATCGGCGTCACCGGCACGCCCGCACCCAAGGCGTACACGTTCCGCGCCCCGCCCGTGGCCGCGGACGCGCTCGTGCTCGCGGGCATCGACCTCGTTTCGCTCGCGAACAACCACTCGCTCGACTACGGGCCCGAGTCCCTGTCGGAGACGCGGGCGCTTCTCGCCGAGCGCAGCATCCTCAGCCCCGGCGCGGGACCAGACCGGTCAGCCGCGCACGCCCCGGCCCTCATCGAACGGGAAGGGCTGACCTTCGCGTTCCTCGCGTACGTCGACGTGCCCGTCGAGCGCGGTGGCTTCGACCCCCGCATCTGGACGGCCACCGGCGAAGCGCCCGGCGTCGCCTGGGTCGACATCACCACGATGGCCGAGGAGGTCCGGGCGGCCAGGCGAAGCGCCGACCTGGTGGTCGTCATGTTCCACTTCGGCCTCGAGTGGGAGCTTGAGCCCAGCGACGCGCAGCGCGAGCAGGCGCGCGCCGCCATCGACGCCGGGGCGACGCTCGTCCTCGGGTCCGGATCGCACGTCCTCCAGCCGCTGGAGCCCTACGGCGATGGGCTCATCGCCTACAGCCTCGGGAACTTCGTCTTCGACGGCTTCTGGGATCCGGCCAACGACTCGGCCATCCTCCTCGTCGAGCTGACCGCCGCGGGCGTGGCCGGGTACGAGCTGGTCCCCGCCACGATCGTGGACGGCCTTCCCGTGCTCACGGACTCGGTCGAGGGAACACCGTGAGCCTTCCCGTATCGTGACTCCGATGCGCTACCGCCTCGCCGCCTTTGACATCGACGGCACCCTCGTGGGGCCCAGCGGCAAGCTCTCGCCGGCCACGATCGAGGCGGTCGAGGGGCTGGCCGCGATGGGCGTGTCGGTCGCCGCCGCCACCGCCCGTCCCTACGAGCTCGCGCTGCCGACCCTGGCGCCACTGGGCGGGGCCGTGACGGCCGTCATCGCCGCCGCTGGCGCCGACATCCGCCGCTCGACCGGCGAGCCCATCGCCCAGGTCACTCTGCCGCCCGAAGCGGCCCGCGCCCTCGCGAGGCTCTGCGACACGCATGACTGGCGGGCCGTCGCGGGCACGGCGGAGGGGGCGTGCCGCCGCCTCCCAACGCCCGAGGCCCGCGGCCCGGCCGCCACCGTCGCAAGCCTCACGGAGGTCGACCTGACCCGAACCTACGTCATCGCCCCCTTCACCGGCCCGGACGACCCGGCCTTCGCATCGCTCGAAGCGCTCGTGCGCGAGGCGGGACTTCGCGGCGAGCGGGCCCTGACCAGCTCCGGCCGCGAGATCGTCGCCGTCACGCACGCGGACGCGGGTAAGGGGCCGGCCCTCCGGCGCCTCTGCGAGGCGCTCGGCGTTGAGCCGGCAGAAACGGCCGCGTTCGGCGACACGGAGGTCGACCTGCCGATGCTCGAGCTGGCCGGACTGGGCGTCGCGATGGGCGATGCGCCTACGGAGGTGCAGGCAGCTGCCGACCTGGTCACCGGCACCGCCAGCGAGGACGGCGTCGCGACCGCCATCGCCCGCATCTGGGGGGAGGCGTAGGCGTCCCGCTTCAGCACACCGACGAACCGCGGAAGGGGCGGACTACCCCTCCGCGCGCCACTCCCCACTCTTGCCGCCGCGCTTCTCCAGCAGGCGCACGCCTTCGATGCGCATCCCGCGGTCGACCGCCTTGCACATGTCGTAGACCGTCAGCGCGGCGACGCCCACCGCCGTCAACGCCTCCATCTCGACGCCCGTGCGGCCCTCGGTGCGCACCGTCGCCTGGATGCGCAGGCGCGAGTCGTCCGCCGGGTCGAGGGCGAGGGCAACGGCGGAGATGGGCAGGGGATGGCACATCGGGATGAGGTCGCTCGTGCGCTTCGCCGCCTGGATCCCGGCCACGCGCGCCACGGCGAGCACGTCGCCCTTGGGGAGTCCGCCCTCCTGGATGAGGGCGAGGGTCTCCGGCTGCATCGCGACGAACCCCTCCGCCACCGCTTCCCGCGCCGTGACCGCCTTGCCGGACACATCGACCATGCGCGCGCTCCCGCGCTCGTCGAGGTGCGAGAGACGCGACTCCTCAGCCATGCAGGCAGTATAGGGCGTCCCATCGCTCCGCCATCCGGGGGCGTTGGGCGGTACGAGCGCCGCGCCGCATAATCGCGGACATGCCGAACGCCGCTTCCCTCGACGCCCTCCCCTACCGCCACGTCCTCCCGCACACGACCGCGCTTTCAGGCGCAGGGCGCCTCAGTATCGGCGGCTGCGACCTGCGCGAGCTGGCCGAGACCTACGGCTCGCCCCTCTACGTGTTCGACGAGCAGGACTTCCGCGAGACCGCGAGGGAGTTCCGTCGCGAGTTCGAGTCGCGCTGGCCCGAGGTGTCGGTCCTCTACGCGGCCAAGGCGTACCTGAGCCTGCCCCTTGCCGACATCGTGGCGGAGGAGGGGCTGGGGATGGACGTGGTCAGCGGCGGCGAGCTGGCCATCGCGCGGGCGGCGGGCTTCCCCTCCTCGCGCCTCTACTTCCACGGGAACAACAAGGGCGCCGAGGAGCTCGACGCGGCCGTCGGCGGCGATCCCGTCGGCCGGATCGTGGTCGATAACTTCCACGAGCTGGCCGAGCTCGACCGCATCGCGGGCGAGCGGGGGGCGCATCAGCCGATCCTCCTGCGCGTCTCGCCGAACGTGGACCCGCACACGCACGCCAAGACGACCACGGGCGTGCTCGACTCCAAGTTCGGCTTCGCCATCGCCAACGGCGACGCCGAGCGCGCGGTGGCCGCGGCAATGGCCGCCCCCAACATCGACCTGCGCGGCCTGCACGTACACCTCGGGTCGCCCATCTTCGAGATCGAGCCGTACGAGCAGGCGAGCGACGTGATGTGCGCCTTCGCCGCGCAGATGGGCGACACGCACGGCTTCTCCTTCGACGAGTACAGCCCCGGCGGGGGCTTCGCCCTTGCCTATACGCGCGAGCAGCACGCGCCCGCCATCGCCGAGTACGCCGAGCGCGTTGCCCGCTCGATGGAGCGCGCCCTCGCGGAGCACCGCCTGGAGCAGCCCTCGCTGCACATCGAGCCGGGCCGCTCGCTCATTGGGCGGGCGATGGTGGCCGTCTACACCGTCGGCGCGCGCAAAGAGATCCCGGGCGTCCGCACCTACGTCTCCGTCGACGGCGGCATGGCCGACAACATCCGCCCGGCGATGTACGGCTCCGGCTACGAGGCCGTGCCTGTCGACCGCCCCCTCGACGAGCCCACCGAGACCGTCACGGTCGCGGGCAAGTACTGCGAGAGCGGCGACATCCTCGTGCGCGACGCCGAGCTCCCGCGACTCGAGGCCGGTGAGCTCGTCGCGCTGCCGGCGAGCGGCGGCTACAACCTCGCGATGTCGAGCAACTACAACATGGCCCTGCGCCCGCCCGTCGTCGCCGTTCTCGACGGCGAATCGCGCCTGCTCCAGCGGCGCGAAACGGTCGAGGACCTCGTCGCGCGGGACGTGCGTTCGGAAAGCTAGCCCTGCCCCGGCGGAGCCCCGAAGCGCTCCCGCAGGACCTCCCGGCGGTACTCGAAGATGGCGCGGACGCGGGGGCGGACGGCGAGCTGTGCCGCCACGTCGCCGAGGGGGCCGAAGGGAACGGCGTAGTGGACCGTGTCTCGAACCTCGGTGCCGTCCTCGACCTCGCGGAAGTCGTGCTCGTGGTGCCAGAGGCTGTACGGCCCGATGCGCTGGTCGTCGACGAAGCGGACGCGGTCCTCGACGTGCGTGATCTCCGTCGCCCAATGGAGCGGGACGCCCAGGAAGGGGCGAACGGTGTAGGTGATGACGAGGCCGGGGTACATCTCTTCGGGCGGGTCCGAGGTGACCTCAAGCGCCAGCCAGGGCGGCGTGATCACCGGCAGGTTGCGCGGGTTGGAGAAGAACGCCCAGGCCGCGTCGAGCGAGACGGGGACGATCTGCCTCGCGGCCAGGCGATAGATCGCCATTGCCGCTAGCCGCCCCGCAGGAGCGAGCGCAGCGCGCCTTCGACCTCGGGCTGGGCGAACTCGAACCCGTCCGCGACCAGCCGCTCCGGAACGACGCGGTTGCTCGCGAAGAGGAGCGCGTCGGCGAGCTCGCCGAGGGCGAGCCGCATGGCGAAGCGCGGAACCATCATGAAGGCGGGGCGGCGCATCACGCGCCCCAGCGCCCGCGTCAGGTCGGCGTTCGTGGTGGCGACGGGCGCGACCACGTTGACGGGCCCCGTCGCGTCGCCGTCGAGCAGATGGGTCGTGGCCGCCACGGCGTCGTCGAGCGTGATCCAGGGCATGTACTGGCGCCCGCTCCCCAGCCTGCCCCCGGCGCCGAAGCGGAAGGGCAGCGTGAGCCGCTTGAGAGCGGGCGCGTCCTTCGCGAAGACGACGCCGTAGCGGGCCATGGCCGTGGGAATGCCGGCGGCGTTCGCCTTCTCCGCCTCGGCCTCCCAGTCCACGGTCATGTCCGCGAGGAAGCCCTGGCCCCGTGGCGACTCCTCCGTGAGCGATTCGTCCCCACGGTCGCCGTAGAACCCCACGGCCGACGCAACCACAAGCCTCCGCGGTTTCGGGTCGAGTGACGCCAGGTGCTCCACGAGGACGCGGGTGCTGTCGATGCGGCTGGCGCGAAGCTCCGCCTTGCGAGCCGCGGTCCAGCGGCCCTCCCCGACGGAGGCGCCACTCAGGTGGATGACAGCGTCGCAGCCGTCGAAGGCGCCCTCGCGGACCCAGCCGTCGGCCGGGGACCAGTCGACGCCGTTGGCCCCGACTGTTCCTCGCACGACGCGCACGACCTCGTCGCCACGGGCCTCGAGGCTCTCCCCGAGCGCCCGTCCGAGCAGTCCCGTGCTTCCCGTGATGGCGACCTTCATCGGCGAACCTCCGGGGGTCGCGCGACCCCTCGATCCACCTTACCCGGCCCATTGCCAAGAGGCGCAAGCGCGCCTGCGGGTCCGGAAAAGACTGCTCCCAGGGGGCTGAAGCGTCAGTCCTCGGCCAGCAAGTCCATCAGTTCGAGGGCTCGGTCTCGACACTCGGTGACCCGTCCTGGGTCGAATCCCTTCGCAGTCAGGTAGCCCAGGGCGGAATCCAGGTATTCGTCGAGGTTGTCGCCCGAAATGCTGCCCAGGAACACGACCCGGTCACCCTCAACACCCAGCCTCGCGCTGAACATCGGCACCTGCTCGTGCGACCGGTATCCGAGGCAATCCATCATCGCCTGGATCGCCAATCGCTTGGCGATGACGGGGTCCGGGCCTATGCCGGGAGCCTCTGGGTCAGGGCCAGGAGTTCACTCGCCTGGTCCATGGCCTCGTGAAGTTCCTTGACGGCCAGTTCCAGCCCGTCTTCTGTCTCCACTTCCCGACAGTCGATCCCGACCGACCGACAGTACTCGACCAAGCCCTGATCCTCGGGCTTGCTTTCGACTAGCCACTGCCCGAATGCCTGGACGGCACTCACGACGTAGCCAATGAGCTCCGGACGGTTGCTCGCCTCCAGGAAGAGCGTGATGTTCTCACCCTTCGCGCGCCAGGCGCCGCCGTCGGTTTCCGCTATCGAAACAGAGACGGTGAACTCGTACTGGGACACGTGCCTCTCCGGTGCGAGAAGATAGTTTCCTTCGACAAGATGATACGCCGGGAAACACGGAGGGGGCAACCGTGTGCGGTCACCCCTGTTCGCCTTCCCCGGGGGTGATGGCGAACAGGAACTCGACCTCGACGGGGACGCCGAGGGGCAGGGAGGCCATCCCGACGGCCGCGCGCGCGTGGCGACCGGACTCGCCGAACACCTCGACGAGCAGGTCGGAGGCGCCGTTGACGACGGCCGGGTGCTGGGTGAAGTCGGCGGGCGCGGCGACGTAGCCACCCACACGCACAACGCCGGAGATGCGGTCGAGGGAGCCGAGGGCGGCGCGGGCGGCCGCGAGCCCGTTGAGGGCGCACTGGCGGGCGAGCGCGTACCCCTCCTCGACCGTCACGTCGACGCCGCAGTGGCCGGTCGGGAGCGGTTCGCCGGGCGTCACCGGGATCTGGCCGGAGATCGCCAGCAGGTCGCCGTGAAACCGGGCGGGGACGTACGACCCCGCGGGAGCGGCCGGTTCCGGCAGCTCGATACCCAGCTCTCGCAAGCGCTCCTCGACGCCCATCGTGTGTCCTCCCGAGTCTGTTCCAGCGCGCGCCTCTACACGACGACGCCGGCCCGGTTCACCTTACGCCGGGCCACCATGGCGTGGGTAAAGCGCTACGAGGCGATCCCTAAAGCGAGAGCAGCTTGCTCGTGACCGCCTCGAGCTCCTCGTCGCTGTAGGTGTCGACGACGATGCGCGCTCCGCCGCCCCGGTTCGACGTGACCGTGACGCGAGTGCCGAGGGCGCGCCGCAGGTTCGTCTCCATGTCGCGCATGGGGGAGCCCCGGCCGGCTGCGGGCTCGGCGGGGCGGGGCCGATCGTGGCGGGGCGAGAGCGCGCGCCGCACAGCCGCCTCCGTCTCCCGCACGCTCAGGCCACGGCGCACGGCCTCGCGCCAGACCTCGAGGCGCCCTTCACCCTCCGGCATACCGAGCAGGGCGCGGGCGTGGCCCGCCTGAATCTCGCCCGCCACCAGGCTGCGGCGGATCTCCGTTTCGAGCTGGAGCAGCCGGGTGGCGTTCGCCACGGCGGCGCGGCTGCGCCCCACCCGCTTCGCCACCTCCTCCTGCGTGAGCCCGTATTCGCTCAGCAGGCGGCGGTAGGCGAGGGCTTCCTCGATCGGGTTCAGGTCGGCGCGCTGGATGTTCTCGACGAGCGCCAGCTCGAGCAGCTCCGAGCCATCCACCTCGCGCACGACGACCGGCACGGTCGGCAGGTCGGCGAGACGAGCAGCCTGCAGGCGGCGCTCGCCGGCGATGAGGCGGTAGCCGCCCTCCTCCTCGAGGCTCACCACGAGCGGCTGGAGGACGCCGTGCTCACGGATCGACTCCGCCAGCTCGCGCAGCTGCTCCGGCGGGAAGTTGGTGCGCGGCTGCTCCGGGTTGGGCGCAATCAGATCGATGTCGATCTCCTGCAGCGTTCGCCCGGGGGGCGGCTCCTCACCGCCGCCGCCGGGCAAGAGGGCATCGAGCCCCCGTCCGAGTCCTCGTCGTGGCTGTGTCATGCGCTCACCCCCACGCGCTCCGTGAGCTCGTTCGCCAGCCTGCGATAGGCGGTGGCGGCACGGCTTCCCGGGCTGTATCGAAAGATCGACTGCCCGTAACTCGGCGCCTCGGCAATGCTGACGGCGCGCGGAATCACGGTGTTGAAGGTCTGGTTGGGGAAGTGCGTCATCACGTCGGCGGCTACCTCGCGGGCGAGGCGCGTGCGCCGGTCGAGCATGGTCAGGACCAGGCCGAGGGTGCGCAGGCGCGGGTTGAGGTTGCTCCGCACGAGCGCCAGTGTCTCCATCAGCCGCGCCAGCCCCTCCATGGGCAGGTACTCGCACTGTACGGGGATGACCACGCTCGTCGCCGCCGTGAGGGCGTTCACCGTGAGGATGCCGAGCGAGGGGGGGCAGTCGATGAAGATCCAGTCGTACTCCTCCGCGAGGGGCTCGCAGATGTTCTTCAGGCGCTGCTCGCGGGCCATGGCGGGCGCGAGCTCGACCTCCGCGCCGGAGAGCTCGCGCGTCGCGGGCAGCACGTCGAACTGCTCCTCCTCGATGTGCACGATGCAGTCGCGGGCATCGGCTTCCATCATCAGGACCTCGTAGATCGACGGCCCCTCGACCTGCGCGATGCCGGCGGTGCTGGTGGCGTTCGCCTGTGCGTCGAGGTCGATGAGCAGGACGCGTTCGTCCCTGCGCCCAAGGGCGGCGGCCAGCGAGACGGCGGTCGTGGTCTTGCCCACGCCCCCCTTCTGGTTCACGAACGCGATGATCTCACGCGCCATCCGCCACCCCTCTCAGCACGCGCGCCTCTACTTGCTTCCGTGAAGGCATCGCCTCCATGCCGCTTCGTTCGACTACGAGGGAGCCCATCGCATTTGCGAATGTACACGATTCGAACAAGTCCCCCGACTCGACCAGCCGCACCGCGAGGGCCGCGACAAAGCCGTCTCCCGCGCCCGTGGTGTCGGACACGTTCGTGGCGAAGGCGGGCAGGACGCTGCGCGCTCCCCTGCGATAGAGCCAGGCGCCGCGCGCCCCGCGCGTCACGATCGCAGGGCCGCGGGCGGAGAGCCCACGCGCGAGATCGGGTGGGTCGTCGGCGTCTTCGTCGCTGAAGACGGCGATCGCCCCCATCGGCTGCAACGCGCGCGCCCGCGACGGCGCGTAGGCCGCGCGGCGCACAGGCCGGTTCGGCATCCCCCAGCGCAGCGCCCCCTGCAGGGAGACGATGCGCACAGGGGCCTGGACCGGCGGGAACGCCTCCAACTCGTCGAGCACCGGGGCGGCGATGGCGGCGTCGGCGGTCAGGCCGGCAGGCACGTCAGCGGCCGCGATCGGTTCTCCCGCCTGGTGCAGCATCTGGCGGCGGAGCCCGCCCTCCGGATGCGTATTCTCGAAGCGGGGACAGCCCGCGGTGGGGAGCTCCTCCACGGTCAGCCCCTTGAAGAGGCTCCGGTCGTAGTCCTCGGGCACGCGGGTGACGAGCGTAACGTCCGCGCCCAGCGCCGCCGCCGCGCGCGCGCTGTAGAGCGCGGGTCCGCCCGGCGTCCAGGCGCCCTCGGGCGTCAAGTCCTCGGTCACGTTCCCCACGATCACGATTCTTGGCGCGGACGGGCTCATTCCATCAATCCTCCTGCAGGCTGATAACGACCTTGCGGCTGTCCCCCTCGCCGACGCTGTTTGTCTCGACGTCCGGGTCGTCGACGAGGGCGAGGTGGACGAGGCGGCGCTCGGCCGCCGACATCGGCTCGAGCGTGATCGAGTCGCCGATATCGCGCACGCGCTCAGCCATGCGCTCGGCCAGCGAGACCAACTGGTCCTCGCGCCGGCGGCGGTACTGCTCGACGTCGATCGTGACCGACCCCCGGCCGGGGAAGCGCCGCGTCATCACGAGGTTCACGACGTACTGGAAGGCCATCAGGCTCTCGCCCCGCCGCCCGATAAGCATGCCCAGGTCGTCCCCGGAGATGTCGATCACGGCGCGGGCGCTGCCGAGCCCGTCGCCGGCGGTCACGGGCTCGCGGATGTTGATGTCGGCGTCTATTTCGAGGATCTGGAGGATGGAGTCGACCACCTCGGCCGCGAGGTCGACCTCCTCGGCATTGATGTCGGGCTCGATGTTCTCTTCCCGGGGGCGCCTGCGCGGGCGCTCGCGGCGGGAACCGCCGCCACCTCCACCACCGCCGCCGGACGAGCGGCGCTGCGGCGGCCCGCTGCGCGCCGGCTGGCGCGGGGGCGGCGCGGCGCCCTCCCCAAAGAAGTCCTGTTCGGTCAGCTGGGGGGCGCGCTCGGCGCGAGGGCCGCGCTGACCGCCAGAGCCACCCCGCCCACCGCGGTCGCCGCCCCGGCCACCACCTCGGCGGCCACCACGCCGGCCGCGGTCACGGCCGGCCCCACCGCTGCCACCACGTCCGCCGCGGCCGCGGGGGATGCTGGTGTCTGGAGGTTCCGGCGATCGCTCGCGCGGCCCGTCCGCGCGGCGCTCGACGCGCACGACGGCGTCGCGGGCGCCGCGCCCGAAGAGGCGCCCGCCGCGCTGTCCTTCGTCCAGCACGACGATTTCGACTTCATCAACGGTGGCGTTGAGCTTTGCCAGCGCCGCCTTAAGCGCGTCGTCGACGGTTTTTCCGTTTGCTTCGGCGTGATCCATGAGCAGATGTCCTCAATTCGCGGGAGGGACGCGAGCGTGACTGGCCCGAGCCCTCCGAAGGTACGGATGCGGTTGCCTCGACCGTGGCGGGGGGATTGGGTGGCCCCACCAGAGGCGGAATGTTGAGCGCGGGGAAGCCGTAGACCATGACGTTGAGCCCCACGCTCACAAACGAGGTGACAACCCAGTAGAGGCTCACTCCACTGGGGAAGCTGAGACCGAAGAACATGAACATGATGGGCAGCATCCAGGTCATCATCTGTTGCTGCGTGCGGGCCCGTTCGTCCGTCGCGACGGTGACCGTCGTCTTCGACTGGGCCCACGTGGAGAACCCAACCAGCACCACGATCAGGAGGTTGAGGTTGAGCACGCTGATGGACGCGCCTTCGGCCAGGTTGATGCCGATGAAGCTCTCCTCGAGCGGGATGGCGCTCTGGATGTAGCTCCACGAGTAGAGGTGCCCGGAGAGGTTGTCGAGCGCTTCGGGGGAGATCGCGAGCGTCTGGCGGATGGCATAGAAGAGCGCGATCAGGATGGGGAACTGGAGCACCAGCGGGCCCAGGCAGCCGAGCGGATTGACCCCCGCCTCGCGGTAGGCCTTCATCATCTCTTCCTGGCGCCGCTTGGGGTCGGTGAACTTCTTCTGAATCTCCTGCACGCGCGGCTGCAGCGCCTGCATCGCCCGCGTCTGCTGGAGCTGGCGCAGGGTGAGCGGGAAGGTGACCACCCGCACGAGGATGGTGAAGGCGATGACCGCAAGCCCGAAGCTGCCCCAGAGCGCGTGGTTGAGCACCACGAGCACGTTGATCATCGGGTCGAGCAGCCCGACCGTGAACGTCCGCCCGAAGCCGAAGGTCGCGATCGCGAAGACAAGCGCCACGCCGCCTATCAGGGCGAGGCCGAGAAAGGCCCTCTGCGGGACGGCCTGGATCACGGCTGGCCTCGCACTTCACGCTCGATGACGGTGAGCGTCGCGGGGTCGGCCCGGTAGAGCCTGCCCTCGGTGCCGAGGATCCAGGCAAAACCTTCCTTTTCCACCAAACCTGCGCGAATCTTCCCGGCCCCGTCGAGTTTCACAGCGTTCCGCCGCACCCCACTTGTCAGATCGATGAAGTGCACCGTGCCGCTCTCATCGCCCACGATAAGCGTTTCATCGATTATGACGCCCTGAGCCTTGATCTTGTTCTCCGCCTGGTAGGTCCAGAGCGTCCGCCCCGAGTTCATGTCCCACGCGTAGACCAGGTCCTCGAAGTCGCCGAAGTAGGCGACGCCATCACGGATTACGGGGCGTGTCCAGACCCAGCCCTCGGCTTCGAACGGATCGCGCAGAGCGGCGCCGGTTTCCGCGTCGACCAGCCATACCTGGCCCCGGAGCGTCGGCACGAACAGGACGCCGTTCTCGATGAAGGCCAGGTCGGCGATCGCGCCGCCCGCGTCGAACGGCCGCGTCCACAGCTCCTGCCCCGACTCAAGGTCGAAGGCGTAGAGGTTGCCGTCCATAGTCCCGACGTAGAGTATGTCTCCGACAACGACTGGCTGCGACCAGATCTCGCCTTTCAGCTTCCGGCCATCAGACGGCCAGGGGGCGACGGAGCCGCCGTCCACAACACTGCGCACGTAGAGGCGTTGTTCCGTCGTGCCGAACACGAAACGGTCGCCGGCCAGAGTGGCGCCCCCGACGATGCTGCCGTTCACGTCATCGCGCCACCAGCTCCCCCGCCCGGCGATGTAGCGCCCCTCGGGCCCCAACGCGACCATTTCCCCGGAAAAGCCGGCCAGGATGATGCGATCCCCCGCAAACAGGGGCGGACCGTAGACCGCCTCGAGGTCGATCTCCTTCTCTGCATCGAGATCGCCGTCCGGGAACGTCCAACTCCACTCCGCACCGAACTCGTCGAGGTTCGCGGAGACGAACTCGTCGCGATCCAGGAATACGTAGACCGTTTCCCCGTCGAACACGGGCGAGGCCCAGCCGCGGGGCTCGGAGAAGCCCACGCAGGCGCCGGAAAGCACGGCCACGACCAGGATCACGGGGATCAGGAGCTTCGACAGGCGCACAGAGGGCATCCTAGCAGCGGATCCGTTACGGTCAGCAGACGTAAGTATCTGTTTCACGTGAAACACAGCACCTCTGCAACTTTCCTTGCCGCAGCGTATCCCAATTTGGCAAACTCACCCACGCACTTTAGCCAATAGTCCGGGCTTGGGCTCGTCACGAGCGCAGGGCTGATGTTTCACGTGAAACACTGCGGCGTCCTTCGCCTTCCCGTCTGGTCATCCGCCACCACCAACCAGCAAGCCACCACCTTGTGCGCGGCCTCCTAGGCCACTCAGCCGTTCGCCACGCCTCGGCTCCCCTTCGCCGTTTTGACCGTTTCCGTATCGGTCCGTTTGTCCGGTGGTCCCGGCCACACTAGCACCACCGTCCTGTGGACGGTATCTGGCCACCCGAAGACCGATCGGCTCTTGTTCCCAAGTGAAGCGGCCCTGATCGCCATGTCGGCCTGCCGTCGTCGAGCGGGTTGCTTCCGCAGATCCTCGATTCTGCCGCGAGCAGCGCTTCCAGCCGGACTGTTTCACGTGAAACAACCGCCCCACACCTAGTCGGGAACTGGATCGTACCCCCGCCCGCCTCCCGGCCGACACCGACCGAGGCGCCTTGCCGTGAGCCACGTGCCCCGCACGACGCCGTGCCGCCGCAGCGCTTCCTCCCCGTACCTCGAGCAGCTGGGTTCAAACCGGCAGTTCCCCATGAACAGGCCCGCCAGGGTCACCTGGTACACGCGGATCGCCCCGATCAGGACCCACCTCACGCCGGGACCTCCTCCGCGAGCAGCTCCGCCCTCCGACAGACCGCGGCCACATCCTCACGCAGCGCCGAAGCCGCTTCCGTTAGCGCCGGCCGCCGAGCCAGGACAACTACGTCGTAGCCCTCACGTAGCTCGAGACGCCGGAGCACGTCGCGGAGGCGCCGGCGGATGCGGTTCCTGATCACCGCCCGCTTGTCCAGCCGCTTGCCCACCGCGAATCCGATCCGCGTCGGCCCTTCGCCACGCTCCAGGATCCGAAGCGAGACCATGCGGCCTCCCACGAATGTCCCCGATAAGAACACTTGTTCGAAATCTGCGCGCCGCCGCAGTGGCTCCACCGCGCGCCCCCCGGCCTAGACGACCGTCAGCCGCCTCCGGCCCTTCACACGCCGCGCCTTCAGTATCGCCCGACCCGAACGCGACGCCATGCGCCGGCGAAAACCGTGGCGGCGGCGGCGTGGGCGGCGGTGCGGTTGATACGTTCTCTTCGGCGACACGGTATGTTTCCTCGGCCCACTAACCTACGATCCCTTCCCCCTACCCGCCAGTCCCTTCGCCGTACAGGGCCCGGTACCAGGCGTAGTGCTCCATGACCAACTGCACATAAGCACGGGTTTCCCGGAACGTGATCGCCTCCACGAAGTCCGCCGGCGGCCACGACGCCACCAGCCCCCACAGTTCCGCGTTCGAGGGACCGCCGTTGTACGCCGCCAGCGCCTGGTGCGGATCCCCGAACTCCCGTATCTGGATACCCAGGTAGTAGGCGCCGAATTCGAGCGCCACGGCCGGCCGGAACAGCTCCCCCAGGGCCACGTGCTTTCCGAGCCGCTCGGCGATCCACTCGGCCGTCGGACCGATGACCTGCGTCAGGCCCACGGCGTTCGCGACCGAGACCGCCATCGGGTCCCAGCGGCTCTCCTGGTGAATGAGCGCTGCCAGCAACAGCGGGTCGAGGCCGTTGGCCTTGCCATGCTCCTCCAGCAGAGCTGCATGCGGAAGCGGGTAGCGCAGCCGCGCGAACGGGTCGGGGAGCGCCTCATCACTGAGACGAAGTATCGTCTGTATCCGCTCCGCAATCCCGGTGACCTGGTCCGGCAGGCCTGCCTCCGTCGCCGTTCGCGCCAGCGACAACAGCACCCACGGGTCGCTGGTGCGGGCGGCAGCGAGCGCGATCGTCTCAGCCGCCCGGTCCCGCAGGCCCACGAGCGCCAGATCCGGCGCCTCCGCCGCGACCTCGTGGAGCGCCCCGCCCGGGCGGTGCGTCGCGAGCCAGGCCGCCAACCCCTCCCAGTCCGTTACGGGCGGAGGCGCGAGGCGTCGGTAGCGCCCGTCCCCTCCCACGTCCATCTCCAGCGCCCGGCGCGCCTCGATCCCGTGAAACGCCCGTGGCTGCAGCGCGACCGCGTCCAGGTACGCGCGCTGCGCCGCCTCGTCGTCGCCCAGCTCCTCCAGCGCCCTCCCGCGCCAGTAGTGCGTACGCGCCTCCGCGACATCCTGCGCCGCCCAGGCCTCGATCGCGCCCGCCACGTCCCCCACCCGGAGCCGCACGAAGCCGCTCCGAAACACCGCCTCCGCCGCGAACTCGGCGCCGGTCTCCCCCGCCACGACGTCGTACCGCGCCGCCGCCTCGCCGAAGTGCCCCGCGTTCTCAAGCGCACGCGCCGCCCAGTACCGCGCGCGGTGCGCGAACACGCCGGCCCCCGGCTCCGCCGCAACCGCGTCGTAGAGCGGCACCGCCTCCAGGTAGAACCCCTCGTCGTCGTACGCCGCCGCGAGGAAGTAGGTGCGCCAGGCCAACTGCTCCGCGCTCGCGGCCGGGTCCTGCACCGCCGGGAGAAGCACGGCCCGCGCCTGGGCGAACGCGCGATGCCGGTAGTACACGAACCCCTCCTGGCCCGGGTCGACCTCGTAGCCGGCCTGGCGCAGATCGCGGACGGAGAACAGGGCCTCCTCGGTCCAGGGGCTCTCGGCGATGATGGCGCGCAGCTGCGCCTCGAACAGGTCGAGATCGCCGAGCAGGAAGCCCACCGCCGCAAGCTCGTGCCGGACCTCCGGATCAGCGGTGAGCGCCGCCAATTCGCCCAGCCACCGCCTCCGCCCCTCCAGGTCGCCTTCGACGCGGGCGATGGCCGCGCGCTGCCGCAGGATCGGGAGCCGCAGCTGCTCGCCCAGCCCCGGCGTCGCCAGCAGCGACTGCCACACCGTCTCCGCCCGCTCGACGTCCCCGTTCCCCGCGAGCGCGCGGGCGTACTCGGACGCGATCGAAGGAGCAAGCGCGAGCCCGCTGCCGAGCACGGAGTGCGGCCGCAGCAACGCCACCGCCTCCTCGAAGGCGCGCGCCTCGTTCAGCCGCACCCCCAGGAGGTAGACCACGCGCGCCTCCTCGGGCGACCCGTGCGTGGCGGCCTCCAGCGCCCGGCGCAGAAGCGCCATCGATCGCCCGTGCGCCCCCATGTCGTACGCGGCCACGGCCTCCCCCAGCCGCGCTGTCGAGCGGAGTTGCGGGTCGGTCGCGCGCTCCGCCACGGTCGCGAACGCGGCGGCGGCCTCGGCGTAGCGACCGCCCCGCAGCAGCACGTAGGCCTCGTCGAGGAGCGCCGCCGGCGCCTGCGTGGGGGTGGCGACAGGTGTCGCGACGGTGGTGGGGGTGGGGGAAGGGGTGGCAGGAGGGGTGTCCTCGCCGCAGGCGACCAGCACGAGGGCCGCAGTCAGGGCAGCCAGCGCACCGCGCCACACGCCCCTCAGCGGGCGAGGGCCGGGCCGGTTGCGTCTGGCCTCCACCCCATCGATGCTAGGCCCGTTCTCGCGGGCGGGTCAAAGCGCCGCCCGGGAAAGGGGGCAGCCGTGACCACCAGCAGTCCCGAAACCATCGGAACGCCCCTCGAGAGCGCCACGCAGGCCCTCAACGCCTGGATCGAGCTCGACCTCGACGCCCTCGACAACAACGCCCGCGTTCTCCGCGAGACCGCCGGCGACGCCACCGTCATGGCCGTGGTGAAGGCGAACGCCTACGGCCACGGCGCGGACGTCGTCGGGCCCGCGCTCGAGGCCGCCGGCATCGAACGCTTCGCCGTTGTCTTCCTGCCCGAAGCGGTCGCCCTGCGCGAGGCCGGCGTCACCCGGCCCGTGCTCGTCCTCGGCCATTCCTTCGCCGAGGACGCGGAGACGGCGGTTGCGCACGACATCACCCTGACCGTCGACAGCGAGGAGCAGGCCGCTGCCGTCTCCGAGGCGGCGCTGAGTGCCGGCAAGGCGCCCGTGCCGGTACACGTAAAGGTCGACAGCGGCATGCACCGCTTCGGTCTGGCCCCCGACGAAGTCGCCGCCCTCGCGGACCGCGTGCGCGCCCTCGAGGGTGTCGCGCTCGAGGCGCTCTGGACGCACCTCGCCAACGCCGACCACGAGGACGACTCCTTCACCATCGAGCAGGACCGGGTCGTGGCCGAGGCGGTCCGCCTCGCCGGACCGGTTCCGATGCGCCACATCGCCAACACCGCCACCACCATCCGCCACCCCGAGTTCCGCTACGACGCCGTACGCACGGGGCTCGGCCTCTACGGCGCCCTTCCCAACCACACCCCGAACCCCGGCCTGCAGCGCGTCCTCAGCATGAAGGCGCGCCTCGCCCGCGTCTTCGACGTCGCCCCCGGGGAGGGCGTCAGCTACGGCCTCACGTGGGTCGCCAAACGCCAGTCGCGCGTCGCGCTCGTGCCCATCGGGTACGCCGACGGTTACCAGCGCGCCCTCAGCAACCGCGGCGACGTGCTGGCCGGCGGCCGGCGCTGCCCGATCGTGGGGCGCATCTGCATGGACCAGTTCCTCATCGACGTCACGGGCGTCCCCGGCGTGGCCGAGAGCGACGAGGCCGTGCTCATCGGGGAGCAGGGCGGCGAGACGATCACCGCCGCCGAGGTAGCCGGCCACATCGACACCATCAACTACGAGGTGCTCGCCGGCCTCAACCGCCGCCTCCCCCGCCTCGGCCACCGCCAGGGGGTCGTCGAGGCGACCTGCTAGGGGCGGCGGCGAACCAGCACGCAGACTCGCGGAATCGGGGGCAGGGCGAACGGGCCCAGCTCGACCAAGTCGATCGCGTCGAAGCCGCACTCCGTCAGGAGCGCCGCCATCCGGCCCCAGCCGCGCAGATCGACCTCCGCGCAGCCTCCCGACACGATGCGCCGGTGGATGTCGTTCAGCAGACGCGAGCGCACCGGCGCGAACTCGACGATCAGCGCCGCACCGCCTGGCGCCAGGATTCGCGAGAGCTCCTCGGCGAAGCCGTGCACGGCATCGTCGTCGAGGGCGCGGAGCAGGTGCAGCACCGTGACGGCGTCGAAGGAGGCGTCGCGGAAGGGAAGCTGCTCCGGCCAGGCAACGAGGTCGACCGAGTCGCCCGCCGCCGACACGTCGAGCACGACGGGGCGGGCGGGCGAGGCCGCCCCCCTGGCCAGCAGCTCGGCGAAGCCCCCACCTCCGAGGCTGACATCGAGGTAGGTGCGGGCCGTGTCGAGCTGGAGCAGCTCGATCATCTTCTCGGCGCGGGGGAAGAGGAGCGCCCGTCCCGAGGGTGAGTCGAAGGCACGGGCGAACGCTTGCGGCCCCGCAAGCCAGCGCTCCCGCGCGCTGATGGCTTCCCGCCGTCGGCGAATCACAGCTCGTAGGTTAGGCGGACCCGGCGCTTGGCGCGCCCCGCCTCTGCGACGATGTCGAGCAGGGCCGTCGCCTCCCCGCCCAGCGCCTCCGCCCCGGCCCGCCGCGCGAAGACGGCCGCGCGCTCGTCCTCGGCCAGCGCCGCGACAAGGGCCTCCAGGCTCGACGCCAGGGGGTCTGCGTCCTGCCAGGCCCGCTCCAGGTTGGCCTCGTCCTCGGAGTCCTCGGCGCCGCGTTCGTAAAAGGTCGTGAGCGGTCCCAGCCGCACGCCCAGGTCGGCGACTCGCTCCGAGAGCGCGATGAGCGGGTGGCGGGCGCCGAACCCGCGCACCGCCGCGAATGACATGAACGCCACGAGCGCCGCGCCCTGCCCCGGCAGGGCACCCTCGTCGCCTTCGCCCTCGACCTCGACCGTCAGCCGCATCGCCTAGAACCCGTTCCGTCCATCGATGAAGCGCATCGGGTCGACGAGCACGCCGTGGATGGAGATCTCCCAGTGCAGGTGGGGCGCCGTCGAGAGGCCCGAGTTGCCGACGAAGCCGATCAACTGGCCCTTCCCCACCTCCTGCCCCTCGGCGACGGCGAAGGCGCTCAGGTGGGCGTAGCCCGAGAACACGCCTCCCCCGTGATCGATGATGACCGTGTTGCCGCGGAGGGCGAGCTGCCGCGCCAGCGCCACGCGACCGCTGTTCGTCGCGGTCACGGGCGCCCCCTCGGGGGCGGCGAAGTCGGTACCGCCGTGGTTGCCCCCGACGGGACCGTCGTTGAACGAACGCCGCTCCCCGAACTGGCTCGAGATCTGTCCCCCGGACGGCGACCGCCAGCGCCCCTCCCAGAGCTTCTCCGGGGTGACCACGCTGTACGTTTCGGCCAGGAGGGCGTCTTCCCGATCGCGCTCCGCCTGGTCGAGCACCGGATCGCCCGCGCCTTCCTCGTAGTAGAGCGTGGCGATGTCCCACACGGTCTCGGTGATCCTGATCTCGTGCTCGAAGCTTCCCTCCGTGCCGTTCACCATCGTGAGCTGCACCAGCAGGGTGTGCGTTCCGGGTGCATCGAAGACCCCGACGCCGACGTAGCTGTACATGCTGAAGTCGCCCTGAATGAGTGGGTAGCGCTGGCCCAGGAACACGACCCGGCCCTCCTCCACGCTCCCCGTGACCGACACGAGCAGGGCCCCGCCCTGGGGGACCTCGTCGACGGACACGATGAGCTCGGGCGGCACGATGGCGGCCTCCGCCGTCGCCACGCCCACGCGCGGCTTCGGCGTCTCCTCGGAGGCGGGTGTTACCGTCTCGACCGTCACTCCTGACCCGCCGTCACCGCCCGCGCAGCCCACGGAGAGCAGCGTCAGCGCCGCCAGCGCCAGGGCGAGCCGCAATCCTGAGACGGGCACAGCACAAGGGTGCGCCAGCAGCCCGCCACCGTCGACCGCGCCCCGAGCCTCCCCACCCTGCTACCATCCCGCGCATGTCAGCGTCATCTGTCGAGGAGCGCCCCTTCGCCCTGCGGCGCACCGCCAACTTCGACTTCATCGAGGGGCTGAACCGCACGAAAGAAGCCCTGCGCGAGCAGGGCTTCGACATCGCCACCACGCTCGACGCCAGCAGCGCCCTCGGCGGCGCCTGCACCATCCTCGGGGTCTGTGACGGGGACCTGCTTCGCCGCGCCCTCGCGGCGGACCCCGACGCGGGCGCGCTGCTGCCCTGCAGCGTCGCCGTCCATGCAAGCGGAGATGGCATCGTCGTCGAGGCGGTCGACCCGACGGTCACGCTGGGCGGCGTGGGGAACGAGGCGCTCGCCGTTCTCGCCGGCGAGGTGCGGGAGCGGCTCGCGAACGCGCTCGCGCGCCTGCCCGCGGGCCACCGCTAAACGCCGAAATCGGTGGGGGAAAGCTGGTCGGGGTGCCCGGATTTGAACCGGGGACCTCTTCGTCCCGAACGAAGCACTCTACCTGGCTGAGCTACACCCCGAGCGAATTCACAGAATAGCGCCGCCGCCCCTACCCGTCGCCCCCTCCGCGCCCCGCTCTCCTAGACTACGCCCGCGGGCCGCCGGCCCCGGGAGGACTGTCATGAGTGAGCACGGAGCGAGCGAGGGGGCGGAGCCCGTGGGTGAGCGCTTTGCGGGGAAGGTCGTCGTCATCACCGGCGCGGCGGGCGGCATTGGCCGCGCCACGTGCGTGCGACTCGCGCAGGAGGGCGCGCGCATCGTCGCCGTCGACCTCGCGGGCAGCGACCTCGGCGGCGCCGTCGAGGCGGTCGAGGACGTGGGGGGCGAGGCTATCGCCGTCCCCGCCGACGTGACCGTCTGGGAGGACCACGAGCGCTATGTGCGCGAAGCCGTCGACAACTTCGGCGGCATCGACGGCTTCTTCAACAACGCCGGCATCGAGGGCCTCGTCACCCCCCTCACCGACTATCCCGAGGACATGTTCGACAAGGTCATCGCCGTCAACGTGAAGGGCGTCTGGCTTGGGCTGAAGGCCGTCGCCCCGGCGATGGGGGCGCGGGGCGGGGGCGCCGTCGTCAACACCGCCTCGACGGCCGGGCTGGGGGGCACGCCCCACCTCGTCGCCTACGGCGCGAGCAAGCACGCCGTCATCGGCATCACGCGCACGGCCGCGCTCGAGTTCGCGCGAGACAACATCCGTGTGAACGCCATCTGCCCCGCGCCCATCGAGACGCGCATGATGCGTTCCATCGAGCGCGGCGGCGATCCCGACGACCCCGAGGGCCGGCACCGCGACATCGCCGCCGGACTGCCCCTGCGTCGCTACGGCGAGCCCCACGAGGTGGCCGCCCTCGCCGCCTTCCTCCTGAGCGACGAGTCATCCTTCATGACCGGCGCCTACTACCAGGTCGACGGCGGCTCCAAGGCCCGCTAGGTCGCTATTCGTCGGCCCAGACGGGATGGGCCTTCCCATCCCCCTCCCGTGCCACCGACCGGACGCACGCCACGTCTTGCCATCTATGATTGGCGCGTGGCACTCGAAGAGCCCCTGACGCCGCCCTCGCCGTCGAGACGCCGGCTGGTCGCGCCCGTGACGGTGGCCGTGCTCGTGCTGGCGCTGCTCGTCGGGGGTGGCATCGTGGCCTTCGTCGTTTCGCAGTCGGCCGGTAGCGACGCGCCGCCCGAGGCTGGGCCGTTTGTGGCGCCGCCGCCCGCCAACCCCGTCGCCACCTTTGACGTGCGCGAGGCGAACGGCGCGACGCTCACGCTGCTGCCCGCCAACATCGAGGGCGAGGCGCTCACCGCAACGCTCGCCCCTGGCGTCACGCTCGAGGCGTTCGTCCCCGGCCTCCCCTCCCGCATCGAGCCGGGCACCTGGCTCACCTTCATCGGCGAGCGGGACCCGGTGCGGAACTACGTCATCCGCCAGGTGATCGCCATCCGCAACGCGGGCGAGCCGGGGGCCGACGGCCTCGCGCGCTCACCCGCGGGCTTCACGGGCGTCGAGATGGTGAGCAACCCGAACCAGCAGCCCGTCCTCTGGGGCCGGGTCGAATCCATCACGGTTTTCCCCAGCGACGGCGGCGCCGACATCGTCCTGGCCGGGCCCGATGGCTCCATCACGGTCGAGATACTGGCGCGCGTGCCCCTCTTCTTCGTCGAGCCCTACGACGCCCCCATCACCGACGGCGACCACATCGCCATCCTCGCCACCGCCGGCACGAGTCCCGCCGGCGCCGACGCCATCCTCGTCTCCCCCCAGGGCGCGCGCTAGCACCCGTTCCAGTTCCAAACCGCGAGGCGGGGCGCCAGCGCGGCGCTCTCCTACTCCGTGCGCAGGACGGCCGCGTCGGACGTGCGCGAGAGGGCCTGGACCGTCGCGACGAGCGCCACCGCGAACACCGCCGCCACCGCCGCCGCGCCCACGATGACGAAGGTCCACTCCGTCTGCAGCACGAAGCCCGGCTCGACGGGCAGGCCCGCCTCGGTCACGTCGAGGAAGGAGAGCATGCGGCGGCCCACGAACTGCCCGACGAGCACGCCCGCGGCCACGCCCACCACCCCTACGATGGCGTACTCCAGCCCGAGCACCGCCATCACCTGCCGGCGCGTCAGCCCGATGGCCCCGAGCACCGCGAACTCGATCCGCCGTCGCTGGATCGCCATCCATAGCGAGACGAGGAGCGCCACCGCCACCAGCACCAGCGTGGCCACGAACGAGACGGAGAGGATGCCGGTCCCGCTCGCCGCGATCAGCGGGTTCGAGCGCACCGCCTCAAGGGTGGCCTCCTGGTCCACGACGCGCCGTAACCCCAGCTCGTCCAGCGCCTCGAATATCTGCAGGCGGTCGGCGTCCGGCACCAGGTCGAGCCACACCTCGTTCGACCGCGAGAGGTCGCCGGGGACGGTGCTGACCATGTAGCCCCAGCGCAGTAGCTGGTCGCGGTTGAGCACGACGGAGGGGCCCTCGAGGGCGGGAAGGGTGGGGAACCGTTCGTACACGCCCCTCACGACGACGGGCACGATGATGTTGTCAATCTCGAGCAGGTCCTCGTCGCCGACCTCCAGCCGGTTCCGTTCGAGGAAGGCCTCGCTCGCGAGGATGGGCATGGGGATGCCGCGGTCGGCGGGGAAGAGTCCGCGGCGCTCGCCCGTGGTGCCGCGCCGGAAGCCGAGGCGCGCCGCCTGCGACCCCGACCGGACCTCCTCGCGGCTGAGCTGGAGGCTGTCCGTGAACCGCTCGGCGCTGGGAACGGCCTCCCAGCGGACGACCCCTTCGAAGCCCTCCAGCAGGTTCAGGGACCCGTCGGGGTCCACGGAGGAAAGGTCGTCGATGTAGACGGGTTCGTCACTCGCGTTGAACTGGTTCGCGGGCTCGGTGAGGATGAGCGCGACCAGCACGAGCGGCTCCTGCAGCGGGCGGAAGTTTTCGTCGTGGACGGCTGCCCGCATCTCTTGCCAGCCCTTGAAGTCGAGCTTCCCGAAGGGCAGCAGGTCGTGCCGGCCGGTCGCATCGCGCACGCGCGCCCAGATGGTCACCGTGGCGCGTTCGAGCGCGGGGTTCACCCACACGGAGAGCTCGGTTGAGCCCGGCGGGATGGGCATGCCCCGCAGGATCTCGCCACTGTCGACGCGGTCGAGGATGGCTTCGAGCGGTCGGTCGGCGAAGTCCTCCCGCCACCAGAGCAGGTCGCCCGCGTCCCCGCCGATGGCGAGCACGGCCACCTCGGGCCCGGAGCTGTTGGGCGTGGCGACGGCGCCCCGCAGCCGCAGGACGGCGGAGGCGTCGTCTACGCCCTCGATCTCCATGATCTGGGTTTCCAGCCGCGCCGGGTCGGCGGGCAGGAAGGTGGTGTCGCCGGCGCTGGCGCGTACCTCGACGCCGGAGGTGAAGCGCGCACGGTCCTCGTAAGAGCGCTCCGTCGTGCTCGTGTAACTGGCCGCGAACATGCCGACCGCCACGGCCATCATCAGGAGCAGGGCGAGTTGCGTGTACGGTCCCGGCCGCCGCACGAGCTGCCAGAGACCCATCGCCACGGCCACCCCGGCCACGCGCTGGGCAACCTGCACGATGACGCGCAACGCGATCGGATAGAGGCGCGCCAGCACCGCCGCCGCCGCGGCGATGATCAGCGCGGGCGAGGCGAGCAGGAGCGGATCGCTCGTGACGCCGCCCGTGGAGGAGGGCGTGTACACCGAATTGCGCTCGTTCAGCTCCCACAGCGCCAGCAGGGCGAACCCCACGAGCACCACGTCGAGGTAGTAGCGCTGGATGAGGCCGGCAGTCGGACGGGCCAGCGCCCGGCGTTGCCCCTGCGGCCCGCGCCGCGCGACGAGGAACGCTGGCGCCGTCAGGGCGACGATCGAGAGCGCCGCCCCGAGCGCCGCCAGAGGGAAGGCGAGCGGATCGAAGGAGACCGGCAGGGGCTGGCCGCCGGAGATGTCGCTGAAGACGGGCGTGAACCCCAGAAGGGCGGTCACGCCGGCGGCGATGAAGGGCGCCACGAGGATGGCGGGCAGACCCAGGGCGAGCCCTTCGAGCGCGTACAAGCCGACTATCTGCGCCGTACTCGACCCGCGCCCGCGCAGCAGCGCGATCTGCTCGCTCTGGCGCTCAACCACCGCCACGGAGATGAGCGCCACGTAGAAGAGCGCGATTGCCGCGATCTGGATCAGCAGGATGGTGAGCGGCGCCCGTTGGAAGTCCGCGCTCCTTCCGAAGGCATCGAGCGTGACCGTCAGCTGGCTGGTCCCATACCCGTTGTAGATGCGGAGGTCCTGGTTGAGCGCCAGGATGTCCTCGCGCGCCCGCTCGAAGTTGCCCTGGTCGAGCTGGTCGATGTCGGCGAGCACGTTCCAGCGCAGCGTCAGCTTCTGGCCCGGATAGCGCACCGCCAGGTCGCCGAGGACGGCGTCGACGTGCGCGACCATGGGCGAGACCAGGCCGGAGTCGGCGATCGGGGCCGAGGGCATCACGTAACGGTCGCTGACGGCCGCCCAGAACGAGGCGTTCTCGTCCTCGATCGCGATGATGCCCGTGAGCACCGCCGGCACGGAGTAGCGCGCGCGCACCTGCAGGTCGCAAGGGAGCTGCGGCTGCAGCCCCTGCGGGATGATGCGGTCGCAGTTGTCTATCTCCTCGATCAGCAGGAAGTGGTCGCCGGGGGCCAACCGCGCCACCGCCGCCGCGCGCGCGCCCATGGCGACTTCCAGGGGCGCGTCGGGGCCGCCAGGCGCGGGCAGGTGTCCCTCCACCACGGAAACGTGCTGCTCGAACCCCTCGACCGCGTAGAGCACGGTCAGGGGATTGCCGGTTCGCGACTCCTCGCCCGTGCGCCCAATCGTGAGCCGAGCCGACTCGACTACGACCGAGCGCTCCTGCGCGAACCACCCCAGGCGCTCGTCGATCCGGCGCTCAACGGCGTCGCGGACGGCGAGGGAGTCGGGCGTGGCCAGCTGCTGCGCCTCAATGCCGGCGCGGATGGATGGTTCGCCGCGCAGCTCGTCGCGCACGGTGAACTTAAGCCCGAGGTCGGCCATGGCGCGGGCGTAGATGGGGGCGCTGGCCAGCAGGGTGGAGGCCACCAGCACGCCGAGGGCGAGCACCGCCAGCATGCGCCAGCTGGCGGTGACGTGGCGCAACAGCAGCGCCCAGAGGACGGCAAGGCTCCCCATGCGCGCACAAGGGTAGCGGTCCCGAGCCACTCACGCGCACCGAACGCAGCGCGAGCGTTAGCGCGACGCTCTCCTGTACGCTGTCCGCTGCTCCATGACAAGCTTCGCCTCCCTCCTCCGCATCGTCGCTCAGCGAAGCCTCGCCAACTGGCGGCTGCTCGCCACCGTCATCTTCGGCATGGTGCTCGCCTCTGCCCTCATGTCGAGCGTCATCCTCTACTCCGACGCGGTGCGCGACCTCGGCCTCAGCTTCACCCTCCGCCAGCAGGACCCTCTCGAACTCGACCTCAAGGTCGTCAGCAACAGCCAGCCGGGTGAACCCGACATCTACCGGGAACGCCGCGACACCACCTTCTCGCTGCTGCGGCGCTACGGCGGGGGGATCATCGAGGACACGGGGCTCTACGCCCGCTCCTCGACCTTCTTCCTGGCCGACCCCGGCGTCCCCATCGATTACGACGACGATCTGCGACCCCGCGCCCACTTCCTCTTCTTCTCCGACGTGGAGGACCACGTCACCCTCGTCGAAGGAGCCCCTCCCAGCCCCTCGCCCCCCACCACAGACATCTCCCAGCGCCCCAGCATCGAGGTCTGGATGAGCGCGACCGCCGCCCGCGGCCTCGGCGTCGGCCCGGGCGAGACCTTCGACCTTCAACCCTTCTGGCGCGAGGACGTTGACCCCGTGGAGATCACCATCGTCGGGCTGGTCGAGCCGAACGATCCGGAGGAGGAATACTGGTTCGGCAACGCCCACCGCCTCGTGGTCGACACCACGCGCTGGCCCACGTTCCCCTTCATCATCGACGAGCGCACGTTCGTCGAGGTGATCGCCCCCTACCTGCCATCCATCGACGGCACCTTCGAGACCTTCGCCTTCATCGACACCGAGCGCGTCAACAGCCGCAACGCGGAGCGCTACGAACGCAACCTGCGCGCGCTCGACCGCGCCATCCGGGCCGAGCTCGAGCTGTCCGTGCTCCGCACGGAGCTGCCCGACGTCATCTTCGAGTACCAGGAGAAGCTGTTCTTCACGCGGCTGCCGCTCTTCGCGCTCATGCTCCTCATCGTCGGGATCGCCCTCTACTACCTCGTGCTGGTGGCGACGATGCTGGTGGAGCGCCAGGCGGGCGAGATCGCGCTCCTCAAGAGCCGCGGCGCGGGCCTCGGCCAGATCATGACCGTCTACCTGGTGGAGGGGTCGGCGCTGACGGTCTTCGCGGTCGTCCTCGGACCGCTCGTCGCCGCCGGCGTGATCCGCCTGCTCGGCCCCACGCCGCCCTTCGCCGACCTGAGCCAGGGCGAGCTGCTGAGCGTCACCCTTACCGCCGAGGCCTTCGGCATGGCCGCCCTCGGGGCGGTGCTGGCCCTCGTCGCCCTCCTCTGGCCCGCCTACCGCGCCTCCGGGGCGAGCATGGTGCACTACAAGCAGAGCCTCGCCCGTCCCCCGAAGCAGCCCCTCTTCCTGCGCTACTACCTCGATCTCGTGCTCGTGGGCGTCGGCGCCTTCCTCTTCTACCAGCTGCGCCAGCGCGGCTCGCTGGTGACCGAAAGCCTCTTCGGCGACCTCTCCGCCGACCCGCTCCTCCTCGTCTCGCCGGCGCTCTTCACCCTCATGATCGCACTCGTCTTCCTGCGCCTCTTCCCGGTCGTGCTGCGAGTGGCCTCGTGGGCGCTGCGTGGGCTCAGTGGAGCTACGATCCTGCTCGGCCTCTGGCGCATGGTGCGGAGCCCGCTGCACTACAGCCGCCTCATCCTCCTGCTCCTGCTGGCGACCTCCGTGGGCATGTTCGCCGCGGGCTTCCGGGCCACGCTCGACCGCAGCTTCGAGGATCGCGCCGCCTACGAGGCGGGCGCCCCCGGCCGCGTGGTCGATATCCGCACGCCCTCGCGCCTCTCCCCGGAGCGGATGGAGGAGGTCTTCGAGTCGATGGAGGGGCTCGGCGAGGCCAGCGCCGCCGCTCGCCTGGAAGTCTCGTACGTGCCCACCGCCGGCCGCTCCGTCTCCGCCCAGCTCCTCGGCGTGGGCGAGAACTTCGCCGACGTCGCTTTCTGGCGGAACGACTTCGGAGGCGACCTCCCCTCGCTCCTCACCAACCTCCAGCCCGGAGCGGATGCGGAGGTGCCGGACGGCGCCGTCGTGCCCGCCGGCTCGCGCGCCCTCGGCATCTGGACGCGCATCTCCCTCCCCGGGAACGCCGCCCGCCCCGGCATCCGTGTGCGCGACGAGAACGGGCTCCTCTACGAGTACCTGTTCGTCAGCGACCCGGTCGAGGAGGACGACGGCTGGCTCCTCTACGTTGTCGACCTCACCCGCCCCTTCAACCCCCGCAACAGCCCGCCCGACCTCAGCGGCGAGCTCGAGGTCGAATCCGTCTTCCTCAGCGTCCGCCGCTTCGCCGCCGCGCCCGGCCGCGTGACCGCCGTGCTCGACAACCTCGTCGCCTACCCCGAGGGCGGGGACCGCGACGACGCCGTGACCATTGAGACCTTCGAGTCTCTCGACCGATACCAGTCGATCACTGGCGCCTCCGGCTCGGCGCAGACGACGATCACGCGCGCCGAAGTGGATAACGACCGCGGCCGTTACGCCGCCCAGGTCAGCTTCAACTACGACAGCTTCTCCGTGACCGCGGTGGGGCTGCGCCTGCGCCGTTCCCCAGAGCCCCTGCCCGTGCTCGTCAGCGAGTCGTTCCTCGACGCCACCGGCATCGCCACCGGCGACACCTTTCCCCTGCGCGTGAACCGCCAGGTACTGACGGCGCGCATCGCCGGCTCGTTCGAACTCTTCCCCGGCTACTACCCCGGGGGCCGAGACCACCTGCTCGTCGCCGACCTGCCGACGTTGCGGGGCGCGGGCGCGGGCATCCCTCGCGTGGCCGGCGGCATCACCCCGAACGAAGTCTGGCTGGGCAGCGTCGAGGGGGTCGAGCTCACGCTCGAGTGGCTTGACGAGCAGGGCATCCGCGCCCGCGAGGTCCACGACAAAGCCGCCCTCTTCGCCCTCGAATCCTCGGACCCGTTGGTGGCCGCCAGTTGGGAGGGCATCCTCTTCCTCTCCTTCGGCGCTGTCCTGCTGCTCACGGCCCTCGGGTTCATCGTCTTCTCGTACCTGGCTGCCCAGACGCGCTCGCTGGAGTTCGCCATCCTTCGCACGATGGGCTTCTCCGGACGCCAGATCGTGGGCGTCGTCGGCTTCGAGCAGCTCTTCGTCATCGTCGCCGGGGTGGCCGCCGGCACCGCCCTCGGCTTCCCCCTGGGCCGCCTCATGATCGGGGCCCTCGCCCTCACCGAGGACGGCAGCGACGTGGTCCCGCCCCTCCTTTCGCAGGTAAGCTGGGAGACCGTGCTCTCCGTCTACGGCCTGCTCGCCCTCGTCTTCATCGCCACCGTGGCCGCCCTCGCGCGGCTCTACTCGCGGCTGGCCCTGCACCGCGCCCTGCGCATCGGCGAGCTCTAGGACGGCCGCATGACTACCTTCCCCGATACCCAGACCGAGGCCCCTCCCTACATCGTCTGCGAGGACCTCTTCAAGATTCACAAGAGCGACGAGCTCGAGGTGGTCGCCCTGCGCGGGCTCGACCTGAAGGTGCGCGGGGGCGAGCTGATGGCGATCGTCGGCGCCTCCGGCTCCGGCAAGAGCACCCTCCTCAACATCCTCGCCGGGCTCGACCAGCCCAGCGCCGGGCGCGCCTTCGTCGGCGGACGCGACCTCCTGACCATGACCGAGCCGGAGATGGTGAGCTACCGCCGCAAGGATGTCGGCTTCATCTGGCAGCAGACGGGCCGCAACCTCATCCCCTACCTCTCCGCCACGCAGAACGTCGAGCTGCCACTCATGCTCGACGGCGTCGAGGCCGGGGCCGCCCGCGAGCGCGCCGATGAGCTGCTCGAAGCCGTAAACCTGACCCACCGCAGCGAGCACCATCCCGAACAGCTCTCGGGCGGCGAGCAGCAGCGCGTCTCCATCGCCGTGGCGCTCGCCAACCAGCCGCCCCTCCTCCTCGCAGACGAGCCCACGGGCGAGCTCGACGCCATCGGCGCCGACAGCGTCTACGAGGTGCTCGGCGATCTGAACGCGCGCTACGGCGTGACCGTCATCATCGTCACCCACGACCCCGAGATCGCCTCCCGCGTGGACCGCGTCGTCGCCATCCGCGACGGGCGCACGAGCATGGAGATCTTCCGCCGCGTCGAGCAGACCGGCGGCGTCACCCACGTCGTCCACGACGAGTACGTGCTCGTCGATTCCGCCGGGCGCCTGCAGGTGCCGCGCGAGTTCCTCGACCGCCTCAGCATCAGCGAGCGCGCCAAGCTCTTCCTGGGCGAAGGGCGCGTCGAGGTGCTGCCCGACCGCGTCCACCGCGTCAGCGAGGAGGAGCTCTAATGGCCGGTGCGGCAGTCGAGCTGCGTAACGTCTCCCGCCTCTTCGAGCTGGGCTCGGAAGAGGTCTGGGCCGTGCGCGACATCACCCTTAGCGTCGAGCCAGGCGACTTCCTGGCCCTCATCGGGCGCTCCGGCTCGGGCAAGACGACCCTGCTCAACACCATCGCCGGGCTCGACCGCCCCACCGGCGGCGAAGTCGAGATCGACGGCGAGCGCGTCGACCTGATGGGCGAAGCCGACCTGATCGCGCTCCGCCGCCAGAAGCTCGGCTTCATCTTCCAGTCGTTCGGCCTCCTCCCGCTCCTCTCCGCCCAGGAGAACGTGGAGCTGCCCCTGCGCATCGCCGGCGTTCACCGCCACCGCCCCGCGCGCGCCCGCGAGGTGCTGGAGCTGGTCGGGCTCGAGCGGCGCGCCCACCACCGGCCCTACGAGCTCTCGGGCGGCGAGCAGCAGCGCGTCGCCATCGCCCGCGCGCTCGTGACCGAGCCCACGCTCGTGCTCGCCGACGAGCCCACGGGCGAGCTCGACTCGGCCACCGCCACCGCCGTCTTCACCCTCATCCGCGACATCTGCCGCGAGCGCGGCGTCTCCATCATCACCTGCACGCACGACCGGCTCGTGATGGAGATGGCGAGCCGCGTCGAGGAGCTGGAGGACGGCCGTCTCGTCACGGGCCACCGGGGCGACGTCTGGGGCCGGGTGCAGTCGCGCGAACGCACGCCCTTCGAGGCGCCCGCGGGCGAGGACGAGGCCAGCCAAGCCCTCCCCTCCCTCATCGGCGCCGACACCCGCAACTTCGGCGTCGCGGACACCGAACCCGAGCCGGACCCGGAGCCCGAGGAGCCCGAAGAGGTCGAGGACATCCCGGAAGACCGCTGGGCCCGGCCCACGTAGCCCGAGTCTCCGGACACCGATACGGTGTCAGACACGATGCAGTCAGCCGACTACCTGCGCCTTCCCTACCACCGCATCATCGAGCCGGATGAGGGCGGCTACTGGTCAGCGCACGTCCTTGAGCTGGACGGTGTCTTCAGCGAGGGCAAGACGGCCGCCGAAGCCGCCGACAACCTGAACTCGGCGATGGCCCTCTGGATCGATCACGAATTTGCCGAGGGGCGTCCGATCCCCGGCCCCCGGGCCGCCAGCTAACGCCCGTCACGCCTCCCCCACCCGCCGACGGTCGTCCGCGAGCTCGCGTTTCAGGTAGAGGCAGGTCGCCTCCAGCGAGTCGACCTTCGCCGCAGCTCCCAGCCCTCCATCCCCAGCGTCCCGAGTATCCAGGTCGTCCGCACCAGCTCGGAGTTGAAGTGGATGGAGGTCGCCGTCTGACCGGTGGCCCGGTCCGCATATCGCTCCAGGCTGGCCTCGTCCTGTGCATGGCTGAACAGGATCCAGCGCCGCGACGGCTGCTCGTCGGTCAGGTACAGCAGGGCGTATTCCCACCGCATCGCCCCGGCATGGTACTCGCGCCCGCAACCCACTCAGGCGCTCCCCACTCAGCCGCGCATCGCGAGCGCGCAGCAGTCGAGCGCACAAATCCGTGCGGCGCTTTCCTCAGGCGGCAACGC
The DNA here is from genome assembly GCA_965116915.1 of Tepidiformaceae bacterium. Taxonomy (GTDB): domain Bacteria; phylum Chloroflexota; class Dehalococcoidia; order Tepidiformales; family Tepidiformaceae; genus UBA2991. The sequence goes on along the minus strand of OZ220739.1, from coordinate 2,992,799 downwards.
CGCCGCTCTCCTCGGCCGGGCGCCAGTCCGGCGCTTTACTCAGCCCCGCCTCAGCGGGGCGCTCTCCTCCGGTACACTCTCCCCATGCCCGTCTTCCCCTCCACCGAGTGGTTCCAGGAAGCCGCCGACCGCCTCAACGCCTCCGACAGCTTCGAGCGCCTCGGCTCCTGCGACGCCGATGTCGGCGTGCGCGTTGGCGACCGTTGCTTCGCCATCACCTTCGATGCCTTCGCCATCACCGAGGTCGCCGAGGTTCCCTGCGACGCCCCCGGCGACCTCGACTTCGTCCTGCTCCAGGCGCCCGACCAGTGGCGGGCCATGCTCGAGAACATCAAGGCGAACGGTCAGGCGGACGCTCTCTTCACGCTCAACTCGCTCGATCTCGCGCACAGCGACGGCCTCGCCACGGGCGAGGACTACACCCGCCGCGACCTCTTCTACCGCTTCAACCAGACCTTCCAGGAATACTTCGACATGTCCGCGGAGATGGACACGACGTACGGCTAGCGCCCCTGGCGCCGCGCGCGGCGGTGCCAGCGCCGCCCCCGACCCGAGCCGCTGTGCCGTCCCGTTGCGGGCGACGGCGTGGCCACGGCGATGGCTGTAGCGCCCTCCTCGATGAGCGGGTGGAGCACCGTCATCGCGCGGGCGACCTCGCCCGAGACCTCGTGCGCGAGCTCCGTCGTGAGGCGGTCGAAGGGGAAGGGGTGATGCAGCCGCCTCCACGTCGAGGTCCACTCCTCCAGCTCCCAGTCGGGCCCCAGCTCCCCGAGCAGGTCGGCTGCGTTCGCGGCCAGCAGCTCGACCCAGGCGTCGTTCGCCTCGAGCGGACCCTCGAAGTGCAGCCCCGCCTCCACCACGCCCCGCCCCATCTGCGGCTGCAGTTCGAAGTGGACGTGCGGGTTGCCGAAGTGCATCTGCAGCGTCGTCCAGCGCACGCGCCGCTCGGGCTGGGGGACGGCGGCCGGGAGCTGCGTCAGGATCTGGTCCTCGCAGAAGTACACGAACTCGCGCGCCTTGAGGGAGCCGTCCCGCTTCGGCATCGCCCCAACTGTAAGCGAACGTGACCGCCCGGCGGGCTACACTGCCACTGAGTGAACACCCCGCCCGACACCGACGCCACCAGCGCCCCCACGAGCACCGACTCCGGCGGCGGCGCCACGATCGTGGCCGAGGCGCACGACATCGCCGAGGCCCACATCTGGGTCGACGCCCTCCGCGACGAGGACATCGAGGCCGCCTTCATCGAGCGCGGCCCGGGCAGCGCCTTCGGGGGCGCGAGCCTGTTCGGTTCCTCCTACGCCGTGCTCGTGCCGCGCTCCCGTATCGGCGAGGCCCGCAGCGTCATCGCCGACCTGGGTGGCGGAAGCGCGCTTGTCGCCTACCGAACGGCCGACGAGGAGCGACGGAGCTCACGACGGGCCTTCCTCACAGTCGCGGTACCGATCGCGCTCGTCGCCGTCGCCGCCGTCGTCCTGCGCTTCGCCCTCGGCTAGCAGCCCGCGTCAGTCGCCGAGAATCAGGGATAGCACTTCGCCGCGGGTGCCGCGCGTCATCGCGAGCGTCAGGCGGTCGCCGCGGCGCAGCACCGTATCGCCCGAGGGCGCCGACAGACGTCCCATGTGCTCCATCGTCAGGACGCGCGCTCCCTGGGGAAGACCCGCCTCCGCCAGCCGCTTGCCCTCGACCGGCGCTCCCGCCGCCACGGTCAGCTCCATGGTGCTGATCTGCTCGTCGACCGGCGTCAGCGGCCGCACCTGCTGGCGGGCCGCCTGGCGGAAGGAGCGCACGAGCGCTCGCGCATCGATCGCGCCGAGCACCGGCCCATCATCCCCGTCGAGCACGGGCAGCCAGCGGCGATCGTGGCTCGCGAGGCGGTCCAGTGCCTCGTCGAGAGGCGTATCGGCGAGGACGACGGCGGGCAGGTCGGCCGCGTACCCCTCGACAGGCAAGCCCGCGTCGGGGACGGCGCGCAGCTCCTCGCTCGTGATCTCGCCCACGAGCCGGCCGCCCTCGTCGATCACGACGCCGTCCGTACTGCGTCGCCGCTCGAGGCTGGCAAGCGCGTCGGCCACGGTGGCCGTGTCGCGCACCATCGCCAGGGGAACGACCGCCCGCTGCGCCGGCAGGGCTTCGAGCAGTGGGAAGGCGAAGCGGTGCCGGTGCGCCATCGAGTCGGCGCGCGTGGGCACCTGACTGCGGTAGATGCTCGTGTTCCCCACCAGCAGCGTCGCCACCGCCACGGCCACCATGGCGGGGGCCAGCAGCGAGAGGTTCCCCGTCATCTCGCCCACCATCAGCATCATCGCGAGGGGGGCGTGGGCGATGCTGCCGAAGACCGCGATCATGCCGATGATGACGAGCGGCGCCGGGTCGGCGGGGAAACCGGGCAGGTCGTGGAAGAGCCGCCAGAAGAGCGCCCCCAGCATGCCCCCGGCCACCATGCCGGGCGCGAAGATGCCCCCTGAAGCGCCCGACCCCACGGTGAGGGAGGCGGCGAGGATGCGCAGCAATGGCAGCGCGATGATGAGCCAGAGGGAGAAGTCCATCACGTCTTCGGGGGTGATGGAACGCTGCACCCAGCCGTACCCGATGTGAATGGCTTCGGGGGCGAACATCCCGATGCAGCCCACGAGGACGCCGCCAATAGCCGGCTTCACCCAGCGCGGAGCGGTGAGGCGCCGGAAGAGCTCCTGCGCTCCCTCGAAGCCACGAGCGTAGAGGATGCCGAGCAGCCCGCAGGCCACCCCCAGCGCGAGGTAGTACGGTAGCTCCTCGGGATTTTGGAAGGAGAAGCCCGCCGTGCCGCCGAAAATCGGCGTGTAGTCGTACCAGGCCCCGTAGACGGCGAAGGCGACGATCGAGGAGATCAGCGAAAGCAGGATCGCGTCGGCCTCGAAGTCGTCGCGGTAGAGGGCCTCGGCGGCCATCATCGCGCCGCCGAGGGGGGCGCGGAAGATAGCGCCCACACCCGCGCCCATGCCCGCCACCAGCGCGCGCCGCCGCTCGACCGCGTCGAGGCCGAGCCGGTCCGCGATGACCGAGCCGATGCCGCCCGAGATCTGCGCCGCCGGACCCTCCCTTCCGGCCGCGCCACCGCTCCCGATCGTGATCGCGGAGGCGACAAGCTTCACCGGGATCGCGCGCAGGCGAATGCGTCCGCCGCGCTGGTGGAAAGCGTCGATCACCTGGTCGGCGCCCGCCCCCTCCGCCTCGGGCGCGAGCGAATACACGAGGATGCCGGAGACGAGCGCCCCCAGCCCCACCACGATCGGCAGGGCCCAGCGCCGCGTCGGGTCGGAGGATTCCTGGCCGCCCTCGCCCAGGGGATGCGGCGGGTGGTAGCCCGTCAGGTCGGCAAGCAGGTGCTGGGTGGCGAATTCGAGCGCTTCGAAGAACAGGATGGCGACGAAGCCGGTGACGACCCCGATGAGGGCGCCCAGCCACAGCGCGCGTATGACGTCCTGGGTCGTGACGCGCCCGAGGCGGCGGCGCAGACGGCCACCGGCCCGCCTTCTCCAGCGACGCCCCCGCGCGCGCCTCACTGCCACGCGCTAAATCGTACGCCTATAGCCCCCTCGTGCTACTCCGGAGAGGGAGCCCGCCTGCAGAGGGCCTGCGGGGCGCTCCCGGCGAGGGCGGGCGCCTTCCCGAAAACACACGAAGCGCGACCCCCGCAAGGGGCCACGCTTCGTGAAAAGGACGCTGGGGAGGGCTGCTAGGCCTCTTCTTCTTCGGACCCGCCCCCCATGAACCGCCGGACCACCACGAAGGCCAGTCCGAGCAGGATGATGGGGAAGGCGATGTACTTGATGGGGCCTGATCGCAGCCGTTCCAACATGACTAGTACTCCTCCGGCAGCGGCGCGGCAGCGGCGGCCAGATCAGGCACCTCCGCCACAAGCGATTCCGTCGTGAGCACCATAGCACTTACGGAGGCGGCATTCTCCAGGGCGGAGCGCACGACCTTCACCGGATCGACGATGCCGAGTTCGAACATGTCGCCCCAGCGATCGGCGGCGGCGTCCCAGCCTTCGCTCTCGTTCTCGAGCCGCTTGATGCGATTGACGATGACGGAGCCCTCGAGCCCCGCGTTGTCGGCAATCATCCAGGCCGGCTCCTCGAGCGCTTCGGCGAGCAGCAGCGCACCCGTGCGCTCGTCGCCTTCCAGCTGGTCGGCGTACTCCTCGACGACACCCTGCGCACGGATGAGGGAGACGCCTCCACCCGGGATCACGCCTTCCTCGACGGCGGCGCGGGTGGCGCTGAGGGCGTCCTCGACGCGCGCCTTCTTCTCCTTCAGCTCGACCTCTGTGGCCGCGCCGACCTTGATGACGGCGACGCCGCCGGCGAGCTTCGCCAGCCGCTCCTGCAGCTTCTCGCGGTCGAAGTCACTGGTGATGTCCTCGATCTGCGCCTTCAGCTGCTTGATGCGGGCCTGGATCGCCTCATCGGTGGCCTGGCCCTCGATGATGGTCGCGGCCTCGCGGCTCGCTACGATGCGGCGCGCGCGGCCGAGGTCGGCCAGCGTTGCGGTCTGCAGCTGGCGGCCCGTCTTCTCGGTGATCATCTCGCCGCCCGTCAGGATGGCGATGTCCTCGAGGATGGCGGTGCGCCGGTCGCCGAAGCTGGGGGCGCGCAACGCGAGCACGTTCATCGTGCCGCGCATCTTGTTCACCACCAGCGTGGCGAGCGCCTCGCCCTCGAGGTCCTCTGAGATGATGACGAAGTCCTTGGACACCTGCAGCACCTGCTCCAGCAGGGGAAGCAGGTCCTGGACGGCCGTGATCTTCTTGTCGGTGATGAGGATGTAGGGGTTCTCGATGACGGCTTCCTGGCGGTCCACGTTCGTCACGAACTGGGCTGACTGCCAGCCGCGGTCGAGCTGCAGGCCGTCGACGAACTCCGTCTCGAACTTGATCCCGCGGGACTCCTCGACGGTGATGACGCCGTCCTTGCCGACCATCTCCATCACGTCCGCGATGATCTCGCCGATCTCGGGGTCGTTCCCCGAGATCGAAGCGACGTGCTGGATCTGCTGCTTGCTGAGCACGGGCTCGGCGCGCGAGCGCAGGTGGTCGATGGCCACGTCGAGGGCGCCCTCGATGCCGCGACGGATGCCCATCTGGTGGGAGCCGGAGGCGACCACCTTCACGCCGCCGCGCACGAGCGCCTGGGCGAGGACGGTGGCCGTCGTGGTGCCGTCGCCGGCGATGTCGTTGGTCTTGGTGGCAACCTGCTTCACCAGCTGGGTGCCCATGTTCTCGAAGGCGTCCACGAGCTCGATCTCGCGGGCCACGGTCACGCCGTCCTTGGTGATGACGGGCGGGCCGTAGTTCTTCTCGATGACGACGTTGCGGCCGCGCGGGCCGAGCGTCACCTTCACCGCGTCGGCAAGGGCGTCGACGCCCTCCTTCAGCTGGCGGCGCGCTGCCTCATCGAAGAGCAGATGCTTGGGGGCCATAAAGCTTCAGGCTCCTTCTCTCTCGCGCCGTCCTTAGGAGACGAGCTTGCAGAGGATGTTCTTCTCTTCGAGGACGATGTAGTCGATGCCGTCGAGCTTCACGTCCGTACCGGAGTACTTGGCGTAGAGAACGCGGTCGCCGGGGGCGAGGTCGAGGGCCTGGCGCGTGCCATGCTCATCGCGCTTGCCGGGACCGACGGCGATGACCTCGGCCTGCTGCGGCTTCTCCTTCACGGTGTCGGGAATGATGATGCCGCTGGCAGTCTCTTCTTCCTGCTTCAGAGCAGTCACGACGATGCGGTCGGCCAGGGGCACGAGCTCGGTCTTGGTTGCAGTCTTTGCGGGCACGGATTTCCTCCAAACGCTGTTTTAAAATTGAGCGTGCCGAGCATGCTAGCACTCTCCCGCCGAGAGTGCTAGCCGGGCTTGCGGCGGCAGCCCGGTCCATCCGGCCAAATTTCACCCTCGCGTGAAGGTGTGGTAGCGTCAGTGATTCGAAGGGAGCCGGGCTTGCGCATCATCCTCCGCCTCTGGGGCTACGCCATCCCCTACTGGAAGATGCTCGCTGTTGGCCTCGCCTCCATGCTCGGAGCCGCCCTGTTCGGCATGGGCTCCGCCTTCCTCGCCCAGATCGCCGTCGACGTCGGCCTCGACCCGGTGCGCGAGGGCAACTCCATCACCTTCACCGGCGACCGCAGCACCCTCATCCTCGCGGCGATGCTCGTGGTGGGCTTCGCCATCGCGCGCGGCATCTCCGCGTTCGCCCAGACGTACATCAGCGAGAGCCTCGGCCAGCGCATCGCCTACGACCTGCGCAACCAGATCTACGACACCGTCCAGCGGCTCAGCTACGCCTACCACGACAAGGTGCAGACGGGCCAGATCATGTCCCGCGCCACGCAGGACGTGGAGGCCATCCGCATGTTCATGTCGATGGCCTCGCTGCGGCTCCTGATGATCATCCTCATGATCATCGTGGGCGTGGGCGGGATGTTCTTCTTCCACTGGCAGCTCGCGCTCGTGAGCTGCATCTCGCTCCCCTTCATCGCCTGGCGCTCCTGGGCGGTCCACCGCGTCATGCGCCCCCTCTGGGTCGAGATCCAGCAGAGCGAGGCGCGCATGACCGAGGTCGCCGACGAGGGACTGGGCGGCATCCGCGTGGTGAAGGCGTTCAGCCGCGAGCCCGTCGAGGCGGCCAAGTTCGGGCGTGCCGCCGAGGAGCAGCGCGACCTCCAGCTCACGCAGGCGACGCTGATGGCCCGCCACGCGCCCATGCTGCAAGGCGTGGCCGGCATCCAGGTGGCGGCCACTGTGGGCGTGGGCGCCTGGTACATCACCCAGGGCAGCCTCGCCGCGGGCGAGCTCATCCTCTTCCTCGTGGCCCTGCAGCTCCTGCAGATGCCGGTGCGCATGCTCGGCTTCATGATCACCTCCTTCTCACGCGCCATTGCCGCCGGCACCCGCGTCTTCGAGGTCCTCGACGCCCGCTCCGCCGTCGAGGAGCGCCCCAGCGCCACGCCCCTCACCTCTCCCAGCGGCCACGTCCGCTTCCGCGACGTCTCCTTCGGCTACGACAACGTCAGCGCCGTCCTCAGCAACATCGAGATCGATGCGCCGCCGGGCAAGATCATCGCCCTGCTCGGACCCACCGGCAGCGGCAAGTCCACGGTCGTGAACCTGCTCCCGCGCTTCTACGACGTAACGGAGGGCTCCATCTCGATCGACGGGGTCGACATCCGCAACTTCACGCTCGACTCCCTGCGGGCGAGCATCGGCTCGGTCCAGCAGGACGTCTTCCTGTTCGTGGGGACGATCCGGGACAACATCGCCTACGGCGCGCCCGGCGCCACGCAGGAAGAGATCGAGACGGCCGCCAAGGCCGCCCGCATCCACGACTTCATCATGAGCCTGCCCTACGGCTACGACGAATGGGTAGGCGAGCGCGGCGTCACCCTCTCCGGCGGGCAGCGCCAGCGTGTCGCCATCGCGCGCACGCTCCTCCTCGACCCGCGCGTCCTCATCTTCGACGACTCGACGGCGAGTGTGGACACGCAGACCGAGTTCCTCATCCAGCAGGCGCTGGCGACGCTGATGGAGGGCCGCACGACGTTCGTCATCGCGCAGCGCCTCCGCACCGTGATGCGCGCCGATGAGATTCTCGTGCTCGACAGGGGCGACATCGTCCAGCGTGGCACGCACGCCGAGCTGCTCGAGGAAGAAGGCCTCTACCGCACCATCTACGACCTCGAGCTGCGCGACCAGGAAGAGGCGCTGGGCGAGATCGCCAGCGCCACGGCCACGAGCGAGGACGCCGAACCCGAGTCCGAGCCGGAGCCCGCCGGGCTGGCGGAGCCCGCCGGCGGCAGTGGAGGCGCGTCCTAATGGGCATGTGGGGCGGCGGCGGCGCGGGCGGCTACAGCTCCGGCATCGGCGGCCAGCGCGGCATGATGCGGGGCAATCGCGGAGTCGACGGCTGGGACGAGGAGTACCTCGGCAAACCGTACGACGCCGAAGTCGTGCGCAAGATGATCCCTTACATGAGGCACCGGCGGCGGGCGTTGATCTTTGCCTTCGTCTGCATGCTCCTCGTGTCCGTCTCCATCTACGTGCCCGCCTTCTTCATCGCCAAGGCCACCGCCGACGCGCTCGCGGGCGATGCCGGGCGCATCCCGATCTGGGCGGGCACGCTTGCCGGGCTGGGCGTCGTCGGGTGGGTCGCGGGGATGTTCCAGCAACTCATCATGGCGCGCGTCGGAACACAGCTCCTCTTCGAGCTGCGTTCGGAGATGTACGAGCACATGCAGGGCCTCTCCCTCTCGTTCTACGACGAGATGGAGGTGGGCCGCATGATCTCCCGCCTCACCAGCGACGTGACGGTCATGCAGGAGCTTCTCAGCACGGGCTCGCTCACCTTTCTCGCCGACATCGTCGGCATCGCCATCGCCGTCACCCTGCTGATGAACTCGGACTGGGAGCTGGCCCTCTACACGCTGGCCGTGGTGCCGCCGCTCATCTTCGTGCTCACGATCTGGGCCCGCTACGCCCGCGAGGCCTTCATCAACGTGCGCATCCGCATCAGCCAGCTCTACGGGAACCTCGGCGAGAGCCTGGCCGGCGTGCGCACCGTGCAGTCCCTCAACCGGGAGGACGAGAACGCCAAGCGGTTCGACGTCATGAACCAGGAGAACCGCAACGCCAACATCTGGGCGGGAACCCTCACGGCGGTGGTCGTGCCCCTGATCGAGCTCTGCATCGCCATCTCGACCGCGGCCGTGCTCATCGCCGCCGGCTGGCGCGCCCTCTCCTCCGGCACCCTCGACCGGGCCGAGGCCGCCGCCATCGTGGGCGCCATCGTCCTCTTCATCCTCCTCATCCTCCGCTTCTTCGAGCCGATCCGTGACCTGGTGATGCAGTACACGATGCTGCAGCGCGCCATGGCCGGGGGTCAGCGCATCTTCGAGGTGCTCGAGACTGTCCCCCGCATTCGCGACCGCGACGACGCCATCGAGCTCACCGACGTGGAGGGCCGTGTCGACTTCGACGACGTCCAGTTCCACTACGTCGAGGGCGTGCCCGTGCTCCAGGACTTCGAGCTCCACGTCGAGCCCGGGGAGACGATCGCGCTCGTGGGCCACACCGGCTCCGGCAAGACCACCATCACCACGCTCATCAGCCGCGGCTACGACGTCTCCGACGGCTCCATCCGCATCGATGGGCACGACGTGCGCGACATCCAGCGCCGCTCGCTCACCCAGTTCATGGGCGTGGTGCTGCAGCAGCCCTACCTTTTCAGCGGCACCATCCGCGAGAACATCGAATACGGGAAGCCTGGCGCCACCGACGCGGAGATCGAGGAGGCCTCGAAGGCGGTCGGCGCACACGACTTCATCTCGCGCCTGCCCGGGGCCTACCACCACGAGCTGCACCAGCGCGGCCAGAACATCTCCGTGGGCCAGCGTCAGCTCCTCAGCTTCGCCCGCGCCGTGCTCGCCGCCCCCCGCATCCTCATCCTCGACGAGGCCACAGCCTACGTGGATACGCAGACCGAGGTCATCATCCAGCGCGCCCTGCGCAACCTCCTCCAGAACCGGACCTCGTTCGTCATCGCCCACCGCCTCTCCACCATCCGCGAGGCCAGCCGCATCGTCGTCCTCGAGAACGGACGCATGGTGGAGATCGGCACGCACGACGAGCTGCTCGCCCGGGACGGCGTCTACGCGCGCCTCTACAAGATGACCTACGAGCAGGAGCAGGACGCCTCCCTCGGCGAGGACGAGGCCGTCATCCGCCGCCGCCGCGGGGATGTGGGCGACCTCGGCGACGCCGCTCCGCAGCCCGCCGGCGGCAAGTAGCCTCCGTTCGGAAACCCGGCGACTCCCGTGCGGAACCCTGTGCGTCTCGTGTTGGCTCCCTTTGTGCCAGTCCTGATACCCTCAGACCCGCACACCGACGCGACCCCGCTCCCGTACGGTTCCCCTACCGATCCAGAGGCTCGAGAAGCCCGCACTGCTGGGCCGGTTGGCGAGGACCCGCACGTTCCCGCACGGCTCACCGTCACCATCGTCCCCTTCACCTCTTCCTTGGCTAGGATCGGATCCGATGTTCGATAGCGTGCTGGTCACAGTGGAAGGGGGAACCGGCGGAGACGGCGCAGCCACGTTCCACCGTGAGAAGTTCGTGCCCCTCGGTGGTCCCGATGGCGGCGACGGGGGCCGCGGCGGCAGGGTCTACCTGCGCGCGGTCGACGACGTGTACACGCTGGAGCGGTTCCGCAGCCGGCGGCGCTTCCGTGCGGGAAACGGCGGCCCGGGCGGTCCTAAGCTCAAGGCCGGGCCCCAGGGTGACGACCTGACCCTCGATGTCCCCGCGGGGACGATCGCCTTCGAGGACGAGACGGGCGAGCCGTTGGCCGACCTCGCCGAGCCGGGGGCGACGGCGATCGTCGCCTGGGGTGGGCGTGGGGGCTGGGGGAACAAGCGCTTCGCGACGAGCACGAACCAGGCTCCGCACTACTCCCAGCGCGGCCACGCTGGCGAATCCGTCGCGCTCCGGCTCGACCTGCGGCTGCTCGCGGATGTCGGCCTGCTGGGCCTCCCGAACGCGGGCAAGTCCACGCTCCTCGCAGCCGTCTCGCACGCCAAGCCGAAGATTGCGGAGTACCCGTTCACGACACTCGAGCCGATGCTCGGCGTCGTCAGCGTCGGCTACGAGCGCTTCACCCTGGCCGACCTGCCCGGCCTCATCGAGGGCGCGAGCGAGGGCTACGGCCTCGGCTTCGAGTTCCTGAAGCACGTCCGCCGCTGCCGCGTCCTGCTGCACGTGGTTGACTGCAGCGCCATCGACCCGGTGACCGACTACGAGCTCATCGAGACGGAGGTGCGCACCTACGACAACCTGCTCGCGGATATCCCCCGTGTCGTGGTGGTGACGAAGTCGGACCTCGACGAGGAGATCGCGCGCGATGCCGCGGACACGCTGGAGGCGCACATCGGGGCCCCGGTCGCGACCATCTCGGCGCAGGCAGGGCAGGGCACGGACGCGCTCATCGCGGAGCTCATGGCGCTGGTCAGCGAGGAGCGCGAGCGCGCCGCCTCGCGGCCGCCCGAGGTCCTGCCCGTCGTCCGCCCGCAGCCGGAGGAGCGCTTTACGGTCGTGCGGAAGGGCCCGGGCCTGTTCGCCGTGGAGGGCCAGCGGGTCGTGACGTTCATCGAGATGATGGATTTCGAGATGGATGGCGCCCGCGACGAGGTCGACCGCCGCCTGACCCGGTGGGGCGTGGCCCGCGCCCTGCGCCGCGAGGGCGTCGCCGAGGGCGACACCGTCCGCTTCGGCGAGGTCGATATCGCCTGGCGGGAGTGAGCGGCCGCGCGCGCTAGAATGACCTCCCCTGCCCGAAGGAGGCCCTCCCCATGTCCGAGACCGTGCGCTACGAGACCGACGGCGCCGTTGGCGTCATCACCCTCAACCGCCCCGATGCGCTTAACGCCATGAGCGGCGAGCTGCTCGATGCGCTCGTCGCCCGCGGCCAGGAGGCGGCGGACGACGAGGCGGTGCGCTGCGTGGTGGTGACGGGCGCGGGGCGCGCGTTCTGCTCGGGCGGCGACCTCAAGAGCATCGGCGCCGGCGACGGGCTTGACCCCCTCGGCAGCACCGCCGTGCTTCGCCGCTTCGAGGAGATCTCGCGGCTGCTCGCGGAGATGCCGAAGCCAACCGTCGCGGCCGTGAACGGCGCCGCCGCGGGCGCCGGCTTCTCCCTCGCCCTCGCCGCCGATATCCGCCTCGCCGGGGCGAGCTCCCGCTTCGTGACCGCCTTCGGACGCGTCGGCCTCACGGGCGATTTCGGCGGGAGCTGGCAGCTGGAGCGCATCGTCGGGGTGGCGAAGGCGAAGGAGTTCTACCTCGTCGGCTCCCAGATCGACGCCGCCACCGCCCTGCGCCTCGGCATCGTCAACCGCGTCGTCTCCGACGGCGCCCTGCGCGACGAGGCTATGGCCCTCGCGACGAAACTCGCCGCCGGCCCCACCGCCGCCTTCGCCCGCATGAAGCGCAACTTCGCCTACGGCGCCACCCACACGTTCGCGGAGACGCTCACCTTCGAGGCGGGCAACATGATCGCCGCCTCCAAGACCGACGACTTCAAGAACGCCGCCGCCGCCTTCGTCGAGCGCCGCGAGCCGGAGTTCAAGGGGCGCTAGTACGGGGGCTCGCTGTGGTTACGCAGCGGTTGTCCGTCCGGTCAGCCGTCCTGAAGATCTTCCAAGGCCCGTAGCAGCGCTCCCATGTCGACGCCCTGCTCGGCGAGCGAGTCCAGCGCATCCTCGACGGTCAGGCGAGCGTCATCGGGGAGAACCGCGGAGTGGGACGCCCGGTACGTGACGAACAGGTAGGCCCCGGATGGCGTAGTCCCATCTTCGGTGTAGCCGAGTTCGTCCAACGCCCTGGCGAACAGCGCGAAGACGGAGCTACGCGGCAAGAGGCCGGGGTTCGTTGGAGACGGTGGCGTACCGCCACCCCGTGTCGGGGCCACGGGCGGGTTCGCCGCCGACCACGAACTCAAGGCCGCGCTCTTGCATGAACCTGCTGAGTGCCGGCAGGCCTTCCTGCTTCATCCGCCTGACCAGAAGGACGTTGGCTTCGGCGTTCTTCGCTTCGGCTTCTTCGCGCGTGTCCCCGTAGGAGATGACCCCCGTCTCGACCGTCCTGGCGATCCAATGGTCCCCGCGATCACGGCTCCGCACGTTCACTGTGAAGAAGACTGTGTCGGTCACCGGGTTCGCCAAGATCGGCCTCCGCGCCGCCCGCGCCACGGGCCCCGCAATTGTCGCAGACAAGGGCAGCCTGTCAACCTGCGCGGGTCGTCCTCTACAGCCGGTCGAACGCCTCCAGGATCGGGTTGAAGCGGCCCTCCACCATCGCCTTCTGGTCCTTGTGCGTGACGATGTAAGGCGCGTCCGCCTTGATCGCGTCGAGCACGCGCTGGCCGACGATCATCGGGTCGATCGGCTCGGGTGGCATCGCCCCTGCCCGCGCCTCGAAGTCGCCGGGGCCGCCCATGTCCTGCGGCCGGTTGCGGTCGGACTCCATGATGCGTGTGCGCACGCCGCCCGGGCAGAGCACCGAGGCGCTCACTTTCGTCTCCTGCAGGTCGATCCGCAGCGTCTCCGTCAGCGCGACCACGCCGAACTTCGCGACGTTGTAGGGCGCGATGCCCTGGTGGGCCACCAGCCCCGCGATGGAGGCCGTGCTCACGATGTGGCACTCCTCGTCCTGGTCGACCATCCGCTTCAGGAACGCCTGGATGCCGTAGATCACCCCCAGCAGGTCGACGCCGATCACCCAGTCCCAGTCCGAATCCGTGAGCAGGTGGGCAGGGCCCATCGAGACGACGCCAGCGTTGTTACAGAGCACGTGCACGCCGCCCATCTCCTCGAAGGCGCGGTCGGCGAGGGCGCCCACCGAGGCGCGGTCCGCCACGTCTGTCTGCACGGTGATGCAGCGCACGCCCTTCGCCTCGATCTCGGCGGCCGTCGCCGCTGCCGTCTCCATATCGACGTCGGCGATGACGACGTTCATGCCTTCATCGGCGAACGTGAGGGCCATCGCCCGGCCGATTCCCCCGGCTCCGCCCGTCACGACTGCCGTCTTGCCTCGAAACTCGTTCACGCGTCACCTCCGTTGGCCGCGCAGTGTAGCGGAGAACCGCCCGTCGGGCGGGAGCGCTCCGGTATCGTGCGGGCTTACAGCGTGGCACCGCCAGCTGGAATAGATTGGCGACCTAGCAGGAGGGCCAGGTGAGGTTAATGGCACGGACATGCGCGGCGGCGCTGCTCCTGGCGCTGGTGATTACGGCGTGCGGCGGCAATGGGGAGGAGGAACCCACCCCAACCCCGGAAGCGACGACGGCGACGGCCACGACTGAGGCCGCCGCTGCGCCGGTGACGTTGCACATCGGCGCGGTGCTTCCCGAGACCGGTTCGCTGGCGTTCCTCGGGGTGCCCATCATCGCCGCCGCTCGCCTGGCCGTTGAGGACGTGAACGCCCAGGGGGGCGAGGTCACGTTCGCCCTTGCCGACTCCGCCACCAACCCGGCCACCGGCCTCGAGGGCGCCCGCCGCCTGCTCGGCGAGGGCGCGCACGTCATTGTCGGAGCCGCCGCGTCGGCCGTCTCCCAGGCCTTCGTCCAGACCCTGTTCGACGAGCAGATTCCCCAGTGCTCGCCCTCGAACACGTCGCCCGTGTTCACCGGGCAGGAGAACGCCGCCTACTACTTCCGCACCGTCCCACCCGACACGGCCATGGCGCCCATCATCGCCGACGTGGTCGTCTCGGGAGGCTCCACCCGGATCGCCATCATCGGCCGCGCCGACGCGTGGGGGAACGCGCTCGAGAGGCTCCTCGTGGACGAATTCGACAAGCTCGGGGCGAACACCTTCTCCGTCCTCTACGACCCCGAGACGGCCTCTTACAGCGCCGAGGTGGCGCAGGTCGTGAGCTACGACCCCGACGTCGTCATCAACCTCGGCTTCAGCAGCGACGGTTCCGAGACCGTGCGCCAGCTGATCGAGTCGGGCGTCGGGCCGGAGCGGCAGTTCGCCGCCACCGGTCTCTACAGCCCCACCCTCTGGGAGAGCGTGGACGCCTCCAACCCCTCCGTGCTCGACGGGATGCTGGGCATCTCGCAGACGGCCAAGGGGACCAGCGACTTCAAGGAGCGGCTGACCGAGCGCGCGGGCGAGTATCTCGCCTACGGCGCCGAGGCCTACGACTGCGTCATCCTGTTGGCGCTGGCGGCTCGCATCGTGGGCGACCCCAGCGACGGCGAGGCGATGATGGCCGCGATCGCCGGCCTGACTCACGATGGCGAGGAGTGCACCACCTACGCCGAGTGCGCCGCCCTCATCGACGAGGGGAAGGACGTGGACTACAGCGGCGTCAGCGGCCCCATCAATTTCAGCGAGGAGGGCGACCCCACGGTCGCCGTCTACAGCATCCATACGTGGGAGAACGGCGGGAACGTCGTTACGCTCGGCACGGAAACCGTCGACCTGGTGGGGCGGGAGTAGCCCGCCCGTCGTCGTCGCTGGCCTTTACCTTGCGTCTCTGGCCCGCGGGGCGAGGTCCGCGATAATGGCGTGACGGGAGGGTGCGGGTGGCGCAAACGGCAAGGCTGGGCATGGCGGGACGGGGCAGCCGCGCGTGGGTGCTCTACCTCGCGTTCGCGGCCCTGATCGCGGCCCCGTTCCTCGTTTTCACCGTCGGCGGCGTCGAAGTAGACCCCCGCGAGACCCTGAAGGGCGCGGGCGGACCGTTCATCGCCTTCGCTGCGGGGGTCCTCTCCTTCCTCTCACCCTGTGTGCTCCCCATCGTCCCCATCTACATCACGAACCTCGCCGGCGCGACCGTCGAGGGGGGCGACATCCGCGCCAGCCGGGGCAGGACGTTCGCGCACGCGCTCGCGTTCGTCATCGGCCTGAGCATCATCTTCATCGCGCTGGGGGCCAGCGCCGGCCTCTTCGGCTTCGCCCTGCTCGACTACCAGCCCGAGATGGAGACGGCCGCGGGCGTGCTGCTCATCGTGCTGGGGTCGCTCCTCATCCCGTCCTTCGCGCGCAAGCCGCCGCTGGTGGCCGCCATCGCCCTCGCGGTTACCGCCGCCGCCTTCTTCGGCATCGTCGAGTTCGCGGAGCTGCGCGACGAGCCCTGGCGGATGGCGCTGCTCGGCCTCGGGGGGCTGGTCGCCTGGGCGAAATACTCGGGCTACATCCAGTTCAACCTGCTGCAGCGCACCTTCAAGGCCGATTTCGGCGGCTCCCGTAGCGTCAGCTACACCCGCTCGGCGATGGTGGGCGGCGGCTTCGCCGTCGGCTGGTCACCCTGCGTGGGACCGGTCCTCGGCTTCATCCTGACGCTGGCCGCCACCTCCGGCGATGCTGCCACCGGCACCTACCTGCTGGCCTTCTACTCGGCCGGGCTGGGCATCCCCTTCCTGCTCGCCGGCCTCGCCGTCGGCGACGCCGCCCGGGCCGTGCGCAAGATGCAGCGCTTCATGCCGGCCGTGGAGGTTGCGAGCGCGGCCATGCTCATCGCCCTCGGCGCCCTGCTCCTCGCCGGCACGGTCACCAACCTGAACGAGTACTTCGACCTCGGCATCGCGGAGATCAACGAGGGCCTGTAGGACCCTTGCGCGGGAGTCTGACCGCCCCCTAAGGTGGAGCGACGAGAGGCTGAGGGAAATGCCGCAGAACGGGTTCCGCACGACGAACAGCCATGCCGAGCGCAGTATGAGTCCTGCGCGCGAGAAACTGCTTGAGCGGATCGCTGAGCTCCTCAAGGAACTAAACGAGCCAGCGTTCAAAGAGCTTGAGCGGCAGTAAGCCCTGCCCCGACGCCTTCGCCACCTCACGCCTCTCGATGTCGAAGTGACGGCCCAGTTCCTGGCGCTGCGGTTCTTCGCGCGCTACGGGGACGAGCTACCCTCTTACCGGGCAAACCTCGCGCGTCCTGATGCCCTTGAGTCGGCCCTCGGACTAACGCAGATGCCCTACTACCGGGGAGTGTTCGAGAAGGCTGGAGCGCTACTCCGCTCCATGGTCAAGAACCACCCGTTCGTCGACGGGAACAAGAGGCTTGGCCTCACGGCTACCTTCGTGTTCCTTGCGATGAACGGGCGGCTCCTCGTCGTGCGCAACGAGGAGATGGTGGAGTTCGCAAAAGAGCTTGCTGGTAGCCAGATGAAGTGGCGAACAGTAGCGCGCTGGCTGCGGATGCACACCGTCTCGCTGCAGTGGGGTCAGGCCGGTTCTATGCCGGTCGCCTATGTTGCTGAGCGCCTAGAGCCTCTGGAGAGCCGGCTTCTGATGGTGGAGCGAGTGGTGGAGTTGGCGGTCAACCTCCCCAGATACCTGCAGGATCTTGTTGAGGAGGAAGAAGCTGGCTCGGACGTGTGATCCGCTCGGCTGCCTCAAGCCCGGACCAGGTCGTCCCACGAGAGGCGTGCCGCAAGCTCCCCGAGTGCCGTCTGGTTGCTTTGCCAGTGCAGCCTCGCGAAGGCAGCGTCGTAGGGGAGCCACTCGCAGGCCGTGTGCTCGGGCGACAGGCGTGCCTCGGGTGCCGGCGCCTCGACGGCGAAGTGGTACTCGGGGATGACGTAGAGGTCGTCCGGCCAGTCCTTCCGCGCCGCGAACGACGTCACGGGGACGCGCGCCTGCGACTGGAGGGCGTACAGCGGGCCCTCGATGCCCGTCTCCTCGCGCGTCTCGCGCATCGCGGCCTCGACCGGCGTCTCCGCATCCTCCCCGCCGCCGGCCACCCACTGCCAGAACCCCGCGTCGGCTCGCTGCAGCACGCAGTAGAGCGTCTCCGAATCGGGCGCGCGGTAGAAGGGGATGACCAGGGCGTTGAAGGGCGCGCGCATCCGGGGAACCCTACGCGAGCGGGAGTCGCATGACGTGCCGCCGCGTCCCCAGCCGCCCCACCTCCTCGAACCCCGCCGCCAGGAACATGGGAACGCGACCCAGGTAGCCGTAGCTGGGAGAGTCCGGGTCGACCGGGTACGCCTCGAGGGTGTCGGCCCCGCGGGCGCGGGCGTGGTCGATGGCCGCCTGCAGGAGTTGTCGCGAGAGCCCCTGCCCCCGCAGCCGTCTCGGCACGAAGAAGCAGGTCAGCGACCAGACGCCGGAGCGCTGCTTGTCCACCGCCTTGCCCAGCCGCTGGAACGTGCCGACGGGCGCGATCGAGCACCACGCCACGGGCTCGTCCTCCGCGTAGGCGAGGATGCCGACCGGCTCGCCGGCGAGAACGCGGCGCTGCATCTCGGCCTTCTTCGCGGCCTTGTCGGGCGCGTGCGACTGGCCCGGCGGCGCCCGGAAGACCATGCACCAGCAGTACTTCGGAGCGCCGCGCGCCTCGAACACCGCCTCGAAGTCGTCCCAGCGGGAGGCGTCGACCTCGCGGAACGTGTAGTCGCCAGCGGCGCCGGTCACGCGGTCAGGCCGCGGGGACGGGGCGGTAGCGCACCGGCATCTTCACGATGCCGCCCACATGCAGGCTGTCCTGCCGGAACGGCGGCCCGTCGAGCTCCATCTCCGGCAGCAGCGGCAGCAGCTCCTTGAAGATGCCGCGCAGCTCCCAGCGGGCCAGGTTCGCGCCCAGGCAGAAATGCGCGCCGAAGCCGCCGAAGGCGAGGTGGTCGTTCGGGTCGCGCGCGATGTCGAACCGATACGGGTCGTTCCAGGCGGCCTCGTCGCGGTTGGCCGAGGGGTACCACATGGCGACCGTCTCGCCCGCCCGGATGGTGTGGCCGCGCAGCTCGAAGTCCTCCGTTGCCACCCGCGCGAACTGAATCACCGGCGAGGTCCAGCGCAGGATCTCCTCGACGGTCGTGCGCAGGAGCTCCGGGTTCGCCACCAGCCGGTCGCGCTCATCGGGGTGCTCCATCAGGGCGAGTACGCCACCGGTGGTCGCGTTGCGCGTCGTCTCCAGCCCGCCCGCGACGAGCAGGTTGATGTAGGAGTTGATCTCGTCGTCCTCGAGCGTGCGGCCGTCCAGTTCCGCGCGCAGGAGCACGTCGACGAGGCAGTCGCTCGGGGCGCCGGCCGCCTTGCGCGCCTCGATGAAGGCGAAGCCGTACTCCGTTGCGGCTTTGTTCGCCTTCTGCCGCTCCTCGTGCAGCTCCTCCGGCGTCAGGCCCGAAAGGGCAAGCTCGCGGTCGGAGCCGAACTGGACCTCGCGGATGCCGAACAGCTCCTCCCAGTCCTCGCGCGGGAAGCCGAGCATCTCGAAGATGGCGGCCATCGGCAGCTTCACCGCGAGGTCGTGCACGAAGTCGCACTCGCCCTGCTCGGCGACGGTGTTCACGAGGTGCCGGGCGAAGCCGCTCACGTAGGCCTCCGCCAGCTCGGCGATGTGGTCCTCCAGCAGGCGCATGGCGCGCGGCGTGAAGCTGCGGTTGGTGAGGTTGCGGTAGGCCGCGTGCTCGGGGTCGTCCATGTCGATGAAGCTGAGCGTGTAGTGGCGCCGCGCCCGCTCCGGCCCGAAGCGCGCGATCAGCCCCTCCTTGCGGCGACGCGAGAACTCCTCCTGCGTGCTCGGGAAGATGCGCAGCCGGTCCGAGTTGATGAAGATGTCCGACCGCTTCGAGATCGTGAGCGTGTCCTCGTACGTCGTCAGCGCCCAGAACGGGTCGACGTCGGGGCGGTCGTACCAGTAGACCGGCGCCTCGCGTCGCAACAGGTCCCACTCCGCCCACGGGTAGCCCCGGTCGACGTAGCGCTGGGTGTCGGTGATGGAGAGCGTGTCGAGGCTCAGGGCCTCGCCGTCCCGCGTGGGGGCACCGCTGGTCATGACGCATCCTCCAGGCTGATGGCCTGCCGCGGGCAGACCCGTACGGCCACGTCGACACGTTCGCGCAGTCCCTCGGGCACGACCTCGACGAGCACCTGGCTCTTGTCGTCGTCGTCCACCTGGAACACCTGGGGCACGGTCTCCTCGCAGCGGCCGTGGCCCTCGCAGAGGGTGTGGTTGACGACCGGCTTCATCGCGCGCTCCCCGCCCGCCAGCCCGGGCCACCCCTCTTCTAGGCGGTTGTAAAGCGCGTGGCAAGGGCGTCTCGTAAGGTAAAGACGCGCGACAGGGGGTATCGCGGCTGCCCCGCTAGACTGGATGCCGAGGAATGTAGAGATGGAAGAATTCTTCGGTGAACTTGAACGCTTCGGCTCTGAATTCATTTACCCCAACCGCTGGATCATTCTGCCGATCGTCGTCGTCCTTATCGTCGGCGCCCTCGCGGCCGCGTGGCGCCTGCGCCTTTATCGCCCCCTGATCGACCACAAGTACATCACCGCCGGCGTCGGCATTCCCCTGCTCGCGATCGCGATTCCCGTCGGCTGGTACCTGCTGTCGCCGCTCTGGGAGCGCAGCTTCCTCGAGGAGGCCGCCCCCGAGTTCGACCGATCGGCCGTCGCCGCCACCACGCCCGTCGCTACGGCCACACCGCCGCCCGACTCTGCCGATGAAGCGTCGCCCACCTCCGCGGCGGAAACCGCCACCGCGACGACGCCCGCCACCGCCGCCGCAACGGCGGCTCCCGCGGACGACGGCGAGAGCGAGGGGGGCGCGCAACTCGTCGCCTTCGGTGAGTGGCAGGGCTCCGACGACTTCCACTTCGCGGAGGGCAAGGCATTCATCATCGAGACCGAACCCGGGGTCTACATCCTGCGCGTCGAGGACTTCTCCGTGCGCAACGGCCCCGACCTGTTCGTCTACCTCTCCCGCAACCCTGACGGCTGGGAGGAAGAGGCCATCAACCTCGGCGACCTGAAGGCCACCGACGGCGCCTTCAACTACGAGATCCCCTCCGACATCGACATCGACGAGTTCAAGAGCGCGGTCGTCTGGTGCCGCCGCTTCGCCGTCCTCTTCGGTCACGCCACCCTGGAGGTGGTCACGGAGTAGCGAAGCGGGTGGAGTTCGGCTCAGGCTGGTTCGTATCGCTGAACGCGGATCTCGTTCTCCCGAGCGCGCATCCGTGCTGAGTCGTGCCAGGCCTGCATCCGGAGGAGCAGGTCCATATTGATGCCGAAGGCCTTCTCGACGCGCAGGGCCATCTCGGCGGAGAGCGACGCGTTGCCGTTCAGGAGGGCCGAGAGCGTTGCCCGGCGAACGCCCAGCACCTCAGCTGCACGCGTCACGGTGAGCCCCAGTTCCTCGATGACCTCGGTGCGGATGAAGTCGCCCGGGTGCGACGGCGTCATGTTTACGCGTATGCCGGCGGTGGTCATTAGTGATAGTCCTCCAGGTCCAGATGGTCGATGGAGCCGTCCACTTCGCTAAACGTGATGCGCCAGTTCCCGGTGACCGACACGCTCCAGTCCCCCGCGCGGTTTCCTGAGAGCTGGTGGGTTCGCCAACCCGGCGGCGAAGCTGAACGAAAGTCCGCGATCGTCTCGGCGAGGATGAGCACGGTCAGGATCCTGCGGACTCGTCCGACCAGGGCCGGCTGCAGGAAGCGTGGACTGTCCTCCTCGATCAAGTAGCGCAGGCCGCGGTGACGCACAGAGCGGATGTCCATGAGGCATCAGAGGCACAGTGTACGGTAACACCGTGCAGTCCGTCAGGGCCAAAAGGGGTGACGGAACAAAGGGGGGTGGTGTTGGTCGCGTGAAGGGTCAGGGAAGCAGCGGGGTTACGGCCAGGGCGGCGGCGGTCACGGCCAGAAGCGAACCGATCCGCCAGAAGCGCTCTCGGAGCAGGGCGGAAGCGAGTTCCTGGCGAGTCACTACGCCCCCAGCGGGACCGGGGGCGCGAGCTCGAAGCAGCCCTGGAACGCCTTCGCCATCTCGACCGGGCCCCGCAGCTCCCCGCACTCCCCGGGCTCGGTCCCGCGGAAGAAACGGAAGAAACCTCGCGTATCCGTGCGGAAGTGCAGGTCCGAGGGAGCGCCGCCGCGCTGGGGGATGAGGCGGCCGTCGTCGATCTGGAACGTCCAGGCGCTGCAGCCCTCGCAGTCGTCGATCTCGAGCATCAGGGAGACGTGCACGCCCTCGGCGAGCTCCGGCTGGAAGGCGAAGGTGGGCACCATCCGCACAGCAAAATCCGTCGGGACGGTGTCTCCGACGGATTCGCGGGTGAAGCGATCGGCGTAGGTCATGCCCCACTCCACCAATGAAAGAAGGATGGGACGAACCGCCCATCCTTTCTCGGTAAGTGTGTACTCGACCCGCGGGGGCAGGCCCCGCTCGTAGTGACGGTGGACGAGCCCCTCGCGCTCCAGCATCTTCAGCCGGTCGGCGAGGACGTTGGGGGAGAGGCCGGGACAGTTCTGGAGGATGTCGGTGTAGCGCCGCAGCCCCGTCATCAGGTCCCGCAGCAGCAGGAGCGTCCAGCGATCGCCCAGCACATCGAGCGACTGCGCGATGAGACACGCGTGCCTGTACTTCCGCGATGTGCCGTTGCCGTTCGATCGGGCCATGGAACCGTTCATCTCCATGGTAAGGCCCGGGGAAGGGCCTCGGGAACCGCCGCTTGACGCTTTCCGGGCTCCTGCTACACTTGTACCAGAACTTCGGAAAACATAGTAGCGGAGGTTCTTCTTTAGGAGCGTAGGGCTTGAGCCCTTCGACGTCAACCATGGAGGTTCGGTCATGAACAAGCGCAGCACCAAACACACCGCATCGAAGCCCCAGCATTTCCACCGCTGGCGCATTGACGAGCCGTCGGGGCCCATCAGCCTTGGCCGCTGCTACGAGTGTGGCGCCGTGAAGGAGTTCAAGAACTGGCTCTCCGAGAGTGACTTCATCACCAACGAGGAGCACCGCATGACCCGGGCGGCCTAGGCCGCTCCGGAGCGAGACTCCCGGCGTTTCCTCCTTTCCGCCGGGATAGCAAAACCGCCCGCAGCAACGCGGGCGGTTTTTCGTGCGCGGCGTGACCGGCGGGCGCTACTGCTGCAGGTCGCGCAGGTGGTCGTCGCGCCCCGCCACGATCCAGAAGTCGCCCTGCTGCACCGTCTCCTCCAGGTCCGGATTGAAGGTGACCGAGTCGGCGCGCAGGCGCGCCAGCAGGAACACGTTGTAGCGCCCCGCGATGTCGAGATCGCCGACGGCGTGTCCGGTGGCCGAGTAAGGCGCCCGCACGCGGGCGATGCCCTGCGCGCCGCCCAGGGACATGTAGTCGGTGATGTCGCTGCTGCCGAGGGTGTGCGCGAGCCGCTGGGCCGATTCGCGCTCCGGGTTCACGAGCACGTCGGCGCCGGCCAGCTCGAGGGCGCGGGTGTGCTCGTTGCTGCTCGCCTTGGCGACCACATGCGTGAGCCGCAGGCGCTGCTTCAGCGTGAGCGTCACGAGGACGCTCGTGGCCACGTTGCTGCCGATCGCCACGACCACCGAGTCGTAGTTGTGCAGCGAGAGCGACTCGAGGAACTCGACCTCCTCGACATTTCCCTCCGCGGCCAAAAGGATCGTCTCGACGACCTCGTTCACGCGGGCGCCGTCGCGGTCGACGCCGAGCACGTCGACGCCGAGGTTGGCGAGCTCGCGCGCGAGCTGGGTCCCGAAGCGTCCAAGGCCGAGGATGGCAACGTTCATCGTCTCCCCCTGCCGCCGATGCTAGCCCCGCGCCTCCCCGCCGTCGACCGCGAGAATGCCCTCGACGAACGCCGACTTGCCTTCGACGTAGGCGTCGATGTCGTTTGCGTGGCGGCGCGCGAGGTCGCGCTTGAGCGCTTCGTAGCGGGCGGCGGCGGCAGGGTGGCCCCGGAGGTAGTCGCGGAAGCGCAGGTGCCGCTGCAGCTCCTCGCTGTCGCCGGGGCAGACGTAGAGGTGGTGCGCGGGCCACGCCCGTCCCGATCCGTCCGTCGGGACCGTGGCTGCTTCGCGGCCAAAGGCCTCCCGGCCGGGGATGCCGCCGTCCCCTTCGTGGGTGTAGCCCAGCGTCCCCAGCGCCTCCACGACGAGCGGCAGCACGCGAGGCGACTCGATGACCACGTCGAGGTCGATGATCGGTTTGGCGCCGAGGCCGGGGACCGCTGTGCTGCCGACGTGCTCGATGCGTAGCGCCAGCGACCCCAGGGCCGCTGCCACCACGCGGCTGATCCCGGCGAAGGACTCCGGCCAGGCGGGGTCGTAGTCGACAATCTCGATGGTGCGAGTCACAGCCGCGGGTCAGGCTAGCCCCGCGGCGCTCAGGCGTCGACCGGTAGGGCTACGCGTTCAGCCGCGTGAGCCCCTCGCGGATCTTCTCGAAGGCGCTCGCCGGCGCGGGAGCGAACCGCCCGGGCGCGCCCGCGGGCACCTGCGGCCCCTTCGCCTCCTTCGCCTCCCCCGCGAGCCGCTCGCGGGCGGGGACGTAGCCTTCTCGCACCTCGGCGACGCTCTCGCCCGGCAGGTCGTCCGCCGTCAGGTCGTCGTGGGCGGCGAGAAGGGTCTCGCGCAGCAAGCCGGCCAGCTCAGGCTCACTCGCGTCGCCGACTGGGGCCTCGTCGTCGGTCGCGCCGATCACGGGCTCGGGCTGCGCCTCCACGTCGTCGTCCTGTGCGTCCTCACCGCCGATTACCGGTTCTTCGCTCATCGCGTTCCTCCACGAATGGGTTTCGCGGGAGGCTCGCGGCCGGACGTGCGAAGGCCAAGCCCCGGGTGTCAGCGCGAGGGGTTCTGTTGCGGGTGAGGGGGAGCAGGGCGATACTCGCAGGGCCGCCGCCGTCAAAGCGGTGACACACGGCCCCCGGCAGGTGGGGTCGACCCCCTGCCCAGGTGGCGCAACTGGCAGCGCGGCTGATTTGTAATCAGCAGGTTAGGGGTTCGAGTCCCCTCCTGGGCTTACCAGGTGGAGGGGTGGCCGAGTGGTTAAAGGCAGCAGACTGTAAATCTGCCCCGCAGAGCGGTACGCAGGTTCGAATCCTGCCCCCTCCACCAGACTGAAGATGCGCGTCGCCGACCGGGCAAGCTGAGATGACCTACGCCTTCGGAGACACCGACCTGGCCGCCCGGCGGCTTGCGCTGCTCGCCGAGACCTTCGCCCAGTCCTCACGCGCGTTCATGGGCGAGGCTCACGTGGGACCGCGGCTGGCTGGGGACCTCGGCTGCGGTCCCGGCTACTCGACCCACCTGCTGGCCAGCACCCTGGAGCCCGCCCACACCAGGGGCCTGGACAACTCCGAGAGCTTCCTCGACCTCGCGCGTCCCACCGCCTCCGACACGGTCTCGTTCCGCCTCCACGACATCACGACCGGCCCCTTCCCTTCGGGCCCTTACGACCTGCTCTTCAGCCGCTTCGAGCTGACCCACCTGCAGCGTCCCGAGGCCGTCGTCGAGTTGTGGGGCAGTCAGCTCGCCGTGGGCGGACGCCTCCTCATCGAGGAGGTCGAGTACATCGAGACGAGCCACCCCGTGTTCACTTCGTACATTGAGATCAATCAGGCGATGCTGACCGAGCAGGGCAACTCCCTCTACATCGGCCCCGTGCTCGACGCCATCCCCGAGCCTCCCTCGCTGAAGCGCCGCTCCAGCAACGTGCAGAGTGTCCCTATTCCCGCCGACCGTGCCGCCGCGATGTTCCACATGAACCTGGGCGTCTGGAGGCACAACGAATTCGTGCAGCGCACCTTTGATGCGTCAGACCTCGACGACCTCGAAAGCAACCTGGCTGCAATCGCATCCGGCCGAATCGCCGTCAGCCCCGTGGAGTGGGGCCTCCGCCACATCGTCATGGATCGCATCGATCCCTGAGTGCGGCTCCAGCCCGGCACGCGCCGTGCAGTATCCTCGGCCCTCGTGCTACTCCTTCGAGGCCTGGCGCTCTGGCTCGCCGTCGTCGTTCTCGTGGCGGGTGTACCCGTCGTGCTGGCCGAGGGCGACGGGCCCGTCACCCTTACGCTCCTGCACAACAACGACGGCGAGTCCTCCCTCCTGCCGCTGACCAACGTGGTCGACATCGACGGCTCCACCACGTCCGTGGCTGTCGGTGGCATTGCCGCCTACAAGGCCGTCATCGACCGCGAGATCGCACAGGCGCGGGCGAGCGGGAATGCCGTCGTCAACGTCTATGCCGGGGACGCCTACCTCGCCAGCGCGACCTTCATCTGCGGCCGGAAGGAGGGCAACCCGCTCTTCGACGCCGTGGCCCAGGACGCCATCCCCTACGACGCGCACATCCTCGGCAACCACGAGTTCGACCTGTCCCCGGACTTCCTCGAGCGCTTCATCCGCGCCTTCGACGGGCAGCCGTTCCTGAGCGCCAACCTCGACTTCTCGGCCGAGCCCGGTTTCGATGACCTCGTCGACGCCGATGGCCTCATCGAGGGCGACGCGGAGGACGGCCGAGTCCTCGCCCGCTCGATGATCGTGGTCGATGACGCAACGGGCGCTCGCTTCGGGATCGTCGGCGCCACCACGCCGACGCTGCCTGTCGTCTCCATCCCGCGGAAGGTGACCGTCACGCCCGACCTGGCCACAACCGCCACGGCCGTGCAGGCCGAGATCGACCGGCTCCTCGACCGGGGGGTCAACAGGATCATCTTCGTCAGCCACCTCCAGGGCATCGACTACGACGTGCAGTTCCTCGGCCTCCTGCGCGGCGTCGATGTGGCCGTGGCGGGCGGCGGTAACGATCTCCTCTGGAACCCATCCGTTGACCGCTCCCTGCAAGTGGTTCCCGGCGAGCGCGCCGAGCCCGGCGGCGCCTACCCCATGGAGGTGGAGGATGCTGAAGGCCGAACCGTCTATGTCGTGACCGCGCCCGGGAACTACAAGTACGTCGGCCGGCTCGACGTCCAGTTCGACGACAGGGGAGAGGTCGCCGGCATCGTCCGCGAAACGAGCTACCCCCGGCCCGTCGTCCCCGCTTCGGATGAGGCCACGGCCGCCCGCTTCACGGCCGTGGTCGAGAAGGACGCCGCTCTCGTGCAGTCCGTCGAGGCGCCCGTAATCGAGTGCCTTGCCGGCCTCGCGGCGACCCGCGTCGCGACCACCGAGGTGCTGCTCGACGTGTCCCGCGGCGTTCGCACGCGAGGCACCAACGCCGGCAACCTCGTGACCGATGCCATGCTCGCGAGCTTCGATCGGTACGCCCCAGACCTCGCCCTGCCTGTCCGGGGAGGCGCCAACCCCGTGATCGCCCTCCAGAACAGCGGTGGCATTCGCCAGAACGCGGGAGACGTGCTGCCCGTGGGTGGCGTCACCCCCGGCGACATCTCCCGCGCAAACACGCTCGACGTGCTGCCTTTCGGCAACGGCGTGACCGTCGTCCCCGGCGTCACCCCCGCCGACCTCAAGGCCGTCTTCGAGCACTCCGTCTCCCGCTATCCCGCCGCCAGTGGCGCCTTCCTGCAGGTGGCCGGGATCGCGGTCGTCTACGACCCCTCCCGGGACCCCGGGTCGCGCGTCGTCAGCCTGACGCTCGACGACGGCGCGGCGATCGTCTCCGCCGGCGCGGTGGCCGAGGGCGCCCCCGCCGTGTCAGTCGTCGCGAGCAGCTTCATCGCCGCCGGCGGCGACGGCTACGACGTGTTGGGGCGCTACCCCGGCCGGGTGCAGCTCCCCACCAGCTATGAGCAGTCCCTCCACGACTACCTCGTGAGCCTCGGGACCGTCTCGGCCGACGATGCCCGCTACGCGCCGGACGGGCCGCCCCGGATCACGTTCCGGGAAGCGGGCCAAAAGGAGGCGCCCCTCGCCTTGGCCGAGGACGATGGGGAGCTTGCCTTCACGTTCGACCACGACGCCGAGGGCTGGGTAGTCGGCTTCGCCGACCTTCCGGCGGACGCCCCGCAAGACCTCTACGAGCTCGCGGGCGAGCACCGGCCGCTCCCCGAGGGTCTCGAGGGCGGGGGCATCTACGTCCAGGGGCACAACCGCAGCGACGACCTGTTCATGTACCTGAAGCGGCAGGTTGGTGGGCTGCGGCCGAACACCGCGTACTCCGTGTCCGTCTCGCTCGACCTGGCCACCAGCGTTGCCACCGGCCTGGTCGGGATCGGCGGGTCGCCGGGCGAGAGCGTGTTCGTGAAGGCGGGGGGGAGCGCGGTCGAGCCGGCGGGCGCTGCGGATGGTAGCGGCCACCTCAGGATGAACATCGACAAGGGCAACCAGAGCCGCGGCGGCGAGGCCATGGTCGTGCTGGGGGACATCGCCCACCCCGACGCCTCCCGCGACAGCTACGCCATCAAGACGCTAACGAACGAGGACGCGCCCCTGACCGCGACAACCGACGGCGAGGGCCGCCTCTGGCTCATCGCCGGCACCGACTCCGGGTTCGAGGGGCTCACGACCCTCTACTACGCCCGCATCTCCTTCACGCTGACCGAGGTCACGCCCCCCGAAATGCAGGCACCCGAACCCGCCGACACGGGCACCGGCGCGACGCCGAGCGGTGGGATGCCGGCGGCCTGGGCGGTCGCGGTCCTGGCCGCGAGCCTCGCCGGTCTGGCGTTCCTGGCGCGGCGGGGGTTGCAAGGTGGGGGCATCGGAGATGGCCGACATGGTGAGCGATCCTGATGAGTAGTGACGCGGAGTTTGCTCTCTCGCCCCTCGTGCTGCTCCGTCGAAGCCTGGCGCTCTGGCTTGCCACGTTCGACTCCGACCCAGCGGCCCGGGCCAGGGCCGCAACGGTTCGCGGCGGACGCTAGTCGTTATCCAGCACTATCACCTGGTGGTAGACGGGCTCCTGCGGCTGGTAGGGCTGCGGGTAGTTCGGGTCCGGGTCGTAGTAGCGCGGCTGCAGGAGGACGCCAATGGAGCCGTCGGGCTCGGGCGTGCTGTCGTCTACCGTCGCGATCGACAGGATGGCCTCCGCCTCTCCTGCTTCGAACCACAACTCATCCATCTCCTCGGAGAGCAGGAACTGGCCTTCGAAATAGAATTCCAGGTTGACCGCGAGGCGGTCGGTGAGGTCGCCGGTTCGCCTGAACGTGAACACGGCCGCCTCACCCTCGGCGATCGATGCCGGCGCCGTGAAGGACACCGCCGGCGCGTCGCCTGCGTTCGCGGCAACGTCCTCGTGGTGAGCGATGGCCGCAATCGTGATCGCCACCACCGCCAGCAGGGCTCCAACTCTGGATACGTGGGCAGGCATTGTGACCTCCCTCCAGTGAAGTCGTTGCGGGTGCAGGGTTGAGAAACGGTTCACGAGTTCTCGGGGTAATCGCGGAAACGAATCGCTCGCAGTTCCCGTGCTCGTCCTTCTTCATCTCACAACCACCTTAGGGTCTCGGTCCGCGTAAAAGGTTCAGGAACAGTCAGGAAAGAAGTGGTGGAGATAAAGCGGCGGCCCCGCCCGATGCGCCCGCCTCTGCGGCCTTGCTGTTGCGTCCCTGACCGCGACGGCGGATGGCGGGGGTCTGGGCGGCCGTGGTCCTGGGCCGCGGGCCTCGCGGGTGCTCCCGTTCCAGGCCCGGCGGAAGCTGCGGAGGCGGTAACGAGGGCGCGCGCCGGCCGCGGCGGGTGGTGGGGTGTTGTCCGCCGCGGCCGGTATCGCGCCGTTACAGCCGGTGCCGTGCGAGGGGCGCCGTCACTGGCTGTAGCCTGAACTCCCGCCTCCGAGCTCTTCGACCCGGGCCGTCATCCGCTCCAGCAGGAAGCTGAAGTCGTGGTACGACTGCAGGGTGCTCATCCGCTCGTAGAGCGAGTCCAGCTCCGCCCGCAGCGCCGTCATGTCGGCGCCCAGCCCGGCGATGTCGATCTTCGCGCCTTCGAGTTGCACGGAGAGGGCGCTGTAGCGGTCGGAGGCGAGCGCCACGATGGCGCCGAAGCGGAGGTGCCGGTCGCCCGCGTCGAAGGGGGCGTCCGTGCGGCCCTCCAGGCTCGCCGCCTGGCTGTAGGTGTCGCCCGAGCGCGGGTCCACCCAGCGCACCTCCACCTGGCCCAGCGTGGCCAGGCCGCGCCGCGTCTCGTCGTGCAGGACGACCTCGTAGAACGCCGTCGTGGCCGCGCCCGAGGGCAGCTCGGCGAACTCGCGGCGGTTCTGCTCGAAGGTGTGGTCCGGGGTGACGCGGTTCTCGTAGCCGACGATGCGCCAGGAGCTGACCAGCGCCGGGTCCCAGGTCACCTGCGCGCGGGCCTGGTCGGCGAACGGGGTGGAGAGCGCCAGCCAGTTCTCGCGGCTGAACGTCTCGCGCGCCTGCTCGGTCGTGTCGAGGTAGCGGTACCAGCCGTTGCCGTGCTGGGCGAGCTGCTCGAGCAGGTAGTCGTTGTAGTTCTCGATGCCCACGCCGATCGTGATGAGCCGCAGGGGGTTGCGGTGGTCGGTGTCGGGAGAGGAGTCGAGGATGGCGAATGGGTTGGTCGCTTCGACGTTCGCGACGCCGTCGGACATCAGGATGATGTAGTTGTAGGCGTCCGGGCGCTCCCGCCGGGCCTGGTCAGCGAGGCGCACGCCGAGGTCGAGCCCGGCCTGCACGTTCGTCGAGTTGTGCGGGGCGAGTTGGTCGATCGACCAGGCCACGTCTGCGTCCCCGGGCCAGCTGTGCTCGACGGTGTACCTGTCGATCACCTGGGTGGTGAAGTGGACCACGGCGATGCGGTCGTTGTAGCCGAGGCTGTTGCGGATCGCCTCCGCCGCCTCCCGCGCGATCGCGACGCGGTTCCCCGAGGACATCGAGCCGGAGGCGTCCAGCACGAGCGTCACGTTCACGGGCACGTCGTCGCGCACGTGCGGGGCCTGGAAGGCCACGCGCACGAGGTGGCGTCCGCCGCCGAGGGGGTGCTGCACCACGTCGCTCGTGATGGCGAAGCTGCGGTCGTCGCGGGGCGGGTCGTAGTCGTAGGAGAAGGCGTTCACCCACTCCTCCGCCCGTACCGAATCGGGCTCGACGGCGTAACCACTCTGCGCCCAGGCGAGGGCGAGGAAGTACGACGTGCGGTCCGTATCGAGGCTGAAGGTGGAGACGGCGTCACTTGAGGTCTTCACGAACGGCGTCCGCCCGTAGTTCTGGAAGGTCGTCGCCCCGGGCTCGGGCCGCTGCGGCGCGGGCTCGCTGACCGAGGCGGCAGCAGACTCGGTGGTCGTCGTGGACTCCTGTGCGGCTGCTGCGGTGGCCGCGGGCCGCGCCGGTCGTGAACGGCTGGGGGCTGCGGTGGCCTCAGCGGCGGCTTCGTGCTCCATGGCAGCCGCTTCGGTCGCGGCCGCCTGCGTCGCGGCAGGGGCGGCGGGGGCTGCACTGTCGTCGTCATCGCTGTCGACGCCGCCACAGGCGGCGATCGCCAGCGTGAGCAGCGCCACCGCGGCGCCGGCGGCGAAGATCCGGTACATCCGTGCGGGGAATCGCATTTGAGCCTCCTTTGCTCTCTGCGTGGGGGCGCTCCGGGAGCGCCCCGTCCGGATAGCGAGCCAGATCACTGGCTGTAGCCCGAGGAAGGCGCCCTCCTGGCGGCCTCGGCCGTCAGCTCGTCCAGGAGGTAGGTGAAGTCCAGGTAGGCCTGGGAGGAGCCCATGCTTCCCTCAAGCCCCCTGAGACGCCCTTGCAGGGTCGAGAGGTCCGCGTGAATGCCGGCGTAGTCGACCTCCGCGTTCTCGACCTGCGGCGAGAGGCTGCTGTAGCGGTCGGCCGCGAGGCCCACGATCGCGCCCAGCCGCAGGTAGCGGTCGGCGGCGTCGAAGTCGGTGTCCGTGTGACCGCTGACGGCGGCGGTCTGGCTGACCGAGTCGCCCGTGGCCGGGTCGACCCAGCGCACCTCCACGCTCCCGAGCGCGGCCGAGAGGCTGACGCCCTCGTGCAGCACGAGTTCGTAGAAAACGGTCGTGGCGGTTCCGGCGGGCAGCTCGGCGAACTCCCGGCGGTTCTGCGTGAACGTGTGATCCGGCGTGACCCGGTTCTCGTAGCCGACGATGCGCCACTCCTTCACCACGGCCGGGTCCCAGGTCACCTGGGCGCGGGCCTGGTCGGCGAAGGGCGTCGAGAGGGCCAGCCAGTTCTCGCGGCTGAACGTCTCCCGCGCCTGGGCGGTGTCGTCGAGGTAGCGGTACCAGCCGTTGCCGTGCTGGGCGAGCTGCTCGAGCAGCACGTCGTTGTAGTTGTCGATGCCGACGCCGATGGTGATGAGCCGCAGCGGGTTCTTGCTGTCCGAGTCCGGGGCGCCCTCGAGGATGGCGAAGGGGTCGGTCGCGTCCACGTTCGCGACGCCATCGGACATCAGGATGATGTAGTTGTAGGCGTCGGGCCGCTCCTGCCGCGCCCGGTCGGCCAGCTGCACGCCGAGGTTCAGCCCGGCCTGCACGTTCGTGCTGTCGTGCGCCGCCAGCCGCTCGATCGACCAGACCACGTCCTCGTCGTCGGGCGAGCTGTGCGCGACCGTGTAGCGGTCGAGTACGTCGGTCGTGAAGTGCACGATTGCGATACGGTCGCGCGAGCTGAGGCTCTGGCGGATGGTTTCCGCCGCCTCCCGCGCGATGGCGACGCGATCGCCCCAGGACATCGATCCGGAGGCGTCCAGCACGAGCGTCACGTTGAGCGGCCGGTCGTCGCGCACGTCCGGCGCCTGCATGGCGATGCGGGCGAGGTGCCACTCACCGTCGAGCGGATGCCGTACGAGGTCGCTGGTGATGGCCAAGCGGTCGTCGTCGCCCGGACCGGCGTACCCGTAGTCGAAGGCGTTGATCCACTCCTCCGCGCGAACGGAGTCGGGCTCGACCGGGTAGCCGTTGCTGACCCAGGTGAGGGCGAGGAAGTAGGAGGTGCGGTCGGTGTCGAGGCTGAAGGTCGAGACGGCGTCGACATCGGTCGAGACGAAGGCCGTGCGCTCGTAGTCCTCGAAGGTCGTGTCGGAGGGCCGCTGCGGTTGAGCCGCTTCCTCCTCCTCCTCCTCCGCTACCTCCGGCTCGCCGGCCCGCGAAAAGGAGGCGGAGTCCTCAGCTTCCTCCTCCATGGCGTCCACGTCGCCCATGTCGGCGTCCATGTCCCCCATGGCCATGTCGTCGTCCATAGCCTCATCCATGGCTTCGTCGGCCATGTCGCCGGCCATGTCTTCCTCTCCGGCGGGCTCCTCAGCCTCTTTGACGTCCGCGCCGGCGTCGTCGGAGGGCTCGCCGGGTTCGTTGCTCTCGGAGGCAGGGGGTTCGCTCTCCGCCGGCTGTGTGGCCTGCACGGCGGGTGCGGGCGTCGGTTCCGGCGTCGGCTCGGGAGTCGAGACGGCCTCGGGGGTCGTTTCTTGCGAAGTGTCCCGCTCCACGGCGCGCGCGGCCGCCGCCGCTGTCGCGGCTGCCTCCTGGACTGCCGGAGCCTCGGTTGCCTCGTAGGCCTCCTCCTCGGCTGCCGCGGCGGCGGCCTCCGTCGCGGCGGCCTCCGCCGGAGCCCTCCTGAGCGACTCGGTCTGTCCGTTGCTGGCGGCTACGGCGGGGGCGGCGGCATCGTCGTCGCCGCTATCGCCGGTCCCGCCGGCCAGGGCCCAGGCCCCCACGCCCAGTCCCACAACCAGTACTGCTGCCGCCGCCGCCGGAATCCATGGCATCGAGCCGATGGCGCTGGCTCCACCCCGCAAGAGGGCGAAGCGCGGCGGATCCTGTTTTCCCAGGCGGCTCTCCAGCCGGTCCCAGAGGTCGTCCGGGGCCTGCAGGTCCGGGGAATCTTCCGCGAAGTGCTCCCGGAGCTTTCGTTCCATCTCCTGATCTGGCTTGTCGTTACGCGCCATTGCCGGCCACCTCCATCACACCCGACTGCTCCAGCAGCTCCCGCATCTGGCGGAGCGCTCGATGGAGCCGCGACTTGACCGTGCCCTCCCGCACCCCGGCGGAACGGGCGACTTGTGGAACCGTCAGGTCGGCGAAGTAGCGCAGCACCACGACCTGGCGGTGTTCGGGGGTTAGCTGGGCGAGGGCTTGCCGCACGGCTTCGCGGTCTTCGCTCGCCTCGATCGAGTCGGCGCCGCTGGAGGGCGCGCCCACGGGCAGCGTTTCCTCCAGCGGCACGGTTGTCAGGGAACGCTTGCGCTGCTGCGTCAGCACCGCGTTCACCAGGATTCGCATCAGCCAGGGCTTCACCGGGCGCCCCCGCTGGAACGACTTGATGCCGCGCCAGGCCAGCAGGAACGCCTCCTGCACGTGCTCTTCGGCCTGCGCGGCGTTGCCCGTCATCAGGTAGGCCGTGCCGAAGAGCGGGTTCTTGTACTGCTCCACCAGGTGGCGGAAGGCCTCACGGTCGCCGTCCTGACAGCGCAGGACGGCTTCGTCGTCGGTCATGCGTCCCTCACCTTCCACCAGCCGGATGGGGTAGTGTTCGCGTCGCGCATCGGGATGCGCCAGTACCATCGTGACAAGAGATATGCGTCAACCCGCCGGATCGTTCCCGATCCGGCGATTTCGTGCCCCGCGCAGGGTAGGTGGGCTGGCCAGAGGGTGTGTAGACTAGTCAGCAGACTAGTCAGATAGGCGGGCGGCATGGGCAAGGTGTGGCAGGTTCAGGATGCGAAGGCACGTTTCAGCGAGTTGCTGGATGCCACCCTCGCCGACGGGCCCCAGGTCGTCACGCGGCGGGGTGTCGAAGCGGCTGTGCTGGTCTCGATCGACCAATGGCGCAAGCTGGAGGAGATGAGCAGGCCGACGCTGAAGGATCTGCTCCTCAGCCCCGGCCCCCGGACGGAGGAGCTCACGCCCCAGCGCCCCACCCATCGCCACCGGCCCCCTCCCGCTGTCGAGTAGCCGGTGTACCTCCTCGACACCAACGTCGTCTCGGAGTTGCGGCGTCCGCGTCCTCATCCTGCGGTCTTGGAGTGGATTCGGCAGGTCCTGGCGCACCAGCTCTATGTCTCTGCCGTGACCATCGGCGAGATACAGGCTGGCATCGAGATCACGCGTGAGCATGACGCCGCGAAGGCAGACGAGCTGGAGGCCTGGCTCGGCCAGGTGCTCGATTCGTTCAGCGTGCTTCCCGCCGACGCGGCTGCTTTCCAGGAGTGGGCGCGCCTCAAGCACCGGCAGCCGGATTCGCTCATGGAGGATGCGCTGATCGCTGCGATCGCGGCTGTTCATTCCCTGACAGTCGTGACGCGGAACGAGCGGGACTTCGACCGCCTTGGCGTGGGCTCGCTCAATCCCTTCGAAGGGCGCTAGCTGCCCGCCCGCTAGTGGTGACGGCGCAGGTAGCGGACGAGCTCCATCATCGCCTTGCAATCGACCTCGTTGTACCGCGCGATGCCCTTCATCAGCGTGAGGTCGCGCATGCTGCCCCCGCTCCGGGCCGCCTCCCGATTGCACGTCCACGCGCCCACCATCGCCCCCAGGCCGTCCGCCGGACCCTCGTCCCAGCGGGTCTCGACAAGGCCGAGGTCGTGCATCGCGTTCGTGACGGCCTTCAGCCCGAACCCGTGCGCCCCCCGCACGACCACCGGCTCCCGCTTCATCACCTTGTTCAGGTAGTCGAACCAGTTGGGGTGCGGCCACGGCTCCGGCTTCCTGGTGTGTTGCCAGCCGGTCTTCTGGTGGCG
Source organism: Tepidiformaceae bacterium (assembly GCA_965116915.1). GTDB lineage: Bacteria > Chloroflexota > Dehalococcoidia > Tepidiformales > Tepidiformaceae > UBA2991. The sequence goes on along the minus strand of OZ220739.1, from coordinate 2,957,931 downwards.
CTTCACGGCGGCGTCGAAGGCCGTCTCCAGCGTGACCGTCTCGTGCGGCGACCAGTGGATGACCTTCGGGTCCACCCCCGGCGCGAGCCGGTCGCGCACGGACGTCATGTGCTCGAACCAGTCGTCGATGACCTTCGCCTCCGAACGCTCGTCGAGCCGGTTGGCGATGAAGCACTCGAACCGCCAGTCGCCGTCCTCCAGGTGCCCGCAGCCGACCATGAAGATGAGCGGCTGGCCGCCCCGCTCAGGGATTCCCGAGAAGTCGTCGTCGAGGTCGCCGACCGTCTCGAAGTCGACGTAGAACTCAACGGGCGCCTCCTCGATCCAGTCCGATCGCGCTTCGGCGATGCGGGCTGGCCGGACGTCGGGCCCGGGCTCGCGGTTCACGTCGAGGAGGGCCTGCAGGTTCGGTCTGGTCGAGGTTCCGGTAACGCCCAGCGCTTCGGGCGTGACACGCGGGTCGGTCCAGCGCAGAAGTCCCTGCCGGTTCGCCTCCTGTCGTCGCGGGACGCCGACCCACCAGAGCTGCGTCAAGTCCTCGCTCTGCCTCGCGATCTCCTTTACCACGCTGGCCCACCTGCCCGCGTCCTCCTTGGCGCTGGGGCGAAGCTCGTCGACGGAGGGCTCCGGAAGGGGGCGCCAGTCGCCGCCCTCCGCGCGCACCCGCCGCACCCACGCCACCGCCTCCTCGACCTGAACGGAAAGGATCCCGCTGCGTGAGGCATAGCTATTGGGGACAGGGGCGATGCGCTCCATGCAGTTGGTGCCGCGGGGCGGCGCACCCTTCTTCCTCTGCTCCCACCCGCGGCCCAGCACGAACGCCTCCGGTGGCAGGTAGCCCTGCAGCCGTCCGAGTGCGCGGTTGTAGATGTACACCTGCGCCTTATAGGCCGGCGCCGAGCCCGAGTTGTTCAGCTCCCCGCCGGCCGCCAGGTGCAGCGTCGAGAACTTGATGTCGACCACGCGGTAGTGCCGGTTCCCGATGTCGAGGTCCGGGGCGGGTACGGCCGCCGCCTCTGCCGATATCGAGCCGGGGAACAGCTTCGCGAGCACGTCGCTCCGGACCAGCAGGTCCGGAGCTCCATAGGTGCGCGACTGCGGGTCGCGCATCCACGCCTGGCAGATAATCTCCGCCCCACCACTCATGGCCGCAAAAGTCGCCTCGGCGACCGACAATTGGCGGAGGTCGTTGCGGTCCAGTCCTTCCGGTTCCACCACCCGCACCTCGGCCAGCCCGCCCAGGTGCTCGACAACCGCCGCCTCGAACGCGTTCCCCTTCGCGAAGAGGAAGGTCAGGAAGTCCGTGTCCTCGTCGACGGGGTCGCATTCGTAGCCGTGCTCTTCGCCCCATCGGTCGAGCCAGTCGATCAGCGGGTTGTCCAGCACATGGTTCCGCGTCCTCGACGCCGAGACCCACTCGTCCCACTCTTCGGCGGTCTCCGGCACGACAAGGTTGCCGTCGTCGTCGTGCGTCAGCGCGTCTATTCCCACGGCGCGAGCGTAGCAGCGAACCCGTTGACGCGCGCGCCGCGCTCTGCCACGGTTCGGGGCGCCGCGTACGACGCGGCCAGCAACACACTGTGGAGGCTTCCAGATGGCGGGCGCTCAGGACCACGAAACCGTTTCCGGCTACCCACTCGACGAGGAGCAGCTCGAATCGCTGCTCGTAAACGCCAGGGAGTGTGCGCTCAACTGGAGCACGCGGGACGGCTGGCCCGTCGGCGTCATCCACGCCTACGTCTGGCATGAGGGGCGCTTCTGGATCACCTGTGCGGTCCACCGCCACCGCGTGGCCGCCATCCGCCGCGACCCGCGCGTGTCGGTCATCGTGAGCAGCGCCGCCTGCGACCCCGACTCGGGCGCGCCGGGAGGGCAGGCCACGGCCAAGGGCCGCTGCATCATCCACGACGACCAGGAGACCAAGGACTGGTTCTATCCGGCCCTCGCGAACAAGACCAGCCCCGACGCGGAGGCCGCCGCGGCTTTCGTCGAACGCCTCGACTCGCCCCTGCGCGTCATCCTCGAGGTCGTCCCCGAGAAGTGGATCCTCTTCGACGGCGGCAAGATGGCGAAGGACACGGCGGGTACGCTCACGGACGAGGAGCGCGGACCCCTCCTCAGCGCCGACGCCGAGCGGATGCCTCGCGAGCTGGCGAAGCGGGGCCTGGCCTAGGGCGGCCGGCTCGGGAACCCGGGGCTGGCAGGGCGCTCTGCGCGCCTGTGTCCGCCCCCTCTCCCCCACAACGGAAATCCCGCTACTATCAATAACGCACACGCGGACTAGGCCCTCATAGCTCAGTTGGCAGAGCGCGTTCTTGGTAAGAACGAGGTCTCCAGTTCAAATCTGGATGAGGGCTCCAGGGCGCGCCGACCCCGCGATCGGGGTGCGATGACGCCACTACCCGCACGGAGGATTCGCCATGGCGAAGGAGAAGTTTGAGCGGAACAAGCCGCACGTCAACGTGGGGACTATTGGGCATGTGGACCACGGGAAGACGACGCTGACGGCGGCGATCACGAAGGTCCTGGGGCTGAAGGGTGAGGCGGAGTTCCGGGAGTTCGATTCGATCGACAACGCGCCGGAGGAGCGCGCGCGGGGCATCACGATCGCGATTGCGCACGTGGAGTACGAGACGGATAACCGCCACTACGCGCACGTCGATTGCCCGGGCCACGCCGACTACATCAAGAACATGATCACGGGCGCGGCGCAGATGGACGGCGCGATTCTCGTGGTGGCCGCTCCGGACGGCCCGATGCCGCAGACGCGGGAGCACATTTTGCTGGCGCGGCAGGTAGAGGTGCCGGCGATCGTGGTCTACCTGAACAAGGTGGACATGATGGAGGACGAGGAGCTTTTGGAGCTGGTGGAGCTGGAGCTGCGGGAGCTGTTGTCGAGCTACGAGTTCCCCGGGGACGACATTCCGATCGTGCGGGGCTCGGCGCTGCAGGCGCTGGAGTCGGGGTCGGAGGATCCGACGGCGCCGGAGTACGCGTCGATCCAGGAGCTGATGGCGGCGGTGGACGACTACATTCCGCAGCCGCAGCGAGCGCTGGACCAGCCCTTCCTGATGCCGATCGAGGACGTGTTCGGGATCAAGGGCCGTGGGACGGTGGTGACGGGGCGGATCGAGCGCGGGCGCATCCAGGTGGGAGAGGAAGTGGAGATCGTGGGTCTGGAGGACACGCGCACGACGGTGGTGACGGGCGTGGAGATGTTCAAGAAGCTGCTCGACGAGGGCGAGGCCGGGGACAACGTCGGCTGCCTGTTGCGGGGGATGGACCGTGAGGACGTCCAGCGCGGGCAGGTGCTGGCGCTGCCGGGGTCGATCAACCCGCACACGCGCTTCGAGGCGCAGGTGTACGTGTTGAGCAAGGACGAGGGAGGCCGGCACACGCCGTTCTTCCAGGGGTACCGGCCGCAGTTCTACGTGCGGACGACGGACGTGACGGGGTCAATCGGGCTGCCGGAGGGGACGGAGATGGTGATGCCTGGTGACAACGTGACGATGAAGGTAGAGCTGATTCAGCCGGTGGCGGTTGAGGAGGGTCTGCGCTTTGCGATACGTGAGGGCGGGCGCACCGTAGGCGCCGGCGTCGTCACCAAGGTGCTCGAGTAGGAGGCGCACGATGGCCAAGGGAAAGGGCGACCGCTTGATTGTCACGCTCGGCTGCACCGAGTGCCGCGAGCGCACCTATACTAGTTCGAAGAACCGGCGCAACGATCCGGACCGGCTCGAACTCCGCAAGTTCTGCCCCCGCTGCCGGGAACACAAGCTGTACAGGGAGACAAGGTAGCGAAATGGCACGCGCCCAACGCCGCCGTGGTTCGCGCGGTCGTCGCGCTGCCCGCGAGCGCCGTGCAGCCGGCGCCTCCGAGGAGGTGACCGAGGGCGGCGATGACGTCGTCGCGACGGTCGCCACCCCGCGCCTTCAGCCGAGGCGAGGCCGCAGCTGGAACCCCCTCGGGTTCCTCAAGCGGCTGCAGCCCCGCGCCGTCGCGGACGTCATTTCCGAGCTGCGCAAGGTGACGTGGCCCACGTTCGCCGAGACGCGCTACCTCACCTTCGTCGTCGCCGTCGTCGCCATCATCGTCGGCCTGATCCTCGGCGGATTCGACCTGCTGTTCGGCTGGATCATCGAGCAGCTCTTCTTTACGTAGCCATGAGTGAGGACAACGTGGAAGTCCAGGACACCGACACCACCAGCCACGAGTCGCTGCCCGAGGCCGGGCCCGAGGAGGTTGGGCTGCAGCCCACCCGCCGCCGTGCGCGCCGCGAGGAGCACGAGGAGCAGGACCAGATCAGCGACGAGGAGATCAGCGCCTCCGGCCGCTCCTGGTACTTCGTCAACACCTACAGCGGGCACGAGTACAAGGTGCGCCACGCCATCAAGGCGACCGTCGACCAGATGGACGCCGGCGACCGCGTCTTCCACGTGATCGTGCCCACCGAGGACGAGATCGAGATTCGCGAGGGTCAGCGTCGCACCGTCAAGCGAAAGCTCTACCCGGGATACGTGCTCGTGCAGACAATCACGCTGCAGGAGGGTGACCCCGAGTCCGACAACCTCTGGCACATGATTCGCAACACCAGCGGCGTCACCGGATTCGTGAGCGCCGGCTCCGAGCTGTCGGGCGGCACGCCCAAGCCCGTCGCCCTCACCCAGGACGAGGTCAACAACATCCTGCGCGCCATGCGTATGGAGCAGCCGCGCGTGCGCGTCGGCTTCCAGGTGGGCGAGAGCGTGCGCATCGCGTCCGGCCCCTTCGAGGACCTCGTCGGCTCCGTCGACGAGATCAACACGGAGAAGGGCAAGGTGCGCGTGCTCGTGAGCATGCTCGGGCGCGAGACCCCGGTCGAGCTCGACTTCCTCCAGGTGGAGAAGCTCTAGCAGCGGCTCTCGGCCCGTTTCCCCGCGGTTAGCCGCACGTGAAGAACCGCGCCCGCCGGGTTGTGCCGGGGCAACGCCTCTGCGAGGGTGAACCCATGCTTCCTGCTTCGAACCGCCACCTGCGTGTGCCTCTCCTTCTCCTTGTCATGGGCGTCATCGCCCTTGTCGCCGTCGCCTGTGGCGGCGGTGACGAATCGCCGGACGAGCCGGCGGCTGCGACCGAGGCCCCGGCCACGGAGGCGACCGAGCCTCCGACCGAAGCGCCCGCGGCCACCGAGCCCCCCGCCACCGAGGCCGCCGAGCCGGTCGACGAGACCGGCTCCGTCGACAGGCAGTACCTCCTCGCCCTCTGCGTGGCCGGCAACGACCTGCAGACCGCCATGTTCACGGCGGCGATCCGCATGGAGACCGAGGGTATCGACCCCGAAGACCCCGAGGCCTTCGGCGAACTGTTCGTCGAACCGCTGGCCGGCTTCCTTGAGGCGATGCGCGGCGTCACCCCGCCCGACGATGTCGCCGAATATCACATGGCGGCACTGGCCCAGTACGAGGCGCTGGTCAACCTGTTCGCCTCGATTGAAGAAGGCGCGGAGATGGAAGGCGACCCGTTCGAGCTCCTCGGTGGGATGATGGGGGCGGCAGAAGAGATCCCGGTCATCCCCCAGGACGCCCTTGACCGTCTTGCCGGAGTTGCCGAGGGCGTGCCCGAGTGCGAAGGCTCGATCTTCTTGCCCGCATTCCTCGGGCAGGTCGACACGGGAGAGATCGACACGGGATCCCCCTCGGAAGGCGAGCAGGGGGGCGCGGCCGATCCCGAGGCCGAGGACTACGTCCGCCAGATCTGCCTCGCAGGCGACGACTACGACGCCGCCATCCAGGAGGCGGTCGCCGGGATGGGTCCGGATGCAGAGCTGGACGAGAGCGATCCGGAGGTGTTCGCGACGGTATTCCGGGAGGCCCTGCGGGGGCTCTCCGAGAGCATGGCCGGCATCTCCCCGCCCCCGGACATCGCGGAATACCACGACGCTGCGACCGCGCGCTTCGGGGAGATGGTGGTGGTCCTCGACGGCATCATGGAAGCGCTCGACGCGGGGCGCGACGTCTCCGGGCAACAGCTGGCTCGCTTCCAGGAGCTGCTGGGAGGCGGCATCGGGATGCCGGGTCTTCCGATGAACGTGGCGAACCGGTTCGGCCAGGCGGCCAACAGCGTCATCGAGTGCTACAACTCCGGGTTCCTCTACGGATTCCTCAGCGGGGGCCAGTAGCGGCCTACGCGTCCGCAGCCCCTAGTTGCACTCGTAGCCGCCGCACGCCTCTTCCGGCAGTCCCCCCTCGGGGATGCGTTCCTCGCAGAGCCGCGAGAGGATGCACGCTTCGTCCGTGACCGCGGCGTACTGCGCCCACAGATCCTCGTCGCTCTCGGGGCCGAAGGAGATGAGCGCCCGGTCGACGTCTGTGATGTCCTGGAAGGCTAGGCCGTCGACCCGCACGCCGTTCACGATGAAGGAGAGCTGCTCCGTTTCCGAGCTGCAGAGTTGCTCGCCTTCCGGGAGCGTGAGGCACTCGTCCGTCAGCTCGAAGCCGAGGGAGTGGAGGAACTCCCGCCAGGTCGTGCCCTCCCGGTGGACGTGGACCACGTTGTGGAAGGGCTCGTGGATGTGGACGTTCTCGCTGAGCTCGACCTCGACGGTCGAGAAGAACCGTTCGTGGTTGAAGTCGTAGCGCTCGCCGCGGATGTAGAGGGCGAAGTCGGCGTGCCAGTGCACCGGCTGGCGCAGCTCGCAGCCGGGGGTCCCCGGCTCGCAGACCACCGTCACCGGGCCGTCGTCGCCCCCGTTGAGGATGAGCAGGACGGCCAGCGCCACAACCGCCGCCGCGAGCAGCGTGACGATCGGGAGCCAGATGCGGGGAGCGAGGGCGCCCCTCGACGGTGGGGATGGGTCAGCTGCCGTCATCGTCTCCGGCGTCCGGCTCGTCCTGGCTGTCGCCCTCGCCGTCCGAACCGTCTTCAGCCTCTTCATCCGACTCGTCCTCGGCCGTGGCAGCCGCGATGGCTTCCTCGATCATCTCGCGCCAGCCCTCGACCGTCTGGGGCGCGGCCTGGACGGGCAGGTCGTTGATGACGAAGTTGGGCGTGCCCCGGAACCCGTACGCCTGCGCCGCCGACTGCCCCCTGGCTACGGGGCTGAGCGCATCGGGACGCTCCTGGCAGGCGACGAACGCATCCGTGTCCAGCCCGAGGTCGTCGGCGAGCTCAACCAGGTTCTCTTCCGAGAACACGCCCTGGTCCGGGCGGAAGCCGTCTTCGGCCTGCTTCGCGAAGAGGCGGTTCGCATACTCGAACATGCGGTTCTGCTCGGCCGCGCACTCAGAGGCCACGGCAGCCGTGACCGACTCGCGTCCCACTACGGGGTAGTGGCGGAACTCGATCTGCACGAGCCCGGCCTTCACGAACTCCTCGACCAGGAACGGCTCGATGTTCAGCGTGTAGGTGAGGCAGTGGGGGCACTGGAAGTCCTCGAACTGGACCAGCTTCACGGGTGCGTCGTCGCTCCCCAGCTTCGTGCCGCTCTGCATCTCGATGGGGAGGTCGGCCAGCGCCTGGTCGATGATCGACAGCTCGACGGCCGTGCTTCCGTCGTCGCCGCCGTTGCGAAGGGCGAGCACGATCACCAGCGCCAGGAGGACGGCGGCGAGGAGGCTCACGCCGATGAGGAAGGGCCAGCTCAGGAAGTTCGGGCCGCGCCCGCCGCCACCGCCACCGCTGCCGCCTCCGTCCCCGCCTCCCTGCGAAGAGCCCCGCGAGCGCCCGCCCCGGTAGGAGGTCGCCTGTCTGCGTGCCTGGCGGCTCTGCTCGCGTCGCGCCTGCCGGTTGGACATCGCGTCGAGGATAGCAAAGGGCGCGCTACAGGCATCGCGCCATCAAGTGTCACCTTTTCCTTGACTGTCAGTGGAACACTGACTAGTGTGTTCGGGGAAGGAGGAAGAGTGCGGGTCTCCTTCAGGACTCGCCGGCTCGAGCGGTGCTACGTGCAGGAAAGCAGGGCCACTCGCACGTGGGGGCCCAACGTTGGACGGCGCTACATCGAGCGAGTGAACCTCCTGATGCAGGTACGGGACTTCGATGAGCTGGCAGACATTCCTCCCCTGCGCTTCCACCCGCTCACGGGAGATAGAGCCGGCCAATACGCCATACGCCTGACTGGGCAGGTCCGTCTCGTGTTCGCAATCACGGGCCCAAACGCAATCACTATTGAGGAGGTCGTCGACTATCATGGCTAACCTCGCGACGGCGCCCCCGCTTCATTCCGACGCTGCCATCCCACCAGGGGAGTTCCTGCAGGAGCACCTCGATGACCTTGGCATCAGCCAGGCGGAGTTTGCACGCCGCTTGGGTCGTCCCCGCCAGGTCGTCAACGAGATCGTCCGGGGGAAGAAGGCGATCACGGCCGAGACTGCTCTTGACCTGGAGGCCGTCCTCAAGACGCCGGCCCACATCTGGCTCGGCCTCGAACAGGAGTACCGCCTCGCGCTTGCCCGCAGGGCGCGGGCCACAGCGCCCTCTTCGGGTCAGGGGGTGGAGAGCTCGTGACGCAAGCCATCCTTTTTCGAGCGCTACTCATCCAGGGCGGAGTCCTCATCGGGGCCTTCGCCGCGATCGAGGCGCTCCTCGGCTAACCAGTCGCTCTCGCTCCGTCCCGCAACTAGCCGTCCGTCTCCGCGAGGAAGCCCTCGGTCAGCTCCAGGAAGCGGTCGAACTGGTCGTGGTGGACCCAGTGGCCCGCGTCCTCGACCGTCTCCGCGCGGAAGTTGTGGAACGCGCTGTAGTCGGCCGCTTCCTGCTTCCCCCAGCTCTCCGCCCCCTGGATGAAGAGGATGGGCGCCCGGATCTGGTTCCAGATGTCGCGCGCGTCCTCCATGTTGAACTCGTAGGGCGAGCGCGAACGCACATGGTTGTCGAACTTCCATACGTAGCCGCCCTCCACCTCCCGCACCCCGTGCACGGTCAGGTGGCGGGCGAGGTCCGGCGAGAGGTGCGAGTTCGCCTCGCGCATGCGCGTCACCGCGTCCTCGAACGTCGCGTAGATGCGCGGCTCGCGGCCGGCCAGCTCGCGCATGTCGGCCAGCCACTCGCGCATGCGCTCGTGGGCAGGGCGGTGCTGCTCCCCCGCCCACGGCAGCCGGCCCAGCCCCTCGATGCTGACCACGGCGTGTACGTTCTCGGGCACCGTGCCCGCGTACTGCAGGGCGATGCTGCCTCCGAGCGAGTGTGCCACGAGCGTCACGGGCGTCCGTCCGATCTCGCCCACGACGGCGTGCAGGTCGAGGGCATAGTCGATGATCGAGTAGTTCCCGCCCAGCGCCCAGTCGGAGTCGCCGTGGCCGCGCAGGTCAACCGCGAACACCTGGTAGCGGTCGATGAGCGCGAGGGCGGTGCGGTCCCACGAACGGGCGTGGTCGCGCCCGCCGTGCAGCAGGATGAGCGGCGGCCTTCCGGCGTCGCCCCAGGCGACGTAGTGAAGCCGCACGCGTTGCGAGGTGACGTAGCGGGATTCGGGCTCCATGGCGTGCGGCAGTGTAGTGGCCCGCGCCCTTACGCGGTGGGCGGTCAGGAGAAGGCGGGGCCGCCGGGCTGGCAGGTGCGGCAGAAGCTCGTCACCTTCTTGCTCGCCTCGATGTCCGTGATCTTCGCCCCGTCCCGTGGACAGTGGGCGTCGCCACCGAGGCGGTGGACGCGGAAGAAATCGCGCCGCTCGCGGTAGTCGAGCGACTCGCCCTTCACCATGCGCTCGCGGGCGAGGGGCGTGGCCCACGCCATCACCTCGTGCGCCGAGTGGAACAGTCGCAGCAGCTCCTCCTCGTCGAGGTCCTTCCGCGTCGTGAAGGGGTTGATGCGCGCCTCCCACAGGATCTCGTCGCTGTAGGCGTTGCCGATGCCCTGCACGAACTCGGCCTTCGTGAGGATGTTCTTGATGCGACCCCGGTACTTGCCGATACGCTCCAGCCAGACCTCCTCCGTGAGGCCGGGGTCGAGGAGGTCGGGGCCGCCGGCGCTCCAGTTCGGGATGGCGTCGATCTCCTCCAATGGCAGCAGGTAGATGCGGCCCATCACGCGCAGGTCGGCGTAGCGCAGCTCCACCCCACCCGAGAGCGACAGGCGCAGGCACGTCCGCCCCTGGCGCTTGGCGTCGGGCGGGGCGTACTGGAAGCGCCCCGTGAGCATCGGGTTGATGGCCAGCACGCGACCCGAAGCGAGCGTGAACAGCAAGAACTTCCCCTGCCGCTCCGTCTCCCCGAAGGCGTCGCCCGGCAGCGACTCCGCGAGCGCCGTCGCGCCCGTGCGCACGACGTGGGGAATCTTGACCTCGACCGAGTCGACGGTCTGGCCCGGCAGCCGCTCGTTCAGGAAGCCGCGGATCGCCTCGAGGTCGGGGATCTCGGGCATCGGGTCAGGCGCCCTGGCGGCCAGTGGCCTCGCGGGCGAAGGCCTGCACCGATGTGAGGATGCCGAGCAGCCCCTCGCCCTTTCCCATCGAGACCTCCCTCCCGAAGATGTCGAACACGACGTCGCCGGGGATGCGCAGTACCTCGTCGAGCGATGCCCCCGAGATGGTGTCGTCGAGGATGGCGCAGAAGGACATCGCGGAGATGCCCTGCGGGTTCTCGACGGCGAACCAGTACTTCTGCGCGCCGTCGTCCGTGTCCTCGGCCCACACGTACGCCTGCGACTCGCAGCGCTTCACGCGCCGCTCCTCCGGGAAGGGGCGCACGGCGACGCGTTCGGGTACCGGCTCGAACTGGTCGGCGTACTCGATCAGGTAGTCGACGCGTTCGCCGCGCTCGAGGAACGAGAATTCGTCGAGCAGCTCGGCGAGCGGCTGGGGGATGCCGTCGTGGGTCACTTCTCGATGGGCACGTTCACCAGGTTGCCCCACTCGGTCCAGGAGCCGTCGTAGTTGCGGACGTTCCCGAAGCCGAGCAGGTGCGTGAGCACGAACCACGTGTGGCTGCTGCGCTCACCGATGCGGCAGTAGGCGATCGTGTCGCCGTCGGGCGAAAGCCCCTGCTCGTTCAGGTAGATCTCCTGCAGCTCGGCGGCGTTCCTGAAGGTGCCGTCCTCGGGGTTGGCCGCGCGCGCCCAGGGGATGCTCTTCGCGGTGGGGATGTGGCCGCCGCGGAGGGCGCCCTCGTTGGGGAAGTCGGGCATGTGCAGCCGCTCGCCGGAGTACTCCTGCGGGCTGCGCACATCGACGAGCTGGCCGCCCGCCTCGAGGTGCGCGAGCACGTCCTCGCGGAAGGCGCGGACGGGTGCGTCGTTGCGCTCGGGGGCGGAATAGTCGGTCGCGTCGTAGGTCGGAACCTCGCGCACCAGGTCGCGGCCCTCCTGCTCCCACTTCTGGCGGCCGCCGTCCATCACCTTGGCGTTGCTGTGGCCGAAGAGCTGGAACACCCAGTAGGCGTAGCAGGCCCACCAGTTGTTGCGGTCGCCGTAGAAGATGACGGTCGTGTCCGCCGAGATGCCGCTGCGCGACATGAGCGCCTCGAAGCCCTCGCGGTTCAGGTAGTCGCGGCGAAGCTGGTCGTTCAGGTCCGCTGCCCAGTCGACCTGCACCGCGCCCGGGATGTGCCCGGCGGGGTACAGAAGCTGGTCTTCGTTGGATTCGACGATGCGGATTCTGGGGTTGTCGAGGTTGTCGGCGACCCAGTCGGTGCTGACAAGAACATCGGGGTTGGAGTACCCGCGACTGGCGATATCGGTCATGGCTCTCTCCTGGGGATTAGTCGTTGGTGGCGGGCAGCGCCCGCGGACCGCTAAGGGTACAGGAGCCTTGCCGAGGGCGGGGAGAGCGCTCGCTTCGCTCGCTGAGTGGAGCGCTCCGCGCTGCGCGCGTTGCTGAGGAGAGCGGCCGGCTCCGCCGTCCTGAGGAGAGCGCCGCGCTGGCGCGCGGCTGAGTGGGGTGGGGACCAGCCACGAACCACTAGCCCCCAGCCACTAGAACACGAGCTTCGGCGAGTCCCCTTCCGCTGCTGGAGCGGCGTCCCCCAGCCAGCGCACCAGGTCGACCGCGTCGAAGCCCTGCACGGCGGCGAGGTCCTGCGCGTCGCAGACGCGGGGGGCGCCGCGCTCGTGGCCGGGCAAGGCCGTCAGCTCGGCGCGGAACACGATCGCCAGCTCCCAGCCGTCTTCGCCCTCCCGCGAGATGACGTCGACGAGGCGAAGGTCCGACATGGCGCCGTCGCACCACTCATCGACGATGGTCGAGGCGATCTCGTACGGGTTCGCCCCCTGCGTAAGGACGGTCCAGGGGAGCCAGCGGCCCTGCGGCCCCGGCGAGTCGAGGACGAAGGCGACGATGCGCCCCTCCAGCACGGGCACGACGTGTACCGAGAGCAGGACGCCGCTCGCCATCAGATGACGCCGGCGAAGACCGAGTCGTCCTCGAACGGCCCCACGGCGGCAATCGTCGCCGCCTCCGGCCGCAGGAGGTCGCCCCCCACGCGCCGCAGGTCGTCGAGCGTGACCCCTTCGATCATCGCCACCACCTCGTCGACCGTGAGCACCTCGTCCAGCACGAGCTCCTGGCCGCCGAGCCAGGCGGCCACCGAGCGCGTGTCCTCCATGCGTAGCTGGATGCGCCCCGCCACCATGCGCTTCCCCTTCTCCAGCTCCTCGTCGTCGGCGTCGCAGAGGAAGCGCTCGATCTCCTCGCGCGCGACCTCCAGCGTGAGGCGCGCGTTCGCGGGGTCGCAGCCCGCGTAGACGGTGAACGCGCCCGCGTCGCGGTACTCGCTCATGTAGGAGTGCACGTCGTACACGAGGGCGCGTTCCTCGCGCAGCTCCAGGAAGAGGCGGCTCGACATGCCCTCGCCCAGCAGGGCGCTGAGCAGGCCGGCGGCGTACTGGTCTTCGTGGCCGAGGGGAAGGGCCGGGTAAGTCAGGCAGAGGTGCGCCTGCTCCGTCGCCTTTGTGCGGATGCCCACGCGGGGGGACTCGTCGCGCTGCTCGACCGGGTGCCAGGCGTGGGCCTCGCCCTCGGGGGCGGGCCCGAGCCAGCGCGAGGCCGCCTCCACCACCGCCTCGTGCGTGATGTTCCCCGCTACCGACAGGACCATGTTCGAGGGCACGTACTGGGCGCGGAAGTAGCGCTCGACCGCGGAGAGCGGCAGGGAGCGCGCCGTCTCCATCGCGCCGCCGATGTTGCGCCCGAGCGGTTGGTCGGGCCAGAGCGTCTCGTCGGCGAGGATGGCGGCCAGCTCGCCGGGATTGTCCTCCACGCTGGACAGCTCCTCGAGGATGACCATGCGCTCCTTCTCGAGCTCGATCGGGTCCATCTCCGGGGCCGTCACCATGTCGGAGAGGATGTCGATCGTCTCGAGGGCGGCGAAGTCGGGCGTCTTCGCGTAGTAGACCGTCAGCTCGCGGTCGGTGGCGGCGTTGTGCAGCCCCCCGACCGACTCGATCGCCTCCGCGATCTCCTGCGCGGTGGGCCGGCGCGAGGCGCCCTTGAAGAGCATGTGCTCGAGGAAATGCGAGAGGCCCGCTTCCGCGTCGACCTCGTAGCGGCTGCCCGCGCCCACGTACACGCTGACCGTGGCCGAGCGCGTCTGCGGCATCTCGCTCGTGATGATCCGCAGCCCGTTGGGCAGCACCGTTCGTTCGAACACGACGTCTGTTTCTCCTGCCTACCGTGTGGCGGCGCTAATCATGGGCGGCGGGCGTGTTCAGGGACAACCTCTCGTCTACGTCAGGCTCGCCCCACAGCTCGCCCTGCGGGCTCGCCCCGGGCGTGGCCGGCGGGTCGATCCCGAGGTGCCGCCAGGCGGCCGCCGTCGCCAGCCGGCCGCGGGGCGTGCGCTGCAGCAGCCCGCGCTTCAGCAAGAACGGCTCGTACACGTCGAAGACCGTATCCGACTCCTCGCTGATGGCCGCTGCGATCGTCTCCAGCCCCACGGGCCCGCCCTCGAACTGCTCGACGATGGCGCGCAGGAGGCGGCGGTCGTTCACGTCGAGCCCGAGCGCGTCCACTTCCAGCAGGTCGATCGCCTCTTGTGTCGCCTCAAGCGTCGCGACCCCGCCCGCCCGCACCTCCACGTAGTCGCGCACGCGCCGCAGGATGCGGTTGGCGACACGGGGCGTGCCCCGCGCGCGGCTCGCGATCTCGCCCGCCGCCTCGTCCGCGAGATCGACCCCGAGCAAGCCCGCCGAGCGCCGCACGATCGTCGTGAGCGCGTCGAGCTCGTAGAAGTCGAGGCGGTAGACGGAGCCGAAGCGGTCGCGCAGGGGCGCGCTGATCATGGCGTAGCGCGTTGTCGCGCCGATGACCGTGAAGTTGGGAAGTTGCAGCCGGATGGAGCGCGCCCCCGGCCCCTTGCCGATGACGAGGTCGATGGCGAAGTCCTCCATCGCCGGGTAGAGGATCTCCTCCACCGCGCGCGCCAGCCGGTGGATCTCATCGATGAAGAGGACCTCGCCCTCCTTCAGGTTGGTGAGGATGGCGGCAAGGTCGCCCGGACGCTCGATGGCGGGGCCGCTGGTGGTGCGGATGGGGGCGCTCATCTCCGCCGCGAGGATGTGCGCCAGGGTCGTCTTGCCCAGCCCCGGCGGTCCGTAGAAGAGGTGGTGGTCGAGCGGCTCGCCGCGTTTCTTCGCCGCCTCGATGGCGATGACGAGGACTTCCTTGACGCGCTCCTGTCCGGGGAACTCGCCGAGCCGCTGCGGCCGCAGGGTCTGCTCCGCGCGGAGCTCCTCGTCGTCCTGCAGGGCCCCGTCGATCGCGCGTTCCTCGGCGGCCATGCCGCAAGTCTACCCGGACAGGAACGGATGTTCGAGCGCTAGCCCGTCGCCTGCAGCTCCTGCGGCTGCCGGGCTGCGCGCAGCACCCGGAAGATGGTGCGCCGCGACAGCCCGAAGCGAGCCGCCAGCTCGTCGACCGACAGCCCCTGCTCCCGCGAGAGCCGCACGATCGTTGCGTCGCGACCCGTGCGCAGCATCGCCGGCGCGCCGCCCGGCTCCTCGTAGCGACAGCGCGGCAATGGGCAGCGCAGGCACGAGGGATACAGGTCGCAGCCGGTGTCGCGGTAACGGGTGTTCTCGGGCAGCGCGTCCATGCGCGGCCGCCGGATCGGGGACTCGTCCAAGGGGCTCCACCTCCTGTGGGGAGGAGGCAGAATAGAACTATTGTTCTACAAGGTCATCACCCCGGATGGCATTCCTGACCAGGAGGGGGCTGCCCGTGGCTACAGAGACATGGTCCGCAGCCGCTCGATGCGCTCCTCCAGCGGCGGATGCGTGCTGAACAGCTTCGACATGCCGCCCCCCCGGAACGGGTGGACGATGTAGAGCGCCGCCACCGCTTCCTGCTGGGGCGTCTCCTGCATCGGGGCGAACTCGACGCCCTGGTGCAGCTTCTGCAGCGCGCTCGCGAGGGCGTGGGGGTCGCGCACGATGCGCGCGCCCGTCTCGTCGGCGGCGAACTCGCGCGTGCGGCTGATGGCGAACTGGATGATGGAGGCCGCGATCGGCGCCAGGATCATGATCGCGATCGCGGCGAACGCGTTCCGCTGTCCCCCGAAGAAGATCAGCATGAACGAGATCATCGAGATCGCCCCCGCGATCGTCGCCACGATCGAGCTCGTGAGCGTGTCCCGGTTCTTCACGTGCGCCATCTCGTGCCCGATGACGGCGCGCAGCTCGTGCTCGTTGAGCAGGCGCATGATGCCGGTCGTCACCGCCACCACGCCCTTCTCCGGGCTGCGCCCCGTGGCGAAGGCGTTTGGCGTCGGGTTCTCGATGATGTAGACCTTCGGCATCGGCATGGAGGCGCGGTAGGCGACCTCCTCCACCATGGCGTGGAGCTGCGGCGCTTCGTCTGCGGTCACCTCGCGCGCGCCCGCCATGCGCAGGGCGAACTTGTCGCTCCACCAGAAGGCGGAGAAGTTCATGACCGCCGCGAGAATGAGGAAGATGATCAGCCCGCCGAATCCGCCCAGCGCGTAGCCGATGAAGAGCAGCAGCGCCGTCAGGGCCGCGAGCAGGAAGCCGGTCTTGATACCGTTCATGGGTGTGGGGATTCCTCCGTGAGTCCACGATCCAGTATAGGAGAGCGGACGATCGCCGCGTGAAGGGCCCTTGGCCTTAACCGAACCTGTCTGCCTTATGGATAGAGAAGGTGTACATTTTTAGGGACGGGGTGAGGAGGACGCTCATGAGCGATGCGATCGAGGCGGTGGTTCACTTCAAGGTGACCGTGCGAAGCGTCGAGCACGAGGGCTACTGGACGACGAAAGCCCTGGAGACCGGGATCGTGACCCAGAGCGCCACGCGGGACGAGGCCGAAGCGCGAAACGGCGAGGCCCACATCCTTCTGGTCCGGCGCGTCAAGCGGCTGGGCCTCGTGGCGCTGGCCGAGTTCATGGACTCCCACGGCGTCGACTACGAGATCGGCGACCCGGCCCACGCGAACCGGTCGGTCGAGCAGTTGCCCCTGGCCGCGTAGCCCCGCTCCTCAACCCCCGGCGACGAACCCCGCCACCGCCTGCCGCGCTTCCTCCTGCGCCCCCGCGAGCGTCTCCCCGCCCTCCAGGAGCGTCCAGCGATACTCGAAGCGCAGCCCCTGCGCGCGCTCCGGCCCCAGCGGCTCGCAGCGCCAGGTGTCGGGCAGGACGAGGGCCGGCGTCGTGACGAAGCAGTGCCACCGCTGGCCGTTCGCCTCGAAGGCCGCCGCCCCCTCCCACCCCCCGAGCGGCAAACCGCTCTCCTCCAGCACTTCCCGCGCGACCGCCTGCAGTGGCGTCTCGCCGGCCTCGACCTTGACCGTCCCGCCCGGCACCTGCAGGCCCGCCTCGGGCATGCCCGCGTGCTCGAACACGAGCAACTCGCGCCCCTCGGCGCCCTCGCGAACCACGAATCCGTACGCCTTTTCTGTCATGTGATGATTCTGGCAGATCGTTCCCTTGCGGGAACGGCTACACTCGCCTCGTGACCCAGCAAGAAGGCCGATCGAGATTCGCCGGCTTCTGGCGCTACCTGCGGATGGTGCTCATCGTCGTCCTCGGCGTGCTGCTCATCATGCAGATCGTGCGCATGCAGTGGAGCGACGTGCCCATCACGGCCGTCTTCGTCGCCCTGCTGATCTTCCTGGAGGCCATGGACCGGGGCTGGATCCGCGGGATACGGGGCGGCGGGCCTCCCGGCTCGGGGTAGAATCGCGCCCCAATCTGAAGGGAGCACCCCCAATGGCTGACGCCCCGTACGGAGATCCCAGTTACATCGCCGACCGCATCGCCCTCATGGACGTCATGATCAAGTACGGCACCGCCGTCGACGCCCGCGAGATGGACCGCTACCGCTCCTGCTTCACCGACGACGTGCTCGTCGTGGGTTACGGCGCCGAGGATTTCGAGGGCGCCGATGCCTACCTCGACTACGTCATCACCGCCCTCGAGAACTTCCCCGCGACCCAGCACATGATGGGCAACCAGGTCGTCGAGATTGACGGCGACACCGCTCACACGCGGACCGACGTCCAGGCCACGCACGTGCTGAAGGAAGACCCGGACGCGATCATGACCCTGTGGGCCACCTACGTGGACGACATGGTCCGCGGCGCCGACGGCCAGTGGCGCATCAAGCGCCATGAGCTCGTGCGCGCGGGCAGCCAGCGCACGGTCAACCAGCCGGCCTGATCTCGCAGCCGCTCGCTACAGCTTCGCCACCTGGGGCAGCACGTTTTTCGCCAGCCAGTCGGGCACGGCGTTCGAGGACAGGTTGAACCAGATGAACACCACCTCGTCCACGCCCGACTCCGCGAGCTGCCCGATCCGGTCCACCATCTGGTCGGGCGAACCCATGATCGCGCCCCTCTGCCGCAGCGTGTCGATGTAGTCCGGCGGGGACATGGGCTGTGGCGGGGCCCGTCGCAGCATCTGCAGCGCCGCTTCCGCCTCCAGTTCCGCGTCGGTCGCGGCGACGAGGCCCATCGTCATCATCGTGTGGCGGATCTCGCCCGGGTCGCGCCCGACTTCGTCGCAGTAGCCCGCCAGCAGTTCGCATTTGCGCTGGTAGACCTCCGGCGAGAGGTCGACGCTGTTCCACTCGTGCGCGTGCTTTGCCACGAGAGGCAGGGTGCGCTTCTCGCCCCCGCCCGCGATGAGCACCGTCGGGCGGCCCGCCGCCGGCTTCGGGCGCGTGTCCGCCTCCCGCAGCCGGTAGTAGCGCCCGTCGAACGAGGCCGGGCCCTCCCCCCACATCGCCTGCATCACCTGGATGTACTCGTCGAGCCGCTCGGAGCGCTCCCGGATGGAGGGATAGTCGACCCCGTAGGTGCGGTGCTCGCCCTCGTGCCAGCCGACCCCCAGCCCCATCACGAAGCGCCCCCCGCTGATCAGGTCGAGCTGCGCCGCCAGCCGCCCAACGTTCGAGGGCGGCCGGAACATGACCGGCGTCACCAGCGGCCCGATGCGCACGCGTTCCGTCTCCCGCGCCGCCAGCGCGAAGAGGATGTACGGCTCCAGCGAGACGATCTGGTTGACCGAGAAGAAGTGGTCGCCCAGGTACCACGAGGAGAAGCCGCGCTCCTCCGTCGTCCGCATCGAGGCGGTCGCCTCCTCGAACGTGAGATCCCACGGGCCTATGACAAGCGCGACATCCATGCGTCTATCCCTCCCCGGGTTCCAGGGTCCTACAGGTCCGCGACCTGCGGCATCACCTCGCTCGCGAGCCAGGCGGGCACGCTGTCGGAGGACAGGTCGAAATAGGTGAACTGGACCTCGTCGATGCCCGCCTCCGCGAGCCGTCCGAGCTTGTCCACGATCTCGTCGGGCGTCCCCATGATCGCGCCGATGCCGCGAAGCATCTCGCGGTAGTCCGCGGGTGACATGCCGGGCGGTGGGGGCATGCGCTGCATCTGCAGAAGCGTCGCCGCCTCCACCTCCGCGTCGGTCGACCCGATGAGGCCCATCGTCGTCATCGTGTGGCGAATCTCGCCCGGATCGCGACCGGCCGTCTCGCAGTGCGCGGCCAGAACCTCGCACTTGCGCCGGTAGTCGTCGAGCGGCAGGTCGACCGCGTTCCAGGCGTCCGCGTACTTCGCCACCAGGGGCAGCGTGCGCTTCTCGCCGCCGCCCGCGATGAGCACCGAAGGCCGCCCCGAGGGCGGCTTCGGCAACGTTTCCGCGTCGCGAAGCTGGTAGTAGCGCCCTTCGAACGAGGCAGGTCCCGCGCCCCACATCGCCTGCATCAACTGGATGTACTCGTCGAGCCGGTCGAAGCGTTCCCCGAGCGACGGGTACTCGATGCCGTAGGCGGCGTGCTCGCCTTCGTTCCAGCCGATCCCCAGCCCGAGCACGAAGCGCCCGCCACTGAGCAGGTCGAGCTGCGCCGCCAGCCGCCCCACGTTCGATGGCGGGCGGAACATCACCGGCGTCACCAGCGAGCCGAAGCGGATGCGCTCCGTCTCCCGCGCCGCCAGCGCGAACAGCATGTACGGCTCCAGCGAATCGATCTGGTCCACCGTGTAGAAGTGGTCCCCCAGGTAGTACGACGAGAACCCGTACTGCTCGGTGACCCTCATGGAGGAGACGGCTTCCTCGAAGGTCACCCCCCACGGTCCGACGACGAGTCCGATGTCCATCCGCCGGCCTCTGCCCCCTACAGGGTCGACACCTGCGGCAGCACCTCTTTCGCCAAGAAGGCCGGCAGGCTGTCGCTGGTCAGGTCGAAGTAGACGAACTGGACCTCGTCCAGCCCCTCCTCCGCGAGCCATCCGAGGTGGTCGACCACCTCGCCCGCGGTCCCCATGATCGCGCCCCCCTCGCGCAGCGCCGCGCGGTACTCGGCGGGGGTGGGATTGCCGGGTGGGGGCGTGCGCTGCATCTGCGTGAGCGTTGCCGCCTCCACCTCCTCGTCCGTCGCCCCCACGAACCCGATCGTCGTCATCGAGCGGCGGATCTCGCCCGGGTCGCGACCCACGTCGTCGCAGTGCCCGGCCAGCACCTCGCACTTGTGGCGGAAGACCTCGGGCGTGAGGTCGACGCTGTTCCACTCGGCCGCGTACTGCGCCACGAGTCTCAGGGTGCGCTTCTCGCCCGCGCCCCCGATGAGGAGCGGCGGGTGTCCCGCCGGTGGCTTCGGCAGCGCGTCTGCCTCATCGAGCTGGTAGTACCGTCCCTCGAACGAGGCGGGCCCCCGGCCCCACATTGCCTGCATCACCTGGATGTATTCATCCAGCCGGTCGAAGCGCTCGCCCAGGGGCGGCCAGTCGACGCCGTAGGTGAGGTGCTCTGCCTCTCCCCAGCCGACCCCCAGCCCGAGCACGAAGCGGCCGCCGCTGAGGATGTCGGTCTGCGCCGCCAGCCGTCCCACGTTCGAGGGTGGCCGGAACATGACCGGCGTGACCAGCGGCCCGAAGCGGATGCGCTCCGTCTCCCGCGCCATGAGCGTGAACAGCAGGTACGGCTCGAGCGAGTCGAGCTGCTCGCCCACGAAGAAGTGGTCGCCCAGGTAGTACGAGGAGAACCCGTGCTTCTCGGCCGCGTCGATCGAGAAGCTGATGTCCTCGAACGACACGTCCCAGGGTCCAACCGCGAATCCGATGTCCATGCGCCTACCCTCCGGCCCGCGCTGCCTGTGGCTAACCGTACGCCACTCGGACGGCCGGGATCACCAAGCGGCGACGCCTCGGGCGCCGCCGCTTCGTTTCGGGACTGGTTGCCCGCTGGCCGCCGCCTAGCGGTCGGGGCCGTACAGGTAGTCGTCGATGACCTTGTTCATGTGGCGGATGCGCCGCTCGCGGTAGTTGATGAGCAGGCCCGGGTAGGCCCGCGAGTTCATCCCCTTCTGCACGCGCGGCAGGTTGTACGAATCCTGGTCCATCACCAGCCCCAGCGAAATCTCGCCGTGCTTGTGCTGGCTGTGGATCGGACGCGGCACCTCCGTGCCCTCGGGCAGGCGCGCATAGCTCTGGATGTCGAAGTACATCTTGTTCGGGTCGGTCGCGTGCGGCCGCTGCCGGAAGAACCCGAAGCTGCGGTGGTGCGTGTTAAACGTCAGGTTCGGGAAGATGTAGTAGTGGTAGTCGTCTGACATCTGGTCATCGTTCAGATGGGAGACGTCCATTCCCTCTTCCTCGGCGACCTCGCGCGCGCGCTGCTGCAGGAAGGGGCGCACCTCCGCGCTGCGGCCCTCGAACTCCGCCGGGTCGACGCCCGCGTTCCGCAGCCGCCCCTTGAGCCCGTCGGTGACCTCCTCGGGGTTCTGGTAGCGCGGGCTCACGATGCCCATCGGCACCAGGTAGCGGTTGTGGCGCTCGTAGAGGTCGATCTGCACGTGGATGTCGTCCAGCCCCTCGAGTAGCTGCGGGTGGATGCCCTGCACGTGGTAGACCTCGTTGAAGGCGTCCACGGAGGCCTTCCAGTTCGTGTCCCACTCGACCGTCTTGTCGGAGACGATCGAGAACTTCTCCATCTGGTAGGCGTCCAGGTGCTGGGCGACCGGGTCGAGGAACTCAAGCAGCGGCTCGGCGTCCGGGTTCATGTTGAAGAAGATGAAGCCGCCCCACGTGTCGCAGGGCACCTCGACCAGCGCCGTCTCCTGGGGCACGCCCTGGGTGAAGGTGTCCTCGTCCGGCACGAACTTCTTCGAGCCGTCGAGGTTGAACTCGAAGAAGTGATAGGCGCACTGAAACGATTCCGCGTGGCCCATGCCCGGGTTGCGGATCTGGTTCCCGCGGTGCGGACAGACGTTATAGAACGCGCGGATCTTGTCTTCCGCCTCGCGCACGATCAGGAGCGACTCGGGCCCCAGCTCGGTCGTGAAATAGTCGCCCACGGCGGGGATGTCGGACTCGCGGCCGGCCATGTTCCAGACCTTGGTCCACATGCGCTCCCACTCGAGCTCCATGAACTCCTTCGAGGTGTAGCGCTCCTTGGGGATCAGGTCGGTGCCCATGAAGGGCTCGGGCGCCTTCTCCGTGGGCGTGGTGTGGGCGATCTTCTCCTGAACCATCTGTTCCTCCGCGGGTCGTTTCGAGACGTGGCCCGATGGTACGCCGTTCTGTCAATCTCTGCGCTCTATAGTGGGCATGGAGGCGCGCGATGGCGGAGTTCGGCGGCGGTTTCATCCCGCCCAGTCACGGTCCTGAGCTGGAGATGCTGGCCGAGGCCCAGCGCGACGAGATCCGGCGCCAGCACGGCGGCGACCACCGCCCCCCGAAGCGCCCCCGCGGCTCCCGCTTCGGCTTCCTCCGCCGCATCGTGCGCCTCATCCGCGGCGGCGGCGACTAGCCTCAGGCGAAGCGTCCTCTGCTACAGTGCCAGCGGAGCGGCATGGTGCCTTTGGGACACTGGGGACTGGGCGACTTTGAGATGGAGCGGGCTGCGCGCGGCACGCTGGATGCCCTGCAGCGGCAGCCTGCCAGTGACGGGGCTGACGAGGTTCGAACCCGTCGCTGGTACAGCCGCTACACACCCATGCGCCTCGCGTTGGGGATGTGGGGACTCATCTGGCGCCCGGTGGAGCACTTTTTCGTGCGGGAGCGTGAGGAGAAGCGCTATGGGTGGTGAACGGAACCCGCCCCCCGGCGAGGACGCCGCCGCCCAGATCGGGCGATCCCTCGGGAAGCTCGTGCGCAAGGCTCACGACGCCGCCCTCGAGGCCCAGCCCGAGGCCGAGCTCCACGCCCGCCGTGCCGCCAAGATCGCCCGCGAAGCCGTCGAGGCCGTTCGCCCCGATGCCGAACGGCTCGCGCAGGACGCCATCGAGGCCGCCCGCCCGGCCGCCGAGCAGGCGGCGAAGTACGTCCGCGAGCACGAGGATGAGATCCGCAAGGTCGGCGGCGTCGCCGGCGAGGCGATCGCCTGGCGCGTTCTGCCCGGTCCCCTGCGACCCTTCGTCGCGGGGAAGATTGGCGGGCTCTTCGGGAAGAAGCCCCCGAAGGAGTCCTGAGGCCGCCCCCTACGCCCGCGCGAACGAGGCGAAGCTGGGCGGGTCGGCCCCCAGGTAGTTGCTCCCCAGGTTGCGGTAGTGCCGCCACGAGATGGCCGCGTGCGCGGCCGCCTGGTGCGAATCCCGCAGGCGCCGCTCCAGGGGCGATTCCATGCGGCTCGCCGTCGTCCCGGCCGTGTTGTGCATCATGTCGACCACGTGTCGGGAGACCTGCGCGGCGTGCACGCAGGAGAGGTACGAGCGCCGCGTCACCTCCCAGTCGGGCGCCGAGCGGCCCCCGTCCTTCGGCAGCGGACCCAGGTGCCGCTCCGTCTCCTCCTGGGCATCGACCATGAACGCGTGCGCCGCCCGCACGGTCGCTTCCGCCTCGCCCAGGCGGTACTGCAGCTCGGGCATGTCGGCCAGCGGTGTGCCCGACATCCACGGCGTTTTCACCATCGCCAGCTCGATGACGTCGTTGATCGCCCCGCGGGCGATGCCGAGGGCCACGGCGCCCTTGTTGTAGTGCGCCTGCATCGGGTTCCGCAGGGTCGGGCTCGCGAACGTATCGCAGTTGCTGAAGAGGTCCATCGGCAGGGTCGCCTTGTCGGGGATGAAGGCGCCGTCGACTTTCACGTCGTGGCTGCCAGTGCCTCGCAACCCCGCCGTGTCCCAGGTATCGACGACCTCGAAGTCCCCGCGCGGGATCAGGAAGGCCTTCTCGGAGGAGCCGCCGTCCTCGCGGGGCACGCCCACCGAGCCCGTGTGCACGAGCGTCCAGGTGGCGTTGTGGCAGCCGCTCCCGAAGGAGCCCTGGCACCAGAGCCGCCAGCCGCCCTCGACCGGCCGGGCTTTGGCGTGCTGCAGCCCCGGCCCCACGCCGCCGCAGGTCAGGACGCGCCAGTCGTCGTAGTAGTCGTGCACGAGCTCCATGCTCATGCGGCGCAGCACGAGGCTGTTGATCTCCGAGTTGATGTGGACGCACCAGCCGATGGAGCCGTCGATGGCGGAGGCCGCCTCGACGATTTCGATCTGGTCGCGCGCGGGCACGTCCTCCCCACCCAGCTCCTCGGGCAGGGCGAAGCGGTACAGCCCCTGGTCGGCGATCTCGTTCGAGGCCCAGGCGGGGATGTGGCGGATCTCCTGCGCCTCGTCGCCCGCCTGCTTGAGCGCCTCCGTCATCGCGAGGAGGCGCTCAAGGGGCGACCCCTCCTCCTGGAGCTTCCCGCTGCGCTCGATGATCTCGGCTCGCACCATGGCTGCCGCCTCCCGTCCCTGGTCGCGCGATTCTAGGGCACGGGGAGGGCCCGCCGCCTACCCGCGCCGGTCGATGCGCCGGATGGCCTCGCTCGCGTAGGGGATGTTGGGGCGCATCTTGAGGGCGTACTCGTAGTCGATGCGGGCGTGGTAGGCGCGGTCCTGGGCCTCGTGCGCCTTCCCCCGCAACACGAACGCGGCCGCCCCCACCTCGATCGGCATGGGCGTCTCCGGCTCCCCCAGCTCCACCTCGAGCGTGTGCATCGCCAGTCCCGGCTGCCCGTCCTCCAGCTGCTGGTTGGCGTCGCAGAGGGCGACCACGCCGGGATGGTCGAGCCCGAGCGCGCGGGCGTTGGTCACGCCCAGCTCTTCGAGCATGGTGAACACCGCATCGCTGTCCCGGGTCCCTTGGTCCGCGTCGCTCACCGGCGCCCTCCGCCTGTCGCGGGAGGGTACGGGGGAGTGGCGGCCGGTGGCTAGTGGCCGGTGGTCGGTTGGGCATGGGCGGACACGCGCCCACTGGACGCTGCTTGCGGACCACCTGACGCACTTGGCAGGCTTGGCAAGTGACCATGGAGGCCGCCCCGAGCGCGAGCGATGGGGGCGGCCCTTGAGGAAGCGGGTGGTGCTATGGGCTCGGACCAGGATGCGAACGTCGAACGCCAGACACCTCGTCCCTTCAAGTTCTACTTCGGACAAGGCCAGATCGTTGAAGAAGTCTCCTGCCAGTCCCGTTGGCACCAGCCCACGATCCAGTTGCTGGAGTGGGACGACGGCGATCTCAGTCTGCGCTTCTGCTCCTACACCCACGAGGGGCGTTTCCAGCGCAATCCTCTGGTTGTGTCTGCCCGCGACCTCGAGACCCTGGCCGCCAGGGCAGACCCGGGCGGGCGGCTCAAGCCGCTGCTGGAAGTCCTGGGCGGAAGCGAGCCAACGGAACAGTAGCCGGGCTGGTGGTCAGTCTGGCGCGCGAGGCCTCGCGTGCTACGGTGGCTTCATGCCAGATCGGAAGAACCGCAAGGCTCGTCGACAGTCGGAGTCCGCGAGGGTCCCCAACAAGGAGACCCTTGAGGCTTTGCGCGACGCACGTGAAGGTAGAAACATCAAGAAATATGTGACGCTCGAGGAGATGAAGGCCGAGTTCGACTAGTGCGTGCGGAGGCGCGCCCATGCTTATCGTTCCGCTGTTCGTCGCCTGGGTGGTCGTCCCGCCGGTCCTCGGGTACCTCATCGGTCGCTGGTGGGCGCTGGCGTTCTCCCTGACCGTCTTCCCTGCCTTCCTACTGTGGAGGTGGCTGGCGCCACCGACCCCTTTCGAAGGAGAGCCCGTGTTGGGGTGGTTCGGCGCCCTGCTGGGGTACGGGTTCCTGTTCCTGTTCCTGACGCTGCCGCCGCTCGGGCTCCCAGCCGTCACCATCGCCTGGCGAAAGTGGGCCTGAGGGCACATCGCGGACTAGAGCTTTCAACCCCTGAAGTGCTCACGCGCCAGCGCGATGAGCCGCTCCGGCTGGTCGTGGTGGACCCAGTGGCCCGCCCCCTCGACCGTCACCGGACGCACGCCCGCGAGCCCCTCCACCCAGCGCTCCATCCCCCGCATCAATCCCGCCTCGCTCCCCATCAGGAAGAGCACCGGGCACGCGATCGCCTCGATGAAGCCGCGCATTTCCGCCAGCGTGTACTCGTCGCGACGCACCCCCGGACGCGACCAGTTGTCGAACTTCCAGATGAGCTCGGCCCCGTCCTCGCGCACGGCGTGGACGGCAATGTGTCGCGCCTGCTCCGGCGAGAGCCGCGGGTTCATCTCCTGCACCCGCTGGATGGCGCTCGCCAGGTCCGGGTAGCGCCGCACCTGGCGCGTCTCCAGTGAACGGCGCTGCTCGACGTACGTGCGGAAGCGCTCCGGGTTCATCGGCTCCGGCTCCTCGAACAGTCCCGGCACCCGCCCCTCAATCGCAACGATCGAGGCGAACCGCTGCGGGTAGGCCCCTGCCGCGATGAACGTCACCTGCCCCCCGAACGAGTGGCAGACCACGCGCACGGGCCGGTCGAACCGCTCGACCAGCGTCAGCAGGTCGACGGCGTACTGCGCCGTCGTGTACTCGCTACCGGGCGACCAGTCGGAGTCGCCGTGGCCGCGCAGGTCCGGCGCGACGACGTAGTGGTCGGCGGCGAACGCCTCCGCGATGCCGTCCCAGCTGCGGGCGTGGTCGCGCCCGCCGTGCACGAGGATGAGCGGCTGTGCGTCCTCCTCGCCCCACGCCCAGTACGAGAGCCGCAGGCGCTGGGACTCGAAGAAGTGCTGCGTGGGCTGTTGGCTGTTGGCCATTGGCTTCTGGTGGCTGGTGGTTAGTGGTTAGTGGCTCGTAGGTGGCGGTACCCGGCAGTCGCGCGGCGATCACAAGCCACAAGCCACGAACCAGTCGTCGAACCCGGCCCATAATAGACGCGGGATTCCAACAGGTGACCAACAGCCAACAGCCAACAGCCAATGGCCAGTCCGGCTCCGTCGCCCTCGTGGGCGCGGGCCCGGGCGACCCCGGCCTCATTACCGTCGCGGGACTCGAAGCCCTGCGCGCCGCCGACGTCGTCCTCTACGACGCCCTCGCGCCGCGGTCGCTCCTGCGCGAAGCGCGCGCGGACGCCGAGCTGTGCGCCGTGGGCAAGCGCGCCGGGGCGCACATCGCGACGCAGGCAGAGATCGAGACGCTCATGCTGGCGCGCGCGAAGGAGGGAAAGCGCGTCGTTCGCCTCAAAGGAGGAGACCCCTTCGTGTTCGGGCGCGGCTCCGAGGAGCTGCGCGCCTGCCGTGAGGCGGGTGTGCCTTGCACGGTCGTGCCGGGCGTGACCTCCGCCGTCGGCGCCTTCGCCTACGCCGGCATTCCCGTTACCCACCGCGGCCTCGCCGGAGCCTTCATGGTCATCAATGCCCGCAGCGTTGATGACGGCACGACCAGCTGGCGCGCCGCCGCCGAGGTCGACACGCTCGTGCTGCTCATGGGCGCGGGCACCCTCGCCGAGTGCGCTGAGCGCCTCGTCGCCGAAGGCCGCGAACCCGACACGCCCGCCGCCTCCGTCCAGTGGGGAACCCGCCCCGACCAGCGCCTCGTGACCGCGACGCTGGGCGACATCGCCGGGCGCGTTGCGGCGGAGGGGCTGACGGCCCCCCTCGTGACCGTCGTAGGGCCCGTCGCCGGGCTCGCGGGCGAGCTCGCCTGGTTCGACCCCGGCCCCCTCGCCGGGCGACGCGTCGCCGTGACGCGCTCCCGCGCGCAGGCGAGCGAGCTGGTGGCGCTCCTCGAAGCCGAAGGCGCCTTCGTGACCGAGACCCCGACCATCGAGCTGGTGTCGCATGCCGGCACGCCCGAGCTCTGCGAGGCCGTCGCCGCTCCCGCCGACTGGTGGGCCTTCAGCAGCGCGAACGGCGTCCACGCCGCCATGGAGACCCTCGCCGCAGCCGGGCTCGACTCCCGCGCGCTCGCCGGGCGCCGCATCGCCGCCGTTGGCGAAGCGACCGCCGCCGCGCTGACCGGCTACGGCCTGCGCGCGGACTTCATGCCGGAGGGGGCCTTCTCGTCCGCGCTTGCCGAGCTTCCCGCCGAGCCCGGCGAGCGCGTCACCGTCTTCCAGTCCAACCTCTCCCCGCCCAACCTGCGCCTTGCCCTGGAGGCGCGAGGCTTGTCCGTGCGCGCCGTCACGGCCTATGAGAACCACCCCGCGCCCCTCTCCGCGGAGCAGCTTGAGGCCGTGCGCGCCGTCGACGCCGTCACCTTCACCAGCAGCTCGACCGCGCGGAACCTGCGCGAGGCCCTCGGCGCCGGCGCCGGGGACCTGACCTCCGTCCTCGTCAGCATCGGCCCGAGCACCTCGGAGGCCGTGCGCGAGTGCTTCGGCCGCGTCGACCGCGAGGCCGCCTCCCCCGGCCTCGGCGAACTCGTGCGCGCTGTCATCGACGCGCTGGCCCAGGGCCCGGAGCGATGAGCCGCGCCCTCGTCCTCGCCGGCCA
The DNA here is from genome assembly GCA_965116915.1 of Tepidiformaceae bacterium. Taxonomy (GTDB): domain Bacteria; phylum Chloroflexota; class Dehalococcoidia; order Tepidiformales; family Tepidiformaceae; genus UBA2991. The sequence goes on along the minus strand of OZ220739.1, from coordinate 2,929,855 downwards.
CGGATCGCACCTGAACGCGCGCTCGAGCGAGGCCGTTCGCGCCCACGCTCGCGTCCTGGCCGGGGACGGCAACTGGGGTGAGGTGCTCGTCGCCTTCTGGAAGGAGGAGCCCTCCCTTTCCCGCGCCCTCGACGGCTGCACCGCGAGCGACGTGACCGTCGTCCCCGTGTTCATGTCGGAGGGCTACTTCACGAGCGAGGTTATCCCCGCCGAGATGGGCCTCGACGGTCCCGTCACCCGTCGCGAGGGACGGACCATCCACTACACCCGCCCCGTTGGCGCCGATCCCGCTCTTGCCGGCATCGTCGTCGAGCGCGCTCAGGAAGCGGGCGCGACCACGGACGACGCGCTCTTCGTGCTCGGGCACGGCACCCGGCGCAACGCCGGCTCCGCGACCGCCGTCCACGCGCAGGTCGAGCGCGTGCGCGCCGCCGGACGCTTCGCGCAGGTCGCCGCCGTCTTCACCGACCAGGATCCCAACGTCGCGGCCGTCCCCACCCTCGCCGGCCAGCGGAACGCGGTGGTCGTGCCCTACTTCGCGTCGGAGGGTTGGCACGTCGGCCAGGTCGCCGCGAACGGTGCCCGCGCCGTCCGCTACGCCGAGCCCGCCGGCACTCACCCCGGCATCGCCGCCGTCATCCGCGACCTCGCCCTCGAGGCCGCGAGAGCGTAGGGCTCGGCCCTACCGCTCGATCGGGCCGCCGGCGAAGACGGTGGAACGCACGACGGCGGGCGTGCCGTCGTTCTGGATGGCGTCGTGCCGGCGGGGGATCTGCCCCTCGTGGTCGTCGTGCGTGAGGATGTAGAAGCGGTTCGCCTTGATCCCCTCGAACACGCACTCCGCCGCCCACTCCGCCGGCAGGGCCTGCAGCCGCACCGTGTCGCTGAAACCCGGCGTATTCTCCGTCCGCGCCCGCACCGCCTCCGCGTCGAGGTTGCGCAGGTGCTCGGGCCGGTTGCGCTCCGAGTTGCGCAGGTTCGTGCGGATGATCCCCGGGCAGAGCACCGACACGCCCACGTTCGAGCCTGCGTCCTGCAACTCCCCGTACAGCGTCTCCGAGAGGGTCACGACGCCGTGCTTGCTCACGTTGTACGGCCCCGTGCCCGACACCGAGACGAGCCCCGCCATCGAGCCCGTGTTCACGATGTGCCCCTCATCCTGCTCGACCAGGTGCGGGGCGAACACGCGAACCCCGTGGATCACACCCCACAGGTTCACCCGAAGCACGAACTCCCAGTCGTTCACGCCCAGCTCCCACATCGTCCCCCGCGCCCCCACGCCCGCGTTGTTGCAGACGACGTGGACGGACCCATAGTGCGCCAGCGACTCCTCCGCGAGGTTGTCCATGGAGGCGGCGTCGCCGCAGTCGGTCTGGACGGTGAACACCTCGGCGCCGTTCTCGCGAAGTCCGGCGGCGGCCTCCTCCAGCACGTCCTCCTCGATGTCGGCGAGGACGAGGCGCATCCCCTCGGCGGCGAAGCGCGTCGCCATGGCGAGCCCGATACCGCTCGCCCCGCCCGTCACAACCGCGACTTTCCCCTCGAAATCCTGCATGTCCGCCCTCCTCGTGGTGGCGGGCGCAGCGTACAACAAGAAGACCGCGCACAAGTCGTGCGCGGCCTCCCGCTTGTGGACGTCTGGCGGGCCTAGCGGTCCGGGCCCTCCAGGTAGTCGTCGATGACCTTGTGCATGTGGCGGATGCGGCGCTCGCGGTAGTTGATCAGCAACCCCTTGAACGAGCGCGAATTCATCCCCTTCTGCACGCGCGGCAGGTTGTACGAGTCCTGGTCGAGGCCCAGGCCCAGCGAGATCTCGCCGTGCTTGTGGGTCGTGTGCACCGGGCGCGGAGGCGGCTCCGAGCCCTCCGGGATTCGCACGTAGTTCTGCAGGTCGTAGTACATCTTGTTCGGGTCGGTCGCGTGCGGCCGCTGCCGGAACAACATCACACCCGAGTGGTGCGTGTTCAGCGTGATGTTCGGGAAGATGTAGTAGTGGTAGTCGTCCGAAAGCTGATCATCGTTCAGGTCTGACAGGTCGATACCGTGGTCGGCGGCGTGCTTCTTCACCTGCGCCTGCAGCGCCGGACGCACGTCCGCGGGACCGCCCTCGAACGTTTCCGGGTCGATGCCCGCCGCGTGCAGCATCTCCTTCAACGCGCGCGTCAACTCCTCCTGGTTCGGATAGCGCGGGCTCAGCAGCCCGAACGGCACCAGGTAGCGGTTGTGGCGCTCGTACAGGTCGATCTGCACGTGGATGTCGTCGATGTTCTCGAGGATCTGCGGGTGGATGCCCTGCACGTGGTACACCTCGTTGAAGGCGTCCACCGAGGTCTTCCAGTTGCAATCCCACTCGATCGTGACGTCCTGGACGAAGTACTGCTGGTCGAAGTGGTACGGGTCGAGGTGCTCGGGGATCTCCCCGAGGAACTCCATCAGGGGCTCAGCCTCGGGGTTCATGTTGAACCAGACCCAGCCGCCCCAGACGTCCGTCGGCACCTCGATCAGCGCCGTCTCCTGGGGAACGCCCTGGGTGAAGGTGTCCTCGTCCGGGACGAACTTCTTCGAGCCGTCGAGATTGAACTCGAAGAAGTGGTAGGCGCACTGGAACGACTCCGCATGGCCCATGCCGGGGTTGCGGATCTGGTTCCCGCGGTGGGGGCAGACGTTGTAGAACGTCCGCACCTTGTCCGGCGCCTCGCGCACGACGAGGAAGGACTCCGGGCCCAGCTCCGTCGTGAAGTAGTCGCCGACGTTGGGAATGTCCTGCGTGCGGCCGGCGATGTTCCAGACCTTGGTCCACATGCGCTCCCACTCGAGGTCCATGAACTCCTTCGAGACGTAGCGTTCCTTGGGGATGAGGTCGGTGCCTAGGGTTGGCTCGGGTGCCTTCGTGGTTGGCGTTTCCTGGGTCACGGACTGGAGGACCATGCTATTGCTCCCTCGTAGCTCTGGGGTCGCGTCGGAACGGGCGCGCAATACGCGCCTGCTATGCACACCATCCTACGCGCGCTGTCAACGCTTTTCTTGCCGGTTTCGCGGTCGTTTCAGGCGGGCGCGAGAGCGGCGATCTCCTCAAGGCTCTGGGCGCGCGGCGTGCCCGACGTGCCAAACACGAACGTCTCCCCGCTGGGGCCGTCCGACCCGTGCGAGAGGATGTTGATGACCGCCTGCCCTACGTCCGAGGATCGCATCCCCGCCTCCGCTGCCGCCACCGAGACGGCGCGCAGCATCGGCGTATCCGTCGCCCCCATGCAGAGGCCGTTGACGCGGATGTTGTGCTCGGCCAGCTCGATCGCCCACGTCTCCACCTGGCGCCACTGCACCCACTTGGCGCAGTCGTAGCCGCTGGCGGCCCCGCCCGTCATCAGGTGGCCTTCCTTGATGTGCTCGGTGATGACGTTGAGGATCTCGCCCCCGCCCACGGCCTGCATCGCCGGCACGGCCGCCGTCGCGCAGTAGAAGCTGCCCATCGCGCAGATGTCGATGGAGCGCTCGTAGGCGTGCGTCTGGGCTTCGTAGCTGCCGCCCGTGAGCGTCGTGTCCGCGTAGATGGCGGCGTTGTTCACGAGCACGTCGATGCGCCCCAGGCGCTGCAGCGCGCTGTTGATGGCCCGGCGCACCTGCACCTTGTCGGCCACATCGCAGTCGATGGCGATCCCCTGGCGACCCGTTGCCCGCACCTGCGCGGCGGTCTCCGCGTTGTTGGCGGCGTCGATGTCGAGGCTGGCGACGTCCGCGCCGTTCTCGGCCAGCGCCACCGCGATCCCGCGTCCGATTCCGACGGCCCCGCCCGTGACGACGGCGGCCTTTCCCTCAAGCAGCATGGCGTACCTCCCGTTCCTGCTTCGAAAGCGCGCCGATTCTGGCCGATCGCGCGCCGCCCCGCCACAAGGGGCCTGGGGGCGCTGACGCGTAGACTCGGCGCTTATGCCCGTCGGTCGATTGCAGGCCTTTCGCGCCTTCCGCCACCGGAATTTCCGCTACCTGCTGGCGGGGACGGTGCTCGTCGGACTCGTGCAGCCCCTCCACTTCGTCACCCAGATTTTCTGGGTGCAGGAGGTCTATCCCGACCTCCAGATCATCTACACGGGTTTCCTCATGGGCGCCCGGGGTGTCGCCACCTTGCTCTTCAGCCTGATCGGCGGCGCCATCGCGGACCGTTTCGAGCGCCGCCTCGTGCTCCTCGGCTGCGAGTCGGCCACGCTCGTCCTGAGCGCCTTCGTCGCTCTCCTCATGCTGACCAGCCCCTTCGGGGAGGCGACATTCTTCGGCGTCCTGGCGCTCACCTTCCTCGCGGCGGCGACGCAGGCGATCGACCACCCCGCCCGCCAGGCCAGCATCCCCGCCGCGGTCGGCATGGACGACCTTGGGAACGCGATCAGCCTCAACTCCGCCGCGCAGCAGCTCATGATCCCGATCACGATCCCGCTCGCGGCCGTCCTCAACGACGTCGTCGGGCCGGGTGCGCTCTACGCCGGCTCACTCGTCACCTGGATCGGCATCATCCCGCTCATCGCCGCGCTCAACTACAGCAGCCGGGGCGAGGCCGGGCGCCAGATGTTCCGCGCCGTCGGCGAGGGCCTCCGCTATACGTGGAGCCACGTCATCATCCTCGCGGCCGTCGGTCTCCTGTTTGTCATGAACGGCGTCGGCATGCCCGGCGTGGGCAATCTCGGCATCATCTGGGCGACGGAAATCCTCGACGTTGGCGGAAGGGGTTTCGCCCTCATGGCCTTCGGCTGGGGCGGGGGCGCCGTCGTCGGTTCGATGTTCTTTGCTCAGCGCCCGGAGGTCGCTGGCCGCGGCTCGACCCTCGTGCTGGCGGCGATTGCCTTCGCGATTAGCGCGATCGTCTTCGCCTACTCGCGCTCCATCTGGCTCACAGCCGCGACGAATGTCGGCCTCGGGGTCGCCCTCAGCGCCTCGTCGATCAGCGCGGCGGTCATCATCCAGCAGACAGTCCACGAGGGGGTACGCGGGCGGGTGATGGGCCTCCTGCCCCTCACCAACGGGGTCGCCATGCTGCTGACCTTCCCGATCAGCGCTGTCGCCCAGGCAGCGGGCCTCCCGATCGTGCTCGTGGTCCTCGGCTGGTCGACGCTGGGGCTCTCCGCGGCGATCGCCCTGGTTGTCCCCCAGCTCCGCCGTGTCCGCCCCGAACCCGTGCCCGCCGCCGCCCCGGGGTAGGGCGCGCCCCCTAGCCCGCGACCGCGGCCTCCCCGTCGCGGGCGTGGGTGGCGAAGGTGTACTCGCCGTCCGCAAAGTCGACCGTGATGCGCTGGCCCTCGCCGAACTCGCCCGCGAGGATGCGCCGCGCCAGCTCGTTCTCGACCCGCCGCTCGACCGTGCGCCGCAGGGGACGCGCCCCCAGCTCGGGGTCGTACCCCTCGCCCACGAGTTCCTCCCGCGCGGCCTCCGTCAGCTCGATGTCGATGTTGCGCTCCGAGAGCCGCGCGCGCACCTCCGCGACGAGCAGGTCGACGATCTCCGCCAGCTCGGGCTTCGTCAGCGGCTCGAAGACGATCGTGTCGTCGATGCGGTTCAGGAACTCCGGCCGGAAGTGCTCACGCAGGGCGCGCTCCACCGACTCGCGCACCTGATCCGCTGAGCCGCTCTCCTCACTGCGTTGCGTGAAGCCCAGCGTGAGCCGGTTCTGCGCGCCCGTGCCCAGGTTGCTCGTCATGATGACGACCGTGTTGCGGAAGTCGACCGTGCGGCCATGGCCGTCGGTCAGCCGTCCGTCGTCGAGGATTTGCAGGAGCGTGTTGAACACGTCCGGGTGCGCCTTCTCGATCTCGTCGAAGAGGATGACGCGGTAGGGGCGGCGCCGGACCAGCTCCGTCAGTCCGCCCGCCTCGTCGTAGCCGACGTAGCCGGGAGGCGCGCCCACCATGCGGCTCACGGTGTGCCGCTCCTGGTACTCGGACATGTCCAGCCGGATCATCGCCTCCTCGTCGTCGAACAGGCACTGCGCGAGCGCCTTCGCCAGCTCCGTCTTCCCCACGCCCGTCGGCCCCAGGAAGATGAACGAGCCGATCGGCCGCTTCGGATACTTGAGCCCCGCCCGCGCCCGGCGGACGGCGTCGCTGAGCGCCTCGATGGCGCGGTCCTGCCCCACCACCCGCTCGTGCAGCGTCTCCTCCATGCGCAGCAGCTTCTCGGTCTCCGTCTCCTCCAGCCGGGAGACGGGGATGCCCGTCATCTGCCCGACGAGCGCGGCGATGTCCTCCTCCGAGACGCGCAGCTCGGCGGGCTGCTCGGCGTCGTCCTCGGCGCGCAGCCGCGCGTACTCCTCCTGGAGCTGCAGGACCTCCTGCTTGATGTGGGCGGCGCGCTCGTGGTCCTCCCGCGCGACGGCCGCGTCCGCTTCCTCCCCGAGGGCGTCGAGCCGCTTCGCGATGGCGCGAACTTCCGGGGCCGTCTCCTGCGCGTCGATGACGTGCTTGCTGGCGGCCTCGTCGATCAGGTCGATGGCCTTATCGGGAAGGTGCCGCTCGGTCACGTAGCGCGAGGAGAGGCGCACTGCCGCCTCCAGCGCGTCGTCGCCGATCTCGACCCGGTGGTGCTCCTCGTAGCGCGAGCGCAGCCCCTCCAGGATCGCGATCGTGTCCTCTTCCGAGGGCTCGTCCACGTACACGGGGGCGAAGCGCCGCTCGAGGGCGGGGTCCTTCTCGATGCGCCGGTACTCGTCGAGCGTGGTCGCGCCGATGGCGCGCAGCTCGCCCCGCGCCAGCGGCGGCTTCATCAGGTTGCTGGCGTCGATGGCGCCCTCGGCCCCGCCCGCGCCCATGACGGTGTGGAGCTCGTCGATGAAGAGGATGATGCCGCCGTCGCTCTCGCGAACCTCCTCCATCACGGCCTTCAGGCGCTCCTCGAACTCGCCCCGGAACTTCGCCCCGGCCAGCAGCGCCCCCATGTCGAGCGCGCGCAGCGACTTGTCCTGCAGGTTCTCGGGCACGTCGCCCTCGGCGATGCGCTGGGCCAGGCCCTCGACGATGGCCGTCTTGCCCACGCCCGCCTCGCCGATGACGACGGGGTTGTTCTTCGTGCGCCGGTTCAGGATCTGCATCACCCGCCGGACCTCGGTGTCGCGCCCGATGACGGGGTCGAGCTTGCCCTCGCGCGCGAGCTGCGTGAGGTCGGCGCTGTAGCGCTCCAGGCTCTGGTAGCTGCTCTCGGCGGTCGGGCTGGTCACGCGCGCGCTCCCGCGGATCTCGCGCAGGGCGCGGTAGATGCCCTCCTTGGTCACGCCGAACTCGGCCAGCAGGCCGGCCGCCCCCGACTCCTCGTTGTCGGCGATGGCGATGAGCAGGTGCTCCACGCCCACGTAGTCGTCCTTGAGCCGCTCCGCCTCCGCGTTCGCCGTTTCCATCATCCGCACCACCTCGGGGGTCGTGTAGATCTGGACGACGTCCTGCTGGAGACGGGGCTGCTCCTTGAGCACCTCGTCGACGCGCGTCTTCAGCCGCGCGACATCGACGTTGAGCTGTTCGAGCACCTGCAGCGCGAGGCCACCGTCCAGCTCGGCCAGGGCGAAGAGCACGTGGGGCACGCCCCACTGGCTGTGGCGGCGCGTGCGCACGGCCTCCTGCGAGGCGGCGAGCACCTGCTGGGCCTGCTCGGTGAATCGGTCCTGTCGCATCATCGGGGTCATTCCTCCTGCCCCGCGGGCGCGGGGTCTTCCGAAGTGGGCGGTACGGTCTGGCTAGCGGGCGGGACGGCCCTCGCTGTCGATGGCGGGCGCCGGAAGCCGCGTCCGGCGAAGCGTGTCGAGCTCGGCCTTCACCTCGTCGAGCTCGGCCTGGAGCGTGCGCAACTGGTCGCTCATGCGCAGCACCACCTCCACGCCGGCGAGGTTCACGCCGAGCTCCTCGATAAGGCGCTGGGCCTGTCGGATGCGGTGGATGTCGGCGTTCGAGTACATGCGGATGTTGCCGCTCGTGCGGTGCGGCCGGATGAGCCCGGCGCGCTCGTAGTAGCGCAGCGTCTGCTGGTGAAGCCCCACCAGCCGCGACGCGATCGAGATGACGTAGCAGGGCTCGTCGTCGCGGAGGGGCTCGTCGGGTGGTCGGCGGCGGGGCATCGGTTCGTCCTTCCTGGTTGGCTGGCCTAGCTGGCCGCTCGCGCGGTCGTCGTGTTCTGGCGGAGTTCCTCGAAGAGGGCGCGCTCGCGTTCGTTGAGGTGCTCGGGCAGGACGACGTTCACGTGCGCGAAGAGGTCGCCGCGGCGGGCGCCCGTGCCGAGCACGGGCATGCCCTTGCCGCTCAGGCGAATGCGCCGCCCGTTCTGGGTGAGCGGCGGGATCGTGAGCATCACCCGCCCTGTGAGCGTGGGCGCCTCCACCTCGCCGCCGAGAACGGCGTCGAGGTACGGCACCGCGACCTCGACCGTGAGGTCGTCGCCGTTGCGCTCGAAACGGGCGTGCGGGAGGACGGTGATGAGCAAGTAGAGATCGCCCGCCGGGCCGCCGCCCATCCCCGGCCGCCCCTCGCCGGCGACGCGCACGCGCGAACCGGTGCGGACGCCGGGCGGCACCTTCACCTCGAGGCGGCGCGGCTTGAGCGCTTCGCCGGCGCCGCCGCAGGTGTGGCAGCGGGCGCTGCCGATCGCGCCGCTCCCGCCGCAGATGCCGCAGGGCTCGCTGCTCTGCAGATTGATGGTGCGGGTCGTGCCCGCTGCTGCTTCCTCCAGCGTGACTTCGGTGGGGGATTCGATGTCCTGGCCGCGACGCGGGCCTCGCGGTCCGCCCCCGAAGATGCCTCCGAAGACGCTGCCGAGGTCGAGGTCGCCAAAGCCGCCGTCGAAGGAGAAGCCGCCCCCGCCGAAGCCCCCCTGGGCGCGCTGGCGCTCCATCTCCTCGATCTGGTCGGCCTGCTGCCAGCGGTCGCCGTACTTGTCGTACTTCTTGCGCGTGTCCTCGTCGGAGAGGACGTCGTAGGCGCCCTGGATCTCCTTGAAGCGCTCCCCGGCGCCCTTGTCGTTCGGATTCACGTCGGGGTGATAGCGGCGGGCGAGCTTCCGGTAGGCGGAACGGATCTCCTTCTCGGAGGCACTGCGGGAGACCCCGAGGGTCTCGTAGAAGCTCTTCGCCATGGTAGCTACATTATAGGAGAAAGAGTCCTATTTTTCCATAACGTAGAGGAAGAGAAGCTGACAAGGTCTTTATAAGGTTTGGGAAGCGGCGAGCTGCGGGATGACCGAAATGCCGGGGGCCGTGCGCAGAGGGCACGCAAAGCGGGAGGCGAATGCCTCCCGCGGGGATGCTGAGCCTGGGTGGGACCGACGGCGCTAGGCGCTGCTCACCTCGGCTGTGATGTCCTCGACCACGACCTTGTTCGTCGCGTCGACGTTGATGCGGACGACCTTGCCGTCCTCGAGCAGGGCCTCGACGTTCTGCTGGTGCGAACGCCAGCCCTTGGGGAAGGCGTAGCCATTGTCCTCGAGCGCCTCGAGGAAGAAGTAGCTCATCGTCATCGGGGCCAGGTAGAAGTCAGTGCTGTCCATTTGCGCTCTCCCTCGTGGTTCGGACCGCTTTCCGGCCCGAGCGCGCCCATTATGGCGATCCGGGCGTTAGCTTGCCACGCCCCGCCCGGATTCGCGCGCGCGGCGTACGGTAGCACCCCCGTGGGGGTTCGGTCGCGCCGCTGCGCCGCCCCGGTGGCGGTAAAGCGCGCCGCATTGTGCGCGGAGCCCCGCGGCAGTATTCTCGCTCGTCGCGGAGGGACGTTTCGCAATGGCGAGATTCCGTTCCATCCTGGCCCCCGTGGTGGATGACTCGGCCAGCCTTGAGGCCGTCGCCGTCGGCGCCGCGCTGGCGCGCCAGGAGAAAGGCGTCCTCACCCTCCTGCACGTCATCGAAGTCGAACGCAGCCTGCCCGTGACCGCCGACCTCGACCTCGAGGCCCAGCGCGGCGAGGAGCTGCTGCGCCGGGCGCGCGCCCTCGCCGAGAGCGAGGGCAACGGCGCCACCATCGAGGACGAGCTCCTGCAAGCGCGCGTCGCCGGCCCCGCCATCGTGGAGGAGGCCGAGGCCCGCGGCGTCGACGTGATCTTGCTCGGCGTCGGCTGGACCCCCCTCCTCGGCCAGTTCGAGGTCGGCCCGACCGCCGGCTACGTCCTCAAGCACGCCTCCTGCAACGTCTGGATCGTGCGCGAGCCGCTGGAGCTGCCCGCTCCCGCCGCCGGGAAGGCCGCGGTCCGCCGGTGAACGTCGTCATCATGGGCTGCGGGCGCACCGGCGCCGCCATCGCCGCCAGCCTCGACCGCGACGGCCATTCCGTCACCGTGCTCGACCTCAACTCCGGCCAGTTCCGCCGCCTCCCGGACTCCTTCGGCGGGCGCGTGGCCGTTGGTAACGGCATGGACGCCGAGGTCCTGGAGCGCGCCGGCGCCCGCGAAGCGGACGCCTTCGTGGCCGTCACCCAGGGCGACAACCGCAACTACTTCGCCAGCCAGCTCGCCCGCGAGATCCTCGGCGTGAAGAACGTCGTCTGCCGCACGAAGGATCCGGAGCGCGGCGAAATCTTCGGCCACCTCGGCCTCCAGACCTACAGCCCCACCAGCGCGGGAGCGGAGGCGATCCTCGCCATGCTGCCCGGCTCGGGACCGGCCTGAGCCGTGTACGTCATCATCGCCGGCGGCGGCAAGGTCGGGTACTACCTCGCGCGTGAGCTCCTCGGCGGCGACCACGAGATGCTCGTCATCGAGCGCAGCGCCTCCCGCGCCGCCGAGATCAACGATCTGCTCGAGGGCACGGTCCAGCAGGGCGACGCCTGCGAGGCGTCCGTCCTCGACGGCGCCGGCATCGCCCGCGCCGACCTCGTCGCAGCCGTCACCGGCGACGACGAGGACAACCTCGTCGTCTGCGAGATCGCCCGCTACCGGGGCGTTCCCCGCGTCCTCGCCCGCGTCAACAACCCCACGAACGCGCTCCTCTTCCAGAAGCGCGGCATCGAGACGACCGTCTCCGCCACGGAGGCGATCCTCTCCCAGATCGAGCAGGAGCTGCCCGTCACCTCGATGGTCCCGGTGATGCAGTTGCACCAGGGCCTGGAGCTGGTCGAGGTGCGCCTCTCGGAGACCTCGCCCGTCGTCGGGCGCACGCCCCGCGAGGTGCTGCTGCCCCCCGAGTCGCTCATCGCCCTCATCGTCGATTCCGGCGGCGTGCCCCGCGTCCCGGGCGCCGATACCACCCTCACCGTCGGCGACGCGCTCGTCGTCGTAACCCGCGCCGAGAGCAAGGGGATGCTCCAGGAAGCGCTCATCGGGGGCGCGCATGGGTTCGACACCTGAGGCGGGAGGGTCCGGCGTGAAGGTCGCCTTCCTTGGCCCGCCGGGCACCTTCGGGGAGGAGGCCGCACGCCGTTACCTCCCAGGCGCCGACTTGGTCGCCTGCCAGACGCATGGCGCCGTCGCCCGCGCCGTCGAGGCGGGCGAGGCCGAGACCGGCGTCATGGCGATCGAGAACTCGCTCAACGGCTCCGTGCCCGAGACCCTCGACATCCTCATCCACGAGACCGCCCTCAAGATCCAGGGCGAGGTGGTCGTACCGGTCGTCCACAACCTCGTTGCCGCCCCGGGCACGGCCATCGACGAGATCGAGCTCATCTACTCCCACACCCAGGCGCTGGGACAGTGCCGCGTCTTTCTCGGGCAGCACTGCCCCGAGGCCCAGCGCGCCGCCGCCCTCTCGACCGCCCAGGCCGTCGAGCTTGCCGTCGATCACCCCGGGACCGGCGCCATCTCCACGGTCCGCGCCGCCGAGGTCTACGGCGCCGACGTGCTCGCCGAGGCCATCCAGGACCAGGACAACAACGCCACCCGCTTCGTCGTCGTGGGCCGGCACGAGCCCGAGCCCTCGGGCCGGGACCGTACCTCCATCGCCTTCGAGTTCGCCGGCGACCGCGCCGGTCTCCTCGCCGCCGCCCTCACCGAGTTCTCCAGCCGCGGCATCAACTGCACCAAGATGGAGAGCCGCCCCACCCGCGCCACCTTCGGCGAGTACATCTTCCTCATCGACTTCGAGGGCCACGCCCGCGACCCCGAGTGCGCCGCCGCCCTCGACGGGCTCCGCAGCATGACGACCATGCTCAAGGTGTTCGGCAGCTACCCGCAGGCCGGCCCGTGACCAGGGCGCTGGCCGCCGCCCTGGCGACGCTTGTCCTGGGCCTCGCGGCCCTCGCCTGCGGCGGCTCCGACCCGGAGGAGCCGCCCGCCGCAGCCACGCAACCCGTCTCCACGGAGGCTGCCGCCACCGCCGCTGCCGCCGAGACGGCTACCACCCCTGCTTCCGCTACCGAGCCTGCCGCGACGGAGCCCGCCACCACCGAGGCCACCACCTCCGCCGAGCCGGAGGAGTCCCGCGACCCCGATCTCGAAATCGTCACCCTCCTTCCGCCCGACGCCATCCCCGCCATCGACAACCCCCGCTTCATCACCGCCGCGGAGGCCGACAAGCAGTTCTCCCTGCGCGACCTCGTCATCGGCGTCTCCATCGACGGCGAGCACCGCGCCTACGGCGCCGCCTTCCTCAGCGCCCACGAGATCGTCAACGACACGCTGGGAGGCCGCGCCATCGCGGTCACCTGGTGACCGCTCTGCTTTACGGGCATCGTGTATGCCCGCGACATCCAGGGAGAGACGCTCAGCTTCGGCGTGTCGGGGAAGCTCATCATGAACGCCCTCGTCATGTTCGACCGGCAGACCGAGACCCTCTGGAGCCAGTTCCTCGGCGAGGCCGTCGAGGGGCCGCTCAAGGGCACGCCCCTCGAGGTGGTGCCCGCCGTCCTCACCAGCTGGGAGAGCTGGCGCCAGCTCCACCCCGATACGCAGGTGCTTGACCAGGGAGGCTTCGTCGTCGACGCCTACAACGGCTACTACTTCAGCCCCCAGGCCGGTGTCATCGGCGAGCGCAATCCCGACGAGCGCCTCTTTGGAAAGGAGCTCGTCCACGGGGTCGTCATTCCCCAGGGGCGGAAGGCCTATGCCCACCGCGTCCTCGCCAAGAATCCCGTCGTCAACGACCTCATCGGCAACCAGCCCGTGCTCGTCGCCTGGGACGCCATCGGAGGCGCCGCCATCGCCTACGACCCCACCGTCGACGGCCGCCTCCTCACCTTCGAGGCGCACGCACCCGACGACAGCGGCGAGACCCTGCGCGACCTCGAGACCGGCTCCGTCTGGTCCGTGCTCACGGGCGAGGCGCTCTCGGGCGAGCTCGCGGGCTCCCGCCTCGAGGTCCTCAACGGCTTCGCCGTCTTCTGGTTCGCCTGGTCCGACTACTTCCCCGACACCGACGTGTTCGACCCCGAGGGCTAGCCGGTGACCGCAACCGCTTTGCGTACAAGAGGCCCCGCACCGCAAGATGGTCGGGTGCCTCCCTCCGTCCAGGTCTCCGGGCTCACGCGCCTCTTCGGCACGATTACGGCCGTCGACGGCATCTCCTTCGAGGTCGGCGAGGCCGAGATATTCGGCTTCCTCGGCCCCAACGGCGCCGGCAAGACCACGACCATCTCGATGCTCTGCACGCTCCTCCGGCCGACCGCCGGTCGCGCCACCATCGGCGGCTACGACATCGTCGATGACCCCGCCGGCGTCCGCCGCGAGATCGGCATCGTCTTCCAGGACTCGACCGTCGACGAGCGCCTCACCGCCCGCGAGAACCTCGTCTTCCACGGCGAGCTCTTCGGCATGGCTCGGGAGGAGATCCGCCCGCGCGCCTACCACCTGCTCGACCGCGTCAACCTGCTCGATCGCGCCGACGACACCGTCATCACCTTCTCCGGGGGCATGCGCCGCCGCCTCGAGGTCGCCCGCGGCCTGATGCACTGGCCTTCCGTGCTGTTCCTCGACGAGCCCACCGTCGGCCTCGACCCGCAGACCCGCCGCAGCATCTGGGCCTACGCGCGCTCCCTGCGCGATACCGAGGGCGTCACCATCTTCCTCACCACCCACTACATGGACGAAGCCGAGGCCTGCGACCGCGTCGCCATCATGGACTACGGCAAGATCATCGCCCTCGACACGCCCGACCGCCTGAAGGCGCGCCTCGGCGGCGACGTCGTCTCCATCGCCGGGCCCGACAACGAGGCGCTGGCCCGCGAGGTGCGCGAGTCCTTCGAGGTCGAGCCCCGCTTCGAGAACGACGCGGTAGAGTTCAACGTCGAGCAGGGCGGCGAGTTCCTTCCCATCCTGCTCAACCGCATTGAGGGCGAGGTGCGTTCCGTCGGGATTCGCGCCCCCACCCTGGAGGACGTCTTCGTCACCATGACCGGGCACCAGATCCGCGAGGCCGAGGCCAGCGATGAGGACAAGATGCGCTCCATGCGCCAGCGTGGTTTCGGGAGGATGCGGTGACCGTCGAGCAGGCCACCGCCGCGGCGGAAGCCGGCGCCCGCGTCGCGGCCGGCAACCGGCGCCCCGAGACCGGCCGCGCCAACTTCCTCCAGGTCGTGCGCGTCATCTGGATGCGCGAGGTGCTCATCTACTTCCGCGACCGCCCGCGCATGATCTCGGCCTTCATCATGCCGATCATGATGCTCGTCATGTTCGGCGAGGGGCTGGGCAACAGCATCGCCACCCTCCCCGGCGACATCGGCTACCGCCAGTTCATCTTCCCCGGCATGGTCGCCATGATCGTTCTGATGAACTCCGTCTTCTCCGGGGTTTCCATCGTCACCGACCGCCAGTTCGGCTTCCTCCGCGAGATTCTCGTGGCGCCCGTCAGCCGCACCGCTATCTGCATCGGCAAGATCACCGGCGGCGCCACCGTCTCCCTCGTCAACGGCGTCGTCATGTTCGTGATGGCGCCCATCCTGGGGATCGATATCACCCTTGAGATCGTCGCCAAGCTGATCGGGCTCATCGCCCTTGTGTCGTTCATGCTCACGGGGCTGGGGGTGGCCATGGGGAGCCGCCTGCGCTCGGTCGAGAGCTTCCAGATGCTCTCCCAGGTCGCGATCATGCCGGCCATGTTCCTCTCCGGGATCTTCTTCCCCATCAACAACGTCCCCGCCTGGATGGACGTGATCGTCAAGCTCAACCCGGTCACCTACGCCGTCGCCCCCATCCGCGAGATCGCCCTCTCCGAGCAGCTCAAGGCCCTGCCCGCCGACGCCCCCTTCCAGATCACGCACGTCGACTGGTTCGGCTACACCCTCAGCACGTGGGAGGAGCTCGGCGTCGTGTTCGTCTTCGGCACGGCCATGCTCACCATCGCCATCCGCGCCATCCGCACGACGGAGTAGGCTCGCCCCGTGCCCGACCGTTACGACGTGCCGGAGCCCCTCGCCGCGTTCGACGCGACCATGGCCGATGGCACGGTCATCCGCGTCCGCCGGCACGGCAACCCCGACGGCCCGCGCATGGTCCTCAGCCACGGCAACGGGCAGTCGGCCGACGGCTACTACCCGTTCTGGTCGCACCTCACCGACCGCTTCGACCTCTTCGTGTACGACCTCCGCAGCCACGGCCTGAACCCCGTCGGCGAGCAGGAGACGCACAACATCGGCGCCTTCGGGGACGACTGCGGCGGGGTGCTCGACGCCATCGTCGCGCGCTTCGGGGAGAAACCCGCGATCGGCGTGTACCACTCCGTCTCCGCCCTGGGCGCGCTCCTGCACGCGCAGACGAGCGACGCCTTCGCCGCCCTCGTCCTCTTCGACGCGCCCGTCTGCAAGCCCGGCCTCACGCCGGAGCAGATGGGCGTCCGGTTCGAGCGGGGGGCCGCTGGCACCCGCCGCCGCCCCGACCGCTTCGAGACCCGCGAGGAGCTCGCCGAGAGCCTCCGCCGCAACCCCATGTACCAGCGTGTTCGCCCCGGCGTGCCCGACCTCCTCGCCGAGACCGTCCTCCGTCCCGCCGGCGACGGCCCCGGCTACGAGCTCGCCTGCCCCAAGGAGTACGAGGCCCAGGCCTACGACGGCGCCGTCCGCTGGTGCGTCCAGGTCGACCTCGACGCCCTGCGCTGCCCTATCAAGGTCATCGGCTCCGACCCGACCACGCCCTTCTCCTTCTTCCCCGGCGTCGACCTGAGCGAGCTTATCCAGGCCAACTACGACTTCATCCCCGAGACCACCCACTTCCTCCAGCTGGAGGAACCCGAGCAGTGCGCCGCCCTCGCCATCCAGTTCCTCGAGGAACGCGGCCTGGCCTAGCGCGGGTCGAAGGCCGGGCCTGGGGCTTCGCTGTTATTCCTCCGCGCAGTGCTCGATGGGCTCCAGCTCCCACCACGCGTCCGGAAGCCGTATTGCAATCCCCTCTACGTCCCCGCCGCGCACCTCGACGTACGTCCTGTCCCTCCGGGACGCCGTGAAGCCGGCGTCCTCCTCGTACCACCCGATCATGGTGCAGCCGCTTGTCGGCGGAGGGTTGATCGAGATGGTGTACCACCCCTCCGCCGGAACGGCGATGACGAAGCCTCCATCCGCCACGGTCAGGCTGTAGCTGCTGAGCGCCCCGGCGCTCGACACCGCCACAAGGGCGATCCGTCGGAGGCCATCGCCGCGCGGCCCCACCACGGAGCCGCTGATGGTGTGGAATGGAGGTCGGTTCTCGGCGCGATAGCGCTCGAACTCTTCGTAAAACTCGTCCACGCCGATGCCGAACACTCGGCTGAAGGCTTCCCTCCACGGCAGGCCTGTCGAGGTGGTCCGGTAGAACTCCAGGAGGGCCGCTTCGCCCGCTCCCTGGACGAGCAGTTCCACTGCCAGGAATCCGAGGACGTAGCCTTCCGCGAAGATCTGATCGCCCGTCGCCTCAAGCGTGCCCGCCCATGAGGCCACGGAGAACGCGTTCTGGTCCCGCAGTTCCTGGTAGGTTCGGGGCCCTACCTCCCCCCGGTAGACGGCTTCCGCGTAGTCGGCCATGCCCTCCAGGAGCCAGATCGGCCCGGTGGCACGGCGGAACCCCTCGAGGTTCTCGCCGAACCCCGCCAGGTGAATCTGCAGGAGGTGGAAGTACTCGTGCTCGAGAACGAGGGAGCCGTCGAAACGACAGGGACTGTCGATGAGGAAGATTGCGCGCCCCGGTCCGGCGAAGCAGGTTCCTGGGGTCGGGCGGAATCCCGTCACATCCTTGACGACGCTCGCAAGCGTACCGCTCTCCTTCACCAGGTAGACGTTGACCTCCGGCACGCTGACCCCGAAGCGTGCGTCGAAGAAGGTGATGATCCGGGCCAACTGGGCGTGAACTTCATCCGCTACACCCTCGTCGAGGCCGTCGTAGAGCACGACCGTCGCCTCCACTGTCTCTCCCGAGTCCAGGTGAACCGTGCGGGTGGTCGCCTCGCCCTTCGGGCCGCATGCGCTCAACGCCAGCGCTGCCAGCCCGACGCCAAGGGCCGCTGTCATCCAGGAACGCCAGACTCGCGTCACGAGCCAAGGATAGGGGGCGACGGACTGGCGGGGCGGCACACCGAATTGGGGGCCGATCCACCCCGCCCCGCTGCCACCATCCACCCTACCCCACAACAGAAGCGGGGCGCCCATCGGGCGCCCCGCGTTGGTGCGTTGCCGCTGACGGTTCGCGCTAGGCCGTGCCGTGGCGCAGGAGCTTGCCGCTCGTCGCGCCCGTGCACTCGCCGTCCACGAACGTCTCTTCGCCGTTGACCAGGATGTGACGGTAGCCGTGCGGCTTCCGGATCAGGCGCCACGCGCCCGCCGGGTAGTCGTACGCCTTCTCCGTCGTCCCCATGTCGAGGTTCTCGAGGTCGTAGACCACGATGTCGGCCGGGGCGCCCTCGCGGATGGTGCCGCGGTCGCGGAAGCCCGCCGCCAGCGCCGGGTAGGCGCTCAGCCGCCAGTGCGCCTCTTCGAGGCTCATCATCTCGTGGTCGCGAACCAGGAGTGCGAGGTACTCGGTCGGGTAGCGGCCGAGGGTGATGAACTTCGTGTGCGCGCCCCCGTCGGAGACGCCCGGGAGGGCGAACGCGGAGGTGGCCATCTTCTTCATGGCCTCGATGTCCATCTTCTGCGGGGCCGTCACGAAGAGCGCCTTCATGTCGTCCTCGAGGGCGATGTCGAGCATCGCGTCGATGACGTGCACGCCGCGCTCCTTCGCGACCTCGCCACAGGTCCAGCCCGTGTACCGGTCCAGCTCGGGCTTGTGCAGCTCGCCGATGATCAGGTCGTTGAAGTTGAGCACGACGCCCGCGCCGCCCTCCGACCAGTCGCCGCCCTCGTCCTTGATCGCCTGGCGGCGGACGGGGTCGGCCATCTTCGCGGCGCGCTCCTCGACCGTGCCGAGGGTCATCTCGCGCCAGGCCGGGCTGGAGTCGAACAGGTTCCACTCCTCGAAGGTGAACTGGAAGTTGTTCTCCGCCGTCAGCGCCTGCCCGAAGATGCGCGTGCCGCGGGCGTTGCACTCGTCGAGCCAGTCCATCGCCTGCTCGTAGCCCGGCATGGCGATGCCGTGCTGGTCCGTGAAGACCGCGAGCACGTTCCAGATGACCGGGCGGCCGCTCTCGTCGGCCAGCTTCTCGGTCAGGTCCTGGCTTGCGCCGATGCACTGGATGAACCCGCGCCCGACGTCGCGCAGCACGCGCGCGAAGGAGAGCAGGTCGTCCTGCGTCATCAGGTTCGTGATCATGAGCGTGCCGTCGTAGTCACGCTGCACGTCGTTCTCGCCGATCTGCGCCGACCAGCCGCAGCCGCCCGCCTCGAGGCCTTCCTTCATCAGGCGGTGCATCTCCGCCATCTCGGTCTCGTTCGCCGGACGGCTCTTCGCCGCCTCCAGACCCATCACGTACGACATCAGCGGGTTCAGCGGCATGTAGCTCAGGACGTTCACGCCCTTGGGCGTGCGGTCGAGGCTGTCGAGGAACTGGGGATACGTCTCCCAGTCCCAGGGCATGCCTTCCTTCATCGACTCCAGGGGAACCGCCTCGTTGCGCGACATCGTCAGCATGGCGCGGTCCTGGTCCTCGGGCTTGCAGGGGGCGAAGCCGAAGCCGCAGTTCCCGATGGCGACCGAGGTGACGCCGTGCCACCCCGAAATCGAGCACCACGGATCCCAGTAGATCTGCGAGTCGTAGTGCGTATGCAGGTCGACGAAGCCGGGGACCACGTTCAGTCCGCTGGCGTCGATGACCTTGCCGGCGCTCGAGGTGTGGATCTTGCCGCCGATCGAGGCGATGACACCGTCCTTGATGCCGATGTCGCCGCTGAATCGCGGTGTCCGCTGACCATCGAAGATGGTTCCGCCCTTGATGACGGTATCGAATTCAGGCATGCGTTCTCTCCCGAAGAAGTTGGTCGTACTCGCAAGTGTACGTGCGCGGGAACAGTCCGTCCCGGAGCACGGGGAGAGTGAGCATACCGTATCGCGATTGGTGTGGTTGTCCGCTCACGATGTCGGGCGCCGGAGCAGGCGAATCTCCTCAACCCAGAACACCCCTTCGGAGTCCTCGCTGAAGATGAGGACGAGGCGGGGGATGCCGGCAAGGCGCCGCGTCTCGACGGTGCGCAGGCCGCCCGAGTTCGGCGCCACCGGGAGCCGGCCCCCCGCGACGGCAATCGTGCGCAGCGCCCCGTCGATCGCCGCGCGAGCACGCGGGAACTCCCGGGTGAGCGCCTGGTACTGGGAATCTGCGAAGGGCGTCCAGCGAACCTCAGCCAGCACGCGCAACCCGGCCCAGCCGTTCGGCGACCTCCTGCGCTGCGCGGATCGCTTCCGGACTAGGGGGTTCAGTGGATACCAATACGAGGTTGTAGGCGATGGCATCGCCGTCATCGACGTACCGGGAGATCGCCTCGATATGGGTGGGGGTTTCGTTGCCCGACGCGTCCCGGTCACGAAGCATCTGGAGCGCCTGCTCGATGACTGAGGCCTCGGCCTCGGTGAACGCGGACCCGTCGGCGTCCTCATCCCTGTCTTCGATGCGGTTCAGTTCCGTGTCGAGGCGCTCCGGCCACGGGCCCTCGGGCAGCTTCGTGTAGGTCGCCCCGGTGATGGAATCCCCGAGCTGTTCGTAGGCGAAAAAGTCACAGTGGTAGAGGAGGTTGGCCAGCTTCACCCGGTCGAACGCCGGGTCCGCCTGCGAGCGAGACGCCAGATACCGCGCCAGGGCCCGGAACCGCTCACCGTCGAAGGGACGCCCTTCCTGCTCCATGACGCAACTGTACAGTCATTGTCCACCCCACGCATCCCCGGCATTCCCCGTTGCGGTGGCAAGCGCACTCCCCGGGGAATATCCTTCCCCCGAGTCCCCTGCCCGGAGCGCGCCATGACCGCGATCGCCATTCCCCCCATCTCTTGGCCCGTCGACCGCGAGATTCCCGACCTCGACTGGCAGCCCCCCGCCGGTACCCGCGTCATCTCCGCCGACGACCACTGGCTCGAACCCCCCGACCTCTTCGTCGACCGCATGCCCGTGAAGTACCGCGACCAGGCCCCGAAGGTCTGGCGCGACGAGACCGGCACCCACCTCGAGTGCGAGGGCCGCAACCTCGACTCCGTCGGCCAGAACCTGAACCTCACGCAGGGTCGCCCCGGTATGGGCGACATCGAGCAGCGCGTCCCCGACATGGACGCCGAGGGGCTCGATGCCGGCCTCATCTTCGCCCAGGTCTCCATGGCCCTCTTCTCGCTCGAGGACGAGGAGCTGATGATCGCCGCCTACGACGCCTACAACGAGGGCCTCGCCGAGTTCTGCGCGGGCATGCCCGGACGCCTCTACGGCGTCGGCATCCTCCCCACCATCTACAGCCCCGAGCGCACCGCCGACTACATCCAGAAGCTGAAGGCGTGGGGCTACGTCGCCATGCAGATCCCCTCGTACCCCCGCGCCGAGCGCGTCTGGTACAACGGCTCGAAGTGGGACGTCATGTGGGACGCCATCGAGGAGAGCGGCATCCCCCTCTCCTTCCACATCGGCGAGAACCCCAACTACCGCGGACGCGGCGCCCTCGGCACCTACCTGACCACCGGCTTCCAGCCCTTCCGCCGCCTCTGGTCGCTGCTCACCTTCTCCGGGACGCTGGAGCGCCACCCCGAGATGAACGTCATCTTCACCGAGGGCGGCATCTCCTGGGTCCCCGCCGCCCTTTACGACGCCGACAAGACGTACCGCCAGTTCGAGAGCGAGATGAAGCCCCAGCTCGCCGAGATGCCCAGCTACTACTGGTACCGCCAGTGCTACGCGACCTTCATGGACGACCCCAGCGGCATCAAGCTCCTCGACGACATCGGTCCCGAGCACGCCCTCTGGTCGGCCGACTACCCCCACCCCGAGAGCACCCTCGGCGAGAGCCGCACCCTCGTGAAGTCCTTCTTCGACGCCCTCCCCGAGGACCAGGCGAAGCTCGTCGTCGGCGGCAACGCCGCCCGGCTGTGGGGTATCTAGGGGAAGGGGTACCTAGCCCGCCAGCTCGACCAGCGAGCCCTCGATCAGGCGCATCCCGAACTCCATCCCCAGGGGGATGGCGCGCTCGTCGATGATGAAGCCCGGGTCGTGGTGGCGGCCGGCCGCGCCGTTGATCTCGTTGCGGGCGCCCAGCCAGAAATAGCAGCCCGGACGCTCCTCCAGGAAGTACGCCATGTCCTCCGCCCCCATCCCCCGCGACACGCGCGCCGGCACGCCGAAATAGCGCTCCCCCTCCGCCTCCACGAACGCTGTCACCGCCTCGTCGTTCACCAGCGGCGGACAGCTCGTCTTGTGCTTGATCTCGGCCGTCGCTCCGAACGCCGCGCAGACCCCGCTCACCACGTCCTCCACCTTTGACACCATCCGCTCGCGCACGCGGTCGCTGTAGGTGCGAATCGTGCCCCGAAGCTCCGCCGACTCCGCGATCACGTTCCCGCGGAAGCCCGCCTCCAGCTTGCCGATGGTCAGGACGGCCGTCTCCAGCGGGGGCAGCGAGCGGCTCACGACCGTCTGCAGCGCCGTGATCACGTGCGCCGCCACGACCACCGCGTCGACCGACTGGTGGGGCGAGGCGGCGTGGCCGCCCCGGCCCGTGATCGTGATGCGCAGGCTCGTGGGCGAGGCGAAGAACGGCCCCGGCGCCACGTTGATCTCTCCGACCGGCACGTCCGCGCTGATGTGCAGCCCCAGGCAGCGGTCCACGTTTGGCTTCTTGAAAATGCCCTCCGCGATGCAGAGGGCCGCGCCCCCCGACGCCTCCTCCGCCGGCTGGAAGACGAAGCGCACGCTCCCCGCCAGCGACTCCCGCGCCTCCGACGCGATCTGCGCCAGGCCCAGCCCGATGGCTGCGTGCGTGTCGTGACCGCAGGCGTGCATCACGCCCTCGTTCTCCGAGGCGAAGGGCACGCCCGACTTCTCCGGCACCGGAAGCGCGTCGATGTCCGCCCGCCAGAGCACGCACGGCCCCTTCTTGCCCCCCTTCACGAGCGCCGTCGCGCCCGTGTTCGCGATGGGGCGCACGTCCTCAAGGTCGAGCTTCCCCAGCTCCTCGAGGATGACGCGCTGCGTGCGCTCCTCCTTCCAGGAGAGCTCGGGGTGCTGGTGCAGGTCGCGACGCACCGCGATCACATCGTCGGTGATGCGCTCGACCTCGGGGCGCACGCTCGGGAGTTTCCCTCGTCGGCTCACGGCGGCGAGCTTACCACCTCGCCCGCCCCGTCCACGGTGTGTTCGTAGGTCTCGCGCAGGAGGTCGCCCCACGCCTCCTCCGTCGAGGGCGGGCCGGTGAAGCCCGGGCACTGGTCATGGCGCAGCAGGAGCGGCGCCGGCCCCTCCGCCGCCCGCCCCGCGGCCACCGCCTCCACCGCCCGCCGCCCCGCCTCCGGCGACGGCTGTGCCGGCCTCCCGCTCGCGGCGTCGACGAACACGACCTGGTGCGGGTACGAGCGGCAGGGATGCGGCCGCGCCTCGTACTGCTCGCAGGTCAGCTCGGCGCTCAGGAAGACGCAGTGCCCCTCGCGCCGTCCCAGCACGAACGGCGCCGCCAGCGGCAGCGCGATCGGCTCGCCCTCCTCGCTCTCGAGGAAGCGCGAGACGGGGAGGCCGCTGGACTCCCGCAGGCGCTCCGCCTCACGCGCGCCCACCGATACGTTGAAGGCGCGGCAGCAGTAGGCGTCGCACTCCTGCGGCTGGCAGATGAAGCTCGGCTCGCCGGGGAGCACCAGCAGGTAGCTCCCGTAGCGCTCCTGGGCGCGTTCCCAGAGGGCCTCAAGCTCGGCGGTGCGGATCGCCATCGCTAAGTCTGGTGTGCCTGCCTGGCCTCGTCCGACTCTTCGGTGGCCAGGTCTTCGTCAAGCGGTTCCTCCTCCCGCCTGCGTTCGCCCTGCCGCTCTCTGTACGCTCGCGCAGCCAGCAGCACCAACAGGGTAAGGGGTATTCCTGTGGAGAACGCGAAGAAGAGCTGGAGCGCCAGGGGCAGTTGGCCCCACCCATTACCCAAGAGCAGGAAGCTCACGACCGAGCGGTCGACTTCGCCCGCGATGAAGAGGAACAGCAGGGCGGCGAAAGTGGCGGTTACCTTGAGTGGCATTGGTGGAATCCTCCCTGCTGACGATGCTAGCGTTGCGCGCTCTCCGCTGCTTGCGGCTGAGCCGCCTCCGCGCGAGACTTGACGGAAGATGTCCGCACACGTCGCGGTCCACTTGGAGAGCGCCCTCGCCCCGGTCTCGCCGGGGCGCACCCTCGGGTGATCCTGGCGCCGCGGCCCTCGCGCCAGCGGCCGTGATCGATCCTGACATCCCCAGGCCCGATGCCTCGCGCCCAACCGGCGCGATCGGGACCTGAGCATCCCCTCGGAGGAGCCATCCCAATGCCCGAAAAGATCCACATCTTCGACACCACCCTGCGCGATGGCGAGCAGTCCGCCGGCATCGCCTTCACCCCCGAGGAGAAGCTCGAGATCGCGAAGCAGCTCGAAAAGCTCGGCGTCGACATCATCGAGGCGGGGTTCCCCTGCTCCACGCCGGGCGACCTCGAGGCCGTCCAGACCATCTCGCGGGAAGTGCGCGGCTCCACCATCTGCGCCCTCGCCCGCGCCGTCGAGTCCGATGTCGACACCGCCTGGGACGCCATCAAGGAAGCCGAGGATCCCCGCATCCACGTCTTCATCAACAGCAGCGACATCCAGATGGCCCACCAGCTCCGCAAGGACCGCGAGCAGGTCCTCACCCAGGCCGAGGCGATGGTGAAACACGCGGCCAGCTACACGAGCAACGTGGAGTTCAGCCCCATGGACGCCACCCGCTCCGACCCGCACTTCATCTACACCATCGTCGAACGCTGCATCGATGCCGGCGCGAAGGTCATCAACATCCCCGACTCCGTCGGCTACGCGATTCCCTCGGAGCTCGGGTCGCTCTTCGACCAGATCCGCGAGAACGTGCCCAACATCCACAAGGCCCGCCTCAGCTTCCACGGCCAGAACGACCTCGGCATGTGTACCGCCAACACGATGACCGCCATCGAGCACGGCGCCCGCCAGGTCGAGGTCACCATCAACGGCATCGGCGAGCGCGCCGGCAACACCTCCCTCGAGGAGGTCGTGATGGCCATCAAGACGCGCAAGGACTACCTCGGCGATGTCGACTGCGACATCGACACGAAGGAGATCTACCGCTCCAGCGCCCTCGTCGAGCGCCTCTCCGGCATGCCCGTCCAGTGGAACAAGGCGGTCGTCGGCAAGAACGCTTTCCGCCACGGCTCCGGCATCCACCAGGACGGCATCCTCAAGCTGCGTGAAACCTGGGAGATCATGGACCCGACCGAGATCGGCATCCCCCAGGGCACCCAGCTCGTCCTCGGCAAGCTCTCCGGCCGCCACTACTTCAAGCAGCACATGGAGGGTCTCGGCTACGAACTCACCGAGGAGGAGCTCAACCGCGTCTTCAGCGCCTACAAGGAGCTCGCCGACAAGAAGATCGAGGTCGATGACCGCGACCTTGAGGCGATCGCGGGCGACATCCTGCAGACGGCCACGCTCGCGGGCGATGTCTGGCGCATCGAGCACGTGCAGGTCTCCAGCGGCGACCACGCCACCCCCACGGCTACCCTCCGCCTCCTCTCCCCCGAGGGCGACATCCTCACCGACGCCGCCACCGGCACCGGTCCCGTCGACGCCGTCTACCGCGCCATCAACCGCATCACCGGCCTCTCGCCCGAGCTCACCGAGTTCAGCGTGAACGCCGTGACGGAGGGCATCGACGCCCAGGGCAAGGTCACCATCCGTATCGAGGACGAGGACCAGACCTACACGGGCCGCGCCGCCGATACCGACATCATCGTCGCCAGCGCGAAGGCGTACATGACGGCGCTCAACCGCATGCTCAACGTCCGCTCGCGACTCCAGGGAGCGACCGTCAATAGCTAGTCCCCGGCCCATGGCAGCCGATCGGCGGCGAGTGCTTCAGGCGCTCGCCGCCGTCGTGCTACTCCTGCTCGCCCTCTCGCTGCTCGCCGGATGTACCCGCGACAAGTCGTACCTCACCTCGCCCTCGGCCAAGGCCCTCCTCGGCGTCACGACCCCCGCCCTGCTGGCCTTTGACCCGCGCGACGAGCCCCCCGCGGACGTCCCCGCCCCCGAGGGCTGGCGCCTCACGGTCGACCTTGCCCGCTTCGGCGAGCTCGAGAACGGCACCCCCGCGCTCGCCATCCTCCTCGACATCGAGAGCGAGCCGGGCGCCGTCATGGACCTCTGGCTGTCGGACGACGAAGGGCCGATCGCGCGCTGGTCGGGTGGCTCGACCGAGGACTACCGCGGCGACGCCTGCTTCCAGCTCCCGCTTGTCAGCGAGGACGGCGAGCACGCCCTGCCCCTGGCCGGCACGACCGGCCACACGGTCACGGTCGCCTTCCGCGGCGAGGGCGGCCATGTCATCCTGGCGGCCACGCGCGGGATCGCCAGCCTCGTGCCAGAGACCACCGGCACGCCCGGCCGCTCCGAGGTCTTCCGCGACCTCCTCGCCTGCCCCTGAGCGTAACGACCGGCCTCGACGACAGGTGTTGTCTTAGCGCAACAGGGTGTTGTACTGTGGCAACATGCCTCGCCGGCGACACCCGAAGAAGGAGGTGGAGGCAGTGCTGAGACAGGCCGAGGCACTGGGCTGGAGGATCACCACCTCGGCATCGGGCCACGTCTGGGGAATGATGTGGTGTCCGGAGCGCAGTCGGGCGGGTTGCAGGCACCCCATCTATTCGACCCCGCGCAATCCCGGTCGCCACGCACAGAAGATCGTCGCTACGCTGGGAAAGTGTCCCCATAGAGTTCCCTGAGGAATGAGCGGATGAATACGTATGACTTTACCTTGATAGTCGAAGGCACGGACTTCATGGATGACGACATCGTCAACGCCGCATACGAGGCTGGCTGCGACGACGCCCTGCTCGGGGTTTCCGTCGGCGTGCCGTGCGCGGACTTCGCCCGCGAGGCCCCGAGCCTTGAGGAGGCGGCGCTCTCCGCCATCGCCGACATCGAGAGTGTCGACGGCATTGAGGTGATCCGTATCGCCGATGCCGGTCTCGCCTCGATCCCCGACATCGCCGCTCGCACCGGTCGCACCCGCGAGAGCGTCCGGCTGCTCGTCGAGGGCAAGCGCGGGCCGGGCGGCTTTCCCGCGCCCGTCACCGACCCCAGCCGCCGCAGGCACCGCCTCTGGTACTGGCCGGAGGTCGCCCGCTGGTTCGAGTCCACCGGCGTTGACCGCGCCGACGGCGACCAGGAACAAATCCTCGCCGCGATCAACGCCTGGCTCCAGCTGCGCCGTCTGCGCAAGACCGTCGAGCCGGAGCGCTGGGAGGCCTTGCGGGCGCGGTTCGCGCCAACCCTTCAGTGAATGAGCCGCCGGCGCATCAGCTTCACCGCCAGCACGTAGAAGAACACCGTCACCACCGCCAGCCACGCGAGGCTGCCCAGCATCGACCACTCCAGGTTCCCCGTGATCAGGCCCCGATAGATGTCGACCACGTGCTTGAGGGGCATGAACCAGCCCAGGATCTGCACCCAGCGCGGCATCGCGTCGAAGGGGAAGAACGCGCCCCCGAACCAGAAGAGCGGGTTGATCACGAGGTTGAAGAAGTAGGCGAAGTGGCTCATCGCCCGCGCGATCGAGGCGAAGCAGATCGAGATCGAGCTGAACAGCAGCCCCGGCAGCACGCCCACGGGCACCGCCAGGATGGCCCAGGGCGAGTCCACCATGTGCAGCCACGGGTTGAGGATGGAGGACACGAGCAGGATGTAGCTGCCGTTCACGAGCGCCCTAGTCGTGCCCCACAGGATCTCCCCCGTGATCACGTCGTCGACGCTGATGGGGGTCGCGATGATGGACTCGTACGTGCCCTGCATCTCGAGGCGCACGTAGCTCCCCCAGGCGCACTCGAAGGTAGCCGCGAACATGGGGAAGAGCGCCAGCAGGCCCGGCGCCAGGAACTCCACGTACTTTTCG
The DNA here is from genome assembly GCA_965116915.1 of Tepidiformaceae bacterium. Taxonomy (GTDB): domain Bacteria; phylum Chloroflexota; class Dehalococcoidia; order Tepidiformales; family Tepidiformaceae; genus UBA2991. The sequence continues at coordinate 2,902,498 of OZ220739.1, read as the reverse complement.
CCGCTCTCCAGCTCCACGAACTGCCCCAGCGCCAGCCCCAGCGCGAGGATGATCGCGAACGGCTCGATCGCGATCCCCAGGAACTCCGTCTTCCAGTTGCGCAGCGTCGCGTCGCGGTTCCGCTGCCAGACGCGGTACGCGCCGAAGGAGACGTCCGGGGTCAGGGCGAACGCGGTCAATCGAGCAGCCCCCGCCCCGTGAGCAGCAGGAACACGTCCTCCATGTTGCCCGGGCGAAGGTGCGCGCGATGCGGGTCGCCCACGCGCTCCGCCGCCATCGCCGAGGCGGCTCCCCCGCCGAACACGTAGGTCAGGTCCTCGACCTGCTCCACCGAGAACCCGTCCCCCTGGGGGAACTCGGCCAGGAGTGCGTCGCGTTCCCAGGGCGGTAGGCGCAGCTCCAGTACCTGCGGCCCCGCCACCTCCGCGATCAGGTCGTGCGGGCGCCCTTCGACCAGGATCTTTCCCCGGTGCATGATCACCAGCCGGTCGCAGAGGTGCGTCGCCTCCTCCATGTAGTGCGTCGTCAGGAGCATCGTCACGCCCCGGCTCTTGAGCAGCCGCAGCTGCTGCCAGACCAGGTGCCGGGCCTGCGGGTCGAGCCCCGTCGTGGGCTCGTCAAGGATGAGCACCTGCGGGTTGTTCACCAGCGCCCGCGCGATCGTGAGCCGGCGCTGCATGCCGCCCGAGAGGTCGTCGACGTTCGAGGTTGCGCGGTCGTCCAGTTGGAACAGTTCCAGCGCCTCGTCGATGCGCTGGCGCACCTCGTCACGGCCCAGACCGAAATAGCGCGCGTACACCTCGAGGTTCTGGCGCACCAGCAGGTCGGGGTCGAGGTTGTCGTCCTGTGGCACGACGCCGAGCACGGCCTTCACCCTGCGCGGCGCCTCCGCCACGTCCAGCCCCGCCACCCGCAGCTCCCCCGCGGTCACGGGCGAGGTGGCCGTGATCATCCGGATGGTCGTCGTCTTCCCCGCCCCGTTCGGACCGAGCACGCCGAAGCACTCCCCCTCGCGGATGTCGAACGAGATGTCGTCGACCGCGACGAAGTCGCCGTAGTGCTTCACGAGGCCACGCGCCTCAATGAGGGCGGATGTCACGGGATGTGTCCTCTCCGGCGGTTGCCGGCGTCGGGGAGAAACCCGACCCGCCATCGTAGGAACGCGTAGGGCCTATGTTCAATCGGCGCTGGGCGGCGCCACCCGCAGCGAGAGCTCCGTGCCGCCTCGCAGCGGTAGCGTGGCCGAGGCGAAGCCGTTAGCCGGGTCCTGCGCCCAGGCCACGTAGTGCTGCATCTCGAACGGGAACGAGCCCACGTTATCCGCCATCACCATGCCCCCCACGCGCACGTGCGGCGCCAGGATCTGGAGCATCGTCAGGTTCAGGTTGGGGAACCCGTCGATGAGCACGAGGTCGAGCGGCCCGCCCGGGTCCGCCAGCGTCTCCCGCGCGTCCCCGACGCGGATCTCGGCGAACTCCGAGAGGCCCGCCTCCTCCAGGTTCGCCCGCGCAACCGCCGCCTTCGACGGCTGGATCTCGCTGCCGATGACGACTCCGCCGCCGTTCTCACGGATCGCCGCCGCGAGGTAGATCGTCGAGACCCCGAACGAGGTGCCGAACTCCGCCGCCCGCCGCGCCCCCAGCGACCGCGCCAGCAGGTAGAGCAGGTTGCCCTGCTCCCGCTCCAGCGAGATGTACTTGTCGGCGAAGAACTCGGCCGCCCCCTCGGCGTTGAAGGGTCCTGGCTCCGGTGGCGGGTCGGGCGGGGGCTCCTGCGTGAACGCTGCCATCTCCGCTTCGGCGGCCGCGTGCAGCCGGTCGAGCACGGCCCGCACCCGCGGGTCCAGCACGACGCTGTGGGGCTCAATCGAGCTCATCATCGTCCTCATCCTCCTCGTCGTCGGCTGTCGCCTCGCCCTCGGTCTCGTACTCGATGCGCGTCTCCTGCCAGCCCTCCTCGGGGAGCTCGTCGGCTGGAGCTCCCACGTCGGCCGGGCCGTCTTCGTCCTCAGCCAGGTCATCGACGTCCTCGCGCAGGAAGTCCCGGCGCGTGTAGGCGCGCACCTCGTTGATGCTCGACTTGGGGAAGCTCACCTTGCCCGCCTGCGACGGATCCTGGTACTCCTCGCGCACGATGATGCGGGGCGCGTCGCCCGTGCTGACGAGCGCCGCCGAGTAGCGGTTTCCGCCTTCCATCAGCCGCGCCAGCCGCAGCCCCACCCGCGGCTCCACCATCCCCAGGTAGACGCCCCCCGGTGTGACCGCGTTGACCGCGTTCCCCCGCATCTCCAGCTCCACCGCGTCGCCGGCGTCCAGCGCGCCCAGGGCGTCGGGACGCCCCGCCTCCAGCCTCACGACCGCCGCCTTCCCCACCTCCTCGATGAAAAGGCCCCGGCTCATCTGCGCCGCCGGCTCGGCGACGGGCTCCTCGTCCTTCACCTGCCTGAGCCGGTCGAGGTTGCGCTGCGCGATCGCGTTCATCGGGTCGACTTCGAGCGCCTTCTCGTACACGAGGCGCGCCTCGCGGATGCGCCCCAGCTCCGTGAACGCCTTGCCCAGCCGGTTGTAGACCTCGGCGTCGTCGCCGAAGCGCGCGATTAGCTCGTGGTTGAGCGCCGCCGCTTCCTGCCAGCGGCCCGCGACCGCCAGCTTCACCGCCTGCTCGTTCGCCGCCCGCCGCGCCCCCGGCCTCTCGGGCACCTGTGCCGATAGCTCGCTCATCGGCGGCAGAATAGGGCCGTCCCCCGTGGGCGGCAACGCCCCCTGACGCACTCTTGACGCGGGCCGCCTCGCCACCGCGGGCGTACAATCGCCTGTCATGGACACCATCCCGATCGTCATCTCCGGAAGCGGCAACATGGGCCGACAGGTGGCCCTCGCCGCCGCCGCTGACCCCGCCACCCAGCCCCTCGCCTTCCTCGACGCGCTCGGCGAGGGCGATACCTGCGAGGGCCTGCCCCTCTACCGGGACGCCGCTCCCGCCCTCGACGCCCACAACCCCGAGGTCGTCGTCGACTTCTCCAACGCCGCCTGGACCCCCGTCCTCGCCCGCGCCGCCCTCGAACGCGGCGTCCGCCTCGTCATCGGCACGACTGGCCTTCCCGCCGGCTTCCTCGACGAGCTCCGCGAGGAAGCGGCCGCGCGCAAGGTTGGGGTCGTCGTCGCCCCCAACTTCGCCATCGGCGCCGTCCTCCTGATGTACTTCGCCCGCCAGGCGGCGCGTTTCTTCGACCACGCCGAGATCATCGAACTCCACCACGCCGGCAAGGTCGACGCCCCCAGCGGAACCGCGAAAGCGACGGCCGAGCAGATGGTCGAAGCTCGTGGCGAGCCCTTCCAGCGCGTCGAGGCCGAGGTTCAGACCGTGCCCGACACGCGCGGCGGGGAGGTCGGGGGCGTGACCCTGCACTCCGTGCGCCTGCCTGGGCTCGTCGCGCACCAGGAGGTGCTACTCGGCGGGCTGGGCCAGACCCTCTCGCTGCGCCACGACAGCACCGGCCGCGACTCGTTCATGCCGGGCGTGCTCGCCGCCGTGAAGGCGGTCAGGGAAACCGAGGGCCTCGTCGTCGGCCTCGACGCGCTCTTCGGCCTCGACTAGGACGAGTCCTCGCCCTCGTCCTAGTCCTCGTCCTCTTCGGCCGGAGCGCTCCCGTTCGACCTGCCGTTCATCGGCAGCTCGGCCTGAGCCGCCCGCCGCTGCCGCGAATCGCCCGGGTCGAAGTTGGCGATGCTCGCCACGCGGTCGTTCTCGCCTACCTTCATGACGGTCACGCCCTGCGTGTTCCGGCCGAGCAGGCTGATGGAGTCGACCTTCGTCCGGATGAGGATGCCGTCTTCGGACACCAGCATCAGCTCGTGGTTGGGCGACACCATCCGCACCGCCGCCACGTTGCCCGTCTTGGGCGTGATGTTGAGCGTGCGCACCCCCTGGCCGCCGCGCCCCTTCACCGGGTACTGCTCCATCTCCGTGCGCTTGCCGAAGCCCCGCTCCGTGATCACGATCAGCTGCTGCTCGTTCGACTGGACCGCTTCCGCCCCGACCACGTAGGCGCCGTCGCGAAGCTTCATGCCTCGCACCCCGCCGCTGGTTCGGCTGGCGCTCCGCAGCTGCCTGATGGCGAAGCGAGCCGCCTGGCCGTCACTGGAGACGAGCACGAGGTCGCTCTCCGCCCGTGCCAGTCGAGCCGAGATCAGCGTGTCACCGTCGTCGAGCCGCATCGCGATCTTGCCGTTGCGGCGCACTTCCTCGAACTCCTTCAACGGCGTCTTCTTCGCCTGGCCAAGGCTCGTGGCCAGCACCATGAAGTCGTGCTCGTAGTCCTTCACCACGACGATCGTCGTGACCCGCTCGCGCTGGTCCATCTCGATCAGGTTGGTGATGAAGGTGCCCTTCGCCTGTTTCTTCGAGTCAGGAATGTCGTAGGCGCGCAGGTGGTAGACCTTCCCCTGGTCGGTGAAGAAGAGGATGTTGTCGTGGGTGTCGCCCACGACGAGCTTCATCACCGCGTCCTCCTCGCGGATGGCCGCCCCCCGGCTGCCCCGGCCGCCCCGGCGCTGCGTGCGGAACTCCTCGAGCTTTGTGCGCTTCACGTAGTTGCGCAGGCTGAGCGTGATGACGCACTCCTCGTGCGCCACCAGGTCCTCCTCGCGGAAGCTCTCCGGGTCGCCCTCCACGATCTCGGTGCGGCGCCCGTTGCCGTACTCGTCCCGCAGCTCCTGCAGATCGTCCTTGATGAGGAAATCGATCTTGCGCGGGTTCGCGAGCAGGTCCTCCAGGTAGGCGATGCGCTCGATCAGCTCCTGGTGCTCGTCCTGCAGCTGCTGCCGCTCTAGCGCGGCCAGGCGCCGCAGCTGCATGTCGAGGATGGCGCGCGCCTGCTCCTCCGAGAATTCGAAGGGCTCCGCCTGCAGCAGTTCCAGCGCCGCCGACGCCGACTCCGCCCCCCGGATCGTCGCGATCACCCGGTCGAGCAGGTCGATCGCGCGCAGCAGGCCCGTGAGGATGTGCTCGCGCTCCTGCGCCTTCTGCAGCTGGTGCTCGCTGCGGCGCCGCAGGACTTCGCGCCGGTGGTCGAGGAACAGGTCGAGCGCGCGCTTCAGCCCCACCCGTCGCGGTGCCCCGTCGACGATCGCCATCATGTTGATCGCGAACGTCGAGCGCATGGCCGTGTGCTTGTAGAGCAGGTTCTTGATCTGCTGCGCCGAGCCCTCCCGCTTCAGCTCGATCACGACGCGCATGCCGTTGCGGTCGCTCTCGTCGCGCAGGTCGGCGATGCCCTCGATCTTCTTCTCGCGCACGAGATTCGCGATCTTCTCGATGAGCGTGGACTTGTTCACCTGGTAGGGCAGCTCTGTGATGATGATCTGCGTCCGCCCCCGGTTCCCCTCCTCCACCGCTGTGCGTGCGTGCACTGTGACGCGCCCGTGCCCCTCGCCGTACGCGTGCCTGATCTGCTCGCGCTCCTTCCCCACCAGGGCGATGCCCGCCGTTGGGAAGTCCGGCCCCTTCACGATCTCGAGGATGTCGTCGAGCGTGGCCTGCGGGTTCTCGATAAGCAGCGTGGCCGCCTCGACGATCTCCTCCAGGTTGTGCGGCGGGATGTTCGTCGCCATCCCCACCGCGATCCCCGAGGAGCCGTTCAGGAGCAGGTTCGGCAGGCGCGAAGGCAGGATCGCGGGCTGCTGGTAGCGCCCGTCGTAGTTCGGCTCGAAGTCGACCGTGTTCTGGTCGATATCGGCGACGAGCTCCTCCGCGATCGGCGCCAGCCGCGCCTCCGTGTAGCGCATCGCCGCCGCCGGGTCGCCGTCGACGCTGCCGAAGTTCCCCTGCCCGTCGACGAGCGGGTAGCGCATGGAGAAGTCCTGCGCGAGTCGCACCATCGCCTCGTACACGGGGCTGTCGCCGTGGGGGTGGTAGCGCCCCATGACGTCGCCCACGATGCCGGCCGACTTGCGGTAGGCCGTCCCCGACCGCGCCCCCCCGTCGAACATGCCCCAGACGATGCGCCGCTGGACCGGCTTGAGGCCGTCGCGCACATCCGGCAGCGCCCGCGCCACGATCACGCTCATGGCGTAATCGAGGTAGCTCGTGCGCATCTCCTGCTCGAGGTCGATGGGCCGGATCTGGGTGGTTTCTTCCATGCTCATCCGCGGCAACTCCGGTCGGGGGCGGTCGTCGAAACCGCTAAGGCAATTGTACCAATTCCGGGCCTACGGGGCCGGGGTTGGGGGCGCGGAACCTTGAATAGCGCCGAGCCATATTCAAGGTTGTGAGATAAGCCCTACCCCGCCAGCTCCCGTAGCAGCGACTCCGCCCGCTCCAGACGCTCCAGGATGCCCCACTGGCCGTGGATGTTGAGCGTCATGTTGGCCGCGTTGCCGCGCACCCCCGCCACCCGGCCTCCCTCCCCCACGTCGCGCTGGTAGCGCGCCACCTCGTCCGACTCCGCCCCGAACGCCGCCGTCAGCACCTCGACCGTGCGCGCGTCCCACTGGTCGTACTCGAACGGGTTCGGGCCCGTGCCGCGCAGGCGCGGGATGAGCGCGATCTGCGCCTCGATGCGGGTCCGGTCGGCGTCGCTTGCGGGCATGCGCGGGATTCTACCCACGAGCGTCGCTAGCCGCCCGGCCCACTCCCGCCCAGCGCGAGCGTCATGATCACCGCGTCCTCGCCGTCGGGGTAGTAGCGGCGGCGCTCCCCCACCTCCTCGAACCCACAACCCCCGTAGAGCGCCCGCGCCGCCTCGTTCGATGTGCGCACCTCCAGCGTGACCGCCCCCGCCCCCAGCGACCCCACCAGCGCCACCAGCGCTGTCACCAGCCGCCGCCCGTGACCCCGCCGCCGCACCTCCTCCGCCACCGCCAGAGACGTGATGTGCGCGTCGTCCGGCGCCAGCCAGAGGCTCCCCACCCCCACCACCTCGCCCCCCGCCTCCAGCACCACCCCCCGTGTGCGCTCGTCGTCGAGCTCCGCCCGCCGCGCTTCGAGCGACCGCGCTGGCAGGTCCGACGCGTCCTCGATCGCTGCGACTACCGCGAGGTCGGCCTCCATCAGGGGGCGCAGGACGAAGGGCTCGGCCATGTCTCGATCGTAGCGCCGCTTTGACAACACTCCCCCCGGCGGGTTCCCTGTGACCATGCGCGCCCTCGTCATCGCCAACGGCGACCCGCCCTCCGCCGCCCTCCTCGAGGAGCTGCGCGAGGGCGCTGCGCTCGTCGTAGCCGCCGACGGCGGCGCCCGCAGCGCCCTGGCGCTCGGCCTGATGCCCGATGTCGTCACCGGCGACCTCGACTCCATCGGCGACGCTCGCGACGCCGTCCCCGCCGGCCGCATCCGCCTCAACGCCGACCCCAACGCCACCGACCTCGAGAAGGCCGTTGCCCTCTGCCTCGACGAGGGCTGCGACGCCGTAGACATCATCGGCGCCGGTGGGGGGCGCGCCGACCACGCCCTCGCCAACCTCAGCGTCCTCGTGCGCTTCGGTCGCCGCGCGCGCATCCGCATGGTCGACGAGCGCTTCGCCATCGAGCTCGTCGACGGCGAGGCGGAGGTCGATGGCCCCGAGGGCACGGTCGTCTCGCTCGTCGGCATCGGGCGCTGCGAGGGCGTCACCACCAGCGGCCTCCGCTGGGAGCTCGCCGATGCCACGCTCGACTTCAGCGCCTACGGCGTCCACAACGAGATCGCGACCTCCCCCGCCCGCGTCTCCGTGCGCTCCGGCGACCTGCTCCTCTTCCGCGGCCGCTGGGTCGAGCACCACGCCTGATCCCCCGCCCCCTCGCGGCTGAGGCAGGCCGCGCTACACTGCCCTTCCGCCCTCCCCGGGCCGCGAGGAATTGCCATGGAAGCCACAACGCTGGCCGTCGCCGACAGCCCCACCCTGAGCCCCGAGATCAACGAGATCCGGCAGCGCACCGCCGCCGTCGTCACCGAGGAGATCATCCCCAGCGAGGATCTCCTCCGCCGCGACGCCCCCGAGTCGGGCGAGCTGCGCGGACGCATCCAGGAGCGCGTCAAGGCCGAGGGCCTCTGGGCCCCCCACCTGCCGGTCGAGTACGGCGGCATGGGCGTCGGCTTCCTCGGCCACGCCTACATGAACGAGGTGCTCGCCTGGAGCCCCTTCTCCAACCCCCTCTTCGGCGTTGTCGCCCCCGACTCGGGTAACCAGACGATCCTCATCAAGTACGGCACCGAGGAGCAGAAGAAGCAGTGGCTCGAGCCCTCTATCCGCGGCGAGATCCGCTCCTGCTACTCCATGACCGAGCCCGACCAGCCCGGCTCCGATCCTTACTCCATCCAGACCCGCGCCACCCGCGACGGCGACGAGTGGGTCATCAACGGGCGCAAGTGGTTCACCTCCGGCGCCCACCGCGCGGCCTTCGCCATCGTCATGTGCCGCACCGAGGAGGAGGACGGCGAGGGCGGCGTGCGCGACAAGATGACCCAGATCATCGTCCCCACCGACGCTCCCGGCTTCAACATCATCCGCAGCGTCCCCGTCTGGGGTCACGACGGCGACCACTGCGAGATCGACTACGACAACGTGCGCGTGCCCGTCACCAACCAGCTCGGGCGCACCGGCTCCGGCCACCAGGCCGCCCAGGACCGGCTCGGCGCCGGACGAGTCTTCCATTGCATGAACTCGGTGGGCCAGATGTGGCGCGCCTTCGACGTCATGATGCAGCGCGTCATGACCCGCAACGTCCACGGCGGCCCCATGCAGGACAAGCAGTTCATCCAGGGCTTCATCGCCGACTCCTACATCGACATCCAGTCCGCCCGCCTGATGACCATTCACTGCGCCGAGCGCATCGACGCCGGCGTGAACGCGCGCACCGACATCTCCGCCATCAAGATCGCGATCCCCGCCGCCTTCGAGCGCGTCGTCGACCGCGCCATCCAGGTCTACGGGGCGAAGGGCGTCTCAACCGACACACCCCTGGAGGGCATGTACCGCGGCGCCCGCACCCTGCGCATCCTCGACGGTCCCGACGAGGTGCACCGCATCGTCATCGCCAAGAACATCCTCCGCCGCTACCGCGACGGCATGTCCTGGGACTTCGGGGCTTAGGACCGGGCCACGCGATCGAGGCGCTAGCCATATGCAGGGCCCGGTCCTCGACGAAGCTGCGGTTGACGAGTTCGCGACGAACGTCGGGGAGTGGCTCCTCACGCAGCGCTTCGCTTCGGTCGTGCCCGTTGCCTACCGGCACTTCCTCCGGGAACCGTCCGGCGACTGGCGGACCGACCCGCCCCACGTCGTGATCGAGCTCACCGTCGAGGACCCGCCGCCTCCTCCCGAGAACTGGCGCTCCCTCCCGTTCGAGGAACAGGTCCGAGCCTGGCACTGGCCCGAATCCGACACCGATGCAGCGGAGATGGCCGCCCTCGCCTACGCCCTGACCCAGGACGTGCCGGCCGGCGTCGCCCCCCTCAGGCCGGTCACCATCATGTTCCTCGCGCGCAGCGAGGCGGAAGGGGAGGGTCGAGCGCGCATCGATGGGTGATGCTATCGCGGCGCCATGTCCCGGCGCTTCGGGGTATTGGGGCTAATCGTCCTCTGGGAATCCGACGGTTCGATAGCGCTGACGTGGGTCGTTAGGCTCAGGGTAGATCGGCGTAAGTTGTTTGCTCTTGACGAGTGCGCGGACGGACGCGCGGGCTGTTTGCGGATCCCGCTGTAATAGGGTGGCGATTTCTCGAGCTGAGAGGGGAGTGACGTGGCAAAGCCGAAGTACAACAGCGTCACGCTCGGGTGCTCGAACCCACGAACGCCCCACGAATGACCTGACGATCTCTGAGAACTGGGAAGCGAACCTCCTAATTTCTGGAGGCAAATCACCCAAGTTCAGAAGGGAATCATCCAAGCTCAGTTCGGAATCATCCAAGTTCGGCTGGGAATCATCCAAGCTCAGTTCGGAATCACCCAAGTTTTCTTCAGGAGAAGAGTGGCCCCGGCCGACAGGGAGTCCCAGATCCGCTTGACGTTCGTCTGGAAGGAGAGCAAGCGCCTCAGCGCTGAGCCGGTACCGTGCTCCGCGACGTTCTCCTTCCATCGTCAAGTGTCCGGCGTCCCGAAGCTTCACCAACACCTTCGTTGCATCCGTGGGATGTAGACCAGCCCGACTACGCAGCCGTTCGTTGTCGATGGTCTCCTCATGGCGGGCAAGAACGAGAGCAATTTGCTCCTCCTCCGTCCAGTGGTTGCCAAGAGTCTGGAGCCAGTTCCGGTCACCCTCCGACAGCAGGTGCGCTTGCCGTAACGTCAACGTGAATTCGTAGCGCTCGGACTGTATCTCTGGTGAACGGTAGCCGAGCTCCCGCCACGCCTTGAGAATCGCTGGTATGCCAGTTCCCGCCTCTTCGGCAAGGCCAATCAGTCGGAACATCCGAAGGAGGGTCGGGTTACGCGGGTCGGAGCGGTCTCCCGTACCGGCAATGAGGTCAGGCTCGGGGATTCGAGAGCTCCCAGGGTTTCGGAAGCGGCACTCCGAAGGAGATTGCACGATCAGAGAAGCATCTTTCTCGGAGTAATCGGCATGGACCAGAAGATTGGCGAGCGCCTCGCGTACAGCTGTGTGGGCTGGAGTCGAGTCTTCTCGTACTGCTCCAGATAGCTGGAACGGGACATCAATCCCCCTCTCGATCCTAGGAAGCAACGCCTCCCATGCACCGAGTAGGTTTCCTTCCCATGTTTCGCGGTGCCGCCACCTCTCCACTGCCCCTCCGTCGTCAAGGAGCCGGTAGTCGATTAGGTGACGATCGCGCCATTCGCGAATGGCTTCGTCCTTGCCGAAGAGGAGGAGCCCTGCCACGGTTGGACCCTCCGCGTCGCTGTCGCGCTCCTGTCGCCACCCACCGATGCTCTGCAGGAATCCCTTGGTGTCTCGTTCCAAGAAGGGTGAAGCCGGATCCCGGGTCTGGAAGCGGCGTCTGTAGTTCGTCAGTGTGCCCTCGTCAAGGTCAGCGAGCCGGTAGCCTTCGAGTACAGTGGAGTCGACGGCGACATCTGAAGCCTCGCGCATCATGCGATCGACTTCGGGCTTCGTACAGCGGTAGTCACCCTCTCCCCGCCTCACGAAGGTGCCTAGGTATGGGTTTCCTTGGACGTAAACCGGGCGATCGCGACGTGCCGCAGCTGGAACCCGAATGACGACCAGGTCATTCCCGTTCACCTTCTGTATCTCGACGTCATGAGCGCCGCACACAGGGAAGCTGATCTTTTGAGGGTTCCGTACCTGGTCCAGGAACTGCTTCGAACGCTCATGCCCGTTCCCTACACCGATGGGCTCGCCCTCATCACTAACACCTAGAATCAGCCAGCCGCCGCTCGTGTTTGCGAAGGCACTGACGGTTTCCCACACCGACTTGCCGATGTTGCGCTCCACCGACTTGAACTCAAAGTCGAGGGTCTCCTTGCTCTGGAGTCGCTCGACCAGTCGGTTTAGGAGTGACGGATCGGAGGAAATGGCGGGCATTGCCCTCCAAGTCTACCCCGCGAGTTCCTCCGCGAACGCCGCCAGCTCCCGCGCGACCGACTCCGGCTCCAGCAGCATCTGCACGTGGCTCGAGGGCAAGGAGCGCACGGGCCACCCGTTCGCGCCTGCCGCCGCGGCTGCGGCGTCGTACGTTCCGGAGAGGTGCAGGTAGCCGACGGGCGCGTCGGGCCAGCTCGCTGGAACCGGGAGCGGCTCCTCCAGCACCTCGATCGGCGTCGGGCGCTTCCCCGCGAACACGGTCGAGTTGACGTCGGCCATGTTGTTCGGCGCCAGGGTGACCGCGTCTCGCAGCAGGTCCAGAGGCCACTCCCGCACGGTTTCCGTTGCCACTGCCCGCGGGGCGTGCGGCGCCAGCCGGCCCCGCGGCAGGGACGCCTCGCCCGCGGCCTGCCGGAACTCCTCGATGTGCGCCTCGTCCGTGAACATGTCGAAGAGGCTTGCCCCGTCCTTCGGCAGGTCCGCATCGACCAGCACGTAGGCCGCCGGCCCGTCGATCTGCTCGCCCAGCTTCGGCAGCAGCGGACCCGCCCCCTCGTGTCCCACGAGCACCGCCTCGCTCGTGTCCATCGAGACGTCCGCCAGCTCGGTCGCGAACAGGTTGCAGTGGTGCTTCCAGTACGAACCCTCGCGCATGGCTGGAGAGTTCAGCGCCGGGAGGACCGCGGACGCGCCCAGCTTCCGCAGCTCGGCCGCCACGGGCACCCACGTAAACGGTCCGATCAGGGGTCCGTGCACTAGGATGAACGGTCTCATGGGACTACCTCCAGTCACCCGCCGGTGACGCGCGTGATTCTAGCGAGATTCCGCCCCGGATCGAGGGCGGATCGGCCGGCTAGGCCCGGCGCAGCCCCCAGCCTTCCGGCAGGAACGACGACACGCCCAGCAGCACGCCGACCCCGACCAGGGCCCAGCCCGCGCAGGCGAATCCGCACAGCTCCATCTCTTACTCCTGCCTGTTCGCCTCGTAGGCGGCCCGCGTCTCGCGTACCGACCACCAGACCTCGGAGTTGTCGAGCGTCGTAATCTCGTCCCAGTGCGCTTCCACGTCGTCCGCGGTCGCGTCCGGGATGCCGACGCGCTCATTCTGCACGATCGCGGCCCGCCCGAAGGAGCCGCTGGCCGCGGTGATGATCATCCCGCTCGTCGTGCACGAGTCGCTGGCCATGTACGTCACGGCCGGCGCCACCAGGTCGGGGCTCATGGCCGCCTGCTGCTCCGCCGATACCTCCCGCACGGAGGTCGTCATGCGTGTCGCCGCGCCCGGATTCAGGCAGTTCACCATCACGTTGTACTTGTCGCCCTCGAGCTTGGCCACGTTCATCAGGCCGATCAGCCCCGCCTTCGCGGCGGCGTAGTTCGACTGCCCGAAGTTGCCCAGGAAGCCCGAGTTCGAAGTCGTCAGGATGACGCGCCCGTAGTGCTGCTGGCGGAAGACCGGCCAGGCGTGGTGCAACAGGTTGTAGCCGCCGTTCAGGTGCACGGCGAGTACCTTCAGCCAGTCCGCCTCGGGCAGGTTGTGAAGGGCGCGATCGCGCAGGATGCCCGCGTTCGACACGACGATGTCGAGGCGGCCCCACGTGTCGATCGCCTGCTTGATCATGTTGTAGGCGTCTTCGTAGCTGGTGACGTCGCCGGTGTTGGCGGCGGCGGTTCCGCCCGCCGCCTCGATCTCGCGCACGACGGACTCGGCCACGGAGATGTCCTCGTCCTCGCCGTCGAGGGTGCCCCCGAGATCGTTGACGATGACCTTCGCGCCGTGGCGGGCGAGGTCCATGGCGATGCTTCGGCCGACTCCGCGGCCCGCGCCCGTCACGAGGGCGACGCGTTCGAGCAGTGATACTGGCAAGCCAGGCTCCTTATCCTGAAAGAAGGTTCAGCAGGGAAGGGTGACGCCATCGCGCCCCCCCGTCCAGCGTGAACGCCAGTTGCCGCCTTCCAGGCGGTTCGCAGGGGAGGCCAGCGTATGCCGGGCAGAGTCGAGGGCAAGGTCGCGATCGTCGTCGGGGCGGGGCAGACGCCCGGCGCCACCATCGGCAACGGGCGCGCCACCGCTATCCTCCTCGCCCGCGAGGGTGCGTCCGTCGTCGTTGGCGACCGCGACCTCGCCTCCGCCGCGGAGACGGTCTCCATGATCGCGGAGGAAGGCGGGACCGCCTCCGCCTGCGAGGTCGACGCCATCAGCGAGGAGAGCCTCGCCGCCATGGTTGCCGAGACAGTCGCCCGCTACGGCGGCCTCGACATCCTCCACAACAACGTCGGCGCCAGCGTGGGCGCGGGCGACGCCTCCCCCATGGACATGACCGAAGAGGGCTTCGATAACATCGTCGCCCTCAACCTCAAGAGCCACTGGCTGGCCTCGCGACAAGCCATCCCCGCCATGCGCGAACGTGGGGGCGGCTCCATCGTGAACATCTCCTCCATGGCCGCGCGCCACGCCTACCCCTTCCTCGGCTACAAGGCCACGAAGACCGCCCTCCTCGCCCTCACCGAGCAGCTTGCCGCCCAGCACGCCCGCGACAACATCCGCGTGAACGCCATCCTGCCCGGCGCCATGAACACCCCCATGGCCATCGAACCCCGTGTGGCCGCCGGCGCCGACCGCGACGAGCTCGTGGCGAAGCGCAACAGCCGCATCCCCCTCGGGGGCCAGATGGGCACCGGTTGGGACGTTGGCTACGCCGCCCTCTTCCTCCACTCCGACGAGGCCCGCTTCATCTCCGGCGTCTCCCTCCACGTCGATGGCGCCGAGCACGTCAGCGACAACGTCGCCGGCCAGTAGCGCGCTACCCCGGGGCCTCCCCGCCGCTGGAGCGCATGCGCCGCAGCGAGGGCTGCGTGAAGAGCACCACGATCGCGATCGCCACCAGCGCGAGCCCGCAGGCCACGAACCACTCCCGTGAGCCCCAGACGTCCGCCATCAGGCCCGCCAGCAGCCCGCCCAGGGGCATCCCGCCCGCCATGGCGAGCGTGTAGATGCTCATCACGCGCCCCATGACCTCGTGGGGGGTGTTCGCCTGGATCAGGGTCAGGTTGAGGTTGGTGAAGAAGCCGGCGTTCCAGCCCGTCGCGAACATGATCGCCACGGACGCCACGTACCAGAGCGACACGCCGAACGCTGCGTTCAGGGTCCCGCCGGTGATAAGCGTCACGATGAACCAGAGACCCGCCCGGTCCAGCCGCGAGAACGACGCGAGCAGGAGCGAGCTCATGAGCATGCCCACACCCATCGCGGTGAAGAACATCGATGTCTCGAACGCGCCGACGTTGAGGTCCTCCTTCGCGATCTTTGGCAGCAGGGTCATGAAGGTTCCGGCCATCACCAGCGCCGTCGTCATCAGGACGAGCATCAGGGTGCGTATCCCCGGGTGGCCGGCCACGAACGCGAGCCCCTCCCGCACCTCCGCACCCAGGTGCCGCCGCGGCCCCGTTCGATCGATCGATGGCACGCGCAGGGGTAGCAGCGCGATCAACCCGATCCCGAGCAGCACGCTCTGACCGGCGAAGGCCGCCCCTACCCCTCCGAGCGCGATCATCGCCCCGCCGATCGCCGGCCCCGCGATCATCGAGACGTTCTGGCTCAGGCTCATCAGGGTGACGGCGTTCAGAAGCCGGGAGCGCTCGACCAGCGACGGCACGATCGCGACCCGCACCGGCTGTCCGAACGCCACGGTCGCCCCGAGGGCCAGCGCCAGCGCCATCGTCAGGCCCGTCGTCATCACGTCGACCCAGATGAGCACGGCCGTCAGCAGCGTCACGGCCACGCCCCCCACCTGGCTCGCGAACAGCAGCAGGCGTCGGTCGATGCGATCCGCCAGCGCCCCCGCCGGCAGCCCGAAGACGAGAATCGGTAGCCCCAGCGCGAAGATGATCAGCCCCAGCGCCTGGCCGGAGTCGAACAGTTCCAGGGCCAGCCACGTGAAGGCGAACTGTCGCATCGACTGCGACAGCGCGAACGTCATGTTGTTCGCCCATAGCAGGGTGAAGTTCCGCGACTGGAACGCCGAGAACGTCTGCAGCGAGAGCCGCCGCTCCGAGCGCGGGGGCGCGGCGTCGGCTCGTGTTACCGTCGCCACGGTGCTCCCAGCCTGCGTCTGGTGAGCCTGGCCCCGAGCAACGTGCTCTCGCGGTTGTCCAAGCGCTCCCCTAGCGCACCGGCGTCCCGGCGATCGCCTCGTGGGGAGGCTTCGGAGGGCCGAGCTCGACCGGCACGCCCACCCAGGCGCCCACGTTCTCGCCCGTGCGGCCCTCCGGACCCTCGCGGATGATGTCGAGCGCCAGGCCCGCGATCTGGCGCGGCGTCATCCATGTCGCCACGAAGGCCGGGTCCGGCTCGCCGTCGGAGAGGTTGCGCAGCATGGGCGCGTCCGTCGCCCCCATGCAGAGCGCGTTCACGCGGATGCCGTGCTCCGCCAGCTTCTGCGACCACGCCTGCGTGAGCCCGTTCATCGCCCACTTCGAGGACGCGTACAAGTCGGTGCCCGGCGGGTTCGTGCCGTTGCTGCGGGCGGGCAGCACGTAGTACGTGCTGATGTTGATGATGTTCCCGCCCCCGCGCGCGATCAGGTGGGGCGTGCAGGCCCGCCCGAACATCACGACGCCCTTGAAGTTGGTGTCCATGATCAGGTCCCAGTCCGAGACGGCCTTCTCCCAGTCGTCGGTCACCGGGCTCGACGTCCACCGGCCCGCGTTGTTCACGAGCAGGTCGAGCCCGCCCCCCGCCTCGACCGCCGCCGCGACGACGCGCTCGACGTCCTCGCGCCGGGAGACGTCGGCCACGAGCCCCTGCGCCTGACCGCCCGCCGCGCGGATGCCCGCCGCCATCTCCAGCACGGTGTCCTGCACGTCGCACAGCGTGACCGTGGCCCCCTCCTCGGCCAGCACCTCCGCGAAGCCTGCGCCGATCCCCCCGGCCGACCCCGTCACGATCGCCGATTGTCCGTCCAGCAGCCCGCTCATGCCGTCGCCTCCGAGTAGATGTAGAGCGAGCCGGGCGGCGGCAGCTCGATCGGGTGGCCCACGGCGATGTTGATGTTGTTCCCCGTGCGCCCCTCCGGCCCCTCGTTGACGAGGTCGATCATGAGCGCCGCCACGTCCTCCGCCCGCATGGCGTTCACGAGGATGCCCGAGTCCGGGTTCTGCTCGTGGAAGGTGCGCACCATGTGCGAATCGGTCGCCCCCATACAGAGGCCGTTCACGCGGACCTTGTGCTCGCGCAGCGCCTTCGACCACGGAATCGTGAAGCCGTTGATGCCCCACTTCGAGGCGTCGTACAGGTCCATGTCGGGACCCCCGCCCGTCGGGCGCGGCCCCTGGTCCCTCCAGACGCAGTTGGGCGCGTCGTCGCAGCCGCGACGGTAGGGCGTGCCGCAGGTGGCGATGTGATCGCTGGCGATGTGCACGATGTTCCCGCCACCGCCCGCGATCATGTGCGGGATCACCGCCCGCCCGAACAGGTAGACGCCCTTCAGGTTCGTGTTCACGACGAAGTCGTAGTCGTCGAGCGTCTTGTCCAGGTCGTCCGTGGCCGTGCTCGCCCGCCAGACGCCGGCGTTGCTCACGAGCACATCGACCCCGCCGAAACGCTCGACATGTCCGTCGACCACCCGCCGTACGTCCTCCGCCACGCCTACGTCAGCGACGAACGCCTGCGCCTGCACGCCGCTCCTCTCCAGCGCGGGCACGAGGTCGTTCACCTCCCCGCGCACGTCGCAGACCGTCACGTTCGAGCCCTCGCCCGCGAGCGCCCGGGCGAAGGCGTTGCCCAGCCCTAGCGCCGCACCGGTGACGATCGCCGACTGTCCTTCCAGGGAACCAGGCATACTCACTCCCCTCGCACGGTCGTACGATGGGCGCATGATAGCCAGCCCGCAGCTGTTCCGGAGAGGCTCCCCGGGCCTCCGGTCCATGCGTGAAGCCCTGGTCCGCCTCTTCGACAGGCGCCTCGTCGTCCGCCGCAGCCTCCCCGTCGCCGCCGCCCCCGAGGCGGTCTGGGAGGCGCTCATCGACCTGCCCCGCTGGCCCGTGCGCGACCGCTACATCCGCTGGGTCCGCCCCCTCGGCGAACCCCCGCCCGCCGACGGCCGCTGGTTCGCCCTCGGCAGGCGCTACCGCGAGCAGGTCCGGCGCGGACCCTTCCTGCCCGTCTTCACCCTCACCGTCGTCGAGGTCGAGGAGGGGCGGCGGGTCGCCTGGTCGGCCCGCTACCTCTGGGTGAACGCCATCCACGCCTGGGAGGTCGAGCCCGATGGCGACGGCGCCATCCTCACGAGCGAGGAGTCGTTCACAGGCCCGCGCGTCATCATGGCCATCGCCCGCGTGGTCTTCCGCATCTTCACCGTCGAGCGCATGACCGACCGCCAGCTCGAGTTCATGGCCGGAGATGCGATTGATAGTGGCTAGTGATTAGTGGCTGGTGGCTGGTGGGACTAGTCACTATTCACTAACCACCAGTCACTACTCCCGTCCAAACCGGTACACCGGGTCGTCGCGGTCGCGGCGGCCATACTGCGTCTCCGGCGATCTCGCCCCGCTGCCGCCCACGACGGGGTCGTCGCGCTGCCAGTCGATCACGATCTGCCGCTTCGCGATGCGCCACTCCCCGTCGCGCCGCTCGAAGCGGTCGACGTAGCGCAGCCCCGCCACGCTGTCGTGGTCGGGAGCCCCGTCCTCGCCCGCGATGCGGTGCCACGCCTGGCAGTACGTCTCCGTGTGCGCCACGTCCCCATCGAGCTCGACATGCATGTTCCCGAGGAAGTGCTGTGTCCCCTCGAACCGCGGCAGCACCTCCTGCAGGAAGGCGATGAAGCCCTCGACGTCGCCCTTGTAGCTGCCGTGATCGTCGTACGCGTCGGGGTGGTAGACCGTTCGCAGCAGCTCCATGTCGAAGCGGTCGATGGCCCGCGCGTAGCGCGTCAGGATGTGCGTGATCGCCCGCTCGTCGGCGGCGTCGCGGATGGCCTGTTCGGTGTCCATGGCGGCGCGATTCTGACTCCTGCCCCGGCGCCCCACAACCCCGCCCCCCGCGACGCCCGTAGTACGCTCGCGGGATGGCCGCCGACCCCTACGCCATCGACGCTGCCTTCTACGACACCATCCACGGCGCCGGCGGCGATGACCTCGACTTCTGGCTACCCCTCGTCGCCGAGCACGGCGGTCCCGTCCTTGAGGTGGGCGTCGGCACGGGGCGCATCGCCCTGCCGCTGGCCCGCGCCGGCCACGCCGTCACCGCCCTCGACCCCTCCCCCGCGATGCTCGCCGTCGCCCGCCGCCACGCCGCCGCCGAGGGGCTCGCTGTCACCTTCGTCGACGGCTGCCTCCCCGGCGCGGAGCTCCCGCCCGCCGCTTTCGCCTCCGTCATCTTCCCCAACGACGTCTTCCTCGCCTGCGCCTCCGCGCACGAGCAAGTCCGCGCCCTGCGCGCCGCCGCGTCCGCTCTCGCCCCGGGTGGCCGCCTCGCCCTTGATGTCGCTGGCCCCGGACACTGGCTCGACCCCGACGGCAACGGCGAGCCCATCCTCGCCTGGTCTGGCGATGTTGGGGCTGAACACCTGAAGGTCTGGCACGTCCGCCACGACGACCTCGCGACCCAGACCCGCCGCCTTCGCATTCGCTACGAAGTCACCGGCGCGAACGGCCAGATGCGCCGCACCGAGAGCGACCACGTTCTGCGCTACGTAACGTTTCCGGATCTCGCCTCGATGCTCGAGTCCGCCGGGTTCCGCGTTCTCGATACGTGGGGCGACTACCTGCTCGGCGAATTGACGAATGCCAGCGAGCGTTTGATTGTTACCGGCGAACGCGTGGAAGGAGGGCCCCCTGCCGGAGGGTAGCGACCTGATGTTGAGCGAGCGCGGAGCGAAGCGCAGCAGTCGAGCGACCGAGCGTAGCGAGCGGGATGAGCGAGCGCGGAGCGAAGCGCAGCAGTCGAGCGACCGAGCAGAATAGATGCCGGTGAGACCACGAGTTGCCGTCGACGCCATGGGTGGAGACCACGGCCCCGCCGAGGTCGTCAGGGGCGCGTTGCTCGCCGCCCAGCGGCTCGATGTGGACGTTGCGCTCATCGGCCGCACCGCGGAGGTGCGGGAGCACACCGACGAGCTGCCCGACAACGTCACCCTCGTCGACGCCCGCGACGTGATAGCGATGGCCGACAAGATCGACGCCGTCAAGGCCAAGCCCGAGGCCTCCATCAACGTCGGTATGAACCTCGTGAAGCAGGGCGAGGCCGACGCCTTCGTCACCGCCGGCAACACCGGCGCTACCCTCGCCGCCGCCCTCCTCCGCCTCGGGCGCATCCCGGGTATCGCCCGGCCTGCCCTCGGCATGGTCGTCGCCACCAGCGAGAAGGGCCCCACGATGCTCCTCGACGTGGGCGCCAACGCCGACTCCCGCCCCGCCCACCTCATCCAGTACGCGCACATGGGCGCCGCCGTCATGGAGTTCAGCCACGGCATCCACTCGCCCCGCATTGGCCTCGTCTCCATCGGCGAGGAGGACTCCAAGGGCAGCCAGCTCATCATCGAGGTGAACCGCGCCCTCCGCGCCAGCGACCTCAACTTCGTCGGAAACGTCGAGGCCGGCCACATTCCCCACCACGTCGCCGATGTCGCCGTGATGGACGGCTTCACCGGCAACATCTTCATCAAGACGGTCGAGGGCGTCGCCGAGCTCTTCTTCGACGAGCTGCGCCGGGCCGTGAAGCTGACCCCCTGGAACCTCATCGCGGGCATGCTCCTGCGGCCCGAGCTGCGCAAGGCCCAGCGCCGCCTCGACTACGCAGAGTACGGCGGCGCCCAGCTCCTCGGCGTCGATGGGGTCGTCTTCATCTCCCACGGGCGCTCCGATGCGCGCGCCATCCTCGGTGGCATCCGCGCCGCCGGCGAGGCTGTCCAGAACGGCGTCCTCGCCCACATGCACGAGATCGCCGAGCGCGTCCCCGCCCGCGGCCTCGTCGATGCGAGCGCCGCCAACGGCAACGGCGAGGACGCGCAAGACCCCGAGGATTCCCAGGACTCGCAGTGATGCGCACCGACTTTTACGAGGCGGACGAGTTCACCGGCAGCAAGGGCCAGCACTACGCCACCATCGACTCCGACTACCGCTGGGAGAAGGGCGACGAGGTCTGGCTGGACACGGCCCAGGGACGGTTCAAGCTGCGCATCACCTGGGTTGTCGTGAACGTCGCCACGGATGGCACTGTCACCCGCGAGCTGCTCGGCCTGCGCGTCTAGCCCCTACAGGTCGAGGGCGGCCCACTGCTCCCCGTCCTCGTCCACGCGCGTCGGCACGAAGCCAAGCTTCCGGTAAAAGTCCCCGGCGTTGCCTTCCTCCTGCGCCCAGCTGGTCTGGAGGCGTTTCACCCCCGGCCGCGTCCTGGCGTGCGCGATGATCAACTGCATCGCCTTCCAGCCGAGGCCCATGCCCTGGAAGCGCTCGTCGATCATCATCCGCCACAGGACCAGGTACCCCGCTTCTCGCGGTTCGGCGCGCAGCGCCTCGTCGTGCAGCATCACGAACCCGACCGGCTCCTCGTCCGCGTAGATCGCCCGGAACCAGGCCGCCTCCTCGAAGTGCGCCTGCGCGATCGAGCGCTCGTTCGAGGCCACGAGGTGCTTCTGCGAGTCGGCCACCGACAACGCGAAGATGGCCTCGGCGTTCTCGGGCGTGATCTCGCGGAGCGTGATGGCGGACTCGCGCGTGACAGGGGACACCCCGCGAGCCTACCCCGGCCCCGTCCTTACGGTCGCCAGCGCCGCGTCGATCTCCTCCCGCACCCATGCCTCCTCCTCGACGCCGAGCCTCGCCATCAGCGCCCCCGCGACCTCCTCGCCCCCGCCCTGCCGCCGCGCGATCTCGCCGAGCGCCCAGGCCGCGTGCCCCCGCACCAGCGCCGCCCCGTCCCCTAGCGCCCCCGTGAGCGCTCCCACATCCTCGGCCGTCCCCACGTTCCCCAGCGCCACGCAGGCGTTCCGCAGGAAGCCGTCGCGCGTGGCGCGCTGCACCGCCCGTCCCCGGAAGCGCTCGCGGAACGCCTCCTCGTCGAGGGCCAGCAGCTCGGCCAGCGGGGGGAACGCATCGTCGGCGGCGACGGGGACGAGGTCGGGGTGGCTGGCCGCGTTCCCCGCTCCCACCGGGCACGAGTCCAGGCAGTCGTCGCACCCGAAGATCCAGTCGCCGAACTTGCGTCGCAGCTCGCGCGGGATCGGCTCCCGGCTCTCGATCGTGTGGTAGCTGATGCAGAGCCGTGAGTCGAGCACGCCCCCGTCCGGCGCGATCGCGCCCGTCGGGCAGGCGACGATGCAGCGCGTGCACGACCCGCACGTCTTCCGCAGCGGCTGGTCCGGGGCGATGGCCAGGGTCGTCGCGATCGCCCCCAGTAGCACCCACGGCCCGAATCCCGGCGCCAGCAGCATCGTCGACTTCCCCAGCCAGCCCAGCCCCGCCCGCGCCGCCAGCGGCCGCTCCAGCAGCGGCCCGTAGTCGACCGTTGCCCGCGCCTCCCCGCCCAGCTCCTCCCGCATGGCCCGCGCCATCCGCCGCAGCTTGGACTCGAACAGCCGGTGGTAGTCGCGGCCGCGCGCGTAGCGCGCCACCCGTCCCCGCGCGCGATCGTCGGGCTGCTCAGGATCCGGGGCGTGCCCCGTGATCGCCAGTAGCACCACCGTGTTCGCCCCCGCCAGGAAGGTTGCCGGCTCGGTCGCGCGCTCGATCCACTCGTCCGTCATCCAGTGCAGGTCCGCCAGCCGCCCCGCCGCTCGCGACTCCAGCGCCGCCGCCCGCGCCCCCGCCAGCGTCTCCGCCCCGGCGAAGCGCACGAGGTCGAACCCGCCCTCCCCGGCCAGCTCCTCGATTCGCGCGCGTGCGTCCATGCGTCAAGGAAACCCCAGCCGCCCGCCCGCCACAACCCCCGGTGTTCCGAACGCCCTTGACGATAAACGTCCTCCGTTGTTCAATACGAACGAACATCCGTTCGCGCGAGGCGAGGCATGAGCGACCTGTCCACCAAGCAGAGCCAGATCATGGAGTTCATCAGGGACTTCATCGACGAGAAGGACTACCCGCCTTCCATCCGCGACATCCAGTTCGGCTGCGGCATCAGCAGCACCTCCGTCGTCGACTACAACCTCCGCCGGCTCGAGGAAAAGGGCCTCCTCCGGCGCGACCGGGAGGTCTCCCGCGGCATCGAGCTGCTCGACGGCACCCGTCGCGGGCGCACCGTCGATGTGCCCGTGCTCGGCGCCATCGCTGCCGGCGAGCCCATCCCCGTCCCCACCAGCGACCGCTGGGCCAGCGACGTCGAGGACACCGTCACCGTCACCGAGGAAATGGTGCGCGGCCACCAGAACGTCTTCGCCCTGCGCGTGAAGGGCGAGTCGATGATCGAGGACCTCATCGACGACGGCGATATCGTCTTCCTCGAACCCGCCACCACCGCCGACGATGGCGAGAAGGTCGCCGTCTGGCTCCAGGACCGCGAGGAGGTCACCCTCAAGCGCCTCTACCGCGAGAAGGACCGCATCCGCCTCCAGCCTGCTAACTCCACCATGCCCCCTATCTACGTCGACCCAGAAAACGTTAGGATTCAGGGGCGTTTCATCTCCTCCATCAGGCCCAGCGGCTAGCTCCAGGCGGTCCCCGGGCCGGACCTTCACCATGGCCCAGACCCTCGTCAGCATCCGCAACCTCTCCGTCCGCTATCGCTCGCGCGACGAGATGGCCTACGCCGTCGACCAGGTCTCGCTCGATATCGACCAGGGCAGCGTCTACGCCCTCGTCGGCGAATCCGGCTCCGGCAAGACCACCGTCGGTATGTCCATCCTCAATCTCCTCCCCGATGAGGCGGACATCCTCGGCGGCGAGGTCTACTTCGGCCCCGACAACATGCTCACGCTCGACGAGCACTCCCTGCGCCACACCCGCGGTCGCCGCATCACGATGATCTTCCAGGACCCGGTCGCCGGCCTGAACCCCGTCATCTCAGTCGGCGAACAGGTTGGCGAGGTGCTCACCACTCACCTCGGGATGAACAAGCGGGAGGCGAACGCGGCCTCCGTCGACATCCTCCGCCAGGTCGGCCTGGCCGACCCCGAGCGCGTCGCGAAGTCGTACCCGTTCCAGCTCTCCGGGGGCATGTGCCAGCGCGTCATGATCGGCATCGCAACCGCGCTCAGCCCCGACCTCATCATCGCCGACGAGCCCACCGCCTCCCTCGACGTCACCGTCCAGGCCCAGATCCTCCACCAGCTCGATACCCTCCGCCGCGAGAAGGGCACGGCCATCCTGCTCATCACGCACGACTTCGGCGTCGTCTCCCAGATCGCCGACGAGGTCGGTGTCATGTACGCCGGCCACCTCGTCGAGTCCGGCCCCGTCCGCGACGTCCTCCGCTCGCCCTTCCACCCCTACACGCACGGTCTCCTCGCAGCCCTCCCCCGCCTCGACGACGTCGGCCACGAGCTCTACGCCCTCCCCGGCACTGCCCCCGACCTGAAGGAGCCCGCCGGCCACTGCCCCTTCATCCCCCGCTGCCGCAAGGCCATGCAGCAATGCCGCGATGTCGGCCCCCCGCAGCTCACGACCCTGCCCGGCCAGTCCGACCGCGCCCTCGCCTGCTACAACCCCGTCTGGCAGGAGTAGGGGTGGACGCGGAGGAGCAGCCGCGCCTGATCATCCTTACTGGCGTCCCCGGCTCCGGGAAGACCAGCGTCGCGAAAGCCCTTGCTTCGATGTTCCCCCGCAGCGCCCACGTCGAGGCGGACGCCCTTCGCGAGGCCATTCGCGAAGGCGGCGTGAACCCCGGCGGCTCGCCGGACGATGAAGCGGAGCGCCAGCTCGACCTTGTGACGAGGATGGCGGCAGCAGTCTCCAACGAGCTGTTCGCCGAGGGCTTCACCGTCATCCTCGATGATGTGGTCGTGACGAGGGGTCGCCTGGACGGCTACCTCAACCTTCTCCGCGTCTCGCCCCTGCACTACGTCCTCCTGGCCCCGCCGCGCTCCGTCGTCCTGGAGCGAGACCGCGCTCGCCCCGAGAAGCAGGTCGCCGGGCAGTACCTCTGGCTTTACGACCTCATGGAGCAGCAGTGCCTCGGCCTTGGGCTGGACCTCGACACCTCAGCGTGGGACGAGGCGGAGACCGCGTCCGCCGTCCACGCCGCAGTGCTCGATGGGCAGGGCGTAATCCGCTAGCTCAGGAAGCCCGCCGCCCCGCCCGTGGCGCCAGCGCGATCAGGCGCGTGACCGCCACCTCCAGCGCCAGCTCGTCCCGCACCTCGCCCGACTTCATCCCCCGGTCCGCTTCCACCAGGATCTCGTAGGCGCGGCGCACCCCCTCCCGGCCCAGCCGCTGCGCCCGCCGGATCGCGGCGTCGCGCAGACGCGGCCAGGGCCGACGGATCGCCTTCCCGATGTCCTCCGGACCCTTTCCGTCCTTGAGCAGGTCCAGCACCGTCGAGAGCGGCCGGTACGCCGCCGCCAGCTGTGAGAGCAGGCTGTTCACGCTCTCGCCCCGCGAGAGGAGGAAGCGCAGCGCCTGCAGCGCCTGCGCCGTCTCGCCGTCGAGCACGCCGTCGACCAATTGCCACACCGTCGTCTCCCGCTCGCCCCCGCAGAGCACGTCGATGTCGTCCACCGTCGCCTGGCGGCCCATCGTGTAGAGGGCCAGCTTCTCCAACTCGCGGGCAAGCTCGAGCGTGTTCGGGTGGAGCGCCGCCAGGAGCTGCGCGGGGTCGTCCTCGCCCGGCCGCCGCCACTCCTCCTCCGCCGGCAACGCCCGCGCCGAGCGCCCCCGCTGGAACTGGACCCCCTGCTGCTGCGCCTCCTCCCGCACGAACTGCACCAGCTCGCCCCGTTTCAGCTCGGGGAAGTGCTCCACCTCCACGTTGCCGGTCTCGTCCAGCCGCCGCAGGAGGGGGTTGCGGCCCGCGTTCAAGTTCCCCTCGACGAACACGAGCGTCGTCGTCTCAGGGATACCCGCCGCCACCGCCTCGATGAGTGGGTTGAAGGCGTCGACGCGCGGTCCGCGCGGCCCGCCTCCCCGCCCGCCGCCGCCCCCCTCGAACCGCCCGAGCAGCCCCTCGACCACCACCGTCCGCCGCGGGGAGAGGAAGGGCGCGGTGAGCGCCGGCCCCAGGATCTCCTCGGGCTTCGCGTCGCGCCCGTCGAGCAGCGCCACGTCCGCGCCGGGCGCGCCCGCCTCGCCCCCGCCCTCGGCGCGAAGCGCCTCCAGCCGCCGCCGCAGGCGGAGCTCGTCCTGGCCGTGGAGAACGACGATCACGATGCTCTTGCCGGGGCGATGATACCCCGCCCCCGCCGCCCCTTGGCCGCCTTCCCCGTACAATCGCCGCCGGCGCGCCGCCCACAGCCCGGGCGCGCCCCCGGAGGTATCGAAATGGAAGCGAAAGCAGCGGTGATTCGTGGTTCCGGCACTCCCCTCGAAGTCCAGACCGTCACCGTCGACGAACCCGGCCCCGGCCAGGTGCGGGTCAAGCTGGCCGCCTGTGGCCTCTGCCACACCGACCTGTCCGTGATGCAGTCGGTGCTGCCCCAGGCCAACCCCATGGTGCTGGGCCACGAGGGCGCTGGCGTCGTTGAGTCGGTGGGCGAGGGGGTCACCTCCCTCGAGCCCGGCGACCACGTTGTCATGACGACGACCGCCTTCTGCGGGCGCTGCCCCCTCTGCGTCGAGGGCATGTACGCGCAGTGCGAGCAGATGCCCCTCAACATGGGCGGCAACTTCCCCTACCACTTCGACGGCCTCGACCTGATGCCCTTCGCCTCCATCGGCGGCCTCTGCGAGTACACCGTCGTCGCCGAGAACACCGCCATCAAGATCGACAAGGACATCCCCCTCGTCAGCGCCTCCCTCCTCGGCTGCGGCGTCATCACGGGCGTGGGCGCCGCCATCAACACGGCCGAGGTGCGCCCCGGCACGAGCTGCGCTATCTGGGGCTGCGGCGGGGTCGGCCTCAGCGTCCTCCAGGGCTGCCGTATCGCCGGCGCCTCGACGATGATCTCCATCGACACGAACCCGGCGAAGCTCGAGTACGCCACGAAGCTCGGCGCCACCCACGTCATCGACGCCTCTCAGGAGAACGCGGTCGAGCAGGTGATGGCCCTCACCGGCGGCCGCGGCGCCGACTACACCTTCGAGGCGATCGGCGTCGGAGCGGCCATGGGGGACGCCTTCATGGCCGCCCGCCGCGGGGGAACCTGCACCATCGTGGGCGTGGGGCGCTTCGACGACACGTTCGCCCTCTCCGCCGGCCTCGTCGCCATCATGGAGAAGACGATCAAGGGCTCGTTCTGCGGCAAGGGCGCCAGCGTGCGCGACTTCCCCCGCATGATCGAGTGGTACCGCCAGGGCAAGCTCGATCTCGACTCCCTCGTCACCACCACCTACCCCATCGAGGACGTGGCCCAGGCCTATGCCGACATGGAAGCGGGCAAGAACGCCCGCGGCGTCGTCGTCTTCTAGGTCCGTCCCAAGGGCCGGGGAACGCTCAGTCCTGGCTGAGGGCGTTCTCCTCGATCCAGCCGTCGACGCGCCGCCACTGCGCGTGCAGCCACGACGTGCGCCCCTCGATGTCCTCCGGGACCTCCTCCCGGGGAACGCGCCAGAACGCGATGCGCACCTGCCGCCGCAGGATGCCGCCCGCCAGCAGCGAGCGGTAGCTGCCGCCCTCAAGCCCCGTGTGCGCGCAGAAGACCACGTCGGCGTGGGGCGCGCGTTCGAGCAGCGCCAGCGGCCCGCCGAGCTGCGGCGGCAGCACGTGGCGCAGTCCCTCGGCGAGCTGCGCCTCTTCCTCGTCGCCGCTGCGGCGCATGCGCGCCACCGCCCGCGCCAGTCGCGCCGGCGTGAAGAGCGCGCCCTCCGGAAAGACCAGGACGCCTTCGCGCGGTTCGAGGTCGTCGGCCAGCGCCGAGACTTTCGCGATCTGCCGCGAGCCCTCGCGCGAGCCCACCGTCAGGAACGTGCTCCGCAGCCGGTGTCCCACGATGTCGATGCACGGGTCCCGCACCAGCCACGAGTTCATCACCCAGCGCAGCCAGAGCCCGTGGCGCCCTTCCAGGAACACGAGCGG
This sequence comes from Tepidiformaceae bacterium, assembly GCA_965116915.1. GTDB lineage: Bacteria > Chloroflexota > Dehalococcoidia > Tepidiformales > Tepidiformaceae > UBA2991. The sequence continues at coordinate 2,874,919 of OZ220739.1, read as the reverse complement.
AAGCAGGTTGTCGACGGGCGAGACATGCCGGCAGAACACGATCACCGGCCCCTCCGCCGCCGCCTCGTCCCCCTCCACGTCGACGCGCATCTCGAACAGCCGCACGATGCTCCAGAACACCCAGCGCGCCCACACACGTGCGAACCAGTGGTGCAACGCCAGCCGCCGGTGCTCGCTTCCCTGCCCCAGCACCCAGAGCGGCAGGAAGAGCAGCAACCCGAACGTCTCCACCGCCAGGTAGGCCCACAGCGCCAGGATGCAGCGCACGAAGATCGTGCCCCGCCCCCGCGCGAGGTCGCCCGTCAGCGCCACGACCAGGAAGATCGGCGCCGCCGCCGTGTTGATCAGGAACGACGCCACGTAGATGGGCACGGTCACCGTGCGCCGCGCGTAGCGCAGCGCCAGCCGCTCGCGCCCGATGTCCCGTTCGCGAGTCAGCCGGTCGAGAAGCGAAGGCGGTCGTGTCGGAGCCGGTGTCGCGGTGCTCACCGCGAGTAGGGTAGCGAACGCTGCCCCTGTGCGCCCTTCCCCCATGCCCCTACGTCTGCTGTCGCTTAGAGTCTCGCTGACCAGCCGCGGGAGGAGGCGAACGTGACCTTTTCCGATGATGTCCGCGCCCGGTTGCAGGCCCGATCCGCCGCGCCGCCCGCCCCCGAGCCCGTCCGCCTCCCCGCTCGCCGCTTCGTCGACCGCTCCTTCTACGAAGCCGAACGCGCCGAGATCTTCGGCAAGGCCTGGCTCCTCGCCGGGCGCCTCGACGAGATCGCGCGCCCCGGCCTCTACATGACCTGGGAGAAGACCCGCGTCCCCCTCCTCATCGTCCACGCCGTCGACGACGTGATCCGCTGCTTCTACAACTCCTGCCGGCACCGCGGCGCCCCCGTCGTCCGCGTCCCCCGCGGACGTAACCGCGCCCTCCGCTGCCAGTACCACAGCTGGACCTACGACACCTCCGGCAAGCTCGTCTCCGTTCCGGATGAACGCGACTTCGTCGACCTCCGCCGCGAGGAGCGCGGCCTCGTCCCCGTCGCCTGCGACGTCAGGAACAGCGCCATCTTCGTGAACGAGTCCCCCGACGGCGACCTCGGGAGCTGGTTCGGCGGCGCTGGCAGGGAGCTCTCCGTCGAGAGCGGGGGGTTGCGCACCCTCGACCAGCGCTCCGTCACCCTCCCTGTCAACTGGAAACGCGTTATGGGGCGGCTGCTGTCGGCCCCGGCCGCCCCTCCCCGCCCCGGCCCCGGCACCGTCGCGACCACCTCCGCCGATGCCGAGCTGCTCGAAGGCGGGCACCTGCGCCTCGTGGCCCCCTTTGATGCCGCCTCTGCCTCCGCCCTCGGCCTCGCCGGCCCGCTCGACTGGGCCGACCTCAGCGACGCGGACCTCCCCTCCATCGCCGGCCTTGGTCCGATGCTCAGCTCCACCGCCGCCACCTACGTCTTTTTCCCCAACCTGCTCGTTACCTACACGCCCAGCGGCATCTTCAACTTCACCGTGTGGCCCGGCGATGAGGAGACGACCCTGCTCGAAGCGACCTGGCTCGCCCCCGATTGGGGCGAGGAGGACTCGCCCGCCGACGAGCCCATCTGGGCCGAGCGTATCGAGTGGGCGCAGGCCCAGCTCGACGCGATGGCCGAAGCGCTCGCCGGCGCCCAGGACGAGGTGAAGGAGCCCGCCCGCCAGGGACTCTCTTTGCAGGACGACTCCGAGGCCGTCCGCCTCTGGAACGAGGCGCTCGACGCCCACCTGCGCGGTGTCGTGCCCCCGGACACGCTCACCGGCGCCGCGCCCGGAGAGGTCCGCAGTCCGCTTCCGTCTTAGGCCAGGTCGGCGGCCATCCACTCGGCGATGCGCTCGCCGATCATCATGCACGTGAAGTTCGTGTTCGCCCGGATGATCGTCGGCATGATCGACCCGTCCGCCACCCGCAGCCCCTCGACCCCGTGCACGCGCCCCTCGCTGTCCACCACCGCCCCCTCCGCCGGGTCCGGGCCCATCGGGCAGGTGCAGGTCGGATGGGCCATGCTCGATGCCGCGCCGTGAATCCACCCGTCGAGCTTCGCGTCGTCGTCCAGCGTCTCCTGGTCGAGGTCCACGGGCCCCGTGTGGAACGGCGCCAGCTCGGGCGAGTGCGCCAGCCTCCACGCCAGCCGCGCTCCCTCGCGCAGCCGTACCCGGTCGGACTCGTCCTCGTCGAACTTCAGGTCGATCGCGGGCTTCACGGTGTAGTCGGCGCTCGCCAGCGTGACCGACCCGTACGAGTTCGGCAGCTGGACGCCCGGCGCAACAGCGAACACCCACTCCGGCTCGCCGTCCTCCTCGCCCTGCCAGGTCCCGTACCGTCCCCCCGGCGCGTAGAGGATGTGCCCGAGCAGGTACACCTGCATGTCGTTGAACTCGCCCGTCGAGGAGGTGTAGCGCAGGAGGGTCTGCAGGAGCGGCTTCTCCGGGTCGACGACCCCCGGGCGGGGGTGCAGGAGCAGCGGCGTCATCGGGTGGTCCATCAGGTGCTTGCCGACGCCCGGCAGGTTCGCCACCGACTCGATCCCCAGCTCCGCCAGCTCGTCCGCCGGACCGATGCCGCTCCGCAGGAGGATCGCCGGACTCATGATCGCGCCCGCGGAGAGCACGATCTCCCGCCCCCGCACTTCCTGCAACTCCCCGTCGCACTCGACCCGCAGTCCGACCGCGCGGCCGTCCTCGACCAGCACGCGGTCGACAAGGCAGTGGCTGCGGATGGTGAGGTTGAGCCGGTTGCGCGCGGGCGAGAGGAAGCCAAGGTTGGCCGACCAGCGCGTCATCGCGCCGGGGCCGCCGCGGTTCATCGCCGCGCGCGTGATGCCCGCCGTCTCCGGGTCGTTCTGGTCGCGGTCCTCCTCGAACCCAGCCGCCAGGCAGGCGTCGTAGAACCCCTGCTGCACCGGCGCCAGCTCCTCGCGCGTCCAGCGGCGCACGGGGATGGGGCCGCCCTGGCCGTGGAAGTCGCCCCCCTCGTCCCGGTCGTCCTCGATCGCGCGGAAGTAAGGGAGGCAGTGCTCCCAGCCCCAGCGCTCGTCGCCGGTCAGCTCCGCCCAGCGGTCGTAGTCTCCCGGCGCCCCGCGGATGGCCACGCCGGTGTTGATGGCGGACGAACCCCCCACCAGCCTCCCCCGTGGCAGCGGCGCCACTCGTCCCGGCACGAACGTCGCGTTGAACCCCCAGTCGTGGTGAACCGTCGAGGGCTCGTGGATGCTGTTCACGTCGTGGGGAAGCGACTCCAGCGTCGCGTAGTCGGGACCGGCGTCGAGCAGGAGCACCGACCGCGAGCGGTCCTCGCTCAGGCGCGCCGCAAGCACCGCCCCGGACGACCCCGCCCCCACGATGATGACGTCGTACTCCATCCCGCTAGCGCCCCGCCACGGCCGCGTCGATGCGCGCCATCAGCTCGGCGTCGAGCGGGCCCCTGGCCTCGGCCTCGAGGCACTCCGCCAGCTCGGCGCGGTTCTTGACGCCGAGGATGACCGTGGCAATGCCCTCCATCGAGAGCGTGTAGCGGTGCGCGAGCGAGGCGGGCGACTCGCCGGCCTCCGCCGCCAGCGCCCGGAAGGGCGCCGCCCGCTCGAAGTCGACCGCCTCCGGGTGGTCGTCCGGCAGGTCCCGGTCGATCGCGTCGGTGAGCGCGCCCGCCTGCACGGCGCGGATGCCCATCACGCCCACCCCGCGCGCGTTCGCCGCCGCGATCAGCTCCCTTGGGCGCGGATCCTCGTCGTAGGCGCGCATCCCGCCGGGCGAATCGAGCAGGTTGGCCACGCACTGGATCGTCCCCGGGGCAGGGTCTTCCGCGAGCGTCTCCAGGAGCGCGCTCGGCACGCCCACCCCGCTCACCCCCCACGCCCCAATCGTCCCGTCCGCCACCATCGCCTCGAACGCGGGCCGCACCGCCTCCACGAACAGGCTTCGGGGCGTTCCCCGCCCCTCGAACCCGTCCGGCACGACCATCCCGTGCAGGAAGAACAGGTCGACCCGCTCCAGCCGCAGCCGGTCGAGGCTCGCCGCCAGCGCCTGCCGCAGCGTCCCTGCCACCTCACCCGCGGGCACGTTCCCGAGGTGGTGCTTCGTCGAGATGCGCACCCCGTCCGGTAGCCGCCCCTCGAACGCCTCCCCCACGACCCGCTCCGCCTCGCCGTTGCCGTACCCGGGCGCCACGTCGAGGAAGCTGATGCCCCCCTCGACCGACGCCCGTACCGTCTCGACCGCTTCCTCGCGCGTTGTCGCGCCCCAGACCCCGCCGGTGCCGCCGCCCCCGAGCGTGAGGGCGCTGACCGGCCCGAGCTTCCCGAACATTCGCGTTTCCATGCGCGCGAGTCTACCGGTCGGCTGCCGCGCCCGCCGTGTCCCCGATGCCCGTTCGCCCCAGCGCCGCGATGATGCGCTCCGCCGTGCCCTCGGGCGGGTCCGCGCGGTACGTCATGATCGCCACCGCGTCCACCAGCTCCACCCGCGCCAGCGTCGCCAGCGTCTCCTCGAAGGCGCCCCACGCCTCCTCCTCGCCTGCCGCGATGCGCGTCCGCAGCGTCTCCGGCGCGGGGATGCCCAGCCGCTCGCTGATCGCGTCCAGCGACTCCGGCGTGAGCAGCGGCATCGCCATCGCCACCACATGGGCATCGGGCCGCGTCGCCTTCACGAACCCCGCCGCCCGCAGCAGCGGCGCAAGGTCGAACACCGGCTGTGTCCAGATGCTGCGCGCTCCCGCCCGCAGCTTGGCCGCGAGCAGCCGGTCGGCGCGTTCGTCCGCGCGGTACTGGTCGAGCGCCGCCCCGATCGCCATGCCGGGCGCCCGCTTCTGCACGAGCGCGATCGCCTCCGTGACGCGCGTCCCGGGCGTGTCCGCGGCGTGGTCGCCCCGCAGGCAGAGCACGTGGCCGAGCCCGGCCTCGTGCGCCCGCGCCACGTCCGCGGCGATCGCCTCCGGCGTGCGTCCCCCTGTGGCCAGGTGCCAGATCGGCTCGAGGCCCTCCCGCTTCAGCTCCAGCGCCGCCTCCAGGCTCGACTGCCGCTCTGGCCGCTGGATCACGTTCACGGTCACCGTGCGCGCCTCGAGCAGCCGCGCCCGGCGCAACAGCACCGCCGGCTTCGACGTGCGCGGCGGCGTGATCTCCAGTGAAACGGGGAACTCCCCCCGCTCCATCGCTTCCGCAAAGGACATCGGTCAAGCCTGTCCCGTGGGCCCGTAGGAGTCCAGCGAACGCGGCCCTAACGGCCCGTCACACTCTCGCCCAGCACTACCGCCCGCGCCGCCGCCACCGCGTACAGCGACCCCGTGACGCAGATCAGGTCCGCCTCCTCCGCCCGCTGCCGCGCTTGCGCGAGCCCCTCCGCCACGCTCCCCGCCACCTCCACGTGCGGCGTGAGCGGCGCCAGCTCCGCCGCCATCTCGGCCGGAACGCGCGAGCGACGCGACGCGAGCTTGCAGCACCAGATGCCGCTCGCCAGCCCCGCCAGCTTGTACCCGATCCCGCGCAGGTCCTTCCCCGCCATCGCTCCCACCACGAAGAAGCAGCGCCGCCACTCCAGGTACTCGCGCAGCGCCTCCGCCAGCGCTGCCGCTGCCGCCGGGTTGTGCGCCCCGTCCGCGACCACCAGCGGACGCTGCCCCATCACCTCCAGCCGCCCCCCGACTCGTGTCCGCGCGATCCCTCCCGAGATCGCATCCTCGTCGATGGTCGCGCCCCGCGCGCGCAGCTCCCGCGCCACCGCCACGGCCGTCATCGCGTTCCCCACCTGGTGGGCGCCCAGCAGGGGCGTGCGCAGCTCCCGCGACCCGTCCGGCCCGTGCAGCAGGAACGACTGCCCGAACACGTACCGCTCCAGCACGTCGGTGCTCCACTCCTCGTCCACCAGCCGCAGCTCCGCCCCCACCTCCCGGCAGCGGTCGCGCACCACCTGCGTCACGGCAGGGTCGGGCTGGGGCGCGAGCACGCAGGTCGAGCCGGGCCCGATGATGCCCGCCTTGTCCCGCGCGATGGCGACCGGCGTCTCCCCCAGGATCGCGGTGTGGTCCAGCGCGATCGGCGTGATCACCGCGACGTCCGCGCCCCCGTAAACATTCGTCGCGTCGTAGGAGCCTCCCAGCCCGACCTCCACCACCTGCCAGCCGCCGTCCCCCAGCCGCTCCCGCGCGAGCCAGTGGAAGAGCGCCACCAGCACCCCGAACGTGCTCACCTGGCCGCCCGCCGACTCCTGCTCCGCCTCCACCGCCGCGCGGATGGCGCTCAGCCCCTCCGCCAGCTCCGGCATCGTCATCGGTTCGCCGTCGACGCGGATGCGTTCCCCGTACGAGTGCAGGTGGGGGCTCGTGAACAGCCCCGTCCGCTCCCCGCCCGCCCGCAGGATGCCCTCGACCATCGCCGAGACGCTCCCCTTGCCGTTCGTGCCGGTCACGTGAACCGTCCCCCGCCCCTGCTGCGGGTCGCCCAGCCGCTTCAGCAGCGAGCGCATCGAGGCGAGGTTCATGGGCGGGCTCTTCGACGCTCCCGGATCCCGCTCCATGTCCACGAACGACTCGAGGAATCGGATCGCTTCCCGTACGTTCATGCGGCCATTGTAGGTTCGCTGTGCCATGCTTGGCGGGCCGTGCCAGATACCCAAAACCGCTTCGGAGCCCGATTCGAGCGCGCCATCGCTCTCATCGACGAGGCCAACGCCCCCGACACCGTGACCATCGAGGTCGACGGACGGGCCGTGCCCAAGGAGCTCACCCACGCGCGCATGCTCACCGCCTGGGTCGAACGCCTCCTGCCCGACCCGAGCGAGGCCCTGCTGCTGGCCGCCCGCGCCCACCACATCCGCCGCTGGGAGTCCCCCCGCGACACCTTCCCCGCCGGACGCCGCGGCTACCTCCGCTGGCGCCGCGACCTCCAGGTCCGCCATGCCGGACACGCCCGGGCCATCCTCGAGGAGTGCGGCTACGACGAGGACACCATCGACCGCGTCGAGCGCCTCATCCGCAAGGAGACGCCGAAGCGAGACCCCGAGGGCCAGGCCTTCGAGGACGGCCTCACCCTCGTCTTCCTCGAAACGCAGCTCCACGACTTCGCCCTCCGTACCGACCCCGAGACGATGGCGAACGTCATCCGCAAGACCTGGAGCAAGATCAGCCCCGCCGCCCGGGACCTCGCCCTCGCTTCCGACCTCGCGCCCAAGGACCGCGCCCTCATCGAACGCGCCCTCGCCTGACCCCTACGGGCGTCCCTACCTCCTACAATTGCCGTATGGCTTCCGGCGAAGAGTTCGCACGCGAGTTGCTGCAGGCGCAGGCCGACCGCTTCGCCTCGCTGCTCGATGGCGTTCCCGCGCCTATGGCGGCGGCGGCCGCTATGACCGCGCGCCAGCTCGCGACGCTCGTGCGGGCCGCCCGCGCCAGCTACGTCCTCCTCGTCGAAGGCGAACCGCCGCCCGACGCGGACGGCCTCGACGCCGCGGGGGTCGAGCAGCTTGCCGCCGGCCTCGCGTCCTACCGCGCTCTCCACATCGCCGGCGCGTTCGGACACACCGGCCAGATCGAGGTCGTCGAGCGCAGTTCCAAGGTCGCCGACGGCATCCGCCGCGCCGCCGAGCGCCACGCCCTCGCCGAGCACGTGCGCGTCCACTCCGGCAAGCCCCCCGCCGTCGTCCACGCCCTCAACGGACCGTACGACCTCGTCGTCCTCGGGGGCCGCTGGCAGGAGTACGAGCGCATGGGGGAGGACCTGACTCGCCTCCTCCGCATCGGCGGCTCCCTCACCATCGTTAACGCCGCCACCCTCGCCGCCTCTGAGGGCCGCGAGGCCGAGGGTCTGCGCGCGTTCCTCTCCTTCCTCGCCGCCGACGAGCGCTACCTGCTCAGCACCGGGCTCGCCTTCGACGGCGTTCTCGCCGCCCGCGTCCGCTAGCCTCGCGTGACCGAGCCTCCCCGCCGCCGCGTCCCCGTCGCCGCCGAGCAAAGCGTCCGCGAGGAACGCCGGAGCTTCTTCCGCTGGGCCGCCATCCTCGGCGTCATCGTCGGCATACCCCTCGGGGTGCTGGGGATTCCCCCCCTCCTCAACGTCTTCTTCGACGAACCCACCGTCCCGGTGAACGGGGCGTACAGCGAGGACGGCCTTACGCTTTGGGTCGACCGATACGTCGCGGGACAAGGACAACCGCCCTTCGTGGAGGTGACATTGGCGGTGCGCGGAACCAGGGACTGGACGCTCAGCCACGAGGGCATCGAGCTGGAGCTCTCGGAGGGTGACCCGGTGGCGGTCAGGTTGGTCACGGCTCCCGAGAACCTGCAGGAGGGATCCCTGGGCAAGATCGTGTTGCAGTTCATCCTTCCCTACGCGCAGGCGGACGCAGAGCCGATCGCCGTCCGCCTCCCCGAGCCGAAGGTCCGCTTCGCCCTCACGGAGGAGGACCATTGACGGCGGACATGGCCACCCTCCCCCACTACCTCCGCCCCGGGCTCCGCGTCGTCTTCATCGGCTACAACCCCGCCATCTACTCCGCCGAGGCGGGCCACTACTACGCCCGCCGCGCCAACGTCTTCTGGAAGCAGCTCAACGAGAGCGGCCTCCTCGCCCGCCCCGCCGGCCCCGAGGACGACGCCTCCCTCATGGACGAAGCCGGCATCGGCTTCGTCGACCTCTGCCCCCGCCCCACCGTCCGCGCCGATGAGCTCACCGCCGACGAGATCGCCGCCGGCGCCCACCGCCTCCTCGCCCAGCTCGAGGCGAACCAGCCCGCTTACGCCGTCTTCAGCGGGCGCGGCATCTACGTCCACTTCGCCCGCCACGCCCTCGGCCTCCCCCGCGCCGCCCTGAGCGGCCGCCCCGACGGCGTCCAGCCCGAACGCATCGGCGAGACGGTCCCCTACGTCGTGCCCTCCTCCAGCGGGCTCGCCAGCCGCTGGCGGGCGGAGCGCCTCGAGCTGCTCAAGGATCTCGCGAAGCTCCTCGGTCCCCCGCCCCCGTCCCCGCGCTCGTAGGATCGCGCCATGCGCGCCGCCGTGCTCGAACGCCCCGCCCCCGCTGGCGATGGACCCCTCGTCCTCGCCACCCGCCCCGACCCCGTCCCCGCGCCCGGCGAGCTCTTGGTGCGCGTAGCCGCCTGCGCCGTCTGCCGCACCGACCTCCAGATCTGCGAGGGCGACATCGAGGCGCGCCGCCTCCCCGTCGTCCCCGGCCACCAGGCCGTCGGCACGGTCGAAGCGCTCGGCGAAGGCGTCGAAAGCTGGCGCATCGGCGACCGTGCGGGCGTCGCCTGGCTCGCGGGCGCCTGCGGCGCCTGTCCCCGCTGCGACGCCGGCCGCGAGAACCTCTGCGAGTCGGCGCAATTCACAGGCTGGGACCGCGACGGCGGCTACGCCGAACGCCTCACCGTGCGCGCCACCTGCGCCCACCCCCTCCCCGTCGCCCTCGACCCCGTCGAGGCCGCACCCCTCCTCTGCGGCGGCATCATCGGCTACCGCGCCCTGCGCCTCTCCGGCATCGAACCCGGCGGGCGCCTCGGCCTCTACGGCTTCGGCGCTTCGGCGCGCCTCGCCCTGCAGGTCGCGAGGCACTGGGGCTGCGAGGTCTTCGTCGCGACACGCTCCGAGCGCGATCAGCAGCGCGCCCGCGACCTCGGCGCCGTCTGGGCCGGCGGCACGCACTACTCCCCGCCCGCGCCCCTCGACGCCGCCGTCACCTTCGCCCCCGCCGGCGAGGTCGTCGTCGCCGCCCTCAAGGCCGTCGACCGCGGCGGCACCGTCGCCGTCAACGCCATCCACCTCGACCGCATCCCCGAGTTCCCCTACGAGCACCTCTGGTGGGAACGCAGCCTCCGCAGCGTCGCCAACTTCACCCGCCAGGACGCCCGCGAGTTCCTCGCCCTCGCCGCCGATATCCCCATCCGCACCGAGACCGAGGTCTATCCCCTCAAGGATGCCAACCGGGCCCTCGCCGACCTGGCCTCGGGAAAGGTCGAGGGCGCCGCCGTACTCAGCGTCGGCTGAAGTCCCCTAGACTCGCCCGGCTGATCAGCAAGGGAGCCCGCCATGTCTTCTGACGCCACGTCCGAATCCCTGGACGAGATGCGCGCCCGTAACGCCGCCGCCCCCGTGTCCCTTGACGAGATGCTCGCTCTCAACCGCCGGGTCATCGAGGAGTTCCGCGCGAACGACGGCAGGGTCACGGGCATGTTCGCCAGCGAGCCCCTCCTCCTCCTCACCACCACCGGCGCGAAGAGCGGCCAGAAGCGCACCAACCCCCTTGTCCACACCCTCGACGGCGACCGCGTCGTCATCATTGCCTCGTTCGGGGGCGCGCCGAAGCACCCCGCCTGGTTCCTGAACATCCGCGCCAACCCGGAGGTCACCATCGAGCTGCCCGGCGAGACGTTCACGTCGAACGCCATCATTCCCCAGGGGGAGGAGCGCCGGCGCATCTACGACCAGCACGCCGCCGAGATGCCGCGCTTCGCCGAGTACCAGACCATGACGACCCGCGAGATCCCCGTGGTCGTTATCCCCCGCCCCTAGCCGGCGCGAACCCTCCCCGCCCAGCACTGGGCAACGTCGACCGCTACACTCTGCCGACGCACACCCCGGAGGCCCCATGACATCCGAAGACCCCATCGCCCAGATGATCTCCTACAACAACCACCTCATCGAGCAGTTCCGCGCCAACGGTGGGAAGGTCACCGGCCGCTTCGCCGATGCGCCCCTCCTCCTCCTCACCACCACCGGCGCGAAGAGCGGCGAGAAGCGAACCACCCCCCTCGCCCACAGCACCGACGGCGAGAACATCATCATCATCGCTTCCTACGCCGGGAACCCGAAGCACCCCCAGTGGTATCACAACATCCGCGCGAATCCCGAGGTCACCATCGAGCTTCCCGATGAGACGTTCACCACGAACGCCATCATCCCCGAGGGCGAGGAGCGCACGCGCCTCTTCGACCAGCAGGCCGCGAAGATGCCCGCGTTCGCCGAGTACCAGGCCAAGACCACCCGCGAGATCCCCGTCATCGTCATCCCCCGCCCGTAAAGCCGCCGACCGGCACACGAAAGGAACGACCATGCCCCGACCCCGCGTCCTCACCGAGCTCGACGAGTGGCCCCGCCACCAGACCATCGACACCTTCAACTCCGTCCAGACCGCCAGCCCCGAGTGGAGCGACGGCTACTGGCACTGCTTCGGCGACCCTGCGGGCGAGGTGAACCTGATCACCGCCATCCGCCTCTACCCCAACACCGACGTGATGGACGCCTACGCCATCGTCAGCGTCGATGACGGCAAGCAGTACAACCTGCGCGCCAGCCGCCGCCTCCGCCCCCGCATCGACGAGCTCCGCGTCGGCCCCTTCTGGCAGGAGATCATCCGCGGCATGCGCACCCTCCGCATCGGCTGCGACGACAACGCTCACGGCATCGCGTTCGACATCCTCTGGGAGAGCAAGGCCCCGGCCTACGACGAGGCCCCGGGCGTCCAGTACCGCCTCGACGGCCGCCTCGTCGCCGAGCGCTCCAACTACATCCAGGCCGCCGACATTGCCGGCTGGATCCGCATCAACGGCCGCGAGTGGAAGTTCGACTTCGGCGACGGCTGGGGCGGTACGCGCGACCATTCCTGGGGCATCGGCGCCGGCACCGGCACCGGGGCCAAGCCCAACCCCTACGTCGCCCCGCCGCTCACGCCCCCCGAGCAGGGCAGCTTCCGCGCCGACGGCATGCGCCACTGGGCCGTCGTCAACATGCCCGACCGCTGCCTTTACTACGCCTTCCGCCTCGGCGAGGACGGCGTCTACCGCGCCTCCGGCACGGGCCGCCAGTCCGACATCGGCATCCACTCCTGGGTCGAGTACGGCTACGACTCCGACAAGGAGAGCTTCGCCTACACCGACGTCTCTATCTCCGACCACGAGTGGGAAGACGGCTTCCCCCGGTTCAAGCGCGGCAAGATCCACCTCACCCGCCCCGACGGCGTCGTCGAGAACTACCAGCTCGAGGTGGTCAGCGAGCCCGTTTATATGCTCGCGGGCGGCTACGCCAATGGCTGGAACGACCGTCTCGGGCGCGGCGTCTTCCGCGGCGAGCTGCTCGTCGAGGGCGAGGTCTGGGACGTTTCCCATCCCACAAAGGTCTTCGACGACGACGGCAACGAGATACCGCAGATGAGCGGCGGCGGCTCCTACGCCGAGCTCTCGACCGTCTACACCAACATGGACGACCCCAGCGACACGGGCGTCGGCATCCTCGAGTGCGCGATCATGACCGAGTTCGAGGGGGTCAAGGGCCCGTAGCCGCTGACCCGCCCGGAGACCGGGCCACGAACCCTGGAGATACCCCATGTACGTCAGTCATGACGCGCTGGCCGACGCCATGTACATCAGCTTCCGCCTTCCCGAAGGTGCCTACTCCCACTCCGAGCCCATCGACGAAGGCCGGAGCCGCTGCATCGACAAGGCAAGAAACGTCTATGCCTACGAGTTCCTCTTCGTGAGCAGGGGTCTCTCGCTGGACGGCATCGACCCGGAGGATGCGGCCCGTGTCCGCGAGGCCGTCCGGACAGCCATCGCAGCCCTGGAACCGCTTGCCATCGCATGATCTGTCTCGGAGCAGACGCCTGGAAACGCCTCTCAGCCGCGTGCCAGCGCGGCGCTTTCCTCAGGGAGCGCGCAGCGCGAGCGCTCTCCTCAGCGCGGCGCCAGCCGCGCGCTCTCCTCAGGCGGCCGCAGGCCGCTGCTTTCCTCCCCCAGCGCCTCCGCCAGCAGCTCCGCGACGTGACGCGGTCTGCGCGGTGTGAAGTGCCCGATCTGTTGCCGGCACGACACCCCCGTGACCGCGATCGCGACCTCCCCGTCCGCCGACTCCACCGCCGGGAAGAGCCGGTACGCCCCCATCTCCCGCGACACCTCGTAGTGCTCCCGCTCGAACCCGAACGACCCCGCCATCCCGCAGCACCCTGAGTCCACCAGCGTAGGCGCGTACCCAGCGACCTCCAGTGCTCGCAACGTTGGGTCCGCCCCCGCCAGCGCCTTCTGGTGGCAGTGCGCGTGCACCAGTACGCTGCCTCCGCTTCCCGCGCCGAATAGGTCGCGGACCCCCTCGTCCTCCCCTGCCACTCGCGCGACCAGTTCGTCGAGTAGCACCGCCTGCTCCGCGACCGCATCCGCCCGCTCCCCCCGGAGCAGGTCGCGGTACTCATCCCGAAGCGTGAGCAGGCACGATGGCTCCGTCCCGACGATGGGGATCCCCCGGCGCGCGTACGGCTCCAGCCGCTCCACGTTTGCCTCCGCCCAGCCCCGCGCCAGCCCCAACTGTCCCTTCGAGATCGCCGGACGCCCGCAGCACTCCAGCCCCGGCACGACCGTCACCGCGTACCCCAGCCCCTCCAGCACCCGCACCGCCGCCCGCCCCACCTCCGGGTGGAAGTACTCCGTGAATGTGTCGGCCAGGTACACCGCCTCCCCCCTTGGCGCCTCCCCCCCGTGCTCCCCTCGTCGCGACCACCACCGCCCGAACCGCTGCGGCGCGAACGCCGGCAGCGGCCGCCGCCGGTCGATGCCACCCACCCGCTCCAGCAGCGCCCGCCCCGGCCCCAGCCGCGCGACAGCGTTCGCCAGCGGCCCGACCGGGCTCGCGAGGGCGCTCAGCGTGCGAATGCGCGCGAAGGCGCGGTCGCGCAGGGGCGCCCCGTGGGCCGCGCTCGACTGCGCCTGCACCTCGTACTTCAGCTTCGCGAAGTCGACCCCCGAGGGGCACTCCGTCTTGCACGCCTTGCACTCGACGCACAGGTCGAGCGCCTCGTGCATGCGCTCGCTCGTCAGGTCCTCGAGCGGCAGGGCCCCATTCAGCGCCTGGCGCAGCAGGTTCGCCCGCCCCCGCGTCGAGTGCTCCTCGTCCCCGGTCACCATGAAGGAGGGGCACATCCCCCCGTCGAGCTTGCGGCAGGCGCCCTGCCCGTTGCACTGCTCCGCCGCCCTCGCCAGCCCGCCCTCGAACCCGAAGTCGAGCTCCGTGCGCACGTCTGCGTTCACCGTCGCGGGGCTCAACCGCAGGTTGTCGGAAAACGGCGGCGTGTCGACGATCTTCCCCGGGTTCAGCAGCCCCTGCGGATCCCAGAGCGCTTTCAGCTCGCGGAAGGCACGCGTCAGCTCCGGGCCGAACATCCGCTCCGTGAACACCCCCCGCACGATGCCGTCCCCGTGCTCCCCGCTGAGCGAGCCGCCGAACTCCAGCACGAGGTCGGCGATCTCCTCCGCCAGCCCCTCCGCATTCGCCAGCCCATCCGCGTCTTTCAGGTCGACCACGGGACGGATGTGCAGGCAGCCCACGCTCGCGTGGCCGTAGTAGGCAGGACGCAGCCCCCGCGCCCGCACGAGCGTGTCGAAGCGCGCCACGTACTCCGCCAGCCGCTCCGGCGCGACCGCCGTGTCCTCCACGAACGCGCCCGGCTTGGCGTCGCCCCGCACGCTCATCAGCAGCCCCAGTCCCGCCTCCCGCATCCGCCACATGCGTTGCTGCTCCGCCGCCTCCCGCGCCACCACGCCCGCATACGCCCCGTCCTCCCCCACGAGATCGTCCCGCAGCCCCGCGACCTTTCCCTCCACCTCGTCCTCCCGCTCCCCCGCGAACTCGACCAGCAGCATCGCCCCCGGCTCCCCCTCCACGAACTCGACCAGCCCGCGGAACCCGGCGCTCGCCCGGCAGCGCTCGATGATCGTGTCGTCCACGAGCTCCACCGCCGATGGCCCGTGGGCGTTCGCCCGCACCGTCGCCGCGGCCGCCTCGACGACCGTCCCGAAGTGCAGCGCGATGAGCATCTTCACCGGCGGGATGGGAACCACCCGCACCGTCGCCTCGGTCACCGTCGCGAGCGTCCCCTCCGACCCCACCACCAGCTTCGCGAGGTTGAGCGGCCCGTCCTCGGCGACCTCGTCGAGGTTGTACCCGGAGACCCGGCGCAGGATCTTCGGGAAGCGCTTCTCCACCTCCGCCCGGTGTTCCCGCGCGATCGCCCGCACCCCCCGGTAGATGTCGCCCTCCAGCCCTTCCCGGCCGCCCCGCTCCGCTGCCCTGTCCTCGTTCAGCGCCTCGAGTGCCGCTTTCGACCCATCCGCCAGCACCACTTCGAGCGCGACCACGTTGTCAACGGTTTTGCCGTAGACGGCCGAGTGCGCCCCGCACGAGTTGTTCCCCACGCCCCCGCCAATCGTCGCCCGGTTCGCCGTCGAGGGGTCGATCGGGTACTGAAGGCCGTGCGGACGCAGTGCCTTGTTCAGCTCCGCCAGCACGACGCCCGGCTGCACCCGCGCCGTCCCGCCCTCCGCGTCGATCCCGAGCACGCCGGCCATGTGGAGCGTGAAGTCGAGAACGATGGCGTGGTTCACCCCCTGGCCCGAGAGGCTCGTGCCCCCGCCCCGGGGCAGCACGGGCACGCCGTGCGCCCCCGCCACCCGCAGCACGTGCTGCACGTCCTCCGTCGAACGCGGATAGACGACTGCCACCGGCTCCATCTCGTAGATCGAGGCGTCCGTCGCGTAGAGCAGCCGCCGGTAGCGCTCGACCTCGACGTCCCCGGCGCCCCCCGTCAGCCCCGCCGCGAGGTCGCGGGCCAGCGGCGCGAGCGCCTCCTCGCCCCCGTTCAGCAGCTCCCGTGCGCGCGTGACCGTCGCGAACGTCGAGGGCGTTTCCCCCTCGATCGTGCGCCCGGCGGCCGTCCCGGCTGGTGGCATGCCCCTAGGCCGGGTCGAACTCGATCCAGAGCTCCCACGGATCGAGGCTGATCGCGATCGGCTTCGGGTTCGAACCCGGCTTGAAGCGCGGGTTGCGCATCACGTCCATCAGCATGCGGCTGCCGATCACCGTCTCCGTCTGCGCCAGCTGGTAGCCCACGCAGAAGTGCTTCCCCAGCCCGAAGCCGAGGTGGCTCGCCTGGCCGTTCTCGTGGTACCCCGCCCGCAGCGCCCGCCCCACGTACAGGTCGGGACGCATGACGTCGAACTTGTCGGGGTTGGCGAACACGCGCTCGTCCCGGTTCCCCCCGTAGATCGAGAGGTTCACGTACGCCCCCTCGGGGATGGTCACGCCGTACTCCGGGAAGGGGATGTCGTGGATCGCGCGCCGCGCCTGCCCGCCCGAAGGCCCGTGCACCCGCATCATCTCGGTGAAGGCTCGGTCCAGCAGCGAGGGGTCGTCGCGCACCAGCTCCCACTGCTCGGGATTCGCCAGCATCTCGTACCAGAGGTTGGCGATGGCCTTGTCCGTGGTCTCCGCGCCCGCCACCAGCAACAGGCTCGCGAACGACTTGATCTCCTGGAACGTCATCCGGTGGCCGTCCACCTCCGCCACGCACAGGCGGGAGATGAGGTCGTCACCCGGGTTCTTGCTCCGCTCCTGCAGCAGGGGCTCCAGGTAGTCGTGATACTCCTGGTTCGCCTTGATCCCCGCCGCCCGGATGTCGGGCGGGCCGCCGATGCCGTTCATCATCGCCGGGTACCACTCGTGGAACATGTCGTGTGCGTCCTGCGGCAGGTCGAGCACGTCCAGGATCACGTTCAGGGGCAGCCGCGTCGCGAAGTCGTCGACGATGTCGATCTCGCCCGTCTTCGCCGCCTCCTCGGCCATGCGGCGGGCGTGCTTCTCCGTGTACTTCTCGATGAGCGCGATCGAGTTGCGCTCGATGATGGGCAGCAGCGCCTCCAGCTTCCGCCCCACGAACTCCGGCGCCACGATGTTGCGCAGCTTGTTGTGCTGCTCGCCGTCGTACTCCATCAGCGTCGGCCCGAAGACCGCCCCGATGCCGAGCGCGTTCGGCTGCGCCGAGTAGTTCTCCAGGTCCCGGAAGGCCGCGCAGACGTCGTCGTAGCGCGTGATCATCCAGTTGTCCCCGATCGGGTTGTGGTAGACCGGGTAGTGGTCGCGCAGCAGCTTCAGTGTCGGGTACGGGTCGTCCTGGTACTCCTTGCTGAAGAAGATCTCCGGATCGATCTCCGGCTTCGTCATCATCATATGGCCGTCCTCCTGCCGCGACGCACCCCGCCGCGAGCAGATTCGCGCGTCATGGTAGCCGGTTGCCGCCTCCGTCGCGCCCAGAACGGTGCGCCACGGTCCCCCATCGCGTAGCGTTCGAGAAACCGCGCAGGAGCCCCGTCCCATGCCCGTCGATCCCAACCGCGAAAGCTGGAAGCCCGGCATGCCCTGGGAGCACGCCATCGCCGATATCGAGTACATCCGCGGGCTTGGCCGCGAGATGGGCGGGCCCGAGCGCATCGAGCGCCAGCACGCCGGCGGCCGCTACACCGTCCGCGAACGCATCGAGAAGATGGTCGACCCCGGCAGCTTCGTCGAGGCCGGACCCATGGTCGGCGCGGCCGAGTACGACGCCGACGGCAACCTCATCGGCTTCACGCCCGGCGCCTACGTCATGGGCCTCGCCGAGCTCGACGGGCGGCCCGTCGCCATCGGCGGCGACGACTTCACCATCTCCGGCGGCAGCCCCCACAACGTCCGCAAGCACCCCCGCGACTTCATGCAGCCCCTCGCCGTCCAGTACGGCATCCCCTACGTCCAGCTCGTCGAGGGCGTCGGCCACAGCTCCAAGGCGGATGAGGCCGAGGGCCACATGGGCCTCCCCTCCGGCGACATGTGGTGGCGCGCCGTCGAGATGCTGCGCACCGTCCCCGTCGCCGCCGGCATCATGGGCTCCGTCGCGGGCGCTCCCGCCGCCTTCGCCCTCATGTCGCACTTCACCGTCATGGTGAAGGGCCAGTCCCAGATCTTCCCCTCCGGCCCGCCCGTCGTGCGCCGCGCCATCGGCGAGGACCTCGACAAGGAGGCGCTCGGCGGCGCGAAGATGCACGTTCACGAGAGCGGCCAGGTCGACAACGAGGCCGAGTCCGAGGAGGACGCCTTCGACCAGATCAAGCGCTTCCTCTCCTACCTCCCCAACACCACTGGCGATGTCGCCCCCCGCGTCGAAACCGGCGACCCGCCCGATCGCTGCCCCGAGGCGCTGCTCAATATCATCCCGCCCAACCGCAAGCGCGGGTACGACATGCGCAAGCTCGTCGAGCACGTGGTCGACAACGGCGAGTTCTTCGAGATGCGCCGCCACTACGCCGGCGCCATCATCACCGCCTTCGCCCGCCTCGACGGCTACCCCGTCGGCGTCCTCGCCAGCGACCCGATGAAGCTCGCCGGCGCCATGGACGGCGATGTGGCCGACAAGTACACACACTTCGTCGACCTCTGCGACACCTTCAACCTGCCTCTCCTGATCTTCCTCGACATGCCCGGCTTCATGCTCGGCTCCCACGCCGAGCGCAAGGCGACCATGCGCCGCGGCGTGCGCGCCCTCATCGCCAGCGCCGAGGCGGACGTGCCCAAGATCGAGTTCAACGTGCGCAAGTCCTACGGCGTCGCCGCCGACGCCCCCAACAGCGTGGGACTCCCGAACGGCCTCAACCTGCGCTTCGGCTGGCCCGCGGGCGAGTGGGGCGGCATCCCCATCGAGGGGGGCGTGGCCGCCGCCTACCGCCGCGAGATCGAGGCCGCCACCGACCCAGAGGCCCACCGCGAGGCCATCGAGGAGCGCCTCCTCCGCCTCCGCTCCCCCTTCCGCGCCGCCCACCGCGGCGACGTCATCGACCTGATCGACCCCCGCGACACGCGCCGCCTCGCCTGCACCTTCGTCAAGCTCGCGCAGCCCGCCCTCGCGCGGCTCGCCAGCCGCCCCAAGCGCGCCGTCCGCCCCTGAAACGAGTCCCTAGGCGGGCACGGCCTCCCGCGCCTTCGTGAACTCCAGGTGCAGCTCGTACAGCCCCAGCATGATCCCCGGCTGGTGCTTGAAGTCGTTCTTGCCCGGAGCCATCTTCAGCTCGTCAATGCGGTCCAGCATCACGTCCACGGCGATGTTCTGCTCCAGCCGTGAGAGACCCGCCCCCGGGCAGCCCCGCGGCCGGATCGAGAACGTGAGGTGCTTGCCCGGGCTCTTGCGGTCGAGCCGGATCTCGTCCGGCGCCTCGCACAGCTCCGGGTCGCGGTTCGCCGCCGCCCAGCGCAGGTGCAGCAGCGACCCTGCCGGGATCTTCACGCCGCGGATCTCCGTGTCGCGCGCGACCATGCGGCCGGAGAGCCCCTGCGTCGGAGCGTAGAGCCGCAGCGCCTCCTCCACGAAGAAGCGCACCTTCGAGCGGTCCGCCCGCAGCTCCTCGACGATCTCGGGGTGCTGCGCCAGCAGCATCGCTTCGGAGGTGAGCGCGTACTGCGTCGTCTCGTTCCCGCCGATGTGCATCCCCGAGACCACGCTGATGATGTCGCCGTCGGCCAGCGGCTGGCCCTGGTACTCAACCTGCGTCAGGAACGTGATCATGTCGTCCTTGGGGTTGCGCCGCTTCTCGTCGATCTGCTCCTGGATGTAGCGGTTGAAGGCGACCAGCGCGCGGGCGTTGTCCTCCTCGTCCGGGTCCTCCATCCGGCTCTTCGGACCGAAGCCGTAGACGAAGCGGCGCACCTGCGCTTCTTCCCACTTCTTCGTCATCGGCATGTCCTCGAGCGGGAACCCGAGGATCGTCGAGATCACGGCCTGCGGCAGCGGCGCCGCGAACTCCGTCACGAACTCGACCTCGCCCTTGTCGATCCAGTTGTCCATCAGCCGGTTCGCATGCGCCGTGATCATGTCGCGGTGCTGGAGCGCTCCGGAGGCGCCCACCCACGGCTCCGTCAGCGTCTCGCGGTGCAGCTTGTGCGTCTCGATGTCGGGGCGCAGGCGCTCGCGCGCCGTCACCACCTCCCCAAATCCCTCGTCCTCGAAGATCTCGTCGTGGATCTTGCTCGTGCCCGAGGCCCCCGGCCCGACGCGCGACGGGAACAGGTCCGGATCGCGCACGACCTTGCGGATGTCCTCGTACTTTGTGAGCACGAAGGCGTCCGAGCCGGGCTCGTAGCCCTGGCCGGGCAGCCGCAGCACCGGCTCTTCCGCCTGCAGCAGCTTGTAGGAGTCGTACCAGTGCTCCTGCGCGCCCGGCGCGAAGAGGTCCACCTCTCCCACGCTCATCGGGCATGCGGCCTGGGGCATCGCTTCGAAGTCTTCTCGGTTCGCGGCCATCCTGGGTTCCCCTTTGCCGGGCACGACACGCACGCCCCGGCCCTAGCTGGAAAGTGCTGGAGATTATAGCAAGCGAGTATGACAGTTCCCGGGCCCTGTCCGGCTACCTCGCCGAGCCCCCCGAGACTGTCAGCAGGGCCCCCGTCGTGAAGCTCGACGCCCCAGAGGCGAAATAGAGCGCCGCGCCCACGATCTCCTCCGCCTGTCCACCCCGCGCCAGCAGGATCGTGCTCGCCGCCCGCTCCTCGAACGCCTCCATGTCCCACGCCTTCGAGATATCCGTCAGGAACGGGCCCGGGATGATGCAGTTCACCCGCACCTTCGGCGCGAACGTGCGCGCGAACCCGATCGTCAGGTTGTTCAGCCCCGCCTTCGCCGCCCCGTAGGCGAGCGCGTTCGGCCCCGGGCTCTGCGAGGCCGTGCTCGATACCATGATCACCGAGCCCCCGTCTCCCTCCGCCATGCGCGTCGCGATGTTCGCCGTCAGCCGGAACGGCCCCTTCAGGTTCACGTCCAGCACCTTGTCGTAGAGCGCTTCGCTCACGTTGCTGACGTGGTCGTACAGGGGCGACAGGCCCGCGTTGTTCACGAGCACGTCTACCTTCCCGAACTCGGCGTAGGCCGTCTCCGCCAGCGCGTCCAGCTGCTCCCACTCCCCCACGTGGCACGAGACCGGCAGCGCCCGCCGCCCCGTCTCCGCCCGCACCTCCTCCGCCAGCGCCTCGCACGACTCCAGCTTGCGGCTCGCGATCACCACGTCCGCCCCAGCCCGCGCGAAGCTGCGCACCATCGCCGCCCCCAGCCCCCGGCTCCCGCCCGTCACGAGCGCCACCTTCCCGCTCAGGTCGAATAGCTCCGCCGCTTCGCTCATGACGCCCCCTTCCGGACCGCCGGCATGATACGGCCCGCTCCTACCCGTGGTGGGAGGGCAGGTCGCGCCAGGAGACGCGCCGGCGCGGCACCAGTGGCCGTACCTCGTCCCAGCGCTGGAACACCGTCACCGCCCCCGCCATGAACGCCCGGGTCACGGTCTCGCGAAGCTCGCCCTCGCCGCCGCCCCCTTGCCCGCGCAGGGCTTGCGCCTGCTGCCCCCAGTACGCCTCCGCCCACTCCGCCACCATTTCGCCGAGCTTCTCGCCCGCCTCGTCGTTCGTCCGTTCCTCAGCCATGTGCCTGCTCCCCTGCTGGCCTTCCGCAAAGTGTACGGCGCAGCCGAGGCCGCACGTTCGGGAAAAGGCCATCCCCGATGGTTGCGATCGCAGTTCGGATAGCCGAGAATCCCGTGAATCGCGCGAGGGTTGTGTTCAGGCCCTTCGCGCAAGGGGGATGGCGAGACCGGTGGGGGATGCGAATTCCCGCCGGTCAGGTCAAAGCGCATGACCCGTTACATCGTCCGCAGACTGATTGCCGTCCCCTTCATGCTGTTGGGCATCTCCTTCGTGCTCTTCATGCTGCTCTACATCCGTCCGGGCAGCGCCGCCTTCGCCGCTATCGGGTCCGTCGGCGACGCCGACCCGCGCGCCTTCGAGAAGTTCGAGGAACGCTTCGGTCTGAACCGCCCCTGGTATGAGCAGTACGGCGACTGGCTCTGGGGCGCCCTTCAGGGCGACCTCGGCGAGCGCCTCACCCCGCCCCACGACGACGTGATGGGCGACATCATCGAGGTCCTTCCCAACACGCTTGAGATCGGACTCCTCACGATCTTTATCTCCGCCGTCATCGGCATCTCCGTGGGAGTCGTTTCCGCCGTTCGGAGAAACAGCATCCTCGACTACGCCTTCCGGGGAATCACGATCCTGGGGATCTCGATCCCGAACTTCTGGTTTGCGATCCTCGTGATCTACCTGCCCGCGCTCTGGTGGGGGTGGACGCCCGCCCGCCAGTGGGTCGTGTTTACCGATGACCCCATTTACAACCTCTCCCTCGCCGTCTGGCCGGCCGTGACGCTCGCGCTCGCCAGCGCCGCCGGTATGGCGCGCTTTGTCCGGACCTCCATGCTCGAGGTGCTCTTCTCCGACTACGTGCGGACCGCTCGCGCCAAGGGCCTCCGCGACCGCAGCGTCATCTGGGGGCACGTCTTCCGCAACTCGCTCATCCCCGTCATCACGCTCGTCGGCCTCCAGCTGGGCGCAGTGTTGGGCGGAGTCGTTATCGCCGAGCAGCTCTTCACGGTGCCCGGCCTCGGCCGCCTCTCCCTTGAGGGCGTCACCGACCAGGACTACCCGGTCGTGCTCGGCACGATCATGGTCTTCTCCTTCGTCTTCGTTCTCGTGACGCTCATCGTCGACATCCTGTACACGGTCATCGACCCAAGGATTCGGTACTAGCCATGGCCCAGGAGCAGTCAGCCCTCGAGCTCGAATACGCGATCCCGCCGCGCCAGCGGTTCAACCCGCTCAAGTGGGCGCGCAGGGAGCCCTTCGGGGCGTTCGGGTTCTCCCTCATCGTCTTCATCGTCTTCATGTCTGCGGCTGCGCCCGTTCTCAGAACCGCGCCGCCCAACGAATTCGCGGTAGGGCCGCCTCTTGCCGGCCCCAACACCGACAACTGGTTCGGGACGACCGCGCGCGGCAAGGACGTCTGGTCCCGCGTGCTCTTCGCCGGACGCATCTCGCTCAAGATCGGCGTCGCCACCGTGCTCCTCGGCACGCTTGGCGGGACCCTCATCGCGCTCCTCGCCGCCTACGCCGGCGGCGCCATCGATTTCGCCGTCGGCCGCATCGCGGACATGTTCATCGCCATTCCGGGCCTGCTCTTAGCACTGGTGCTGCACTCCTCGATCAGCGCCGACCTCCCCGACTTACCGGGGCTCCAGAACGAAGAGCTCTACCTTGTGGTCGCAATCTCCCTGTTCTTCATGCCGGGGACCTATCGGATCATGCGCGGCATCGTGCTTGAGTTGCGCGAGTCCACCTATGTGGAGGCTGCCCAGGTCGTCGGATCGAGCAGTTTCCGCATCATGTGGCGGCACATCGCCCCCAACATGTTCGGTCTCATGATCGTGATCACGAGCATCTCCCTCCCGGCCGCCATCCTGGCCGAAGCCAGCCTGAGCTTCCTCGGTCTGGGCGTGCCCATCGGTGGCCTCGACGCCGTCCCGTCCTGGGGCGCCGACCTCTCCGGCAGCTCTCGTCGCTTCTTCAGCGTGGCGCCGTGGCTGGCGGTCTTCCCGGGTCTGGCGCTCGCGATCACGGTCTTCGGGTTCAACATCTTCGGGGACTCGCTCCGCGACACCCTCGACCCGAGGCTCCGGGGCCGGATCTAGCGGGAACGCGTCTTTCCCAAAATTTGCCCCAGTGGGAACCCTCTGTAACCTTTTTGCGTATAGCTCTCAGGAGGGCGCCCGTCGTGGCGCGAACTCCGAATTCGGGAGGGATACCAGCCCATGCGCGATAACGAGAACTACTGGCAGAGGCTCCGGCGCCGTCCGGTTACCCGCCGCAGTTTCCTGGTCGGGAGCGGCGTAGCCGCGGCCGGCTCCGCCGCAATCCTCGCGGGTTGCGGCGACGACGATGACGACGATGCCGCTGCACCTGCGGCGACGCAGGCCGCTGCGGCGACCCAGGCTGCTGCTGCCGCGACCGAGGCTGCCGACGAGGATCAGGCCGCTGCTGCCACCGAGGCAGCCGCTGCTACCGAAGCTGCCGCCCAGGCGGATCCCGACGCGGACAAGCGCGGCGGCACCCTGAACCTGTGGAAGACGGAAGAGGACGCCGGCCTCGATCCCGGCGTGTTCCACCTCAACAACACCGAGGTCATCTACTCCACGATGACGCAGCCGTATACCTACCAGCCGACGAAGAACCTGATCGCCATGGACGGCATGGTCGGGTTCGAGCAGGTCGACCCGACGACCTTCGTCTGGAGCATCCGCCCCGGCATGAAGTTCCACAACGGCGATGCCGTGGACTCCGAGGCCGTCGCCTTTAGCTTCGGCCGCCTGGAGAAGCTGTACCGCGCCCTGGACGGGACGCACACCACCCGAACCGGCTACGCCTTCGTGGACTCCTTCGAGGCGACGGACGAGCTGACGGTGGCGGAGCACTGGGCGCGGCCGAACGCCGACGCTCCCATCTACCGCGCACGCCACTACTACTCCTTCCTGAACCCGCGCGTCGTCGAGGAGCACGGCAAGTTCGAGGGCTCCTACGAGCATGCGGACGGGACCGTCGAGGACGTGTACAGCGTCCAGGAGCTCCCGCACGGGTCGGGCAGCGGCCCCTACACGATGACCAAACGCGACGCGACCGGCACCCGCGTCGAGCGCTGGCCGGACTACCACAAGCACACCCCGGCCGACGACGGCTTTGTCGAGGACGGGCCCTACATCGACGCATGGGAGACGCGCGTCATCCCCGACGCCGTTGCGGCCAAGGCCGCGTTCCTTGCCGGTGACCTCGACGTGTTCACGACGGTCGACCCCCTCGAGGTTCCCGAGTTCGAGGGACAGGACCATGTCAACATCGTCGAGATTCCCGGCGGTGGGCGCGCCATGCAAGGCATGGACGGCGGCAAGTTCCACGACAAGCGCTCGCGGCAGGCCCTGCAGAAGGCCTTCGACTATGAAGGTTTCATTGCAGCCATCCGTCCCCTCGGCGGCATGTACGCGGCCCCCATCTCCGATCTCCTGCCGGCTTACCAGAAGCTGAGCCAGCAGGACTTGCAGGAGTGGTACCGCTACGACCCGGCCGAGGCGCAGGCCCTCTGGCAGGCGGCCGATTTCGAGGTTCCCGTCGACAACATCAAGATCTTCCAGTCGACCGGCGCTCCCCTGCAGCACGAGATCAGCGACTACATGGCCCAGTCGCTGGCGAGGGCGCTGGGGCCGATCGGCATCACCGCTGAGGTGGAGGCCGTTGACGGCAACTCGTGGGCGGCCCGCGCGGTCGACCGCAGCACGGACGTCAAGGACTGGGAGCTTCTCAGCTACGGCACGGGCGACCGGGGAAGCACGACCGGCATCCCCAACGACTCGTACCTCATCGACTACGACCCGCGGGCCTACGGCTTCAACGCGTTCAACCACTATCTCGAATCGCCGCGCAAGGAGATCGCCGAGGACTCCGCGACGATCATCGACATGCTGAACGCGCAGGAGGCGGAGACGGACCCCGAGGCCCGCGCCGTCCTCCTCACCGAGGTACAGACCTGGATCCTGGACCGGCACTGGTGCAACTGGCGCCTGCCGGTGAGCTCGGTGGCCTACTTCGGCTTCAGCTCGAGGCTGCAGGACCAGGGCGTTGCCGACTGGGTCAACCTCTACGACCGGCGCCGCGAGTCCATGTGGCTCAAGAAGGACGCCTAGCAACTCCGATCGCTGAGCGCTCGCGGCGCTCGACCAGCACAACCGAGGGCCCGTCCCACAGGGGCGGGTCCTTCTCTCTTCGGCAGGAATATCTCTTGATCGAATAGGTATAATGCGTCAATCCCGATACTCGGGGAGGAATGGGTCCATGCGCGACAACGAGAACTATTGGCAGAGGCTCAGGCGCCGTCCGGTTACCCGCCGCAGTTTCCTGGTCGGGAGCAGCGTGGCCGCGGCGGGATCAGCCGCAATCCTCGCGGGTTGCGGCGACGACGATGACGACGACACCGCGGCGCCCGCAGCCACCCAGGCCGCCGCAGAAGATCAGGCTGCCGAGGCCGCGACCGAGGCCGCTGCTGAGGAGCAGGCTGCTGCTGCCACCGAGGCGGCCGCTGGCGAGGAGGAGCAGGCCGCCGCCCAGGAGGCGCCCGACGCCCACAAGCGCGGCGGCACCCTCAGGATGTGGAAGACGGGCGAGGACGCGGGCATGGACCCCGGCGTCTTCCACGTCAACAACACCGAGGTCATCTACTCCACCATGACCCAGCCCTACACCTACCAGCCGACCAAGAACCTCTTCTCCATGGACGGCATGGTCGGCTTCGAGCAGGTCGACCCCACGACGTTCGTCTGGAGCATCCGCCCCGGCATGAAGTTCCACAACGGCGATGCCGTGGACTCCCAGGCGGTGGCCTTCAGCTTCGGCCGCCTGGAGAAGCTCTACCGCGCCCTGGACGGAACGCACACGACGCGCACCGGCTACGCCTTCGTCGATAGCTTCGAACCCGCGGACGAGCTGACGGTGACGGAGCACTGGGCGCGGCCGAACGCGGACGCTCCGGTGTACCGCGCGCGCCACTACTACTCGTTCCTGAACCCCCGCGTCGTGGAGGAGAACGGCAAGTTCGAGGGCTCCTACGAACACCCCGACGGGACGGTCGAGGACGTGTTCAGCGTCCAGGAGCTCCCCTTCGGATCCGGCAGCGGCCCCTACACGCTGACCAAGCGCGATGCCACCGGCACGCGCACGGAGCGCTGGCCCGACTACCACAAGCACACACCGGCCGACGACGGCTTCGTCGAGGACGGTCCCTATATCGACGCCTGGGAGACGCGCGTCATCCCCGACCAGGTGGCGGCCAAGGCCGCCTTCCTCGCCGGCGACCTCGACGTCTTCGCCTCGGTCGACCCGCTCGAGCTTCCCGAGTTCGATGGCCAGGACCACGTCAGGGTGGTCGAGGTTCCCGCCGGCGGGCGCTCCTCGCAGGGCATGGACGGCGGCAAGTTCCACGACAAGCGCTCGCGGCAGGCCCTCCAGAAGGCCTTCGATTACGAGAGCTTCATCGCCGCCATCCGCCCCCTCGGCGGCAAGTACGCCGCTCCCATCACCGATCTGCTTCCGGCCTATCAGAAGCTCAGCCAGGAAGATCTCAAGAAGTGGTACACCTACGACCCGGCGGAGGCGCAGAAGCTGTGGCAGGCGGCGGACTTCGTCGTCCCGGTCGACAACATCAAGGTGTTCCAGGCCACGGGAGCGCCACTGCAGCACGAGATCAGCGACTTCATGGCGCAGACCCTGGCGAGGGCCCTCGGGCCGCTGGGCATCACTACCGAAGTCGAGGCCGTCGACGTCAACTCGTGGGCGGCCCGCGCGGTCGACCGCAGCACCGATATCAAGGACTGGGAGATCCTCAGTTACGGCACGGGCGACGCCGGGGGCACTACGGGCGTCCCCAACGACTCCCACCTCATCAACTATGACCCGCGGGCCTACGGCTTCAACGCGTTCAACCACTACCTCGAGTCGCCCCGTCCGGAGATCGCCGAGGGTTCGGCGACGATCATCGACATGCTGAATGCGCAGGAGGCGGAGACCGACGCCGAGGCCCGCGCCGTCCTCCTCACCGAAGTGCAGAAATGGATCCTCGACAACCACTGGTGCAACTGGGGTCTCCCGGTCAGCACCGTGTCGTACTACGGCTTTAGTGCACGGCTGCAGGATCAGGGCATCGCCGACTGGGTCAACCTCTACGACCGGCGCCGCGAGTCCATGTGGCTCGATCGGGGATAAGCCTTCCGACCGCTGAGCGCTCTCCCTGAGCGCTCGACCGGCACGCCAAAAGGGCTCGCCCGCAAGGGTGGGCCCTTTGCATCTTCTATATCCGTTGCGGGCGGAAGTCCGTATACTGCGCAAATCCCAAATCTGGGGAGGGGAATCGCGTATGCGCGACAACGAGAACTACTGGCGGAGGCTCCGGCGCCGGCCGGTCAGCCGGCGCAGCTTCCTCGTCGGAAGCGGCCTGGCCGCGGCGGGCTCCGCCGCAATCCTGGCGGGTTGCGGCGATGACGATGACGATGACGACGACGCGGCGGCGCCCGCCGCGACGCAGGCTGCTGCCGAAGAGCAGGCTGCCGCCGCGACCGAGGCTGCTGCCGAAGAGCAGGCCGCCGCCGAAGCGACCGAGGCTGCTGCCGCCACGCAGGCGGCCGCCCAGGAAGATACCGGCCCCGACAAGCGCGGCGGCACCCTGCTCAACTGGAAGACGGAGGAGGACGCGGGCCTCGACCCCGGCGTCTTCCACCTGAACAACCGCGAGATCCACAACGCCACCATGACGCAGCCCTACACGTACCAGGCGACGAAGAACCTCATCGCCATGGACGGCATGGTCGGCTTCGAGCAGGTCGACCCGACCACCTTCGTGTGGAGCGTCCGCCCGGGGATGAAGTTCCATAACGGCGACCCCGTCGACGCGGAGGCCGTGGCCTTCAGCTTCGGCCGCCTGGAGAAGCTGTACCGCGCGCTGGACGGGACGCACACCACCCGCACCGGTTACGCCTTCGTCGATAGCTTCGAGGCGACCGACGAATTGACGGTGACGGAGAACTGGGCGCGCCCCAACGCGGACGCTCCCGTGTACCGCGCGGCCCACTACTACTCGTTCCTGAATCCCCGCATGGTCGACGAGTTCGGCAAGTTCGAGGGCTCCTACGAGCGTGCCGACGGAACCGTCGAGGACGTCTACAGCGTGCAGGAGCTCCCGCACGGTTCCGGTAGCGGTCCCTACACGATGACCAAGCGGGACTCGACCGGCACGCGCGTCGAACGCTGGCCGGACTACCACAAGCACACACCTGCGGACGACGGCTTCGTCGAGGATGGGCCCTACATCGACGCCTGGGAGACGCGGGTCATCCCCGATGCGGTCGCGGCCAAGGCCGCCTTCCTCGCCGGCGACCTCGACGTCTTCACGACCGTCGACCCCCTCGAGGTCCCCGAGTTCGAGGGCCAGGACCACGTCAACATCGTCGAGATTCAGGGGGATGGCGGGCTCTGCATGCAGGGCATGGACGGCGGCAAGTTCCACGACAAGCGATCGCGGCAGGCGCTGCAGAAGTCGCTTGACTACGAGGGCTTCATCGCTGCCATCCGCCCGCTCGGCGGGCAGTACGCCGCCCCCATCACCAGCCTCCTGCCGGCCTACCAGAAGCTGAGCCAGCAGGAACTCCAGGAGTGGTACCGCTACGACCCGGCCGAGGCCCAGGCGCTCTGGCAGGCGGCGGACTTCGTCGTCCCCGTGGAGAACATCAAGATCTTCCAGTCGACGGGCGCACCGCTGCAGCACGAGATCAGCGACTTCCTGGCGCAGTCGATCGAGAAGGCGCTGGGGCCGATCGGCATCACCGCTGAGGTGGAGGCCGTTGACGGCAACTCGTGGGCGGCCCGTGCGGTCGACCGCAGCACCGACGTGAAGGACTGGGAGATTCTCAGTTACGGCACCGGCGACCGCAGTGGCACGGACGGAATCCCCAACAACAGCTTCCTTATCAACTACGACCCGCGCGCCTACGGCTTCAACGCCTTCAACCACTATCTCGAGTCGCCGCGACCCGAGATAGCCGAGGGCTCAGCCACCATCATCGAGATGCTGAATGCGCAGGAAGCGGAGACGGACCCCGAGGCCCGCGGCGTCCTCCTCACCGAACTCCAGCGCTGGATCCTCGATAACCACTGGTGCAACTGGCGGCTGCCCGTCAGTTCGGTGTCG
The DNA here is from genome assembly GCA_965116915.1 of Tepidiformaceae bacterium. Classification (GTDB taxonomy): domain Bacteria; phylum Chloroflexota; class Dehalococcoidia; order Tepidiformales; family Tepidiformaceae; genus UBA2991. The sequence goes on along the minus strand of OZ220739.1, from coordinate 2,845,481 downwards.
TACTTCGGGTTCAGCTCACGGCTTCAGGACCAGGGCGCTGGCGACTGGCTCAACGGCTACAGCCTCCGCCGCGAGGCCATGTGGCTCGAGAGCTAAACGTTCCGAACCCCGGGCGCTCCTGAGCGCTCGACCAACACAGCAAAAGGGCCCGCCCGAGAGGGCGGGCCCTTTACTGTTCTGCCTGGCGCATTTGCGTATACTCCGCGAATCCCAAATTTGGGGAGGGAATCGCGTATGCGCGACAACGAGAACTATTGGCAGAGGCTCCGGCGCCGGCCCGTTACCCGGCGTAGTTTCCTGGTCGGAAGCGGCGTAGCCGCGGCTGGCTCCGCCGCAATCCTCGCGGGCTGCGGTGACGACGACGATGACGACGACGCGGCTGCGCCCGCGGCCACGCAGGCCGCCGCCGAGGAGCAGGCCGCTGCTGCCACCGAGGCTGCTGCCGAGGAGCAGGCCGCGGCCGCTACCGAAGCTGCCGCCGGAGAGCAGGCCGCTGCCCAGGCCGATCCCGGCGCCGAGAAGCGCGGCGGCACCCTGAACCTGTGGAAGACGGAAGAAGACGCTGGCCTGGACCCGGGCGTCTTCCACCTCAACAACACCGAGGTCATCTATTCGACGATGACCCAGCCCTACACCTACCAGCCGACGAAGAATGTCTTCGCCATGGACGGCATGGTCGGCTTCGAGCAGGTCGACCCGACGACGTTCGTGTGGAGCATCCGCCCCGGCATGAAGTTCCACAACGGTGACCCGGTCGACTCCGAGGCCGTCGCCTTCAGCTTCGGCCGCCTCGAGAAGCTCTACCGCGCCCTGGACGGGACGCACACCACCCGGACCGGCTACGCCTTCGTGGACAGCTTCGAGGCGACCGACGAGCTGACGGTGACGGAGAACTGGGCGAGGCCGAACGCGGACGCTCCCGTGTACCGTGCTCGCCACTACTACTCGTTCCTGAACCCGCGCGTTGTCGATGAGCACGGCAAGTTCGAGGGCTCCTACGAGCATGCGGATGGAACCATCGAGGACGTGTACAGCGTCCAGGAGCTCCCCCACGGCTCCGGCAGCGGTCCCTTTACGATGACCAGGCGCGACGCCACCGGCACGCGCCTCGAGCGCTGGCCGGACTACCACAAGCACACACCGGCCGATGACGGCTTCGTCGAGGACGGTCCCTACATCGACGCCTGGGAGACGCGGGTGATTCCCGACGCGACGGCGGCCAAGGCCGCCTTCCTGGCCGGTGACCTCGATGTCTTCGCGTCGGTGGACCCCCTGGAGCTGCCTGAGTTCGACGGCCTCGACCACGTCAACGTGGTGGAGGTTCCCGCCGGCGGTCGCGCTTCGCAGGGCATGGACGGTGGCAAGTTCCACGACAAGCGTTCGCGCTTGGCGCTCCAGAAGGCGTTCGACTACGAGGGCTTCATCGCGGCTATCCGCCCCCTCGGCGGCAAGTACGCGGCGCCCATCTCGGACCTCCTGCCGGCCTACCAGAAGCTCAGCCAGTCCGACCTCCAACAGTGGCTCCGCTACGACCCGGCCGAGGCGCAGGCGCTCTGGCAGGCTGCCGACTTCGTCGTTCCCGTCGAGAACATCAAGGTGTTCCAGGCGACGGGCGCGCCGCTGCAGCACGAGATCAGCGACTTCATGGCGCAGTCTCTTGCCAAGGCGCTGGGGCCGTTGGGAATCACCACTGAGGTCGAGGCTGTGGACTCGAACTCGTGGGCGGCCCGCGCGGTCGACCGCAGCACCGACATCAAGGACTGGGAGATCCTCAGCTACGGCACGGGCGATGCCGGTGGCACGACCGGCGTCCCCAACGACTCCAGTCTCATCCACTACGACCCTCGGGCCTACGGCTTCAACGCGTTCAACCACTACGCCGAGTCGCCGCGTCCGGAGATCGCCGAGGGCTCGAACACCATCATCGAGATGCTGAACGCCCAGGAGGCGGAGACGGACCCCGAGGCCCGCGCCGTCCTCCTCACCGAGCTCCAGAGCTGGATCCTGGACAACCACTGGTGCAACTGGGGTCTCCCCATCAGCACCGTGTCCTATTACGGCTTCAGCGCACGGCTGCAGGACCAGGGAATCGCGGACTGGCTCAACTTCTACGACCGGCGCCGCGAGTCCATGTGGCTCCAGCAGGGCTAACCGACCGTTCCAGCCGGCGCTTGCCGAGCGCCCGACTGGCCAGCAGAGGGCCCGCCCAATATTGGGCGGGCCCTTTCCGTTGTCCCGGCATGAACAGGGCATTGCTGAAGCCCCCTTGCGCCGGTGCGTATACTGAGTCAATCCCAAATCGCAAAGGGGTGTTTTGCAGTGCGTGATAACGAGAACTACTGGCAGAGGCTCCGCCGCCGACCGGTGAGCCGTCGCAGCTTCCTTGTTGGCAGCAGCGTCGCCGCGGCCGGCTCCGCCGCGATCCTCGCGGGTTGCGGCGACGATGACGACGACGACGACGAGCCCGCGGCCGCCACCCAGGCCGCCGCCGCGACCGAGGCCGCCGCCACCCAGGCCGCTGCCGCGACCGAGGCCGCGACCGAAGCTGCCGCCGCCGCGACGGCTGCCGCCACCGAGGCCGCGGCTGCGGTGGAGGACGACTCCCACAAGCGTGGCGGCACCCTCAAGATGTGGAAGACGGAGGAGGACGCGGGCCTCGACCCCGGCGTGTTCCACGTCGCCAACACCGAGGTTCTGTACTCGACGCTGACCCAGCCCTACACCTACCAGCCGACCAAGAACCTGTTCGCCATGGACGGCATGGTTGGGTTCGAACAGGTCGATCCGACGACGTTCGTGTGGAGCATCCGCCCCGGCATGAAGTTCCACAACGGCGACCCGGTGGATTCCGAGGCCGTGGCCTTCAGCTTCGGCCGCCTCGAGAAGCTGTACCGGGCGCTGGATGGGACCCACACCACGCGCACCGGCTTCGTCTTCGTGGACAGCTTCGAGCCCGCGGACGAGCTGACGGTGACGGAGCACTGGAACCGCCCCAACGCGGACGCGCCGGTGTACCGGGCCCGTCACTACTACTCGTTCATCAACCCCCGCATGGTCGATGAGCATGGCAAGTTCGAGGGCTCCTACGAGCATCCCGATGGGACGATCGAGGACATCTATAGCATCCAGACGCTTCCCCCCGGCTCTGGCAGCGGTCCCTACACGCTCACGAAGCGGGACACGACCGGGACGCGCGTGGAGCGCTGGCCGGACTACCACAAGCACAGCCCCGCGGACGACGGCTTCGTCGAGGACGGTCCCTACATCGACGCGTGGGAGACGCGAATCATCCCCGACGGCACGGCGGCCAAGGCCGCGTTCCTGGCGGGCGACCTCGATGTCTTCCAGGGAGTCGACCCGCTGGAGATCCCCGAGTTCGAAGGCAGGGATGACCTCCTCGTGACCGAGGTGCCCGCCGGTGGCTTCGCCGGGCAGGGCATGGACGGCGGCAAGTTCCACGACAAGCGCTCGCGACAGGCCCTGCAGAAGGCCGTGGACTACGAGGGCTTCATCGCGACCTTCCGCCCCTTCGGCGGTCAGTACGCGGCCCCCATTTCCGACCTCCTGCCGGCCTACCAGAAGCTCAGCCAGGAGGACCTCAAGGGGTGGCTTCGCCACGATCCCGCCGAGGCGCGGGCGCTCTGGGCGGCTGCCGACTTCGAGGTGCCCGTCGAGAAGATCAAGTTCTTCATGTCGACGGGCTCGTCGTTGATGCATGAAATCAGCGACTTCATGGCCCAGACGGTCGCGCAGTCGCTCGATATCGAGACCGAGGTCGAAGCCGTTGACGTCAACACCTGGGCGGCGCGAGCCGTCAACCGCGACGAGGCCGTGAAGGACTGGGAAATTCTCAGTTACGGCACCGGTGACGTTGGCGGGACGACGGGCGTCCCCAACGACAACCACCTCATCCACTACGACCCGCGCGCCTACGGCTTCAACGCGTTCAACCACTTCGCCGAGTCCCCGCGCAAGGAGATCGCCGAGGACTCGGTCACCATCGCGGAAATGCTCAATGCCCAGGAGGCCGAGACCGACATCGAGGCCCGCGCCGAGCTCCTCACCGAGGTCCAGCGCTGGATCCTCGACCGCCACTGGTGCAACTGGAAGCTGCCCATCGCTTCGGTCTCGTACTACGGCTTCAGCTCCCGCCTCCAGGACCAGGGCATCCCCGACTGGCTCAACTTCTACGACCGCCGCCGCGAGTCCATGTGGCTCAAGCAGTCCTAGTCCTTCCGACCACCGGGCGCCTCCGGGCGCTCGACTAGCGCAGAAGGCCCGCCCTCCGGGGCGGGCCTTTTCTTGCTGCCTCTTGTGGGATGGTCGGTATAGTGTTCTCAACCCCAGATTTTGGGGAGGGAAGTGTTTTCCGTGCGTGACAACGAGAACTATTGGCAGAGGCTCCGCAGCCGGCCGCTGAGCCGTCGCAGTTTCCTTGTTGGCAGCGGCGTTGCTGCAGCCGGCTCCGCTGCAATCCTCGCGGGTTGCGGCGACGACGATGACGATGACGGCGGCACCGCCGCCCCCGCGGCAACCCAGGCTGCCGCGGCCACGCAGGCTGCCGCTGCCGCGACCGAGGCCGCCGCCGAGGAGCAGGCTGCCGCGGCTACCGAGGCTGCCGCCGCCGAAGAAGCAGCCAGCGAGGCCGATCCCGAGGCCGACAAGCACGGTGGCACGCTGAGGTTGTGGAAGACCGGGGAGGACGCCGGTATGGACCCGGGCATCTTCCACGTGCTCAACACCGAAGTGACCCATGCCACCATGACCCAGCCGTACACCTACCAGCCGACGAAGAACCTCTTCGCGATGGATGGTATGACCGGCTTCGAGCAGGTGGACCCCACGACCCTCGTGTGGACCCTCCGCCCGGGCATGCAGTTCCACAACGGCGACCCCGTGACCTCGGAGGCGGTGGCCTTTAGCTATGGTCGCCTTCCCAAGCTGTATCTGGCACTGGGTGGTACGCACGTCACCAGCTCCGGGTTCGATTTCGTGGACGAGTTCGAGGCCACGGACGAGAACACGATTGTTGAGCACTGGAGCCGCCCCAACGCCGATGCGACCGTCTACCGGGCCCGTCACTACTACTCGTTCATCAACCCCCGCATGGTCGAGGAACACGGGAAGTTCGAGAGTGCGGTCGAGCTGCCCGACGGCACGACGGAAGACATGTACAGCATCCACGACCTGCCCGAAGGCACGACGAGCGGCCCCTACAGGCTTGTCGAACGAAACGCGACAGGCACCCGGCTGGAGCGCTGGGCCGACTACCACAAGCACACCCCCGCCGACGACGGCTTCGTCGAGGACGGGCCCTACATCGACTCCTGGGTGACGCGAATCATCCCCGACCAGGTGGGCGCGAAGGCCGCCTTCCTGGCCGGCGACCTTGACGTTTTCGCGGCCGTCGACCCGCTGGAGCTTCCCGAGTTCGAGGGACAGGACCACGTCAAGGTGTACGAGGTGCCTGCCGGCGGGCGCGCCTCCCAGGGCATGGACGGGGGCAAGTTCCACGACAAGCGCTCCCGCCAGGCGCTGCAGAAGGCGTTCGACTACGAGGGCTTCATCGCGGCCATTCGCCCACTCGGTGGCCAGCTGGCCGCCCCCATTTCCGACCTCCTGCCCCACTACCAGAAGCTGAGCCAGCAGGAGCTGGCCACCTGGTACCGGCACGATCCCCAGGAGGCCCGCGCCCTCTGGGCGGCGGCCGACTTCATCCATCCCATCGAGAAGCTCAAGGTCTTCCAGTACACCGGCCCGCCTCTGCAGCATGAGATCAGCGACTACGTGGCCCAGTCGCTCGCGACCTCCCTCGGCATCGAGACCGAGGTCGAGGCCGTTGACATCAACAGCTGGGCGGCCCGCGCGAACGACCAGAGCCAGGATGTGAAGGACTGGGACATCCTCAGCTACGGTACCGGCGACAGCGGCGGTACCACTGGCCTCCCCAACGACAGCCACCTCATCAACTACGACCCCCGCGTCTACGGGTACGTCGCTTTCAACCACCGCGCCGACTCACCCCGCAAGGAGATCGCCGAAGACTCGGTCACGCTCATCGGGATGCTGGAGGCGCAGGAGGCGGAGACGGACGTCGAGGCCCGTGCCGAGATCCTCACCGACGTCCAGCGCTGGATCCTCGACAACCACTGGTGCAACTGGGGCCTCCCCATCAGCTCCGTGTCGTACTACGGCTTCAGCTCCCGGATGCGGGACTTCGGCCTCAACGACTGGCTCAACTCCTACGGCCTCCGTCGCGAGTCCATGTGGCTCGACCGGTCCTGATTTCTCCGACCACCGGGCGCCTCGCGGCGCTCGACCAGCACGGAAGGCCCGCCCCTTGGGGCGGGCCTTTCTTTACCTGCCTCCCGTACGCGACTTCTCCGGAGCGGTAGCATCGTTCGCGTGAACCGCCTCGTCCTCCCGTTTGTCGCGACCATTCTCGTCCTCGCCGCCTGTGGCGATGACGCGCCCTCGACCCCCTCGGCTCCCGTGGCCGCTGACGCCGCGGACGGCGCCTCCACCCGCGAGCCCGACCCCGCCACCTCGACCCCCGTCCCCACTCCGACCGCCGCGGCAGCCGCTCCCGGTGAGGAGGAGGTGGAGTGCCCCTACGCTCACCACACCGACCCCTCCGGCCAGGTCGATATCGTCCGCCTGCCCCCGGACTTCTGCCGCGACTGGCCCGACCAGGACTGGTCCCGCCACACCGTGCCCTTCGGCCAGATCATCCGTGGCTGCGGCGCTCGCGACTGCATCGTCGCCCTCGACGCCCCCGGCGCCGTCTCCACCGAGGGAATCTACGGCGTCGCCCGCTTCGCTCCCCTCGATGAGGTCGACTACGCCGGGAACCTGCCCATTGGCGTCCTCCGCGTCGGCGAGGTGGTCCGCGGCTACCCCCTCCACGTCCTCACCTTCCACGAAATCGTTAACGACGTGGTCGACGGCGTGCCCGTCGTCGCCTCCTTCTGCCCGCTCTGCAATACCGTTCTCGCCTTCGACCGCCGCGTCGATGGCGAGGTGCTCGACTTCGGCGTCTCCGGCAACCTGCGCCACTCCGACCTCATCATGTGGGACCGCCAGACCGAGACCTGGTGGCAGCAGGCGACCGGCGAGGGCATCGTCGGCCGCCACGCCGGCGTCTACCTCCGCGCCCTGCCCATGAGCGTCCTCTCCTTTGCCGACTTCAAGCGGTCCTTCCCGGATGCCGACATCCTCACCGAAGAGACCGGCTTCAATTTCATCTACGGCAACAACCCCTTCCCCAACTACGACACCCGCGAGGCGCCCATCTTCTTCCTCTGGCGGCCCGACTCCCGCCTCCCCGCCCTCGAGCGCGTCGTGGCGCTCTCCGCTGAGGAGACCGCCATCGCCGTCCCCTTGTCGACCCTCACCGAGATCGCCCTCGCGACCGTCGACCTCGGCGGAACCGAGGTCGTGGTCTTCTGGGCGCCGGGAACCCTCTCGCCCCTCGACGACTTCGAGATCGCCGCCTCCCGCGACATCGGCAGCGCCGCCGCCTACCTGCCCGAAGTCGATGGCCGTGCGCTCACCTTCAGGGTCCTGGCCCCCGGCCGCTTCGAGGACGAGCAAACCGGCTCGACCTGGGATGTGACGGGCCTCGCCCTCGATGGCCCCCTCGCCGGTTCGCGCCTGGCCCCTGTCACCCACGGCACGCCGTTCTGGTTCGCCTGGGCCGCCTTCAACCCGCGCGGGATGATCTGGGAGCCATCGCCCTGAGCCCTCGGCGCGGCGGGGTTCGCGAACCGGTAGGCTAGGCGCGCTGCATCCGGGCGTGGGGTTCCCCCGCCCGCCACCCAGGAGGGTCACGTGGAATTCGGTGTGAGCTACGCCCCGACGCACTACAACGCGAGCCCGGTCGTTGTCGCCCGCGAGGCCGAGCGCCTCGGGTTCGAGTCGCTCTTCGTACCCGAGCATTCGCACATGCCCCTCGCGACCGATTTCCCGCTCGCTCCCGAGACGCCCATGATCTACAAGAGCATGTACGACCCCTTCGTCGCGCTCGCCGCCGCAGCCGCGGTCACGGAGAACCTGAAGCTCGGCACCTCCATCGCCCTCATCCCCCAGCGCGACCCCATCCACACCGCCAAGGAAGTCGCGACCCTCGACCAGATCTCCAACGGGCGCGTCGTGCTCGGCATCGGCGCCGGCTGGAACGAGGAGGAGATGGAGGCGCACGGCACTGATCCGAAGACACGCTTCCGCCTGATGCGCGAGAAGGTCGAGGCCATCAAGACCCTCTGGACGAACGAGGTGGCCGAGTATCACGGGCGCCACGTCGAAGTCCCGCCCACCTGGCAGTGGCCCAAGCCCGTCCAGGACCCCCACCCGCCCATCCTCATGGGCGGCGCCGGCCCCAACGTCCTCAACCGGGTTGTCAACTACTGCGAAGGCTGGCTCCCCGCCGTCCACATGAACTTCACCGAAGAACTGCGCGGCCGCTTCACCCCCGTCGAGGAGTTCCCCGACGAAGTGGCGAAGCTGCAGCGGATGGCGGAGGAGCGTGGCCGCCCCCGCCCCCACATACAGTGCGGTTCCGAGATCCTGACCCGCATCCCTCTCGGTCAGCTCGAGGAGATTGGCGTCACCCGTCTCATGATGGGCGTCGGCGGAGGCGGTCTCGATGCTGTCGACGACGACGGCGTCCGCCCTGCCCTCGAGCAGGCCCGCGAACGCGTCGACCAGCTGATCGGCTGAGCCCTGGGGCGCAGCGCCATCGAAGAACACGCACAATCGGCGGAAATCCGCCGGCAATCGCCAGGAGGTCCGTCATGGAATTCGGCCTGACGTACTGGCCCACGCACTACAACGCGAGTGTCGTCACCGTCGCCCGTGAGGCCGAGCGCCTCGGCTTCGAGTCCCTGTTCATTCCCGAGCACTCCCACATACCGGTCGACACGAACTTCCCCCTCGCTCCCGAGGTGCCGATGATCTACAAGAGCATGTTCGACCCGTTCGTCTCCCTGGCCGCCGCTGCCGCCGTCACGGAGAACCTGAAGGTCGGCACCGCCATCGCCCTCATCCCCCAGCGCGACCCGATCCACACCGCCAAGGAAGTCGCGACCCTCGACCAGGTCTCCAACGGGCGTGTCGTCCTCGGCATCGGGGGCGGCTGGAACGAAGAAGAGATGGAGGCCCATGGCACCGACCCCTCGACCCGCTTCCGCCTCATGCGGGAGAAGGTCGAGGCCATCAAGACCCTGTGGACCGAGGAGGTCGCGGAGTACCACGGCCGCCACGTCAACATCCCCCCCACCTGGCAGTGGCCGAAGCCCGTCCAGGACCCCCACCCGCCCATCCTCGTCGGCGGCGCCGGCCCCAACGTCCTCAACCGTGTGGCGAACTACGGCGACGGATGGATGCCCGCCATCAACCTGAACTTCACCGAGGATCTGCGCGGCCGCGTCACCCCCGTCGAGGAGTTTCCCGACGATGTCGCGAAGCTCCAGCGCCTGGCCGAGGAGCGCGGCAAGCCTCGCCCCCAGGTCCAGTGCGGTGTCGAGATTACCAGCCGCATCCCCCTCGACCGCCTCGAGGAGATTGGCGTCACCCGCCTCGTGGTGAACGTTGCCGGTCCTGGCTCCGACGGTGTCCCCGACGAAGAGGTCCGGCCCACGCTCGAGCGCGCCCGCGAGCGCATCGACGTCCTGACCGGCTAGCCGCTACCCTCCACTCCGCCACCAGACGCCGGGAGGTCACTCATGGAATTCGGCCTGAACTACGCCCCCATGCACTTCAATGCCAGCATCGTCAACGTCGCCCGCGAGGCCGAGCGCGTGGGCTTCGAGTGCCTCGGCGTACCCGAGCACTCGCACATGCCCCTCGCCACGGACTTCCCCCTCGCGGCGGAGACGCCCATGGGCTACAAGAGCATGTTCGACCCCTTCGTCTCGCTGGCCGCTGCCGCGGCTGTCACGGAGAAGATCAAGGTCATCACCAGCCTCGCCCTCGTGCCCCAGCGCGACACCATCCATACCGCCAAGGAGGTCGCCACGCTCGACCAGATCTCCAACGGGCGCGTCGTCTTCGGCATCGGCGCCGGCTGGAACATCGAGGAGATGGAGGCCCACGGCGTCGACCCCTCCACCCGCTTCCGGCTCATGCGGGAGAAGGTCGAGGCCATCAAGGTCCTCTGGACGAACGAGGTCGCCGAGTATCACGGCCGCCACGTTGATATCCCCCCCACCTGGCAGTGGCCCAAGCCAGTGCAGGACCCCCACCCGCCCATCATCCTCGGCGGGGCCGGCCCAACCGTCCTCAACCGCGTCGTCAACTACTGCGACGGCTGGATGCCCGCCATCCACATGCGCTTCACCGAGGACCTGCGCGGCCGCTTCACCCCCATCGAGGAGTTCGCCGACGAGGCGGCGAAGCTCCAGCGGCTCGCCGAAGAGCAGGGCAAGCCCAGGCCCCAGATCCAGTGCAGCACGGCGGTCCTCTCCCGCATGCCTCTCGGTCAGCTCGAGGAGATCGGCGTCACCCGCCTGATGATGGGTCGCGAGGACTTCCTCGGGAATCTCCAGGACGAAGACGTTCCGTCCGCCATGGAGAAGATGCGCGAGGATCTGGACAAGCTGATCGCCTAGGTCTGCGGCGCGGCGATCTCGATGCCCCCCAGCGCCTTCGCCGTCTCCTGGCAGGTCGAGACGTACGCGGCCGCCCCCACGCCGCCCTCCACCATCGCCTCGCCCACCGCCCGCATCATCGTGGCGAACACGCAGAAGCGCAGGCCCTCGCGGGCCTGCCACGCCCGCGACACCTCGTCGCGCTCGTGCATCTCCCGCAGCTCCGAGGGCAGGTAGAGCCCCGAGCCCTGCGCCAGCCGGTGCGTCGCCAGCACGGCGTGCGCTCGTGGGTCCACGTGCGAGCTATGCGGAAATGTCTGCGCGTTCACGATCGGGAACTGCTCGAAGGCGTCCATCATCCAGGACTCCGAGCGCTCCTCCGCCGCCTCCGCCGCCAGGACCGCGGCGTCCGCGTCTCCCAGCTCGGTCCCCATCGCCTGCTCGTCCCCCAGCCGCTCCTCCAGGAAGCCCAGCACGCCCTCGCCGCCCGACTCCGCCAGCCTCGCCTCCAGGTCCCCCAGCAGCGTCACCGTCCCTTCCCCCGCTCCGCGCTACAGGTCGCGGGCCGGACCGGCCACCTCGGCGGCGAGGTACTCCGGCACCTCGTCGGAGTCGAAGTCGAACTGCTGGAACTCGATCTCGTCCAGCCCCAGCTCCGCCAGCCGCCCGAGCGTATCGATGATCTCGTCCGTTGTCCCCCCGACGGTCGCCGCAGGGCCGGCGGCGGCCCCGCCCAGCCCCTTGCTCGTGAGCACGGCCCCGATGTGCTGGATCGCGGCCTCGTTCGGTCCCACCAGCCCGAAGCTCATCATCGAACGCTTGATGCTGGCCGGGTCGCGCCCCACCGCCTCGCAGTGCTGCTCCAGCACCTCGCACTTGCGGCGGTAGTCATCGAGCGGCATGGCTGGCGTATTCCACTCGTCCGCGAACTGCGCCACCAGCCGCAGCGTCCGCCGCTCCCCACTGCCCCCGATCAGGATGGGCGGGCGCCCCGACTCGGGCTTGGGCAGTGAGTCGGCGTTCTCGAGCCGGTAGTGCGTCCCCTCGTAGGAGGCCGGGCCCTCCGACCAGAGCGCCTTCAGCACCTCGATGCTCTCCGTCAGCCGGTCGAACCGCTCCTTCGTGCCGGGGAAGTCGAGTCCGTAGGCCGCGTGCTCGCCCACGTTCCAGCCCGCGCCCAACCCCATCACGAAGCGCCCCCCGCTGAGCAGGTCGATCTGCGCCGCCATCCGGCCCAGGTTCGAGGGGTGCCGGAACGTGATCGGCGTCACCAGCGGCCCGAAGCGGATGCGCTCCGTTTCCGCCGCCGCCAGCGTGAACGACAGGTACGGGTCGAGGCTGTCCTGCTGGTGCGTCGGCAGCATGAAGAAGTGGTCCGAGCGGAACACCGTGGGGAACCCCAGCCGCTCTGCCGTCGCGAGCATGCGTCGCCAGTTCTCCCAGTTCAGGCCGTGCTGGCCCTCGATCATCAACCCGACATCCATGCTCCGCCTCCCGCGCGCTCGTGCGGTTCTCCGCTGCCGCTGGTCATCGCCGGTTCCGGTCCAGCCGGAACCGGCTAGACGACGATCTTCCGGTGCGCGAACTTCCACTCGCCGTCGACGCGCGAGAGCTGATCCTCGTACGTCGCCGTGAAGACGGTCGCGTTCCCGTCGGTGTTGATCAGGTTCAGGTACGAGCTCATCGTCGCGCTGTCGCCATCGCCGTCGATGACGAGGTTGCTCACGTGGTGGCGCACCGTCGGCATGCCGCTGTTCACCCCCTGCGCGAACTGGAGGAGGGCGTCGCGCCCCTGCGAGGTGCCCTGCGGCGCCTCGATCGCGCCGTCCGCCGTGAACGTGTCCGCCCACGCCTCTGCGTTGTGCGAATCCGTCGCATGGCAGTAGCGCGCGCTCAGATCCATGATCGCGAGTTGGTCGTCTGCTGAGAGCATTCCTTGCCTCTTTCTCCTGCTGTTCCGGCGTTGCGGGGCGCCCCACCGGGGAGCGCGATGCTCGCAGGTCACCCCCCGCCCGTCAATCGGATGCGCCTGTGCTGTAAGGTTCGCCGGAACCCCAACCGGGGCGTGGAGTGGCGCGATGGTCAACTTCGGCGTGTTCATGTTCTGCACCGCCAACACCATGCAGCCCGCGGACCTCGCGATCGCCGCCGAGGACCTCGGCTTCGAGTCCCTCTACTTCCCCGAGCACACCCACATCCCCATGCGCCGCTGGAACGGCGAGCCCCCCGACCGCTACGGCACCGTCACCCTCCATCGCGAGGGCATCCGCCCCTACGGCCGCCCCTCCGACCTCGACACCTTCACCTTCGCCGAGGAGTACATCAGCCTCTACGACCCCTTCATCGCCATCGCCAACGCGGCCGCCGTCACCAGCGAGCTCAACTTCGGCACCGCCATCTCCCTCATCAACCAGCACGACGTCATCACCTTCGCCCGCGAGCTCGCCTCCCTCGATCGCATCTCGCAAGGACGCCTCTCGATCGGTTTCGGCGGCGGCTGGTTCCCCGACGAGATGGCCGACCACGGCATCCCCTTCGAGCATCGCTGGCAGATCGCGCGCGAGCGCATCGAGGCCATGCGCGTGCTCTGGACGAAGAAGGAGTGCGAGTACCACGGCGAGTTCGTCAACTTCGACAAGTGCTGGATGGACATGAAGCCCATGCGCCGTGGCGGCCCACCCTTCCTCCTGGGCACCAACTCGAAGCCCGCCCACCGCCGCGTCGTCGAGTACTGCGACGGCTGGCTCGCCCCGCCCGGCACCCCCGCCATGCTCCAGGAAGGCATCGAGCGCATCCGCCGCATCGCCGACGAGAAGGGCCGTTCGATGGACACCATCGACCTCAACGTGCTCGGCCCCGTCACCGACGAGGCGCACGCCGAGTCCCTCATCGAGATGGGCTTCGACCGGCTCATCATGTGGCTCCACATCGGCACGCCCACCGACGTCATCCCCCAGCTTAAGAAATACGCGCGCATCAAGGCAGCGTTCGAAGGGGTCTGAGGCCCCGCCCAGGAGCACGACCATGCCCATCCACGTCGACATCAACGACCACATCGCCGTCGTGACGCTGGACAACCCTCCGGTGAACGCCCTCGCGCCCGACTGGGACGTCATGGGCATCTTCGATGGTCTGTCCGACAACCTCGACGTGCGCGTGGCCGTGCTCACGGCCGCCGGCGATCGCGCCTTCTGCGCCGGTGCCGACATCAAGGCCCGCGCGAACCGCGACCCCGACGCGCCGCCACCGCCCAGCGGCACCGGCAACCGTCGCATGCGCGAGATGCTCTACTCGATTCAGGAGTGCGCCGTGCCCGTCATCGGCGCGATCAACGGCCCCGCCCTCGGCGGCGGCCTCGCCCTCGCCGCTTCCTGCGACTACCTCATCGCCTCGGAAAAGGCCACCTTCGGCCTCCCCGAGATCGACGTCGGCCTGCTTGGCGGCGCCCGCCACTTCATGCGGCTCCTGAACAACTGGGGCCTGGTGCGCCGCCTCCACTACACCGCCGAACGCCTCGACGCCCAGGAGGCGCTCGAGCTCGGCATGGTCGTGAAGGTCGTGCCCCACGACCAGCTCCTGGAGGCCGCCATGGAGGACGCCCGCCTGATCGCGTCCAAGATGCCCCTCGGCATCCGGCTCGCCAAGGAGAGCCTCCACATGATCGAGAACATGGACGTGAAGAACGGCTACCGCTTCGAGCAGACGCGCACCGCCATCCTCACGAAGACCGAGGACGCCGCCGAAGCCCGCAGGGCCTTCGTCGAGCGCCGCCCCCCGGAGTTCACGGGGCGCTAGCTGGACGCTGGGCGATTCTAGTCAGCAGCATACGCACGCTAAATCGACCGATGGGGTTGAAGAGTTTATGGCAGAGAACCTGACCCTCACTTATGGAACGCCGCAGGGGGAAATGGACGCCTATCAGACAGCTCGGGCTATCGTGGGCTTTAGCGACTTTTTAACTACAGGCTCTAGATACGTTCTTGGGCGGGACACTTCTCTTCAGACCAATGTTCGGGGCTTCTCGGAAGGATCCTTGGAAATAGGGGTTACTCTGGCCGCTATGGCCGTGACCTCGCTGTCCTCGATTGGGTCTTCGCCGGAGCGAGTCTTGCTCGATACGGTGGGGGAAGCCCTGCGTCTATTTGGGATGTTGAAGGGGCAGAACCCTGAGTCGATGGAACACGCGGACAACATCGTATCGGTCGAAAATATCGAAGGGGACTCTCAAATATTTCAAGCAGATACCATGAACTTCGTGCTGTCCCCAGAGGCTGGGACTGCTGCCGAGGGATTTATTCGGATTCCCCTTCAAAATGGTGCGGACAGCGTTCGTATCACCCACGAAGAGTTGGGGGTAATATCGCAGGTAGAAGGAGAGGACGCCGAATATTACAGGGCCTTCCCATCCCCTGGGACGAAGACTGAAATTGAAGAAGTTAAGCCCCTACGGATAGACACAATAAATTTTGGCAAGGGTGCTAAATGGAGGTTTAACGATCAGGGGTTTAGCTTTTGGGCCCAGATCGCTGATGAACGCTACAGGGAGAGGGTTGAGGGTGGGACGGTCAGGTTCGGCAAGGGGGACGTTCTGGTTGCACGGGTAAGGACGGTGCAAGAGGAGAGAGCGGATGGTGTGATTGAGATGCGGTATGTCATAACGGAGATACAAGCTCACAGAGTGGCTCCCGAACAAGGGGATCTACTGTAGGTGCAAGAGGAGCCCGCAGGCACTCGAGTGTCACCACCGAAGTTCACGGGGCGCTAGAGGATCCGCCCCTCGCTCGAACGCATCTCGTCAAGGTCTCCGTCCCAGCCGGATCCCTCCAATGCCCGTGCTTCCTCAAGAGTCAGGGGCTTAACTGCTACCTGGCGCAGGGCGAAGTTGATTGCTTCCTCCTGCGTGGCGAACCCGTTCTGGCGCATGACCCTGGCGCACGCCTCTTCGTCGATATCCACCCTGACGTTGGCCATGCAACTACCGTACACCAGCCTGCCTACCAGATGACCTCTTCCTCCACCAGCCGCTCGTACTCCTCCGTGCTCAGTCCCAGGAGGCCCGTGCAGACCTCCTCGCTGTGCTGCCCGAAGAGCGGCGCCGGACCGTAGTCGTACGACTCGATGTCGCTGTAGCGACCCGGTAGCCCCGCGATCGTGCGCGGGCCTACCTCGGGGTGGTCCATCTCGACGTACAGGTCGCGGTCGGCCATGCCCTCGTCATCGAGCAGCTCGTGCGGGTCGAGGCAGGGTGCCGCCGCGACGCCCGCCGCCTGCAGCGTGTGCATGACCTCGTAGTGCGAACGCTCCCGCGTCCAGGCCGTGATCGCCGCGTCGATCTCGTCGTGCGCGGCCCGTCGCCCCTCCGCGCTCGCGAAGCGCTCGTCCCCGGCCCACTCGGGCCTGCCGATCGCCCCCGCCAGCCCCTGCCACGCCTCGTCGCTCTCCACCTCGATCGAGACCCACTTGTCGTCGCCCGAGCAGCGGTAGACCCCCCGCGGCGCGTTCTGCGGCGAGCGGTTCCCCGGTCGCGGCGGCTCCCGCCCGTTCATCGCGAACTCCATGATCCCCTCCGGGATCATCGTCGAGACGATGGCCGCCATCGAGAGGTCCACGTACTGCCCCTCGCCCGTGCGGTTGCGCGCGTGCAGCGCCGAGAGCGCCGTGAACGCCATCACCGTCCCGATCATGAAGTCCGGATAGAGGCCGCCCAGCCCCGAGGGCGCCCCGCCCTCGTACCCCGTCAGGTGCGGCAGACCCGCGTACGCCTGCACGTTCGGCCCCCACCCCGTGGCCGCGTGGTCCGGCCCCACCTGGCCCAGTGGCGAGGTCGCGATCATGACGATGCCGGGGTTGATCGCCTTCAGCGTCTCGTAGCCCAGCCCCATCTTCTCCATCACGCCCGCCGCGTAGTTCTCCATCACGATGTCGCTCCGGCGCACGAGCTCCTTCGCCAGCTCGAGGCCGCGCGGCGTCGACAGGTTGAGCCGCAGGCTCTTGCGGCTGAAGTTGAGCGAGTTGAACACCGCCCCGCGGTTGATCCCCGGCTGCCCGTCCGCCCCCGCCCCCAGGTTCTGGCGGTGGAAGTCGAGCCGGCTCTGCGACTCGATCCGGATCACCTCCGCCCCCAGGCTCCCCAGCCACGCCGTCGCGTACGGCCCCGCCAGGATCCAGCCGAAGTCGGCCACGCGAACCCCCTCCAGCGGTCGGTTGTTCATCCCGACCCCTCCCACGCTGCCCCCAGCGCCGCGAGCTCCTCCTCCGTGCGCCCCAGCTCCCCGCAGACCACCTCCCGCGTGTGCTCCCCGAGCAGTGGCGCAGGCCGGCGCACGGCCCAGGGCGTGCTCGAGTAGATGCCCGCCGCGCCCGGCTGCCGCTGCGTCCCCGCCTCCGGGTGCTCCACGTCGACGAAGAAGTCGCGCGCCGCGTACTGCCGCGAGGTCAGCACCTCTTCCATCGTGTTCACGGGGAAGCAGGCCACGTTCCGGGCCAGCGCCATCTCGTAGATCTCCTGCTTCGTGTGCTCCATCAGCCACTCGACCGTCAGCGGCTCGACCACGTCCGCGTTCTGCACGCGGCCCATCGTCGTCGCGAACGCCTCGCTCACCGCCCAGTCGGGGCTGCCCATCATGTCCACGACCGCGCGCCACCAGTGGTCCATCAGGAACGGCGCGAACGAGACGTGCCCGTCCTTGCACGGCATCACCCAGGGGAAGTTCGCCTTCTCCCGCGAGATCTTCGGCTCGTGCCCGTAGCCGATGCTCGCGATGGGCATGCGCGTCATCGCCGCCACCGACTCCATCGCCGAGACGTCGAGCAGCTGTCCAGTCCCGTAGGTGCTCCGGTGGAACATCGCGATCAGCGCCATGATTGCCGCCGTCCAGCCCGTCAGGTAGTCGCCCTGGTCCCCCCCGTCGACGAGCGGCGGGAACGCCTCCGAGTCCGCAATCTCGTTGTACGGCGTCTCCCGCCCCATGCCCCCGATGTGGAAGGCCGTGAAGGCCGAACCCCGGTAGTCGCGGTACGGCCCCGTCAGCCCGAACGGGCTCGTGCAGACCATGATCAGGCCCGTGTTTCGCGCGCTTAGCGTCTCGTAGTCGAGCCCGAGCTCGCCGTAAGCCGTGGGGGGCAGGTCGGCGATGAAGATGTCGGCGCTCGCCGCCAGCTCGCGCAGCAGCCCCCGCCCCGCTTCGTCCTCGATGTCGAGGGTGATACCGCGCTTGTTCGTGTTCAGGTAGAGGAAGCGCCCGCTTCTCTCGGGATGGGGCTCGTCGTCGGGGAAGGGGCCGTGCGTCCGGCTGCGGTCGCCCCCGGGGGGCTCCACCTTCACCACGTCCGCGCCCAGGTCGGCGAACGCCTTCCCGCAGAACGGCCCCGTTACCCCCTGCGCGTACTCGACGACTCGGAGGTCGCTCAGGGCCCCGTCAGTCCCCCCACCCGATTCGTTCGTCACCGCCTGCGACTACGATTCCGTCTTCTGGTACTGCTGCATCACCTGCCGGTTGCGCGACGACGTCCCCAGGATCGGCGGGATCAGCCCCGAAGCCTGGTCGATCATGCCCGCCTCGGCGCAGAGCGCCCGGAACAGGGCGATCATGCGGTCACGCTCCTCCGGCGGCTCGTACTCGCGGAAGACCGAGCGCATCTTGATGTCGCTCGCCTTGGAGACGTCGGGCACCATCTCGAAGACCGGCTCGTAGATGTCCCGCAGCAGCTCCTCGAGCGCCGCGTGGTACTCCTCCTCCGACTCGCAGTCCTGGATCTTCTGGAACCGCTCGGTCGGCGTGTCGGCCGGGCTGATCAGTTCCAGCAGCTTCAGGGCGTGCATCGTGCGGTCCACGTCGATGAAGGGGATGCCCACGTGATGAAGGTCGTCCGGGCTGAATCGCCGCGGGAAATCCCGCAGCCGGTAGCGCCGGATCACACTGAGGATGTTGACCATGCCGGCGGCCGGCGCCGTTGCGTCCGTTGGGTGTGCCATCTTCCCTCGTCTCCTTTGTGGTTGACCGTCTCCGGACCGCCTAGCGGTCGGGACCGTAGAGGTAGTTGTCCAGCGCGTAGTGCATCGCGCGAATGCGCCGCTCCTCGCTGTTCAGCAGGATGCCGCTGAACCCCTTGGAGTGGTACGACTCCTGCACGATCTGCGCCTGCGCCATGTCCTGCTCCAGCGCCTCGAACAGCTCCGGATGGTTCCGCGCCGTTCCGTACACCGTCGCCGGGCGGCGGGGCGGCGGCGCCCCTTCCGGCACCCGCGCGTACACCTGGTAGTCCCAGTAGCACTTGTTCGGGTCCGTCGGATGCGGCCGCGGCCGGAAGAACAGGAACGACCCGTAGGTGAAGTTGAACGTGAGGTTCGGGAAGATCATGTAGTGGAAGTTGTCCACCAGCTGCTCATCGACCAGCAGGTCCATGTCCATGCCGATGCGCTTCCCCCACTCGCGGCGCGCCTGCGCCAGGAACGGCGGCAAGTCCCGCGACTTCCCCTCGAATGTGTCCGGGTCGACGCCGCAGTCCTCCAGGTTCTGGCGCTGCTGGCGTGTCAGTTCGTCCTGGTTCTCGTAGCCGAAGCGCTGCGCCAGGTCGTCCGTCCAGCTCGGGTCGGGAAGCCCCATCCGGATCAGCTGGCGGCTGTGCTTCCCCTCGTCGTACACGTCCAGCGGCGTCGCCAGGTGGTCGAAGTACTCCAAGAGCTGCGGGTGCAGCGCCGGCAGGTGGTAGATCTCGGCGAACTGGTCAACCGCGAACTTCCAGTTGCAGGCCCACTCCAGCACGTAGTCGTCCACCACGTGGTACTGGTCCAGCCGGTACGGATCGAGGTGCGAGGGCATGACGCCCAGGTACTCGTGCAGCGACTCCGCCTCGTCGTCCATGTTGAACCAGACCCAGCCCGCCCACGTCTCCACGCGAACCTCGGTCAGGTGCTGCTTGTCCTCGGGAATGCCGTTTACGAAGTGCTGCCGGTCGGGAACCGTGTTCAGTTGACCCTCGATGTCGAACGTCCACAGGTGGAAGGGGCACTGCAGCTGCTCCGCGTGGCCCATGCCCACGCTCGGGCGCAGCCGGCTGCCGCGGTGCGGACAGATGTTGTAGTAGCCCTTCACCTCGTCCTCGGACGTGCGGATGAAGATGAACGACTCCCGCCCGATCTCGTGGACGAAGTTGTCGCCCACCTCCGGGATGTCGGAAAGCGGTCCCGCGTTCAGCCAGACCTTCGTCCACATCCGCTCCCATTCGAGCTTCGCGAATTCGGGGGATGTGTACCGTTCCGTATCAATGAGGCCCGTCCCCAAGTCGGGCTCTTCGGTTCGCCCCGTTGGCGTTGGGGCGGGGCGGTTCTCGAGCACCATCCAGCAGCCCTCCCTGTAAGGAAAATGCCCGCGCATCATGGCGCTTTGCGAGACGATCGGTCAACGTGTGTCGGGGCGTCCGACGCCCTCCTCTGCGCCGACGTTGACAGGCCGCGTGCGGCAGTGAAGCATGCGCCTTCCACCAGCATTACCGGCGGCAAACCCCGCCCTGCGAGCCCACGGAGGATTACATGGCCACAATTGAAGAGCTCGAAGCGCGAGTCGAATACCTGGAGGCCGTCGAAGGCGTTCGCAGGACCGTGTACGAGTACCTCCTCATGCACGACATCCCCAACGTCGTCGAGACCCTCATCTCGCTGTTCACGGAAGACGCTATCCTCGACATAAGCGGCTACGGCGAGTCGCTCGAGGGCAGGCTCGTCGGCCGCGAGAAGATCGGCGAGCTGTACCGCCGCCTCGAAGAGGGCGGGATCTTCTCCGGCAAGCACAGCACCACCAACGTCCACATCGAGATCGATGGCGACGAGGCCACGGTAATCAGCTACCTCGAAGTCGGCACGGGACCGAAGCCCGGCGTCGCGCCCGGCGGCGGCATCTACCAGGAGCGCCTCCGCCGCGAGGACGACGGCCGCTGGCGCTTCGTCCACAAGCGCATCATCGGCACGGGCGAGCAGACCGTGCACGACGCCATCGACCACAGCTTCCCCGGCACCGGGGCCTGGCGCTACTAGCGCCCGTCGAAGGGATCAGCATGGAGTTCGGCTGGAACGAGGAGCTCGAAGCCTTCCGCGACGAGGTGCGCGCGTTCCTCCAGGAGTTCGATACCCCCGCTCTCCGCAAGGAGCTCGCCAACCGGGGCGAGGCTGCCCAGCTCGGCCCCGAGCAGACTCGCCTCCGCGAGGCTCTGGAGGACCGTGGCTGGGTGCGCATGTGCTGGCCCGAGGAGCTCGGCGGCGAGGGCAAGTCCCAGTGGTTCCAGTTCGTCATGACCGAGGAGTTCGCCAAGCGCGAGGTCCCCTACGGCTCCGGCTTCGGCACCATGGTCGGCCCTGCCATCCATCGCTTCGGCACTGAAGCGCAGCGTGAGAAGTACCTGCCCGGCATCTGGGCGAACGACATCACCCTCTGCCTCGGCTACTCCGAGCCCAACGCCGGCACCGACCTCGCCGCCCTCGAAACCCTCGCCGTGAAGGACGGCGACGACTGGCTTATCAACGGCCAGAAGCTCTGGACGAGCGCCGCCGATACCGCCTCCCACGTCTGGCTCGCCTGCCGCACCGACCCCGATGCCCCCAAGCACCGCGGCATCTCCACCTTCATCGTGCCGATGGACACGCCCGGCATCTCCGTGCGCCCCATCATGACGATGTCGGGCGGCCGCACGAACGAGGTCTTCTTCGAGGACGTGCGCGTCCCCAGCGACGCCCTCATCGGCGAGGTCAACCAGGGCTGGTACATCATCGCCAACGCCCTCGACCACGAGCGCGTCTGGATCGGCGCCGGCGGCGGCCTGCGCCACATCTTCGACCGCCTCATGGCGCACATCCGCGAGAAGCGCCCCGAGCTCCTCGAGGACGACGTCGTCCGTCGCCGCCTCGTCGAGCTGGAGCTCGACCTCGACGTCATGGAGGGCCTCGTCCTCACGAACGCCTCCATCGTCGCCGCCGGCGACACCCCCACGATGGAGGCCTCCATGTCCAAGATCTGGACCTCCGAGCTGCGCTACCACATCAGCAACGTCGCGATGGACCTCCTCGGCCACGAGGGCGCCCTTACGGAAGAGGCCGACGGCTTCGCCCCCCTCGACGGCGAGCTCGAACGCACCTACCGCGCCTCCCCCATCCAGCGCTTCGGCGGCGGCGCCAACGAGGTCCAGCGCGACATCATCGCCCGGCGCGGCCTCGGCCTCCCCCGGTAGCGAGCGCGACATGGACACCACCCTCAGCGAAACCCAGCGACTCCTCCGCGAGTCCCTCCGCGACTACCTCGCCAACGAGGTGCCCTTCGACCGCATCCGCGAGCTCGAACGCGAGGGCGGCGCCGACCAGGCCCTCTGGGAGTACCTCGCGGGAGCTGGCTTCCTCGCCCTGCCCTTCGCCGAAGCGCACGGCGGCGAGGGCGGCGAGCTCACCGACACCGCCGTGATTCTGGAGGAGCTGACTCGCCGCGCCTGCGTCATCCCCTTCCTCGAGACCACCGCCTCCGCCCTCGCCATCGAGCGCCACGGCGACGAGGCACTCGCCGACGAGGTCGTCCGCGGCGTCATCAGCGGCGCTGTCACGATCGCGCCCGCCCTCCAGGGTGCGACGCCTGCCAACGGCGCCTCCACGCGCGTTGAGGGCGGGGCCCTCACCGGTGAGCGCCGCTTCGTCGACTACGGCGCCGAGGTCACCCACCACCTCGTCGAGGCGACCGAGGACGGCGAGCCCGGCCTCTACCTCGTCGACGCTGCCGCCGGCGAGGGCGTCGCGACCGAGTCGCTCAGCACGATCGCGCGCACGCCCCTCGCCCACTGCTCCTACGACGGCGCCCCCGCCCGCCGCGCCGGTGGCGCCGAGGCGCTCCAGTTCCTGCGCCGCGCCGGACGGACGCTCTGCGCCGTGCAGTGCCTCGGCAACGCCCAGCAGGCCCTCGACATGACCGTCGAGTATGTCGGCATGCGCGTCCAGTTCGGACGGCCCATCGGCTCCTTCCAGGCCGTCCAGCACCACTGCGCCAACATGGCTACCCAGACCCTCTCCGCGCGCTTCCTCACCTACCAGGCCGTCTGGCGCCTCGACCAGGGCATCGCCACCGACCGCGAGATCGCCAAGGCCAAGGCGCTCGCCTCCCGCGCCGGCACCGAGGTCACCATGCAGGCCCACATCCTCTTCGGCGGCATCGGCTACACGGAGGAGTACGACCTCCACTTCTTCAGCCGCCATGGCAAGGAGCGCGCCCTCGCCTGGGGCAGCGCCGAGGAGTGCCTGCGCATCGCCGCCGACACGCTCGACGAGGTGCAGCCCTGGCAGTAGACCTCGTGTGCGGCCGCGAGGTTGCCGAGGGCGATGTCGACGCCGTCACCGGGCACGTCCCGGGCGGAGCCCCCGAACGGGCCAGCGGCACCGGCGCCAAGCGCTTCTACAAGGGCCGCTGGTACTACTTCTGCTCGCTCGAATGCCGCCTCAAGTTCATGGCCACGCCGGACGAGTTCCTCGAAGGCGACGCCCCCCGCTCCTGATTCCGCAGGCCTCCCCTTCGGTCGTGTACCCTCCCCTCGTTCCTTAAAGGGGGGACTGCCATGCCCGAGATGTTTGGAATGGATGTGACCGTCGAAGAGAACGTCATGATCCCGATGCGCGACGGTGTGCGCCTCGAATGCGACATCTACCGCCCCGCCGGCCCCGGCCCCTTCCCCACCCTCCTCACCCGCTCCCCCTACGGCCGCACCACCGGCCGCGAAGGCACCGGCATCGACTTCTGGCTGCCCCTCGGCTACGCCTACGTCACCCAGGACTGCCGCGGACGCTTCGGCTCCGAGGGCGAGTACACCCCGCACCTGTCTGAGGGCCCCGACGGCTACGACACCGTCGAATGGCTCGCCGAGCAGTCCTGGTGCGACGGCAACGTCGGCACCTTCGGCCAGTCCTACCTCGGCGCCGACCAGTACCAGCTCGCCCCCCACTCCCCGCCCCACCTGAAGGCGATGGCGCCCGTCTCCGGCACCGCCGACCACCGCCAGAGCTGGACCCGCCACGCCGGCGGCGCTCTCGAACATGGCTGGATGGTGCCCTACTCCCTCCTCAAGGGCCGCAACACCCTCGAGCGCAAGGGCCTTACCGGCGAGGAGATGGACACCCTCGAGGCCTACCTCGACCCGCCCGAGGAGCACGGCTTCTTCGCCCAGCCCCTCACCCCCGAGGGTTACGCGCACGTCCCCCTCACCGACTGGATCGAGCGCATGAAGGACAGCGCTCCCTACTTCGGCGACTACCTCAACAACCCCGACGATGGCCCCTTCTGGCACGAGATCAACGTCCGCCGCGGCTTCCACACAGTCGACATGCCCATGCTCCACTTCGGCTCCTGGTACGACATCTTCCTGGAGGGCACTCTCTCTGGCTTCGAAGGCATCAACGCCCTCGGCGGGCCCAACGCTCGCGGCAAGCAGCGCCTCCTCGTCGGCCCCTGGGGCCACATCGGCTACTCCCTTCCGGAGAGCGGCGGCACCGGCGACCTCAACTTCGGTCCCGAGGCCGAGATCGACTTCATGGAGATCCAGAAGCGCTGGTTCGGCCACTGGCTCAAGGGCGAGGACACCGGGATCTTGGACGAGGCCCCCGTCCGCATCTTCGTCATGGGCGAGAACCGCTGGCGCGACGAGCAGGAATGGCCGCTCGCCCGCACGGAGTACACCCCCTGGTACCTGCACAGCGGCGGCTCCGCCAACAGCCTCAACGGCGATGGCACGCTCAGCTCCGAGGCCCCCGGGGGCGAACCGCCCGACCGCTACGTCTACGACCCCAACGACCCCGTTCCCAGCATGGGCGGCAACAACCTCATCATCGCCCGCGGCGCCTTCGACCAGCGCCCCGCGGAGGAGCGCGACGACGTGCTCGTCTACACCAGCGAGGTTCTCGCCGAGGATCTCGAGGTCACCGGGCCGCTGCGCGTCACCCTCTGGGCCACCACCTCCGCCGTCGACACCGACTTCACCGCCAAGCTCGTCGACGTCTACCCCGACGGCTACGCCCAGAACCTGCAGGACGGCATGATTCGCGCCCGCTACCGGGACTCAGCCAGCAACCCCACGCTGCTGACCCCGGGCCAGGCCTACCGCTACGAGATCGACCTGTGGGCCACGAGCCATGTCTTCCTCGCCGGGCACCAGATCCGCATGGAGATCAGCTCCTCGTGCTTCCCACGCTTCGATCGCAACCCCAACACGGGCACGCCCGTGGAGAGCGAGAGCAACCTCGTCCCCGCCGCCCAGGCCGTCCTCCACGACGCCGAGCACCCGTCCTACATCACCCTCCCCGTCATCCCGCGCTGAGGGGGAGCCCTATGCCGCTGAGCGAACGGGAGTACATGCGCAATCCAGCGAAGACGCGCGCTGAGCAGCGGCGTGGCAAGCGATGGGCTCTGCACCGTCCTTCTGGGGGGCGTTGGCAAATGGGGCAACCGGCTGTTGCTCAAGACCCAGGCACCTTGAATGACTCTCAAGAGGACCACAGTTCTGGCGCACCTATGCAGTGGGCTCGTGTTCTGCGGTTTGTCCTGGCGGTAGTCGGGTTTGGAGTGGCAGGTGGCATTGCCGCCAGCATCGTCATTCCGAATCTGTCCTGAATTTCACCGACACAAAGAGAGGGGGCGGCCCAGTGGGCCGCCCCCTTGACGTTCCTGTCGGTCCCGGACCTTAGCGATCCGGGCCGAAGAGGTACTGCTCCAGCGCGTAGTGCATCGCCCGCACGCGGCGCTCCTCGCTGTTCAGCAGGATTCCGCTGAACCCCTTGGAGTGATACGACTCCTGCACGATCTGCGCCTGCGCCATGTCCTGCCCCAGCGCTTCGAACACCTCGACATCGTGCGCTGTCCCACGCACCGTCTGCGGGCGCGGCGGGATGGGCGTGCCCTCCGGCAACCGCACGTACGTCTGGTAGTCCCAGAGGCACTGGTCCGGGTTCGTCGGATGCGGACGTGCCCGGAAGTACGTCAGCGACGTGCCCCCGATGTTCAGCGTGATGTTCGGGAAGATCATGTAGTGGTAGTCGTCGATCAGCTGCTCGCCGTGGAGCGCCGAGACATCCACGCCCATCGCCTCGTACAGATCGCGGCGCGCCTCGATGATCGCGGGGCGCACGTCGTCCACGCCACCCTCGAACTCGTCCTGCTCGATCCCGACCGCGGCAAGCTGCTGCCACTGCGAGTCGGTGATCATCTCCTTGTCCGTGTAGCCGTGGCGGCGAGCCATCTCGTCCGTCCAGGCGCCCCCGTCCGGGTACCCCTGGCGGATGAGCTGGCGGCTGTGTCGGCCCCCGTCGTACACGTCCAGCGGCGTCCCCGCCGTGTCCCACCACTCGATCAGCTGCGGGTGCAGCGCCGGCAGGTGGTAGATCTCCGCGAACTGGTCCACCGCGAACTTCCAGTTGCAGTCCCAGATCAGCTGGTAGTCCTGCACCAGGTGGTATTCCTCGAAGTGATACGGGTCCAGGTGCGAGGGAATCACGCCGAGGAAGTCGGTCAGCGACTCCGCCTCGTCGTCCATGTTGAAGAACACGAACGGGCCCCAGGTATCGACGCGAACCTCAGTCAGGCGCTGCTTGTCCTCGGGAATCCCGTTCACGAAGTGCTGGCGATCCGGAACCGTGTGCAGATCGCCCTCGATGTTGAACGTCCACAGGTGGAAGGGGCACTGCAGCTGCTCCGCGTGGCCCAGACCCACGCTCGGGCGCAGGCGGCTGCCGCGGTGCGGGCAGATGTTGTAGTAGCCCTTGATCTCGTCCTCGCCCGTGCGGATGAAGATGAACGATTCCCGCCCCAGCGTGTGCGTGAAGTAGTCCCCGACTTCGGGGATGTCGCAGATCCCTCCGGCGATGTTCCACGTCTTCGTCCACATCCGCTCCCACTCGAGCTTGGCGAACTCGGGGTCCGTATACCGCGTCGGGTCGATCAGGCCCGTTCCCATGTCTGGCTCGTCGACGCGCTCCAGCGGCGTCATCGGCATTTCTTGGTTCTGGGTGACCATGCAGTCCCCTCCCTCGTACTCCCGATAGCAGGGATATTCCGTGCCGCGATGGTGGCATTGCCCCGCCCGCTCGTCAATGCCGAGACCCGCGGATGCGCTTCCCCACCCGCGTCCTCTACGATGCGCCCGCCGAAACCACGCGCAGGAGGCGCCCATGCCCACCGTCGGAGTCGTTGCCCGCTTCACCATCCAGGCCGATAAGACCGATGAGTTCGCCCGTGTCGCCAACGAGTTCGTCGTTGCCCCCAGCCAGCAAGAGAAGGGCTGCATCCGTTACGAGCTCTGGCAGGACAACGAAGACCCCACCATCTTCGCCATGGTCGAGGAGTGGGAGAGCGACGAGGACCTGAACGCCCACCTCGCCAACGCGGGGAGTCGCGGTGGCCCCAGCCTGGGCGACTACATGGCCGGCCCGCCCGACATGCGCCGGTTCAGCAAGACCGGCTAGACCGCCAGCGTAGCGCTCGCGCTACGCCTCCCGCATCGGGTTCATCACCTCTTCCACGAAGCGGAGAACCGGCTCCGTCGAGGTCGGGTGCCCGAAGTCGCAGGTGAAGTGCCGCACGCCCAGCTCGCGGAAGCGCTCGAGCACCTCGCGCCACTCCTCCGACTCCTGGCTGTTGTTCGGCAGCCCCACCTCGCGGGTCACGCTGATCGTGATGTCGGAGGGGTCGCGCCCTGCTTCTTCGGCCGACTTGTGCACGATGTCGCGCTTCCGCGTCCAGTTCTCCTCCCACTCATCCGTCGGCCACCAGAACGTGTTCCACCCGTCCGCCTGGCGCCCCACCATCGGCAGCGAGAGCTGCTCGCCCTGCGCCCCCACCATGATCGGGATCATCGGGTCCGGCCGCGGCGGTGCCTTCGCGTCCTTGATCGTGTAGTAGCGGCCCTCGAAGCTCGGCGACTCCTCCGTCCACATCAGGCGGCAGATCTGGATCGTCTCCTCCAGCTGCCGGATGCGCGTCGCCGTCGAGGGGAACTCGTACCCGTAGCGCTCGAACTCCTCCCCGCGCCAGCCGGCCCCGATGCCGAGGATGAAGCGCCCGCCCGAGAGCGTCTGCAGGGTCGCTGCCATCTTCGCCGTCAGCGCCGGGTTGCGGTAACCCTGGCCCATCACGTGGTGGCACAGCTTCACCGTGGGAAACTTCGCCGCCAGCCACGTCATCGTCGTCCACGACTCCAGGAACGGGTCGTTCTCGTTCGCGAAGCCGTAGAAATGGTCCGCCAGCCACACGCAGTCGAAGTGCTGGAACGCCGTCGGCAGGATGTTTCGCTCCTGGTACATCACGATCGGCTCGTTGTCGCTGTCCGGCAGGCCGATCACCGGGGATACCCACCCGAAGGTCAGTTCGTCTGTCACGCGGTTGTCTCCTCTTCGCCCCGCGTTCGCCGCCGTTTGGGGCCTCATGGGGGCGCGGGGCAGGATACACGAGCAGCCTTCCGATCGCCGTTCACCGACGCTCCCCGGCCCCGCCCAAAGGGGTAAGGTTGCGCGACACCGTTTCCGCGCCTCCGACGGCGCCGGGAGGACTGCCATGCGAGCCCTCGTCTACCGCGGCCACAAGCGCATCGAGCTCGAGAACGTGCCCGACGCCCAGGTCCCAGCCCCCGACGGCGCCCTCGTCCGCACGACCAGCTTCGCCATCTGCGGCTCCGACCTGCACGGCTACCACGGACCCGTCAACGAGGAGCGCATCGGCGCCACCATGGGCCACGAGGCCATCGGCGAGGTCGTCGAGGTCGGCTCCGAGGTCCGCCGCATCCGTCCCGGCGATCACGTCGCCGTCTCCGCGGTTGTCGGCTGCGGCCGTTGCGACTCCTGCCAGGCCCTCTTCACGGCGCGCTGCTCCAACAGCGAGACCCGCGTCCTCAACCTCGGCCAGGCCGAGGCCATCGCCGTCCCCGCC
This sequence comes from Tepidiformaceae bacterium, assembly GCA_965116915.1. Taxonomy (GTDB): domain Bacteria; phylum Chloroflexota; class Dehalococcoidia; order Tepidiformales; family Tepidiformaceae; genus UBA2991. The sequence continues at coordinate 2,816,962 of OZ220739.1, read as the reverse complement.
GCCGACTCCTCCCTCCTCCAGATCCCCGACGGCGTCAGCGACGAGCAGGCCGTCCTCCTCACCGACATCCTCCCCACCGGCTACAAGGGCGTCCGCGGCGCCGGCATCCAGCCCGGCGGCACCGTCGCCGTCGTCGGCGCCGGCCCCGTCGGCCAGATGGCCCTCGAGACCTCCTTCCTCTTCGGTCCCTCCAAGGTGTTCGCCATCGACCAGGTGCCCTACCGCCTCGAGGAGGCTGAGCGCCTCGGCGCCATTCCCATCGACGCCAGCCAGGTCGATCCCGTCGAGGCCGTGCTCGACCAGACGGGCGGCAAGGGCTGCCGGCACGTCATCGAGGCCGCCGGCCCCCAGGCGACTGTGCGCATCGCCTTCGGCGTGCTCGCCCACGGCGGCACCCTCTCCCAGGTGGGCGCCACCACCGACCCCGAGATGACCATCAACCTCATGGCCCTCTTCGGGAAGGACCTCACCTACCGCGTCGGGCTCGTCTCCCCGCAGTACGCCTGGCCCGAACTCGTCCCCCTGCTGCAGGAAGGCAAGATCCACCCTGAGCGCGTCTTCACCCACCACCTGCCCATGTCCGACGGGCCCCGTGGCTACGAGATATTCGACAACCGCGATGACGGCGTCATCAAGGTCATGCTCGACCCGACACGCTAGCGCCGGTCGAGCCAGCCCATCCAGCGGCTGGTCTCGGAGGGATTTCGCTCGTGGGGTGGTAGCACGCCTGGCAGAAAGCGGTCCATAAACGGCTCGTAGGCCAGCCACAGTCCCAGCGTCAGCAGCCACATCCCCAGTCCGCTCGTCCAGGATGTCGTCAGGAGGCTGAACGTCGCCTGCAGCGGCGAGGGGGCGAAGCCGCCGCCCTCATTGATCGGAACGCGGATGAGGAGCCCTGCCTCGGTGACGACGCTGGCCAGCAGCCAGACGATCGAGCCCAACGGCACGACGAACGTTCGCAGCAGCGCCAGCGTCAGCCCGAGTGCTGCAGCTCCCCGCACGTAGGGAAGGTCGTGGAGCAGCCAGCGAAACACCAGCAGGTTGAGCACGCCCGGCCCGCTCAGGAGCAGCAGGGTGATCCAGAAGTCGAAGTAGAAGTAGTGCGTGCGATCGATCCGGCCAGGGGTCCTGGTCCACTCTTTCTCGACCAGCCCCAGCGCACCCGCGTCGACCTCACCACCCACGGTGAACAGGAGCAGGGCGCTTAACGGCGCCGTCACCAACGGCGTCACCAGGAGCAGTTGCAACGGTGAGTAGGCGCCCATCCAGCGCCACGCCCTCCCAATCCTCCCGAAGGCCTCTCCGCTGGCTGGAACATCGGGGGGAGGGACCGTGGCCATGCCGTGAGTCTAGCGCTGCGGCGGTGGAAGCACCGGTCCCCTGCTCAGCGACGCCACCAGCGGCGCGCTCTCCTCAGGCCGGCGGCAGCTCGCCCCTCTCCTCACCGGCCACCCGTCACCAGCTCCGCTGGCGCCTGCCCAGGAAGGTCCCCCAGTTCCTCGGTTCCCCGGGACGCTGGCCCTGCGGCGGTTTCATGTGGGGCAGGAACCTGTCCATCACGAGGTTGAACAGCCCCCAGGCGAGGACGCTCGGTCCCCACGCAAACGCGCCGAACAACCACATCATCAGGGGCAGGCGAACCAGTGCCTCCCGCGTCGATGCTCGAGGCTCGAGCGCCAGGAACCCCGTTCGCTCCACCTCGATGCGCATCAGCAGTTGCCCGTCGTGAAAGATCAAGTCGGACTGCGCGATCGCGAAGAACAGGAACAAGACGCCCACGGTCCGCACCAGCGCCAGCACAAGGGCAATCGACGCCGCCACACGCATGTACCCGTTGCGCTGGAAGAACCACAACACGACCAACAGGTTCAGGACCAGCCCCGGCCCGATCAGCAGCAATGCCGTCGGCCAGAAGTCGAAGTAGTGGAGCGTGGCCGGGATCAGCTCGTTCCGCCAGACGGGGAGCCCCAGCGACCTCGCGCTGAGCTCCTGCGCGAAGCCGAACACGAGCAGGGCGGTCAGGGGCGCCGTCACCACCGGCGTCACCACCAGCCACGCCAGCGGGGAGTAGCTCCCCATCCGCCGCCACGCCCTCCCGAGCACGCCGAAGGAGCCTGCGTCCGCTGTGGCCGAGCCGGAGGTGGTCGTCGCCATCCCCGGAGTCTACGGTGCAAACGTCACGCTGACCCCCGCCCCTAGCGCCGCTCGAGAAAGCTCCCCCAGCTCCTCGATTCTCCGGCCCGGCGCTTCTGGGGTGGCCTGAGGTGCGGCAGGAACCGATCCATCACGATGTTCCACAGCGGCCAGAGCGCCAGGCATGCCGCCCAGGCATAGACGCCGTACAGCCACAACGTAAGCAGCATGCGCATCTTGGCGAACCCGGGGGAGTGGTCTCCTATGTTCGCGAGAAAGCCCTTTCCCTCCAATGCGATGCGCATCAGCAGTCCGCCGTCATGCGAGATCACGTTGGTTTGCGAGGTGGCGAAAAACACCAGCAGCACGACGAAGGTCCGCAGCACCGCCAGCACGAGTGCCCCACCTGCCGCCACCCGCACGTAGGCGCTGCGATGCAGGAACCACAGGACCACCAGCAGGTTCGGCAGCCCCGGAAGGGTTAGCAGCAGCCAGGTCGGCCAGAAGTCGTAGTAGTAGAGAGTCGCCCGCAGGTTCGCTTCCATCCTCGTGGTGGGCAGGCCCAGCGACCGTGCGTCGAGCTCCTCGGCGAACCCGTAGATGAGCAGCACGCTCAGTGGCGCGGTCAGGAGGGGCGTCAGGACGAGCCACAGAAACGGCGAGCGCCTCCCCATCCAGCGCCATGCCGTCCCAATCACGCCGAAGGGCCCTGAGTCATCCGGGGCAGCGGGAGCGGGCGTCGTGCCCATGCTGGCAGTCTAACGGTGCCGGGTTCGACCACCGACCACTGACCACCGACGACCGGCCACCAACCCCCTACCGCTTCCGGAAGAAGCCGCCCCAGCGCCCCTCATCCCCCTGGAACTCCTCCCGGGGCGGCGCCACTCCCGGGAAGAGGCGTTCCATGAGCCGTCCGTAGCCCTGCCACACGCCCAGCGTCACCACCCACATCCCAAACCCGCCCATCCAGGCCGTGATCAGCACGCTCAGCGTCGCGAACGACGGCGAGGGGCCAGAGGCCGCCCCCGCCTCCCCGACGGGGATGCGCAGGATGAGTCCGTCCTCGCTCATCAGGTCGCCTGTCAGCCAGAGGACCGAGGCCATCGGGACCACGAACATCCGCAGCAGGCCCAGCGCCACCGCCAGCCCCGCCGCGATCCGCACGTAGATCAGGTCGTGCCGTAGCCACCAGGCGACGAGCAGGTTCACTACCCCCGGCGCCGTCAGCACCGCCCACGTCAGCCAGAAGTCGAAGTAGAAGTAGTGCACCCGGTCGAGGCGGCCGCTTTCCTTGACCCACTCCACCTCGGTCAGCCCCAGGGCCTGCGCATCGAGGACGCCGCCCACGGTGAAGATCAGCACCGCGCTCAGGGGCAGCGTCACCACCGGCGTGACCAGGAGCCACTCGAACGGGGATTGGGACCCGAGCCGGCGCAGGAGGCTCCCGATCACCGCTGCACCGTCCACCACGTGCTCGTCCAGAGCCCGCTAGCGCCGCGTCAGGAAGCCGGTCCAGCGCTTCGGTGTGTCGAGGCGCGGTCCTCCGGGCGGATCGAGGCTGCGCCAGAAGCGCGCCATCAGCGGCTCGTACGCCCGCCACACCACGATCGTGATCCCCCAGAATATCGCGCCCCCTACCCAGGCTGCCGTCAGGATGCGGCGGATCGCCGTCCCTTCCGTTGGCGAGGTGATTTCGGTCACGACGCCCGTCGCCTCCACATCGACCCGCAGGAAGAGCCCTCCGTCGCTCACGACGGCGATCTGGGAGAGGGCGATGGTCGCGACCGGCACGATGAGCGTCCGCACCAGTCCCAGCGCGAGCGCCACCAACGCCGCCACCCGCACGTAGCCGTTGTGGTTGAGGAACCAGAGCAGGACCAGCAGGTTGAGGGCGCCCGGTGCCGCCAGCAGCAGCCACGTCCGCCAGAAGTCGAAGTAGTAGAAGCACCTCTGCGCGATGAACCCGTCGAACTTGCAAAGGTCGTGCTCCGGCAGCCCCAGCGCTTCCGCGGAGTGCTCGCCGCCCGCCGTGAACAGCAGCAGGGCGGCCAGCGGCGCCGTCGCCAGCGGCGTCACGGTGACCAGCAGGAACGGAAGCCGTCGCTTCAACCAGCTCCACGCGCGGCGAGGGCCGGTCGGTTCGTCGTTACGCATCGTCACCTTCCGTGGGAAGGTTGTGCTCGATGCGGGTTTCGTGCAGGTCCGCCAGCAAGGGGAACATCCGGTGAGGCCGGTGCGGAAGGGCGAGCACCACCTCGTTGCTCCCGTCGCTGGCCCACGGCCCGACGTGCGCCGGAGCCACCTCGGTTGGGTTCATGCTCATCCAGCGGTCGGATGCGCGGTCGTACATGTCCGTCCGCCCGAACGCAATCAGCGAGGGGTCGTCGGGCGACGGCGCAGCGCCCCGCATGTCCGGGTGCTGGAACCACTCCCTGGAAGGCCCCGGCGGCTCCGGTAGCGGCTCCAGCCGCGACCCGTCCCTGCTCACGAAGCTGTACCCCACCCTTCCCCCGATCTTCGTCTGCATCACCAACCCCGAAGAGTCCGCGAGCCAGCGAGCGCCGCCGAGCTCGTCCCCGTAGTTGAGTCTGGCCGACCGGATACGGAAGAGGTTCGTCCCCGTCGTTCCGTCGATCACAAGCACCGTACTCGTCTCCTCGAACAGGGGTGGTTCGGTCCCGGGAACCGCCAGGACGCGTTCACCCGCTGCCAGCGACCCGTCCGGGGAGACGAACGCGCGGTCCACCCGCACGCGTGTCACTCCCAGATGATCCCCTGTCCAACCGAGACGCGCCACAAAGGTCGCGAAGATGCCGTACCCCAGCGTGAGCGGAGGCCGCGTGGGCCAGTAGGAGAACGGCAGCAGGAACGACTCCCCATCGCTCGCCGGCGTCGTCGCGTGGAACAGGATCCGCTGGAGGGTCGTTCGCCGCTGGGGCGCGAAGACGCTCGACGCCAATCCCGTGGCCCCGTCCAGCATGAACAGCGAGGGGTACTGCTGTGGCTGCTCGAGCCCCAGGAAGACGCGCCGCCCGTTCGGGTCGAAGAACGGTGGAATGGATGGCAGGTACGTCCCCGTAAGCTCGAACTCCGCCCGTTCCTCAAGCTGTCCGTTCGTGAGCACGTACCGCGCCCGCTTGGTCAGGTGCGGTCCCAACTCCTCAATTACCTCGAAGAGCGCGCCGTAGTCGGAGAAGCCGAGCAGCCGCAGGCGATCCTCCGGCCACGTCCACGATCGCCCCGTTGTCCTGTCGTGGATCGCGTTCGCGACTGCGAGGAACCGCCTGCCCGCCCCCGCCTGGTATACAGGCGGGTCGCTGCCCGCCGGCTCGGCGACCTGCCAGCCCGTCACACTCCCCGCCCCTTCGCCCCGAGTCCGCAGGAAGAAAATGCCGTGCTCCTCGGTCAGTGGCTGACCGGGCTCGAGGGTCAGCTCCTTGAAGATGCCCGTCGCCGGCTGCAACGCCGCCAGCGGTGGCGGCACGGGCGTGAGCGTGGGCGGGACCGGGACGGGTCGTGGCGGACGCACGGCCGCCTCCTCTTCCTCGCTTCCCCGCATCGCCAGGAACGTGCCTCCCGTGGCCAGCCCCGCGATCCCCGCCGCCGCCAGCCCCAGGAACGCCCGCCGCGAGAGGCCCCGCCCCGGTTCCGGGGCGTTCGGCCGCCTCGGCGCCGGCCCTCCACCACCCCCGCCCGGAGCGAGAGGAGCGTGTCCCTCGCTCCCTGCCGGTTCGGGCTGCCCAGGGCTCGGTGGTAGGGGCGGTGCGCTCTCCTCCACCTCGCGCCCCGGGGGGGCGCCCCTGATGCGCGCGTGGGCGTCGGGAACGCTGATGCCGAGCCGCACCGCGATCTCCGCGACCGGCCTCCCCTCCGCCAGCAGCTCATCGAGCAGTCGCGAGGTCGCGTCGGCGCCCTCCGTCGGGCGGAGATCCCTGGGCTGCTCCCCGTCGGCCATGGTTCGATTCTAGGCGAGTGGGAACGCCGCTCGCCGGGTCACATCGAGAGCTTGCCCCACTCCCCGCTCAGGTCCGCCGGACCGCGGTAGAGCGCCTCCAGGCGCCGCGTCTGGATGTACCACTGCCCGTCGATGCGCGTATACGTATCGAAGTAGCAGAGCGAGTTCATCGTGCGGCCCGCTTCGCGGTTCAGGAACTCGCCCATGTACCAGCGCCCGGTGGCCGTGTCCCCCGTCACGTCGTCGATGACGCCCGAGTACACGTGCATGTAGACGTTCGGGATGCTCGCCATGATCCGCGTCCAGTCGGCCACGACCTCCTCGCGACCCGTCCGCGTGGTGCGCGTGATCCACTGCCCGTCCGGCGCCCAGGTCGAACCCCAGGCTTCCGGGTCGAAGCGGTTGACCGCATCCACGTAGCGCTCCGCCACCATCCTCAGGGCGGTGTAATCCTCAACCGTCGGTGCTCCCATGTCGTCCTCCTCGCTGGCTCGCGCAGCCTACCCGAAACAGACCCCGCTGCGCGCTCCCCACGCGACTCGCCGGGCCGTAGGATTCGCCCCACCACTGCAGGAGGCTCCCCATGACCGATACCCGCGCCTACGAAGGCCTGATCGCCGAGACCATCACCGTCCAGGGTGACGGTGGCGACTCCATCTACGCGTACCTCGCGCGGCCCCTGGGCGAAGGGCCGTTCCCCGCGATGCTCCTCCTCCACCACATCCCCGGCTGGGACGAGTGGTACAGGGAAACCGCCCGCCGCTACGCCCACCACGGCTACGTCACGATCTGCCCCGACCTTTATTTTCGTGACGGCAGCGGAGAGCCCGAGGATGTCGCCGCGAAGGTCCGCGCCGAGGGCGGCGCCCCCGACGACCGCGTCGTCGGCGATGCCGACGGCTGCATCGCCTACCTGCGCTCCCTCCCCTACGTGACCGGCAAGGTCGGCGTCATGGGCACCTGCTCCGGCGGGCGCCACTCCTTCCTCGTCGGCTGCCGCTCGAGCGAGGGCGTCGACGCCGTGGTCGACTGCTGGGGCGGGAACGTCGTCATGCCCCCGGAGAACCTCTCCGAGCGACAGCCCGTCGCCCCCATCGACTACACCGCCGATCTGGCCGCCCCGCTCCTCGGCCTCTTCGGGGAGAACGACTTCAGCCCCACCCCCGAGCAGGTCGCCGAACACGAGGCCGCCCTCCAGCGCGAGGGGAAGGACTACGAGTTCCACATGTACCCGAACGCGGGGCACGGCTTCTTCTATTACAACTACCCCCAGGCCTACGCCGCCGAGGCCGCCGTCGACGGCTGGCAGAAGATCTGGGACTTCCTCGACCGCACCCTGGGCTAGGGGTAGGAGAACGCGCTATGTGCACCATGATCGCCGAGAAGGTCCAGATCGCCGGCAGCGGCAAGTCACGTGACCGCTGGTTCCCCATCGCCCAGACCTACGTCTCCTTCGACCATCCCTTCCACCTCCAGCGTGAGCACGCCCTCAACCTCGACTTCGTGAACGAGGCGCTCGGCACCGGCGCCCGCGTCGCCGTCGAGCTCACGCCCGAGGACGCGCGGGAGATCGCCACCACCATCCTCCGCCTGCTCGATGAGGGGGCCGAAGTCGAGGCAGGCCAGCAGTAACGCGGCTCCCCACCGACCAGGTCGAGATCGAGGACGAAGGGCCGCAGAGCCTGCGGCCTTGGGCCGCGTTCACCTTCCGCGACTACCGCTACCTCTGGGCCGCCGGCCTCGCCACGGTCGTCTCCCGCTGGATGCGCATCCTCGTCACCGCCCAGTGGCTCTTCGAGACGACCGGCTCCCCCGCCCAGCTCGGCCTCATCGGCGCCGTCCAGCTCGTCGTCCAGATCCCCGCCCTCCTCTGGGGCGGCGCCCTCGCCGACTACATGAACCGCAAGCACCTCGTGGCGGTCGCCCACGCCGTCACCTTTGGCGTGCTGCTCGCGCTGGGGTTCCTCGCCGCCGCCGGCACGCTCACCGTCTGGCAGGTCTACATCGCGATCGGCATCACCGCCGCGACCCAGGTCATCTCCCAGCCCGCCGCCGCTGCCCTCACCCCCACCGTCGTCCCCCGGCGCCACCTCATGCTCGCCATCACCGGCGAGACCGCCACCATGAACGCCGGCTCCATCCTCGCGCCCCTCCTCTTCGCCGGCGTCGCCGAGGGCGTCGGGCTCACCGCCGCCTTCTTCGTGGCTGCCGGAACCACCGCCCCGGCCGCGCTCCTGCCCCTCCTCATCCGCGCCCGCGGCCAGGTCGAGCAGGTCGCCGAGGGCTCGACCGTGCGCCGCGTCTGGGAGGGCTTCCTCTTCGTCGTCCGCCACCCCATCCTCCCCGGCCTGTTCCTCCTCGACATCGGCATCACCGTCGTCTCCTTCTACCGCGAGATCCTGCCCGTCATCGCGAAGGGCCTGTTCAAGGGCGGCGCCGGGGCCGTCGGCGTGCTCGGCTCGGCGAATAGCGCCGGGGCGGTGGCCGGCTCCTTCGGCGCCCTCTTCTTCGCCGGCTACCGCTCCAAGGGGATGCTCGTCATCTACGCTTCCCTCGGCTACGCCGTCGTCCTCCTCCTCTTCTCAAACGTGACCGCCCTCTGGGCCGGCGCCATCACCATCGCCCTCCTCGGCCTCGCCGATGCCGTCACCGTCGCCGTCCGCCAGACCACCGTGCAGCTCACAACCCCCGACGACATGCGCGGGCGCGCCTCCGCCTTCCTCGTGCTCGCGGCCGTCACCGCCAACAACATCGGCACGCTCTGGGTCGGCCTCTGGTCCGCCTGGATCGGCGAGCGCGCCACCATGATGCTCGGCGCCTTCCTCGCGTTCGGCGCCACGCTGCTCATCTGGAGGCTCTGGCGCCCCCTGCGCGAGTACCGCTACCCCTGAGCTGGACCCCTACCGGTACGGGATGATCTGGGCGTAGTCGACGGCGCTCTCGATCACCCGCGAGTAGGCGTAGTCGACCACCAGCACGTCCTTCATGATCGGCCCCAGCATCGGCCCCACCACCTCCGTGTGGTACGGGTGCCGCGCGTACTCCTCCATCGCCTCGATCGAGTCGACCTCCGCGATAAAGACCAGGTCGAACCGGTCCGTCGCCGAGCCGTAGTACGGCCCCGGCTTCCCCAGGATCCAGCGCCGGATGAACGGCTTCTGCCGCGGGAAGCGGTCGAGCGCGAGCGTGAACTCCTCGATGTCCTCCTCGCTCGCGTCGTCCTTGAACGCCAGGCAGGTCACGTGCGCGATCGCCACGTTGTCGTCGCCCTCGCGCGGTGCCTTGTAGGCCACCGCGCTCTGCTGCACGGCCGTGAACTCGAAGTCCACCACCAGCACGTCCTCGATGATCGGCCCCATTAGCGCCGCCGCGTCCATATGGAACGGGTGGCGCGCGTAGTCGACCATCGCCGCCGGCGAGTCCACCTCAACCGAGAAGGCGAGGTCGTAGTCCTCGCTCGAGATGGGGTAGTAGTTCCCCGGCTTCCCCGAGATCCAGCGGCGCAGCCCGGGCTTCTTCGATGGGAACTCGTCGAGCTTGTCCCAGAAGTCCTGGATGAGGGCCTCGTCGGCCCCTTCCTTGAAGCTCATGAATACGGTGTGGGAGACGCCCATGGCGATCCTCCTTGCGGCGGACCGCGGCGCGCCCCGGCCCGCCTCGTGATGGCCGCGAGCATACGCCCCTCGGACCCCCTGTAGACTCGCCCACGCCATAGGAGAACGACATGCAGATCGGCGCCCAGCTCCACAACAACTCCACCAGCTGGCAGGACATCACCGCCGTCGCCCGCACCGTCGATGCGGGCCGCTGGTCCAGCCTCTGGGTCTACGACCACTTCTTCCCGCCCGTCCCCAACCTCGGTAACGAGATCCCCACCTTCGAGGCCTACGCCCTGCTCGCCGGCCTCGCCGCCACCACCGGGCGCGTCCGCCTGGGCACGCTCGTTACCGGCAACACGTACCGCAACCCCGCGCTCGTCGCGAAGATGATCGCGACCATGGACGATATGAGCGGCGGCCGCATGAACGTCGGCATCGGCGCCGCCTGGTTCGAACGCGAGCACACCGCCTTCGGCTGGAAGTTCCCCTCCCTCAAGGAGCGCCTCGACCGCCTCGAGGAGGCCGCCCAGGTCATCCGCCTCCTGTTCGATACCGAGGGGACTGTCAATTTCGAGGGCGAGTACTACTCCCTCGACGACACCCCCTTCGAGCCCAAGTGCATCCAGAAGCCGCACGCCCCCATCATGGTTGGCGGCGGCGGCGAGAAGCGCACCCTCCGCACCTGCGCCCGCTACGGCGACATCATGAACGTAGACGGCCCGCCCGACTTCGTCCGCCGCAAGATCGAGGTGCTGGAGCGGCACTGCGCCGACATCGGCCGCGACCCCGCTGAGATCAAGAAGTCCATCCAGCTCACCTGCGTCCTCCAGGACGATCCCGAGAAGGCCGCCATGTGGCGTGAACGCTATGGCGGCCACCTGACCCCCGAGGAGCGCGAGCGCGACCTCGCCATCGGCTCCGCCTAGCGCATCGTCGAGGTGCTCCACCGCTACGAGGAGGTCGGCGTCGAGGAGGCCATCTTCGCCCGCATGCCCAACAACCCCCGCCTCTACCAGCGCCTCGACGAGGAGGTCCTCAGCGCCTTCGCCTGACGCCCTCCCCCCATCCCGAAGGCGTATCCTGTTCCGCCACAGCGACCCACGCACTCGCATGGAGCCCGGCATGAAGGCAGGAGAGAAGGCGGCCGAACGCCTCAAGACGAATATCGACCCGCGGGAGTTCGATTCCCCCGAGTACCGCAAGGACCCCTTCCCCCTCTACAAGCGCCTGCGCGATCACCGTCCCCTCTTCCGCGACGGGTTCCACGGGCGCTGGGTGCTGAGCAGGTACGACGACATCGTCGGCGTCTTTCAGGACAACGAGCACTACGACCGCGCCACCTACAACCCCGACGGCCCCTACAAGTTCGGCGAGCGCTCCGTCTTCGGCCCCAACATCCTCGAGTACGGCAACAGCCAGCGGCACCGCTGGATGCGCAACATCGTCGCCGACCAGTTCGTCGGCAACCGCCTCGGGGCCTTCATCCCCTACATCGAGATGATTGCCCGCGAGCTCCTCGACAAGATCGCGCAGAAGGCCGCCGACGACATCGCCAAGGGCTTCTCCGACACGGGGGAGGTCGAGCTGGTCAGCCAGTTCACCAACCAGTTCCCTGTGCGCGTCATCTCCAACATGCTCGGCCTCCCCCGCCACGACGAGGACACCTTCGTGAGCTGGTACCAGCGCCTCATCTCGGGCATGGGCTCCGGCCAGTACTACGTCGACGGCATCCACGCCCGCGACGAGATCTGGGACTACCTCGAACCCATCATCGAGGAGCGCACGAAAAACCCCGGCGAGGACCTTGTCTCCCGCATCGTCACCGCCGAGCTGCAGGGCAAGCGCATGAACGTCGAGGAGGTCAAGGGCTTCGTCGCCCTCCTCCTCGCCGCCGGTGGCGATACCACCGACAAGGCCATCGCCAACATGTGGTACCACATGCTCTACACCCGCCCCGACCAGTTCGAGGAGGTCCAGCGCGACCACTCCCTCTGGACCAACGTCTTCACCGAGATGATGCGCTACGACCCCGTCGTCCACGGCCAGGGCCGCCGCACCACCTGCGAGATCGAGATGTACGGCGAGGTCATTCCCGAGCGCGCCTCCATCTCCCTCCTGCTCGGGGCCGGGAACCGCGACGAGCGTGTGTTCAAGGACCCGGACACCTACGATGTCTTCCGGGACGACCTGCACATGGGCCGCGAATTGCGCTCCGGACGCTACCCCGATGGCCGCGCCGGCCACCTCGGCTTCGGCATGGGCCAGCACTTCTGCATGGGCTACGCCATGGCCCGCCAGGAAGCGATCATCGCGAGCACGCGCCTCTGCGAGGCCATGAAGAACCCCCGTCCGAAGTTCCCCACACACGAGGGCATCACCGGACCCAACATCAACGAGGGCGGCTTCCGCGCCCCTCGCGAGCTCTGGGTCCAGTTCGACGTCGCCTAGCGGCGGCGCAGCACCACATCGGAGAACCCCGGCAGGAGTACCTATGAAGTCCGAAGTCCATCCCCTCAGCGGCGCCACCTACACCGAACTCGGCGACGGCAAGGTCCGCGTCGAGAAGGCGAAGAAGTACGGCATCTTCCAGTGGGACGGCCACCACCTCGAGGGCGACCTGAAGTACGCCGACCCCCACCTCCTCCAGTGGGTCGGCGGCCCCGAGCTTCCCCCCGAGTTCGTCGAGAACGACCCCCGCCGCTCCTCCCGCATGCTCGCCAATCGCGACGCGGCCGCCGCCGAGGCCCAGTACACCGGGGGCACCGCCCTCGCCGGCGAGATCGACGACACCTTCACGCGCTACACCGGAGACCCGGGCCGCGACACCCCCGCCGGCCGCCGCTCCTCCGGCATCTCCTTCATGGAGCTCCTCGACGGCGATCAGTACCCCGAGCGCATCCCCGAGACGCTGCGCATGGAGAACTCCCTCGAGGGCGGCGTTCGCAGGGTCCCGACCGAGCGCTACACGCAGAAGAAGTGGCACGACCTGGAGGTCGAACGGCTCTGGAAGCGCGTCTGGCAGATGGCCTGCCACGTCGACGACATCCCCGAGGTCGGCGACTACATCGTCTACGACGTCGCCCACCTCTCCTGGATCGTCGTCCGCACCGGCGAGAACGAATTCAAGGCCTATAACAACGCCTGCCTCCACCGCGGCCGCCAGCTGCGCGAGTTCGACGGCAAGAAGGCGACCGAGTTCCGCTGCCCCTTCCACGGCTGGTGCTGGGAGATCGATGGTTCGCTGCGCGAGATCCCCTCGGAGTGGGACTTCCCCGAGGTGCGCGAGGACGCCGACCACCTGCGCGAGGCGAAGGTCGGCCTCTGGGGCGGCTTCGTCTTCATCAACCCGGACCCCGACAGCGAGTCATTCGAGGACTACCTCGGTGACCTGCCGAAGCACTACGAGAAGTACGACTACGAGAAGAAGTACAAGCAGATGCACGTGGCGAAGATCGTGCGCGCCAACTGGAAGGCCAACCAGGAGGCCTTCATGGAGGGCTACCACATCATCGCCACGCACCCCCAGCTCATGATCTACGGCGGCGATGGCGCCAACCACCAGTACGACTCCTTCGGCAACTGGTCCCGCGCCGTGACCGTCGCCGCCCGCACGAGCGCCCACCGCAACATCCACCCCGACCGCGACGAGATCTTCGCGACGCGCCACCGGATGGCGGACATGATGCGCGAGACCCTGCGCGAGACCATCGGCGACCGCGTCGATACCTACTGCGATGCCGAGCTCATCGACGGGCAGTACAACAACCTCTTCCCCAACTTCCACCCCTGGGGCTCGTTCAGCCGCATCGTCTACCGCTTCCGCCCCTACGGCGACGACCCCGACATGAGCATCATGGAGGTCATCTACCTCGCGCCCTGGCCCGAGGACAAGCCCAAGCCCCCAGCCGCCCAGATCCACTGGATCGGACCCGATGAGCACTGGACCGAGGCCCCCGAGATGGGCGGCCTCGCCCGCGTCCTCAACCAGGACAGCTACAACCTGCCCAAGGTCCAGAAGGGCCTCAAGACCAAGCAGGATCCCTACATCTACCTGGCCGCCTATGAGGAGGGGAAGGTCCGCCACTTCCACCACCTCTACGACCAGTGGGTCGCCTACGACGACGGCGAGTAGGGCCTGAGGCAGGCCGCGCACCCGTGCCCCTGCGGCGCTGCAAGTTCTGCACCCAGCCTCCCCTGGAGGAGGTCGCCGTCTCCATGTGGACGGACGACCCCTCCGACGTGCGCCGCGATACCATCGAGCTCTGCCGCAAGCACCTCGTGCGCCTGCGCAAGGCCGGGGACGCAGGCCACGAGCACCGCGGCGTCCGCTACCGCCCCGGCTTCTGGTAGGCTCGCCTCGCTGCGGACGAGCCCGTAACGGCCGTCCTCCGGAGGTCCACCGCCATGCGCGAAGCCGTCATCGTCTCCACTGCCCGCACCGCCATCGGCAAGGCCTATCGTGGAGCCTTCAACGACACCCCCGCCCCCACGATGGCCGCCCCCGCCATGGAAGCGGTCGTCTCCCGCGCCGGGATCGACCCCACCGAGGTCGACGACGTCATCGTCGGCTCCGCCCTCCAGCAGGGAACGCAGGGGTTCAACGTGGGCCGCCAGGTCGCCATGGCCGCCGGCCTCCCCGTGAGCGTCTCCGGCCAGTCCATCGACCGCCAGTGCTCCTCCGGCCTCATGGCCGTCTCCGCCGCCGCCAAGCAGATCATGGTCGACGGCATGGAGACCGTCATTGCTGGCGGAATCGAGTCCATCAGCCTCGTCCAGAACAAGAACCAGAACTCCTTCCGCGCCCAGGACCCCAACGTCCTTGAGGCCACGCCCGACATGTACATGCCCATGATCACGACCGCCGAGGTCGTCTCGAAGCGCTACAACATCTCCCGCGAGGCCCAGGACGAGTACTCCCTCCAGAGCCAGCGCCGCACCGCCGCCGCCCAGGACGCCGGCCTCTTCGCCGACGAGATCGTCCCCAGCAACGTCACCAAGATCGTCGTCGACCGCGAGACCGGCGAGACGAGCCAGCAGGACGTCACCATCGACATGGACGAGTGCAATCGTCCCTCGACCAACGCCGAGGGACTCGCCGGGCTCCCGCCCGTCATGGGCGAGGACGGCTTCATTACCGCCGGCAACGCCAGCCAGCTCTCCGACGGCTTCGCCGCCTGCGCGCTCATGGAGGCGTCCGCCGCCGAGAAGCGCGGCCTCCAGCCGCTCGGCTACTACCGCGGCATGGCCGTCGCCGGCTGCGAGCCCGACGAGATGGGCATCGGCCCCATCTACGCCGTGCCCCGCCTGCTCGAGCGCACCGGCCTTTCCATGGACGACATCGACCTCTGGGAGCTGAACGAGGCTTTCGCCTGCCAGGTCGTCTACTGCCGCGACCAGCTCGGCATCCCCGATGAGAACCTCAACGTCAACGGTGGGGCCATCTCCATCGGCCACCCCTACGGCATGAGCGGAACCCGCATGGTCGGTCACGCCCTCCTCGAGGGGAAGCGCCGCGGCGCCCGCTACGCCGTCATCACCATGTGCGTCGGGGGCGGTATGGGCGCTGCCGGTCTGATCGAGGTCGCCTGACATGGGCCAGTGGCTCGTCGGCGACATCCTCGAACGCAGCGTCCTCCTCTACGGCGACCGCCCCGCCGTCATCGACGGCGACGTGCGCCGCACCTACGCCGAGACCAGCGAGCGCATCCGCTCGCTGGCCGCGGGCATCCTCTCGCTCGGCGTCGAGCCGGGCGACCACGTCGGCATCCTCGCCAACAACTCCCACCGCTACTTCGAGACCTACTTCGCCGCCCACTACGCCGGCACGACCCTCGCGCCCCTGAACATCCGCCTCTCCAGCCCCGAGCTCGAGTTCATCATCAACGACGGCGAGCTGCGAGCCCTGCTCGTAGGACCCGAGTACCTTGAGCTCCTCGCGTCGTTCCGCGACCGCCTCGCGAAGCTCGAGCACGTCGTCGTGCTCGCGGACAGCGCCGGCGAGGGGATGCACGCCTACGAGGACCTCGTCGCCGGGCACGAACCGCTCGCCGCCGCCGCCCGCGACTGGCACGAGGACGACATGATCAACCTCTGCTATACCGGCGGCACTACCGGCCTCCCGAAGGGCGTCATGCTCTCCCAGCGCAACGTTGTCTCCAACTCCCAGCATATCCAGATGACGTTCGCCTTCGAGGAGCCCGACGTGTGGCTCCACGCCGCCCCCATGTTCCACCTCGCCGACGCCTGGGCCTGCTATTCGGTCACCGCCGCCGGGGGCGCGCACGCCTTCATCCCCGGCTTCGCCCCCGAGCCCTTCCTGCAGGTCGTCCAGGACTCCCGCGTGACCGCCACCATCCTTGTGCCGACCATGATCAACTTCGTCGTGAACCACCCCAGCGTGGGGGACTACGACCTCTCCTCGCTGCGCGCGCTCCTCTTCGGCGCCTCCCCCATGCCCACCGACCGCATCCTCGCCGCCCGCGAGATCTTCGGCCCCATCCTCGCCCAGGCCTACGGCATGACCGAGACCGCCCCGCTGCTCTGCGCCCAGCGCCTCGAGTGGCTCGACTACGCCACCCCCGAGGGCATCGACCGCCTCGCCTCCTGCGGACGCCAGGTCCAGGGCGTCGCCGTCCGCGTCGTCGACGAGGACGACGTGCCTGTCCCCGCCGGCGGCACCGGCGAGATCGTCGCCCGCGGCCCGAACGTCATGCTCGGCTACTGGAAGCGCGCCGAGGAGACCGACGCCGTCCTCCGCGACGGCTGGATGCACACCGGCGACGTCGCCCGCATCGACGAGCAGGGCTTCATCTACATCGTCGACCGCTCGAAGGACATGATCGTGAGCGGCGGCGAGAACGTGTACACGACCGAGACCGAGGGCGCCCTCTACGAGCACCCCGCCGTCCTCGAGGCCGCCGTCTTCGGCATTCCCGATGACCGCTGGGGCGAGGCCGTCCACGCCGCCGTGGTCCTGCGCGAAGGCGCCGGGGCCACCGAGGCCGACCTGATCGAGCACTGCCACTCGCTCATCGCCGGCTACAAGTCCCCCAAGAGCGTCGAGTTCCACGACACCCCGCTGCCCAAGTCCGGCGCCGGCAAGATCCTCAAGACGAACCTGCGCGCCCCCTGGTGGGAAGGCTACGAACGCGGCGTCAACTAGCCACCAGCCACGAACCACCAGCCACTAGTCACTCGGTCGAGAGCGGGTTCTCGCCAATCAGGTAGTCCTCCACCGGCCGCCCCTCCCCCAGGTCCTCCGCGATCATCCGGTCGAGCGCCTCCCGCTGCATCCCCGCGTACCACCGCCCCTCCGGGTACACCACCGCCGTCGGCCCGCTCTCGCAGATGCGCAGGCACCCGACCTTCGTCCGGTAGATGGGCGTGGCCCCCTCCCGTTTGTTCAGCTCGCCCACCCCGCTCTTGAGCCGCGTCCAGGCGGCCATGCCTTCCTCGGTCGTGCAGCAGTCCGGCCCCGTGCAGATGAAGACGTGGCGGCCGTAACCACCCACGCCCCGCCGCTCCGCCTCCGCGCGCGCTCCCTCCAGGTCGCCGTTCTGCTCGTCCGTCATGCCGCTCTGCCCGTGAGCATAGGGGAATCCGTCGCGACGGTCCCGTTCTGGCCCTCCCGGTGGCGCGCAAATGCCCGTCCCCGGTTCAGGCCGGCGACGGGCATGAGAAACCCCCGCACGGGGCGGGGGTTTCAGGTCCAGAACGTGAGGCGAGCGATTACAGGCGCAGCTTGCCGTGCGACGGCTGGCGCCGGCGCTGGCGCTGCGGCAGAGCCGCTTCCTCGGCAGCCAGATCGATCGGCGGGCGCGTCAGCACTTCGTGCACGTAGCCGCACATGATGCAGCTGCCGTAGGTGCCGTGCCAGTCGCGCTCCACGATGATGGAGCCGCCGCACTTGGGGCACGTCTGGGGCGGGGCCTCTTGCAAGGCAGGCATGGGGAACTTCTCCTGGGTTCCGTGAGGCAAGATCATCTCGGCCTCGAAACGAGCATCCTGCTCGCCAGGCCTTCCTAGTGCATACGGGGTTAGCTGACGGGTTCGGGCGGAAGGTTGCCCTAGGGACTGGAGAGGTCCCATTCACCCCGGGAAAGTGGTTCCCCCGCTGCGCCGTGCGGCGCACTCTGCAGGTTTCGGTTTTCACCGAGCGCACGCTCCTTGCGGAGCCTCTCGAAGCTAGCAGCCCCGAGATCGGCCTGTCAAGGACTTTGGGAAGGAAATCACAAGTAAATCGCGAAATTCGTCGATATTCGTCCCGTAGAGGCCTCTATCCGCCCCTGATATGGCTAAACGGCCACCATGGCGGGCGCGATCACCGCTCCCGCCGCCGCCAGCCACACCGCCAGCGCCAGACCCGTTTCCGCTGCCACGCCCTGCTTGCCGCCGCCCCTCGCCGCCAGCGCCAGCCCCGCGATCAGCCCCGCCAGGGCCGCCCCCGCCGCCGCCTCCCAGGCCGCGTTCCCCCCGACCACCGCCCGCACGATCAGCGCCGCGGCCGGTGGAACTGCGGCTGCCACCAGCACTGCCGTCAGCGCCCGAGCCGCCGCTGCCCGCGGCCCTGCTGCCGTCAGCCCGATCGCGGCCAGCAACCCGGTCAGCGCGACCAGCGCCCCCACTCCCACCAGGCGGTCGAGCCGTAGCGGCGGGAGCGAGGGGAACGGCAACGGTCCGCCCGCAATCGCCCTGGTACCCTCGTCGAGCCGCCCCTGTTCGGCGCGCAGATCGAGCAGGCGTCGCGTCTCGGCCTCGCCCGCGAGCATCAGCTGCGGCACGTCCGCCGCCTGAATGTCGTGCCGGTCGAGCAGGTCGCGGTACGAGGCCAGGTCGTACGCCGTCTGCGCCTCGATGTCCTCGAAGTCGGGCACCACCCCGAACTCGGCCGCCATCTGCACGTAGCGAGGCACATCACTCGCGGCCACCTTCCCGAGCTCCGTCCGCACCGCCAGCAGCAGCGACCCCACCAGGACCGCCCCCACGAGCGCCGTCCAGCCGATCCCGTGGCACCACGCCGGCGCCAGCGCTCGCTGCGCCGTCGCCGCCAGCGGCGCCAGCGGCATGGCCGCCGGCCCCTCCTCCTCGCCCTCGACCGGCTCGGCAGCCTCCCGCGCGCGCTCCGCCAGCGCGACCGCGTTGGCCGCCCCCGACCCAAACGCGCGGATCGCGACCGCTGCCGGGGCAAGCGCGAGCGCCCCCGCCGCCGCCATCGCCACCCCGTACAGCGCCGTCGCCGTCGAGCTGACTCCCTCGATCTCGACCTGCCACCCGAACACGAACGCCGCTACGAGACCGGCGCCCGTCAGCAGCACGAAAGCGGCTCCCGTTCCCCGGTACCACGATCCGTCCCCCACGATCGCCCGGCCCGTCACAAACAGCAGTGCGCTCAGCCCTGCTCCCAGCAGTCCGGCACCCGAGAACCACCACCGTCCCTCCTCCAGCATCGCGACCGGCGCTAGGAACGCCAGCGCCCCGCCCACGACCGCCGTGATCGCGTACCCCGCCACCACCGACCGCCCCGCGTTCCGCATCGCCCGCGTCCAGAACGGAAACGTGATTCCCGCGATGGTCGCCGCGCCCAGCCCCAGCGCTATCACCACCAGCGGCGTCACGACCCAGACCAGGTCGTCGCCGAGCTGCGCCATCGGCGCCCCCAGCACGAGCCCCGCGCCTCCGCCCGCCGCCGCCAGCGCCACCGCGTCCGCCCCGCTTGCCGCGCTCCCCGCCGCCTCAACCGCTTCCGCCTCCGGCCCCTCGTCCTCCTCCGCGTGCTCGCTCGCGGCCAGCAGCCGCACCGCCAGCGCCGTCAGGGCCGCTCCCGCTGCGGCCCCCAGCACGAGGAACGCCGCCTCGCTGCTCGGGATGTCCGCGAAGCGTGTGGCGATGCCGTAGAGCCCCGCCACCCCCGCCACCGCCAGCGCCCCGCCTGCGAGCGCGGGCGCCGTGCCCGCCCACAACGCGATCGCCAGCGCCTGCCGCAATGTCCGATCGGCGGCTGTCGCCGCCCGTTCGCTCGCGCGCTGACCCAGCGCCAGGCCCACCGCCGCCGTCGCCGCCGCCCCCAGCGCCCCCGCCAGCACCGCCAGCCCCGCCACCGCGCCCGACTCGACACCGTCGCGATACGCTCCCACCGCCGCGCCCAGCCCGGCCCCGCCTGCCAGCCCCAGCGTCACGCTGAGGACGACGAACCGCCAGACGTACGAGCTTCCGAGCTCGCGGGTGCGTTCCGCCGCTGCCGACACGCCCTCGCCCGGGCGCGTTCGCAGGAGGATGTCCAGGGCGAACCAGGTGGCGAAGACGACCGCCACCACCGCCGCGAGCGGAATCGCGAGCTGCGCCACGATCACCGCTCGCCTCCTCTCACCCCGCCCCGGAGGGCCGCGGGCCAGCGGCTACGCTAGATGAACAGCGGCCCGAACACCACCGCCACGATCGACATCAGCTTCAGGAGGATGTTGAGCGACGGGCCCGATGTGTCCTTGAACGGATCGCCCACGGTGTCGCCTACCACGGCGGCCTTGTGGGCTTCCGAGCCCTTGCCCCCGAAGTTCCCCTCTTCGATGTACTTCTTGGCGTTGTCCCAGGCGCCGCCGGCGTTCGCCATCATGATGGCGAGCATCGCGCCGGCCGCGATCGAACCGATGAGCAGGCCGCCCAGCGACTCCGCGCTGATCACCGCGCCCACGAAGATGGGAACGGCCACGGCCAGCAGGCCCGGAATGACCATCTCGCGCAGCGCCCCATTCGTGGAGATGCTGACCGCGCGCTCGTAGTCCGGCTCCTCGGTGCCGTCCATGATCCCCGGCTTCTCGCGGAACTGGCGCCGTACCTCTTCGACCATCGCCTGCGCCGCGCGCCCCACCGCGCCCATCGAGAGCGCCGAGAACACGAACGGCATCAATGCGCCGATAAGGATGCCGACCATGACCTCCCAGTCGAGGAGGTTGAACATCTCCACACCCGTGGTGATCGAGTAGGTCGCCAGCAGCGCCAGCGCTGTCAGCGCCGCCGAACCGATGGCGAAGCCCTTGCCCGTCGCCGCCGTTGTGTTGCCAAGCTGGTCGAGCGCGTCCGTGCGCTCGCGCACCTCGGGGTCGAGGCCCGCCTGCTCGGCGATGCCGCCGGCGTTGTCCGCCACCGGCCCGTACGCGTCCGTCGCGAGGGTCACGCCCAGCGGCGCGAGCATGCCTACTGCCGCCAGCGCGATGCCGTAGAACCCGGCGAACTCGTTCGCCAGGATGATCGCGACCACGATCGTGATGAGCGGGATCGCCGTTGAGAGCATGCCCAGGCTCATCCCGCCGATGATCACCGGCCCCGAGCCTGTTTCAGCCTGCGCCGACAGGTTCACCGTCGGGCTGTAGCGGAACGGCCCGATGGCGAAGCCCTCGGAGGAGGTGAAGCCCTCCGTCACCGTCCCGATGATCTGCCCCGCGATGAGGCCGACCAGGATGGCCCAGAAGATGTCCCAGGGCAGGTCGAGGATGGGTATCGCGATCGCCGCGCCCACCAGGACCAGGCCGGAGGCGCCGTAGACGCCTGCCCGCAGCGCCCAGAGAAGCCGCCCCTGGGTCGCCTCCTCGCCCGTGCGAACCAGGAAGGTTGAGAGGATGGCGGCGAAGATGCCCGTCCCCGCCACTAGTAGCGGCAGCATCACCGCGTTGCCCTTGAATGAATAGGCCCCTTCGCCGAAGAGGCCGATCGCGCCGGTGTACTCCACGCCCACAATCGCGACTGCCGCCAGCGCCATCGTCGCCACGATGGAGCCCACGTACGACTCGAACAGGTCGGCGCCCATGCCGGCCACGTCGCCCACGTTGTCGCCCACGTTGTCGGCGATGGTCGCGGGGTTCCTCGGGTCGTCCTCCGGGATGCCCGCCTCGACCTTGCCGACGAGGTCGGCGCCCACGTCGGCCGCCTTCGTGTAGATGCCTCCGCCGACGCGCGCGAACAGCGCGATCGAAGAGGCGCCGAAGGCGAAGCCCGCGAGTGGGACTGCGCTCTCCCAGATCAGGTAGAGAATCCCGAGGCCGAGGATGCCCAGCCCCACTACCGTCATGCCCATGACCGTTCCGGAGTTGAAGGCCACGCGCAGGGCCGGATTGAGTCCTTCCTGCGCCTTCGCCGCTGTGCGCACGTTCGCCCGCACCGCGATCGTCATGCCCAGGTAACCCGCGCTTGCCGAAAGGATGGCTCCGATGAGGTACGACAGGGACATGGCCGGCACGTCCTTGTCGAAGTCCCAGAACTGGCTCGTCAGCGGATCCTTGTCCAGCACGTCCAGGTCGATGAACACCAGCAGGACCACGAACACGGCCGCGACGAACAGTGCCAGCACGGCGTACTCGCGCTTCAGGAACGCCGCTGCGCCGAGCTGAATCGCACGGGCGATGTTCTGCATCGTCTCGTTGCCCTCGCCTTCCCGCACCACCGCGAACACGCGGAAGGCAGAGAAAAGCAGGGCGAGCGCGCCCGCGATGATGGCGAAGATCAGGATCTCCATGGTTCCCCCAGAGACAGGTGCTGAGCGGCGTCGCGCACCCCGGGGTAGCCCCCTTGGATGGCAATCGCAGCAGGATATGGACCGCAAGGCACTCTAGCGTCCCGCCCCCCTGCGTTCAATGTGAACCCTGTGTTTCGCGTGCGGGAAGGCTAGCCCTCGGGTGTCGCCCGACGCTGCACGATCGCCATCGTCAGGTCGCCGCGCGTTCGCTCCAGGATGCCCCGTGTCTGGTCCGTCGTGCGTCGCAGTCCGCCCGTCATCGCGTCGGGGAAGTCGATCGTGACGAGCAGCGCGTAGATGTCGTCCATCGCCTCAAGCAGCGCCTCGCACCCGTCGAAGTCGCCCTGCCGCAGCCGGTCGAGGATGACCCGCCGCAGCTCCCCCGCCGCCTCCGCGATGCCGTTGAGCCAGGCCGCCGCGCTCACTCCCACCTCTTCCGGCGAGGGCAGTGGCGATCCGGAGACCAGCGCCAGCGTCGCCCGAGCCTCCGCGTATTCCTTCTCCGCATCGTGGACGAAGCCCGCGTGCTCGATGTCCGGGTGCCCCCCAGTCCCGCGAACCCCTCGTCCGCCGCCGCCCGCGCCGCGTCCAGCCGCGCCTTCGCCTCCGCCATCTCCCCTCGATGCACCTCGCGGATGCTGCGCGCGCTCGCCTGGATCAGCGCCCGCGAGGCCCGCAGCGCCTTTTCCCGGGCGGCATGCTTCTCCTCCAGGTGTGCGACGACCCGTGGTGCGATCTCCCCGAGCGGCGACGTGTCCGGTCGGGGCGCGTCTCCGCCCCCGCTCACAGGTTCTTGACCGGGTCCGGCAGGTCGCCCTCGCGCGCCGCGTCGATCATCTCGCGCGCGCTCTCCGGCATGTCGACGCCGTACTCGTCGAACCGCTTCTCCACCCATGAGCCGATCTGGCGCGGGTCCCGCAGGTCCGCCTTGTCGTCGGTCGCCGGGTCGCCGTAGCGCTCCAGCACGTCCTCCCGCGAGTACGTCCGCGCGAAGCTCGAGACGAGCCGGTGGGTCGACTTGCTGCCGCAGTGCTCGCAAACCGCCGTCGCCTTCGGGTCCGGCTTGCGCGAGAAGTAGTTCGTGATCTCTCGGCAGTCGTCGCAGCGGAACTCGTAAATCGGCATAACGTGGCGATCCTAGCACGCTCCGGCGCGCTACTCGTCCGGAATCTCGAGCCCCCGGAAGTGCTCGATGTGCGCTACCGAGTCGCGCGCCCCGATGTCGAGGCTGACCAGGTCGATGCGTACGCACTCGGGGTCGAGGTCCTGCGCCTCGCAGTACTCCATCGCGCAGCGCCACATCCGCTGCAGCTTGCGCGTGCCCAGCGACTCCGCCGCCGTGCCCCGCTCCGCCCGCCGCGTCCGCACCTCCACGAAGGCGACGTCCTCGCCGTCCCGCGCCACCAGGTCGATCTCGCCACTGGGCGTGCGCGCGTTCCGGTCCATGATCGTGAGCCCCGCCGCCTCCAGCCGGTGCGCCGCCACTCGCTCACCGAAGGCGCCCAGCTCCTTCCGGCGGTTCACAGGTCGAGCTTGCCCTGCGCGAACGGCGCCCAGCTCACGCGGTGCGCCTCGCAGGGACCCCGCCGGTCGATCGCGGCCCGGTGGCTTTCCGTGTAGTACCCCTTGTTCCTGCAGAACCCGTACCCGGGGAATCGCTCGCACAGCTCCGTCATCCAGCGGTCGCGAGCGACCTTCGCCACGATGGACGCAGCCGCCACCGAGACGCTGCGGGCGTCCGCCTTCGGCTCCACCCGCACCCGTGGCAGGGGCAGGGGCAGCGCGTCGGAGATGACCAGGTCGGGCTCGCAGGGAAGCGCCTCGATCGCGCGCAGGACCGAAAGCCGCCGCGCCTCGACGATGCCGCGGCTGTCGACCTCCGCGCTCGTCGCCCACCCCACCCCGTGCGGGATCGAGGCCTCGATCTCGGCCGCCAGCTCCTCGCGAGCCGCCGCCGTCAGCACTTTCGAATCGCGAACGCGCCGGAACCAGGGCCGCTTGTCGCCCGGAGCGAGTAGCACCGCCGCCGCCGTTACCGGGCCGGCGAGCGGCCCCACCCCGACCTCGTCCACCCCCGCGACCGTCGCCGCGCCGTCACGCCATGCCTCGCGCTCCCACCGCAGGGAGGGGACGCGGGACCGGGGCTGCTTCCTTCGGGGTGTGGCGCCGTTCCCGCGCGCCACGGCTAGCGCGCCACCCCGGCGCGCTCGGCAAGCAGCGCCGCCAGCGCCTCTTCCAGCGCGGGCGGCTCGGGAACGTCCTTGAACTCGCTCCAGCGGCGGAAGATCTCCGCCGCCGCCCGGTGGAACCCGTCCGGCAGACCGGCCCCTGCGAACGTATCCGCGATCTCCTCCATCTCGCCCGCGAAGCGCCACGCCTTCGCCGCGCTCCCGAGCGCCCGCCCCTCCCCGCTCGCCGCCAACTCCGCCTGCGAGATCGCCCACTCGTCGCGCAGCGCCTCCGCCACGCCCTCCCGCTCCGCCAGCGCGAGGATGCCCGCCAGCAGCGCCGACGTGCCCTTCGTGTACGCGGCGTACGCCATCTTCAGCGCGGAGGCCGCCCCCGGCTCCGCCCCGATCGCGATCGCCTCCAGCGGACTCCCCTCGAACAGCGCCGCCACCCCCTCCGCCTCGCCCCCCGACAGGTACAGCCGCGTGATACCCGGCTTCCACGCAGGCGGCCCGATAATGCCTCCGTCGACGAACGCCCTCGCCCCACCCGCCAGCACCGCCTCCCCGATGGCTCGTCCCCGCGCCGGCGACACCGCATTCGCATCGACGTACACGCCCGTGAACCCCGTCCCCGCCACCTGCCCGGCCAGCGCCAGGGCCGCGTCCGGTGGGCACACGCTGATCAGCGTCCCGCACGACGCACGCAATCGATCGATGCTGCCCGCGTCCTCGAGACCCGCGTCTTCCGCCCGCTCGCGGGTAGCCGGGCTGCGGCCCTCGCTCGCCCAGAGCACGCGGTGTCCCCGCCCCACGAGCGCCGCTCCCACCGACGAGCCCATGGCCCCCGGATGCAGGAGGCCGATGGCGCCCAAGGTGTCCGCCATGCCCTAGCTTCCGCTCTGCGGCGGCTGCCCCGGGGGCGCCGCCAGCAGCGCATCGAGCTCCGCCGCGTTCTCCGCGAGCTGCTCGTTCAGCGTCTCGATGCGCGTGAGCGCCGTCTGCACCTCGGCCAGGTCGCTCTCCATCTCACCCGAGGCCAGCAGCGGGTAGAGCGCCTCCCCGATCGTCGTCTTCTCGCGCCTCACGCGCGCTTCCAGCCGGCTCTCGCGCATCTCGAGCTGCGCCCGGCGGGCCTGCTTCTTGGTGGCCTCGGTCGCTGCCGTCGCTGTCTCCCGCACGGTGTCTCTCACCCGGTCGAAGAAGCTCATTACCCGGCCAAGTATAGGCGCACGCTCTTCGGCGCGGGATCCATCAGGAACGCGCCAGCGACTCCTCGTACACCTGCGCCATCCCCTCCAGCACCGTGTCCGCCAGCCCCAGGATGCTCTCCATCGCCTCGACCGCTTCGTCCGTCCCCTGCTGCGCTTCCGAGGCAAGCTGCGCCGCCGTCTCCTCGAGCGAGTGCCGGAGCGCGTTGAATGTCATCACGGCGTCCGTGAGCGTCACCCCTGCCCCCACCAGCGTCCGCCCGTACTCCCCGCCGATGCCCCGCGCATCGTCGATGAATCGCTCCGGGCGGGTACGCGACGAGACGAACCGTGCGAACAGGTCGACCAGCTGCCGCCCGATGAAACGCAGCCGCTCGCGGGTCGCGCGATCCAGCCCGGCGAACGCATCCATGTTGTGGGTCTGGCGCCTGCGGCTCAGCCGGCGCTTTACGCGCCCCACGGCCAGCTCGCTGATCCGGTCCGTGTCGGTGGAGCCCGCCGCCTGGCTGCTCTGCGCCATGAACTGGCGCACGTCCTCCTCGAGGATGCGCCGGTGGCCGCCGCTTGTGCGGTACGAGCGAATCTCCCCCGCATCCGCCCACCGCCGCACCGTCGAGTGGCTCACTCCGAGCAATCTGCTCGCGCGCCCCAGCGACAACCACGCCTGCGCCTGTGACTCGTCGGTCACCAAAACCTCTCAAACCTCGCCACAAGCATAGGCGAGCCACCCCTGCCCCGCTACTCCCCTCCCTTACCCCGATCCGGCCCGATCTCCGTCGCTCGCCGCACCGAGTCCTCACCGAAGCGGTCACGCAGAGTGTTGACCGTCTCCGCCAGCCTGTCCGCCTCGAACGTCTCCCCCAGCTTGAGCTGCCGCGCCGGCTGGCCGATGTTCATCACCCCCAGCCCTATCAGGCGTACCGGCCGCTCCCCCTCTTCGCGCCAGGCTCGCTCGAACAGGTCCGCCCCCGCCCCGAAGATCTCGTCCGCGAGCGCCACCTGTCCCACGCCTGTCCACGACCGCGTCAGCGTCTCGAACGGTGGGAAGCGCAGCTTCAGGACCACCGTGCGAGCCGCCAGCCCGCTCCGGGCCAGATCGCGCGCGACGCGCTCGGCCTGCGTCCGCAGGATCGCCCGTAGCCGCCCCCGATCGCCCACGTCCGTCCCGAACGTCGCCTCGCGGCTCACCGACTTCGCCCTTCCCCGGTGTTCCAGCACCGGCGCCTCGAACCGCCCCTGCGAGCGCGCGTGCAACTCCTCCCCCATGCGTCCGAACCGCTCGCGCAGCGCGTCCGCGGGGTACACCGCTACATCCCCGATCGTGCGCAGACCTAGTTGCGCCAGTCGCTCCTCAAGTTTCGCCCCCACCATGGGCAGGTGACGCACGGGCCGGGGCGCCAGGAAGGCCGCCTCCTCCCCCGAGGCGACCACGCAGACCCCGTCCGGCTTGGCCGCGTCGCTCGCCACCTTCGCGACGAGCTTGTTCGTCGCCACTCCCACGGAGGCCGTAATCCCGATCTCCGCCCGCACGCGCTCGCGGATCATTCCCGCGATCGCCTCCCCGTCGCCGAACAGCCGCCCGGACCCCGCAACGTCGAGGTACGCCTCGTCCGTGCCGGCAGACTCGCACACCGGCGTGAAGTCCCGAAGGATGGCGTGGAAACGCTCGGAGGCGGGCGCGTAGTAGGCGAAGTCGACCGGCAAGTAGGTGGCCTGCGGGCAGCGACGTTTCGCCTGCGCCGTGGGCAGCGCCGAGTGCACCCCGAAGGCGCGCGCCTCGTAGCTCGCCGTGCTCACGACCCCCCGCGGCCCATCGAACCCCACCACGACCGGCGTCCCCGCCAGCTCGGGCCGTCGCAACAGCTCCATCGCCACGAAGAACGCGTCGAGATCGACATGCAGAACGCTCGGCGAACTCATCCGAACACCCGTTCGGGGTGAGTCTACCGCACGTGTCCTTCGCAGTGCCCCACCCGAACCCCTTCCCCCCTCGCGGCCGGAATGTCTGCGCCGGCTCGACCGCTAGTCGTTCTCGGAATTTCCGCGCAGGAACTCCTCGATGTCGCCAACCAGGTCCGTCGCCTCCGGGAGGGGGTCGTTCGCTGCCTCCTCTTCCTCCACCTCCGTCAGCGCGCTCTCAAGCCGCTCCAGGTAGGAACGCATCTGCGGGTCGCCCGCGATCGTCGTGTCGAGCTGGTCCCGGAAGCGGTCCGAGGCCTGCTCCAGTTCCCCTAGGTCGAAGCTCGTCCCGAGCAGGCGTTCCAGACGCTGCAGGACCGCGAGCGTCGCCGGCGGGCACTGCTCCCCCGTGATGTAGTGCGGCACCGTCGCCCAGAGGCTCGCCGAGGGGCGGCTCGCCTCCTGCAGGGCGTAGTGAAGGATGCCGACGATGCCCGTCGGTCCCTCGTACCGCGACCGCTGCAGGTCGAGTTGCGCCGCCAGCTCCGGGTTGGCGGCGCTCCCCGTCACTCCGATCGGGCGCCGGTGAGACGCCTCCCCGATCAGCGCTCCCAGCGACACCACCATCGACACGTCCAGCGTGTCGAACAGTTCCATGAACTCCTGCGAGAACGTGCGCCAGCGCAGGTTCGGCTCGGCCCCGATGCCGATGACGTAGTCCGGCGAATCGCCCGCGGTGCGCGCGTAGTAGAACTCGTTCCCCGGCCACGTGAGCTGCCGTTCCCCACTCGAGTCCAGCCGCACCGAGGGTCGCGTCTCCGTGAACGCGTAGAACGGTTCCGCCTCCATCGTGGCGAACCGCCGCGCCCCCAGCCGTCGCACCACGAACCGCGCCGCGTTGCTTGCGGCGTTGGCCGCATCATTCCAGCCCGTGAAGGCCAGCACCGCCACCGGCGATTGCAGCTCGGGCGTCCGCTCCATCGTCAGGTACCGCATCCGGCTCCCTTCGGGGTTCGCCCCCGCGCGGGGATTCTAGGCCCCTCCCGCCTCGGTCGTGCGGTGGCCCCGCTCCGACTCGGTCCGATCATCCCAGCCCCCTGGCGACCAGTGCGTCGCGAAACCACCTTCGCGAAAGGGGCCAGTCGCCGAACCGAACCTGCTCGAGGGCCTGGTCGGGCGGGACCACGCGCCGGCCCGTCGTTTCGTGCCCGGGCTCCCACGGCCGCAGCGCGACCTCCGCGCACCACAGGGACCTGATCAGGACGAGGCCAGCCTCCTCGCCCTTGAGGCAGGCGCTCCTGGAGTAGCCGAGCAGCGTCGCATCCTGCACGACGGCGCATGCCTCCTCGAGCACCTCCCGCACCAGGGTTGCGTGCCAGTCCTCGTCGCCTTCGGGCCGCCCGGCGGGGAACTCCCAGTCCATGCCCGACTGTGTCACCAGGACGACACCTCCCTCAGGGGTGAAACAGATGCCCCCGGAGCCATGCCGCGTCCCCTGGGGAGGCGGGAGCTCTGGTGGGTGCCACGAAAGCAGCCAGTCCTGCCCGCGCTCGTCCCGGAACGCGTACTCCTCCCCCTCCCGCGCTACACCCTCCGTATCGGTCATCTGCCTCCTGCCCGCTCTCCAACGGTCTCCGCCCACACCAGCCTCCACCCCTCGCGGCGAGAACCGAAGGCAAGCCAACACCCTGCTCCGGCCCAGAAAATCAACCGGCGTATTCCCAGCCGAGTTCCTTTTCCGTGAGGATGTCACCGCTGCGGGTCACGTCGCCGTCGAGTACGCGGCCGACCACGAGGGTGTGGTCGCCCGTCTCGAAGAACTGCTCGGCCGTGCAGTAGTACCAGCCGAGCGCTTCCTCTAGGATGGGCGCCCCCTCCGGCGTGAGGAAGTGCGCGAGTCCGTCGAGCTTGTCGTGCACGGTCGCTGCCGCCTCCTCCGAGCGCCCCCGGATCTTCTTCCCTTCCGCCGGCATCACCACCTTGCGCGCGATCTCGTGCCCGTCCCGCTCGTGGAGCAGGTTTACCGTGAACGCGTTCGTTTCGCGCACGAACCGCAGCGTGCGGGCGTCGTTCTCGATAGACACCGCCACCAGCCGTGGCTTGAACGACACCTGCATCACCCAGTCCGCGATCATCAGGTTCCGCTCGCCCCCGGCGCTCACCGACCCGATCACGTGTACGCCGTAGCACATCTTCAGGAGCGCCTTCTCAATCGGTTCGAGGTTGAGCGGCTCGCCGGGGATAGTGGGGAACTCCGATCCGGGGAAGGGCTGCTGCTGTGTCACTGGTGACGTCCGTTCGTGGCCCCGCGACGGCCGGACCCGCCTCGGCCCGGGCTTCCGCCGTGGGTCGCCGCACGAACACTGTAGCCCAACCGGCGGGAAAGCGAGCGTTTGGCAGGGAGCGGGATGGTAGCCGGAACCGGCCGTTGTGCGGGTGGTTGCCGCTTGCCTTTCCGAACCCTACTATTGTCCCGAAAACCTCCCACTGCGAGGACAGAAACAGCCGTAATGACAGATTTGCTACCTTTCGAGAGAAAGGCTCGTCTCTTCCTCTCTCTGGCCTTCGTCGCGCTCCTGAGCGTGGCCATCCTCGCCGCCTGTGGCGACGGCGACGACGCCCCCGCATCTACCCCGGCTCCCACCGAGGCTGCTACGGAGCCACCCACCGAAGCCGCCACCCCAGAGCCAACCGAGGCGCCAACGGAGGCCCCGACCGAGGCTGCCACCCCCAAGCCCACGGAAGCGCCCACGGAGGTTCCGACCGAAGCCCCGCCCGCTCCCGGCTACCCCCGCGACGTTGTCGACCTCTTCGGTCGCACGGTTACCATCCCCGACCTTCCGCAGGCCATCGTCGCCATCAGCCCCACCGCGACCGAGCTCGTGTACGCCGTCGGCGGCACGGTGATTGGCCGCACGCGCACCGTGAACTACCCCCCCGAGGCCCTTGAGGCGACCGACCTTGGTAACGCCTACCAGCCCAACCCCGAGGCGATCCTCGCCCTTGAACCCGACCTCATCGTGGCGGACTCCACGATCCACATCGCTCCCGATGTCCGCGAGACCCTGGAAGGGCTGGGCGTGCCCGTCATTTTTGCCGGCGCTGCCAGTGTCGATGAGGTGCTGACCGGCCTCACCCTGCTCGGCGAGGTGCTCGACAACCCCGCCGGCGCCGCCGAAGCGGTCGCCGCGGTGGAGGCCGCCCTCGCCGCCGCCCGCGAGGCGTTGGCGGGCCAGGACCTCTCTGCCGTCATCCTCATCGGCGATCGCGACCGCAACCTCTATGCCGCCAAGTCCAGCGCCTACGGCGGCTCCATCCTCGATGCGCTCGGCATCGCCAACCCCGCCGACGTGCAGCCCGATTCCGGTCCCTTCCCCGGCTTCACCCGTGTCTCCCCCGAGGCCCTGCTCGAGTTCGATCCGGTCTACATCTTCACGGTGACACCGGCTCCGCCCCCGGCACCGCGCCTCAGCGGCATGCTCGGCCTCTTCCCCGGCATGAGTGGCCTGCAGGCCATGGCCAACGGGCGGGTCATCGAGGTCGAAGTCTCTCTCCTCGTGCAGTCGCCGGGACCCCGCGTCATCGAAGCGTTCGCCGCCATCGTCGAGGCGGTCACTGGCAGCGAGCAGTAGCCGGGAGCGAAGCGATGGCGGGGGCTACGGTCGGGGCGCGCTCGGGAATGTCCTTCCTGGTGCCTCGTGGCCGGTCCCGGAGGCACTTCGTGCTGGCCTGCGCGGGCGTGCTCGTCCTCGCCGTCATTGGCCTCCTCACCATGATGCTCGGCGCGGTGAATCTCTCCGCCGGCGAGGCCCTGAGTGGCCTCTCGGCCAGCTCCGACTCCCTTTCCGGGCTCGTCGTCGGGCAGATTCGCCTCCCCCGCTTCCTCGACGCCATCCTCGTCGGCGCATCGCTCGGCGTTGCCGGAGCGCTGCTGCAGGGCGTCACCCGGAACCCCCTCGGCGACCCGACCATCTTCGGGCTCACCGCCGCCGCCGGCCTCGCCACCGCTACCGCCATCTCCATCAACCCCCAGATTCCCCAGTGGGGCATCGTCCTCGCCGCCATGGTCGGTGGCCTCGGCGGCGCCGGCATCCTCTTCGTGATCGCCTACCGCGGTGCCGTCTCGCCCGTGCGTCTCGCCCTCGCGGGCGTTGCCCTCTCCGCGCTCTTCGGGGCCATCACCGTCGGCCTCATCGCGAGCGTCCGCACCTTTATCCAGACCACCCTCGGATTCCTCGCCGGCGGCCTCTACGGCTCCGACTGGACCGACTTCCGCTCCATCCTCCCCTACGCCATCCCCGCCCTCGCCGCCGCGCTCGTGCTCGCCGGCCGCCTCAACGTGCTCTCCCTCGGCGATGAAGTTGCGACCGGCCTCGGCGTCCTCGCCGACCGTACCCGCCTCGCCATCCTCGTCGTCGCCGGAATCCTCACCGCCTCGGCCGTGGCCATCGCCGGGCTCGTCGGTTTCGTTGGGCTCCTCAGCCCGCACGTCGCGCGCTACGTCGCCGGTTCCGACAACCGCTACCTCATCCCTGCCTCCGCGCTGGTCGGCGCAATCATCGTCACCGCCGCCGACCTCATCGCGAAGCTTGTCATCACCCCCTCCGAGATTCCCATGGGCATCATCACCGCCGCCGTGGGCGCTCCCTTCCTCCTCTATCTCGTGCGGTTCAAGGTGTAGCGATGCGACTCTCCACCGAGCGCCTCAGCCTGAGCTACAACGGCCGCGACGCCGTCCACGAGGTCACCCTCGACCTCGAGAGCGGCGAGCTCATCGCCATCGTCGGACCCAACGGCAGCGGCAAGACCACACTCCTGCGCGGCCTCTCCCGCCTCCTCCGGCCGGTCGCCGGGCACGTGCTCCTCGACGGCGAGGACATCCGCGCCATCAGCTCCCGCAGCGTCGCTCGCCGCCTCGCGGTTCTCCCCCAGGAGCACCCGGAGGGCGTCGACATCACCGTGAACGAGCTCGTCTGGCGCGGGCGTGCCCCCCACCAGGGCATCCTCCAGCGCGCCACCCCCGCCGACCACGAGGCCGTCGACTGGGCGCTCGAGGCCGCCGACGTCCATCACATCGCCAGCCGCCCCCTCGGAAGCCTCTCCGGGGGCGAGCGCCAGCGCGCCTGGATCGCCCTCGCCCTCGCCCAGCAACCCCGCGTCCTCCTCCTCGACGAGCCGACGAGCTTCCTCGACGTGCAGCACCAGGTCGAGGTGATGGCCCTCCTCACCCGCCTCAACGCCGAGGGCATGACCATCATCGTCGTCGTCCACGACCTCGCCCTTGCGGGCCGCTTCATGCAGCGCGTCATCGGCATGCGCGACGGCCGCATCGCCTTCGATGGCCCCTCGCGCGAGGTGCTGCGGCCCGAGCCCCTCGAAGAGGTCTTCGGCGTGCCCATGCTCGTCCTGGAAGATCCGGAGAGCGGCCTGCCCGTTCCCCTGCCGCGCCACCCGGAGGGCGCCGCCAGCTCGCAGGCCTAGGGGAAGGCGTTGTAGAGCGCGTCGTTGTCGCCGATCTGCAGGTCGGAGGTGACGCCTCCGATGGCCGCGATCGGCTTGTTACTCCTGATCACCATGCCGCCCATCATGCAGGTCGGCATGGCCCCCAGCCCGGTCTTGTCCTTGTCGTCGGCGCCCTGGTCGAACACGAACGACCCCTCGATTGTGATCGTGGTCTGGAAGAGCGCCAGGCCCTCGCACCCCTTGATAGCCTCAGTGGGGTTGTTCACCGCCACGATCTGGAGCTCGGCCTTCCCCCCGTCCGCGACTGCGACCCCGACCCAGCTGTTCGTGCCTTCCTGGTCCTGCCAGCCGTGGACGTTGCGGAAGATCAGCGGGAACTTCACGCTCTGCGTCGTCCGGCCCTTGGGCACGCCGTTCGCCGCCGCGTAGGAATCCGTGTCCTCCGAGCTCACTCGCAGCAACAGGGCGGCAACCGGCCGGTCCGCGTAGACCATCGCCCAGCCCTCGAAGCCTTCCGGTAGCTCGTCGCTGTCGTACACGCTGTGCGTGACCCCGCCTCCCGCGGGCAACTCGATCGCGACCGTCACCAGCACGTCCCGGTCTGGATCGCCGTCGACGGTGCCCTGGTAGACGATGCTTCCGCTGATGGCCTCTGCCCACGGGTTGGCGATGGCGTACTCGGTCCAGTAGCCGCCCACCGACTTCTGCGCGAGCGGCATCACCACCCGCCTCGAGATGTCGTCTTCGGTCGTGCCCGGCCTGTCTTTGTCCACGATGAACCCGTTGTACGAGGCCAGCCGGGCGCTGCCGCTTTCCCCGCCGTAGATGTCGACCGCCACCGTCACGGGCTGCGTCGAGTCGATCATCACGCTCATCAGGGCATTCACCGTGCCCGAGGGCATGGCCGTCACCAGGGTTCCCTGGTTGGGCGCGAGCGTGATCTGCCCCGCTGCCGGTATCGCCCAGCCTCCGTCGGGACAGCTCTCGCTGGCGACATCCCTGGAGACGAGCGTTGTGCCTCCATCCGACGATGCCGCTCCCCTGCCTGCAACGAGCTCGTACGTGAGGGTCACGCACGCCACATCGAACCCCGCGTTCGCGATCGAGAAGCGGGTGTTCGTGACCGTTCCGTCCTCATTGAGTTGGTTGGCCACGTACGGAAGCGCCACGCGCACGCCGCTGTCCGCATACGCGTTGTGAACCGCGTATGACCTCGCGTTCCCCGTCCCCACGGCCTCCCGCATGAGCAATGCGTTGAGCGGCCGGTCGCTCGAGAGCACCCCCACTCCCCGGAAGTCGGGCAGCAAGCCCTGGTTCAGCGCCTGGTCGAAGGTGCGCGTCCCCCACGCCGGAACGTCGGAGTGGACCTCGCTCGCGAGCGGAATGGGTACCCCTCCGGGCGTGTAGAAGTCCATCACCATCGTCGCCGCTTGCCGGCTGTTGTTCTGGGCGAGGATGGCCGTGTGCTCCTTGCTCCCGGGCGAGAGCGAGGCGTTGACCTGGAAGGGAAGCCGTGGCCCGCGCGCCGACTCGCTCGCTCCGACCGGCGCGCTCGTGCTGCCCGCTGCCAGCGCCACGAGCGCCAGCAGCCCGATCAGCACGGCAAGGGGGTGGGGGCGGACGCGTCGACCCAGACCTGTCATGGGGCCTCCGCTTTTCGAGTGTCGGGGCGGTTGCGTCTGCCGTCAATGCGGGGCCGGGGTCTACTCCAGTGAGCTCAGTACCTGGAACACGAGCACGAAGCAGGCCGCGCCCACCACCATGATTAGCACCAGGCGTCCGCCCCGCATCCTGTCATTGTGGGGCGAACCGCCGCTTGCCGCTCGCCGGCTTGTCGCCGCCTTTCCCGTAGCTCTCGCACATCCCTTCGGCTTCCGTCACGATAGTGGCGATGCGCCGGCTCTCTCTGCTCGCGGCCGTCTTGGTCGTCGCGGTTCTCGTGGCGTGCAGCGGCGGGGACTCCTCCCCGGCTGCCCCCGCCCCCACCGAGGCCCCCCGCGCCACCGAGCAGGCAACAACTACCGAGGCGTCCACCTCCACGTCTGAGGCCACGGCAGCCGCGACAGCCACTGAGAGGGCCACCGCCACACCCGAAGCCACCCGTCAGGCCTCCGCTACCGAAACCGCGACGGCAGCCGCCACCGCCGCCGCGACTGAAGCGTCCACGCCCGCCCCAACCGAGGGGGCCGACGCCACCCGGCAGGCAGCCGCCACAGGTACGCCGGAGCCGGCGCCCGAAACTACCCCCGAAACCGCTACAGAGGAGCCGGAGGAGCCCCCGGAGCCGGAAGAGCCCGAGGAGCGGGCCACGGAAGAACCTGAATCCGGGGACGACCCGGAGCCCACCCAGGAAACCGCCTCTGAGGACGAGTCCACCCCGACTCCCACAGCCGCCGAGCCGGACCCCGAGCCCGAGCCCACCCCGACCGACACCGCCGCTGATGTCCCCGAGGAGGCCGTCGTCGTCTCCCTCCCGAAGGTCTACTTCGTCCACACCGAGTGGTGACCGACCTGTCGTGCACTCCGCCCCGTGTGGGAGGACTTGCGGCAGGAGTACGCCGGCCAACTCGAGTTCCTGGAGCTTGACCTGGACGACGAGGGGGACAGTGCCGTCGCCCGTGACCACGGCATCTTCTATCAGCCCGGGTTCATCATCTACGATGCCAGTGGGAGGGAGGTCTACGCCGAGCCCGGCCCCTTCAACGGGGACGAGATGCGTAGCCTCGTCGAGTTCGCCCTGGAGGGAAGCTGATGCGCCTGGTTGCTCTTGTCGCCACCGTCTCGCTTGCCGCACTGGTGCTCCTCGCCTGCGGCGGGAGCGACCCTGCTCCTGCGGCCCCCGCCGAACCCACCACCGCCCCCACCGAGGCTGCTGCTGACGTCCCCGACGACGCGGTCGTTTCCACCACCCCGAAGGTCTACTTCATCCACACCGAGTGGTGACCGACCTGCCGTGCGCTCCGCCCCGTGTGGGCGGACCTGGAGCAGGAGTACGGTGACCAGGTCGAGTTCTTCCTGGTGGACCGCGAGACCGAAGATGGCCGGGAGTTCATCCGTGACCATGGCCTTCCCATCGGCCAGCCCGGCTTCGTCGTGTACGACGCCACCGGCGAGGTGACCTACGCGGCCCTCGGCCCGACCAGGGCCGAAGGCGTGCGCGAGCTCGTTGAGTCGGTCGTTCCGCAGTAGCCGTGCGTCCGCTGGCCCTGGCCGCCGCTGTTGCCGTTGCCGCCACGGCCCTCGCCTGCGGATCAGGTGGGTCCGAGTCGCCCGATCCGACCGCTGCCCCCGCCGCCATCTCCGGCCCCCAGGTCTTCTTCGTCCAGATCGACACCTGAGGACCGTGAAACCGCCTCCGCCCCGTGTGGGCGGCGCTGCAGGCCGAGTACGCGGACCAGATCGAATTCACCATGGTGGACGCCAACACGCGCGCCGGCGCCGACTTCTCCGACCTCTACGGCATACGCGGGCACCCGGGCTTCGTCGCCATCGATGCCAGTGGGGAGGTCGTCCACGCCGCCCTCGGCCCCTTCGACGAAGAGGGGCTACGTGATCTCATCGCCTCGCTCGTGCCTGAGTAGCGGCTAGCCCCCGGCTGCGGCCATCAGCCGCTGCGCCCGGTCCACCAGCACCGGCACGAACCACTCGAAGCGCGCGCTGTCCGGGTTCGCCCCAGTCTCCTGCAGGTGCTGCATGTAAAGCCCCTCCAGGATGATCGCGAGCTTGAACACCGCGAACACGTGGTAGAAGGCGACGTGCTGCATCGAGCGGCCGCTCCCCTCCTCGTACAGCGCGATGATCTCCTCGTGGTCGGGGAAGCCCTCCTGCGCGCTCAGGTTCTGCGGCGGGTCCCAGCCCGGCGGTGGCGGCGGGTCGCCCGGGTCACCCCAGTACGAGAGCAGCCAGCCCACGTCCGCCAGCGGGTCGCCCACCGTGGCCATCTCCCAGTCGAAGATTGCCACGACGCGCGGCTCCTCCGCCGCGAACATCACGTTGTCGAGCCGGTAGTCGCCGTGGACGACGGTCGCCCCGGCGTCCCCTGGCATCCGCGCCTTCAGCCACTCGACGATCTCGTCCAGCCCCGCCAGGTCGCGCGTCTGCGGGCGCGTCAGTTCCCACTGGCCGATCCAGCGCCGCATCTGCCGCTCCAGGTACCCCGAAGCCCGCCCCCGCAGCCCCACCGCCTCCCAGTCGACCGCGTGCAGCTCCACCAGCGAGGCCACCAGGTCCTCGGCGATCCGCTGCCGCCCCGCGGGCGTGTCGTACGCCTCCGGAATTCCGTCCCGCATCATCGCCCCGAAGCAGCGCTCCATCAGGTAGAACGGCGCCCCGATGACCGAGTCGTCGTCGCACGCGACCACCGGCGTGGGGACGCGCGCCCGGCCCTGGAGCGCCGCCATGAAGCGGTGCTCGCGCAGGACGTCGTGCGCCGTCGGCAGCAGCGGCCCCGGCGGCGGACGCCGCAGCACCCACTGCTGCGCCCCCCGGGTCACGTAGTAGGTGACGTTCGAGGAACCGACCACATGCCGCTCGCACTCGAGCGGCGCGTCGTTCCCCGGCACCCGCTCGGCGAGGAACCGCTCGAGCGCGGGAACGTCGATCAGGCCGTCCGACTCGCCGTCCGCCATCGACCCGTCGCCGCCCTAGAGCGCGGCGAAGTCCCAGCCCGCGCCCTCGCGGAAGCTGCGCAGGATGCGGCGTGAGACCACCATCCGATGCGTCTCGTCGGGACCGTCGTAGATGCGCGCGCTGCGGGCCGCCCGGTACATCGACTCCAGGGGCGTGTCGCCGCTCACGCCGCGCGCCCCGTGCGTCTGGATCGCGCGGTCGATCACGTCGTGCAGCACCTTCGCCCCGAAGAACTTGATCGCCGAGATTTCGACGCGCGCCTCGTCACCCGTGTCGATCTTCTCCGCCGCCCGCAGCGTCAGCAGCCGCGCCGCCTGGATCTCGACGTACGAGTCCGCGATCCAGTTCTGGATCGTCTGCTTGTCCGCCAGCGGCCCGCCGAACACATGCCGCTGCAGCGAGTACTCGCACATGATCTCGAACGCCCGCTGGCTCTGGCCCAGCCAGCGCATGCAGTGGTGGATGCGTCCCGGCCCCAGCCGCTTCTGCGCGATGCGGAAGCCGCCGCCCGCCTCGCCCAGCACGTTCGTCAGCGGCACCCGCACGTCGTTGTAGCGAATCTCGCAGTGGTGGCCCTCGGTATCCCCCATCACGCTGACGGGCCGGATGATGTCGAACCCTGGCGTGTCCGTCGGCACGATGATCTGGCTCATACGGCTGTGCGGCGGCTGATCCGGCTCCGTCACGCACATCACGATCGCGAACGAGGCGTTCAGCGCCCCGCTCGTGAACCACTTATGCCCGTTGATCACCCACTCGTCGCCGTCGCGAACGGCCGTCGTCTGCAGGTTCGTCGGGTCCGCTCCCGAGACCTCCGGCTCCGTCATGGAGAAGCACGAGGTGATGTCGCCCTCGACCAGAGGCTTCATCCAGCGTTCCTGCTGCTCGGGCGTGCCGAACTGCCACAGGATCTCCGCGTTCCCCGAGTCCGGCGCCTGTGCCCCGAACGACTTCGGCGCGAACGGGCTCCGCCCCAGGATCTCGTTCATGTAGACGTACGGCATGAAGCCGATGCCCATGCCTCCCGCCTCGGCGGGCAGGTGCGGGGCCCACATCCCCATCCCCTTCGTCTGCCCCTGGAGATCGCGCATCAACGCATCGGCGGCATCGTCGTGCTCCGAAAACGCCCCCTCGTTCGGGTAGATGTTCTCGTCCATGAACGCCTTGGTCCGGTCGCGAAGCTCATCGATCTCCGCCTGCCCCAGCGCTTCTCTCGTCTCAGTTACCACGGCTCTACCTCCGTTGTTGGCGCTGGGGAATGTACCAGTGTCTGGTGGCTAGTGGCTTGTGGCTCGTGGGAGTGGGCGCTCAAGCTTGCCGTTTGCCGGCGGAGCGCTTGCGCGTCTGGAGGGAGCGCTTGAGTCCGCTGAGCATGCGGCCCACAGCGTCCGCCTGCTCCAGGGCGGCCTTTGACCGCTCGGGTGGGAGCAGGTCGAGGCGCTCTGCAAGGAGCAGAAAAGTCTCGGTCTCGGCAAGGGATCCGCTCGCGATCCCTAGAAACTGCGGGAACTCTCCAGTTCCGTGCCGCTGCGCCCCCTCTGCGATGTTTGCTGGCACCGAAGTGGCCGCCCTTCGCAGCTGGCTGGTCATCCCGTACCGCTCCTGTGTGGGGAACCGCGCCGACAGTCTCCAGACTGTTTCCGCCAGGTCCATCGACTGCCGCCACACTTCAAGGTCCTGGTAGCTCTGCACGCTCATGGCCCATAGCATACGCTGGTTTCAGGGAACGTTTGTCGGGTTGACATTCACTAGCCACCAGCCACTAACCACTAGCCACTAGTGAACCCCTAGAACAGTCCATGCTCGCGACGGTGCTCCGCCGCCCGCTCCACCCCTGCCTCCGCTTCCGCGTCGAGCGACGCCAGCACAGACTCGCCCCCCTCTGATGCCACCCGTTCCCGCATCTCCAACAGCCGGTCCGGCAGGTCCCGGTAGGTGAGGCCGTTCCTGTCGAGCAGCCCTCCGTCCATCACGTTGTAGGTGCCGGTCATGTACTCCGCTTCATCGCTGGCGAGCCAGCAGGCGAGGTTGCCGATGTCCGCCGGTTGGCCCACGCGCCCGAAGGGGAGCTCCCGCTCCAGCATCTCCCGCGCCTCCCGCCGCGCTGCCACCGCCCCCCAGAGCCGCGTGTCCGTCATCCCCGGCGCGATGCTGTTCACCGTGATCCCGAACGGCGCCAGGTCGAGCGCCCAGCAGCGCGTCATCATGCGCACTGCCGCCTTGCTCCCGCTGTAGGCCGATGAGCCCATGTCCGCCCGCTCCCCGCTCACGGA
The DNA here is from genome assembly GCA_965116915.1 of Tepidiformaceae bacterium. Classification (GTDB taxonomy): domain Bacteria; phylum Chloroflexota; class Dehalococcoidia; order Tepidiformales; family Tepidiformaceae; genus UBA2991. The sequence continues at coordinate 2,777,127 of OZ220739.1, read as the reverse complement.
AGAGATCACGATCACCCGCCCCGCGCGTCCCTCCCGCACCATCTCCCGGGCGCATGCCTGCACCGTCAGGAACACGCCCTTCGTGTTCACGTCGAACACCAGGTCGAGGTCCTCTTCTGTAAGGGTGAGCACGTTCGTGCCGCGCGCGATGCCCGCGTTCGCAAGCACGATGTCGAGCCGCCCGAGCTGCGCGGCCGTCTCCGCCACCGCCACCTCCAGCGCCCCCAGGTCGCGCACGTCGACCGCCGCGGCCAGTGCGTTTCGCCCGAGCGTGCGAACCTGCGCGGCTGTCGCCTCGGCGCGCTCCGCGTCGAGGTCCGTGCAGGCGACGTCCGCCCCCGCCCGCGCGAGGGCGAGCGCCGACCCCTCCCCGATGCCGCTCCCCGAGCCCGTGACGAACGCTACCTTCCCTGTCAGGTCGAGCATCTCGTCCTCCCGCCGCGCGACTGCCGGCGGGCGCATTATCACGCGCCCCGAGCCCCCTGGGGGAACGCACCCCACCCCTTGCCGCGCGGACCTGCGATAGTGGAATGCGCAGCACGCGGCCACAGCCGCCAGCGAGGCTCTCCCGGTGTCGATCCTCTCCCGGCGCTTCTCCACCAGGCTGGCCCTCGTCATCGGCGTCGTCCTGGCCATCGCGGCGATAGTCGTTTTCTCGTTCGTCCTGGGCGACCGCGGCGTACCCGCCCCCACCGACGGCATCGGTGACATCCCCACCGCCCACCTCGTCCCACATGACGCCGCGCTCTACGTCGCTCTCTCCACCGACCTCGACTCCCCCTCCTGGGGCGCAGCATTCGACGAGTCCGAGGAAGCGGGCGCCGAAGACCCGCTCGCCCAGCTGCGAGAGCTGCTCGCAACAGAGATGGACATCGACTGGGATGAGGAGATTGAGCCCTTCCTCGGAGGCGCTGCCGTCCTCTTCGTCTTAGGCCTCAGCGAGCGAGACGATAAAGGCCCCGCGGGCGCTGTCATCTTCCGGGCGAACGATGCGAGAGCCGCCGAGGCGGTCATCCTGAGCCGGCGCAGCGACGGCTTCGAGGAGCGCGTCTACCGGGACGTCCCCTACAGGGTGATGGAGGAGGGCGGCGCCCTCGCCGTCATCGGCGACCACTTCGTCTACGCCGCAGACGACGCCACCCTCCGAGCCATCGTCGATACCAGCCTCGGCGACACGCGCGCCCTCGCCGACGCCGACGACTTCCGCCGCCTCCGCAACGCCCTCGAGGGCGACGCGCTCGCCTTCGTCTACCTCCACCCCGGCAACCTGACGGACGCGATGGACGAGGCGCGGGAGCCGTCCAGCGCGGACGACGCGCCTGGGGAAGAACCGGACATCCTCGCCATCGTCGGTCTCGACAGGCTTTTCGCCGAGCCCATCGGCGTGGTCGTGAAGACGGACGACGATTCGTTCCGCGTGCAGGCCGCCATGCTCGGCGACCCGGGCCCGCTCGTACCCCTCCTCCGTCCCCGCGACTCCCGCTTCGCCGAGCTGGTTCCCGCGGAGACCGCCGTCTTCGTCTCCGCCTACGACGTCGCCGGTGTCGTCGACGAGGCCTTCGGCGACACCGGCCTCGCCGCTCGCCTGCGCGACGCCGTCCTCGAATCCGCCGACGAGGAGGGCGAACTCGGCCTTGTCGAGGACCTCCTCTCCCTCTTCGAGGGCGAGCTTGCACTGGCCCTGTGGCCCTCCGGGGACGCGGAGGACTTCGACTTCGTGCTCCTCGCCGAGGTCGGTAACGAGGAATACGGCCGGCAGCTCCTTGAGGAGCTGTTCGCGGAAGCCCTCGAGGCAGGCGAGGTGGCCCTCGTGGTCGAGGACGGTATCGCCGCCGTCGGTCCGAGTGCCGCCGTCATCGAGACCGTACTCGACGGAGGTGGTCCCTCCCTCGCCGCCTCCGAGCACTTCGCCGCCACCGTCTCAACGCTGGACAACGGACTGGCGACCTTCGCCTACGTCGACATCATGGGGCTCCTCGCCTCCAGCCTCGACGGGTTTGACGGCGTCGATCTGGAGGGCAACCCACTCGGCCTCATCGTGAACCTCCTCTGGGAGGACGACCGCATGCAGATCGAAGCCGCCCTCGCAAGCAGTGAGGGCGACTGACCGCGAGCGATCGCCCATCCCCGTGCGCTATGATTCCCGCCCCGCCAGACGGCGGCTGAGGAGTGCGCCATGCCCGTCGGACCGAACGATCTCGAGACCGCCCGTAAGCTCTTCGAAGAAGGTGGATGGGGCAGCGGCGACCCCTACGGCCCCGACCAGTGGTTCGCCGAGGACGCCGTCATGCGCGACATCGTCGGCCATGAGGATGCGCTGCGTGGCCACGAGGAGATCCGCCAGTTCTGGGCGAGCCAGAAGGTCGGCATCACCCTGCGCGTTCCCGTCGAGGATCTCTATGTCGCCGAGGGCCACCGCGGCGTGGCCGTGCTCTGGATGGCCTACGTCCAGATCATGGACGAGGAGAACGAGAACTACGCCAAGTGGATCACCTTCGAGGGCATGTCCCGCCTCGAGTTCAACGACGAGGGCAAGGTGACCCTCGAGGTCGACTACCACCACGGCCCCCAGGGCGTGACCGATAGCTGGGTCGCCCACTGGAACGCGCGCCGCGCCCGTCCCTGGAAGGAGCTCGGCGAGATCACCGGCGCCTGACCGCCGACGAAACCTATCGTTCCCAACCTGCCAGACCACGGCTGAGGAGTGCGTCATGCCCGTCGGACCCAACGATCTTGAAACCGCCCGCAAGCTCTTTGAGGAGGGTGGCTGGAGCAGCGGCGACCCCTACGGTCCCGACCAGTGGTTCGCCGAGGACGCCGTCATGCGCGACATCGTCGGCCACGCCGAGCCCCTGCGCGGTCGCGAGGAGATTCGCGAGTTCTGGGCCAGCCGGCGGGTCGGCATAACGCTCCGCGTCCCCGTCGAGGAGCTCTACGTCGCCGAGGGCCACCGTGGCGTCGCCGTCCTCTGGATGGCCTACGGCCAGATCATGGACGAAGAGAACGACGACTACGGCAGGTGGGCCAGCTTCGAGGGCATGTCCCGCCTCGAGTTCAACGAAGCCGGCGAAGTGACCCTCGAGGTCGACTACCACCACGGCGGCCAGGGCATCGTCGATAGCTGGGTCGCCCACTGGAACGCGCGGCGCGCCCGCCCCTGGAAGGAGCTCGGGGAAATCACGGGCGCCTGACGTCACGCGCTAGCGCCCCGCCGCCGCCCCCACCTCCGTCGCTTCGCCCTGCTCGATGGCGGAGACGTAGACCGTGCGCACCGCCAACGCCTGGCGCAGGTCCCGCACGACATCCTCGAAGAACTGCGCGCGGTAGTCCGCGTTCGTGACGATGCTCACCGTGAAGTAGAAGGCCGAGAAGGCGGTGAGGAAGACCGCCACCTTCAGATGCGCGAGCGTCAGCACGGTCCCGGTGGCATCGTCGATGCCAAGGAGGACCTGTGGCTCCTCGCCGATCCAGTCCCGGACGAGCGCTTCGTCCATCGCGATCACGCCGAAGGCGACGAAGAAGGCCCCCAGCACCACGCTCACGAAGGCCACCTGCAGCGTCAGGCTGAAGAGCACGACCAGGCCCGCGTTGAGCCACTGCCGCCTGCTGAGCGGCGCATCCAGCCGAAGCGCCCCCGGGCCCACGGCCAGCTCCTCGGCGGGCGTGCCCCGCACCAGCCCCTCCACCCGTTGGGCGCTGTCGAACGTCTCCAGTTCCCCGATCTCGCCGGGCAGCCGCGACACGAGGAAGGCCCCGGTCACGAGGACGAAGAGGCCGACCAGGAGCCCGAGGAGCGCATCCTCGAGGCCTCCCGCCACTCTCCACACCTCTTCGGTGATGAAGAGGAACGTCACGAACAGGAGCAGGAGGGGCAGCGCCCGCGCGAACAGCCCCGCGACGTCGCGGACGTTCCGGATGAGGAGCAATCCCGCCCAGCCCAGGATCGGCACCAGCCCGTAGCTCACGACCGCGAAGATCACTGCCAGGATCACCGCGTTGAAGAACATGAGCGAGAAGAGGTGTGTCCAGTTCAGGTCGAGAATGGCCGCGAGCGCGCCCGGCAGCACCAGGTACACCAGCACCTCCACCCACCCCACCCGCTGCGGCAGGGCCAGCAGCCTCCGTCCCCGCAGGAAGTTGAGCCCCGCCCAGATTCCCAGGATCAGAAGGAGCACAAACCCCACGACCAGCACGTTCACCCACCAGGGAAGGCTCGGGTTCACGAAGAGGAAGGCCTCGAGCAGGAGCGCAAGAACCAGAAACGGCATGGCCCGCGTGAGGATGTCCTCGCGCGCGTTGTAGTTCTGGATGAAGTGGGGGACGCCCCGCCTCTGGAACCACCCCTCCGTGGCCGCGATCGCTTCGGCGCTCATCGCCGCTGGCCCGGAGGCCGCTACTCGCTCAGGAACATCGGGCCCGGAGGCGCGCTCGCCGCCGCCGCCTCCGTCGCCTCCAGCATGTCCCGGATGCGCTCCGCCTCGCGCCCGAGTTCCTCCGGGCTGAGCGAGTACGCATGCCGTGCGATGCCGCCCATGCCCCGCGAACCCCACTCCACCACCAGGTCCTCGATCTCGTCGAGGACGGCGCCCGGCACGGCCTTCCGCGGCAGCCGCAGCTCCGCGATCCGCGTCCACGCCGCCGCCAGACCCTGCGGCGTCGGCTCTTCCGTCCCGAGGTCGCCCACCGCATCCCGCAGCCGCGCGATCGTCGGCTCCAGCTGGTGCGCCGTGTAGGTCGCGTCGTGGTCGTCGCGAAGGATGTCCGGCAGGTCCAGGTTGATGGGCATGGCCGCAGTGTAGCGCCCCCCGCGCCCCTCCGGGAGACCGTCCGCGCTACACTCCCGTTATGAGCATTACCACCGACATCTTCGAAGTCATGGACACCTGCCGCGCCATGCGCCGGCTCAAACCCGACCCCGTCGACCGCGACCTTCTCCGCAAGCTCGTGCACGCCGCCACCCGCGCCCCCAGCGCCGGCAACACCCAGCTCTGGGGCTTCCTCATCGTTGACGAGCCCGAGGGCAAGCAGTTCCTCGGCGAGCTCATGCGCGAGCAGTTCGGCGCGCGCTTCCAGGTGCCCGAGGGCGACGAGCCGCCCGCGCGCATGATGCGCGCCGTCGCCGAGCTCGTGAACAACTTCGAACAGGTGCCCGCCGTCATCTTCCCCTGCGTCGAGAACGGCTATCCGCCGGGCGGCGAGCCCAACCCCATGTTCATGTGGTCGACCGTCTACCCCGCCACCCAGAACCTCCTCCTCGCTGCCCGCGCCCTCGGCCTCGGCGCCGCCATGACCACTTTCCAGATGGCCAACGAGGACGCCATCAAGGAGCGTTTCGGCGTCCCCGAGAACGTCTCCATCGGCGCCACCATCCCCGTTGGCTACCCGAAGGGCCGTTTCGGACCGGTCACGCGCAAGCCCGTGGAGGAAGTCATCCACTGGAACGGCTGGAGCTAGCGAGGAAAGCTCAGTCCCCGCCGCGCGGAGGCAGCTCGACGGGGACGCCCACCCACGCGCCGATGTTCTCGCCCGTGCGCCCCTCCGGCCCCTCCCGCAGCAGGTCCAGCACGAGCCCCGCAATCTGCTCCGGCCGGATCCACGTCTCCACCCGGTAGGGAAACGGGCGGCCCTGCCAGTAGGCGCGCAGCATCGGCGTGTCCGTCTCGCCCATGCAGATCGCGTTCACCCGCACCCCGTGCTCCCGCAGCGCCCCGGCCCACGCCTGCGTCAGCCCCGTCAGGGCGAACTTCGAGGCGCTGTACAGGTCCGTGAACGGCGGCCGCTCGCCCACGATCGCGAGCTCCTCGGGCGTCCGCGGCATCAGCGGCTTCGGGGGCACCACGTAGTAGGTGCTCATGTTCACGATGTCGCCCCCGCCCCGCTCGATCATGCCCGGCATCACCGCCCGGCCGAAGAGGAAGCACCCCCGCAGGTTCGTCCCCATGATCGACTCGTACTCGCGCCGCGCCTTGCTCCGCGGATCGTGAACGGTGTGGTCGGCCCAGACGGCGGCGTTGTTCACGAGGATGTCGACCCCGCCGAACCGCTCCGTCGCCAGGTCGACCGTCGCGTAGACGTCCTCCGGCTCCGAGACATCCGCCACCAGCCCCACCACCTCGCCCCCGCCCCGCGCCGTCACCTCTCCGGCCACCTCCTCCACGAGCGGCCGCAGGTCGCACGTCACGACGCTCGCGCCCTCCGCCGCCAGCGCCTCCACGCAGGCGCGCCCGATCCCCATCGCCCCGCCCGTGACGACCGCGACCTTGCCCTCGAGGAACGCCCCCGCCACGGGTCAGCCGTTCGCGTAGATGCCGGCGTCGACGATCAGCGTCTGGCCGGTCATCATGCGGCTCTCGTCCGAGGCCAGGAACACGGCCGTGCCCGTCAGGTCGCCGGGCTCGAGCGATGTGCCCAGCGCCGCCTGCTGCCGCATGTGCTCCGCGAACGCCTCCGGAACGACGCGCCTCGTCGCGTCCGTCATCGTCACCCCCGGCGCGATCGCGTTCACGCGGATGTTCGAGGGGCCAGCCGTTTTCGCCATCGACTTCGTCAGGTACACCACCCCCGATTTCGAGAGCCCGTAGGCGTAGTTGGGGAAGTTCTCCACCTCCCCCGGCGGCTTGTTGAACATGTAGGAGGCGATCGAGGAGATGTTGATGATCGAGCCGCCCCCCTGCTCCTTCATCTGCGGGAACACCGCCCGCCCGCACACGAGGATGCCGACCAGGTTCACGTCGAGCACCCGCCGCAGGTAGTCGATGCTCGGGTCCCCCACCTCCAGGTCGTAGTAGATGGCGGCGTTGTTCACGAGAATGTCGACCCGCCCGAACCGCTCGACCGTGTCCGCCACCATCTTCGCCGCCCCCGCCTCGTCCGCGACGTCGGCGTGGATCGCGAGCGCCGAGGCGCCCGTCGCCTCGATCTCCGACTCCACCTGCTTCGCCTCCTCCGCCCGCAGGTCGGCGATGGCGACCGATGCCCCCTCCTCCGCGAAGCGCATGCTGTACTCCCGCCCGATGCCCTGTCCCCCGCCTGTGACGATCGCGACCTTGTCCTGCAAACGCATGGCGCGCCTCCTCGTTGTCTGTTGGCGGGAGCTTAGCGCGCCGCTCCCCGCCCCGTCCCACGCGGTACCATCCGCGCGCATCCGCGAACCACAGGAGACCCCGCATGGACGAACAGGAACGCGCCAACGACGAGCTCGTCACTCGGTTCTGCAGGGAGTGGGACGCCGCCTACCTCACCACCGAGGCCATGGCCCCCTACTTCACCGACGACGCCGTCTACCACAACATCCCCCTGCCCCCGATCGAGGGCGGGGCCAATATCGCCGCCATGCTCGGCGGAGGCGGCGCCCCGGACGAGGAGCGCGGCAGCAAGAACCTGGGCTGGGTCGTCCACCACCAGGCCGCCAACGGCGACGTCGTGCTGAACGAGCGCACCGACAGCTTCGAGGTCGTGGGGAAGCGCTGGGACGTGCCCGTCTGCGGCGTCTTCGTCATCCGCGACGGCAAGATCGCCCGCTGGTCCGACTACTTCGATATGGACCACACCTGGCTCCCGCGCCCCCCGCGCGACGGCTGATCGCGGGCAAGAGAAAGGGGCCGCCAGGGCGACCCCTTTCCGGGGAGGGACGGTGATCGCGAGGGGTTAGCTCGTCGCGATCCTGATCTGCTTCGGCTTCGCCGCCGCCGGCACTGGGATGCGCAGCGTGAGCACGCCGTTCTTCAGGTCGGCGTTCACGTCCGCGTCGTGGAGCACGCCCGGAAGGGCAAGCCGCCGGCTCAGGGTCGACCAGCGCCGCTCGCGCCGGTGGTAGCGCTCGTCCTCGTGCGCCTCGCTCACCGTGTGCTCCGCCTTGATGGAGAGCACGCCCTGGTGGAGCTGCACGTCGATCTCGTCCTCCGCGAAGCCGGGGAGGGAGGCGCGTACGATCAGTTCCTGGTCGGTCTCCGAGATGTCGACGCCGAGGGCGCCCTCGTCGTAGCCGCTCGCCTCGCTTGGGGCGAACGCACGGTTGAAGAAGCGCTCCATGAACTCACGGGGCGAGTCGAAGGGGTCGTACCGAACGATTCCTGCCATGTCTCTTTGCACTCCTCTCACAAAGTCTTTGTGAAGTCTGTCAAGAGTATGCGGAGTCTTGGCACTCTTGTCAATAGAGTGCTAACCAGGTCTGCGTAAAGAAACGCCGGGGTGCGAGACGCGGCCCCGGCGCTTCGCCGCTAGACCTTGTCGAACAGGATCGGGAGGTTGTTCAGGCCCCGCAGGATGTAGCTCGGCTGGTGCGTCGGGGCGGGATAGTCCGGGTCCAGGCGGAAGTTCTTCATCCGCTTCAGGACCTCCTCGAAGGCCACCCGGATCTCCAGCCGCGCCAGCGCCGCGCCCACGCAGTAGTGTGGCCCCGCGCTGAACGCCATCTGCTCGCGTGCGTTCTCCCGCTCCACCTCGAACTGCGCCGCCTCCGCGAACTGGCACTCGTCGCGGTTCGCGGCCGCGTAGATCAGCATCATCAGCTGCCCCTCGGGCAGATCGACGCCGCCCAGCGTGACCGGCTTCGTGGTGCGCCGGAAGAGGGCCCGCACGGGCGTCTCTACCCGCAGCGTCTCCTCCACCATGTTCGGGACCAGCGAAGGGTCGGCCTGGACCTTCGCCAGCTCGTCCGGGTTCTCGATGAAGAGCAGCATCGTGCTGCCGATGCAGTGCGCCGTCGTCTCTTTCCCGGCCACCTGCAGCTGCTGCAGGATGCTCAGGATCTCGGCGTCGTTCAGGGGGCGCTGCCCGTCGTCGGGGTGGTCCATCTCCACCGTCGCCAGGGTCGTGATGATGTTGTCCTTGGGGTTCTCCCGCGCCTCCTGGGCCCGCATCAGGAAGTACTCCTGCAGTTCCAGCCCCGCCTTCAGGATGGAGCGCTCCTCCTCGGGCGGGATCTGCCGCTCGATGCCCCCGATAGCCGCGTCTGCGCGCGCCTTGTAGGCCTTCAGGTCCGCCCGCGGCACGCCGATCTGATCCGCGATGACGGCCATCGGAATCTCGTCCGCGAACTGCTTCGTGAAATCGCACTTGCCTTCGTCGATGAACTCGTCGATCACGCCCGTCACGATCTCGCGCACGTAACCCTCCATGCTGGCCACGCGTCGCGCCGAGAGGGCCTTGTTCACGAGCGAGCGGTAACGCTGGTGATAGGGCGGGTCGGCCGCCAGGAGCGTGGCCGCGTTCGACCGGTTCACGGTCTCGCGCAGCATCTTCAGCTCCCCGTCGACTTCCTCCTCCTGCTGCATGACCAGGTCGGCCGGCCCCGTCGGGATGGCCGAGGAGTACGTGATCGGGTCGTGCACCACCTCAGCCAGCAGCTCGTACGTGCTCACCACCGCCATCCCCAGCTCGGGCACGAAGTGGACCGGCGCCTCGGCGTGCAACGCCTCGTAGAACGGGTACGGACACTCCAGCGTCTCCGGCGCGATCAGGTTGAAGTCGGCAACGGACATTTGCGGTTCACTCCAGTCGCCCTGCGGGCGGGCATGGTCGCCGAATCGTACGGACTTTGCCCAGCAGCCGCACCCGCACTCGCCCCTGGGCCCGGCCCGGCACAGCGTTCACCCCCCGCGGCGGAGATCCGTGGGAAGGCTAGAACGAGCTCCGACCCAGAAATTAACCCCTCGCGGCGCCCTTGCGGTCCTGCAGAGTGTCTGCCTGCAAGGCCGCCACCCCTCGCGGCGGAGATCGGTGGGAAGGCTAGAACGTGCTCCGGCCCAGAAAATTAAAGAATCTGGGAGAGGAAGAGCTTGGTGCGTTCCTCTTGCGGGTTCTCGAAGAAGTGCTGGGGTGTGCCTTCCTCCACGAGCGAGCCCTCGTCGAAGAAGATGAGGCGGTTCGCCACCTCCCGTGCGAAGCCCATCTCGTGGGTCACCACGATCATCGTCATGCCCGAGCGCGCCAGCTCCTGCATCACGTCGAGCACTTCCTTGATCATCTCCGGGTCCAGCGCCGAGGTCGGCTCGTCGAAGAGCATGATCTTCGGCTGCATCGCCAGCGCCCGCGCGATCGCCACGCGCTGCTGCTGGCCGCCCGAGAGCTGAGCCGGGTACTTCTCCGCCTGCTCCGGGATCCCGACCCGTTCCAGGAGCTGCATCGCGAGCGCGTCCGCGTCCAGCTTCGGCATGCGGCGCACCTTGCGCGGCCCCAGCGTGATGTTGTTCATCACCGAGAGGTGGGGGAACAGGTTGAACTGCTGGAACACCATCCCCACCTCCGAGCGGATGGCGTTCAGGTTGCGGACGTCGTCGTTCATCTCGATGCCGTCGATCACGATGCGGCCGGCGTCGTGCTCCTCGAGGCGGTTGAGGCAGCGGATGAAGGTCGATTTGCCCGAGCCCGATGGCCCCAGCACCACGACGATCTCGTGCTCCTTGATCCGCATCGAGATGTCGTCCAGCGCCTGGAAGTCGCCGAACCACTTGTCGACGTTCTCGGCGATGATGATGTCGTCCATGGACTCAAGGTCCCGTTCCGGCATGGCTGAGGTTTCGGTCGTCATCGGGCTTCCCCCTTCGATGCTAGCGCTCGCCGATGCCCAGCGAGCCTTCAACGCGCTGCGAAATGCGCGACATGATGAACGCCACGACCCAGAAGACCACGGCTACGAAGACGTACGCCTCGATCCGGTCGGGCGTGAACTCGAACTGGGCGATCGCCGAGTCGGCGTTCCCCTTCAGCTCCCGCAGCGGCAGGATCACCGTCACCAGCGTCGTGTCCTTCCAGATGGAGATGGCCTGTCCCACCATCGGCGGGATGGAGATGCGCAGCGCCTGCGGCATGACGATGAGCTGCATCGACTGGAACTGGGTCAGACCCACGGCGTGCGCCGCCTCCGACTGACCCCCCGGGAGCGCCTGCAGGGCGCCGCGGATGTACTCGGCCATGTACGCCGCCGTGAACACCGCCAGCACCACCATCGCCCGCACGATCAGCTCGCCCCCGATCACGTCGTCGAGGATGAACAGCGCCACGAAGAGCCAGCCCAGCAGCGGCGCCCCTCGCACCACCTCGATGTACGTTGTGCAGGTCCACGAGATCGCCCTCATCCGCGATGCCCGGCCAAGCGCCAGCGGGATGGCGACGACAAGACCGCCGGCAATCCCCACCGGTGCGAGCACGAGGTTCAGCACGAAGCCGTCCAGCTCGCGCGGCCGCGCTCCGCCGAACGCCAGCAGCACGATCAGCACGACCGGCAGCGCGACGATCATCAACCCCGCGACGGTGCGCTGCTGCAGCGTCCGCGTCGGTCCCGCCTCCCGCGGGAGCCGGATCGTGATCGCGTAGCCGGCGTACAGCAGCCCAACCGCGATGAGGTACCAGAGCGTCGACCAGATGGCCGCGCCCCCGTGCGCCAGCAGGAGGATTGCGAAACCCGAGGCGAGGACGATGAAGAGGTGGTCCCGCCGCCCCAGGCTCGCCCATGTGCCGTAGGCCAGCCCGATCAGCAGGAAGACAAAGCCGACGCTGAACCAGAGCCGCCACTCCTGGTCCATCGGGTAGCCGCCCGCGAACAGCAGCCAGCGGTTCTCCGTGATCACCCGCCAGTTCGCGTCGACGAAGACGAAGTAGATGACGCCGTAGATCAGCAGCGCGCCGATCGCGGCCGTGACGATTGTCAGGAGCGTGCCCGCGCGCGAGTTGAAGAGGTTGTGGCGCGCCCACTCGCGGAGGCGCACGATCCGCGGCCGCCGCGCCCGCTCGCGGTGGGGCGGCAGCACGATGCGCTGTGGGTTTGGAGCCGGCATGTCGACCATCAGCGCACCCTCCCTAAATCCTCTGTGCCGTTACGCGCGAATTGAAGAAGTTCATCACCATCGAGATCGCGAACGAGATCAGCATGTAGGTGACGATGATGACGAAGAACATCTCGAGCGCGTGGCCGGCCTTGTTCTGCACGATGTTCGCGACCCGGAAGAGGTCGTCGTACAGCACCGCGTACGCCAGCGACGAGTTCTTGTTGATGTTCAGGTACTGGTTGGTGACCGACGGGATAATCTGCCGCAGGGCCTGCGGAAGGATCACCAGCGTCAGCCGCTGGTAGCCCGAGAGCCCGATCGCGTTGGCCGCTTCCGACTGCCCCCTCGGCAGCGCCTGGATGCCGCCGCGCACGATCTCCGCGATGAAGGCGCCCGTGTACAGCGTGAGCCCCGCCACCAGCGCGGTGAACTCGGGCTCCATCACCATCCCCTCGATGTAGTGCGTCCCCACCACCATCGGCTCGTCTATGCTCACCGGCGCTCCCAGCACGAAGAACGAGACCACCGCTCCGATGGCGAAGACGCCGAAGGCCCACCGGTTGGCGAACTGCGGCTGGCCCGTCTCGCGCTCGCGCGCCTGCCGCATCGCTCGAAGCCGCGCCGCCACGACGCCGATCGCGATCAGCGCCGCCACCCACACCCCCACGAACCAGTCCGGTGTGCCCCAGAACCCCGAGTCGGGCACCGGCCACGGCATCGCCATCCCGCGATTCGAGATGAAGAAGAAGTCGCCCACATTGACGACGTTCTCGATGAGCGGCGCCCCGACCAGCAGGATCGTGTAGACCAGCACCACCTGCACGAGCAGCGGCGTGTTCCGGAAGATCTCCACGTACAGCATGGCCATCTGCGCCACGAGCCAGTTCGAGGACAGCCGCGCGACGCCGATGAGCACGCCAATCACCGTCGCGAGCGCGATCGCCACCAGCACCGCCCGCAGCGACGACCACACCCCCACCAGGTACATCGTGATGCGCGAGTTTGTGACGCCGTCGACGTCCGTTAGCCACTGGTTGCCGACCTTGAACGCCGCCGGTTCGTCCAGGAACCCGAAGCCGAACTCCCGCAGGTCCAGCGAGGTGTACACGTAGCCGATCACGACCGCCGTGAGCGCTACGTAGATGCCCTGCGTCAGCAGCCGGCGGATGCCGCGCCGGTAGATCAGCGGGACGTCCGACGATGGAGGTGGCGCGCCGCCCGCCGCTACTGCCATGGGCCCTCACCTGGCTGCAGGCCGCCCCGCGCCACCGTTGCGGGCACGGCTGCGTGGATGCCTGGCGCCTGCTGGGTCATTGAAGCCCCTTCCCCCGGGCGCGTCACCAGTACGCAGGCGCAAGAATAACGGGATCGAAGGGAAAAGTGGGGCAAATGCACGGGGACGGGAGGAGATACGAGAGAGGGCGCCCACTGGGCGCCCTCTCCGTTCTATACGTTTACTTCTGCGAACCCGGAAAGGTCCGCAGCTTGCGGTCTAGCGGTACGGCAGCGCGTACTGGATGCCGCCCTGCCCGTCGGGGCAGCCGGAGTTGTTGATGACGAGGTCGTTCAACGTGCACGCACGCGGGATGTTGTTCCCGATGGTGCGGTCGTAGATCTCGCCGTAGTTGCCGACGGCTGCGATGGCCCGCTGGATGAACTGCGGATCCACGCTGTCGAAGCCGAGTGCCGCCACCTCGCCGCCCTGGAACGGGACGCCGAGCAGGCGAGCGACCTCGGTGTTCGGCGGGTTCGCCGCCATCTGCGCAACGTTCGCCTTCGTGATGCCGATCTCCTCAGCCCTGATCAGGCCGTGGACGACCCAGTTCACGACGTCCTTCCACTCACTGTCGTAGTCCCGCACGCCGGGAGCGAGCGGCTCCTTCGAAATGATCTGCGGAAGGATCTTGTAGTCGGCCGCGTCGTCGCGAACCGCGATCCGCGAGGCGAGGTCCGAAGCGTCCGCCGTCAGCACGTCACAGCGACCGTCGAAGAACGCGGCTGCAACGTCCGCGCTCAGGCCACCCTGTGGGTCGTACTGAAGGCCGATGTCCGTGAAGTGATCGGCCACGTTCTGCTCGGTCGTCGTGCCGGTCTGCACGCAGATGATCGCGTCGCCCATGTCCGAGGTCGACTCGATCCCGGAATCGGTGCGAACGGCGAAGCCCTGGCCCGTGTAGAACGTCGTCTGGGCGAAGTCCACGCCCAGCTCGCGGTCACGGGAGGCTGTGATCGTCGTCGTGCGGATGAGCACGTCGATCTCTTCCTCGTTCAGCAACTCGAAGCGCGTGGATGCGTCCGAAGCGTCGATGTACTCGACCTTCGTGTGGTCCTTCAGCACCGCAGCGGCAAGCGCCTTGCAGAACTCGATGTCGAAGCCGACGACCGTACCGTCAGCCTCGCGGAACCCGAAGAGCGGCTGCGTCTGCTTGACGCCGCACTTCAGCTCCCCGCGGTCCTTGATGGTCTGGACCGTGTCGCCGCGGCCTTCGCCGCCGCCGTCTCCCTCGTCGTCGCCACAGGCAACGGCGACAAGTGCCACTATCGCTACCACCGCGGCAGCGAGGAGGCCAAAGCGTAGTTTCTTCATGAGTCTCCCTTCCGGTTCCATGTGTGTATGGCCGCCCGAGTCTACGTGTCTGGTCAAGTTCCGGCCAGTTCCCTTTACCCGTTCCTGTCTGTTCGCTTACGCAACAGCTGTTCGCAGCGCCTCCGCCGTTCGTCGCGTGAATCCCAGGAAGCCGCCCGTCCCGATCGCCACCATGTTCAGCCCGTAGTTGCGGCCTTCGTTGAACACCTTCAGCGTCGCGATGTTCGCGCAGGCTGCCTTGAAGTAGTTGAAAATCTCCCAGTAGAGCAGCTCGTCACCGCCGATCTCGAACTCCTCCACCTCTCGCAGCAGGTCGAGGATCGGCTCCGGGGGCCCGAACATCCGCCCCTTGATGTAGGCGAAGAAGGCCACGTCTTCCATCGGGTCGCCCAGGTTGGACCACTCCCAGTCGACGTGCGCCATGATTTTCCCTTCGTGGAGGATGAAGTTGCCGGCGCTCAGGTCGCCGTGGTTCAGGCGCACCGGGCGCTTCGGCTCCGGGATGTTTCGGCGCAGCCACGCGATCGCCTCTTCCAGCAGCGGCTCCCGCACGTAGCGGTAGCGCTCGTAACGATCCGTCCAAAGGTCGAGCTGCTCCAGCGTGCTCTGGCGCGTGTCCTTCGGGATGCCGAGCTCGTGCAGTCCCAGCTCCTCGCACGAGTAGCGATGCATCTCCCCGATCGACTTGATGTAGGTCCGCAGGATGGTCTGCGCTTTCTCCGGCTCCGCCAGGTAGCCGAAGCCGCCGTCCCCCTCCACGCGCTCCGTGACCATGAAGGGGTAGCCGAACCACTTCGGGTCCTCCACCAGCCAGCGCGGTTTCGGCACCGGCACCGGACCCCCGTGCAGCGCCTGCAGCAGCTTGAACTCCGGCTCGCTGGAGGTGCCCAGCACTCCTCCCTGCTCGATGCGGAAGACGAGCTCGGCCTCGTCCGGCTGGTCGGTCTTTACCACCAGCGTCTCCCGTGACTGCCCGGAGGCCAGCCGTTTCAGCTCCACCACCTGCACCGGCTTGCCCAGTGCGTCGGAGAGGAAGGCGGCCGCGTCGTCCTTGCGAACCTCGGGCTGGTACGGCATCGGGCTACCTCCGCTGCCTTCCCGGGTAGGTGAACCCGATCGGCTGCCAGAACTCCGCCTGCCGCGTGGCGATCTCCATCAGGTCGTCCGTGATTCCGAGCCGGTCCGCGGGGAGGTCGTGGAAGCCGTATTCGCCCTGCTCGTAGGCTGCATGGATAGCGTCGGTGATCGCCTGGCGCAGGGCCTCGTTGTGCTCGCGCAGCCCCTCCAGCCCCTCATCCGCCGGCGGGGCCGGCGCCGTCACCGCATCGTCTCCCAGGGCGGCGTTCGCCTTCGCGAGCACGCCCTCGAGCTTCGCGTTCTCGCCTGCCAGGAAGTCCGGCTCGCGGTCCGCCCGTCCCTCCAGGTGCTGCAGCATGAGCGCCATCTGCGTGCCCATCGTCTGCGCCCAGTCCGATTGCAGCTCCGGGATGAGCACGTCCTCGAGCACGTTGCGGATGCCCACGATCAGCTCGTCGCTTGTCGGTCGCACGCCTGCTTCCCTCCCCCGACGGCGGCCGGGACCGGCCCCGTGGCAGGCCGCAGATGATACCCGCGCCTCCCCCCAGCCGCTCCCTTCCTCCCCGATCAGTTGACGGAGACAGGTGACGAAAGCACTAATGCGCTATAGTCTCTTACCAGTTTCGACTGTTCAGGAGGGCAGATCGCCATGAACAAGACCGAGATGGTGGCCGCACTGGCCAGAAAGACCGAGATCACGCAGTCCAAGGCTGCTGAGGTCGTTGATGCGATCTTCAGCACCGTTCCCGGGCAGGGCCTCATTGCAGGCGAGCTCCAGGGTGGTGGCGAGGTCTCTATCGGCGGCTTCGGCAAGTTCGAGACGCGTGAGCGGGGCGCCCGCATGGGCCGCAATCCCGCCACCGGCGCGACCATCCAGATCGCCGCCAAGCGCGCGCCCGCCTTCAAGGCCGCCAAGAACCTGAAGGACTCCATCTAGGCGCTACGCAACGGCCGGGGCGGCTCCACCCATATCCCGGGGCCGCCCCGGTCACCCCTTCCCGGCGCCGGGCGAGCCCCGCCGCCACTCCCCACAACCCCGGTCGGCGGTACGATCGTGCCCATGACGAGGGTCACGGCTCCCCGTGGCGCGCGCCGCGTGCTTCTCGGCCCGCTCTGGCAGTGGGCCGTCATCATCGCCGTTATCGTTCCGCTGGCGTTTGCCTTCGCCGCCTGGGGCGGCGCCTTCAACGCCACCGCCGAGAACGTCGCACGGCACGCCCTGCGCGTCTGGTCGGTCGTGCTCTTCAGCGCCTCCATCGCCTGGCTTGCGCTCGTGCTCCCCGGAGTCGTGCTCAGCACCATCGCCGCCCGCCGCCGCGGCACCCCCGGCCTCGTGGGGCAGGGCGCCTCCCTCTTCTGGGTCGGGGTGTCCCTCGTCGTCATCTCCATCGCCGCGTCGATCGCCGTCTGGCTTGGCCTCGGCGGCTGGCCCCGCTAGGCCCGGGCCGAATCGAACGCCGCCACCACCCGCTTCGGCGCGATCTGCCGCCAGGAATCCTCGACCAGATCCACCACCTCGTCCCAGTCCACCTCACCGTCGACCCGCAGCCCCACCCATCCCCGAGGTCCCACGTAGGCCGGCACGAAGAAGCGTTCCGGTGCCGCCTCCACCAGCAGGTCCCGCACGCCCGGCTCCGGCTTGAGCCATAGCGCCACCCGCCCGTCCCCGTGGTGGTTGTCGGCGAAGTGCGCGAACAGCTTCCCCCGCACCCGGAACGTGGGCATCCCCCACGCCTCTTTCTCCTCCGCCTCCGGTAGCGCCAGGCAGATCGCCCGCACCCGTTCCAGCGTTGCCGCCGGCTCCGTCATGCCTACGCGTCGAACTCGACCTGCACGTTGCCCCGCACCGAGGGCTGCCCGTCCTCCATGAGCGTGACGATCTCTAGGTCCACCAGCTTGCGGCCGTCCTCCTCCCGCTTGTCCACCACCCGCCCCGCGACCATGAGCGGGTTCCCCGCGAAGTCGGGCCGCCGGTACGCGACGCGTACGCTCCGCACTGTCGCTCCCTGCCCTGCCCAGTCGCTCGCGTAGCTCGTGATCCACGCCAGCTTCATCAACCCCGGCACCACCGCCCCGCGAAAGCCCTCGCGCTGCGCCGTGGCCGAGTCGCTGAAGCGGCTCTTCGTCGCCGGATCCTGGCCCATGAAGCGGAGCGCGTCGTCCTCGGTCGGCGTGCGATCGAGCGGCTCCAGCTCGTCGTCGATGTTCACGTCTTCGAAGCTGGCCATTGTGTCCTCCTCGGGCTCACCTGGCGCTCACGATGATACGGACGCGCGCAACCCCGCATCCCCCGATTCCGCGTTGACCGTTATCGCGGGGCCCTGTCACGCTGGAGGCCCACCCCCGTTCGTCCTGCCCCGGAGGCCCCATGGAACGCGCCGAACCCTTTCGCCTGCTGGTGATCTGCACCGGAAACCGCGCCCGCTCCCAGATGGCGCACGGCTGGCTCCAGTCGCTGGGCGGGGACAGGGTCGTCGTCTCGAGCGCCGGCACCCAACCCAAGACCGTCCACCCGATCGCCATTCGCGTCATGGCTGAGGTCGGGATCGACATTTCCGGGCATACCTCCGACCACGTCGACCACTACCTCGACGACGACTTCGACCTCGTGCTGACCGTCTGCGACGCCGCCCGCGAGGCCTGCCCCGTCTTCCCGGGCGCCCGGCGAACGCTGCATCGCGCGTTCGAAGACCCCGACTACCCCTGGATGAATGACGAGGAGATGACAGACGTCTTCCGCGGCATCCGCGACAGGATCGGCGAGTTCAGTCGCGAGCTGCTGGCCTCGGAGCTGGCGTAGCCGGCCACGCCAACCCCGTATCCCATTGACCGCTCGCCCGCCCCTCTGCGACCCTACTCGCGCATGGCCGGAATCTCCCGGCGTCGTGTCCCGGAGGACTCCATGGAAGACACGCTCATCGAGCAGTTGAAGAACGAGATTCGCTACGAGTTCTCACGCGAGGGTCCACCCGAGGGCTTCCCCAGGTTCCCCGACATTCCCGGTGGTCGCTACACCGACCCCGAGTTCTTCGAACTCGAGCAGAAGCACCTCTGGCCGCGAACCTGGCTGTTGGCGGGGCGGCAGGAAGACCTGCCCGGGGTCGGCAGCTACTGGGTTTGGGAGTCACTTCGCGATACGCCCGTCGTCCTCGTCCGCGATGCCGAGATGCGTATCCGCGCCTTCCGCAACGAGAGCCCCAACAACGCCCCGCTCGTCCCCTGGCACGACGAGAGCCACCTCAGGACCGAGGTGGAGTTCGACGCGCCCGGCAAGCTCTTCCGCCAGCAGCACTTCCCCCGCCGCACCCTCCCCGACGGCGTCCTGCGCTGCCAGCGCCGCGGCTGGGCCTACGACACGAACGGCCAGATGGTTTCCGTGCCCTTCGGCGAACAGCTCGACGCGATCCCCTACGAGGACCGCAGCCTCACCGAGTACCGCTGCGAGGTCTGGGGCGGCTGGGTCTTCGTGAACCAGGACCCCGACGCCATGCCCCTCATCGAGTGGCTTGGCCCCATCGCTCGCCAGATGGCCCAGTTCCAGGGCGAAAACCTGCGCCTCTTCGAGAAGGACTCGCTCGTCATCAGCTGCAACTGGAAGGTGACCGTCGAGGCCTTCCAGGAGGTCTACCACTTCAAGCACATTCATCAGAAGGAAGGCGTCACCATGCTCGACCAGCGTGGCGCCACCATGGGGCTCTTCCCCCACGGCCACTCGCGCATGATCACGCCCATCACCAAGCGCGCGGCTGCCGCTTCCGGGATGGAGGACGCCCTCGACTGGAAGCCCGGGGGCATGATGGGTGGCTTCGGCGACATGGGTCCGATCCGCGAGATCGACACCGTGGTCCCCATGGTCAGCTGCACCAGCACCGCCTTCAGCATCTTCCCCAACCTCATCACCCCCGTGGGCACGACGGGTATGCCCTTCCTCCTCTGCTGGCCCATAGACATCGGTCACACGCTCTTCGAATGGGTCACCTTCATGAACGACTGGGGGGACGACGACGACCCCGCCATCGTCCAGATGCGCGCCGATCGCCTCCACCAGCGCACGGTCGTTATGGAGGAAGACACCCGCAACATGACGCCCATGCAGAAGTCGCTCGACTCCCCGGGCCTCATCGGCATCCCCGTCAGCTACCAGGAGCGGCGTATCTGGCACTGCGCCGAGACGCTCGACCGCGTCATCGGCCCCGAGCGTCTCCCCGAGCACCTGCGCGTGCCCCAGCTCCTCGAGCCCTACCTCGAGCGCTAGGCCGGGCCCGCTGGCTCCGAGAAGTTCAGGAGATTCCCGTCCGGGTCCCGGACGATGAAGCCGGTGAGTCCCCACGGCTTCGTCTCAAGCGGCCGGCAGAAGTCGACGTCGCGGCCGACGTACTCCTGGTACAACCCCTCGACATCGTCGACCTCGAGGTAGGCGGCCAGCAGCTCGCCTCGCTCGGCCGCTTCCCGGTCGAGCACGGGAGCCTGGACGAGGCGCATGTTCAGACGCACCGCGTCCCGGGAGAACTGCGCGTACACCGGCGGGTCACCGAACAGGAAGCGGACGTCGAAACCGAGCTGCTCGCGGTAGAAACGCGCCGACGGCTCCATGTCGCCCGTGAAGAGCTGCGGATAGGCGGCGGTCAGCCGTGCCGTCCCCGTCGATTCTTTTGGCGTGCTCACGCGTACGTCTCGGGTTGCGATCGGCCCGGTCAGCTGCCCCGCGGGCGCGACGCCGCCAGCTCGCGCTCCTGCCGGGGCGCCACCAGTGGCAGCTGGTCCTGCACGTCCATCGGGTAGCTGTCCGTGAAGCAGCCGTTGCAGAGGGAATCCGCCGGGCGGCGCGTCGACCGCACCAGCCCCTCGACGCTCAGGTAGCCCAGCGAGTCCGCCGCGATGTGCTCGCGGATCTCCGGAACGGTGTTGTTCGCCGCGATCAGCTCCGACCGCGTGGCCATGTCCACCCCCAGGTGACAGGGCGCGATGATCGGCGGCGAGGCGATGCGCACGTGTACCTCCTTCGCCCCGGCCCGCCGCAGCAATTCCATCACGCGCGGCTTCGTCGTCCCCCGCACGATTGAGTCGTCCACCACCACCACCCGCCGTCCTTCCAGCACCTCGCGCATCGCGTTCAGCTTCAGCGCCACGCCCGCGTCGCGGATGCGCTGGTCCGGCTGGATGAACGTCCGTCCCACGTAGCGGTTCTTCACGAGCCCGTCGCGATAGGGTAGATCCGACTCCCGTGCGAACCCGATCGCCGCGGGAATGCCTGAGTCGGGCACGCCGATCACGAGGTCCGCACTCGGCGGTGCCGGCTGCTCCTTGGCCAGCTCCTCCCCCAGCCGCTCCCGTGCCAGGTAAATCAGCTCGCCCGAGAGACGGCTGTCGGGCCGCGCGAAGTAGACGTATTCCAGCGTGCAGCCCGCCGTTCGCTCCGACTGCCCCAGCGGGAAGAAGCTGCGCATCCCGGTCTCGTCGATCTGCACCACCTCGCCCGGTTCCACCTCCCGCTCGATCGTGGCCCCCAGGTGCTCGAGCGCGCACGTCTCCGAGGCCGCGATCCAGCCCTCGCCCAGCCGCCCCAGGCAGAGCGGACGCACCCCCAGCGGGTCACGTACGGCGAACAGCGTGTCCGGCGTCATGATCGTCAGCGAGTAGGCCCCGCTCACGCGCCGCATCACGTAGTGGAAGCGCTCCTCCCACGTGCCCGCGGGCGCCAGTGTCAGCAGGTGCGCGATCAGCTCCGTGTCGGCCGTGCCGTGCAGCTCGACGCCCATCGCCGCCACGTCCTCGCGCAGCACGTCGGCGTTGACGAGGTTGCCGTTGTGCGCGACCGCGATCTCCGCGCCGGTCTCCCGGTCGCGCACCACGATCGGCTGCGCGTTGCGCGCCAGCGACCCGCCCGCCGTGCTGTAGCGCGTGTGTCCGATGGCGATGTGCCCCTGCAGCCGCGCCAGGTCCGGCTCGTCGAATACGTGCGAAACGAGCCCCATGCCCGTGCGCAGCCGTACCGGGCCGCCATCGCTCGTGGCGATGCCGGCGCTTTCCTGGCCGCGGTGTTGGAGTGAGTAGAGCCCGTAAAAGGTAAGCCGAGCGACGTCCTCTCCCGGGCCGTAGACGCCAAAGACGCCGCAGGCCTCGCGTGGATGGTCGCCGCCGTCGCTCAAAGGCCCGTCCGCCCTTCGCGCGTGGCTTCGTCGCCTCGCGCCCTCAGTATAGCGCCGATGCTCTGAGGGGCTACGCGAGGGGTTCTTCCACGTCCCTCCTGACATCCGACGACCAGTCAGGCGGCCGTGTGCGAGGAGAGAATCGGAGTCAGGTGCGAAGGCGCTAGCTCGTGACCTCGAACGGGTCAGTCGGCGGCTTGTCGTAGTCGACGTACGGCGGCCAGAGCGACTCAAGCTCGCTCCTGATGGGGTCGCCCTCGGGCAGGTAGCGGTGGAACTGTGGCTCCACGTCGCGACGCTGCCAGCCGCCCTCGATGGTGTCTTCCTTGATCTTGTCCTGGAGGAGCATGAGGCCCGTCAGCAGGGACTCCGGCCGCGGCGGGCAACCCGGTACGTACACGTCAACCGGTAGCAGCACGTTCACGCCCGGCGTCACGCTGTAGGCGTACGCGAAGGGCCCGCCCATCGTCGCGCAGCCGCCCATCGCGATCGCCCACTTCGGCTCCGGCATCTGCAGCCAGACGCGCCGCACGGCCGGCGCCATCTTCCACGTAACCGTGCCCGGCACGATCAGGAGGTCGGCCTGACGCGGCGAGGCCCGGAAGATCTCCGCGCCGAAGCGCGCGATGTCGTAGCGCGGCATCGCCGTCGCGATCATCTCCATCGCGCAGCACGCCAGCCCGAACATCGCCGGCCACAGCGACGAGCGCCGCGCCCAGTTCAGCACCTGGTCCACGCTCGTCACGAGCACGGTCTGCTGCAGCTCCTCCTCCACGCCCGTGACGTCGTGAAGCGGCAGCGACTCGTAGACCTTGGTCGAATGTTCAGCGGGCATCGCGCTCAGCCTACGGCGGCATCGGGCCAGGCGCTACCGCCGTCCCGAGTAGTACGCCCCGTCGTTGATCGGCTCGTCGATAAACAGATCGCCGTTCCGGATCTTCATGTTGTAGCCGCACTCCGGATTCGTGCACGCCCATGCCTTCCAGTGAATGGGAGCGCCCTGGCTTCCGAAGTCCGAAAAGGGAACGAGATCACCGTCGTCACACCGACGGCAGCGCGGAAATTCGTCCATTCCTCCACCCCAACCCGTGGTAGTCGCGGAATCCTACCAATCGCCCCCACCCCGGGCAACGGCCGCGCCCGTTCTGGGGCCTACGCCTTCGCCGGAGCCGTTCGCGCCGCCTCCCGCAGGTCCGCCAGCAGCAACTCGAAGTCGCTCTCCGGAATCTCGCGCAGGTTGCCCCTGGTAGGCCAGCGTCCAGTGCTCCCGGGGCCACCGCTGCGTCCACTCCAGGCGGTCGTGGTACGGCTCCGCGTCGAGCCACTGCTCCTCGTCCAGTTCCACCAGGGGTTCCGTGTCGACCCGGAAGGGGTACAGCTCGTCCGGCTTCTTGCTGCTCTGCCAGATGCGTGTGCTCTCCTCGACGATCCCCGACGTGACCCGCACCGCCCCCGCGATCTGCTTCTTCCCCGTCACGTAGAAGACGAGCGCATCGCCTGCCTCGATGCGGTACACCATCTTGCTGCGCGTGCTCTTGAAGGCGTGCCGGGCGAACCCCAGCTCACGAGTCTTCCCGAAGATTTCCGGGCCCTGCGTCACCATCCAGTACTTCGGCACGATTCCGTTCCTCCCGCGTCGTCTCCTGACGCCTCTACTGTACCTGCGGCGACCAGTCCCCCGCGTACCCCCGCACGAGGATGTCGTCGTCCAGCTCCTCGACGGTGCGCTCCCGCAGGCGGAACGCGTCCGCCGCGCGCGCTACCCCTGCCCCGCCCACCGCCGCCACCCCGTCCCCGCCGATGATGCTCGGCGCCAGGAACGCCCAGACCTCGTCCACGTGCCCGCCCTCGAACAGCGTCCCCACCACCGCGCCCCCACCCTCCGCCCAGATGGAGAGCACCCCCCGCTCCGCGAGCGCCGACAGCAGCTGGTCGAGGTTCAGTCCCGTCCCGTCGTGCTCGCACTCCAGCACCTGCGCCCCCGCCCCGGCGATCGCCGCCTTCCACCCGGCGTCGGCCTCGTGCGAGGTCGCCACGAGCGTCCGCCCCGGCTCCGAGAACAGCTTCGCCTCGGGCGAGAGCCGCCCCCGCCCGTCGAGTACGACCCGGAGCGGCTGCCGCTCGGCCGTCCGCCCCCCCGGCCGCGCCGTCAGCGACGGATCGTCCGCCACGGCCGTACCGCTTCCCACCAGCACCGCGTCGACCCAGGCGCGCTGCTCGTGCCCCCGCTCCCGAGCGGCCTCCCCCGTGATCCACTGCGAGTCCCCTCCCGCTGCCGCGATGCGCCCGTCCAGCGACGCCGCAAACTTCGCGATGACGTAGGGTCGCCCCGTCTCGCGGTGCTTCAGGTACGGCCGCAGCAGCGCCACAGCCTCCTCCGCCCCGTCGCCCACGTCCACCTCGATGCCCGCCTCCCGCAGCAGCGCCACCCCCCGGCCGCGAACCCGGGGTTCCGCGTCCAGCAGCGCCACCACCACCCGCTCGATGCCCGCCTCGATGATCGCCTCCGCGCACGGCTGCGTCCGCTTCCCCGGGAACGGCGCGCAGGGCTCAAGGGTCACGTACAGCGTGCCGCCCCGCTCGCCCCCCGTGAGCGCCCCGGCCTCGGCGTGCGGACCCCCGTCGGGCGAGGTCGCCCCCTCCGCCACGACAGTCCCGTCGCGTACGAGCACCGCCCCCACCCAGGGATTGGGGCTCGTGCGCCCCCGCACCCCGTGCGCCGCCGCCAGCGCCCGCTGCATGAAAGGTGAAGCGTCCGCCATCGCCCCAGCTTAGCGGCCTCCTGCCTCGCCCGGCGCGTGCGAACCTGCGTAGTAAGCTTGAAGCACGCCTCCGTAGCTCAACGGATAGAGCACCTGGCTTCGGACCAGGGGGTTGTGGGTTCGAGTCCTGCCGGGGGCGCCACCCCCTGTCCCACCGCTTCCCGCCCCTACAATGACGGCCATGGACACCGTGCTCGCCGGCGGCGTGGGCGCTGCCCGATTCCTCCAGGGACTCGTGCAGGTGGTCGACCCCGCCTCCGTTACCGTCGTCTCCAACGTCGCCGACGACGTCGAGATGTTCGGCCTGCACGTCTCCCCCGACACCGACATCGTCATCTACTCCCTCGCCGGCGTCGTCAATCCCGAGACCGGCTGGGGGCTCGAAGGCGACACCTTCGATGTCGTCGACGCCCTGCGCCGCTTCGGCTACGGACGCTGGTTCAACCTCGGTGATCGCGACCTCGCCACCGCCGTCCACCGCACCCGCCTCCTCCGCGAAGGCCGCCCCATGCACGAAATCGTCGCCGAGCTGACGGCGGCCTTCGGCGTCGCCTCGACGGTCCTGCCCGTCACCAACGAGCGCGTCGCCACGCACGTGCGCACCTCCGACGGCGAGCTCGACTTCCAGGACTACATGGTGCGGCTCGCCACCGAGCCGGACGTCACCGGCGTCCGCTTCGCCGGCGCCGATGAGGCCGCCCCCGCCCCCGGCGTCCTCGACGCCATCCGCGAGGCTGAGCGCCTCATCATCGCCCCCAGCAACCCGTTCGTGAGCATCGGCCCCATCCTCGCCGTCCCCGGAGTCCGCGAGGCCGTCGTCGGGAGCAAGGCCCGCCGCATCGGCATCAGCCCCATCGTCGGCGGACAGGCCATCAAGGGCCCGGCCGCGAAGATGCTCGCCAGCCTCGGCCACGAGGTTTCCGCTGCCGGCGTCGCCGCAATCTATCGCGACCTCGTCGACGTCATGGTCATCGACGAGGAAGACCGCGCCCTCGCCCCGCGGGTCGAGGCCCTCGGCCTCACCTGCGCGGTCACCAACACCATGATGACCACCCCGGAGCGCAAAGCCGCCCTCGCCCGCTTCCTCACGACCCTCTAACGCCAGGCGGCGGCGTTACGGGCCCCCGCCGTGCATCCCGCGCTGCCGCGTGATCTCCCGCTCGATCTCCGCCTGCCTCCGGAACTCGCTCCGGAGCTGTTGCTGCAACGCGTCGGGATCATCAGCCGTCGCGGGCTCGATGTCGCTGACTCGCCGGCGCTTCCCGGCCAGTAGCCACTTCCAGGAGAACTTCATCGTCGCCTCACCCCCGCGCAAGCTCGACCGACCCACATTACAAGACCGGGCAACCGACGGGCCGCGCGTGAGCCTGACCCTCGCCGGCAGAACCCCCGCCGCATCGACGCTAGCCAGCCGCTCCCACCCACTCAGCCGCGCGCAGCGAAGCGAAGAGCGGCGCTCTCCTCAGCGAGCAACGCGAGCGCTTTCCTCAGCCGCGTGGCAGCGCGGCGCTCCACTCAGCTCCGCGCGCAGCGCAAGCGCTCTCTTAGAAGATCGGGTTGACGATGATCGCCTGCTCGCGCTCTGGCCCCACCGAGATCAGGTCCACTGGAACCCCCAGCAGCGACTCCACGCGCCGGATGTACACCTGCGCCTCCGCGGGCAGGTCGTCGAACGTGCGCACGCCCGAGGTTGGCGCGTCCCAGCCCGGAAGCTCCTCGTAGACCGGCTTCGCCTTTCGCAGCGCCGAGGCACTCGCCGGCATCGTCTTCACGATCTCGCCGTCGATCTCGTATGCCGTGCACAGCTTCAGCGCCGGCAGTCCGTCGAGCACGTCGAGCCGCGTCAGCGCCAGCGCCGAGAGCCCGTTGAATCGCACCGAGTATCGTGCCGCTACCGTGTCGAGCCAGCCGATGCGTCGCGGACGGCCCGTCGTGGTGCCGTATTCGCCCCGACCGAACTCCTTGCCGTGGTCGCGCAGCTGGTCGCTGATCTCCCCGAACAGCTCCGTCGGGAAGGGCCCGTTGCCGACCCGCGTGCAGTAGCTCTTGAACACGCCCACCGCGCGCTGCACGTTCGTCGGCCCGATGCCGATGCCGAGCGTCGCCCCGCCAGCGGTGCTGCTGGGCACGCTCGAGGTCACGTACTCGTACGTTCCGTGGTCGAGGTCCAGCAGCGATCCCTGCGCTCCCTCGAGCAGCACGTACTCCCCGGACTGCAGCGCGTCGGTCACGATGGCCTGCGTGTCCGCGACGAACGGCTGCAGCCGCCGGCCGTACTCCGTGTACTGCTCGAAGCACGCGTCGAAGTCGATCGGCTCTCCGCCGTAGACGCCCGTGATCACCCGATTCTGGTAGTCCAGCACTGAGCGCATGCGCGAGAGCAGGTCCTCGGGCTCCAGCAGGTCGATGATGCGGATACCGCGGCGCGCCACCTTGTCGGTGAAGCACGGCCCGATCCCCTTGCCCGTCGTCCCGATCGCCTCCGCTCCGAGGCGTTCCTCTTCCAGCCGGTCGATGAGCCGGTGCCAGGGCATCACGACCTGGGCGCGCGCGCTCACGGCCAGCTTGCTCGTGTTGATGCCCCGCGACTCGAGCTGCGAGATTTCGCCCAGCAGCACCTCCGGGTCGACCGCCACCCCGTTGCCGATGACGCACGTCTTTTCCGGGTAGAAGATGCCCGCCGGCACGAGGTGCAGTTTGAACTCGCCGAGCTCGTTCACGATCGTGTGCCCGGCGTTGTTCCCCGCCGAGTACCGCGCAACGACACGTGCCTTTCGGGCCAGCAGGTCGACGATCCGGCCCTTGCCCTCGTCGCCCCACTGCCCACCAACAACCACAACAGCCGGCATGGTGGACTCGCTCCGGGCGCTCCCTCTTATGGGAAGCCGGCCCGTTCAGAAAGTGTACAGCCTCCCGCCTCCCGCGCGAGGGGCGGGTCGGCGGGTGGCTCAGGCGACGACCGGGCGTCGGAGAAGGACTTCGGCCGGAATCCCGAGGTGCTCGTGGAGGGCTTGTGCCATCGCCATCGTTAAAGCACGTTCGCCTGCGAGCACTTCCGTCACGGCCTCATGGCTGCCGATCCACGGCACCAGTTCGCGCTCACCCAGTCTTTCCTGGTCCATGCGGAACTGAATCGCGGTCACGGGATCGGGGTAGGCGAAGGGCTCCTGCTTTCCCTCGTAGTGCTCGACCAGATCGGCCAGAACGTCGAGCTCTTCCCCGTCGGGGCTTCCCGCCTTTGCGTCCATAAGCTCGTTGATGCGGGCGAGGGCTGCCTCGTGGTCGGCCTCGGTGCGAATGGGCTTCACACTTGCCATGGCTACACCTCCCGCACATCTATCCGATCGTACTCGGAGTGGGTCCCCACGAAACGGATGTACACCACACGGTACCGATAGTTCACTCTCACGACCAGCCGGTATTCGTTGCCCTTGATGTTGAATACGACCCTGCTGTCTCCCACCAGGCTGGCCTTGGGGAACCTTGCCTTCACCCTTGCGGGACTGTCCCAGTCCGCCTGCTGAACTTCCCGATACCAGGCGAGCAACGGTCCCTCGGCATCCCGATGAACCTCCCAGAACTCTCGAAGCGTCCGCTTGGAAATAACTCGCAATCCGTTCCCGCCTCGCCGTTACCGGGAGTATGGGCAGCCCTCCAACCCCCCGCAATCTTGACGCTTCACCCTCGCTTCCCCCCGTCCCGGCGCGGTAGAGTGCCCCCGTGGCTGTCGTCGACATCCCCGCCCCCATGTCCGGTTCGGTGTTCGAGGTGCTGGTGAGCGCCGGGGCCTCCGTGAGCGCGGGCCAGGAAGTGATCGTGCTGGAATCCATGAAGATGGAGATCCCCGTCGAGAGCCCCGAGGCCGGTGTCGTTGCCGAGGTGCTCGTCTCCCCCGAGGAGACCGTCGAGGAGGGCCAGACGCTCGTCCGCGTCGAGTCCTAGCTCGCTCCCCCGGTGCTGCGTTCCTCCAGGAACCGCCCCCACAGTTCGTCGCGCTTGCGCGACCCCCGCAGGTACCCCACCTGCCCGCAGATCAGCGGCCCGAACAGCTGCGCCAGCAGGTAGCCCCCGCCAATGAGCGCCAGGAACGCGATCCCCAGCGCGATGCTCCGGTTCCCAACGAGGTCCGTCCCGTACACCACCAGCGCCACGAACACGCCTGCCGCGATCAGCAACCCGAGCATCGCCCCGCCGTACACCCAGCGCTCTTCAGTCCGCTTCTTCTCGCGATAGATGATCAGCGCCTCCCGCGGCACCCGGTCGACCGTCGGAAGGTCCGACGTCTCGGTGCTGCAGTAGGGGCAGCGCTCGGTGTCGCGCGCCAGCCGTGCGTAGCAGAACCCGCAGAAACGTCCCGAATTCGGGATCTGGCGGTCGAGGATCTCGTCCATTCGGTCCTGGAGCCGCTGGACGTACGGATACGGCGAGACGTACCCCGCGACCTCCTGCGTTTCCGCCACTGTCCCCCTCCGGGCGATCAGTCCGGGTGAATCCGCACGGTCCCGGCCTCACCGTCGACCGTGACCGTGGCCCCGTCGGGGATGCGCTGCGTGCCCGACGCCGTGCCCGTCACGCAGGGAATGCCGTACTCCCGCGCCTCGATGGCGGCGTGCGAGAGTATCCCACCCTGGTTCGTCACGATCGCTGCTGCTGTCGTGAACACCGGCATCCATGACGGCGCCGTGAACGGGCAGACGAGGATGTCCCCTGGCTCCAGCGTCTCCGCCTCCTCCAGGCTGAAGACGACCCGCGCCCGTCCCGTCACGACGCCGCGGCTGGCGCCCTTGCCGTTCAGCAGCATCGGGTCGTCGCTGGGCTTTGGCGGCCCCCCGAACATGAGCGCGATTGGATTCGGTGGCCCGTCCGCTGGCGGAGGCGTCGGGGGCGGACCGAGCGTGAGCGGAGGTGCGAGATCCGCCCACGAGGCGAGTTCGGCCTTCCGTTCCTCGATCGTCTCCAGCATCGCCTCGGAAGGGTTCGCGGCGAGCGGGGCCAGCTCCGCCAGCCGCAGGTGGAACACGTCCTCGGGGGTCGCGAGCGCCCCCGCCTCCGTGAGCTTGCTCCCCAGCGCCAGGCAAGCAGGGCGGAGCGCCCCCACGCAGTTCTGCTGCCAGTGCGCGCGCCCCTCGATCACGAACACGTAGTCGACCGCCCCCTCGACCAGTTCCCGGAACCGTTCCCGGTCGCCGTCGTCCGGAAGGGCGGCTTCGCAACGCGCGATCGTGTCCGCGCGCTCGCCCGCCGAGCGCGTGTGCGCTGCCTCCGGAGCCCGCGAAGGCTCCGCCACGTAACCCGCGAGCAGACGCAGCGCTGCCCCTGGCTCCTCGCGCCACGTCGGCGTGTGCAGCTCCCACCACGTCTGCGAGCCGTGCCCGTAATCCTCGAGGTACGCGTCGAATGCCTCCCCGAACGCCCCACCGCCCTCCGCCGCCCGCGCCGCCGCAAGATCGCCTGTATGTACCGCCTCCAGCAGGCCCGGCGATGCCTGTGCCAGCGGCGCCAGCGCCTCCAACTTCAGCCCTCGCGCCGCCGACTCGTTGTCGACCCCCTGTACGAGCGCCGCCACCAGGCGGTCGCGGTCGCCCATCGCCTCGAGCTTCTCGCCGCAGAACACCATCAGCGCGCTTGCCGGGGCGGCGATGACCATGAGCGGCTGCATCGTGTACGCGAACCCCCGCGCCGCCTCCGCCACGTACCCCGGAAGCGCCTGCGCCAGCTCCTCGATCGGCCAGGGCCCGTAGTCCTCCGACCACAGCCCCTCGCAGATCTCGCGGACGCGCGGCAACGCGTGCTGCTCCCACGCCTCCCGACCGTCGTTCGACGGCGGCGGGTCCAGCGCCGCGGCGGGCTGCCCCGTCCCTCCCCCGAGGAACGTGTACCCGTGGATGTGCACCGCCCGCCCGCCGAAGGCCACCATGAACGCCTCAAACATCTCCTGCGCGAGTGGCGGCAGCGGCCGCAGCACGTGCGGGATCAGGCGCAGGGAGGTCTCTTCCAGACCGGGCGGGGGCGCAAAGGTGTTGGTGGCTGTCATGCGGGGCTCCCTCTGTGTGCGTCCCGGCATTCTACGGGCGCGCCTCCCGTAGGGCCCCGAAGCCTTCGCCCCTACCGGAGGCCGAGTGCCCGTGCGCGCTGGTGCTCGACCTTCGTGCAGCGATCCTGCGTCGCGACCAGCCCCGCCTCGAGTGCCCGCTCGATGGCCGCCTCGTTCCTGATTCCGAGCTGCAGCCACACGGCCCCTGCCCCGATCTCGATGGCATCCTCCACGAAGGGTCCGGTCCGGTCCGGTCGCACGAACACATCGACGAGGTCCACATGCTCGGGGATGTCTTGCAGCGAGGCGTAGGCCCGCTCGCCCAGCACCTCGTCCGCGGGCTGCTGCACCGGTACGGGGATAATCCGGTAGCCCTGCGACTGCAGGTAGGCCGCCACCTCGTACGCCGGGCGGAACGTTCGCGAGTCGAGGCCCACCACCGCGATGGTCTTCGCTCCCAGCAGCGCGTCGAGGGCGGGGTCGTCACTCATCGCGCACGCCTCCGGCCGCTTCCTCTTCGCTTAGCTCGACGAGCTCCCAGCCCTCCGGCAGCTTCACCTCGGCCCCCGTCAGGTTCGCGACCGCGGTCGCCACTGCGAGCGTACGGTCCATGCCTTCCGTCTGGTCTCCGGCGGGAACGGGCACCTGCGTCAGCTTCAGCCGTTTTCCCGACTGCTTCACCAGCACCAGCGCGAACTGGCGCAGCGTGTCTGTCTCCTCGCGCCAGCGATCGGGCGTGTCTCCCTCGATCGTGATGGCGAGGTGGTCGATCTTCGCGAACGGCACCAGCTCGCGCGTCCCAACGCCCATCCCCAGATACCCCTGCTGCCACGTCGCCGAACCCTTGCGCCCGTCGACCACCACGTCCGCCCCCATGACCGCTGTCACCAGCGCCATCGTGGAGATGGGGAAAGCGATAAGCGCGAAGAGCAGGAGCGCCACCAGCAGACCGAAGTGCAGGTCCCCCGCCTCGATCGCGATCAGCGCGCCGGCGCCCCCGCCCAGGACCACCCCCAGCAGGGGGAGAAGGACCGTGCTCCGGGCGCTTCGGATCTCCACCCGATCCTTGCCGATCAGCGCCAGCGAGCGGTGCAGCAGAACCTCGTACCGCCCGTCCCGGCGGCGCGCGGCCACGTGGCTCAGAAGGGCGGCGTCGACCATGCAGGAAGCGTAGCAGGGAGGCGCACGGGGCGCGCCGCCGCTCGCGGGTGATCGGGCGTGCCTGTACGCTTATTGAACGATGAACGAGCTGCTGCGCTCGCGCACCCGCGTTGTCGTGACGGGCCTTGGAGCGGTGACCCCGGCTGGTACGAACGTGCCCGATTTCTGGGAGAACATGCTGGAGGGTCGTTCCGGCATCGATCACATCACCTTCTTCGATACGACCGAGTTCCCCTGCAAGTTCGCCGGCGAGATCCCCGAGTTCGTCCCCGCCGAATTCATGGACCGCAAGGCCGCCCGCCGCATGGGCCGCTTCTCGCAGCTGATGGTGGCCGCCGCCCGCGAGGCCATCCACGACGCCGCCCTCGATCTTGAGTCGCAGAACCTGAATCGGATTGGCGTCCTCGTCGGGAACGGCGGCGGCGGCTACCCCGGCATCCAGGAGGCCGCCCACACGCTCTTCGAGCGCGGCGGCATGCGGATCGACCCCTTCTTCTTCTCGAAGCAGCTCGCCAACATGGCCGGGGCCCAGGTCGCGATGCAGTTCGGCCTGCGCGGCTACAACGGCACGATCGTTACGGCCTGCGCCGCCGGAACCCAGGCAATCGGCGAAGCCGCTCTCATGATCCGCAGCGGCCGTGCGGACGTCGTCCTCGCGGGCGGCTGCGAGGCCGGCATCAGCGAGCTCGGCCTCGCCGGCTTCTGCGTCATGAAGGCCGTCACCAGCGCCGATGGAGCTCCCGAAAAAGCGAGCCGCCCCTTCGACGCCACGCGCGACGGCTTCGTCCCCTGCGAGGGGGCCGGCGCCGTCCTCCTCGAGAGCGAGGAACACGCCATGCGGCGTGGCGCCACCGTCTACGCCGAGCTCGCCGGCTTCGGCTGCACCTCCGATGCCTTCCACGTCGTCGCCCCTCCCGAGGGCGGCGAGGGCGCCGCCCGCGCCATGCAGGAAGCGCTCGACGACGCCGGCCTGCACCCGGACACGATCGGCTACATCAACGCCCACGCCACCAGCACCCCCGCCGGCGACACCGCCGAGACGGACGCCATCAAGACCGTCTTCGGCGAGCGCGCCTACGAAATCCCGATCAGCGCCACCAAGAGCCTCATCGGCCACGGCCTCGGAGCGAGCGGCGGCATGGAGACCGTCGCCGCCATCAAGACGCTCGAGACCGGGCTCGCCCACCCACGGTCAACCTCGAGAACCCCGACCCCACCTGCGACCTCGACTACATCCCCGAGGGTCAGCGCCGCATCGATGCCCAGGTCATCATGAAGAACAGCTTCGGCTTCGGCGGCCAGAACAGCTGCCTCGTCTTCTCCCGCTACGAACCGTAGCCCGGAAGCGTCCCCCTACGCCGAACCGTGCCGCAGCAGCTGCCCCGGCGTCGCGCCCGTGCAGTCGCGGTCCTCGAACGTGATCTCGCCGTTCACGAGCGTGTAGCGGTACCCCTCGGCCTTGCGCACGCGCCGCCAGGCGCCCGCCGGGAAGTCCCACGCCTTCACGATCGGCAGCATCTCCAGCTTCTCGTAGTCGTACACCACGATGTCCGCCGGAGCCCCCTCGCGGATGCAGCCCCGGTCGCGGAAGCCCGCAGCCAGCGCCGGGTAGGAGGCGAGCCGCCAGTGCGCCTGCTCCAGGTCCATGATCTCCGCGTCCCGCACCCAGCGCGCCAGAAACTCCGTCGGGTACGCCCCCAGCGTGATGAACTTCGTGTGAGCGCCCCCGTCGGAAACCCCCGGAATCGCCACCGACGAGTTCGCAACCTCTGCCATCGCGTCCGGGTCCGTGGGACGCGGCGGCGTCACGAACGTTGCCTGCAGGTCGTCTTCCAGCGAGAGGTCGAGGAAAGCGTCGATGATGTGCTTCCCCTCGCGCTCCGCGATCTCGGCCAGCCCGTGACCCTCGTACTCCTTCAGGTCGGGGCTCTCGACCTCCTCGACGGTCAGCTGCGCGATTCCGGAGACGTTCGCGCCGCCCCCGGCCGCCTTCATCTGTGACTCGATGCCGCCGCCCGCGATTGGTCCGTGGCCTGCGTCGAACTCGTCGCGGAGCGCCCGGCGCACCTCGCCGTCGCGCATCTTCGCCATACGCACCTCGCGCGTCCCGAGCGTGACCTCCCGCCAGATCGGGCTGGAGTCGAACAGGTTCCAGTCCTCCAGGTTGAACTCGAAGCCCACGTCCACCGTCAGCGCCTGCCCGAAGATGCGCAGACCCCTCGCGTTGGCCGCGTCCAGCTTCTCGATCATGAGCCGGTGCGGCGGCGTGTTCTGGCCGTGCTGATCGGTGGCCGGCGCCAGCAGGTTCCAGATCACCGGCCGGCCGCTCACCTCCGCCACTTTCTCAGCCGCCTCGAACGGCCCCGTGATCTGCGCGAACCCGCGCCCCACCTTCCCCATCACCCCCGCGAACGCCAGCAGGTCCTCCTCCGACATCAGGTCCGTGATCATCGGCGTCCCGTCGTAGTCGCGCTGGACGCTCTCCTCGCCCCCGAGCTGCACGGAGAAGCCGCAGGCCCCCGCCCGCAGCGCCTCCTCGAAGAGGCGGCACATCTCCTCGCGCTCGGCCTCCGTGGCGGAACGGTTCTTCGCCTCCTCCAGCCCCATGACGTAGGCCATCAGCGGGTTCAGGCCGACGTAGCTCAGCAGGTTCACGCCCTTCGGCGTCCGCTCCAGGCTGTCGAGGAACTCCGGGTAGGTCTCCCAGTCCCAGGCCATCCCCTCACGCATCGACTCCATCGGCACGGCCTCGTTGCGGGCCATCGTGAGCATCGCCCGCTCCTGGTCCTCCGCCCGAACGGGCGCGAACCCGAAGCCGCAGTTGCCGATCACCACCGAGGTCACCCCGTGCCAGCCCGAGATGCTGCACCACGGGTCCCAGTACACCTGCGAGTCGTAGTGCGTGTGCAGGTCGACGAACCCCGGCGCGACGACCAGCCCCTCGGCGTCGATCACACGCGCGCCGTCGCCGTTGTGGATGCGCCCGATCGAGGCGACCCGCCCGTCTTTGATGCCGATGTCGGCGCGGAAGCGCGGCGTGCGCAGGCCGTCGATCACGGTCCCGCCGCGGATGATGGTGTCGAACATGTCGGGGTCGCCTCCAGGTGTCTCAGGGCGCCAATCCGCACCGCTTGCAGGGGCGCGCAGGGCCTGCGCTGAGCCTACCACTCCGGCCCTGCGGTTCCCATAACGAGCAGCCCATCCCCCGCCCGCCCTGCCGCATACTGGCGCCCATGCCGTGGGTCTCCGACGACAACGTCGCCGCCTTCGTCGATCTCTATGAGCTCACCATGGCCGCGAGCTATTTCGCCCACGGCATGAACGAGCCCGCCACGTTCGAGCTCTCCGTTCGGCAGCTCCCCCCGCGCCGGGGCTTCCTCGTGGCCTGCGGCCTCGAAGACGCCCTCGCCTACCTCGATGGCTTCGCCTTTAGCGACCACACCATCGAGTACCTCCGCTCACTCGGCACGTTCGACGGGGCGTTCCTCGACTTCCTCGCGCAACTCCGGTTCACCGGCGACGCCTGGGCCGTGCCCGAGGGCGAGACCGTTTTCGCTCAGGAGCCG
This sequence comes from Tepidiformaceae bacterium, assembly GCA_965116915.1. Lineage (GTDB taxonomy): Bacteria > Chloroflexota > Dehalococcoidia > Tepidiformales > Tepidiformaceae > UBA2991. Next base: position 2,742,023 of record OZ220739.1, on the reverse strand, counting down.
CTCCTCCGCGTCACCGCCCCCCTCATCGAGGCGCAGCTGGCCGAGACCTTCCTCCTCAACGCCATCACCTTCCAGACCATGATCGCGACCAAGGCCGCGCGTATCGCCCTGGCCTGCGGCGACCGTACCTTCGTCGACTTCTCCGGACGCCGCGACCACGGCGCCGACGCTGCCCTCAGGGTCGCGCGCGCCTCCTTCGTGGGCGGCGCCTCCGGCACCTCGAACGTGCTCGCGGGCCAGCTCCATGGCCTCGACCTCAGCGGCACGATGGCCCACTCCTACGTCCTCTCGTTCGCCGACGAGACGGAGGCCTTCCGCGCCTACGCTCGCGACTTCCCTGATGGCGCCGTCCTCCTCATCGACACCTACGACACCGTTGAGGGTGCGATCCGCGCCGCCGCCGTCGCCAACGAGCTGCGCCCCGAGGGCGTCACGATCCGCGCCGTCCGCCTCGACTCCGGCGACCTTGCCGCCCTCGCCCGCACGGTCCGTGACGTGCTCGATGAGGCGGGCTGCGCTGACATTCGCATCTTCGCCTCCAGCGACCTCGACGAGTACCGCATCGCCGAGCTCCTGGCCGAAGGCGCCCCCATCGACGCCTTCGGCGTCGGCACCCGCCTCGGCACGAGCGCCGACGCCCCCTCGCTCGGCGGCGTCTACAAGCTGGTAGCGGGTGCGCACGGCCCCGTCATGAAGCGCTCCGCCGGCAAGGGGAGCCTTCCAGGCCTGAAGCAGGTCTACCGCGAAGCGCGCGACGGGGAGTTGGCCGCCGACACGATCGCGCTGTCTGACGAACCCGGCATCCCCGGCCGTCCCCTGCTGGCGCAGGTGATGGCCTCCGGCGAACGCCTCTCGCCCCGGGAACCCCTGGCGGCGCTGCGCGAGCGCCGCGCCAGTGCCGTCGCCCGCCTCCCCGAGGCGGCGCGGAGCCTCGACGCATCCCCGGACGCCTACCCCGTACACCTCTCCGCGGGCCTCACGAACCTTGTCCGCCAGCTGGGCGGCTGACGCCTACTCGGAGGCGCCGTTCACGTTCGCGATGTACTCCTGGATCGCGTCGTATACGCGCCAGAGCTCGTTGTCTTTCTCGAGCGGGTAGCTCGGTGGGGCGATGCGCACCCCCGGAAACGCGTCGATGACTTCCTGGTGGTCGTCGATCACGTAGTCCGGCGTGAACGGCACGCCAACCTCCTCGAGCCGCTCGTGGTGCCGGTAGAGGGGCTTCCAGTAGCAGTCGATGATGTGCTCGTGCAGATCGAAGCGCCGCACGATCTCCCAGCGGGGCCCGTTCCCGCTCCAGAGGTAGACCTCGTGCCCCTCCTCGCGCAGCTTCTCGAATACCTCCACCACCCCCGGCCGCAGCCGCACGTCCCACGTGATGATCGTGTCGTCGACGTCGAAGAAGATGCGCATGGCCGTCGATTCTCCGCGATTCCGCCGCTAACCGCCCCCCGCTACCGCTCCGCCAACCGCATCGACGCCTGAAAAACGTCGTTGAGAATCTTGGCCCGCGTCTCCCCTTCCGCGAACACGGGGCGGTACAGGTCTTCGATCACGTACGGCGCGAAGCGCAGGTTCACCAGCCGCGCCCCCCAGAACGTCGCTTCGAGCAGGTACCCCTGCATGTGTCCCTCGAGGCGCGTCTGGTCGTAGATGAAGTTCCCCAGCGCGTACGCGATGAACGCGTCCCTTCCCGGCTCGATCGCCTGCACGTGGTGCGCCTGGTTCCCCACCACCAGCGTCGCCCCCTCCTCCACTGCCGCCCGCAGCGCCTTGATGCTGCGCGGGCTCGGGTCGTGCGTGTCCTCCGTCCCCGTCTGCACCTGCACGATCACCACGTCGACCTCGTCCGCCAGTGCCCGTACCGTCGCCCGGAACCGCTCCAGTCCCAACTCGGAGGCCGGCCGGAAGAACGCTGGCTCGCCCGCCGCGTTCTCCTCGCTATAGTCGTCGTCGAGCGGCGCCGTTCCCGGGCGGTTCGTCCCCGCCTCCAGGAAGTACGCCGCTACGTCATCGAACCCGAGGATCCCGAAGGTCGTCCCCCCCACCTCGAAGATGGCCGGCGCCAGCGCCTCGGCGAGGTTCTCGCCGCCCCCCACGACCGCGATCCCCGCCTCCTCCAGCAGTTGGATCGTGCGCAGGAACGCCGCCGCCCCGCACGGCTCCGCCCCGCAGTCGAACACGTGGTTCGTCGCGACAGTCACCTCGTCGAACCCCGACAACGTCAGCGCCTCGATCACCTCCGGCGGCGAGCTCAGGTTCACATGGGGAAAGCACCCCAGCGGCTCGGCGATGTCCTGGATGCTCCCGTCGATCGAGCCCAGCGTCAGGTCCGCCGAGGCGAGGTACGCCCCCACCGGTCCCCGCAGCGCCGCCCCCCAGTCCCCGGTCGCCCGGATCTGCGTCAGTGAGCAGCGCGACTGGAGGATGTCGCCCGTCGCGATCACCGTCACCGCCTCCGGCAGCGGCGCCGAGTGCTCCTCCACGATCGCCTCCGCGGTCGCCCGCCCCTCCTCCGTGAGGGGCAGCATCGCTACCGCTTCCACGTACCGCCACCCCCGCGTATCGCCCCGCCCCCGCACGATGTCGACCCCGTCCACCGCGACTGCTGTGACTGTTGCGCTCACCTCTTCGATCGGCACGAACGCCCACGCTCCGGAGTCCAGCGTCATTGCCGCCACCAGCTCCTGGTACGTCCCGAACGCCCGCTCCGCGAAGACCGGCTCGAAGGGCATGGCCGTTGACCCCCTGCCGCGAACGATCGCGAACGCCTGCACCGGCCCCGCGATCCCCCCGACCTCCGACCAGTCCGTGATCGCGCCGCTCGCCAGGTCCTCAAGCTGCGTGCGGGTGAGCGAGTCCACCCCCGTCCCCATCGCCACCACCGGCACGTAGTAGCGCCGCACCAGCCGGTACTCCCCCTCTCCCTCGGAGAGGAAGGCGAGGTCCGCCCCGTTCGTGGCTGGCTCAAGGTTCTCCGACCCCCTGAGCTCCCCGGGCAGCTCCCCCGAGTACCGCACCTTCGGAGCCATGGCCGGCGTGGCGGTGGTGGCGGGCGTTACTGGCGCGTCCGGGGTTGCTGTCGGAGCCGTCGCAGGTGTGGCCTCCACCTCCGCGTCCACCCGTGTCTCCGTGGTCGTCGCCGTCGAGGCCACTGGCTGCCGTGGCGGTTCCTCTCCGTTCATCCCGCGATCCAGCAGCAGGACCGTCAGCGCGCCCAGGCTACCGACCAGGATCAGGAGCGAGATGGTGGCGGCCCGCCTCGCGAGCCGGGCCTGTCTGCCCGGTGTTGCCTCCCCGGTCCCGTGACCCGACCCGCGTGCTGCCATCCGGCCATGATCGGCGCGCGGCACGTGACCGGTCAACGAGCGTGTGTCGGCCCCCTCACTACGCGGGGCCGTTGCGCGATCCCCGCCGCCCCCTCACGATGCGCCCATGACTGACCAGCCCCGCCTCGTCCTCGCCTCCGCCGATCCCGTCGAGCGCGCCGACCTCCGCGCCCTCCTCGCCGATGCCCCCGTTGAGTGCGTCGATCCCGAGACGCCCCCCGATTCCCCTCCCGGGGGCGACTACTCCGCCCGCGCCACCCACCGCGCCCGCGCCTGCGCCGAAGCCACCGGCGAGATGGCCATCGCCCTCTGCGCCGGCATCGAGGTCTACCCCATGGACCTGCAGCCCGGCGCCCTCACCGAGACCTTCCACGCCGGTCTGCCCGACGCCGATCGCTGCCAGGCGCTCCTTCAGCGCCTCGCCCAGACCCCCGTCGGCCAGCGCATCACCGTCGGCCGCGCCGCCGCCGCCCTCGCCACCCCCGGCGACCCGAACGTTGCCGTCTCCATGTCCATCATCGAGTGCGAGATTCCGATGGAACCGCGGGGAGAAGGCGGCTACGGCCTCGACGCCGTCATCCAGATCCTGAATGGCAAGACCCTCGCCGAGCTCGACGATGACGACCGCGCCCGCCTTGGCCACCGCGGCAAGGCCGTCAAGCCCCTGCTCAAGCGACTCGGCTAGTCCTGCGCCCCCGACTCCTGCGCCGCGTACCAGCGCGGCCGCGGCAGCGCGCCCGCGCGGTGGGCCGCGACCGTCTCCGCGATCGCCTCGTCGACCGCCGCCAGGTACGCCTCTTGGGCGCCGTCGTTGTGGAAGATGCGATCAGCCGCGGGGGCGCGCTCGCGCCAGTCGCGCGCCGAGGCCAGCCGTTGCTCCGCTTCTTCCCGCGAGAGTGAGCGCGTCTCCATCAGCCGCGCGATCGCCGTCTCGTCCGCCGTCACCACCAGCCAGGCCGCGTCCGCCTTTGTCATGTAGTCGCGTTCGAGCAGATTCACCGCCTCCAGCACGCCGATGCCGTCCTCCGGGAGCTCCTGCCGCCAGCGTTCGAGCAACGCCATGAAGTACGCGGGAATATCCCCGATGGCCGTGCGTAGCGCCTCCATCCGCTCCGGCTTCCCGAACACCATCCCCCCGAGCACGCGCCGGTCGATGACGCCGTCCTCGCCCACGATCTCCTCGCCGAACTCGGCCACGACCCGCTCGAACCCGGGCGTGTCCGGCGCGTACATGCGGTGCACCTCGCGGTCGGCGTCCACGTGCACGGCGCCGTGCGCCTCCGCGAGGTGCGTGCAGAGCAGGCTCTTGCCCGCCGCTATCGAGCCGGTGACGCCGAGTAAGAGGGGCACGCCGTATTCTAGAACCCCGAAGCCCATGGAAGCCTGCGAAGCCGCCGACGCCATCCACCAGACCTTCCCCGACCTCGAAGAGGCCCCAGTCCGCCCCCTCGAGCACGGCTGGTCGCACTGGACCTTCGCCCACGGCGACCGCATCTTCCGCTTCCCCCGCACCCCGAACGATGCGCGCCTCCTCGAAGGCGAGATGCGCCTCCTCCCCCTCCTCGCTCCCCACCTTCCCGTCCCCGTCCCCGTGCCCGAGTGGGTGGGCGAGTGGGACGGCCGCCCCTTTGCCGGCTACCCCGTCATCGAAGGGCGCGCCCTCCGCCGGGGCGATCTTTTCGGGCCGGGCGGCGCCGCCATCGCCCGCGAGATCGGCCAGTTTCTCACCGCCCTGCACGACTTCCCCCCGGAGCAGGCCGCCGAGGCCCTTCGCGCCCCCCTCCCCGAGCACGTCCCCGACCCCCGCGGCTGGCTTGAGCAGATTCGCATGCGCGTCTTCCCCCGCCTCTCCGCCACCCTCCGTGTCGCTGTCGATAGCGGCTTCACCCGCTACGTCCACGACGGCTTCGACCCGGAGCCCCGCCTCGTCCACAACGACCTCTGGTTTACGCACATCCTGGAGCGCCACGGGCGCCTCGCCGGGATCATCGATTTCAGTGATGCCGCCCTGCGTGACCCCGCCGCCGACTTCGCCGCCATCCTCGCCGATGGCGGCTGGCACGCCGTCGACGACATCGCCCGCTACTACGACCGCCCCCTCGGCGATGGCTTCCACGAACGGGTCGAGTTCCACTACTGGACCATTGGCCTTCACGACATCGTGTACGGCCTCGATACGGAAGAGGAGCGCTACGTCGGCCTCGGCCGCTCCGCCCTCGCCCAGCGCATGCGTGAGACCGGCATCCTCCCCGCCTGACCCCTGCCCCGCGCTAGAATGCCCCCGCTCGCGAGGGGGGTTCACCGTGGAGATCGAAGGGAAAGTCGCCATCGTCACCGGGGCCGCATCCGGGATCGGGCGCGCCACCGCCATCGCCCTTGCTGCCGAGGGCGCCAGTGTCGTCGTCGCCGACGTTGATGCCGCGGGCGGCGCTGCCACCGTCGGCGAGATCACCGGCGCCGACGGTTCCGCGACCTTCGTCGTCTGCGACGTCACCAGCCCCGAGAGCATCGCCAACCTCTTCGCCGAGGCCGAGGCCGCCTACGGCGGCGTCGACATCGTCTACAACAACGCCGGCATCTCCAGCGGCGAGCCCCACTGGCCCGACGCTCCCCTCGCCCGCATCGCCGAGGAGACGCACATCAACACCTCCGGCGTGATGATGGGCACGCGCGAGGCCATCCACGCCATGCGCAAGCGCGGCGGGGGCGCCATCGTCAACACCGCCTCCGTCGCCGGCGACGGCCACCTCCCCTTCGACCCGATGTACTCCGCCACCAAGAAGGCCGTCATGTCCTTCACCCAGAGCTGCGCCCCCTTCGCCGAGAGCGACAACATCCGCGTCAACGCCGTCTCCCCCGGCATGGTCCGCACCGCCTTCCAGGGCAAGACCGGCGACGGCCAGCGCCCCGCTTCCTGGCTCCAGCCATCCATCGAACGCCACGCCGACGCCATTCTCCCGCCCGAGGCCATCGCCGAGGCCGTCCTCGATTTCATCCGTGATGACTCGAAGGCCGGCGAGATCCGCACCGTCGCCCCCGCCTAGCGGCGTATCATCCCCGCGGACGGTCGCCATGCCCGAACTGCTCGACGATCTCCGCGTGCTCGACCTCAGCGAAGGCCCCATCGGTGGCATCACCACCATGGTGCTCGCCGACTTCGGCGCCGACGTCGTCAAGGTCGAACGCCCCGGCGGCGATCCCTGGCGCTCCGTCGCGAACGCCCCCATGTGGCTGCGGGGGAAGCGCAGCGCCGTCCTCGACCTGAAGACCGACGAGGGCCGCGAGTCCCTCGCCCGCCTGGCCGGGAGCGCCGATGTCGTCGTCATGAGCGGCCGCCCCGGCAAAGCCGAGGCCCTCGGTGCGGACTACGAGACCCTCAGCGCCATCAATCCCGCCCTCGTCTACTGCGCCATCACCGGCTTCGGGCCGGAAGGACCGTACGCGGGCTACCCCGGCTACGAGGCCGTTGTCGCCGCCCGCCTCGGACGCATGCTCACCTTCAGCGGCCTCGCCGACCGCGAAGGTCCCGCCTACCCCGCCGTCCAGGCCGGCTCCCACGCCACCTCCCAGGCCGCCCTCCACGGCATCCTCGCCGCCCTCATGGCCCGCGAGGAGAGCGGCCGCGGCCAGCTCGTCGAGACCAGCCTCCTCCAGGGCCTCTTCGCCTACGACCTCGGCGGCCTCTTCCGCGCCCAGCTCGGCGACCGCTTCCCCGAACTGTTCGCCGGCCTCGTCATGCCCGTCATGCCCACCCTCAACTACCACGCCCTCCAGACGAAGGACGGCCGCTGGCTCCAGTTCGGGAACCTCATGGCCCACCTCTTCGATAACTACCTCGCCGCCGTCGACCTCGCCGACGTCTTCGCCGACCCCGACTACGAGGGCAGCCCCGCCACCTGGTCGGATGAGGCCCGCGAGCGCCTCCGCGACCGCATGTTCGAGCGCATGCTCGAACGCACGGCCGACGAGTGGATGGCGACCTTCATCGAGCACGGCGGCGTGGCCGCCACCCCCTTCCAGAGCACCCAGCAGGCCCTCGACGATCCCGACCTCGTCCTCAACGGCCACGTCGTCGAGCGCGAGCACCCCACCCTCGGGACCGTGCGACAACTCGGCGCCCTCGCACGCCTCACCGCGACCCCCGGCGCCGCCGGCGAACCTGGTCCCGAGCCCGGCCAACACACCGCAGAGGTCCTCGCCGAGGCCGCTCCCGCCCGCCCCTCCGTCCCCGCCACCCCCGCCTCCGGCCCGCCCCTCCAGGGCGTCACCGTCCTTGAGTTCGCCACCGTCATCGCCGCGCCCCTCGGCGCCGCCATCCTCGCCGACCTCGGCGCACGCGTCATCAAGGTCGAGCCCATCGGCGGCGATCCCTTCCGCGCCATGGGCATCGCTTCCCTCGGCGCCGGCCGCTGCAACGGCAGCAAGGAGAGCATCGCCCTCGACCTGAAGAGCCAGGAGGGGCAGCAGATCGTCCAGTCCCTCGCCGCTTCCACCGACATCATCATCCACAACTACCGTCCCGGCGTGCCCGAGCGCCTCGGCATCGGCTACGAGACCCTCAAAACCATCCGCCCCGAGCTCGTCTACGTCTACGTAAACGGCTACGGACGGAACGGCCCAGGCGCCCACCGCCCTTCCACCCACCCCATCCCCGGGGCCGGGCTCGGCGGCGCGCTCATGCAGATGGGCGAGGGCATGCCCCCCGTCTGCACGACCATCCCCGAGCTGCGCGAAGTCGCCCGCAAGTTCTTCCGCGCCAACGAGCTCAACCCCGACCCCAACACCTCCGTCGTCGTCGCCTCCGCCTCCCTCCTCGGCCTCTACGCTCGCCGTCGCTTCGGCCACGGTCAGGAGGTGTTCGTCGACATGTTCGGGGCGAACGCCTGGGCCAACGCCGACGACTTCATCGCCTACGAGGGCAAGCCCCCCCGCCCCACCCTCGATCGCGACCTCCATGGCCTCGGCCCGACCTGGCGGCTCTACCAGGCGGCCGAGGGCTGGGTCTTCCTCGGACTGGCCGTGCAACCCGAGTGGGAGCGCTTCTGCGAGCTGGCCGCCCGCTCCGACCTCGCCGCCGACCCCCGCTTCACCACCCCCGAAGCTCGCGCCGCCAACGCCGGCGCCCTCGCCGGGGCGCTTGCCGAACTCTTCGCCGGGCGCTCCGCGGACGAGTGGGAGGCGCTGCTCGCGACCGAGGGCCTCGGCTGCGTCCGCGCCGACGCCGCTCCCGTCCACGAGTTCATCGCCCGCAACGAGCACGTCGCCGCCAACGGCCTCCGCGTCCCCGCCCACAGCGCCAACTTCGGCGACTACGAGCGCTACGGCCCCCTCACGGGATTCAGCGAGAACAAGCTCGAGCTCCGCGGCTTCCCCCTCGCCGGCGAGCAGGGCGACGCCATCCTCGCCGAGCTCGGCTACGACCCCGCCGCCATCGACGCCCTCCGCGCGCGGGGCGTGCTCTGGTCCGAGGCACCCGCCCCGCTCGCCGCCGTCACGGCCTGACCATGCCCGACTTCCACACCGGACGCCTCCTTGTCGCCACCCCCAACATCGAGGACCCGAACTTCTGGCGCACCGTCGTTCTCCTCTGCGCGCACGACAAGGAGGGCGCTTTCGGACTCGTTCTCAACCACGCCATGAACGGCGAGACCGTTTCCGCCCACCTCCCCGAGTGGGACGGCCACGCCGTCGAGCCCGCCGTCCTCTTCCGCGGTGGCCCCGTCTCCACCGCCTCCGTCTTCGCCATGGCCACCGGCGACGACATGCCCGTCGACCGCTGGGGCCTGCGTATCGCCCCCGGCCTCGGCCTCGTCGATCCCGGCAAGGGCCCCGACCACTTCGAGGGCCGCCTCGGGCGCATGCGCTTCTTCGCCGGCTACGCCGGCTGGGGCGCGGGCCAGCTCGAGGGCGAGATCGCGACCCACGGCTGGTTCATCGTCGACGCCCTCCCCGACGACCCCTTCGCCGCCACCCCCGCCGACCTCTGGCGCGATGTCCTTCGCCGTCAGGGCGGCGAGCTCGCCCGCTTCGCCAGCCACCCCGCCGAGCCCGGCGTCAACTAGTGGCTGGTGGCTAGTGACTGGTGACTGGTCCCCGCCCCGTAGGGGTGGCCGGCCGGGGACTAGCCACTAGCCACCAGCCACTAATCACTAGTTCGCTGTAGCATTGGCGCCCACCTCAAACCCCCTGACAGGAGATTCCCCATGGCCGCATACGTGCTCGCGCAGGGTCGGGTCGAAGACCGCGACAAGCTCAACCAGTACCTCGCCGGAGCGGGCGGAAGCCTCGCCCCGTTCAATGCCAACGTCCTCGCCTACACCGAGGAGCCCGAGGTCATCGAGGGCGAAGTCCCCAACAACCGCTTCGTCCTCATCGAGTTCGCCGACGTCGAGACGGCCAAGGCCTGGTACAACTCCGACGACTACGCAGCCGTCCGCGGCCTCCGCATCGAAGGCGCCCCCGGAACGCTCGTCATTTTGCCGGGCATGTAGCCGTTAGTGGCTAGTGGATAGTGACTGGTGGCTAGTCCCCACCCGGCCACCCCCGTTTGGTGGGGTGGCGGGGACCAGCCACTAGCCACGAACCACTAGTCACTACTGTCACATCGCCTTGATGCCCTGGTACTCCTGGGCGAACACGCACTCCTGCAGCCCCAGACCCACGTCGTTCGGGTCGTCGAGGTTCGTGTAGCGCGTGTACAGCTCGGCGAAGTGGCCGCCCGGCCGCTGCTTCACCTCGTTCCCGTCCATGTCCCGCACGATCACCGGGTGGGAGACGTCCCAGACCTCCCCCTCCACCAGTTCGTCGCGGTACACGCCCCGCCCGAGCCCGTCGTCCCAGCCGCCCCAGTAGCCGCCCCCCTGCATGTAGACGGGCTTGCTCACCGTTTCCAGCAGGAAGCGGTCCACGCCCCCGTCCGGGCGCGTCAGATCCAGCCGCGCGCTCTTCAGCCGCGGGAAGCCGTCCTCGAACTCCGTGCTCACCACGTCCACGTCCGTGTACGCCCACCCCTCCTTGCCGGAGTCGTACGGGTAGTCGATGCGGCTGTGTACCCGCCCGTACTCCGGCAGGTTCCCGCCGCCCGTGCCCGAGGCCACGATCGTCCCGTCGGTGTGGTGCCGGAACGAGCAGTACATCGAGCGGTCCGGGAAACGCACCAGCGCCCACCAGCGCGCCCCCGGCTTCCCCCAGACCGACCGCCGCTCCAGCGGCGGCGCCGCGTGACGGTTCGGCTGCTCGCCCTCGCCCGTGTTCGCCTGGCCCCAGGAGTGGTCCTTCGCCCCCACCCAGCCGTCGTCCACGTCGAAGCGGTACTCCTTCCCGCCGACCTTGATCCAGCCCGAGAGCCAGCCGAGCTGCACGAGGTTCGAGCGCTCGCCCACCATCCTTCCGTCCTGGTACATCTTCACGCCGGGACACTCGTCGTACGGCGGCGCCGAGCTCTCCCAGAGGATGTCGAACGAGCAGTCGACGTCCGTCTCCTCCAGCCCCAGCCGCAGCGTCCGCAGCCCCCGGATGATCTCCTGCGAGAACGGCCCCACCGTCAGGTCGTCGATGTCCGGACGCAGGCGGCGCGTCGCCCGCACGTTGTACTGCTTCCCGTCGCCCGTGCTCAGGATCGAGTAGGCGTCGATCGTGTTCGTGTTGTGGTACAGCCGCAGCGCCGTGATCAGGTTGACCTCGCCGTCGGGGTCGCCGATGCAGTGCCAGTAGCCGTCGCTCCAGCCCGGGCTCGGGTTCGCGATGATGTCGAACGTGTCGATCGTCTGGTGGCGGGGATACTCGTCCAGCTCGGTCAGGACGCGTTTGGGGGACATGTGGCTACCTCCGGCGCTTCGTGCCCGCGCAGGATACGCCGTGCGAACCCCACCCGCGTGAACGCCGTGCGCGCAACGGAACCGCCCGTACAATCCCCGTCCCGGAGGGTTTCGCTATGTCAGAAGACGTGTTCTCGATGGAAGGCAAGACGGTCATCGTCACCGGCGCGAGCTATGGGTTCGGTGTCACCTGGGCCGATGCCCTCTCCGATCGCGGCGCCGACATCGTCGGCACCTCGCGCAGCCTCGATCGCCTCGGGGACACCGCCGCCATGATCGAGGCCAAGGGCCGGCGCTTCCTCCCCGTCGCGTGCGACGTCACCGACTACGAGCAGGTCGAGAACCTCATGAAGGCCGCCTGGGACGAGTTCGGCACCGTTGATGTCCTCATCAACAACGCCGGCATCTCCGACCTCAGCGCCTGGCGCGCCGAGCACTCCGACAACGACATGTTCCGCCAGATCGTCGAGACCGACCTCACCGGTCTCTGGCACTGCTGCCGCGCCGCCGCCCAGTACTTCCTGCGCCAGGGCCACGGCAACATCATCAATCTCAGCTCCATCTTCGGCGTCGGCGGCTTCGAAGGCCGCACCCCCGGCTACTTCGCCGCCAAGGGCGGCGTCACCCGCCTCACCGAGTTCCTCGCCACCGAGTGGGGCGACCGCGGCATCCGCGTGAACGCCCTTGCCCCCACCGTTTTCGATACCCCCATGACCCACGACGGCCTTATCCAGAGCGGCGTCATGGAGATGCTCGAGGGGCGCACACCCATGCGCCGCATCGGCCAGACGGAGGACCTCGTCGGCCCCATCGTCTTCCTCGCCTCCGACGCCTCCCAGTACGTGACCGGCGCGATCCTGCCGCTCGACGGCGGCCTGACCGCCAGCCGCGGCTACTCGCCCGGCCCCTGGCCCATGGACGAGTTCGACCCCGAGGGCCGCGGCAAGCCCATCAACCCCGGCGACCCCTGGGACTAGCGCCGCCCCGCCCGCCAGCACTGGCCTGTCATACTGCCGGGCCATGAGTCCCGGCGACGAGTCCGACGAGGAGCGCTGGCGTCGCGCCTACGAACGCGAGCGTAGCGGCAACTCGCGGGACCAGATTGTGGCCTGGTTCTGGAACGGCGCGCTCGGGCAGCCGCTCTGGCTGAAGGTGATCTACGGCATTCTCAGCGTCGGCGTGATAGCCGCGCTCTTCGCCCTCTTCTTCCTCGACGCCATCCTCAACGGCTAGCGGGCCCGCCCCTCGTGGGTGGTTGGGTGAGGACTAACCACCAGTCACTAGCCACTATTCACTACTACACATCCGCCGCGTGACCTCGTAGATCATCTGGCAGCTCAGCCGGAAGCTGTCGAGGGTCATGCGCTCGTTGTGGCCGTGCACCGTCCGCGCCAGGCTCGGTGGGGTGAGCCCGCCCGAGAACCCGTAGGCCACGACTCCCTGGTTGCGGAACACGCGGCTGTCCGTGAACCCGGCCGTCACGCCCGGCGTCACCACCGCGTCCTCGACCAGCTCGCGCACGACCGACTCGATCGTGGCGAACAGCTCCGTGTCGTGCGAGCTCGTGTCTGAGGCGCCCGCGAACACCCGCTCGAGCCGCACCTTCGGGTCGTCGATAACGCGCGTCAGCTCCGCCTCGAACGCGTCAGGGTCGACGCCCGGCAGCAGGCGGCAGTCGATTGTCGCCTCCGCCCGCCCGGGGATGACGTTGTGCTTCATCCCCGCGGTCGCCGTCGTCGCGCTGATCGTGTTCGTCAGCAGGGCGCGCACACGTACGTCGCTCGCCGCCGTCTGCTCCAGCTCCTTGAGCGACGTGCCGCCGCTGTAGATACCGGCCCGCTCGAGCCGCTCGAAGTACTCCTCCAGCACCGGCGAGAGCTCTGGCGTGCGCTCCCACTCCTGCAGCTTGCCCAGCGCGCGCACGAGCCGGTCGAGGGGGTTGTCGTTGTGCGGCACCGACCCGTGCCCCGCTCGCCCCTCCGCCACCATCCGCAGCCAGAGCGGCCCCTTCTCCGCCGTCGTCACCGTGAAGACCGGCCGCTTCACGCCGAACAACTCCGTCGAGCCGCCCCCGCCCTCGTTGATGACAAACTCCGCCTCCAGCGCGTCGGGATGGTGCTCCGCCAGCCACTCGATGCCGAGCAGCCCGCCCGCCTCCTCGTCCGCCACCGCCAGGAACACGATGTCGCGCGTCAGCGGTAGGCCCGCGCGCTTCAGCAGCAGGAACGTCAGCAGCTCCGCCACCCCCAGACCCTTCATGTCGAGCGTTCCCCGCCCCCAGATCTCGCCGTTCCGGATGATCCCCGCGAACGGCTCCTCGTCCCAGTACTCCCGCTCCACCGGAACCACGTCCGTGTGGTTCAGCAGCATCAAGGGCGGACGGCTCCCGTCGCCCTTGAGCACCGCCCGCAGCGAGACCCGGTCATCCCCCGGGTCGAACAGCTCGTACTCGACCCCCTCCCGCTCGAGGATGCTGCCCAGGTAGTCGCACGCCAGCCGCTCCCGCCCCGGCGGGTTCGACGTGTCGATGCGCAGGTACTCCTGCAGGATGCCGAGCGCCTCTTCGAACGCGGCGTCCCAGTCGACCCGCGGCTCGGTGGCCGTCACTCCCCTACTCCGTACACCTTCGCCGAGTTGTCGTGGAGGATCTTGCGCAGCGTGTCCTCGGGCAGGCCGCTCAGCTCCTGCTCGATGAAGTCCCTGGGGTAGATCGCGACCGAGTTCGGCCCCGGCGACATGCTCGTCGGGTGCGGGAAGTCTGTCTCGTAGAGGATGTTGTCCGCCCCGATCTGCTCGATCGCGCTGATCGCGCTCCCCCGCTCGAACCAGAAGCAGGCGTAGCACTGCCGCTTGAAGTACTCGCTCGGCAGCAGGTCCATCTCCGGGTGCTCCTCGCGACAGCCGCTGTTCACCCACTGCCAGTCCATCGCCTCCAGCAGGAACGGCACCCATCCCACCCCGCTCTCCACCGAGACGAACTTCAGGTCCGGGTAGCGGTGGCAGATACCCGACAGGATCACGTCCATCATCGCCGTCGAGTTGTCCAGGAAGATGCCGACCGTCGCCTTCGCGTACGCCGCCTGCCGGCCGTTATTCACGTTCGCGTCCCTTATCACCGAGAGGTCGCCCGAGCCGATGTGGAAGTTGATCGAAAGGCCAAGCTCTTGCGCCTGCGCCCAGAGCGGCTCCCAGTGCGGGTCCGTAATGTGGGGGAAGTCGAAAGAGTGCGGCTGGCTCGTCATCAGGATGCCCCGGTGGCCGCGATCCTTCGCTCGCTGCATCTCTTCCAGGCACAGGTCCACGTCCCAGAACGGCGTCGCCATGATCGGGATGAAGCGCTCGCTCGCCGGCTCCGTCCAGTCGATGAGGAAGTCGTTGTAGGCGCGGACGCACTCCTTCATCAGCTCTGGTTCCTTCAGCCGCAGAAAGTTCCCCGAGCCGAAGCCGCCCACGTTCGGATAGATCACCTGCGAATAGATGCCGTACTCGTCCATCCGCTGCAGCCGCGCGCCCACGCTGAACGCCCCGTGGTCCGCCTGCGGCAGGGAGGGCGGATGATCCGGCGGCGGGTCCGTCCAGCCCGCCATCGCTGCGCTCGCCGTCGGACCGGCGGGATGGCCGCCCATGAACCAGCGGTCCTCGTTGATCTCCGGGTCGAACTTCACGTGCGGGACGAGGTCGCCCCACCTCTGGCTCGATACCCGGCTCGTCCAGAGGTCCTCCGGCTCGGAGATATGGCTGTCCGCATCGATGACCTTGATCCGCTCGACGACCGTCGCCATGGCGATCCCTCCCCGGCGGTCACCCGCCGCCGCGCCGCGTGGCGGGCAAGGATACGCGCCCCCGCCCCGCCCCGTGTTGCCGCGAGCCTCAGGCCGGCCGGAACTGCACCAGCGTGATCTCCTCGTCCACGTCCTCGTAGACCGCCTCCACCGCCATCCCGATGCGCACGTCCTCGATTGCGCACTCGACGATGTTCGTCGTCATGCGCGGCCCTTCCTCCAGCTCCACGATCCCGATGACGTACGGTGCCCGCGCCGCGAAGGCCGGCGCCGTCCCCCGCCGGTCGACCGTGTACGAGTAGAGCACTCCCCGCCCGCTCGCCTCCACCCACTCCGTCCCCGGTTCCAGGCTCCCGGGGCTGAAGGCGCGCGGGTAGAAGTAAAGCTCGCCGTCCGCCGTGCGTGGCAGCAGCAGCCGGTGCTCCCGCGCCGCCTCCCAGAAGGGGGCGGTCGCGGCAGTCGGTTTTGGCAGGATGCGCGGCGGCGACTCCGCCATCACGCCCCCTCCAGCACCAGTGCCACCTGCTCCGACATGTAGCCCCCGGTCCCGGTCACGTACCCCCGCTCCGCCGACCCCACCTGCCGCGGCCCCGCCCGTCCCTGAAGCTGCGTGACCACGTCGATCACGTGCGACATGCCGCCCGCCGCCCCGCCCTGGCCCATCCCCAGCTGCCCCCCGTGCGTGTTCAGCGGCCAGTCCCCCGAGAAGCGCAGGTCGTGCTCCTCCACGAACCGCGCCCCCTCCCCTTTCGCGCAGAACCCCGAGTCCTCGATCGTCACCAGCACCGTGATCGTATAGCAGTCGTACATCGAGGCGACATCGATCGCCTCGCGTTCCACCCCCGCCATCGCGAAGGCGCGGTCCGCCGCCGCCACGATCGGGATCTGCGTGAGCGATGGGGCGTACGTGATCGACTTGTGGGTGATGTGCTCCCCGAAGCCGCTCACCAGCACCGGCCGCAGCCCCGTCTGCTGGGCCCGCTCCAGCGTCGTCACGACCACCCCCGCGCCGCCCGCACACGGCATCACGATCTCCAGCAGATGCAGCGGGTCGACCACCAGCGGCGAGTTCAGCACGTCCCCGATCGTGATCGGCTGGTCGCGAAAGATCGCCTTCGGGTTCTGGAGCGCGTTCTCCCGGCCCTGCACCGCGATCTTCGCCAGCGTGCGCGGCTCCAGGTCGTACTCGTACATGTAACGCTGGGCCACCATCGCGAAGTGCGAATTCGGGTTGATGAGCCCGTAGGGCGCGTCGAACTGCCCGTGGGGTGCCCCCCACGCGTCCGCCCCCAGCATCCAGTTCTGCGCGCGTGGCGTCGCGCCGGGCTCGGGCGGCGCCGGCACCGACGGCAACAGGCAGAGGCAGGCATCGCAGACCCCCGCCTCGATCGCCGCCGCCGCCCGCCACACCATGCCCGTGGCGTTCGCCCCACCCAGGTCCACCACCTCCCCGAAGTTCGCCTCGATGCCCAGGTACTCCGCCACCGCCGCCGGCGCGAACATGGGCGCGTCCCCCAGCCTCGTGCACAGGATCCCGTCGATCTCCCCCAGCTCCATCCCCGCGTCGTCGAGCGCCTCGCGCGCCAGCTTTCCGTACGCCTCCAGCCCGAACATGGGCGTGTCCCAGCGTCGCTGGGGCGCCCACTCCGCCGTCCCGCTGATCGCCGCTCGCCGGCCGTTCCGCATATGCGCCTCCGCTTGCCTCGCGTCAGCCTACTCCGCGGCCCGGCCCGGCGTGCCGCCTCTTGCGCCCGCGCCCGCCGCTGGCCAAGCTGCGCGGCAAGCATGCGCATCGCCTCCCTCCTCCCCAGCGCCACCGAGATCGTCTTCGCCGTCGGCGCCGGCGACGAGGTCGTCGGCGTCTCCCACGAGTGCGACTACCCCGACGCCGCCCGTGACCTCCCCGTCCTCACCGGCCCCGCCGTCGAGACGCGCGGCCTCCCCCAGGCCGAGATCGACGCCGCCATTAGCAGCCTGCTCGCCGCCGGCGGCTCGACCTACGACATCGACGTGCCCCGTCTGCGCGAGCTCCAGCCCGACCTCGTCATCACGCAGGCCCTCTGCGATGTCTGCGCCGTGAGCGAGGGCCAGGTCCACCGCGTCGTGCACGAAGAGCAGCTCGGCGCCCGTGTCCTCACGCTCACCCCCCTCGACCTCGAGGGCGTCGCCCGCTCCGTCGAGGAGGTCGGCGAAGCCACCGGGCGCGCCTCCGAGGGCGCCCGCCTCGCCGCCGACCTGCGCGGCCGCCTCTCCCGGCGCGCCTCCCTCCCCTCGGCCCCGCCCCGCGTGCTCGCCCTGGAGTGGTTCGACCCGCCCTTCACCGCCGGACACTGGGTACCCGAGCAGATCGTCCAGGCCGGCGGGAAGGACGTGCTCGGCGCCCCCGGCCAGAAGTCGGAGCGCGTGACCTGGGACACGGTCGACGCCTCCGCCCCCGACGTCGCCCTCCTCCTCCCATGCGGCCTCTCCCTCGACGAGGTCGTACGCGAGGCTGAATCACTTGCCGATCGCCCCGAGTGGCGCAGCCTCCCCGCCGTTCGCAGCGGCGCTGTCTGGGCCCTCGACGCCAACGCCTGGTTCAGCCGCCCCGGACCCCGCCTCCTCGACGGCATCGAGGCCCTCCGCGCCATCCTCACCGACCCCACCGGCGACCACCCCGTCCCCGGCGCCCGCCGCCTCCCCGCCCCCTGACCGGGGCCGTGCTCCCGACGGTTCTTCCTAGCCGAACATCCACTGGGCGATCGCCAGAGCGGTCCCGGCGATGGCGATGTTCATCGCGAACATGCCCAGGCCGAATGTAAGCAGGCTCCGATACAGCGCGCTGTGCAGCATCTCTTCGGTCACCAGGTTCTCCGTTCCCTTCGCGACTGCTTCTTCCACCACATTCACCGTGGCGCGGGCGAGCGACTCGGAAGCTCCGGCCTCCTGGAGCTCGGTGACGGCCTTGTGCGTATCCAACGTCGCCAACGCAGTAGTTCCCTCATACAAAGGTAACGGAATGACACAGACGTGTCCACCATCGGAAGGCCCCGTTGCCTGAACCTGCACCTTTCCCCCGCTCGCGTACGATGGATTGCATGCAGTGTCCCCGTGACTCCGCGACCCTCCTCATCGAGCACCACCAGGGTATCGAGGTCGACCACTGCCCCACGTGCAACGGTCGCTGGCTCGACCACCACGAGCTCGACGAGCTCGAAGCGCGCACCGCCCCCGACGAGAACCAGCGCCGCGCCACCATCGAGTACGCAAGGCGCCCCAGCGACCTCGACTGTCCCGCCTGCGGCAAGCAGATGCGCGCCTACAACCTCGAGCTCGACACCTGCGAGGACCAGCACGGCTTCTGGGTCGATGCCGGCGAGGAAGGCCGTATCCGCGACGTGATGGAGGAGCGCGTGCGCGGCCTCAATCGCGCCGTCTCCGCCGAGGAGGCCTGGGCGAACTTCCTCGAAGGCGCGAGTGGCAAGTCACTCTGGGATCAGATCAGCGGGATCTTCCGCGGCGGCCGCCGCTAGCTGACCGGAAGCATGCCGGTTGCTACCCTCGCGACCACGGGACGCGCGCAGGAAGTGAACCGCCGCTTCCCGACACGAAACGTAGTGGTGCGAGCAGACAGCAGCCTATGACCGCTCTTGACTCAAGCAGACGGCGCGGCGCGGCCCCGGTCTGGTGGGCGCCTGCTACCCGTGTCCGCTCCACCATCGTCGAGTTCATGCGGCTCGAAGCCGCGGGTGGCATCGTCCTCCTCGTCTGCGCCGTCGCTGCCCTCATCTGGGTGAACGTCCACGGCGACTCCTACCACGACTTCTGGGACCACCACTTCGAGTTCGGCATCCTCCTCTTCGACGAGCTGTTCGCCGTCGATGAGGGGCTCAAGGCCTGGGTCAACGATGGCCTCATGGTCATCTTCTTCTTCGTCGTCGGCATGGAGATCAAGCGCGAGCTCGTCGTTGGCGAACTGCGCGATCCCCGCCGCGCCGCCCTCCCCATCATCGCCGCCGGCGGCGGGATGGTGGTCCCCGCCGCCGTCTTCGCCCTCCTCAACCAGGGAGGCGACGGCATCGATGGCTGGGGCATCCCCGTCGCCACCGACATCGCCTTCGTCGTCGGCGTCCTCGCGCTCTTCGGGCGCCGGCTTCCCGCCGGGCTGCGCGTCTTCCTCCTCACACTCGCCATCGCCGACGACATTGGCGGCATCGCCATCATCGCCGTCTTCTACACCGACGACCTCTCCCTCCCCCACCTCGGCACGGCCATCGGCCTTCTCGCCCTCATCCTCGCCGGCCAGCGCTTCGGCGTGCGCCACATTGCCATCTACGTGGTCGTTGGAATCGTTCTCTGGTACGCGACCCACGAGTCCGGCATCCACGCCACCATCGCAGGCGTCGCGCTCGGGCTCCTTACCCCCGCTCGCCCCTTCCGCGGCCGCGACGTGATGCACACCCTCGAGCACACCCTCCTTCCCTACTCCAGCTTCCTCATCGTGCCCCTGTTCGCCCTCGCCAACGCCGGCGTCGAGGTCACCCCCGACGCCCTCGGCGACGCCTTCAGCGGGAGCATCGCCTGGGGCGTTCTCCTCGGACTCGTCGCCGGAAAGTTCGTCGGCATCAGTGCCACCACCCTGGCCGGAGCGGGCCTCGGCCTGGGACGCCTCCCCGCAGGCGTCAACCTTGGCCATGTCCTCGGCGCCTCCCTCCTCGCCGGCATCGGCTTCACCGTTTCCCTCTTCATCGCCGAACTCTCCTTTGACGCAAAGGACCACCTGCTCGACCAGGCCAAGATCGGCGTACTCGCCGGCTCCCTCATCGCCGGGGCACTGGGCGCTATCTTCCTGCTCGTCATCTCCCGCGTGACCCCCACCAGCGCCGAGCACGGCTCCATGGAGAGCGTCGCCAACAAGTAGCGCCCCGACGTTTTGGAGCGAGGACGTCCCCTGACACGTCCGTGTTATGGTGCCGCCCATGTTTTGCCTGAAGCGCCTTTCGATGACAGCTGTCGCCGTCGCCTTCCTCGCTTTGACGCTCGTTCCTGCCCTTCGAGTGGCCGACGCGCAAGCCTCCGAAGACTTCACCACGCTGCTCCAACCCGGGCTCAACATGATCGGCTGGACCCACGCGGAGAGTGGCGTGGGTGCGCTCTTCGAGGACATTCCGGAGCTTGAGACCGTCTATGCCTGGAACGCGAAGGCCCAGCACTTCACCGTCGCCTACCGGGACGTGGATGGAAGCGTGTCCGGCAACCTAGCTACTCTCACTCCCGGCATGGGATTGTGGCTCTCCGTAACTGGCTCAGAGCCAGTTCCCTGGACTCGGGATGCTACCGCCGACGGTGTTGCTGGCCTCGCGGTCCTGCGCGAAGGCTGGAACCTCGTCGCATGGGCGGGCCCGGACGGTACGGGGGTCGATGCCGCGGTTGCGGCGGTCGCCTCCAGCATCACGTCGGTTGCCACATGGGATCCTGCGAGCGGTCGCTTCGCTGGCTACTCCCCGGCCGCCGATACGGGGGGTGCGGCGCCGCAGCTCCGGCAGGGAGGCGCCCTGTGGGTCGAGATGTCGGCGCTCCGGGTGTGGCAGCAGCCCGGGGCCACGATTGAACTGGCCTCGCCACCGGCCGTCCTCGGGATGGCCCCGTTCTACGAGCAATACATCGACGTCGGCGGCGTCCCCGTCGTCTCGTCGGCCGATGTGCCCGATGAGGCACTCGTGAGCGTCGCCCGGATGCTCGCGGAGATGCTCACCCACAACCCCGGGCTCCGGCGCAACATCGCCAATTTCCCCAGCCACGTGGCTGTACTGGGACAGGATGAGGAGATTGCCGACATCCCCGAGTTCGGGCGGGTGATCGCGGAGTACCCCGAGTGGGGCGTCTTCGATGGGCGCACCGTCGCCGAGCTTCGAGCGGTGGGGGCGACGACGTTCCTCCCCGTAACCGTGGCGGCTGAGGAGAACGCCCTCTGCTACGAGGAAGACACCTATCTGGAAGATACGTCCGTCCACGAGCTGGCCCACACGTTCCTCCTCGTGGGGTTGGAAGGTGAGACCGGCCCAGGCGAGCTTCGCGCCCGGCTGGAGCAGGCGCTGGCGGACGCGCTCGCTGAAGGGTTCTGGACCGGCAGCTATGCCGCGTCCAACGCCGACGAGTACTGGGCGGAGGGCGTGCAGGCGTGGTTTAACGTTGGTTGGAGCCTCACCGGGGTGGACACGCGGACCGAGTTGGAGGGCTATGACGCCACCTTCGCCGGGATCATGCTCGAGGTCTTCGGAGATGCGGAGCTCTTCTCCTCTTGCCACCTCGGCGCCCACCCCGACACCCCGATCGTGGACACGAACATAACCATTGAAGGGAGCGTACTGGGTCCAGGGGGCGAACCTGTGCCCGGACTCCTTGTCTGGCCATGGTCGGATGCGTTCGGCGACTACGGCCGCACTGACGCCAATGGAGCGTTCGTCGTTAATGTGTCCGCTGGCACCTACTATCTCCGTGTCGTTCTGAACCCAGGGGCGGGCGACGACGACTTCGGCTGGTATGGCCCCGACGGGCTTACCGACGCCCTTGGAGAGGCCGTGCCGATTACCGTCGAAGACCAGGACGTTACGGGCGTCGTGATAACCCTGGCCTCCCTGCCAGGCGACGGGAACTGAGTCGGGACGTGTGAGGGCCGATCCGGGGAGTTGCCACCCCTGATCTGCCCCCGCCCACCCTCCCCGCCTCCACTGAGCACGGCTCCATGGAGAGCGTCGCCCACAGGTAGCTCCCGATCGCAGGCGAAGGGGGTCGGGCAATTCGTGCACAGCCCCGCTACGGTACGACCGTGACTCTTCTCAAGCGTGCGTTCGCAGCAGGACTTGCGGCCATCCTCCTTGCCCTTGTCCTGACACCGGCGTCGGAAATCGCCAGCGCGCACCCCTCCCACCCGGTTACGACCGTGCTCCTGCCCGGCTTCAACCTGGCCGGCTGGATCGAACCCGAGGCAAGCGTCGACGAACTCTTCGAGGTGCTCCCGGAGCTGAAAGCCGTCTACGCCTGGGACGCCCTCGAACAACGCTACCGCAGCAGCTCGGCGCAACGTGCTGGGGACCTGACCACGCTCACGCCTGGCATGGGCCTCTGGCTCGACATCGACGGCGACGAACCGGTCTTCTGGATCCGCTCCGCCGCTCCCGATCCTGCCACAGGACTGGTCACACTTCGGGCGGGCTGGAACCTGGTCGCCTGGTACGGCAGTGAGAACGAGTCCTTCGAGCACGCCTTCGCGACCCTCGACGCGGAATCGCAGTTCGTCCTCGCCTGGGACGCTGAGAGCCAGTGGTTCATCTCTCATGTTCCGGGCGCCACTTCCACCGGTGCCGGCGTGGTCCGCGTCGGCGATGCGGTCTGGGTGTCGTCGCCCGAGGAGAGACGCTGGCTGCAGCCCGGCAGCGTTGTGCCGAGGGTCGAGTTCTATGGCGACTTCCCGGCGGAGCGGAAGGCCGAAATCCGCGCCGAGACCCTCTCTGTCGTGACCTGGTTCGCCGAGCGCTACGGCCTCCTCGAACCCGACTTCATCCTCTTTGTCGGGGCGGACCGGGCGTCCCTTGACCAGGCGCACAGGGAGATTCTCGGTATCGAGAATCCCTCCTATGTGCTCTGCGGCCAGGCGATCAACAAGCTGGTCTTCCTTGCCGACTGGTGCGCCACGGCCACCCACGACCTGACCTCGCCCCTGGCGCACGAGTACTTCCACGTCCTCCAGACCCACCTCGTCGAACGCACCCCCGGGGTCGGCACCGTCTACGTCGCCGACTGGCTCCTGGAGGGCACCGCCGAGCACATGGCGATCGCCTACTCCATCTCCCGGGGGTTCACTGCCGCCGAGGACGTGGAGCGAGAGTTCCTCGACAGCGCCACCTACAACCGCCAGACGCTGAGTGACCTCGAAGCGAACATTTCGCAGTTTGACACCGATGGCTACCTGCTTGCGGCGTTTGCTGTCGAACTGCTTGTGGGGCTAGACGGAACCGCGGCAATTTCGGAGTTCTTTCGCGTGCTGCCTTCGAGGAGCAATTGGCAAGATGCCTTCGGAACCGTCTTCGGGAGACCTCCCTCGGCCTTCTATGAGGAGGTTTCTGACTACGTCGCAGCGAACGTTCCCGAGCTGCGCACGGTGCATGTCACCATCCGTGGTCCGGATGGTCGGGAACTCCATGAATGGAACGGGTACCCGCTTTCTCTCCGGGTAAGCCAAAGCAGCTCTGACGGTGAGTTCCCCGGTGCCCGGATGGACGAGACCGGCGGTGTGTTGAGGCTCCCCGATGGCGCATACGTTCTCAGCGTTGGCGCATCGTGCGTCGTCAGGGGTGGTGACTTCTTTCAGTCCATACTCAGTGTGACGGTCGCCTGGTACACGAGTAGCAACGATCCTGCGCTTGGCGACCCCCGTTTTCACGGTGGACAGGCGCATCTCAGGGTGGAGGGCGAAGACCTCCCCGTCGTCATCAACCTCGCTGGCTGGCCAAGCGAGATGAACATCAACTGCCATGGTGGCCCTCGGTACGAGATAACGGGAACGGTCGTTGGTGAAGACGGCGAGCTCCGGACACGCTATGAAATCCTTGCCTATCCCGACACAGGCACTCCCTCCCGTGCGCCGCTCTACTGGAACTACACGGACGAAACAGGGGCCTTCACGATCGACGCACCGGACGGCTACTCCTATGCACTGACCGTAAAAGACACTTGCGGGACATTCATTGGCATCTACCACGAGGATTTTGGGCTGATTGAGTGGAGTACCGACGGCGGCCTGCGGAACGGAACCCACATTCCCATCGATGGCGCAGACGCTCCTGGCATCGACATCGTCATCCCCGCCTCGTTGGATACCGGTGACGACTGCTAGCCCCGACCCCTTGACCCGCCTCCCGCCCCCGCCCATCCTCCCCGCATCCGCAGCCCAGGAGGCACCCCATGCCCACCGCACCCGCCGAAGACGAGGTCCTGACCTATCTCGATACGCTCTCGAACTGGGGCCGCTGGGGCGACGACGACGAGCTTGGCACCCTCAACCTGATCACCCCCGAGAAGCGCCGCGCCGCCGCCGCCCTCGTGCAGGAGGGCATCAGCGTCTCCTGCTCCTGGGAGATAGAGACGCGTCCCCAGCCCGACCACGCCTTCGGCACGCCCCAGCGCTACATGCTCTCCACCGGCCAGGGCCTCAACGACGAGCACCGTGTCGGCGCCACCGGCGCCCGCAATGCCGGCGCCCTCGAGTTCATCGGCTTCATCTTCCACGGCTACGCCATCACTCACATCGACGGGCTCTGCCACTTCTTCTGGGACGGCAAGATGTACAACGGCAAGCCCGCCGAGCTCGTCACCTCCGGCCTCGGCGCCACCCACCACGCCATCACCGCCCTCAAGGACGGCATCGTCACCCGCGGGGTCCTCCTCGATGTCGCCGCCGCCCAGGACCGTCCCTGGCTCGACCCCGGCGAGGGCGTCTACCCGGAGCACCTCGAAGCCGCGGAAGCCCGCCAGAACGTGCGCGTCGAGCCAGGCGACGCCGTCCTCCTCCGCACCGGCTACGGCCGCAAGAAGGGCGAGCTCGGCCGCGAGCAGCTTCCCGCCAACGGCTACCCGGGCTGGCACGCCGCCAGCCTCCCCTGGCTGCACGAGCGCGGCGCCGCCGTCATTGGCGCCGACACCGCTCAGGACGCCATGCCCTCCGGCTACTCCGACATGAACCAGCCCGTGCACATCGTGAGCCTCACCGCCATGGGCCTCCACCTCATCGACAACGCCAACTTCGAGCAGCTCGCCGAGACCTGCGAGCGGCTCGGCCGCTGGGAGTTCCAGTTCGTCCTCTCGCCCCTGCGGATGAGCGGCGGCACCGGCAGCCCCGCCAACCCCCTGGCCATTTTCTGAGATTCTGAGCCCGGAGGACGTTCAAGCCTGCTGAATCATGGCCGCCGCGAGGGGTGGCGCTTCTACCCTGCCCCTAGGCGAGGCCCTGCCGCTTCGCCAGCCTGATTGCTGTCGTGATCGCCTCCACCATGCTCGTCTCGTCCGCCACCCCCTGGCCCGCGATGTCGAACGCCGTCCCGTGGTCGACGGACGTGCGGATGAACGGCAGCCCCAGGTTCACGCTGATGCTTTCCTCGAAGCCGTGAACCTTGATCGCGATGTGCCCCTGGTCGTGGTACATCACGACCACCACGTCGTACTGGCCCGCGATCGCCTGCGGGAACACCGAGTCGGCCGGGACCGGCCCGGTCGCCGCGATCCCCTCCGCCCGCGCGTCCTCCACCGCCGGCCCGATCTCCGTCAGCTCCTCCGTGCCGATCAGCCCCCCGTCCCCCGCGTGCGGGTTGAGCGCCGCCACCCCGATGCGCGGCTCCGAGAACCCCCACTCGCGGAAGTGCCGGTCTGTCAGCCGGATCGCCTCCAGCACGTTCGCCTGCGTCACGTAGGCGCACGCTTCCGCCAGTGTCTTGTGCGTCGAAAGGTGCATGCAGCGCAGGTTCCCCGTGATCAGCATCGTCGCGACGTGGTCCGACCCCGAGAGCCGCTTGAAGACCTCCTGGTGTCCCGTGTCCGAGCTCCCCGCCAGCTGCCACGACTCCTTGTTGATGGGTGCCGTCACGATCGCCTCCACCTCCCTCGCCAGCGCCAGCCGCGCCGCCTCCTCCACCCAGATGTGCGACGCCTCCCCCGCCACCACCGAGTGCTCTCCCATCGCGAAGTAATCCTCCCGAAACCCCCCGACAGCCAGCACTTCCGTCGTCCCCGCCTCTCCGCGCACGTCCCCCGGACGCCGCACCGGTCGCAACTCGTGCGTCGAGCCGATCAGCCGCAGCGCCGCCGCTGCGCTCGTCGGCGACCCCAGCAGGAACAGCCGCGCCCCGGCGCGCAGCTCGTCCCGCTGCAGCGCTTTCGCCGCCACCTCCGGCCCGATCCCGGCCGGATCCCCCATCGTGATCCCGATAAGCGGCCGTTCGGTCATGCCCCCTCCCTTTCTGCGCGCGTCGCCGCCTTCGCCTCCTGGGGCGACCCCTCCACGTAGTCGATCACGCTCCAGTGGTCCGAGATGATCCGCAGGATCTCCCCCGGCGGGCCGTGGTCGGGCGAGGCCATGTACTCCTCGAAGTCGGCCTGGTTCGCGAACGAGCACGAGATGCCGATATCGCATGGATCGCCGAGGTCCTGGAAGTTCCACCCGCAGTAGTAATCGATCGCCTTCGGGTGCTCGCTGATCGGGCCCAGCCGCTGGAAGAACGTCTCGAGGCCGTCCGTTGAGGCGTCCTCGCGCAGCGTGATCGTGACGATGTGGCGAATCATGGCTACCCCCGCTCCCTGTTCGGCGATGCCGCCGTCGGCGCGTAGAATCGCAGGACGCGACCGGCGCCGCCAGCGCCGGCCTCCGGAGGTGTCCCGTGCAGGAAGCGCTCGTCGAACGGTTAAAGGACGAAATCCGCTACGAGTTCTCGCGCGAGGGCCCGCCCGAGGGCTTCCCCAAGTTCCCC
Organism: Tepidiformaceae bacterium; assembly: GCA_965116915.1. Taxonomy (GTDB): domain Bacteria; phylum Chloroflexota; class Dehalococcoidia; order Tepidiformales; family Tepidiformaceae; genus UBA2991. The sequence continues at coordinate 2,715,597 of OZ220739.1, read as the reverse complement.
GACCTGCCCGCCGGCCGCTACCGCAGCCAGGAGTTCTTCGACCTCGAAATGAAGCACTTCTGGACCAGCGTCTGGCTCTACGCCACGCGCGAGGAGGAGATGCCCGAGCCCGGCTCCTTCCAGGTCTGGGACCACCTCGGCATCCAGGTCATCCTCGTCCGCGGCGAGGACCTTGCCGTCCACGCCTTCGAGAACGCCTGTGTCCACGGCTCGCCCATCCTCGACGTCCCCGACGACAGCCACCTCTTCCACTGGAAGGAGTTCGATTCCGCCGGGAACAACCTCCAGTTCCAGCAGGAGTTCCCCCGCCGCAAGCTGCCCGAGGGCGTCTTCCGCTGCTGCGAGGGCCACCTCTACGACTTCACTACCGGCAAGTTCATCGGCGACAAGGCCGGCATCCCCGAGGAGCTGCGCCGCATTCGCGAGCTGCGCTGCGAGAGCTGGGACGGCTGGGTCTTCATCAACCAGGACCCCGACGCCGAACCCCTGCTTGACTGGCTGCATCCCCTCCCCGAACAGATGGCGATGTTCCAGGGCGCGACGCTTCGCATGATCGATAAGCGCTGGACCATCATCCCCTGCAACTGGAAGGTCACCGTCGAGGCCTTCCAGGAGGTCTACCACTTCAAGCACATCCACCAGAAGGCGGGGGTTTCGGGGCTCGACCAGCGGGGCGCGACCATGGGCGTGCTGCCCAACGGCCACTCCCGCATGATCACCCCGCTCTCCAAGCGCGCCGCCGAGATGACCGGCATGGACCACCAGCTCGACTGGCGCACCGACCTTGACCGCCAGGCCTTCGGCGCCCTCCACGACGGGATGGCCGAGATCAAGACCGTCAACGGCATGACGCGCTGCACCAGCACGGCCTTCAGCGCCTTTCCCAACCTCGTCACCCCCGTGAGCGCCACGGGCATGCCCTTCCTCCTCGCCTGGCCGCTCGATGTAGGCACGACCCGCTTCGAGTGGATCACCTTCTGCGTCGACTGGGGCGACGGGCCCTCCCCCGCCTCCTCCGAGATCTGGCAGCAGCGCCTCGACGGCTTCGATGTCGTCATGGAAGAGGACACGCGGAACATGGCGCCCATGCAGAAGTCGCTCAACTCGCCCGGCCTCACGGGCATGCCCGTCAGCTACCAGGAGCGGCGCATCTGGAACTGCGCCGAGCAGCTCGACCGCATGATCGGCCCCGAGCGCATCCCCGAAGATCTGCGCGTGCCCCAGCTGCTCGCGCCCTACGTCGAGCGCTAGGAGTTATCGCGCCCCATGCCAACAACCGCCCGTGTCGTCGTCCTTGAGGGCGACTTCGGAGTCTGCGCCATCCAGGAGCTCGAGCTCCCCGACCCCGGACCGCACCAGGCCGTCCTCGAGATCTACGCCGCCGGCATCGAGCACGGCCAGCTGCAGCAGGTAGAGGAGCCCCAGCCCCTTCCCGTCATCCCCGGGCGCGAGGGCACCGCCCGCGTCCTTGAGGTCGGCAGCGAGGTCACCCGCTGCCAGGTCGGCGATGTCGTCCTCATCACACCCTGGAGCGCGGACTCGGGCCGCGAACCCGAGCTCCCCCTCGTCGAGTTCGATGACGGCACGGAGACCGAGGTCAGCCCCGCCGGCGCCTGGGGCACGAACCTCGTCCTCGACGAGCAGTTCGTCGTCCCCATCCCCAACCTCATGGATAAGGAGGGCGCCTCCGTCCTCGGGAACACCTCCCTTCTCGCCGCCAGCGCGGTCCGCACCGCGGGCGTCGGCGAAGGCGACAGCGTGGCCGTCTTCGGCTGCGCGGGGGTTGGTCTCTCGACCATCGCCGCCGCGGCCGCCGCCGGGGCCGGCGCCATCATCGCCGTCGCCCGCGACGACGAGCGCCTCGACGCCGCCCGCGCCGCCGGCGCGACCGCGACCCTGAACCTGAGCAGCGCCGCCGCCGTCGAGCGCGTCGCCGAGCTTGTCCCCGGCGGCGTTGGCCACCTCTTCGACTGCATCTACGAGTTCGAGACGGCCTCCCGCCCCGGCAGGACGCCGGTGCGCGATGGCGGCAGCGCCCTCGTCGTCGGCCTGCCCGGCACGGAGGAGCGCCAAGAAGAGCTCGACGCCATCGTCGCGGCCACCGGCTACACCCTCCCCGACCCACCCAACCCCGACGAGGACGTCCCTGTCCTCCTCGACTGGATCGAGGACGGACGCCTGCCCATCCCCACCGTCGTGACCTTCCGCTGCACCATCGAGCAGGTAAACGAGGCCACCGCCCTGCTCGAAGCCGGGGACGTTGTCGGTCAGGCGGTCATGGTGGTGGAGCCCCTGCGCTAGACCGCTACTCCACGAACAGTTCGGACCCGAGCGGCGCCAGAGCCTCGCGAAGCGAGTCGGCCGGCGTTCGCAGCAGGGCCGCGTAGTGCAGCTCCTCCGCCAGCATCGCGCTCCGTGACGCCTCCGGCTCGCCCCCGCTCAGCGCCGCCTGCCCCTCGTCCTCCCAGTCCACCAGAGAGAGCCCCGGGATGTCGTAGGTCAGGCATGTGCCCTCGACATCGCGCGTGTTGTGCGTTCCCATCACCAGCGAGGCCAGCTCGTTCACGTCCGGGCTGAACCACGCCCCTTCGGTGTTGAAGCGCTGGTAAGCGCGGCGGTTCAGGAACGTCATCGAGAGCGTCAGCCACGTCTCCCGGTCCGGCGAGGCCACGAGGTTCCAGCCCCCCATTGCCCGCAGCAGCAGGAACGGAACGTCCGCCGCGATGTCGTCGAACGCCTCGATCTCCGGCTCGGGAATGGCGATGCCCGTCGCTTCCGCCCCGGCTCCCCAGGCCGTCCCCTCGCGCCACACCCGCCCCGCGACCACCGCCTCCGCCACCCCCAGCGCCCGCGACGCCGCTTCCCCGGCCTTCCCTGCCTCTCCCAGGTCGACTGCGAGGTCGTACGCCCCCAGCGTCGTCGTCACGTCGGTGAGCGGCAGGCCACTGTCCCCGGGCGCATCAGCTGCCGCGCCCTCGACCGACTCGCGCACGGCAGCGCGCGACTCCGGCCAGAAGCGGTAGAGCGCGATCATCGCTCGACCCCTCGCTCGTGCTGGCTGCGCTCCGCGCTACTCGCGCGCCTGGGTAACGTCCCAGCGCTCCCAGTTCGTCACTTCGTCCACCGGTTTGCGGTTCGTCGGACCGAAGTTCGCGTCGGGGAAGCCCATGGGGATGATGGCTGCGGGCGTGGCTTCGTCGGGAATCCCGCAGCGCTCCCGCAGGACCCCGTCGACCGCGCCCTGGAACGTCGTCATCACGGTTCCGAGCCCCAGCGCCCGTGCGGCCAGCATGATGTTCTGTACCGCCTGGTAGATGGAGCTGCCCGCCAGAAGCGTTGTCGGATCCTGCGTCGGCGAGGCCACCTGGTAGAGGCACGGCACGATGAACACCGGCGCTGACGCCAGGTTCTCGAAGAGCCCGCGCGCGCCCGTCATCATCAGGCGCTCGCCCTTCGACCCGGACTTGATCGCGTTGTCGATCATCGACTGCAGGCCGGGGTTCTCGAGCCCCTTGCGAAGCTGTGCCGAGATCGCGTCCCGTGTCTCCTGGTCCTTGATCACCACGAAGCGCCAGGGCTGCAGGTTGCTTCCCGAGGGAGCCTTCGTGCCCGCCTCGATCACCTTCCAGATGAGCTCGTCCGGGACCGGCTGATCCGTCCAGCGGCGGATCGCCCGCTGCGTGTAGATCGCCTCCCAGACGTCGTTCGTGCCGGACTTCGCGTCGGCCATGGTGCCTCCTCGCCTAGCTGGCGCCCACCGGCTCCTTCGCCGGGCGGATGTTGACGGGGATCGCGCTCTGCCGCGCCATGCCCGTGATCGGGTCGTACGCTTCCTCGTTGTTCACGAGGCGGTTCGTGCTCCCGCCGATGTTGCGCACATCGCGGTCGTTCTCGGGAACGTCGCCCCACGAGTGCGCCATCGAGATGACGCCCGAGGGCACGTCGTCGGTGAACGCCGCCACCCCCAGGATCGTGGCCCGGCTCGATTCGATCTCGATCACTTCGCCGTCCTCGATCCCGAACTCAGCCCCGTCGACCGGGTTCATGAAGGCGGGGTTCGTGCCGCCGTCGCGGGCCGTTAGACCGGAGATGTCGCGGCCCGAGGAGTTGTAGAACTCGCGCATGCGGCGGCTGATCAGCCGGTGCGAGAACTCCTCGCCCGGCAGGTAGCCGGCGCCCTCCACGACGGGCTCAGCGCGCACCTCGGCGATCTCCTCCACCAGGTCCGGCGGCGCCACGTCCAGGCGGGCGTCCGTACCCGCGGCCTTCGCCGCCACGCGCACTTCCTCGTCCTCAAAGATGGCCCCGCCGTCCGCCTCACGCACGCGGTCGAGCGGAATGCGCGAGTTCGCCGTGATCAGGTCCAGCACGTCGTCGGTGGAGGGCTTCTCGTCCGTGGGCATGGGGCCGCCCGCGAGCTTGATCTCGGTGCCCATCCGGTGCGCCAGGCCCCAGAAGAACTCCCACTCCTCCATCACGTCGTCCTCGGCCTCAACCATGGCCGGCGTGTAGTGCGCGTACGGCACCGGGTACCACGAGTCCGTCAGCACCGTCAGGTCGGGGCGCTCCAGCGAGAGCTTCGGCGCAATCACGTAGTCCGCCATCTTCGCCGTCTGCGACCAGCGGATGTCGATGCTCACGTTCAGGTCGAGCTGCTTCATCGCCTCGATCGTCTTGAGCTGGTCGGGCCACGCCCCTACGGGGTTGCCGCCCACGCTCACGAGCGCGCGCACGCGTCCCTCGCCCGGTGTGATGATCTCGTCGCTCAGCGCCGCCGTCGGCATCTCGCCGAAGACCTCGCCGAGGCCGCGCACGCGGCTCGGCTCGCCCTTGCCCCAGGCGGGATTGGGCGGGTTCGCCTGCGCCAGCCACGGGCGCTCCGGGCTGATGACGCCCGGGTTCGGCACGACTTCCCCTTCACGCAGGAACCGCCCGCAGAGTGTGTTCAGCGTCTGCACGAAGTGCTCCGTCAGGTTCGGGTGCGGCGCCATGTTCGCGCCGGTGCCGCTCGATGCGACCCCTCGCTGCGCCTCCGCGAACATCCGCGCCGCGCGCTCCACCAGCGCTGCCGGCACGCCTGTGCGCTCCTCCACATAGTCCATTTCGAAGTTGTCGACAGCCTGCCGCAGCTCCTCGACGTGGGCGGCGTTCCCGGCGAGGAAGTCCCCGTCAACCAGCCCCTCGTCGAACATCACCTTGATGATGCCCGCCAGCAGCGTCGGATCCTCGCCGGGCCGCACCTGCAGGTGCAGGTCTGCCCGCTTGGCCACGTCCGAGCTCCGCGGGTCGATCACGATCAGCTTCAGCCCGCGCTTCTGGGCATCGCGCAGCCGCTTCCACGGGTTGAACGGGGGGATGCCTCCGAACATCGAGACGACCGGGTTGTTGCCGATGAGCATCGCCACATCGGCCGTGTCGAACCCCTGGCTGCCGCCCATCCACGTGCCGTGGCGCGACGCTGCGATTGCCTTCGCCGGCTGGTCGATCGTCACGCTCGTGTAGTACGAGGGCGACTCCACGCCGGCGTGCCAGGCTCGCGACACCGAGAGCGTGATTGCGTTGCAGAACGCGTACGTGCCGTTGTACGTCGCCACCGAGCGGGGCCCGTGCTCCTCGATGATCGCGCTCATGCGCTCCGCGATCTCGTCCAGCGCCTGCTCGCTTGAGATCGGCTGGAAGCTGCCGTCGGGCATGCGCTTCATCGACGTGCGAATCCGGTCGGCGTGGTTGTGCTGGTCCGGCAGATGCCGTCCCTTGATGCACGTGTACCCGCCGTAGATCGGATTGCTCGTGTCACCGCGGACCTCGATGACCTTGTTGTCCTCGACGTCTACCTCGATCGGGCAGAAGGCGTGGCAAAAGCGGCAAAACGACTTCTTGGTTTCGACCATGGGGGGAATCTCCAGCAATCAGGTATGCGGGCGCGAGTCTACCAGACGCGCTCCGTCGCCCAACGGGGGGGGCCGTTAGCGAAACGGGTTCTCGTCGCCCGATGGAGCAGGCGCCGCCGTCTCGTCGAGCCCCAGCAGCTTCAGCCGGGCCTCGTCATACGCCTGTTTGGCCCGCGCCTCCCGGTTCAGGAGTCCCTTGAGCCGGTCCGGCGGCAGCCGCTCCCCCTCCAACAGCACCTCGTGGACCCGCTCGAGCTGCTTCATCCACGCCTGCCAGGCGTCCCGGTACGCGTCGCGGGTTGCCTCGTCGGCCATCGGTCCTGCTACGTCCCCGGGGCGCGGCCGGGGTCGTCGGTCCACTCGAGGATGCCCTGCCGCAGGGCGGTGACCACCGCCTCCAGTTTTGTCGAAGCGTTGAGCTTGCTGCGGAAGTGGCGGACGTGGTTCCGCACCGTGTGCTGGCTGATGCCCAGCTCCGCGGCGATGTCCGCCGTCCCGCGCCCAAGGGCCACCAGGTGCAGCACTTCCAGCTCCCGGCCCGTCAGGGCGGTCGAGGCCCCCGAAGCGGGAATCGTCAGCGGCTGGTCCGAGACGATGTCGACGCCGCCCTGCGAGAGCTCCTGCCGGACGTCGTCCAGAGCCGCGTCGGTACCGCCCCGCTCTTCGCGGTCCTCGAAGAGATGCACGAGGAGTGGCGCGTCCCCCAGGGCGCCCGAGACCACCATCGGCGTAACGGACACCTCCTTGCGTTCCCCGGATGCGCACAGCATCTCCATCCTGGCCGCGTTGGGCACGCGTCCATCCTGGAGAGAGCGCATCGATGGGCATCCGTTGACGCATGCCGGCGTGAGACCCCCGGGAGCCACTCCCGCCACCACCTCGTAGCAGTGATGGCCGATCACCTCGTTGGCGGCGTACCCCAGGATGCGCTCCGCCCCCTGGTTCCAGAAAACGATTCGCTGGTCCAGCGACATGGCGTACACGCCGAAGTCGGCTGCCGAAAGGAGTGCCACGATTCCTGCCGTGCTCATAGAGCGCCCCCCACCGCAGGTTTCCTGGCCCGAAGCCTTGACGGTACTCTACCGGGAACCTGACCGAGGTGTGGTCAAGGGAAGGTCATGGCGCACCGCCGCCCAGGGGACCCTTCCCCTGTTGCGACGAGCTTCTCGACCAGCTCGACCTCACCCCCGTTCGCAATCAAGTCGCCACGAGCCTCTCCGGCGGCGAACGACAGCGCGTCGCCATCGCCCGCGCGCTGATGCGTGACCCCTCCCTCCTCCTCGTCGATGAGCCCACCGCCAGCCTGAATTTCGATCTCGGCAGCCGCGTCGTCGACGCCCTCCTGAACGAGGTTCACTCGCGCGACAAGGCCTGAATCATGGTCACCCACGATGACCGCATGGCGCAGCGCGCCGACCGCCTTGTCGAGATCCGCGACGGCCGCATCCTCGCCGACCGCCCCCTCCCCTAGCTCCCCACCGCCGCCTCATCGGAGCCGGAGGCCACGCCTGCGCGTCGCGTGCGGTTTGACCCTGACACCAACCGTATTGATACTGCATCTCAATTAGCGCCGATACGGGGGAGCGAACGTAGTGCTCAGTCGACTTGGAACCGCAGCGGTCATCGCCGTTGCCCTGCTGGTAATCGCCTGCGGCGGCGAAGAGGAAGGCGGGCAAGCCACAGCAACCACGCCCGCAGTCGCGACATCCACAACCACGCTCTCGGTCGTGACATCCACGACCATCGTCGCGGACCTGGTGACGCAGGTGGGGGGCGACCGCGCGTCGGTCACGAGCATGGTTCCCTTCAAATCGGACGTGCACACGTACTACGTCACCCCGAGCGACATCACCAAGGCGGCGGAGTCGGACCTGGTTGTGATCGTGGGCGGCTCACTAAGCGTCATCGAGGAGCAGCTTGCGGAGAGCGCGGGGGGCGCTGTGCTGGAGCTGACGCACGACATGGACCTGCGCCCCTTCCCGGAGGCGCTGGCGCATGCCGACGAGCACGATGACGAGGGGATGCACGAGGACGAACACGAAGACGAGCACGAAGACGAGCACGAAGACGAACACGAAGACGAACACGAAGACGAACACGAAGACGAACACGAGGACGAACACGAGGACGAACACGAGGACGAACACGAGGACGAACACGAGGACGAACACGAGGACGAACACGAGGACGAACACGAGGACGAACACGAGGACGAACACGAGGACGAACACGAGGACGAACACGAGGACGAGCACGAGGACGAGCACGAGGACGAGCACGAGGACGAGCACGAGGACGAGCACGAGGACGAGCACGAGGACGAGCACGGACACGAAGACGAGGACGGGCACCATGGGCACGCCCACGGCGAATTCGACCCGCACTTCTGGATGGACATCGACTTCACGATCGAGGCCGTCGAAGCAATCCGCGACGAGCTGTCACGCCTCGACCCCGACGGCGCGGACTACTACCGCGAGCGCACTGAGGCCTACATCGCGGAGCTGCGGGAGCTCGACGCGGAGATCCGCGAGCAGCTCGCCGGACTTCCGCAGGAGCGCCGCTTCCTCGTCACGTTCCACGACGCCTACGGCTACTTCGCAGAGCGCTACGGGCTGACGATCCTGGGCTTCGTGGTGGAGGGTCCGGAGGAGGAGCCGAGCGCATCGGACATCACGGAACTGGTGGAGAGCATCACCGAGCTGGGGATCCCCTACATCTTCAGCGAACCGCAGTTCAGCGCCCGCGTCATCGAGCAGATCGCCGCCGACACCGGCGCAACCGTCCGTACGATTCCGTCCGGGGCCCTGGCTGAGGAGTATCCAACGTACGTGGAGTTCCTCCGAGCCATCGCAAGCGCCATCGCCGAGTGAGGATGCCGCACCGGTAGCGAGAGCGAGGGAAGCCTGACGGCGGCCACCGCGACGACACACGGCCTTCCGAGGCGTGTCGTCGTGGTGGCCCCTCTCCGCCCCCTCACCGTGAGTTGAAACACGTCTGACGTGAAGGTCGACCGGAGGAATCTGCATGACCAACAACAACACTGAGGTCGTCTATGACGTAGTCGTCGTCGGCGCCGGCGCCGCGGGCGTCGGTGTCTCGGTGGCGCTCAGGCACGCGGGCATCGAGAACTTCGTCGTTCTCGATCGTCAAACCGTCGGGGCGTCCTTCGCCTCGTGGCCGGCCGAGACTCGCTTCATCACGCCCTCGTACGCCACCAATTCGATTGGCATGCTCGATCTGAACTCGATAGCGATTGGCACGTCACCCGCGTTCAGCCTGGGCGTCGAGCATCCGACTGGTGAAGCGTACGCGACGCATTTGCGTACCGTCGCACGGTTCTTTGAGTTACCCGTACGCGAGTACACCGACGTGATGCACGTTGCGAAGGTTGGAGACAACTTTCTCATCGAGACGGCCCGCGAGACCCTCCAGGCCAGGCACGTCATCTGGGCCGCGGGCGAGTACCAGTACCCACGCCTGAGTGGGTTTGCCGGTAGCCAGTTGTGTCGCCACACCGCCACCGTCGCCAGCTATGACGACCTTGACGGTGACGACTTCATCGTCGTGGGTGGCTACGAAAGTGGTGTCGACGCGGCTTTCCACCTGGCGTGTCGCGACAAGCGCGTGCGGTTGTTCGACAAGGGCTGCCCGTGGGAGGAGGAGAGCTCCGATCCCAGTCTCGCGCTCTCCCCGTTCACGCTTGAGCGGATGCGTGAAAGACGGTTCGTCAGGCAAGTGGATCTGTACCCGAACACACCTGTCGAGTCAGTTACGTGTGTGGGCGCCACCTATGAAGTCACGGCTGGGGACGGGAAGCGGTTTCAAACTGGTGCACCGCCCCTTCTGGCAGGCGGGTTTGAGGGGAGTCACAGGCTGGTCGCGGACTTGTTTGAGCAACGCGAAGACGGCTCCCTGCTTCTGAGCGAAAACGATGAGTCGACGACCGTACCGGGGCTATTTCTCTGCGGCCCCGCCGTGCGCCACAACGACCACGTCTTCTGCTTCATCTTCAAGTATCGACAGCGATTCGCCGTTGTCGCCAAAGCAGTGGCGACCTCGCTGGGGCTGCCGGCGGAGCAGTTGGAAGCGTACCGCCAGTGGGGCATGTATCTCGATGACCTTTCCTGTTGCGGCGTGGAATGCGCATGTTGAGGGGCAACGCAACGGAGGCCGTCGCGTCTGGAGCAGTGCGAAGCCGGCTGGCGAGGGCGTTGAGCCTCAAGTGGCTCGGGCAAGCGGCCGCCAGCATTTGCTGGATCAGCAGCATGCTGACCTACGGGATCAACTCCCCTGGGGACTTGCTGCAGCTGTGTGCCGCATCGGCGTGGCTGCTGGCCAACATCGCCGCGTTGGTAGCCGCCGAGGCTGAGTGACACGTCGGTCGCCCCACCGATTATTGCCTGGCCGGTCTAACCGCTGAGCCAGGCCCAGTCGGAGCCGGGGGAATCTCTAGGCCAGGCGCAGGAAGCTGGCGGCGTTGCCGTACATGTGCTTCTGCAGGGCTTCCGGGCTGAAGTTGCCCCAGAAGTCCCACTCCATGACCTCCCTGGCCGTCTCGGGAAAAAATGCCTGGCCGTGGGGGTAGTCCGACTGATGCATCAGGCAGTCTTCTCCCAGGATCTTCACGCACGCCTCGGTCATCAGCGGCCCCTCGAATGGCTCGGCGGCGCACCGGAATCGCCCCATCTGGACGTACTCCAGGGGCGTGTACTTGAGCTTGGGTGTGAGCCCCTGCGCGTAGCTCTTGTTGAAGCCCAGGCGTATCACCCAGTTGGGCAGCCAGCCGTGACCCACCTCGGACACCGCGGCCCGCAGGTTGGGGTACTTGTCGAACAGGCCCGACAGGATCAGGTAAGCGCAGAGCCGCGCGGCGCCCCAGGGATGGGCTGCGGTCCGGGCGACCACGGAATTGCCCCAGATGTCCTGGTGGCCGGGGAAGTAGGGAGGCTCCATGAAGAAGCTGTGATGCACCAGGGGCAGGTCCAGGTCGTTCATGGTGGCGAATACCGGGTCCAGATCGGGATCATCCACCGGCAGGCCCGGAGGAAGGTGGATCCACACGGCGGCCACCCACTTGCTGTTGGCCCACTTCTTGATCTCTGAGATAGCCCACTCAGGGTCTGCCCCCGGCACCTGGAGGCTGCTCTTCAGGCGGTCGGGGGCCACCGACGTGTAGGTGTCCATGTAGTTGTGGTAGGCCCGGTACATCCCCTCGGCAAGCGTGACGTCCTTGTCGTAGAGCCCCGTCAGGCTCGACGCCCACATGCCGGGGAATATGAAGTCCAGGTCCCGCCCCTCGGTGTCCATGTCGATGAGGCGGCCCTCGGAGTTTTCATCCTCAACACCCGGGGTCACGGGTCCGCGGTGCATGCTGACGGTCCCGGGTCGAGCGCCGGCCCGTCCGGGCGCTCCGGCCATCTGGTGACCAGCCTCCAGCTTCGTGCCCGGCCATCGATTGAACGGAAGGGCGCCGACGCTCAACCCCACGGAAGGAACCGTCTCCTCGCCGGGGCCCCTGCGGATGTTCTGGCGCACCAGCTTGTACGGTTCCAGCTCGGCCAGGCGGTGTCTGAAGCCGGGTTCTACGTACTTCTCCAGCACCGTCAGGTTGGGGTCGACGTGGGTGTCCATGTCGGCAACCTTGATTCCGTTGATCATGTTGCGCCTCTCTTAAGGGAAGGACATAGGGGTTTAGGCCAGGCTGGAGACTGGCGGGATGATAGCAGTACGCACCCGGCCCCACGCGCGTTGTCGCTATGATGCAAACCTGACCCGTCGGAATACCCCACGGCGACACCTCCGGGAGTCGTGACCGAGTGCCACCAGTACCCCGCACCTCGCTGGCCTGTGTTCCCTGCCCTGCGGGGCAGGACGGCCTCGAGCGACGAGGAGGGTAGGCAGTGGAGGGAAACACTTCCGCTCACGCAGGCCCTGATGTCGGTGGCGGGAGAACGCGCCGGTGGGGGGCGCCGGCCCTTCTGATCGTCGTCGTGGTGGTCGCACTCCTGGCGCTGCCCGGCATTGGCGTCTACTACCTCCTCCACGGTGGTCTGGACGTCTCCTACTGTCTGCTCAGCCTGTTCTTCTCGATCAACCTCGTGATCTGCTACTGGGAGATGTGCCTGTTCTTCCGAAGGGACTACATCGAGGAGCGAGCGGAATTTTGGCGCAGATGGCGGGAGGACACCGGCAAGACCCCCGCCGTGGAGTTCCTCACGACCAGCGTGCCGCTCAACCGGATCCTCTCTCCCACGGTCTGGGCGGACGTCTGGGCGACGTACTCGATGTTCGACTCAGCGTATGCCGATCGCAACACGTACGGGTTCAACATCGACATCGCGAACGGGTTCACCACACCAGCAACGACCCTGGTTCTCTATGTGTCCTATACCGGCGGGCTGCTGCCGGCCGTCGCTGCCGGCATTCTCGGGGCGATGCTCTTCTGGCAGTGGGTGTACGCGTCCTCGCTCTACGTGGTGAGTTTCTTCGTGGGACGGAAGCAAACCCGCATCACGACGCGAGAGTTCTACATCTACATCTTCAGCCTGAACGCCATCTGGGTGTTGATCCCGATGCTGGGGCTGTACGTCTCTATCCGCCTGATCCTGGATGGCGACTACAGCGCTCTGGGCATGTAAGCGCGAGTTTCCCGCCCTGGATTCGAACCAGTGCCCCCTGCGTCGTCGCCGCTGCGCTCAGGGAACTGCGGGCGGCTCCCCGGGCGGCCAGCCCGAGGAGGTCACCGTCGGCGACGCGGTACTGTCTGGCGTCAAATGAGGCCGAACCTGGTGGGCCGGACTGTACAAAATCGAGAACCGGGGTCCCCTCGTTCTTCACGCCGTCCGACGGCATGGGAATCGTGTACGTCAGCGTGGCCTCTTCCCCTATCACGTCAACGCCCTGCACGAAGTTACGGATGAGCGCTTTCTGCTCCGGGATCGTGCCTTCCGCCAGGAAGCTGCGGAAGTCGGCCACGTACTCCTTGATCTCTTCCGTGGTAGGCAGCTCCACCTTTCGGTACGCCAGTCGGGCCACAGCCTCCTCGCGTGCCGCGGCGAGTTGGTCCTCGCGGTGTCGCAGGGACAGGATCCGTGGTGACAGGGCCTCGTACGTGAGGGTGCTCTTCTCCAGCGCGTCATAGAGCCGCAGCAGCCGCGACTGGACATCCTCAAGTTCGGCCTCGATCACCTTCACCTGCCCGTCAAGCTCCCCGGCTTTGGCGTCCACTTCTTCGGCTACCAGGGTGACCAGCTCCGTAACCGTCTCATCCGTGAGGATGCGCTCCCTGATCTTCTCGAGGATGAAGCCCTCGATCTTCTCGGCGTTCAGGTAGCTCGCCTTGCACGAGCCGGCGCCCTCCTGCAGCAGCGTGCCGCAGACGTAGTAGGCGTAGCGCCCGCCCTTGGCTCCCTGCCCCGTGTAGGGCCTGCCGCAGATGCCGCAGCTCAGCAGCCCGCTCAGCAGGAACTTGCTTCCCACCCGTGCCGGCCGCAGCCGCTTGGGCGCCCGCTCCTGCAGGACCCCTTGAACACGGTCGAACAGCTCTCGCGGCACGATCGCCTCCCAGGCCCCTTCCGCGCGCACAGGGTCGGGGGCCTTGCCGTCCTTGCGCGTGCGCCCCCAGACGGCGGTTCCCGTGTAGGCCTCGTTGGTGAGCAGGTAGTGGAGGCCGTTCCGGTACCAGCGCCGACCCCGATTTGTGATGCCCCGCTCGTTCAGGTCGCGGCAGATCTCCTTGAGGCCGTTCCCTCGCAGCGAGCTCTCGAACACCTCCCGCACGACCGGAGCGGTAGCCGGGTCGACCTCGAGGGTGGGGCGCTCTCGTACGCCGTCGCTGACCTTGACACGCCGGTACCCGAAGGGTGCCCGGGACGCGAGGAAGGAACCTCGTGAGGCGGACTCGCGCATCCCGCGCGTGACCTCCTGAGCCAAGTTCTCCGAGTAGAACTCGTCCACGCTCTCGATGATCGCCTCCATGAGCTTGCCGGTGGGGGAGTCGTCGGCGTGCTCGGTGATGGAGGTCACCCTGATGCCGCGACGGCGGAGCATCGACTTGAAGGCGACGGCGTGCTCGCGCTTGCGCGTGAAGCGCGAGAACTTCCAGACGAGTATCTCCTCGAACGGCGCATCGGCGCCGCTGGCGGCGTCCAGCATCTTGCGGAACTGCGGGCGGTCGGCGACGCGGCCGCTCTCGGCCTCGTCCACGTACTCGCGGGCGATGACGTAGCCGTTCTTCTCGGCGTAGTCACGCAACGCTCGGAGCTGGGCCGCCACGGAGAGGTCGACGTCCTGGCGGTCGCTGGAGACGCGGGCGTAGAGGGCAGCGGGCTTGAGGGCCGGTGCGTGCTTCATGTGATCGTCCTTTCCGTGCGAGGGAGGCAGGACGTCCGCTCCCAATAAGACGGAGGCGCCCGCTCTTCGGCAGCAGCCTGGGTGTCACGCCTGTCTCGCAGCTAAGGACAGCCTAGCACAGACGTTCGCATCCCTGCCCATGAAGAGATGGTGGGCCCCGCTCGGGTCCGGGGCCACCCGTCGGTTCCTAGCTCAGCAGTATGCTGCCTGCTGATACAAGCGCTCGTATCACGAGCAGCAGCAATGACCGGGTGGTCATGGCACAAAGCCTTTCTAGGCCCCTAGCTCAGTGAGCGTGGCCTAAAGGTTCTGTGCGGGCGATAGGAGAAGACTAGCTTCAGATGGTAGGAAACAAAGCGGCCCGCGTATGGACTCGCCGGGCGCCGCCCGAGGACGCCGCCGAACGGCTCCACCTTAGCAGTGTGGCCGCTGACCACGCAACGTACGGGACTAGTCCCCTGCACGAGGCAGCACTCCGCCTGGACAGTGCTGCCTAGGCCGTGCCCCACCAGGAACTCCCGCTCAGGCGCGGTGAGCCCGCTCGGGGGGACAGAAGACGACGATGAGGCCCACGACGGCGCAGCTCGTGTAGAAATCGCCCCCTCCCATGTCAATGCAGCAGCAATGGGGTTGATCGCGTTTCGCAGCTAGTTCGCTTCCGGCTCAGCGCACCTCGCCGGGTTCTGCCCGACGGACAAGGCGAGTGATTGGTCACTCCTGCCGGCCAAGCGCCGCATCTTCTTTCGACTGGCGGGGCCGGGCGATCACGCGTATCTCGTCGGGGCCAGCGGCCCAGTTGGTCGCGCCCCGGCGCACGTAGGGCAGGATTCCACCTCCGGTCAACACCCCGTACGGTCGCCGATCGCCGGGCGCCACGCGCATCGCGATCACGGGTCTTCCTCCAAGCGTGTGTGTGCTCAGCTTGTAGTCGGGCGGTGGGCTGACCCTGTTGCGGACGATGTTGTCGAGCCTGTCGCGTTCCTCGGCCACGTCACCCGCTATTCCAACAACTTCCCCGGTGCCGTCGCGGATGCCGATGATGATCGTTCCGCCGTCGCCGTTTGAGAACGCGGCCACGGCCCTCGCGATGCCGTCACCATCCGGGAACGCCTCCTTGAACTCGACCGTCTCACTCTCGCCGCCGAGTCTCATCAGGTTGAGTCTTTCGTCCAGGTCGTCGGGTTCGTAGGCGACGCCGCCCTGCGCGAACGACAGCGGCCAGCGACTGCTGATCGCGCGAAAGTCGAGGCACTCCCTCCCGCGAGTGAGCGCCACCCACGTATCGGAACGGTCGGCGCCGCTGACCGGCACACGGATGTTCCCTGGCTCGACCATAGGTTCGTTGTGCGGCTTACCCGCCGAGGACACCTGTAGCTGCACCCCCTCAAGATCTTCGCCGAGCACCGGGACGACGATAGCCGTCGAAGACACCTCGATCCGCCCGAGGTACGCCTCCGGGTGAGCAATCCTGACCAGCATCACCTCGGAAGGGATCGTCCGGTCGCCAGACATCGAGTGCTCGTCGAAGAGCACTGCGGCAGCGGCGACACTCACATCCGGAAAGAACGGTAGGCCAGCCCCCGCGAGCACGGCACCGGGCATGGGCGGTTCGAGCCTGTTCTGCGCGGTGACGTGGTAGTCGGTGTGCGGAGTCTTGAAGAGAGTGCCATAGCGAGCATGTGTGAGGCTCTCCGAGTGGCTCCATGGGCAGTCCGGGCTGGGGTCCGGTAGTGAGAATGTCAGGCCGTCAACCTCGCCGCTCCCTCCCACGAGCCAGCCAGCGAGGTCGCCGCCATCGACAACGGCCTTGATGAAGAGAACATCTCCGTAGTCGTACGTTCCCTCAGCGAACTCAGCGAGGCCCTGACCCACGTTGACGACGCAGGTGACTACCGAGAGTCCTTCGTCAGTCCGGCGTATCAAGAGCCGTAGGTCAGCGGGACCGAGGGAACGCAGCGTGCTCCCCAGTTCATCCATGCTCGCCCGACCTTGCTTGATCATCCTAACCCACTCACAGTCGCCTGATTTGCGAGGGCAGAGGCGATCATCGCACCGGCAAGGGGGTGATGCGAGCAGGCGTCCCGCCACCGGTCTCAACCGCAGTCGGGCTGAACAGGAACGCGGAAACACAGCCGAGGGGTGGGAACAGCGAGGTTGGTTGCGCTTGGGCATTTGCGCCTGACTAGGCATTCCAGACAGGGGCCTGCCCGAGGGCGAATCTCTCCACCAACACGGCCGCGGGGAACAGACGTCCCCTCACTCTACACCCGGGGAGCGGTCTACTATGTGAGCCCTTCCGATCTTGACACCTTCGCCGAGGTCACCCTGGCTGGCACCTCCCCTCAAGGTAGTAAGGGCCCCTAGCCCGCCCCACCCTCCATCGCGCCACTGGTGTCGCCTTGCACAGCCTAGAGCAGGGGCGCTCGATACTATGGGCTCAGGCCGAGCGTTGCCGCGCGAACGCCCGCATCCTTCCCCGCCCGACGCTAGCGCCAGCCCCCTGCCCGTCAGCGCCGCTTGACGCGTTCGCGGAAGGTAGCGTGGCTCGGGGAGGTGACGACGGGAACAGCGTCCGCTGCTCTTCTAGCCTCGGGAGCGAGGTGCCGATCACCTACTGCACCGCTGCACTCCGCCAGGGATCAGCGGTCGTGAGTCCTCGGACTAGCACGTGGTCTCGCTGCCGAGCGATGGTACGCTCGAGTGACCAATCCTCCCACCTAAACTCACGTCGGGTGCCGGGACGTGGCGGATGCACACGATCCCCTTCCGGTGTGGTCTGTCTGGCCGCGCCGGATCCCCCGTAGCAAAGCGAGGGCACACTGACAGTCATCTTCCACACGAATGCGGGGACGCCGCTGCTCGCCAGTGACATGTTGATCTCCGTGCCAGCCTCGACGGCCCGTACGGACCTGCGATTGCCCTCACACCCAAACGGCATCCTCATCCAAGCCGACCCGGCACCGAGCTACATCCCTGTATTGATGCGGAGGAAGGTCTTCGTCCTGAACGATCACATTGCCGTTGGAGCTGCGGGATCGGCACTGCACATTCGGTCGTTCATCAACGCTCTCACAGGCCGGTTTCACGGCGGCCACGTGGTCACCTGGGCCGAGGTGACGGACTACCTTGACGAGTACGCGTCGAGCCCGGCGGGGAAGGAGGCATTGGAGCAGATCGGCATGCTGATGCTCGTCGAGGCTGACGACCGCCGCGGGTCACTTACCGGGGGCCTCGCGCGGCGTAGGGAAGTGCTGAGCCAGCGCTTTGGCCGGGTCGTCAGCATCGGCTCGGGTGCGGCGAGCATTACCGAGGAGATCGAACGGATCGATTCCAGCTATCGCTTCGGGATGGCCCAGCCACCTGACGGCCATGTGCAATTTCCGGAGTTTAGTGCCCTGGCGCAGAACCTACACTTGCTGGCTAACGTCTACTGGCGAGAGTTCACATCGCCCACGAACCTCTTTTCGGAAGCATGGGGCGGCGCGTATGACGTCGTCTACCAAGACTCGGGCGGAGTGTTTCGCTATCTCGACGAGTACACGATCTTCCTCCGGCTCTTCGATGTTGCCGAACCGGAGAAGGGCATCCAGTTGATGAATGTCTTGAAGTACGAGCGCAGACCTGATGCTTCATTTGTCGCCATGCTGAACGATGGAGAGCTGGATCTGTTCGGAGCGAAGGACATTAGCGCGTCCGACGATCCAGTGACGATAACGCTGACGCCGGATGCCTTCACGATGAACTCGAAGCTGAACATCTCCATCATTGCCGTCGGGAAGGAGGGGATCGTTGGGGCGCCTCTGGTGCAGATCGATGGGCTTGGGCCTGAAGAGCAAGAGAAGCAGACCGCCTTCACGTACTTCGACGACGAAGGCAGGCTGTGTGTTGCATTCCACGCCGAACACGATGAGTGGTTGCAGGAGCAGGCCACGTCGTACTACCGCCAACACTCCGGCACCTGGCCGGGTCGCCAATCTCCCGACTAAGGAGTGAAACACGCTAGGGACGTGAAGATGCCAGCCGCTTGGCTCCCGCTTCGGAGCCAAGCCTGCCCCAGCGGCCCCTCCCCCTCCAGCAGGCGCCTATGCGACACCCACAGCGGCACGTTGACAGTAGCCCGCCCCATCTCCTCCCTCGCCACGCGCAGGAAGTGGTTCGCCGCCAACTCATCGTCAAACACCACCAGCACCGCTGGCTGCGCGCCGTGGTCGTCGGTGGGCCGGCGGGAGGCGTAGTAGCGCAGGTAGGGGGCGAGGCGGGCGGCCATCGTGACCGGGCGCACGGCGCGTCGCTCCCACTCGAGGAAGAAGGGCCACACGTCGTCGCCACGGCGCAGGACCCCGAAGGCGTCGGGCTGGACCGAGTGGAGTCGCCCGTCGTGCTGGAAGTACCGCGACGCCCGCCGGGGCGGGTCGATTTGCACCACCTCCACCGACCGCTCGCGGGCCTGCGTCGCCAGCGCCGCGAGAAAGCCGTGGACGGCGTCCGTGTGCTCGATCGTGCGGAGGAGCTGGCGGCTGCTCCTGCCCGAGACGTTGCGCCATCCGCGAGGCGCGTCCGCGTCCAGGGGCGCGACGCTCCAGCGTTTCCTCGCCACCCCGAGCGAGGTGCGGTCGCGGTGGCTCAGGAGGGCCAGCCCCCGGTCGGTAACGGCGACACGCCGCTGTCCTTCCACGACATCGTCGAGGACCAGGCTCATCCCCCAGAGACGCTGCAGCACCTCGGACAGGCGCGAGCGCTTCACCCCGAGGAGGGCGCCCAGGTGCCGCGGCGTGATCCAGGGCCAGTCGGAGACCAGGTCGAGGGCGCGCTTCTCGATCGGCTTGAGCAGGGCGGGGAGCATGCGCTCGTCCCTTTCCACCCCATCCCCTGCCGGCAGCGGCCCGGGCGGCGAGCGCCGCGCCAGGGGCCGCTCCACCGGCCACGCGCCCCCCGGCCGCACGTAGGAGAGCGCCTCGCCCAGCCCGAGGGGCGTCGCCCCCGACGTCGTGCGCCAGACGCGGGCGCGCGACCCCGCCAGGGCCACATCGCGCTCCAGCGCGAGAAACGAGATAAACGACGCCCCCGCCAGGAGCCCGCGGGCGTGGCGCAGCCGCACCTCGTCGGGCGTGAGCAGGAGAGCGGCGGCCGGTTGCGGACCCTCCCGCAGCCGCCAGATGCGCTTGCCGAAGCCCGTGCGGTCCGACGTAAGGCCCTGGCGGACGATAGCGACCGTGCGCCCGTCGGGTAGGGCGACGGCGGCGTCCATGGGCATGGCCCGGTACCAGCGGAAGCGGAGCGGGAAGGCCACGCCGGCGAGGGCCGAGGCGAGGCGGTAGATGACGGCGACGGCGTCGAGGCGCTCGAGGAGGATGCGCCGCCAGCGCCGGGAGACGGGACGTTCCCGGAGTAGTTCGTCCACGCCCACCCCTTCCTCCAGCGCCAGCCGCTGTACCCCCTCGGTGCTGAGGCAGTAGCGCCGCGTGGGAAGGATCAGCTCCGAGGCGTGGGGCACCGACTCGACCAGCCCCTCCTCCTCCAGCGCCGCCACCGCCTTGTAGACCGCCCCCCGCGACCAGCCGGAGAGGGAGACCATCTCCATCCGGTCGGCGAGGGGCGTGGCGGCGAGCAGCCGCAGAAGATCCTTCGGCAGGTTCACTCGTCACCCTCCGCGGGCGCGTCCTCCTGCAGGCGCCTGCGCCTCTTCCGCTTCCGGTCCCTGGGCGCCTCGCGGGGATGGTCCCGCCCCTTGTCGCCCCTGTCGGGACCCGGCTCCTCCCCCTTGCGGAGCGCCTCCAGGCCCGCCTGGTACTCCTCCACGCGCCTGCGCCCCTCCGCCTCCTGCGCGGCGAGCAGGTCCGGGGAGACGACGTAGGACGCTGCGTTGGCACGGATGCGAGCGGCCGTATCGGGGCCTCCTTCGTCCGGTTCCCGCACCTTCATGGAGAAGGCCGGCACGCGCTCCCCGTTCACGGTGGCGCGCACGTAGGCGTGGTGCACCGGTAAGGAGACGATGTCCTCCAGGGAGACGCGGTCGCGGCCCAGCTCCAGGACGAGGTCCTGCGCGTCGGCCGCGGCCGCCTGGAAGACGGCGAGGCAACCCACGTTGGCGAGGAGGGTGCTGCGCATCGTGCGCGAGAGGTCCTCGAGCTTGTCCAGGGACTGGGTGGCGAGCACGAAGGAGGCCCCGTACTTGCCCAACTCCGAGAGCATGGACTCGTAGTCGACGCCCGGCATCGACTGCATCTCGTCCACGACGACCAGAGCGCCCCGGCGCTCCGCCAGCGGCAGGCTCTCCTGCTCGCGGATGACGGCGTCGACGAGGTTGAGGATGGAGGCGCCCACGAGCGCGGCCACGTCGCGCCCCGCCCTCCCCTGGGCGGTGGAGACGAAGAGGATGCCGCCGTCGCGGATCACCTTGCGCAGGTCGATGGTGGAGCGGGGCTGCCCGAGGACGGCGCGCGCCACCTTGGAGGATGCGTAGTAGGAGAGGCGCGTCTGCACGGGCGCGAACGCCTCCGAGCGGTACTCCCGCCGCCAGCTGGAGAAGGTGCGCGCCCACCACTCCAGCAGGTAGGGATCGGAGACCCTGTCCAGGACCTCCTGGCGAAACTCGTTGTCCTCCAGCAGCCGCAGCCCGTCGAGGATGGTGTGCTGCTCATCCGCCGCGGTCGAGGGGTGGGCGTTGGCCTCGTGCAGCGTCTTGACCGTCTGCTCGAGGATGGACTGCATACGCGGTCCCCACTGGTCCCAGAGCCCCCTGGCCACGCGCACGACCGAGTCGGCGGTACGGTCGCGGTCGCTGAAGATGCGCGTGTCGAGGAGGTTGATGCCGGGGAGGCCACCCTCCGCCCCGAGGTCCACGAGGCGCACCTGGTCGATGAGCGACTCGGGCACGTGCCCGAGGAGATCGGCCACGAGGTCGGCGTGGGGGTCGACGACGATGATGGCGTCGCCGTCGCGGCCCGCGGCTTTCTCCAGCAGCTTGTGGGTGACGACGTGCTGCATGAGGGTGGACTTGCCCATGCGCGTGCGGGCGACGTAGAGGTGGTGGCGTCGGAGGAGATCGCCGGCGAAGCGGACGGGGTGCGGCCTGCCCGCCGTCGTCTCGCCCACGAGGGCGCCGTCGCGCACGTCACGCGGGGAGGGCAGGAGCACCTTTGCTCCCGAGCGCCCCACGAGGTGGGTCTCGTCCTTCGCGCCCGGCGGGTGCCAGAGGCAGGCCGCCTCGCGCGCCCCGAGGACGCTGCGGCTGCCGAGGAGTCCCCCGCCGGAGGGATGCAGCCGCTCCGGGTCGGGGACGACGGCCCGCACGCGGCTCACGTCGAAGCGCGCCCCCAGCGGGTGGTCGAAGTGGCGGTAGGCGGCGGCTACTCCCTTGAGCAGCTCCCGTGCCCGCTTGCGGGCAGTCCCGGGGTCCTTCCCGGAGAGGACGGCGGTCACCTGGACCTCGGCCTCGAAGGCCAGCCGGGAGATCTTCTCCTTGACGAGGGCCGGGTCGTGGATGTGGTTGCGGTTGCGCTGCCAGCGCTGCTTCGCCCAGCCCGCCAGGCCGAGGACGGCGACGATGCCAAGGCCGGCCAGGGCCGTCTTCCAGAGCTCGCCCGCCTGCACCCACCGGTAGCCCTGCACGGCGCCCAGGGCGGCCACGGCGAGGACGGCCATGGCCAGGCCCTCGGTCCCGTGGGTGCGGCCCTGGCCACCGGCGGCGGCCGGCGCCGGCGGGGGCGAGAGCGGCCGCTCGAAGGCCTTCTCCGCGTACCCCTGCGCCCAGCCCGGTCCGAGCGAGCGCATGCGCAGCTGCGTCACGACGCGCTCACCCTCCCCGGGAGCGGAGAGCGCGCCGAGGAGGGCGATGAGGGGATCGGAGCCGGGGTCGAGGAGGTCGTCGTCGCGGTAGGTGCGCAGGGGGACGTAGTCGGGACCGCTTGCGCGCAGCGTCAGCGACCACGCCCGCTCCCCCTCCTTGAGTCGCAGGGGATCCTCCCCGTCGGGCACGTCGTCGATGACGGCCTGGGGATAGTGGGCGGCGAGCTGGCCGCGCACGGCCTGCTGGTCGAGGCAGCGGGCCATGAGGGTGACGCCGTCGGCGCCGCCCGCCAGCTCCAGGGTGAAGGGTTCGGGGACGGCGATCGAGCCGAGCAGATTCTCGACGCCGAGAAGGGTGCGCTCGCCGCTGCGCGGGGGCGTCACCTCGAGGAGGACGGGTGGCTTCGGTTCGGGCCCGCGGGAGAGCAGGTGCAGAGGATTGAGTCGCATGGCGTGGGTTCCTTTCCCTATCGGTCTTCCCGCGCCGCGATGGCTGCCCGGAGAGCGAGGGGCTCGCCCACCGGCCGAGACGCGGACGGTCGAGTGTGGGGAACGGGGACGCTCCGGTTAACAGCCTGCAAGGGGGTGCGTGCGTGGACCCTCCCGCAAGGGGGTGCAGGCGTGTACCCCCTTGCAAGACCTGCCGTTGCCGAAGCGGATGTGATGTCATGGGCGTGTACAGAGAAAAGAGGGAGATTGCAGAAAGGCAATCGATGCGAGAAACCCAGTCGGTACGGGTGAAAACGGCCCCTACCGGACGTAGGCGGTAAGCAATTCGGTTCCGGAGCGGCTTCCACGGGAAATTGACGTATGCCGAGGCGAGAATTGACAAAAGGCAATCGGAAAGGCGGGCCTGAAACGGCCGGAATCCCCGCGGGAACCCGCGAGGGGACCGGGCAAGTCAACGGTCAGGAGCGTCTCCCCGCCGGCGAGAGCAGGAGCCCGGAGCAGCTTCGCCACGAGCGGCTGGTGGCGTTGCTGCGGGAGGTGGCCGAGACCAGGGGCAAGGTGAAGGCGGCGGAGGCGCTGGGCGTGAGCTACCGCACGCTCGCGAGGGCGGTTGAGTCGGGCCGGCTGACCGCGCGCATGGCCGACGCGCTGGAGCGGCACCTGCGGGAGGTGAAAGGCTCGGGGACGAAGCCAGACCAGGCGGAGGGGTTGGAGCAGCGCGTGGGGCAACTGGAAGCTGAGGTCGCGGAGCTGCGAACCCGCGTGGGCACCATCCAGACGGTCGTGGGAGCAGTGCGGGAGGACCAGGCTCGGACGCTGGACCGGTGGGAGCGCCGGCTCGCCCGGGTGGAAGCGCGGCGGGAGCCTGGGAACGGGTCAGGAGCCCCGTCCACACCCAGCGTGAAGGGGGCGGTTGAAGGAGTGCGGGAACCGCCGCAGGTGAGGGC
Organism: Tepidiformaceae bacterium; assembly: GCA_965116915.1. Lineage (GTDB taxonomy): Bacteria > Chloroflexota > Dehalococcoidia > Tepidiformales > Tepidiformaceae > UBA2991. Next base: position 2,692,166 of record OZ220739.1, on the reverse strand, counting down.
GCCGAGGCGGCCCTACCCCCAGCTGGTCACCATCGACCCCGAGCAAGGTGAGGAGCTCATCTACGGTGAGGCGATGCCGGCCATCACCGAGTGGCGGGAGACACACGAGATGCTCGAGCGGGTCAGGAGCCGGCTGGACAAGCTGGATGCGCGGAAGCGGATGGTGGAGTTGGAGATTGCCATCATCGCAGACCACGAGCTGACCCTGCCGCCGGCCGTCTACCCCTGGGGCCGCGCCGACCGTCGCGACGAGGTCTGGCGGCGGAAGCAGTCGCTGGAGGACCTGCGGGTTGAGCGCAACCGGGCGCTGTTCTGGCGCTGGGTACGGCGCATGCTCACCCTGGGCCTGTGGTGGCAATAGGCTCCACGTTGTCTGAGAAGCCGAGCCCGGTCCGTCAGATGCTCAGGAGTGGTCCGACCTCCCGAAGGCGTTCGCGACGCAGGCGGTAGTCCGGCATGGCCTGGGCGACGACGGCCCAGTACTCCGATGTGTGCCCGCGGACGCGGAGGTGAGCCAGTTCGTGGGCAACGACATAGTCGAGAAGGGCGGGCGGAGCCATGACGGCTCGCCAGTTGAACCGCAGCGTCCCGTCGGGAGCGCAGCTCGCCCAGCGACGACGCTGGTTCCGAATCAGGACTTCTTTCGGGTGGACGCCCAGCAGGCTCGCGATGCGGTCGACCCGGGGGGGGGCAGCTTCAGTGCCGCTCGCTCGCGGTACCACGCCTCGACGGCAGCGCGCACCCTCTCCACACGCTCTTCCCCCTGGAAAGTGCCTTTGAGGAACTGCCTCATTCATCCCAAACCACCTCAGCCGCCAAATATTCTCGAAAAACCATCCGGATTCTCATGGCTTCACCCACTGCGTAGCGATAGACTCCGCTTTGAACCTCGACCCAGCCTCCCTTGCCCACTTCACCAGTTTCGAGGAGTCGCAGCATCAATCGGCTGCCCACCTCCGGCCAGCCAGCCATGCCCCTTGGGCGTTCGAACCGACTTAGCTGTTGTGGGGAGAGCAGCTTGCGCGGAAGTATGTTGACGTGAGATGGAGGCAACTCAAGGGCTTGCCCCAGCTCATATAGCAGGTGCCCACGTGCGTTCTTGACGATTACCCGTTCAATGCGCTCTAGCTCTGGGATCCAAGAAACAACCGCACCTCCCGTGGAGTTGGTGTCCACATGCCGGGCAGCATCGATTCGGCTGCGTAGTCGCCGATTGCGAGCCAGAGTTCGAGAGGCTGTTGGGAACCGCAGCGAGTCTGGCTCAGTTGATCCGGAGATTACTGATGCGAGGAACGCAGCGAAGTACTCTTCGTCCTTCGAAAACCCCGAGTTACATTCTTGGCACATCCCTACGCCCATCAGGTTCTCCGGATAGGGGGGATTCAAGAGTGCTTTACTTGGAATATGATCTCGACTATACCGTCCACTGTGATTCGTCTCAGCGCACGGAATGCAGTCCATTCCGCTGATCTGATCACTCAAGTGATAGATCTGTTTCATGGGCTCCCCTCCATCCAGCAGGCACCACTCGGCTGGACTTCCCCTTCCTAGAGACAGCCCACTAGGAGTGGCCAAACCAAGCGGATCGCCTTAGGCGCTTCGGTTACGAGCCTAGCAGGTGGGTCGGAGCATCTGCACAGAGCCAGATTGCACGTTCCACAGCAGCGCTCAGGAACGTGGTTCGCGATCACACCACAATAGCTCGCAGTACGGCGCGCGACGGTCGGGGTCGTGAGTTGCCCGTACCTCTGCACCTCCGGTTCCAGCGACGGCGCGGTACGATAGAAGCGCGGGCGCGCTCCAGGAGGACTCGCATGGCCACAACTGTGAAGGCCACGTACGCCAACGGCGTGTTCACCCCACAAGAGCCCGTCGACCTCGAAGAGGGTACAGAGGTGACAGTGTCGATGGACGGCGCACAGCGCGAATGGGCGGACCATGCGGGGGGCGACGGAGCTTCCCTCTTGGATCTGATCGAGGAGTTGCACACATCGGCGCTCGCCCGCGAGCCGGGCGAACGGCCTGTTGATCTCGCCGAGCACTACAAGCACTACCTGTACGGCCACCCGAAGGGCGAGGAGCTTTGAGCGAGGTGTTCGCCGACACGGGGTACTGGGCCGCGCTCCAAGACAGTCGGGACCGGTTGCACGGGAGGGCACTCGCCCTGACCAAGGAGATTGAGCCCAGCCGCATCGTGACCACCCAGATGGTGCTGGTAGAGGTCCTCAACATGTTCGGGGGCCGCGGGGAACAGCAGCGCCGCCTCGCCCTGGAAGTCGTGGAGCGAGCAGAACGCAGTTTGGATGTCGAGGTCGTGCCGCAGACAGCCGCGCAGTTCCGGTCCGCTGTGGAGCGCTACGCCGAGCGACCGGACCAGACGTGGAGCCTTACCGACTGCGCCAGCTTCATCGTCATGGAGGAGCGCGGGATCACGGAGGCGCTCGCCCACGACCGCGACTTCGAGCAGGCTGGCTTCACCGCCCTGCTCCGCTGACGCCAGTCGTGTGCCGGCGTAGGTACGCATGTATCGGGCGATGCGGAGGGTCGTACCCGGATCGGGGGTACCGGTCGGGGGGACAACCAACGGGGCCCCGCGCAGTCTTGGACCCGCTCCCGGCGACCACGCCTGCGACCAACCCCTGGCAGGTGCGCGGCTCCGAGCAACGCAAAAGGCCCTACACATGGGCAAGGCGAGGGAGGACACGCCACATCCGCGGTGCCCTCCCCTGCGCCCCTACCCGGCTGCCTCGGCCAGCATCCCTTCCTGCTCCCGCTCGAGCGCCCACTCGAACAGGGAGAAACGGTTCGGCCGTCGCCGTGACGTACTAGGGGTCTCCGTCTTGAAGGCGAACACCGTCCAAGGGGGCACCCGGGCAGCGACAACACGCGTCGTGTACGCAGGCGTGTAAGGGCTCCGACGTGCCCTCACCGACCTGTGATCTCTCACGACAGAATCAGCCGGAACGCCAAAACGAAGTTTCTCGATCTGTCCAGACGAAGACAGTCTGCGAAGAGACTTGGACGAGGCGGCAGCTAGTCCGTTCAGCCTGATCGTGGAGACGCGGCCCCAGAGTGTTGACCTCGTTGAATACGCCGCTAGTTTCGGCGTGCTCTGTGAGATTGTGCCTCCCGTCACTCCTGGCTTGGAGCTTGCCAAGGTAGAGCTTGAAGAGGCGCTGAACGAGGCGGTTCGCCAGTTCACAGACTCTCAGCGCATCACTGTTCCTCTCTCATGACCGGGCCTGCCTACACCGGTGTCCGGTGGCTGATGCATCGCCTCGGGTATCAGCGCTTCCGCGCCGATTACGACTTCCGCGCTAACGGCTCGCAGCGTCCAACCTAAGTTTCCCTGCGTTGGGCGCTGGCAGAAGAAAGGGACGAGCTCATCGAGTTTCTCGATGAGCAGTTGTCTGCCGAGCTCTCTGAGATCGAGGCCTACGCGGAGGAGGCTCAGGCCAAGGCTAACGAGCCCCCACCGGATGATGTCGTTAGGATAGTGGCAAGCGCGCGCGTGGAAGATCTGCCGTGACCACAACCGTGAGAGCCACCTACGCCAACGGTCTGTTGCGGCCTGCATCTTAGGACGCTCGCCGCCCATGTCGTTCACTTTTGCGAATCGGGGAAACGGTTGCCACTCGTTGTAGCGTGCCACAGGGAGTTGGAGACTTAGGAGTAAATGGGCCAGGACAAGGCAGATGTTCTGATTAAGAGAGAGGTCAACACCTCAGCCCTGCTGTGGCCGGACGAGGTCGCGCTCGAGCACTACGGATCGGCTGGTAACCGCCTATACGAGGACATGCGTGGGTTCTCATGGGAAGCCACCGCGGCCCTCGTGGATCTTGAGGAGACGCTCCTATCCGAGCACCGATGGGACTTGTACGCAGCTATGCAAAATCTGGAGGACGAAGACATCGACGACACGCTAAGGGGCCTGGACTTTGGAGTGGCATCAACCGTATTCGCGCTCTCCGCGGCGGGCTGTATTCCGACGGACAGTTGCGTCGGCGGGTCGGGCCACACCCAACCCTGCCCAGTCGTGAAATTCTTCGCCCCAGTTTCGGTCGTGCCGTACCTCCTGGCCGCAGCCTCCGAAGCGGACTGCGGCATGATCAACGAATACGACGGCCGTCTGTTGGTCTACTCGACGACCGCCAAGGACATGATCCGATTCGCTCGTACCATGGTCTTGCGCAACTGAACTCCGCCAATTCGCTTCGGGCCGGAGCAGGCCTCGGAGCGACGAACTCCTCCAGGGGGTGATAGACGTCAGCTTCTGGTGCGTCGCAGCGAGATGGTGGGACCAGACACTCAAAGCGCACTCGCAAGAGACGGGTGCGCTCTGGTCTGGGGGAGGAACGCGCGCATCTGTTTGGGGGAGAGTGGCCGCTAGGTCCGTATTCCCGCAACCCGTTCGTGTGATTGGCCGACCTGAAGCGCGTCGTGTCTGGTGTAGACTCGGCTCATGGAAACCACAAGCCGTACAGCGCACCTTCGAAGCGTCGATACTTGGGACTCTGGCGGCGGGATAGAGCTCGATGTCCTGGCATTGGACGATGGGGCGGCGCTCGTTGTAGGAGACGAGACGGTGGTCTTCTATCGGTCCCTGGATGACTTCTGGGCGGAGGCCGAAGACGGGGACGAGAAGCACAGGGCAATCACCCTTCTCCGCACCACGGGAAGGCCCTTCGAATTGATGGACTCACGGTAGACGTGAAGGGATGCGCCAAATGCGCAGCCCGTGCGTGCTAGCTACTCGCAGTTCGGCATGTCACCAATGAGGTTCATCGACCTGTTCGCTGGCTTAGGCGGCTTCCGCATGGCGCTCGAGCGTCTTGGGCACGAGTGCGTCTTTGCTTGCGAGATCGACGAGCAACTCCGCGACGTGTACGCGAAGAACTTCCCGGCGGGTCCTACGATCCGTGGGGACATCAGGCTTTCGAAGGACGACGTTCCTCGACACGATGTCCTGTGTGCCGGCTTCCCTTGCCAGCCCTTCTCGAAGTCGGGTTCCCAGGAGGGAATGGATGACGAGACGACAGGGACGCTGTTTCACGAGATACGGGAGATCTTGGAAGCGCACCTGCCCAGCTTCGTGATCTTGGAGAACGTCGGGAACTTCGAGCGCCATGATGGTGGGCGAACATGGTCCATCGTCAAGTCCAGCCTGGAAGGGCTCGGCTACGAGGTGCGTGGGACTCTGCACGTCGTCAACGGTGGCGAAGGGCTGCTGTCTCCACACCACCTGGGGTTTCCGCATCACCGAGAGCGTTTCTTTGCGGTAGCGTCACTCGAAGGGCTTCCCCACAGCCCCTTCCCAGCTGTGAACCGCAAGGCCACCACCTCGATGGTCGAGGTGGTCCAGAGCCGGGGCGAACTCTCCAGCGTGGACCTTGAGGAGACTCGTATTGCCGACACGCACCGGCGGTGCATCGAGCACTGGAACAGCTTCGTGGGTGCTCTGCCTGAGGAGAAATACGAGCTTCCGTCGTTCCCGATATGGGGGGACGAGTTCGGCGCAGGGTACCCCTACGACGGGACTACGCCTTGGGCCAACATGCTTAACTCGTTCTATAGCCTCCCCCTCAGCAGCAATGGAAGCGGTCCCAGCAGGGACGAGTACGAGCTTCTCCCTAGCTACGCAAGAACCGAGGTGTTGGAGTTCCCGCGGTGGAAGGAGAACTTCATCAGGTCCAATCGGAAGTGGCTCGAGGAGGTCCGCGATGAGCTTCCGGCAGGGTGGATCGGTGGTCTACAGAGTTTCCCGCCCTCCCTCCGGAAGCTTGAGTGGAACTGCAAGGGGGAGGAAAGGGATCTCTGGAAGCACATTCTCCAGTTCAGGCCTTCAGGCTTGAGGGTGAAGCGCTACGAGAACTGCCCGTCGCTTGTGTCGATGACCAGCACCCAGATTCCCATCCTCGGCCCGGAGCGAAGGCACTTGACGCGAACCGAGGGGCGGCGTCTTCAGGGATTCCCCGACGACTTCCATATCCCAGACTCGAGGGACGCCACGTTCAAGGCCCTGGGGAACGCTGTACACGTAGGCGTGGTCTACAAGATTGCGGAGAGACTTCTGGGAGGCTGCCAAGACGGTCTGGAGGCGCAGGAGGGGGAAGCACCGCAAGGCCTTCCGATGAGAGACCGAACCACTCCAGTCCTTGCCGCTTCTCGGTAGGCGAGCGCCAAGTGCCAACGCCCAGCCTAGGACACGCCTCATGGGGGAGTCTGCAAGTGGATGGAGCAGCGTGATGCCGGGACACCAGGGGCGGGATTAGACGTCCGTGTCAGTTTGTAATGGGGCTTCGACGGGCAGCTATGGCTCCGAGTTGGCCGACTCGGTGGTCTCATGGTTTCGCGACAACGGGCGGGAGTTCCCTTGGCGAGAGACGAAGAACCCGTTCCACATTCTTCTCGCAGAGGTTCTGCTTCGCCAGACTCAGGCGACGCGCGTCGTCTCCCCTTATCTGGAGCTCATCGCCAGGTACCCCGACCCTGAGTCACTCGCCCACACCGATGTCACTGCACTCCGTCACTGGTTCAGACCGCTTGGTCTCGTCGAGAGGGCCGACAGGCTCGTTGAGTCAGCGAGGATCCTCGTCCAGGAGCATGGCGGGCAGGTCCCGGGTGACGTGGAAGGGATCGAAGCCCTACCGGGTCTCGGCCGGTACAGCGCGCGGGCCATAGCCTGCTTGGCGTTCGGGCGAGCCGTGCCCATGATCGATGAGGGCAGCGGCAGAGTTCTTCGGAGGGTCTTGGCCCTCAAGAGTTACGGCCCCGCCTACTCAAGTCGTCCGCTCATGGAGGAAGCCCAGCGACTCCTTCCGCAGAACTCCGCGAGGGACTTCAATCTCGGCCTGCTCGACATAGCCGCGCGACTCTGTAGACCACGCCGGCCGCTGTGCTCCGAGTGCCCTCTCTTGGGTGGATGCGCATATGCGAGGGCCTTAGGCGCTCCCGGTTGACGAAGTCGTCGAGATGACTGCCCCAAGCTGCGACCCGCTGAACGGGGCTACTGATGGCCCCCGGGAGCAGCTGCAGCGAAGAGCTCACCGTATCGACGTACCTGCTCGTGCGTTAGCGCTTCCACCTCGGAGAGATCCGATACGTACCGGATGTCAGAGACCGCATCGGGAAACCCCGAAGGAATCGAAGGGACAGCCCCAACCTCAAAGAACCGGAGGGACTCTGACGCCAACTCTGAGTCGAAGGCTGTCTCCATGCCGCTGCGCCAGTCCGAACCCAGGGTGCTGGCAATGATGTGGTCGAGCCGCCCCAGCAACCTTGGCGCGTCCACTCGGCGGCGGGTCCGCTCGACCAAGGCCCTGACTGTTGGGCCGCCACCAGAGCTCTCCACAAAGACCGAGCCAATGGCAACACGTGTGCCACTCGGGGGCGTGAGTTGCCGGTGCGAGAAGTGATGGCTCCGCTTTCTCTGCCCGGCGCTCTTGAGCTCAATGCGCTCGGGCCCGCGATTGAAGTCATACACGTCTGTGGGCTCCGCGTGCCAGGCGCTGAGGAGGACTTCAGGGTCTCGCGCTCCAGCAATCAGCCACAGCTCGGACCAGAGCCCTTGGACGGTCCCGCGCGAGGGCTGGGTGGCGAGTCGGAACAACTCGACCAAGCCGCCAATAACTCGTCGGAGCTCGTCTGCTGTCGGCGTCTCGCCGAGAGAACGCAGCACGGTCTCAATGGCGTCGAAGAACCTGTCTGTGAGTTGGTCATCAGCATCAATACAGGTCAGCACAGAGAATCGTCCGCGCTCCACATCAGCACCCCCCACGCTGATGGCGCAGTTCACCCCATGGCTAATCTGAAGGTGGCGGCCATCGAAGTCGGGTAGGGCTGCAGCTCCGGCTGTCTCAGTCGTGTTGATCAGGACAGCTGGGTTGCCGTGGCTGTCGCGTCCGACCCGGTAGCGGGATTCGGGGGCAATCCGTACCGCCTCGTAGGTGCGCCCCTCACTAGACGACGGCAGGCCGAGAGCAGCGAACAGCTCTCGCAGATGCAGGGCTGTCGCGCCGCTGGTCAACCTGGACTCCCCAATGTCCCCATCTCGTCACGTCGCCATCTCGTCGAAGACCCCCACGCGCACGAAGTCTGGCACCCATACAGCGACCGCCGGTACATGCCCCCTTCGCAGCTGCGGAGGTTCCGCCGCATCCGTTAGGTCCAAGTCGTGTATCTGGACTGTGACAGCTTCCCCCGCGTGAATCAGGCGATCTCCGGGGTATACGCTGCCGCGAAGTCGCGCAGGTTCGACGGGGGCAGCACCTTGGAACAGGTTCACGATCCGCGCGCTTTCGTCGATCTGGCGCCGGCGTCTTCCCCCGCCGGGCAGTGGTGAACGCTGGGCAGCCATCTGGTAGACCGCAGCGGTTGCTGCAGGACGCTTCTTGAGGTGCCATTGGATGGCCAACTCCAGGGCAGAGAAACCTGGGGCATCACGCCGAGAGAAATGCATAGGAACCAAAAGCTCCTCCAGGAGGCGTTGAAGGGGAACGGGTTCCGAGATAGCGTTTAGCTGCTCCTGCGTCCGCTCATCGCTCCCCGTATCCACTCGAAACGCTAGCCCATCGAGGAAGGTCTCGATGACGTCCCAGTTCGTCCCTATCTCAGCATCGTCATCTGGCGTCCAGGGCTGTGCCTGGAAAGTCCACTGTGGCACTTCGAGGTGGCGGTAGATGTCCGGCATAACGGAGCGACGAGTCGGGCGAAGAGATTGCGCGAGCAGCATTCGTCTCCGCCAATCCGACATTGAACTGCCTGACTGGGACAGGCGGCTAAGGTCCTCCATCACATAGGACTCATGGTCGACGTAGTTCTCGTAGTCGCTCCTGACATCATCAGGCAGAAAGACCCGACATAGACCGAGGTAGTCGCCCTTGTAGCCGAAGAACCTCCCCCGCTGCTGGATGGTGTCGGCAACGCCGCCTCCTCGGCCTCGGGGCATGTAGGTCGTCGTCAGCCCCTCGACGGTAAAACCCCTTCCGAGGTTCTCCCCACCCACGAGGATGTGTGAGGATGCCGAGTGCCAGTTCTCTTGAGTCCATTGCTCTACAACTCGAGAGTTGACCTCCCATGTGCGCGTGTCTCGCATCGCGTGCGGCAAGTACAAGAGGACACTCTCGAATGCTGGGACTGCTTCGTGAGCATCGTTCTGCTCCTTGTAGCTCTTCGCTGTGTCAACCAGCTCTTCGTAAGCCGTGCGAAGGTCCTGCACGAGCTCGTCACGATCGGGGCTACCAGCCTCGGACTCAAGTAGCTCAATCCACGAGTCCGTGGCGCCGTCGACCCACCTCTTGAACCGCAAGTGGTCGATCTGGCGCATCGACGGGTGGACGAGCATGGATCGGTACTCCTGCGTTCGCTCGTCGACCCCGCGATGCACGGCCTGCACCGACACTCCAACGAAGAACAGACGCAGAGCTTCCAGCAGGCTGTCTGGTGGACCACTGTCACTCTCGTCGTTCACAGCCTCTAGGTCGTGCTCGGCAATCGTCCTCACGAGTCTCCTCCCTTCATGCTGAAAGAAGTCTTGACCCCCACGGTATCCCGTGCCTGCTGAGAGGACCCAACCGAACCGAGGCGACAGGCTGTCCAAGACGCTGATGAGCAGGAGCGCCTGCGGCGTTGCTGTGTACTGGACGTAGGTGTGCTGTGGCAGCGCCTCGCGTAGTGAGAGCAAGGCCCCGTAGACGGGGCTCACTTCGCCTGTCCGGACCTTGGTGTTGAGACCGTACTGATCGGCCTCATCGTCGATGATCAGACACGGGCGGCCGCTGAGGTCCAAGAGACGCAGTGCGTCAACGAGGCCATCTACCCTCTGCCGATTCTTGAGCACCGTTATGATCGCGGTCTTCCGTGGGAAGCCAGGCAACTCAGGTCGATCCCATTGCTCCAGAAGGTGATTGAGTTGCTGAGGAAGGTCAGGGTTCTTGGTCTGGGCTTCGAAGAGAACCCATCGGCCAGCAGGACGCTCAAGGTCCAGATCTCGCCGAAGACGCTTCACAGTCTGGGCATTGAGATTCTTCTTCGTTCCGGACAGCACAATGACGAGCGGGAAGCGGTTGTCGCACGCGAGAGCAGCTACGGTCGTGAACGAGAGCGTCTTCCCGCTCTGTACGTATCCGACAACAAGCCCGGTCTCCTGGGTGTCCTCCTCACTAGGAGGGACGCACCGAGCGAGGATGTCTAGCGCCGACCCTATGACCTCATCTCGGGCACTCTCGGGCAGTCCCCGCTCGGCGTACCTCTGGATCAGCCGTTGGGCCTCACCATCCTCCACCAGCTGGGGGCGCCATTGCCATCCCGGAGGCAACTCGGGTGGGAGCTCGCGAACCACTTCAACAGCGTCTTGGTTTGTCACTTCGCCCTCCATCGTGAGCAGTGGCGCTACGGCTCGGAGAAGACCGTCCGGAGCAACTCGTTGAACCTACGTCCGACTTCGCCTGCCTGGCGAGCACCAGCCTCGCGAGCAGTAACCTCAGCAATGGCTAGCGCGGCCGCGATCCGAGTCAGCAGTTCCAAGTTCTCGTACTCCGCGCCAGCGTAGCGCTCGGAGAACGGGTGCCGGAGCGACATGCGTACCCGGATTGCGTCATGCGGGTTACTAGCGTCGCTGGACATCGTGTGCTCGGCAACCTGAAACCAGTCCCCCATGTGTGCAGGATCGTTGGATATCTCCACGGTTACTCGCCACTTCCGTGAGCGGTACGGCAACTCGATAGTGGCGGGGAACAGCTCCGCCCCAGGGGAAAGATCCTCCGGTAGGGGGCTCTCAGTGGGGGTAAGCCCCTCGACTGAGGAGCGGCTAAATTCTCGGCCAAGCACCGCTGCCGTTCCCTCAGCGGCACTTTGGGCTTGGTCATCTAGGGTAGTCTCGGTCTCCGGCGGCCGACTGCTGCCGGCTCGGAAGCCCCTCGCTTGCTTGATCAGGGGGAGCGGATCTTCATCGGCGTACTCGCGGAGAAGCTCGACGAAGGGCTCCTCGTGCTCCTCCCATCGGAATCCGTCCTTCGTGTGCGAGATCTCGAAGCCCTCAAGCGTCAGTTCGCCAAAGAGACGCTGATACTCGTACGAGTTCGATGCACCAAAGATCCTGCGAGGGCGGTAGGTCTCGTCGCCGCTGCCCTCGATGAGACGTTTCCGGCGAAAGAGGGCCAGGCCCGCGTTGGCTGTGCTACCGACTGAGCGTATTGCCAGAAAGCCGTGAGCACGCAAACCGACGCCCAGATCAAAGTCGACGGACTTGTACCAGCGCTGAGCTTCGCCTTCTGGATCGTCGAAGCGGGGAGCCTCAAGGATGGGCACTTCCTCGGCCTTGAGTGCCTCCTCCGGGTTGGTGCCAGACTGGAAGGTCAGCTGTAGCGACCCGTCACGCAGGAAAACGCGGTAGATGCTGGCCAGATGCTCTCGCATCTTACTGACGGTTTTTCCGTAGGGCGGGCGATGGAGCCCACTGACGATCACCTCGGTACCGTGCTCCTCTGGCCGGGAAGGGAAGGTCTCCGGCTGCACCGTCCCGAGTTTCTTCTCCACAATCTCGTTGAAGTCGAGGGTAATCTGGCGTCCGACCGGCTCGCCTAAGGCCTTGGAGCGCACCGTAAGCCTACTTCCGAACCAGGCCGCCGCTGTCTTCATGCCCATCCCAAACTCGGCCAGACCGGATCTGTCAGGCGGCGGCTCGGCGGGACGGAGCGCGCGCGCCCACTCGTCCCGATAGATTCCAGCTGCGTTGTCCGACACCTGAATGGAGCCATCGCCCGAGGTGTCAATCCTCACCCTTACGACCAGCTTGCCGGCATGGTCCCCAAGACCAGCCAACTCGTCCTCGTGGTCCTGATGGCTCTGAATGGCGTTATCGACGAACTCCGCCGCCGCGAACCAGGGTCGATAGTTGAGGTGCCGAAACACCCCGAGGACGCTCACCTCGGGTCGGATGTCTATCGATTGGACATCAGGGTCTGAAGTCATCGCGCTTCCGGGTTGCAGTAGATGGGCTTGAGGTAGGTGGCTTCCAACCTTAGCGATGTAGCCAGCGACATACGGCGACCCACCATAAGACGCTCCCTTAGCGCAGGAAAGGGCACACACACAGGGGACTTGGTGTCAGGTCTTCAATCGCACATACACGAGCGAGGGCCCCTCCTGAGTCTTCTCCTCACGGAAGTCGAACAGGTCGGGACGAGACTCAACTAGTGGCCACAGCCGTTGATGCCCGTAGGTGCGAACGTCGAACGCCGGGTCCAGTTGGCGCAAGGCATTGCCGACAGCGCCGAGGAATGCCCAACCGTCGTCTCGGGTCGTCATCTCGATGGCGCGCTTGGTGAGCGGGATCCACTCCACGGACTCCGCATCCGCCGGATCCGCTGGCTCCTCCGCCGCTAGCAGGTTTTTTGTGTGCACAAAGACTTCGCAGGCCTTCACGAAGGCCTCCGGCGTCTCGTCGCGGCCGACACCCATCACGAAGAGCCCCTGCTCGCGGATTCTGGTGGCAAGGCGGGTGTAGTCGCTGTCGCTCGACACGATGCAGAAGCCGCCGGCAGTGCCGGAGTGCAAGAGATCCATGGCATCGATGATGAGTGCGCTGTCCGTGGAGTTCTTACCCTTGGTGTAGCGGAACTGCTGGACTGGCTGGATGGCAAGAGAGTGAAGCACGTTCTTCCAACTGGACATCTGCGGCGTGGTCCAATCGCCGTAGATGCGTCGTGTCGTCACCGTGCCGTACTTGGCTGCCTCCGCGAGCACGAGTTCAAGGAGACTCGCCTGCGCATTGTCACCATCAACCAGCATGGCTAAGGGACGGGAATCTGTCGTCATGGCGGCTAGTGTAGCCGTAGGGGGAGCCCTCGCCCCACTTCGGGGCGAGGAAGCTCGGGACGAGCGAACTGACGGAGTCGAAGGCGTTCCTCCACTCGTTCGTCAAGGAGATCGCCGTCGCCCCGGGCGCCGCCACGATCCGCTACTCAATCCCAATGCCGAAGGACAGTCCGTTGCGTTGCGGCAAGGCCGAAGAGGTGTCCCTCGGTGCGCCGGTACTGGCTACCGTCAAGTCTGGTGGTCCCCGTAGCGAGTGCACATACCGAAGGTGTCTCGTCTCAGTCTCGACACCGAGGGTGTCTGTCGGCGCAGGCTTCCCGCTAGTCGGGCGCTGGCCGGGCGGCGAAAAAGTCCACCGTCCGCATGGAGAGCCCATCCACGGGATGGAGGGTCAGTGTTTCGATGTCGAGCACGGCGACTTCGAATTGCCACGACGCGTCCACTATCGCGAGGACATGCACACCTTCCACCTCCGCACTCCCGACGACTCCTCTTCCCGGCACGATCGCCCGATGGAGCCAGTCCACCCTCCCGAGGACCGGGGGCCACACGTCTAGGACCGACTGGACTTCCTCCTCACCAGAGACTACCCAGCGGTCCCAGTACTCTCCCCTCTCCAGCTCCCCCAGCCCCAAGGGGGCCAGCCGCGCCAGCATCTGCTCCCACTCCGCATCGTTCAGACCCCAATGCTCTCGCGAGTCCCAGATGTCCCGTGTCCTGAGCCGCACATCCTCGTCCGTGACCTCTGCTATGGTCGTGCCGGGAAGCACGAGGCCCCAGTCGTCCCACGTGAGTCCACCATCGCGCGAGACGTGAAGGCGCAGTTCCGCATCGATGGTTGGGTAGAAGCCATACTCCGTGCAAAGCCCTATCCCGCAGACAAAGCAGAACCCGACCTCGCAGATGGCGGCGGCCATTGTCTGTCCGCTTTCGCTCACTCCGAAAGCCCTGACAGTTGCGGGGAACGGGCCCACGTCGTCGAAGCGGATCAGCGGGCGATCAAAGCGCAGCGCGCCCGAGGCTTCGTCGAACATGACCCTGCCGAGGTCGGTTGGGCCAGCGTCACACTCCGTGCAGGGCCACACCCAGAAGTACAGCGCAATACCGGCCGGCAGCGCCCGGGGCTCGCCCATCGTGAGTTCGATGACCGGGGCGGGCCGGGCGCCCATGAGGAGATAGTAGAAGTCGTCCTGCTCCCCGTCGGCCTCAGGGTCGAACCCCAGAGGGAGCGAGAGGCCGGCGACCTCGTGGCTCGTGGCCGACTCGAGGTCGATCATCTCGGCGCCGGCCAGAACCGTCAGTGCGTCGGAGTACGTTTCCGCCCACCACACCACCAGATCCCCGGTTGTCGAGACCCCTCGAGCCCAGTCTCCGAGAGGCTCCTCAGCACCAAAAACCCTCTGGATGGCGCCCTCTTCGTCAGCGACGGCGAACAGGTCGTAGCCCTGTCGCATAGACCTCCACGCGACCGTGCGCCCGGCCCCCGCGCCTGAAGACGCAGAAGACTCCTCGCCGAAGAGAGCCGAGTCCCCGGAGAGCCTGCTACTCGCCGCGACCGGCCCCAGATCGTCCCACGTCCACCCGGCATCGCGTGACATCCAGAGATGCTGGAGTGCCTCGGCGCTCACAGGCGCGTGTGTGCCTGCGCAAGACCCGACGTGGCAGATCATGGCAGCCATCTCCTGCCCGCTCAGGCTCACACGCGCATGAATGACCTCACCTCGACCGTCGAAGAAGGCCAGGGGGCGGTCCTCGCGGTAGACGCCGGTGGCTTCGTCGAATACGACACGCCTCACGTCACCGAACCCCCAGCCGCAGGCCATACAGCCCGCCACCTGGTAGTACAGGGCGATGTCGGCGGGCAACGTCCTCGGTTCGCCGCGTGTGAGTGGCTCGAACTCGATGCCGGGCACCTCGTGCGTCGGTTCCGGCGTGGTCGTCGGCGTGACGGCGGGCGGGGGTGTTGGGCTCGGGCTGGTCGCTGGCGGGGGAGCTGAGGTCGAGGCGGCGGTCGCCGTGGGCGTGGCCGTAGGAGGCGGAGTGGCGGTGGGGGTCGGCGACGGGCTCGTCGCGGCAGGAGGGGGCTGCTGCGCCGGGCCCGGGGCGGGAGGCATTGCCTCCCCTCCGCATGCCACTTCAACCAGCGCAAGCGTCATGACCAGCGGCAGGAAGGCTCGCGCCCAACGCATCGTGAACCAACCCTAGAGCAAGACGAACCGATTTACCCCGTCCGCTTCCAGAAGTCTCGTGCAGACCTTCGGCATCCGGTCGGATGCACGAGACCCTGAACACCAGGGGCTTGCCTTGCAGTGGTGTTCGCCCCAGTGCCCCGAGGATCGCCTTGGCGTGCTGCGCCAACTACAGTGCTAGTTGCAGCCTGAGGGTGAAGGTTCTCGATTTTGTCCAGTCTGGTGGGGGAGCTGTCGGACCCGGGCGGCCTGAGCCTCACCACCCCCGCGATTCACGGCGTCTACCAGATCACACCCCCAGGCTGGACAGGTGCGACCAAGACCTACTACGAGGAGGACATCGACGACACCCCCGCTTACGACACCCCGGTCTTCACACGGAGTCTTGCAGAAGCTCGCAAGCTGGCGCATTGGCGTGATTCCGATCTGCCCGCAGGTGTGAACTGGTTGTTCGATCGTGCCGTCAGCGGGGGGCTCCAGGGGTTGGAACTGCCCGATCCTAAGCCGGCCTTCCCTTCGAGGTAGAAAGGGCCCGGGGGAAGCCTCCGCAAAGCCGTTGCACAAGAACTGATCGTTATTCCCTGCTAACTCACAGGTTGCTTACGAAATGAGCTAGCCGGGAATAGACCCCAAGGGTAGGGTTCATCGCCGAGGCGCCCCCAGGTGGGGCGCCTTTCGCAGGGGAGGCGCTTGTGACCCCGACCCAGCCGACCGGCCCCACCTTTCGCGGCGGGCTGTTGCGTTGGTTCCTAGCCGCACTCTGCCTCTCGGTCACACTCGCGGTGGTCCTGCTGGTCGCGGGTGTCGGTGCGGACACCCGGACCGCAGGCGCACAGGGAGGGGACACCGCGCCATCGCAGCCTGAAGCAACGCCAACGGAACCGGCAGAGGAGGAGGTGGTCGACGAGGAAGGCGGGGAAGAAAGAGAGCTACCGCCGGAGGCGACACCAACCGAACCCGCCGTGGAGGTGGCGGTCGAAGCCGAGCCCACCCCACAGCAGATGCCGACCCTCTCAGGCCCGGGCGTTATTCAGGGTGAGCCTGACGACAAGGGCACTGATGAGAACCAGCCGCGGACTCCCATCTATGACACGCCGCCCCCTACGCCCACAGACTTCTCAGCCGATTCCACAACCGCCGACAGCGTCGAACTGAGTTGGACGGGGGCCTTGGGCGTCGCCCGCTATCGCATCACCTACAAGGGCGGGGGCGTTACCTCCTGGACCAACATCGCCAGCACCACCGATACCGACACCACTGTAAGCGACCTCAAGTGCAACACCTCCTACAGCTTCCGCGTGGAAGCTCTGGGCGATGGCATCATCTGGGAGGTCGATTGGAGCAACCCGTCGTCTGAGGTTGCTGAGACCACGGACGAATGTCCGCCTGTGCCGGCGCCGACAGGCTTGAGCGCGACACCCGACCAGTACAGCGTCAGCCTCAGTTGGAACAAGCCGACCGATGTCGATGTGGCGGACATTGTCTTCTACCGGGTGGACCAGCAGCGGAGCAACGGCACATGGAGGATTGTGGCCTACACCCAGAAGAACGTGACGACGTATGAGCGCACAGGCCTAATGTGCAACACCTCCTACAAATTCAGGGTCGCAGCTCGCGGGGACGGCCACCCTTATCTGGACGAGTACGAGGAGTTCGCCGAGTTTTCGGAGTCGACCACTTCAGCCTGTCCGCCCGTCCCAGCACCCGAGAACCTGAGGACCACTCCCGGCGTAGAGAGCATGAGCCTCACCTGGGAGAAGCCGGATGGCGTGGCGCTCCAGGACATCGTCTTCTACCGGGTCGAACAGCAGCGGAGCAATGGCACCTGGAGGATCATCGCCTACACCCAGAAGAACGTGACGAGCTATGAGCAGACAGAATTGACGCCCTGCACAGCCTACAGCTTCCGGGTGTCGGCGCGCGGACGGGGCAAGCCCTATCTCGATGAGTACCAGAGCTTCGCAGTGGTCTCGCCCACAACCACATGCCCGGTCGTGAAAGTCTCCGCCAGCAGCAGTTCCGTGACGGAGGGAGAAAGCGTCACCTTTACCGTGAGCGCGGATCCGGTGCCCTCCGGCGGTCTCAGCGTCGCCATCGAGACGACCCGCGTGGGCAGCTTCTTCTCGGGGGATGCTCCTACAACAGCCGCCATCGCGGCCGGCGAGTCAACGGAGGAGGTCGTCATCGCGACGATCGCCGACAGCGTCCACGAGGACGACGGGTCGGTCACGGTCGAGATCGTGGCGGATGACGACGCCTATACAGTTGGGACAGCAGGTTCGGCCAGCGCCACTGTCAAGGACGACGATCCCGAACTCACCGCGCCGCCGGCGCCCACCGGCCTGGGCGTGACAGGTACCACGTCCACCAGTGCGACCCTGTCGTGGAGCCAGGGCGCAGGTATCTCGGGGTACCAGGTCGAATACAAGAAGCGCACCTCGAGCACCTGGCTCACGCACAGCAGCACCATCACCGCAAACAGCACCACCATCCGCCGCCTGGAGTGTGGTACGGGGTACAACTTTCAGGTGCGCGCGCATGGCGACGGCAGCACCTGGCTAGCAACCTGGGGCAGCTACGCGGGGACTTCTGCGCCACTGTGCAAGCCTGGCCCCCCCACTGGCCTGGAGGTGACGGCCGACACGGATACGAGTGTCAGCCTCAGCTGGGACACGACTGCCGGGGTCTCCCGCTACCGGCTGCAGTACAGGGCGAGCGGGGGAACCTGGAGCGACCACAGCGAGGCGAACTCCACGGCCCGCAGGGTGAGCGTACCGACGTGTGGCACGGAGTACGAGTTCCAGGTCGAGGCGTGGGGAGACGGCAGGGATTGGAAGGAGCTGTGGAGCGCCCCTTCGACCATCAAGAAGACGCCTCTCTGCACGCCCGATGCGCCCACTGGCCTGCGTCTGTCCAGCACAACTACCACCAGCGTGAACCTCACGTGGACCGATCAGGAGGGCGTCTCCCTGTATGAGGCGCAACACAAGCCGAGCACGGGGAACTGGCCAAGGGGTCTCAGCGGCACGAGCGTGACCAATAGCGTCACCATCAGTGGGCTCACCTGCGACACCGCGTACCACTTCCGTGTACGAGCGCTGGGCGACGGCGCGACCTTGCGGGCTGCGCGCAGTTCCTACTCGGAGCCGTTCGCGGCAACCCCGCCCTGCCTGCCCAAGGCCGAAGCGCCCGACGATGTCTCCGCCACCGCGTCCAACCAAACCAGCGTCACCCTTTGGTGGAGCGACGTGGACGACACCAATGGGTACCGCATCGAGTACGTGGGGGTGGAGGGCTCGGGAGCGCCGGACTGGACCACCGCCACCGAAAAGGACGTGGATGAGAGCGAGAACGGTACCTACAAAGTCACCGGTCTCACCTGTGGCCTCACCTATCACTTCCGGGTCAGCTCCAGGGGTGACGGGACAGCCACCGCAGACGGGTACGGAACCGCCTCGGCCGCCATCGAGCGCGACACCACGACCTGCCCCGAGGCGCAGCCGCCCAGCGGGGTGAGTGGCACCTCGACGCGGACGAGCATCAGCCTCACCTGGAGTGAGGTGACCGGCGCGACGGAGTACCAGGTTCAGCAGAAGGTGAGTGGCTCGAACTGGGAGCCGGCGGGCACCGTGACCGACCTCGCCGACTTGCCGCATCCGGTAACGGGGCTGACGTGCGGCACGTCGTACCTCTTCCAGGTGCGGGCGAAGGGCGACGGATCACCGTACTCAACCACCTACGGCGAGTGGTCTACTCCCGCCGCTGAGGTGGATACCAGCGCCTGCCCGGATGCCGGCCCCCCGCAGAACTTGATGGCGACGCCCGGCCAGACGAGCGTGGACCTCACCTGGGACGTCCTCGTGGGGGCTACCAAATACCAGGTTGAGCAACTCGTGAATCCGGTGACGGACGAGTGGGATCCGTTGGTGCCCACGACAGAAGACACGGAGTACACGGTGGACCACCTGCAGTGCGAGACGTCCTACGGGTTCAGGGTCCGGGCGCGTGGCGATGGGTCGCCCCTCTCCACCACCTACGGGGACGCATCCGATGAGGTGTCGCCCAGGACCACTGGCTGCCTTGCAGCGCCCCAGGATCTGGACGTCCGGCCGCTCCCGTCGCGTCAGGCAAAGGTCTCGTGGAGCCCGGTGACGCCGCCTGCCGGGGTTGGTCCCGTCACCTACACGCTCCAGTACCGCGCCGTCACGCCGGGTACCCCCATCACCTCGGCGAGCCCGGCCTGGAGCCAGGCCAGCGCCGTCCGCCCCTCGTTGACCACAACCCATAGCACCATTGGCATCGACTCCTTCGAAGGTCCAACCTCACCCGGACTTGCCACGAGGAACAAGGAGTTTCAGTTCAGGGTCAGAGCCTCGGCCCGTTCCTCTGCGGCCGAGAGCGCCGCCATCACGATCGTCGACAACCCGGTGCTCAGAGCATCCGGCTACAGCGATCCCGCTGACCGCCTCATTGTTGGGGTGCCCGCAGGCAAGGGGTGGGGCACCGTCGAGTGGCCGGCCATCCAGGGCGCAACCAGGTACGTCATCCGTTATCGCCAGTTGCCGCCCGGCCATGACCAGCTGAACTGGTCCGGGTACCCGGACACCCCAGCGAGCTGGGAAGAAGTCGTTCTGGATGTCTCCGGGTCCTCGCCACCCATCACGCCCACGGGTGGGCGGTATGTCTACAGACTCCTTGGTCCGGGCGGGGGAGGTCTCGACCTTGGGTCTGTCTACGCCGTCCACGTCAACTACGCCAAGGGCGCCTCCGCCTTCTACGCTGCCCGCAATGCGTACTTCTGGACCTCCACCGCTGGCGCGGGGAACGGCCAACGTGTGGCAACTTTCCCCTTGCGCCACCGCGTTCTCAACCAGACTTACTCCTTCCGAATCTGCACGCCGACCTTTCCGAGCGCCGAAGTGACGGACTGGGTTGAAGCCATCGAGCATGCCTTTGAACAGTGGGAGTTGGCCACGGATGGACTGGTCACCGTTACGCGAGACACTAGGGCGTGTCCATCCGGGGAGCTCGTGGTACCGATCGTCCAGGAAAGAGTCCGCATAGCCTGTCAGCCAGCTACCGCCCAGTTGAGGCCGTGCACCAACTTGCAGAAGTCGACAATCGACAATGTGGTCGTCAACTTTATCAAGAACATCGAGCTGTGGAAATTGTTCTTCAAGGCCGATAGAGCGGTTAGCGAAGTGGCGATGATCAATGATCAGGAGCCTCCTGTATCTCATTGGAAATCTATCACTTCCTTCGAAAACTACGGCAACATACTAGGGCTAGTGGGACTGTCATCCTGTCCAGAAGATGCTCCGGCGTGTGCCAGCACATTTGACGTGAAAGGTCCGCCATATACGGAAGCAGCAGTAACCGATATCTATCTGATTCGGTCCGAACTCGGAACCTATCCAACTCAGCTCCCCGGAACAGACAGGGCGGCTCACCGAGACGATATTCTCTTCAACAATTGCCACGACCTAACGGGTCCTCAGGGCTTCATTTACGAGACACTTGTTCACGAGGCGGGACATGCCCTGGGGGTTGGTGGCGGTACCTCAGGAATCGATCAGGCGCAGTACCACTCACACGTTACTGACTCCGCCATGAGTTACCGAGGCTCTACCCCAAAGTGCTCGCCTACACCGTTCGACATACTAGCGCTTTTCGCGATCTACCAAGGTGAGTGAGGCCATGTGGATGTTTGCTTGGCTATTTCGAGCCGGAAAGTGGAGAGATGCCGTCTTGCTGTTGTTGATGGCTCTGGCCGTTGGCGGTTGTGTGGGTGGGGGCCAGCAAGGAGCCACGGAGGAGGGGGCGACCGCCTCCGGGACAACTGTCGGAGAGAATGGCAAAGTGGCCCAGACGCCCAGTGCGGGCAGCGGGAAATCGACGCAGGCAACGGTGACGCCTACGCCGACTGAGGTGATCCAGAACGGGTCTCCAGAGTACTGTCGCGCCCCCGGGCACTGGGGCACTTGGAAGTACGAACCCTTCGAGAAGCACTTCCTCACGTGGACGGCAGATGGACGGCGCCTCGTGTTTGACGATCGAGCGACTGTCTACGCGATCGATGTCGGGGAAGGTCTTCTGACGAAGGTAGCCCTTGCGAACCGGGGACCCGTCAATCTGTTGCTTGGCGTGTTCGGAAGCGTAGCCGATGGCCGGCTCGTCTTCACGACCTGTGTGTATTCCGATGTCTGGCTTGTGCCACATGAGGAGTTCCCCAACCTCCCGGACGCGGATCCCAAGAACTCCATGTACGAGCTGGCAGTGGTCGCCCTCGGGCTTGAGGAGGACCTCCAGGGTGAGCCGACACGGTTGACGCGGACTCCAGAGGCGTTGGAGTTCTACCCGGTGTGGGCCCCGGACGGAGAACGATTTGCCTATCTGATAATGGACAACTCCTACCACGACTTTGACCGGTTCCGGATACAGATCGCCAGCGCCGATGGAGAGGTGCTGCAGTCACTCTCCAAGCTCAGGGGCATCGCCCTGGCTCCGCCGCAATGGTCACCCGACGGCCGCTATCTGGCAGTGCTCTCGAGTGAGGGGGAGACCGAACGCCTGGGTTGGGTGGGACTGTTACGGCAGAACCTCTACACGGTCGAGATGGAGGGAAGGCAACTCCACAAGATTTCGGAGGCAACGGGATTGCCATCCTGGTCTCCGGACGGCGGGACGATCGCCTTTGGCACGGGCGGGGAAGAGGGTAGTCCAGTCGTGCTCTATGTGGCCGGCCCAGATGGCGCCAACGTGCGTCGACTGGCTCCCGAGGAGGGTGGGTTCCCCGTGCCCGACTTCAAGGGTGCCAGGGAGCGGCGCGAGGAGATGGGCCTCCAGCGAGACCTGAGGGTGAGCCAGGTTGCCTGGTCGCCGGACGGCGAGCACATCCTGGTGGTTGTTGAGGAACTGGCCAGAAGCGGTCCTTTCGATCTTGCGGCCATTTTCGTGGTGAAGGCGGACGGCGGTGACATGTGGCGACTGGACCTTGACGACCACCTGCCCGGCGAGTTCCGTGCCGCCTGGTCCCCCGACGGCAAGCGCATCGCTGTCCGGGTCGACATGGAGCATACGCAGTACTCCCTCACCGACCATCAAAGCCTGGTGGTCCTTCTGACTGTCGCCTGGGACGGCACGGATGCACAGGTGCTCATCAACAGGGGTCCTCTGTTCATGCCGGGGCCCGAAGTCGAGGAGGGCGAGTGAGGACGAGGAGGGCAGTGGTGCTGGGGCCGTGGCGGCCGCGCAGGGAGCTATCCCTCATTGCGGCTTTGGCCATCGCCGCGATGGCCATCGGATGTGGGAGTGGCAACGGTGGCACGGACAGCTACGCCGCAGACACACCCACGGCAACCGCTGCCGAAGCAGAGAGCACGGCCATCCCCGCGGTCGTCGCCGAGAAGGTCGGACTCTCGGCCACGGAGCAACCTCCCCTGGACCTGCGCCCCCCGTGTGTCGGGACCGGCGCGGATGAGTGCCAGGCGCGCGACGTGAGCGCCTTCCGGCTGTTCTTTACGGCCGGCCAGGGCGGCGGGGCGGCATCTGGACGGGGAGGAGCGCCGACGGTAGAGGAGGTGCTCGAGGAGGGGTTGCTGCTGGCGGAAGTCTCGCCGACTCACCTGGTCCTTCGGGGAACGCCCGCATCGGATTCGGTGCGCTGCGACTGGCGGGGGGTCGCACGGACGCCCACCCAGCGCGCACAGGCAATCCGCTTCTGGCTCAACCTCGCCGAGACCACGGCACTGCCCGAAACCGCCTTCCTCGAGATTCTGTTCCGGGAATCCCTGGACGCCATCGACCCGGACTTCCGGGCAACGGCGAAGTCGAACTTCCTCGCGATCGCACGAGGGGGGTTGACCACCGAGTACCTGTTCCTGACCTGCTATGCCGAGTACACCGTGCACGAGTACCTGCTGGGAGCAGGGCCGACGAAGCTGACCGTCGCCTACGACCGCAGGCGCGAGACGCGGTCCTACGAGCTGTACCGGCGGGAGCACGAGAACGGCAGCTTCGGCAACGAGGCGCTCCTGAGCCAGGGCGAATTCGAGGAGCGGATGGCGCGGCTGGTGTGGAAGGCGGAAGAGGAGCTGAGCGCCATCATCGCGGGCCACGAGAGCGTGGTGTTCGTGGCGCCGCTTGGGGCGCACAACGCGATCGCGGTGGAGGCGTGGCTGGCGGTGGACCAGTGGGACCTGCAGACGGACGACGACGACACGGTGCACGCGGTTCGCTACGGCACGTCGACGGGCGACCCCGAGCACACGCAGACCCTGGCCGCGTTGAAGACGCGCATCACAACGGCTGTGGCCTCCGACGCCTTCGCCAACAAGCGCGTGTCCAACGCCAGTGGGCTGACCGCCTACTACCAGACGATCGGCGCCTACGGGGACATCACGCCCGGCGACGGGGAGACGACGACGTTCACGCCGTCGGCGCCGCCACCGGCCCTGACCTGCGCCGGCGGGACAGCCGTGACAAATGCGGACACGAACCGTGCCCTCGTGCACGACTGCGAGATCCTGCTGGATAACAAGGCCGCGCTGGCGGGCACGGCCACCCTCAACTGGAGCGCGACGACGGCCATCGCCAGCTGGGACGGGGTGACGACGGGAGGCACGCCCCTGCGGGTGACGGGCCTCGCGCTCCCAGGCAAGAGCCTGGGCGGAAGCATCGCTACGGCCCTGGGCGGGCTCTCCGCCCTGAGCACCCTGGATCTCTCGCGCAACAGCCTGACGGGCTCGATCCCGCCCGAGCTGGGGATGCTCTACCAGCTGACGACGCTGCGGCTCTCGGGCAACACCCTCACGGGCTGCATCCCCGTGGCGCTCAAGGACGTGACCACGAACGACCTGAGCTCGCTGTCGCTGCTCTACTGCTCGCCGTCCGCGCCCGCGAAACCCGTGGCCGCCACGACGGCCGAGGGAAGCATCGGGCTGAGCTGGGGCGCCGTCTCCAACACGAGCAAGTACCGCGTCGAGTACCGTCGCGACCGGGACGAGGACTGGACGGAGGACAGCGCCGCCGTGACGGGCACGACCCACACGGTGGACGGGCTGCTCTGCGAGGGCATGTACGTCTTCCGGGTGAGCGCCTACGGCGGCGGCACGACGTACGCCGCCGGCTGGAGCGCCCCCTCCGCGGCATTGCGCACGACGACGAGCGACTGCACCCATCCCGAATTCGGCTCCGCCTCGTACAGCTTCACCGTGGCGGAGAACTCGGCCACGGGCACCGCCTTGGGGACGGTGGCCGCGACCGATGCCGGCGGCGACACCGTGACCTACGCGATCAGCGAGGGCAACGAGGGTGGCGCCTTCGCGATCGACGCCAGCACCGGCGCCATCACCGTCGCGGGCGCGCTCGACTATGAGAGCACGCCCGTTCACGCGCTGACCGTGAGCGCCGGGGATGCGGCGGGCGGCTCGGCCACTGCCACCGTGGCGGTGACGGTGACGGACGCGAACGATCCCCCCGTCGGCGAGGACGACAGCGCGACGGCCGTCGGCGTAGCGCTGGTAACCATTTCGGTGCTCGCCAACGACCACGATGAGGACGCCGGCGCGACCCTGACGGTGACGGCCGTGACCCAGCCCGCCAACGGCACCGCGGCCATCACCTCCGACGGCACCGGAGTCACCTACACGGCCACTGCGGGCTTCAAGGGGGACGACACGTTCACCTACACCGTCTCCGACGGCACGGACTCGGCCAGCGCCACCGTCACGGTGACGGTCGCCAGTCTTTGCTCGAACGGAACGGTGGTTCCCAACCCCGCCACGAACCCCGGCCTGGTGAGCGACTGCGATATCTTGCTGGCGATCAGGGACGTGCTCGTCGGGGACATGGACACCACAGACTGGCATCCGATGGGCAACTGGAACACGAGCACGGCCATCAAGAGATGGCGGGGGGTCAGGGTGAGCGGCACTCCCGGGCGCGTGACGAGGCTGGACCTTGGGGCAGACGGCCTCGAGGGGACGCTTCCGGCACAGCTAGGGGCCCTGACGAAGCTGGAGCGGCTCAGCCTTGGCTGGAACCAGTTGACGGGGCCTATCCCCGCGGAGCTGGGGAACCTGAGCTCGCTGACGAGGCTGGTCCTGCGCGACAACCGGCTGACGGGGTCGATTCCCACAGAGCTGGGGAACCTGACGGAGCTCGAACACCTGCAGCTCCAGGTCAACCGCCTGACGGGGCCGATTCCGCCGGAGTTGGGGAGTCTGGCGGACTTGATCTTCCTGGAACTCGACAGCAACAGCCTGACAGGGTCGATTCCACCCGAGCTGGGCGACCTCTCGGAGCTGCTGGTGCTGTCACTCAGCGGGAACTCGTTGACGGGGTGCGTGCCCCTGCCGCTGAAGGATGTGCCGATCCAAGACCTCAGCCGGCTCGGGCTCCCGGACTGTCCGCCGCGGAGCAGCCTGACGGTGACGGTGACGGGGGAGGGCGGCAGCGTTAGTCCCGCCGGCAGGACGTGGCACACGACGGGCAGCAGCGTGACCCTGACGGCGAGCTGGAACGACGCCACGCACAGCTTTGGCGGCTGGGGCGACGACTGCAGTGGCGGCACTTCGACCTGCGTGCTCACGATGGACGCCGCCAGGACCGTCACCGCCAGCTTCGCGGCCCTGGCGGCGGACCGCTGCGCCACGTCGTCCGAGGCAAGCTGTATCCGGGTCGTCTACCGGGGCGCTCCAGGCGACTACGCGCAGGCCTCGGACATCCCCGCCTCGGCCATCCTCACGCCGAACAGCGACGGCCGCTACGAGGTGCGGCGCGGGCAACAGATCACGGTGATCACGGCCGCCCCGCTGCCGGAGGGCTACACCCGCTTCTACCTGCAGCGGCAGTCGCAGCCGGGCTCGAGGCCAACGACGGCCGAGCGGCTCATCCAGCCGCTCGGGACGTCGTACACGTTTACCGTGGCGGGGGACGCGGCTGATGGCACGCGCATTACCTACGACCTGACGGCGGCGCGGCCGCGGCCTCTGCCGCGACCGGGCCAGAAGCCGGAGCTGGGCGATGTCGTCGTGACCACCACCTTCCAGGTCGTTGTCGACTCGAACCCCTAGCCGTGGGCTGGGAGAGGGCAGCGTTCGTTCGGACGTCCTGCAGGTCTCCGGGCAGCCACGCCACTGGGAGTTCACGCCGTTGCTGTCATCTCTGAGTGGTCGGTAGACGGCACCATTCGCCCATGAGAAGGAGGCTCGCCGAGCTTGCCGGCCAGGTCATCGCACGGCGCACGACAAGCCTCGAGGAAAGCCTACCTCGCCCTACTCGCCGCCTCGTAGGCTGGGGCAGGTCGGAGGGACGAGTGCGCAACCGGAACGTCGCACCCAGCGCGGCCAGTCGGCCCGGCACCTCCGTCGGCAGCAGGGGCGCATGACCGTTCCTAGAGAGCCAGCCTGAAGGCCAGAGCGAAGGTTCTCGATTTTGTCCAGTCTGGTGGTCCCGTAGCGAGTGCACATGACGAAATTATCTCGGGCCCAGTCTCGCGACCGAGACGTGCGGGCCAGATCGGCCTCGTAGCCGGTTTCCACGCACCATCCCGGGAAGCAGGCCCGGAGCCGAATTGCTTACTGCCACGTCGGGTAGGGGCCGGTTCCCCTGTACCGCCCGGCCCATTCGACCACTCGGCGTTTGCCACCTGCCTCTTTCTCCGTACATGCCCATGACATCACATCCGCCTGGGCAGCGGCAGGCCTCGTCCAGGGCGCGGCCTTGAGGCTCACGATAGTGAGTACACAATGTCTGTCGAGTCTCTGTCTTCAGCCAGTTCTCCGACGATCCATCACCCATGGCGACCGCGTCGCCATCCTCGTTTCGCCTCAGAGCGCCCGCTAGTCGGGCGCGGGCCGGGCGGTGATCAACAGGTACACACCGCCGCTGCAGTCGACTTCCGGGAGGCCGTCCTCGACCGCGACCGAGAGGCCGTCGATGGGATGGATGCTCAGGCTCGTGAGGTCAAGCAGGCCGTGAGAACGCCCAGATTGAAAGATCCAGACGGACGGGAGATCTCGAGCGGGCAGACCGGCCGGACTCATCACCAGGTCGTTGGGTGCGGAAGGGGAGCCCCAGAGCGGCTCTTCCGACCCCAGTACATGCTCAACGGCACCATTCCCGTCGGCGATCGCCAGCAGGTACACACCGCCCGCATAAGCACTCCAGGCAGTCAACTCACTCGACAGGGTCGCCGCTCGCCTCCAACGCACACTCCCCAGGTCGGGGGGGAGGGGCGTAGCGCCTAGCGTTATGGGCATCTCTGGGGTAGACACCCACCGCGCCCAGTAGACTCGCGGCTCCAGTTCATCGAGCCCAAGAGGCTCAAGCCGTTCGCGCATCTGCTGGTGCTCGTGCTCGGTGTACTTCCGACCGGCATACCGCCAGAAATTCCATGTCCGCAACAGAACATCTTCATCCGTTGCATCAATGACGACCGTTTCTGGCAGAAGGAGCCCCCGGTCTTCCCATGTAAGGCCGCCATCACTGGAGACCCACAGGCGTAACTCCCCATCGGTCGTGGGGTATGTCCCACCCACGGGTTCTACTTGACAGCGGCCCGCGTGGCAGAGGGTAACAGCCATCGTCTGCCCGCTCCTGCTGATGCCGAAGCTGGTGAGCTTCTGCGAGCCGGAGTCGAGCGATGAGAAGTCGAAGAAGTCGATCATCCCGTCAAAGAAGGCAAGCGGCCGCTCCTGACGTAGGCCTCCAGAGCCCTCGTCGATGACTAAGCGGCGCAGGTCGTAGGTGAGTGGCCTACAGAGCGAACAGGGAAGCGCGGCGTAGTAGTACAGAACGAAGCCCTCGGGCAAGGCCCGCGGTTCGCCCCACGTCAGTGGCGTGTACCCGGCTACCTCCGCGGGCAGGGGCGCGGGGCGAGCCCCGATGAAGGAGTAGTACTCCTCCTGACTCTGGTCGGTCTCGATGTCTAGGCCCGTCGGCAGGGAGAACCCCTCGACCTCGTAGATCGCTGCCTCCGTTAGGTCGATGACTTCCGCACCTACGGCGATGAGGGGAAGTTCGGTCGCCTGCCGTTCCGTATGCCGGACGAGCAGCGTGTCCGTCGCGAAGGAGCCCCAGGTCGGCTCGTCCCTGCCAAAGACGGCCCCGACAGCACCGTCCGCATCGACGACCGCAAGCAAGTGGTCACCGTGGGCCTCAGCAACCCAGGCGACAGCCCCACCGGGGCCGTATCCCAGGTGACTCCAGCGAACCCTCCCTAGGTCGGGAGGCTGCGGCTCTCTGAGCGGAGTTGCGTTTGTCTCCCCGGAGACTAACCAGCGATAGCGGCTCTCCCATCCCTCGGGCTCGTCTGACACCAGGTGCGAGAGGCGCGCCCGCATCTCTCCCCACTCGGCATCGGTCAAGGACTCCAGGGTTTCGCGCCTCCCCCACAGGTTCCACTCTCGGACCAGCACGTCGGTCTCCGTCACCTCCAGAATCCACGCACCCGGCAGCACTTCACCGGCCTTGCTCCAGGTCGAGCCAGCATCGCGGGACACCCACACATGCTCGGCTGCGTCGGCGCTGGGGTGGCCTGCTCCCAGCTCGCACAGGCCGGCGCTGCAGATTGAGGCGGCCATCTCCTGACCACTGTGGCTGATGGCAAAGTCGGTGACTGGATACCTCCCCCTGCCGTCGCTCTCCCCATCGAAGAACGCAAGAGGGCGGTCCGCTCGCAACGAGCCCGACGCTTGCTCAAGCGCGATTCGCCGCAGATCGAACACTCCGCCCTCGCAGCCGGTGCAGGACGAGACCCAGTAGTAGAGCGCGATGTCCGCCGGCAGGGGGCGCGGCTCGACCCGCACGATCGGCGTGAACTCGATGCCGTGCAACTCCTGCGTAGGGGTTGGCGTGGCAGGTGGCGGTGTCGGCGTGGCGACCGGGGACGGGGTGGGGCTAGCAGTGGCAGGGGGAGTAGCCAATGGTGTGGCAGTCGCCACGGACTTGGGTTCCGGCGAAGCCGTCGCCGTGGTCGCGGCCGGGTCGCCGGCCGAGTCCGCCGGACCCGGGGCCGGAGGCGTCGGCTCGCCGCCGCACCCTGCCGTTAGCAACAGCGTGCACGCGAAGAGCAGGACGAGACCGTGACTCCGGCGCACAGTGGAACAACAGTAGTGCACCACACCCCGAATTACCCCGTCCGCCCGATGTGTTCAGATTCTCCAGGCGCCTGCGGACCTCAATCGTCGGACGCCACGCCCGATGGGCTATCGACAGGGCAAGTCGCCTCCAACCTACAGGGCTAGCTGGAGCCTCAAGGCGAAGGTTCTCGATTTTGTCCAGTCTGGGGGGACGCTTTCACTGAAGAGTGCGGGGTCGGCGACTCGAAAAGACCGATGTTCTCTGTGGGTGCACCCACCGTCGGATGGTGCTAGCGCGGACCCCCGTTTCGTATCCATCAAGGGTTGAAGGCCGGCACCAAAGCGCCATGTCCCAGATTGCGTAGATGTTCTCAAGTCCTCTTCAGCAGCCTGCCGAGAAAACCGTGCCCGGACTAGTCCCGGGACTTGAGCCCTGCCTCCACCAGGCGCTCAATTGCTTCTGCACTGAGGAACGCAGCCGTCTCGCTGGAGATGAAGCCATGGCTCTGAGATGTCTCGCCTGTGATGTACCTTGCGCCTTCGCCATGCGGCCCCATCGCGAGACACGCTTCTCCTTGGGCCGTCCGTCCAGTGGCCAAGCGGACAATGACATATCCATCGTCGCTGATTGAGATCGTCTTCACCGGTCTCTCGAATACCACGCATAACTCCCGCAACAGCGGTTGGATGTGAAACGCGGAACTGCCCGCTTGGATGAGATATGAGTCGGGGGTCTTGTTCACTGCCACCCGAAGCGCCCGCATCACACATTCGGTTTCGTCGGCGATGTCACGAACCGGATCATCGTCAGTGTCGTGGTGCGGTGCGACTGGGGTAGCTGGATGCTCCATGAGATCGAAGGCGTCCTGCACCAGCCGGTCCCATGGATCATCCGGGCTACTTGCTTGCCTTCCGTCGTCTGTCGGTGGCATACAATTCTTCTCCTTCAGTATTCGCGCCGACAAACTAGAAGAGCGGAACGGTGCAACCCCGTCGCTGGCCAGCCTCGCTTTGCATCGAGGCAAGCAAACCCGGAGACACAGGGAGCTTGAGACGCATTTCCTCCGGCTCTGTCTCCGCCCAGACGACGAACCGGTACTCCCGCTGACCGCTGTACTTCAGCCGCTTGACAAACAGCGGAACCAGCAAGTCATCCATTCCTCGTTCTGAATGACCCGCTCGATACTCGACAACGAACTCGTACGGGTCTGGAAGATAAATGACCGGGCCGTGGAAGACCGTCTGCGTCGGTCGTTCAGCTGTCAACTGGCGGCCGCCGTGTGTGTCCGAGACGGTGGCCGATTGCCCTCGCGGCCCGCTGTGAGCGGCAACGATGAGCCCCAGTTCCAGAGCGAAGGCGCTTCGATTGCGGATGAAGGAGTAGTGGTCGCTGTCACCCGGCAGGGTGTCCAGAAGCGAACGCTCCTCCTGCGAATCCCCGGGCTCAATCGCCGCGCAGTAGATCCATCCCGAGCGGCCCGACTCGATCGACCTCGTGCTTGTGCGCCGCTTCGTCAGACCGGTGGTCCGGCGCCTGATGCTCGCTCCCGCGAGCTCGGCGGCCCGGTTCGCTTCCGCATCCCTCACGCTCGCCTTCGCGAGATCCTGCGGGTCATCTACTGATTCCGCCCGCACATCAACTCGTGATGGGCGAGCCTCCTCTGGGTCCGACTGCAAGGTCTCGCCTTCATCCCTGTGGGCTTCGGGCTTCGAAATCAGAATGCTCCCGCACAGTTCAGGCGCAAACCTGTTCTCACAGACCTTTACCAGGCTGTTTATCGGTGAGCGCCCCGCGGGATCGCGAAAATCCAAGAACGCTGTGCGGATGACAGCGCCCGAGGGACCATATCGAAATCCTTCCTGCTGGACGGCCGCGTCGTTCTGTGGAGCGCTCAATCTCATCTCCCAGCTTGCTGATCGAACTCCAACGGACCGCGAGTTGCACAACCGAGGCTCGCTGCGATTGGAGCGTGGGCTGTCGCCAGCTTACGACCGACGGACGATGACGATCACGGTTCCCGTCCAGCAGAACACGCGTATCGCTGGTGCGCCTTTTGTTGGGCACCTCTGCTCTATCCGATCAAGACGTGAAGCAGGCGAAGTGGTCTGATCGCGCCCTAGGAGCCGATGATGACAGGAATCCACTCCCGGCTCGCGCAGTCAGCACCTGAGATTGTCGACCGCATCTCGTTAGGGAGCGGGGCGACTCACCAGTCCAGTTGGAAGGTGAGCAGGAAGGTTCTCGATTTTGTCCAGTCTGGTGGGAGCGCCAGCCTCTCGAACGGCAGCGACACGGACATACTGTCGACGTGAAGCGACATGGAGCGGGCTGCTAGGCTACCGCGACGCGCGCGCTGGCCCGAGTGGCTACTGGACTCGCGGTGTGGAGGAATGTGAGCTTGAGAAACGTAGCTGCGATCCTGATCCCGATCGCGATGGTCCTGCTGCTAGGGTGCGGAGGGGCGGACCCGGTAGCGCCAGAGCGGACGCCCACATCGCTTGCGACAGAGGGTCGGGGCGAGGCAGCTGTTGTCGACCAGGCCGAGGTGGACTACGTGGACGCGCTTTGCCTCATCGGAACGCGGTGGACCGCCGAAGGGCGGGAGGCGGCAGGCAGGTGGGGCGTCGCCTTTGAGACGTGGTGGGAGGATGTCAGAGGCATTCCCGACGACCAACACGGCGAGTTTGCGGAGGAGGCGCTTGTCGAACCGTTGAGGAACCAACGGGCCGCCCTGGAGGGCATATCAGCCCCTCCCGGAGTCGAGGAGTTTCACGCTGCCGCAGTGAGCCACAGAGTTGAACGAATCCAGGCTCTTGATGCTCTCCTCCAGCTCTTCCCGTCGGAAGGTAGGGCCGAGAGGCCAAGTGCTCCCTATGCGTACTCGAGACTCCTAACGGGGATCGACGAGATCGACCTCACCGCACCTGCGGCCTCCGTGGAACTACGCCGTCGCCTCTTTGCCGCAGCAAGAGAGGCTCCCGGGTGCGCAGACACTAACTTCCTGTCGGTGTTCCTGGGTGGCGGAGAACCCACATCCAGGCCGTCGAAGGCGGACGAAGAATATCTCCGGGAGCTTTGCTCCGCCGGAAAGGTCTTCGAGGCAGCGCTCGTGGAGGTCCTTGCCGATCTCAACAGTCACTCGGACGACGACAGGGTGCGGGTAGGTTCGGCCCTAGTCGACTCGATGGAACAGTTGCTGGGCGCCCTTTCGGCCACTTCACCTCCTGACGACATTTCTGCGTTCCACATGGAGTACATGGAACTGCTCGAGGAGGGCATTGCCTTCTACAGCTCTATCCGCGAACAGATTGAGAAGGGGGACGAGCCACTCGAAAACGAAGACATTGTGGAGCAGTTTGTTCGAATTCAGAGGGTCTTCGGTAATGAAGGAGAGCCGATTCCACCTGCTGCCGTGAGGACGCGCCTACTGGAGTCGGCGAACAGCGTTGAAGAGTGCGGCGGCACGGCGTTCGTGCACTCCTTCTTGGGGGCAGAAGGGGAGTAGGGGCACGGATGGGAGCGGGACCGGACAGATATGGTCATCGAGCTGCCCAAGACGCAGGAGTCGCTGATTGCGGTGCACTGCGAGCATAGATTGGGGACAACGTGACACCACTCAGCCACACGCGTTTCGCCATGGGAGCCGTGGTGGGGACCATGCTCGCGTTCGCCGTTGCGTGTGGATCGAGCGAACAGCCCTCGTTCGCTCCTTGCGCTGGCTGTGTGGGCGCCGGAGGCTGAGCGGTGCCGGATAGGGCGGAAAGCGCAAGCTTCCTCGCCCAGGCCGCCCAGCCGTGGCTTACCTACAGCTGAAGTTGAAGCGCCAGCGTGAAGGTTCTCGATTTTGTCCAGTCTGGTGGGCCCGGGTGGATTCGAACCACCGACCAACCGGTTATGAGCCGGGCGCTCTAACCGCTGAGCTACAGGCCCTGCCGGCAGTATAGGCGCGGGACGGAACCCACAGGCCCCTCTTCGGGGTCTGGAACGGGCTCGCGGTATACTTAGGGAGCTTCGTCCCGAAGGCGCCGAACCGGGCCCGACGGGCCCCAGGCAAGAGACCGTGTGCAGGAACAGGCGGGGGCGACTTCTTCATGCTCGACAGTTTCAACAGCCGCGACACGCTGACGGTCGGAGGGCGCACCGTCGCCTTCCACCGGCTCGATTCCGTCCTCACGGGCGAGGCGGCGACCCGCCTCCCCTTCACCCAGCGCGTGCTCCTCGAGAACCTGCTCCGGCGAGAGGACGGCGATGCCGTCTCCCGCGACGACATCGAGGCGCTCGCGAACTGGCGCCCCAACTCCGGCGACGAGCGCGAGGTCGCCTTCGCCCCGGCCCGCGTCCTTCTGCAGGACTTCACCGGCGTCCCCGCCGTCGTCGACCTCGCCTCCATGCGCGAGGCGCTCGAGTCCATGGGCGGCGACCCCGAGCGCATCAACCCGCTCCAGCCCGTCGACCTCGTTATCGATCACTCCGTCCAGGTGGACGCCTACGGCAGCGATGGCGCTTTCGCCCAGAACGTCAGCTTTGAGTACGAGCGCAACCACGAGCGCTACCTCTTCCTGCGCTGGGGCCAGCAGGCCTTCCGCAACTTCCGCGTCGTGCCCCCCGGAACGGGCATCGTCCACCAGGTCAACCTCGAATACCTCGCGAGCGTCGTCTTCGAGAACGACGACACCGGCCTCGTCTACCCCGACACGCTCGTCGGCACCGACTCCCACACCACCATGATCAACGGCCTCGGCGTGCTCGGCTGGGGCGTGGGCGGCATCGAGGCCGAGGCCGCCATGCTCGGCCAGCCCGTCTCGATGCTGATCCCCGAGGTCGTCGGCTTCCGCCTCACCGGCGCCCTCCCCGAGGGCGCGACCGGCACCGACCTCGTCCTCACCGTCACCCAGATGCTGCGCGAGCTGGGCGTCGTCGGGAAGTTCGTCGAGTTCTTCGGGCCGGGCCTCTCGCAGCTCCCTCTTCCCACCCGCGCCACCATCGCGAACATGGCCCCCGAGTACGGCGCCACCGTCGGCTTCTTCCCTGTCGACGACGAGACCCTCGCCTACCTGCGCTTCACCGGCCGGGACGAGGACCAGGTCGCGCTCGTCGAGGCCTACTGCAAAGAGCAGGGCCTCTTCCGCACCGACGCCACGCCCGACCCCAGCTTCTCCGCGACGCTGGAGCTGGACATGGGCCAGGTCGAGCCCTCGCTGGCGGGACCGCGGCGCCCCCAGGACCGCGTCCTCCTGCGCGAGTCGAAGGACGCCTGGCAGGACGCCCTCGCCGAGCTCGCCGGCGATGCTTCCGACGCGCCCCCCGTCGAGGTCGCGCGCAACGGCGCCTCCTTCGAGGTCGGGCACGGCTCCGTCGTCATCGCCGCCATCACGAGCTGCACGAACACCTCGAACCCCGAGGTGCTGGTCGGCGCCGGCCTGCTCGCCAAGGCGGCCGTCGAGCGCGGCCTCCAGCGAAAGCCGTGGGTCAAGACGAGCCTCGCCCCCGGCTCCAAGGTCGTCACCGACTACCTCGATGCTGCCGGGCTCACGCCCTACCTCGACGAGCTTGGCTTCAACCTCGTCGGCTACGGCTGCACCACCTGCATCGGCAACTCCGGCCCCGTCGACCCCGACGTGGCCGCGGCCGTCAACCAGGGTGGCCTCGTGGCAGCGGCGGTCCTCTCCGGGAACCGCAACTTCGAGGGTCGCGTCAACCCCGTCGTTCGTGCCAACTACCTCGCCTCGCCCCCCCTCGTAGTCGCCTACGCGCTCGCCGGACACATGGACTTCGATCCCCTCACCGAGCCCATCGGTGAGGACGGCGACGGGAACGCCGTCATGTTGTCCGAGCTGTGGCCCTCCCAGAACGCCATCGAGACCTCCATGCGCGAGGCCGTGCGGTCGGAGATGTTCCGCGACCAGTACGGCTCGGTGTTCGAGGGTGACCCCGCCTGGCGCACGCTCGAAGCGCCCGAGGGCAGCCGCTACGGCTGGGACGACGGCTCGACCTACGTGAAGAACCCGCCCTACTTCGAGAACCTGGCGGAGGAGCCCGCAGAGCTCGAGGACATCGACGGCGCGCGCGTCCTCGTGATGGTGGGAGACTCCGTCACCACGGACCACATCTCGCCGGCGGGCAGCATCGCCCCCAACAGCCCCGCCGCCGCCTACCTCTTCGACCGCGACATCAAGCGCGAGGACTTCAACTCCTACGGCGCCCGTCGGGGCAACCACGAGGTCATGATGCGCGGCACCTTCGCCAACATCCGCCTCCGCAACCAGCTCGCGCCCGGGACCGAGGGCGGCGTCACCCGCCACCTGCCCGACGGCGAGGAGATGAGCATTTTCGACGCCGCCATGGCCTACCGTGACGAAGACACGCCCCTCATGGTCCTCGCGGGCAAGGAGTACGGCACCGGCTCCTCCCGCGACTGGGCGGCCAAGGGTCCGCGTCTGCTCGGCGTGCGCGCCGTCATCGCCGAGAGCTACGAGCGCATCCACCGCAGCAACCTCGTGGGGATGGGCATCCTGCCCCTCCAGTACCTCGCCGGCGACAGCCGCGACGCCCTGGGGCTGAGCGGGGAAGAGACGTTCGCCATCGACGGCATCGCCGAGGGGCTCCGCCCCGGCGGCCACGTGACCGTGACCGCGACCGACGCCGGCGGAACCACGACAACCTTCGAGGCGCTCGTGCGCATCGATACGCCGGTCGAGCTCGAGTACTACCGCAACGGGGGCATCCTCCCCTACGTCCTGCGGCAGCTCGCGGCCGGCTAGCAGCATCAGACGGCCACAGGCCACACACCACTCGCTGGGAGAAGACGACATGCCCGACCTGATGAAGATTGCCCGCACCGAGCACGACGGCGGCGACCTGCTGGGAGTGCTGAGCGAGCTCTTCGAGCCCGCCGACGTTCGCCCCGATGGCTACCCCGACGCCGTCATCTGGCAGGGCGGCAACTTCGATGGCACAGTCAACGCCGTCGCCCACTCCCTCACCGACGCCTACGCCCTCCTCGGCACCATCGCCGCCATCGACATCCTCGGCCTCCCCTTCTACGGCGTCCCCATGTGGGCCCAGTACCGCCACGACACCAAGCTCGAGGCGCTGAGCTGGTTCGGCAACATGCCCTGCACCTCGATCAAGTGGTCGACGGCGGGTGACGCCTACGTGAACGACGGCCAGGGCGGACGCGTCGTGGTCATGGGCAAGTCCGGGAACGCGCCCCTGCGCACGCAGGCCGGCGTCTACTGCAACGTGCGCCCCTACGGCCCCATCACCGTCGTGCGCTGCATGCCCTGCCTCCCCTACTCCCAGAACCGCGGTGTGTTCGAGGTCGACCCGGAGACGGGCAACATCCACTCCGAGATGAATACCCCCGGCATCCAGATGGCCTACGCGGGACGGCGCTTCTTGCAGATGGTCCACGAGACGGGTGCCATCGGCCGGGTCGCGTTCAAGCCCACCCAGGCGATGGAGGACGGCATCAACGCCGGCCTCCTCTCCTGGATGCTTGATGGCACGAAATTCAACGTCGGCCGCAAGTACGCCGTCGACGGCTACGTCGAGCACCGCGAGCGCGTCGACCGCATCGTCAGCCTCCTCCCGGACGACTTCAAGGACGGCATGGAGAACTGGAGCGGCCAGATCGAACAGCACATCTCCGACACCAACTACGGCCTCCTCCTCTGGGACCTGATCGAGCAGCAGGACACGATCGTCCTCGCCACCGACCTCGACGGCGACCGCCTCACCGACCTGCTCGCCGACGTCTCCGAGCCGCTGCGCGCCTTCGGCCAGCGCGTCGTCGACGCCGTCGGCAGCAAGGCGAAGATGCGCGACCTCTGGGGCGAGATGGGCTACACCACCGGCAACGGACGCGACATGACCTCCGTCATGTACCGCATGCACGGCCCGCCCATCCACGAGCAGACGCTGGGCTCGGCCGACGCCATGCTCCTCCGCCTCCTCGACGGCGATGAGTCGATGGGCGGCACCAAGCGCCCCTACGACCCCCGCATCCACTTCGTCCTCATCCGCGATGCCTACCGCGACGCCAACCCCGGCAACGCCGAGCTGCACGCCTGGCTCGACGACGCCCTGGCGAAATTCGACGCCGTCTACGCGGGCGAACGTCCCGGCTTCCTCGAGGGCTACGCGCAGCTTAAGCAGGCCATCACGCCCTGGGGGGCATAGCTGCCGGCTTCACCGTATCCCCGCTCGCGCGAAGGCCTTGCCGTCCGCCCTACCGGTCGTGGAACGCGGCTGTAAACAGCATGGCCAGCACGCTGCCGACGGTGAGGAAGATGAGGAAGTCGTAGAAGTTCAGCGGTCCCGTTGCCGCAAGAATGAACAGGACGACCGTGGCAATGATGAAGGCGATCCCCAACCGAAAGGCCAGGCGGCTCAGCACCCAATTCCCCAACCAGACCGAGTTGTCGCGCAATGCGTGGCGGGAGAGGGGTGGGATACCGCCGGCCGCCCGTGCCGACTGATATGGGCCGCTGCGACCGGCCCGCTTCGGCTTTCGCTGGCCCCGCAGCCTGCCGAGGAGGTTCACCGTCTCATCTCATGTGCGGTCTTCGGGTGCAACGGTGAGTAGAGTAGCGGCCCTGTCCGCCCGCGCCCAGCGGCGCTGGCCCGTGGTCGGAAGGCGGGGTACCATCGAAGCGGGCACTGTGCACAGAACCCAATCAAGGGCCGCCCTTCTCTCGCGTTTCCGCCGTGATCTCCCCGCGGACTCTCCCTCCCGCTCGGCGCACACGCATTCGAGGAAAACCGCCGCCATCAGGATGCCGTAGCCGTAATGACCGCCCCCACCGCCGTGGACCGGGACGCCGTTCTCGCCGCACTCGCCACCGTCAACGACCCCGAACTGCACCGTGACATCGTCTCCCTCGGCATGGTCGAAGAGCTGACCATCGAGGGCGGGGCCGTGACCGTGAAGGTCGAGCTGACGACGCCTGCCTGCCCCCTCAAGGACGTCATCGAGACCGACGTCCGCGCCGCCGTCGAGGGGCTGCCCGGGGTCGAGTCCGTCGCGCTCGACTGGGGAGCGCAGGTGCGCGCCAGCGACCCGCGCGAGGGTCAGAAGCCGATCGAGGGCGTGCGCAACGTGATCGCCGTGGCCTCGAACAAGGGGGGCGTCGGCAAGTCGACCGTCGCCACCAACCTTGCCGTCGCCCTCGCCGATACGGGCGCCAGGGTGGGGCTCGTCGACGCCGACATCACCGGCCCCAACATCCCCACCATGTTCGGTCTGGCCGCGGGACTCCAGGCGAACCAGACCGAAGGCCTGCGTCCGGTCGAGAAGTACGGCGTCGAGCTCGTCTCCCTCGGCTTCCTCCTCCCGAAGGGGACGCCCGTCGTCTGGCGCGGCCCCATGATCGGCAGCGCCGTCCGCCAGCTGCTGCACGACGTGCCCTGGGAGAATATCGACTACCTCATCATCGACCTGCCACCCGGCACCAGCGATGCTTCGATGAGCATGGCGCAGGAAGCGCCCATCGCCGGAGCCGTCATCGTTTCGACCCCAC
This sequence comes from Tepidiformaceae bacterium, assembly GCA_965116915.1. Classification (GTDB taxonomy): domain Bacteria; phylum Chloroflexota; class Dehalococcoidia; order Tepidiformales; family Tepidiformaceae; genus UBA2991. The sequence continues at coordinate 2,653,555 of OZ220739.1, read as the reverse complement.
AGGATGTCTCGCTGGAGGACGCCATGAAGGCGGTCTCCATGTTCGAGAAACTCGATGTGCCCGTGTTCGGCATGATCGAGAACATGAGCTACTTCATCGCCCCCGACACGGGGACGCGATACGACATCTTCGGGCATGGCGGCGCACGTGACGCCGCCGAGGAGCTCGGCATCGACTTCCTCGGCGAAATCCCGATCGAGCCCCGGATTCGCGAGGGCTCCGACCAGGGCGTACCGCTCGTGGTCGACAAGGGAGACTCGGCGTCAGCCGAAGGCTTCCGCGCGATCGCGGGAGCCGTCGCCGCCCGAATCAGTGTTCTGCAAAGGATGGGAACGTAACCCCACATGGCACTCAACTTTCTGACCGGCAGCCGCACCTCCGAGGAGGAGGCGCCGGAAGCAACCGAACCCGAAACCACGACGACCAACTCCACCGACGAAGACGAGAGCCCCGCCCCCGCCCGGCGCCGCCGCCGCGGGACACGCGGAGGACGCTCCAGCGCGGCCAAGGCCGCCGAGGCTGAAGCCGAGACCACCGAGGAGGAGGCGCCCGCCCCGAGGCGTGCCAGCTCCCGCCGCCGCGCCAGCGATGACGGCGAGGAAGCGCCCCCGGCGCGCCCCTCCCGCCGCCGCGCCCCTGCCGCCAAGGCCAGCGATGAGGACGAGGACGCTCCGGCGCCCCGCCCTTCCCGCCGCCGCGCCCCCGCCAGGGCCAGCGATGAGGACGAGGACGCCCCCGCGCCTCGCCCCTCGCGCCGTCGCGCTCCCGCCAGGGCCAGCGACGAGGACGAGGACGCCCCGGCGCCCCGACCCTCCCGCCGCCGCGCTCCCGCCAGGGCCAGCAGCGACGAGGACAAGGACGCTCCGGCGCCCCGACCCTCCCGCCGCCGCGCTCCCGCCGCGAAGGCGAGCGATAAGGAAGAGGAGAAGGAGGCGCCGAAGCGGGCCGCCCCGCGTCGCCGCTCCCGCGCTGCGGCCGCAGCCGAGGACAGCGCCGCCGATGCCGCCCTCCTCGACGCCCTCAAGGAGCAAACCGAGCAGCTCGCCCGCCTGGTCGAGCTGCAGGAGCGCGCGATCGACCGCCTCTCCGGCAACGGCAAGGCCGGCGTCGGGACCATGCCCCGCGTCGGCATCTTCGTCGACAGCGCGAATGTCGAGCTGGCCCGAGACCGCACCCGCGGTGGCAGGCCCATCGACTGGGGGCTCGTCCTGAAGCGCGTGACTGAAGGCCGCCGCCTCGTGCGCGCCATCGCCTACTCCCCCGTCCACGATGACCCCGGTGTCAGCCGCGAGACCCAGCGCTTCGTCGAGCCGTTCCTCGGCAAGGGTTTCAAGATCGTGACGAAGCCCCTGAAGCGCTTCGCCGACGGCTCCATCAAGGCCAATGTCGATATCGAGCTCGCGCTCGACGTGATCACGATGGCCGACCGGCTCGACGTCGCCGTCCTTGTCTCGGGCGACGGCGACTTCCAGCATCTCGTCGAGGTGCTGCAGAGCCGCGGCATCCGCGTCGAAGTGGCAGGGCTGGGGCAGTCCGTGGCCGGCAACCTGAAGAGGGCCGCCGACCACTACATCGAGCTCGACTTCGCCCAGAAGAAGAAGTAGGCGCGCTTAGCGCACGCCCGCGACCTCCCGTTCCGGGTTCCCGCGTTCGCGCTCGATGATGTCGACGAGTTCGTCGACGGCCTCCTCGAGCGCGCCCTCGCGGTTCACGACCACGTAGTCGTTGTTGGGCGCGTCCGCGAGCTCTTCGTCGACCTCGGCGAGGCGGCGAGCGAGCGTCTCGGCGCTTTCCGTCTCGCGGGCGGTGAGTCGCGCTTGCAGCGCCTCCCGGCTCTCCGCCGTCAGCAGCACGAAGACAGCTCCCCGGAGCAGCCCCCGCAGGCTCCGAGCGCCCTGCAGGTCGGTTCGGATGAGCACGTCCCGGTCCTCCGCGAGCGGTTCTTCAACCTCCCGCCTCTCCAGGCCTTTGTAGTCGTCGTACACGCTGGCGTGCTCGAGAAAGTCGCCCGCCTCGATCTTCTCCTCGAAGGCCTCGCGGCTGAAGAAGTGGTAGTCGACGCCGTCCGCCTCGCCCGGGCGTTTGGGGCGGCTGTTGCTGCTGGTCGCGCGGTGGATGCCGGTCCGTTCGCGGAGCCGCGCGATCACGGTGTCCTTGCCGACGCCCGAGGGGCCGTGGAGGACGAGAATGAGGGGGCGGCGCTCCGCGCTCACGCCGTCGGTGCGGCCTCGGGCGCGGCGGCCTCGAGCGCCCGCCAGAAGTCCGGGTAGGAGACCGAGACCGCGTCGTTCTCGATGCGCGTCTCCTCGCTGGCGAGCGCTCCGGCGACTGCGCCGAGCATGCCCATGCGGTGATCGTTGGCGGCGTCGAGCCGGGCGCCCTGGAGTTGGCGCGGTCCCTCGACGACGAAGCCGTCCGCCGTCGCCTCGATCGAGGCGCCCATCGCCGACAGCATCGTCACGACCGTCTCGATCCGGTTCGACTCCTTCACGATGAGCTCTTCCGCTTCCCGTACGACCGTGGTTCCGTGGGCGAAGCAGCCGAGCAGGGCGACCAGCGGTAGCTCGTCGATGGCCCGCGGGATCTCGCCGCCCTGCACCGTCACGCCGCTCAGGGTGGAGGAGCGCACCACGAGGTCGGCCACGGGCTCTCCGCTCGTCTCGCGTTCTTCCTGCAGCTCGATCGAGGCGCCCATCCGCCCGAGGATGTCGAGCAGGCCGGTGCGTGTCGGGTTGATGCCGACCCCCTCGATGTGGATCTCGGCGTCCGGGTGGCAGGCCCCCAGCACCAGCCAGGGAGCGGCGCTGGAGATGTCGCCCGGGACCCGCATCCCGAGCGGCTGGAGGCGTCCCGGGCGGCTGACGCTGACGGAGCGGCCCTCGCGCGCGACAGGAGCGCCCATCGCCGCAAGCATCTTCTCCGTGTGGTCACGCGTGGGGACCGGTTCGGTGATGCGCGTGCGGCCCTCCACGGAGAGGCCCGCCAGCAGCAGCGCCGACTTCACCTGCGCGCTCGCGACTGGCATCTCGTACTGGATGGCGCGCAGGTTCCCGCCCCGGATCGCGATGGGCGCGAGGCTGTCGCCACGCCGGGCGCTGATGCGGGCGCCCATGCGCCGCAACGGTTCTATGACCCTCCCCATCGGTCGGTTTCGCAGGGAGCCGTCCCCCGTCAGTACGCTGAAGAGCGGCTGGGCCGCCAGCAGCCCCGTCAGCAGCCGCATCGTCGTGCCGCTGTTGCCGCAATCGAGCGTGTCTTCGCTCTCGTAGAGACCGTGCAGACCCGCCCCCCGGATGCGCGCCTCGGTGGAGCCGGCGGGCCAGTCGATCTCGACGCCGAGGGCGGTCATGCAGGCGGCCGTCGAGCGCACGTCGTCCGAGTCGAGCAGGTTCTCCACCCGCGCCTCGCCCTCGGCGATGCCGTTGAGGATGAGGGCCCTGTGCGAGATGGACTTGTCGGGAGGAACGCGCAGGGTGGCGCGCAGGCGGCCGGGGCTGCGGACCCTCACCGGTCCCGCAGGTCGCCCCGCCGGCGTGCGGCTTCGCGCTCCCGTTCCTCGCCGCGATTCAGCGTTTCCTTCAGGCGCCCGTACAGGTAGGCCCCCATGAACATCTGCCCGATCACGTCGCCCGAGCGCGGCGTTTCGGTGCCTTCCTTCGGAATCTGGCGGCCAACGAGGTGGTCGTCGAAGACGAAGCGTTCCAGCCGCGCCCGCGTGAAGAGACTCTCGATGAGTGCGTCGGCCCCTGTCGCCGACGACTCCTCCCCGTCGTCCGGAAGCTCGATGCCCTCGGCCAGCTGCTCCGTCTCTTCGTCGCTCAGCTCGAGCGCTTCGATGATCGTGTCCAGCTCGCCCTGGTAGCGCCGCAGCCAGGAGAGGATGGCGGAACGGTTGGTGCCGACGATGCTCGTCGCCATCTCGGGGTCGCCCATCACGAGGCGCGTCATGTCGCGGAAGCCGGGGCCGGCGAGCTGCTCCGCGTCCTCCCAGAAGGCGCTGTCCCGCACCAGCTTGAAGAGCGCTACCGAGAGCAGCAGCGGCACGTGGCTCACCGCTGCCACCACCTCGTCGTGCTCCGCCGGATCGACGTAGATGGGCACTGCCCCCGCCTGTTCGATCATGCCCAGCACGACCCGCACCGAGGACTCGCTCGCCACGGCCGCAGGCGTCACCGCCCAGGGCGCTCCCTGGAACAGGTCGATGCTGGCGGCGGAGGGGCCGCTGCGCTCGGAGCCGGCCATTGGATGCGTGCCGATCACGCTCACCTTGTTGCCGTACACCTCATGGGCCTTCGCCATGAAGGACGCCTTCGTGCTGCACGTGTCCGTGATGATCGTCCCTTCGGAGACGTGGGGCTCCATCGCCACCAGCATCTCCTCGGCGGCGCGCGAGGGGACGGCGAGCACGATCATGCTCGCGTCCCGCACCGCCTCGTCCAGGTAGCGAACCGTGTCGTCGACCGCCCCCATCTCCCTCGCTGCGCGAGCGTTCTGGCGGCTGCGATCGACGCCCACGACCTCGTACCGGCGGTCCTTGCGGGCCATCAGGTTCAGGCCAACCGAGGCCCCGATGAGGCCTGTGCCAATGATGACGATCTTCGATTCTTTCGAGTCGGCCATGCGTGTTCCGTTGCGATTCAGGTGGCGGCGTCCGCGCGCTGCAGGAGGGCTAGCATAGCATCCTGCCCTGCCGGCCGATGATGCAGGCGCGTCAGCTCGACCACCCGTGGCGCGGCCCCCGCCGCGACGAGCAGCTCCGCCCCACGCTCGCTGTGCGCGCGGCTGCGCGCGAGCGCCCGCCGCATCTCGAAGCGTGACGCCTCGGCCGCGACGAGCGGCTCCGGCAGCCACTCCGTGAGCACATGCACGATGCGATCGCCGGTCCGCTGGGCGCCTTTGCCGGCGTCGTGCAGCAGGGCCGCCACGAGCAGGTCGTGGTCGTTCGCGTGGCCCCGCTCGATGAGCCAGCGGGCGGTGCCCGCCGAGTGACGCTGGTCCCGGGGCTCCTGCGCCTCGAAGACCGCCAGGAGGTCGCTTGCCAGGAACTCGCGCGCGAGCGCGAGGTCGGCGGCGTCGGGCCCGATCGAGGCTTCGCGGACCTGCCGGACGCGGTCGAGCATCAGGTGATGACCTCCAGGAAGAGATCGGCGGCGCCGTCGAAGATCCACAGGATGGGGCTGTATTCGGGCGCGATGAAGCCGATCAGGATGAGCCCGATCAGGAGCGCCGGGCCCCAGCGGCTGAGCGATGTCAGGGGACGGGAGAGTTCGTCTGGCAGGATCCCGAGCAGGACCTTGAATCCGTCGAGCGGGTGGATGGGGATCAGGTTGAAGACCCCGAGGATGACGTTCAGGAACGCGATCAGCAGGAGAAATGTCCCCAGGATCTGGGTGCCGCTGGCCAGCTCGATGTAGTCGAACGAGATCGGCTCGACCCACCCGAAGATGAGTGGAATGGAGGCGACGAACGCGAACACGAAGTTCGAGATCGGTCCGGCCACCGCGACGAGCATGTTGCCGCGCTTTGCGCCCACGCGCAGCCGGTAGGGGTTGACCGGCGTCGGCCTTCCCCAGCCGATGCCCACGACGAACAGCAGGATCGTCCCCATCGGGTCGAGGTGGGCGAGCGGGTTCAACGTCAGCCTGCCCTGCTTCGCGGCCGTGTCGTCGCCGAGTTCGTTCGCCGCCCAGGCGTGGCTGAACTCGTGGAACGCGATGCCCGTGACCATCGCAATCGCGATCGCCCCCAGGTAGGCGAAGAACGCCGCCGGGTTCTCGCGGAGCACGTCGATAAGCTGGAAGATCACGCTTCGTTCATGCTAGCAGCCGCCCGCTTGACGGCCATTCCGCGCCTTTCCCGGACCGTTCCGAACATTGACCGCTCGCGGGGTGCTTGCTAGGTTCGCAGTGGTGTTCTCCGGCGAACGACACCGTTCGCCGGAGGTGCGGGGATATTCCTGCGCCTGCTGAGACGGTCCCGGTCGAGCGGGTCCAGGTCCTCGGTACGGCTCCAGTCGTAGATCCCCGCACATGAACACACCATCATCCATTCGCCGCGTTACTCCCTTGCTGGCCTTCTCGCGGGCAGCCGTAGGGCGCCTGCGCGGGAACACCCCGCCTGACCGGCGCCGCCCGTTCGTGGTCCTCGCGCTGGCTGTCGTGCTCCTCGGCGTGGCGACCGTCGCACTGCTGGCTCAGAGCGGCGGCCCCCCGCGGACGGCCTTCGCCGGCGCTGCCGGCGGCCAGTACGCGGTCGTGGCGAAGAACACCGGCGCGGCCACCGTTGTCACTGTGGTGGGCGTGACCCCGAACGCCGCCCCGATCGAGATCGCAACCGTCCCCCACCTGCGCGGCCATGGCCTCCGCGGGGCCGTCTCGCCCACGGGCCGCCACGTCGCCCTGCTTACGCCCGACAGCGCCGTCGCCGGCAGGCCCTTCGCGGCGCTCATCGTCCTCGACCTGGAGACCGGCCTCTCCCGCAGGCTCGCCGAGGGCCTCCAACCCCTCCAGGACGTGCTCTGGACCCCCGACGCAGCCGCTCTCGTCGTCACCCGCAACGTCCGCACGGTCGACGGGGAGCCCGGTGTCGCGGTCGCCCGGGTCGAGTTCGATGGTACGGAGTCCGTGCTGGAGACCCACATGGGGGCGGGCTTGGTCGCGCCCGTCGGGTTCGATGCCCAGGGCCGCCTGCTCGCGGTCCGTATCGATGCCCGCGGTTCGACCCTGACGCGCGACGGCGCCGAGGTCCTCTGGCTGAGCACCCACGTCACCCGCGACTGGGCCCTCAGCCCCGACGGCGCCCGGCTGGCCTTCGTCGAGGTGAACCTCTGGGAAGGGCTGCGCTACCTCCCCCACGTCGTCTCCATTGAAGGGGGCGGTGGTGGCGCCGTCGTGGCGGCTGCCACTACAACGACGCCGACGGAGCAGGCGCTCGGAGTGGCCTGGTCCCCCTCGGGTGACGCGCTCAGCTTCGGCAGCGAACCCTCCGCGCCACCTCCAGGCAGCGTCAGCGCTCAGGGCCCGGCCGGCTTCGATGTCCCCCTCGCCTATAGCCGTGACGGCGCCGCCCTCGCCGTCAGCCACTGGAGCGGCTACAGCTTCGACGAGCCCGGAACGCCCCGGCTGGAGATCGTGAGCGGCTCGGGACGGCAGCTACTTGACGGTTTCTCGAGGTTCTTCGGATGGTCCGCGCGCTAGCGGCGCTGGCCGTGGCCGCGGCCGTGCTGATGGTCGTCTTTTCGGGGCGCGATGAGGGAGTGGAGGCGCAAGCCTGCTTCGGAATCGAACCCTTCGAGTTCGACACCTACGAGGCCTACGACAACGCCGGCCTCTACCTCGCCGCGATCGAGCTGGCGGCCGCGGGCGAGGCGATCGCCTTCCTGACGACCCCCTCCGGCGAGGCCCACAACCTCGAGTACCCGGGCCTGCTGACGGGATCCCGCGATGATCGCCTCGAGCAGGCGCCTGACACGTCCCTGCGCATCCCGCCGACCGTGCTCAAGTCGGTCGTCTGGGTCGAGTCCAAGTTCTGGCACGCGCACGACGGCGTCCCCTATGGCGGCGTCGGTCCCGTCCAGCGTTCCTTTGACTGCGGCTTCGGCCTCGGCCAGATCACGACGGGCATGGAGAACCGCTCGGGCAACCCCAGCGCCAAGCAGGCGCTCGTGGGCACCCACTTCCTTTTCAACGTGGCCGAGGCGGCGCGCATGCTCGCCCAGAAGTGGAACGATCCCTCCTTCCCCATCGCCGGCGCCGGCGACCCCGCCAATCTGGAGGACTGGTATTACGCCGTGTGGGCCTACAACGGTTTCTTCCTTACCAACCATCCCCTGTATGACTTCAAGCACGAGTCCCAGTGGCTGGCCTGGTGGGATTCCAGCCAGTATCCCTTCCGCGACCCGCTCCGGGGCGAGGTCTGGCACTGCGACGACACAACCTCCCCCAGCTGGATCGACTCGGGTTACGGAGCGACCCCCTGGTTCGACCGCGGGGACTACACCTATCCGGAGCTCGTCTACGGCTGCATGCGCTATCCGCCCGAGTACCCCGCCCGGCTGTACGACGACCCCGAGTACGCCCCCACCCCCTGGCCCGAGCCCACGCCCACGGAAACCCCGGCGGCCGAAGAAGGCGACGACGCGGCTGAGAGCGGAGACGGCGACGACGCCGAGACAACGACCGGCGAGGAGACCGCGGAGGAGGAGACTCCCGAGCCCACCCCTACGCCTGAGGCCACGCCCGCGGGCGACCCCTGGCCCGCCCCAGGACCCGACGGCGTCGCCCGGCTCTGGCCGCCCGTGCAGGTCAACATGCCCGACTTCGACATCCCTGCCGTGCGTGCGGCCTTCTCACCCCAGACCTACTTTTCCTGCATTGACTCCTTCCAATTCGATGGCTGCCCCGCCCTGCATTTCCCTACCTCCTTCCCCGACCTCGGCATCGAACCCCACCAGGACCCCACGCCCCCTGTCGATACGAGCCTGCGCGCCCGCCTCATCGGCGCGCCCGACCTTCGGATTACCGGTCCTGACGATGCCTCGATCGCGGTCGACGAGGAGGGCATCCCCGGCAGCGTTGAGGTGAGGATCGAGAACCGCGGAACATGGATCGCCCCTTATCGCATCGAGACGTCGGCCCCTTGGATCCTCGTGCAGCGCTCCGGCGTGGAGGGCCGCCTCCACGGTGGCGTCGCCATGGGCGCCGAGACCACGGTCTGGATCTGCCGCGCCATGTACTGCGGCGAGGACATCACCAGGGAGGGCCACATCGCCTTCCTCGAGGTCACCCTCGACCTCGAGGAGCTACCCGAGGGCGAAGCCGTCAGCGGCTACGTCCTCATCGAGCCTCTGCTCGGCGTGGGCGCGGCGAAGCGCATCGTCGTCCACGCGGGCTCGGGCGTTGAGGAAACCACCACCCAGGAGGAGCACGAGGAAGACGAGGGCCTGAAGCTCAAGCACCGCATCGTCATCCCCAACGTGGGCAAGGACGAGGAGTAGCCGCCGCGCGGCCGGATTGGGCTAGCCGCGAGGCAGCCCCAGGCCCCGCGTGGCAATGATGTCGCGCTGGATCTCCCCCGCCCCACCTGCGATCGGTCCCGACACGGCGAGCAGGTACGCGGTTTCGACCCGCCCCCGGAGCTGCGCCCACTTCGAGCCCGGCGCCAGCTGTCCGTAGCCGCCCATCAGGTTCACGCCCGCGTTCGCGACCTTGATGCCGTACATCGCGAACCACACCTTGCCGATGCTCGCCTCGTAGTTCGGCACCTCGCCCTTCGACTGCAGCCAGGCAGTCCGGTACGCCACCAGCCGCCCGATTTCGCCCTCGGCGTAGAGCCCCGCGAGCTTGTTGCGCACGTGGATGTCGTTCCAGGGACGCAGGCCGCCGTGCTCCTCCTTCGCCCAGCGAATGAGGTCGGCCACGGTTCGCCGCGCCCCGCTGATGGCGGCAATGTTCGAGCGCTCGTAGTCGAGCACCGTCATCGCGACGCGCCAGCCGTTGTTCTCGCCGCCCAGCAGGTCGTCCGCGGGCACGCGCACGTCCTCGAAGAACACCTGGTTGAAGTCGTTCCGGTAGGCGATGTTGGGCACCGGCTGCACGGTCACGCCGGGGGCGTGCATGTCCAGGATGAAGGCGCTGATACCCCGGTGCTTCTGCACTTCCTGGTCCGTCCGCGCCAGCACGATCATCTTGTCGGCCAGGTGCGCGTTCGAGGTCCAGATCTTCTGGCCCTGGATCACGTAGTCGTCGCCGTCGCGAACCGCGCGCGTCTGGAGCGAGGCGAGGTCGCTGCCGGTCTCCGGCTCGCTGAATCCCTGGCAGTACCAGGCGTCGCCCGATGCCATTTCCGGCAGAAGGCGCTCCTTCTGCTCATCCGTGCCGTGTACGAGCACGGTCGGGCCGGTGATCCCGATTGTGAACAGCCGCCCACCCGAGGGCGCGCGGTGGTAGGCCAGCTCCTCGTTCAGCACCATCTGCTCGAGCGCGGTTGCGCCCATCCCGCCGTATTCCTGCGGCCACGGCGGCGCCAGCCATGTCCGCTCGCCGAGCTTCCGCATGAACTGCCTGGCGAACGGCGCCTGCTCCTCGTTATCGAAGAAGTCGTCGTCGCCTTCGAAGTCCTCGGGAATCTCCGCGCCGAGGAACTCGACGAGCTCCTGGCGCCAGCGCTCGGTCTCGATCGGCAGGTGGAAATCCATGGGAGCGGTAGTCTACAGCCGTCGCCGTTAGCCGCTGGCGTCGCGCTTGGGTACGATCGGAGCCTGCGCGGTGGGCGTAGCGTAGTGGTTAACGCGTCAGGTTGTGGCCCTGAAGATCGAGGGTTCAAATCCCTCCGTCCACCCCAGCACTCCCCTTCCTCAGACGATGCGAACGGCGGTGCCCGGAGCGTCAGGTAACGATGCGGTCTAGATGCCACAGCCTCCTTCTTGCAGCCAATTGCAACTGCAACCCTCGGACGGTACCCTGCCGTCGTGCCTATCCACGCGACCACCGGCGCCTTGAGACGGATCGTCCTCGCGGCGCCGCTGCTCCTGCTTCTGGGCGCGTTGGCCGCGGCCTGCGGCGGTGGCGACACCGCCCCGGAGGGCGACGACGACACCGCCTCCACCATCCGCGTGGTGACGACCGTCTCGCCCATTCGCAACATCATCGAGAACGTTGGCGGCGACCGCGTCAGCGTGACCGCCATCGTTCCCGAGGGTACGAACTCCCACACCTTCGAGCCCGCCCCCTCCGTCGCGCAGGACATCGCCCGCGCGGACCTCATCGTCGCCAACGGGCTCAACCTGGAGCTCCCCGCGCTCGAGCTCGCGGAGGCGAACCGCCGGGACGGCGTCGAGATAGTCCTGCTCGGGGAGGCCACCGTGTCCCCCGACGAGTACGTCTACGATTTCTCCTTCCCCCGCGAAGGCGGCGACCCCAACCCCCACCTCTGGACGGACCCCATCCTCGCCGGCGAGTACGCCGCCCACGTGCGCGATGTGCTCACCCGCCTCGACCCCGACAACGCCAGCTACTACGGCGCCAACACCGAAGCCTTCGCCGCCCGCCTCCAGCAGCTCGACGCGGCCATCCGCGCCGCCGTGGTAACCGTGCCCGAGGCGCACCGCGTCCTCCTCACCTATCACGACTCCTTCCCCTACTTCGCCCCCCGCTACGGCTTCACCATCATCGGCGCGATCCAGCCGTCCGACTTCTCCGAGCCCTCTCCCCGCGAGGTCGCCGATCTGATCGAGCAGATTCGCGCTGCCGGGACGCCCGCCGTCTTCGGCTCCGAGGTCTTCCCCTCCGAGGTGCTGGACACGATCGCGAGGGAGGCCGGCGCCGTGCAGGTCGCCACCCTCCGCGACGACGACCTCCCCGGCGATCCCGGCGACCCGGACAACACCTACCTCGCCATGATGGTCGAGAACGTCCGCACCATCGTCACCAGCCTCGGCGGCGACGCCTCCGCCCTCGACGGCTTCGACGTGAGCTACAGCTGGATCCCCTACGAGGAGCACACCGGTGGTTGAGCTTGCGCCGAGCGCCCCCGGACACCGCCCGCCGCCGCATCCCGACGGCGAACCGCTGGTCGAGCTCCGTGACCTGACCGCGGGCTACGAGCGCACGCCCGTGCTCCGGAACGTCGACTTCACCCTGCGGCGCGGCGAGTTCACTGGCATCGTCGGGCCGAGTGGCTCTGGCAAGACGACCCTCCTGCGCGCCGTCGCCGGCCAGACCCGTCGCTTCGCCGGCGCCGTCGAGACGACCCCGCGCACAGGGGAGAGCGCCCTCCGGCTGGGGTACGTTCCCCAGGTCGAGGCGATCAACTGGAACTTCCCCCTTACCGTTGGCCAGGCCGTTCTGCTGGGGCGCTGGCGGGAGATGGGCTGGCGGCCCTGGCCCCGCCGGCACGACCGCGAATTGCTCGCGAATATCCTCGATCGGCTTGGCATCGGGCACCTTGCCGACCGCCAGATCCGCGCCCTCTCCGGCGGCCAGCAGCAGCGTACCTTCCTCGCCCGCGCCCTCATCGGCGACCCGGACCTCCTCCTCCTCGACGAACCCACCAGCGGCGTCGACATCAAGACGCGCCATGAGATCATGCACCTCCTCGGCGAGCTGAACCGCGCCGGCACGACCATCCTCATGACGACCCACGACCTCAACGCCGTCGCCACCCACCTGCCCAGGCTGGTCTGCATCGGCGAGGGCGCGCTCGTCGCCGATGGCGCTCCTGAGGACGTGCTCACGCCCGAGGTCCTGAGCCGCACCTACGGCGCCGAGATGCTCGTGCTGCGCCGCGGCGACGCCATCTACGTAGTCGAGCACCTCGACGAGGCCATGACCGGCCAGGGCGATTCCGAGGAGATGCCAGTCCCCGCGACCCCCGTGGGCGGCTAACCGTGGGCGAGCTGACCGAACCGTTCCAGTTCGAGTTCTTCGTGCGCGGCATGGTTGCCGCCACGCTCGTCGGCCTCCTCTGCGGGGCCGTCGGCGTCTACGTCGTGCTGCGCAGCCTCGCCTACATCGGACACGGGCTCGCGCACAGCATCTTCGGCGGAGCCGTCGTCTCCTTCGTCTCCGGCATCAGCTTCTACATCGGCGCCACCCTCTGGGGCGTGTTCACGGTGCTGCTCATCAACGCCGCCGCCCGCCGCCGCCAGATCGGCGGAGACGCCGCCATCGGCATCATCACGACCTGCGCCTTCGCCCTCGGCGTCGCCCTCATCAGCCGCCACGGCCAGTTCACCCGCGACTTCGACGCCGCCCTCTTCGGCGAGATCCTCGGCATCACGACCGGCGACCTCGCCGTCATCGGCGGCGTCCTCGTCCTCGCCGGCGCCGTCATCTTCGCCTTCTGGAAGCAACTCCTCTTCACGACCTTCGACTCCGACGTCGCCACCACCTACGGCGTGCCCGTCCCCTGGGTCGAGGCCCTGTTCTCGCTGGTGCTGGCGGCGACCGTTATCGCCTCCCTGCAGGTTCTCGGCGCGACCCTCATCGCCGCCGCGATCGTCATCCCCCCCGTCACCGCCCGCCTCCTGACCGACTCGTTCACGCGCATGTTCGCCCTGGCCGCGCTGCTGGGCGGCGCGAGCGGCCTCGTCGGCGTGTACGTCTCCTGGTTCATCGACGTCTCCTCCGGTGCGACCGTCGTGCTCCTGCAGGGTGCGCTCTTCGCCGTCGCCCTGGCGTGGGCGGTCGCCCGCTCGCGCTGGCCTGGCGCCGGCAGCGGCGAACGCCTCGCCGCCATCGAAGGCGCCACCCTCGACTGAGCTGCGACCCTCTGGGACATAAGCGGCGGCGTCCGCTTCAGGCTGCCGAATGGTGACGTAACCGCCCCCCGTAGGCACCGGATCGCACAGGTAGAGTTCCCATCGGCGGCCCCGTGATGGATCGCCCGCGAAAGCCCTCGAAAGGCGACTCTCCACGGGGTACGATGAGCCGCACCGAAATGTTCACGCACCTACACACGCACACCGAATTTTCGCTCCTCGACGGGATGTCGCGGATCCCCCAGCTCTTCGATCGCGCGCAGGCACTGGGGATGGAAGCCATCGCCATGACGGACCACGGCGCCCTCTACGGTGCGCTCGATTTCTACCGGGAAGCGAAGGAGCGCGGCATCAAGCCGATCATCGGGCTCGAGGCCTACGTCGCCCCCGAGTCGCGCCACAGCCGCACCCGCGAACGCCAGCCCTACCACCTCACCATGCTCGCCCGCGACCTGACCGGCTATCGCAACCTCCTCCAACTCGTCACCAAGTCCAACCTGGAAGGCTTCTACTACAAGCCTCGCATCGACCGGGAGCTGCCCAGGAGCACAGCACCGGCATCACCGTCCTCAGCGGCTGCCCATCGAGCGAGTTCTTCGAGCGCCTTAGCGAAGGCGACCGCGACGGCGCCATCGAGGTCGCCCGCTGGTACCGCGAGGTCTTCGACGGGCACTACGCGCTCGAGGTGCAGGAGCATGGCGTCGAACGCTTCAGCCGCGTGAACCCCGAGATCATCGCCGTCGGCCGCGAGCTCGACATCCCCGTCGTTGCCACCAACGACGCGCACTTCACGAGCGCGGACGAAGCCGAGGCGCACGACGTCCTCCTCTGCATTGGCACCAACGCCACCGTTGACGAGGAGGACCGCTTCCGCATCGATGGCGAGGGCTACTACCTGCGCAGCGATGAGGAGATGCGCGCGCTTTTCCCCGAGACCCCCGAGGTCATCACCAACACCGAGAAGCTCGCCGCCGCCTGCGACCTCGAGCTCAGCTTCGACCGCGCCCTCCTGCCCGAGCCGGACACCCCCGATGGGGTCACGAACGACGCCTACCTGCGCCAGCTCTGCCGCGACGGCCTCACCGGACGCGTCGGGACGCTCACGCCCGAGCTGGAGCAGCGCCTCGACTACGAGCTCGACGTCCTCCGCGAGACCGGGTTCACCGACTACTTCTTCGTCGTGAAGGAGATCTCCGACTTCGCTCGCAAGGAGCGCATCCCCATGGGCATGCGCGGGTCGGCGGCGGCCTCCCTCGCGCTCTACTCCCTGGGCGTCACCGACATTGACCCGGTGGCGAATAACCTCGTCTTCGAGCGCTTCCTCAACGTCGAACGCCGCCAGATGCCGGACGTCGACTTCGACTTCGCCGACGACCGCCGTGACGAGGTCATCCGCTTCGCCTACGAGCGCTTCGGCGAAGACAAGGTCGCCCAGATCATCACCTTCGGGACCCTTGGCGCGAAGGCGGCCATCCGCGACGTCGGCCGCGCCCTCGGCATGACCTACGCCGACACCGACCGCGTCGCCCGCTACGTGCCGAACGCCCTCCACATCACGCTTGAGGACGCCCTCGCCCAGTCGAGCGACCTCAAGGAGGCCTACGACACCGACGCGCAGGTGCGCCGTCTGGTCGATATGGCGCAGCAACTCGAAGGCGTCGCCCGCCACGCGAGCACGCACGCCGCCGGCGTCGTCATCTCCCGTGAACCGCTGGCCGAGGTCGTCCCCCTCCAGCGCACCGGCCGTGGCGACGAGACGGCCATCCCCACCACGCAGTTCGCGATGGAGCAGGTCGACGCCATGGGCCTGCTCAAGGTCGACTTCCTCGGCCTCTCGAACCTGACCATCCTCGGCCGCGCCGTCGACCTCGTCCGCGAGACCACGGGCGTCGAGGTCGACCTGCTCAAGCTGCCCGAGGCCGACCCGGCGACGATGGACACCCTCGGACGCGGCGAGACGTTCGGCGTGTTCCAGCTGGAGTCGGCAGGTATGCGGCGCTACGTCCAGGAGCTGAAGCCGAAAAGCGTCGCCGAGATCTGCGCCATGGTTGCGCTCTACCGCCCCGGCCCCATGGCCCACATCCCCACCTACATCCGCGCCAGCCACGGCGAGGAGGCCATCCAGCACCCCCACCCCGACCTCGCCGACATCCTCGCCGATACCCACGGCGTCATCGTCTACCAGGACCAGGTGCTCCAGATCGCCCAGCGCTTCGCCGGCTACACCCTCGGCGAAGCGGACGTGATGCGGAAGGCGATGGGCAAGAAGAAGGCCGAGGTGATGGCGGCCGAGAGCTCGCGCTTCATCGAGGGCGCGGCCGCCAACGGCTACCCGGAGGACCGGGCGAAGGCGGTGTGGGAGCTAATCGAGCCGTTCGCCGGCTACGCCTTCAACAAGGCCCACGCCTGGTGCTACGGCAACATCGCCTACCAGACCGCCTACCTCAAGACGAACCACCCGGTCGAGTACCTGACCGCCGTCCTGCAGCTCGCCGGCAGCTCCCCCGACCCCTTCGAGCGCATCGCCCAGGCCGTCGCCGAGTGCACCCGCCTCGGCATCGATGTGCTCCCGGCGGACATCAACGCCAGCACGAAGACGTTCGCCGTCGAGCACCGCGACGACGGCTCGTTCGCTATCCGTTTCGGCCTCGGCGACATCAAGAACGTCGGCCCGGCGGCGGTCGAGGGCATCATCGCCGTCCGCAAGAAGGACGGCCCCTATCGCGATGTCGACGACTTCTGCAAGCGCGCCGACCTTGAGGGGGCCACCAGTCGCACAATCGAGCACCTTGCGCTCGCCGGAGCCCTCGACGAGATCGGCGACCGGGGCACCCTGCGGGCCAACAGCGAGCGCATCGCCAACCTCGCCAAGCGTGAGCGCGAACTCCGCGACAGCGGCCAGTCCACCATGTTCGACCTCTTCGGCAGCGAGGTGGACACGCCCATGCCCGCCCTGGAGCTCGTTGACGCCCCGCTCGAACAGGACGAGCGGCTGCGCTGGGAGAAGGAGTTGCTCGGCGTCTACCTCAGCGAGCACCCCTTCCGCCGCGCCGCCCAGGAGCTCGCCGCGCACAACCCGGTCCAGCTCGCGGACCTCTCCCTGGAGCTTGCGGGCCAGACCGTGCGTGTCGCGGGAATGATCACGCAGGTCACGGTCCGCTACACGCGCGATAACCGTCGCTACTACTTGGTCACGCTCGAGGATCTGTCCGGACGGGCTGAGCTCGCTGTCTGGAGCGACGTGCTCGAGATCTCCAGCGAGGACACCTGGGCGGAGGGCCAGATCGTGCTCGTCTCTGTCGATTGCCGCGACCGTGGCGACCGGCTCAACCTGAGCGCCCGCCGCGCCGCCCCCTGGGACGCGACCGAGGGCACGCTCATCGGCTTCCGGCCCGAGGAGTGGCAGGTCGAGCCCCGCCGCGGCGGCGGCCGTCGCCGCGCCCCCGCCCAGCGTCCGCAGACCCCCCCGGCCCCGCCCCCCGCCGCCACCCGCCCCCCGAACGGCAACGGGAACGGCGCTGCCCCACCGCCTCCTCCTCCGCCCGCCGCCACGACAGAGGCGGAGTCGCCGGAGGTGCGCTCACCGGTCGGCCGCGACTCCGCCCAGCTCGTCATCACCATCTACGAGACCGAGGACGAGATGACCGACAAGGCCCTCCTGAGCAGCGTAGCGGCCCTCCTCCAGGACCGCCCCGGCCCGGACGAAGTGCGCCTCGTCATCCACGACACCGACGGCCTGGAGCAGGAGTTCGACCTTGAGCGGGCGGCGGTCAGCGACGAGCTCGCCCGCAGCATCGAGAAGGTGCTCGCCGCGAACAAGGGCACTGCGAGGTTGTCGCGCAGCCGCCAGCTGGCGGCTGCCGGCGCGACGACCTAGCCGTCCCGCTCCCGGATCGCCTTGACCGCCCGCGCGAGGAAATCGGCCGGGAGCGAGTCGCGGTAGCGCTCCTCCGTCCAGATGGCCGTCAGCTCCGCCTCCGAGGCGTCCGGGTGCTCCTTCCGGAGCACGCCCATGCGCACCTCGATGCCGGCACTGGTCAGGTCCAGCATGAACTGCAGCCGCTCGCCCTCGCTCAACCCCAGCCACCACTCCCGCTGGCGGGCAGCGGCCTCAGGCGTCGTGTCGTGTGGTACGACTGGCGTCCAGGAGTTCCTGGAGTCGGAGTCGGTCGACCCACCTTCGGAAGTCATCGTCCTCGTCCACTCTCCCGCTGGCCATTATCGCCCGCACGTCCGCGAGTTGCCGGTCTGAGTACGTGATCTGGGCCCAGCGGAGCTTGCTCAGAACCAGGTCTCCGGGGGTGATGGTCCAAACCGGTGTGCCTTGCCATTCAATCTGCCGGCGACGCTTGAACGCGGTCGTGTCGAACGGCTCGTCGCGAAGCACGATGAAGTCGACCTTCAACCCACCCTGGAGCGGGACGATATTGAACATCGCCTCCCGCGCCACCGCGTCGAAGGCAGCGTCTGGATCGATGTAGTAGTCCCCGTGGAATGCCTCCACCAACGGCGCAACCTGCTCGTGGGCGAGGTCGAGGACGATGTCGAAGTCGGCTGTCGAGCGGCTGAGCCCGTAGAGCATGCCGGCGCCGGACCCGGTCAACATGTACGCGACGCCGATGGCCTCCAGGCGAGCTATCACATCGCCGAGGGCGTCCGAAGGGTTCGCGTCCGGCATCCCTACTCCGGCGGGCGGGCGCGCCGCTCTTGCGCCTCGTCCGCCGTGTCGCCCAGGAGCGCCTCGATCTGCCCCAGGTGGGCGGCGTCGTGCCCCGCCCAGATCTGGACGAACTGCGCGACGGTGATGGGCTCGTCGCGAGGGCCCGGTGCGGTGCGCTCCCAGTCGGAGTCGCGCATGGTCGTGATCAGGTTCAGCGACGCCTGCCGCTGCAACGCGAAGTCCCCCAGCAGCACGCTCTTGTCGTCGCGCTCGCGGTTGCGCTCGCGCTCCCACTGGTCCGGGGGGAGGAAGTAGAGGGCGGGGTTCGGCTCGGCGACCAGCCGCTCCAGCCCCACGCGGAACTCCACCATCTCCGCGTCGCGCAGGTGCGCGAGCACGACTCGCGCCGACCACTCGCCCTCCGGACCCGCGTCGAGGTCCTCGTCCGTGCTCTCGACGGTGAGGTGGGCGAGCCGGCTGGGGGTAGCCGCGAGCTGGGCGAGTGCCTTCTGGAGGTCGGGGTTGTCTGGCATGGGCGGATTCTAGCCGCCCCGAAGCTATGACCCTGATGGGGAAGCGCCTGAGCGCGGCCGCGGTGATAATCGCGCGATGCAGCCGGCCGAGCGACGCGTACAGGCGAACGGCGTGGATCTCGCTTACTTCGAGCGCGAGGGTCGCGAGCCCACCGTCCTCTTCGCCCACGCCACCGGGTTCCACGCGCGCTGCTGGGATGCCATCGCCGAACCCCTCGACCAGCGCAGCCTCGCCGTCGACCTGCGCGGCCACGGCCGCAGCGAGAAGCCCGAGCCCCCCTACCCCTGGAGCGACGTCGCCGACGACGTAGCCGCCTTCTGCGAGGCCCTCGACCTCCATGGCGCGATCGGTGTCGGCCACTCGAAGGGTGGCGCCGCCGTCGCCGCCGCGGCGGCGCTGCGACCGGGCACGTTCGCGGCGCTCCTCCTCGTCGACCCCGTCCTGATGAAACCGTCCCTCTACGAGCGCTCGCCCTCGTTCGAGGCCGAGCACTTCGTAGCCCGCCGCCGCAACGAGTGGTCCTCGCCCGACGAGATGGTCGAGAGCTTCGCCGACCGCGACCCCTTCCGTCGCTGGGAACCCCGCGTCCTCCGCGACTATTGCGAGCACGGCCTCCTGCCTGCGCCCGACGGCGAGGGCTACGTCCTCGCCTGTCCGCCCCTGGTCGAGGCAGCCGTCTACGCCGGCAACCGCGCCTGGAGCCCGTACCCGCTCCTGCGCGAGCTCGACCTCCCCATCCGCATCCTCCGCGCCCCGCCCCCAACCCCCGACCAGCAGTGGAGCATGATGGTTTCTCCCACCTGGCCCGGCCTCGCCGGCGAGCTCCGCAACGCCGAGGAGCTCGTCCTCGAAGAGAACAGCCACTTCATCCCCATGGAGTCTCCCGGCCTCGTGGTCGAGCACATCCGGGAGCTCGCGGAGCGGGTACGGACCTAGGAGTCGCCGCCCCCGGCGTTCCCCCCGCCGCTGCCACCGCCCCCGCGACGCCGTCGCCGTCGGCGGCGTCGCCGTCCGCTTCCCTGCGGCTGGTCACCGCCCCCGCCGGTGGAAGGCTGGCCGGAGGACTGCGCGTTGCCCGATCCCTGCCCCGGGGGGCGGTTGCCCGATGAGCGCCGGAACACCCGGCCCTTCGGCGCGTCCTCGCCCTGCTGCTGCGGTTGCTGCTGACCCTGCCGGCTGCCCCCGCCCCGGCGGCCGCGCCCGCGGCGGCGCGAGGGGCGCTGCCGGTCGCGCCCGGGGGCGTCGGCCGACTCGCGGCCGAGCTCGATGGGGGCGGCCTCGGGCATGGCCGCAACGGCCTGCAGCTCGGGCTCCGGCTCTTCCTCGGGTTCGATCAGCCCCTGCGCGACCGCTTCCTCGCGCGTGATGCTGGGTGGTGGCTCAGCGTTGCGGGCGGAGGGGTCCCAGCGCACCACCAGCCCGAGGTCGCGGTCGCCCACCTCGATCCGCTGGCCGCCCACGTTCAGCGTCACCTGGCGGCGGAGGACGTTGATGCCCACGACCTTGCCCTCGCCTGTGGGCGTGCTGCAGCGCTGGCCCATCCGCGGAAGGGTCTTCTTCATCTCCTTGTACCCCTCCTCCTCGTAGGAGAGGCAGCAGAGGAGGCGGCCGCAGAGGCCGCTGATCTTCTCGGGATTGAGCGGCAGCTCCTGGTCCTTCGCCAGGCGGATGGAGACCGACGGGAACGTCTCGAGCCAGTTGGAGCAGCACAGCTCCCGACCGCAGATGCCGTAGCCACCGGCCAGACGGGCGCGGTCGCGTGCGCCGATGCGCCGCACCGACGCGCGCACGTCCCAGCGCCGTCCCGCCTGCCGCGAGAACTCCCGCTGGCCGCCGGTCCCCTCCCCGCTCACGAGGAACGTCAGCCGTTCGCCGTCGAGCGTGAACTCGGCACGATCCACCCGCCCCTCCAGCCCCGCCTCCTCGGCGAGTCGGCGCGCCTCGGGTAGCAGCTCTTCAGCGCGCGCGGCCAGGTCGCTGGCGTGGACGAGGTCGTCCTCGGTCGCGAGGCGGAGGATAGGGTGCAGGTTGTCTTCGCCAAGCTCGTTCACGACCACCTGGTCGGGCGCGATCACGACGCGTGCCAGCTCGGGCCCGCGGCTCGTCTCGACGATCACCGACTCGCCAATCTCGAGCCGCATGCCGGCGGCGTGGAAGTATTCGATCGGACCAGCGTTGCGGAAGCGGACACCGGCGACGTTCTGCCGGGGATCGGTCATGGTTCGTTCTCGTTTCGGGAGGGGGCGGGGGCGCCCTCGGCGGCCAGTGTAACCGCGGGGAAGCGCAGGAGCATGAGCTCCAGCGCCATGCGCGCCACCACCTGCGCCTCCAGATCGCTCCGCGCTTCCGCCACTGCCTGCAGCGCGTCGAGCGCGTCACGAGCGTCATCCGCCTCCCCTACCCCCTTCCGCAGGCGCTCCTCCCAGAACGTCTCCCACACGTCGAGCTCCGTCAGGACAAGCTCCCGGTCCCGCCGCCACCGTTCGGCGAGGTCCCCTGCGTAGGTCATGCGCTCGGCGGCGCGGGCTCCGGCCAGCTCCGCGCAGCGATCGAGCAGGCGCCCGCGGTCGTCCATCAGGTCGGGTTGCTCGGCGAACGCGAGCGCGTCCGCAGGCCTCCGGCGCGCTTCCGCCGCGGCCCGCTCCGCCAGCTCTTCCGGGAAGCCGCGTTCCCGCAGTCCTGCTGCCACGGCCTCGTCGGGCACGAGTGAGACGGTCAGCGTCCGGCAGCGGCTGCGGATTGTCTCCAGTAGGTTCTCCGGAGCCGCCGTGATGAGCGCGAGCACGGTCGCCGGTGGGGGTTCCTCCAGCGTCTTCAGCAGCGTGTTCGCGGCCTCGAGACCCATGCGGTCCGCCGGTTCGATGATGATGACCCGGAAGCGCCCCTCGAACGGGTAGCGCGAGACCGATTCGATAAGGCCCCGCACCTGGCAGATGCGGATGTCGCGCGACCCGGGATGGGGCTGGTGCCCGCCCCCGCCCCGGCAGAAGCTGTCGCCCGGCTCCAGGTGGAGCACGTCGGGGTGGTTCCGCTCGGCGATCAGGCGGCACGCCCGGCACTCGTCGCAGGGGCGGTCGTCGAGGGCCCCTGCCTCGCAGTTCAGCAGGGCGGCAAGCTCCAGCGCGAGCAGCGTGCGTCCCGTGCGCGCCGGTCCCGAGAAGAGCAGCGCGTGCGGCGGTTCCTCCATCGCGGCGATGGCGCGCAGGGCCCGCCGCAGCCCCTCGTGCCCGATGACTTCCGCCATCGAGCCAGCTTACCAGCGGGGCTGGCGCTTCCCGCGTCTGCAAGGCAGGCCTTTGCTATCATCCAACTTGCTATGTCTAGCACCGTCGACGCAGCAGATCCGGAGGTGCTCGCCGGGGACGAGACTCCTGGTGAGAGCGACCTTGCCGTCGACGACGTGGTCGCCCGTTTCCGCGAGGACGTCCGCTCCGGGATGCACTGGTTCGAGGCCCTGCTCGACGCGATCGGGCGCTGGCGAGCCCCCGGCGAGACCCGCAACGGTCGCCGCTACGACTACCTCATCGCGGGCGAAGCCTTCGACTGGCTCCTCCTCGCCGAGCGCCTCCTCGATGAGATCCCCGAGCTAACCCCGGCGAGCGAGGCGGAGGCGCTGCTCTTTACCGGCCGGTGGCCCATCGACCTCGACGACGACGAATTCGCCGCCCGCCTCGGGGCGGCCAAGTACAGCGCACACCTCAACTACACCTACGGCGTGCTCGTGGAAACAGCCCTCCAGCTCAGCGTCGAGGAGGAAATCCACAAGGAGAACCACGCCAGCCCCTGGGGAGACGACCTGCGCGCCCACGAGAGCATGTTCCAGCGCGTCTACGGCGCCGACCGCGACCATCTGCGCGCCGCCTACTACGAGGACACCGGCACCATGCTCCAGGAGGACCTCTCCCTGCGCGAGTGGGAGACCTTCGTCTACTGGCTCTTCAAGCAGCGGCTCAAGCGCCAGGACAAGGCCCGCGTCGCCAGCGACACGCGCAAGGGACTGGCGCAGCTCTCCCGCATGGAGCTGGCCGTAAGCGAGCGGCGCCACGGCGTCCGCCTCAGCGAGGACGAGTTCAGCAAGCGTTACGTCCCCAGGACCGGCCAGTCGAGGCGCGCGGTTTGACCGGGGCTCACGCTTTCCGTACCTTCCGTTTCGCCTTGCGTACCTCTTTCTGGCAGCGAACCCTGGTAGTGACGGGACTGCTCGCGCTCGTCGGCGTGCTCGCCCTCGGAACTGCGACCCCTGGTCTTGCGGCGCACTCCCCCGCGCCCGGCAACGCTGCGGCCGCCGGCAGCGCCTCCCAGGCTCCCGCCACCCCCACGACCTCGAACGCCCCCGCGCAGGAGGGCGAAGAAGAGCCCGCCGAGGCCGACCCCCAGTACGCCGAGCGTGACACGAGCACCGACAACACATGGATCATCCTCGCCGTCGTGATGATGATCGTCCTCACCGTGCTCGGGTTCGCGCTGGCCGGATTGGGCCTCAGCGCCGAGTAGGCGCCCCTTTCCCTGGCTCGGCTACTCGTCCCCGTGGAGCGACTCGCCGCGGTGCAGTCGTGCCGCGATGTCGAACGTCTGCAGCCGGGAGCGCACCGTCGGCGAATGGGCGGTCAGGAAGCGCGCGACCCCCGTGAGGATGTGGTCACCTTCCGGCTGTCCGGCGAAGTGCTGGTACTGGCGCACCCCGGCTTCGTAGATCTGGAACTCGTGGAAGCCCGAGTCCTCCCGTAGAAGCGCCTGGCCCAGCACTTCGACGATCTGCTCCCGCCAGCCTGCACCGAGCAGGTCCGCCACGATGCGCGCGGTCTCGTCGACCTGCCCCTGCACGTCGAAAGCGGGCAGGAGGGCGTCGGGGAGGAGTGGATCGCCGGACAGGGCGGGATGCGGCTGCTTCGGCACATTCAGGAACCGCTCCAGGTACACCGACATCGCCCCGTCGAAGATGCCCCGCGCGAGCAGGTTCGATGAGGAGCGCCGCATCGCCTGGTCGACCGCGTTCGCGTAGGTGAAGGAGTGGTGCACCGTGTCCCAGTCCCCGAACTCGTTGGAGACGTGGAAGTGCACGGCGCGCCGGGCGGCCGCGTACGCCACCGTCGCGGAGAGCTCCTCGAGTGGCACGCCCTCGCGGACCAGCGCCAGCATGCGTTCCAGCGTCGCGTCCGGCTCGCCATCGAGGATCTGCTCGGCGAGCTCGCGATGGCCGCGCCAATCGCGCTGACGGCCGTCGCCGGCTGCGATCGTGGCGTCAAGCTGGCGGTGCACGTCCTCCAGAAGGGCGGCCAGGTCGACGGGGTGCCGCCAGCTTGAGCTCTCCTCCATCCGGCGGGCGCCCGTAAGCCCCGGCACGATTGAGGGCAGCACCTCTTCCGCGTGCTCCCAGCCGACGTGGTCCACCAGCTCGAACGCCTTGTTGGCGAAGTCGAGCGTGTGGCCCGTGTCGAGGAAGAGGTGGTCGGTGCAGGCCGCGAACACCATCTCCGCGATGGCGTCCCGCGGCAGGTCGAGGTGGATGGCGGAGCGCAGCGTGCGCTCCGCCGCTTGCGTCGAGCGCGTCTCCACGAACCGCCGGAACCACTCCAGGTAGCGCGCCGGGTCGCGCAGCTCCGTCTCCAGCGGCGCGAGGTCGAAGTTCGGCGGCTGGTTCGCCGTCGAACGCGCCACATGGACGACCCCGTGGAAGGTGGCGACGGGCCGGTCCTCTTCCTGCAGCACCGGCAGGACGTTCGCCATGGCCGTCAGGATCGAGAGCCCCGTGCTCCAGCCGCCGGCCCGGTTCCGCACCCCGAAGAGCGCCGCTTCGCGCAGCACGTCGTTCGTCGCCCCGAGCTCGTTCAGGCCGATCACGCTCTTCGCCAGCACGAGCGAGAGCTGCCCCTCCAGCCCTTCCTGCAGCTTCGTCTCCCAGTGGCTGCGCCGGTCCGACTCGATCGGCCTCGGGTCCACGAACACGTCTCCGTCGCGCGTCTCGATGTGGAAGGCGGGCACGTCGTCGGCAAACGGGTCGAGCGTGCAGCCGCCGGAGAGGTCGAACTTGGCGTGGTGCCAGTGGCAGGTCAGGATGCCGTCGCGCACGGCGCCCCGGCTCAGCGGGAAGCCCATGTGGGGGCAGCGGTTGTCGAGGGCGTACAACCGCCCCTCGTCGTGGACGACGAGGATGGTGCGTCCCTCGGCGGCGACGACCTTCATTCCCTCGCGCTCGATCTCCGCGAGCGAGCCCGCGCGGACGAGCGTTCCCTGCTCCGAAACCGTGGTCATGGCCGCACCTCCCGCAGGCGTGCCTCCAGTATGCGCCGTACGCAGACGCGCTGCCGCTGCACGTGTGCAATCATGGGAGGGACCGACCGGGGAGAACGACATGATCAGGACCATCCGGGCCAGGTATTCGGGGGGCGTGCTGGAGCCGTTGGAGCCGCTCGCGCTGGAGGAGGGGGAGGAGATCGAGTTGACGCTGAGCGAGCAGGTCCACGAGAGCGAAGAGGCGGAGGATGCCGCCTTCGCCCGAGCGATGGAAGAGGCCATGACGACGGAGAGAGTCAGCGAGCAGGAGATCCGGGCGATCCTGCGCGACACGGATGAGGGTTGAATACACACCCGCCTTTGCCCGTGACCTGAAGCGCGAGCGCAACGCGGAGTTGAAGAGGCGGGTGGAGCGGCTCATCGAAGAACTGAGAGCCGCGACAGCCATCACCGACGTTACTCGGGCGGTCAGGGTGACAGCGCCGGGTCGCTACTACCGCATCAGACTCGGGGACTTCCGGCTGGGGTTCGCCTTGGAAGGAGACCGTGTCGTCTTGCTCAGATTCATGCACCGTCGCGACATCTACCGGCACTTCCCCTGATGGCTATTCTCCGGCCTGCTCCCCAACCGGCACGAACAGCGCCAGGCTGGCCGTGAACCCGTGGACGAAGGGGGTGCCTCCCACGGGGCCGATCTCCCCGTTGCAGAACAGCCCCGCGATGGGCACCGGACCGAGCCGGTCCGCCACCGCGGCCGCGTCGTGGTCCGGCTCGCCGAACATCCCCTGGCCGCGCCCGTTGCAGGCGCAGAGCAGCCCCCCGGCCGCCTCCCCCGCCAACGCCTCGCGAGCCCGGTCGAGGAGGGCGTTCAGCTCCTCCGTGGCCGCCTCCGCGTCGCGAAGCTGGAACTGGAGCGTCTGGCCCACCCGCACGTAGTCGTTGATCGCGATCGCTCCTCGCTCGCGGTCGACGCCGAGCAGGTTGCGGATGAGGAAGTCGCCGCGCCCGAGGTCATCCGCGTACTCGTTCATCGCGAGTCCGGCTAGCAGATTCCGTCCCGCCCGCTCCTGGACCTCCGCCGGCAGGTCCCGGAGCGTCTCCATGAGCACGTCCAGCGCCGGACGCCCGCCGATGCCGACGACGACGTTCCGCTCTGCCTCCGTGATCGTCCACGACTCGCCGATGGGCGCCGCCCCCTGCGAAACAACGGGATGAATCGTCCAGCCTCCGCCCACCGCCAGCAGCAACGCGCCCCCCGGGGCGAGATTGCCGCCCTCGAACAGGTAGGCGCTGCGCCCGCCCGGGAAAGCGGAGGCCATGCCCCCGAGGATCGGCGTCCCCGGGTACTGCTCGGCAAGGGCCGCCACCAGCGTCTCCGTGTTGATGCTGAACGGGTCCGAGAGGAGCACCCAGGCGTTCACCTCGTCCGGCGGGAGGAGGCGCTCCGCCAGCGGCGTCCCGGCGTCGAGGTCTTCCTGGCTCACGCGCTTCAGGGTCAGGTTCGCCCCCGGAAGGGCGAGCGACATGACGGTGATGCCCGGTCGCCCCTCGATCTCGCGGCCGGTTGTGATCACCGCCTGCCCCGAGCATCCCAGCAGGACGCGTGGCCCCAACCGCTCCTGGATCGCGCCCACAATCTCCGGGTACCGCTCCGAGTGGTGGTAGCTGGCGAACAGGAAGACCACGTCGGAGTCCGAGCGCACGCCGTGAAGCGCCTGGTCGACGGCCACCTGCCACTCGGCCGAAGTGCTCGCTCCCGTATCCATGTCCCCTCCCCCTGCGCGCCGCATGGTACGGGACGCACACGCCCGTGGGGCGTCGGGAGCACAGGGGATGGGCGGGTAGAATCCCGCGCGGGAGGCGCTCATGGCGGCCGACGGCGACCCTGGTCTCTTCGAGTCCATCTACTCGATGCGGGCGCTCCGGCGCTTCCGCCCCGATCCCATCCCCGACGAGGTGCTGTTCCAGCTCTTCGATGCGGCCATCCGCGCCCCCTCCGGCCAGAATGCCCAGGACTGGCGCTTCATCGTCATCACCGACCCCGCGGTTAAGGCGAAGATGCAGGGCTGGGCCGAGATCGGCTGGAGCCGCTACCAGCCCGAGTTCTCCGCCCACCCGGAGAAGATCGACGACCTTCCGCGCACCCAGCGCCTTACCCTCCGCAGCGTCCAGCACCTCGTGGAGAACCTGCACGAGGCCCCCGCCATCATCGCCGTCCTCGGTCTGAAGGGACGGCACTCGACTCCCGGGGGCAGTACGTTTCCCGCGGTCCAGAACCTGATGCTATCGGCCCGGGCGCTGGGGCTCGGGGGCTCGGTGTTCAACCTCCCCATGCGGGGCGGGGACGAACTGCTTGAGATGCTCGACATCCCCGAGAACAACCAGCTCTATTGCCTCCTCCCTATCGGCTACCCGACGGATCGATTCGGGCCGGTGAATCGGAAGCCCGTGAAAGCGGTGGTCTACCGCGAGCGCTTCGGGGAGCGGTGGCCGTTTGCCGAGGAGCAGCCGGACGAAGGCTGGCAGGCCCGCTGGCTCGGAGGAGACGCATGACCAGCACCGACCTCACCGACGCCGTCATCATCGAGGCTGCCATCAACGGCGCGACCCCGAAGTCCCGGAACGCGACCGTCCCGCGCACGCCGCCGGAGGTCGCCGAGGACGGGCTTCGCTGCCTCGAAGCGGGCGCCGCCATCGTCCACAACCACAACGACGAGCCCGTCGTCGGCGACGCCCCCGCGCACGACCCCGCCCCCTACCTCGAGGCCTGGAACGTCATCCTTGCAGAGCGCCCCGATGCCCTCCTCTACCCCACCATGCCCAGCGGCGGTCCCCACACCACCTTCGAACGCCGCTACGCCCACATCCCCGCCCTCGCGGAGGCCGGCGTGCTCCGCATCGGCCTCGTCGACCCCGGCTCCGTGAACGTCGGCGGCCGCGGCCCCGACGGCCGCGCCGCGGACATCGAGGCGACCTACCTCAACACCTTCCGTGACGCCCGCAAGATGTTCGACACCTGCCACCGGTACAACCTCGGCCCCTCCATCTCCATCTTCGAGCCGGGCTTCCTGCGCGTGGCCCTGGCCGAGCACGAGGCCGGGACCCTCCCGCCCGGCTCCCTGGTCAAGTTCTATTTCGGCAGCGAGCGCACTCTCTCGGGCCTTCCCCCCACGCCCGCTGGCCTGGAGGCCTACCTCGACATGCTCTCAGGCACGGGCCTGCCCTGGTCCGTCGCTGTCCGCGCCGGTGACGTGACCGCCTGCGGCATGGCCGGGCTCGCGATCTCGCGCGGCGGTCACGTCCGCATCGGCCTCGAGGACTATGCCGGTCCGGGCGAGCCTTCGAACCTCGATCTGCTGCAGGCCCTCCTCGATGTCATCGCGCAGGCCGGCAAGCGCCCGGCGACGCCGCACGAGGCGGCCGCGATTCTGGGGCTGCCAGAGCGCTAGTCGAAGTCGACGGTGTAGCGCTCGGGACCGATGCCGAGGACGACGGTGATGCGTCGCGGAGCGATCACGTAAAGGTTCCCGATCTTGGTGAAGTAGTTGGAGAGCCAGTTCTTCGCGACCAGGGCGTCGAAATAGCCCTCGTAGCGCGGGTCGTCGGGGTCGATACGCTCGGCCGTGCCCTCGATGGTCACACGGTCGAAGGCGGGCCAGTCGTAGCCGAGCACGTCGCGGTTGTCGATGAGGAAGGCGACTTCGGGGATGGCTTCGGTGTCCCGCGTGTGCTGCGACTCCGTCACGCTCCCGTAGATGACCTCTCCCTCGTCCGTGAGGTGGAAGAGGACGAAGGCCGGGTAGGGCGTGCCGTCATCGGCGTGGATGGTCGCGAGCGTGCCCCCGAACTGGGAGTCGGCTACGCGCTGCGCCTCCTTGAGGATCTCCTCGGGAGAGAGGTCGGGCATCTAGACGGCGGCCTTCGCCGTCTCCGCGCCCGGGATGAACTTGCGCCAGTCCTGGTACCGGCGGAGGTACTGGAGGTACCCGTGGTAGATGGGCACGCGGGGCTCGGCAGGCCGCGTGCGCAGGCGCATGCGCGCCTCGCCCGGGGTGCGCCCCGCCTTGCGGTGATTGCAAGGCTTGCAGGCGCTCACGAGGTTGTCCCAGCTGTGGGTCCCCCCGCGGTAGCGGGGGACCACGTGGTCGAGGGTGAGGTCCTTCCCCGCGCGGCCGCAGTAGGCGCAGGCCCAGCCGTCGCGCGCGAACACCTCGCGCCGGGAGAGCCGCAGCTTCGGGCGCGGCCGGCGAACGTAGTACACCATGCGGATGACCGAGGGCAGGGCGAAGTGCCGGTTCGCGCTGTGGATGACCCCCTTCGCCGTCTCGATCACCTCGGCCTTGCCTCGCAGCACGAGCACAAGGGCGCGGCGCACGTTGCACACGTTCAGCGGCTCGTAGTTCTGGTTGAGAACAAGCGCGAGCGAGCCACTCATGGGGGGCGACCTCCGCGGGATGGTAGCAAGCGCCCCCGAGCGCGGCAATTTGGGAAAGCCGCGGTTCGCGCCCGCGAGCGCCTCGGGTGGTACGCTTGAAGGTGTTCTCCGAACGTCGGCGGCGAGAAGGCACGGCGGGCTTCGGCGGACCACGACAAGAGCCTTTGGAAGCAATGAGCCGGAGTGCCGGCGAAGGAGCAGAACCGAGATGGCAGCAACCCCCGAGGTGACGGACGCGACGTTCGACGCAGACGTGATGAAGAGCGATCTGCCGGTGCTGGTGGACTTTTGGGCGCCGTGGTGCGGCCCCTGCCGCATGGTGGCCCCGATCGTCGAGGAGCTCGGCGAGGAGTACGCCGGGCGCGTCAGCTTCTACAAGATGAACACCGACGAGAACCCCGCCATCCCCTCCCAGTACGGCATCCGCAGCATCCCCTCGCTCCTCATCTTCAAGAGCGGCGAGTTGAAGGGCACCATCGTGGGCTTCCGCCCCAAGAGCGACCTCAAGAAGCGCCTCGAGGAGGCGATCGCCTAGCGAGAGCGCAGCGCAGGCGCATGGTGGCCCCGGCATGAGCGCGCAGAGGCCCGAAACCTACGACATCGCCGTCATTGGCGCCGGTGGCGCTGGCCTGACGGCGGCGCTCTACGGCGCGCGCGCCCGCAGGCGCACGGTCGTCTTCGAGCGCCTCATGACGGGTGGCCAGATCGCGACCACCGAGCTCGTCGAGAACTACCCCGGCTTTCCCCAGGGCATCAACGGCACCGACTTCGCCATGAACCTCGTGCAGCAGGTGGACCGCTTCGGCGCCGAGCTGCGCTACGAGCACGTGCAGTCGATCGACCCCCGCCCCGGCGCCCCCTTCCGCATCGAGACAAGCGAAGACTCTTACGAAGCGCACGCCGTCATCGCGACCGCCGGCGCCGACTACAACAAGCTCGGCATCCCCGGCGAGGACGAGTTCATCGGGCGCGGCGTGAGCTACTGCGCCACCTGCGACGCCGCCTTTTTCCAGAACCAGGAGGCGATTGTCGTCGGCGGTGGTGACGCCGCCTTCGATGAGGCGCTCTTCACGGCCCGCCACGTGAGCAAAGTCTGGCTGGTCCACCGCCGCGACACCTTCCGCGCGAGCGCCCTCTTGCAGGAGCGCGTATTCGCCAATCCGAAGATCGAGATCATCCGCGACACCGTCGTCGAACGCATCGTGGGAACGGACGGCGTCGAGGGGGCGGAGTTGCGCAACGTCCAGACCGGCGAAGTCCGCACGTTGCCTGTCAGCGCCGTCTTCATCTTCATCGGCCAGACCCCGAACAGCCATCTGCTCAAGGGTCTCGTCGAACTCGACGAGGGCGGCCATGCCCGCGTCGATCTACGCATGCGCACCACCGTCCCGGGCCTGTTCGTTGCCGGCGACCTGCGCGTCGAAGCGGCCCGGCAGCTGGTCAGCGCCTGCGGCGACGGCGCCACCGCCGCCCTCGCCGCCGAGGCGTACCTCGCCGAAGCCGGCATCGGCGAGGGATAGCGGGTTCGGGATGCCGCTCTACGAGTTCGCCTGCGAGGTGTGCGGCGCCCGTGACGAAGTCTTCAAGCAGCGCGTGACCAGCGACGTCGAACCCCCGCCCTGCCCCACCGCCCCCGACGACGCCGGCCACACGATGAGCCGCGTCATGAGCGGCTTCGCCCACCACCTCAGCTTCGCCACCAAGGTGGTCGAAGCCGAGGCAACCTACGGCGCCGAGGTCGACGCCGCCATGGGTCCCGAGCCCGACATCGGCAAATTCGCCCGCCGCTACGACGAAGCGTCGAAGGACCTCCCCTCGGGCGAAGGCTAGCGGCGCAGCAGCGTCCGCCCCCGCTCCGAAAGCACGAAGACCCTATCGGGCCGCCCACCGGGTGCGTCCGCTTCGGATACATCCAGAAGGCCAGCGCGCCGTGCCCCCTCCAGTCGCTTCGCGATGGTGCGCCAAGGGTCACCGGTGATGCGACGAACGCGGGCGATGAAGGGGTCCCCCTCGCCGTCGGTCGATGAGGCGGCCTCGACCGCTGCCAGGAGCGAGGGAACGTCGCGCTCGATGAGGCCCGATTGCCACTCCAGGCGCGCCTTGGTGAGCTGGTAGTTGGCCTCAAGGTTCACCCAGAGGTGAGCAGGGATGCCGAGGGCGCCCTCAAGCTCAAGGGCGAAGTCGGCCGTGACGGCCTTCTTGCCACGGATAACCTCGCTGATCATCTGTGGGGGTCGCCCGAGCATCTGGGCGAGGGCGCGCTGGGTCATACCGCGAGCCTCCAGCTCTTCCTCGAGGTGCTCGCCGGGCGGTATCGCGACATTGGGCTCGATTGGCGGAGCTTCGAGTACGTCAGCCATGGTAGTCAACAACCTCTTCGATCCGGGCTCCCGTGTCGGAGAACGTCACGATGAGCCGCACCCGGCCGGTAATTCGCAGCGCATGTTGCCCGGCTCGATCCCCCCGCAGTGGGTGGAGGTCCAGCGCGCGCTGTGGCCACAGGTCCTCCATCGACCGAGCGGCCCTGAGCAGGTCAACACGCCGCACATAGCGGCGCCCGACATCCGGTCCCCACTCACGTACGGCCAGGCTGACATCTGCATAGCACCGCGCCAACTTCCGACTCCGGAAGGAGACACGCACTGGTTCAGTGTATCACTGAATCACCCTGGGGTTGATGTCGTTGACTGTTCGTCGTTGGGAGCCCCAAGGACGGGTCGAACCACTCCAGGATGGCTGCGTTCTCCTCACGCGGGTAGGCGTGCGCGAGGTCCGCGATCTCGCGGTAGCGCACCTCGGCTCCCGCCTCCCGCAGGGCCCGCTGCGCGGCCTGGGCGAGCTGCACCGGGAACATCCAGTCCTTCGTCCCGTGCGTGATCGAGATGCGCTTCCCCTTCGCCCCCACGATGGCCCCGTCCTCGATGTTCTTCGGGTGCAGGACGCCAGCCACCGCGGCCATCCCCGTGAACGGCGTCTCCCCTGAGAGGAACGTCGAGAGCCCGTAGGTGGCGCCGTCGGACAGCCCCGTCAGCAGGATGCGGTCGCCGTCGACGTTGCAGCGTTCGCGCACGAACTCGACCGACCGCAGCAGGCGCTGGCGATCGGCGTCCGGCCCCATGAGCGCCCACGTGGGACCGACCGAGGTCGGAGTCAGCAGGAGGAAGCCGCGGCTGCGCGCCTCCCGCAGCCACGTCCAGAGGAAGTCCCGTCCGTGTCCCATGCCCCCGTGAAGCGCCACCACGAGCGGTCGTGCCTCTGTTCCGTCCAGCGACTCCGGGACGTACAGGTGGAACTCCCCGCGGGCATCGGGGTCGTCGTCGGAACCGCTGCGCTGGATCCCTGTGCCCGTGTCGGAGCTGTGCGCGTCGAGGGCGGCGAGGTCGTCGCGGACGGCGGGCTCGGCGTAGAGCCCGCCCAGCGCCGGGTGGAGCGACCGCACCGGGTACAACAGCTCCTGGGCGTGCGCGACCCCGCGCATGCCCGCGAGCACGTTCCCGGAGCGCTCGGCGCGCGGAACCGGCCGCGTGAAGGCGCTCAGCGCCTCGAGCGCCGCCTCCGCCCCGCCACCGAGCTGACTGCGGATGGGGACGAAGCGGTCCGGCAGTGGCGCCTCGCGCAGGTCCTCGAGCGCTGATTCAAGCCGCTCTTGCAGAGGCCGAAGCTGCGATTGCAACTCCCACATCGACCCGCGGTCCAGATGCCGGAAGGCGCCGCCCAGCGCCTCGATCGCCTCCGCTGTCACTGTCGCCAGCGCACGGGCCGCGTCGCGGAAGGCGTCGGCGTCGCCGCTGTCGGGGTTTGTCATGGCGGGGAGTGTCATGGCGGGGAGTGTAGCGGCTGGCTCGGCTCAGCCCTCCGTGGCGTCGAACTCCTCGCGGGTCAGGCCGAAGAGCAGGATGTCGAGGTACCGGCCCTCGGTGTAGGCGGCACGGCGGATGCGTCCCTCTTCCCGGCACCCCAGGTGCTCTGCGTGGCGGACGATGGCGTCGTTCGTCTCCAGGCAGCGCAGGTTGTACTTCTGGAAGCGCAGCTCGTGGAAGGCGTATCGCAGGACTATCCGCTTCGCCTCCAGGGCGTAGCCCCGCCCGCGGTACGGACGGAAGATCCGCATGCCCGTCTCGAAGACACCGTTTCGCCGGTCCATGCCGTGGATGTTGATGTTGCCGGCGTAGTCGCCCGCGAGCGTCTCGATTGAGAAGAAGAGGAAGTCGTCGGCCTTGCCGAAGTTCGCGAATGTCGTCGCCCACTCTTCCGCCATGGCCGCCGACTTCGGGAGCTCCATGCCGAAGTTCAGACCGCGGATGGCCTCGCTGTCGCGGTCCTCGGCGAGCCATGCCGCGGCGTCTTCGACGGCAAGGGCGCGCAGGCGAACGAGCTCCCCCTGCCAGTAGTTCGCGTGCATCTCTGGTTCCGCCATGTTTTCGAGCGTGGGACGGCCACTCCCTTCGCACAAGCGGCAGCCGACGGGCGTATCATCGCGGCGGCCCCGAACCGGGGCGGCAGGAGGAGCGCAGATGGGTATGCGAATCATCACCAGGGCACCGCGAGGCGGAGGCGACGGCTCTGTCGCCTCCATCGTCGAGGGCTATCAGCAGATAGAGGCCGACGGCTTCCAGTCCGCCTGGGTCGGCAACCACCTCAATCACGACGCCATGACCATCTGCGCGCTCGCCGGGCAGGGCACCTCCACGCTCGAGCTGGGCACCGCGGTCGTCCCCACCTACCCGCGCCACCCGATGGTGATGGCCCAGCAGGCGCTCACCACGAACTTCGCCTGCGGAGGACGCTTCGTCCTGGGGCTGGGCCTGAGCCACAAGTTCATCGTCGAGGACTGGCAGGGACTGACCTGGTCGACGCCCGTGCGGCACCTGCGCGAGTACCTCGAAGTGCTCAACCCGCTCCTCGACGGCGACCTCGTGAACCACAGCGGGCAGGAGTACCGGGTTCACATGAACAACGCCCCCTTCACCCAGCTCGACGTGCCCGGCGGAGGCCGCCCCAAGGTGCTGATCGCGGCCCTGGGTCCCGGGATGCTCAAGGTCACGGGCGAGCTCGCCGACGGGACCAGCATGTTCTGGTGCGGCCCCAACTACATCGAGCAAACGGCCGTCCCCACCATCACGAAGGCGGCCGACTCCGTGGGCCGCCCCGCGCCCCGCATCATCGCCGGCATCCCCATCTCCGTGACCAACAACGAGGAGGCCGCCCGCGCTTCCTGCGGCAAGGTCTGGGAGGTCTACGGGAAGATCTACTCGTACCGGAAGGTGATCGCGGCCGAGGGCGTCAGCGGCGTCGCCGAGATGGCCATCGTCGGCGATGAGGCCACCGTCCGCGCACAGCTGAAGCGGCTCGAATCCATCGGCGTAACTGACTACAACGGCGCCATCCTGCCCGTTCCCGAGGATCCCGATGCGCCCCAGCGCACCTACGAGTTCCTGAAGGACCTGAACACGAACGGCATCTAGGCCATCGCGAAGGGAGCGCGGGCGTGGAGATCAAGGGCGAGCACGAGTTCGGTGGGTCGAGGGAGCTGCTGTACCAGCTCCTGCTCGACCCCGACGTGCTCTCCGGCGCCCTCCCCGGTGTCGAGAGCTTCGAAGAGGTCGCGCCCGACACGTACGAATCGACCATGCGCGTCGGTATCGCCTCCGTGCGGGGCACCTATACCGGCCGCGTCGAGGTGCTGGAGCAGGACCCGCCCGAGTCCTACCGCCTCAGGATCGACGGGTCGGGCAAGCCTGGCGGCGTCCGCGCCGACGCCTCCGTCGAGCTTTCGGAAAACGGCGCCGGCACGACCATGCACTACCGCGCCGACGTCAAGGCGCGCGGCACCATCGCCCGGCTCGGGGGCAGGCTCCTGGGCGGCGTGGCCCGTCTCCTCATCGGCCAGTTCTTCAAGTCAATCGAGCAACAGGTAGACGACCGAGCCGCCTGATGGCGGCGCCATATGTACGAGGGCGAAAAGGAGGTCCCGATGTCTGAACCGGTACCGATCACGATGAATGTGAACGGCCGCAAACGCTCGGCCATGGTCGAGCCGCGGCTGCTCCTCGTGCACTTCCTGCGCGAGAGCCTGAACCTCACGGGGACGCACGTTGGCTGCGACACCAGCCAGTGCGGCGCCTGCACGGTCCTGCTCGATGGCTGCAGCGCGAAGTCCTGCACCGTCTTCGCCGTGCAGGCCGACGGCTCCGAGGTCCAGACCATCGAGGGCCTCGCCGACGGCGACGAGCTCCATCCCCTGCAGGATGGCTTCTGGGAGGAGCACGGTCTCCAGTGCGGCTACTGCACCCCCGGCATGATCATGTCGGCCGTGAACCTGCTGGAGAACAACCCGGCCCCCAGCGAGGCGGAGATCCGCGAGGGTATCTCGGGGAACCTCTGCCGCTGCACGGGTTACCAGCACATCGTCAACGCCATTCAGCACGCGGCCGAAAGGATGGCCCAGTCATGACCATTGCAGACGGCCCCGCTCTTCCCAAGCTCATCGGCGAGCGCGTCAAGCGCCGCGAGGACCCGCGCCTCATCCAGGGCCAGGCCACCTACGTCGATGACATCAAGCTGCCGGGCATGCTGCACTTGGCCTTCAAGCGCAGCGACATTGCCCACGGCGTCATCACGAGCATCGATACGAGCGCTGCTGCCGCCATGGACGGCGTCGAGCTCGTCATCACCGGCGCGGAGCTGGCCGAGCACCTCGGCCCGATGCCCATCGGCACGCCCTTCCCCGCGCCCGACCACTTCTCCGTTGCCACCGACCGCGTCCGCTACGTCGGCGAGCCCGTGGCCGTCGTCGTCGCCGAGGACCGCTACATCGCGCGCGACGCCGCCGACGCCATCGAGGTCGAGTACGACGAGCTTCCCGCCGTCGTTGACCCCGAGGCCGCGATGGAGGCCGGCTCCGCCACCCTGCACGAGGGCTTCGAGCGCAACATCGCCGTCGAGAGCTACTGGGGCGGCACGGGCGTCAACCCCGAGACCGCCCAGCCCGAGGACGACAGCGCCGTCGACGCGGCCTTCGCCGAGGCGGACGTCGTCGTCTCGCAACGCATGCTGAACCAGCGTCTCGCCCCGAATGCGATGGAGCCCCGCGGCGTGGTCGCCCATTACGAGCCTGGCCGCGAGTACCTGACCGTCTGGAGCGCGACCCAGAACCCGCACATCCTGCGCACCCTGGTGGCGGCGATGATGGGCCTGGGCGAGCACCAGGTCCGCGCCGTCGCCCCCGAGGTAGGCGGCGGCTTCGGCTGCAAGATCAACATCTACGGCGAGGAGTACGTGGCGGCCGCCCTCTCGCGGCTGGTCAAGGCGCCGGTCAAGTGGATCGAGGACCGCACCGAGGCGTTCCTCACCACCACCCACGGGCGCGACCTCCTCGGCTACATCGACCTCGCGGCCAAGAGCGACGGCACCATCACTGGCCTGAAGGCGCGCATCATCGCCGATATCGGCGCCTACGAGGTGCTGCTGACCGCGATGATCCCGACGCTTACCGGCCTGATGATGAACGGCGTCTACCGCCTCCCCGTCGTCCGGCACGAGCTGACCGAGGTCTTCACGAACAAGACGCCGACCGACGCCTATCGCGGCGCCGGCCGGCCGGAAGGCCTCTACTTCCTCGAACGAGCGGTCGACATGGTCGCGCGCGAGCTCGACATGGACCCCGCCGAGATCCGGCGCAAGAACTTCGTCCCGGCCGACGAGTTCCCCTTCGCCACGCAGGGCGGGCTCGTCTACGACTCCGGCAACTACGAGCCCTGTCTCGACAAGGCGCTCGAGGTGGCCGACTGGCAGGGGCTGCTCGCCGAGCGCGACGCCGCCCGCGCCGAGGGCCGCATCGTCGGCGTGGGCCTCTCCTTCTACGTCGAGGTCTGCGGGCTCGGCCCCTCCGCGGTCGTCCCCACGGGCGGCTGGGAGCACTCTGGCGTCACCGTCGAGCGCGGCGGCAAGGTGACGGCCACCACCGGCGCCTCGCCCCACGGCCAGGGCAACGAGACGACCTTCGCCCAGATGCTCGCCGACCACTTCTCCATCCCGCTGGAGGACATCACCATCCTCCACGGCGACACGGGCGTGGTGAAGCAGGGCATCGGCACCTTCGGCAGCCGCTCACAGGCCGTTGGCGGAGCTGCTCTCATCTCGGCCGCTGGCAAGGCGGGCGACAAGATGAAGCAGTTCGCCGCCGCGCTCATGACCGACCAGGAGGTGAGCCCCGAGGACCTCGTCTTCGAGGACGGACGCATCCAGGTCGAAGGCGCGCCCGAAGTCAGCAAGACCTTCGCTGAGGTCGCCGACTACGCCTACGTGCCCGTCCCGCTCCCGCCGGGAATGGAGCCGGGCGTTTCCGAGGAGGCGTTCTTCGAGCCGGAGAACAACACCTACCCGTTCGGCTGCCACATCTCGATGGTCGAAGTGGACCGCGACACCGGCGAAACGAAGCTCCTCAAGCTCATCGCCGTCGATGACTGCGGCAACGTCATCAACCCCCTCATCGTCGATGGCCAGGTGCACGGCGGGCTCGCCCAGGGCATCGGCCAGGCGATGTTCGAGGAGGTCGTGTACGACGAAGACGGCCAGCCGGTCACCGCGAGCTTCATGGACTACGTGATGCCACGGGCGGCCGACCTGCCGGTTTTCGAGCTCGATCGCACGGTGACGCCAACACCCATCAACCCGCTGGGCGCCAAGGGTGTGGGCGAAGCCGGCACCATCGGCTCCACGCCCTGCGTCATCAACGCCGCTGTGGATGCGCTCGCGCCCTTCGGCGTGACCCACATCGAGATGCCCCTCCGCCCCGAGCGGATGTGGCGCATCATCAATGAACTGGAAGGGGGCCAGTCGTGATTCCCACCGCGTTCGAATATCGACGAGCGGGAAGCGTCGCCGAGGCGCTGTCGCTCCTGCAGGAAGGCGGCCCCGAGGCCAAGCTCCTCGCCGGCGGCCATAGCCTCATCCCTATGATGAAGCAGCGCCTGGCCGAGCCCGGCATGCTCATCGACATCGGCGGCCTCGACGAGTTGCGCGGCATCCAGGAGACGGACGGCGAGATCGCGATCGGCGCGGCCATGACCCACGCCGAGATCGCCGCTTCCGA
Organism: Tepidiformaceae bacterium; assembly: GCA_965116915.1. GTDB lineage: Bacteria > Chloroflexota > Dehalococcoidia > Tepidiformales > Tepidiformaceae > UBA2991. The sequence goes on along the minus strand of OZ220739.1, from coordinate 2,615,340 downwards.
CCTCCTCCGCGAACAGGCCCCCATCGTGGCCGAGACCGCCGCCGCCATCGGCGACGCCCAGGTCCGCAACCGCGGCACCATCGGTGGCAGCCTCGCCCACGCCGACCCCGGCGCCGACCTGCCCGCCGTCATGGTCGCCCTCGACGCGACGATCGCGATCCTGGGGCCGAACGGCGAGCGCAAGGTCCAGGCCGAGGACTTCTTCCAGGACATCCTCACCGTCGACCTTGCCGAGGATGAGATCGTGACGGGCGTCTGCTTCCAGGCCTGCCGCAGCGCGGCCTACGCCAAGCTGGAGCAGCGCGCCTCCAAGTTCGCGCTCGTCGGCGTAGCCGCCGCCCTCTCGCTGGACGGCGGCACCTGCTCGTCTGCGCGAGTCGCCGTCACCGGCGCCTCAAGCCACGCGCAGCGCCTCTCCGGCGTCGAGGGCGCCCTTGCGGGCGCTTCGCTGCCCGATGGCGCTGCGGGCGCCGCCTCGGGCGCGGGCGACGCGCTCGACTTCGTCAACGAAGACCTGCACGGCAGCGAGGAGTACCGCCGCGCCATGACCGCCGTCTTCGCACGGCGCGCGATCGAGGCGGCAGCCGGGAGGAGCTAGCGGCCCGCTTCGAAGGGACGGGCCTCGATGTGGGTGTAGCGCAGCGAGCGGCGGCGGATGCGCCAGCCGGCCGCTTCGCGCACGCACTCGTCCTCGTAGGTGCCGTTGATGACCATGTTCCTGCCCGCCATCAGGGTGGGGGTCTTGTCGGTCGTGTCCTCGGGCAGCTCCTCCCCTTCGGCGGGCAGGGTGTGGGTGGCCTGCAGGTAGCTGCGCAGCCGCGCCTTGCCCCCGAGACGCACGCCATCCTGCTCCACGGGCGCCTCGTCGATGAGCACCAGCGGCGGCGCGATGAAGTGCTGCGTGCCCCCGAATGAACCAAGGGCGCGGGCGCAGAACTCGGCCCAGCCGTCCGCCCCGTGCACGTTGACCGGGTCGGCGCTGAGGTCCTCGAAGATGAAGTCCTGGGCGAAGGCCGTGCGCAGGATCTCCTGGCCCCGCTCGTAGAGGGCGTCGTCGCCGCGGTTGCGCGCGCGCCCGAGCATGTCGAGCGCGTGTCCGTAGCGGATGGGGAGCTGCATCAGCTCGACGTAGTCGGAGGTCTCGTTCGCGTCCATGCGCGCGATTCTAGAGGAGCGCGTTGCTGCCCGGCGGCGAGCAGGCGCGCCTCAGGAGGGGCGGAAGAAGGGGAGGTCGAGCTCCCGGATGTCGAGGAACTCCATGTAGTCGAGCTGGCCGGGCGAGTAGCCGAGCCGGGTCAGAAGCTCGGCGGCCTCGGCGCAGTGCTGGGCGCCGTGCAGGATGACGTGCGTGATGCCCGCGCCCAGCGTCCCCCGATCACGATCGTGAGTGTTTCGCACGATCGCGCGGCCGAGATCGGCGGTTTCCAGGCCCGCGAGGAATACTCGAAACGCGGCCTGCAGCCCCGTCCAGCCCGCGGCCACGCTCGCGACGCTGTCGGGTCGGAAGCGCACGTGCCCCTCGCGCCTCTGGAAGCGTGCGAGCCAGTTGCTCTCGGCGGAAACGATGTGCGTGAGCGTGTCGCGCAGGCTGAGGCCGTCGGGGCGGTTTGCCTCGGCCGCGAGCTCGGGTGGCACTTCCAGCGCTCGCGCGAGGAGGCGGTCCATAGACCAGGCGTGGTGGTCGTAGAGCTCGCGCAGCCCGGCGGCGTCCATGGCCGGATTCTAGAGGAGACGTGCTCCGGCGATGCCTAGCGGATTCGTAACAGCGCTTCGCGGTGCTCGAGCGAGTCGAGGTAGTCCAGCTCACCTGGCGAGTAGCCTGCCTGCGAGAGGAGCTCGGCGGCTTCCGCGCGGTGCTGGGCGCCGTGCAGGAGCACGTGCGTGACGGCCGTCCCGAGCGGCCAGCTCCTTCTGGGGTCTCGATGGCGCTGGAGGGATCGGTTGAGGTGCGCAGCCTCAAGACCGGCGAGGAACGTGCGCGTCTCGGCCTGGAGCGCTCTCCAGCGTCGCTGCACCTCAATGACGCTGTCGGCGCCCGCGCGGCGGGCGCGGCGCTGGCTCGACCAGCGCCCGAGCCAGATGTACTCAGCCGCGACGATGTGGTCGAGGATATCGACGAGGCTGCCGGTCGCGCCCCATGGCTTCGCCGCTTCTTCCGGCGCCACTTCCAGCGCCCGCGCAAGGAGGCGGTCCATCGACCAGGCGTGGTGGTCGTAGAGTTCGCGAAGCCCGACCGCGTCCATGGCCCGATTCTAGAGGAGGCGTGCTCCGGCGATGCCTAGCGGATTCGTAACAGCGCTTCGCGGTGTTCGAGGAAGTCGATGTAGTCCAGTTCCCCCGGCGAGCGGCCGAAGTCGGATAACAGGAGCGCCGCCTCGGCTCGGTGCTGGGCGGCGTGCAGGAGCACGTGCATGATCCCCGCCGCCAGCGTCTCTCGACCCCCGCCGATGGGCTGGCGCAGGGTGAGCATTCGGTCGAGGTTGTCGTCCTCCAGGCCGGCGAGGAACTCCCGGGTCTCTGCCTGGAGGGACATCCAGTGGGTGGCAACTTCCGCGATGCTCTCCGGCCAATCGAAGTGCGGGCGGTCCAGGCCTCGCCAGTTCGCCAGCCAGTAGCGCTCGGCCGTGATGATGTGCGTGAGCGTGTCCTCGAGACTGGCGACGCCCTTCCAGGGCATCGCCTCGGCCTGTTCCTGCGAGACCTCGGAGGCGTGCACCAGCAGCGTTCCCATCGACCACGCGTGATGGTCGTACAGCTCCCGAAGGCCCCTCGGCGTTACCACGAGCGGAATACTACCGACCCACCCGCCGGCTGGCACAGTGCCCCCCTGCTCGGTGCCGCTCGCTTCGGGGGCCGGTATCGTGCGCCCCCACCGACCTGCCCCGAAGGAGTTGACGATGGCGTCCGAGAACACGATTCCCTTTGGCTTTGCCCTGCCGCAGGTTTCGCCGACCGAGCCCGTCGACACCGCGCCGATCGGGCACGTCGCACGCCGCGCCGAGGAGCTCGGTTTCCAGAGCCTGTGGACGCTTGACCAGGTGCTTGGCGGGAGCCGCAACCTCGAGCCCGTCAGCTTGCTCTCCTACGTCGCCGCCATCACGACCCGCGTGCGCCTCGGAACGGCCGTCTTCGTGCTGCCCCAGCACAACCCCGTGCAGCTCGCGAAGGACCTCGCCACGCTCGACGTGCTCAGCGGCGGACGCGTCGACGCGGGCTTCGGCATCGGCAACGACAATCCCCCGCACGACGCCGCCTTCGGCATCCCCGCCGGCCGCCGCGTAAAGCGCATGACCGAGTCCCTCGCCGTCATGCGCGCCCTCTGGTCGGAGCGCAAGGCGTCCTACGACGGGGAGTTCTTCCAGCTCAAGGACATCCGCATGGAGCCGAAGCCCGTCCAGCAGCCCGGCCCGCCCGTCTGGTTCGGCGGCCGGGTCGAGCCCGCCCTCCGCCGCGCCGTGCGCCTCGGCGACGCCTGGATGGGCCCCGGCTCGTCGAGCATCGACGAGTTCCGCGAGCACGTCGCCATCCTCCGCCGCGCCCTCGACGAGCAGGACCGCGACCCGGCCACCTTCACCATCTCCAAGCGCCTCTACCTCGCCGTCGACGACGACCGTGGCCGCGCCGAGGGCCGCCTGCGCGAGTGGTTCGCCCACGTCTACGGCAGCGCCGATCTCGCGAACGCCGTGGCGGTGTGGGGTCCGGAGTCGTATATCAGCGAGCGCATCGCCGAGGTCATCGACATCGGCGCCGAGCACATGCTCCTCCACCCGGTCTTCGACTTCGACGAGCACCTCGACGCGCTGTCGCACTGGGTCGGCTAGCGAGAGCGCCCGCCACAGGCTCGCTGACCGGTGAGGTCAGGCCCGGTTGACCTCGGTCGTGACCTCTGTGGCGCCGTCGCGCGCGTCGAAACGCACGACCCGGCGCCCTGACCCCACGGGACCCGCGCCGTCGCCCAGTTCGACGACGAGCCAGTCCGCCGCGGACGGCGGGGTGGTCGGCGGTTCCGCGCTCCGCATCAGGTGGATGTGGAGGAACAGCGTCTCCTGGTAGGCGCCGAAATTCACGACGATCAGGGCCGAGTCCCAGCCAGAGGAAGCAAGCCACTCGCGGATGTCATCCTGGAGGCGCAGCGCCTCCGGGCGTGGCAGGTCGAGGATGCTGGCCGCGTATTGGGTGGGGACCACCAGGTAGTGCCGTCCGCGTGGATGGAGAGGATGCCGGAACACGACCGAGTGCCGCAGCGCCCGCGCCGGCGTCAGCGGGAGGCGTGCCGCGCGAACCACAAGCCGGTGGTAGAACCGTGCCGCCAGCAGCTTCCCGATGAGGCGTGTCACCGACTCCATCCAGCTTCCGAAGTCCTGATCATGGTCTCCTGGTCCGGCCCCATCGCACCTGCGATGGTAGGATTGCCCCGCCGCCGGAGGGGCTTATGCAGCGCGATCGCGCCTGGGAGATTCTCGCCGAGTTCGCGCAGGAAGAGCGCACCCGCAGGCACGGTGTCGCCGTCGAGGCGGTCATGCAGGCCTACGCCCGCAAGCTCGGCCAGGACGAGGAGAAGTGGGGCATTGTCGGCCTCCTTCACGACTTCGACTGGGAGATTCACCCCACCGAGGAGCTCCACCCGAAGGAGGGCTCGAAGCTCCTCGAGGCGCGCGGCGTTCCCGAGGACATCCGCTACTCGATTCTCTGTCACGCGCCCTTCCTCGGCCTCGAGTACACCCAGGATATGGACCGCGCCATCTACGCCGCCGACGAGATGGCCGGCTTCGTCATCGCCTGCACGCTCGTCCGCCCCGACAAGTCGCTCTCCACGCTCAAGGCCTCCTCCGTCAAGAAGAAGATGAAGGACAAGGCCTTTGCCCGCAGCGTCAACCGCGACGACCTCCGCAACGGCGCCGCTGACTTCGGCGTCGAGCTCGACGAGCACATCCTCTTCGTCGCCGACGCCCTCAGGCCCGTGGCCGAGCAGCTGGGCGTAAACCCGTGAACGACGTCCCCCCCGACCGCAATATCTCCATGGAGCTCGCCCGCGCCACGGAGGCCGCCGCCCTCGGCGCCGTCCCCTGGACCGGCCGCGGCGACAAGAACGGCGCCGACGGCGGCGCCGTCGACGCCATGCGCACCATGCTCAACAGCATCGACATCGATGGCGTCGTCGTCATCGGCGAGGGCGAGAAGGACGAGGCCCCGATGCTGTTCAACGGCGAGCAGGTCGGCACCGGCTCCGGCCCCCAGGTCGATATCGCCGTCGACCCCATCGATGGCACCACCCTCCTCTCCCTCGGCCGCGCCAACGCCGTCAGCGTCATTGCCGCCGCCCCCCGCGGCGCGATGTACAACCCGCACGACATCTTCTATATGGAGAAGATCGTCGTCGGTCCCGAGGCGAAGGGGAAGGTCGATCTCGCCGCCCCCGTCCGCTGGAACCTCGAACAGGTGGCGAAGGCCCGCGGTATCCCCCTCACCGAGGTGACCGTCACCCTCCTCGACCGCCCCCGCAACGACGACATCGTCTCTGACATCCGCGACGCCGGCGCCCGCATCATCTCCATCACCGACGGCGACGTCGCCGGCGCGGTCATGGCCGGCATGGACGGCACTGGCGTCGACATGCTCCTCGGCATCGGCGGCTCCCCCGAGGGCGTTTCCGCCGCCTGCGCCATCAAGGCCCTCGATGGCGACATGCAGTGCCGCCTCTGGCCCCGGCACGACGATGACCGCGCCCTCGCCGCGGAGCGCGGCCTCGACCTGAGCCAGGTCCTCTCCCTCGACGACCTCGTGAGCGGCGACGACTGCTTCTTCGCCCTCACCGGCATCACCACCGGCTACCTCCTTCGCGGCGTCGAGGTCACACGCTCCGGCGCCCGCACCCACTCCCTCGTGATGCGTAGTCGCTCCCGCACCATCCGCACCATCGAGGCCGAGCACCACACCCACAAGGTCGAACAGTTCCTCGCAATCTAGGAACGTTCCGGGAGGCACACCCATGACCACCGAAGCCGAACTCGCCGCCTGGGTGCGCGAGTACAGCGACCACTTCGGGTTCTCCTACCACGCCAAGGACCCGACCATGATGCGCCCCTACTGCCACGTCCCCGCTCTCGGCATCGGTGGCGGCCAGGTGAACCTCATCTCCACCGTCGAGGAATCAGATGCGCGCTGGGCCGCCGCCCACGCCGGCCTCCCCGACGACTACGACCACAGCGTCCTCCACACCGTCGACGTGACTCTCACGAGCCCCACCGCCGCCTACGTCACCGTCAACTGCGGGCGCTACAACAAGGCCGGCGAGGAGTACGTCAACTTCGACGCCTCCTACGTCGTCGCCCAGGTCGAAGAAGGCTGGCGCATCACCACCTGGATCGGCCACCGCTAGGGCGGTGCCTACGCGGGGTGGCAGTCCTTGCAGTTCCGAACGCTCGGACCTCGCTCCCGTGCCGCCTTCTCCGCATCTCGCAGTGAGCGAAACTCTTTCCACTTGGGCTCTTCAGCCCAATTCGCAACGTGTTCGCACGAGGCCCGGTGGATAGTCCGCCCTGTCGAGTCGAAGTTCACATAGTATCTGCTACGACCGAATAGCCACCTCAGCACGACAGGTTCCTCGCCCTATTCCGGCTTCGTGACCGACAGGATCCGTTCGCGCCCCGCCGAGGGCAGGAGCTCCAGCCGTACGCCGAGCTCGCTGTTGATGTAGGTGACGCCCAGGATGCGCTCGCCCGCCTCGTCGACGCTCGCCATCTCCAGCTCCGCCCCCTCGGCCGTCAGCCGCTCGATCTCCGCGTCGAGGTCGTCGACGAACGCCCCCAGGTGGTGGAGGCGCGAACCCTTCCCCGCCTCCCACACCGTCCCCGGCACCGCTTCAATCAGCTCGATGTAGGGCGGCCCCTCGGCGGTGTAGGCGAAGCGCGAGTTCATCACCTGCACCCCCGCCTTCGTGCGAACGCGAACGTTCGCGGCCCCCGGAGGCCGTGGCCAGCTCGCCCCGAACCGCTTCGCGATCTCCGCCATCCCCTCGTCGATGTCGGGCACGATGATCCCGACGTGGAACACGTCGTCGTAGTTGATCACAGCTAGGCGCCCTCGCCCCGCAGGTTCGCGAGCATCCCCTCGCGCAGGTGCCCCGGCAGCAGCTCCTGGCGTATGCCGAGCGGGCCGTTCATGTACGAGACCGCCATCATCCCGCCGCCGACGTCGAGCGTCGCTTCCAGTTCCACGCCCTCCGCCAGCAGCCGCGCCACCTCGTCGTCGAGGTCGTCGACGAAGGCCCCCAGGTGGTGGATGCGCGAGCCCTCACCAGCTTCCCAGGGTGTACCCGGAACCGCCCGGATCACCTCCAGATAGGGAGGCCCCTCGGCCGAGTACACGCCGATCACCTCGGCCCGCGTTTCGCCCGCTGCCGTCTTCACCAGCACGTCGGCCCCCGAGGTGGGAGGCGGATCGGGGAATGTCACCCCGAACCGGTTCGCGATCTCTTTCAGGCCCGACTCGAGGTCCGGCACGATGATGCCCACGTGGAACATGTCTTCGTACTTCATGGGCCGCACCGTACGCCCCCGCTCGCCCGCCCCGCAAGCATGTATCGTGCCGCTGGGGGCAACGCATGCCTGGACCGCTCGATGGAGTCCGCGTCCTCGATCTCTCCCTCGAGGTCGCCGGCGCCTACGCCACCAAGCTCCTCGCCGATTACGGCGCCGATGTGCTCAAGCTCGAACCCCCCGGCGGCGGTCCCCTCCGCCGCTTCGGCCCCTTCCCCGGCGACGAACCCCACCCCGAGCGCTCCGGGCTCTTTCTCCACCTCAACACGAACAAGCGCTCCCGCGTCCTCGACGCCACCGACCCCGCCAACGCCGCCCAGGTCCGCGCCCTCGCCGCCGAGGCCGACATCGTCGTCGAGGACTTCGCGCCCGGCGACCCCGCTTCGTTGGGATGGGGCTGGGAGGCGCTCTCCGCCGGACGTGACAACCTCGTCCTCCTTTCCATCACCCCCTTCGGCCAGACCGGGCCTTACCGCCGCTATCGGGGCTCCGAGATCACGCTCCAGGGCTTCGGCGGCCCCATGCACATGACCGGTCACGCCAGCCTCGGACCGCTCAAGCACGCCGGGCACTTCGCCGGCTACCACGCCGGCATCGTCTCCGCCTTCGCCGCCATGCTCGTCCGCCTGCGCGTGGAGGCGGGCGGCGCCGGCGACTGGATCGATGTCTCCCTCGCGGAGTGCCAGGCCTGTTCCCGCGACCGCCGCAGCACGGCCCTCCTCGCCGCCTCCTACGCCGGCGTCGGAGGCGGGCGCGGCGCCACCGGACTGCGTGTCGCGGCCGGAGTGCGTCCCTGTGGCGATGGCTACGTCAACATCATGGGCGCGGGCCCGCGCCTCCACGCCCTTCTCCACCTCATCGACCGCGAGGACCTGCTCGAGCATCCCGACATCAACGCCCCCATGACCCTCATGCCGCCCGCTCTCGCCGAGGAGATCGAGAATGCCTACCGCGCCTGGCTTGCCGAACGTACGAAGCGCGAGATCATTCCCCTCGCCCAGGGCCACCACCTCCCCTGCGGCGCCCTTCAGACCACTCAGGACCTGCTCGAAGACCCCCACTTCCTCGAACGCGGCGTCTGGGAACCCATCGAGCACCCCGAGGCGGGTCGCCTCCGCTACCCCGGCCGCCCCTTTGTCATGTCGGCTACCCCCCGCCCACCCGCCCGTCCCGCCCCCCTCCTGGGGGAGCACGACGGCGACGAACCCTTCTCACCCCGCCCCGCCTCGGCGCCGCTCGCACGTCCCCTCCCGGGCCGCCTCCCCCTCGAGGGAATCCGTGTCGCCGAGGTGACGGTCGTGTGGGCCGGCACCCATGTCAGCCAGTTGCTCGCCGACTGGGGCGCGGAGGTCGTCCGCGTCGAGCCCGTGAACCGGATCCAGCCGGCTACCCGGGGCGCCGAGGGGTCCCTCACGAAGGAGCAATCCCAGCGCGTCGCGGAGCAGGGCCAGCCCCTCAGCGCCTACCCCGACTTCGACCCCCGCGACGACCCCTGGAACCGCAGCCCCGGTTTCAACGTCGGCGCCCGCAACAAGCGCTCGATGACCTGCGACATCATGGCTCCCGAGGGCCGCGAAACCATCAACCGCCTCGTTTCCCGTTGCGATGTCTTCATCGAGAACAACGTGCCCGAGACGATGGCCCGCGCCGGCATCAGCTACGAGGCCTTCCGCGAGATCAACCCCGGCATCGTCATGCTGCGCATGCCCGCATTCGGCCTCAGCGGTCCCTATCGCGACTACCGGGGCTTCGGCATGCACGCCGAGGCCACCGTTGGCCACACGCTCCTGCGTGGCTACCCCGACAGCGAGCCCGAACTGACGGGCGACGCGCTCGCCTCCGACGCCATCGCCGGGGCGCACGGTGCCCTTGCCGTCGTCATGGCGCTCCGCCACCGCCAGCGCACGGGCGAGGGCCAGCAGATCGAGATGGCCCTCGCCGAGTCCTTCCTTCCCATCCTCGGTCAGTTCCTCCTCGACTACGGCATGAACGGACGTGTCGCCAGCGGCCTCGGCAACACCCATCCCTGGAACGCTCCACACGACGCCTACCCCACCCGCGGCGACGACCAGTGGATCGCCATTGATGTCGCCACCGACGAAGAGTTCGCCGTCCTCTGCCGTGTCCTCGGCGACGACTCCCTGGCCGCCGACTCCCGCTTCGCAACGGCCGAGGCCCGCCGCGAGCACCGGACCGCCCTGGACGAAGCCATCGCCGACCTCACCTGTACGCGCGACAAACACGAGCTGTTCCACGCCCTCCAGGCCCGCGACGTCTGCGCAGCCCCCCTCCTCGACGGCCTTGAGGCGCAGGCCGACCCCCACCTCAATGCCCGCGCCTTCTTCGAAGAGGTCTACCAGCCGAACGTCGGGACACACCGCTTCCCCGGCCTGAACTTCAAGCTCGCCAACACCCCCAACGCCATCCGCCTTCCTCCCCCGGCCCTCGGCGAGCACAACGACTGGGCCTATCTCGAACTCCTCGGCTACACCCGCTCCGAGCTCGACGCCCTCATCGCCAGTGGCCAGGTCGGGACGCGCTACCCTGCCTCCCTTCTCCCCCAGCGGAGTTAGCCGCCTTCCCTCGCGTTGGCCCGCGTTCCCGCCCCCGCCTACAGTGGAAGTCGATGCTGTCCCCCCGGCGCCTGTGGCTGCTGCTCAAGCACTCTGTGTTCGGGTTCTTCGATGACAACTGCCCGCAGATGGCGGCCGCCATTTCCTACTACGTCCTCTTGTCCCTCTTTCCTCTCGTGATCTTCTCCATCGGCGTTCTCGGCTTCGTGATCGAGGACAACGACATCGAACGTAACCTCATCGACGAGCTCACGGGCCTCCTGCCCGTCGACACCGAGGGCGCTGAGAACGTCGAAGACGCCGTTCAGGAGATCACGGGCGCCTCCGGTCAGGTGCTCGGCCTCTTCGGTCTGGCGGTGCTGGCCTGGACCGCCAGCGCCATGTTCGGTGTCATCCGTCGCTCCCTCGACATCGCCTTCGACCTTTCCGGACGGCGTCCCTTCGTTCGCGAGAAGCTCGTCGACTTCGGCATGATGGCCCTGCTCGGCGTCATCTTTCTCGCCTCACTCGGAGCGACGACGACCCTTCGCGTCGCCCGCGAGGGCATCGACGACACCGCCGTGCTCGGGGATCTCGCGCAGGCACTCGGATTCGGCTGGGCCATTGCTTCCTTCGTCGTCCCTGCGGTCGTGTCGTTCGTTGCGTTCTCACTCCTCTACTGGCTCATCCCCGCCCGGCACGTGCGTTTCGCCCACGTCTGGCCGGGCGCCCTCCTGGCGGCCGTGCTCTTCGAAACGGTCAAGCTGGCGTTCGGCATCTTCCTCGAGCACTTTGGCCGCTACGACCTCATTTTCGGGTCGCTCGGCGCCGTGGCCGCCTTCCTCTTCCTCGTCTTCCTCAGCGCGAACACGCTCCTGCTCGGCGCGGAGGTTTCCGCCACCTACCCACGCGTCTCCCATGGCGAATTCGACCGCCCCCCGGACTTGCCCCGGCCGACCGCGCGGGAACTGGTCGTGCGAGCCCTCCGCGGCCTAGTCTTTCACCACGACGACGAGCCGCGACAGGAGGAACCCGCACCGGACGAGGCCCCATCCTGAGCCGCGGGCTTACCCGGCCTTGCCGTCCCCCGTCGCGTGATGCGGGCCGCAGTGACACCATAGGGACCGGCGAGGTGACCGATGACCGAAAGCGAGCCCCGGGGACCCCTGCGGCGGTACGGCGGCTATGCCGTGCTCGGAGTTGTCGCGGTCGCGGTCGCCGTGTTGGTTGTCTGGCTCTTCGCCTTCGGTGGCGACGACGAAGAGGTGGCGCCTCTCGCTCTCGATCGACCCGAACTGCTGGGGACCCCCGGCCTCGAAACCGGAGTCATCGACGACCACGGCCCCGAGGTCGGCGAGCTTGCCCCCGACTTCGCCCTCGCCAACGCGCGTGACCCCGAGCGCGTCGTGCGCCTCTCCGACTTTCGCGGCACGCCGGTCGTGCTGAACTGGTACGCGAGCTGGTGCGGCCCCTGCAAGAGGGAGATTCCCGACTTCCAGAAGGCGTACGACGCCCTCGACGGCGAGGTCGTGTTCCTCGGCGTGAACTTGCAGGAGGACGCGGACCAGGCGGCTGGGCTCCTTGATGTATTCGTGGCGAAGTACCCCGCCCTGCTCGATACCGAGGGCGAGGTCGCCTTCCACTACCGGATACCCGGCATGCCAACCACCTTCTTCATCGATGCCGAGGGCATCGTTCGCTCCATGGGCGCGGGCCTCATCGTGGAAGAGGTGCTGGTCGAGGAGCTCGCCAGGATCGGCGTCACCTACGAGCCGGAGGACCCCTAGAGGTCAGCCACCTGCGGCGCGATCTCGGAAGCGAAGTACTCCGGCCCCTCATCCGAGTCGAAGTCCATGTGCTGCAGGACCATCTCCTCCAGCCCCAGCTCGGCCAGCTTCCCCAGCTTGTCCACCACCTCGTCCGTCGTCCCGCTCAGGATGCCCTTCCCCTCCATCCGTTCGATCATCACCCGTGGCGACGCCTCCGGGTCCAGGCTGAAGTGCGCCATCGTCTTCGACGCGATGGCGTTGACCGTCCGTTCGTTCGGCCCCGCGATCGGGAACACCATCATCGACCGTGCGATCGTCGCGGGGTCGCGGCCCACATCCTCGCAGTGCCGCTCCAGCACCTCGGCCTTGTGCGCGTACCCCTCCGGCTCCGTCACCGTCACGCAGTTCCACTCGTCCGCGTGCTCGGCTGCAATCCGAAGCGTGCGCCGCTCCCCCGCCCCGCCGATCAGGAGCGGCGGACGTCCCGGCGCCGGCTGTGACTTGTACCCTGCTCCCTCCAGCTGGTAGAAGCGCCCCTCGAAGGAGGCGGGCTGCTCCGTCCACAGCGCCCGCATCAGTCGCACGGCCTCGTCCAGCCGGTCGAACCGCTCCTTCGTCGGCGGGAACGGGATTCCGTAGGCCCGGTGTTCCGCCTCGTTCCAGCCCGCTCCCAGCCCCATCACGAAGCGTCCCCCGCTGAGCAGGTCGACCTGCGCCGCCATGCGCGCGTCGTTCACCGGACGCCGGAACGTGATCGGCGTGACCAGCGCCCCGAACCGGTACGAATGCGGCTCCCGCGCGATCGCCGCGAACGACAGCCACGTCTCCAGCGACTGCAGCTGGCGGTTCCCCGTGAAGTAGTGGTCCGAGCGGAACAGCGAGGCGAACCCCAGCCGCTTCGTCAGGTTGGCGATGTGCAGCCACCGCTCCCACGTCAGGTCGTTCTGCCCCTCGATCATCAGTCCGATTCGCATCCGTCTCTCCCGTTCGTCCCAGGCGTGTGGGTGGTCAGTCCGAATCCTGCCAGCGCCAGCCGACCGCGCGCGCCGGCCGCAGCCGGATGAGCGGCAGCGACTCCAGCGCCATCTCCCGGTAGCGCGGGTAGCGTCGTCGCAGCGCGTCGAGCGCGGCCGGCCACGCGTCGCCGCGTTCGAGCACGTCCGCAGCGCCCTCGAGCCGCAGCCACGCGAGCCGTTCCCATTGCTCCTCGTAGTGGTCGACGAGCAGCGTCGCGCGGGGGTCGCGCTCGATGTTGCGGACGCGGGCGAGCGTGACGCCCCGTTTCGGCTTCTCGTCGATCGCGATGGCGACTGCTCCCTCGACCAGCGCGAAGCACACGGGTACGAGTTGCGGCAGGCCGCTGCGCGCGATCGTGCCGAGCACGCCCGACCGCTCGTCTTCCAGCAAACGCTCCTGCCACGCCTCCATGCGCGCAGGGTGCGGGCGGAAGTGGGGCCTGTCCAGCGAAAGACGGGCCTCGCGTACAGTGCGAGGCATGACCCGGACCGTGATCGCGGGCGACTTCGGCGGGACGAACCTGCGCGCCGCCCTCGTCGACGAAACGGGTGAGGTGCTCGTCCGCCACGAGGTGAGCACCCCCGCCGGCACCTCCCCGGAGGCCGTCCTCGAACGCATCGGTGACCTCCTCACGGAGGTGCGCGACAGCGGCGAAGACCCCCCGGTGGCCGCCTCCCTTGCCGTGGCCGGCCTCATCGACGCTGACCGCGGCGTCGTCATGGTCTCTCCCAACATTCCCGCCTTCCTCAACCTCTCCCTGACCGGCCCGCTCTCCGAGCGCCTCGGCATCCCCGTGTCCATCGAGAACGACGCCTCCGCCGCGGCGCTCGGCGAGCACCGTTTCGGCGCCGGACGCGGCGCCCGACACCTCCTCCACGCCACCCTCGGGACCGGCATCGGCGGCGGGCTCGTCATCGATGGTCGCCTCTACCGGGGCGCCCAGGGCCTCGCCGGCGAGATCGGCCACATCGTGCTCGACCCCGCCGGACCGCCCTGCGGCTGCGGCTCCCGCGGCTGCCTCGAGGCGACCGCCGGAGGCGTCGCCTTCGGGCGGCGCGCCCAGCGCCTCGTCGAGTCGGGCTCGGCCCCCATCCTCGCCGAGATCGCCGCCGGCCGGCCCGCGACCGCGGGCCACCTCGCCGAGGCCGCCCGCCGTGGCGAAGCCCCCGCCATCGCCGAGATCCGCAACGGCGGTTACTCCATCGGCATCGGACTCGGCAGCATCGTGAACGTCCTCAACCCCGACGTGGTCACCCTCTCCGGGGGCCTCCTCGGCATGGGCGACTTCCTCCTCGATCCCCTCCGCGCCGCCATGGCCTCCCTCGCCTACGGCCCCGCCGCCAACACCCCCATCCGCACCAGCACCCTCGGCGAGGACGCCGGCCTTCTGGGCGCGGCCGCGGTAGCCCTCGCGGGCTAGGCCCCTCCGCTGGCGCCCTGGCCCTCCCTTCCCCACCATGGACCCGTGCTCATCTCGATACGGCGCATCGTCGCCGTGCTGCTGGCGATCGTGTTCCTGGTGGTACTTGGCGGAACGCTTCTGGCTGTGGCGCTGAACGCGACGCTCGCCCGCCCCGGCTTCGTCTCCGACCAGCTGGAGGAGGCGGGTGCGTACCAGTTCGTTCTCGATGACCTCGTGCCCGCCCTGCTCGAGGACGCCTGGCAACTCGACGCCGACGAATTCGGCCTGGAGTTCGAAGAGAACCCCCTCGCTGCCTCCGGGCTGACCCCGCAGGAGTTGGCGGCTGCCATCCGCCGTGCGGTCCCGCCCGAGGACCTTGAGGCGCTCGTCTCCCCCGCCATCGAGAGCGCCATGGACTACCTCACGGGAAGGGAAGACCAGGTCACCATCCGCCTCGATGCAGGGACGAACCTGGACGCCCTGGTCACCGAACTCACCACCCTGTTTCGCGAGACCGGCGCCTACGAGCGCCTCCTCGAACGCGAGCTGACCCCCGTCTTCAACCAGTGGGTCGACGAGGGCCTTCCCGCCGGCGGAGAGGACTCCGCCTGGGTGGCCATCCTCCGCGGCGGAAGTAGCGAGGAGGGTGGCCGTCTCGCCCGCGTGTTCACGCGCGTCGCGACCCCCGAGTGGATGGCCGCCCAGGTCGAACGCGCCGGCGCGGAGCTTGTTGACTACGCCGTCGCTCGATCCGACACCCTCGCCATCCGGATCGGGTTCGGCGAGGCTGAGGTTGAGCGGGCCGCTGACGAGATCGCGGCCATCATCAGCGCGGCCGACGCCTACGACGTTGCCTTCGCCAATGTCGTCGAGCCCGCCACGACCGAGAGCATCGACGAGGTCTCCACGCTGCCCTACGGCCTCGTCCTTACCCGTACCGAAGTCCTCGATGCCGTCCGCGCCGCCGTCGCAGGGGCCTGGCTGGAGGCGCAGGCCGCCATGCTCGCCGGCGACGTGTCCGCCTACGTCACCGGCCAGACGGAAGCGTTCGTCACCACATTCGACCTCACGGCCGCCAAGCCGGATGCAGGGCGAGCCCTCACGGCAAGCGCCAATGCCTCGCTTCGCGGCGAGCTTCTGGTTCTCCCCGGTTGCGCTACCGCCGCGGAGAACACCGCAGCGCGGGCGGCGCTGGAGCGTGACCTGCCGTCCTGTCTCCCGGGGGACGTTCATGCGTCCGACATCGTCACCATCGCTAGTCCCACCATCGCCGCCTCCATCGACGAAACCATCCTGGGGCGTGTTCCCGACACCGTGACGTACAGCGAGCAGGATCTCCGGGCCGGCCTTGAGCGGGACGGCGGCCCGGACGCGCTCGCCGCCCTCGACGATATCCGGGAGCTCTTCGACGCAGGTTGGACGTACACCGACAGCGACCTGCGCGCCGACCTCGACAGCGACGACGCCTTCGACCTGATCCAGGACGCTCGCCTCATGCTCTCCACGGGCTATGTCCTCGAAGCGTCCGAGGAGTCCCCGGATGGAGTGGAGGAAGGGCTGGACGAAGGCCGCGACGTAGTGGGGCTGGGATCGGGCAACCTGTGGGTCCCGGCCCTCATCGCAGCCGTCCTGTTGCTGGTCGTCGCCCTCCTTGGCGGCAGGAGCTGGCGCGGACGCCTCGCCTGGGGGGCGGGTGTGCTGCTGCTCTCAGCCGGCGCGTTCGCCATCCTCTTCGGGCCCGTCGTCCAGGCAACCTCGGATGGCGCTTTCGATGATATCCGCGAAGAAGTTGCCCCGGGGCCGGACGCGCAGTTCCCCAACACGTCCGAGGAATTGTTCGACAAGCTGGTCGATGTGGCCGAATCGGCCGCCGACGAATTCGCCGGGAACATCGCTCGCAACGCCCTGATCCTGGCCCTCGTGGGCGCCGTAGGGGTCATTGCCGCGCTCTTCTGGAGACGCATCGGCGCGGCAATGGGCAGGGAGCAACCCTAGCCCCCGGCCGCGAGGTCTGGTCGGGTGCCATGTGGCGCTCCCGGCTCCCCGCCGCTTCCCCCACGCTCCACCCCATGTTCTCCCCGCCGCCCCTCCACCAGCTCCTCGTGACCCGTACCGGGAACCGCCCCAACCGCCCCTTCGCCGGCGGACTTGCCGCCTTCATCACCATCCACCAGACCGGCAACCCCCGCCCCACCGCAAACGCCCACGCCCACGCACGCTGGATGGCCGGCGAGGCGCCCTACTCCTGGCACGCCACCATCGACGACCGCGAAGTCTGGCAGTCGCTCGACTGGGGCGAGCAGGGCTGGCACGCGGGCGACGGCGCCGGCGGTCCCGGCAACACCACCTCCATCGGCCTCGAGATCTGCATGCACGAGGGCATCGACGAGGCCGCTGCCGACCTCAACGCCGCCTGGCTCACCGCCCGCCTCCGCCTCGACGGCCACGGCTACGAGGGCATCGTCCAGCACAACCACTGGACCGGGAAGGACTGCCCCGCCCTCCTCCGCGCCGAGCCCGGACGCTGGGAGCGCTTCCTCGAGCAGGTCGCCCGCTTCGAGGAGCTCGAGACCCGCACGCGTCTTGAAGACCGCATCACCCGCCTCGAAGAGCGCGTCGCCGCCCTCGAATCGGCCCTTGCCGTCGCTGCCGTCGAGCCAGTCCCTGAGCCGGGCTACCGGAGCGAGCGCGAAGCGTAACGGCGCAGTCGAGCGACCGAGCGAAGCGAGCTACTATTGTGTCCAGGGACGCCTTCGTAGCTCAGTTGGCAGAGCGGCGCATTCGTAATGCGTAGGTCGTCGGTTCGAATCCGACCGAAGGCTCCATCTCTTGGCTTCTGGCCTTTGGCCGTTGGCTGTTGGTCCCCAGCCCAAAGGACACCACGTGCCGTCCGTCGGCGCCCCACTCAGCCGGGCGCAGCGAAGCGGAGCCCCGCGCTCTCCTCAGCGATGCGCCGCAGGCGCGAGCGCTCTCCTCAGCCGCCCGCAGGGCGGCGCTCCCCTCAACGGTAGGGACGTAGCGCCTCCCGGATGTCCTCGACGATCTCCGCCGGGCGTTCCGGGGCGGCGAAGTGCCCGCCCTGCTCCCGCGCTCGCGTCCAGACGAGGTTGTAGTACTCCTCCGTCCAGCCCCGCCCCTGGGAGGTCATGTCCTGCGCCATGAACGAGATGCCCGTCGGCGCCTCCACCACCGGACGCCGGTCGTGCGACGGGCGCCACGGGTTCTTCGCCACCTCCGCGTAGTACCGCGCCGACGTCACGTACGCGCCCGTCGCCCAGTACAGCATCATCAGCGTCAGCAGGTGGTCCTTCGAGAACGCCTGCTCGACCGCCCGCTCGCCCCGGTCGTTGTCGCTCCACCAGTAGCGCCGGTCGAGGATCCAGGCGCACAGCCCCACCGGCGAGTCGTGCAGCGCGTACGAGATCGTCTGCGGCTCGTTCATCTGCACCACCGCGTGCGCGCTCCCCGGTCGCGGGCGCAGCACCCCCGGCTCGACCAGGTCCGGGTTGCGCGCCGCCTGCTCCGGCGTCGTCGTCCGCTGCGCCAGCAGGCGCGTCCCCTCCGGGTCCGCCAGCACCGTCAGCGGGATGGCCCCGGTGATGTGGATCGCGCCCACCCGGTCCGCGTACTTGTGCCCGAGCTGCGCGCTGATCAGGTTCCCCCAGTCACCCCCGTGTGCGAGGAAGCGGTCGTACCCGAGCACCTCCCCCATCAACTCGGCCCACAGATCGGCTGTCCGCCAGAAGTTGATGCCCGGAACCTCGTGCGGCGCGGAGAACCCGAACCCCGGCAGCGACGGCAACACCACGTCGAAGGCGTCGTGCTCATCGCCCCCGTGAGCGGCCGGGTCCGTGAGCGGCCCGACCAGTTCGTGGAAGTCCCAGAAGCACCAGGGCCACCCGTGCGACAGGATCAGCGGCTTCGGGTCCGGTCCCTTCCCCCGCTCGTGGATGAAGTGGATGGGAACCCCCTGGATCTCCGCGCGGTAGTTCGCGAACGCGTTCATCTCGCGCTCCACCGCCCGCCAGTCGTACTCCTCGATCCAGTAGTCGACGAGCTCCCGCAGGTACGCTCCGTTGACCCCGTATCCCCAGTCGTCGTTCGCGAAGTCCTGCGGGAAGCGCGCGTTCACCAGCCGACGCCGCAAGTCCTCCAGGAGCTCATCCGGAAGATGGATCGTGTAGGGCTCCGCCGCCATCGCATCGCTCCCGCGAGTGGTCCTGGCAGCCTACACCCGGTGGTCGGTGGTCGGTGGTCGGTGGTCGGTGGTCGGTGGGTGGATCTCCGCTCCCACTCAGCCCGGCGCAGCGAAGCGGAGCCGGGCGCTTCCCTCAGCGAAGCGCCGCAGGCGCAAGCGCTCTCCCCAGCCGCGCCCGCGAGCGCGCAGCAGTCGAGCGCAGAAATTCGCGACGGCGCTCCACTCAGGCGGCCTCGCCGCCGCTCTCCTCTACTTGATGCCTTCGCGGTCCGGGTTCAGGTCGCCCTCGATGCGGATCTCCGGGAGCCACTCGAGCCAGCGCGGCAGGTACCAGTTGAACCGGCCCAGCACCGCCATGCTCGCCGGCACGATCACCGAGCGGATCAGCGTCGCGTCGATGATGACGGCCACCCCCAGCCCGAATCCCGCCTGCTGCAGCGGCGCCAGGTCGCCGAGGGCCATGCCCATGAACACCGCCACCATGATCAGCGCCGCCCCCGTGATGATGCTTCCCGTCGAACGCACCCCGAAGGCGACCGACTCGCGGTTGCTGCCCGTCAGGCCGTAGCGCTCGCGGATCCGGCTCAGCAGGAACACGTGGTAGTCCATCGAGAGGCCGAACATAATCGCGAACAGGAACAGCGGTAGCCATGCCTCGATCGTTCGCGTCTGCTGGAACCCGAAGAGCTCGTTCCCGATGCCGTGCTGGAACACGAGCACGAGCAGCCCGTAGGACGCTCCCACCGAGAGCAGGTTCATGATGATCGCCTTCAACGGCACCACGATCGATCGGAACACCAGCAACAGCAGGATGAAGCTCAGCCCCAGCACCACCGAGAACACGATCGGCGTGTAGAGCGTAATCACGTCGATCAGGTCGACCTCTTCGGCCGTCAGGCCGGTCACCAGCACGTTCGCCTCGGTTCCACCAAAGGCCGCCGGGATGTAGTCGCTGCGCAGCCGCCGAATGGCGTCGTACGCCTCCGGGCTGCGGGGGTCGATCGTCAGCAGCGCCGAGACGAGGGCAAGGTCGCCCGTCTCGTTCGTCGTGGCGGATACGCTGTCGAACATCGCGTCGTCCTCGATCAGGCCCGTCAACGTCGAGATCGCCGCCATTACCGCTGGCGAGGACACGTCCGGTGTGTCCACCACCACCTCCACCGGCGATACGAGCCCGGCGCTGAAGTCCTCCTGCAGGATCTCGAAGGCCCGGCGCTGCTCGTTACCGGCCGGAAGCGTCGTGACCCCCGAGATACCCGACTGGAGCGTAAACGCGGGTACGGCCGCTGCGATCAGCAGGCTGGCCGATACCGACAGGCTGATCAGCGGCTGCCGCATCACCAGTCGCACGATGAAGTTCCAGGCCCCCGCGCTCGTCCGCTCGTGCAGCCGCAGGCGCGGCAGGAACGGGATGCGCAGCGCGTCGACGCGGTCGCCGAGCACGCTCAGGAGCGCAGGCAGCAGCGTGAGCGCGGCCAGCACGGCCACTACCGCCACCGAGATCGCCCCCACCCCGAGGCTCTGGTAGACGTTGCTGGGCACGAGCAGCAGCCCGAGAAGGCCGATCACCACCGCCCCGCCTGAGAACAGCACGGCGCGGTTCGCCGTCGCCCCCGCTCGCGAGATCGCCGCCTCCACCGTGAAGCCCCGCAACCGTTCCTCGCGGTACCGCTGCACGATGAAGAGCGAGTAGTCGATCCCCACGGCCAGCCCGACCACGGTGATCATGTTCACCACGAAGAATGAAAGCTGGAACCCCTGCCCGACGAGGAACGCCACGCCGAGCGCCGTGACGACGGCGACCAACGCGACGACGAGGGGGATGCCGGCCGCCACCGCAGCCCCGAAGACCGCCACCAGTATGAGCAGCGCGATCGGCACGCCGATGCCCTCGCCCCGGCGCAGATCGCGCTCTGAAGTCTCCGTGAAAGTTCGCTCGATGCTGCCTTGCCCCGCCACCAGCGCCTCGAACCCCGCGGGCGCCTCGAAGTCCTCCACAACCGAGACGAGCGGTTCTGCGGTGGCCCCCGCATCCCCGACGTCACCCGCCAGCGTCACCGGGATCAGCGTCGTGCGGCGGTCCGCGGACACGAATCCGTCGTACCCCGTCTCGTAGTAGCTCGTGGCTGCTACGACGGTCCCCTCGAGCATCCGGATGCGGACCAGCAGGTCGCTCGTCACCTCCGCGAAGGCGGCATCGTCGACGGTGCCGGTCGTGCTCCGTACGACGATGAACTCCTGGGGCGCCTCTGGACCCCGGAGCCGCTCTTCGAGGAGCGTCTCCGCACGCTCGGACTCGGCGTTGGAGACAACCGCATCGTCTGCCGTGAGGACATCGCCGATGTCGAACGCGAGGCTCCCGGCGACGACGACAAGCGCGATCCAGGCGCCGATGACGTACCAGCGATAGCGGGCGCTCGCCCTCGCCAGACGGGCGGTGATCGACCCCTCAAGGTACTTGGAACTACCGCGAGCCATGACCACTCTCCCCGACAGGAGCGCCCTTCACCCTCACCTTTCGGCAGGTGGGTGCGTGGGTCAACTAGCGAGGTTCAGGAGCGGTCAAGGAATGGTCACGATTGCGTAATCACCCGCCCGCGTACCCCGCCGAACGGAGCGCTTCCGCAATCTCGGGGAGGATGGCGGGGTCGTCGATCGTCGGCGGGACCGTGTACTCCTCGCTGTCGGCGATCTTCTGCACCGTGCCCCGCAGGATCTTGCCCGACCGCGTCTTCGGCAGCCGCCCAACGACGATCGCCGTCTTGAACGACGCGACCGGCCCGATCTGCTCTCGCACCAGCCGCACCGCCTCCCCCTCGATGGCGCCCTGCTCCCGCTCCACCCCCGCGTTTAGCACCAGCAGACCCAGCGGCGTCTGGCCCTTCAGTTCGTCCGCCACCCCCACCACGGCGCACTCGGCCACATCCGGGTGGGCGGCCAGCACTTCCTCCATCTGCCCCGTCGAGAGCCGGTGCCCCGCCACGTTGATGACGTCGTCCGTGCGCGTCATCACGTACACGTAGCCGTCCTCGTCGATGTAGCCCGCGTCGCCCGTCTTGTAGTACCCGGGGAACTCTTCGAGGTACGCCTCGCGGTAGCGGCCCTCGGCCTGCCAGAGCGTGGGGAAGCTTCCCGGCGGCAGCGGCAGCCGCGCGACCAGCGCGCCGATCTCGCCCGTAGCGACCTCATTGTTCGCCTCGTCCAGCACGCGGATGTCCCAGCCGGGAACCGGCTTCGTGGGCGAGCCGTGCTTGACCGGCATCAGCTCGACGCCCACCGGATTTGCGCAGATTGACCAGCCCGTCTCCGTCTGCCACCAGTGGTCGATGACGGGCACGCCGAGCCGGTCCTCCGCCCACTGCACGGTATCGGGGTCGGCGCGCTCGCCCGCCAGGAAGAGCGTCCGCAGCCCCGCGATCTGCTCGGGCTGGATGAGCTCTCCGTTGGGATCCTGCTGTTTGATCGCCCGGAACGCCGTCGGCGCCGTGAACAGCACCTTCACGTCGTGTTCGGCGATCACGCGCCAGTAGACGGCGGCGTCGGGCGTCCCCACCGGCTTCCCCTCGAACAGCACCGTCGTGTTCCCGTGGATCAGCGGCCCGTAGACGATGTACGAGTGCCCCACCACCCAGCCTACGTCCGAGGCCGCCCAGTACACCTCGCCCGGCTCGACGCCGTAGACATTGCGCATGCTCCAGTTGAGCGCGACCAGGTGGCCGCCGTTGTCCCGCACGATGCCCTTCGGCTGCCCCGTCGTCCCCGACGTGTAGAGGATGTAGAGCGGGTCCGTCGCCTCCACCCACGTGCACGGCTGCGGTTCCGCCGCCGCTTCCGCCTCCGCCCAGTCGAGGTCGCGCCCCGTCACCATGGCTGCCTCCGCCTGGGGTCGCTGCAGGATCACGCAGCGGTCGGGCTTGTGCGCGGCGATGTCGATCGCCTCATCCAGCAGCGGCTTGTAGGCGACAATCCGGTTCGGTTCGATGCCGCACGAGGCCGAGAGCACGACCTTCGGCGTGGCGTCGTCGATGCGCACGGCCAGCTCGCTCGCCGCGAACCCCCCGAACACGACCGAGTGCACCGCCCCCAGCCGCGCGCACGCCAGCATGGCGATCACCGCCTCGGGCACCATCGGCATGTAGACTAGGACGCGGTCGCCCTTCGCCACACCTGCCTCCGCCAGCACCCCCGCCACCCGTGACACTCGGTCCAGCAGCTCCCGGTACGTGAAACGCTCGATGACGTCCGTGATCGGGCTGTCGTAGATGAGCGCGAGTTGGTCGCCGCGACCACCCTCCACGTGCCGGTCGAGCGCGTTGTAACAGGTGTTCGTGACTGCCCCCGGGAACCAGCGGTAGAACGGCGCCCGCGAGTCGTCGAGCACCCGATCCCACCGTCGCTCCCAGTGGATGTCCTCTGCCGCCTCGGCCCAGAACGCCTCGGGGTCGGACAGGGAGTGGGCGTAGATGTCGTCGTAGCTGCGGACCATGCGGGAACCTCGGGCTGGAGTCGCGAGCGGTAGTCTACGGCGCTCGCCCGCCGCCTCGTGCGGAAGGTTCGCTTGCAGCGTGAACGTGCTACGGACTAAGGTGTGTAGCACGGAGACTGTGAATCTGTATGAAGAACATCACGGTGTCAGTCGACGAAGAGACCCACCGGCTCGCCCGCATTCGGGCGGCGGAACTCGACACCTCCGTCTCGGCCCTCGTTCGCGACTACCTCGGGGCTCTCGCCCGGGGTCATGGCCTCCCCGGCCACACCGGGGAGACCGAACATGAGCGTCGCGCGCGGCTTCTCGACGAGGTGATCCGCGACATCACCGCCAACGGCGGTGGGCTGCGCATGGCGGACAACCTGCCCCGCGATGCCCTCTACGATCGTGATGCGCTTCGTTGACACGAACGTCCTTCTGTACGCCGTCAGCGCCCTGACGGAAGACGCCCGCAAGCGTGACCGGGCGATGGTCCTGCTTCGGGAGGGCGACCTTGCCCTCTCGGTGCAGGTGCTGCAGGAGTTCTACCACCAGGCCACGCGGTCCAGCCGCCCCGGAGCGATCACCGCCGCACAGGCCCTGCGCTTCATCGAGTCGCTCGATGCCTTCCCCGTCCAGCCCATCACGCTCTCCGTATTTCGCGAAGGCGTGTCCCTCAGCCAGCGCTACTTGCTGTCGTACTGGGACGGTGCCATCCTCGCCGCGGCCCGGGCGCTGGGCTGCGACGCTGTCTACTCGGAGGACATGAGCGCGGGCCAGGACTACGCCGGCGTAACCGTGTTGGATCCCTTCGAGGGCTAGCTCCTCCCAGCAGCTCCCCGTGCCGCCCACGCAGGCCGCGCCGCGCGCGGTAGGATCGGCTTCCCCGCAAGGAGATGACGATGAAAGTCAGCAGTACCTACCCCGCGACCTGGCTCGCCGAAGTCGGTCCCCAGGCGCGTCGCGCCGAGGAGCTCGGCTACGACAACACCGGCACCGGCGAGATGGCCCACGACCCCATGGTCCTCGCCACGGCCGCCGCCCTCGCCACCGAGACCATCGAGATCGGCACCCTCGCGATCGCCTTCGCCCGCGCTCCCATGGTGCTGGCG
This sequence comes from Tepidiformaceae bacterium, assembly GCA_965116915.1. Taxonomy (GTDB): domain Bacteria; phylum Chloroflexota; class Dehalococcoidia; order Tepidiformales; family Tepidiformaceae; genus UBA2991. Next base: position 2,591,284 of record OZ220739.1, on the reverse strand, counting down.
ATGGGCGCCTGGGACCTGCAGCAGGCCACCGGGGGGCGCTTCGCGCTCAGCCTGGGAAGCCAGGTGAAGGGCCACATCCAGCGCCGCTTCGGCATGCCCTGGAGCGCCCCCGCCCCCCGCATGCGCGACTACATTCGCACCCTGCACGCCGTCTGGGACTCCTTCGAGACCGGCGAGAAACCCGACTACGTCGGCGAGACCTACCAGTACACCCTCATGAATCCCCTCTTCTACCCCGGCCCCAGCGGCTACCCCCGCCCCAAGGTGATGCTCGCCGCCGTCGGCGAGCACATGACCGGCGTCGCTGGCGAGGTCGCCGACGGCGTTCTCCCCCACGGCTTCACCACCAACCGCTACATGCGCGAGGTGTTCCTCCCCAACGTCGCGAAGGGGCTCAAGCGCGGCGGCCGCACCTGGCAGGACATCGAGATCTCCGCCGGCGGCTTCACCATCTACGGCGAGGATGAGTCCGAGATCGAGCAGAAGCGCGAGGCCCTTCGCCAGCCCATCTCCTTCTACGGCTCCACCCGCAGCTACCACGACGTCTTCCGCCTCCACGGCTGGGAGGACCTCGGCATGCAGCTCCACTCCATGTCACTCCAGGGCAAGTGGGAGGAGATGAAGCAGGTCATCCCCGAGGATGTCCTCCACGAGTTCGCCCAGTCTTCCACCTACGACAACCTCCCCCAGTTCGTCGCCGAACACCGCGAGTACGCCAGCCGTATCGGTTTCGAGATGCCCGTCGACACGCCTGCCCAACGCGAACGCTTCCAGCACATCCTGCGCCAGGTCCAGGCCGTCGAGACGCCGCGCGTCCCTCGCGAGCTCGCCGCTCTCGACCCGGCGTGATCCCGCCCGCCCTGCCCGCGCCATGGCAACCGTAGCCGTCATCGGCGCCGGCGCCGTTGGCTCCTACTACGGCGCCCGGCTCGCGCAGGCCGGCCACGACGTGCGCTTCCTCCTGCGTCGTGACTACGACGCCGTTGCTGAGCGCGGACTGCGCATCGAGTCGCACCACGGCGACTTCGCCCTCGATCGCCCGACCATCGCCCGCGACCCCGCCGACATCGGCCCGGTCGACTGGGTCCTCTGCGGCCTCAAGACCACCTCCTTCGACGAGGCCCCCGCCCTCATCCGCCCCTGTCTCGGACCCGAGACCCGCGTGCTCGCCATCGTGAACGGCCTCGGCATCGAGGAGCGGCTGGCCGCTGCCCTCGGCACCGAGCGCGTCTTCGGCGGGCTCGCCTTCACCTGCATCAATCGCGGCGAGCCCGGCGTCGTCCACCACTACGAGTACGGCCAGGTCTCCATCGCCCACCTCGGCGACGACCCTACCGAGCTCGCCCTCGCCCTCGACCTCTGGGATGGCGCGGTAGTTGACGTGTCGACTGCCCCTTCCGTCCTCCGCGCTCGCTGGGAGAAGCTCTGCTGGAACGTGCCCTTCAATGGCCTCACCGTCGCTGCCGGGGCCGTCACCACGGAGGAGATTGTCACCGACCGTTCCCTGCGCGCCGAGGCGCGCGCCCTCATGGAGGAGGTCGTCGCCGCCGGCAACGCGGACCTCGCCTCCCGCAACAGCCCCGAGCGCATCGACGGCGAGGCCGTCATCACGCGCATGTTCACTCTCACCGACGTGATGGGCCCCTACCGGCCCAGCACCCTCATCGACTTCGTCGAGGGCCGCGCCATCGAGGTCGACGCCATCTTCGCCGAACCGGCCCGCCGCGCCCTGGCCCTCGGCGTCCCCACCCCCCGCCTCGACCAGCTAACCGCCCTCCTCGCCCGTCTCGACCCCGCCCGAGCGTAAGACCGGCTGCACTACCGCAGGTGCACCACCTCGAAACCCGGCTCCGTTGCCGCCAGCGCCTCCGCCACGAGCCTCCGGTGGCACTGCTCCGGCGCCGCCTCGCTACAGAGGAAGCAGGGACTCCGCCGTAACAGCTCCCGGTCGAACGACCCGTAGGCGCCGCGCTCGGCCATGAGCTGCCGGAAGCCCCGCTCGAACGCCTCCCACGACCCGCCGCGCTTCTTGAAGGCGTCAAACAGCGCCTGCGTCGGCGCGAGCTCCGGAACGTGCACGTACTCGATGCCTGCGAGCTCGCGCGCGAACCACGCAAGGTCGCCCTGCTTGGCGAATCCGGCGAGTTGCGAGCGGTTGTGCAGGCGGATGTCGACCAGCGTCTCAACGCCCGCTCCCGTCAGCAGCGCAAAGAACTCCTCTGCCGTCTTCCGGGTGAAGCCGATCGTGTAGATCGCGCTCAAGGTCGCCGCTGCCCATCGGCTTCCGTGAACGCGTCCAGCATCAGCACCAGGCACTTCACGCTCCCTCCCGCCTTGATGAACTCCTCCATGGGCGTTTCCGCCACGGCGAATCCGTGGTCCCGGAGAGCGTGCACCGTCTCCGCGCAGCCCGCGTTCAGCACGACCGTCTCCCCGGCGAGCACGGCGTTGCAGGCGAAGCGGGCAGCATCATGCTCGCTCACCGCGATCAGCGTGGCGAAGTGCTCCTTCAGCGTCTCCTGCGCCTCCGCGGTGAAGGCAGGTGGATAGAAGAGCGCCCGCCCGCCGCCAAGCGGGGCGAGGCACGTATCGAGGTGGTAGAAGCGAGGGTCCGCCAGTTCCAGGCGCACGGTCTCGCGCCCGAGCAGCTCATCGATGTGGTCGAGCGCGCGGAACTCCGTGCGGAAGCGGTACCCCGCGAACACGAGGCCGTCCGCGGGCAGCACGTCGCCCTCCCCCTCCCAGTAGTGCGGCTCGTGGACGGTCTCGATGCGGTAGCCCTGCGTCTTGAACCAGCGCGTGAAGCGCTCTTCCTCCAGCTGGCGCTCGGGGAAGCGAAAGTTCGCGGGGATGAAGCGCTCCCCCACGACGATCCCGGCGTTCGCCGTGAAGGTCATGTCCGGCGTGTCCGCCCCCTGCTCCACCAGCTCCACTTCCACACCGAGCGCCCTGAGCGTCTCGTGCAGCCCTCGCCACTGCGCATTGGCGCGCTCGGTTTGCACGGCGTTGGCGCGGCGCATCCACGGGTTGATCTCGTAGTCGATGCGGTAGTGCACGGGTTCGCACATCAAGACCCTGCGAGTCACGCCGCCAAGTGTAGGTCAGCGTGCCCGGCGCGCTTCCCGCGTATCATCCCCCGCCGATGGAGACACGCAGATGAAGCTTCCCTGGCGGCTCAAGTTCGGCCTCTTCATGGCCCCCTACCACCCCGTGCGCGACAACATGAATCTCACGATCAGGCGCGACGTCGGCACCATTCAGTGGCTCGATGAGCTCGGCTACGACGAAGTCTTCATCGGCGAGCACCACTCCGGCGGCTGGGAACCCATCTCCAGCCCCGAGGTCTTCATCGCCCACGTCGCCCAGGAGACGCAGTCCATCAAGCTCGGCACCGGCGTTCTCTCCCTCGGCTACCACCACCCCTACATGATCGCCGAGCGCATTCTCCTCCTTGACCAGCTCACCCGCGGGCGCGTCATGCTCGGCCTCGGGCCCGGCGCCACTGCCCCCGATACGCCGCAGCTTGGCCTCCACCCCACCCAGCTCCGCCCCCGCCTCGATGAAGGCCTTGGCATCATCCTCCGCCTACTCAACGGCGAGGAGGTAACCCACGAGAGCCCCGGCTGGTTCGCCCTCAAGAACGCCTCCTGCCAACTCCAGCCGTACCACGAGGAGGGCATCCCGGTCTTCGTGACCGCCACCTCCTCGCCCGGCAGCGCCCGCGTCGCCGGAAAGCACGGCGTCGGCATCCTCTCGGGAGCCTCGTTCAAGTCCCTCGGCCCGGGTCTCAAGAGCATCTGGGACACCGCCCTGGACGCGGCCGCTGAGAACGGCCACACCCTCGACCGCCGCGACTACCGCGTGATGACGCGCATCTACGTGGCCGAGAGCCGCGAGCAAGCCTGCCGAGACATCTCCGTGGGCCTGCACGAGTTCGATTTCGAGTACTTCGGCGGCACCCTCGGACGTCCCGCCCCGCCCTACGAAGGGGCCCCCGAGGACTACGCCGACTGGTGCGTGGAGAATGGCGGAGCCCTCTTCGGCACTCCCGAGGAGGTGACGGCGGGGCTCAAGCGCGTCTGGGAATCGAGCGACGGCGGCTTCGGCGGCATCCTCCTCATGGGGAACGAGTTCGCCCCGCCCGAGCGCATGCGCAACCACTACGAGCTAATGGCCCGCTACGTCATGCCCCACTTCAACGGAGTCCTCGAACGTCCCATGCGTTCCCATGCTCGCGCCGTGAACGAGCGCGTGGCCAACAACCAGGGTGAGGCCGAAGCCATCGCCGAGGCCATCCGCGCCGCCGGCGGAGAGGTTCCGGACGTTATCCTCGGCGCGCCCATCAAGAAGTAGCGTCGACGGGATGACCCCGAATCAACCACCCGTGTCCCGCTGGCGTTGCCCCGACTGCTCCCGCGAGTTTGGCCGCACGCGCCAGCAGCACGACTGCGCCCCTGGCCTCACCATCGAGGAGTACTTCGCCACGGGGCCGCCCCATGAGAGGCCGGTCTTCGAGGCCGTTCGCGACCACCTCGCGCAGTACGACGACGTCTACATCGAGCCGTTGGCCGTCGGCATCTTCTTCAAGCGCAGGCGGACGTTTCTCCAGCTGCGGCCCATGCGGCGCTGGGTCGCGCTCTCGATGATGCTTCCCCGCAAGGTCGACGACGACCGCATCTCCCGCAAGGTCATCGATACCGGCAGGAGCTTCTACCACGTCCTCAACATCACCGGCCCCGAGCAGGTCGACGACACCGTCAGGGGTTGGCTCGACGAGGCCTACCTCAGCGATACCTGAGCGCTTCCGGGAGCTAGCCGGACCCCGACCCCAGCTCGCCGCCGTTCCACTCCTCCCAGAGCTTCACGATCTCCGTGACCCCCGCCCTGTCTCCAAGCAGTTCCGCCGCGTCCCGCCAGAGGTCGCGGGTGCGGGCGAGGATGGGCGCTTCCATCCCCAGTCCCTCGGCCAGGCCCCCGGCAATGCCGACATCCTTCGCCATGAGTGCAATGGTGAAGCCGGCGCTGAAGTCGCGGCTCAGGATCTCCTCCGCAATCTTCCCCTGCGTCGCGGCGCTCCGGCCCGACGAGGCGTTGAGCACGTCGACCATCTTTGCCGGCTCCAGCCCCATGCGGTCTCCCACTATGAGCGCCTCGCACGCCGACGACAGCGCGGCGGCGGAGCAGTAGTTATTGAGCGCCTTCATGGCGTGGCCCGTCCCCGAGCCCCCCATCTCGTAGATCACGCGGCCCAGGTGCTCCAACACCGGACGGCATCGCTCGATCTCGTCCGGATCGCCGCCCACCATGATCGCGAGCGACCCTCCTCGCGCCCCGGCCACCCCGCCCGAGACCGGCGCGTCCACCACGGCCACGCCCCGAGGCCGCAGGTCTTCCGCGAGCTGCCGTGTTCCCAGTGGCGCCGAGCTGCTCATGTCGAGGAGCACGCTCCCCGCCGCCATCCCCCCGACCAGTCCGCCGCCGTTTCCGTCCCCCAGCGCCACCTCGCGCACGATGTCGCCGTTGGGCAGCATCGTGATGACGGCGTCGCTCGCCGCCGCCAGCGCCGCCAGGTCCGTCGTCGCCGAGGCGCGGTGCTCCCCCGCGAACGACTCCGCCACGTCCGCGCGGGCGTCGTGCACGGTGAGCGAGTAGTGCGGGTCGAGCAGGTGCGCCATCGGCCACCCCATATTCCCCAGCCCCACGAAACCGATTCGGGCAATCGCATCAGGCATCGCCATCCACCTCCGCGAACACTTCGCGCGCGACGCGGAACCCGTCGAGCGCGGCCGGAGCGCCGCAGTAGACCGCCGCCTGCAGCAGCACCTCTCGGATCTCCTCGCGGGAGAGGCCGTTGTTGAGCGCGCCCCGGACGTGCAGCCGCAGCTCATGCGGACGGTTCAACGCCGTCAGCATCCCCAGGTTCAGCAGGCTGCGGTCCCGGCGCGAAAGCCCGTCGCGACCCCAGATCGCGCCCCAGGCGTGCTCTGTCACCAGCTCCTGCAGCGGCATCGTGAACTCGTCGGCCTGCGCCAGCGACCGGTCCACGTACTCGTCCCCGAGCACCTCCCGCCTGATCGCCAGACCCTTCTCGAACAGCTCCGAAGGCATGGTTCCTCCTCCGCCCGCGACCCCTCGCGGGCAGCCGGAGCCTACCCGGTAGCGCCCCCGATTGGTACGGAAGGCGGGTCGTCGTCAGTGCCGCCACCGCCGGGTGTGCCCAACGGCTCGGTCATGACTCCCACCTCTCGCCTGCGCCTCTTGCGCTGGAGGACCGTTCCGGCCAGCGCCCCCACGATCGCTGCTTCGAGGCCGGCCGCTGCTACCACCGTGAGCCACAACCCCTCCCTGAGGCGGCCCGTGGCAACCCCGGAGGACTTCAGGTCGTTCAGGATGGTGGAGTAGTCGACGACATCGTAGATACTGAAGCCGAGGACAAGTGTCCCCGGCAGTAAAGAGAGACTGTAGAAGAGGACCCGCTTGTAGCCGAACCATTGGTCACGGCAACCCACGGCAGGAAGGCGCCCAGGACTATGGCGCCTGCCAGGAACAGACCGGCACCCGTCCAGACACGCACCACCCGCTCGTCGCGTGCCATTGTCCGGCCCGTCACCCGCTCGGCGCCTCCTGCACCCAGCTCGCCAGCGGGTAGAGCGTGCGCTTCGCGATGCGCCAGCCGTCTGCCGTCCGCACCGCGTGGTCGATGTACGTCAGCAGCACGAGAAACACGTCGCCGTTCGGCTGCAGGTGCGAGGCGTGCATGTAGGTCGACATGTCGGCGCTCTCGCCGTCCTCGCCCGGCACGATGTTCACGCTGCCGATGAGGTGCTGCGTCGCGATGTGCCCCAGCCCCCGGAACGTCCCCTCCACGAACTCAACCCACTCGTCCGGACCCGTCCGCTGGGTGTCCGGGTTCCCGTTGATCGAGATGTCGGCGTCCGGCGTGAACGTCTGGTGGTACAGCGCGCGCCCCGCCTCCGGCTCGTCCCGCCCGATGGCGTCCGTGCCCAGCGCGTAGTTCGTGGCGAGCTGCCGGATCGCGCTCTCCATGGCCGGCCAGTCGGGGCGGTCGCTCCCGCCCGCCGTCTGCAGAACGCGCGGCGTCTCGTCGCTCATGCCTGCTCCCCCTCCGCGCGAGGTTCGCGGCCGAGCTCCTTCATGACCGCCTGGAACGTCTCGTACTCCTGCGCTCCCACGACCGCGTACTGCTCGTCGAAGATGAACGTCGGCACCGAGCGCACCCCCGCGAGCCGCGCCCCCTCAACCGCCTCCTCCACCTGCTCCTTGTAGACCTCGTCCGCGAGCGCCTGCCGCAGCTCGTCCCCCGGCAGCCCCGATTCCTCCCCGAGGCGTACGAGCGTGTCGATGTCCCCGATGTTCTCGAGTTCGTCGAAGTAGGCATCGAAGACGCGGCGGTGGAACGCCTCCGCGCAGTCGCCGTGGTCTGCCGCGAACTCTGCCGCCTGCAGCGCCGGTATCGAGCTCGACCGCATCGTGCGTCCTTCGCTGAACCGCAGGCCCAGCGCCCCGGCGCGGCCTTCCATGTAGGCTCGCGCCTCGCTCTTCTGCCCCGACGGTGGAGGCTGCGGGCGTCCCTCAAGGGGGACGCTCGGGTCGAGCAGGAACGGCGCGTACTGCACCTCGACGCCCTCGTAGTCGCGCTTCAGCTTGTCGACCTCGCCGAGGCCGATGTAGCACCAGGGTCAGACGAAGTCGGAGACCACGGTCAGGACGGTTTGCGCTGCTGTCTCGCTCATGCGGCGAGTATACGGAGCCGTTCGCCCGCCGGCGCTACTCCCCGACCGCCGCTCCCGGAAGCGGCTCGCGCGTGCTTGCGTCGGCCAGCCCGAGACCGGGCAGCACGCGGTTGAGCCAGCCCGGCAGCCACCAGTTCGCGTCGCTCATCATCTGCATCGCCGCCGGTACCAGGATCAGCCGGATGACCGTCGCATCGAGGAAGATCGCTACCGCCAGCCCGAGCCCGAACTCCTTCACCACCCGCTGGTCGCTCAGCGAGAAGCTGAGGAACACCGCCACCATGATCGCGGCCGCCGCGGAGATGACGCGGCTTGTCGCCGCGAGCCCCCGCGCTACCGCCTCGGCGTTGTCGCCCGTCTCCAGGTACTCCTCTCGCACGCGGCTCACGAGGAACACCTCGTAGTCCATCGACAGCCCGAACAGCACCGCGAACATCATCATCGGCAGGAAGGACTCGATCGGCCCCGTGCCCTCCAGCCCGATCAGGCTCCCGCCCCAGCCCCACTGGAAGACCGCCACAAGGATGCCGAAGGCCGACCCCGCGGCGAGCACGTTCATCAGCGCGGCCTTGATCGGCACGAGCAGCGATCGGAACACCACCATCAGGAGCAGGAAGCTCGCCCCGATCACCGCGCCGAGGAATATCGGCATCCGTTCCCGTACGCGCTCCCCGATGTCGATGAAGATCGCCGTGGGCCCGCCGACCAATACCTCAGCCCTGTGTCCAGTGAGTTCCGGCAGCGAGTCCCGGAGGTGGTGAACGAGCTCGCCTGTCTCCTCGTCCTGGGGCGAGCTTCCTGGAATGAGCACAATGCGGCCCGCCGTCCGGTCCTCGTTGATGAGCGCGGGGGTAACGCCGACAACGTTCGGTTCGGCGGCGAGTGAAGCCGGCAGCGCCTCGAAGATTGCCGCCTCCTCCTCGCTCTCAAAGGCCGCGCCGATCACGATCGGACCGTTGTAGCCCGCGCCGAACCCCTCCGCCAGCAGGTCGTACGAGCGCCGTGACGAGAGCGAGGTGGGATTGCTCCCGGCATCGCTCGACCCCAGCCGCACGTCGAGCGCCGGGTAGGCGAGCACCAGCAGCGCCGCTGTCGCCACCACGAGCCAGAGCCAGGGGGCGCGTTGAATCGTTCGCGCCAACCAGTACCCCATCCCGCTCTGACTCTGGACGGCCGCGACTCGTATCCCGGGCACTTTCAGGCGGTTCACCCGGTGCCCCACGAGGCTCAGGATGGCCGGCAGGACGAAGAGCGCCACCAGCGCTGCAAGCCCCACCGCGATCGCCGGCCCCATCGCCGTCAGCGACAGGAGCGGAATTCCCATCGCCCACAGCCCCATCAGCGCGATGACCACGCTGCAGCCCGCGAACAGCACTGAGTGTCCAGCCGTTCCCGCTGCTTTCACGACCGCCTCGGTGACTGTGTCCTCGGTCGTCAACGCCTCGCGGAAGCGCGTGACGACGAGGAGGGCGTAGTCGATCCCCACGCCGATGCCGATCATCGCTGCGAACTGCGGGGTGAAGCTGGCGAAGTTCACGAACCCGGCGCCCACCCCGATCAGGAAGAAGGCCGGGATCAGCGCCAGCAACGCCGTGAAGATCGGCAGCCCCGCCGCGGTCACGGATCCGAAGGCGATGAGCAGGATGACCACCGCTGCCGCCAGCCCCACCAGCTCGGAGCTGCCCGGCGGTTCCCGTTCGCCAGCCGTCGCGACGATACCGCCAAGCTCGACCTGAAGGTCGTCAGTGGAGACCCTATCCCGCCAGTCGAAGAGGGCGTCGATGTTGGCGTCTTCGACTTCGTTCGCACCGCTGTCGTACTGCGCCGTGGCGCGGGCGATGGTGCCGTCTGGGGAGATGCGACCCGGCTCCTCGTAGGGGGATGCCACCTCCAGCACCTGCGGCAGTTCCGCCGCCTGCTCGAGGAGCGCCTCGATTTTCTCCCGTATGTCCGGGTTCGCGATCCCGGCCGGAGCGCGGAACACGATCTCCGTCGTGTCGCCCGCGGCGCTCGGGAAGCGCTCGGTGAGCAGGTCACTCAGCGCCTGCGACTCCGTTCCCGGGAGCGTGAAGCTGCCCGTTCCGAACTCGCCCCGCATCGTCCCCCACAGCACCCCGCAGACGATGACGAAAGTCACCGCCCCGGCAATCACGACCCAGGGTTGGCGGCAGGCGAACCGAGGCCACCAGTCAAACAGGAACGAACCGCTCTCGGCCTCGGCCTGCGCTTCCCAGGCGGCGGGCGTGGTGGTGACGGGTTCCACGCTGGGAGCGGCGTGTTGCAGGGATGTCTCTCGGGTGCGGCGTGCTGTTCGCCGGGTCGCCGGCTCGGCTCCCGTGAGCGCCCGCAGCGCCATCCAGAGGGCGCCGCCGAGAACGGCGAGGCCGAGGACCCCGGCGATCAGCCGCCCGAACCCGTTCACGAGGGCACGCCCGGGCGGCTGGCGAGAGCGGGCGCGGCCTTGGGCCGGCGCGATCGGTCAGAGTTGTGAAACGTTGTGCTCATCAGGTGCGTTCGACAACGGAAGCTGCCGACCTACCCTAGCAGGCCGTCCGTTGGCTGCCAGTCCCCGCTACACGTCGAGGGCGGCGTAATGCCCGGAGTGGATCGCCATCTCCAGCCAGCGAGGCGCAAGCGCGTCCCCCACCACGGTCACGTCGCCCTCGTAGTCGTCGAGCAGCTCCGCAAACTCGGTGTTCGGCACGTTCCCGGACATCAACACGACCATGTCCGCGGCCACCCGCTCCTCTACATCCGCGGCGTCCAGGTTGCGCACAAGCACGTCCCTCTCCGTGACCTCGGCGAGGTGCGCCCGCGGGATGATGCGGAAGCCGCTTGGGTGGCCCGTCAGGCGTCGCAGCGCCGGCTCCTGCATGAGCGCCCCCGCCACGGCCGATCCGAGCGAGTAGTGCCGTGTCACGAAGGTGACGCTCAGACCCGCGTCCAGCAGCTTCTCCGCCACGCCGATGGCGGGGTAGTGGCCCACGTCGTCAAGGACGACCGCCGCCGTCCCCAGCTCCGCGTTCCCCTCGGCCACGTCGTAGTAGGACCAGACATGCGGAAGGTGAAGCCCCGCCGGCGGCTCTGTCGGGCGTAACTGCTGGAAGCCGTCCACCCGCGGCGTCGAGCCCGTCGCCACGATCACCGAGTCGGGGCGCTCGTGCTCAAGCCAGTCGAACGATCGGTGCCAGCGGTCCCACTGGCCCGCGTCCACGTTCGCGTTCAGGCGGATATCGACCTCCAGGTTCCGAAGCTGTCCCTCGAGCCAGTCGACGATCCCACCGATCTCCTCGCGGTGCGGCAGCTGTCGCGCCACCTGGATCTGGCCTCCCAGGCGGTCCGTCGCCTCGAACAGCGTCACCTTGTGGCCGCGCAAGGCCGCCACTCGCGCCGCCTCCATCCCCGAGGGCCCGCCACCGACCACGTAGACGCGCTTCGGCTCCTCCGCCGGCTCGATGTGGTCGTCCCCGAACTTCCCTTCCTGCCCCGCCCCCACGTTGACCGTGCACCCGAAGCGCATGAGCGGCCCCGTTCGCCCCCCGATGCAGCCCTGGTTGCAGCCGATGCAGGGCCGCGTGTCCGCCTCGCGCCCCTCCTCCGCCTTTCGCACGATGTCCGGGTCGGCGAGCGTCGCCCGCACCATCGAGACCATGTCCGCCTGCCCCGAGGCGATGATGTCCTCCGCCTCCTGGATGGTGATCACCCGTCCCGTCACGATCGTCGGCTTCGAGAGCGCCCGCGTCGCGACGGTGCTGCGTTCCAGCTCGTACCCGTGCGGCTCGTGCATCCCCCCGATGAACTGGTCGAAGCTGTAGTAGCTCCCCACCGACACGTCGTAGAAATCGAGGACGCCGTTTTCTTCCAGCGCCAGCGCGATCTCGAGGTTCTCCTCCGGCCCGATGCCGTCCGTCACACCTTCCGAGGCGGTCAGGCGGATGCCGAGCGGGTAGCCGTCCCCCACTTCGGAGCGCACGGCCGCGATCACCTCGCGCGGGAAGCGCATGCGGTTCTCGAAGGAGCCGCCGTAGTCGTCCTCGCGCAGGTTCGTCACCGGCGACATGAACTGGGTCAGCAGGTAGCCGTGCGCCCCGTGGACCTCGACCCCGTCGAGCCCGCCCTGCTTGCAGTGGCGGGCGGCCCGCGCGTACGCCTCCACCACCTCGTCAATCATGCCCTTCGTCATCGGGACGGGAAGCACGGTCGAGAGCGCCCCCATCACCCGCGAGGGCGCCCAGGGAGGGCCGCCCGTCAGCGTCATCGCGTTGTTCCCCGCGTGCCAGAGCTGCTGGAACAGCTTCATCCCGTGCCGGTGCGAGGCCTCCGCGAGCTGTTCGTAGTCGCTCACGATCTCGGGCCGGAACGCCAGTAGCGACGACGCCGTCGTCGGGTGCACCGTCGCCACCTCGAGGATGGTCAGCCCCACGCCGCCCTTTGCCCGCGCCTCGTGGTAGTCGATGAGCACCTGCAGGCCGCCCGCGTTCAGCCCCGTCCCGTGCGCCGAACGAATGATCCGGTTCTTGATCTCCAGCCCGTTGATCGTGATCGGGCTGAAGACGTGGGGATAGGGCATGGCGCGCCTCCGGCCGCTCGGCCTACTCGCTCGCTTCCAGCCGGAAGGGTCCGTCGACGCCCCGCCCCTGCACCCACTCCAGGTCGACCACGATCGCCTTGCCCTTGCGCTCTGGATCGCGCTGCTGCTCCAGCGGGTGCGAATTGTCGTACACCGCGCGGTCGACTTCAGGGTCGTCGTTGAGCCGCGCCCTGCCGGCGAACTGGTAGAAGCGCCGTTCCGCCATGTTCGAGTAGACGCACACCACCATCGGGTGCATCTCCAGCGACGCCACGAGCGTGCTCCCCGCCGCGTCACGCGTCCAGAACGCCACTGCCGAGTCGCCCAGCGTCTGCGCCGTCCCCCGGAAGCTCACCGTCGGCTCGCCGTCGACGGTCACCCCCGCGACCACGATCGGATGCCCTTCTGCGAACGCTTCGTTGAAGTCCCGCTTGACCGGTTCCGGCAGGACGATCGCCATCGCTAGCTGCCGTCTTCCGCGACCAGGCTGATGGCCTGCGCCGGGCACATCTCGATCGCGTCGTTCGCCAGCTCGATCTGCTCCCCCTCGGGGTGCTCGACCGTCACCACCGGCCAGTTCTCCTCGTCTCGCTCGAACACATCCGGCTGCAGGTAGGAGCACTGCCCCGACTTCAGGCACAACCGCCGCTCGATCACCAGTTTCTGCATCGCCCGCTCCGTTCTCCGGTCCGTCCCGGTCAGCTCCCCGAGGGAGCATCCCACGCCACGGGCAGCGTCTCAACGCCGTGCAACACGGGCGCGCTGATCTCCTCCGGCTCGCCAGTGAGCCGCAGGTTCGGCATGCGCTCCAGCACCAGCTTTAGCGCCACCTTCGCCTCCACCCGCGCAAGGGGAGCGCCCATGCAGTAGTGGATGCCCTGCCCGAAGGCGTAGTGCAGCTTCAGCTGTTCGTAGTCGCGCGTCACGTCGAACTGCTCCGGATCCTCCCACATCTCCGGGTCGAGGTTCGCCGAACCGAACATGCAGAGCACCTTCGTGTCCTTCGGTACCTGCACGCCCAGGAACTCCTGATCCTGTACCGCCGTCCGGAAGAGGCCGTTCACGGGCGCGTCGTAGCGCAGGCTCTCCTCCACGCAGGTGTCGTACAGGTCCGGGTTGTTCTTCACCAGGTCCATCTGGTCGGGGTTCTGCAGCAGCCGGTAGATCATGTTGCCGATGAGCTGGGTCGTCGTCGCGCTCCCGGCGATGAAGAGGAAGCCCATGAACCCGATGATCTCGTCGTCTGTGAGCGTGCGGCCGTTTAGCTCTGCCGTCACGAGCGCCGTGAGCGTGTCCTGCGGCATCTCCTCGCCGGCGGCGTGCATCGCCCGCCGCTCCGCGATCTTCCCGAGGAAGTACTGCACCTCCGACATGCTGCGACTGGCGGTGGAACGGGCCCCGTCCCTGCCCTCCGACTCGACCTCCGCCGCCATCTGCCGAGCCATCTCCTCCTGCTCAAGCGCGTTGGGGGCGATGACGCTGTCCGCCCGCGGGCGCATCTGCTGCACGAGGTCTGGGTCGAGCCCCAGCAACCACGCGATCACGATCAGCGGCACGGGCACCGCCAACAACTGCATGAAGTCGCCCTCACCCTTGTCGACGAACCCATCGATGATCTCGTCGATTAGCTCCGTGATGGACGGTTCCATCGCCAGCAGGCTTGCAGGCGTGAAGGCGCGGTTCACCAGCCGCCGGTCGAAGGTGTGCTCCGGCGGGTCGACGCTCACGAGCACGCCGCCTCCGCTCCGGGCGAGGCCCGGACCAAGCTCACTCGTCCAGTTCTTCCAGTCGTGCAGGAGCGCCCGCACGTCCTTCTCGCGCGTCAACGCGTACCAGTCGAACGGTTCCTCGACGTGCGCCATCGGGCACTCTTCGCGCATGCGCGCGAAATGCGGGTGCACGTCCTTCTGGAACTCGGGATCAAAGAAGTCGAAGTCTGACGCCACGGTGCCTCCCTGCGGGGTGACTCTACGCGACGAGGTCGTACCGGCCCTCTGGCTTGCTAGGCCGTCTCGCCACCCACTGTCGCCACTCGCTCCGATGGCTGCATCGAGAGGCGTCCCTGACGCTCCTCCGCGATGCGCCGGCAACGCTCGGCGGCTTCGCCTGTCGTGGCGCCCGCGAGCATGACGCAGGCCGAACAGATCATCATGTCGGTCAGGTCCTCGAGGGAGATGCGGCCTCCCACCCAGTCAATGGTGACGCCCCGGCGTACGCCGCTGATGAGCGTCGCCAGCACCGCCGGATCCACCCACTCCTGGAGCTCGCCGTCCGAACGCATCTCCTCCACTGCTTCAACCAGGGCCTGCAGCCCCTCAAGGCGGAGCGCTCTGCCCAGCCGTTGCCCTCCCGGGCGCGATCTGAACGAATCCATAAGCGTTCGAACGTAGTGCGGTTCACGCGTCATCATCTCGGCAGTCGACGTCAGGATCGTGATGACCCGGTCCAGACCGCGAACACCGGCGGCGGGCCCCGCTTCCTCCAGGAGCTCCTCGTAGTGCTCCAGAACCGCCTCGTAGAGCAGTTCGTCCTTGCTCCCGAAGGTGTTGTAGAGGGTTGGCGCCGTCACGCTGGCGGCCTCCGCCAGCCCCTTCATCGTCACGTTGTCATAGCCGACGCGCCCGACGAACTCCCGCGCAGCGTTCAGGATTCGCTTCCGCCGCTCCAGCCGCTTTTCATCCCCTAGTGGCATAGAGTCTCAATTGTACCAGCGCGCAGCCTCGGGTCTCGCCCCTACCACTGGTCCCAGTGGACGGTCTCCTCGACGGGCAGCCGCGTGACCGGACCGAAGTTCCCCATCGGGTACCCCACCGGGACCAGGCAGTACGCCTCCACCGTGTCCGGCAGGCCCAGGATTTCCTTCACGCGTGCTCGGTCCCGAAGACCGAGCGTCGTGGGCGTCGCCCCCAGCCCGAGGGCGCGCGCCGCCAGCAGCACGTTCTGGACTGCCGGCCACACGTAGCCTCCGCCGCCCGCGCGCGTCGGGTCCGCCTGCGCATCCGAGAACTCAAGGCACCCGATGACGAGCGCCGGAATCTCGTGCATGTGCTCCATCTGCCAGACCACCGCCTCCCGCATCCGGTCGCGCTTCGCCTTCGAGTGGTGGGGAAGCTCCTCGACCGTGTCGGCCGCCATGTAGGCGGTGATGTGCTTCCGGTTCTCCTCGGCCAGCAACCGCTTCGTCTCGGGGTCGCGCACGATCACCCAGCGCACGTTCTGCACGTTCGAGCCCGTTGGCGCGTGATTCCCCGCGTCCGCCAGCTTCAGCAGCAGCTCCTCCGGAACCGGGTCCGGCTTGATCCGCCGCATCGCGCGGCAGCTGAACATAACCTCGAAGATGCCCAATTCCTCAGACATGGCGTCCTCCCTGTCACCTCTCGCGTGTGTCCGTGCGAGACTACGCGACCCAGCACTGGAGGCTACCCATGCCCGACCTGCTCTACGAGAAGCGCGATCAGTTCGCGGTCTTCACCATGAACCGCCCCGAACGTCTCAACGCCCTCGGCGGTACGATGATGGCCGACCTGACCGAGGCCCTCGCCGACTTCAATGCCGATCCCGAGATGCGCGTCGGCATCCTCACCGGTACCGGCCGCGCCTTCAGCGCCGGCGCCGACCTGAAGGAGATGAACCAGCGCAACGTCGACCGCGGCGACGGCGCCGCCCCCATCCGCACCTTCGACCCCGCCAACAGCCTCCCCTTCTCCCGCTCCCCCAAGCCGTTCATCGCCGCCATCAACGGGCTCTGCATCGCCGGCGGCCTTGAGCGCGCCCTCGATTGCGACATCCGCATCTGCTCGACCGAGGCCTTCTTCGGCCTCTTCGAGGTGAAGCGCGGCATCCTCGCCGGCTACGCCATCCACCACCTCGCCCGCCTCATCCCCTTCAGCGACGCCATGTACATCCTCCTCACCGGCGACCGCGTCGAGCCCGACGACGCCCTCCGCATGGGGCTCGTGCGGGAGGTGCTCGCCCCGGACGAGTTGATGCCCCGGGCCGAGGCCATCGCCGGCATGATCGCCGAGAATGCCCCTCTCTCCGTCGAAGGCAGCAAGTTCATGGCCCAGCAGTGGCGGCAGCTCATGATCGACGAGTCGTACCGCACCGGCGAGTGGGTTAGCCGCGCCGTCCTCAACTCCGAAGACGCGAAGGAAGGCCCCCGGGCCTTCTCCGAGAAGCGCTCCGCCCGCTGGCAGGGCCGCTAGAAGAAGGAGTCCCGCATGACCTCGAACGAAGCGCCCCTGCGTGTCGGCCTCATTGGCGCCGGCGGCAACATGAAGCTGCGCCACATCCCCGGCTTCCAGGAGACGGGCGAGGTCGAGCTCGTCTCCGTCTGCAACCGTAGTGAGGCCAGCGGCCGCGCCATCGCCGAGGAGTACGGCATCCCGCGCGTCGAGCCGGACGCCGCCACCCTCCTCGCCGCCGATGACATCGACGCCGTCTGCATCGGCACCTGGCCCTACATGCACCGCGACCTCACCGTGGCCGCCCTCGAAGCGGGCAAGCACGTGCTCTGCGAGGCGCGCATGGCCATGAACGCCACCCAGGCCCGCGAGATGCTCGCCGCCTCCGAGGCCCGCCCCGACCTCGTCGCCCAGCTCGTCCCCGCTCCGTTCGACTTCAGGAGCTGGCGCACCGTCCGCCGCCTCCTGGAAGACGGCTCCATCGGCGACGTGCGCGACGTCCACGTCACCGTCCTCGGCGGCGCATCCCTCAACCCCGACAACCCCCTCCACTGGCGCGACCGTACGGACCTCTCCGGCATGAACGTGATGGCCTACGGCATCTACACCGAGATCGTCGGGCGCTGGTTCGGAGCCACCCGATCCGTCCTCGCCCACGGCGCGACCTTCGTCCAGGAGCGCACGAACGCCGAGACCGGCGAGCGCACGGCCATCGAGGTGCCCGACAGCCTCGGCGTCTTCGCCGAGCTGGAGCGCGGCGGCCGCGTCACCTACCGCGTCTCGACCGTCCTCCACGCCGCCCCGCCCGAGGCGAACGGCATCTCCGTCTACGGCTCGGCGGGAACCCTCCACTGGCGTCTCGGCGACACCATGACCTTCGCCCCCCTTGGCGAGGAGCCTGCCCCCCTCGAGCCCGACCCCGGCACCGCCGGCGAGTGGCGCGTCGAGGAGGACTTCGTCGATTCCATCCGGCGAGGCGCGCCCGTCATCCTCACCAGCTTCCCCGACGGTGTCGAGTACATGCGCGTCATCGAGGCCACCCATCGCAGCCGCACCGAAGGCCGCGCCGTCCCCCTCTCGGAGGTCTAGCGCCCGCGCTCGGCTGGATGTCCCCCCTGCGGTACGCTCGAACCGGCGCGCGAGCCGGAACCCCCGCGCGCCCCGAGGCTCAACGTTCATGTTCTTCGCCGGCGCTGCCGCCAAGTCCTTCGGAGCGCGCGACGTCATCCGCGACCTCTCGTTCGTCGTCAGCGACGGCGAACGGGCGGGGCTCGTCGGGCCGAACGGCGCCGGCAAGTCGACCGTCCTCAAGCTGCTGGCAGGCGAGCTGGAGCCGGACGAAGGTGAAGCCGGCTTCCGCGGCGGGCGCCTGGGCTACCTCCACCAGGAGACCGGCCTCGCCTCCGAAGAGACGCTCGTCGCGGAGATGTGGCGCGCCTTCCCCGACGCCACCGCGATCGAGCACGAGCTTACCGAGGTCGCGCACGCCATCGAGACCGCCGCCGACGGCGCCCTCGACTCCCTCATCGAGCGGCAGGCCCAGCTCTTCGAGGAGTTCGAGGCCGTCGATGGCTACCGCATCGAGGCCCGCATCGGGCGCGTGCTCGATGGGCTCGGTTTCACCACGGAGGATCGCGCAAGGCCATGCGGTGACTTCAGTGGCGGCTGGCAGATGCGCGTAGCGCTCGCCCAGGCCCTCGTCCGCCGTCCCGAGAACCTGCTGCTCGACGAGCCCACGAACCATCTCGACGCCGCCGCTCGCGACTGGCTGGCGGGAGAGCTCGGCGAGTACACCGGCTCCCTCATCATCGTCACCCACGACGGCGCCTTCCTCGACCAGGTCGCGGGCCGCATCCTCGACCTCCGCGACGGCGGGGTCGTGTCGTACACCGGGAACTACAGCGACTACCAGCAGCAGAAGGCCGCCAAACTGAAGGCCCAGGACCGTGCCGCCGCCCGCCAGGAGCGCGAGATCGCTCGGCAGGAGCGTTTCATCGAACGCTTCCGGGCGAAGGCCACGAAGGCCTCCGCCGTGCGCAGCCGCGAGCTCCAGGTGTCGAAGATCGAGCGCATTGAGCGCACCCGCAAGGAGGAGGCCGTCTCCTTCAGCCTCGAATCCTCGGGCCGCACCGAACGCGACGTGCTCGTGTGCAGCAACGTCTCCCACGCGTACGACGAGCATCTCGTCCTGCTCGACATCGACCTGCACGTTGAGCGCTCGCAGAAGGCTGTGCTCGTAGGGCCGAACGGGAGTGGCAAGAGCACCCTCCTCAAGATCGCCGCGGGCGACATCCCCCCGAGCGAAGGCGCCGTCGAGTGGGCCCCACGCGCCATCCCTGCCTACTACGACCAGCACCAGGATGAAGCCCTCGACCCCGAGTGCACCGTTCTCGAAGAGGTTTCCGCAGCCGCTCCGGGAGCGCCCGAAGAGCGGCTGCGCTCCATCCTCGGCCAGTTCCTGTTTCGCGGCGATGCGGTCTTCAAGCGCGTGGCCGTGCTCTCCGGGGGCGAGCGCAGCCGCGTCGCCCTCGCCAAGCTCCTCCTCAGGCCGGCCAACGTCCTACTCCTCGACGAGCCCACTAATCACCTCGATCGCACCACCCGCCGCAAGCTGATCGAGGCTCTTGAGCGCTACGACGGCACCCTGCTCTGCGCGAGCCACGACCCTGCCCTTGTCGAGCGCGTCGCCACCCGCGTTTACGAAGTCGCCGACTGCGGCATCCGCGAGGTGCTGGAGCACCGCCGGGACTAGTTCCCCCGTCTCCCCGCCGCCCGTGTAAGGTTCGCCGCGCCAGTACCCATGCAGCGGAGGAAACCCATGCCGCAGGCCGAACCCTTCACCGTCGCCATCCCCGACGAGGCCATCGAGGACCTCCACCGTCGCCTCGATAACACCCGTTTCGCGCCCGACTTCGCCAACGAGGACTGGCGTTTCGGCATGAACGGCGAGTACCTCCAGTCGTTCCTCCACTCGTGGCGTCACGAGTACGACTGGCGCGAGACCGAGAGCCGCATCAACAGCTTCAACAACTACCAGGTCGACTTCGAGGGCGTGCCCCTCCACTTCATCCACGAGAAGGGCAAGGGTCCGAACCCCATGCCCCTCATCCTCACCCACGGCTGGCCCTGGACGTTCTGGGACTTCGAGCAGGTCATCCGCCCGCTCACGGACCCCGCCGCCTACGGCGGCGACCCCGCCGACGCCTTCGACGTGGTCGTGCCCTCCCTCCCCGGGTTCGGGTTCTCCACGCCCCTCCGTGTCGACGGCCTCCAGACGAGCAAGGGCGTGGACATGTGGGCGGACCTCATGACCGACGTGCTCGGCTACGACCGTTTCGCCGCCGCAGGTGGCGACTTCGGCGCGATGATGTCGGGCACCCTCGGCGCCCGCTACCCGGACCTGGTCCTGGGCGTCTACGTGACCCTTCCCTCCCTCCCCGCCCTCTCCGTCCCCGACAACGTCCCCGAGCCCGGCAGCACGAGCCAGCTGGTCGGGATGCTCATGGGTCCGGCGATGCGCACCAGCCCCGACGACTTCGCCCCCGAGGAGCGGCACCGCTACGGCGTCATGGAGGACCGCTGGAAGACTGCCCTCTCCCACATCGCCGTCCACACGACCGACCCGCAGACGCTCGCCTTCGCCCTGCACGACTCGCCCGCCGGGCTCGCCTCCTGGCTCGTCGAGCGCCGCCGCAACTGGAGCGACAACGACGGAAACGTCGAGGAAGCGTTCTCCCGCCAGTTCCTGCTCGACACCGTCAGCATCTACTGGTTCACCGAGAGCTTCGTCACGACTTCGCGCTGGTACTGGCACACCTTCCGCACGCCGCCCCAGGCCGTACCCGACCCGGAGGCCGCCCGGCAGGTGCCGTTCGGCATGCCCGTCTTCCCCAAGGAGATGATCTTCGTGCCCCGCGCCGCGGCCGAGGCTACGGCCAACGTCATCCACTGGACCGAGCATCCTCGGGGAGGCCACTTCGCCCCCTCCGAGGTCCCCGAGGTCTTCACGGACGACGTCCGCGCCTTCTTCCGTAAGCTCCGCTAGGGGGTCGCGTCAGGCGCGCCCCTCCACGAACGCGAGCACCTCGCCCGCGATCTCCAGCGCCCGCGACGAGTCCGTCGCGTCGTACGCCTCTGCCGGGACGCCCCCGGGGATCGTGGTCGGGTAGCGCGCCCCGAGGTCGTGCTTGTCGAGCAGGATGGCTACCGGCCGGATCGCCTCGAACGTCGGGTCGAACGCCACCGCGTCCTCGCAGAGGTCCGCCAGCGCGCCGCCCCACACCGCCTCCGCCCCCTGCCCCAGCAGGAAGGCGGTGACTGCCTTCTCCGCGCACTGCTGCGCGAGGAAGCAGGCCAGCGCGTGCCGCCCCGCCTCCGCCACCAGCCGCCCGTCGGCCAGGTCGTGGCGCGCCTGCCCGAGCCAGCGCGCCGCCTCACGCGCGCCGCTGCGGGGCGACTCAGGCATTGTCCGCCAGCGCCCGGCGCAGCAGCGGATCGTCTTCCGCCAGTGCCTCGAACTCCGCGGGCGTGAACACCCAGAAACGGGTCGCCACGCGCGGCTGCAGGTGCGAAACGAAGAAGTCGGCGCGCCGCCGGAAGGGTTCCTCGGTCTCGCGTACGAGCACCAGGTCCAGGGCGCTCCCCACGTCTACCTCCCCCGTCGCGAGGTCGCCCGTCAGGTATGAGCGCTCGACGCCCAGCATCGGCAGTTCCGCTGCCATGCGCTGCAACTCCGCCTCCAGCAGCTCGCGGCGCCGTTCGGCGAAGCCGATCATCACCGCCATCGGCGTCAGGTCGTGAACAGCGTCGGCGCGCTGAGGGGAGGCATAATCTCGTCCGCTTCGAGCACGTACGCCTCCTTCTCGTAGACCTGCACGCGGTGAGAGCCAAGGTCGGGCACGTACAGGCGCCCTCGCCCATCGACGCGCACCGAGCAGGGCGCGCGCAGCAGCCGTTGCTCCTCCAGGTTCGACATCTCTCGCAAGCGCAGCGTCTTTTGGTTCGCGAGGATGTATCGCCGTCCGATCGCCGAGAGCGTCGCGTCGCCCCGGAACTGCTGCACGTATCGCCCCGTGTGCGCGAACAGCTGCACGCGGTTGTTTCCCCGATCGGCCACGTAGATGTCGCCGTGCTCGTCGACCGCCACGCCCGAGGGCCGGTTGAACTCCCCGTTCCCGTCGCCGCTGCCGCCGATAACGAGCAGCGGCTCGCCCCCGGCGGTCAGCTTCTGGACGCGGTCGTTGCGCCAGTCGGCCACGAACACGTCGCCGTCCTCGTCGACCGTCAGACCCCAGGGCATGTCGAACTGGCCCGGCTCCGTTCCGTGGCTCCCCCACCCCCCGAGGTGCTGCCCCTCCGGCGTGAAGTGCTGGATGCGGTGGTTCCCCGTGTCCCCCACAAGCAGCCGCCCCTCGCCATCGAAGGCGAGCCCGGAAGGGCGGTCGAGCTGTCCCGGCTCCGAGCCCTGCTCGCCCCACGTCCGCACGACCTCTCCTTCCGGGGTGAGCACGGTAACCGTGTGCTTGCCCTCGTCCGACACGTACAGGTTCCCGTTCGGGCCGCGCACGATGCACTGTGGCCAGAGGAAGCTCCCGATCGTGCCCAGGTCCTCGTCGTCCTGGCTCAGCCGCCGAATGGTCGCCGCCACCTCCGTACGGCAGACGACGAACAGCACGTCGTCGTCGCCCAGCGCCAGGTCGGTCGGGTAGGAAGTCACACGGCGCATCCCTACCGTCCTCAGGTAGGGGAAGCCCGCTCGCAGCAGCGCATGCGCCTTCGGCACGCCGGTACCCTCAGGCCGCCGCCGTCGTGAACGGCCGGACCTGCTCGAAGTCGCCGCCCACGATCGGCGCTGCTTCCACCCCCATCCACTGCTCCAGCATCGTGCCGTAGATGCCGCGGAAGTCGATCGTGTGCTTCAGATCCTCGCCGTTCAGCCAGTCCTTCGGCTTCACCGAGGGGTACTCGGCGTAGAGCCCGCCCTGGACCTGCTCGCCGAGGATGTAGGCGCCGCCGCCCGAGCCGTGGTCCGTTCCCGACCCGTTGTCCTTGATGCGCCGGCCGAACTCGGTGAACACGAGCACCGCCACGTTGTCCGCCGCCTCGTGGTTGCGCAGGTCCGTCAGGAAGTCCGAGAGCGCCCCGCAGAGCTCGCCGAGCAGGCGGTCGTGATTGCCGGGCTGGTGCGAGTGATAGTCGTAGCCCGCGTGCTGCGTATAGAAGACCCGCGTCCCGAGCCCGGACGTATGGACCCGCGACACGTCCCGCAGCGCGGTGGCGATCGGGTTCGTGCCCCACTCGACCGTGGTCGAGTACTGCCCCGGCACCTCCGCCAGCACGTCCGCGCCCGCGAGCACGTCGCGCCCTGTCTGTCCGAGGTAGTTGCGCACGAGGCCCGCGCCGACCGCCGGCGTGTACATCCGCCGGAACAGGTCCAGGTTGGCCTCGCGCTCCTGCTCCTGCTCGATGCTGGTCATCAGGCCGTAGGCGTCGAGGTCGCCCACCGACGTGACGGTGACCCCCGGGGCCGCGCAGGCCCGCGGCAGTCCCCGCCCGAAGCTGACCGCCGTCAGCGGGTTCTCGCTGCGCGGGTCCAGCTCGCGCACGAGCTTCGCGATCCAGCCTTCTGTCGAGATCTTGTCCGGCTCGCACGTGTGCCAGATGTCCATCCCGCGGAAGTGCGAGCGGCTCGAGTTCGGGTAGCCGATGCCCTGCACGATCGCCACGTCGCCGCCGTCGAACAGCCCCTTCAGCCGCGACGCCGCCGGGTGGAAGCCCAGCGGGCTGTCTTCCGCTAGCGGCAGCACCTGGTCCTGCGGAATCCCCACGTGCGGGCGTGAGTCGTAGTACGTGCCCTCCGTGTAGGGGATAAGCGTGTTCATGAAGTCGAGCCCGCCGGTCAGCTGGACGATGACCAGGACCGGATCGCTCGTGCCGTTACTGCTTCCCATCTCCAGCCTCCTAGGCGAACTGGTACTCGGGCGTCGCCACCACGAGCGTGAGCATCCGCGCGACGCGCTCGTCGTGGTCGCCCGCTTCCGCGCCCTCGAGCAGCGCTTCGCGCGTCTCGTCGCTGGCCTCCAGCGGCCCCGCCGCTTCGAGGCACCCCTCGACGAGCGTCTCGGCAGGCGCCGAGCCGCCGTTCGCGAGCCGAGCCGCCACTGCCTGTGTGCCCGGCGCCCCGGGGTCGCCCACCTGCTGGACCGCGAAGTTCACCCGCTCCATGAGCGTGCCTCCGTCGATCCACTCCTTGCCGGTGTGCCACCCCTCCACGCTGGGCGGGTCCATCAGCTTCTGGCCCATGGCCCCCATCGCCGCCTGCAGGGCTCCCATCAGCGGTGTCGGGTCCCCGAGCGTCCCCGAGAGCTTGAGCACCCCGGCGACGAACTCCGCCGGCGACTTCACCTTCGCGAACCGCGCCCGCTTGAAGAACTCCGCGTTCAGCAGCGTGCGCATCACCTTGCGCAAGTCGCCCTCCGTCTCGAGGAAGACCGACGCCAGTTGGTCGATCGCGTCGGGGTCGTTCGGCTCCTGCACGCTCCAGGCCGCAACCTGCGGCTCGTCCGCCACGAAGAAGTTGTAAAGGTGGCGCGAGATGAACCGCGCCGTCGCCTCCTGGCGCACGATGATGTCGACCACGTCCTCGCCGTTGAAGGGTCCCGTCTCCCCCAGGAACGTCTTCTCGCTGTCGTCGTGATCCTCGGGGCGGTACACGAACCGCGCCGGATACCCCCCGTGCGGGTAGAGGGGGATGGGCTGCTGGAACGTCCACCCCGTGAACGCCCGGCCCGCCATCTTCACGTCAGTCTCGTCGTAGGTCCCGATCCCCATTGAGAACAGTTCCAGCAGCTCGCGGCCGTAGTTCTCGTTCGGTGCGTCCGCGTGGTTCTCGCAGTTGTCGAGCCAGTAGATCATGGCCGGGTCCCGCGAGAGCGCGATCAACAGGTTCCGCATCTTCCCCAGCCCGTGCTCGCGGAACGCCTGGATCTGGTCGGCCATCGAGAGCATGTGCTCGCCCTTGAACCATGCCGTCGCGAAGACGTGGTGCCAGAACAGCGCCATCTTCTCCTCGAGCGGGCGCTGCGTGTTCACCATGCGGTACACCCAGCGCCCCGCCGAGGCCGTAGTCGTGTCCGGCGAGGTCATCTGCGGGTAGTAGCGGAAGAGAACGTCATCGCTCACTTCCGGAAAACGATCGGGGTGGAGCAGGTCCTCCACAACCTCCTCGTAGGCCCTCCCGGCGAGCGTCGCCAGTTCGTCCTGGGTGGCGCCCACCCCCGCGCGTCGCATCAGGTGCGCCAGTAGCGCCGTCCGCTCGTCAGCCATTGTTCTTCTCCCGGCCCGCAAAGCGTGTCCCCGCACTATACCCAGCCCCGCAAGGCGATTCAGGGGTCGGAACGGCGTGCTACAGCTCCATCTCCCGCAGGTCTTCCGCCAGCACGAGCGGCGCGTCCGTGAGCGTTACCACCTCCCCCGGCGCCCACCCCGGCGCGACCTCCCGCAGCGTGAGGCCGTCCGGCCCCACCTCCACCACCGCCAGGTCCGTCACGATCAGGTCGACGCAGCGACGCGCGGTCAGCGGGTAGGTGCATTCGCGCAGGATGCGCGCCCTCCCGTCCCTGGTCGTGTGCTCCATCGCCACGATCAGGCGTCGCGCCCCCACCGCCAGGTCCATCGCCCCGCCGATGCTGCCGCCGCCCCGCTCCGGCACCGACCAGTTCGCCAGGTCGCCCCGCTCCGACACCTGCAGGCCCCCCAGCACGGCCGTGTCGATGTGCCCGCCCCGGATCATCGCGAACGACGCAGCGCTGTCGAAGAAGCTCGCTCCGGGATTGAGGGTGATGGGCTGGCCGCCGGCGTTGACCAGGTCCTGGTCGTACGCCCCCTCGCTGAAGCCGCCGTAGCCGAGGATGCCGTTCTCCGACTGCAGCAGGATGTTCGCCTCCGGCGGCGCGAACGCCCCCACGAGCGTCGGCAGGCCCACGCCCAGGTTCACCGTGTTCCCCGGCGCCAGCTCCTGCGCCACCCGCATCGCGACCAGCTCCCGCGTCAACCGCGGCTGGTGCTCAGCGGCCATCCCAGCGCACCTCCACGGGGTCGCAGCGCACGATCCGGTCCACGTAGACCGCGGGTGTGTGGATTTCGTTCGGGGTCAGGTCGCCCGTCTCCACGATCTCCTCCACCTCCGCGATTACGAGGTCGGCGGCCGTCGCCATGACCGCATTGAAGTTGCGCCCCGCCATCCGGTAGCTGAGGTTGCCCAGCCGGTCCGCTCGATGCGCCTTGAGGATGGCCACGTCGGCGCGCAGCGGGCGCTCCAGCAGCCACTCCTCCCCCTGCCACGAGAGCACCTCCTTCCCCTCCGCCACCTGCGTCCCCACCCCCGTGCGCGTCAGGAAGCCCCCGATGCCCGCACCCCCCGCGCGGATGCGCTCCGCCAGGGTTCCCTGCGGAACCAGCTCAAGCTCCACCTCCCCCGCCCGGTACTGCTCCTCGAAGCGGCTGGCGCGGGCCGACGAGGCCCGCACCGCGAAGCTCGCGATCGCCTTCGCGATCTGCCGGTCCTCGCACAGCTCGTCGAGCCGGTCGCCGAAGCCGATGTTGGTCGCCATCACCGTCAGGTTGCGCGTGCCCCGCCGCTTCAGGGCGAAGATCAGGTTCGTCGGCGAGCTCGCCGAGACGAACCCCCCGACCATCACGCGTGCCCCGTCGCTGACCCCGTCCAGGGCTTCGTCGGGCGTGTCGTAGATGGTTGCCGTCATCGCTGGTTCGTCCGTGCTGAGGAGTCTGGCCGAAAGGCGTAGGCTGCGCGAACCCACGCCACGGCGTCAAAGCCCGGAAGGAGAGAATTATGGCGGGAGAGCTCGAAGGCAAGGTTTCCATCATCACCGGCGGAGGCTCGGGCATGGGCCGCTCGTCGGCCCTGATGTTCGCCCGCGAGGGCGCCGCCGTTGCCATCGCCGACGTCAACGACGAGGGCGGCGAACAGGTCGCGGCCCAGATCGAGGACAGCGGCGGGAACGCCCTCTTCGTCCATACGGACACGTCCAGCGAAGCGGACGTGCTCAACGTCGTCTCGAAGACCGTCGAGAGGTTCGGCCGGCTCGACTCGATGGTCACGGCTGCGGGCATCTCCTACGCCAACTACGTCGAGGGCGACGAGGCCACCGATCCCTTCCTCCACCCCGAGACGTCCACCATCCTCAACAAGCCCACCGAGCGCTGGCAGAAGGTCATCGACGTCAACCTCACCGGCGTCATGCTCTGCGCCCGCGAGGCCGCCCGCCAGATGGTGGCCGAGGGCCACGGCGGCACCATCGTCAATTTCTCCTCGATCGCGGCCTACGGCCCCTCGCCCGGCATCATGGACTACTGCGTCGCGAAGGTCGGCGTCGTCATGCTCACCCGCTGCTTCGCGGTTGAGTTCGGGCCCCACGGCATCCGCGTCAACGCCGTCGCGCCCGGCCCCATCGACACACCCATGACGGCCTCGCTGCAGCGTACGGGCGCGCTCCAGCAGCAAGGCGGCGCCCTCCCGCTCGGGCGCATGGCCCAGCCCGAAGAGGTGGCCGAGGCCGTCCTCTTCTTCACCAGCGACCGCTCCAGCTACGTCACCGGCAAGACCCTCGGCGTCGACGGCGGCACCAACACCGTCTAGGCGGGGGAGAGACCAATGGCAGGAGAGCTCGAAGGCAAGGTTTCCATCATCACCGGCGGCGGTTCCGGCATGGGCCGCTCGGCGGCCCTCATGTTCGCGCGCGAGGGCGCCGCCGTCGCCATCGCTGACGTCAACGACGAGGGCGGCGAGCAGACCGCCGCCCAGATCGAGGACCTGGGCGGGAACGCACTGTTCATGCACACCGACGTGTCCAGCGAACAGGATGTGCTCAGCGTCGTCGCGGAAACGGCCGCCAGGTTTGGCCGGCTCGACTCGATGGTCACCGCGGCTGGTATCTCCTACGCCAACTACGTCGAGGGCGACGACGACACCGACCCCTTCCTCCACCCCGAGGCGGCGAGCAACCTCAACAGGCCCACGGAGTTCTGGCGGAAGGTCCTCGATGTGAACCTCACGGGGGTCATGCTCTGCGCGCGCGAGGCGGCCCGCCAGATGGTGAACGAGGGCCACGGCGGCGCCATCGTCAACTTCGCCTCGATCAACGCCTACAACCCCTCGCCCCTCCTGACGGACTACAGCGTCTCGAAGGCCGGCGTCGTCATGCTGACGCGCTGCTTTGCTGCCGAGTTCGGCCCGCGGGGCATCCGCGTCAACGCCGTCGCCCCCGGCCCCATCGAGACGCCCATGCTGGCGCGCGTGCACAGGGCTGGCGGGGCCGCCGGGCCCAGTGCCTCGTGGGGACATGTCCCCCTCCAGCGCACCGCCGACCCCGACGAGGTCGCTGAGGCGGTCCTCTTCCTTACCAGCGACCGCTCCAGCTACGTCACGGGCAAGACCCTTGGCGTGGACGGCGGCATCAGTACCGTCTAGGGGCCGCGCCCTCGCGTCGCCACACCAACAGAACCGGAGGACAGGACCATGGCAGGAGAACTTGAAGGCAGGGTTTCCATCGTTACGGGCGGCGGGTCCGGCATGGGCCGGGCAACGTCGCTGCTGCTCGCCCGCGAAGGCGCAGCCGTCGCCATCGCCGACGTCAACGACGAGGGCGGTGAGCAGACCGCCGCCCAGATCGAGGACCTGGGCGGGGAGTCCCTCTTCGTCCACACCGATGTCTCTAGCGAGCAGGATGTCGTCCATGCCGTCGCCGAAACCGCCGGCAAGTTCGGCAAGCTCGACTCGATCGTGACGGCCGCCGGCATCTCCTACGCCAACTACCTTGAGGGTGACGACGACACCGATCCCTTCCTCCATCCCACAGAGGCCGGGTCTAGCCTGAACCGCCCCACCGAGTTCTGGCAGAAGGTCATCGACGTCAACCTCACGGGCGTCATGCTCTGCGCGCGCGAGGCCGCCCGCCAGATGGTCAAGGAGGGCCACGGCGGCACGATCGTCAACTTCGCCTCGACCGCCGCCTACAACCCCTCGCCCAACATGACCGACTACTGCGTCTCCAAGACCGGCGTGGTCATGCTGACGCGTTGCTTCGCCGCCGAGTTCGGCCCCCACGGCATCCGCGTTAACGCCGTCGCCCCCGGCCCCATCGAGACGCCCATGCTCGCACGCGTCCACCGCGCCCGCGGCGGTTCCGGCAGTTTCAATTCCCTGCCCCTGGGCCGCACCGCCCAACCCGAGGAAGTCGCGGAGCTCGTCCTCTTCTTCACGAGCGAGCGTTCGAGCTATGTCACCGGCAAGACGCTCGGCGTCGACGGGGGTACGAGCACGCTGTAGGGACGCCCCGGTCCCTACAGCTCTTCCAGCGGCTTCGAAGGCCCCTGGGAGACGATTTCGTCCAGCGCCAGCAGCGCCTCGAGGGTGTCCTGTACGCGCAGCGGCACCGCGAACTCGCGTGGAATCAGGGGCCGGTTGATTGCCGCGAAGAAGAACTCGCGGGCGTACTTGGGCACCTCGTCTTCGGTCAGCAGCAGGAGCCCGTAGTTCGCCTGCCGCACGAGCCGTTCCGCCACCTGCTCGTGCGATGGCCCCAGCGGCTGTTCCGAGCCGTCGTCCATGCCCAGCGCGATCGGCCGCGTGCTCTCGTGGAACGGCCCCTCCCCCTCGTAGGAGATACGCATGTAGGTGATGACGTGCCCATCCGCGCTCTTCTCGGTGCAGAGCCCGCCGATCCGTTCGAACCGTCCCCGCATCGCAGCCCCCCGACCCGGCGATCGTTACAGGGTTTCGCAGGGGGATCGCAACCCCTCGAACCTCCTGCGCGCCCTACCACGCTTCGTATTGCCCGACATTACGGAGTCTTAACGTTCGCCGGGCGGTACGAGCGCGGGAGTCGTACGCTAGAAGCAGGCTGGAGGTGAGCGTGTCATGAAGTGCGAATTCCTGACGCTCGCCGACGCCGCCCAGGTCCAGGGCGACCGCATTCTCATCCTCGGGCGCGGCCTGCGCTGCCTCACCACGGGCGAAGGCTTCCCCTTCAAGCACCACCTGGGCGTGGCCGCGAGCCTCCTCGTCGGCGGACTCGAGACGAACCAGCCCCACCACTACACCTTCCGCGTCAGCCCCGAGGACTCGACGAACGAGTTCGTCGATGTCGAGGGCGACTTCGAGAAGGCCCGTCCCGACGACACGCCGCTCGACGACGACCAGCACATGCTGCTCGCCGCCAACCTCGCCCCGAGCTTCGAGAGCGCTGGCGCCTACGTCCTGCGCATGCTCGTCGACGGCGAGGAGCTCGCCCGCACCAACTTCACCGTGCTCGACTCGGCCCCCGTCGCCGCCTCCTAGCCGCTCACCGCCACCCTCTGGAGCGCCCCCTCCCAGCCGTGCTAGGCTCGTAGGCGAGTTGGGGACTCGTCTAATGGTAGGACAGCAGATTCTGGATCTGTATGTGGGGGTTCGACTCCTCCGTCCCCAGCCACTTCCGGGGCAAGGTCGACTGCACTGCGAACTTCCCGGGTTTCGGTCCGCTCTTGCCGCATGCGTTCAGCGCGGGTCGAACTCCACCAGCAGGTCGCCGACGGAACGGATGCTGCCGTCGCGCTTGCGGGCACGGATCGTGTCCTCTTGTTCATCGGCCAGACGCGGTGACTTCATCACGCGCAGCAGCTCCTGGGCACCAACGATGGCCTCCCGCCGCGCGAGCTGGTAGCCGATGCAGAAGTGGCGGCCGAGCCCGAAGCCGAGGTGCCCGAACAGGCCGTCGCGGAAGTAGCCGGCGCGCAGGTCGCGCTCGGAGTAAAGGTCCCCGCGGAAGGGGTCGAAGCGGTCCGGCTCCTCGAAAACGGTGTCGTCCCGGTTGCCCGCCGCGATCCAGAGCCGCACCACGGCCCCGTACGGGATCAGCGTGCCCGCCAGCTCCACATCGCGGGTCGTGCCCCGGTCCTCGCGATGGACGGGCGGGGAATGGCGCATCGTCTCGCTGAAGTAGTGGTCCAGGAGGCTGTGGTCCTCCTCGAGCCTGGCGACCAGCTCGGGCTGCTGCAGCACGTTCAGCCACATGTTCCCCATCGACTTGTCGGTTGTCTCGCCGCCACCGGAGAGCAGGAGCGAGACGAACGTCTTGATGGCCGGGTCGGGGACGCCTTCGCGGATGAGACGCGAGGTCAGATCGTCGCCCAGGTTGCGGCGCCGCACCTCGAGGAACGGGGTCATGTACTCCTCGTACTCGGCCCGCGCCTTGAGGGCGGTGGCGCGGGTATCGTCGGCCCAGCCCATGCCCATCATGAACTGCTTGTACCAGCGCTGGAACAGGAGGAAGTCCTCCATGGGCAGCCCGAGCATCACCATGATCACGCGGATGGGAAGCTGGCTCGTGAACTCCTGCGTGAGGTTCACGTATCCCCGATCGGCGAACGTCTCCACGAGTGAGCGGGCTACGTCCCGGACGATGGGTGTGAACGCATCGAGCTTCTTCCCAACGAGCGCGTCGCCTACGAGGTTGCGCTGTTCCGCGTGCTCGGCGCCGCCGAGGCTCAGCATCGTGGGGCCGAGCACGCCGTCCGTCTCGTAGCTGTGGGGGCGGGTGCCGAAGGCTTCCTCGTCGCGGAACGCCTCGACGAGATCCCAGTAGCGGGTGACGTGCCACTGGTTGTGCAGACGGTCGTGGTAGACGGGGTGGTACGTCCGGAGCCGGCGATAGAGCGGGTACGGGTCCGTCAGGAAGTCCGGTCCGTCGAACTCGCTGGCATCGATGATCGACTCATCGGGAGCCGTGGACTCTGCGTGAGTAGACGTGGTCAAAGACATGACTTCCTTCCTCCAGTTCGCTTGCTACTGCTGGACGATGCCGATGCGATGTCCTTCCGGACTCTTGATCTCCGCGTAGTGTGCGCCATTCGCCAACTCGCTAATCGGGGTCAGCACCTCCGCACCGTGCTCTTCGGCCCTGTTGACCGTGTCCCAGAGGTCGGCGACGCGGATGAAGACGCTGATGAACGGCTCGTCACCCGGTTCCAGGGGCATGAAGGCTCCGCGTGGATCGAAGTCTGCAGGTCCCCTGGGGTCGATGAAGGTCGGCGCAATCACGAATTCGCTTTCGTCGAAGTCCCAGTCGAACAGGGCTCCATAGAAGCGCCGGGACCCCTCAGGATCAGCCGTGTTGATCTGGAACATGACGATGGGGCTAGGCATCAGCCTCGTCCCTCTCGGGAACCCCCCGGCTCGCGGCAGCGGTCTTCTGTATGTCGGGCGGGAGTCGCAGGTCGCTCCCGTAGTGCTCCTCAAGGAAGCACCTCCCGTCGCGCATGCTGAGGACCGCGAGACCCGGGTAGTCGTACTGCTCGCCGTGATGCGTCCCCTCGAAGCACCAGTGCACGACGATCCGATCCTCGTCGGCCAAGTACCACTTCTCCACGAGGGTCTTGCCGGTCCACATCTTGTCGGCGCCGTCGAACGACTCCTGGGTGAAGGGACTGAGGGGCCGGATGCTGCCGCCGGTGTCCGCGTCGTCGGTATAGAGGGCCGCGAGCTCCGCTGGTCGCATGGGCGTGCTCCAAGCGTTTGCCCAGCGCTGCACAAACTCTCCGGCTTCGCTTCGGTCCACTCCAGCCTTCCTCTCGTTCTCGCTTCCGGGGATAGGGCGTTGGCGCCCGCAGCTTCAGGCTGGAGTCGCAGCGCCATGCCGCAGGAGAGTTCCAGGCGTGGCGCCAGTGCAGTCACCATCCTCAAAAGTGATCTCGCCGTTCACCATTACCCACCGGTACCCCCGCGACCGCTGGATGCGGCGCCATGAACCGGCTGGCTGGTCGTAGACCATCTCGCGGGGGAGGATCTCCAGCTCATCGAGGTCGTAGACGATGATGTCGGCGGGCGCACCCTCGCGAATCCAGCCACGGTCCTTGAAACCGGCGGCCAGGGCCGGATAGGCGCTCAGGCGCCAGTGAGCCTGCTCGAGGTCCATGATCTTGTTGTCCCGCACGAGTGTCGCGAGGTAGTACGTCGGGTAGGTGGCCATCGTCAGGAACTTCGTGTGTGCACCTCCGTCGGACGTTCCGGGAAGGGCAAAGGGGGAGTTGGCCAGTCGTTTCATCTCGGCCATGTCGATCGGCTGCCAGGGGGTGACGTAGGTCGTGTCGAGCTTCGCCCCCGCCACGTCCAGCATCGCGTCGACGACGTGCTTCTGCTCGCGCTCAGCGATCTCCGCCACGGTCAACCCTTCTGCCCACTCCAGGTCGCGCTCCCTGACCGACTCGACGGTGAGTTGGGCGATGGTCCCGGCGAAGGGAGCGCCCCGGTGCTGCCCTGCGTCGTACTCCTGGCGCATTGCTTCGCGACGCTCCGGGTCGCGGAGTTTTGCCGCGCGCTCCTCCACCGAACCGAGCGTTGCGTCGCGCCAGATCGGACTGGTGTCGTAGAGGTTCCAATCCTCGAGGGTGAACTCGTACCCGAGCGGGACAGTCACGGCCTGACCGAAGATGCGGAGCCCGCGGTCGTTTACGTCATCCAGCCACCGCATGACATCGAGGTGGTTGCTGGTGGCCTGACCATGCTGGTCGACTCCGAGGGCGAGGACGTTGTAGAGCACGGGCCTTCCGCTGATCTCGGCGATGCGCTCCTGGATGCGGCGAGCCTCTTCCGGTCCGAATCCTCCATCCCCGGTGAGTTGGATGAACCCCTCGCGTCGCTTGCCCAGCACCTCCGCGAAAATGTAGAGGTCCTGCTCGGCCATCGTGTCGGT
Source organism: Tepidiformaceae bacterium (assembly GCA_965116915.1). Lineage (GTDB taxonomy): Bacteria > Chloroflexota > Dehalococcoidia > Tepidiformales > Tepidiformaceae > UBA2991. The sequence continues at coordinate 2,558,028 of OZ220739.1, read as the reverse complement.
GACCATCGGCGTGCCGTCGTAGTCGAGTTGGACGCCGTTCTCCCCCGACCATTGTGTCGACCATCCGCAAGCGCCCGCCTCCAGCGCTTCGTCAAGGATGGCCGCCATCTGAACCTTCTCCTCAGCGGTAGCCGGCCGGCTCTTAGCCGCTTCGAGGCCCATCACGTACGTCATGACTGGCGCGAGCCCGACGTAGCTGAGCATGTTCACACCCTTGGGCGCGGCCTCGATGGCATCCAGGAACTCGGGGAAGCTGACCCATGGCCAGGGTTTGGGGAGCCCCTCCCGCATGGAGTCGATGGAGATGGCCTCGTTCCTCGAGAGGGTCAGCATGGCTCGGTCGCGAGCCTCGGGATCGACGGGCGCAAGACCGAAACCGCAGTTGCCGATAACGACCGACGTCACGCCGTGCCACGACGACATCGTGCACCAGGGGTCCCAAAAGACCTGGGCATCGTAGTGCGTGTGGAGGTCGACGACGCCCGGGGCCACGACCAGGCCTTCGGCGTCGATAACGTTAGTCCCGCTGGAGGCGGGGATCCTCCCGATGTGCGCGATGCGGCCGTCCCGGATGGCTACGTCGGCCACGTATCGTGGCGTCCGCAGGCCGTCAATGATCGTCCCCTGCTTGATGACGGTGTCGTATTCGGCCATCGCACGTTCCCCAGTCCCGCATGCGGTCATCTGCCCTCCTCCAAGGGGGTGAGAGCATACGAAGTAAACACTTACTCCACATACCCTGTCAAGGTGAGCTAGCGCCGGCCCATGCCTTGACCGCGGGCCAAATCTCGCCGAATCTTGCTCCCGATGGCCCACGGCATGCGTGGGCCGGGTAGGCACAGTCGTGAGTTCCGCCACGGAAGACCGGTACAGCAACGGATCCAGGCAGCGAATCCTGGATGCCGCCGAGCGCGAGTTCGCGACGAAGGGGTATGCCGGCGCCCGGATCAACGATATTGCCGCATCGTCCGGGCTCAGCGTACGGATGATCTACCACTACTTCGACGACAAGTCGGGCCTCTATGAGGCGGTCGCACGTCACAACTTCAGCGAAATGCTCTCATCCATCCGGGACAAGCAGCTGCAATCGAGAGAGCTCCCCGCCATCGAGCGCCTCCGTGCGTTCATTGAGGCTAACGTCGTGGCATTCCAGGAACACGGCGGCTACCTCGGCTACTCGCGGTGGGAGTTGGCATCTGGTTGGGCTGTGTTGAACGCCATCACGATCGACGAAGACGAGGACATCACATCGATCCTCAAGTCGGACTTCAGCGAGGCGGTGCGTGACGGCGACATCGCCTCTGATGTCGACCTCGAGTTCTTCGTCACCTCAGTGGCCACGATGTGCCTCTGTTACGGGGGCCTGCTCCCGAGAACCCACTCCCGCCTGGGGCTGACGCCGGAGGCTAGCATCAGCCCCCAGCAACACGCCGAGCGGGTCGCCACTTTCATCGTGCGAGGCATCGCCGCCCGGCCCGCCCGAGCCCTGGGCGAGGATGCAGCCGGCCGCTGAGCGGCCCATCGATTCCCTTCCGGGGCTTGCGGGCGCCAGCACCACCACCACCACGATCCCGAAGGCTTCAGAGAGTCTTGACACCCTCTCTGAAGTAAGTGTTTACTGGCGACTGGGCATGCCAATCTGGCATATCTGAGAGAGGCTGGGGGTAAGCCATGCGCTATTCGCTCGGATCACGGACGCGAGTAAACCGAAGGACCATCCTGAAGGGAGCTGCCCTTGGCGCGGGTGGCGTGGCCGCGGCGGCCCTGGTCGGCTGTGGCGATGACGAGGACGCCCCGGAGGAGGTCGAGCCGGAGAGCACGCCAGCACCAACCGAGGCGGCGACCGCTGCGGCGACTGCCGCCGCCAGGCCCGAAGGCCCCCAGGACGGGAGCTACTACAGCGCGCTCGGTGGCGGCACGTTCAGCATGGACCAGCACCGGGCCGTCACCGCCGGCGGCATCATCACGTATGCCTACGACGGGCTAGTGACGTACGACGACATCAACGTCGGGAGCGTGCGCGGGGTCATGGCCGAGTCTCTGCCCGAGCAGCCGGACGAGCTGACGTATGTGTTCAAACTTCGTCCCGGCATCAAGTGGCAAAACAAGGCGCCTGCGAACGGAAGAGACTTCACAGCCGACGACCTTGCCTGGAACCTTCAGCGCCAGGTGTCCCGCGAGTTGAGCGACGGCGAAATCGGGACCGACTTTGCCCTGTACGGCACCGTCTACCGACACGTGGAGAGCTTCGAAATCGTCGATGACCAGACCCTGAAGATCGTTTTGAACGGCCCCAAGGCCACTTGGCTGGACGGCATGTGCGGCAGCCAGAACGTAATGATGTACCGCGATGTGGCCGAGCAGATCGAGGCCGATCCCAACAACAGGTCACAGGAAGTCATCGTCGGTACCGGCCCGTACATCGTCGAAGAGTATGACCCCGAGGGCCGCAGCAGAGCGGTGCGGAACCCTGACTGGTTCCTCAAGGCCGCCGGTGAGGAGGTCCAGTACTTCGACAGTATCCTCAATACCTTCCTACCGCCGGACGTCAATGCGCGGAGGGCCGCGTTCGAGCAGAAGCAGCTCGATTGGATTGGCGGGGTGCTGGACGCCGGCAATCCCTACCCGTACCAGTTCATCCAGTCGCTCATCGACTCTGTACCCGACCTGGAGATCCAGGACGCGGGCGACCCCAACAACAATCGCGCCCTGATCATGAGCTTCCAGCGAGGCCCGTTCGCGGTTCCGCAACTGCGCCAGGCGTACTTCCTCGCGATCGACCGCAAGACCGTCATCGACGCCGACTTTGCCGGCCAGGGGCGCCCGGACGGGCCCATCCCCTGGCCCTATATCGAGTGGGCGCTCAGCCAGGAGGAGCTGGCGGAGACGCCAGGGTACCGGCCGAACAAGGAGGAGGATCTGCGAGAAGCCCGCGCCCTCTGGGAGGCCGGAGGCGGCCCCGACGTCGGGCCCGTGCCGATGGTGATAAGCGAGGGTCCACAGGGGACGGCCGCGGCGGAGTGGTTCTCGGCGATGATGAAAGAGAATCTCGACGCCGACACGGAGGTCGAGTTCGTGCCCGTCACGAGCCTCTTCCCCTATCTGACCGGTGAGACGTTCACTGCCCACCTTGGCGCCCTGGGCGCATGGGTCTCGCCCGATCCGAGGAACCGGTTCACCCTCTCGCATCATTCGACGGGCGGCATCAACTTCGCCAAGTACAACGAACCCGAGGTCGACCGGCTCATCGACAACGCCGGCTCAACTCTCGACCGGGAGCAGGCCATCCGAGACATCCACGAGGCCCAGCGGATCATGCTCCGCGATGCCAACGGGGGTTCGGATTGTCTGGCCGGTGGGACCTACCGATACCTGAAGTGGCCATACCTGAACATGGACATCCACCCGTGGTGGAGCTACTGGTACCGGAACGTGACCTTCCGCTCCTGGATTGACCAGGCACATCCGTCGTTCGCGGAGCGAGGGGAGGCATAATCAGCGGAAAGTCGTTCCAGGCCAGTGCGAAGGAGGCCTTCCGGAGCCATGTTTCCATGGCAGGGCGCCCGGCGTGATCGGCAGCCGCACACCAGCCCGGCAGGCGCAGCGGCGTGACCACGTACATCATCCGCCGCATCCTGCTGAACCTGGTGGTGATCTTCATCCTGCTGACCTTCGTCTTCATCTCCGTGCGCATTCTCCCGGGTGACTTCGCGGCAGAGCAGGTAGCGCTGCGGCAATTCGGTGGAGCTGGGGTCGAGGGCGAGTCCGTCGAGGACCTGATGGAGGAAGCTCGCCGGGCGCTCGGGTTGCACGGCAGCATCCCCGAGCAATACGGCAGGTACCTGCGGGATCTTGTGAGGGGAGATTTCGGAGTTTCGCTGGCCACGCGGGCCTCGACCATCACCGAGACCCGGGAAGCGTTCCCCTACACCCTGCAGCTCGGCGGCATGATCCTGCTCATCGGCCTCTTCATGGCTATCCCGCTCGGCTGCCTGTCCGCCTGGCAGAAGGGCACACGGCTGGATGCCGGCCTGCGCGTTCTGGCCATGCTCGGCCTGGCCGCTCCCATCTTCTGGACCGCAACCATCGGCACGTTGTTCGTGCTTGAGACGGGAATCATCGAGCTGGACATACTCGGGTATCCAGGGCTCTGGGAAGACCCCTGGGGCAGCTTCCAGCTGTTCCTGATACCAGCCCTGGCGGGGGGCGCGGGCATTGGCGCGATCCTCATGCGCCTCGTGCGGTCCGAGATGATCGCAGTCATGGGGACGGATTACGTTCGCACGGCACGGTCCAAGGGACTCACCGAGGCTTCCGTGGCCATTCGTCATGGTTTCCGGAGTTCGCTCGCCACGATCATCACCATGGTTGGCCTTCTGCTGGCTTCGCTCCTGAGTGGAACGATCATTTTGGAGACTATGTTCAACATTCCCGGAATGGGACAGGAGATGATCACCGCGATTGGCCGCCGGGACGTTCCGATGGTCCAGACGCTCGCCTTGACGATCGCTGCCATGGTCGTCTTCGCGAACCTGGTGGTCGACATCCTGACGGCGGTGTTTGACCCACGTATCTCAGTTGAAGCCAGTGAGGCCTGAGGGAGGCCATGTCCGACTCGCCGAGCAGGGTTGACGACACGGCAAGGAGCCCGGGACACGGGGGTGGCGAGGGGGCCCTTGCTCCGGAGATGCTGGCCCCCAGGCGGAGCAGCCTGACCGAAACAATCAACAGGCTCATCCGCTACGACGTCCCCGGCGCGGTCGCCTTCGTCGTGATCGTGTTGACCCTCCTCATCGTCGTATTTGGAACGAGCCTCACCCCGTACACCAAGGATCAAATCTTCACTGAGGCGAACCCCGACTACGACCCGAAAAGCAGCGCTCCCGAGGCCCTCAACGAAACCCGCACGGCTTTCCTGGCGTCGCCCTCGGGAGAGCACTGGCTGGGGACGGATACGCGGGGCCGCGATCTCTTCACACGGCTAATTCACGGCTCCCGCATCTCCGTACCGATCGGCGTGGGGGCGGCATTCTTCGGCTGCATTGCGGGTAGCCTCATCGGTTTGATCTCGGGCCTTGCGGGAGGCAAGTTCGACCTGCTGCTGCAGCGGTTCGTCGACGCGATGATCGCCTTCCCGCCCCTCGTCCTGCTGCTGCTGATCGTGCAAGTGGGAGAGCGCAGTTTCTCCCTCACGATGGTGGCGTTATCGCTCCTGGTCACGTTCTCAGCGTCGCGAGTCATCAGGGCAGCCACGATGCGGACGAGGGGTGAGGTCTTTATTGAAGCTGCACGCAGTGTGGGAGCTTCAAGGCTGCGCATCATGGTACGGCACGTGTTCCCCAACGTGATCGATCCGATCATCGTCATATTCTCGATTTCGATCGGAGCGAACATCCTCGCCGAGGCAAGCCTGGCGTTTCTGAACCTGAGCGTCCCCGGCCCCAGTTGGGGACAGATCGTGAACGAAGGGCGAGCCTTTCTCGACAGCAAGCCGATGATGAGCATCTCGGCGGGTGTGGCCATCACCATCGTCGTGCTGTCGTTCAACGTGCTGGGCGATGCGGTGCGAGACTGGCTCGACCCACGTCTGCGCACTCACTGACGGCTCCCGCGCCGGTGGCGATCAGAGCGGTTGCACCTCCGGGCAATACGGGGGTGAGTCGCCGTAGTCCACGTCCATGTCAAAGAGCTCGATCATTTCGCCCAGCGGCCCGTAGATGTACCCCGCTCCACCCCCGGGAGCGAAGAACCACTCGGCGCTACCCGTGGCTACGTCCAGCACGTCAGGCGCAGGCAAGTCAAGAGCCGCGACGGCGGAAAGGCTCACATTGGTCATCCGAAAGTAGCTTCCACCGCAGTACCGTTTTCCGGTTGCGGGATCGAGGGCCGGGGTTGTGTCGCGCACCTCGACTTCGAGCACCGCGTCCATTTCGGCGAAGCGATACCGCCCTTCAGTCCCTGGCACGTCCTCAAGGTGAAGACCGAGCGTCTCTTCGTAGAAAGCACGGGCTAGTGGGAAGTCCCCGCTCGAGTAGTGAACGATGGCGAAAGGTACCGAGCCAGACGTGAGAATGTAGTTCTGCCCATCGATAACAACCGCGATCCCTTCCCCATCTGGGGCGGCAACAGGATCGGTCATGGACATCGCGGGACTGCCCGCACGCATGTCCTCGTAGACGTCAGCCGGACTTCCCTCTACGGGAACGACAATCGTGAGATCCGTTTGTGTGGGCTGGGTACCCGGCCGATCCACTCGCCAGGGGGACTTGACCTCGATGAGAAAAAGCTGCTGATGCGAACGCTCGTGCTCGACAAGGTAGGTATCGAACTCCTCCCCATACGTAGGTTGTCCCTTGAGGCAGACATCGCGACGCGGGTTGTCTTCATCAGGCCGGAACTCGTCGATGCCCCCCACAGTTGCGAGAGTGAACCCGGCGGCTCGAAAGGCCTCCGTGACCCCGGCGATATCTGAGACGTTGACCCCATGGTGGGCCGTTCGCAGGACCGCCATCGCTGCCTCCCCTTCCCCCTGGTGCCACGATAGGGTTGGCTTTGACGCAACTCTACAGGCCCATACCTTGGCCTGAGCTTCCCTATCCTGGCTGAGCGCCGCCCAGCCCCTTCGCTGGCGAACTAGCGCACCCCTCCGTCCCACGGCAGCTTCACGCCACCGACTGTCCAATAGCCAGGTGCCGTGTCTGCAGCCTTTACAGCGCCACGTCCCAGCGGAAGGTTCGCAGCACGGTCGTGGACGGCCAGCCAACCCCACATTCCTCCTGACTCCTGCTCCGTCGCGACTGTGGTCTGGCCCTCTGCAGCGGATGCCTCCCCCCGTGAAGGGGAAGGTGTGGTAGTAGTAGCCGGGGAGTTACCGCATGCCGTTGGACTGGGCGACCGCTGAGCTGCTGGAGCAGATGGCCGCGGGGGGCGGCAAGCCCCTGCACGAGAGCACCGTCGAGGAGGCCCGGGCGCTCGCTGCCGGCATGGCCGAGCAGGTCGGCCCCGCCCCGGCGATGTTCCGCGTCGAGGAGCACAGCCTCGCTGTGCCGGGCGGCGCCGTGCCGCTCCGCGTGCTGGTCCCGCTCGAGCGGCCTGCCGGCGTCATCGTCTACTACCACGGAGGCGGTTGGGTCGTCGGCTCGATCGACGAGAGCGACACCGTCGCCCGCAAGCTCGCCGAGCGCACGTCGTGCTCGGTTGTCCTCGTCGACTACCGCCTCGCCCCCGAGCACCGCTACCCGGTGGCCGTCGACGACTCCTGGGCCGCGCTGGAGTGGGTCGGCGAGCACCTTGCCGAAGTTGCGGGCCCGGATGTCCCCCTGTTCGTCGCCGGCGACAGCGCCGGAGGCAACCTCGCAGCCGTCATGGCCCTCCGGGCGCGCGATCGCGGGGGACCGCCGATCGCGGCGCAGGTCCTGATCTATCCCGTAACCGACGCCGACTTTGATCGGCCGTCCTACACCGATCCGGAGAACCAGCTGCTTCTGACCCGTGAGGCGATGGTCTGGTTCTGGGACCACTACGCGCCCGATGCCGCTCAGCGGGCCGAGGCGGACGCCTCACCGCTGCGGGCCGCCGACCTCGCCGGGCTCCCCCCGGCGGTCGTCCTGACCGCGGAACACGACGTGCTGCGTGACGAGGGCGAAGCCTACGCCGAGCGCCTCCGGGAAGCTGGAGTGGCGGTGAACTTCATGCGTTACGAGGGCCAGACGCACGGCTTCTTCACGCTGCTGATGCTGCATGGGAGCGAGCGGGGCTTTCAGCAGGTGGTGAAGGCGGTGCGCGCCGTGATTTACGAACGCTCCAGGGAAGCCTCCGAGTCGGTACAGTAGCCGGCGCGAGAGGTTCCGCAGGCGCCGCTCGACGAGGAGAACTGACATGACGACCGACACAAGCCGCGAGGAACTCGACGCTGTCGTGGTTGGCGCCGGGTTCGCCGGCATGTACATGCTCTACCAGCTGCGCGATGTGCTCGGCCTTTCCGCTCGTGTGTTCGAAGCGGGGGATGACGTTGGCGGTACCTGGTACTGGAACCGCTACCCCGGCGCCCGTTGCGATTCGGAGTCCTACCTCTACTGCTACTCCTTCGATAAGGACCTTGCCCAGGAGTGGACCTGGAGCGGCAAGTATCCGGAGCAGCCCGAGATCCTGCGGTACCTCAGCCATGTTGCCGACCGGTTCGACCTGCGCCGCGGCATCCAGTTCGAGACGCGCGTCACTGCAGCGCACTTCCGCGAGGACCTGAACCGCTGGGAGATCGAAACGGACCAGGGCGACCGCGTGCTCGCTCGCTACTTCATCACCGGGGTCGGCTGCATCTCGGCAGGACAGGTCCCCGAAATCAACGGCCTTGAGAATTTCCAGGGCGAGTGGCACCACACCGGCGCGTGGCCCCACGAAGGCGTCGACTTCGCCGGCAAGCGCGTCGGCGTGATCGGCACCGGTTCGAGCGGTGTCCAGGCGATTCCGGTGATCGCCAGGCAGGCCGATCACCTGACGGTTTTCCAGCGCACCCCGCAGTACACGGTCCCGGCTCGCCACGGCACCGTCACGCCCGAGTTCCTCGAAGAGGTCAAGGAGCAGTACGACGAGATCTTCGAGAAGACGCGCTTCTCGGCGGGTGGCACGCCCTACGAAGAGCCTGAGCGCTCGGCCCTGGACGTCGACGATGAGGAGCGCCGGGACATCTACGAGGCCGCCTGGGAGGAGGGAGGGTTCCGCTTCCTCCTCACGACATTCAGCGACATCCGGATCGACCGGCGGGCGAACGACACGGCCGCCGAGTTCATTCGCTCGAAGATCCGCGAGACCATCGACGACCCTCAGACCGCTGAGAAGCTGCTACCCCGCGACCACCCGTTCGGGTCGAAGCGCACGCTCATCGATACCAACTACTACGAGACCTACAACCGGAACAACGTCGACCTGGTCGACATCCGTCACGCACCCATCGAGGAGATCACCGCAAACGGCCTCCGCACCCGGGACGGCGAGTACGAGCTTGATGTGATCGTGTTCGCGACGGGCTACGACGGGATGACCGGTGCCTTCAACCGGATCGACATACGCGGCCGGGGCGGTGAGCGGCTCAGGGAGAAGTGGGCGGAGGGGCCGCGAGCGTACCTGGGGCTGTCGCCTGCCGGGTTCCCCAACATGTTCATGATCACCGGCCCGGGCAGCCCGTCGGTGCTGAGCAACATGCCGCCGACGATCGAGCAGCACGTCGAGTACATCTCGGACTTCATCGCCTACATGCGCGAGCACGATCTCGAGACCGCCGAGGCGGAGGCCCACGCGGAGGCGGAGTGGGTGGACCACGTAAACCAGACGGCGAGCGAGACGCTCTACATGCTCGCGGACTCCTGGTACCTGGGCGCCAACATCCCCGGCAAGCCGCGGGTCTTCATGCCCTATGCGGGCGGGCTGGATGTCTACCGCGAGAAGTGCGACGAGATCGCCGCCGCCGGGTACGAGGGGTACGTGCTCCGCAGCCGGGAGCCGGTCGAAGTCTGACCCCTTCGCCACACTCGCCTCACTGGAGTTGACCATGCCGTTCACGAATCCGGAGTTCCTCGTCTCGACCGACTGGCTGGCAGACCACCTGCAGGACGGCGACGTGCGCGTCTTCGAGGCGACCGTGTTTCTCCGTCCCGGTGACGGAGGCGGATATCGCGTCGAGTCGGGGCGTGGGGAGTATGAGTCAGGGCACATTCCCGGTGCCGGATTCCTCGACCTGCAGGCCGACTTCTCCGACAACGAGCAGCGCCTCCGTTTCATGATGCCTTCCGCCGAGGCCTTCGCCGAGGCTGCCGGACGGCACGGCATCTCTGAGTCGTCACGGCTCGTGCTCTACGACCGCTCCGGGTCGATGTGGGCCGCAAGGCTGTGGTGGATGTTCCAGTCGATGGGGTGCCGGAACGCCGCAGTGCTCGATGGCGGCTGGCTGCGCTGGACCGCCGAAGGCCACCCCGTGTCAACGGATGCGGCGGCGTACGAGCCCACGACCTTCATGCCGACTCCCGACCCGACGCGGTTCGCCGACCTCGTCGAGGTTCGGGCGTTCATCGAGTCCGGAGACGGGGGCGGCAGTTGCCTGGTCAACGCCCTCGGGCGCGATCAGCATTCCGGCGCCGACGGCGGGCAGCGGTACGGACGCGCCGGGCACATCCCCGGCGCGGTCAACGTGCCCGCCATGGAGCTGACCGATCCCGAGACGGGCCTCTACCGCCCTGCGGAGGAGCTGGCCTCGTTCTTCGAACAGGCGGGCGTGGACCGGACGCGGCGCGTCGTGACCTACTGCGGTGGCGGCATCGCCGCCTCCAGCGACGCCTTCGTCCTTTCGCTGCTCGGGTACGAGGACATCGCCGTCTACGACGCCTCAATGTCCGAGTACGCCGCCGATCCGTCCCTGCCGCTGGTGGTCGACTGACCGGTTTGCCGGGCCCCGCTCCTACTCGACCGTGATCGTCGCCGGGTCGACACCCAGCCTCACGAGTATCGCGTCGAGCTCCGCCTCGGTCCGCATCTCCCGCACCAGCGAGAAGAACGTGAGGAGGTCGCCCGTCTCCTCCCACACGCGTTCGACCTTCGGCCCGATCGGGTCCGACGACTGCGGCAGGGTCGCGTACGACCCGTAGAAGGCGAAGTAGGCCTGGTTGATCTTGCGGATGAAGATTCCGTGTTCCGCCAGGTGCAGCCGGCGCTCCTCCATCAGCGTTTCCGCTTCCGCCACGCGCCCCTCTGCCAGCAGGTCGTCGACCGCAAGCCGCAGTTCCCGCATCTCCGTACTGAAGACGAGGGATGACCGCTCCCGCGGCGGCGCGCGTCCGTCTGCCCCCTCAGGCAGGTCGATGGGGTGCAGTTCCCGGGCGATGCGTGCAATCTCCACCTCCGCCACGTTCGCCACCGTCTCGTTTAGCGTCGGGCCGTCGGCCGTGTTGTAGGCGATCCCGAGCGGGTAGAAGGCGAGGTAGAAGTGGACCCACTCATGCGCCGCCGTCCGCAGGATCGAGTAGTACGACCGGTCCTCGCGGATGATCGCCGGGTAGACCGCGAGCCCGCCGATGGGCAGCACCACCGACACCGTGTCCTCGTCGTCCGTGCGCGCCTCGATCCGCTCGATCGCGTCCAGCGTCAGGTCCGGTTGCAGGAGCGTATAGCCCGCCGACCGGATCTCGTCCCGAGGGGAGCGCACGAGCACCTGTGGCGGGTTCGTCAGTTCGATGTCCACCGCGGGCCAGAGCATCCTCACGTCCTCGAAGAGTGGTAGCGGGCGCTTCAGGCCCGCCGCCACCACCGCGTCCGTCACGTACCGCTCGATGATGCGCTCCACGTCGTTCTCGTAGAGGGCGCGCTCGTTCGCCAGCGTCTCCACCAGCGCCCGGTCCGGGGATTCGGCCCGCAGTTCGCCCCTAATCGCGGATGTCAGGCGAAAGTACGCCTCCAGCCGCTCCGCTTGCTCCGCCTCGCTGAGCTCCTCCCCCACACCCAGCAGGCTGAAGACCGACACTGCCAGGTGCTCCGCCTCCCACCGCCACACCGAGTACTCGTCGTTCCCCACCGGCCCTCTCGCCACCGCCAGGCTGAGGCCTATCACGAGCGCCAGCGTGAACGTCGCCGCCGCAGTCGTCGAGAGCAGCAGCAGTGGCGGCTGCCACGGGCGCGGGTCCACGGGTGACGTGTCCAGCCCGGAGGGGCGCAGGTGCTTCACTCCAACAGTCTAGGGTGTGCCTCCCCGCCCCTGCCTTTCCCGGCGATACAATGGGCACGCTCATGGCATCAGGGTCGCCGGCAGCCCCTGGAGCGGCGCTCGAACACCCATCCGCGCGCCGCCTGCGCTATGCCTCTTTCGAGATGCGCGTAGCCGCTATCGCTATCGATGCCCTCGTCCTCTTCTTCGTCGCGGGAGTGCTCATCATCGCCGGCTCGGTCAACCTGCTGCTCTCCTCGGACTTCGACCGAGTCGATGCCTCCGGCAGCTCCATCAGCCTCTTCTGGGCGCTCGTCGGGGCCGTACCCGCCGCCTGCTTCCTCTACTTCTTCCTCGGATTCGCCTTCTGGGGGAAGACCGCCGGCGCCGCCATCATGCGCATCAGCGTGGTGCGCTCCGATGGCGGCGACCTCGGCCTGCTCGGCGCCCTCGCCCGTGTGACCGGCATGCTCAGCTATGTGCTCGTCCTGGGCATCGGCGCGGTCCTCGCCTACGTCCTCCGCGGCACCCCCGCGGCCGCCGCCATTCTCGTCGGCATCAGCCTGCTTATCTGCGTGGCCGGCCTGCTCTGGGCCGTCTTCGACCCCTACCGCCGCGCCCTCCACGACCGCATCGCCGGGACCATCGTCGTGCAGGGCGTGTAGGGTGATCGGATGCTGAGCCGCCGTTCGAACTTCCCCCGGCGTGGCCCCGTCAGCGAGCGCGTCTTCGGCAAGGCCTACGCCGAAGCCGAGCACGGTGGCACCTGGCTCGCCTCCGGATTGTTCGCGATCGCCCTTTTTCTGTTCATCGCTTCACTCAGCGTGTACGAGATCACGCGCCCCGGTCGCGCCCAGTCCCTACTCGCCGCCGGAATCGCTGCCCTGACCGACATCGACGAGACTCTCGAGGAGAATCTCCCCGCCTTGCGCGACGCCGCCCGCTCGTCCACTGAGGAGGCGGTGCAGCTGCCCGAATACCCCCTCCCCATCACCCTCAGCCGCCTTGAGGCCCTCACTGCCGACACGCCCACCCTCCGCGCCATCGTCCTCGACCGCTCGGCCAAGCTCGTCTACGCGACCGGACTGGACGCCTTCGACGAAACGGGCGAGCAGTCCTCCGAGCTCTTCTCCATCTACAACGTCATCCGCGAGCTCGTCGGCTTCCTCACCGGCGACGTTCACGACCGCGCCCGCTGGCTGGCGCTTGCCAGCCTCGTCCTGGCGAGCGTCCTGGGAGCCGCCACGCTGGCCCTCAACCGTGGGTTTGCGCGCTTCACCTCCTTCGGGCTCGCCGTGCTTCTCGCCGCGGCGCCCGGCTACTTCATCGCACGTGGCGGGACCTACCTCATCGACCGTTTCGGTTCGGAGGACCCCTTCGTTGGCGACCTCCAGGTGCTCGTCCAGGTCATGCTCGACGTACCAGAGCGCAATTTCCTGATCGCCGGCTCCCTTGGGCTCATCATCGCCTTCGCTGGCTGGGTCCTCGGCTTTGTCGCCGATCGCCTCTTCTCCGACGAGTCGCTCGATCCCAACGCCTACGACACCGGCCCCACCCTGCCCTTCGCCGCCGTCCCCGGCCCGGCGCACGAGCTCTCGCGACGCGGGGGGCTCCGCCTCCCCGACCTGGCCGGATTGAGGGAGCGCCTCGCCGGGCTTCCCCGCCCCGCCCGTCCCCCCGTGCCAACCCCCGCTCCTCCCCGTGAGCCCGAGGTGGGCGGCGAGCGCGACGAAAGTCCCTAGATCGCGTCTCGGGGCTCGCGACGCGCGGCGTCAGTCGTCGTCGGTCGCCAGATCGAGGAGTTTGCCGACCGTCTTCCAGTTCCGGCCGGTGCTGGTCGTGGAGAGGGCGGAGTCGAAGTAGCTGTTCGTGAGCTTGCTGCGGGCGAACCCGTCCGGGCAGTGAAGGAAGACCTCGCGGCCAACGACCGCGAACTCGTCGCCGGGCGAGCGATCGGTGTCCAGTGCGTCAACCTGCTCGGGTTTGGGGGCATCGGCCAGGAAGAGGACGAGCAGCTTGTTCGCTTCGGCGACGGTGAAAGGGTTCGCCTCCACGGCCGCCCGGAGATCCTCGGCCGTGCGCGTGACCACCGGAATGCGGTAGCCGAAGCGCTCCTGGATGGACGCGCTGATCAGTGACGGGATGGAGTCCGCTGGCGTCGCGCCGGCGCGAAAGAGCACGTTCCCGCTCTGGATATAGGTGCGGACGTCCTCGCACCCCGCCTCCCGGAACAAGGCGGCGAGATCCTTCATCGGCAGCTTGTTCTTCCCGCCGACGTTGATCCCGCGAAGCAAGGCAACGTGCAAGGCGCTCCCCTTCGTCGAAGTGTGCGGGAGCATACGCCCGGTGGACGCACGCAGTCAGGACCCGGCGCGGTCAGCGCTTCGCTGGCCCGGCGGTCCTCCCGGGGCTACCGCCTCCGCCCGCAGACGGACCGGTTTCGCGCTCAGCCGGCCACCCCGGCCGGCAGCACGCTGCCCGGACACGACGCCTCCAGCGGGCACGCCTCGCAGCTCGGCGACCGCGCCCCGCACGTCCGCCGCCCGTGCTTGATGAGCAGCATGTGGAAGCGGTAGTACTGCTCCGGCGGCACCAGCGCCTCGAGCCGCTCGTGCGCCTGCTCCGCCGTCGTCTTCGGGGGCACCAGCGCAAGCCGCTTCGCCACGCGCTCGACGTGCGTATCGACCGGCAGCGCCGGACGCCCGAGCGCGAAGAGCAGCACGCACGCCGCCGTCTTCGGCCCCACGCCCGGCAGGCCCCGCAGCCACGTGCGGGCCTCCTCCAGCGGTTCCTCTTCAAGGAACGCGAGGTTCCAGTCCGGCGCGCGCTCGCGAACCGCCTCCAGGATGCGCTTGATCCGCGGTGCTTTCTGCTGCGCCAGACCGCCCGTCTGGATCGTCGCGATCAGCTCGTCCAGCGGCGCCTCCGCGACGGCGTCCCAACCCTCGTAACGACGCATCAGCTGGACGAACGCGCGACCGCTGTTCCTGTCCGACGTGTTCTGCGAGAGCACCGTCAGCACCAGCTCCGCCACCGCATCTCCGTGGGGCCGCGACTCTGGCTCGCCGTACAGCTCGCCCAGCGCGTCCATAATTGCGAGTGCGTCAATTGCGAGTGCGTCCGGATCGAGGGTCACCGCGATATTCTGGCACGCCCCGATCGCGCTACGCCTCCGTCCCTTACGATCGTCCCGTGACTGCACACGAGATCCGGCTGACGGACCTGACCGGCTGCGGCGGCTGAGCGTCCAAGGCGGGCCCTGAGGCCCTGGCGCAGGTTCTGTCGCCACTGACCGAGGCGTTCGACCCCGAAGCGCACCCCGACCTCCTCGCCGGACTCGGGACGCCCGATGACGCCGCCGTCTACCGCATCAACGCGCGTACCGCCGTCATTGCCACCCTCGACTTCTTCGCCCCGCTCGTCGATGACCCCTGGCAGTACGGCGCCATCGCCGCCGCCAACGCCATGTCCGATGTCTACGCGATGGGCGGCGAGGTCGTGCTCGCCCTCAACGTTGCCGCCTTCCCCGAAGACCTGCCGCCCGATGTCGCTGCCGGGATCATCCGCGGCGGCGCCGACAAGGTCGCCGAGGCCGGCGGCGCCGTCGCCGGCGGCCACACCGTCTGGGACGACGAGCCCAAGTACGGCCTCAGCGTGCTGGGCCTCGTGAACCCCACCCGCCTTCTGCGCAAAGCTGCCCTCCGCCCGGGCGACCGCCTCTACCTGACGAAACCGCTCGGCACCGGTGTCATCCTCTCCTCGACCGGCAGCGGCCGTGGCGATTCCGCCTGGCTCGACAGCGCCATCGACTCGATGTTGCGGCTCAACCGCCACGCCGCCCACCTCGCCGTGGCCCATCGCCTCCGTGCCGCCACCGACGTAACCGGATTCGGCCTCCTCGGCCACCTCTGGGAGATGGTCGAACGCTCCGGCGTCGCCGCCACCATCGACGCATCCGCCCTCCCCCTCCTCCCCGGCGCGCGCGATTCCGCCGCCATGGACGCCCACACCGGCGGCGAGGGCCGCAACCGCGACTGGGTCGGCGACAACCTCAAGGTTGCCCCCGGCGTGCCGCCGGAGCTCGCCGCCCTCGCCTTCGACCCGCAGACCTCCGGCGGGCTCCTCCTCGCCTGCCCCGCCCGCAAGGCGAAGGCCCTCGAAGCCGCCTTCGCCGCCGACGCCGAACCCCTCCACCCCATCGGGCGCGTCCGGCGGGGCGACCCGCACATCACGCTGCGCTAGCGCGCCCGCCCGCCCCTTCCTACACTGCCCCCATGACCGCCACCGCCACCGAGTTCGAGACCGTCATCGGCCTCGAGGTTCACTGCCAGCCCATCACCCAGAGCAAGATGTTCTGCGCGTGCAGCGCCGAGTACTCCGGCGCCGAGCCCAACACGCACGTTTGTCCCGTTTGCCTCGGCCTTCCCGGCGTCCTTCCCGTCATCAACGAGGAGGCTATCCGCCTCATCGTCAAGACCGGCCTCGCCCTCAATTGCGAGATATCCGGTTTCTCCAAGTTCGACCGCAAGAACTACCCCTACCCCGACCTCATGAAGGGCTACCAGGTCAGCCAGTACGACCTCCCCATCTGCCACGACGGCTGGCTCGATGTCGACGTCGAGGGCGAACGCACGCGCGTCGGCATCACCCGCGTGCACATGGAGGAGGACACCGCCCGCCTCCTCCACCGCACCGACCCCATCACCGGCGAGGGCTACAGCCTCATCGACATCAACCGCTCGGGCACGCCCCTGATGGAGATCGTGAGCGAGCCCGATATCCGCTCGCCCGAGGAGGCGCGCGCCTACCTCGTGAGCCTGCGCGCCATCCTCCGCGCCATCGGCGCCAGCCGCGCCAACATGGAGGAAGGCAACTTCCGCTGCGACGCCAACATCAGCCTTCGCCCGCGCGGCCAGGAAGCGTTCGGCTCGAAGGTCGAAGTCAAGAACATGAACAGCTTCCGCGCTGTCTACGAAGCGCTCGTCTTCGAGATGGCGCGGCAGGCGTCCGTCCTCCGCGAAGGGGGCGATATCCCCCAGGAGACGCGCGGCTGGGACCAGGACCGCCAGGAGACGGTCTCCCAGCGCTCCAAGGAAGAAGCGAACGACTACCGCTACTTCCCCGAGCCGGACCTTCCCCCGCTCGCCCTCAGCCGTGACTTTGTCGAAGGGGTCCGGGCCGAGCTTCCCGAGCTCCCGGCCGCTCGCCGCGAGCGCTACCTCGCCCTCGGCCTCTCCGACTTCGAGGCCTCGACCCTCGCCGAGGCCCGCGACCGCTCCGACTTCGCCGACGCGGTCGCTGCCGCCCTCCCCTTCGACCCCGCCCGCGCCGCCAAGCTCGCCGCCAACTGGGTCCTCGGGGAGGTCGGCCGCTGGGCGAACGACCACGACGCGGAGGTGGAGCAGTTCCCCCTCGAGCCCGGCGCTCTCGCCGAGCTGATCGAGCTGGCCGAGGGCGAGACCATCACCGGCCAGGTCGCGAAGCAGGTGTTCGACGAGATGGTCGAGAGCGGCAAGGCCGCCGCTGCGATCGTCGAGGAGGGCGGGCTCGCCCAGGTCCGCGAGAGCGATGAGCTCGTCGCCATCGTCCGCCAGGTCATCGCCGAGAACGAGAAGGCCGTCGCTGACTATCGCGGCGGCAAGACGGCCGCCATCAAGCGTCTCCTCGGCGGCGTCATGCGCGAGACGAAGGGCCGGGCCAACCCCCAGGTCGCCCAGGAGCTCCTCGCCCGCGAACTCGACCGGTAGGGATCGCTGCTTCCCGCCCCAAATCCTGAAAGCAGGCACATGGAAGGTCTTCGAGAGAAGCGCTTCCGCTGGTAGACTCTGCCAACAGAATGCCACGCAGGATGCGAAACCACAGCCTGTTCACCTGGCTCTATCCAGGGATGCACATCAAGCGCTGGCTCTTTCTCCTCGTCATCGGCATGACCCTGCTCAGCCTGGGCGCGGCCTACCTGCTGCGCGAGGCCTACCTCGCCTACGACTTCCCCGGCGTCGCCCACTACCTCACCATCCAGTTCATTCCCCGCTGGGCGCGCGGCGTCATCTTCGTCTCGCTCGCCCTTGGCAGCATCGGCATCGCCTTCTGGAAGCTGAACCAGTCCCTCCTCTACGCGGTCGTCCGGCCCGGGGCCCAGAACGGCAGCATGGCCCAGTCGCTCTACACCAAGCGCGTGCTCAGCCGTGGCCCGCGCATCGTCGCTATCGGTGGGGGAACGGGGCTCTCCGTGCTCCTGCGGGGCCTCAAGGAGCACACCAGCAACCTCACTGCCATCGTCACCGTGGCCGATGACGGTGGTTCCTCCGGACGCCTGCGCCAGGACTTCGGCGTCGTCGCCCCCGGCGACATCCGCCAGTGCGTGGCCGCTCTGGCAGAGGCCGAGCCGCTCATGTCCCGCCTCTTCCAGTACCGCTTCCGCTCGGGAGACGGGCTCGAGGGACACTCCTTCGGGAACCTCTTCATCGTGGCCATGGCCAACGTCACCGGGAACTTCGAGACGGCCGTCCACGAGGCCAGCCGCGTTCTCAACGTTATCGGCAATATCTTTCCCTCAACGCGCGCCGACGTGACGCTCTCCGCGCGCACCCAGGACGACGAGCTCGTCCATGGCGAGCACAACATCACCGAGCACGGCGCCCGCATCCGCGATCTCTTCCTCAACCCGCCCGATGCCGAGGCCCATCCCGACGCGGTCCGCGCCGTCCTCGATGCCGATGTGGTCGTCATCGGTCCCGGCAGCCTCTACACGAGCGTCATGCCGAACCTCCTCGTCGAGGATCTGCGCAAGGCCCTCCTCTCCACGAGCGCCCAGCGCCTCTTCGTCTGCAACGTCGCCACGGAGAACGGGGAGACCGACGACTTCGGCGTAGCAGACCACATCGAGGCCATCGAGCGGCACACCGCCCCGGGCCTGATCGAGGCCGTCATCGCGAACGACAACCTCGGGGCCTTGCCCGAGGAGCTGCACTCCACGCCCGTCAGCCTCGACCACCCGGACGCCCGCGTGTTCGAGCACGTGCGCGTGATCCAGGCCGATGTCGTCGCCGGAGAGGACCGCTACCGGCACGACTTCCAGAAACTCGCCGCTGCAATCCTCGACGTGTACCATGGCCGGGAGAACGGCGCGCTCGAAGGCGAGCGCACACCCTCCGAACAAGCCGCTCTCGCTGCTCGCTGATGCTGAACGCCATCCAGATCATCGTTTCCGCGCTCCTCATCGTCGCCGTGCTCCTGCAGGTCAAGGGCTCCGGCTTCGGCGCGGCCCTTGGCGGGCTCTCCGGCGGCTCCGTCTACCGCACGAAACGCGGTCTCGAGAAGACACTGTTCCAGGCGACGATCGTTCTTGTCATCGTGTTCCTCTTCGTGTCCTTCCTGAGCGTCCAGTCCCAGAGCTAACCTCGTTTCATGTTTCGCGCGGTTGCGAACTCGCGGCGCGCTCTCCTCTCGGCGGCTGTCGTGGCGGTCGGGGCACTTGTCGTCGCCATCATCGGTGTGTTCCTTACCCGGCCCGAGGAGGAGGTCCCCAGGCCGCTCCCTACCCCCACGCCCGTCCAGCAGTCCGTCTACGTTGAGGGTGTCGTTGGCGCCTGGCAGCGCATCAACCCCCTCTTCGCCGCCGAGAATGCAGTCGACCAGGATCTCTCCCGACTGATCTTCGCCAGCCTCCTGCGTGTCGGCGACGACGGCCGCCTCCTGCCCGACCTCGCCCCGCTGCCGGAGGTCGGCGAGGACGGGCGCACGTACACCTTCCGCCTCCACCCCGGTCTGCAATGGCACGACGGCGCCCCCGTCCGCTCGCTTGACGTCGCCTTCACGATCGATCACATCCTCGCGTCGGACTTCCAGGGCGACTCCCGCCTGCAGGAGGCCTGGACCGGCGTCGAGGTCCGCACCCCCGACCTGCGAACCATCGTCATCCGCCTGCCCGAGCCCAACGCCTCCTTCCTCGCCCGCTTCGCCACCGTCGGCATTCTCCCCGAGCACCTGCTCCAGGGCCTCGATGGCGCCGACCTCTTCGACGCGCCCTTCAATGCCAGTCCCGTGGGCGCCGGTCCCTACCGGCTCGAATCCGCCACCTCCGTGGAGGCCACCCTCAGCGCGTACCCCCGCTACCACCTCGGCCGCCCCCACATCGACGTCATCACCGTGCGCTTCCTGCCCGACTTCGCAGCCGTGAAGCACGCCCTCGAGGAGGGAGACATCGACGGCATCTTCCTGAGGCAGCCCCTCAACACCGAGCAACTCGCCTCCCTCGACGACATCGACGGGTTCGTTCACGAGGACCTGCAACGCGCCGTCTCGCTTGTTCTCTATCTCAACAACAGCCAGGTGGCGTACTTCCGCGATCCACGGGTGCGAACCGCCGTCTCCCTCGCCCTCGACCGCCAGACGCTCGTCGAGAACGCGCTCCTTGGCGTCGCGACCCCCTCCTCATCGGCTATCGCCCCGGGAACGTGGGCCTACGACCCCTCCCTCGACAGCCCCCCGAGCGACCCCGAAGCCGCCATCGCCCTCCTCGCCGAGGCCGGTTGGCATCGCAGCCCGACGACCGGCGTTCTGGTCCGGCAGGGTTCCGAGTTCCGCCTCACGATCCGCACCGACAACGACCCCCGCCACCTCGCCCTGGCCCGCGAGGTCGCGCTCCAGCTCGAGCCGGTCGGCATCCGCGCGACGGTCGCGAGCACCAGCTTCACCGTCCTCAGCCGCGACTTCCTCGCCCCCCGCACCTACGACGCCGCACTCGCCGGCTGGGACCAGGGCCCCGACCCCGACCCCTACCTCGCCTGGCACAGCTCCCAGGTCGACCACCCCGGGGGCAACGTCGCGAACTACGGCGACATCATCGTTGATGCCCTCCTCGAGCGAGGGCGCACCACCTCCAGCGCCCTCGTACGCCTCGACGCCTACCGCCAGTTCCAGGAGCTCTGGCAGCGGGAGGCTCCCAGCGTCATCCTCGCCTACCCCCGGATCCGCTACGTTCGCGCCGCCAATGTGACGTCGCCGCCTTTCGGAGTGCTGTTCACTCCCACCGACCGCTTCCTCAACGTGCACCTGTGGCGTATCGATGACTGACCCGCTTCCCATCGTCCTGCTGACCGACTTCGGAACCCGCGACACCTACGTCGGCCAGGTGAAGGCCGTCCTCACCGCCCGAGCGCCCGGCGCCCCACTCGTCGACCTGACCCATGAGGTCTCGCCCTACGCCATCGACGAAGGCGCCTGGCTCCTCGAGACCGCCCTCCCCTTCCTCCCCGCCCCCGCCGTCGTGCTCGCCGTGGTCGATCCCGGCGTCGGCAGCGATCGTCTCCCCATCGCCGTACGCGCCTCCGGTACCGGCGACTCCCCCGCCGTCCGCTACTTCGTCGGCCCCGACAACGGCCTGCTTTCCGCCGCCGCGCCACCCGATGCCCGCCCCGCGACCTCCGGACCCTGCCCCGCGCCTCCCGCCCTCGATGTGCGGGCCATCGAGAATCCAGAGGCCCGTCTCGCCAATGTCAGCTCCACCTTCCACGGGCGCGACCTCTTCGCCCCCGCCGCCGCGCACATCGCCGTGACCGGCCACCACGAGGCGCTCGGCCCCGCTCTCGACCGCATTACCCTGATCCCGCCCTTCGCGGGACGTGCGGAGGGAACGACCATCCGGGGAACCGTCATCCACGTCGATCGCTACGGCAACCTTGTCACCACCATCCGGAAGGAGCAGCTTCCACAGGACTTTACGCTCGACATAAATAGCCGAAGAATCGAGCGCATGGTCCGTACGTTCAGCGACGCCGCTCCCGGCGCGCTCGCCTGCCACATCGACTCCAGCGGCTTCCTCGCCATCGCCGAGCGCGAGGGCAACGCCGCCGCCCGCACCGGGGCCGCCCGCGGCGACGCCGTCGTCCTGACGCCGCGATGAACCCCTCCGCGGTCCGCACCGTCTTCATGGGCTCCCCGGAGTTCGCCCTGCCCAGCCTCGGGGCGCTCGTCGCCGCCGGCTACGACATGCGGCTCGCCGTCACCCAGCCCGACCGGCGCGCAGGTCGCGGCGGTCGCATGCGCGCTCCCGAGGCGAAGGTCGAGGCGCAACGGCTCGGCATCCCGGTCTTCCAGCCGCAGTCGTTCCGTGACCCCGAGGCCGTGGCCCAGCTCGCCGCCGTCGAACCCGACCTTATTGTCGTCGCGGCCTACGGACGCATCCTTCCCCGCTCCGTCCTCGACCTGCCCGGCCACCCCGTCGTCAACGTGCACCCCTCGCTCCTGCCCCGCTGGCGCGGCCCCTCCCCCGTCGCCGCCGCCATCCTCGCGGGCGACCGGGAGACCGGGGTCTCCATCATGGAGCTCGTCCCCGAGATGGACGCAGGCCCCGTCCTCGCCGCCCGCCCCTTCCCCACTGCCCCCACCGACACCACCGGCGCCCTCGAAGCGAGGCTCGCCGAGGAAGGCGCCGAGCTGCTCGTCGAGACGCTCCCCGCGTGGCTCGACGGCGACCTTCGCGCCGTCCCCCAGGACGAATCCCTCGTGACCGTCTGCCCCCTGCTGGCAAAGGGCGACGGCCACCTGTCCGCCGCCATGACCGCCCGAGAGGCCGAGCGCGCCGTTCGCGCGTACGACCCCTGGCCCGGCGCCTTCGTGACCTACAGCGGCGACCGCCTCGGCATCTGGCGCGCGCAGGTCGGTGACGCCGGCGACGAACTGATCCCGGGCGACCTGACGGTCCTCGCCGGGAAGCCCGCGGTCGCCTTCCGCGAGGGTGTGCTCGTCCTCGACGAGGTCCAGCGCAGCGGCTCCCGGCGCGTGTCCGGGGAAGCCTTCCTCAACGGTGAACGTGGCCGCCTCGCTCGCTCGGCTGGCCTCGCGTGACGAGCCTTCTCCGCCTCACGCCGCCCGAGCTCGAAGAGGCCCTCACCGCCCTCGATGCCCCCCGCTACCGCGCCGACCAGGTCTTGCAGGCCCTCTACCGGCGGTGTCTCGACTCCCTCGACGACATCACCCAGCTTCCCGGCGCCTTGCGCGACGGCATGCGCGAAGCGGGCCTCACGCTCGACGCGCCCGCCGTCCTCCGCGAAGTCGCCAGCGACGACGGTGAAACGACCAAGGCGCTCCTCGCGCTCCCCGGAGGCTCCACCGTCGAGACCGTGCTCATGCAGTACCCCCGCTCCGGCCGTGTGCCGCGCTCGACTGTTTGCGTCTCCACGCAGGCCGGCTGCGCCATGGGCTGCGTCTTCTGCGCCACCGGCCAGATGGGCTTCGAACGCAACATCCCCGCCGAGGACATCATCGCTCAGGTGCTGCACTTCCAGCGCCTTCTCGCACCCCGTGGCGAGCACGTCACGAACGTCGTCTTCATGGGCATGGGCGAACCCCTCGCCAACTACGACGAAACCCTGCGCGCCGTCCGCCAGCTCGCCGACCCGCGGGCCTTCGACCTCGCCCAGCGCGCCATCACCGTCTCCACGGTCGGAATCCCCCGCGCCATCGACCGCCTCGCCGCCGAAAAGCTCCAGGTCGGCCTCGCGATCTCCCTCCACGCCGCCGACGACGCCCTCCGGCGCCGCCTCGTCCCCACCGCCCGCCCCAACTCTGTTGCCGAGCTGCTCGATGCCGGCCGCCGCTACTTCCGCGCGACCGGCCGCCGGGTCTCCATCGAGTACGCCCTCATCAACGGCGTCAACGACTCCGCCGAGCAGGCGCGGGCCCTGGCCCGGTTGCTCCGTGGTGCCGGCATGCACGTCAACCTCATCCCCCTCAACGCCACCGCCGGCCCCTTTGCCGCCCCCTCGCGTCGGGGCGTGCGCGAGTTCCGGCGCATCCTCAACGAGGCGGGCGTGAACGCCACCGTGCGAATCGAGAAGGGCGCCGAGATCGCCGCTGCCTGCGGGCAGCTCCGCACCGATGTCGACGCCGCTAGCGGAACAGGCCCCGCAGCATCCCCCGCCCGAGGCTGAGCGCGAAGCTCCCCACCGCCAGTCCCAGCCCCACCGCGAACGCCGTTCGCAGGTCGAACCAGGTGTGTACCTCGCCCCGCACCACCGGCGACGCCAGCACGCCCACGTACGTCCCGTCCAGCGCCGCCGACTTCGTCGCCACCACCGCCGCCGCGCTGTCCCGCAGCGTCGCCCGCTCGGTGCGCATCGCGGCCACGGCGCTCTGCTCCATGCTCACCGCCTCCGCCTCGAGCTGCGCCACGGCGCCCTGCTCGATCGAGACCTCCTCCGCCTGCACCGCCTGTGCGTAATCGCGCCTGATGCCTGCGAATCGCGCCCGCGTATCCCTGGGGTCGAACTCTGCCAAGCTGCTCCTCCAGCGCCCGTACGCTAGACCGACGCCCGAGAAAGGGCAATGCTCCCCGTGTGCGGACGTCGGACTTCGACTACGACCTGCCCCCCGAGCTGATCGCCCAGCAGCCGGTCGAACCCCGCGACTCCGCCCGCCTGCTCCTCGTTTCCCGAGGCTCGGGCGCCCTCGCCCACCACCACGTCCGCGATCTGCCCGCTCTTCTTCGCGCCGGCGACCTCCTCGTCCTGAACGACACGCGCGTTATGGCGGCTCGCCTCCTCGGCGTGCGCGCCGACACCGGCGGACGCGTCGAACTCCTCCTCCTGCGCGAACGCGACGACGGCGCCTGGTCCGCGCTCGTCCGCCCCGGCCGCGCCGCCACCCCCGGCCGCGAGTTTCGGCTGGAGGCCCACGACGGCCCCCTCACCGCCACCGTCCGCTGCCGCGAGGAAGAAGTCGCCACCGTTACCTTCGACCGCCCCGTCGACCCCGCCTCCGCCGGCGCCGTCCCTCTCCCGCCCTACATCCGCGACTACGAGGGCGACCCGGAGCGCTACCAGACCATCTACGCCCGCGAGCCCCGCAGCGCCGCCGCCCCCACCGCCGGCCTCCACTTCACCCCCGGCCTCTTCGACCGCCTCACGGCCGCGGGCATCGAGCGCGCGTTCCTCACGCTCGAAGTAGGCGCCGGCACCTTCCGCCCCGTCCGCACCGAGGACCCGGCCGAGCACGTGCTGCCCCCCGAGCGCTACCGGCTGCCACCCGCCACGGCCGGTGCCATCCGCGCTGCTCGCGCTGCGGGCCGCCGCGTCGTGGCCACCGGCACGACGGTTGTGCGCACGCTTGAACACGCCCTTGGCGGCGAGGGCGACGCCGAGGGCGAGACCAGGCTGTTCATCCGTCCCGGCTATGCCTTCAACGTCGTCGATGCGCTGCTCACGAACTTCCACCTGCCCCGCTCGACCCTGCTCATGCTCGTCGCCGCCTTCGCCGGGCACGACCTCATCCGCGAGGCCTACGCTGAGGCCGTCCGGGAGCGCTACCGCTTCTACAGCTTTGGCGACGCGATGCTGATCCTGCCCTAGCCGTCCTCCGCCAGCCCCCAGCGTCCTTCCCTCCGCGACACGATCCCGTCCCGCGCGAGCGCTTGCAGGTACCCCTCGCACGCCGCCTGGTGCTCCTTCGGCAGCCGCGCCGCGACCTCGCCCGCGGTCAGCGGCGAACCGTCCGCCAGCATCGCCACGATCCGTCCCCGAGCGAACCGCGCCGTCGACTCGAATGGCACGGTGGTTCCCCTCGGCAAGGCCGCGCGTGGCTCCGGCCGCCCCGCCGCCAGCCACGCGCAGTCCTGCGCCAGGGGACAGGCCTCGCAAGCCGGCGATGACGCCTTGCAGACCATCGCTCCCAGGTCCATCACCGCCAGCTGGTGCGCCCGCGCCCCCCGCGCCGGCAGCCACGCCTCCGCCGCCTCTCGCAGCTCCACCCCGTAGGGAGCCTTGGCCCTCGCCTCCCCCAGCAGTGCCCGCGCCACCACCCGTGCGACATTCGTGTCGAGCGCCGCTGTCCGCCGCCCTCCCGAGAAGCACGCGACCGCCGCCGCCGTGTACTGCCCCACCCCGGGCAACGACCGCAGCTTCGCCTCGTCCAGCGGGACCCGCCCGAACCGTTCCAGGGCCTCGCGCGCCGCCCGCTGCAGGTTCACCGCCCGGCGGTTGTATCCAAGCCCCGACCACTCCCGGATGACCGCTGCCGCCGGCGCTTCCGCCAGGCTCGCCGCCGTCGGCCAGCGCGCCAGCCACGCCTCGTAGCGGGGGCGCACGCGCTCGACCTGCGTCTGCTGCAGCATCACCTCCGAGACCAGCACGGCGTATGGGTCGCGGGTCAGCCGCCAGGAGAGATCGTGCCGGCCGTTCGCGCGATACCAGCGCCCGAGCGCCCGACGCAGCCGGGAGAGCTCGCCCGGCGCCCCTCCGGGGCTAGTCGTCGTCCTCGAGCTCCTCGCCATCGCCGCCGGTTCCCGTGGGGGGAACGATCGCGAAGCCGCCCCCCTCGCTGCGCCCCTTCGCGCTTCGCAGCGGCACGGCCGCGAGTTGCTCGATCAGTCCCGCAAGCTCGTCCGCGCCCGTCCCCTCCGTCGGCACGACCCCTCCGGCGCCGGTTTCCCGCAGCGCTGCCAGATCCGCGCTCGAGATGTCGAGGGCCACGGTCACGAGCAGGGGAGCCCCGCAGAGGGCCGCCACGCGCGAGAGGGAGATGCGCCGCGCGACTGTGAACTTGTCGACCGGCGCTCGTACGAGCACGGCGTCGAGCGAGAGTGCCGCCAGCGCGCGCAGTGGCCCCTCCTCCCATGCCTCGTCGACCTCCAGCACGAGTCCCACGTCGCTGTCGACGATGCCCGCGGCGGCCGCCTCCGGTTTGGCAATCACGAAGTCCGCCCCCGCCTCCTCGACCGCCTCGATGCCCTCGTTCGCGAGGGATTCGAGCTGCGCTCCGAGGAGCCCGTCGAGGCCGTCCAGGGCGGCGACGGCTTCGTCCGCGTCTTCGGCGGCCAGCGCCACGAAGTCCGCGCTCGCTTCGAGCGCCGCCCCGGCGTCGTCCGCGGAGGCTCCCAGCACTCCCAGCAGGAGCGCCCGGTCCTTCTCCGTCGCACGCGCCCCGAAACCCATCACCCGTGCGCTTTCGCCCCGCCGCTTTCGCTGGAGCGCCTCGCTCAGCTTGCTCAAATCGTTCCTCCAGTGCTCCCTACCGATTGGCCGCTCCGGACCACGCCCGCGATTGCCCCGGGCCGGGTCAGGCAGCGAATGTCGGTGAGGGGATCCTCGCTCAGTCTCACGATATCGGCGGCCAGCCCCACGCGCAGCCTGCCGGTCTCCTCGTCGAGTCCCAGCAGGTCCGCCGCCCAGCCGGTCGCGGCCAGCAGCGCCGCCCCCGCCGAGAGCCCGTGGTCGGCCATGCGGACCGCCTCCTGGGCGTTCTCGCCCGGACGGTTGAGGGGCGTCCCCTGGTCTGTTCCCATCGCGACTTTCACGCCGGCCGCCAGCGCCCGCTCGTAGCTGGCGAAGTGGTCTTCCAGCACCATCTGCCCCTTCTCCACCGCGTACTCGGGGATTCCGGCATCCGCCCCGTGGGCGATGTGGTACGGCGCCGTCAGCGTCGGGACGAGATACGTGCCCCGCTCGATCATCATCTCGATCGCCTCCTCGTCCAGCCAGACCCCGTGCTCGATTGAGCTCACGCCCGCCACGACAGCGTTCTTGATGCCTTCCGTCGACTGCGCGTGCGCCGCCACCGTGCGGAACGCCTTCTTCGCTTCCTCCACCCCCGCGGTCAGCTCCTCGCGAGTGAAGGAGGGTGATCGTGGGTTCACGCCCGGTGTGAGCACGCCCCCGCTGGCGAACAGTTTGATGGCCTCAGCCCCCGCACGAATCTCCTCCCGCACCGCCTTGCGAACCTCGTCCGGCCCGTCCGCCTCCCGTGCGATGAAGCCGTGCCCGTGCCCTCCCGACATCGTCACGCCCATACCCACTGCCACGACCCGCGGCCCCTCGACCTCACCGTCCTCGGTCGCCTTCGCCAGGTCGATGTTGAGCCGGTCGGCGGCGCCCAGGTCCCGCACCGTCGTCACCCCACCCGCGAGCGTTGCGCGCGCGTGCTCGGCCGTGCGCCAGGCCCGCCGCGCCAGCGACGCGCGCTGCCCCGGCGTCAGCTCCGCCGGTTCGCCCGAGGAGCTGATGTGCACGTGGCAGTCGATCAGCCCGGGGACGAGGTACTCGCCCGTGCAGTCGATCGTCTCCGCCCCCTCCGGCGCCTCCGCCTCCCCCAGTGCGGCGATGTGCCCGTCGACGCAAAGGACGTCGCCCCGCACGAACGTGCGCGACTCGCTCTCGAAGAACGCTCCCCCGTGCAGGAGCAGTGGCCGGTCCTCAGTCGTTGCCAACGCCTCGCATTCTCCCTGCCGCCCCTCGTGCGCGGCAAGCGAGCGGCGGGATCGCTATCCTCCGCCCCTCCGAAGGAGGTTCCCTCATGGCGAAGATGATCCTGGTCGGGCTCGTCGAGCCCCCGAGTCCCGAGGCCGAGCAGCTGTTTCGCGAAAACTACCTGGGCAACCACATCGAGGACATTGCGAACTGCCCCGGCTTCCTCTCCGGCACCGTCTACGAGCTGGAGCACCCGCACGACGACTTCCCCGTCATCTCCCGCTTCCTCACCATCTACGAGCTTGAAGCGGATACCTGGGAGGAGGCGAACGCCAACCTTCAGGCCTGGATCTCCGATCCCGACGCCTACCCCGGCCGCCTCTCCGGCGAGGGCGCCCTCTCCATCGTCGGTTCCGGCTGGTACAAGTTCGAGCGCGCGTACCACACGCGCGCCTGAGCGCAGCGTACGATTCCGCCCATGTTGATCGGCTATTTCACCGAGCGTCCCTATCAGGACCCCGGCGCAAGCTGGTGGGGAACGACTGGCCGCCGCCTCGTTGACCTCGACGCCAGCAACGACGAGTACGACCCCGTCCTCGGCGCCGACCTCTACAACCGCTACCTCGACGAGAAGCTGTATGCCGAGGAGGTGGGCTTCGACGCCCTCGCCCTCAACGAGCACCACAGCACGCCCTTCTGCATGGGCAGCGCCTGCAACGTCGAGGCGTCCATCCTCGCGCGCGTCACCAACCGCGCGAAGATCGTCCTCATCGGGAACATCCTCCCCATCTGGGACGACCCCCTCTGGCTGGCTGAAGAGCTCGCCATGATCGACCTCATCTCGGAGGGCCGCCTCGTGACCGGCTGGGTGCGCGGCACCGGCCGCGAGAGCATCTCCCACGACGCCAACCCGCCCTACAACTGGGAGCGCTTCCAGGAAGCGCATGACCTCATCGTCGAGGCCTGGACGCGCCCCGGCCCGTTCCGCTGGGAGGGCGAGCACTACAACTTCCGCTACGTGAATCCCTGGGCGAGGCCCTACCAGTCACCCCATCCCCTCATCATGATCCCTGGCGCCGTCAGCCGCCGGACCGTGCAGTGGGCGGCCGAGCGGCGCTACCCCTACGTCATGCTCGCGACGCGCCTCGAACCCACCCGCATGTCCTTCGGGTACTACGAGGAGTGCGCCGCCGAGGCCGGCTACGAGGCCGGCCCCCAGCACCGCGGGTACCTCTTCAAGGTACATGTCGACGAGACCGAGGAGCTCGCCGAGGAGGTCGGGCGCAAGTACCTCACCGGCCCCGGCAACATCTTCCTCGAAGGCAGCCGCGGCGACGTTCGCGGCCACCTCCAGAATCTGCCCGGCCTCACCGACCGCCGCGCCCTCCTCCCCACCGGCGGCGTCCGCCAGGTTGCCGAGTCCCGCGGCCAGTCCTCTCCCACCGACCCGGACCTCCGCCCCATTGCCCTCGACTCCGCCGAGTCCTACAAGGATGTCGACGAGACGTACAAGGGTCTCGTCGAGGCCCAGTCGATCATCACGGGCACCCCGAAGACCGTCATTCCCAAGATCCGCAACGTCCTCGAGTACCTGCGTCCAGGCAGCATCTTCCTCTGGGACGGCGACGGCTCGATGTCGCACGAGGACGCCATGCGCAGCCTCCGCCTCATGGGCGAGGAAGTCCTCCCCGCCATACGCGAGTTTGGCGAGGAGCTCGGCCTCGACAGCCCCTTCGAGGTCGATCCCGCGACGAACGAGCGCGTCACAGCCGAGCCGCAGTAGCGCCGGCCGACGTCGTCAGATGAGTCCGCTGCCACGCAGCCGGGGGTCGAGCACGTCCCGTAGCGTGTCGCCTAGGAAGTTGAACGCCAGCACCGTCACCGAAAGCGCCAGTCCCGGGAATATCGGCAGCCACCAGGCCGTGTAGAAGTAGGCCCGCGCACTCGGCCCGATATCCACGCCCCAGGAGGGAGAAGGCGGCGGCAGGCCGAAGCCGAGGAAGGCCAGGCCCGCCTCCGCCATGATCGCCGCCGGCACGATGATGCTCGCGTTCACGATCGCCAGCGGCAGCAGGTTGGGCAGGATGTGCCGGAGCATGATCCGCGTGTTGGACGCCCCGATGACCCGCGCTGCCTCGACGTACGCCGTCGCTGCTTCCTGTAGCACGTTGCCGCGCAGCACCAGCGTTGTCAGCGGTGCAAACGCGAGGGCGATCGCGGCCACGATGACCGGCAGGCTCCGATCGATCGCCGTCGTGAACAGGATCAGCCAGAGCAGGCCGGGCACTGCGATGCCCGTCTCGAGGATCCGCAACAGGACGGTGTCGACGAGACCCTTCAGGAACCCCATTGCCAGCGCCAGCGCCAGCGCGACCACCATCGCGATGCCGACCGAGCCGACACCGATGATGAGGGCCGGCCGCGCCCCGTAGATCACGCGCGACCATACGTCCTGCCCCGCGCTGTTCGTGCCGAACCACCAATCGCCGTTGGGCGGTTGCAGATAGCCCGTGGAGTCGAGCTCTTTGCCCTCCGCGAGAGCAATTCGCCGAACGTCGCGTTCCCCGTCGCCGAGGGTGTGCAGATACGGCGCGAAGATCGCCGCCGCCACGACCAGCACGATGAAGGCGATGCCGAACGTTCCGCCCGGCTGCATCCGGACGAAGCGCGCGATCGCCCGCCCGCGCCTCGCGAGGCGGGAGCCCTGCTCTGCGGCAGCGCCCAGGCGCAGGTCTTCTTGTCCAGGGGCAGCCGTCGTCACCCTCGCACCGCCTTCCCGGAGGGTCGTGGCGACCCTGTGCTATCGCCCGGTGGCTGTCAAGAAACGGAAACGCCGCCCCGGAGGGCGGCGTTGAGACCGTTGTGGTGAGCCGTTTGCGCTCTAGACGAGCCCGCTTCCGCGGAGCCTCGGGTCGAGCACGTCCCGCAGTGAGTCACCGAGGAAGTTGAACGCCAGCACCGTGAGCGACAGGGCGACGCCCGGGAACACCGGCAGCCACCAGGCCGTCTGGAAGTAGGCGCGTGCGTTCGGCCCGATGTCCGCGCCCCAGGAGGGGATCAGTGGGTCGAGGCCAAGGCCGAGGAACGACAGTCCCGCTTCCGCGAGGATCGCCGCCGGGATGATGATGCTCGCATTCACGATGGCGAGCGGCAGCAGGTTCGGCAGGATGTGCCGGAACATGATGCGGATGCTCGAGGCGCCCACTACCCTCGCCGACTCGGCGTAGGTGGAAGCCGACTCCTGGATCACGTTCCCGCGCAGCACCAGCGTCGTGAGTGGTGAGAACGTAAACGCGATTGCGAAGACGAGAACGGGGATGCTGCGGTCGACCGCGGTGGTGAAGAGGATAAGCCAGAGGATTCCCGGCACCGCGATGATGACCTCGATGATCCGTAAGAGAAAGGCGTCCACGACCCCCTTCATGAACCCCATCGCCAGCGAGAGCGTGACCGCCGCGACAATGGCGACGCCGACGGCCCCGATGCCGATCAGGAGCGCCGGGCGCGCGCCGTAGACGACGCGCGACCACAGGTCCTGGCCGGTGCGGTTCGTGCCTAGCCACCAGTCCGGACCGGGGGGCTGGAGCACGAAGTTCACCCCCGAGATCTCCCTGCCTTCGTCGCGCCAGACGCTGCGGATGCCGCGCTCGCCGTCGCCGGCCGTGTTCAGGTACGGGGCGAACGCCGCCGCCAGCCCCACGATCACGATGATGGCGATCCCGATCGTGCCGCCCGGCTGCAGGAGGATGAATCGCTTGATGCTGCGCAAGGCCCGTGTGAGCCGGCTGCTCTGGTCGATGTATGGACCGAGATTGAGGTCGTCCTGGACGGCGGGTGCTGAAGTCATTTCTGTCCCCCCGCTAGTACCGAATTCTCGGATCGATGAAGGCGTATCCGACATCCACCAGGATGCGGACGATCATGAACCAGGTCGCGAAGATGAGCGCCGTCGCCTGGATGACCTGGAAGTCGCGGTCGCCAACGTTGTTGACGATCCACCAGCCCAGGCCCGGGATGTTGAACAGCGTCTCGATAATCGCCGAACCCGCCAGGATGCCTCCGAACTGCAGGCCGGCAATCGTGAAGAGCGTGATCATCGAGGGCCGGAACGTGTGTCGCCCGATGATGATCAGCTCGCGCAGGCCCTTGGCCCGGGCTGTGCGCACGTAATCGCTTCGCATCACCTCGAGCATCGATGAGCGCGCGATGCGGGCGAGGTAGCCCGCGCTCGATACGCCCAGTACGAGCGCCGCGATTATGAGAATGCGGAGGTGCGTCCCCGGGTCCGCCCAGCCCGTCCAGTCAGGCACCCAGCGTTGCTGCCAGAAGAATGCCGGAAGGGCGACGATTAGCGTCCCGATCCAGAAGTTCGGGATGCTTAAGGCGAGGATCGCAAAGAATCTCGCGATGTAGTCAGAGACCTTTCCCGCGCGGATGGCGGAGAGGATTCCCACCGGGATTCCGATAATCAGGCTGAAGGCGATGCTCAGCATTCCCAGCTGGAGCGTGTTGCCCAGCCTCCACCAGATCTCGTCCGCGATCGGCTTCGGCGGCACGATCTCCTGGCCGAAGTCTCCCTGGAAGATCTCCGAGAACCACTTCCAGTACTGCTCGGCCGTACAAACGACATCGCCCCCGAAGTTCGTGGACTTGTCGCAGATATCGAGGCCCAGCTCTCGGCGCAGGCCCTCGATGCACGTCTGGTCCGCCACGCCGGAGGCGCCGCAGCGAACTGCGGCGGCATCGCCCGGGATGATGCGCATGAACACAAACACCAGGATCGAAACGGCGACGATCGTCAGGGGGAGCAGGATCAGCCTTTGGATGACGTAGGCTTGCACGGTCCACCGCCTGCGCTAGGGTCGAGAAAAGGGCTTCCGGGGACTATAACGCCCCCGGAAGCCCTTTGATACGATTTGGCCGGGGACTAACCCTCGAGCCAGACGTTGTGGGCGCGGAAGATACCGAATGCGGCCGTCTCCGGACCGTCCGGCGGCGGCGCGAGGCCCTTCAGCCTCGAACCGACCGCGTGGTACTTCGTCGTGCCCGTCGGCAGCGGGAGAGTGCAGCAGTAGCGCGTGAAGATGCGCCGCTGCATCTCCTTGAGGATCTCCGCCCGCTCGTCGTCGTCGGTGGTCGCCGCCTGGCGGTCGGCGTAGTCCTGCAGTTCCCTGGCGTAGGGGTGCGTGATCTCCAGCGCTGCGCGCACGGCCTCGCCCGCTTCCGAGCCGCCGTTTTCGGCGTAGTTCGGGTTGTCGGGGTTGACCCACGGGTCGGAGATGTTGACGCCCTTGTACCAGTTGCCGCCCCAGATGGCGCCGTAGCCGTCGGGGGTGTAGGCCACCAGTGCGTTCCAGTCCGGCATCGTCGAGACGGCGTTGTTCCCTGCGATGAAGAAGTGCCAGTCCTTGGTGCCGGTAGGTCCGTTCGCGGAGGCGATGTAGGTCGCCAGCTCGAGCGGGTTGTAGTTGACCTTGACGCCGAGGGAGTCCTCGAAGCTCTGGCCGATGAACTGCACGTAGCTGTAGTCCGGAATCCAGGCCGCAACCGTCGTGTCGAGCTCGGGGAAGATCTCGGGGCCGTTGTTGGCCTCCCAGAGCTGCCTCGCGCCCTGCGGGTCGTACACCTGGTGCTCGCGGATCTCCTCCTGGGAGAGCGCGTACTTGGGGAACGCCGAGGGGCTGACCGGCGCGCTGCGGCGGCCCTCGCCGCCGAGCACCACGTCGATGTAGCCGTCCCAGTCCATCGCCATCGAAAGGGCCTTCGAGAGCTCCGGATACGGCGTCCACTTGGCCGCCGCCAGCTGAATCATGCGCGAGCCGTCGTCGATCGCCGGCCCGGTCAGGATGTTGACGTTCGGCTGGCCTTCCCACTGGTCGGCCGTGATCTTGTCGATGCTGCCGTAGAAGTCGGCGTCGCCCGCGAGGAAGCGCGACTGCGCCGCCGCGCCGTCCGTGATGATGACCGCCTCCATCTCGTCGATGTAGGGGTGGTCCC
This sequence comes from Tepidiformaceae bacterium, assembly GCA_965116915.1. Lineage (GTDB taxonomy): Bacteria > Chloroflexota > Dehalococcoidia > Tepidiformales > Tepidiformaceae > UBA2991. The sequence continues at coordinate 2,524,161 of OZ220739.1, read as the reverse complement.
ATACGTAGCGCGTGCCGGGCAGGTCCTGCTCGGGATGCTCGTAGTAGTTCGGGTTCCGCTTCAGCGTGATCCGCGTCTCCGAGACTTCGTCGAACATGTACGGGCCGGAGCCGGCGTTGATGCCGGAGACCTGGCCCAGGTCGCCCGATTCCTCGGCTGCCAGGCGCTCGGGCGAGACCACCACGAGCGAGGCCGCCGCGAAGGCGCGCAGGTTCGACGCGAACGCCTTGTTCTGGTTGATCCGCAGCGTCAGGTCGTCCGGCGTGTCGAAGGTCGCGCCCAGGCTCTCGTCCATGAAGGAGAAGAAGAGCTCATTCACGTTCGAACCGCGGTTGGCGCGGGAGTCGGGGTAGCGCCGCAGGCTGGTGTACCAGTCCGCCGAGTTCACTTCCCGTCCGTCCGAAGCCTCCGGGTTGAAGCGGACGCCGGGCCGCAGGTTGAAGACCAGCGTCTCCGGGTCGACCTGCTCCCAGCTCTGCGCCGCGTCGGGGTAGAACTGGTCGTTGATGATCGAGTACGCCATCAACTGGCTGTAGGTCTGCGCCATCCCGTACGGGAACGTGATCGTGATCGAGGGATCGAAGCCCGTCGGATAGGCCCGCTCCGTCCAGTTGAACTTCCCGCCGTAGCGTGAGCGGTCCTCGGGTGCAGGCTGGGCCTCTGAGGCTGCGGCAGCCTCCGTGGCCTCGGCGTCTGCGGCAGCAGCAGCCTCGGTCGCCTCGGCCTCTGCGGCGGCGGCCTGCGTGGCCGCCGGAGCAGCCGAATCGTCATCATCATCGTCGTCACCGCAACCCGCGAGGATTGCAGCGGAGCCGGCCGCGAGCGTCGCTCCGCCCGCCAGCACGCGCCTTCGCGAGACGCGCCTGCGCCAGTACTTGCCCCAATAGCCTTCTTTCAAGTCGTCCCTCCTGAGGACCGGTCTTGCCGGTTGCGTCTAAACGCAAACATCCCGCCCGAGGACACGCCCCGGGCGGATTCGCGGAATTGTACCGACGATTTTATTGGGGGCAACCGGTATTAGCGCTCGCCCACACACGCCGACGCCGCCCTCCGGAGGGCGGCGTCGGAATGGCGTTGCGTTGGGCCTGGTGGCCGGTCGGACTAGCTCTCCAGCCAGATGTTGTGTGCCCGCCACATGCCGAACGAAGCGGTCTGGTCGCCGTCCGGCGGTGATGGCAGACCCTTCAGCCGCGAGCCTACCGCGACGTACTTCGTCGTCTGCGTCGGCAGCGGGAAGGTGCAGCAGTAGCGCGTGAAGATGCGCCGCTGCAGCTCCTTCAGGATCTCGGCCCGCTCGTCGTCGTCGGTGGTCGCCGCCTGGCGGTCGGCGTAGTCCTGCAGCTCCCTGGCGTAGGGGTGCGTGATCTCCAGCGCCGCGCGCACGGCCTCGCCCGCTTCCGAACCGCCGTTTTCGGCGTAGTTCGGGTTGTCGGGGTTGACCCACGGGTCGGAGATGTTGACGCCCTTGTACCAGTTGCCGCCCCAGATGGCGCCGTAGCCGTCGGGGGTGTAGGCCACCAGCGCGTTCCAGTCCGGCATGGTCGAGACGGCGTTGTTGCCGGCGATGAAGAAGTGCCAGTCCTTGGTGCCCGTAGGGCCGTTCGCGGAGGCGATGTAGGTCGCCAGCTCGAGCGGGTTGTAGTTCACCGCCACCCCGAGGGAGTCCTCGAAGCTCTGGCCGATGAACTGGACGTGGCTGTAGTCGGCAGACCAGGCCGCGACCGTCGTGTCGAGCTCGGGGAAGATCTCGGGGCCGTTGTTGGCCTCCCAGAGCTGGCGTGCGCCCTGCGGGTCGTACACCTGGTGCTCGCGGATCTCCTCCTGGGAGAGCGCGTACTTGGGGAACGCCGTGGGGCTGACCGGTGCGCTGCGACGGCCCTCGCCGCTGAGAATGACGTCGATGTAGCCGTCCCAGTCCATCGCCATCGAAAGGGCCTTCGAGAGCTCCGGATACGGCGTCCACTTGGCCGCCGCCAGCTGGATCATGATCCCACCGTCGTCGATCGCCGGGCCCGTCAGGATGTTGACGTTCGGCTGTTCCGCCCACGCGTCGGCGTCGATCTTGGAGACTGCGCCCCAGTAGTCGGAGTCACCAGCGAGGAAGCGGGCCTGCCGTGCTGCGCCGTCGGTAATGATGACGTGCTCCATTGCGTCGATGTAGGGCATGTCGACGTTGTAGCGCGTCCCCGCAATCTGCTCGGGATGCTCGTAGTAGTTCGGATTCCGCTTCAGCGTCATCCTCGTCTCCGAGACGTCGTCGAACATGTACGGGCCGGTGCCGGCGTTGATGCCGGAAACCTGGCCCAGGTCCCCCGACTCCTCAGCCGCCAGGCGCTCCGGCGAGACGACCACCAGGGAGGCGGCCGCGAAGGCGCGTGTGTTCGACGCGAACGCCTTGTTCTGGTTGATTCGCAGGGTCAGGTCGTCCGGCGTGTCGAAGGTCGCGCCCTGGCTCTCGTCCATGAAGGAGAAGAACAGCTCGTTCACGTTCGAGCCGCGGTTGGCGCGGGAGTCCGGGTACCGCCTCAGGCTGATGTACCAGTCCTCCGAGTTCACCTCGCGTCCGCCCTCCGCCTCGGGGTTGAAGCGCACGCCCTCGCGCAGGTTGAAGACCAGCGTCTCCGGATCGACCTGCTCCCAGCTCTGCGCTGCATCCGGGTAGAACTCGTCATTGGTGATCGAGAACGCCATCAGCTGGCTGTAGGTCGTCGACATCCCCTGCGGGAAGGTGATCGTGATCGAGGGGTCGAAGCCCGTCGGGTAGGCCACCAGGCTGTAGTTGAAGGTGCCGCCGTAGCGGGAGCGGTCCTCGGCGGCCGCGGCCTGCTCCTCAGGCTCGTCCGCGGCATCGGTTTCCGCGGCCTGCGAGTCCTCGGCAGGCTCGTCGTCTGCGGCCGCCGCGGCCTGCGTGGCTGCAGCCTGCGTGGCCGCCGGAGCGGCTGCGTCGTCGTCATCGTCGTCGTCGCCGCAACCCGCGAGGATCGCGGCCGACCCCGCCGCAAGCGTCGCTCCGCCTGCCAGCACGCGCCTCCGCGAGACGCGCCTGCGCCAGTACTTCCCCCAGTAGCTTTCTTTCACGTCGTCCCTCCTCAGGGCTGCTCCGGCGCAGCGCTCTTGGACGCTGCACCCGACTCGGGGCGCGTGGCCCCGATGCGGATTGGTCATTCTACTCACGCTGTCAATGGCAATCGCGAACTCACACGGGCGGGGGACGAGCGCCCCCTAACCGGGCCTCCGGCACGTTGCCGAGCCTGCCCTGATACGCGTATCGACCCGCTGCCTGCGTGCGCCGGTCGGGGTGTACCTCTCGACGCTCTCCCGGCTTCACGCGGCACGCCGCCCCCGAGCGGGGGCGGCGCGTCGTTGGGGCCTTTTGGCCGTTGCGATGCTGGCCGGGATTAGCCCTCCAGCCAGATGTTGTGCGCCCGCCACATGCCGAACGCCGCCGTCTGGTCGCCGTCCGGCGGCGGCACCAGGCCCTTCAGGCGCGAGCCCACCGCCACGTACTTCGTCGTGGGCGTCGGGAGCGGGAGGGTGCAGCAGTAGCGCGAGAAGATGCGATGCTGCAGCTCCTTCAGGATGTCCGCCCGTTCCTCATCGTCGAACGTGGCCGCCTGGCGGTCGGCGTAGTCCTGCAATTCCCGTGCGTACGGATGCGTGACCTCCAGCGCCGCGCGAACCCGCTCGCCGTCCGGACCGCCGCCGTTTTCGGCGTAGTTCGGGTTGTCGGGGTTGACCCACGGGTCGGAGATGTTGACGCCCTTGTACCAGTTCCCACCCCAGATGGCGCCGTAGCCGTCCGGCGTATAGGCGACCAACGCGTTCCAGTCCGGCATCGTCGCGACGGCGTTGTTGCCGGCGATGAAGAAGTGCCAGTCCTTGGTGCCCGTGGGGCCGTTCGCAGAGGCGATGAACGTCGCCAGCTCGAGCGGGTTGTAGTTGACCTTGACGCCGAGGGAGTCCTCGAAGCTCTGCCCGATGAACTGCGTATTCGGGAATGCCGCGACCCAGGCAGGGACCGTGGTGTCCAGCTCGGGGAAGATCTCCGGACCGTTGTTGGCCTCCCACAGCTGGCGGGCGCCCTGCGGGTCGTACACCTGGTACTGCTTGATTTCTTCCTGGGAGAGCCCGTACTTGGGGAACGCCGTCGGGCTCACCGGAGCGCTGTAGCGCCCCTCGCCGCCTAGCACGACATCGATGTAGCCGTCCCAGTCCATCGCCATCGAAAGCGCCTTCGAGAGCTCCGGATAGGGTGTCCACTTCGCCGCCGCCAGCTGGATCATGATGCTGCCGTCGTCGATCGCTGGGCCTGTCTGGATGTTGACGCTTGGCTGGCCTTCCCACTGCTCCGCGGTGATCTTGTCGACGGAGCCGTAGTAGTCGGCGTCGCCGGCAAGGAAGCGCGCCTGCGAGGCAGCGCCGTCCGTGATGATGACCGTTTCCATCTCGTCGATGTACGGCATGTCCCGGTTGAAGCGCGTCCCCGCAATGTCTTCCGGATGCTCGTAGTAGTTCGGGTTCCGCTTCATCGAGATCCGCGTCTCCGACACGTTGTCGAACATGTACGGACCCGAGCCCGCGTTGATGCCCGAGACCTGGCCGAGGTCCCCGGACTCCTCCGCCGCCAGGCGCTCAGGCGAAACCACCACCAGCGAGGCTGCCGCGAACGCGCGGGTGTTGGAAGCGAAAGGCTTGTTCTGGTTGATCCGCAGCGTCAGGTCGTCCGGCGTGTCGAAGGTCGCCCCCTGGCCCTCGTCCATGAACGAGAAGAACAGCTCGTTTACATTCGAGCCGCGGTTGGCGCGGGAATCGGGGTACCGCCTGAGGCTGATGTACCAGTCCTCCGAGTTCACCTCGCGTCCGCCCTCGGCCTCCGGGTTGAAGCGAACGCCCTCCCGCAGGTTGAAGACCAGCGTTGTCTCATCGACCTGCTCCCAGCTCTGCGCCGCGTCCGGGTAGAACTGATCCTCGACGATCGAGTACGCCATCATCTGGCTGTAGCTCGTTGCCATGCCGAACGGGAACGTGATCGTGATCGAGGGATCGAAGCCGGTCGGGTACGCCGGGTAGGTGTAGTTCAGCTTGCCGCCGTAGCGCGAACGGTCCTCGACGGCCGCGGCCTGCTCTTCGGGCTCATCCGCAGCCGTGTCCTGGGCCGCGCTGTCCTCGGCCGGCTCATCGTCGTCGGCCGCAGCCGCCGCGGCCTGGGTGGCCGCAGCCTGGGTGGCCGCCGGAGCAGCTGCGTCGTCGTCATCATCGTCGTCGCCGCAACCCGCGAGGATCGCGGCAGAACCGGCGGCGATCGTCGCTCCGCCTGCCAGCACGCGTCTGCGCGAGACGCGCCTGCGCCAGTACTTGCCCCAATAGCCTTCCTTCACGTCGTTCCTCCTTTAGGGCTGCTCCCGCGCAGCCCGCAAGCGACCCTGCACCAAATTAGGGACAACATAGCCCCTCATGCAGATTCGTTATTCTACTCACGCCGTCAATGGGAGTCGCGCGCCGGAAATAGACGAGGAGCGGCGTTCCTAGCTGGCGTCGGGCGTGTTGTCGTAGCCCGCCGTAATGGGCTGATCCACGCGCTGGCCGGCGCTCCCGTTCGGGCTGTACCCCTCCACGATCTCCCCCAGCGCCTCCCGTTGCGCGGCGGTCGGGATCTCCTCCGGCTGTCCGGGCGCCGAGGCCATGTGCAGCGTCTGGGTGGGGAACGCGAACTCCACGCCGAGGTCCTCCGCCAGCCGCATGATGTCGAGGTTGAGCACGTGCCGCGTGCGCAGCTCGTCGTTCCAGTTCGGCGCGTTGATGAAGCAGTACACCAACACGTCCAGCGTGGAGGCGCCGAACCCGTGGAACTCGACGATGTAGTAATCCTTCCGCATCCCCGGATTCGCGCGGATCAATGCCCGCACCCCCTCCACGAACGCCTGTACCTGGTCCGGAGTGGTGTGGTAGGCCAGCCCCAGCGTCGTCTTGTAGCGCCGCCACTGGCGAAGCCCCATGTTGTCCACGTGCGTATCGACGATGCGTGCGTTCGGCACCGTCACCACCGAGTTGTAGAACGTCCGCACGCGCGACGAGCGGAAGCCCACGTGCTCGACCGTCCCCTCGATGTCGTTCAGGACCACCCAGTCGCCGACCTGGAAGGGGCGGTCGGCGAATATTGTGACGCCGCCGAGCAGGTTGCGGATCGTGTCCTGCGCGGCCAGCGCCACCGCCAGACCGGTTAGGCCCAACCCTGCAACCAGCGAGGTCACGTTTACGCCCAGGTTACCCAGCACGAAGATCGCGCCGATCAGCACCACTGTGCCCTTGAGGGTGGTGCTCAAGAGGGGAACCAGCTGGTCGTCGAGGCGGCTCTCCGTCTCCTCTGCTCTCCGCTCGAGCACGTCCGTCAGCACGTCGACGGCGCGGAAACCCAGCACCACCAGCGCCCCGGCTCCGAACAGGCTCGCGATCTGGTTCACCACGTTCTCGACGCTCGACTCGAAGCCCAGCGTGGGAAAGCCGAGGATGACCGTGATGGCCACGATGAGCGCCAGCGTCGCCCGTCCCAGCCGCCCACGTTCCTTGTCCCAGAACTCCCGGTCGGCTCCGTGGAGCCGCGCGCGCACGTACAGCCTGAGCGCCTGTGACACCAGCACGTGGATCGCCCCGGCCACCAGGATCAGGATCCCGATTCCGATGAACTGCTCGATCTCGATCCCGATGTACGTATCCTTGAACCAGTCCGGCGCCAGGAAGAGGCCCACGATTCGCTCCAGTGCGGCCTAGCCTATCATTTGCTAAGGCGCATAAGCACCTCTTCCTGGAGTTGTGCCGTCGCCTCCAACAGCCAATAGCCAGAGCCAACAGCCAGGAGCCAGCAATGCCCCACCGCCCCTTCGTCCAGCTCGCCTACCACGTCCCCGATATCTTCGAAGCTGCCGAACGCTGGGCGGCCGAGCGCGGCGCCGGCCCCTTCTACATCAACGAGCACATCCCCGTGGAGAAGGCCCTCTACCGCGGCCAGCCCGGCGAGTTCGACCACTCCTCCGCCTACGGCCAGCTCGGCTCCGTCATGCTCGAGCTCGTCCAGCAGAACAACGACGGCCCCTCCGGGATCCGCGACATGTACAGCCCCGACGAACAGGGCCTGCACCATTGCGCCACCATCGTCCCTAGCTTCAAGGAGGAGCTTGCCCGCTACGAGGATCTCGGGTTCACGGTCGCCAACGAATTTTGGCTCCCCGGCGGCATGCAGTTCGCCTTCATCGACACCGTTGCGGCCTACGGGCACATGGTCGAGGTGTACGAGGGCCAGCCGGGGTTGCTCCAGTTCTACGAGCTGATCGAGGCCGCCGCCGAGGGGTGGGACGGCTCCGACCCCATCCGCTTCGTCGCCGACATGAACCGCTAGCCGGTTACGGCGCCGCCCCCGGCATGATCCAGGTCGAGGGCGGTACCGCCTCGAAGCGCAGGCCCGCGCGGTCCGGCTCGAGGTTCGTGATCGTGAGCGCGAACGGCTCCAGGTAGTCGGCCTCGCCGTCTACCACCCGGAAGGGCCGGTCATGCCCTGGATAGATGATGTCGGCGGCGCTCAGCCCCTTGGCCACGCTCTCCCGCGCCTGCGTGAGCGACCCGAACACGATCGGCGGCTGCCTCGATTCCAGCACCCAGCTCGAGTGCACCGCGTCCCCCGAGACGAGGGCCGTCCCCGCAGCCGTCTCGGCCACGAGCCCGATGCTCCCTACCGAGTGTCCCGGCAGCTCGATCACGCGCACGCCCCCCGCGACCTCGTCCCCCTCCACCACCTCCTGGAGCTGGTGCGTCTCCAGCGCGAGCCCCGTCCAGTACGGCGTCGCCCAGTCGTTCTCGTGCGGCGCGCTCGCGTAGCTGCGCTCGCGCGGATGGAGCAGCACCGGCGCCTCCGCGAACCGGTCGAAGTTCTGGGCGTGGTCCCAGTGCGCGTGGGTCAGCACGACCGCATCGATGCTCGCCTCCGTGAGCCCCCGCTGCTCCAGCGCCAGGCTCAGCTCCCGGCGCCGCCCGACGTGCGCCGGATCGACGAGAACCAGCCGCCCCTCCGACTCCACCAGCGTCACCGAGCAGAAGGCCGGCCGCCCCTGGTTCGTCGAGAACGAGAACCCATGCAACAGCACATCCACGGTAGCCATGGGCCGGAGCCTACGCCGCTGCCGCCCGCGCTGCGTACAATCAGCGCTGCGGCGTTCCGCCGCCGGAGGTCGCCATGAGCCGGGAGCAGTTGGTCGAGATGGCCCGCCGCGAGGTCGAGAACCTCGCCGCCGATCGCATCGATCTTGCCGACGACGTCTTCAGGATGCCCACGAGCGCCTACTACGACCCCGACCGCTGGCGGCTCGAGGTCGACCGCATCTTCAAGCGGCTCCCGCTCGCCCTCGGCTTCTCCTGCGAAATGCCCGATCCCGGCGACTACCGCTCCCTCGAGGTCTGCGGCGTGCCCGTCCTCATGGCGCGCGACATCGATGGCGAGGTTCGCGCCTTCGTGAACATGTGCAGCCACCGCGGCGCCATCGTCGTGGATGAAGGCCGCGGCAACTCGCGCGGCTTCCGCTGCCCCTACCACGCCTGGAGCTACGACCTCCAGGGCAACCTCGTCTCCATCTTCGACTCCGGCAACTTCGGCGACGTCGACAAGTCCTGCTACGGCCTCACGCCTCTCCCCTGCTCCGAGCGTGCCGGGCTGGTCTGGGTCACCCTCAACCCCTCCTCCGATGTCGACATCGACCTCTTCCTCGCAGGCTACGACGAGATGCTCGATCACCTGGGCTTCGCCGACTGCCACGTCATCGGCCGCCAGAACCTCGACGGACCCAACTGGAAGGTCGCCTACGACGGCTACCGCGACCTCTACCACATCCCCATCCTCCACCGGAACAGCTTCGGCCCCGACTCCGCCTACCAGCCTGACTACTACGCCTGGGGCTCGCACGTGCGCATGGTCTCCCCCACCCGCTTCACCCGCCCCGCCGACCTGCCCGAGGACCAGTGGGAGATCGAGGACCTGACCCCGGGCATCTGGACCATCTTCCCCAACATCTCCATCGCCGGCGGTCGCGGCTCTGCCGCCTACGACGGCCAGGGCGCCTCTCCCTACATGATCTCCCAGATGTTCCCCGGCAGGACGCCCGAGGAGTCCGTCACCATCCAGAACTTCCTCCTTCCCGAGGAGCCCAACCCCGACGACGACGAGCGCTACGCCGACATCATGAAGATGTACTACGACGTCGTCCTCGATGAGGACTACTACACGGGCATGCGCGTGCAGCGCGCCCTCAAGACCGGCGCCAAGGATCACAACCTCTTCGGCCGCAACGAGGGCGGCGGGCAGATGTTCCACAAGTGGGTCCAGGCCCTTATCGACACCGAGGACAAGGACCTGAACGCCCTCCTCGAGCGCGGGGTCGACGTCTGACGCTGGCCCGGACGATGTAGGCTTGCCCGCGCGAGCTCGACTCGCGCGGGGGTGTCGTCATGAAGGGCTCCGAGTACATCGCGAAGAGCTGGCTCGCCTACGGCGTCGAGGCCATCTTCCTCGTCCCCACCAACCTCTTCGACTCCCTCGTCATGCTCGAAGGGACCGGCGTCCGCCGCGTCCTCACGCACGGCGAGAAGGCCGCCGGCTACATGGCCGACGGCTACGCCAAGGCCGCCGGACGTCCCGGTATCGTCATCAGCCAGGGTGGCCCCGGCGCGACCAACCTTGCCGCCGGCCTCGCCGAACCGTGGCAGGCCTCGACCCCCGTTATCGCCTTCACGGGCGCCCGCTCCGGCGCGCAGGCCTACAAGAACGCCTACCAGGACGTGCGCGCCCACTTCGAGAGCGTTACCAAGTTCAGCGCCGACGTGACCCGCACCGAGCGCCTCGCCGACCTTATCCCCCAGGCCTTCCGCGAGGCCACCTCCGGCGACCCCCGCCCCGTCCACCTCGCCATCGCCGCCGAGGCTGAGGCCGGCGAGGCCGACCTCCCCGAGCCCACCGGGGACCCCCGCTACGCCACCTTCCCCTCCGTCCGCGCCGAGCCCCCCGCCGAGGGCATCGACGAAGCGCTGGCGCTCCTGCTCCAGGCAGAACGCCCCGTCATCATCGCCGGCGGTGGTGTCATGACCGCCGGCGCCTGGCCCGAGCTCATCGAGCTCGCCGAGAAGCTCGCTATCCCCGTCGCCACTTCCCTCTCCGGCAAGGGCGCGATTAACGAAAACCACCCCCTCGCCGTCGGCGTGCTCGGCTCCTACGCCCGCAAGTCCGCCAACGAGATCGTCGCCAACGCGGACCTTGCCCTCATCGTGGGGACGCGCACCGGCAGCCAGAGCACGAACGGCTGGACCCTCCCCGGCCGTGAGGCCGACATCATCCACATCAACGTCGATCCCTCCGAGCTGGGCCGCAACTTCCCTGCGACCACGAAGGTCGGCATCGCCGCCGACGCCAGGGTCGCCCTCTCCGCCCTGGTCGCCGCCGCCGGCGACACCGTCCGGCCACCGGGCGAGTGGGTCGCCGAGGTCCAGCGCATCGTCCGCCACTGGTGGGAGGGAAAGGAACGCCTCCTCGCCTCCGCCGATGCCCCCATCCGCCCCGAGCGACTCTGCCGCGAGCTCACCGAGACCCTCCCGCCCGACGCCGTCGTCGTTGCCGACACGGGCTACGCCGCCGCCTGGTCCGGGGCTTTCTTCGAGCTGCGCCAGCCCGGCAAGCGCTTCTTCCGCTGCGAGGGCTCGCTCGGCTGGGCCCTCCCCGCCTCCCAGGGCGTGAAGGTCGCCGTCGGCGACACGCCCGTCGTCTGCTTCACCGGCGATGGCGGCTTCTGGTACCACCTCGGCGAGCTCGAGACCGCCGTCCGCTACGGGCTCAACGTCGTCTACGTCGTGCTCAACAACCACGCCCTCGCCTTCGATACCCACATCCTCGACTTCCGCTTCGACAGCAAGGCCTACGAGCTCGCCGAGTTCGGCGACGTCGACTTCTCCGCCGTTGCCCGCGCCGTCGGCTGCGACGGCGTCCGCGTGACCGAACCCGCCCAGCTGCGCGGCGCCATCGAGGACGCCCTCGGCAATGCCCGCCCGACCGTCATCGACGTGGTCATCGACCACGACGCCGTCGCGCCAGTGACCGCCTACGACCGCGCTGGCCGTCGCGAGCGGATGGTCGTCGACGACCTCGACGAGATCGTCACCAGCCGTGGAGACGGCGGCCCGCCCGCGTGACAGCGCCTCCCGGCCTTCCCCTCCACCGCCCTCTCGCCGCGCGCTTCCTCCCCTCGCGCTACTACTACGGCTGGTACGTCGTGGTTGGTGTCGCCTTCGTCATGCTGTGTGGCGTTGGGGTCGGCTACTACGGCCTCGCGGTCTTTCTGAAGCCGCTGCAGCAGGCGCACGGCTGGTCGAATGCCAGCGTCAGCGGCGCCACCGCGCTCTATTTCGTCGTTTCCGGAGTTTCCGCCGCCGCGGTGGGCCCCGCCATCGACCGCCGAGGCCCCATGCTCTTCCTCGTCGTCGGGGTGGTTCTCACCGCCGTCACGGTCGGGTGCATCGGCTTCGTCGAGGAGCTCTGGCATCTCTACCTCGTCTACACGGTACTTGCCGCTTCCTTCGGCATGGCCGGAGGCGTCTCAACGAATGTCATCCTGGCGCGCTGGTTCATCCGCCGCCGCGCTCGCGCCATGAGCATCTCCGCGACGGGCGTCTCCTCCGCGGGCGTCATGTTGCCGCCTCTCGGAGCCTGGCTCATCGCCACGGGCGGCCTCGAGCTCACGACCCCCGTCATAGCCGCCTTCACCCTCGTGGTCGGACTGCCCGTCATTTTCCTCGTGCTCGTCTGGGATCCGAGCCAGATGCGCCTCCCTCCCGACGGCCCCGTGCCCGCCGCCGGTCCTCCCCCCTCTGCCGCCCTCAGCGAGGAAGTGCAGACCCGTCGCTGGACCCTCGCCCAGGCCATGCGCACCCTCTCCTTCTGGGCGGTCGCTGTCGCCTTTGTCCTCGTCCTGCTCGCCCAGACCGGCTTCCTCATCCACGAGATCGCGTTCCTGGAGGATCGCACCGGCTCGCGCACGGCCGGCTCGCTCGCCCTCAGCTTCGGCGCCATCGGCAGCATCGTCGCCCGCCTCATCCTCGGCGGGTACGCGGACAACCTCAGCAAGCGCCATGTCACCGCCGCCCTCTTCGCCTGGCAGGCCGCGTCCGTGCTCCTCATGGTCTTCATCGACACGGCCGTCACCAACTACGTCTTCGCCTTCACCTTCGGCTGCACGATCGGGAACATCTACATGATGCAGTCGCTGCTCACGAGCGAGATTTTCGGGTACGTCTCCTTCGGCGCCGTGTTTGGCATGGTCTCGTTCACCAGCCAGGTCAGCAGCGGCGCCGGACCGCTCCTCGTCGGTCTGCTCGAGCAGGCCACCGGCCGCTACGAATCCGCCTTCCTGGTGACTGCCGCCATCACCCTCGCGGCGGCCGTCGTCGTCCTCCTCGCCCGCCCCGTGAGTCCACCCGAACCGGAAGCGCTCCCCGCCTATGTCCCTTCGTAGAGCCCGTGCTCGCGGATGTAGGCGGTGACCTCCTCCGGAAGGCCGCCGCTCGCCTCCCCCGTGGCGATACGCGCGCGTGCCTCGCTCGACGACATGGCCCGGTGCGCCTCGTCCAGCGTCACGGTCACGATGCGATCGCCGTACCGCGAGGCCTGCTCCGCCACGTAGGCGTCGACGCCCCCGGCGGCCACGTTGCCTCGGTTCGCCGCGATCACGCGATGCTGAGCGAAGAAGGCGTCCAGCTCCGCCTCCATCGCCTGCGTGTAGTACCGCTCGTCGAACAGCCGCACGAGCGTGTCGAAGCCGAGAACGAAGTCGAACGCGGCCTCCGGCCAGGTCTGACGCAGCGCGAACGCCTGGTCCACGATCCGCGCCTGGTTCGCCGCGAGGACCGCCAGCCCCGGGCGTGACTCGCGCGCCGCCAGCAGCATCCCGATGCGGTCCGCCAGCGACGCCCCCTCGATCCCCTTCGCCACGTTTCGCGTTGTCAGGAGCGCCGCGCCCCGTTCCACGCCCTCCACCGCCTCCGCCAGCTCAAGGAGCCGCAGGTGGGCGCGTGTCGGCGGGTTGAAGGCGGAAGGGAGCACAGCCCAACGGCCTCGTAACGCCGCGTCGGAGTCGAACCGTACCGCCTCGGGCGTCTCCTCGGCGGCGAGTTGCCCCAGCCGTTCGGCCAGCGTTCCTGCCATCCCGCGATTCTAGGGCGTCGCGGCCGCACTCCTGCCGCCGGTCTTGCCTCCCCGCCCTCCGCCCCCCTAGCGTGGCGACCGTGCCGGCCTCGCGGACACCCCTGGTCGTGCTCCTTGTCGGCGTCCTTGGCATCTCCTGGGCCGCCATCTTCGTGCGTCTCGCCGATGAGGCCCCGGCCCTCACTATCGCCGCCTACCGCCTCCTCTTCGCCGCCGGACTTCTCCTGCTCTTCGTTGCCTTCGCCCGCGCCCGCGGCAAGCTCGCCTTCCCGCCCCGCTCCAGCCTCCCGCTGCTCCTGCTCTCCGGCGTCTTCCTCGCCGGCCACTTCTGGAGCTGGTTCGCTTCCCTTGAGCGCACCTCCGTTGCCTCGAGCGTCGTCATCGTCGGCCTGCAGCCCCTCCTCGGCGCGCTTATCGCCTACGCGGTCCTGCGCGAACGTCCCTCCTCCCGCGAGTACGGCGGCCTCGCCGTCGCCGTCGCCGGACTCGTTTGCATTGCCGCCACCGACCTCGCCCGCGGCATCGAGTTCTTCATCGGCGACCTGCTCGCCCTCCTCGCCGCCCTCTTCGTCGCCGTCTCCCAGACCATCCGCCGCAAGACCCGCCACGAGACCGGCGCCCTCCCCTACTCCGCCGTCGCCTACACCGCGGCGGCGGTCACGCTCTGGCTCGCGGTGCTCATCGTGCGTCCCTCGATCAGCGGGTTCGCGGCCGATGCCTGGGTCTTCATCGTCCTGCTCGCCCTCATCCCCCAGCTCATCGGGCACACATCCATCAACTGGGCGCTCGGACACCTGCGTGTCGTCACCGTCGGTCTCGCGATCCTGGGGGAACCGCTGCTCGCGACGCTCTACGCCATCCCCGTGCTCGGCGAGACCCCGCCGGTGGGCGTACTCGTCGGCGGACCGCTCATTGTGGCGGGCGTCGCCCTCGGGCTCAGCGGCTCCCGCGCGCCCGTCGAGCCGCCAGCGTGAGCGTCGTCACGTCCGGAGGCGTCTCGATCGCCCCGCGAATGGCGTCCTCGTGCTCGCCGTCATGCTCCACCCAGACCGCCAGGTAGGATCGGAGCGGGAACGCCTGCGGCTCGCCCCACTCGGTCACGACTCCCGCCACCCGCACCTCCCGGTCCAGCGTCTCGACCGACATCCCCAGAACCGTCTCCAACGCCCGTTCCCTCGACTCCCGCATCGTCTTGACTAGCGTCTCGAGGGGCTGCTCCCGCACCCGGTCCATGAGCGCGACTCGCCGTGCTTCCAGCACCGCCTCGTCGCTCGTGTCCCCGGCCCACAGCTCCTTGTTCGAGTCCCGCGCAGCCTCCACCAGCTCCACGAGCATCGCGTCGACGGTGGCGACGTGCCGCAGATGGTCCAGCGCGGTCCAGGCGTCCCCGGAAGCCTGTCGCTCCCAGTAGTCCTCGGGAACCGACTCGATCAGTCCCTCCAGTACCTGCCGCCGCGCCGCCGCCCGCTCGACCAGCGTCCGTATCTCCGGGACCGCAACCATGCCCCGACTGTACCAGACCCCTCCCGCCAGCCCGCGACCTGCCCCTGAGGAACTCGCGGGCTACACTGCCTTCGGTGCGCCTCCTCCTCTTCGACATCGACGGCACCCTCATCGCGAGCGGCGGCGCGGGCCGCGACGCCATCGCCGATGCCTTCTCCGACGAGTTCGGCCTCTCAGGCCTCGACGGCGTCCAGATCGACGGCCGCACCGACACCGGCATCTTCGAGGACGCCCTGCGGCTCGCCGGCGTCGACCCCACCCCCGCCGACGTCGACCGCATGACGGAGGCCTACATCGCCCGCCTCCCCGAGGCGCTGCGCACGCACAATGGCCGCGTCCTCGAAGGCGTCGTCGACCTCCTCGAAGCCCTTGATAGCGCCGCCGCCGTGGTCGGCCTTGCCACCGGGAACGTTGCCCGGGGCGCCGAGCTGAAGCTGCGCCACTACGGCCTCTGGGACCGCTTCGTTGGGGGCGGTTTCGGCGATGTCTCCTCCGACCGGGACCGGGTCCTGGCTGCGGCCGTCGAGGAGCTCGCCCGGATCGGCGGCGTCGCCCCCGCTGCCGCAAGCCCGGTGGTCATCGGCGACACGCCCCGCGACGTCACCGCCGGGCACGCCGTCGGCGCCCGCGTCCTCGCGGTCGCGACCGGCAACTACGGCGAGGACGCGCTCCGCGAGAGCGGCGCCGACTTCGTCCTTCCCGACCTGCGGGACACGCAGGCCGCGCTCGACATCCTGCTCGGCTAGCTCCCCAGCGCCGCGATCCGCTCGCGCAGCCCCTGCGCCCGCGACTGCGCCTGCGCCAGCCGGTCGCGCTCACCCTGCACGACTGTCTCCGGTGCGCGCTCCAGGAAGCGCTCGTTCGCGAGCTGTTTCTCCAGCCGCGCGATCTGCCCCTCCGCTTCCGCCAGCTCGCCTTCGAGCCGCTCGCGCTCGGCAGTCAGGTCGACCTCCGGCAGCGCCAGCGCCACCTCCGTGTCGCCAACGCGCGCGAACGCGTACTCCCCCTCGGGAAGCCCTGCGTCCGCCGCTGTCACCTGCGGCTCGACCCGCGAGGTGAACGCGGTCGCCGCCGCCGTCTCGCCGAGCGCCGCGGCCTGACCGCTCGCGCGCAGGTACACGGCCGGACGCGCGCCCGCCTCCACGCCCTTCTCCGCGCGCAGGTTGCGGATGGCGCGGTTTACCTCGATGACGTGCCCCATCGCCGCCTCCGCCGCCGGGTCGCGCCAGACGCCCGCGCTCTTCGGGAACCACGCGACGATCAGCGCCGGGGCGAGGTCGTCGTCCAGGTGCTCCCGCAGCTTTCCCCAGAGCTCCTCCGTCACGAACGGCATGATCGGGTGTAGCAGCCGCAGGCCGTGGTCGAGCACATGGGCGAGCACCGCCAGGGGACGCTCGTCACCCTCCCGCAGCCGCACCTTGCTCATCTCCACGTACCAGTCCGCCAGCTCGTTCCAGAGGAAGTCGTGGATGCGCCGCGCGGCCTCCCCCACCTGGTACGCCTTCAGGAGCGAGTCGACCTCGCCTTCCAGCCCCTCCAGCCGCGAGAGCAGCCAGCGGTCTTCCAGGGCAAGCGTGTCCCGGTCGGCCTGGTGCGGACGCTTCACGCGCCGCCCCTCCAGCTGCATCAGCACGTAGCGAGTGGTGTTCCAGAGCTTGTTGGCGAAGTTCCGGGCCGCGACCATGCGCTCCTCGGTGTACTTCATGTCCTGCCCGAGCGTGCCCATCGTCAGCAGGGCGAAGCGGAACGCGTCCGCCCCGTACTGCCCCGCCGCCACCAGGGGATTCACCACGTTCCCGCGCGACTTCGCCATCTTCACGCCGTTCGCGTCGCGGATGAGCCCGTGGAAGATCACCGTGCGGAAGGGGATGTCGCCGTCGGGGGCGTGTTGGCGCATGTTGTAGAGCCCGAACAACACCATCCTGGCGCACCAGAAGAACATGATGTCGTAGCCCATCTGCATGTCGGTCGTCGGGTAGAAGTAGCGCAGGTCCTCGGTGTCGTCGGGCCAGCCCAGGTCCGAGTGCGGCGCCAGCGCCGAGGAGAACCAGGTGTCGAGCACGTCCTCCTCCTGCCGGATCTCCGCGCTGCCGCAGGAGGCGCACGCGTCCGGGTCATCGACGGCGACCGTCATCGTCCCGCAGTCGCAGTACCACACGGGAATCTGGTGCCCCCACCAGAGCTGGCGGCTGATGCACCAGTCGCGCAGATTGTCGGTCCAGTTCAGGAACGTGGTGGCCATCCGTCCCGGCACGATGCGGATGCGCTCGTCCCGGATGGCCGCGCTTGCCGCGCTCGCCAGCGAGACCCCCGGCGCGTACTCCTTGTTCACCGCCACCCACCACTGCTCGCTCGGCAGCGGCTCGATCACCGAGTCGCAGCGCTCGCAGCGCCCCACGCTGTGCGTGTATGGCTCGGTCTTCTCGAGGAAGCCGCCGTCCTCGAGGTCGCGCACGATCGCTGCCCGCGCCTCATCGACGGTCATCCCCTCGTAGGGGCCGGCCTCGTCGTTCATGCGTCCGTCCTCGTCGATCGCGACGATCACGTCGAGGTCGTGGCGCTGTCCGATGTCCCAGTCGAGCGGGTCGTGTCCGGGCGTCACCTTCAGCGCGCCCGTGCCGAACTCCGGCTGGATCGAGTCGTCCGCCACCACCGGCAGCTCGCGCCCCATGATGGGCAGCAGCACCGTTCGCCCGATGCGGTCTTCGTAGCGCTCGTCCTCGGGGTGAACGGCCACGCCTGTGTCCGCCACCATCGTCTCCGGGCGCACCGTCGCGACGGTCACGGCGTCGGGTAGCGGCATCCCGCCCTCTCCCACCACCGGGTAGCGCACGTAGTAGAGCTGCGCCTCCTCCTCCTCGTGCTCCACCTCCAGGTCGCTCAGGGAGGTGCTGCAGCGCGGGCACCGGTTGGTCATCCGCAGCCCGCGGTAGATGAGCCCGTCGTTGTAGAGGTTCACGAACGTTGTGCGAACCGCCCGCACGATGTGGGGGTCCAGCGTGAACGTGTCGCGGCTCCAGTCGGCGCTCGCCCCCAGCTTGCGGTGCTGCTCGTAGATGCGCGGCCGGAGTTGCCGCACCCACTGCCAGACGCGCGCCTCGAACCCCTCCCGCCCGAGGTCGTGCCGCGTGAGACCTTCCTTCTGGAGCTCGCGCTCCATCACGTTCTGCGTGGCGATGCCGGCGTGATCCTCGCCCGGCAGCCACAGCGTCGGTTCGCCCTGCATCCGGTGCCAGCGCACGAGCGTGTCGGTGAGCGCATCCTCGAGGCCGTGGCCGAGGTGCAGCTCCCCCGTCACGTTCGGAGGGGGCATCACGATGCTGTAGGGCGCCTCGCCCGGTACGACGCGCGCGCGGAAGTAGTCGCCTTCCTCCCAGAAGGCGTAGATGCGGTCTTCCACGGTGCTCGGCTCGTAGGCGGAGGCGAGCCGCGTGCTGGCTGGCGCGTCGGTCATCGAGATTCCCTCATCGGTACGGAAACGCCGCCCCCCGGCGGCGCGTTCTGAAAGTGTAGCAGCCGCCCCCGCAACGCTCGGGGGCGTCAGGGCGCGGCCAGCCGCGCGACCACGGCGGCGACGTTCTGCATGACACCCGGCAGGTTCGCCTCGATCTCGGTGAGGATGTCGCCCTCGGCCATGTCGGAGATGCCCCGCACCTCGAGGAAAGGCACGCCGGAGAAGAGCGCGGCCCTCGCGCCACCCGCCCCCTCGAAGGCTACCGCCAGCGCGTCCGTGCGGCCGTGGATCTCCTCCCTCCGGACGCGGTCGGAGATGCCCTCGTCACCGCTCGCAATTGGGGCGAAATGCACCCCAAAGGGCAGCTCCCCCTCCAGCGCCCCGGCCAGCCGCGTGAGGTGCGCTCCGGAGCCATCGAACCGCGGGGGCACCCTCCTGAGCACCTCCGAGTAGAAGTCGTGCTCGCGCGTGTTTGTCCCGACCACTACATCGCCCACCCGGGTGGAGTCGGTCAGCGCCCCCGCCACCCCCGCACAGACCACCAGCGAGACATCATCGAGATGGTCCAGCAGGTGCTGCGTCGTCACGCCGTACTGGACCTTGCCGAAGCCGCCTTCCGCGAGGATGACGTCGGCGGCCTCGTACTCGCGCACGGCCACCCTGCCGGAGTCCCGGAGCACGGGACTGCCCCAGCGCTCGTCGAAGGCCCCCGCAAGCGCCTCGAACTCGGCTGTGATCGGGGCGACGACCAGCATCGACATGATGTCGCTACATCGCCCCCAGCCGCCGCCCCGCCTCCGCTAGCGTCTCGTCCGACTTCGAGAACGTGAAACGCACGAACCGCGACCCGGCCGCCTGGTCGTTGTAGAAGCTCGACCCTGGCACCGGCGCCACCCCCACCCGCTCGATCAGGTGCAGGGCGAAGGCCGTGTCGTCGCCCTCGAACCCGAGGTCGCCGAAGTCCGCCATCACGTAATACGCCCCCTCCGGCTTGTGGCACTCGAACCCCGCCGCGCGCAACGAGATGAGGAGCCGGTCCCGCTTCCCCTGGTACATCGCGCGCAGCTCCGGGTAGTACGGCTCGCCCTGCTCCAGCGCGACCGCCCCCGCCTGCTGCAACGGCGCCGGCGCCCCTACCGTCAGGAAGTCGTGCACCTTGCGAATCGCTTCGCTCAGGTGCGGCGGCGCCACCACGTACCCCAGCCGCCACCCTGTCACGCTGAACGTCTTCGAGAGTCCGCTGATCGTCACCGTGCGGTCGTACATCCCGGGCAGCGTCGCCATGGGCAGGTGGTGGAGTTCGTCGAAGAGGATGTGTTCATAGATCTCGTCCGTGAAGCAGAGGCAATCGAACTCCTGGCACAGGGCCGCGATCTGCCCGAGCTCCTCGCGGTCGAACACCTTGCCGCTCGGGTTGTTCGGCGAGTTCACGATGATCGCCTTCGTCCGCGGCCCGAACGCGGCTCGCAGCTCTTCAGGGTCGAACACGAAGTCGAGCCCCCGCAGCGTCACGAACTTGAGCGTCGCGCCGCTCATGGCCGCATCGGGCACATAGTTCTCGTAGAACGGCTCGAAGACGATGACCTCGTCTCCCGGCTCCACGAAGGCGAGCATCGTCGCCATCATCGCCTCGGTCGCCCCGCAGGTGACCGTCACCTCGCGTTCCGGTTCCACGTCCAGCCCGTAGTGACGCCCCACCTTCGTGGCGATGGCCGCCCGCAGGCGCGGATCGCCCCACGTGATCGCGTACTGGTTCACGTCCGCCTCGATCGCGTCGATCGCGGCCCGCTTCACGAAGGCCGGTGCGGGGAAGTCCGGGTAGCCCTGCGCAAGGTTGATGGCATCGTGTTCGAACGCGAGCCGCGTCATCTCGCGGATGACCGACTCCGAGAACACCGACGTTCTCGCAGCGACGACAGGACGCCGGGACATGCCCGCGATTCTACGGACGCCCCCCGAACACGCTTCGCGCTGGGTCTCTAGCCGTCCAGCTCCCGCAGGACGACGACGGGTATCGTCCGGGTCGTGCGCGCCTCGTGCCCTCCGTAGTGCGGCGACGAGGCCTTGAACAGCTTGTAGAGGCGCTGCCGCTCCTCCTCTGGCGCCGGCTCGGCCAGCATCGTCAGCTTCCTGCCCCGCGTCTCCACGAAGACCTCGGGGTTGGCGACGCAGTTGTAGTACCAGGCAGGATTGCGCGGCCCTCCCCACAGCGATGCGGGAATCGCCAGCCTGCCGCCGTCTTCGACGTAGAGGAGTGGCGAGGTCCGCTGCCTTCCCGTCCGCGCGCCGGTCGTTGTCAGCAGCAGCACGGGCAGGTCGAACTTCCCCAGCAGGCGCCCACCGGTCAGCCGGAACACGAACGTGTGGAACGGCGTGAACAGCTTCAGGAAGAACAGCTGGAGCGCGAACATCAGCGATTCGGGCCTCGGTTCATCGGGTACGGCTGCCAGCGGCTCAGCTCCGTCCGCGCCAGCACCTCCGGATTGACCGCGCTCCGCGGCCAGCCACCCTGCAGCGCCGTCGCAATCTCGCGCCCGGTGCGCCTGCGCGTCTCCGGCATCATCCGCGCCGTCGCCGAGGCCACGTGCGGCGTCACGATCACGTTGTCCATGTGCAGGAGCGGGTTCTCCGCGTTTGTTGGCTCCACCTCGAACACGTCCAGCGCCGCCCCCGCAATCTCGCCGTCTTCCAGCGCGGCGATCAGCGCCGTCTCGTCCACCGTCGGACCCCGCCCGTTGTTCACGAAGATGGCAGACGGCTTCATCGCGGCGAAGTGCTCCGCCTTCATCAGCGGGCGCGTCTCCGCGTTCAGGGGCGCGTGCATCGAGACGAAGTCCGAGCGCTCCAGCATCTCCATCAGGCCCACCGGCTCGACGCCTTCCGCCGTCATCGTCAGTTCGCTGACGAACGGGTCGTAGGCGATCACGTGCAGCCCGAAGGGCTGGCAGCGCCGCGCCACCGCCCGCGCGATGTTCCCGAACGAGATCAGGCCCACCGTCTGTCCCCACAGCCGCGGCACGTCGTTGAACACGGGCCGCGCCTCGCGCCAGTTGCCCGCGCGCATCAGCTGCGCCATCAGCTTCAGGCGGCGCGCGGCGGCCAGCATGAGCGCCATCGTGTGGTCCGCCACCTCCTCCACGAAGATGTCGGGCACGTTCGTCACGACAATGCCCTTCTTCGTCGCCGCCTCCACGTCGACCGTGTCCGCGCCGACGCTGCTGAGACCGATCACGACGCACCGGTCGAGGCCCTCGATGATCTCCGCCGTAATGCGCCGCCCCGGCGCGATCACCGCGTCGGCGTTGCGAGCCGCCTCAGCGAACTCCGCGTCCGTCTCCGCCGGAATCTCGAGGATCGTCGCCCCGATCGGGTCGAGCGCCTCCCGCTCATAGCGGAAGTCGCCCATCCCGCGTCCCTGACGCGCCTGCGCCGCAACCACATAGCCGCCTGACTCATCAGCCATAGTCAATCTCCCTGTCTGTTGGGTGCGCGCGATTCTCACGCCCGCAGTCGGGCCTGTCTACGGCGCCCGGGGGTAGGGGAAGGGTCAGGCGGGGACGGGCACGCCCGCGCGTACGGCCGGGACCGCCGCGCTCCGGAAGAACCCGACGACCGCGCCGCCCTGCAGCAGGCTCGACACGTAGACCGCGCCCTCCGGCACCCGGTCGGTGACCGTGGCCGGGGCGCGCAACGTGACCTCGCCGTCGGTCAGCTCGACCTCGTCCTCGTCGCTGATGCCGAGGCGCTCGGCGTCCTCTTCGCTCACCTGGATGCGGTCGTAACGGTGCAGCTGCTCCGCCTCGGGATGCCGCAGCGCCGCCGCGTCGGTGGCCGTGTACTGGTCGCGACCCGTGATGATGCGCAGCCCCTCGCCGCTGGCCGCGGCGTCGGCGTCGGCCACAGGCGCCATCGAGCCTTGGCTCGACGCCGTCACCTCAAGCCGAACCCCCTCGCCGATGATGAGGTCGGCGGCGGGCTGGTAGGCGGGTGTCTCGTTGGCGATGGCGGCGAGCGCCGCACCTTCGTCGGCGGGAACGTCGACGCCGAGC
The DNA here is from genome assembly GCA_965116915.1 of Tepidiformaceae bacterium. Lineage (GTDB taxonomy): Bacteria > Chloroflexota > Dehalococcoidia > Tepidiformales > Tepidiformaceae > UBA2991. The sequence continues at coordinate 2,501,927 of OZ220739.1, read as the reverse complement.
GCGTCCGCGAGCGCCGAGAGCGCCGCGAAGCACGTGACCGCCTCGCCCTCCGGCGCGATTGCCGGTTCGAGGCGCTGCACGCGGAAGTCGCCCTGCGTGTAGGTGCCGCGCGAGGCGTAGGAGCGTCCCTCGGCGAGCACGGCCGTCGCGCGCTTCGCCGTCTCGTGCGCCACGTTGTCGATGACGACGAGCGCATTGAGCCCGTCGAGCGCGGCTGCCGCGCCCGGGAGCCGCATCGTCGGGTCGTCCCGCACGACCACGAGGCCGCTCAGCCCTTCGAGCGGGTTGTCGCTACCTTCGGCTGCCACACCCACGTCGAGCAGGCCGTGCGTGTTCACCTCCGGCGGCGCGACCACGAGGTGGTCCGAAGCCGCCTCGCCGTGCAGCGCGACCGCGAGGTTCGCCGCCCCGCCCGCCATCGCCCCCGTAATCGCGGGCGAGACCGGGTTCGGCGCGCACACAACGATGGCGCCCTCGGAACCGCGCAGCGCGTCTGCGGCGGCGGCGATGTCGCCGTCGGCCGCCCCGCCTGCTACCGCGCTGGCGAGAGCGGCAGCCGCCTGCCCCTCTTCGCCCGCTGCGGGACGGATCCAGTGCGACGCGAAGTCGACAAGCTCGCTCCGGAGCGCGCCGATGACGACCAGCGTCGCCTTCTCGTGCGCAACCGCGTCCTTGATGCGGACGCTGAGGACGTTGTGGCTCTCCTCGAGGTCATCGGCGACCACGACGATCGCCTTCGCCTTCGGGATGCGGGTCATATCCGTGGCCATGCGCCACGTGCCCAGCCGCGCTTCCAGCGCGTCCTTCGCGGCCCGCATCACGGGCCCGAGGGGGCTGTCGGCCGTAGCCCCGAATCCGCCGCCGGCGATGAGCCTCGCGAGGTACGCCTCCTCGTTCGTGACGGTGCCTCCCATGAGCACGCCCACGCGGCCCTTGCCGGCGGCCTCGCGCAGGGCGCTCGCCGCCTCGGCCGCTGCGTCCTCGAGCGAGGCCGGCGCCTGGATGACCCCGCGCTTCACGAGGTGGCGTGAGAGCCGCTCGCGCGGCTTCAGGGAGTCGTAGTGGTAGCGCCCGCGGACGCAGATCTGGTCGCCGGAGAACTCGTTTCCGGGGCCGGGTCGCACGATCACCCCGCGCCCCTCTCGGGAGCCCATGCTGATGCTGCACCCGACCGCGCACGAGTCGCAGGTCGTCGTCGTCCACGTGTCGGGCTTCGCCACCCACTTGTTCGGGTGCTCCATGAGCGCCGCCGTCGGGCAGACGTCGATGCAGGCGCCGCTGAAGTCGCAGTTGCTCTCGTGGATGGCGCCGCCCGCCCCGAACGTGATCTGCAGGTCGAACCCGCGTCCGCCCAGGGTGATGGCGCTGGTGTGGCGCTTCTCCTCGCACACCCGCTGGCAGCGCGTGCAGATGATGCACATCTGCGGGTCGAACTCCATGTACGGGTTCGCCCGGTCGGCCGGTGGCTGTGGCGCCTGGTAGAAGGTGCGCTCCTCGCCCACCCACGGCTCGTAGCCCGACATCCCCACCATCTCGCAGGTGGCCTGCAGCTCGCAGCGGTAGTTCTTCGAGCAGGTCAGGCAGCGATGGGTGACCACGTCGTCGCGCAGGCAGATGTCGCCCGGGTGGCAGTGCTCGCGCCGGTGACACGTCAGGCAGCGCTCGCTGTGGTTCGAGATCAGGACCGAGAGGACCGCCCGGCGCGCTTCAGCTACCTCGTCGGTGTCGGTGCGCACCACCATCCCGTCTTGGACCACGCTCGTGCAGGCCAGCTGCAGCCCAGGAGGGCCCTCGATATCGACCAGACAGGTGCGGCAGCCCGCGTACGGCTTCAGGCCGTCCACGTAGCACAGGTTCGACATGTAGATGCCGTTGTTCTTCAGGACCTCGACGAGGGGCGCCCCCTCGGGCGCCTCGATCGTGCCGCCGTTCGCCGTGATCGTCGCCATCGTCTAGAGCCGGTGGAAGTCGCCGTCGGGGTCGGGCGCCTTCATCCCGTTCGGGTAGGTGTTGTCGTTCCGCTTCAGGAACGACTGCGCCATCCGGCTCAGCGCGTGCTTGTCGCGGTACATCTCGTCGAAGTTCGTGACCGCGTCGTCGAGCGGGCCGCCCGGCTGGATCGCCTCGTAGGGGCAGGCCTCGGTGCAGAGCCCGCAGTACATGCAGATGCGGAAGTCGATCTCGTAGCGGTCAATGTTGCGTCGACCCTCGGCGTCCTGGCTGGTCGCCACCAGGATGCAGCCGTCCGGGCAGGCCTGTGCGCAGGTGCTGCAGCCCGTGCAGCGCTCCTCGAACCAGAGCAGGTTCGTGCGCGCGTACACCGGAACCGGTCGCGAGACCTCCGGGTACTCAAGTGTATCCACGGGCTTGAAGAGCTGGCGCAGCGTCAAACCCAGTCCGCGCGCGATGCCCGTGCCGTAGGCCATCCGATCCTCCCCGGAGAAGCGGCCCGATCGTAGCCCTCCGGCCTCGTGATGACAATCACGAAGCCTCCGCGAACGCGTAGACTCCGCCGGTCAATCACCCCCACGGAGGCGAACCATGCTCTTCGAGCTGCGTCAGTACCGCATCAAGCCCGGCCAGCAGGCGGCCTGGGTCGAGTTCATGGAGAACACGATCATTCCCTTCCAGCAGTCGAAGGGCATGGTCATCCTCGGCAGCTTCACCGACGAGGAAGACGAGACCGTCTACATCTGGGTCCGCCGCTTCCGTGACGAAGCCGAGCGCGAGGCCCAGTACGAGGCCGTCTACCAGAGCGAAGAGTGGACGAACGAGATCGGCCCCCAGATCCCCGAGATGATGGAGCGCGAGGGCATCGTCGTCCGCCGCCTCAACCCCACCCCCCACTCCGCCATCCAGTAGGGCGTCGCCTACACCAGTTCGTCGGGCGTGAGCAGGGCGACCGTGGCCTCGCGGTCTTCCGTGTTGAGCGCGACCGTCGCGTAGCCCTCGTGACGGTCCAGGATGTGCAGGCTCTGGATGTTGATGCCCGCGTCGCGGAAGCGCGCCGCCACCTTCGCCAGCGCCCCCGGCTCGTCCCGCAGCCGGATCAGCAGCGCCTCGTCCGTCACCGCCCGGTAGCCCGCGTCCACCAGGCAGTGGAGCGCCCGGTCGTGGTCGCCCTCCTCCGTCGACAGCGAGACAAGCCCCGTCTCCCCGGTCCGCTCCGTGTTGATCGCCACCAGGTTCACGCCCGCTTGGGCAAGCGCCTCCGTGAGGCCGGCGATCACGCCCACCTGGTTCTGAACCGCCACGGTAATCCGCTTCACCGAAGCCTCCTCATGTCTCTGGCTGGAACGACTCGCCGGTCGCGCAGGCATCCACGATCTCGTCCACCATCGCGCGGGTGACGTGCGGCATCGTGATGATGTGCGCGATGTCGCCGAGCGTCGCGAGCTGCCACGCGCGCACGACGTGGTCGGCTGGCCTCGGGAACACGACGGTCACGGAGTTTCGGTTCCGCCAGGCCGGGATTCCCTTCGCGTTGAAGCGCTCGACCGCGTACGCCGCCGTGTCGAGCATCTCCCCCACGAGCTTTCCCAGGCCCTCGAGTCCGTAGTGCTCCAGGGCGTACCACAGGATGAGCGGGGTGAAGCCGTTGCGTGATCCCGGCAGGGTGGTGTCGAGCGTGCCCACGTACTCGACCGAACGAGCCACCGCATTCACATAGTCGAGTTTCGTCAGGACGACGCCGCACGGCAGGGGCGCGCCGATCACCTTGTGTCCGCTCAGCGAGACGCTGTCGATGCCCGCATCGAACCCGAACGGCTGCGGGTCGTCGACGAAGGGCAGGATCAGGCCGCTCAGCGCCGCATCGGCGTGGATGTAGCGGTTCGTGATCGCCAGGTCGTCGAAGATGGCCCCCACCTGGGTCAGGTCATCGACGGCGCCCTTCATGGTCGTGCCGATGTTGGCCATCACGATGACCGGCGTGTCCCGGTGGATGCGCACGGTCTCGTACAGGTCGTCGTAGTCGAGCTCACCGTTCTCCCGGCTCTTGATCATGATGTTGCGCATGTTCAGCACGCTCAGGTTCTTGAGCACGCTGTAGTGGGTGTCCTGTGAGAAGTAGACGATGCCGTCCGGGTGCAGCTTCCGCGCGAGGTAGAGCCCGTACATGTTCCCCTCGGTGCCTCCCGAGGTGATGTAGCCCCACGGCAGGTCGACCTCGATACGCAGGAGGCTCGCGAAGGTGGCGACCACCTCGCGTTCGATCGCGCGCGTGTTGATCCGGTAGTTGCTCTCGTGGAAGGGGTCGCCGATGTTGTTCAGCGAGTAGCGCAGGAAGGGCGTGAGCGCGGAGTAGTCGTGCACGAGATTGGCGGGGTACCCGGCCTGCTGCCGCGTTTCCTCGTCGAGGGCCTGCCGGAGGGCATCGAGCCGCGCACGCGTCTCCGGGCGCGGCTCGCCCATGTCTCGCGACGCGCGCTCTCCCGATGCGCGCGAGCCCCCGGACACGGCCCTACAGCCGCCGCAGCTTCGTGAAGCTCTTCATCTCCCTCGGCGGATCGAGCGTGCGGCCCACGATGCTGAACGACACCTCCCCCACGTAGATGTCGCCGCGCGAGTCCACGGCCACCCCGTGCGGCGCGATGAACTGACCCGGCCCCTCGCCCTCTTCCTCGTCCCCGAAGCGCGCGAGCAGGTCGCCGCCCCGGCTGAGGATGCTCACGCGGTGCCCGAGGCCGGGGCACCCCTCCATGCCGCCCATCCCGTTCAGCTCGCCGATGTAGATGTTCCCGTCCGGGCCCAGCACCATCCCGTCGGGACGGTGGATGTTGTTCCACATCTCGAGGAAGTTCCCTTCGGAGTCGAACACCTGCACGCGGTGCGCCTCCCGGTCGGCCACGTAGACGCGTTCCTCCTCGTCCACGGCCACGTTGTGGGGCCGGATGAACTGTCCCGCGTCGATGCCCGGGCCACCCCACGACAGCACGTGCTCGCCCTCGGCCGTGTAGCGATGCACGTTCGAGTTGCCGTAGCCGTCCGTGATGTAGAGGTCGCCGCTCGCGGGCGAGACCGCTGCGTGCGTTGGCCGGTTGAAGGGCGCGCCGCTCCAGATGGGTGCGGGGTCGCCCCCGAGCGTCAGCAGCAGCTCGCCTTCCTGCGACCACTTCGTGATCGAGTGCGTCCCGTCGTCGACGCACCACACTGCCTCGTCTGCGCCGATGAACATGCCGTGCGTGCGCGCGTCGAACACGCCTCGCCCGAAGCTGCGCAGGAAGCTCCCCTGCTGGTCGAAGACCATGACGGGGTAGTCCGTGTTGCGCGTCAGGAGGAACACCTCGTCGCGCGAATTGACCGCCACGCCGGGCGTCTCCCGCAGCGTGACCCCTTCGGGAAGCTGCTCCCAGCCCTCCACCACCTCGTACCGGAAATCGCCATCGCCCAGGGTGACTGCCATCGCTCGACTCCTCCAGCGTGACCGCCGCCGATTGACCCGACCCGCGGACCGATCACAGACTGCGAGCGATGGTAACCGCTCGACAGCCCGCTGGGGACGGTCCCCCCGCCGGAGTCGAGGCTGGCCAACGCCTCGCTATCCCCTCTTTCCTGTCGCGGCGCGCGCTCCGCTGGCTGCGCTGGCCCCTCAGCGGCGCCGTCCTCGCCGTCCTGGCCTACGCCCTGCTGCTCGTCGCGGGCACGCTCCTCCTCCTTGTTCCCGCCGCCTCCACCGCCCACACGACGGCCGCCGATGCGTTCTTCACGAGCGTCTCCGCCGTCACCCTCACGGGACTCGTCACCGTGCCCGTGCAGGAGCACTGGACGCTCCTCGGCGAGGGCATCCTCGCCGCTCTGACCGTCTCCGGCGGCCTTCTCTACCTCGTCGGCGCGACCGTCATCCTCTGGCTCCTCGGACGCCGCCTCGGGATGCGCGACTCCGGCATGAAGCGCCTCTTCCGCGGCGTGCCGGGAGTCGGCGAGGTGCTTCCCGTCGTCCGGACCGTCCTCGTAGCGGCCCTCGCCACGCAGGCGATCGGCGCCGTCGGCCTCTTCCTCGTCATGCTCGCCGCCGATATTCCCGCCGAGCGCGCCCTCTGGTGGGGACCGTTCCACGCCGTCAGCGCCTTCAACAACACGGGCTTCGCCCTTCCCGAGGGCGGCTACGCCGCCTTCCACGACGACGTGCCCGTCCTCGCCGCCACGGGCGCGCTCGCCATGCTCGGCGCCATCGGCCCCATCCCCCTTGCGCTCTTCGTCTCGCGCCGCTCCCTCCGCCGCCTCCCACTCGACACGCGCGTCATCCTCGTCGCGATGGCGGCCGTCCTCGTCGGGGGCGCGGGCGTGCTTCTCATCGGCGAGTGGACGAACCCGGCCACCCTCGCCGCCGAGCCCGGTTGGCGCCGTCCCTTCCTCGCCCTCTTCGAGTCATCCGCCCGGACGACCGGCTTCACGACGCTCGACACCGCCGCCTTCCGCGAGGAGAGCAAGGTCTTCGGCACCGGCTTGATGCTGATCGGCGGTGCTGCGGGCTCCGTCAGCGGCGGCCTCAAGGTGGCGACCATCGCCGTCCTCGCGACCGGCCTCCTGAACGCCCTCGCGGGCCGCGACCGCCTCTCCCTTCTCGGCAGCGAGCTGCCGGCCTCCGCTTTCCGCCACGCCCTTGCCATCACCTTCCTCTTTGGCGGGGCCGTCACCTTCCTGGGGGCGGGCATCATCGCGGCCTCCCACGCCGCCCCCCTCGACGCGCTCTTCGAGGCCATCTCCGCCATCACGCTCTCCGGCTGGTCCGTCGGTCAGGCGGCGGAAGCCGGCGCATGGGAGCGAGGCCTTCTGATCACCGGCATGCTGCTTGGACGCTTCTTGCCGCTCCTGCTCGTCATCCAGATGGCGCGCGAGCGCCGCCAGCCCCCCATGCGCCACGTCGAGGACAGCATCCGCTTCGGCTAGACCCCTCGACCGTCACCGGATTAGCCGCGGGGCAGGCAGATCTCCCGGCGGCAGTCCTAGGATGATGTGGATGGAGCGCATGCGCGTTACGCCACGGCTGTTGTGGATTGGGGTCGTCGTGGGCGTGGTGGTTGCCGGGGCAGTGGCCGCGGGCATCCTCCAGGCCGTGAGGACTGGTGGTGGGGAACCGGCCGCCACTCCGACATCGACGTTCACGATGGAGACCTGCCTGGACTTCGCGGCGTCGGCCGATACCGTGCCCGAAGGCGGTCCCTGCCTGATCGTCGTGTCCGACGGCTCGCCCGACTCGCTCGTGCTCGAGTGGGTAGGTGGTCCCGACAACGTGACGAAGTGGCAGTACCGCAGGACCACCTGGAACTCCGGAGAGTCTCGCCAGAACCCGTGGGGCCCGTGGACGGACATCCCCGGCAGCGATTCGGCGGCTCGCGCTTTCCGCCTGACCGGCCTCAGGAGCGACACCGGCCATCGATTCGAGGTTCGAGCGGTTTCAGACGGCGCCGAAGGCGGCCCTTCGAACCTCGAGGGCGGCATCACTCCCCGGATCGGAGAACGTCCCCTCATCTACGCGGGCGAGATCGCCCAGGGCGACGGACGCACGGAGTGGCAACTGGGTTCCTTCGTCTTCACGATCCCCGAGGGCATGCGGCTGGTCGGTGGCCTGAGCTGGGCCTCAGGCGGGGATTCGGGCACGTCCGTCCGGGACTTCAGGGGGCGGGGCAGCCTGAACTTCGTTCACACGCAGGAGGTTGTGAGACCACACTTGCGGGACGACCTGTCGGCCGGCGAGCGGCTTCGCTTTCAGGTGCTGCTGAACGCCCTCATTGCCTCGGTGCGCGTCCTCCCTGAGGAATAGGGGACAGGAAGGACGTCGCCTACTCCCACTCGTACCCCGCTGTCCGCAGATCCTCCTGCAGACCCGCGTAGTCGCCCTGGAAGTGATGCGCCAGCATCCCCACGCCCCGCGCTGCCTCGACGTTCTCCGCGAGGTCGTCGATGAAGAAGCAGGCCGCCTCCGGCAGGCCGATGCGCTCCGCTGCGAGGTGATAGATGGCCGGGTCCGGCTTCGCCAGCCCGACCAGCCCCGAGATGACCCGGTCTGTCCAGTTCACCTTGACCCCGAACTGCTCCGTGATCCGCGTCTCCAGGTCCGGCGCGGCGTTGCTCAGCAGCCCCACCCGCACTCCCGCCGCCGCCAGCGCGTTCGCCAGGTCGATGTTCGGCTGATGCACCCTGATCGGGCGCGCGTACCACTCGTCGAAGAGCCCCTCGGCGCGATCGCCGCAGTGCTCCGCCAGCGAGGCGATGGCCGCTGCCCGCCAGACGGAACGGTCGCTGATCTGCCCGGTCTGCAGCGCCCGCCACTCGTCGGTGCCGTAGAGCGCGCGCCGCAGCGCCCGAGCCGGCAGGCCGTTCCGCTCGCAGAACGCGTCGTACTCGTCCCAGTCCTGGCGCAGCAGGACGCCGCCGAAGTCAAACAGGACCGCCCGCTCGCCCGACATGGGGACCTCGCTAGCTCTCTTGCGCCCGCTGGTAGAAGTTCCTGCCCTCGATCGCCGGCCGGAAGACCGCCGGCATGCGCTGGAACATGTCGTCCACGCTCCAGGGCTCCTTGCCCTGGATCTGCCGGATCATGTCGGGAGTGTTGAACAGCGACACCTGGTACCCGGATGCCCCGATCACCTGCCCGTTGATCCAGCCCGACTCCGTGCTCGCCAGGTACACCACCGGCGGCGCCACGTTGTCCGGCGACATCTCCCGTGCGCGATCCTCGGCCGCCCGCTGCTGGGCCGCGTCGAGCTGGCGCCGCCGCTCCGGCGGGATCGTGTCGCCCATGCGCGTGGCCGCGCCCGGGCTGATCGCGTTCGAGGTCACCCCGTAGCGGCCGAGCGCGTTTGCGCACGAGTACGTCAGACCGACGATGCCGAGCTTCGCCGCCGCGTAGTTCGGCTGTCCCGGCGATCCCGAGAGCCCCGACACCGAGGTGAAGTTGATCAGCCGGTAGTCGCCCTTGCGCTCCGAGCGCCAGTAGATCGACGCGTATTTGGACGTGTTGAAGGTGCCCTTCAGGTGCACCGCGATGACCGCGTCCCACTCGGCCTCGGTCATGTTGAAGATCATGCGGTCGCGCAGGATGCCGGCCACGTTGCAGAGGATGTCGAGCTGGCCGTACTCGTTCAGCGCCGTGCGGATGATCTGCTCCGACGCGTCGTAGTCCGAGACATCGTCGAAGTTCGCCACGGCCGTGCCGCCGGCCGCCTCGATCTCGCGCACGACCTCGCGCGCAGGCGCGTCGTCGGCGCCCTCACCGTCGACGCTGCCGCCCAGGTCGTTCACGACCACCGCCGCACCCTCGGACGCCATCAACTTCGCGATCGAGGCGCCGATGCCCCGCCCCGCGCCCGTCACGATCGCCACGCGATCCTTCAGTCGATCCGCCATTTCGGTTCTCCTCTGCCCTGCTGGTTCTGGTCTCGCGGGCGCTCACGGCCCGTGTTTGCACAAAGCCGCCTCATTCTGCCACCCGCCCCCGAAGGCGCGAGCGCACCCGCCCGCCGCCCCTCCCGCGTGGCAGAATGGCGCTCCCCATGACCGACAGCACTCCCCCTGACGACAAGCACCGCCCCTACGACCGCGACAGCGTCGACCACGTCCTCACGACGACCCGCTCGGTGCGCCGCCGCCTCGACTTCGACCGCCCCGTCGAGCCCGAGGTCATTGAGGAGTGCATTGGGATCGCCATCCAGGCCGCCCCCGGCGGCGGCGAGGCCCGCCGCTGGCACTTCATGGTCGTGACCGACGAGTCCAAGCGCGACATCATCGGCGGCCTCTACCGCGAGGGCTTCTACGAGTTCGCCGGCGCCCGCCCCATGCGCCCCGTCATCGCCTACCTCGCCGACAACATCCACCGCTGCCCTGCCCTCATCATCCCCTGCATCGAGGGGCGCGCGGAAAACGACGGGCAAGGCGCCCAGGCGAGCCTCTACGGCCAGATCCTGCCCGCCGCCTGGTCACTCCAGATGGCGCTTCGCACGCGCGGGCTCGGCACCGCCTGGACGGGCATCCACCTCCGCTACGCGAACGAGGTCGCCGAGCTCCTCGCCATCCCCGACGACATTAGCCAGGCGACTCTCTTCCCCGTCGCCTACTTCACCGGCGACGACAACTTCAAGCCCGTTGAGCGCCCGCCCGTCTCCGAGGTCATCCACTGGGACGCCTGGGGCTCCCGCGACAAACCGATCGCCTGAGCCGCCGGCCGTTTGGATTCATTTTGGAATCGGGCCAACGGGACCGCTGGATGGTCAGTCTTCCTGGTTGATAGGTGCGGGCTCCCACTCGTATGAGGCGACGATTCTGACAAGGATGGCCCGGTGCCGCCTCTCCGACCACTGCTCCACTTCCTCGCCGACCCGTTCAATTGTCGGCGTGTCCTCGCAGGGGCCATCCCGCGCCGACAGCGTGCACCTGAGCGTACCTACGAACCGGGACCCAACAGGCTGCGCATTGACGATCCAGACACCATCGAAGTGATGCACCACGCTTCCGTCTTCGATCGTCTCCCACTCGTCCACGCCAAATCGCACCATCAGATTCGCCGGCGCCGTCAGGCGAATCACGCCCTGGCTTCGATGCCATTCCCATACCTTGTCCGGACCCTCTTCAGGCGGTTCCTCATCGTCCAGCCCGCAGCGCAGCGCCGCCACGGTGATAGCCAGGGCCAGCGCGACCACGACAAACAGCAATGGTCCCGTGATGGGCAAGGCCACGTCATCCCAGCGCATCTTCAGTCCCCGTGCTCGAGATTCGGCTCGGCGAATCCATGAAGGTCCTACTTCCCGGTCACCTCGACGACGAAGCGTGCCGCCTCCCGCGCCGCCTCCGCCAGGTTCTCCGCCTCCGTCCGTCCCGATGCCTTGCGCGGCTTGAGCCCGTGGTCGCCGTCGACCAGCCAGTGCACCCGGACCTGCTCCGAGAGCGCGTACCCCGCCACCTCCTCCCCCCTCCCGAACGGATCGCGTTCCCCCTGCAAGACGAGCACCGGCGTCTGGATCGCCTCGAGATGCGCGGTGCGCAGCCGATCGGGCTTCCCCGGTGGGTGGAACGGATACCCGAAGCAGACCACCCCGGCGACCCCCGCCTCCTCCGCCACCATGCTCGCAATGCGTCCGCCCATCGACTTTCCCCCGATGACCAGCCCCTCCGCCCCGAGGTCGTCGATGACCTCGCGCCACGCCGCTTCCAGCACCCGCGACGGATTCGGGCCGGGACGCTTCCCCGTTGTCCGGCGCGCCGCCATGTAGGGAAACTCGAAGCGGACCGTGCGCACCCCCTCCCCCGCCAGCAACGCGCAGACGCGCTCCATCCAGGGGTGGTCCATGGGCGCCCCCGCCCCGTGCGCCAGCACGAGCGTGCGCGCGTGCTCCGTCCCGTCGATCAGGTAGCGGCCGCTGGTCTCCGCAGCCATCGTTTGGCTGTACCTACTCGACCACCCGCCACTGCACGAGCGTGTACGCCTCGTCGCCTTCGCCCTTGTCCTCGAAGGCGACTTCGACCTCGGCCCCGATGACGACGTCCTGCCTGCGGTCCCCGAGCAGGTTCCCGGCCATACGCACGTTGCCCGCGTCGGGCAGCTCGACGAGCACGACGATGTAGGGCGTGGCCTCCTGCAGGGCCGGGTGAACCGGGTGCCAGACCCGCTCCCAGCTGTAGATGATCCCGCGCCCCGAGACCTGCGTGTAGGTCAGGTCGTCCGAGTGGCACTGGTAGCAGATCCACTCCGGCCCCCACTGGAAACCGTCGCAGGCGCGGCACTGCTGCACCACCAGCTCGTGCCGCTTCGCCGCCTCCCAGAACTCCGCCCCCAGCCCATCGATGGCGGGCCCGGGTCGGGGCAGACCCTCCGGCAGGTACGTCCCCGTCTCCGCGCTCATGCGTCCACCCCCCGGTCGGCCGCCAGGATCAGGTCGCTCACCGGCTGCACCATCGGCCCTGACGTCACCATCGAGACGTTCACGTCCGGCACCTGGCAGGTCGATTCGCCCCGCACCTGCCGCACCGCCTCGTGCACCAGCTCGAGGCCGTGCATGTAGCACTCCGCCAGGTTCCCCCCGCTCGTGTTCAGCGGCAGCTTCCCGTCCGGCGCGGAGAAGTTCTCGAGGGTGAAGAAGTCGTTCACCTCCTCCGGCTGGCAGAACCCGTGCTCCACGATGCTCATCAGCACACCGCCGGTGAAGTTCTCGTAGCTCTGGAGCACGTCCACGTCCTCGGGGCCGACGCCCGCCATCGCGTACAGCCGCGGCGCCAGCGTCTTGAAGTTCGAGGTCGCGTAGTCCGGCGAGTTGTGCGCCGTCGCCGCCTGGCGGTAGTCCGAGCCCTGCGCCGCACTCATCACCCACGCCGGCTTCTGTTTCATGTCCTTCGCCCGCTCCGCGCTCGTCACGATGAGCGCCGCCGCGCCGTCGTTCTCCTGGCAGCAGTCGAACAGGTGGAAGGGCTCCACGATCATGCGCGAGTTGTCGTACATCTCCTCCGTCAGCTCGCGCCCGTACATGACCGCCCGCGGGTTCGACTGCGCGTGCCGGTACGTGGCCAGCGAGATCGCTCGCAGCGCGCTCTGCTCGGCCCCGTAGTCGTGCATGAAACGGCGGATGCGCATCGCGAAGGACTGCGCCGGGGAGAGCAGCCCGTACGGCGCCGTGAACGCGGCCGGACCGGGCGCCACGGGGATGTTCGCGCCCTGCCCGAAGCGCCCGAACTGGCCCTGCGCCAGGCCCCGGTACACCACCACGTACTTCGAGTAGCCCGCGAGCACCGCCGCCACCGCGTTCGCGACCGCCGCGGACCCGCCGCCGCCACCTCCGCCCCAGACCATGTTGTTGAAGGTCATGTCCTTGCTGCCGAACGCCGTCATCAGCCGGGACGGGTCGTTGCGGTCGTTCGCGTAGGCGGCGAACCCGTCGATCTCGCGCACATCGATCCCCGCGTCCTCGGCGGCGAGCTGGATGGCGTCGAGCACCAGCTTGAACTCGGGGTCGGGCGACTGTCCGCGCTTGTAATAGGTGGTCTCGCCGATGCCCACGATGGCGGCTTTCCCCCGCATCGTGGCTTCCTCAGACATGCTCGCCTCCGGCCGCTTCAGGCTATGCCCGAATCGTACACGCCACCCCCATACAGCGGCCTGTACCATCGCGCCATGCCTGAAGCCGACCGCTACGTCGACCCCACCGAGCAGCTCGTCACCGAGATCTTCGTGCGCGACATCAAGCGGTCGACGGCGTTCTACCGGCGCCTGGGATTCGAGCTGGTCAGGGACGACGGCGACTTCGTCGAGCTGACCTGGGAGGGCCACCTCCTCTTCCTCGATGAGCGTCCTGAGATGGGCCCCGTGCCGGACACGACGCAGGCCAACGTTCGCGTGATGGTGCCCGACGTCGACCGGTACTGGGAGCTCGCGGCGGAGATGGGCGCCCGAGTCCTCGCCCCCATCGCGGACAAGTCCTACGGCCTGCGCGACTTCGCCATCGCTGACCCCGACGGCTTCGCCGTCAGGTTCGCCACCCGCCTCGAAGATGGGCGGGGTTAGGCACTGCCATGCCCGACATAACCCGCTGCGAGTGGGCCGGCGATGACCCCGTCATGCAGCGCTATCACGACGAGGAGTGGGGCGTGCCCACGCACGGCGACCGTGCCCTCTTCGAGCTGCTGATCCTCGAGGGGGCGCAGGCGGGACTCTCGTGGCGTACGGTCCTCCACCGTCGCGAGGGCTACCGCGCTGCCTTCGACGGCTTCGACATCTCGACCGTCGCCGCCTACACCGACGGCGACCGCGAGCGGCTTCGAACCGACCCCCGCATCATCCGCAACCGCGCCAAGATCGACGCCGCCATCGCCGGCGCCCACGCCACCTTCGTCGTGCAGGCCGAGCACGGCTCTCTGGACGCCTATCTCTGGTCGTTCGTTGGCGGCGAGCCCCGCCGAAACGCCTTCGAGTCCCTCGCCGACCTCCCTGCCCAGACCGACGAGTCGCGCGCCATGAGCAAGGCGCTCAAGGGCTACGGCTTCTCCTTCGTCGGTCCGACCATCTGCTACGCCTTCATGCAGTCGGCGGGGCTCGTGAACGATCACGTCACGGGCTGCTTCCGGTACGGGCAGGTTTGACGGCGCTTACGCCGCGGGAATCTCCTTCGGCCACATCCACCGGGGAAGCCAGCGCGAGAACAGCCGCACCGCCTCCTCGTCGCGCCGACCCGGGGAGAGCATGTACTTCGCCTTCCCCTTCCCCGAACGCGAGAACGCGAACGTCCCGTTGGCGGTCTTGCCGATCGCGATGAACCCGTTCGCGTTGTTCGAGCTGATGGCGAGGACCCCGTTCGCGTTCACGCTCGAGAACGCGATGACGCCGGTGGCGTTGATGGTCGCGAAGGCCACGAGCCCGATCGCGTTGACGCTGCAGACGGCCACGACGCCGATCGCGTTCACCGCGCTGATCGCGATGACTCCGATGGCGTTCACGGCGGCGATGGCCACGAGGCCGATGGCGTTCTGTGAGTCGAGAACCATGCGACCCTCCTCGGTCCCAGGGCCAGCCTACGCCCGCTACGTCGCGACTACGCGGTAGCGGGTCGCATCCAGCGACTCCATTACGTCGGCGATGCCGGCGGGCATCCGCTCGACGCCTTCCGTTCCCGGAGGCGGGCCGTACCGCTCCTCGAGCGAGGCTACGCGCGCGTCGAGCACGTCCTGATCCCGCCACTGCTCGAACCAGCAGATGAGGCCGGGAACGTCCTCGCGTTCGTGCGCGATGTGCGTGACGTTGCCGGGGAACTCTTGACCCGTCCGGCTCAGATCCACCGCCAGGTCCCGCAGGTCCCCCTCCCGACCGGGCTTCGCCCGAGCGATCGCCCACCCCGTGATCGACGCCTCGTACCAGTCCCGATCGGGGTTGATGTGGTTGCGGAGCAGGTCGTAGCCGAGCTGCTCCCGACGCTGGATTGACGTGTACAGCCGCGAGCCCTGGGGCCCCTCGGGCCCGCCCGCCAGCATCGGCTGGATGCGCTCGACGTGGCGCTCCAGCAGCGGCATCGTCGCCCACTGCTCGTACCAGAGGAAGTCGCGCGGGTCATCGAGGTTCTGGAGGCAGATGTAGATGTCGCAGCCCTCGTCGAGCCGGTTCGAGGTCTCCGTCAGCTCGTTCGCGATCGCGATGAAGCTGTTCTCCCGCCCCGGCCGCGCCGTCAGCCCCACCGTCCACGTGATCACCACGTCACGACTCCGGCCAGCTGTCCGGCACGCGCGGGAGTGGTCCCGGGAAGTCCTCTTCCTTACCCCGCCGCGTCGCCACCTCGCCGGTGTGGTAGTAGGAGTGCGCGACCTGGCGGAGCACGAAGTAGCGGAGCGTCGTCGGCGCGAACGGCCCCCAGGCGGGCACGACAGTCGCCGCCAGGTCCGCGTCGCTCATGTCCCCGAGGAACCCCTCCAGCTCCGCCCGCACTTCCCCCGCTGCCTCCGCGATCGCGTCCCAGTCCCCGCACTCCCCGCTGAACTCGTACTCGGCGTGCTCCCGCGCGAAGGTCGGATGCATTGCCCCGCCGCGCAGCAGCTCGTTCACGAAGAAGTCCGCTCCGCCGATGAGGTGCCGCAGCGTCCATCCGAACGCGCTCGCCCCGTCCGGCCGCGCGGTCGCCTCCTCCGCCGTCATTTCCGCGTAGGCACGGTCGAGGTCGTCCCAGGCGTCAAACAGCAGCGGCACGAGGGTTTGCTCGCCGGCCATACGCACCTCCCCGGCAGGGTGCGCGGAGTCTACGGCTTGCTGCAGGCCCTTGTGGGACTGCTATGCTTGGTGTGTGGCTGAGACAACGAACACAGAGACGGAAAAGAAGCTCACGCCTGAGCAAGAACGCCGCCGCGCTGTTGTCCGTCAAATGCTGGCGGATCGGGACCAGCGCGAACCCATGTCACGGGACGAGTTCAAGAGGATGCGCGACGAAGGCCGCTGCTGATGACCGTCGTCATCGACGCATCAATCGCAGCGGCATGGTGCTTCCCGGACGAGGAGCCGGCGCTGGGCACGGATGCGCTGGCCTTGGCCCTGGTCGAAGAGGCCATGGTCGTCCCCGGCGTCTTCTGGTACGAGGTACGAAACGCCCTCGTTCGTGCGGAACGGCGGGGACGAATCGACCGAGCCGGGTATGGCAGCTTCCTCGCCCAGTTGGGAGAACTGCAGACTGAGGTGGACAGCCACCACGATGAGGTCCGGACACTCGATCTGGCCCGTCGCTACAGTCTGACGTTCTACGATGCCGCCTACCTTGAGACGGCGGTGCGTCGCGACGCGCGGCTGGCCACTCTGGATGGCGCTCTCGCGACGGCTGCTGCACGCGAAGGGGTGCTTGCTCCGGTTACCTGAGCCTCCGCGGGAGCAGCGAACGTTCCCTACGCGGAAGTAGCCCCGTCCAGCGCCGCCAGCAGACGCGCCTTGTCCGCCACGAACTCCGGCTCCGTCACGATCTCCGGCCGTCGCGGTCGCGGGTAGTCGACCTCGAAGCGAGCGGCGATCCGCGCTGGCCGCGGCGTCATCACGTAGGCCACGTCCGAGAGAATGAGCGCCTCCTCCACGTCGTGCGTGACGAAGAGGACCGTGCGCGCGTCGCTCGCCCACACCTCCTGAAGCCACTGGTGCATCTCACGACGCGTGATCGCGTCCAGCGCCCCGAACGGCTCGTCCAGCAGCAGGACGTGCCGGGGGATGAGGAACGTCCGCAGCAGCGCGAGCCGCTGGCGCATCCCCCCGCTGAGCTGCGAAGGCCAGCTCTCCTCGAAACCCGCCAGCCCAAACCGCTCGAACAGGTCGAGTGCGTGCTGCCTCGCCTCCGCCTTCGGCTCTCCCGCGATCTCCGCCCCCAGCACGGCGTTCCCGATTGCCTTCCGCCAGGGCAGCAGCAGGTCCTTCTGGGGCATGTAGGCCGCGAGGCCCGGCTCCCCCACCGTCGACTGCCCTTCGATCAGCGCCTCGCCCGCGTCCGGCGCAAGCAGCCCCGCGAGCACCTGCAGCAGCGTGCTCTTGCCGCAGCCGCTCGGCCCCACGAGGCTCACGAACGCGCCCGGCGCCGCCTCCAGGTCCACCCCGTCGAGCACCTCGACGGGGCGGGACCCCGGAAACGTGTGTCGCAGCCCGCGTATGGCGACGGCTGCTTCGCTCATCGCTCCTCCTACGGGAGGAAGTCGTTCGTGAACGCGTCCTCCACGTCGATCGCCGACTCGGTCAGTCCGGCCTCGCGCAGGAAGCGCTCGAACCGGGTCCAGACGGCCAGCTCCTGGCGACCCCAGTTGTCGGGGTCCGAGGTGTACAGCCCGGCAAGATACGCCGCGCTCGCCTTCACCAGCGCCTCGTCGAGCTCCGGCGCGGCCTCGAGCAGGATCTCCGCCGCTTCCTCCGGGTTCTCGATCGCGTAGCGGTAGCCCCGCGCCGTCGCCTCCATGAAGGCCTCGACCAGGTCGGAGTCCTCGTCGATTAGCGATTCGCTCGTCACGATCACCGGCGTGTACCAGTCGGGGATGCAGTCCGTGTGGTCGATGAAGCGCACGAACGACACGTCCCGGCCCAGCACCTCCGTGTAGCGGATGCCGTCCCACGCGTCGAAGATCCAGACGAAGTCGTAGTCGCCCTGCTCCATCCCGACGATGTAGTCGACGTTCCCGATGATCGCGTACTCGACCGTGCTCGGGTCACCCCCGCCGCACTCGACGAGCGTCGAGATCAGCGCCGTCTCCAGCGGACCGCCCCAGCCGCCGTACGTCTTGCCGGCCAGGTCGCCGGGGCCCTCGATCCCTTCTTCCGCAAGGGCGATCAGGCTCGACGTGTTGTGTTCGATGACGGCCGCGATGGCGACGATGGGGATGCCCTGTTCGCGTGCCGGGATCACGTTCTCCTGCACCGAGATGCCGAAGTGCGCACCCCCGGAGGCGACCGTCTGGTCGACCCCGCCTGCGCCGGGCTCGACGATCTCGACGTTGAGGCCGGCGTCCTCGTACCAGCCCTTCGCCTTCGCGATGTAGACGCCCGCGTGGTTCGTGTTCGGCGTCCAGTCGAGCATGAAGGTGACGTCCGTGGGCTCGTCCGGTTCGTCATCGCCGCACGCGATGACGACCAGCCCCAGCGCCACCAGCAGCAGGGGTATGAGCAGGTACCGTGCGTTCAGAAATCTCATGAGCCGTTCTCTCCTTTGTCGTTGGCGTATTTCCATGGCGAAGCAACTCTCGCCAGCAGGTGCACCGCCACGAAGAGGGCGATGCTGAGCAGCGCGATGACGGCGATCGCGACGAAGATCTGGTCGATCCGGAACGAGGCCTGGGAGCGGATGATGAAGATCCCCAGCCCCTCCTTGGCCGCTACCCATTCCGCAATCACCGCGCCGATGACCGAGTAGGCGGCCGCGATCTTCAGTCCCGCGAAGAATCCCGGGATGGCCGAGGGAATGAGCACGTGGCGCAGTTCTTCGAGCCGGCTTGCGCCCATGCTCCGCACCAGCGCCACCATGTCGCGGTCGGCCGAGGCGAGCCCGTCGACCGTGCTCACTACGATCGGGAAGAACCCGACCAGCGCGACCACGATCAGCTTCGACTCCAGCCCGATGCCGACCCAGACCATCAGTAGCGGCGCCAGCACGATCGCCGGCACCGTCTGCGAGGTCACGATGATGGGGTAGAGCACGCGCCGCGCCAGCGGGATGCTCGCGATCAGCACTGCCAGCAGGACCCCGCCGCCGGCCGCCGCCACGAGCCCTAACACCGCCTCCGTGGCGGTCGCCTGGATGTGGTTCGGGAGCAGGTGTCCCTTGTCGATGAACGCGTCCCAGATGGCGCTGGGCGCCGGCAGGATGTAGGGGCGCGTGTCGAGCACCTCGACCATCAGCTCCCACACGCCCACCAGCGCCGCAAGCAACACGAGCGCCGGCGCGTATTCCCACGCCGCGCCGCCCCAGCGCCCCAGCAGACGCCCTCGCCTGATGGGGAGCCTGCGTGGCAGGGAGGGAACCTCAACTGCCATCGCGGAACTTCCCGGTCAGGCTGTCGATCGTCGGACCGTCCACGCTGGACGTCTGCTCGACCTTGATGATGGTGACCAGCCCCTGCGCGCCCGCGTTGAGGCAGGCCTCGTGGACCTGCCGCATCAGCGGCCAGACCTCGTCGGGATCGCCCTCGACGGTCGTGCCAAGGGCGCCCACCTCGTACTTCAGTCCTGAGCCCTGTACGACTCCGATGGCGGCGTCGATGTGCTTGTACGGGTCGTCGGGTGTGCCGGCGGGACTCGCCAGGCACTGCAACTCCACGATCATGCGCGGCCTCCTTGCGCTGCCGGAGGCGCCCGATCGAAGCGGGGACAGGGAGAGGTGAGGCTGGCTTAGCCGGTGGTGACCGGATCCGCGTCCGGCAGGTGCGCAGCCGCGCGGCGCTCGTGCGCCCGGTCCTTGCTGCCTGCCGTTGCTGTTGCCTTCACGCCGCTTCCCTACGCTCGCATTACCGAGATCAGGTTCCTGGGGTAGTCCTTGCGGATCTCAGCCTTTCGGCCCCCCCGGCGGCAGATTCCATTTCGGAATTTGCACCTTCCACGCTAGGCGCGCCTCTCCCCTGCGTCAACCGCCCCGTGTGTGCCCCGCCTGACCCCATACACACATGGCGGTATACTCACCGGGCTTTAGCGAATCCATTTTCAGGCAATAACAGGAGGCCCCAGTGGCAGTAGCCTCAACGACGCTCGAAGGCACCGCACTTGAGCGCGTACACAAGCTCACCCAGGTCATTCGCGAAGGTGGCGACGAAGCCCAGAAGCTGCGCCGTCTCCCCGACGAGACGGTCAACATCCTCATCGACGAGGGCATCTTCCGCTTCACCCTCCCGCCCAAGCTCGGCGGCGAGGATGCGAGCTCGATGGAGACCATCGAGGTCCTCGAAGCCATCTCCGCCATCGACGCCTCCGTCGGCTGGAACGTGATGATCGGCTCCGAGATCAACGCGATGGCCGCGGGCGGCATGGACAAGGACCTCGCCAAGGAGGTCTACCTCGACAACCCGCGCGTCATCATGTGTGGCGGCGGCGGCCCCGGCACCATTCCCGGCAAGGCCGTTGAGCAGCCCAACGGTGACTACAAGATCTGGGGTCAGACCACCTTCCAGAGCGGCTGTCACCAGGTCGAGTGGGCCTTCATGTCCTGCCCCATCTACGACAGCGAAGACGCCGAGGGCCCGATCATGGACGAGGCCACCGGCATGCCCAAGATGAAGATGTTCTTCGTCAACAAGTCCAAGTTCGAGATCGTCGACACCTGGGACGTTGCCGGCCTCCGCGGCTCCGGCAGCCACGACGTCAAGTGCGACGGCGCCATCATCGAGAAGAAGTGGCGGGACGTGGAGCTGGTATCGCTCCCGGCCCACTACCCCAACCCCGTGTTCCGCATCCCGGTGCCCCTCCGCCTCTCCTACAACAAGGCGGCCGTGGCCCTCGGTGTCGGCCGTGGCGCCCTCGATGTGTTCGAGGACCTCGCCCAGAACAAGGTTCCGATGCTCTCGTCGGGCACCCTGCGCGAGCGCCCCGTGGCCCAGTACCGCACGGGCGAGGCCGAGGCCACCGTGCAGGCCGCCCGCGCCTTCGTGATGGAGTCAATGCGCGAGGTCGAGGACGAGCTCCACGCCGGCGCCGAGCATCCCAGCGCCGAAATCACGAAGAAGGCGCGGCTCGCCTGCACCTTCGCCGCCAACGCCTGCATGCACGCCGTGGACCTGATCCACAACACCGCCGGCACCACCGGCGCCCGCATGTACAGCCCGCTGGAGCGCAAGCTCCGCGACGCGCACGGCTGCGCCTCGCACCGCTGGGTCGCGCACCCGCTGTACGAGACCATCGGCAAGCTCTACCTCGGCCACGAGCCCGACTTCGAGTTCCAGGGCGCCTAGCCGACCCACCCCTCCGCACCCACACAAGAGGCCGGGCAACTTGCCCGGCCTCTTGCTGTAAGCGCAGTTCCCGTGCTTCCGGTGGCGCTACTCCCTGGCTGCTTCTGCCCTGCGTTCGGAGAGCAACTCGTCGACGAGCGATCGGCTCCCGTCTATGTGCCTCGCCACCAAGTCCTGCGCCCTTTCGACCGCCGCTGCCCACGGGAGGATGTGGAGCACGCCCTCTTCAAGCTCCAGCAGGACCGGATCCCCTTCGTTGAGCCCGAGCGCATCCCTGCACTCAGCTGTGATGGTCACTCGCCCGCGCGAATCCACCGTTGCCTGACGTCTCTCCACATTGCACCTCGCTCCGGTCGTTTCGTCGTCGTCAGCCGATGACGCCCGCCTCCGCCAGCTCGGCGAGCTCGGCGTCGCCCAGACCCAGGTCCCCCGTCAGCACCTCGTGCGTGTGTTGTCCCAGGAGCGGCGACCCGACGAGCTCCACCTCGCTCTCCGACATGCGCGGCGGCCATCCCAGCAGCTGCACCTCCCCCCACTCCTGGTGCTCGACCGTCTTCACGAAGCCTCGCGCGTTGAGGTGTGGGTCCTCGTAGATGTCCTGCGTATCGAGGACGGCTCCGCAGGGCACGCCCGCCTCGCCGAGGAGGCGCATCACCTCTTGTTTGTCGCGCTGGCGTGTCCAGGCCTCGATCTCCTCGGTCAGCGCGTCGCTGTTCTCCCTGCGGGCCGCGACCGTGGCGAACCGCTCATCTTCCCCGAGGTCCGGCCGGCCGATGGCGGCGCAGAAGGCGTCCCACATCCGAGGGGTCACGATCAGCAGGATGACGTAGTCGTTCGGCCCGCCGGGAGCGCACGCGTAGAGGCGGGAGGTCGCTTGCGCCCCCCGGCCTGTGCGCGGAGCCGCCTTGCGTCCCCAGTCCGCCCCGCTCGAGATGACCGTCCGCAGCCAGTAGGTCATCGCCTCCTGCATGGATATCTCGAGCGCCTGCCCCTCGCCCGTCCGCAGGCGCTGGATGTAGGCGGCGCAGATGGCGAGCGCCATCTGCACGCCCGTCCCCGAGTCGCCCACGGTGATCCCGGGACGCAGGGGCGGCCCGTCCGGTTCGCCGGTCACCGCCACCGAGCCCCCCGCCGCCTGCGCGATCATGTCGAAGCACTTGTAGCCGGAATACGGCCCCGATAGCCCGAACCCCTTGATCCGCGCGTAGATGATCGCCGGGTTGGCCTCCTTCATCACGTCGTAGGTCAGGCCGAGCTTCTCCATCACGCCCGGCCCATAGTTCTCGACGAACACGTCGTACTGGGGCGCCAGCCGCAGCAGGAGCTCCCGCCCCCGGGGGTCCTGCAGGTCCAGCGCGAGGCTGCGTTTGTTGCTGTTCCAGTTCACGAAATACGGGGAGTTGTCCTGCCCCGTGTAGACCCCGCGCCCCGGGTCGCCCACCCCCGGACGCTCGACTTTCACGACATCGGCGCCCAGCCACGCGAGCGCCTGCGTGCACGAGGTTCCCGCCTCGTATTGCGTCATGTCGAGGATTCGTACTCCATCCAGCGCCGGCATGAGGAACCTCCGGGGGCCGTTGGCCCGTCGTCCAGCCGCAGTCTAGAGCGTTGCCGCCCGCAAGTGGCCTGATTTGTCGCTGCCCCGGCGCCTGCCTACGCTTGCTCGATGCCCCCCGACCGCATCCGTGTCGACTTCCGCAAGTACCCCGATACCCAGCACTGGCAGTACGACCTCCTCTGGCTTGCCGAGGACGAATACGGCACATGGCTCTGGGGCCCGCCCGGCACCCGCGCCCAGCGGAGCGACGAGCCGCCCATCACGTTCAGGTCCACCAACCTCAAGCTGGTCACGAGCGACTGGTGGGCGGGCATCTGGCAGGAAGCGGGTGAGCCCGAGGTCTACGTCGACATCTGCACCCCTGGCGTCTGGACCGAGGGCAGGGTCACGATGGTCGACCTCGACCTGGATGTCGTGCGCCGCCGTTCCGGCGCCGTCCACGTCCTCGACGAGGATGAGTTCGCCGAGCACCAGGTCGCCCTCGCCTACCCTCCCGAGCTGATCGAGGGCGCTCGTGCCGCCTGCGAGCGCGTGCGGGCCATGATCGAACGCAACGACGAGCCGTTCGCGACCGTCGCCGCCGGGCGCCTTGCCGAAGCAGTCGCCCTCGCGCAGGCGGCCTCGCCGGAGAGCCCGGCGGGCACCTGAATGGGGTCGCGGTCACATGAATGGGGAGTGGTACGCCAGAGAGGATTCGAACCTCTGACCTCTACCTCCGCAGGGTAGCGCTCTATCCACTGAGCTACTGGCGCACGTTCTCTGGTGCCGAAGGTGAGATTTGAACTCACACGCCCGCAAGGGGCACTACGCCCTGAACGTAGCGCGTCTGCCTGTTCCGCCACTTCGGCGCCAACGACCATTATCTTCCGGCGCTCCCTCGCCTTCAAACGCGGCCCCGAACGGTGGCGGATGACGTGGGCCGGCCCTAGACTCAGAAGGCTTGGGCGGTTAGCTCAGATGGTTAGAGCGCGTCGTTCACACCGACGAGGCCACTGGTTCGAGTCCAGTATCGCCCACCAGCGCCAATCCTCTGTTGCGACGTCCGATGCTCCTGGTCGAGCGCCTGACATCGCGCTTCCTACCGGGGCCGGGACTGCTCGAGGGCCGTGTGGTTCTCGACGATCCTGGCAACAACCGCCGACAGCGTCGCCAGTTCCTCGTCGCTGACCCCTGCAAGCAACCCCGAGTGCTCGGCCTGCATCCGCGTGTGCAGCCTCCAGGCCAGGTACCGCCCGCGTCGAGTTAGTGCGAGCAGCATCGCCCGCGGGTCACTGGTTCGACCCCGGCGGTGGAGCAAGCCCCGGTCCACCAGCGTCCCGACCATGAGCGCGAGGACCTCGCGCTCGATGGGAAGGGCGTCCGCGAGTTGCGAGAACGTGCGCTCCTGCTTCTCGACGAACGCGCGTAACAGCGTGAACTCGGAAAACGTGAGGCCGTGTCTCTCGGTCTGGCGCTCGATGCCCGTCGCGACTGCGTTGGCCAGGCCGGCGACCCAGCCCTCTAGATCGAATTGAGTTGCGCGCGCGTGAGGTTGAGGGTTCCGTTCATGTTGCTGGTCCATGTCACCATATCCCGTGCTACAACACTGACATGTTCTTGTCAGTATTCCGCACGGGCAAGCGTCTGGACAAGCAGCGGGATAGGTTCGCGGCCGGACTTCCGCGCGCGACGTGCCGCGAGCGCCTAACGACCCCGGCTCTGCTCCATCGTCGCGTGGTTGGCCAGGATCTTTGAGGTCACGGCCCTCAGCGTCTCCAGTTCCTCTGGGCTGACGCCCTCCAGCAGCCGGCTTTCGTGTTCGTTCACTCGCTGCCGAAGCTCCTCGGAAAGATCCTTCCCCTGCTGCGTCAGCCGAAGCAGCACGACGCGCCGGTCGTCCGTGCGGCGGCGCCGGCGAAGCAGCCCCCGGTCGACCAGCTTCGAGACCAGCCGGCTGATGCGTGGGGCATCGGCCGGAAGGACGTCGGCGAGCTGGGTCACCGTCCATTCGCTCTTCTCCGCGAAGGACTTCAGGATGGAGAACTCCATGCTGATGAGGCCCGCCGGCTCGATCTGCCGTTCGACCCCCTTCACCACGGCGTTTATCAGTTGAACAACGCCCTCGGCTAGTTGTGGGGGCGACGACCCGCCGCCCGAATACTCGTCGGTTCCTGTCGCATCTGCTGTATTAGTTATGTTCGAAGACACCGGTCACTCCAGCAATTGGTGCATAACGCAGTATGTCTCACTCGATAGTCTCGCGCATACACGAGGCCGGTCAAATGTGTGAGCACGCTGACATTCTGTACCGGAAAGCCTGCGAGGCAAAGGGCTTTGATGAGATTTGCCGCGATTTTGGCCGCAGGCTGGCATCTTTCCCGTAGAACTTTCTGCCCGCGAAGGGCAAATAGGGGCATGATCGTGCCCTGTGTTCGAGGAGTGGTGGGGCCGTTTCGCACTTGATGGCGCGGTGATCGTGCTGGCGGCGATCCTCGACCGCGTCCTGCCCGAGCCGCCTGCCGTCATCCATCCTGTCGTCTGGATCGGACGCGTCACCGGCCTGCTCGTGCGCCGCAGGGCGGGTGCCCCGCTCGCCGCCTTGAGCTACGGAGCGGCAGTCGTCGTGCTTGTGGTCGGCGTTTCCGGATTCCTCGCGTGGCTTGTCATGGAGGCGCTCATGTCCCTTGGGCCCGCCGCCTATGTTCTCGGCGGTGCGGTGCTTCTCCGCACGACGTTCACGGTTCGGGGTCTCTCCGCCGCCGCCGACAAGACCCGTCGCGCCCTTGAGGAGGACCGCCTCGATGACGCCCGCGAGAGCCTCAGGGCCCTCGTTAGCCGCGATGCCGCCACCCTGACCCCGCCCCTGGTGGCCGCCGCCGCCGTCGAGTCGGTCGCCGAGAACACGACCGACAGCTACATCAGCCCCTGGCTCGCCTTCGCGATCCTGGGAGTGCCGGGCGCGGTAGCCTACCGAGCGGTGAACACCCTCGACAGCATTCTCGGGTTTCGCGGTCCCAACGAGTATCTCGGCAAGACCGCCGCCCGCCTCGACGACCTCGTAAATCTCATCCCCGCGCGCCTGAGCGCCCTCCTTCTGCTGGTAAGTGGCGCGGCGATGCGTCTCCCCGTCGCTCGCGCGTGGCGTGGGATGCTGCGCGACCAGCGCATCACGGAGAGCCCCAACGCAGGCTGGACCATGGGCGCCGCCGCCTGGCTGCTCGGCATTGAACTGGAGAAACCCGACCACTACCGCCTCGGCGAGGGTCTCCGCGACCCGCGCCCGCGCGACATTGCCGCTATCGTGCGTCTGGCTGGCTACACGGCCGTATTCGGCGCGCTCCTGGCGATTGGTGTGCTGGCCGCGCGCCACGCCATCGTGGGCTAGAGGACCGGCAATGGGTCGCGCGAAGACGGTGCACGGCGGACTCGACGAAGCCGAACTCCGCGACTACGGCCTCCTGCCTCAGGACGTGCTCGACTTCAGCGCCAACATCAATCCGCTCGGCCCGTCCCCACTGGTCAGGCAGGCGGCCGCCGCTGCCGACCTCGCCTCCTACCCCGACCGCGACTGCCTTGCCCTTCGGGAAGCGCTCGCGGAGCGCCTCGAAGTGCCAATCGACCACCTGCTGGTCGGAAACGGCTCCACCGAGCTCATCCACCTGCTCGCTCGCTCCCGCCTGCGCACGGGGGACCGTTGCTTCATCTTTGCCCCCACCTTCGGCGAGTACGAAGCCGCAGCAGTTGTGGCTGGCGCAGAAGTCCATTGCTTCGTCGCAACGGAAGCGCTCGGGTTCCGCTGGCCCATCGAGGAGGCCGTCGGGGCCATCAGGGAGCTGAAGCCCGCTCTCACGTTCCTCTGCAATCCCAACAACCCCACGGGGCTTTACCTCGAACGCGACTCCGTCCAGCAGGTCGCCGCCGCCCTCGGGGAGGACGGCCTGCTCCTTCTCGACGATGCCTACGCCAGCCTTGCCGACAGCCCCTGGGACGCGATGCCCCTGCTGGGCAGCGGTAACGTCGCAGTCCTGCGCTCCATGACCAAGGACCACGCCCTCGCCGGCGTTCGGCTCGGCTACCTGGTGGCGCGGCCCGAGATCATCGGTGGCGCCCGGGCCCTGCAGCACGCCTGGAGCGTCAATACCGTCGCTCAGGCCGCCGGCCTCGCTGCCCTCCGCGACGAGGCCCACGTCGCCGCCGCGCGCGAGGTCATCCGTGAGGCGAAGGCCTACCTCTGCGCCGAGCTCGACGCGCTCGGCTTGGCAGTCTCGCCCTCGGCCACCAACTTTCTGCTGGTGAAGGTGGGTGATGCCGCCGGCGTGCGACGCGCCCTGCTGCGCCGGGGCCTCGCCGTGCGCGACTGCGCCTCATTCGGTCTGCCCGAACACATCCGTGTCGCCGCCCGCGGGCACGAGGACTGCGTGCGCCTCGTCGGGGCCCTCCGCGAGGTGCTCGCGGATGGCTAGAGGCGGTCCCGCGAAGGTCATCATGGTCCAGGGCACGTCATCCCACGCGGGCAAATCCATCCTTGCCACCGCCCTCTGCCGCATCTTTGCCCAGGACGGCTACCAGGTTGCTCCGTTCAAGGCCCAGAACATGTCCCTCAACTCCTACGTCACCCCCGACGGTGGAGAGATCGGCCGCTCGCAGGCGGTCCAGGCCGCTGCCGCGCTGGTCGAGCCAAGGGTCGAGATGAATCCCGTCCTGCTGAAGCCGGAGGCCGAGGCGCGTTCGCAGGTCGTCGTCATGGGGAGGCCCCGCGCCGTTCAGTCCGTCCGCGAGTACCACACGATGAAACCGGCCATCTGGGAAGAGGTGACAGCCGCGCTCGATTCCCTGCGCGAGGACTACGACGTCGTCGTCATCGAGGGCGCCGGCAGTCCCGCCGAGATCAACCTCAAGGACTCCGACATCGTGAACATGCGCGTCGCCCGTTACGCGCAGGCGCCCGTCCTCCTCGTCGGCGACATCGACCGGGGAGGCGTCTTCGCCCAGCTCGTCGGCACCATGGTCCTCCTCGACCCCGAGGAGCAGGCGCTCGTGAAGGGACACGTCATCAACAAGTTCCGCGGCGACCCCTCGCTGCTCACCTCCGGCCTCGACTTTCTCGAGGAGCGAACAGGGGTGCCGGTCGCCGGCGTGATTCCCTACTACTTCGACATCCACGTCCCTGAGGAGGACTCCCTCGGTCTCGAACCCGGCCTCCGAAGCGACGCCGACACCATCGTCGACGTCGCTGTGATGCGCCTGCCGCACATCGCCAACTTCGACGACTTCGATCCCCTCCGCCACGAGCCCGGCGTCCGCGTCCGCTACGTCGCTTCCGCCGACGCGTTCGGCTCCCCCGACCTCGTCGTCATCCCCGGCAGCAAGACGACCGTCGACGATCTCGACTGGCTCCGCGCCCGGGGCCTCGCCGACCGCATTGTTGCCGCACGCGGGGAAGGCACGCCCGTCATCGGAATCTGCGCCGGTTACCAGATGCTCGGCCGCGAGCTCCACGACCCGGACGGCGTCGAGTCCCGCCGGCCCGTCACTGAGGGCCTCGGCCTCCTCCCGACCTCCACCACCTTCCTTCCCGAGAAGGTGACGCACCAGGCAAGAGGGCGCGTGTCGGAAGCGCGCGGCCTCCTGAGCGGCTGCCAGGGCGCCGAGCTCACCGCCTACGAGATACACATGGGCGTCTCCCCCCGCGAGGACGCGCCCGCTCCCTTCCGCCTCGAGACCCGTTCCGGCCTCCCCGTCGACTCGCCCGACGGCGCGCTCGACGACGAAGGGCTCACCCTTGGCACGTACCTCCACGGGCTCTTCCACAACCGTGACGTGCGGCGGGGCCTGCTGGAGTACGTCGCGAGCCGCAAGGGCGCGACTCTCCCGCCTTCCACTGACGATGTCGACCCCGATGAGGAGTACGACAAGCTCGCCTCCCATGTGCGCGAGCACCTCGACATGGAGCTCGTCTATCGCGTGATGGGGCTCGAAGCTGAAGACTAGTCAGCGCTGTCGCTGAGCCTTTTCAGGTTCAGCGGCAGACCCGCCGCCATGAAGAACACGTCGTCGGCCGCAGCCGCCACGATTTGATTCGCCCGTCCCAGCTCGTCTGTGTAGAGGCGCCCCAGTCTTGTCGGCGCGACCACCCCCAGCCCCACCTCGTTGCTGACCACGATCCACGAGGCCGTTCCCCGGTCGTACGTCTCCAGCAGCGCGTGGACCTTGGCGGGGATGTCGGCGTCTCCCGCGCCGCCCTCGCCATCCCGAAGCAGGAGGTTGCTGACCCACAGCGTGAGGCAGTCCAGCAGGACCGTGTCGTAGCGGTCTGCCACCGGCTCCAGCGCCCCGACGAGGTCCAGCGGCTCCTCGAGCGTGTCCCAGTCCGCCGGGCGGCTTTCGCGGTGAGCCGCGATCCGCGCCTCCATGTCCGCGTCACCCGCCTCCGCGGTTGCCACGAACAGCACGCGCTCGCCGCTGGACGCGAGCTGCTGCGCATAGGTGCTCTTCCCCGCCCGCACACCCCCGAGAACCAGGGTCAGTCGCTTGCTCACGCGTTCCTTCCGATGCCCGGTGTCTACCAGAGTGGCGTCCCGAAGATCTCGGGGATCGCCGAGAACAGCGCGACTCCCAGTACGAGCACGACCACCTCCCCGACCTCGTTGACCGCCCCGTACGTGTCGCCCGTCAGGCCGCCCAGCATCCCCGCCATCCACCGCCCCAGCCCCAACGCCACCGCAACCGTGACGCCGAACAGGATCGCGCCCCCGCCCCCGAGGAACAGCACTGCCGCTGCGGCAGCCGTGGCAGCTCCCAGCATCACCTGCCACCAGCCCCGCCCCTCCTGGAAGGCTGTCCCCAGCCCCTGCTCCCGGACGTAGGGGAATACCGCCATCGTCGCGAGCATCCCGAACCGCGAGAGGCACGGGAACACCAGCAGCAGACCCGTCCGGGCGTTGTCCGGGATGCCCGCGAGGGCGCTCCACTTCACGAGCAGCAGCGCCGCTCCGCCGACGACCGCGAACGCGCCGACGTGGCTGTCGCGCAGGATGCGCAGCCGGTCCTCGCGCGAGTAGCCACCGAACAACCCATCGCAGCAGTCGAGGAACCCCTCTGTGTGAATCGCGCGTGTCAGCACCAGCAGCACGGCGACGAGGATCGCCCCCACCACGAGGTCGGGCAGCGCCTCCCGCCCGGCGAGGTCCAGCCCCAGCAGGACACCTCCCAGGCCCAGCCCCACCAGCGGGAACCACGCGCGCGCCGGGCCCATCCGCGCCTCCCCCGCAGGCGCGACGGGCAGCACCGTCAGGAACCCGATCGCCAGCCGCAGGCTTTTCACGCCGTCCGCTCCCTCAATCGCCGGACTCGGCGCCGGAGACGCCCGCCTCGTCGAACGTCGCCATCTCCGACAGGCACGCCGCCGCCGACTCCACCAGCCCCATCGCGAGCACCGCTCCCGTCCCCTCCCCCAGCCGCATTCCCAGGTCGAGCAATGGCCGCAGCCCCAGGTGCGAGAGCGCGAGCCGGTGTCCGGCTTCTGCCGACAGGTGCGAGGCCACGAGGTAATCGGCGACCGTCGGGCAGAGCCTGTGCGCGATGAGCGCCGCCGCCCCCGAGATGAACCCGTCGATTACGACCACCCTTCGCGCGATGGCCCCGCCCAACACGACCCCCGTCAGCACGCCGATCTCGAAGCCGCCTACCTTCGCGAGAATGTCCAGGCCGTCCCCGCCGTCGGGACGGTTTGCCGCCAGCGCCCGCTCGACGACCGCGACCTTCGCCGCTAGCTCTTCGTCGCTGCGCCCCGTCCCCCGGCCCGTCGTCTCGCGCGGCGAGAAGCCGGTCACGGCCGCCGTGATGGCGCTCGACGCCGTCGTGTTCCCGATGCCCATGTCCCCCGTCCCGATGATGTCCACCCCGGCGGCCGCCGCCTCCCGCGCCAGCCCCACCCCCGCGAGCACGCACGCCTCCGCCTGCTCCCGCGACATCGCGGGTCCGAGCGTCATGTCGGCGGTGCCGTGCCCCACGCCTACCACGCGAAGGTCGGGATGCTCCGGCAGGGGCGTCGCCACCCCGGCATCGACGATGACCAGCTTCACGCCTGCCCTTCGCGCCATCACGCTCACGGCCGCCCCGCCCGCGAGGAAGTTCCGCACCATCTGCGCCGTGACCTCCTGCGGATACCCCGTGACCCCCTGCGCCACCACTCCGTGGTCCGCCGCCGCCACGATCACAGCCTTCCCCCCAATGGCCGGACACTCCTCACCCTGGATTGCCGCCACCTGAAGCGAAAGCTCCTCTAGCCGCCCGAGGCTCCCGGGCGGCTTCGTCAGGCGCTCCTGGCGGAGCCGGGCCGCCTCGCGGGCCACGGGATCCGCCGGCGCGATCGCGGCCACCACGTCTTCGAGCGACACCGCTAGTACTCGAGCCCCGGCTGCGCCCGGATGCCCTGCTCCTCGTAGGGGTGCTTGACGAGCTTCATCTCCGTCACCAGGTCGGCGAACTCGACGAGCGCCTCGGGCGCGTACCGGCCCGTGATGATGACGTGCATCCCGTCCGGCCGCCGCCTGAGCGTGTCGAGCACCTCCTCCACGGTCACCCAGCCGTAGTGCATCGTGTAGGTGAACTCGTCGAGGATGATGATGTCCTCGCCCCCTTCCAGGATCGCCTCCTTGCAGCGCTCCCACTGGGCGACGGCCAGCGCCGTCGTCTGGTCCATGTCCTTCGAGAGCCAGGTGAAGCCGTCGCCCATCGCTTCGATGCGGATGTCGACCTTCTTCGCCGCCCGATGCTCGCCGAAGCGGGCTGTCGAGTGCTTGATGAACTGGAACATCCGCACTCGGAAGTCCCGCCCCCAGGCTCTGAAGAGGACGCCCAGCGCGGCCGTCGTCTTCCCCTTCCCCTCGCCCGTATTGACGACGACGAGCCCGTGCCGGACACGGCGCCGCTCCGGCGTCTCGGCCGCCCCTTCTTCCCCGGCGCCCTCGCCGGCGGTGTCAGCTGCGGGAGGCACTGCGAGCGCCGTTGCTGCCGGCGGCGCTTCCGTTCGACCCGAAGGAAGCGCCGTTTGCCTGCGCCGGACCAATCAGGCTGATCGCGAGCGCGCCTGTCTCCGGGTCGCGGTACACCCCCGCCCGTACCCCGAAAGCGGACTCGATCGTCTCCGGCGTGAGCACCGCCTCCGGCGGACCCTCGGTCGCGACCTGGCCGTTGCTGATCAGGACCAGCCGGTCGCAGTAGCGGGCCGCCAGGTTCAGGTCGTGGATCGCCGCGATGGCCGTCAGCCCGTCATCGACGAGCTGCCGGACCAGCCCGAGGATCGTGAGCTGGTGCAGGATGTCGAGGTTTGAGGTCGGCTCGTCCAGCAGCAGGATGCGGGGCTGCTGCGCCAGCGCCCGCGCGAGGAACACGCGCTGGCGCTCGCCCCCCGAGAGCGTCTCCAGCGTCCTCGTGGCGAATTCCTCCGTCTCCGTCAGCCGCATCGCCTTCTCCGCGATGCGGTCGTCGGCCTGCCCCTCCACCTCGAACCGCCCCAGGTGCGGGTAGCGCCCCATCAGGACCAGTTCGAACGCCGTGAATCCCTGCGTGTAGGGCGCGATCTGCGGCACCAGCGCCAGCATGGCGGCGACGTCCCTCGCCGCCATCGACGACAGGTCCGAGCCCTCCAGCCAGACCGCGCCCTCCTGGTGCCGGAGCACGCCCGAAAGGGTCCGCAGCAGCGTCGACTTCCCCGCCCCGTTGGGGCCGATCAAGCCGACGAACTGCCCCCGCTGGGCGCGCATGTCGACCCGGTCCAGCAACGTCTTCGCCTCGACGCTGAAGGAGACGGCCTGCGCGTCAACCGATGCCGGAGAGTTGCTGTTGGAAGTCATGGAGTCACCTACTCGGCCAGGCTGAAGGATTCCGCGGGAGGATTGGGGAAGTCGTCGGGCCACAGCATGCGCGCCAGGTCCTCCGCCCCGCGGATGTTCCAGTACGAAAGCGTCGTGAAGTGCTTGCTCTCCACGACAAAGACGGCCCCGTTCTTGATCGCCGGGAGCTCGGCCAGCGCTTCGTGCTCCAGCAGGCTCTGCCGGAACTCCTCCGCGCCGAAGGCCACCGGCTGGGGGATGATGATGATGTCCGGGGCCATGGCGATCACGCCCTCGAGGCTGGTCGTCTGGTTCCCCGTGACGCCCGCGTCCTCGGCAGCGTTCAGACCGCCCGCCGCCGTGATCACGCCGCCCTCGGTCGAACGGCCGCCCGCGACCCAGAGCGTGTCCGAGTACTGGGTCAACGCGAGCACGCGGGGTTTCGGGTCCTTCACGCTCGTGACCGCCACGAGCGCGTCGTACCGCGCCTGTACTTCGTCGGCGAACTCCCAGGCGCGCTCCTCTTCGCCGTAGATGTAGCCCATCAGGAGGATGGCGTTGATGCGAGCCTCGGGGCCCTGCTCCAGCTCCGTCTGGATGACGGGGACGCCGGCCCGCTGCAGCGCCTCGACCACGTCAATGGCCATGAACGGGCTGGTCACGACGATGTCCGGTGACTGCGCGATGATGACTTCCGGGTCGCGCGATATCTCCGCCTTCTCCTGCACCAGGTGGGCGATGTTCGAGTACGTCTCGTTCTTGGTTGCGCCTCCCACGGCCACCAGCCGCTCGTTCGGCACGATCGCCAGCGCCATCTCGTCGTGGCCGACCGAGGCCGTGATGATGCGCAGCGGCTTCGCCGGAATGCTGACGACCCCGTTCAGCCCCTCGACCTCGCGCGGCCAGCCCGTGTTCGTGTGGTCGACGATCCCGCGCACACCCTTGAGCGAGCGCGCTGCCGGAGTCGGTTCCGGTGTTGGCTCGGGCGTCGCGGCCTCGGTGGGGGCGGGCGTCGCTGTTGCTGCTTCCGTAGGCGCCTCGGTTGGGGCTTCGGTCGGCGCTTCCGTGGCCGTGGCGGTTGGTTCAGGCGTTGATGCCTGTGCCGGCTCGGTGGTTGCCGCCGGGGCGGCAGGCTCCTCCTCGTCGGAGCCACAGGCCGCGAGCGCCAACCCCAGCACGAGGAAGGCCAGCGGCACGACAAGTAGACGGAGTGACTTCAGGGACACGACTTCTCCTCTCGGCAGGCGAGCGCTCACAGCGAGTACACCTGCCGCTTGTTCTTGATGAGCAGGGCGATGAAGAACGGCGCTCCCACGAACGCCGTCAGGATTCCGACGCGTATCTCCGCCGGCTGAATGACCATCCGGGCGACCGTGTCGGCCACCATCACGAACACGGCACCGCCGAGGGCGCTCATGGGGATCAGTACGCGGTTGTCCGGCCCCATCACGAGCCGCAGGACGTGCGGCGTGACCAGCCCCACGAAGGCGATCGTGCCGCTCACGGCCACGGCCGCGCCCGTGGCCAGCGCCGCTACCGCCAGCAGCGCGCCTCGCGTGAGGCCCACGCGCACGCCCATCGAGCGCGCTTCGTCGTCCCCCAGCATCAGCAGGTTCAGGTCCCGCGACATGATCAGGAGCACGACTGTGCTGCCGAGGATGAGCGGCCCGGCGATGCGCACGTGCTCCCAGGCGCGGGCGTCCAGGCCCCCCGCGAGCCAGAAGAGGACCTCGCGTAGCAGCTCGTTGTCGGGCAGGAAGATGATGATCGCCGAGACGATCGCGCCCAGAAACGCGTTCACGGCCACGCCCGCCAGCAGCAGCGTCGCCATGGAGAAGTGCCCGCCGACCACGGCGATGCCGTAGACCAGGAACGCCGCCGCGATCGCCCCCGCGAAGGCGAAGAGCGGCAGCGCCAGGAAGAAGAGTCCCGACAGCCCCGTCGCGATCGCGATCACCGCTCCCAGCGCCCCGCCCGCCGACACGCCGATGATGCCCGGATCGGCCATGGGGTTGCGAAACAGGCCCTGCATCGTCGCCCCGGCCACCCCCAGGGCCATCCCCACCGCCCCTCCCACGATGATCCGCGGCAGCCGGATCTGTTCAATCACGAGCTGCTCGGTCCGCCCGAACTCGGGTGTACCGAAGCCGAGGGCGGATAGCACGATCCAGGCAACGTCGCTGATGGAGATGTCGACTGGGCCGAGGCTCAGCGAGATCAGGCCCACGACGACCACGAGCGCCAGCAGGATCGTCGCGCCGATCGCCAGTCGGGCGCTGATGCCCAACTGGCGATAGCTGCGCAGGGTCGTGAGCCCAACCGCCTGCAAAACAAAACCTCCAGCGTCTCTGCCGCTGGAGGTACCGTCTTCGACTGTCCGGAACTGACACCCGGGGTCGAGGGCACCTCTCTATGCGGAGAGATGTCACCTCTCGTCCAGGCAGGTCTCCTGGCTTGCGGGTGGGCTGTTGTGCCGCGCCCTTCCCGTCGGTTTCCCGACAGTGGGCTTCGGCTCCCGTTTCCCGCTTACAGTGGCGCTACCGCGGCGGATTTTCACCGCCTTCCCTATTCTCCCTGGGACGGGCACCTGAACGAAAAGAGCCATCGCGAGCGTATGGCTGCACTGCTCGCGCGTCAAGGATTTTCGTGAGAAGCCCGTGATTTCGTGCTGGAAGAAGGCTGGTACCGGGGGAGGGATTCGAACCCTCACGCCTTTCGGCCACGGATTTTAAGTCCGCTGCGTCTGCCAAGTTCCGCCACCCCAGCGCCTGAAGATGATGATAGGCGGTCCCCGCAACCTCGCGGGTGCGCTCCCCCGCGCCCTAGCAGGCTTCCCACCGGCCGTCCGCCTCCCGCGCCGCGCCCCGCGACGCCAGCAGGTCGAGTTGCCCCTGCACGCTCGATGCGGTCTGCCAGAAGTTCCGTTCAGCGCCTCGCGGGTAGAGCCGCGCGCACAGCCCATAGACCGTCGCCGGACCCGCTTCCCGCAGCGACTCCCGTACCCGCGCGCAGCGGCGCTCGATCCGCGCCAGCGCCCCCGCCAGCGCCTCCCCCGCCCCGTCGAACGGCTCGCCGTGGCCGGGGAAACAACGAGTGAAGCCGCTCTCCGCCAGCCGTTCAAGAGAGGCTGCGAAGTGCGGCAGCGTGGGGAAGCGGCGCAGCCCTTCGCCCTCCGCCACGAACTGGATGGCGGGCAGTGGATCGACGTCCGGCAGGAGCTGGTCGCCGGAGAAAAGCCACCCCTCCTCCCGCACCGCCAGCACGACGTTCCCCGGCGTGTGTCCCGGCGCCGCCAGGATCTCGATGCCCGCCATCTCCGCGTCGCCTTCGACGAGCCGGTCGGCCTCGAACGGCGGGTAGCGCAGTCCTGTGGGCCACCGAACGCCGTCCTCCGGGTACTCCGTCGACTCCGCCGCCCGCAGCGCCGCCGCCCGCCGCGACTCGATCCGGTCCCGCACGTGCTCGAGCGTCTCTGCCGGCGCGCCCGTGCCCTCCGCCCACGCCAGCATCGCGGCCGTCTCCGCCGGCGACTGCAGCAGCGGGCGTGCCGTTAGCGGGCCGTCAGCGGCGCCGGCCCAGACCGGCGTCCCCGCCTCCTGCCACCTGCGCCCCAGCCCCGCGTGGTCGTGATGCCCGTGCGTCGCAACGACAACGTCCGGGAGCTCGCCGCTGAGCCCTTCCCCCAGCGCCTCCCAGGCTCCCGCGAAGTCGGGCCCCGTGTCGACCAGCAGCCGTGTGCCCGCCCGTTCAATCAGGTGCACGGTGTTGTCGCCCAGCGCAATCGAGCGAACGTCGGCCATTTCCTCAGTTTGCCACGGGATTCGCGCTGGTCCGGCCCACGCCCTACGATTCCCCCTGCCAGGGGGCGCCCATGACCGATGCCACCACTCGTCTCTCCACGGAGGACGTCAACACCGTCTACGGGGTTGCTTCCGACCTCGGCACGAGCGTCGAGCGCGTCATCGTGGGCAAGAGCGAGGTCGTCCAGCTGGCCCTGGTCGCCCTCCTTTGCGAGGGTCACATCCTCCTGGAGGACGTTCCCGGCACCGGCAAGACCACCCTCGCGAAGGCGATCGCCCGCTCCCTCGGATGCTCCTTCAGGCGCATCCAGTTCACGCCCGACCTCATGCCCTCCGACATCACGGGCATCCACTACTTCGACCAGAAAACCCAGGACTTCGCCTTCCGCGAGGGACCGCTCATCGCCCAGGTGGTGCTCGCCGACGAGATCAACCGCGCCACCCCCCGCACGCAGGCCGCCCTCCTCGAAGCGATGGAGGAGCGCCAGCTCACCGTCGAGGGCGAAACGACCTTCCTGCCCCGCCCCTTCCTCGTCATCGCGACCCAGAACCCGGTCGAGCTCGAAGGTACGTTCCCCCTGCCCGAGGCCCAGCTCGATCGCTTCCTCCTGCGCCTCAAGCTCGGCTACCCGGGCGAGGACGACGAGGACGAGATCCTCGCTCGCCAGGAGCACACCAACCCGCTCGATGCCCTCCAGCCGGTCGTCACCGCCGAGCGGCTCTTGCAGATGGCGGACGCCCTCCAGCGGCTGCACGTCGATCCGGCCATCCGCCGCTACGCCGTCCGTATCGTGCGCGAGACGCGCAACGAGGCTGCCTTCGAGCTGGGCGCCAGCCCCCGCGCCAGCCTCGCCCTGTTCCGCTCCGCCCGCGCCTACGCCGCCATCAACGGGCGCGACTACGTCCTTCCCGACGACGTGAAGGCGATGGCTCCGCACGTCCTTCCCCACCGCCTCATCCTCTCCACCCAGACTCGCCTCCGCGGGCGCGAGGTCGAGGACCTTATCGCCGACGTACTTGAGCGTGTCCCCGTCCCGATCGAGGACGAGCCCACCGCGGGTGCTGCCGCAAGAGCCGCGTCCGCCCGCCCTGCCCCCGCCGCCTCGTCCCGGCCCGCCCCGACCGCCTCGTCGTCCGGCGACGAGTCGCCCTGGCAGCGCAGCTGATGTCGCCGCGACTGGCCCGCTGGGGCTAACCCATGGTCTTCCGCGACCTCTGGCTGCTCGCGGGACCGGTCCTCATCGGCGTCGGTGCGGGCACGGGCCAGCCGATGGTCACAGGCATCGGCGTTGTCGTCCTCATCGTGGGCGCGATCAGCCGCCTCTGGGCGCGCTACATCTTCCGGCGCGTCAGCGTCCGCAGCAACCTCAGCGAGGCCCGCGCCTTCCAGGGCGAGCAGGTTGAGCTGCGCATCGAGGTGGAGAACCGCAAGCCCCTGCCCCTCCCCTGGTTCGATCTGCGCCTCGCCATCTCCGAGGAGATCGAGATCGAGGGCGAGGAGCTCCCCGCCGCCTCAGCGCCGGGCCTCAACTGGCTGACGCGGCGAGGTGCGCTCGGCTGGTACGAGCGCAGGCGCTGGCGCATGCAGGTCAGCGCCCGCGAGCGCGGCCAGTTCCAGATCGGCCCCACCCAGCTCCACTCCGCCGACATCCTCGGCATCTTCCCCCGCCACCTCCAGACGGCCGAGATGACCCCTTTCATCGCCTATCCGCGCGTCTTCGCCCTCGACGACCTGGGCTTTCCCGCCGACCGGCCCCTCGGCGACTCCAAGGGCCGCAACCGCATCTTCGAGGACCCCCTCCGCATCGCCGGCCTCCGCGACTACGAGCCCGGCGACCCCCTCCGACGGATCGACTGGAAGGCCACCGCCCGGCACGGGGAGCTCCAGTCGCGGGTGTACGAGCCCTCCGCCGTCCAGCACCTCTACGTTCTCCTCAACATCGACACCCTTGAGCACTCCTGGGAGGGCTACCTGAAGGATGACCTGGAGCGCAACGTCTCCATGGCCGCCTCGCTCGCCGTCTGGGCCACCGGCCGCCGCTACGCCGTCGGCCTCCTCGCGAACGGCTCGCTCCCCAACTCCGACCGCCCCATCCGCCTCCCGCCCTCCCGCGCTCGCACCCAGCTCCCCCGCATCCTCGAGACCCTGGCCGTCGTGCAACCCCTCACCATGGGGGATCTCGCGGGCCGCCTCCGCCGCGAGGCGAGCCGCCTCCCCCTCGGCTCCACCCTCATCCTCACCGCCGCCTTCATTCCCGACGAGCTCGCGGAGGCCATGCGGCGGCTGCAGGACGAGGGCTACCGCGTCGCCGTTGTCGTCACCTCCGAGCGCGTCGATCTCGACAAGCTGACTGGCCTGTCTGTGCGCGTCTCGGGACGCCGCTTCGAGCAGAACGAGGTGCTCGTGTGATCCGTCGCGCCGCCCTCGTGTTGCTGCTCGGCGCGGAAGCGCTCGCCTTCTACACCGTCGGCGAAGTCTTCATGCGCATCTTCCCCGAGCCCGGGAACGAGCTCGTGAGCGCGCCCGCCTTCGTCGTCGTCGCCTTCGTCTCCTTCTTCGCCCCTGCCGTACTCGATTGGTTCGGCGTGGGGGCCGGCAAGCGGGCATTGGCGGTTGGTGTGGTCGGCCTCCTTCTCCTGTACGGCGCCCTGCGTCTTCAGTACGCGGGCGATCTGGCCCTCTGGGACTTCGGCTGGCTCACCGACTTCGTCATCCGCACCGGCACCATCAAGGAGTGGATCCCTGCCGTCATGACGAGCAGCTTCCTCCTCGTCCTGCTGTGGGCATGGGCGGCCTGGCGCTCTCGCAGCGGCGTCTGGATCGAGAACGCCCCTCGCGCCCTTGCGCCCCCCTTCGCTCTCGTCACCGTTGCCCTCCTGATATCGGCAGGGAGCGAGCAGGCCGAGTACGTCACCCGCGCCGGCGTCGTCTTCTACGGGGTAGCGCTAGCCGCCCTGGCCTGCTCGCAACTCTCGCAGAGCGGCTCCAGCATGGGCAGTCTCCGTTCCGGGAGCGTAACCACCGCACTGCTCATCGGAACGGCCGCCTTCGCCGTCCTTGGCGTGCTCCTCGTCGGCGTCCTCCTCGAACCCCTCATCGATGTCCTCTCGACGCCGGCATCTGTTGTCGGCAGGGCCATTGCCTGGTTCCTGACGTACGCGCTCTTCATTCCGATTGCCTGGGTGCTCACGAATTTCTTCGAGTTCATCCTGTGGCTCATAGGGGCCGGCGGCGAAACCGAGCCGTCACAGATCGAAGTGCCGGTTCCTCCCGAGACCGCCGAATCCGAGGGCCAGAGCAGTGGGGACTCGCTCGCCGCTCGCGCTGCCCGCTACACCCTGGCGGGCGGCAGCATCTTCCTCGGCATCGCCGCCGTGGCCGCGCTGATCTTCATTCTCGCCGTGCTCCGCCGGCGCGCCGCCGACCGGGGCCTCGATGCCTCCGAGTCCGAGGCCGTTGGCAGCTTCGGCGAAGACCTGCGCGGCGCCGCCCGCGACCTCTTCCGTCGCGAGCGCCGTCGCGAGCCCGCAGGCGAGGGTGTCACGCGCCTGTACCTTGAGGTGCTCGAGTCCGCCCACAGGGAAGGGAGGGACCGCCGCCAGGGCCAGACCCCGCACGAGTTCGCGCCGGTCCTCATTTCCACCTTCCACCAGGACGTCACGGACGAGATCACTGCCGCCTTCGAGTACGCCCGCTACTCCGGCCGCACCCCGGACGAATCGACGCTCGCCGACCTCCGCCGGCGCTGGGAGCAGCACGACTAGCGCGAGGGTCGCAGCAGCGCCCACCCCTCCCCGTGCTCCGCCACCTGCGGGACAGCCCCTGAGGTGTCCTCGCGCGCCGCGAAGGCGATGTCCGCGCCGAGGCCCAGCGCCTTCAGGCCCTGGGCATGGTGCGCTCCCGCGATCAGGCGCGCGCTCCGGTCTGTCTGCTGGGGCAGCCCCGGTGCGATCCAGTCCTCGTAGCCGGTGATCTCGGCCGCCACCCCCGCCGCGTCCCCCAGTTCCAGTCCCGGGCTCTCCCTCGCGATGAGCTGGACCAGCCTCGCCGCCGCCGCGAAGTCCTCCAGCGCGAAGCGCTTGCCCCCCGAGTTGCCCGCGCACACCAGCGCCACGCGGTCGAAGCCCGCCGCCCAGCGCGCCGCCGCCCCCGCGTTCGCGAACGCCGCCGTTGCCACCGCCCCCCGGCCCGCCGACCCGCAGATCGCGCGCGTCCCGTTCGTGGTGAAGAGCACCGCCCCCTTGCCCCCAACGTCGAGCGTGGCCGCCTCCGCCGGCGAGTTCCCGTAGTCGAAGCCCTCCGGCGGAAGACCGCCCACCTCTCCAAACAGGAGCCGCCCCTCCGACCGCGCCCGTTCCCGGGCCGCCTCAATCTCGTCGACGACCACGAGGTCCGCAAGCCCGCTCTCGAACAGCGTCGCGATCGTCGTCGTCGCGCGAAGCACGTCGATCACGAGGAACGCGTCGGCCTCTATCGCCTCCGCCTCCGACGGCAGCAGCGCCACCTCGAGCCGTTTCGTCATGGTCGCAGCATGCCCGCTGGACCGCTCGCGCGCACCCCTGGCGGCGGCGGCAAGTCCATCGAAGCCGTATGCTTGAAGCGATGGACCCGCGACCCGTCGGTATGTTCGATTCCGGCGTCGGCGGGCTCAGCGTTTTCCGCGAATTCCGACGCCTCGCTCCCCGCGAGCGCACCGTCTACTTCGCCGACACGGCGTACTTCCCCTACGGCCCCCGCGACCCGGGAGAGGTGCGCAAGCGCGCCTTCGCCATCGCCCACCGCCTCGTCGAGTCGGACGTAAAGCTCATCGTCGTCGCCTGCAACACCGCTTCCGCCGCCGCTGTCGCCGACCTCCGCCAGCTCTTCGACCTGCCCTTCGTCGGCATGGTGCCTGCCGTGAAGCCCGCGACACGCGCCTCCCGCAGCGGACGCGTCGCCATCCTCGCCACGCCCGGCACCTTCGACGGCGACCTCTACGCCAGCGTCGTCGACGAGTTTGGCACCGGCGCCGCCATCGAGCGCGTCGTCGGCCACGACCTCGCCGAGTTGGTCGAACGCGGGGACATCGACACGCCGGTCGCCCGCGAGGCCGTGCGCTCCGCTCTCGCTCAACCCGTCGCCAACGGCGCCGACATCGTCGTGCTGGGCTGCACCCACTACGAGTTCCTCGCCCCTGCCATCACCACCGAGTTCCCAGGGGTGTCCGTCCTCGGCACTGGCGAACCAGTGGCGAGGCGCGCCTGCGACCTCCTCCGGGAGCTCGACCTGGAAGCGCCCCCCGACGCCGAGGGCGCCCTCGACCTGATCGTCTCCGGCAACCGCGAGGCCTTCCTCGAAACCCTGCCCCGGCTCGGCTTCGCCCCCAGCGAGCAGGCGGCGGAGGCCCAGTGATGGCGTCCTACGTCGAACGCCTTGCCCGTCGCAGCCGCGAGGTCGGCAGCTACGTCTGCGTGGGCCTCGACCCGGCCGGCGACACACCCATCGCGGAGGTCGCGGATCGCAACCGTCGCCTCATCGAGGCGACTGCCCCCTACGCCGCCTGTTACAAGCCCAACCTCGCCTTCTACGAGCAGTTCGGCATCCCCGGCCTGCGCGCCCTCGAAGAGACCCTCAAGGCTATTCCCGACGGCATCCCCGTCATCGCCGACGCCAAGCGGGGCGACATGGGGAACACCGCCGCCGCCTACGCCCGCGCCCTCTTCGAGGTCTGGGGCTTCGATGCCGCCACCGTGAACCCCTTCCAGGGTCAGGACGCCGTGCAGCCCTTCCTCGACTACAAGGACCGGGGCGTCTACCTCCTCTGCCGCACCTCCAATCCCGGCTCCGTCACCATCCAGAACGCGACGCTCGCCGGCGGTGAGCCCCTCTACGAACGCCTTGCCGCCGAGATGCCCTCTTGGAGCGCGAACGTCGGTCTGGTCGTCGGTGCGACCGCTCCCGCCGAGCTCGCGCGCGTCCGCGAGATCGCCCCGCGAGCGACCCTTCTCGTCCCCGGCGTCGGGGCCCAGGGCGGCAATCCTGCCGAGGTCGTGGCCGCGACGAGGGCCGAATACGGACTCATGGTCGTGAACGCCTCCCGCAGCATCGCCAACGCTCCCGACCCCGGCGCCGCCGCGCGGGACCTGCGCGACGCCCTCAACGCCCCCTCCCCGTGAACGACGAGGTGGCCGTCGGCGACATCTGGCGGATGCGCCGTCGCCATCCCTGCGGCGGCTGGGAGTGGCGCGTCTACCGCGTGGGCGCCGATATCGGCCTCGTCTGCCTTGAGTGCGGGCGCCGCGTGATGCTCGAGCGCCGCCGCTTCGAGCAGCGAGCGAAGTCGCGGGTCTCCGCCGCCTCGTGAGCGCCGCCCCCGCCTGGGAGGACGTCGCCGAGCCTTCGGCGCCCGCTGCCCTCCTCCAGCAGATCCAGTTCCGCCGTCTCAGTTCCTCCCGCTTCTTCTCCCGCATCGCCCAGAACTCCCTCAACCTCGCACTCGTCCTCCTTGTCCTCGACGCGACGGGCAAGGCCTTCTACACCAGCCTCCTCGTCCTCGCCCTCGTTGTGCCCATGATGGTGGCGGGCATCGTCGCCGGCGTTGCCGCCGACGCCATCCCCCGCCGCCTCATCGTCGCTCTCGGCAACCTCGCTCGCGCCGCCGTCTGTGTCGCCTACATCGTCGAACCGGGTGGATCCGGAACGCTCTACGTCGTCGCCGTCCTCCTCGCCGTCGTCGCGCCCTTCGTCTCGGCTGCCGAGGGCTCGATCCTTCCTTCCATCGTCACCCGCGGCGAGCTGGCCCGCGCCAACGCGATCGGCCAGGCGGTTGGCGGCGCCGCCCAGATCGTCGGGTTTGCCGTGCTCACGCCGGTCGTCCTGCGCGTCTTCGAGCGCGCGGACGTGCTCTTCGGGATCGTCGCCGCGCTGTTCGTGGTCGCCGCCGTCGAGGCCGTCCGTATCGGTCCTGTGGCCCGCACGCGCGAGGAACCGGACGTGTTCCTGCCGCCCGATCCTGTCCCCGATCCCGCCGTCGTTGGCGCCGTGCCCGAGGCGATCCCCCCGCAACCCGCGGAGGGCGCCTCGTGGTGGCAGGCCGGCTGGCGCGCCATGCGCCGCGACCCCGCCGTGTTCAAGGCCGCCATCGAGCTCACCCTCATCACGATGATGCTCATCATCCTCGGCGGGCTCATTCCCACCTACATCCGCGACGTCCTCGAGCTTCCCTTCGAGATCGGCGCACTCGTCCTGACGCCTGCTGCGATTGGCGTCATCGTTGGCCTGCGCGTTGCCGGTCCGCTGGCGCACCACCTTCCCCACGGTCTCCTCAGCTCCGTCGGCTTCGCCGCCTTTACGGGACTGCTGCTGGCTCTCGCCTTCGTCAACGAGGAAGCGTCCTTCCTCGCCGGCTACGGCGCCTTCGCCTGGCTCGATGACGTTCATCTCGGGGACTTCGACGGGGGAGCGCTGCTGGCGATGGTGATCGTCCTGCCCCTCGGATTCGCCTATGCGAACGTCA
This sequence comes from Tepidiformaceae bacterium, assembly GCA_965116915.1. Taxonomy (GTDB): domain Bacteria; phylum Chloroflexota; class Dehalococcoidia; order Tepidiformales; family Tepidiformaceae; genus UBA2991. The sequence continues at coordinate 2,458,399 of OZ220739.1, read as the reverse complement.
GCGTCGCCGCTCAAACCGTCCTCAACGATCGCGTCCCGCTCGCCCTCCAGGGCCGCGTCGTCGCGACGCAGGGGGCGATGGCGGCGCTCGCCGCCTCCCTGCCCGTCCTGGGCGCCGGCGCCCTCGGAGACTGGCTTGGCGTGCAGCCCGTGATGGCCATCCTCGCCGTCAGCATCGCCGCCGCAACCGTCGTCAATCTCCGGTCCTGAGCGGCGGCGCGTCTTGCCGCCCCTCGCCGCGCCCACCTATCATCGAGCCGATCGAGCCGGAACCTTCCGGCGGGGGTGGAACATGCGCGAGATGAGCATCGAGAGCATCCGTCTCTCGCTGAACAGCTACCAGCGCATCGCCATCCTTCGCGAGAAGGAGACCGATCGCTACCTCACTATCTGGATCGGCCCCTACGAGGCCGAGAGCATCTCTCTCCGCCTTCACGACGTCACCCCACCCCGTCCCCAGACCCACGACCTGCTCTGCAACGTCATCGAGCAGCTCGGCGGCAAGGTGCAGTACATCCTCCTGAACGACCTCGCCCGCGACACCTACTACGCCCGCATCGTTCTTGATGTGAACGGCGACGCCGTCGAGATCGATTCCCGTCCCTCCGACGCCATCTCCCTCGCCGTCCGCACCGGCTCCCCCATCTATGCTGAAGAGGCCGTCCTCGACCAGGGCGGCGAGATCATCCGAGACGGCGACGAGCAAGAGGGTGTCGAGCGCGAGCCGGAGAAGCCCGTCGATCCCGCCGAGCTGGAGCGCCTCGGACCGTTCAAGGACTTTATCGAAGGGCTCGATCTCAGCGGGTTCGACGATCCGCAGAAGTAACTGTGGCGCGGCCCCGATCGCCGCTTGCGCATCTCTTCACAATCACCCTATGATCCCCGCGGTTTGAGCGCGGTCATGGCAAAGCCTGAGCGTGGCGGATGGATAGCGCCAACCGCTTACCTCATGGGGGCAGGCTGGTATTTCGCTACCTGCATCGTCGTCGGAATCGTGCTCGGACTCTGGCTTGACGACCTCACCGGACTCGAGCCGCTCTTCATCCTCCTGGGGATTGTCCTGGGATTGACTCTGGCCATCGGTGGCGGAATCCGCATGCTTCTCCCCTTCATGAAACGCTTTGGCGGTGGCGCCAACGGCGCCAACGGCGGTAGCGAGTGAGAAGATTCAGGCTCCCTCTCATCATCATCGCGGCCCTCGCGTGGGTCGTCGTCGGCCTCATCGTCGCCCGCGGCCCCCAGCCCGAGATCATCGTCCCCGCCGAGGTCATCACCAAGGTCGGCTTCCTCAATATCTCCAACACGATGATCTCCGCCTGGGCGGCGATGTTCATCCTCCTCGTCGGCTGCTTCCTCGCCACCCGCACGATGAAGCTCATCCCCACGGGCGCCCAGAACTTCGTCGAGTCCATCATCGAATTCCTGATGGGTCAGCTGGAGGACATCGCCGGCTCGGCGAATGCCCGCCGTTTCTTCCCCGTCATCGCCACCTTCTTCATATTCATCCTCCTCGCCAACTGGATGGGCCTCCTCCCCTTCTTCAACGCCATCGGCAAGACGGAGGACATCGGCGTCGAGATTTTCCACTACATCGAGGAGCACCACGAGGATCACGAGCCCTTCAAGGAGGAGATCGCGCATTCCTCCGGCTGGCTCGTCGACAACGTCGGCATCGGCCTCGTGCTGCCCAACGCCAACGACGCCCACTTCGAGATGGGCGCGGATCCCGCGAACCCTGTCTCCGCCGAGGAAGCACTGGACCGCTACATCGTCTTCCTCGCCGAGACCTTCACCGACTTCGAGGCTGAAGGGGGCGACGGGCACGGTCCCGCCGAGATCACCCCCGAGATGGTCACGGCGGCCCGCGCCGCCCTCGACGCCGACCCGGACGCGCCCAAGCTCCTCCCCGCCACGGAGAAGCATGCCGTCCCCAGCGCTGCCCTTGGCGACGACCTCGTCGTCAGCGGCATCGACTTCCCCGGCCAGAAACTGGCCCTCATCATCCCGCTCTTCCGCTCCGTCTATAGCGACGTTAACAACACGATCGCGCTCGCCCTCATCTCGTTCGTCATGGTCGAGTTCTGGGGCCTGCGCACCCTCGGCTTCAGCTACCTCGGGAAGTTCTTCAACTTCAGCGGCTTCATCCCCTTCTTCGTCGGCATCCTCGAGCTGCTTTCGGAGTTCATTCGCATCGTCAGCTTCGCCTTCAGGCTCTTTGGCAACATCTTCGCCGGGGAGGTGCTCATATTAATGCTCACCTTCCTCCTGCCCTTCCTCATCGTCGACATCATTTATGGCCTGGAGCTCTTCGTCGGCTTCATCCAGGCCGCGGTCTTCGCGCTCCTCACGCTCGTGTTCGCCGTCATGGCGGTCGAGCACCACGACGAGGAGCACGACGACCACGAAGGCGAAGCCGGCCACGACGACATGGAATCCCAGGGGACCCCGGGGCAGTAGCCTCGCCCCTTCGAACATGGCTCCCCGCGGAGGCGGGGAGGAAAAACACGGGAGGAACCACCAACCATGGGAGTACTCGACCTTCTCTTCCTGCTCGCGCTTGATGCCGACGGCGCCAAGGCCATCGGCGCCGGCATTGCCATGGGCCTCGGCGCCCTCGGCCCTGCCATCGGCATCGGCATGCTCGTGGGACGCGCGATGGAGGCCCTCGGCCGCAATCCCGAGGCCCGCGCTTCGATCCAGACGAACATGATTCTGGGCGTCGCGTTCGCCGAGGCCATCGGCATCTACGCGCTGCTCACCGCCATCATCATCGCGTTCGTCATCTAGCCCGGCGGAAACGCCAATCGGGAAGAAGGGAGCTCGCGATGGGCGAGGCTTTCACCGCTCTCGGTATTAATCTGCCGCAGTTGGTCGCGCAGATCGCGAATTTCGTCGTTCTGCTCCTCATCCTGCGCTTCACCCTCTACAAGCCGGTCCTGCGCATGCTCGACCAGCGTCGCGAGCGCATCGCCGAGGGCCTCGGCGCCGCCGAACAGGCGCGCGCCGAAGCCTCCGACGCGCAGGAGCGCATCGAGGCCCAGCTTGCCGAGGCCCGCGGACAGGGTCAGGAGATCGTGGCCAACGCCCAGCAGGTGGCGGCCCGTATCCAGGACGAAGCCCGCCAGCAGGCGGAGCGCGACCGCGAGGCAGCCGCCGAGCGCTCGGTCCAGGAGATCCAGCTGGAACGTGACCGTGCCATCGCCGACCTCCGCGCGGAGTTTGCCGAGATCACCGTCACCGCTGCGGAGCGTGTCATCCGCCAGTCCCTCGACGAGGATGCCCACCAGCGCATCATCGAAGAGACGCTGGCCGAGTCCGAGCTCGGGGAGCGCAGCTAAATGGCCGACAGGCAGGCGGCAAAGCGTTACGCGCAGGCGGCCTTCGCCATCGCCCGCGATGGCGATGCGATCGCCCAGTGGCGCGCCGACCTCGACGACGTCGCCGCCGTCCTGGCGGACTCCGCCGCCGCCGGCTGGTTCGCCGCCCCGCGCGTGCCCGTCGCCGAACGCCAGGCAGCGGCCGAGCGCGCCCTCGAAGTGGCCCCGCTCGCGCTGAATCTCGCCAGGCTGCTCATCGCCAAGGGGCGCACAACGGAGGCTCGCGAGGTCGCGGACGCCTTCAACCGCCTCGCCGACGAGCACGAGGGCCTCGCGCAGGCCGAGATCACCACTGCCGTCCCCTTGCAGGACGACCAGGTCGCCGCCATGGAGCAGCGCCTGGGCGAAGCCCTGGGGAAGCAGATCACCGCCACCGCCAGTGTCGATTCCGACATCATCGGTGGCGTCGTCCTCCGCATCGACGACCATCTCATCGATGGCAGCGTGCGTAGCCGTCTTCGGCGGCTGCGCCAGGAGCTGAGCGGCGCCTAGGGCCGCACCACACAAGAGGGAACCACTATGGCCGTTCGCGCCGAAGAGATTGCATCCATCCTCCGCGAGCAGATCGAGCAGTTCGAGGCTCCGTCCGTCGCCACCGACGTCGGCGTTGTCATCGAGGCCGGCGACGGCGTCGCCCGCGCCCACGGCCTCACGAACGCTCGCTACTCCGAGCTGCTCGAGTTCCCCAACGGCACCATGGGCCTCGCCCTCAACCTCGAGGAAGAGTCCGTAAGCGCCGTCGTCCTCGGCGACTACGAGGACATCAAGGAGGGCGACGAGGTTCGCGCCACCGGCCGCATCATCGAGGTGCCCGTGGGAGACGAGCTCATCGGCCGCGTCGTCGATGCCCTCGGGAATCCCATCGATGGAAAGGGCCCCATCGGTTCGACGAAGACGCGCCCGGTCGAGCGCATCGCCCCCGGCGTCACCCTCCGCCAGAGCGTCGACACGCCCGTCCAGACCGGCATCAAGGCCATCGACTCGATGATCCCCATTGGCCGCGGCCAGCGCGAGCTCATCATCGGCGACCGCTCCACCGGCAAGAGCGCCATCGCCCTCGACACCATCATCAACCAGAAGGGCGGCGACCTCGTCTGCATCTACGTCGCCATCGGCCAGAAGGCCGGCAAGGTCGCCCAGGTGCTCGGCCAGCTCGAAGAGTACGGCGCCATGGAGCACACCATCATCGTCGCCGCCGGCGCTTCCGAGTCGGCCGCCCTCCAGTACCTCGCCCCCTACGCCGGCTGCGCCATGGGCGAGGAGATCATGGAGAGCGGGCGTGACGCCCTCATCATCTACGACGACCTGAGCAAGCACGCCTGGGCCTACCGCCAGATCTCGCTGCTCCTCCGCCGGCCTCCCGGGCGCGAGGCGTACCCCGGCGATGTCTTCTACCTCCACAGCCGCCTGCTCGAACGCGCGGCCAAGCTGGAGGCGGGCGGCTCGCTGACGGCCCTCCCCATCATCGAGACGCAGGCCAACGACGTCTCGGCGTACATCCCCACCAACGTCATCTCCATCACCGATGGCCAGATCTACCTGGAGCCGGACCTCTTCAACGCCGGCATCCGCCCGGCCCTCAACGTCGGCCTCTCCGTGAGCCGCGTGGGCGGCTCCGCCCAGACGCGCGCCATGCGCTCCGTCGCCGGGCGGCTCAAGCTCGACCATGCCCAGTTCCGCGAGCTCCAGGCCTTCGCCCAGTTCGGCACCAGCGACCTCGACGCCGCCACCCAGCGGCAGCTCGAGCGCGGCCTGCGCGCCAACGAGGTGCTCAAGCAGCCACAGTTCGCGCCGCTGAGCCTCCCCGAGGAGGTCGCCGTCATCTTCGCCCTCACCAACGGGCTGCTCGACGACGTGCCCACCGAGAAGATCGCCAGCTTCGAGGAGGCCTTCACCGGCTACCTCTCCAGCAACAAGCCCGACCTCGCGGCGAAGATCGAGTCCGAGCGCACCATCAGCGACGAGACCGACCAGGAGATTCGCGACGCCGTCGCCGAGTTCAAGGAGACCGTCCCCTACTAGGGAGCGCCATGCCCACCATCCAACAGCTCCGCCGCCGCATCGGGTCGGTTCGGAATACCGCCAAGATCACGAATGCGCTCCAGCTCGTGGCCGCGTCCAAGATGCGCCGCGCCCAGGAGCGGGCCACCGAGGGCCGGCCCTACGCGGAGAAGATCCAGCTGGTCCTCTCCTCCCTCGCCTCTACCGCTCCCGGCGGCGGCGAGGACGGCGACAGCGAGGAGTCGCACCCCTTTCTCACCCAGCGCCCCGTTGAGAACGTCGGCATCCTCCACGTCACGCCCGACCGCGGCCTCTGCGGCGCCCTCAACGCCAACCTCAACAGCAGCGCCGGCGGCTTCGTCGGCGATGCCGAGGTTCCTACCGCGATCGTCGCCGTCGGCCGCAAGGGCCGGGACTTCTTCGTTCGCTCCCGCCAGAACGTCGCCGCCGAGTTCACCGAGCTCGGCGACTACCCCGCCCTCACCGACACGAGCGTCATCGCCCGTCTCGTCATGGACGACTACCTCTCGGGCGAGGTCGACCAGGTCTTCATCAGCTTTGCCGAGTTCGTCAGCACGGTGAATCAGCGGCCGGTCGTGCGCCGCCTCCTCCCCGTCGAGCCCCCCACCGCCGAGGACGAGGCGGAGGCCGAGGCCTTCAGGCAGGAGTACATCTTCGAGCCCGATCCCGGCCAGGTCTTCGAGCGGCTTCTGCCCCGCTACGTGGAGATGCAGGTCCACGCCGCCATCCTCGAGTCGGCGGCGTCCGAGCAGTCGGCCCGCATGGTCGCCATGAAGAACGCGACCGACAACGCCAACGAGATCGAACGCGAGCTAACCCTCACCTACAACAAGGCCCGCCAGGAGGAGATCACAACCCAGCTCCTCGACATCGTTGGTGGCGCCGAGGCTGTCGTTAATGAGTAGCCCGTCCCCTTTCGCCGCGGTCATCTTCGACATGGACGGCGTCCTCGTCGATGGCGAGCCGATCTACTACGGCGCGGCGACGGCGGTGCTTGCCGAGGACGGCATCACCTTCCCCCTCGACGACTACAAGAAGTACATGGGCACGAAGTCCGGCTGGGACGAGTTCGCCCACGACCTGAGCCTGCCCCGCCCCGCCTCCTACTACCGGGATCGCTGCTCCGCGCTTGTCGCGGAGGCCTACGCCTCCGTCGAGACCGCCCTTCCGGGCGCCGTCGACCTCGTCCGGGGCCTGAAGGAGATCGGCCTGCCCCTGGCGGTCGCATCCTCTTCGCACCGTGCGAACGTCGAGGTCTGCCTGGAGCGCCTCGGCATCGTGGATGCCTTCGACGTCATCGTCGCCGGCAACGACATCACCCACGGCAAGCCCCTCCCCGACATCTACCTGCGCGCCGCCGGACTGCTCGGCGTGGCGGCGCAGGATTGCCTCGCCATCGAGGACGCACCCGCCGGCATCCAGGCCGCGCACGCCGCCGGCATGACCTGCTGGGCCGTCCGCACCGAGTACACGCGCGGTCTGCCCCTCCCCGACCCCGACCGGGACCTTGAGTCGCTCACCGAAATCGACCTCGCCGACATCGTGGGGGTGCCCGCATGAGCGAGCTCGTCCTGCGCGAGGACCACGACGGCGTGGCCACGCTCACGCTCAACCGCCCCGAGGCGCTCAACGCGCTCAACATTCCGCTCTTCACCGAGCTGCGCGGGCACGTCGCCGCCATCGCGACCGAGACTGACTCCGTCGGCTGCGTCGTTTTGCGGGGCAAAGGCCGCGCCTTCAGCGCCGGCAACGACCTCAAGGCCCTCGGCACGCCCGCGCCGGAGCCCTACTACCAGGCCGAGACCATCGACATGATCGAGGCGTTGCCCCAGCCGGTTATCGCCTCCGTGCGCGGCGCCTGCTACACCGGGGCTCTCGAGCTCATGCTCGCCGCCGACCTCTGCATCGCCGGCGAGTCCGCCATCTTCTGCGACAGCCACGGCGAGTGGGCGCTCACGCCGCTCTGGGGCCTCACCCAGCGCCTCCCCCGCCGCATCGGACCCCTCCTCGCCAGGGAGATGATGTACACCGCCCGCCGTGTCGACGCCCACGAAGCCGTCCGCATCGGCCTTGCCAACCGCGTCGTCCCCGACGCCGAGCTCGACGAGGCGACGGCCGACATGGCCGCGCAGATAGCAGGCAACTCGTGGCACACGCTGCGCGCCGACAAGCGCCTGCTGAACGAGGGCCTCAACTACTCCTACGCCGAAGGCCTCGCCTTCGAACGTCGAACCAGCCCCGGAGCGGGGCCCGAACTGGCGGAGCGTCTCGAGCGCTTCCGCTCCAAATCCTGAGCAACCCCAGAAGGAGCCCCATCATGGTCACTGCCGCTACCGCCGAGGGACGCATCGTCCAGATCATCGGTACCGTGATCGACGTCGAGTTCCCGCCCGACCAGCTGCCCCCCATCTACAACGCCCTCCGCATCGACCGCGGCGACGGCACGAGCCTCATCGTTGAGGTTCAGCAGCACGTCGGCAATAACTGGGTGCGCGCGCTGGCGATGGACTCGACCGACGGCCTCACCCGCGGCATGGCTGTCACGGATACGGGCCAGCCGATCGCGGTTCCCGTCGGCGAGGAAGCGCTCGGGCGCATGTTCAACGTGCTCGGCAACCCCATCGACGACCTCCCCGTCCCCGACGAGGCGCCCCGCTGGCCCATCCACCGCGAGCCCCCCTCCTTCGAGGACCAGGAGACCCAGCCCTCCATCCTCGAGACGGGCATCAAGGTCATCGACCTCATCGCCCCCCTCGTGCGCGGCGGCAAGGTCGGCCTCTACGGCGGCGCCGGCGTCGGCAAGACCGTCATCATCCAGGAGCTCATCTCCAACATCGCCCGCGAGCACGGCGGCTTCTCCGTCTTCGCGGGCGTGGGCGAGCGCTCCCGCGAGGGCAACGACCTCTGGAACGAGATGAAGGAATCGGGCGTGCTCCCCCGCATGTCCATGGTCTTCGGCCAGATGAACGAGCCCCCCGGCGTCCGTCTCCGTGTCGCCCTCAGCGGCCTCACCATGGCCGAGTACTTCCGCGACGAGCAGGCCCGCGACGTCCTCTTCTTCGTGGACAACATCTACCGCTACACCCTCGCCGGCATGGAAGTCTCCGCCCTCCTCGGGCGCATGCCCTCCGCCGTCGGCTACCAGCCCACCCTCTCCACCGAGATGGGCGACCTCGAGGAGCGCATCACCTCCACCAAGAAGGGCTCGATCACGTCCTTCCAGGCCATCTACGTGCCCGCCGACGACTACACCGACCCCGGCGTGGCCACCACCTTCGGCCACCTCGACGCCGTCGTCGCGCTCGAGCGCTCCCTAGCCGAGCAGGCGCTCTACCCGGCCATGGACCCCCTCACCTCCTTCTCCCGCGCGCTCGAGCCGCGAATCGTCGGCGAGGAGCACTACGAGGTGGCCCGCGACGTGCAGGGCGTCCTCCAGCGCTACAAGGACCTGCAGGACATCATCGCCATCCTCGGCATCGACGAGCTCTCCGACGAGGACAAGCTCACCGTCGCCCGCGCCCGCAAGCTCCAGCGCTTCCTCACGCAGCCGTTCTTCGTGGGCGAGACGTTCACGGGCCGCGAGGGCCGCTACGTCTCCATCCGCGACACCGTGCGCGGCTTCAAGGAGATTCTCGAGGGCCAGCACGACGGGCTCCCCGAGCAGGCCTTCTACATGAAGGGCTCCATCGAGGAAGCCGTCGAAGAAGGCCAGCGCCTGAGCGAGGAAGGCTAGTGCCGCTCTTCGTCGAGATCGTCACCGCCGAGCGCGTCGTCCGCACCGAAGAGGACGTCGAGGTGCTCATCGCCCCCGGCAGCGAGGGCCAGCTCGCGATCCTGCCCCGCCATGCCCCGCTCATGACGACGCTCGACTACGGCGAGCTCATCTTCCGTCGCGGCAATGAGGAATCCGCCTTCGCCATCGGCGGCGGCTTCCTCGAGGTGCACAGCAACCACGTCACCGTCCTCGCCGACCAGGCCGAGGCTGCCGAGGACATCGACGTGGATCGCGCCGAGCAGGCCCGCCGCCGCGCCGAGGAGCGGCTCGCAGCCGCCCGCGAGGAAGGCGTCAGCGAAGCCGACCTCGCCCGCGCGCAGGCCGCCATGCAGCGCGCCCTGCTGCGTCTGCGCGTGGCCGAGCGCCGCCGCCGGCGCCCCGGCCCGCCCATGCCGGGAGGCTAGGCAGCGTCCCTTACTGACCCCGCGTGTGGTGCGTCTTCTGCTCGGTGATGCTGATCAGGTTGCCGTCCGGATCGAGGTAGCGTGCCTCCCGTCCCCACGGCGCCACGTACGGCGCGCGGTCGACCTGCGCGCCCATCCCGACCAGCCGCTCGTGCGCGACGTCGAGGTCCTCGACGAAGAGGCCGAGGTCGGGCTCACGCGCCGCTTCCTTCGGGAACAGGGCGAAGTGGAAGTACGGGTCGTGCCACGAAATCTCCTCGTGGCGCGGGTCATGGCTGGGCTGCAGGTCGATGCCGAGGCCTTCGCGATAGAACCGCGCCGCGGCGTCCAGGTCGTCGACATGCAAGGCGGCAAAGCAGGGTCGAATCTTCGTCACGGCTCCCCTCCCGTCTGAGGAGGATACCCACGCCGCCGCGCGTCCGTTCGATTGCGGCAGATTCGGCCTCTCCCCATACTGAAACCCAGATGGATTCCAGGCGCGGGCATGGCTCCCGCTACCAGGTGCGCGGTGGCGCGGTCCTCAACGGTTCCGTGCGCATCTCCGGCTCCGCCAACGCGGCCCTCGCCTCAATGTGCGCCGCCCTCCTCACCGACGAGACCGTCGTGCTCGAGAACGTCCCTGCCGTCTCCGACATCGACTCCCTCGCCGGGCTGCTGGCGCACCTCGGCGCCTCCGTCGAACGCCCCGAACCCAACCGCGTCGAGATCAACGCCTCGAAGGTCGGTACGCTCGAGGCTCCCATCGACCTTGTCTCCGAGAACCGCGCCTCCTTCCAGGTCATGGGTCCCCTGCTCGCCCGCCACGGCTTCGCCGCCCTTCCGCCCCCGGGCGGCGACGTCATCGGCCAGCGCCCCATCGCCGTCCATCTCGACGGCTTCGTGGCGATGGGCGCCGCCATCGACCGCGTCGGCGAGCACTACCAGGCTCGTGCTCCGCAGGGCCTCGCTGGCACCCGCGTGTTCGCCGACTACCCCTCCGTCTCCGGGACCCAGAACCTCATGCTGGCCGCCACGCTCGCGAGGGGCGAGACGACTATCATCAACGCTGCCACCGAGCCCGAGGTCCAGGCTCTTGCCGCCCTGCTCAACGCGATGGGCGCGCGCATCTCCGGCGTCGGCACCCAGGTCATCACGATCGAGGGCGTCGAGCGCCTGCACGGCACGACCTTCGCCCTCGTCCCCGACCGCATCGAGGCAGGCACGTTCGCCATCGCCGCCGCCATGACCCACGGCGACGTCGAGCTCGTCGACGCCCCCGTAGCCGTGATGGACGCCCTCATCACGAAGCTCCGCGCCGCCGGCGCCACGGTCGAGGCGCGCGAGGGCTCCCTGCGCGTCGCCGCCGGGGGGCGGCTCACCCCCGTCGGCTTCCAGGCTTTGCCTTACCCCGGCCTTCCCACCGACCTCCACGCCCCTATGGGCGCCCTCCTCACCCAGGCCGACGGCGTCTCCATCATCCACGAGCGCGTCTTCGATAACCGCATGCTCTACGTCGACGAGCTCCGCAAGATGGGCGCCGAGATTGTGAGTACTGGCTCCTCCGCCATCGTCAGCGGACCCACCCCCCTCCACGGCGCCCGCGCCCGCGCCCTCGACGTGCGCGCCGGCGCCGCCGTCCTCCTCGCTGGCCTCGCCGCCAGCGGCACGACCGTCATCGACGACATCTACCACCTCGACCGCAAGTACGAGTGCCTCGACGAGAAGCTGCGCGGCCTCGGCGCCGAGCTGGAGCGGGTGTAGTCCGTATGGCGTTTGGGTTCCTTTCGAACACGCGCGCCGGCATCGACCTCGGCACCGCCAACATCCTCGTCTTCGTGCAGGGTCAGGGCATCGTCGTGAACGAACCCTCAGTCGTTGCACGACATAACCGGGACGACGCCATCGTCGCCGTCGGCGCCGAGGCCCGCATGATGCAGGGGCGCACGCCCGGCGCCCTCAGCATCATCCGTCCCATGCGCGAGGGCGTCATCGCCGACTACCTCACGACCGAAGCGATGATGCGCTACTTCATCGGCGTCGTGACCGGTCGCTTCAACCTCATCCGCCCCGAGATCATGGTGACGGTCCCCGCTGGCGTCACGAGCGTCGAGCAGCGGGCCGTGCGCGACGCCGCCGAGCAGGCCGGCGCTCGCCGCCCCGCTCACCTCGTCCCCGAGCCCCTCGCCGCCGCCATCGGCGCGGGCGTCCCCGTGGGCACACCCCGCGGCAACATGATCGTCAACATCGGGGGCGGGCGCACTGAGGCGGCGGTCATCTCCCTCTACGGCATCGTCGTCAGCGAGTCCGTCCGCGTTGCCGGCGACCGCATCGACGAGGCCATCCAGGCCTTCGTCCGCCGTCGCCACAACCTCGTCATCGGTGAGAGCACCGCCGAAGAGATCAAGATCGCGATCGGCTCGGCCATCCCCCTGGACGAAGGCATCTCGACCCAGGTTCGCGGACGCGACCAGCTCAGCGGCCTCCCGCGCACCATCACCCTCAACAGCGACGAGATCGCCCAGGCCATCCAGGACTCCCTCGGGCAGATTATCCAGGCTGTCCGCAGCGTCCTCGAGCGCACGCCCCCCGAGCTCTCCGCCGACGTGATCGACCACGGCATCGTCCTCACCGGTGGCGGCGCCCTCCTCCGCCACTTCGACGAGCTCCTCACGCAGGAAACCGGCGTCCCCTGCTACGTCGCCGATAGCCCCCTCGAATGCGTCGCCGTCGGCGCCGCGATTGCCCTCGACCACCTCGAGATCATCGAGCGCAGTCTCCCCACCGAGGAGGAGCAGCTCGTGGGCCTCTTCCCCCAACCCGATCGCTGACCTACCCTCGATTCTTCGTGTCTGAGAACCCTTCCGCAGAGCCCGTTGCCATCGGGCCGAACATCAGCGTGGTCGGCGACAGCTGCTCGGGCAAGACCACCCTCGCCGCCGCCCTGGCGGAACGCCTCGGCCTGCGCCACGTCGAGCTCGACTCGCTGAGCTGGCAGCCGAACTGGACCCCCACGCCCGACGACGTCTTCCTGGAGCGTGTGCATGAGGCTGTCGCCAATCCCGGCTGGGTTATCGACGGGAATTACGGCCGCATCATCCGCCCCATCACCTGGGGCGCGGCCGACACTGTCGTCTGGCTCGACTTCCCCCTGCGCGTGACCCTCCCCCGCACGCTCGCGCGCTCGTTCCGCCGCTGGCGTACGCGCGAGCTGCTCTGGGGCACGAACCGCGAGCGTTTCTGGGAGCACTTCCTTCCATGGGATCGCTCCCTCATCTGGTGGACCCTCAAGAGCCACCGCCGCCGCCGGATCGCCTACTCCGCCGCCATGACCGACCCGCAGTGGGAGGGAACGCAGTTCATCCGCCTCCGCTCCCCCGCCGAGGTCGAACCGTTCCTGCAACGTGTGAGGCTGGCCGTCGCGGCCTAGCTCGCGTTCGGCGCGAGCTCCTTGAGGTAGTAGGTCATCCCCTGCATCATCACGACCGGGTCGATCTGCCGGATCGAGACGCCCTCTGGAACATGCGCCGAGATCGGCGCGTAGTTCAGGATGGCGTGCACCCCGCTTTCGACCAGCCGGTCGACGACTGCCTGCGCCGCCTCTGCCGGTACCGCCACTACCGCAATGTCGACCTGCTCCCTGCTGAGGTAGTCCTCCAGGTCGTCCATCGAGCGCACCTCGACCCCCTGGATCGTGCGCCCCGCCACGTCGGGTGCGGCGTCGAAGGCGGCCACCGTATCGAACCCCTGCTGCGCGAACCCGTCGTACTCCAGGATCGCCTGGCCCAGCCGCCCGATCCCCACCACGCACACGCTCCACGATCGGTCCAGCCCGAGGATCGTGCGCAGCCGGTCCAGCAGGTCGCCCACGTTGTAACCGCGGCCCTGCTTGCCGAAGCGCCCAAAGTAGCTCAGGTCCTTGCGAATCTGCGCCGGCGTCACGTCGAGCTGCTCGCCGAGCGTCTGCGAACTGACCACCGTCTCCCCTGCCGCCGCAAGCGTCGTCAGCGCCCTCGCGTAGAGCGGCAACCGGTTGATGACAACCTCGGGGATGTCAGAGGTCATTCGGCGGGCCGGCCCTCCTGCTCGCGCCCCCGCGCCGCTCAGGCGGCCCGCGGTTGTGAAAAATCGAACATATGGATGCGGCGCACTCTATACCCCGCCTTCTGAGGGGGTCAACGGCCCCGCGTTACGGGTGTGTGCCGCCTGATGACTTCGCTCGGAGCAGCCCCTCGATCGTGGCCGCAACGTGTTCGTCGTCGCCCTCGGCGACGGTACGCGGGTCGAGCAGCGTCTCTCCCGCCTCCACGCGCGCCACGATCGCCGGGTCCGCCTCCCGCAACGACCGTGCCAGCCCCTCCCCTCCCTGCTCCCCCTGCAGCGCCGCACACCAGGTCGTCCGCCCCGCCCCCGGCGCCGCCCCGCCCCCGATCATCGAGCGGGACTCCACGACGCGTCCACCCCCGGCCTCCGCCCACGCTCGCGCGCGCGGCTCCAGCTGCTCCCGCTCGAGCGCCAGCATCCGCCAGACCGGGATCTCCTCGCGCTCGGTTCCTCCCACGTACGCCATCAGCGTCGCGTTAAGCGCTGCGATCGTGAGCTTGTCGACTCGCAGGGCTCGGGCCAGCGGATGACGCCGCAGCGTCGACACCAGCTCCCCGCTGCCGGTGATCAGCCCGCATTGCGGCCCGCCCAGCAGCTTGTCCCCGCTGAAGAGCGTCAGGTTCGCGCCGCCGTCGAGGCTTTCCCGCACCGTTGGCTCGTGCTCGACGCCGTAGTCGGCCGTCTCAACCAGGCACCCGCTCCCGAGGTCGTCCAGCAGCAGCACGCCGTGCTCCCGCGCCAGCGCCGCCAGGTCCCCGAGCTCGGGCCGCGCCGTGAACCCCGTGACCTGGAAGTTCGAGCGGTGCACCCGCAGGATTGCCGCCGTCTCCTCGTTGATGGCATTCGCGTAGTCCTCAACGTAGGTCCGGTTCGTCGTCCCCACCTCCACCAGCTCCGCCCCGCTCTCGCGCAGGACATCGGGGATGCGGAACCGTCCCCCGATCTCCACCGCCTCGCCACGCGACACGATCACCTGCCGCCCCCGGGCAAACACGTGCAGCGCCATCAGCAGCGCGGCCGCGTTGTTGTTTACCGCCAGCCCGTCGTCCGCGCCCGTCGTCCGCCGCAGCAGGTCGCGCACGTGCTCGTGCCGGCTGCCCCGGCTCCCCTCCTCCACGTCGAATTCGAGGTTCGTGTAGTCCCGGGCGGCTTCGGCCATCGCCGCCATCGCCCGTTCGCTCAGCGGTGCTCGTCCGAGATTCGTCTGCAGGATCACGCCCGTCGCGTTCACGACCCGTCGCAGCGAGGGTCTCGCCAGCTCCTCCAGGATCGCTTGCGCCTCCGCCGAGATGGTCGCGAGTTCGGGGGCCTCCGCCCCCTCCTTCACCGCGTCCCGCGCCCGCTCGATCGCCGTGCGCGCCGCCTCGACGGCGAGCGTGTGGGGCCACGAGCCGTCGCCGCGCAGCTCGCCCAGCACGGCATCGACGCTCGGAATAGCGCGAAAGGTCGACGACATGTCGTGATCTTAACGCGGACCGGCAACCGATCGTGTTCGTAGGCGCGCGCTGCGCCAGAATCTTCGGAAAGCAACCTCAGTGGGAAGAGCCGTGAACCTCCGCATCCCTGGACCGACCCCTTGCCCCGACGACGTCCTCGAAGCCGTTGGCGGGCCCATGATGAATCACCGAGGACCGGAGTTCGCGGACATCATCAAGCGCGTCACCGAGGGACTGAACTGGGTCTTCGGCGTCTCTACGGATGTGCTCACCATCACCGCTTCCGGAACCGGCGGCCTCGAAGCCGCGGTCGTCAACACGCTTAGCCCCGGCGACCGCGTCCTCGCCGTGTCCATTGGCGTCTTCGGCAACCGCCTCGCCTCCATCGCCGAGACCTACGGGGCCGAGGTCGTGCGCTACGAAATTGGGTGGGGGGGCGCTGCCGATCCCGACGAGGTCGCCCGCCGCCTCGACGCGGACCCGTCGATCAAGGCGGTGCTCGTCACCCATAACGAGACCTCGACCGGTATCACGAACCCGCTCGAAGCCATCGGCGCCGTTGTCCGCGAGCGTGGGCCGCTGCTCATCGTCGATGGCGTCAGCAGCGTCTCCTCCATCCCCTGCCCGGCCGAGCGATGGGGCGTCGACGTTCTCGTGAGCGGCTCCCAGAAGGGCTGGATGGTCCCGCCCGGACTCGCCTTCCTCTGGCTCAGCGAGCGCGCCTGGGAAGCTTGCGAGACCGCCACGATGCCGCGCTTCTACTTCGACCTGAGCCGCTCTCGCGCCTCGCTGGAGAACGCCCAGACCCCGTGGACCCCGGCGCTGTCGATCTTCTACGGGCTCGACAAGGCCTTCGAGTCCCTCCGCGCCGAAGGCCTGGAGGGCATCTACAGCCGCCACCACGCCGTCGCCCAGTACACCCGCGACCGCGTCCGCGCGATGGGCCTCGAGCTGTTCGCCCACGACGAGCGCTTCGCCTCCGACACCGTCACCGCTGTGCGCTGGCCCGACGACGTCGATGGCCCCGCCATCGCGAAGCGCGCCCGCGAGGAGTTCGGCGTCGTACTGGGCGGTGGCCAGCAGAGCCTCCGCGGCAAGATCTTCCGCGTGGGCCACATGGGCTACTTCGCGCAGGAAGACATCGCCGACGCTCTCGACGTGCTCGAACGTCTCCTCGCCGAGACCCCCGCCGGGGCCACGGCGTAGGAGAGCCCGCCCTGTGACCGAACCCGGCCCCCGCCCCCGAATTCTTGTCGCCGACCCCATCGCGGATGAAGGCATCGCCCTGCTCGAGCAGGAGGCCGAGGTTGATGTCCGCACGGGCCTGTCCCCGGGCGAGCTTCGCGAGGCGCTCGCCGGCTACGAGGCCCTGGTCGTGCGCAGCGAGGCCAAGGTCACGGCCGATGCCCTCTCCAACGCCGGCCGCCTCCAGATCGTGGCGCGCGCCGGCACCGGCGTGGACAACGTCGACCTCGAGGCTGCCACCGAGCGCGGCATCGTCGTCGTGAACGCCCCGCGTGGCAACACCATCGCCGCCGCCGAGCACGCCTTCGCCCTGCTGACCGCCCTCGCCCGCCACATCCCCCGGGCCGACCGCTCCCTCCGGGGCGGCGAGTGGCGCCGGCGCGACTTCATGGGGGCAGAGCTTCGCGGCCACACGCTCGGACTCGTCGGCTTCGGTCCCATCGGCTCGGAGATGGCCCGCCGCGCCCTCGCCTTCGAGATGAACGTGGTCGCCCACGACCCCTTCGTCCCCGTCGAGCGCGTGCGCGCCCTCGGCGCCCGGCCTGTCGAGCTCGACCGCCTCTACGCCGAGAGCGACTTCATCAGCGTGCACACCCCGCTCACCGCCTCCACCCGTGGCATGATCGCGCGGGAGCAGTTCGCCGCCATGAAGGACGGTGTTCGTCTCGTGAACGCGGCCCGCGGCGGCATCATTGACGAGAACGACCTGCTCGAGGCCGTGCGCTCCGGGAAGGTCGCCGGCGCTGCCCTCGACGTCTTCACCTCGGAGCCCCCCGGAGAGCACCCGCTCTTCGAGGAGGAGCGCATCATCGTCACCCCGCACCTCGCCGGCTCGACCGTCGAGGCGCAGGAGCGCATCGCTGTCGACATCGCCGAGCAGGTGCTCGACGTGCTCGCCGGGCGCCCGCCCCGCTACCCTGTCAACGCCCCCCTCGTGCCGCCCGAGACCCTTGAGGTCGTAGGGCCCTATATCGCCGTCGCCGAGCTGCTGGGCACGGTCGCGACCCAGCTCCTCAGCGGCCAGCTCACCACCATCGACCTCTCCTTCTTCGGCGAGATCGCCGAGCACGACGTCACGCCCCTCAAGGCGTTCGCCATTCGCGGCCTGCTCCGCCCCATCAGCGAGCAGAACGTGAATCTTGTGAACGCCACGAGCATCGCCGAGGCGCGTGGCTGGACCATCGACGAACGCCTCCGCGCCTCCCACGAGGAGTTCCACAACCTGATCGAGCTGCGAGTGGGCAGCAGCGAAGCGCAGGTCACCGTTAGCGGGACCGCCAGCCACTCGCGCCCCACCATCGTCCGTATCAACGACCTCGATATCGACATCGTCCCGGACCCCAACGGCTTCCTGCTCGTCTGCGAGAACGAAGACCGGCCCGGCATGATCGGCAGCCTCGGGACGCTCCTCGGGGGCCGCGACATCAACATCAGCGCCATGCGCGTCGGGCGCAGCAGCCCCCGCGGACGCGCTCTCATGGTCCTCATGGTCGACGACGAGCCGGACGCCGCCGCCCTCGACATGATCGCCGCCGTCGAAGGTATCGCCAGCGCCCGCCTGGTCCGCCTCTAGCGGCGCCGACGCCGTGGAGATCACCGACCTCGGTCCCGCCGACGAGGCCGCCATCGCCCAGGTCGCGCAAATCGTCGTCGAGGCGTTCCGTGGCCACTCGCCCGCCTGGCCCGACCTCGCCAGCGCGGAGGTCGAGGTGCGCGAGTCGTTCGCCGAGGACCGTATCAGTCGCGTCGCCCGCGACGGCGAGGTCGTGGTTGGGTGGATCGGGGGGATCCGGGAGTACGACGGCCACGCCTGGGAGCTCCATCCCCTCGCCGTCGACCCCGCCCGGCAGGGCGAGGGCATCGGCCGCGCCCTCGTCGCCGACCTCGAACGGCAAGTGGTCGCGCGTGGAGCGATCACCCTTTACCTCGGCGCCGACGATGAGGACGGCCGCACGTCGCTGAGCGACACCGACCTCTACCCGGATCCCCTGGAACACCTCGCGAACATCGAGAACCCGGGCCGGCACCCGTACGAGTTCTACCGTGCCTGCGGCTTCGCCGTCGTCGGCGTGATCCCGGACGCCAGCGGCCCCGGCAAGCCCGACATCCTCATGGCCAAGCGGGTGGGGAAGGCCTAGGGAGTCAGCGGCCCGAAGACGAGCCCCGTCCCCAGCTTCGGGTAGTAGAACGTCGACTTCTGCGGCAAACGCTCGCCCCCATCGGCGAGCCCGATGACCTCGCTCGCGGGCACGTGCTGGAGCAGGAACCCGGTTCCCCCGCCCTCCAGCGCCTCGACCACCTCACCCACCTCGTGCGTGAACGTCACTACCCCCTCGCGAAGTTCGTCGTCGGTGATGGTCCAGAGCGGGTCGAGCACCCCGAGCCGCAGCAGGATCGGCGCAGCCGACACCCAGCGTGCGGTTGCGCCCGCCGGTGCGAGGCTCGCGATGGCGTCCGCGCTCTTCGGGCGCAGCAGGTGGACGCTCTCCGGCGCCAGGTTCACCGCCACGATCGCGTCCGCCGAGTCGGCCCGGATGGCCTCCAGCGCGGCGGGTTCGATGCTCGCGCCGGCCTCTTCGATCTCAAACAGCGGCGCCAGCCGCTCGCGCCAGTCCGGGGGCGCCTCCCTGGGAACGTAGCGATGCAGCGGCCGCACGACCAACCCTTCGTCCTCGACCGGTACCACGCCGGCCATTGCAAACCGCGCCGGGTGGTCGCTCGCGAGCGTCCCTTCGCGTTCCGCGAGCCAGGTGCGGTACGCGAATGAGGTCTCGTAGCGATGGTGCCCGTCGGCGATGTAGAAGGCCTCGGAGAGCAGCGGCGCGAGTTGCCGCAGCCGTTCCCGGTCAGCCGGCAGAATCCAGAGCCGGTGCGTCACGCCGTCGGCGGTCTCCCCTGAGCTGTCCGGCTCGCCGCCTGCCGCCGTGCTCGCGAGCAGTTCCGCCAGCTGCCCCGAGCGGTCCCGGGCCAGCATGAAGATAGGGCTGAACTGCGTGCTCGTGGCCTGCAGCAGCCGCAGGCGGTCCTCTTTCGGCGCCGACATCGTGAACTCGTGGGGCAGCACCGCCCCCGCCTCCCAAGGCTGCGACTCCACCCCGCAGAGAAGCGCCCGCCGCTGCCGGGTCGCGCCCGTTTCCACGAACTCCTGCTCGTAGACGTACAGCATCGGCTCGGCGTCCCGCTCGACGATCCCCTCCGCGACCCACCCTTCGAGCTCCGCCGCTATCGTGGCGTACTCGTTCCCGGCTGCCTCCAGTCGCACGGCGTTGTGCAGCGACAGCTCCGCGAGCCGTTCCCGCTCCCGCTCGCCGATGATGTCGAACGGTGGGGCCAGCAACTGGTCGAGCGAGCCCGCTTTGGCCGTGTATCGCAGTCCCCTGATGGGCATCAGCCTCGGCATCGTCCAACCTCCGCGCGCGCTGCCATCGTGGTCAGGCCCCTGCCCTGTAGAATCGGATTCCCGCCATGAAGCGTGCCCCGTACTGCGTCTTCTGCAACATTGTCGCCGGAACCGAGCCCGCGAACGTCATCTACGAGGACGACGAGGTCATCGTCATCCAGAACGTGCTCCGCTGGGTTCCCGTCATGCTCCTCGCCATGACGAAGGAGCACCGCACGCAGGCCGAGCTCTGGGACGACGGTATTGAGTCCGTGGGCCGCATTGCCGCCAAGATCGGCGCCGAAGCCTGCCCCGACGGCTTCCGCCTGCTCTCCAACTTCGGTTTCGAGGCCATGCAGAGCCAGGAGCACGGCCATCTTCACATCGTCGGCGGGACGCACCTCGGGCCCTACGTCTGAGCTGCCCGCAGCGCCTCGCGCTGCCGCTCGAACAGCTCCGCGATGCCCCCCCGGGCCAGTTCCACGAGCGCGTCCAGCGACGCCCCGTCGAACGGCTTCCCTTCCGCCGTCCCCTGCACCTCGACGAACGCGTCCTCGCCAGTCATCACCACGTTGAAGTCGACCTCCGCCGCCGCGTCTTCCTCGTAGCAGAGGTCGAGCACCGGCGTCCCCGCCACGATCCCCGCCGACACCGCCGCCACCTGGGTCGTGATCGTCTCCGGCGGGATGAGGTTGGCCAGGGCCAGCTTCTCCGCCGCCAGCCGCAGCGCGATGAAGCCCCCCGTGACCGACGCCGTCCGCGTGCCGCCGTCCGCCTGGAGCACGTCGCAGTCCACGGTGATGGTGCGAGGCCCCAGCAGGTCGAGGTCGACAGCAGCGCGCAGGGAGCGCCCGATCAGCCGCTGGATCTCCTGCGTCCGCCCTCCCGGACGGCCCCGTTCGACCTCGCGCTGCGTCCGCGTCGAGGTCGAGCGCGGCAGCATCGAGTACTCGGCTGTCACCCAGCCGCTTTGCGTGTTTCGCAGCCATCCTGGCTGTCGCTCGGCGACGCTCGCCGCGCACAGCACGCGCGTCTTCCCGAAGCCGATGAGGCAGCTCCCCTCGGCGAACTCCTGGTAGCCCGTCTCGATCGTGATCGGGCGCAGTTCGTGGGCCTGGCGGCCGTCGGCTCGTGCTGGCATGGGGGTAGCTACGCTACCCTTCCCCCTCGGCAGGCGCAAAGCTTGGGACCCACCGCTCCGCCCGCACCGTGATGCTGTCTCCGTCGCTCACGATCGTCACGCGGCCGTGTACGTCGGTGCGCAGCACCGCGCGTCCCTCCAGGTCCACGAGCGTCTCGTCCGTCGGGTGCCCGAAGCGGTTCCCTTCGCCCGCAGAAATGACGGTGACCCACGCCCCCGTGGCGTCGAAGAAACCGTCTGCGTTCGTGCTGGCGCCGTGGTGAGGAACCTTGAGGACGTGCGCTCCGATGTTTCCGGAGGAGAGGAGGGCGCGCTGCGCCTCCTCCTCGATGTCCCCGGTCAGGAGGATGGTGGCCTCGCCGTAGGTCACCCGTAGCACCACCGACCACGCGTTCCGTGGGCCCTCGAGCGCCCCGGATGGTGGCCAGAGCGTCTCGAAGCGCACCCCATCCATCTCGAACACGTCCCCACGGCGCAACATCTGGCGCGTTCCCGCTGCCGCCTCGTAGCTCGCGAAGATCGCCGTGTCGCGAGGTTCCCCGTTGTCGTAAACCCGCCCCACGTCGAAGCGCTGGAGCAAGGCCGGCAGCCCGCCGACGTGGTCCGCGTCCGCGTGGGTGAGCACAACCGCTGCGATCCCCTGCTGCCAGTGCGGCAGCACCTCGCTGAGCTCGCGCGCCAGCACGATGCCGCTCGGGCCGCCGTCCACCACCACCCGTTCCCCGTTCGGAGTCGTCACGAGGATGGCGTCCCCCTGCCCCACGTCCAGCACCGTGACCTGCAGCGCCCCCGGCCCACCCGCAGGCCAGACGCTGACTGCGACGATCGCCGCCACCAGCGCGCCCGCGCCGCTCGCCAGCGCGGCCGCCCGCACGGTCCGCACGACATCCCTTCGCGGCTCCTGGTCCGCGAGCCGCGGCGCGAGGTAGCGATAGGCGGGCCACGCGAGCGCGCCAAGCGCCACCATCGCGAGCAGGGCCGCCTCCGCCCCGAAGCGGGGCACCGCCACGGCCGCTCGCGGCACACTTGCCCCCGCCTCCGCCATCCAGATGATGAACGCCAGCGGGTAGTACGCGACGAGCCCCACTGCCCACCCCGCCGGCTCCCACACCGCTCCCGCGATCGCCGCCGCGCCGCTCAGCCAGAACGCGATCGCGAACACGGGCACGGTCGGGATGTTCACCAGGGGCCCGATCAGCGACACCTGTCCGAACGTTACCCAGATGATCGGGAGCGCGGCCACCCAGGCGGCCAGCGACAGCGACGCCACCTCGAGCAGCACGTTGGGAACGGCGCCCGCAGTCCCTACCCTCGCCGCCACCCACGCCAGCCCGTACCGGATCCAGGGACCGAACACGATGAGCCCGGCGGTCGAGGCCACGCTCAACTGGAACCCGGCCTCCAGCGCCAGCCGGGGCTGTGCTGCCGTCATCACGATGGCCGCCGCCGCCAGCGCCGCCAGTCCGCTTCGTGGCCGCCCCAGCCAGAACCCGATGAGCACGATGAGCGCCATGATTCCCGCCCGCACGACTGTCTCCTCCGCCCCCGCGAGGAACACGTACAGCACGAGAGAAGCGGTCGCCGGCAGTGTGGCCCAGTTGCGCCCCACCAGCGGCACGAACAGCAGGAACGCGAGCGCGGTGACCAGCGCGATGTTCGAGCCCGAGACCGCGACGAAGTGCGCCAGCCCCGTCTCCCGGAACGCCTTCGTCAGCTCCCGCGGCATCGTCCCGTCGCGCCCCATCACGATGCCCGATCCGAGCGCTGCGGCCGGCTCGGGCAGGGCCGCCTGCATCGAGCGTTCCAGCCGCAACCGCATCTCCGCCGCCAGCGCGCTCGGGCTCCCGCGCGGCCCCTCCCCTGACCGCTCCACCTGCGGGAAGCTCATCGTCCCGACGATGTCCCGGCGGGCGAGGAAGGCGCGGTAGTCGAATGCCTCGAGTTCGGGCGGCGCTTCCAGCCTCCCCGAAAGTCGCACGGGTGTCCCGTACCCCAGTTCGTCGGTCTGACGCACCGTGATCAGTGCGCGACCCTCTGTGTTGCGCCACACCCCGCCCTGCTCCACTCGTTCTGCCCGGACGTGGTAGCGATGCGTCGTCAGCCCCGGGTCTGGTTCGGAGTCGATGCGCCCCTCGAGCGTCACCTCCGCGCCGACCGAGCGTGCGAGGTCCGGCAGCGGTTCATTCGCCCAGCCCTCGAAGCGCCAGGCCCCGAGGAGGGCAAGCGCGGCGGCTGCTCCCAGCAGTGCGGCCGCTCCGCGTCCCCGCAGAGCCCACGCCCCCGGTACGGCGACGGCGAACCACGCCCCTGCAACCCATACGGGCGCATCCCACACGCCAACAACGGCGAAGCCCAGGAGCCACGCGGCAGCGAGGAAGGGAAGGGTCACGGGAAATCGGGGTCAGGGAGGCGGGTCAGGCGACGAATCGGTAGCCCTTGCCACGGATTGTCTCAAGCTGCTCGTCGCTGCCGAGAACCGCCCGCATCTTGCGGCGCAGGTTGCTCACATGGGCGCGCACGAGCGTGTTCGCTCCGGCGTCGTCGTGGTACTGCCAGACCTCGGCCAGCAGCGTGCGCGGATGCAGGATCTCGCCCTCGTGCGCCATCAGGTAGGCCAGCAGGTTCGCTTCGATGTTCGTCAGATGCTCGGACCCTTCGGTCCCCTTGAGGGTGTTGGTGTCCGTTTCGACCTCGAAGGGGGCTCGCGCTGTGCGCGTTGGGTCTCCGAGCATGCTCCGGAGCGTCTCGCCCAGCTTCTCCAGAGGGAAGGGCTTCTTGATCACGGGCCCGGGAACGTGGAAGTGCGGCCGGCGCGACCCTTTCCGGAGCATGTACACCAACGAAGGCGGTGTCTGGTGCTGGTACGTGCGCGCCAGCCACTGGCTGAACTGCGTGAAGCGTGAGCCCGGCTCACCTCGCGGCACCCCCTGGACATCCACGACCATCGCAGCCGGCGCGAGCGGGTCGAGCTGTGCGATGAGGACGTCGTAGTTCGGATAGGTCGCTACTTCGTAGCCGCGTTCGCGGAGATACGTATCGAGTGCCTCTCGCATACGGGGATCACGGCTTACAGCAACTACAACGGGCATCGATACTCGCGTTCTGGGGGCTCGCGTCTCGGGTGGCTCGGGAATACTAGGATGCTGGTGGGGGGTGTCAAGAGAATCGAGCGACATAAATTCTTAAGTTGTGGCGAGAAGCTCCCGGCGCACTCCGGGGGGTCACGAAGAGCCTTCCGGGAACCCCGGCAGTGAGTCATGCCCGCAGAGGATTTCGACTCCCCGCTGCTACTCTTCGATGACCGTCAGTTCGTACGTCAGGCGTTCGATTCTCGCCCTCACGACACGGTGGGGAGCGTCTACTTCGAGCCAGATCAACTGCGTCACGGTGCTCGTTTCGATCCTGACCTTCCACGTCTGGAACGCGCCCGCCGGAACTTCAACCTCTTCCTGTTCCAGCACCGTGACATCCGCCGAAAAGACCCTGCCCGTTGAGGCGTTGACGTTCGTGAAGGACCCCTCGAAACCTTCCCGGAGAGGGATTCCCCGCACCAGCCAGAGCAGCTCCTCGTCGTCGTACCACGCCGGATCCGGCACCCCCTCGATCGGGTCCGGGAGCTCCCGTTCCGCCGACAGCGTCTCACTCGGCGCCTCCCCGCCTGCCTCGTACTGCTTCGAGTCGAACCGGACGGTCCGTTCCTCCGGCAGGTAGGTAGTGGCGAAGTGGCGAGCGTTCCCCTCCTCCAGGTCGAGCACGATCCGCAGCGACGAGAACGGCCGAAGCGTGGCTGAGTCCACGAGCGCGGAACCGTTGTCCTCGTAGCGGCCCTCCTCAGCATCCCGGCAGAGCCGCCGCACCTCCGTGACCCCCGGCGAAACCTCCGGCATCGTCTCCAGCACGCACGTCCCTTCGAGGTTGTCTCGCTGCGTGAGGTTGTAGTGGAGCCGTTCGGGTCCCGTCCACGGCGGCTCCGTGAACACCGGTGCGTGCGACTCGATCGGTTCGCTTCCGCACGCCGCCAGCGCCACCCCCGTCAGCGCCACCGCGCCCAACGCCAGCCAGCGCCTCACGCCGCCGCCACCGCCCGCTCGATGCGTCGCAGCGCCTCGTCGATGGCGGCCGCGTCGACGTCGTTGTGCGTGACCATGCGGATGCGTCCGGCGCCGAACGGCACCGCTCGCACCCCCTGGTCCGCGAACGCCGCCAGCCATCCCTCCCGCGTCCACTCGAGGACACGCAGGATGACAATGTTCGTGGCCGGCGCCTCGACGGCGAACGGCCCCAGCCTCCCCAGCCCTTCCGCCAGCGTGCGGGCGTTGGCGTGATCCTCCGCCAGACGCTCGATGTTGTGCTCGAGCGCGTGGATTCCCGCTGCCGCCAGCACGCCCGCCTGCCGCATCCCCCCGCCAAGCATCTTCCGCTCCCGCCGCGCCCGATCGATCAGCTCGCTCGGACCGCAGAGCAGGGAACCCACCGGGCACGCCAGCCCCTTCGAGAGGCAAAACGAGACCGAGTCGGCGGCCGCGGCAAGATCCGCCGCCGGCGTCTCGCTCGCGACTTCGGCGTTGAAGATGCGTGCCCCGTCCAGATGCACGGCCGCCCCCGCTTCGTGCGCAATGGCGGCCAGCGCCTCCGTCTTCGCCGTCGGGAGGACCTGACCCCCGCAGCTGTTGTGCGTGTTCTCCAGGCAGAGCAGGGCCGTTCGTGGCGTGTGGAGGTTCGGTTCCCGGATGGCCGCCTCCACGTCACCCTCGTCGAGCCCGCCCCCGGCGTCGTTCGCCAGGGGGCGCAACTGCACACCCCCGATACGCGCCGACCCCGCGACTTCGGCGTTGAAGATGTGCGACTGGCTGCCGAGGAGCACCTCGTCCGTGGGACGTGTGTGGCTCAGGACCGCCACCAGGTTCGCCATCGTGCCGCTCGGCACGTAGACGGCCGCTTCCTTGCCCACGCGCTCGGCCGCCATCGCCTCGAGCCGGTTCACGCTCGGGTCGTCCCCGAAGACGTCGTCGCCCACCTCCGCCTCGGCCATGGCGCGACGCATCGCGGCATCCGGTTGCGTCACCGTGTCGCTGCGCAGGTCGATGGGACGCGTGTCGCTCATTCGCGCTGCCAGATGGTGCGCATGCCTTCACCCCCGCGCACCGCAGCCAGCACCTCGCGCCGCTCCTCGTCGAGCAGCTCGCGGTGAACCCGCACCGCTTCCTCCCCCGCGGTCTCGCCCCCGATTGCTTCCATCCGCCCCCGCACCACATCCCACAGTCCGGACTCACCGATGACGCTGACCCGCCGTGGCCACGCGAACGACATCAGCTTCTCGGGATAGGGAAACGCCGGCCGTAGCTCCTTGACCGCCCGCACGCGTTCTTCCACCGAGTTCACCCGCGGCACGCGCGAGATGTAGGGAGGTTCCGTGGCGGTGCTGCGGAAGTCGACGAGTACTCGGCTGCCCACCGTCTCGAGTCGGATGATCAGCACCTCCGAGTCCTCGATGACGCGGCGCACCTCGTCCAGGTCGATACCAAAGTCGTCGCTCACAAGTGGTGCTCCGTGCGGGCTCTGGTCATGGTAGCAGCCCTGTTCTGGGCCGCCAGCGAAGGGCCCCTACTGGCACAGCAACGCGAACGTGAACCCGCGCGCCGAGAGTTCACCAAGCACCCGGTCGAGCGCCGCAACGGTCTGCGAGCGCTCCCCTCCCCCGTCGTGCATCAGCAGGATCGCCCCGGGCCGAGCGTGCGCGAGCAAGTGCTGGGCGATCTGGTCCGCGCCCGGCCTCCGCCAGTCCTGCGGGTCGACGGTCCAGAGCGTAAGCGTCTTCCCCAGCTCCGCTGCGAGTGTGCCCGTCTGCGCGTCGTACGCGCCGTAGGGTGGCCGCAGACAGGCTATCGGGTCGGCCTTGTCGCCTGCCGCCTCGTGGATCGCCCGGTCGGTATCCCGCACCCCGGCGATGAACCTCTCGCGGTCCACCTTGTCGAGCGAGGCGTGGTCGAACGTGTGGTTCTCGGCGTCGTGCCCATCCTCCACCAGGCGCGCCGTCAGTTCCGGGTAGGCCAGCACGTTCTGCCCCAGCACGAAGAACGTCGCGGTCGCGCCGTGCCGCGCGAGCACATCGAGCACCTGTGGCGTCCAGGTCGGGTGGGGACCATCGTCGAACGTGAGGTAGACGACCGGCTCGCCTGCGGGGCCGTGCGCAGGATGCTTTACGGACGGCGGGGGGCTCGAGGGAGCGGCATCCTTCGGTTGCTGACTCGCTTCCACCAACTGCTCCAACGCCTCCCAGGTCGGCCCGTCGACGACCCCCGTCGGGGGCAGCTCCGCCTCCACCTGCAGCTTCAGAACTGCCTCTCGCGTCGCTTCGTCGTAGACGTCGTAGTAGCGCCCCGGATACCGGAACCCGAGGGAGGGTACCCGCGCGAGCCGCTGGTGAAGCGCCCGGACGGCCCGCCCCCGGTCTCCCGCACCGAGCGTGTACTGCTCGAAGAACGAGGGGTCGGGCGCGTCGAGTAGCGCGTCTGGGTCCGGTGCGTCCGGGGGAAGCCCTGGCGCGACCCCGATCGAGTCCAGGTACGCCTCCGCCTGTTGCAGGAAGGGGTCGTCGGGCGCCAGCCGAAGCGCCCGCCCGATCGACGACCGTGCCCGGCTCAGTTCCTCCGGCGAAGCGAGTACCTGTCCCAGGGCCCGCACGGCGTGAATGGCGGGGTCGTCGTCGCGGACCTTTAGCGCCTCGTCCGCGTAGAAGAGGAGGTACGAGACCATCGTTGGCAGGTCGGTCTCGGCTGCGGTACCGCTGATGAGCGGCCCGTTGAGCGCGAACGCCTCCGCCGGCGTGAGCGCCTGCATCAGGGCCAACGCCGCGCCGTACTCGCCGGCCAGCACGTTCGTCAGCAGCGGCTGGCCCGGCGAGCCCGCGTACGCGATCCGCAAGGCCGCCATCCGATTGACCAGCGTGGAAAGCCAGCGCAGTTCCTCGTGGCCCGGTGCCTCGCGCGAGGCCTCGATCGCCAGCGCGGCGGCATCCCGCCACAGGTTCGCTTCCGCCAGCCGTACGACCCGCGCCGCCCGCGCTGCCAGTTCGCCTTCGAGGTCATCCGGCGCCTCCAGGCGCACCTGCTCGTACTCCACCCCGGTCCAGCGGTACACCTGCTCGCGACGCTCCTCTACGGCGCAGGCGTAGCAGAACACGTACGGATCCGAGGTGTTGAAGATGAGCTCCGCAACGCCGTCACCGTCGAGGTCGGCGATGCTGCCCGAGTCGGGTCCAGCGCTGATATGCGAGACCATCGTCGCGAGGTGCTCCCCCTCGGCCAGCAGCACGTCGAACGTTCCCGCATGCGCCCCCGTCTGTCCGCGAATCGCGATCAATACGCCCGGCCCCGCCGCCCGCCGGGGGCCCGGATCGAGCACCTCGACCGTGTGCGTGCGTTGGGGTGCGGTCTCCAGCGTCACCTGCGACAGCTCCTCCGACCACGAAGCGTCGTTGTTGCGCCGGTACAACGCGACGAAGTGGAAGAAGTTGACCCCGTTCCCGTCCGCTCCCTGGTAGTAGGGTTGCGGCCCGTTCGTGACCACCGCCCAGAGCTTGCCCGTGCCGTCCCGAAGCCCCAGGGGAAACGCGTGCGCCGTGAGCGCCTCCGCGCTCTCGCCGAACTCCTCGATCACCGGTGCGAGCGCGATCTCCGCCAGCTCGGCGGCGAGGGGGGCCTCGTCTTCCGCCTGTGGCTCGACGGCTGGCGCCGGGGTCGGCGAGGGGGTAGCCGCCTCGGTAGCCGTTGCGGCCGTCGGCGTGGTGGGCGTCGAGGTTGCTGTCCCTTCGGGTGTGGGCGTCGATGGAGGTGGAGCGGGGTCCGAGGACCCGCAGCCCGCCACCGCCACCGCACATCCCGCCAGCAGGAGCGCCGCCCACACGATGAACCGCCGCGTTGGCATGCCCGTCCTCTCGTGGTGGTGTTGGTCGGGGTGCCCGGATTTGAACCGGGGACCTCGCGGCCCCAAACCGCGCGCTCTGCCGGGCTGAGCTACACCCCGTTCAGCCAGCGTACCCCACGCCTCGCGCAGGCCCTAGGCTGGCAGCGGCTGCGCGCACCCGATGATGTCGTGGACATCCGCGACCTCGTGCGCCTCCAGCCACGCCTCCAGCTCCTCCAGCACGTCCAGGGGCGCCCGCGGGTTCGCGAAGGAGGCCGTGCCGACCTGCACCGCCGTCGCCCCGGCCATCAGGAACTCGACCGCGTCGCGGCCGCTGCTGATGCCCCCGCAGCCGATGACCGGCACGCGCACCGCCTGTGCCACCTCGTACACCACCCGCAGCGCGACCGGCTTGATCGCGGGGCCGCTCAGCCCGCCGCTCGCCCGCGGGAGCACGGGCCGGCGCGCCTCCGTGTCGATGGCGAGTCCGGGCACGGTGTTGATGGCGCAGATGGCGGAAGCGCCCTCGTCCACGCAGGCGCCGGCGATCTCCGCCGGGTCCGTCGCGGCCGGCGTCAGCTTCACGATGACGGGCAGTTCGCAGGAGCGCACCGCTGCCCGCGTCGCCTGTGCCGCCGCACGGGCGCTCAGGCCGAAATCGAGGCCGTTGTCGACATTCGGGCAGCTGAAGTTGAGCTCCAGCGCGGCGACTCCCGGCACGCCGTCGAAGGCGCGCGCCAGGTTGCCGTAATCCCCCGCCGAATCCCCCGCGATGTTCACGATGACGGGCACGTCCCAGCCCGCCCAGACCGGAGCCATCTCCGCGATGATGCGGTCGGGCCCGAGGTTCTGGAGGCCGATCGAGTTGAGCATGCCGGAGGGCGTCTCGGCCACGCGCGGCTGCGGGTTCCCCGCTCGCGGCAGCGGCGTCACCCCTTTCGACACGACCGCCCCGAGCTGGTTCACGTCGAACTGCCGCGCGAACTCCAGCCCCCAGCTGAACGTGCCGGAAGCGGGCATCACGGGGTTGCGAAGGCTCAGGTTCGTCTTGCGCTCGGGCGCGAGCTCAACCGCCAGCCGGGGTGTCACAGGTCCAGTGTACGGCGCGAGCTACGCTCGGTCCGGCGCAGGCTCCTTGCGCCCCGAGCGGCGGTTGCGCCAGAGCCGTTCAGTCTCCGAATTCTCGAAGTCGCGTTCGCTTCCGCAGTGCTTGCAGATGCCCCGGCTGAGGTGCCCGTTGGGCGTCGCGATGATCCAGTGGTGCGTGCAGGTTCCGGTTGCCGCGCGATGCCTGCTGGCGTGCATGTCAAACCCCGTTGGGTTCGGCGCCCCGCCGCGCGCGAATCCATCCCTACTACCTTACCCCCTCTGTCCACCCCTGCGCCGTGAACGTGACCGGCGCAGCACCTGCTCGAAGAGCAATCCCCCGTCCGGCCCCTCCCCGTGCAGCGGGCGGAACCCCATCCGCACCCAGAAGTACACCGCCAGCCCGCGGTCCGGCGGCGCCCACGTCCGCACGACGGGGTAACGGCGCCTCAGCGTCTTCAGCAGGGCCGTCGCCGCCCCCGACCCCGCCCCGTATCCCCGCGCCTCCTCGTCGATGCACAGCCGCTCGACAAAGGGAACCTCTCCCGACACATCCACCACTAGCTCCCCGACCACGCCCCGCTTCCCCCTCCGCCGCACCTCGTAGCGCACCACTCCTTCCCCCTCGGCCTTCCGCAGGGTGACCCAGTCGCCGGCGATCCGCTGCGGCAGGGGCCGGGGCGCGCTCATCGGGCCAGCCACTCCCGGGTGCGGGCCGCGATCTCCTCAATGCCCGAGTTGAGCCGCGTGCAGCGGGGAATCGCTTCGAGGAACTCGCGTCCGTACCGCTTCGTGCGCACGCGGCTATCCAGTACGGCCACGACGCCGCGGTCCTCGCGGTCGCGAATCAGCCGCCCGAAGCCCTGGCGGAATCGCAGCACCGCCCCCGGCAGCGAGTACTCCCCGAAGGGGTCGTCGTAGAGCTCCGAACGCGCCCGGTGGATCGGGTCCGTGGGTACCGCGAAGGGGAGCCGCGCTATCACGACGAGCGAGAGCGCCTCGCCCCGGATGTCGATCCCCTCCCAGAAGCTCGACGTCCCGAAGATGACCGAGCGCGGATCCTCGACGAGGTTGCGCATGAGCTGGCGGGGCGCGCCGTCGCGGTCCTGCACGAGCACGCTGATCCCCTTTGCCTCGAGCGCCCCCCGGGACAGTGCCGCGACCCGCCGCAGGGACGCGTGCGAGGTGAACAGTGCGAGCGCCCGCCCCTCCGACGCGAGCGCGAGCTCCGTGACCGCCTCCGCCGCGGCCTCCTCGTACCCCTGCGAGCTCGGGTCGGGGAACCCCGTCGGGGTCGCGAGCAGGGTCGAACGCTCGTAGTCGAACGGCGATCCCAGCGCCAGCGTCCCCGCGTCCGGCAGTCCCATCTGATCCGCCGTGAACGCCATCGAGCCGCCCGCCGCCAGCGTCGCGCTGGTCGCGATCACCGTCGCCCGGCCCGCGAACAGCTCCTCCGCCAGGCGCGGCCCCACTTCCAGCGGCGCGGAGTTGAGCGCCCCCTTCCCGTCGCGCGTCGTGGAGACCCACGTGATCGCGTTGGGGTCGCTCCCCTCGATGAGGTGCGCGAGGTCCAGCCGCACACCCTCCAGGCGTCCTGCCGCCGCCTCCAGTTCCTCGCCTGCTGTTCCCCCATCCTCCCCGCCCAGCAACCCCGCCGCCGCCCGGCTGCTCTCGACCGCTCTCGCCAGGGCGGCGTCGAGCGCCGTCCACCCCTCTTCCACCTCGCCCCAGCGCGATCCGGAGCGCACGCCCGGCGTGATGCTCACGCGGTCGTCCCGCGACTCGCTCGCGAGCGTCCCGAGCGACTCAAAGGGGTGCTCCGCGCCCTTCGCCGCCGCCGCGACTGCCGCCTTCAGGGTGGCCACCGCCCCGGCCCCCAGCGCCTCCGGCAGCCCAGTTGTCGCCACGAGCCCCCCCTCGCGCCTCTCCGGCGTCCGCGGCCGGTGAATCGCCTCCAGCGCGTCCGTCACCTGGCGAGCGCCGATGTGCAACCCGAACTGCTGGGTCGCCTGCCCTTCAAGGTTGTGGGCCTCGTCGATGATGAGATGGTCGAACGCGGGAATCGCGCTCCCCCCGCTCGCGAGGTCGGCCAGCAGCAGGGCGTGGTTCACGACCACCAGGTGCGCCCCTTCCGCCGTCTTCCGCGCCCGCTGCAGGAAGCAGCGCCCCTCCCGCACGAACGTATGCTGCCGCGAGAGGCAGTCCGCGTCCGATGCCGAGAAGCGCGCCCAGGCGGATCGAGCGCCCGGGTCCAGCCGCAGCTCTGAGCGGTCGCCGCTCTGCGTCTGCGGCAACCAGCGCGCCAGCGACCCCGCCAGCCGTGCCACGTCCGGGTCCGACAGGCTCGCGGGGTGCCCCATCCAGCGCTGCACGCACAGGTAGTTCGCGCGGCCCTTCAGCAGTGCGACCCGCAGGTCGTCCGGCCGGTCGATCGCGCCCGCGTCCCGAAGGATTTCGCGTAGCGCCGGCACGTCCTTCCCCAGGAGCTGCTCCTGGAGCGCGATCGTGTTCGTCGAGATCACCACGCGCGTCCCGTTCCGCAGCGCGTAGAGCGCCGCCGGTATCAGGTACGCGAGTGACTTCCCCACGCCGGTGCCCGCCTCGACCAGCCAGTGCCCCCCGTCCGAGAACGCGCCCGCGACCGCCTCCGCCATCTCTACCTGCTGCGGGCGCTCCTCGAACCGCTCCACCACCCGTGCCGCCCCCGCCAGCGCCTCCCGCACCTCCTCCTCCGTGACGGGCTCGGGAACCTCTGCCCGTGTCAGCGGCTCCGGCGGCTGCCACCGCTCCGGCAGGGCGGGGGCTTCGAATTCGTCGCCGTCCGCGTCCGCGCCGCCACCCAGCTCCCGCGCCAGCTCCGGCTCGTCGAGCGCCACCACCCGTGCCAGTGACGCGCGCTCCCCCGCGGGCAGCGCCGCCGCCCGGCGGCGGAGCTCCAGGAACACCGACGCCGCCGTGCGCGCGTCCGCGAGGGCGCGGTGCGCGACCGGCATCTCCACGCCCAGTTCCGCCGCCAGGTCCGAGAGCCCCCCCGGCCCCTCGGGGAACAGGATGCGGGCGAACCGCAGCGTATCCAGCGCCGGTCCCTCGAACTCGAGCCCCGCTTCCGCCAGGAACGCGAGGTCGAAGCGCACGTTCTGCCCCACCACCGCGCTCTCCCCCACGAACTGCGCGAAGTCGCTCGCGACGGCCTCGAAGGAGGGCGCCCCCTGGACGTCCTCGTTCGTGATGCCGGTCAGCTTCTCGGTGAACGCGGGGATGGCGCGCCCCGGGTTGATCAGTTGGTCGAAGACACCCAGCTCCCGCCCTTCGTCGTCGAAACGGATGGCTCCGATCTCCGTGATCCGGTCGTCCGTCGGGTCAAGCCCCGTCGTCTCCAGGTCGAGTGCGACGTAGGTGCGCGGTTCCTCGAACATGCGTGCGAACGGAGTCTACAGGAGCCGCTTCTGAGCCGCCGCCGCCAAGGGACCCGAGCGCGTACAATCGCCCCCCAATCCCCGGCCCCAGCGGCCACGAGGCGCCCACCGATGAAGCTCTACTCCTCCGAAGACATTCGCAACGTTGTTCTCGCCGGGCACGGCAACGTCGGCAAGACGACGCTCGGCGAGGCCGCCCTCTTCGTCAGCGGCGCGGTCACGCGGATGGGCTCCATCGAGGAGCAGAACACCGTTGGCGACTACGACGAGGACGAGCACCGCCGCAAGTTCAGCCTCAACCTCTCCGTCCTCCCCGTTGAGTGGAGCGGCGCCAAGATCAACCTTGTAGACACCCCCGGGTACGCCGATTTCGTCTCCGAGGTGATCTGCGGTGTGCGCGCCGCCGATCTCGCCCTCATCGTCGTCGACGCCGTCTCCGGTCCCGAGGTGGGCACCGACCGCGTCTGGCAGATCGCCGAGGAGCGCGGCCTCCCCCGCATGATCCTCATCAACCGCCTCGACCGCGAGAACGCCGACTTCAACATCGCGCTCAACGCCATCCGCGAGAAGTGGGGCACGGCCGTCGCGCCCCTCTTCCTCCCCATCGGCCAGAGCCACGACCTCGGCGGCGTCATCGATCTGCTCGCCATGAAGGCCTACCTCGGAGAGAGCGGCGAGCCCGGTGAGGTGCCCGCCGACCTCCAGGACACCGCCGACGAGCTCCGCTCGTCCCTCGTCGAGAGCATCGTCGAGAACGACGAAGACCTGATGATGAAGTACTTCGAGGACGAGGAGATCACCGCCGACGAGCTGCACGGCGCCCTCCGCACCGCCCTTGCCGCCGGCGACATCGTGCCCGTCCTCTGCGCCTCCGCGACCCACCAGATCGGCGTGCGCCAGGTGCTCGACACCCTCGTCGCCGTCGCCCCCACCCCCGCCCAGCGCGAGGTGGTCGACGCCGATGGGGAGAGCCTCGAGGTCAGCAACAGCGCATCGCCCGCCGTGCTCGTCTTCAAGACCTCCGCCGACCCCTACGTCGGCCGCCTCAGTTACCTCCGCGTCATGACCGGCACGGTCAAGGCCGACAGCCACCTCTGGAACAGCGACAAGTCCTCCGATGAGCGCCTCGGCACGATCTACCGCCAGCGTGGCAAGGACCAGGAGCCCGTGGAGGCGCTGTCACCCGGGGACATCGGCGTCGTCGCCAAGCTGAGCGACACCGGCACCGGCGATACGCTCGCGACCAAGGACAAGCCCGCCCAGTTGCCCACCATGATCTTCCCCGAGCCCGTCTACAGCATGGCCGTACGGCCCGCTGCCAACGCGGCGGTCGACAAGCTCGGCCCCAGCCTCCAGCGCCTCGTCGAGGAGGATCCGGGCCTTCGCCTGCGGCGTGACGCCAGCACCAGCGAGACGATCCTGGAAGGCCTTGGCGACGCCCATCTCGATGTCGCCGTGGGCCGCCTTCTTCAGAAGTTCAACATCGAGGTCGAGCTCTCCCTCCCCCGCGTGCCGTACCGCGAGACGGTTGGCCGGACCTCCTCCGCCGACTACACCCACAAGAAGCAGACCGGCGGCCACGGCCAGTACGCCCGTGTCGCCATCGAGATCAAGCCCCTCACCCGCGGCTCTGGCCTGCAGTTCAACAGCAAGGTGGTGGGTGGCTCCGTTCCCCGCGAGTTCATCCCTGCGGTCGAGAAAGGGGTCATGGAGACGGCCCGCGACGGCGTGGTCGCCGGCTACGAGCTGACCGACTGCGAGGTCACCCTCTTCGATGGCAAGCACCACCCGGTCGACTCCAGCGAAATGGCGTTCAAGCTCGCCGCCAGCCAGGCGCTGAAGGAAGCAGTGGAGGGCGCCCACGGCGTCCTCCTCGAGCCGGTCATGACCATCCGCGTGCGCGGGCCCGAAACGAACGCGGGTGACATCGTCGGCGACCTCAACACCAAGCGGGCGCGCATCCACGGCATCGTGCCCGACAGCGGCCTGAGCGTGGTCGAGGCCGAAGTCCCCCTTGCCGAGGTCCAGCGCTACGCCTCCGACCTGCGCTCCCTTACCCAGGGGCGTGGCCTCTTCGAGCTTGAGTTCGACCGCTACGAGGAAGTTCCGGGCAACGTCGCCCAGCGCGTCATCGATGCCAGCAAGGAAGACGAGGCCGCCGGCTAGCCGCCTACTGGACGCACCTTCCCGCGAAGGGTCGCGGTGTCGCTTCGGCGGGCAGCCTGATGTCAGGGACCGTTACCTGGCCGTCCTCTACGAGCAGGTATGCAGCCTCCCCTGCCGAGGGCGTAAACCCTGCGCCCTCGGCGTACCACCCGGCAAGGTTACAGAGCCCCGTGGCGTCGACCACGTACACCTCCACGCGATAGCTTCCGTCTCTTGTGAGGCCGATGCTGAAGGTGCCATCCGGGGCTGTCTCCCCGTAGCCGCCTTTCAGGTCGAATTCATCCAGGGCCCAGAGGGTCACTCCGTCGCGAGGTGCTTCGTCGCTTCCAATGACCCTCCCGCGAATCGTGCGATAGCCTGCGATGGCCTCTGCCCGGTGCGGCTCGAACTCCGCGTAGAACTCATCAGCGGTTCTGCCGAAAGCGGCCTCGAATGCCTCTCGCCAGTCCACATGCGCAGGAAGAAGCCGGAAGTATTCAAGGAGTGCGTCCTCCCCCGCTAGCTCCACCAGCAACTCAACTGCAAGGAAGCCGAGGAAGTAGTGTTCGTGCCCCGGCGGAAAGCTCGTGTCCCCCGCGGCGTCCTCGAGCGTTCCCGTCCAGGAGGCGTTCCGAAGCCGCGCCAAGTTGCGGAAGGCCTCGTATTCAAGAACCTTCCGGCGGTCGCCGAAGAGCGCCATCGCGTACTCGGCCGATCCCTCGCTGAGCCAGTACGGGCCCTTCGGGTCCGGAGCGAGGGCGAGCTGCAGCACGTGAAAGTACTCGTGGGCCAGTACGAAGCCAGCTGCATCTCCCACGGTGTAGCCGAAGCCACAGCTCCCGATGTGAATGAAGATGATGTACCGGGCGCTCGGCAGCCGATCAGCGAAGCACCAACGCCAGGTGGGGAGGGCTCTTCCCGTCAGGGCGCGGTAGGCATCAGCTAGCTGCTCCCTCGTTCTCGCGAAAGTGATAGTCGTCTCTGGCGGTGTGGCCCCGAAGCGTTCGGAGAAGATGCTGACCACCAGGTCCGCCTCGAAGCGAATCTCCTCCTGGAGGTAAGGGGGAAACTCGCCCACGAACACAATCTCATGTTGTGCTTCCTCTACCACCCGCACGGGTCCTTCCTGTGCGGTACCACCCCCACAGCCCGTCAGCGAAATCGCTGCCAGCACCGGTAGCACAAGCAGGGCCGCCGTAGTTGAAGCGGGGCACCACGGCCGTCTCATGAATTGCAGTCTAGGCCCACAACGCGTGCACCGGCCTAGGTGGCCGATGCCTCACTCTCGGACCCGCAGCCACGCCGCCGCCGCCCGTACCGCCTGCCCCCGGTGGCTGACGGCGTCCTTCTCCTCGGCGCTCAGGTCGGCGGCGCTGCGGCCCTCCGGTGTCCGGAAGATGGGGTCGTAGCCAAACCCGTTCTCGCCGCGCGGTTCGCGCCCGATCGACCCCTCCCACGTCCCCTGGAACCGCTCAATGCGACCGTCTGGCCACGCGACGGCGACGACCGCCTGGTAGCGCGCCCCGCGCTTGCCGTCGGGAACGTCGCGCAGTTCGCGCAGCATAAGATCCGTGCGGCCCGCGTCGTCGAGACCGGGCCCGCCGTAGCGCGCGGAGAGCGGTCCCGGCGCCCCGCCAAGGGCGTCCACCTCGATGCCGGAGTCGTCGGCCAGTGCGAGGCACTGCCCCGCCTCCGCGAAGGCGTGGGCCTTCAGCGTCGCGTTCTCGGCGTACCCGTCCCCGTCCTCCACCACGTCGAGCGCGATGCCGAGGTCCGCGGGTGTCACGACCTCGAACGGCTCGCCCGCAAGCAGCCGTCGCATTTCGCGAACCTTGCCGGGGTTGTTGGTCGCCAGCAGCAGACGCGTCACGGGAGGGGATGCGCCTCAGTGTCCGTGGCCGTCATCCTCGGGCTCGGGGTAGTCCGATTCTTCGACCGGAAGGTCGCGGCTGGCGATCACGCTGATCGGGGCCGTCCACGCCCCCGGCTTCAGCTCGAAGCCGCCAAGCTCGCGCTTCAACAGGTAAAGCACGGCCAGGCCGCCGCTGAAGAGCCCCACCCCCACGATTGACCAGATCAACGGCGGCACCACGTCGCGGCCCGCCTCGGCCTCCTGCGCGGCGATGCGCGGAGCGTCGGCAACGGGTGGCGCGTCCAGGGCCAGGAGCGGCGCGGTGGCGGCCAGCGCGAGCGCCCCTGCAAGCGCGGCCGGAGCGATCAATCGAGTGACGGTGCGCATGGCCGCGAGTCTACGGGCCGCCGCTGGGCGGTCAAGCTGCCGCTACAGCCCCAGCGCCCGCTCCACGCCTTCGAGCGTGGCTGCCGCCCGGACCACCTCCGGCGTGTTCGTGCGCTCCGCCGTCTCCGGGTCCTTCAGGCCCGACCCGGTCAGCACCGCGACCACCCGTCCGCCCCGCAGCCCGCCGTCGCGATTCAGCTTCCGCAGGCCCGCCACGCTGGCCGCGCTGGCCGGCTCGACGAACAGCCCCTCCGAGCCCGCGAGGAGTCGGTAGGCGTCGAGGATCTCGTCGTCGCTGACCGCGTCGATGAGCCCCTCGCTCTCGTCACGAGCCTTCTCGGCAGGCTTCCAGCTGGCCGGGTTCCCGATGCGGATGGCGGTCGCCACCGTTTGCGGGTCGTCGACCGGCTCCCCCCGCACGATCGGCGCCGCCCCGGCGGCCTGGAACCCCAGCATCCGTGGATGCAGCGACGCGTAGTCGCGCTCCGCGCACTCCACGAACCCCTTCCAGTAGGCGGTGATGTTGCCGGCGTTCCCAACGGGGATGGCGAGCGCATCGGGCGCGTCGCCGAGCGTCTCGCAGATCTCGTAGGAAGCCGTCTTCTGTCCTTCGATCCGGTCCGGGTTTACCGAGTTCACGAGCGCGATGGGATGGGTGTCGGCAACGGACCGCGCCAGCGTGAGCGCATGGTCGAAGCTGCCCTCGATCTCGACGATGCGCGCCCCGAAGGCCACCGCCTGCGCAAGCTTCCCCGCCGCCACACGTCCCTGCGGCACGAGGATGCTCGCTTCGAGGCCGCACCGGGCCGCGTAGGCGGCCGCGCTCGCGCTCGTGTTGCCCGTGCTCGCGCAGAGCACGGCCCTGGCGCCTCGCTCCATCGCCTTCGCCACCGCCACCACCATGCCCCGGTCCTTGAACGACCCCGTCGGATTCGAGCTCTCCAGCTTGAACCAGAGCTCGTCGACACCGAGCTCCCGCTCGATGGCGACCGAGCGCACGAGGGGCGTGTCGCCCTCTCCCAGCGTGATGCGTGGTGTCTGCGGGGTGAGCGGCAAAACGTCGGCCCAGCGCTCCAGCACCCCAGGCTGCTGAGGCACGCTCACGGCTCGTCCGGCGGCCGGAGCCCGTGGAACTTCAGCTCCCGCAACTCCTGCTCCAGCGCCTCGATCTGCCGTTTGCGGGAGCGCTCCTGCATCTCGCTATAGCGACCGAACTCCTCGCGTACGTGGTCGACCATCTCTGAGATGTCCCTGCGGATCAGGCTCACTCGCTCGCTCAGGCCCGAGTGCCGCCCATCCAGCAGCGCCGTTTCGCCCCGGGCTTCGTCGAGTTGCCGCGCAAGGTTGTCCACCGCGCCCTCGACCCGGCTGACCTGCGCTTCGATGCGTTCCTGCTCATCCCGGCGACGTCCCATCTCGGCCCGTACTTCCTCGCCGAGCTCTTGCGAACCCCTCAGCGACTCGATCGCCTCCTCGGCCCGGTGCGCCAGCTCCCCCAGGATTTGCAGCCGCTCGTGGATGATCTCCAGGGGGCGCTCTTGCAGCGCCTGGGCGGCCGCCAGCACCCGCGCTTCCACCTCTTCGCTCACCTCGGTGAGCCGCTGCAGCCGCAGGTCGAACTGCTCCCCCTGCTGCCGCATCTCCTGCTGCCAGTCAGTGAGCACGCTAAGCGTCTGCCCCAGCTGCTCCAGCTTCGTTTCGCGCGTCGCCGCCTCCGAGGTCAACAGCTCGAGCCGGTCCTCCATTCCCTCCACCCGGCGCAGGGCTTCCCGAAGCTCCCGGCTGGTGGCGAGCGCCTCGGCGTCGCGGGTGCGTTCGTTCGTCTCCAACGCCGACCGAGTTTCCGTGAGAGCCGTCCGGATCTGCTCGGTGTCCTGCGAGAGTTCCGTGACCTTCTGGGGGAGTCCCTGGTAGCGGGCGACCGTCGTTTCGATCTGCCTCGTCGAACGCCCCTGCTCCTCGCCCTGGTCGGCGACCGCCTCCACCTGCCGGCGCAACTGCTCGAGCTCGCGCCCCAGCGCTTCACCCGCTTCGCGCTGGGCCCTGGCCTGATTCTCCAGCAGGACGAGCGTTTCCTCGATCGAGCGCAGAGCGGGTTCGGAGGTCATGTGGCGCCCTCCACCCGTAGCATCGCGTTCACCTCGCTCACCTCGTCGAGACCCTGCAGGGTGTCGATCGCGCCGGTCACGGCCAGCTCGCGCGCTCGATGGGTCATCAGCGCCAGTTCGGCCGTGCCCCGCTCTTCGTCCGATTCGCGCTGGTCCACGGCTGCGATGCTCACCTTCGCCTCGCCGAGGACGCGCGCAATCTGCGCGAGCACGCCCGGCTGGTCGAGAACCGTCATACGGAGATAGTAGCGTGTCTCCAGAGCCCCCAGCCCCAGCGTCTCCCCGCTCCGCCAGAGACCCGGGTCCCAGCGTGGCTGCCCCCCCTCCGCCAGCGACCGTGAGATGTCGAGCACGTCGGCGAGCACGGCGCTCGTTGTTGGCGCCGCTCCCGCCCCCGCCCCCTGGAACGTGAGCGTGCCGGCGAGGTCGCCCTGAATCTGCGCCGCGTTCTGCACGCCGTCGACGCGTGCCAGTGGCTCCGACTCGGGCAGGAGAGCCGGGTGGACGCGTGCCAGCACGCCGTCGTCGCGCCGCTCGGCGATGGCCAGCAGCTTGATCACGTAGCCGAGCTCGCGCGCGTACTCGAAGTCCTGCGGGGCCAGCGAACGGATCCCCTCAGTCGCCACCGCCTCGGGCGGCACGTACGTCCCGAAAGCGAGGCCCGCCATGAGTGCGATCTTGAAGGCCGCGTCGTAGCCGTCGACGTCGTTCGTCGGGTCCGGCTCTGCGTAACCCAGATCCTGCGCCTCGGCGAGCGCGTCCTCGAAGCTGTCGCCGCGCTGCGCCATGTTCGTCAGGATGAAGTTGGTTGTCCCGTTGATGATCGCCCGGATCGCGAGCACCCGGTTCGCCGGCAGGTCACGCAGCAGAGGCGAGATCACGGGGATGCCGCCCCCCACGCTCGCCTCGAACCGCAGCGCCGCTCCGTTCGCGCGCGCCAGTTCGAACAGCTCCGGCCCCGCCTTGGCGACCAGCTCCTTGTTCGCCGAGACGACGTGCTTCCCGCCCGCCAGCGCGCGACGCACATAATCGCCCGCGGCGCCGTCCCCGCCGATTACTTCCACCACCACGTCGACCGAAGGATCGTCCAGCACATCGTTGGCATCGCCGGTGAGCACACCCGCCGGCAGGTCGATACCGCGAGAGCGGGTCGGGTCCTTCACCGCCACGCGGCGCAGCGTGAGCGACGCGCCTGTCTGCTCGCGGAACGGGTCGGCTCGCTCCAGCAGTGTCGCCACCACTTTTTCGCCGACGTTGCCCATGCCCAGAAACCCAATGCCGATTTCGTTTGCCACGGTCTAGCTCGCTTCTTCGATCGCCCAGTTGGCGTCGTCTGTCGTGAAGTCGCGCTCGATTGTCACACGTTCGCGCACCGCTTCGATCGCTTCTTCGAAGCGCAGCTCCGCGAGCTGCGCGATGTGCTGGTCCTCGTAGGTCCCCGCCGCCTCCCGGGTCTCCAGCCGGATCACCCAGAAGGCGCCGCCGGCTTCTACCGGGTCCAGCAGCGCGCCTTCCTCGGCGTCGGCCAGCGCGTCCTGGAGCGCCGCCTCGAGCAACGCGGGCGGCGAGGTCCAGAGGCCGTCGTTCTGGCGGGACGCCTCGTGCAGCGAGTCGACCTGGGCGATCGTGCCCATGTCCTCGCCCTCGTCGATGCGTGTCCGCAGCGCTTCCGCCTCCTCGAGCGTGGCAGCCGTTACCACGCGGAGGTGCAGGACGACTCCCGCCTCGCCGATCTCCTCGCGCAGCGACTCGCGGAGCCGCGTTTCCGCCTCCCGCGCCCTGGTTTGCTCGCGGTAGTGGCTGTCGCTCAGTCCCGAGTTGCGCAGCTCGTCCCGGTAGCGGGTGTCGAAGAGGCTGCCGCGGGAGGTATCCAGGGGGACGCCGAGCCAGGTGGCGATCGCGGCGGTGACGTCGTCATCGCTCAATACGATCCCGCGTTCCGCCGCTGCGGTCAGAACGAGCCCCTCCTCCTCCAGCTTGCCCAGCAACGCCTCTGTCAGCAGGAGCCCGCTGGTAGCGCCCTCGGTCCGCGCGAACTCGGGCAGCCGTGCGGAGTAGTAGGAGAGGGAGAACTCCTCCTCCCCCACGCGCAGCACCGTCTTGCCGGGCTGCGCGATGCTGTTGTCGTACCAGTTGTACGCCAGCAGGGCGACCACGACGAGGAGCGCCGCCACGGCCACCCCGATGATCCCGAAGCGCGCCAGCCGCTGTGCGGAGAACCCGCCGCCTTCGCCGGCACGCGCGGCGGCGCGCCGCCCCCGCTGGGCGACGGGAAGCCCCGTCGTGCGGTCGCGACGTGTCATCGGGTCGAGGCCCTATCCCCGCAGCGGGAAGATGCGGGTCTCGCGCACGTGCTGCAGCGTGTAGGGCAGCAGCCCCACGTGGCGCGCCCGCTTCACCGCGTGCGAGATCGCCCGCTGCGCCAGCGCGCAGGTCGCCAGCTTCCGCCGCGGCTCTATCTTCCCGCGGTCGTTGATGAAGTGCCGCAGCCGGTCCACATCCTTGTAGTCCACCTTGTACTCGTCGCCCGGCGAGCAGCGCACCTTGTTGCAGAGTCGGCACAGGCGCCGGCGTCCGCCGAAGCGCCGTCCGCCGCCGCCCCGCCGGGGACGGTCTCCGGGGCCGCCGCGGCGATCGCCGGGTGGGCGGTCGCCGGATGGGCGGTCGCCGGGCGGGCGGGTGTCCGCGGGACGGCGGGTGTCCGCGGGACGGTCGCCGGCTGCCGGCGCAGCCGCGCCCGGCGCAGCCGCCGGAGGCGTGAATGGTCGTGGTTCAGTCATCGTGTTCTCCTCCCGATGGGTTTCGTGCGCTCTGGCGCACCGGGTGGGGGGACCGCCAGGCGGTCCCGGATTACGCTCTATTCGAAGGGCAGGTCGTCCACGTCGGAGGGCGCCGCGCCGCGGCTACCGCCGCCGCCGCCACCCCAGTCGCCTCCACCCCCGCCTTCGCCGCGGCGGTCGAGGAACTCGATGTTGTTGGCGATGACCTCGGTGCGGTAATGGCGCACGCCCTGATCATCGTCCCAGTTGCGGGTCCGCAGGCGGCCCTCCACGTAGAGCTGCTTGCCCTTCGTGATGTACTGGCTGATGCGCTCGGCGCGATCACCGAACAGCACGACCTGGAACCACTCGGTCTCGTCCTCCCACTCGCCGCTCTGCTGGGCGCGGCGGCGCGAGTTGACGGCCATGCTGAAGTCGGACACCGCCGTCCCGTTTGCGGTGTAGCGAAGCTCCGCATCCCGGCCCGTGTTGCCAATGATCATCACCTTGTTGAGGTTGCCCATGTGCGGCTACTCCTTCGCGGTGTCGTCGCTCGCCTGCGGTTCGGACTCTTCCGCACTGGCCTCGGGGGCTGGTGCGGCTTCTTCCTCTGATGTGGTGGTTTCTTCCGCTTCTGCTTCGGCTTCCGCCG
Source organism: Tepidiformaceae bacterium (assembly GCA_965116915.1). GTDB lineage: Bacteria > Chloroflexota > Dehalococcoidia > Tepidiformales > Tepidiformaceae > UBA2991. The sequence continues at coordinate 2,415,231 of OZ220739.1, read as the reverse complement.
CAGGAGCTTCGCCGGCTGCTTCCGCGGTTTCCGGAGCCTCTGCCTCGACGGGCGGGGCAGCTTCAGCCTCGGCGGCGGGGGCAGCCTCGGCCTCGACGGCGGGGGCAGCCTCGGCCTCCGCCGCCGGAGCCGCTTCAGCCTCGACGGCGGGAGCAGGAGCGGCCGGAGCCTCTGGCGTGGGAGCAGCCTCCGCCTCTGGCGCGGGGGCAACGCCGGCAGGCGCCGCCGGCGCCGGGTCGGGCGGCGCCTGAGGCGCGCCCTCGGCCCTCGGCCCCGTCGGCGAACCCGGTCCCCGCGACCCCGCCGGTGCGAGCACCGGCCTCGGCGGCGGCAGTTCGTCGGCTCGCACCACCAGGTGGCGGTACACCCGCTCCTCGATCTCGAAGTCCGCGTTCAGCGGCTTCACCGCCTGCGGGTCGAGTTCGATCCGCGTGACGATGAAGTCCGCATCGAGTTGCTTGTTCATGGGGTAGGCCAGACGTCGCCGACCCCAGTGGTCGACCTCCGTGACCGACCCGCCGTTTCGTTCGACAAGACTGGTGAGGTGTTGGACGCTGGCGTCCTGGCCGCCTTCCTCGATCACTGCGAGGTCGTACACGGCCATCAATTCGTACTCGCGCATAGCGCTCCGGATACCGAACGGTGGGTTTCCCCCGACTCCGTGGTCGGGGCGCCCGGCTGCTCAGGGAGCGTAGCACTGCCCCCATGTGTGCTCAATGCAATGACGGTTCGGGATGCGCGTTTCTTTAGGCGTCGGTGATTCCCGGCACGGGATACGCCCTCGCGAACTCCGCGACCTCCCGCCGAACGCTCTCGCGCACGCCGTCGCCGTCGGGATCCTTGAGGACCCGTACGATCCACGCCGCCAGCCGCCGCATCTCGTCCGCGCCCATGCCCCGCGAGGTCAGGGCGGGCGTGCCGATGCGCAGCCCGCTCGTCACGAACGGGGAACGCTCGTCGTACGGGATCGTGTTCTTGTTCGCGATGATGCCCGAGCCCTGCAGGGCGTTCTGCGCCTTCATCCCGCTGATTCCGAGCGTGCTGCAGTCGATCAGGATCAGGTGCGTGTCCGTGCCTCCCGAGACAAGCCGCAGGCCGCCCTCCTGCAGCGCCTCCGCCAGCGTCGCCGCGTTCTCCACGATCTTCGCCGCGTAGGCCTGGAACTCCGGCTTCGCCGCCTCGCCGAAGGCCACCGCCTTCGCTGCGATGCTGTGCATGTGCGGCCCGCCCTGCGTGCCGGGGAAGACCGCCTTGTCGAGCGCCGCCCCGTGCTCCTCCTTCGTGAGCGCGAGCGCTCCGCGCGGACCCCGCAGCGTCTTGTGCGTCGTGGTTGTCACGATGTCGGCGTGGGGCACCGGCGAGGGGTGCGCCCCGCCCGCCACCAGCCCCGCGAAGTGCGACATGTCGACCAGCAGCAGCGCCCCCACGTCCTGCGCGATCTGCGCGAACGCGGGAAAGTCGAACTGCCGCGGGTAGGCCGTTGCTCCCGTCACGATGATGCGTGGCTTCGCCTCCGCCGCCAGATCTGCGACCGTCGCCATGTCGACGACCTCGCTCTCGCGGTCCACCGAGTAGGGCACGAAGTTGTAGAGCCGCCCGCTGAAGTTCACGGGGGAGCCGTGCGTCAGGTGCCCCCCTTGCGTGAGCTCCAGACCGAGGAAGGTGTCCCCCGGGTCCGCGAAGGCGAGGTAGGCGGCCATGTTGGCCTCCGCCCCCGACGTCGGCTGCACGTTCGCGTGGTCAGCGCCGAAAAGGGCCTTCGCCCGCTCGATCGCGAGCGCCTCGACCTCGTCCGAGTGCGCGTTGCCGGCGTAGTACCGCTTCCCCGGGTAGCCCTCGGCGTACTTGTTCGTCAGCACCGAGCCCGTCGCCTCCAGCACGGCTGCCGAGGCGTAGTTCTCGCTCGCGATGATCTCCAGCGTCTCCGTTTGACGCTGCTGTTCCGCCGCGATGATCGTGGCGACTTCCGGATCCCGTTCCTGTAGTGCGCTCATCCGCGCCCTCGTCGATGTGATGTGAGGCGATCGTAGCGCGATCCCCACCCATGCGCCGTACACTTCCCTTTATGCGCGACCACACGGAGCGCCTCCTCGAAGCCGCGAGCGGCGGCGAGCCCGTCCTGCTCGCCACCGTCCTCGAGCCGGGCGCCGCCCCGCTCGAGCAGGGCGCGAAGCTGCTCGTCGAGCCCGGCGGCAGCCGCAGCGGCACCCTCGGCGACCCCCGCCTCGACGCCCTCGTCGCCGACCGCGCCCCGGATGCCTTCCGCCGCCACGCCGCCGAGACCGTCTACGACGGCCCCGACGGCCTCTCCGAGCGCGTCCTCCCCGAGGCGACGAGCGTCTACCTCGAGGTCGTCGAGTCGAAGCCGGTCTTCCTCGTCGTCGGGGCAGGCCACATCGGCCGCGCGCTTGCGAAACTCGCCGACTTCCTCGACTACCACGTTGCCGTCCTCGACGACCGCGAGGACTTCGCCGACCCGGAGCTGCTTCCCGAGGCCGACGAGGTCATCTGCGACGACTTCGAGGCCGCCCTCGACCGCTTCCCCATCAACCCCAACACCGCCATCGTGATGGTCACGCGCGGCCACAAGCAGGACGAGCTTTCCTTGCGGCGCTGCCTCGGCCGGGACGCGGGCTACGTCGGCATGATCGGCTCGAAGCGCCGCACCTCCGCCGTCCTCGAACACCTCCGCGAGGAGGGGTTCGACCTCGACGAGCTGGCCAGGGTGCGCACGCCTATCGGCCTCACGATCGGCGCAGAGACGCCAGAGGAGATCGCGATCAGCATCATGGCCGAGGTCGTCATGCTCCGCCGCGGCGGCGACGGCGCCCCCATGTACCACCGCCGCGGCCCCCAGGGCCCGCCCCTCTCCGGCGGCCGCTAGCCGCGGAGCAAATCGGGGAATGCGGAGCCTAGCGGTGCTACCTCAGTCTGAGGTGCCCGCAGCCCCGTCGGCGATTGCCCCATCCATCGCCTCCACGGTTACAGGCGGACCGTCGTATTGCAGCGTGCCGAAGAGTCGTGCAACTGGCTTCACCGCCACCATGCGGACTGCGCCGTCAATGACGATGTACCGGATGCGGCCGCCCTCATTCAATGCCATGGCTTCGAGCACAGCATTCGGGAGTGTCGTCTGCCCGTTATCGGTAACCTCTGGCTCAAGCACTTGAACTCCCTTGAGACCAAGTTACACCGCCTCCGCCCCCTAACCACACCACCCGCTACGATAGGTCCGTGGACGGATTCGAGGTTTCGCCGGTCGAGGGGCTGCGGTCCCCCGTGGTCGTCATGGCCTTCACCGGCTGGAGCGACACCGGCACGGTCACCATCGACGCCGCCCGCCACCTGATCGAAGCCAGCAACGCCGAGCGCTTCATCACCGTCGATCCCGAGGAGTACTTCGTTTTCACGGAGACGCGCCCGGAGGTCCGCCTGGTCGAGGGCGGCCTGCGCGAGATCACCTGGCCCACCAACGAGGCCTGGGCCGCCCGCCTCACCGATGCCCCCCACGACCTCGTCGCGATCACCGGGACGGAGCCGAACCTGCGCTGGGAGCCGTTTGCCGCGCGCTTCGCGAGTGCCATCGCCGCCCTCCAGCCGTCGCTCGTCTGCACGCTCGTCGCGCGCCCGGCCGCCACCCCCCACACTCGCCCCATCCCCGTCAGCGGTTCCGCCGCCGATGCGAGCCTGGCGCGCCGTTTCGGGCTCGCCCCCTCCCGCTATCAGGGCCCCACGGGAATCATCGGTGTCCTGCACGACGCCATGCGCAAGCACGGCCTCCCCCTCGTCAGCGTCGCCGCCTCCGTCCCGCATTACCTCAGCGTCGACGAGAACCCGCCTGCCACCCTCGCGCTCCTTCGCGCGCTTGAGCCGATGACCGGGTACCTGCCGGGGCTCGATGAGCTTCAACGCGAATGCTCGTCTTTCCTCCAGCGCGTGGAGGAGGCGTCGAGCGGCGACGACCAGATCGTCCAGTACGTGCGCGCCCTCGAAGAGCAGTACCAGGAAGGCGACGCCCCCATCGTCGAGCCCGACACCGAGCTCTCCGCCGACGATGTCCTCCGCGACGTAGAGGACCTGCTCCGCGGCGACGGCTCCTGAGGCTTCGCTAGGGCGCCTCGCTCAGTTCGAACCGCGCCAGCCGCCGCACCGCCAGTGCCGCTCCTACCGCCGTGACCACCGCCAGCAGGATCACCGAGTACGTCGTGCCAAGGTCGGCGTCGAACACCCACGGGCTCGGGTCGCCCACGGCCTCCGCGATCGAAGCGGTGAACTCGCGGATGCTGAAGCGCTGCACACCCGGCGCGAAGTTCGTAATCACGGCCTCCCAGATGAAGGCGTAGGCCAGCCCCACGAACAGTGCCCGCGACGTCACCAGGCTGAGCAGCACGAATACCGACGAGTACGCCAGCGACCCTACCGCGATCGCCACCAGGAAGCCGACCAAAAGGCGCGATTCGCCCTCGCCGGCCAGCGCTACGACCCCGCTGATCAGGGCGCTTGCGAGCACCAGCACCGCCGTCGCTCCCCACGCCGCCAACAGTTTCCCGGCGACGACCCGCCAGCGCTCCGCCGGCTTCGAGAGCAGGTAGACGATCGTCCCGTCCTCGATCTCGCTGCCCAGGGAGGCTGTCGCCAGAACCAGCGCCGTCAGGGGAAGCAGGATGTTAATGACGAGCGCGTTCAGCACGACCTGCGCCGCGAACTCGGCGGCCGACTCGTCGCCGTCCCCCGCGGCCCGGAAGATGACCGCGGCCAGCACGGGCAGCAATCCCACGGCCGCCAGGAACAGGGTGCGCTTCTGCCCGAGCAGCTGTCGTAGCGTTAGCGTCAGGACCAGCCCCGTCATCGCGTCACCAGGTACTCGAAGACGCTTTCGAGCGACTCATCCTCGGGGCGCACCTCGAAGAGCGAAGCGCCCGCTTCCTGCGCCGCCCGCGGCGCCGCCGAGGTGAAGGCCCCCAGCTCGTTCGTCCGCACCACGATCTTCCCGTCCGTCAGCTCGACGCCGAAAACGCTCTCGTCCGCCATCAGCGTGCGCGCGAGGCCGCGGTTGTCGCTCGAACGGATCGTGATCGTGTGCGGCCGGTCCGTCATCAGCTTGCGAATCGCGCGGAAGTCCCCCGAGGCCGCCAGCCGCCCCGCCACCACCACCAGCACGTTCTCCCCCAGCCGCTCGACCTCCTCCAGGATGTGCGATGAGAACAGGATCGTGCGCCCCTGCTCCGCCATCCGCCGCAGGAGCTCCATCATCTGCAGGCGCTGGCGCGGGTCCATGCCGTTGAACGGCTCGTCCAGCAGCAGCACCTCAGGGTCGTGTACCAGCGCGGCCGCGATCTTGATGCGCTGCTTCATCCCCTTCGAGTAGCCGCCCGTCGCCCGATCTGCGTCGCCTACCATCTCGACCATGTGGAGCGCCCGCAGCGCCGCAGCCTCCGCATCGGGAAGCCCGTGCATGCGCGCGCTCATCAGCACGAACTGGTGGCCGGTCTGGAAGTCGTACACCGCTTCCCGCTCCGGTACGAGCGCGACTCGCCGGTAGATGTCCGGGTTGCCGAAGGAGCTCTCCCCCAGCACCTGCACGTCCCCCACCGAGGGCTTCAGGAAGCCCGCGATCATGTTCAGCAGCGTCGTCTTCCCCGCCCCGTTCGGCCCGAGCAATCCCGTCACGCCCGGCTCGAGCGCAAAGGAGATGCCGTTCACCGCCACCACGTTCCCGTACCAGCGCGAGACGTCGACCACCTCGACGGCGGGCCCGGGCGCTGTCCCCTCCGCTGTGCTCACAGGCTTCGCCGTCCGTAGTGGCGCACCAGCAGCGCGACCGCGAGGCCCGTGACCACCAGCGCGAAGAAGAAGTACCAGCCCCCGGCGAAGTCCGCAGTGTTCAGCGGATGTCCCTCGCCCAAGTTGGGGGCTGAATCGAAGAACCAGTAGGTGAACCCGTCGATCACGAAGAACGGGTTCAGGAAGACGCCCAGCCGGCCGACGAAGTTCTCCACCGTTCCAACCAGCACGCCCGAGATGATGGGGAGGAACACGAACGGCGCGATCACGCCGATGGTGGCGAACGCGCGCCGCCCGCTCTGCGCCGAGATCACCATCCCGATCGCGGCGAAGAAGAACGAGATCAGGAGGCTGCTCCCGATGATCGGCCCCACCTGCCCCCACTCGTCCTGGAAGTAGCCGCCGAAGCTGTCCACCACGAGCGCGTTGCCGAGGAACAGGATCGCCTGCGGCAGCAGCGTCAGGGCCAGCAGCGCCGTCGCCATCGAGGCGTAGCGTGCCAGCGCATAGTCCTGGCGGCTCAGGCCCCGCGAGAAGTAGAGCGGAAGCGTCGCGTGCCGCTGGTCTCTTCCCAGCAGCTCCGGCGCGACCGCCGCCACGAACAGCATCAGGGCTGCCGGCGGGAAGAAGAAGGTCGAGCTGAAGTACTCCTCCGCCCGGATCGCGTCGGAGATGTCGAAGTCGATGAAGGCGGCGGCCATCAGGTAGCCCAGCGCCGGGATCGCTGCGACGATCGCAAGCCCGATCGGGAAGACCTTGCTGCGCGTCCGCCGTCCCAGCCCGAACGCCGCCCGCAGCCCGTGCACGTATAGCGAAAGAACAGCGTCCCACCGACCCAGCCGCCGCCCCTCGTAGCGCCGATAGCCGAGGTCGTAGATGCTGCCCGCTGCCCGCTCAGACACGCTCCGCCACCGCCTCATCCGCTTCCGGTCGGAAAATGTCCTCAAGTGTCTGGCGGCGCTGCTCCAGGCGTACCAGCCCCATATCGAGCTCAACGATGCAGTCGCGAATCGCGTCGTATGGGTCGCCGCCGTTGAGCCCCACGTGCGCCAGGAAGCCCTCGCCGCGGGCCTCGAAGCCCCGCGCCGTCAGCGCCTCCGCCAGCGCAGCCGCATCTCCCTCCACCTCCACCTCCAGGGACCCCAGCCCGGCCGTGAACTCCGCCACCGCCCCCTGCCGCACCAGCCGCCCCGCGTCGATCACGACGAGCGAGTCGCACACCCGCTCGATCTCCCCCAGCAGGTGCGACGACATCAGTACGGCGATGCCGAACTCCCGCCCCGTGCGTCGCACCAGGTCGAGCATCTCCTCGCGCCCCGCCGGGTCGAGGCCGTTCGTGGGCTCGTCCAGGAAGATCAGGCGCGGGTCGTGGACGAGCGCCTGTGCGAGCTTCACCCGCTGCTTCATGCCGGTGGAGTACCCGCCCATCTCCCGATAGCGCTCCTCGAACAGCCCCACGTGACGCAGCGTCTCCGCCGTTCGCTCGCGGGCGGCGGTGCGCGGCAGGCCGCTCACCTCCGCCAGGTGCGCCACGAACTCCGTCGCCGAGAGGTCGGGGGGCAGGCAGTCGTGCTCGGGCATGTACCCGACGAGCCCGCGGATCGCGCGCCCCTCGGTCTCCACGTCCATGTCGAGCACGCGCGCCTTTCCGCGCGTCGCGGGCAGCAGTCCCAGCAGGATCTTGATGAGCGTGCTCTTGCCCGCCCCGTTCGCCCCCACCAGCCCGATAATGCCCGGCTCGACGTTGATGTCGAGCGCGTTCAGTGCAGTGACCCGGGGGTACTGCTTGGTCAGGGCGTACGTCTCGATGAGGGGCACCGACCTATCGTAGCCTCCGCCAAGGAACCGGTCTGCCTCGACTGTGTCAGGCTCCGGTAAGCGACACCGGCAACGAGTTGTAGCCCAGCACGACGCCCGTGCCCGTCTGCCGCACCGGCGCCGCCGCCGGCTCGATCGCGGCGAATCGGTCGAGCCACGCGTTCAGCGTGATCCGCGCTTCCGCCCGCGCCAGCGGCGAACCCAGGCAGTAGTGCGTCCCGTGCCCGAACCCGACGTGGGCGTGCAGGTCGCGCTCCAGCACGAACTCGTCCGGCTCCTCCCACTCCTCCGGGTCGCGGTTTGCCGCCCCGTAGAACACGCCGATGCGCTCGTCGGCCGGAATCGTCACGCCGTTCATCTCCACGTCCCGCGTGGTGACGCGGAAGAGCACCTGGACCGGGCTCTCGTAGCGCAGCATCTCCTCGATTAGCTGCGGAATGAGCGATCGGTCCTCGCGCAGCCGCGACCACAGCTCTGGCCGCTGCGAGAGGAAGGCGATCGTGTTGCCCATCAGGTTTGTGGTCGTCTCGTTCCCCGCGATGAGCAGCAGCATGCAGAAGCCCAGAACCTCCCAGTCCTCCAGCGCCTCGCCCTCGATCTCCGCCTCCACCAGCGCGGTGATGAGGTCCTCCGCCCCGTGCTCCCGACGTGCGGCCGCCATCTGCCCGAAATAGGCCATCATCTCCTGTGTGGCCCGCTTCCGGTCCTCCATCGTGGGGGCGTGGATGCCCAGGGAGATGTCCGTCCACTCCTTGAACGTCTGGTACTCCTCCCGGGGAATCCCGAGCAATTCCGCGATCGCCATCACGGGGAGCGGCATCGTGTAGTTCTCCACCACTTCGAACTCGCCCTCGCCAACGTCCTTCAGCAGTTCGTTCACCACCAATTCCAGCCACGGTTCCAGCTCGCGGATGCGGCGCGGGGTGAATGCCTTGTTCACCAGCCGGCGGAAGCGCGTGTGCCGCGGCGGATCGTCGTTGAGAAGCACCAGCCGCATCCCGCTCTCCGATGTCTGCCGCGTCTGCCGCTGCGAGGAGAACGTCGCGTGGTCCTGGAGCGCGCCGTACACATCCTCGTAGCGCAACAGGGCCCACAGCCCCTCCTCCTCCGGCCCGATGCGGATGGGCGAGCGCGACCGCAGCCGGTCGTACTCGGGGTAGGGGTTGGCGTTGCACTCGGGCGTCATCAACGTGGTGGCGGTCGCGTTCGGGGCTGTCATCGGGGGCTCCTTGATTGCGGTGCGCACAAGGAGTCTACCGAACGACTCCCCCGCGTCCCCTGCCCCCGCTTCCGGTTTCGCCGGTGAGGACGGGCGGGTAGCATCTCGCCACGCCCGCATGGCGCCCGGAGCAGCGACATGGAAGTTCCCATGGTCGTCAACGACTTCCTCTTCCGCGCGGAGAGCCTGTACGGCCCCAAAGAGGCCGTCGTCGATGGCGACAAGCGCTTCACCTACGCCGAGTTCGCCCGGCGCTGCTACAAGCTCGCGCACGGCCTCACGAGCCTCGGCGTGGGCAAGGGCGACCGCGTCGGCATCCTCAGCCCAAACAGCCACCACTTCCTCGAGTCGTTCTACGGCACGTCGCTCATCGGCGCCGTCCTCGTTCCCCTCAACTACCGCCTCGTCTCCGAGGACTTCCAGTACGCCTTCTCCCACTCCGGCGCCAAGGCCATCATCGCCGACTCCGACCTCACCGCCGCCCTCGACGCCATCCGTGACGGCCTTCCCGATGTCGAGCACTGGATCGTCGCTCGCTACGGCGACGCCCCCACCCCCGACGGCTGGCGGGACTGGGAGGAGCTCGTGGCCGGCCAGCCCGAGACGGCCCCGCCCGACCCCGAGCTCGACGAGAACGACCTCGTCAGCATCAACTACACCTCTGGCACCACCGCCCGCCCCAAGGGCGTGATGCTCACGCACCGGAACTTCTACACAAACGCCTACCACTTCATCGCCCACCTCGGCGTCAGCCACGACGATGTCGAGATGTGGACCCTGCCGATGTTCCACTGCAACGGCTGGGGCGGCGTCTACGCGCTCACCGCCATGGGCGGGAAGCACGTCATCGTGCGCGCCCCCGAGCCCGACCTCCTCTACGGCCTCATGCGCGACGAGGGCGTCACCTTCGCCTGCATGGCCCCCGCCGTACTCGCCCGCATCCTCGACTTCGAAGACGCCGGCGAGTACGAGATCGCGACGAGCCCCCGCTTTGTCTGCGCCGGCGCCCCACCCCCCGTCACCTTCGTCGAGCGGCTCGAGCAGGAGCGGGGCTGGACGTTCATGCAGATCTACGGCCTCACCGAGACCGCCCCCATCCTCACGGTCGCCGAGCCCAAGCCCCACGTGACCGCCGAAGGCGACGCCTTCTACCGGCTCAAGGCGCGCGCCGGCCACCCCTCCGTCGGTGTCGACCTGCGCGTCGTCGGCGAGGGCGGCCGCGACGTGCCCCGCGACGACACCGCGATCGGCGAGGTCGCGGCCCGCGGCAACATGGTCTTCAAGGGCTACTGGAACCAGCCCGAGGAGACCGCCAAGGTCGTCCGCGACGGCTACTTCTTTACCGGCGACCTCGCCACCGTGAACGAGCACGGCTACATCAACATCGTCGACCGCGCCAAGGACGTCATCATCTCCGGCGGGGAGAACATCTCCTCCATCGAGGTCGAGGACGTGCTTTACCGGCACCCCAAGGTGCTCGAAGCCGCCGTCGTCGGCATCCCCAGCGAGCGCTGGGGCGAGACGCCCCTCGCCGTCATCGTCCTGCAGCAGGGCGAGGAGTCGAGCGCAGACGAGATCATCGAGTTCTGCCGCGAAAACATGGCCCACTTCAAGGTGCCGCGCCAGATCGAGTTCGCCGCCGAACTTCCCCGCACGGCCACCGGCAAGCTCAAGAAGTTCGAGCTGCGCGAACCCTACTGGGCCGAAACGGGCGGCCGCCGAGTCAACTAGCACAGTGCATGCACTGCTAGCGTTGCTTGCGAATCGGTGCATGCACTGCTAGCGTTGCGGGCAAAGCTTGTGTCCAATTCGGGAGGCCACTCGTGGCGAGCATTACCGTGCGGAACCTGGACGAAGGACTGAAGCGGCGCTTGCGCGTTCGCGCCGCGGAGAACGGCAGGTCGATGGAGCAGGAGGTGCGGGAGATCCTGAGCGATGTCCTCAGTGAACAGGCCCCCGCGTCGCCTGAGAATCCGGAAGACCTCGGCGCCGACATCCGCAAACAATTCGCCGCTTTCCACGCCGAATTCGGCGATGTCGAACTGGAGATGCCCTCCCGCGAGCCCATGCGCGAGCCGCCAACCTTCGACTGAGCCTGAACGGTGATCGTCCTCGACACGAACGTGGTCTCCGAAGTAACGCGGCTTGTCCCGAGCGCCAGCGCCCTTGAGTGGCTCTCTCGTCAAGCACGCTCCGAGCTGTTCTTGACCGCTGTCAGCGAAGCTGAGCTGCGCTACGGCGTTGAGGTTCTGCCTGCCGGAAGGCGCCGTCGTGAGCTTGCCGCTACGACTGAGAAGATGCTTCGGCAGAGCTTCGCCGGGCGCATCCTCCCGTTCGACAGCGATGCCGCCCGTGCCTACGCCGTGATTGCGGCCGAACGCCGAGCCGCCGGCGACCCCATCAGCCAGGCGGACTGCCAGATCGCGGCGATCGCCCTTTCTCGGGGCGCCGCGGTGGCGACGAGGGACGCGAGTGGCTTCAGCGGGTGCGGTATCGAGGTCATCAATCCCTGGCAAGCCTGACGCCCCCGCGCCTGGCTCCCCACCCGGTAGCATTCCCGCCACAGGAGGCACCCATTGATCGTCATCGCCGGAAGCATCGACCTCGACCCCGCACTGCGCGACCAGGCCCTCGCCACCGCCGGCGCCTACATCGACGCCGCCCTCGAGGAGCCCGGCTGCCGCAACTACGAGTGGACCGCCGACCCCCGGGTCGCCGAGCGCATCTGGGTGTACGAGCTGTGGGATGACGAAGCCTCCCTGCGCTTCCACTTCGAGAACGCCCCCTATCGCGACATGGGCGCCCACCTCGGGCGGCACGGCATCACCGGCTCCCAGATCAGCAAGTTCCGCGTCGATCACGAAGAACCCGTCTACGACGACACGGGAACGCCCCGCGCCGACTTCTTCACCGCTACTGACTGACCCTCGTCGCTATTCCTCCGGCGGCCTTCGCCCGCTGCCAAGTCCGATCGTGGCCAGGCCCAGCGCAAGCCCGACCGGCGCGATCGCCGGCGCGGCCGGAACCGGGGCATGTCCCACGGTTCCCGTCATCACATCCCCCAGGCTCGGCTCGGTGGTGTCCGTCTCGTTGCCGTGAGAGTGGTCGTGGTGGTCGTGTGAGTCCCCCTCCGCGCCCGCGCCCGCGTTGAGATTCCCGTCGACGTGCTGCCAGACCCCGATGGCGCTGCTCACGACGGCCAGCACGGCCACGGTTCGCACCAGCCACACTGTCGCCCCCGTCGGGCGAACGACGACGGCCACCCCCGCGGCGACCACGATCCCGAGGGTGACCCATGGCGCCAGCTGCCAGGCTCCGAACCAGTGGCGCTCGTAGGCAAGCGACAACGCCACTCCCGCTACCCCCAGCACGACCAGAAGAAGCAGTCCCGCCCGCAGGCCTCCCGCAGCCCCATCGCCTCCGAACATAGGCTGGAAATGATATGACATCTCGATACGGATCGAGGCATGTGGACCGAGGGCCAACCAGTCTCGGCCGGCGTCTCTACGAGATCAGGATGATGCCTGCCACAGCGACCGCCACCCCCGCCACCAGCCAGAGGGTCAAGCGCTCCCCCAGGAAGATCGCCCCCAGGGGTACGGCGAAGAGCGGGGAGATGGCGCTCGCCACGGCGGCCCGGCCCACGCCTGCCTCCTGCACCGCGTAGATCCAGAGCAGGCTCCCCACTCCCGTGCCCGCCACCCCCGCGAGGAAGAGCGCGCCGTGGTCCCAGCGCGAGATCTGCCACCGCCGGACACTGGACCGCGGCATCGCCCCCGCCACGAATCCCACCACGAGGGCGCTCGCCGGCAGGCGCAGCGCCGTCACCGCAACCGCGTTCTGTCCCTCCACCGCGTCCCCCAGCCACACCGTCGCGATTGCCCAGATGAGCGCGGTAATCCCCACCAGCGCCAGTCCTTGCTTGAGATTCCCGCTGCCTGCCGGTGCTGCCGTGGGCGCTCCCCTCCGCCGTCCCCGCAGGGCCACCAGATAGACGCCCACCAGCACGAGCAGCGAGCCGATGACCTCAGCCAGCGTGATCGCGTCACCCAGGAACACGATCCCGAGCGCGTAGGTCAGAAAGACGAAGAGCCCGAGGCTGATCGTGAAGGCGCGCGTCAGCCCGAGGGCGTTCAGCGAGAAGACGTAGAGCGTGTCCCCCAGCGAATGGCCGACGAGCGCGGACCCGATTACCGCCACCGCCACTGCTACGGTCATCGCGTCGAAACCGCCCGACATAATCACGAACGGCAGGACGATCAACAGCGCCAGCGCACCCCATGCGCCCCGTACCGCGCTTACCGACACGGCGTCGACACGCGTCGAGGACGAGGCCATGAGCGTGCTTGCCACCGCCCAGATGGCGGCCGAGCCGATTCCCGCCAGGACGCCGGGATTCACCGGTCAGTGTAGGGCCGCGCGCGGCGGGACATGGCGGCCCTCCCTCTCGATGCGGAGCTGCGCGCCTCCGCTCGCCCCGGCAGGATAGCGCTTCGCCTCGACATGGAGCGCAAGCGTTCGCCCCACCCGCTACACTCCCGTCCCATGCAAGCAGGAATCATTACCGGCAAAGAGATCATCGAGCTCCTCGAGTTCACCGAGCCTACCCCTGCGGAGAACGAGGCCGTCGTTCGCATCAGCTACTGTGGAATCTGCGGCACCGACCTCCACGCCTACCAGTCTGGCGTCATGGAGAATCCTGCCGTCTGTGGGCACGAGTGGATGGGTGAGGTGTCCGCCGTCGGCTCAGGCGTGACCGACTTCCGCGAAGGCGACCGCGTCATCGGCGGCATCGCCCCCGCCTGTGGCGACTGCGCCGCTTGCCGTGCCGGCTACACCCGCGACTGCCCCCACCAGCTCGGCAGCCTGATGGGCACGCCCCACGGCGGCTTCGCTCCGGCCATCGCTGCCGACGTCCGTCGCCTTACACCTGTCCCCGATGGCCTCGACGATCTCGACGCCGCCATCGTCGAACCACTGGCGGTCGCCCTCCACGGCACGCGCCTCACCGACATTCGCCTCGGCGACAACGTCGCCGTCATCGGCGCTGGTCCCATCGGGCTCCTCACGCTCCAGTGCGCTCGCGCCGCGGGCGCCCGCCGCGTATATGTCGTCGAACCTGTCGCCGACCGTGCCGCCCTGGCCCTCGAGCTCGGTGCTGATCGCGTCTTCAATCCCGTCGAAGAAGATGTGGCCACCGCCCTGGCTGACGCCACCGGTGGCCTCGGCCCGGACATCGTCTTCGAGTGTGCCGGCATTGCCCCGACCATCCAGCACGCCGTCGACTACGTCCGTCGCGGCGGTGCCGTCACCATCGTCGGCCTCGCGAACGAGGACGCCGTCATCAACCCGGGTTCCTGGATCTCGAAGGCCGTCAGGGTCGTGGCGTCGGTGGCCTACTCGCACCAGGAGTTCGCCATCGCCGCCGATCTCATCGCGTCGGGCCGCATCCAGGTCAGGCCCTTGCACACGCATACCGCCCAGCTCTCGGACATTGCCGAGGCGTTCTCGCTGCTAAACGAGGACCGCCGCCAGATCAAGGTGCTCGTCGACCCGAGGGGCTAGGGCCGCGGGCGTTCTGGTATTGGCGTGGGCGTCTCCGTGACGCCGGTCACCGCCGTCTTCTCGCGGTCGCGAATCTCGAGCGACACGAAGATGTTGAGAATGGCCACGCCCGCCAGCACGATCGTGAGCAGCCGGAAGGCGCCTTCTCCCGGGTCCGGCCCGAGCAGGGCGGCGATGATCGCGGCGCCCAGGATCGCCCCCGCATAGCGCATCATCGAGAACGTCCCCGAAACCGACCCCGCGACGTCCCGCGGCCAGGCTTCCAGGGCGGCCGAGGACCGCGCCGGCCCCGAGATCCCCAGCCCGATACCCACGCCGATGAGCGGCCCGATGATCGCCGCCAGCGGTGGGTCGTCGAATAGCAGCACCAGCGCCACCGTCGCCGCACCGATGACGAAGCCGCCGCCCAGGAGGAGCGGCCTCCGGCCGATGCGGTCGGTGAGCGCCCCGCCCACCGGCGAGAGCGTGATCATCGCCGCCATCAGCGAGAACAGCACCATGCTCACGACCTGGTCGCTCACCGCGCGCAGGTCCACGAGGTAGAGAGGCAGGCTGACGAGGAAGGAGTACATCACGAGGTTCGTGAGCCCCTGGCTGTTCGCCGCCGCGCGGAAATTGCGCGCCCCGAAGAAGCGGAACTCGACGATGCTTCCGCCCCGGCGCGATCGCAACCAGTAGGCCGCCACCGTCAGCGGCAGGAGCGCCCCGCCCGCGATGAGGAAGGCCGGGTTCTCCACGCGCGTCGCGCTCCCGATGAGAACCGCGCTCCCGAACACCGCCACGAGCGCGATGAGCGAAGGCGTGTCGATGTGCAGCGTCTCGCGCCCGTGCCCCTCGTCCGGCTTCAGCCGGAGCAGGAACGCGATTGCGATGACCGAGAGCGGTACGTTGACCAGGAACAGCAGCCTCCAGTCCCCCGCCAGCAGCAATGCCCCCCCGATCACCGGACCGGTGGCGGCCGCGATCGAGAGCGCCGCCCCGTTCATCCCGAGGACGGTGCCCAGCCGCGCCGAGGGCGTCCGTTTGCGCAGCACCGCGATGCCGTTCGGTAGCACCAGCGCCGTCGCCGCGCCCTGCAGGCCCCGCATCAGGATGAGCATGGGCAGGTTCGTCGCCAGCGCCGACACGGCCGAGATCGCGATCAGCAGGATGAGCCCGACCATCATCATGCGGATGGAGCCGTAGGCATCCCCAAGCCGCCCCGAGACGGGCTGCATCGCCGCCACCGCCACCAGGTAGACGCTAATCAGCAGCGTCATCTCCCCCACCCCGACGTCGAAGTGGGAGCGGATAGAGGGCAACCCGACCGCCAGCATGGTGCTGTTCAGCGGCGTGAGCATCGCCGCGAGCGCTACCGTGCCCTGGAACTCGATGCTCCGCCAGGTGCCTTGCCCCAGCGGCAGATCGACGTCACCGGCGCTCTCGTGCCGCATGGCCTCATGTTAACGACGTTTCACGAGGCGCTATGGCGGCGAGTTCGCTCTCCCGGCGCAGCGCCCTAGGTCGAGGGCGCCTCCGCGCAGCAGGCATCCGCGACGATGTCGCACGCCATCCCGGGCTCCACCAGCGTGATGAGTTCCCCCGCCGGGGCCGGATCGTCGTCGGTGATCGCGTAGACCTCCCAGCGAAGCCCGCTGGGGTCGCGAGCCCATACCTTGTCCTGCTGGGCGTGACAGCAAACCACGCCGTCCTCGATCTCCAGGTCGTGTCCCAGCTCGCCCAGCCGCTCGGTCTGGCTGATGACCTCCGCCGTCGTCTCGACTTCGACGCCGAGATGGTTGAGGTCGCCGCCGCGCCCGTTCTCGAACAGGATGAGTTTCAGGGGCGGGTCCGTCACCTCGAAGTTCGCGTAGCCATCGCGCACCTTGTGCGGTTCCGTCTTGAAGAGGTCGCGGTAGAACGCGATCGCGGAGTCGAGCTCCGCTACGTTCAGCGCCAGCTGTAGCCGTGCCAATGTGAACTCCCTGACCGGCCTGCTTGAGGAGACCGGCGTTGTTCTCTACCGAGTGTAGTCAGAACCGTTGCGAACAATGCAAGTCGCCCCCGCACCTGCCGGGATGCCCGCCCCGTCCTTACCGCTCGTCGAACCGCGTGAGCAGTGCGTCCCGCTCCTCCGCTGGAAGCAGGTACTGTTCCATCCCCGCTTGTCCGCGCTGGCGCGTGATCTCGAACAACACGATGGCCGCCGTCACCGAGAGGTTCAGGCTGCGCACCATGCCCGCCATGGGAATCGTCAGGCGCCGGTCGGCCAGCGCCACCGCTTCCGGCGAGAGCCCGCGGTTCTCGTTCCCCAGCATCAACGCGATCCGCGGGGCCGTCAGGTCCGCGCCGTAGACCTCCCCCGCTTCACCCTCCGCCACCGTCGCCACCACCTCCAACCCCTCGCCGTGCAGGACGTCCAGGCACTCCTTCGCCGACGAATACACCTCGAAGTCGAGCCACTTGTTCGCCGACGATGAGGAGAGCTTCCCCACCCGGCGCGGATCGAACGGCTCCTCCTGGTCGAAGATCAGGCACACCCGCTGGAACCCGAATGCGTCGCAGCTCCGGAACACCGCCTCGGCGTTGTGCGGGTCGTGGATGTCCTCGAGTACGACGACGCCCTGCTGCCGCCTCGCAGCCACCTCGCGATACCGTTGCATCCGTTCCGGTGTCGGCACGGCCCGAGCGTAGGCCCGCCACCCGCCCGCGATCCAGCCGCGCCCTGCCTGTTCGGGCCTGTTCGGTAAGATAGGCGGACTTCCTCGAATGTCGGGAGAGGAGCGTCGTCGTGAGCGAATCGAACGGACTGGAGCGCGCCAGGGAGCTGCGCGAGGAGTACGACGAGGCCGTCGTCGCGGAAGGCCGCGAGTCGGCAGGACCGTTCATGACGGTCTCCAGCCGCCCCATCGACCGCCTCTACGACCCCACCGACGTCCCCGACCTCGACTACGAACGCGACATCAACCTGCCTGGCTCCTACCCGTTCACGCGCGGCGTCCACAAGACCGGCTATCGCGGCAAGTCCTGGACCATCCGCATGTTCAGCGGCTTCGGCTCCGTCGAGGAGACCAACCAGCGCTACCACGACCTCCTTGGTGCCGGGAACAACGGCCTCTCCATCGCCTTCGATATGCCCACGCTCATGGGCTACGACCACGACGAGCCCTGGGCCGAGGGCGAGTTCGGATCCTGTGGCGTTGCCGTCGATTCGCTCGCCGACATGGACATCCTTCTCGACGGCCTGCCCCTCGACAACATCACCACCTCCATGACCATCAACAGCCCCGCGCCCGTCATCTGGGCCCTGTTCATTGCCGCGGCGGAGAAGCGCGGCGTCCCCCGCTCCAAGCTCGCGGGCACCCTGCAGAACGACATCCTCAAGGAGTACATCGCCCAGAACGAGTTCATCTTTCCGCCCCGCGAGTCGATGCGCCTCGTCACCGATACCGTCGAGTTCGCCGCCGACGAGATGCCCCTCTGGAACCCCATCTCCGTGAGCGGCTACCACATCCGCGAGGCTGGCTCGACCTCCGTCCAGGAGCTCGCCTTCACCCTCGCCGACGGCATCGAGTACGTGAAGTGGGCCCTCGATCGCGGGCTCGACATCGACAGCTTCGCCCCCCGCATCTCCTTCTTCTTCAACTGCCACAACGACTTCTTCGAGGAGATCGCGAAGTTCCGCGCCGCCCGCCGCATCTGGGCGCGCCAGATGCGCGAACGCTTCGGCGCGACCAAGCCGCGCTCCTGGCTCATGCGCTTCCACACCCAGACCGCGGGCGTGTCCCTCACCGAGCAGCAGCCCGAGGTCAACCTCGTGCGCGTCGCCATCCAGGCCCTCGCCGCGGTCATCGGCGGGACCCAGTCGCTCCATACCGACTCCATGGACGAAGCCCTCGCTTTGCCTTCCGACAAGGCCGTGCGGCTGGCCGTCCGCACTCAGCAGGTCATCCAGCACGAGAGCGGCGCCGCTAACACGGTCGACCCGCTCGGCGGCTCCTGGTTCGTCGAGAAGCTGACGAACGACATGGAGGCCGAATGCAACGCCATCTTCGAGCGCATTGAGGACCTCGGCGGCGTCATCCCCGCCCTCGAGACCGGCTACTTCCAGAAGGAGATCGCCGACGCCTCCGCCCGCTTCCAGCGCGAGTTCGAAAGCCGCGACCGCATCATCGTGGGCGTCAACGAGTTCCAGACCGATGAGTCCCTTGAGATTCCCATCCTCAAGATGGACCCCGAGGGCGAGCGCCGCCATCTGGCCCGCCTCAAGAAGGTGAAGGCCGAGCGCGACGCCGACGCCTGGGGCGAGGCCATGCGCGCCCTCGAGAACGGCAGCAACGACCCCAACACCAACCTCATGCCGCTCATCATCGACGCGGTCAACGTCGGCGCCACGTCCGGCGAGATTTGCAACATGTGGCGGCGCGTCTTCGGCGAGTACAAGGAGTTCGTTGTCGTCTGATGACCAACGAGCTCGTCGATCTCGCCATCTTCTCGGGAAGGACCTACCCCGCCTTCGCGGAGGCGATCTGCGCCCACCTCGGGATGAAGCAGGGCGAGGCCGACATCTTCGAGTTCGCCAACGAGAACATCTTCGTCCGCTACCAGGAGAACATCCGCAGCCGCGATGTATTCCTCGTGCAGCCCTTCTTCCCGCCCGTGAGCACCTCCATCCTCGAGCTGCTCATCATGATCGACGCCGCCCGGCGCGCTTCGGCGGGCCGCATCACCGCCGTCATCCCCTACTACGCCTACGGCCGCAGCGATAAGAAGGACCAGCCCCGGGTTCCCATCAGCGCCCGCCTCCTCGCCAACCTCATTGAGACCGCCGGCGCCGACCGCGTCCTCACCATGAATCTGCACGCCGGCCAGATCCAGGGGTTCTTCAACATCCCGCTCGATGAGCTCAACGCCCTCTATCCGGTGAGTGCCTACTACAAGAACAAGAACATGGACGACTACACCGTCGTCTCAACCGACGTCGGCGGCGAGAAGCTGGCCCGGGACATGGCCGTCCGCCTCGACTTGCCCATCGCCATCGTCGAGAAGCGCCGCCTCGGCAACACCGGCAGCACCGAAGCCCTCAACGTCATCGGCGACGTGGCCGGCCGCAACGCCCTCCTCGTCGACGACGAGATCGACACCGCCGGCACCATGGTCCAGGCCGTCAACATCCTCCGCGAGAAGGGCGCCCGCGAGATCCTCGTGGCCGGCTATCACGCCATCCTCAGCGGTCCCGCCGTCGACCGCCTCCGTGACGCCAATGTTCACGAGATCGTGGTGACCGACACGGTTCCCCTGGCCCCCGAGAAGCGCCTTCCGAACATGCACGTCATCTCGACCGCCCCCCAGTTCGGCGACGCTATCGCGCGCATCCACACCGGCCAGAGCGTCGGCGCCCTCTTCCAGTAGCGGCCGCTCACCAGAACCGCTGCACGCCGTAGCGGTCGAACAAGCCGTCCCCGGAGACGAGCGTGAGATCGTGAAGGATTGCTTGCGCTATCAACATGCGGTCGAACGGATCCCGGTGCAGTCCCGGCAGCGCCCCCGCGCGAGCGCCGTCTTCCACCGTCACCGATAGCTTCTGAAAACCCTGGTTGGCGATGTGCTCGGGGATGTTGAGAGCGAGCGCGTCCGCGCTCGGCAGCTTGCCGAGACGGTGCTTGGTGGAGATCTCCCAGGCAGAAGCGGCGCTGACGAGCTTTTCGTTCCCGGGGTCCAGGATGGCTCGCCGGGCATTGGATGACAGTCGGTTACTCCCCTCGAACCACCAGAGGAACGTGTGCGTATCCAGGAGAAGGCGCAACGCCTAGTTCCCCTCCCAGGCCGCGAGTTCTTCCTCGGGGAGCGGATCGAAGAAGCTGTCGTCGATCTTGATCCTGCCCTTCAACGAACCGAACTGTGGCTTGCCCTGCTGTTCGCAGGCCACCAGGCGCGCTACGGGCTTGCCGTTACGCGCGATTACGACTTCCTCGCCGGCTTCCACCTGCGCAAGCAGACGGGAGAGATGGGTCTTTGCTTCGTGGATGTTCACCGTCGTCACCGAGAGCACTCCTTAGTCAAGGATCGGACTAAGTCGGGGCCCTGTCAACCAGTGCTCTCCTCCACGTCCTCGGGCAGGAGCGCGTCCCGCGCCCCGAGCTCCGCGCCCATGTGACGCAACTCGCGACCGAACCGCGTCGTCCGCGCCGCGACTCCCGCGAGCTGCGTCCGCTGCTCCGTCACCCGCACCCACAGACGCCGTCGCGGGACGTAGAACGTGATTCCCAGGCCCAGCATCGCCATCCCTACCGCCACCCAGATGAACAGGTCGCCCGGATCCCGCCGGATGTCGATACCGGAGGCGTCCACCCGGCCCCCGAACCGGTAACGGTACCCGGATGACGTCTCCACGGTCGCCCCCTCGGCGATCACCACGTTCCCCGCGTCGATGTCCGAGATGAACAGGTAGGGACGCCCGTCGGCTGCCTCTGGCATCTGAACGTTGACGACGCCCGTCGTCGTGCCCCGCGGCATGTCGAGTACGGGGATCGCCGGGATGGATGCAATGCCACGGAAGACGATGCGGTGGTTCGGCGTCTCCGCCGTCTCTCCCGGGCGGAGCTCGGCCTGGTCGAATCCCTGCCCATCGATCAACGCTACCAGCGTCTCCCCCTCAGCCCGCCAGCTCACCCCGTACACCGCCCCCGGCAGGGCCAGCTCCGCGAGTGCGAGGTCCCCCTCGTACCCGAGCGTCGATCCGGGAACGCTCGCCATCTGCGGCAGCGACTGGTCGAACACGACCTCCCCGTCGGCGCTGCTGATGGTCAGCACCGGTGTCGCCGTCGACTCGTTCTCGAAGTCGAGCACGTCGTCGAAGAGCACACGCCCGTCCGGCCCCCGGATGGTCAACTGCGCGAGGTCGTCGAAGAACGCCGCCTGGTGGAAGCGGTACCCGAACGCCGAGCACGGGTCGTTCACGGTGGCCGTGCAGCGCACGACCTCGTCCCCGCGACGCAGCAGCAGGTCGCTGTGGAAGTCGACGATGTTTCCTGCCGCGTCTACCCCCCGGTGCGCGTCTTCCATGCCCACGAAGATCTGCCCGGGGCCGGGGTCGCTGAAGAGCGGAGCCGCGGGGCGCGCCTCGGCCAGCGCCAGTGTCCGCTGGAACCCGGCGAGGTTCGTCAGCAGCCCCCCGACGAGCAGCATCAGCAGTGCCATGTGCGAGATGAACGTCGCGTATTGCGTCCACGGGAAGCGCTCCGCGAACAGTTCGGTCGAGCCTTCGTCATCGTGCGTCCGGGTCACGGCGTAGCGGCGGCTGCGTAGCAGCCCCTCGACCGCCTCAACGCCCCCTGTGTGCGTGAACGACGCGCGGTGACGCGCTGTCTCGAAGTAGCGCTCGTTCACCCGCAGCTGCGGACGCTGCACGCTCCGCCACGTCGGCGGGAAGCGGCTGATCGTGCAGACCGTCACGGCCGCCACGATCACGAACCAGAGCGCCAGGAACCACGGGCTGTGGAACACGTCGAACAGGTCGAGCCCGTCGAGAATGCCCGTGAGCCACCCGAAGTCCTCCCGCTGGAGCTCCAGCCAGGCGGAGCGCGCGGGCGGGTTGCCCCGCATCTCCGCCGGGAGCTGCGGCAGCACCACGCCGAGCAGGCTCGCCAGCACCGCCACGGTCACAAGCGCCACCGCGAACTTCACGTTCGTGAGCAGCCGCCACGTCGCCCGCAGCGGGTCGAACTTCGGCATCGGTGCGTTCGCGGCGGGAGCCTCGTTCGCCATTAGGGAAGCTCCGCCGCGAGCTCGGCGAGGTCATCGTCCGTGAGCGCGCCCAGGTGCACCCGCTGGATGACCCCTTCGGGGTCGATCAGGAAGCTGACCGGCAGCCCCGTGCTCACGCGGTACGCTCCTGAGACCTGCCCGTCCGCGTCGAGCACGATCGGGTAAGTCACGTCGAACTGCTCGGTGAACGCCCGCGCCTCGTCGGCCGTCTCCTGCTGGTTCACCCCCACCACCACCAGCGCCGGCGACCGTTCCTCGAAGAACGCCTGCAGCGCGGGCGTCTCCCCCCGGCACGGTCCGCACCATGACGCCCAGAAGTTGAGGAGCACGTACCGTCCCCGGAAGTCCGTCAGCTCCGCCGCCGACCCGTCCAGGTCTCGTAGCCGAAATGCGGGCGCCGCCCGCCCCACCTCCGCCGCCGGCGCCTCCCCCGTCGGGTTCAGCGACTCCGCCAGCGCCACCACGCCCATCCCCGCCTCCGACTCGACACCGCCCCCGTCACCGCGAATCTCGAGGAACCAGATTCCGAACCCCACCACCGCCACCACCAGCGCAGCGATCCCGAACGTGAACCCCGGCCCCGTGTATTCACGGCGCTGCTGGGGACGTTCGTCGGGAAGGGTCTCGGCCATAACGGTCGCCACCGTCCGGGCGCTTGCCGCGCCCGGACCTGCCTTCGGAGCGTACCAACCCCCGCCTGTGTGCGCCCCCGCGCCCTACCGTACCCGCGCGACAGGCGGCTCTCCCGGCCGTGCTTCCGGATCAAGGAGCCGGTCCTCCTCTGCACCCCAGAACCGCCCGACTACGTACAGCACCAGCACAGCCCCGATGCCCACCACCCCCGCGATCATCAGCGTCTCCCGGATCCCGATGATGTCCGCCACCACCCCGATCGGCAGCGACGCGATCCCGAACAAACTCCACGACAGCATGTTCAGCGACTGCACCCTCCCGTGGTACCGGGATGCCGAGTACGTGAGCGACAGGGCGTTGTTCAGCGACTGGAACCCCGCCGAGCACGCCCCCACGAGCAGGATCGCCCCCAGTCCCGTCGCGAAGTTGTTCGCGAACCCCAGCAACGTCACCGACCCTCCGAAGGCGAAGGCCAGCAGGAGCTGCTGCCCCCACGCGCTCGCCCGCCCCGCGATGCCCGCCACCAGCACGACCGCGACCACCGCCCCCACCGCCTGCACCGCCGAGAGCACCCCGAGGCCCTCCGACCCGGCGTTGTAGATGTCCTCCGCAAGCGAGGGCAGGAACGACTGGAAGGGGAAGGCGAATGCCGTCAGGACGAACGACGTCAGGATCAGGGTCGCCACTGAGGGGCGGCTCCAGACGTACCGGATGCCGTCCACGAGGTCCCTCACCGGCGAGGTCGGTTCCGCCCGCTCCTCTGGCTCGCCCGGGGGAAGCCGCAGCACCGTCAGGATCGCGATCAGGAAGCCCGTGGCGGTCATGAAGTACACGCCCCCCACGCCGATGAACCAGAGGGAGATGAAGACGCCCGCCAAGGCAGGCCCAACCACCCGTGTGCCGTTCATGCTCAGCTGCTGCAGGACGATGGCGTTCCCCACAGCCTCCCTGCCTACGAGCGAACCGATGAACGCGTTTCGCGCCGGCCCCATGAAGGCGAATCCAACCCCCTGCGTGAAGCTGGCCACCAGCAGCATCCAGAACTCCATCAACCCCACGGCCACCATGAGCGCTATCCACGCCGAGTTCAGGCAGAGCACCGCTTGCGAGACCACCAGCGTCCGCCGCCGCGGCAGGCGGTCGGCGATCACGCCGCCCCAGAGGGTGAACACGAGGCTTGGAGCGCCGAAGGCCATCATCATCGCCCCCAGCGCGGTGTTCTGGCCCGTCAGGTCGAAGGCGAGCCAGCCTCTCGCCACGATCTGCATCTGCATCCCGAAGTACGAAAACACCGTCCCCGTCCAGAGCAGGCGGTAGTGCGCGTTCTCAAGCGCATAGAAATTCCGGGCGAAGTAGTTCGCCGTTCCCCGCAGCCCCTCCCCCGTCCGAAGCACGTGCCGCCGCTACTCGCCCGTTGGAATGCCCAGCAGGTTCGCGATTGCCTCCCAGGCGGCTGCCTCCACGGCCTCCGGCGCCTGCGTGGCGTCAATCTCGAGCCACGTTCCCGCCGGCGCCTGCGCGAGTTGCTGGCGATACCCTTCGCGAACCCGCTCGTGGAAGGCCAGCCCTTCGCGACCCGTAGACGGCCCCCCACGCTCCCCCTGTTTCCGCTGCAGCCCCACCTCGGGTGGGAGGTCGAGGTAGATGGTCAGGTCCGGCGTGAGTCCCTGCGTCGCCGAGGCGTTCGCCTCGGCCAGCCGCTTCAGGTCGAGGCCCCGCCCATACCCCTGGTACGCCACCGTGCTCGCCCGGAAACGGTCGCAGAGGACGGTCGCGCCCATTTCCAGCGCGGGCTTGATCACGCGGCTGACCAGCTCCGACCGCGCCAGCAGGAAGGCGAACGCTTCCGCCCACGGCGTTAGCGACTGCCCCAGCAGCTCGCGCGCCTGCTCGCCCGCGGGCGTTCCTCCCGGCTCCCGCACCTCGATCGAGTGGACGCCCGCCGTCTCCAGCCGCCTCGCCAGCCGCGTGGCCAGCAGGCTCTTGCCCGCCCCCTCGCCCCCTTCGAAGACGATGAAGCGCCCTTCCGAACCCTCGCTCGTCACCGTCCGCCCGACCGCGGTGGTTCGGGCAGGATGCGTACGCGCCGCTCCGGCTCCGAGCCGTGGCTCTCGCTGTCGAGGTTGAAGCGTCCCGCCAGCTCGTGCTGGACGCGCCGGATGTAGCTGTTCGCGGGCGCCAGCTCGAGCGCCCGCCCGTCCGTGAGCACCTGTGCGATCGCCTCTTCCGTCTCGCGATACGCCTCCGCCACCGGGTCGCGACGTGCGCGCTGCCCGCGGAACTGGAGCAGCACCTGCTCCATCTGGAAGAGCGTGTTGCTCTTGATCACGTAGATGGGGAGCGACCGCTCCTCCGCCTCGCGCACGGGCGCGGGCTTCTTCCGGTACGAGTGGCGCAGGGTAATGAGCGCGTCGGCGTTGCGCAGGTCGTCGACAATCTGGATGGGCACGCCGGTCTCCTGGATCGCCTGTACCAGCCGCCCGCGCGAGAGCCCGAACGGGAACAGGCGCGTCTCGGGTTCCGCCGCCGCCGCCCCGTTCCCCTCCTGGGACCGACCCTTCGCGGCCGGAGCAGCTGCCTCCGGCTCCTCGCGGGCGACCGTCGTGATCGTTCCCTCGTCCGTCAGCTCGCGCACCTCGGGGGGTGCCTGGAAGCCGCGCAGCTTCGCGTCGACGGTCGCCCCCACGTCCTCGTGCAGCGCCACCCGCCGCCACCCCTGGATCTCGATGACCGCGTCGAAGGTGGGCGGCGCCATCCGCTCCAGGATCGACTTCTGCGTCCCCCGCCGCCGCGCTTCCTCGTCGCTCAGCGTCACCGACTGGATGCCGCCGATGAGGTCGCAGAGCGTCGGGTTGGCCATCAGGTTCTCGAGCGTGTTGCCGTGCGCCGTCCCCACCAGCTGCACGCCCCGCTCCGCGATCGTGCGCGCCGCCGCCGCCTCCAGCTCCGTCCCGATCTCGTCGATCACGATGACCTCGGGCATGTGGTTCTCCACCGCCTCGATCATCACCCCGTGCTGTAGCGCCGGCGTCGACACCTGCATCCGCCGCGCCCCGCCGATCGCCGGGTGGGGAATGTCGCCGTCGCCGCCGATCTCGTTCGAGGTGTCGACGATCACGACGCGCTTGTTGGCCTCGTCCGCGAGCACCCGCGCCACCTCCCGCAGCATCGTCGTCTTGCCCACGCCGGGCCGCCCCAGCAGCAGGATGCTGTTCCCGCTCATCACGAGGTCCTCGATGATGCGGATCGTCCCGTAGACCGCCCGCCCGATGCGGCAGGTCAGCCCCACCACCTTTCCTCGCCGGTTGCGGATGGCCGAGATGCGGTGCAGCGTCCGCTCGATGCCCGCCCGGTTGTCGTCCCCGAACTCCCCCACGCGGGCGATCACGAAGTCGAGGTCCTCCTCCGTCACCTCGCCGTGACTGAGCACGATCTCGCGGTTCGGGTAGCGCGCTTCCGGCAGCCGTCCCAGGTCCAGCACCACCTCGAGCAGCTCGCTGCGGTGGTCCTCCGCTTCCAGCTTCTCGGCGAGGCGAGGCGGCAGCGTCTCGATGAGCGCGTCGAGGTCGTCGGTCACGATCCGCTCGGGCGCCGTTCCGTTCCCCTCGGTCACCGCCACTACGCTACCCCTGTCGCGTGAACTTGTCCGTACCTCATGCGCCCGCGCCCGCTTTCGGCCTCTCCACCGCCCCGATCGTGAGGAAATACTCGTGCAGACGCGTGTCGCCTCCCAGCTCCGGGTGGAACGCCGTCGCCAGCAGGTTCCCCTGCCGTGCCGCCACGATGGCTCCGTCCTCGACCCGTCCCAGCACCTCCACGCCCGCCCCCACGGACTCGATGATCGGCGCCCGGATGAAGATCGCATGGAACGGACCGCCCGCGAGGACCTTCATCGCCACGTTCGCCTCGAAGCTGTCGACCTGCCGCCCGAAGGCGTTGCGCGCGACCGACATGTCCATCGTCTCGATTCCGGGCCTGTCGAGGTCGTCGACCCGCTTCGCCAGCAGGATCGCGCCCGCGCACGTGCCCCACACGGGACGGCCGCCCGCGCAGAACGCCCGCAGCGGCTCCGTGAACCCGTACCGCAGGATCAGCCGCGCGATCGTCGTGCTTTCGCCGCCGGGGATGATGAGCGAATCCAGCGCATCGAGCTGCTCCGGGCGGCGCACCTCGACGGACGCCTGCCCGATGCTGGCAAGCATCTCGGAGTGCTCCCGGAAGTCGCCCTGCAGGGCGAGAATGCCCGTGGTCACGTTGCGTGCGTCCCGCCAGATCGTTCGCGTCCAGGCCCCATGCGCCCTGCGATTGTAGCAGCCGGGGGAAACCGGCCCCCGCCCGGAGCCGCTATCCTGTCGCCCGCAAGGAGGCGCCATGCCCGCCCAACTCACCCCCGAGGAAGTGAACGAGTTCCTCGACAGCCGCCCCGGCTGGATCACCTTCACCTCCGTCGGCAGCGACGGCTACCCCCACAGCGTCCCCATCGGCTACTTCCGCGTCGACGACGCCGTCTACATCGGCTGCCGCGACCGCACCCAGAAGGTGCTCAACGCCCAGCGCAACCCGAAGGTCAGCCTCTCCCTCGAGAGCGGCAGCACCATGCAGGACATCAAGGGCATCCTCATCCAGGGCGATGCCACGGTCGTCAACACCCCCGACGCGCTCCTCGAGCTGACCCGCGAGGCCGCCCGCCGCCGCGGCGCTCCCGAGTCCGTCCTCCCCACCGAGCCCCCGCCCGGCGCGGCCTACATCAAGGTCATGCCCACGAAGGTCATCTCCTGGGACTACTCGCGACCCGGGTAGACCCACTCAGCCGCGCGTAGCGAAGCGAAGCGCGGCGCTTTCCTCAGCGAGCATAGCGAGCGCCCTCCTCAGCCGCGCGTCAGCGCGGCGCTCCACTCAGGCGGGCTCCTGCCCGCCGCTCTCCTCGTCTCCCGGCCACCAGCGGTACACCCGCAGGTCGACCGTGTCCGCCGCGTCGAACACCACCCCCTCGCCCTCCAGCAGCTCGCGCTGCAGGTCCGCCCCATATCCCCGCCCCCGCAGGCTGATCCCGCCCTTCGCATTGATCACCCGCCACCACGGTGTATCCGTGTCGGGGGGCAACGCCCGTAGCGCATACCCCACCGCCCGCGCCGCCGCGGGCGCCCCGAGCACCACCGCCACCTGCCCGTACGTCACGACCCGCCCGCGCGGCACCTCCCCCACCAACGCCCACACCCGCTCATAGAAGTTCGGCGCCACTCGTCCCTCACTCAGCCACGCGACAGCGTGGCGCTTTCCTCAGGCGGGCGTCGCCCGCCGCTCTCCTCAGCAAGCGGCGACAGCCGCGAGCGCTCCACTCAGGCGCGCGACAGCGCGCCGCTCTCCTCGCCTACCCGCGCGGCAGGCCGAACCCGCGCGTCGCGATGATCGTGCGCATCACCTCGTTCGAGCCCGCGCCGAACGTCGGCATGACGGCGGCCCGGTAGCCCTGCTCGATGCGCCCGCCCAGCGGCGCGCGCTCCGACTCCGGCGTGAGCTGCCCGTACGGACCGAGCAGCTTCGTGCCCGTGTGCAGGATGCGCTGCATCAACTCCGTGCTGAAGATCTTGACCTCGCTCGCCTCGTGGTTCGGGTGCTCGCCCCGCTTGATCATGCCCAGGTTCCGGTAGGCCAGCATCTGCAGCACTTCGAGCTGCACCTTGTAGTCCGCCAGCGTGCGCGACACGTGTGCGTCGTCGATTGGGCGGCTGCCGTCCGGCCCCTCCTCCCGCGCCCACCGCATGAGCGCGTCGAACACCGCCCGCACGCCTGACACCGTGAAGATCGAGACCCGCTCGAAGTCGAGCGCGTGGGCGGCGTAGTACCAGCCGCGGTTCTCCTCCCCCACCAGCGCGTCCGCGGGAACGCGCACGTCTTCCCAGTAGACTTCGTTGGTGCGGATGCCTGACATCGTCCAGATCGGCTTCACCGTGATGCCCGGCGTCTGCAGGTCCACCAGGAACATCGAGATGCCCCGGTGCTTCGGCGCCGACGGGTCCGTCCGCGCCGCCAGCCAGACGTACTCCGCCCGGTGCGCCGCGCTCGTGAACCGCTTGATCCCGTTGAGCACATAGTCGTCCCCGTCGCGAACGGCCCGAAGCTGGAGCGAGGCGAGGTCCGTGCCCGCGTCCGGCTCCGTGTAGCCCAGCGCAAAGTCGATCTCGCCCTGCGCGATCCGGGGCAGGAACGCCGCCTTCTGCTCGTCCGTGCCGAACGTCATCAGCGTCGGGCCGACCTGCTGCACTCCCACCGTCGCGCCCGGCGCCCCCACGTAGTTGAGCGCCTCCTGGAAGAGGTATTGCTCCTCGTAGCTGCGCTCCTGGCCGCCGTACTCGCGCGGCCACGACATCGTCAGCCAGCCGCGCTCCGCCAGCTTCCGCCGGAACGCGCGCTCCATCGCGTAGCGGTCGGGCGACGTATCGATGCGACGGCGCACCTCGGGGCTCCACTCGACCGCGAGGAAGTCATCCACCTCGCGCTCGAACGCAAGCGCCTGCTCCGAGAACCGAAACTCCATCGCGCCGCAGTCTACGCCCGCGAAATCGGCGCGAGCGCCCTAGTTGCCGCCCTGCTTCGGGATCTTGGGAAGGAGCCAGCTCAGGAAGCTGTCCTCCGAGCGCGTCTGCATGTAGAAGCGCCCCGGCCCCGTCAGCTTCACCACCAGACCCTCGCCGCTGAACAACGTCGACTTCCAGCCGCCTGAGCGGCCCACGTCGTACTGGACGGAGTCGTCGAATGCCACCATGTGTCCCGTGTCGACCGTGTACAGCTCCCCCACCCCCAGGTCGATCGGGTGGATCGCGCCGTAGCTCGAGAGCCAGATCGTTCCCTGGCCCGTGCAGCGCAGCAGGAACAGTCCCTCGCTGGAGAAGAACGACTTCCCTCCGCCCCACTTCGTGTCCACCTCCACGCCCTCGGTTGCCGCAAGGAACGACCCCGACTGCACCAGCAGGGTCGACCCTCCCGTCAGCTCCAGCGCCACGATGTCGCCCGGAAGCGCCGGCGCAAGCGTCACCTCGCCCGTTTCCTCCGCGCGGAAGGTGTTAATGAAGAAGCTCTCCCCACCCAGCACCGACCGCCGAAGCCCCGAGAGCACCCCCCCGCGCGCGCTCGTCTCCATCTGGATGGTGGACGACATGCTCACCATCGCCCCCGCTTCCGCCTGGATCGACTCGCCCGGGTCGAGGGTGACCAACGCAAGGGCGTAGGACGGCTGATACTTCACTTCGTGGCGCAATTTCGTGCTCCTGTCGGGGTGTGGAAGGTCATCCGGGCCGCGAGTCCGGCGCCGGCCGCCTTCCCCGCGATTGTGGGCCTTCGGAGCGTAGGTTACGGTAAGGCCCCGAACGCGTCCGCCACGTCGTTGAGGAGGGGCCATGCCATCACGCTTCCGGTACTCCATGTGGGATGGCACCCAGGAGGTCGCCGACCTCGACCCCGACCAAATCCTGGACAACCTCTCCGACGACCTCATGAACTTCGGCGACCTTCAGCACGCCCTTCGCAACCTCCTCCAGCGGGGCATGCGCAATCCCATGGGCGACCGCACCCAGGGCCTCCGCGACCTCCTCCAGCAGCTGCGTCAGCAGCGCCGCCAGCAGCTCGACCGCTTTGACCTCGGCTCCATCTTCGACCAGCTCCGCGAGCAACTCGACGAGATCCTCGACATGGAGCGCAACACCCTCGACCAGCGTCTTGAGGAGGCGGGCCCTCCGCCCCAGGGCGCCGACGGACAGGACGGACAGGACGGCCAGCAGGGCGGTCAGGCCGACGGCTCCCCCCAGGACGGGGAGGGCCAGCAGCAGGGCGTCGAGCAGGGCCAGCAGCCCTCGAACGAGGGCGGCCAGCAGGGCGAGGGGCAACAGGGTGAGCCCGGCGAGGGCCAGCCCGGCGAACAGGGCCAGCAGGGCTCGCAGTCAGGCGGCGCCAGTGGGCAGGGCAGCGTCCCCACCAGCGAGTTCGCCGACATGCTCCGCAACATCGCCAACCGCAAGCAGGAGTTCCTGAGCGACCTCCCCGAGGACACCGCCGGCCAGGTCCGCCGCCTCCAGGACTACGAGTTCATGGACCCCGAGGCCCAGGAGAAGTTCAACGAGCTCGTCGAGTCGCTGCGCCAGGCGATGATGAACACCTTCTTCAAGGACCTCTCCGAGCAGATCGCCAACATGTCGCCCGAGGACCTCGAGCGCATGAAGAACATGACCCGGGACCTCAACCAGATGCTGCAGGACAAGATGGCCGGCAACGAGCCGGATTTCGACAGCTTCATGCAGCAGTACGGCGACCTCTTCGGCGACAACCCGCCCCAGTCCCTCGACGAGCTCATCGCCCAGATGCAGCAGCAGATGGGCCAGATGCAGAGCCTCCTCGGCAGCCTCCCCGGCGACATGCGCCAGCAGCTCCAGGATCTCCTCGCCGACAAGGTCGGCGACCCCGAGCTCCAGCAGGGGCTCAACGAGCTCGCCCAGAACCTCGAGTACCTCTTCCCCATGCGCGACCAGCGCAACCAGTACCCCTTCCGCGGCGAGGAGCAGCTCGACCTCGACGCCGCCATGGAGCTCATGCGCCACATGCAGTCCATCGACGAGGTCGAGCGCCAGCTTGAGCGCACCCAGTACGGCGGCGAGATCGACGACATCGACGCCGACCAGCTCGAGGAGCTGCTCGGCCCCGAAGCCCGCGAGACCCTCGACGAGCTGCGCAAGTTCCTCGAGATCCTCGAGGAGGCCGGCTACATCCGGAAGAAGGGTTCAGGCTGGGAGCTGACGCCGCGCGGCACACGCAAGATCGGCCAGCGCGCCCTCGTCGAGCTCTATGCCCAGCTCAAGGCTGACTCGTTCGGCAAGCACGAAGTCGCCGAGAACGGCTTCGGCGGCGAACGCACCGATGACACCAAGCTCTACGAATTCGGCGACCCCTTCCACCTCGACATCAAGCGCACGATCATGAACTCGCTCCACCGCGAGGGCGTCGGCACCCCCATCAACCTCAAGCCCGACGACTTCGAGGTCGCGCGCAGCGAGCTCGTCACCCAGACCGCTACCGTCATCATGCTCGACCTGAGCTGGTCGATGGCCCTGCGGGGCAGCTTCCAGGCCGCCAAGAAGGTCGCGCTCGCGCTCAACAACCTCATCTCCTCCCAGTTCCAGCGCGACAGCCTCTACATCATCGGCTTCAGCGCCTACGCCCGGGAGCTGAAGGCCGAGGACCTCCCCTACGTGCGCTGGGACGAATCCGTGCTCGGCACGAACATGCACCACGCCCTCATGATCGCCGAGCGCCTGCTCGCCAAGCACACCCAGGGCACCCGCCAGATCATCATGATCTCCGACGGCGAGCCGACCGCTCACCTCGAGCGCGGCCGCAGCTACTTCGCCTACCCGCCCAGCCCCATCACCATCCGCGAGACGCTCAAGGCCGTGAAGCGCTGCACCCGCAAGAACATCACGATCAACACCTTCATGCTCGACCGCAACCACTATCTGAAGGAGTTCGTGAACCAGGTCGCGCGCATTAACAAGGGCCGCGTCTTCTACACCACCCCCGACAAGCTCGGCGAGTACATCCTCGTCGACTACGTCGCCCAGAAGCGCAAGCACCTCACCGGCATCGCCGGCTAGGGTCTTCGGGCGGGGGCCCTCGTCATGGCGATCTTGATCGACCACATCACCGACGAGCAGGCCGACCTGATCCGCAGCGCGCACGTCTTCTTCGTCGCGAGCGCCGACCCTGCCCTCGCCGAGGGCCCCGACGGCCAGGGCGCGGTCAACCTCTCCCCCAAGGGCGCTGCCGACCTCCACATCATCGACCGCAACACCCTCGCCTACTTCGACTACGCCGGCAGCGGCAACGAAACCGCCCGCCACGGCATGGCCGGCGGCCCCGTCACCGTCATGGTCACCTCGTTCGACGAGGACGCCGCCATCGTCCGCCTCTACGGCCGCGCCAGCGCCAGGCCTCTCGAGGAGTCAGTCCTCGCTGCTCACGCCGAGGAGCTTCGAGCGGTTGAGACGCCCACCCCCGAGCGCCAGGTCATCGAGATCACCGTCGAGTGCACGCAGACCTCCTGCGGCTACGGCGTCCCGGTTTACGAGTACCAGGGCGACCGCACGAAGGCGCAGCGAGGCCGCCGCTACAAGTAGCGGACGGTCCGGAACTTCCCGAAACGGACGGGGTAATTCGCCCCTCTGGTCGCTAGTCTTGTCCGCATGGGGCGAAGAACACGCAACCGCGCGGGCCGTGCCCCTCTCGTGACGGTTGCACTGGCGCTCCTTGCGGCCCTGTCCGCATGCGGCGGCGGGGACGACGCCACCCCGTCCCCGCCGCCCTCCCCCACCCCGTCTCACGTGCCATAACTCGACCCCGTGCTACCATCGCGAGACCACCCCTCGCGGCCCCGCGCGGCGCTCTTTCACCATGCCTACTGACCGAGTACAGCTCTACGACACCACCCTCCGCGACGGCTCCCAGATGGAGGGCATCTCCCTCTCCGTCGCCGATAAGGTGCGCATCACCCAGAAGCTTGACGAGCTTGGCGTCGAGTGGGTCGAGGGCGGCTTCCCCGGTTCCAATCCCCGCGACGCCGCCTACTTCCAGCGCCTGAAGGACGTCACGCTCTCCCAGGCGAAGGTGAGCGCGTTCGGCGGCACCCGCCGCGCCGGACTCACTTGCGAGACCGACCCCAACATCCAGAGCATGGTCGCCGCCGAGACCCCTGGCGTCACCCTCGTGGGCAAGGCCAGCCAGTACCAGGTCCAGCGCATCCTCGAGACCAGCGACGAGGAAAACCTCGCCATGATCGCCGACACCGTGGGCTACTTCCGCAACCTCGGCAAGACCGTCTTCTTCGATGCCGAGCACTTCTTCGACGGCTTCGCCCACAACCCCGACTACTCCCTCCAGTGCCTCGCCACCGCCGCCCGCGCGGGCGCCGAGGCCCTCGTCCTTTGCGACACCAACGGCGGCATGACCACCCCCGACCTCCTCGCCGCCATCGAGGCCGTCCAGGACCGCGTCCCCGACGCGCGCCTCGGCATCCACTGCCACGACGACGTCGGCCTCGCCGTCGCCAACAGCCTCGCCGCGGTCGAGGCGGGCGTCTGGCAGGTCCAGGGGTGCGTGAACGGCTACGGTGAGCGCTGCGGCAACGCCGACCTCCTCACCGTCACCGCCAACCTCAAGCTCAAGATGGGTATCGACGTGATCGCGGATGACCAGCTCGCTCGTCTCACCGAGGTCTCCCACTACGTCAACGAACTCGCCAACCTCGTGCCGGACGGGCAGGCCCCCTTCGTGGGGCAGAGCGCCTTCGCCCACAAGGCCGGCTACCACGTCGCCGGCATCATGAAGGACGAGAGCTCCTACCAGCACATCGACCCCGGCCTCGTCGGCAACAGCAGCCGCGTGCTCGTCAGCGAGCTCTCCGGGCAGCGCAACCTCCTCGTGAAGATGGAGGAGCTCGGCATCGACTACCCCTTCACCCCCGACGAGATCCGCAACCTCCTCCAGGTCGTCAAGGAGAAGGAGAGCGAGGGCTTCCAGTACGAGGGCGCCGAGGCCAGCTTCGAGCTCCTCGTCCGCCGCGAGATTCCCGGCTACGTCCGCCCCTTCGAGATCGAGGACTTCGTCATCGTCGAACGCCACCGCCACCGCCGTGGCGACGACCAGCGCAACGACATGCTCGCCGAGGCCATGGTCAAGATTCGCGCCGGCGACGACGAGCACCACACGGCCGCCGAGGGCAACGGTCCCGTGAACGCCCTCGACCTTGCGGCTCGCAAGGCGCTCGGCAGCGCCTACCCCGACGTCCTCAACGTGAAGCTCGTCGACTACAAGGTGCGCATCCTCGATAGCGAGTCAGCCACCGCCGCCCAGGTCCGCGTCCTCATCGAGAGCACCGACGGCCACCGCTACTGGACCACGGTCGGCAGCTCGACGGACATCATCGAGGCCAGCTGGCTCGCCCTCGCCGACGCCCTGGAATACGCGATTTCTCTACCCTCTCCGTGACCTGTTTGTGCTAGACTTTGGGTGTGACAAGCACATCTGCGGCGTCCGAGCCTGCTACGCGCGCCGATCTTGAGGCCCTCCGCCTTGAGCTCCGTGAGGATATCGGCACCCTTCGTACTGAGATGCGCGAGGACATGGCCGCCCAGAATACGGCGTTGCGGCAAGACATGGCCGAGTTCCGGGCAGACCTGCGGACGTGGACTGCTGTCACCATCGGGCTCAGCTCTGCGATTCTCGTCGGGACGATCGGCGCGATCGTCACCGTGGCATTCGTCGGCTAGCCTCCTCCGCCCTAGTGCTGCTGTTCTTCCCCGAAGTCCGCCTTCCCCGTAACCATGTCGCGTGCGTCCCGGACGAGGCCGGGGATTGCCATCCTGTTGCGGATGAGCAGGCCGGCGCACAGCACCATGTACCCGATCGAGTACCAGAAGCGCACGACTTGCGCCCCGTCGCCCAGCACGTCCTCCGTCAGGGGTAGCTGCGCCGCGAACAGGATGAACAGCGCCCATGCCTCGGGACGGCTCATGCGCAGGTTCACGAAGACCGCGATGGCGAAGGCCGACTGCGCCGCCGTCAGGAACACCTCCCCCTGCTGGCGGGAGAAGAAGAGGTTGACCTCTTCCGTGGGCGAGACCAGTGGCAGCCCCTGCAGGATGCCCCAGTCGCCCGAGCCGATCATGAACGCGATCGGGAGCGTCCCGATCAGCAGCGTCCACTGGTTCACCTTCGACGAGATCAGCGCGCCCATCCCCGCCGCCGCCCGGCCTCGCCAGGCCAGCAGCGCCGCCACCAGCACCTCCGGTGACTCCGAGGCCAGCGGCGCCACCCACTGGATCAGCACGAACTCGCTGATGTTCACCTTCTTGCCCGTCTCCACCAGCCCGTGCGCGAACGGCTCCGCCGAGGCGATGATCACCGCCGCCGCAAACACGAGTGTCACCACCACCAGCGCTCGCCGCCGCAGGTCCGGTAGCGCCCCCATCGCCCGCGCCGGCCCCACCAGCTCCGTGCGTTCCGACTCGACGCGGCTCGTCATCACCAGGTAGATGACGAACATCGAGACGAGCACGATCGTGTCCGCCATCGTGAGGGTGTTCCGCAGCGGGATGAGGATCACGTACACCGTCGCCACCGCGAGGAACGCGAGCTCCAGCGCCCGCGTGCGGCTCACGACCAGCTCCTTCAGCCGCCTCCGGTAGAAGAAGATCAGGAACACCACCGGCCAGCCGATGCCGATCAGGAGCCGGTTCCCGCCCGTCATGTTCGCGATGGCGAGTCCCTCGGCCGCCTTCTCTGGGTCGGAGCCCGCCTCCCATGCCAGGAATGCGTCGACGGCGTACTCGGGGAGCACCGCGATGAAGGCGATGATCGCCAGCGCCAGCCCCTGCGAGATGTCCAGCTCCGCGGTCTCGGCGCCCCAGCTCAGCAGGAAGGCCGCCCCGAGGATGGCGATGCCGTAGACGGCCGACTCCAGCAGCGGGTCGATGTGCGGCTCGGTGATGCGCAGGACGATTCCCGGCACGCACGCCAGCACGGCGAGCCCGATGGTCGCCCACTGCGCGGTGAAGCGCTCGCTCATCGCGAAGCCTCTCCCCGCGCCCGCAGCGGGCGCGTCCCCTGGGAAGAAGTTGGGCTGGTCATGTGCGGGTGCGAGCCTACCGCCGCTCCGCCCTCCCGGCTACCGCGACTCGCTCCATCCGGCAGAATGCCCCGGACATGCCCGAACGTCGCCCCTATGGACTCTGGGACAGCCCCATCACGCCCGACGCGCTGGCGGGCGGCATTCGCCTGCGCGGACCCTCGTGGGATTCCGACGGACGCACGTTCGGCTGGTTCGAGGGTCGCGGCGATCGCGGCCTCGCCGTCGTCATGGCTTCCGACGGCAGCGATCCCGAGATTCGCGACATCAGCGGCGACCTCCTCGTCCGTGCCGGCGTCGGCTACGGCGGCGGCGATTTCGTCCTCGCGAACGCCAATGGCTGGTTCGTCGAACACGAGAGCCAGCGCCTCTACCGCCAGCCGGTCGAGGGAGGCGGCACCTCCGCCACCGCCATCACCCCCGCGTTCGGCGAGGCGTCCTCTCCCGCCGTCAGCCCCGACGGGCGCTGGGTCGCCTACGTGCACGCCTACGAGGATGTCGACGTGATCGCGGTCGCCGACAGCTCCGGGCGCGGCTGGCCCCAGTACCTCGCCAGCGGCCGCGACTTCTACATGCAGCCCGCCTGGAGCCCCCGTGGCGACCGCCTCGCGTGGGTCGAGTGGGACCACCCCAACATGCCCTGGGACGGCTCCGAGCTCCGCGTCGCCGACCTCGCCTTCGCCGAAGGCGTGCTGCCGACCATCGCTGCTTCCACGGTTGTGGCCGGTGGTCCCGACGAGGCGATCCTTCAGCCCGCCTTCTCCCCCGACGGTGATGCCCTCTACTACATCTCCGATGCCACGGGGTGGGGCCACATCCGTCGCCACGACCTCCGCACCGGCGAGACTCGTGCCCTCACCTCCGGCGACTCCGAGTACGGGACGCCCGCCTGGGGGCAGGGTGTGGGCATGTTCACGGTGCTCCCCTCCGGCCGCGTCGTCGGGATCCGGCAGCGGCAGGGGTTCGCTCGACTTGTCGTCATCGATGGTGAAGGTGGCGGCGAAACCCGCGAACTCGACCTCCCCGCGGAGTACGCCAGCTTCGAGAACCCGGTGGCCTCCCCTGCCGCCGAGCGCCTCGCCGTCCTGGCCAGCGGTCCCACCACCTCCCCCCGCCTGCTCCTGGTCGACCTCGAACAGGCGCCTCCCGCAGTCACCACCCTCCGCCTCAGCGACCCCGCCGCATTCCCCGCCCCCAGCCTCTCCGTCCCCGAGCCCGTGGCTTGGACGAACACCGCTGGCAGCGAGGTCCACGGCCTCTACTACCCGCCCGCCAGCGACCGCTTCTTCGACGAAGGGCCGCCACCACTTGTCGTCTTCGTGCACGGTGGCCCCACCGACCACGTCGACGCGGGCTGGCGGCCGCAGATCCAGTTCCTCGCCAGCCGCGGCTACGCCGTGCTCGCGGTCAACTACCGCGGCAGCAGCGGCGCGGGACGCGCGACCATGCTCGCCCTCCGTGGCGAGTGGGGTGTCGCTGACGTCGAGGACTGCCGCTCCGGCGCGGAAGCGATGGCCGCGCGCGGCCTCGCCGATGCCGGTCGGCTCGCCATCCTCGGCGGGAGCGCCGGCGGCTACACCGTGCTGCGCTCACTCCAGGTACATCCCGGCTTCTACCGCGCCGGCGTCTGCTACTACGGCATCTCCAACCTGTTCACCCTCGCCAGCGACACCCACAAGTTCGAGGCTCGCTACCTCGACTCCCTCGTCGGTCCCCTCCCCGACGCCTCCGCCCGCTATCGCGAGCGCTCCCCCATCTTCCACGCCGATGCCCTCGCAGATCCGATCGCGCTCTTCCAGGGCGTGGAGGACCGCGTCGTCCCCCGCGACCAGAGCGACTCGCTCGCCGCTTCTCTCCGCACGCGAGGCGTCCCACACGAGTACCACGTGTACGAGGGCGAGGGGCACGGCTGGCGCAAGCGCGAGACGGTCGAGGCCTTCTACACGTCCGTCGACCGCTTCCTCCGCCGGTACCTCCTCGGCTGAATCCTCAGTCGCCCCAGCGCATGACCGCGCGGGCGGCCTCTTGCTCGCGGGCACTCTTCTCCGCCCACTCCGTCAGGAACTCCTCCCCGACCACCGTCTTCGCTACCCCCCACGGCAACGGCTGCTCCCCTCCGAGCCCCCACCGGTCGCGGACCGCCACCAGGAACGCCGTCGCGTCGCCCAGGTCAAGCGGTTCCAGCACCTCGCAATCGAGGGCGCCCACCCCGCCGGGGAATGTCGGCGCTCCCGACCCCGTCAGCTCGACATCGAGCCCCGCGAGCTTGTTCTCCTCCCGCCCCGAACGGAGCCCGAGCGGCTCCAGCAGGTCGGGCTGCGTGTCGCTGAGGAGCGTCACCGACAGCCGTCCGCTCGCCCGCACCAGTCCTTCCGTGTAGTTGGTCTTCGAGAGCGAGACCAGAAGGCGGGGCCGTTCCGGCACGATCGAAGCCCCGAACACCGAGACGCAGATCTGTGCGTTCGGCCCCGCCGGCCCGCTCGCCCCCACCGCGCACAGCGGCGCCCAGAAATGCGAGAGCACGTCGCCCGCGGGACGCGCTTCCGTCACGGCGCCTCCTACCCCTCGTGCAGGATGAGGTAGTTGCCGCAGGTGTCGTCGAGCACGGCCTGGTAGCCCCACTCGCTGCGCACGGGCTCCTGCACGAAGCTCACGCCCAGCCCGGTGAGCCGCGCATACTCCTGGTCGAGGTCGTCCACGAAGAACATCGCGACGGGAATGCCGTCCTTGCGAAGCGCTTCCTGGAACGCCTTCGAGGCCGGATGCGCGTTCGGCTCCAGCATCAGTTCAATCTCGCCGGGGTTGTCCCGCGGCTCGACCGTGATCGCCCGGAACTCCCCCGCAGGATCATCCCGCTTCAGGATGAAGCCCAGCACATCCGTGTAGAAGGCGAGGGCCTTCGCCTGGTCGTCTACTGTCACGCTTGTGAGTTTGATTCGCATGGCCTGCATGCTACGCGCCTCCGTTTGCGACGCGCTCGGCCCCCGCTAGAATCGGCGCGTGGCCGATTGCCTCTTTTGCAGCATGGCCTCGGGCGATATCCCCGTCGAACGGGTCGCCGAGAACGACCATGCGTTCGCCATCCGCGATATCAACCCCCGCGCCCCTGTCCACGACCTCATCATTCCCCGCGAGCACATCGCCGACGCCCGCGAAATTGATGCGGGACACGCCGAAATGCTCGCCGGGCTACTCACCCTCGCCGGCGAGGTGGGCCGGGCCGAGGGCGTCCACGAGTCCGGCTACCGGCTCGCGTTCAACGTCGGTGAGGCGGCCGGCATGACGATCCACCACCTCCACCTCCACCTCGTCGGTGGGCGCCGGCTCGGCCACGAAGGGTGATCGCCGACCAGGTCGCTGCCGTCCGCGAAGAACTCCTGCAGCGCCCGCCTGGGCTCGTGCGCCACGTCCGCCGCGTGCTCGACGAGGCCCTGCCGCTCGCCCGTTACTGGCTCGCCGACGAGGAACGCGTGGAACTGGCGGTCTGGGGACATGACCTCTTCCGCTCTGAGTCCCCCGCTGGGCAAATTCGCCTCGCCGGCGAGGTCGGAGTCGAGATCGACGCCGACTCGCGCGAGTACCCCATCCTCCTCCACGGCCCCATCGCCGCCGTCGTCTTGCGCGAGCGCTTCGGCATCACCGATGAGGAGGCGCTCATGGCCGTTCGGGACCACACCGCCGGCCTCGCCCGGATGAGCCTCCTCGCCAAGATCCTGCTCATCTCCGACAAGATCGAGAAGAAGAAACGCCGCGGGGTCCCGGAGCTGGCGGACATCCGCAGGATTGCCCGCCGGGATCTCGACACCGCCATCCTCTGCTGGGCCGACTGGCGCTGGACCGTCGAGGCCCGCGAGCGCTACCGCACCCAGCAAGCACACTGGCGCGCGCGTCAGGGATGGGTCGAGGAACACCACCGCGACATCGGCATGCCCGGACGCGTCACGAGGCAGGCCTTTACCGCCGCCGCGCGCCGGGAAGGTCTGATTCCGCCTACGGAATCGTGAGTTCCTGGTCCGGGAAGATGGGGCAACCCCCGTCTTCAGTCAGTTCCAGGTCGTCGTTCGCCGCTATCAGCTCGTCTAGCGTGATCCCGTGGGCCGTGGCGATCGCGCCGCAGGTGTCACCCGAGACGACGATGTAGGTTGAGGCAGGTGGCTCCGTTGGGACCGGTGTCGGTTCTGGCGTGGGCTCCGGCGTTGGTTCGGGGGTGGGCTCGGGCGTGGGCTCCGGTGTCGGTTCTGGCGTGGTTGCCGGCTCCGTTGCCGCCCCCCCGGCCGCCTCCGTGGGAGCCTCCGTGGCCACCGGCGCGACCGGCGTCGTGTCGTCGTCGCCCAGCTCGCGGTTCACAACGAACGCGATCGCCACCACGACCGCCGCCAGCACGAAGAGCGAGACCGTCGCCGCGCGCATGCTGAGCTCGCCCTCGAGCGCCGGGCGTCGCAGGCCCCGTGAGGTCCACCGCGAGGCCGCCGTCACGAATGGGGACTGGCGTGCCGCCGGAGGCTCGAACTCATCGCCTTCCGCTGCTTCCATGGGTTCTGCGTCGCCATCCTCGGCCGTTGGGGCCGCCGGCGTCGGATGCGTCGTCGCCTCGACACCCTCGCCCTGGTAGATGGGGCAGGAGGGGTGGTCCGCCGTCAGACAGAACTGCTCCTGGTGTTGCGTTGCAATGCGGGTCGGGTTGGGGAGTCGGTAGCAGCGGTGTGCGTCGGTCGCGTACGTCGCGTGAAGGTCGCTGTCATCGACGAGGCCCAGATACGCGCAGACGGCTGCGGCTTCCGAACCCTCGGATTCAACAGGGAGGCTCACAGCGTCTCCTATCCTGCAAGGCTCGCCACCACGGTCGTATCGTGTCAGAACGTTCGTGCGTTTGCAATTCTTTTGCCCGGACCTTCACGCTTCCACTCGGTACACCGTGTGGCCCGACCGCTTTCGTACTTGTCGTAACGGGATCTCTTGCCGTCCGCCGAGGCGTTTCAGCAGGTGGTTGAGCCCGCTCACGGCCACG
The DNA here is from genome assembly GCA_965116915.1 of Tepidiformaceae bacterium. Taxonomy (GTDB): domain Bacteria; phylum Chloroflexota; class Dehalococcoidia; order Tepidiformales; family Tepidiformaceae; genus UBA2991. The sequence goes on along the minus strand of OZ220739.1, from coordinate 2,373,789 downwards.
AACCAGTAGCTACCGCCAGTCGCCAGCCGCCCCCTGGGACCTCGCACGAACTCCGCCTCGATCGCCTCGTCGCCGATTTTCGCGGGCACATTCGCCACGATGAGGTCGTACTCCCCCGCCGGCACGTCCTCGAGCGCGACGCTCCCCAGCGCCTCGGCGTTCGTCGCGTGGTTCAGGGCGGCGTTGCGGCGCGCGTACCGCACGGCCAGCAGGTTGCTGTCGGCCATCACCACCCGCGCCTCCGGGAAGCGCCGCGCGAGCGCGATCCCCAGCACCCCGTAGCCGCATCCCAGGTCCAGGATTCTCCGCGGCGGCTGCTCCGTTTCGAGGCACCGCAGCAGGAGCCTGGTTCCGCTGTCGACCTCGTGCGAGGCGAAGAGCGTGTGCGCCACCTCGAACTCCAACCGCTCGCCCGCGTCGACGAGCGCGACACGCTTCTTGAAGTACGGATCCGCCGCTGCCTCCGGGCCCATTCTCTGAGTCTAGACCCGCCCCTCCGTTCGAGCGGCGCGACGTTGATCGTTTCGAACCCTGTGTTAGCCTCTTAGGTCGGCGCTTATAGCCTCGCCAGATGTACGACATTCGGCAGGCCTTAAGGCACTGGGCTGAAAACGGTCCCGCTCCTTCCCGGTTGCGGGGCGCTGTTCTGAAACCGGCCTCTGGGCCTGTTTCCATGCCCAGCGTGAGGACCCTCCTCTCGCCGGAACAACACCTTCGGACCGCCCTCTGCGGGGCCCCGATTTCGGAGATCAACGGTAGTGCCGACGATCAACCAGCTCGTACGCAAGGGCCGCAAGCCCAAGTCGAAGAAGTCGGGCGCCCCTGCCCTGCTCTTCAACTACAACTCCGAGCGCGGACGACTCTCCCGCGTGGTTGGCCGCGGCGCGCCCCAGAAGCGCGGCGTCTGCACGCAGGTCCGCACGCAGACTCCCAAGAAGCCGAACTCCGCCCTTCGCAAGGTCGCCCGTGTGCGCCTCACGAACGGCATCGAAGTCACTGCCTATATCCCCGGCGAGGGCCACAGCCTCCAGGAGCACTCCGTTGTGCTCGTCCGTGGCGGCCGCGTGCGCGACCTCCCCGGCGTTCGCTACCACATCGTTCGCGGCGCCGCCGACTCCACCGGCGTCGCCGACCGCCGCCGCGGGCGTAGCAAGTACGGCACGCGGAAGAACGGATAGGGAACGATGCCGCGACGTAACCGCCCCGAACGCCGCATCATCCGCCCCGATCCCCGCTACGGTGATCAGCAGGTCCAGATTCTCATCAACAAGGTGATGACCCGGGGCAAGAAGAGCACTGCCGAGCGCGTTGTCTACGGCGCCTTCGACCAAATTCAGGAGTCGACCGGGCGCGACCCGGTCGACACCTTCCGCCAGGCGATGCGTAACGCAACGCCCGTGCTCGAGGTGAAGCCCCGACGCGTCGGTGGCACGACCTACCAGGTACCCGTCGAGATCCGCCCCGAGCGGCGCACGGCGCTCGCCATGCGCTGGCTGCTCCAGGGCGCCCGCGGCCGTGGTGGCCACACCATGGCCGAGCGGCTCGCCGCCGAACTGCTCGACGCCGCCAACAACGCCGGCTCCGCGATCAAGCGGCGCGACGATACCCACCGAATGGCCGAGGCCAACCGCGCCTTCGTTCACTACCGCTGGTAGGGCGCGGCTGGAGGAAACAGGAGAACACCATGCCCCGGCCGTATGAGATCGAGCGCGTTCGGAACATTGGCATCATTGCGCACATTGATGCCGGCAAGACGACCGTGACCGAGCGCGTCCTCTACTACACGGGCATTACCTACAAGATCGGCGAGGTCCATGAGGGCACGGCCACGATGGACTGGATGGAGCAGGAGCGCGAGCGCGGCATCACCATCACCGCCGCCGCCACCAGCGCCGAGTGGAACGACCACCTCGTCAACATCATCGATACCCCCGGGCACGTCGACTTCACTGCCGAGGTGGAGCGCGGCCTGCGCGTCCTCGATGGCGGCGTCGTGGTATTCGACGCCGTCGCCGGTGTCGAGCCCCAGTCCGAGACCGTGTGGCGCCAGGCCGACCGCTACTCCGTCCCCCGCATCTGCTTCGTCAACAAGATGGACCGCGTCGGCGCCGACTTCGTCCGCACGCAGCAGATGATGGTCGACCGGCTCGATGCCAACCCCGTCGCCATCCAGTTCCCGATAGGTGCCGAGGAGAACTTCCAGGGCGTCATCGACCTCACCGAGATGGTCTGCTGGACCTTCGGCGGCGAGAAGGGCGAGGAAGCCATCCGTGGAGAGATCCCCGCCGACCTCCTCGCCGAGGCCACCGCCGCCCGCGAGACCCTCGTCGAGCAGATCGGCAACGTCGACGACCAGGTGGCCATCAGCTACATCGAGGGCCACCACGTGAACGGCCACGAGCTGCGCACCGCCATCCGCCGCGCAACGCTCGCCAACGCAATCACGCCCGTCCTCTGCGGCTCCGCCCTCAAGAACAAGGGCCTCCAGCCGCTGCTCGATGCCGTCATCGACTACCTCCCCTCCCCCGAAGACGTCCCCCCGGTGAAGGGCGTCGACGCCAACGACGGGACCGAGATCGAGCGCGAGGCGGACGACGATGCTCCCCTCAGCGCCGTCGCCTTCAAGATCGTGGCCGACCCCTACGTCGGCCGGCTCGCCTACGTTCGCGTCTACAGCGGTGTCCTCCGTTCCAGCGCGCCCGTCTGGAACAGCGCCAAGGGGCGCCGCGAGCGCATCGGCCGCCTTCTGCGCATGCACGCCAACGATCGCGAGGAAGTCGACGCCCTCTACGCGGGCGGCATCGGCGCCGCCGTCGGCCTCAAGCAGACGTTTACCGGCGACACCCTCTGCGACCCCGACTCCCAGGTCGTGCTCGAAGGCATCGCCTTCCCCGAGCCGGTCATCAGCGTCGCCCTCGAGCCGCGTTCCAAGCCCGACCAGGAGCGCATGGCCGACGCCCTTACCAAGCTCAGCGAAGAGGACCCCACCTTCCACTGGCGGTTCAACGACGAAACCGGCCAGACCATCATCTCGGGCATGGGCGAGCTCCACCTCGAGGTGATCGTCGACCGCATGAAGCGAGAGCACCGCGTCGAGGCCAACGTCGGCCGCCCGCAGGTCAGCTACCGCGAGGCCATCCGCCGTCCCGCCTCCGCCGAGGGTCGCTTCGTGCGCCAGACCGGCGGCCGCGGCCAGTACGGCGTGGTCGAGCTCGAGATTGAGCCCGGCGAGAGCGGCGACGGGTTCGTGTTCGAGAACCGTGTCGTCGGCGGGTCCGTGCCCGTGGAGTACATCTCCGCCGTGCGCGCCGGCGCCGAGGAAGCGCTCGACTCCGGGCCCGTGGCGGGCTACCCCGTGCTCGATGTGCGCGTCGCCCTCGTCGATGGCGCCTCCCATGCCGTCGACTCCTCCGAGATGGCTTTCAAGAACGCTGCCATCATCGGCATGCGCGATGCTCTCAAGCACGCCCAGCCCGTGCTTCTCGAGCCGCTCATGCGCATCGAGGTGCGCGTCCCCGAGGACCACTTCGGCGCCGTCATCGGCGACCTCAACAGCCGCCGGGGACACGTCGTCAGCCAGGACACGATGGGCAAGCTCCAGATCGTCAACGCGACCGTGCCGCTCGCCCAGACCTTCGGCTACTCCACCGATCTCCGCTCGCTCTCGCAGGGACGGGCGACCTACACGATGGAATTCGACCGGTACGAACCCGTACCCCAGAGTGTCTCCGCCACGCTCGTCGAGCGTTCGGCGGTCGGCGCGGTCTGACTCACACCAGAAGGAACGAAAGGGAAGGAAGATGGCGAAGGAGAAGTTTGAGCGGAACAAGCCGCACGTCAACGTGGGGACTATTGGGCACGTGGACCACGGGAAGACGACGCTGACGGCGGCGATCACGAAGGTCCTGGGGCTGAAGGGTGAGGCGGAGTTCCGCGAGTTCGACTCGATCGACAACGCGCCGGAGGAGCGCGCGCGGGGCATCACGATCGCGATTGCGCACGTGGAGTACGAGACGGACAACCGCCACTACGCGCACGTCGATTGCCCGGGCCACGCCGACTACATCAAGAACATGATCACGGGCGCGGCGCAGATGGACGGGGCGATTCTGGTCGTGGCCGCTCCGGACGGCCCGATGCCGCAGACGCGGGAGCATATTTTGCTGGCGCGGCAGGTGGAGGTGCCGGCGATCGTGGTCTACCTGAACAAGGTGGACATGATGGAGGACGAGGAGCTTTTGGAGCTGGTGGAGCTGGAGCTGCGGGAGCTGCTGTCGAGCTACGAGTTCCCCGGGGACGACATTCCGATCGTGCGGGGCTCGGCGCTGCAGGCGCTGGAGTCGGGGTCGGAGGATCCGACGGCGCCGGAGTACGCGTCGATCCAGGAGCTGATGGCGGCGGTGGACGACTACATTCCGCAGCCGCAGCGAGCGCTGGACCAGCCGTTCCTGATGCCGATCGAGGACGTGTTCGGGATCAAGGGCCGTGGGACGGTGGTGACGGGGCGGATCGAGCGCGGGCGCATCCAGGTGGGAGAGGAAGTGGAGATCGTGGGTCTGGAGGACACGCGCACGACGGTGGTGACGGGTGTGGAGATGTTCAAGAAGCTCCTCGACGAGGGCGAGGCCGGTGACAACGTCGGCTGCCTGTTGCGGGGGATGGACCGTGAGGACGTCCAGCGCGGGCAGGTGCTGGCGCTGCCGGGGTCGATCAACCCGCACACGCGCTTCGAGGCGCAGGTGTACGTGTTGAGCAAGGACGAGGGGGGCCGGCACACGCCGTTCTTCCAGGGGTACCGGCCGCAGTTCTACGTGCGGACGACGGACGTGACGGGGTCGATCGGGCTGCCGGAGGGGACGGAGATGGTGATGCCCGGGGACAACGTGACGATGAAGGTAGAGCTGATTCAGCCGGTGGCGGTTGAGGAGGGTCTGCGCTTTGCGATACGTGAGGGCGGGCGCACGGTAGGCGCCGGCGTCGTCACCAAGGTGCTCGAGTAAGGGCCGGAAGGACGACCATGGCGCGCCAGCAAATCCGCATCAAGCTCAAGGCCTACGATCACCGGCTGATCGACGATTCCGCGCGCCAGATCGTCGAGGCCGCCGAGCGCACCGGCGCGGCTGTCTCCGGCCCGGTGCCCCTCCCGACTTCCATCGAGAAGTTCACCGTGATCCGCAGTCCCCACATCTTCAAGGACTCGCGCGAGCAGTTCGAGATCCGCACCCACAAGCGGCTCATCGACATCCTCGATCCGACCTCCAAGACCGTCGACACGCTCATGCGCCTTCAGCTCGCGAGCGGTGTCGACATCGAGATCAAGCTGTAAGCCATGACTGTCGAAGGACTCCTCGGCCGCAAGCTCGGAATGCTCCAGGTCTTCGATGACGAGGGGCGTCTGCGCGGCGCCACCGCTCTCGAGGTCGGCCCCTGCTGGGTGACGCAGGTCCGCACCGAAGAGAAGGATGGCTACGCCGCCGTGCAGCTCGGCTATGGCGAGAAGAAGAAGCTCAACAAGCCCGCCTCCGGCCACCTCGCCGCCTCGGGTGCGCCCAACCTGCGCCACCTGGCCGAGTTCCGCGCTACCGGCGAGGTCAGCCTCGGCGACCAGGTCGGCGCCGACATCTTCGAGCAGGGCGAGCTCGTGGACGTGACCGCGACCTCGAAGGGCCGCGGCTTCCAGGGCGGCGTCAAGCGCCACCACTTCCGCGGCGGCCCCAAGACCCACGGCCAGAGCGACCGCCACCGCGCCCCCGGCTCCATCGGCGCCGGTACCACCCCGGGACGCGTGTTCAAGGGAACGCGCATGGCCGGGCACATGGGCGCCGCTCGCACCACCGTGCGCAACCTCGAGGTTATCGCCCGCAACGATGAGCGTGGCGTCATCTTCGTCGCGGGCACCGTGCCGGGCCCGCCCGGCGGACTCGTCCGCGTCCGCCACGCGCGCGCCGTTGCGGGATCGCGAGGCAAGGCATGAACCTGCCCGTCGTAGACCGCCGGGGCCGCAAGCGCCGCGAGATCGAGGTGGCCGACGAAGTGTTCGGCATCGAGCCGAACCGCGCCGTCATGCACCAGGCCTACGTGGCCCAGCGCGCGAACGCCCACACCGGGACGCACAGCACCAAGAGCCGGGGCGAAGTTCGCGGCTCGACCGCCAAGATCCGCCGGCAGAAGGGCATGGGCGCCGCCCGCAAGGGCTCGAACCGCGCCTCCATCCGCGTCGGCGGCGGCATCGCCTTCGGCCCCAGGCCGCACGGCCACGGCAAGTCCCTCCCCCGGCAGATGCGCCGGCTCGCCATCCGCTCCGCCCTCAGCAACCACGCTGCCAGCGGCGGCCTCATCGTCGTGCCCGCCATCGCCGACGGCGAGACCAGGACCTCCGAAGTGGCAGCCGCGCTCAACGCCCTCGGCGTCGAGCGCCGCGCCCTCGTTGTCAGCGGCGAACACGATCCCCGCCTCGTGCAGGCCACCCGCAACATCGGCCACGTCCGCGCCCTCCCCTCCTCCCAGCTCAACGTCGTCGACCTCGTCGACGCCCATCACGTGGTCATGACTGAGGACGCCGTGCGCCGCGCCGAGGAGCTCTGGGGCGGCGCGAACGTCAAGCCCGCCCGCGGGCGCCGGGAGGCCAGTTAATGCCTCGGGAACTGCACCCCTACGCCATCCTTCTGCGTCCCCTCATCACCGAGAAGAGCACCTCGCTCGCGGGCCAGGACAAGTACGTCTTCGAAGTCGATCTGCGCGCCAACAAGCCGCAGATCCGCGAGGCCGTCGAGCTCGCCTTCGACGTGACCGTGCGCAACGTCAACACCATGGTCGTGAAGGGCAAGAACCGCCGCTTCGGCCGCAACGTCACCAAGCAGCCCGACTGGAAGAAGGCAATCGTCACCCTCCAGCCCGGCGACACCATTGAGCTCTTCGAGGGGATTTAGTCGTGCCTATCAAGCAGTTCAAACCGACTTCCCCCGGACGCCGCAACGCCAGCGGCCACACCTTCGAGGAGATCACGAAGAAGCGCCCCGAGAAGTCCCTCGTCGAGTCGCTCAAGAAGCGCAACGCGGGTCGCAACAACCAGGGGCGCATCAGTGTTCGCCATCGCGGCGGGGGCAACAAGCGCCTCTACCGCCGCATCGACTGGAAGCGCGAGAAGCACGGCATTCCCGCGAAGGTCGCCGCCATCGAGTACGACCCGAACCGCACGGCGCGCATCGCCCTGCTGCACTACGCCGACGGTGAGAAACGCTACATCCTCGCCCCTAACGGCCTCGAGGTGGGCGTGAGCCTCATGAGCGGCCCCGATGCCGAGCTGCGCACGGGCAACGCCCTTCCCCTTGCGAACATGCCGACTGGCACCCAGATCCACAATGTCGAGCTGACCCCGGGCCGCGGCGGCCAGATGGTCCGCACCGCCGGCGCCTCCGCCCAGCTCATGGCGAAGGAAGGCGAGTACGCCCTCATCCGCCTCCCCAGCTCCGAGATGCGCCGCGTGCGCATCGAGTGCATGGCGACGATCGGACAGGTCGGCAACGTCGAGCACTCCCTCATCAAGCTCGGCAAGGCGGGACGCTCCCGCCACCGTCGTCGCCGTCCGCAGGTCCGCGGCTCCGTCATGAACCCCGTCGACCACCCGCACGGCGGAGGCGAGGGGCGCGCCCCCGTGGGCATGCCCGGTCCAAAGACCCCGTGGGGCAAGCCCACCCTTGGTCATCGCACCCGGCGCAACAAGCGCACGGGCAAGTTCATCGTCCGCAGGCGGGGGAGGTAGTCCGTGTCACGCTCCACCAAGAAAGGCCCGTTCGTTCACCCCTCGCTCTACAAGCAGATTGTGCAGGCGCGGAACTCCCGCAGCCGCGAGGTCATCCGCACCTGGTCGCGCGCCTCCACCATCCTGCCCGACATGATCGGGCTCACCATCGCCGTCCATAACGGGCGCCGCCATGTGCCCGTCTTCGTCACCGAGAACATGGTCGGCCATAAGCTGGGCGAATTCGCTCCCACCCGTACCTTCCGCGGTCACATCGGCAGAAGCGACCGCAGCACGAGGATCGGCTAGGCATGGAAGTGCAAGCGAGCGCGCGCAACATCAACGGCTCCGCCCGCAAGGTGCGGCTCATCCTCGAGCGGCTGCCCGGGCTCTCCGTCGATCAGGCGCTTGCCCTGCTGCGCTATGTGCCCTCGCCTCACGCCCGCGACGTCTCCAAGGTCGTGCTCAGCGCCGCCTCCAACGCCGAGAACAACCTCAACCTCGATGTCGACAACCTCTACATCAAGCGCGCCTTCGCCGACGAGGGCGTCACCGTCAAGCGCTACAAGGCGCGGTCGCGCGGTCGCGCGGCCCCGCGCCTCCGCCGTCACAACCACATAACCGTCGTTCTCGACGAGCGCGAGGGATAGGAACGTGGGTCAGAAGGTTCATCCGCACGGCTTCCGCCTCGGCGTCATCTATGACTGGGAATCCAAGTGGTTCGCCGAGAAGGACTACAAGGACCGGCTGCGCGCCGATATCGATCTGCGCGCGCACATCCTCGATCTGCTGCCGGACGCCGGCATCAGCCGCATCGAGATCGACCGCAACGCCAACCTCGTCACCGTCACGGTGCACACGGCCAAGCCGGGCATCGTCATCGGCCGCGGCGGCGCGCGCGTCGAGGAGCTGCGCGGCTCCCTCGAGGAGCTCACCGGCGGACGCGTCCGCGTCAACATCCAGGAGATCCGCACCCCCGAGCTCGATGCTTTCCTCGTCGCCCGCTCGGTCGCCGACCAGCTCGAGCGTCGCGTGGCCTTCCGCCGCGCCGTCAAGCAGGCCGTGCAGCGCACCATGCAGCGCGGCGCCCAGGGCGTGCGCATCTCCGTCGCCGGACGCCTCGGCGGCACCGAGATGTCCCGCCGCGAGACCGAGACCGCTGGCCGCGTTCCTCGCCACACCCTCCGCGCCGACATCGACTACGGCCTCGCCGAAGCGCACACCACCTTCGGCCGCATCGGCGTGAAGACCTGGATCTACAAGGGCGACATCCTCCCCGACGAGGTCGAGGAAGAGGTGGAGGAGCCCATGGGCTTCGAGGAAGAGGCGCCCGTCGCCGAGCCCGAGCCCGAAGAGGCCGCCGCCGTCGCCCCGGAGCCCCCGCCCGTCGAGGTCGTGCGCGGCCCGCAGCACACCGCCATCTCCGTCGAGCAGCAGGAAGCCGTTGCCCGCCAGAGCCAGGAGGACGACTGATGCTGCAGCCCCGGCGCGTCAAGCATCGCAAGCACCACCGCGGCCGCATGAAGGGCAAGGCCACGAGCGGCAACGTCGTGTCGTTCGGAGAGTACGGTCTCCAGGCGCAGGCGCCGGCCTGGATCGACTCCCGCCAGATCGAGGCCGCCCGCCGCGCCATGACGCACGAGATGCGCCGCGGCGGCAAGGTCTGGATCCGCATCTTCCCGGACAAGCCCGTCACCGCGAAGCCGGCCGAGACCCGTATGGGCTCCGGCAAGGGCAATCCCGAGAAGTGGGTCGCCGTCGTCAAGCCCAACCGCGTCCTCTTCGAGATCGCCGGTGTTCCCGAGGAAGTCGCCCGCGAGGCCCTGCGCCTCGCCGCCCACAAGCTCCCCATCCCCACGAAGGTCGTCCAGCGCGACGAGTTGGTGATCTAGTCATGCCGAACGAGAAAGCCACGGCCGTGCGCGAGTGGGACGACGCCCGCCTCGACAACGAGATCAACGAGGCCTACCGCGCCCTCTTCACCCTTCGCTTCCAGCAGGCTACCCGCCAGCTGCAGAACTACCGTGCCCTGCGCGACGCCAAGCGGACGATCGCCAGGCTCCGAACGATCAAGCGCGAACGCCAGATCGCGCAGCTCGATGAGGCTTCCGAATGAGCGCTCGCATCCTCCAGGGCGTCGTCGTCAGCGACAAGATGGATAAGACCGTCGTCGTCAACGTCGCGCGCCGCAAGCAGCACGCCCTCTACCGCAAGGTGATCAACCGCAGCAAGCGCTTCAAGGCCCATGACGCCGAGAACGAGTGCAACGTCGGCGATATCGTGCGCATCCTCGAGACGCGCCCCATGTCTAGGGGCAAGCGCTGGCGCGTGATCGAGATCCTCGAGCGTGGCGACGTCGCCGAGGTCTCCCCCGAGGACATCGGCCGCAGCATCGAGGAAGAGGTGCAGGCTTCGCCCACGGCTGCCGCCGCTGCCGAAGCCGAAGCGGAGGCCGTGGCGACGGGTGGCGAGGAGGATGGCTCGTGATCCAGCAGGAGTCCCGCCTCAAGGTCGCCGATAACTCGGGCGCGCGCTCCATCCTCTGCATCCGTGTGCTCGGCGGCAGCCGCCGCCGCTACGCCCGCCCCGGCGACATCATCGTCGCTTCGGTCAAGACCGCCCAGCCGAACTCCCCCGTCAAGAAGGGTGAGGTCGTGCGCGCCGTCATCGTGCGCACCGCCAAGGAGTACGGCCGCCCCGATGGCTCCTACATCCGCTTCGATGAGAACGCCGCCGTGCTGCTCGCTCCCGACGACGAGAACCCCCGGGGGACGCGCATCTTCGGCCCCGTCGCCCGCGAGCTCCGCGATCACAACTTCATGAAGATCGTCTCGCTCGCCCCGGAGGTGCTGTGATGCCGGCGAAGATTCGTCGTGGCGATCGGGTCGTGGTCATCAGCGGCCGCAGCAAGGGCGCGCGCGGCGTCGTGCGCTCCGTCGACCGCAAGAAGCGGCGCGTCACGATCGAGGGCGTCAACATGATCAAGCGCCACCAGCGGGCGCGCTCCATGCAGCAGCAGTCCTCGATCATCGAGCGCGAGGGGCCCGTGCACATCAGCAACGTGATGCTGCTCGATCCCACCACCGACGAGCCCACTCGCGTCACCTTCCGTCGTCGCGACGACGGTACGACGGTGCGGGTCAGCAAGCGCACCGGGGAGGATGTCGAATGACCCAGGCAACGCTCCCCCGCCTTCGCGTCCGCTACGAGGACGAGGTCGTGCGCCAGCTGCGCGAGCACTACGGCTTTGAGAACCCGATGGAGGTGCCGCGGCTCTCCAAGGTCGTGCTCAACATCGGCATGGGCGAGGCCCTCACCGATGCCAATAGCCTCGACCGCGCCGCCGAGGACCTCCAGACCATCAGTGGCCAGAAGCCCGTCATCCAGCGGGCCAAGCGCTCAATCGCGAACTTCCGCCTGCGCGAAGGCAATCCCGTCGGCGTCTCCGTCACGTTGCGGGGCCAGCGCATGTACGAGTTCCTCGACCGCCTCATCAGCGCCGCCCTGCCCGCCATCCGGGACTTCCAGGGCCTCAGCCCCAACGCCTTCGATGGCCGCGGCAACTACAGCATCGGGCTGCGTGAGCAGCTCGTCTTCCCCGAGATCGACTACGACCGCGTCGACAAGGTGCGCGGTCTCCAGGTCACCATCGTGACCACCGCCCGCACGGATGACGAGGGCCGGCGCCTGCTCGAGCTCCTCGGCATGCCCTTCGCCCGGAACTAGAGGGGGACACCATGGCGAAGAAGAGTCAAATCGCGCGCGACGAGAAGCGCCGCGCCCTGTACCAGAAGTATCGCCATCGTCGCGAGGAGTTGAAGGCTGCCCGCCGCGCCGCCCAGGGCAACCCCACCGAGCTCGCCCGTATCCAGTTCGAGCTTGCCAAGCTCCCCAACAACAGCAGCCCCACGCGCCTGAAGAACCGCTGCATCGTCACCGGTCGCTCGCGCGCCTACATCCGCAGGTTTGGCCTCTCGCGCATCACCTTCCGCGAGATGGCCCACAAGGGTTACCTGCCCGGCGTCACCAAGTCGAGTTGGTAGACCGCCTGTACGCCACGGAGGCAACGAACCGATGACCATGAGTGACCCGATCGCGGACATGCTCACCCGCATCCGCAACGCCGTTAGCTCGCGCCACGATGCCGTCAGCATCCCCTCCTCCAAGGTCAAGGTCGCCATCGCCGAGGTGCTCAAGACCGAGGGCTTCATCCGCGACTACGACGTGCAGAAGGGACCGGACGAGCCCCAGGCCACCATGAAGGTCGAGCTCAGCTACGGCGGACGCCGGCAGCCCGTCATCAACGGGCTCCAGCGCGTCAGCAAACCCGGACTGCGCGTCTACGTGCAGCGCCGCGAGATCCCGCGCGTCTACGGCGGCCTCGGGGTCGCCATCATCTCCACGCCCAAGGGCGTCATGACGGGGCAGGAGGCCCGCCGCCAGCAAGTTGGCGGCGAGCTGCTCTGCTACGTCTGGTAGGAGCGACTATGTCTCGCGTCGGCAAGGAGCCCGTTCCCATCGTCTCCGGTGTCCAGATCACCCTGGGCGACGGCAACGCCATTACCGTGAAGGGCCCGAAGGGCCAGCTGCAGCGCACCTTCCCGGACGAGATGCGCTTCGCCATCGAGGACAACCAGGTCGTCGTCACACGGCCCAGCGACGCCAGCGCCCACCGCGCTCTGCACGGCCTCTCCCGCTCGCTCCTGAACAACATGGTCGTGGGCGTCACCGACGGCTTCACCAAGACCCTCGAGGTCCAGGGTGTTGGCTACCGCGCCCAGCTCGAGGGTTCGAGCCTGCGGCTCGCCGTGGGCTTCTCCCATCCCGTCATCGTCGAACCCCCCGAGGGCATCACCTTCGCCGTCGAGGGACCCCGCATCAACATCAGCGGCATCGACAAGGAGCAGGTCGGCCAGGTGGCCGCCGATATCCGCAAGATCCGTCCGCCCGAGCCCTACAAGGGCAAGGGCATCCGCTACCTCGGCGAGTATGTTCGCCGCAAGGCCGGGAAGGCCGGAAAGGTGGGAATCTGATGGCCCAGGCCAACCGTTACCACGCCCGCCACCGCCGCCACCGGCGCGTGCGCAAGAACGTCGCAGGGACCGCCGGACGGCCGCGCCTCAACGTGTTTCGCAGCGCTTCGCACATCTATGCCCAGGTCATCGATGATGACCAGGGCCACACCATCGCCGCCGCCAGCGACCTCGACACCGACCTTGCCGGCGAGATCGCCGGCAAGCGGAAGGTGGAGCGCGCCGCCGCCGTCGGCGCCGCCATCGCCTCCCGGGCGAAGGAGCACGGCGTTGCCGAGGTCATCTTCGACCGGGGCGGCTACAAATACCACGGCCGCGTGAAGGCTCTCGCCGAGGCCGCGCGCGAAGCCGGATTGGGATTCTGATGGGCAACTTCGAGAACTCGGGCGACGAGCTCAACGAGAAGGTCATCTATATCAACCGCGTGGCCAAGGTGGTCAAGGGCGGACGCCGCTTCAGCTTCACGGCCCTGATGGTCGTGGGCGATGGCCACGGCAGCGTGGGCATCGGCCTGGGGCGCGCCAACGAGGTACCCGAGGCGATCCGCAAGGGCGCCGCGATCGCGCGCAAGGAGATGTTCTCCGTCCCCCTCAAGGGCGGAACCCTTCCGCACGACTACGTCGCGCAATTCGGCGCCGCTCGCATCCTCATGAAGCCCGCCAGCCCTGGTACCGGCGTGATCGCCGGCGGGGCCGTGCGCGCCATCATGGAGGCCGCCGGCGTTACCGACGTGCTCACCAAGTCGCTCGGCAGCCGCAATCCGATCAACGTCGCCCGCGCGACGGTCAAGGGTCTCGCCACGCTGCGCGATCCCGATGTCGCCCGCGAGCGTCGTCTCCAGATCATCGCCGAATCGGCGGCAGCGGAGGCGACATAAATGGCGAAAGTCGCGATCACCTGGCGCAAGAGCGCCATCGGCTACAACCAGCGCCAGAAGGACACCATCCGCAAGCTCGGCCTGCGCCGTCTCCACCAGACCGTCGAACACGACGACAGTCCCGCCCTCCGCGGCATGATCGCCAGGGTGGGGCACCTCGTCGATGTGGACGACGGAGAAGCAGGGGAAGCCTCGTGAGCATTCACGCCAACGAACTCGCCCCGCCCCGCGGCGCAACCCGCAACCGCAAGCGCCTGGCCCGCGGCAACAGCGCCGGTGGCGGCACCTACGCCGGCAGGGGCCTCAAGGGACAGAAGTCCCGCAGCGGGAGCAAGATCCGCCTCGGCTTCGAGGGCGGTCAGATGCCGCTTATCCGCCGCATGAGCACCCTCCGCGGCTTCAACAACAAGTGGCGCGTGGCCTACCAGCCGGTCAATACGGGCACGCTCCAGGAGCGTTTCGAGGACGGCGCCGAGGTCACGCCCGAGTCGCTCCTCGCGATCGGGGTGCTCCGCCACCTGCGCGAGCCCGTGAAAATCCTCGCCCGTGGCGAGCTCTCCCGGCCGCTCAACGTGCATGCCCACAAGGTCAGCGCCGCCGCTCGCGCCCGCATCGAGGCCGCCGGCGGCACCGTCACCCTGATCGCCGACGCTGCAGACGAAGCCGAAGCGGAAACCGCAACCGAGGAGTAGGAGCGCCGAACCGTGTCGTTCATGGGCGAGACCACCACCGTCCCGGGCACCAACCGCCCGCGCCTGCTCCAGGCCATGGTCGACGCCTTCCGCCAGGAAGAAGTGCGGCGAAAGCTGCTCTTCACCATCGGCATGCTCATCATCTTCCGCTTCGTCGCCCACGTCCCCGTCCCCAACGTGGACCGCGATGCTCTCGCGCAGGCCTTCGATGGCAACGCCGTGCTCGATTTCCTCAGCATCTTCTCCGGTGGCGCCCTCCAGAACCTCAGCGTGGCCGCCCTCGGTGTCTACCCCTACATCACCGCCTCGATCATCATGCAGATCGTCACCCCTCTCTCTTCGCGCCTGCGCGCGCTGCAGGAGGAAGGTGAGCAGGGACGCCGCCGCATCCAGGTCTACACGCACTGGATGGCGGTGCCCCTCGCCTTCGTCCAGGGGTACGGCCAGATCGTCTTCATCAACAACCAGAGCGGCAGCGCCGTCATTCGCGACTTCGGCTTCCAGAACGACTTCTTTGGCACGATCGCCACGCTCTTCACACTCTGCGCGGGAACCATGTTCCTTGTCTGGCTGGGCGAGCTCATCACCGAGCACGGCATCGGGAACGGCGTCTCGCTTATCATCTTCGGCGGCATTGTCGCCGTTCTCCCCGGCCTCGTCCCCAACATCTCGACCAGCTCGATCATCGCGGTCGCCGCGATCCTGCTCTTCGCCGTCGCCCTCATCTTCGTCATCGTCTTCTTCCAGGAAGCCCAGCGGAGAGTGCCGGTGCAGTACGCCAGATCCTCCTTCCGGGGAGGACGGATGTACCGTCAGCAGGGCCAGAGCTTCATCCCCCTGCGCGTGAACATGGCCGGGATGATCCCGCTCATCTTCGCCTTCTCCATCGTCATCCTCCCTGCAGTGGTCGCCGGGTACTTCTCCGGTGCGGGCGGCTGGGTCGAGACGGTCGCGGACTTCTTCGTCAACCAGTTCCAGGGCGGCCGCGGCGGTGGCGGCACGGGCATCTACTGGCTCGTGCTGTTCGTGCTCGTCGTGGGCTTCGCCTTCTTCTATACGATCGTCCAGTACAACCAGCAGAACATCGCCAAGAACCTCCAGCGACAGGGCGCCTTCATCCCCGGTATCCGCCCCGGGCCGCCCACCGAGGCCTACCTCTTACGCGTCGTCACCCGCATCACCTGGGGAGGCGCGCTCTTCCTCGGGGCGGTTGCGGTTGCCCCGTTCTTCATCGGCCTCACCACCGATGTCCAGGCCCTCACCATCTCGAGCGCCGGCTTCCTCATCGTCGTCGCGGTCGTGCTCGACACCATGAAGCAGCTTGAGGCCCAGCTCCTGATGCGGAACTACGAAGGGTTCATCCGCTAGCCATGTTCGTCGTGCTTCTCGGTCCTCCCGGCGCGGGCAAGGGAACCCAGGCCCAGCGCCTCACCACCTCGACGGGCCTGCTCCACCTCTCGACCGGCGACATGTTCCGCGAGAACGTGCGCGAGGGCACCGAGCTTGGCACCCTCGCCAAGAGCTACATGGACCGTGGCGAGCTCGTCCCCGACGAGGTCACCATCAAGATGCTGCTCGAGCGCATTGCCCGCCCCGACGCCGCCGAGGGCGCCATGTTCGATGGCTTCCCCCGCAACGTCGTGCAGGCCGCAGCCCTCGACGAGGCTCTCGGAAGCCGCGGCGACTCCATCGCCCACGCCCTCCTGATCGCCGTCGCGGACGAGGAGCTCGTCGCCCGCCTTGGCGGCCGCTGGCTCTGCCGCGCCTGCGGCGCCGTCTACCACGAGCGCAACGACCCGCCCGCCAGGGCGGGCGCTTGCGACACCTGCGACGGCGAGCTCTACCAGCGCGACGACGACCGACCCGACGTGGTCCGTACGCGCCTGGAGAAGATGAAGCCGCCCGCCGACCTCATCGGCCACTACCGCGATGCGGCCGTGCTCCGCGAGATCGACGGCGAACGAGACCTCGATTCCGTAACCGCCGACCTCCTGGAAGCACTGAGGTAGCCGCCCCATGCCGATCATGCTCAAGTCCGAGGCCGAGCTGGATCTCATGCGCGAGGCCGGCCAAATCGTTGGCCAGACCCTCGCCGGTATCCGCGAGATGGTTCGACCCGGGTTCAACCTCCTCGAGGCCGAGGCCTTCGTCGAGGAGCAGTTCAAGAAACACGGCGCCATCGAGACGTTTCGCGGCTACGACCCCGCCGGCAAGCCCCCTTACCCCTCCAATCTCTGCGCCAGCGTCAACGAGGAGCTCGTCCACGGAATCCCCCGGGACCGCATCCTTGAGGAAGGCGACATCGTCACCTTCGACCTCGGCGCGACCTACAAGGGGTTCGTCGGCGACTCCGCCATCACCGTCGCCGTCGGCAAGATTAGCGCCGAAGCGCAGCGCCTCATGGAAGTGACCGAAGCTGCGCTCTGGGCCGGTATCGAAGCGATGGGCACGGGCACGCACCTCAACGACATCTCCGCGGCCATCGAGGATGCGATTCCCGAGGAGTACTTCATCGTGCGCGAGTACACCGGCCACGGCGTCGGCCGCCAGATGCACGAAGAACCGCAGGTGCCCAACTACCGCCGCCGCTTCCGCGGCCCGCCCCTCAAGCCGGGCCTCGTCCTCGCTCTCGAGCCCATGGTTAACATCGGCACTCGGCACACCCGGGAGCTCGACGATAGTTGGACCGTGGCCACCGAGGACGGTAGCCTTTGTTGTCACTTCGAGCACACCATCGCGATCCGGAAGGGCCAGCGCCCGGAGGTGCTGACCCTTCCCTGAGTGCGTCAGTAACTGGACACCAGAGAGTTGGTAGGCGATCATGAAAGTTCGGGCCTCGGTCAAGCGGCGTTGTGACAAATGCAAGGTGATCCGTCGTCACGGACGCGTCATGGTCATCTGCGAGAACCCGAAACATAAGCAGCGGCAGGGCTAGGTCATGGCGAGGATTTCCGGCGTCGACATCCCCAACGAGAAGCGCATCGAGATCTCGCTGCGCTACATCTATGGCATCGGCCCTACGCGCGCCGGCCAGCTCCTGGCGTTCACCCGCGTCGACCCCGGAACGCGCACGCGCGACCTCACCGACGAAGAGCTCGTTCGCATCCGCGACTACATCGAGAAGAACTACATCGTCGAGGGTGACCTCCGCCGCGAAGTGCGCCAGAACATCCAGCGTCTGGTCGAGATCAACTGCTACCGCGGCCAGCGCCATCGCCGCAACCTCCCCGTTCACGGGCAGCGCACGCGCACCAACGCACGCCAGCGCCGCGGCGCCCGCAAGACCGTCGCCGGCCGCCGTCGCGCCGCCACGAAGAAGTAACCGGAGAACGAGCGAATGCCCGAGGGAACCCGCCGATCCAGGCGCCGCGAGCGCAAGTCCGTGCCCCGTGGTCGCGCCTATATCAAGAGCTCGTTCAACAACACGATCGTCACCCTGACCGACCCCAATGGGAACGTCGTGGCGCAGGCCACCGCTGGGCAGACCGGCTTCAAGGGCTCGCGCAAGAGCACGCCCTTCGCCGCCCAGCTCGCGGGTGAGGCCGCCGCCCGCCGCGCCCAGGAACACGGCATGCAGACCATCGAGGTCTTCGTGCGTGGCGCCGGCAGCGGTCGCGAGGCCGCCATCCGCGCCCTCCAGGCGACCGGGCTCGACGTGACCGCCATCCGCGATGTCACGCCCATCCCGCACAACGGCTGCCGTCCTCCGAAGCGGAGGCGCGTCTAGATGGCCCGCTACACCGGCCCCGTCTGCCGAATCTGCCGCCGTCGCGGCGACAAGCTCTACCTGAAGGGCGAGCGCTGCTATTCGCCCAAGTGCGCCTTCGAGCGCCGCCCCAACCCCCCGGGGCCCCGTCCCGCCCGCCGCCGCAAGGTGAGCGACCGCGGACTCCAGCTCCGGGAGAAGCAGCGGGCGCGCGCCACCTACGGCGTGCTTGAGCGGCAGTTCCTGCGCTACTACAAGGAGGCTGTTCGCCGCCCCGGCGTCTCCGGCCTCAACCTCGTGCGCATCCTCGAAAGCCGCCTCGATAACGCGGTCTACCGCGCCGGCTTCGCCGACTCGCGGGCCCAGGCTCGCCAGATCGTTCGCCACGGGCTCATCACCCTGAACGGACGCAAGACCGACATCCCCTCCGCCCAGTTGCGCGATGGCGACACCATCGGCTTCACGCAGCGCGGCGCCCGCAGCGAGCACTACAAGGTGCTCCAGGAGACCATCGCCGCCAAGACGCCTCCGTCCTGGCTCGTGGTCGATCCGGGCGCTCTCACCGCTCGGGTTGCCGGTCCCCTCGAGGTTGTTCCGGGTGAAACCCACCGGTTCAACGAGAACGTCGTCATCGAGTACTACTCTCGCTAGGCAGGTCAGCAGGTCCCATGACACTCGAAACCCCTCTCGATCCGCTCGACATGCCGCCCGCGCCGGCCCCTGTGCCGGTGCCGGAGCTGACCATCGAGAACGAGGACGACGGCTACGCCCGTCTCGTCGCGGAGCCGCTCGACCCCGGTTACGGCACAACCCTCGGGAATGCCCTCCGCCGCATCCTTCTCAGCTCACTCGAGGGCGCAGCCATCACCTCCGTGCGCATCGACCAGGTCCAGCACGAGTTCTCCACCATCGAGGGCATGCAGGAGGACTGCACCGAGTTCCTCCTCAATGTGAAGGAGATCCGGCTGAAGGCGCTCAGCAACCGCCCCGGCACCCTCACCCTCGACGCCGAGGGCGCCGGCGAAATCACCGCTGGTGACCTCCAGGTTCCGGCCGACTTTGAGGTTGTGAACCCCTCCCTCCACCTCGCCACCCTCGATGGCCCCGAGGCCCGCATCAACGCCGAGTTCCACGCCCAGCTCAAGAGCGGCTACACCCCCGCAACCGAGGTCGAGGGCATGCCCATCGGCGTCATTCCCGTCGACGCCGTCTTCTCGCCCGTGCGCAAGGTCAACTTCCACGTTGAGAAGGTGCGTGTCGGCCAGGCCACCGACTTCGACCGCATGGTGCTCGAAGTGTGGACCGACGGCACGGTCGCTCCCGTGGATGCGGTCGGCCAGGCCGCCGGCATCCTCATCGACCAGTTCGCCCTCTTCAACACGATGGGCGCCCCCGGCGCTCCCGCGGCCGCTCCTCCCGCCCCCGCTACCAGCCTCCCCATTTCCCCCGAGCGCTACCACGCGCCCATTGAGGGGTTGCAGCTCTCCGTCCGCGCCTACAACTGCCTGCGCCGCAGCGGCCTCATGACCATCGGCCAGGTGCTCGAGCGCACGGAAGACGAGCTCCTCGCCCTCCGCAACTTCGGCCACAAGTCGTACGACGAGCTGCGAGACCGCCTCATCGAGATGAACTACATCGATGGCAGCGCGCCCGGCCTGCAAATCGTGCCCGACCTCGCCGCCCCGGCCACCCCGCCGCCGCCGCCTTCCAGCGTCATCCTCGATGAGGACGACGACGAGGAGAGCCTTGGCGCCCTCGGCAAGGCCCTGCGCGAGGCCCTCCGCGAAGTCGGCGACGATGACCTCCTCGGCGCGGACGACGAGGAGTAGCCATGCGACATCGCAAGGCGGGCCGCCACCTCGGGCGCGATAGCGCCCACCGGAAGGCCCTCTACCGCAACCTCGTCACGGACCTGCTCCGTTACGAGCGCATCACGACGACCGATGCCAAGGCCCGTGAGATACGGCCCATCGCCGAGAAGATGATCACGCTCGGCCGCCGCGGCGACCTCCATGCCCGCCGCCAGGCCCTGAGCTACATCTACGACCGCTACGTCGTGGAGAAGGTCTTCGAGGACATCGCTCCCCGTATGGCCGACCGCCCCGGCGGCTACCTCCGCATCACGCGCCTCGAACCCCGCAAGGGCGACGGCGCCAAAATGGCCGTCATCGAGACCGTCGACTACCAGGACGTCATCGACCTCGCCGAGGCCCCGCCCGCCGAGGCCCCGCCCGCCGAGGAGACGGACGCCGTGGCCGAGACCGGCGCCGAGGTCGAAGAGCCCGAAGCTGCCGTGGAATCCGACGAAGACAGCGGCGAAGTCGAAGAAGCCGAAGCCGCTGTGGAGTCCGAGGACACCGCGGAGGTCGAGGAACCCGAAGCGGAGGACGAGGAACGCTAGCCGTGCCAGAAACGACCCGCTTCGCCGCCACCGTCAGCTACGACGGACAGGAGTTCGCCGGCTCCCAGCGTCAGCTTCACGCTCGCACCGTGCAGGGCGAGCTCGAGGCTGCGGCGGAACGCCTCTTTGGCGGTGCCACGCGCGTCGAGCTGGCCGGCCGCACCGATGCCGGTGTTCACGCCATCGGGCAGGTGGCCGCCTTCTCCGCCGACACCGCGCTCGAGCCGAATACCGTCGAGCGGGCCCTGAACGCCCACCTTCCCGAGGATGTCGCCGTCCGCGACGTGCGCGAGGTGCCCGAGGGCTTCGACCCTCGGCGCTGGGCGCGACGCCGCTGGTACCGCTACTCGCTCCTCACCTCGGCCGTCCGGCTGCCCCTGCAGCGCCGCACTGCCTGGCGCATCGGCAGCCCGCTTGAGCTCGCTGCCATGAAAGACGCCGCCCGCACGCTGCTTGGCCGCCGCGACTTCAGCGCCTGCGCCGGCCCCCTCGAGGAGGGCCGCTCGCCCGTGCGCACCGTCGCCGAGGCCAACTTCTCGCAGGCCGGGTGCCTGCTCGCGTTCGATATCGAAGCCGACGCCTTCCTCCCGCAGATGGTCCGCCGCATCGTCGGTGGCCTCGTACGGGTCGGACGTGGCGCCACCAGCGCAACGGAGTTCGAGCGCGCCGTTGCCGCCGCCACGCCCGCCACCGTGGGCCCGCCGGCCCCGCCACACGGCCTCAGCCTGCAGCGCGTCTGGTACGACGAGGGGTACGCCTGATGACTTCGACCGTGCGCCGCAAGGCCTCCGAGATCGCCAAGAGCTGGCATGTCGTTGACGCTGCCGACCGCCCCCTCGGGCGCGTCGCCAGCGAAGTCGCCGCCCTCATCCGCGGCAAGCACAAGCCAACCTACGAGCCCCACCTCGACGACGGCGACTTCGTCATCATCATCAACGCCGGCAAGGTCCGCCTGAGCGGCCGCAAGGCCGAGCAGAAGGTCTACTACCGGCACTCCGGTTACCCCGGCAATCTGCGCAAGCGCACGTTCGCCGAGCAGATGGCGCGCCAGCCCGAGCGCGTGCTTGAGCGCTCCGTCTGGGGAATGCTCCCCAAGGGGCCGCTGGGCAAGCGCATGCGCCGCCACCTGAAGGTCTACGCCGGCCCCGATCATCCCCACCAGGCCCAGATCACCGGCTCGGAGCGCGCTGCCGAGGCGGTGGCTCAGGCCGAGGCCGAGGCGCTCCAGGCGAGCATCGAGAACCCGCCCGCGCCTCCCCGGCTGCGCCCTCTCTCCGTTCCCGAGACGCCGACCCCACGGCCGACCCGCGCCGAGAAGGTCGCCACCTGGCTCGCCGAACTCGAGGAAGCCCGGGCCGCGGCGGAAGCGGACGCCGCCGCCATGGCAGAGGTTGAGGATGACGACCTCCCCGAGGAGGACGACGCCCCCGAAGACGAGCCCGTTGCCGAGGCCGAGCCCGCTGCCGAAGCGGAAGCCGAGGACGAGCCGGAAGACGAGCCCGAGGAGAAGTAATGGCCGAGCAGTACTACTACGGCACCGGACGCCGCAAGACGGCCATCGCGCGTGTACGCCTCTATCCGGGCGGCGGCGCCATCATCGTCAACGGCAAGCCCCTCGATGAAGTGTTCGACCGCGACATGCACCGTGACGAAATCATGCTTCCCCTCAAGCGCGTTGGCGCCGAGGGCAAGTTCAGCGCCCAGGTGAAGTGCGAAGGCGGGGGCGTCTCCGGCTGGGCCGGGGCCATCCGCCTCGGCATCGCCCGCGCCCTCGTCGAGGCCGACCCGGCGCTCAAGGTCACGCTCAAGCGAGCGCCCAGCCTCCTCACCCGCGATGCCCGCGTGAAGGAGCGCAAGAAGCCCGGCCTCAAGCGCGCCCGCAAGGCTCCGCAGTACACCAAGCGCTAGGCTGCGCGCACTGCCGCATTCGCCTCCTCCCGTCGTCCCAAACGGCGGCGGGCGTTGTGCTCCAGAGCGGCTTGACCCCTTTGTGTTGTTGGTCACGTTAAGAATCGGTGTAAGCTGAGCGCTGCGCTTCGCCCCTGCAGGGGTAGCGTGATCGTGTTACGGGCTTTGGCAGTGCAGCAATGAGTGTCGGTCACTTCGGTTCTGGAAGTCGGCCACGCGCCGCGTTCGTTTCCGTGAGGCTCTCCGCCGGGGAGGTTGCCGGCTCGTGACCGACGCCCTGGCTCGTATCTGCGCCCGCAGGCCCTGGTGGACTGTCGTCCTCTGGGGGCTTGCCGTTCTCCTCGGCCTCGTCCTGGTTCGGGAGTTCCTCGGGAGCGCCACCACCACCGAGCTCACCCTCACTACCGAGGTCGAGGCCGATACCGCCGCCGCCCTGCTTGAGGACCTCTGGCAGCGTCCGGAAGCCGTGACCGAGGTCGTCGTCGTCCAGTCCGACTCGCTCACCGTTGATGACCCCGCCTTCCAAGAGAAGGTTGAGTCGGTGTTTTCCGAGATCAACGAACTCCGGCCTGACGTCATTGAGATCGGCAGGCACTACTACCAGGACAACGACGGCTCGCTGGTCTCCGAGAATCGCCGGACGGCCATCGTCCCGCTGATCATGAAAGGCAATCTTGGGGAGGCCACTGAGAACGTCACCGCACTGCTTAAGGTCGTCGAGCATGCCAATACGAACGATGGCTTCCGCGTGCTCACCGTGGGGACAGCCAGCATTGCGCACGAGTTAAACGAGCTCTCCCAGGAAGACCTGGAGCAGGGCGAGCGCTTCGGCGTTCCCATCGCCCTCATCGTTCTCGTTGTGCTCTTCGGGGCGGTTGTGGCCGCCCTCGTGCCGCTCGGCCTGGCGGTGGTCTCCATCGCCATCGCCCTTGGCATCGCCGCCCTTGTCGGCCAGGTCATGGACCTGATCTTCTTCATCACCCTGATGATCACGATGATTGGCCTCGCTGTCGGGATCGACTATTCCCTCATCATCATCTCCCGCTTCCGCGAGGAAATGGACCGCGGCCTCGACAAGGTCCAGGCCGCCGAGCGCGCTGGCGCCACCGCCGGCCGCACCGTCCTGTTCAGTGGCCTCACCGTCGTTGTGGCCCTCATCGGGATGCTCATCGTTCCGGCCTCGTTCTTCCAATCGATCGGCCTCGGCGCCATCATCGTGGTCCTCGTCGCCCTCGCGGTGACGCTCACGCTCCTGCCGGCGTTGCTCGCCCTCCTGGGCTCGAACGTCAACCGGCTTTCCCTTCCGTTCCTGAACAGGACCGCGGCCGGTGACGAAGAGGTTTCGCACGACGGCTTCTGGGAGCGCGTGACGCGCATCGTCGTCAGGTACCCGGCAATCAGCATCGTCGTGATCGCCGCCCCCATGCTTGCCGCCGCGTACTTCTACTTCGAGATCGACACCGGGCTGAACGGCGTCGATGTCTTCCCCGAAGGCGCCCAGACGCGCGAGGCCTTCCTTGTGCTGGATGATGAGTTCTCCTTCGGCCTGGTCACGCCCGCCGAGATCGTCATCGATGGCCTCACCGATGGCGCCATCAACTCACCGGGGGTGAGGGAGGGCATCGCCGCTCTCCTGGAATCAATCGAGGCTGACGGCAGGTTCGAGGTACTACGGGCTGAGCAGTTCCTCTCTTCCCAGCAGTTGGAGCTGCTACGGCTGGGGGGCTACCAGATTCTCCCCTCGGGGCTGGTGGTGAACCCCGCGGGCGATCTCGCCCTGCTCTCCGTGGCGCCCCCCGGAGAGCCCAGCGCCCGGCCCGCCGTCGAGGCGGTTGAAGACTTGCGAGACCGGTACATCCCCGCCGCCTTCTCCGGCGTCGACGCCGAGGTGTATGTCGGTGGCCGTACGGCCCTCACGATCGATATCTTCGGTGTGGTCGAGACCTATACGCCTATCGTCTTCGCCTTCGTGCTCGGGATCAGCTTCCTCATCCTCATGCTCGTCTTCCGCTCCATCGTGATCCCGATCAAGGCCATCATCATGAACCTGCTCTCCGTGGGCGCTGCTTACGGGTTGCTGGTCCTGGTCTTCCAGAAGAGCGGTGGCATCTTCGGGTTCCAGCACGCCGAAGCAATCGATGTCTGGATTCCCCTCTTCCTTTTCTCCATCCTCTTCGGCCTCTCGATGGACTACCACGTCTTCCTCCTCAGCCGTATCCGCGAGCGCTACGACGAAACGGGCGACAACGCCGGGGCTGTTGCCTACGGACTGCGCTCGACCGCCGGACTCATTACCGGGGCTGCCCTCATCATGGTCGTCGTGTTCGGCGCCTTCGCCTCAGGCAAGACCATCATCAATCAGCAGGTTGGCTTTGGGCTTGCAGTTGCAATCTTCCTCGACGCCACCCTGGTCCGTTCCGTCCTCGTACCGGCTAGCATGGAGCTGTTGGGCGGACGCAACTGGTACCTTCCTTCGTGGCTCAGCTGGCTTCCGGACCTGCGCATCGAGGCCGAGGAGAGTCCCGCCCAGGGGTCGGCCGCCAAATGACGATGCCTAGCGACTACGTCGAGGGCTATGAGCAGGCCCGCCACGTCAATCCGGAGTTGGCCGAGAACTACGTCGCCCACACGACGATCGGGGATCCCGGCGCCGACGCGATGATGGAGGAGCTCGCCACCATAGACGCGGACGAGGGATTCCGCTTCCTTCAGGCGGGGATGGATGAAGAGCTTGATGTCCTTCGCGATGCCCCTCCAACCGTCCAGTCCTTCTTCCAGAACATCGAGACCCCCCCGGATTGGGTCGATCTTGAGTCCTTCAACGCCGGAGTCCGCCTCTTCCACAAGAACTCCAAGCTGTTGCTGGCCGGCATGCTCGGAGGCGTCCTCGTCGAGGGCTTCTCGACGAACATCTCGAAGTCGTTCTTCATCACCGGGCGGCTTCGCGATCAGGGCGTCAGGCGGCTACAACAGAACAACCGGCAGATGATCGAGCTCTTCTTTCCCGGCGGCATGATGCGCCAGGGCGACGGCTGGAAGCTCTCCGTACGAGTGCGCCTCGTTCATGCCCAGGTCAGGCGCCTGCTGGCCCAGTCCGCCGACTGGGAGCACGACGCATGGGGTGTGCCCCTCAGTGCGGCCCACGTCGGTTTCGCCATCACCGCCTTCTCCGCGCGCCTGCTCAAGCACATGCGGAGCCTGGGCGCGAGGTACAGCGAGGAAGAAGCCAGGAGCTTCATGCAGATCTGGCGCTACTCCGGCCATCTCATGGGCATCCCCGACTCCATCCTGTACGAGGACGAAGAGAGCGCCCTCGAGCTCTTCCGTATCGGCCTCCTCTGCGAGCCGCCCCCGAGCATCGAATCGGTTGTGCTGGCCAACTCGCTGGTCAACTCGGCCCCCCTCGTTGCCGGGATCACCTCGTCCGAGGAGCGCCGCAACCTCTCCGGGTACGTCTACCACGTCTCCCGCGCCCTCATCGGCAAGGAGCTCGCGCACCAGCTCAACTACCCGCCCGAGCCGGCCCGCTTCGGCACCTCCTTCGGGGTGCTCGCCTGGTTCCGCGTGAACGAGAAGTATGAAGCCCTCATGCACCGGCTCTTCCCCTCCCGCGCCCGTGACAGCGACTTCGCCAACTTCTCCCAGCTCTTCGATGTCACCAACTACGACGAGGAAGGCATCAGCTACCGGCTTCCGACCCACGTCTACGCCGAGGAGTCCAAGCGCTGGTAGGGCTGTCGCCTGCGCTCACTCCTGCGGACCTCAGGCGGTAGGCTCCCAGCACGCACCGTCACGGAGGCCGCAACCAAGATGGAATCCCTCTACGTTCAAACCGCCGACCTGCGCATGCACTACCTGCAGGAAGGGGCCGGGGAGCCCGTCATCTTCCTGCACGGCTTCCCCGAGACCTCCTACGAGTGGCGCAAGCAGTTCCCCGCCCTCGCGGGCGACTACGCCCTCTTCGCCCCCGACACCCGAGGCTTCGGCGGCACCGACAAGCCCGGCGTCCGCGTCAACCGCACGATGCTGGCTCAGGACATCGTCAACTTCATGGATGCCCTCGACATCGAGCGCGCCGCCGTCGTCGCCCACGACTGGGGCGGCATCATCGCCTTCAAGCTCGCCATCGACTGGCCCGAGCGCGTCAGCCGCCTGGCCATGCTCGATACCCTCTGCACGGTCTGGGCCCCCGCCGGGGCCCACGGCTACTGGTTCAAGGCCGAGCCCCTCCCCGAGGAGTTTTTCGCCGCCCACCACCGCGGCTTCATCGAGAGCATCTTCACCGGCGGTTCCGAGCCCCCGCTTCCCGGGCGTCCCCAGTCCCCCTGGCCCAGCGCCCGCCCAAACCCCAACGCCACCCCCTGGGCCACCCCCGAGGACATCGAGGAGTACGCCCGCGCCTTCGCCGATCCCCTCAGCCACTTCCACGCCATCTCCTACTACCGCTACGGTCTCCCCTTCCACCGCGTCGTCGAGGATGCCTCCGCTTCCCACGGTGAGCGGTACGAGTCCCTGAGCGAGCGCGATGTCGCCGCGATGTGGCTCCACCCAGAGGGTCTCGAGCAGCATCCCCACTTCGGCGACTCCCACGACTACGGCCCCGAGGACCGCCACAAGACGTTCGAAGCCCCCGTCCTCTGGATGTTCGGTCAGTACATGGCCGGACGCATCGGCACCGAGGGCGCCGATCGCGAGCACGCCATCCCCCGCGGCAACCCCTTCGTTGACCAGTTCAGCCGCTACTTCCCCGACCTGCGCGTCCACCGCGTAAACGCCGGCCACTTCTTCCCCGAAGAAGCGCCCGAGGTCACCAACGAGGTGCTCCAGGCCTTTCTCGCGGGCGCTATCTGAGCGTTATGCCCGCCAGAGCATATTGCGCCGCATTCCCCATCCCGTAACATCCGCCCCACACTATTGGCCCGCTCACGCACGCGGAGAAGGGGTATCCATTCATGGCTGATTCCAACGGAAACGGGGCCATCGAAACCGGCTACAACGGCAAGATGCTGGTCGTCGACCTGACGTCCGGCGAGATTAACGTCGAGAACCCCGACGAGTCGCTCTATCGCGAGTATCTCGGCGGGTACGGCATCGGTGCGCGCATGCTCTGGGATCGCGTCCCCGCTGGCGTCGACCCCCTCGCCCCCGAAAACATGCTGGGCATGCTCCCCGGCCTCCTCACAGGCACGCCCCTCTTCGGACAGCGCTGGCAGGTCGTCTGCAAGAGCCCCCTCACCGGCGGCTGGGGCGATGCCAACTGCGGCGGCGACTTCGGCGGCGTTCTCAAGCTCGCCGGCTGGGACGGAGTCGTCTTCTTCGGCAAGGCCGACCGCCCCACCTACCTCCTGATCGAAGACGACAACGTCGAGCTCCGCGACGCGAGCGACCTCTGGGGGACCGGCGCCATCGAGAGCGAGATGGAGCTCAAGGGCCGCCACGGCAAGCGCGCCAGCGTCGCCAACATCGGCCAGGCCGGCGAGACCCTTTCGCTCATCAGCGGCGTCTGCAACGACCACGGCCGCCTCGCCGCCCGCTCGGGCGTCGGCGCCGTCATGGGTTCGAAGAACCTGAAGGCCGTCGTCGCCGTCGCCGAGCGCAAGATCATTTCCCAGACGCCGGAGACCATCAAGATGCTCCGCGCCAACCTGGACGACATGGTCAAGCCGCTCAAGGACTTCTTCTCGAACTTCGGCACTACCGGCATCACCGCCGGCAGCGCCCTCAACGGTGACTCCCCGGTCAAGAACTGGGGCGGCGTCGGCGTGGTGGACTTCCCCCAGGAGGTCTCCAGCCAGATCGACGGCGGCTCCATGATCAACCCCAAGATGGAGAAGAAGTACGGCTGCTGGCACTGTCCCATCGCCTGCGGCGCCGAGTCCGTCGAGTCAACCAACGAGAAGTACCCGTACCCGCATCACACCCACCGCCCCGAGTACGAGGCCATGGCCTCGTACGGGACGATGAACCTGATGAACGACCCCGACGCCCTCATCTACCTGAACCATCTCTGCAACGAGTACGGGTTCGATGTGATCAGCGCCGGCGTCACTGCCTCCTTCGCCATCGAGTGCTACGAGGCCGGCATCCTCACCAAGGAGGACACCGACGGCCTCGAGCTCACCTGGGGCAACGCGGAGGCCATCGTCGAGCTCACGAAGATGATGGGCGAGCGCCGCGGCATCGGCGATGTCCTCGCTGACGGCGTCAAGGTCGCCGCCGAGAAGATCGGCGCCGGCTCCGATGCCTTTGGCATGCACATCGGTGGGCAGGAGCTCCCGATGCACGACCCGAAGCTCCAGCCGGAGTTCCACACCACCTACAAGCTCGACCCGACCCCGGGTCGCCACACCCAGTACGAAGGCAACCGCCGCGTCGGCACCATCCCGCCCGCTCCCCAGGACTCGAAGGATTACGACGGTCGTGGCGAGCACCACAAGGCGGCGAGCGAGTACATGCACGTCGTGAACGCCGGCGGCATGTGCCAGTTCATCATGATGACCGCCAACACGGCGAACATCCCCGACTGGTTCAATGCCGTCACGGGCTGGGACATGGACATCGAAGAGGCCATGCAGGTCGGCGAGCGCATCGCCAACCTGCGCATGGCCTACGAGGTACGCGAGGGCGGCAACCCTCGCCAGCGCCCCGTCCCCACCCGCGTCACCGGCGAGACCAACGAGGCCACCCACACCGGGCCCCTTGAGGGCGTCAACCTCGACACCGAGCGTCTCGAGCTCGACTTCCTCAGCGCCTGCGACTGGGACGCCGACACCTGCAAGCCCTCCGCCTCCAAGCTGGAGTCGCTGGGCCTGGCCGAGGTGGCCGAGGCGCTTCACGCCTAGCCGCCAACTAGCGTCAACGCACCGAAGGGCGGCCGCAGGGCCGCCCTTCGCGATCCCGGGGACTCGCTGCCAGTTTGCCAATGGGGGTACCCTTGGCGGCCAGCATGAGCGCGACCAGCACCGCGACCTATCCCCCTGCCATCGCTGGCGATGGCCTGGAACTGCGCCCCTGGGACGAGGGTCTGCTCACGCAGTTGGCGGGATGGGGCGAACGCGGCTTTCCCTACCATGCCTTCGACCTCGGCCACCTGCGCGACCCCGTGCGCGCCCGCGCGGAGCTGGCGCGCGCCCGCGAGGCTGGCCCCCACCGTCACTTCGTCGCCTGCGAAGGCGACACCGCCGTCGGCCGTATCTCCGTGAACCTGCACGACCGCGCCGGGCTCTACCTCTGGGCCGTCCACGTTCCCCCCGAGCACGAGGGCCGCGGTGTCTGTCGCCGCATGATGGCCGCGCTCATCGAATGGCTGGAGGCGGAGCACCCCGGTCCAGACTTCGTCCTGACCACGAACACCTTCGCTGACCACGCTCACCGCGCCTACCAGGCGGTTGGCTTCAAGGTCGCCGAGACCCGCTGGCACTACGACCGCCCCCTCGCCGAACAGCTCTGGCGCGTTCCCCGCGAGCAGCGCAAGGCTATCGAGAAGCACCTGCGCTTCCACAACGGGCGCTGGGAAGTGCGGACCCATCTCATGGCCCGCCCCCAGGGGTGGTCGCCTTCCCCCTAGGCCGGGGCCGGCGCGATCCCCAGGCGCCGGTCGTTTTCAAGCCAGGCCTGGTCCCCGAGCGCCATCAACCCCCCGCTCAGGAGCGAGTGCCCCCCCGCCAGGACGGGGACCTCGGCGCCCGCCAGCGCCACCGTCAGGTCGCGGAGCCACGGGTTGGTCACTTTGTCAGGCGCCAGCAGGTCGCTCTGGAACCGATCCTCGCGGTTTGCTTGCGACCCCGCATGCGCCAGCAGGACGCGCGTATCCAGCACGACTCCGTCCGCGAGTGACGCCAGCTCGTCCGCGAACCGTTCCATTCCGAGCTCCTCCAGCAGCCGCCCCACCAGCGAACGGGCTGTGTGCCCCTCGGGCACGCTCGCCATCCCCCGCTCCTCGCTGAAGAGCCGTACCCGGCAGGCTGTCTCCCGTTCGAGGTGCGCCCACGTCGCGCTCCCAACGCGACCCGCCACCAGGATCTCGGCGTCCGGGTCGCAGAGCAGCGGCAGGAGCGCCCGGTAGGGCGCCAGCGGCAGCGACCCCTCCGGCGGCAGTGCCTCTCCGATCGCCTCCGGCGTCGCCTCGCTGAGGGCCAGCACCACGAGGTCCGCGGGCGTATCCAGGTCGAACGTCGTGCGCACCGACCGCGGCAGCACCGTCACCTCGCACCCTGCCTCGTCCCGCAGCCGCCGCGGCAGCA
The DNA here is from genome assembly GCA_965116915.1 of Tepidiformaceae bacterium. Classification (GTDB taxonomy): domain Bacteria; phylum Chloroflexota; class Dehalococcoidia; order Tepidiformales; family Tepidiformaceae; genus UBA2991. The sequence continues at coordinate 2,343,188 of OZ220739.1, read as the reverse complement.
CGTTGTCCCGCTCGAATGGCCCCACCCGCGCGATCGTCGGCGCGGGCGACCATCCCGTCAGGTCGGACGAGTAGAAATTGTTCGTCACCGCCAAGTTGCCGCCTCCCGCCAGCGCCTCCCGCACCGCCGCAAAGTCCCCGGCCGTCAGGAACGGCAGCGCACCCGCCCCCATGACCGCCACCGCCTCTGCCCCCAGTTTCTCGACCAGCCCCAGCACCCGTTTCTGCAGCGAGAAGGGTTCCCCCGGCGTGTCGTGGTCGACCGTGTACGAGGAGTCACCGTCGACGCCGGCATCGTCAGTTGCCAGCACCACGCTCCCGAAACCGCCCGCGCGCGCCGCCTCCGCGCTCACCCCCGCTGCTGCCAGCCGCGCCCGTGCCACCATCCCCTCGGCCTCGCCCGTCCCGGCGCCGCCGTGCAGCAGGATCAGGGCCGGCTCGCTACTCATCGTGCTACCTTAAGGGCTTGACACGGCGAACATATGTACTAGGCTCGTGTTAAGTGTTCACAGAAGCCGAGAGGACCAGTGAAACCTTCAACGTCACTCGCCGGAAGCTTCACACGGATGGGGTGTAGGGCGTTGAGCACCTAAGATCGCCTCACTATCGTCGCTCGCAGGCCGACTGCGGGCGACGCAGAGGTCACCAGCCATGAAAGTCGTGTTTTTCGAGGACGTTGAGGGCACCGCCCAGGTCGGCGACGTGAAGGTCGTCAAGAACGGCTTCGCCCGCAACTTCCTGCTCCCCCGCGGTATCGCCGGACCAGTCACGCCCCCCAACCTCCAACGCGCCAACTCCCTCGCTGAGAAGGAAGCGCGCCGCCAGGCCAAGCTTGATGGCGAAGCCGAGGTCCACAAGGAACGGCTCGACGGCTACACGGTCAGCTTCGAGGCGCGCGTCGGCGAGACCGGCCGCCTCTACGGCTCCGTGACCAGCCGCGATGTCGCCCAGAAGCTCGAGGAGAGCACCGGCATCGAGGTCGACTCGCGCGGCATCCTCCTCGCCGAGCCCATCCGCGAGCTTGGCTCGAAGACCGTGACCATCCGCTTCACCCGCAACGTCAGCGCCGAGATCACCATCACCGTCGACCCCGACGAGGACTCGAAGGAGATCGTCGAGCAGCTCCGGGCACGGGAAGCCGAAGAGGCCCTCGCTGCGGCTGAAGCTGAGGCTGCCGCGGCGGCGGCAGCTGCCGAAGCCGAAGCACAGGCGGAAACCACCACCACCGAAGAAGACGCCGAGTCGCCCGCCGAAGAGAACACGGACGGCTAGCGGGAAGGGGGGCGGAAGAGCGGGGACCGGCACTCACCACCAGCCATCGCGCTTCGGCGCGTCCCCGCCGTTCCGGTCGGAATGACCCTCCCCTTCCTGGAGCGCCTCCCACCGCACGACGTCGAAGCCGAGGAGGCCGTGATCGCGGCTCTCCTCGTCGATCCCGAGGCTATCTCGAAGGTCTCGTCCATCCTCAAGTCCCCCGACTTCTTCCGCGAGAAGAACGGCTGGATCTACGAGGCCGCCAACGAGCTCTGGGAACGCGACGAGTCCATCAACCAGATCACCATCGCCCACGAGCTGGACCGCCGCGAGCGCCTCGAGGAGGCCGGCGGCCAGAGCTACCTCGGCGACATCATCCGCCAGCTCCCGACCAGCGTCGGCGTCGAGTTCTACGCCCAGATCGTCAAGCGTGACAGCACCTACCGTGGGCTCATCAACGCCGCCACCGGCATCCTCCAGCTCGCCTACGAGGCGCCCGCCGACATCGAGTCGGTCTTCTCCCGCTCCGAGGAGCTCCTCCAGCGCCTGCGCGGTGGCGAGAACTTCCGCGACTTCGTGCATATCGGCCAGATCCTCCAGGCCTACCTCGATGAGGACGCCGAGGCCGCCGAGCGCCGCGAGCTCGCCGCCGTCGAGGCCGGCTTCAGCGACCTCGACCACCTGCTCGGCGGCCTCAAGCGCGAGGACCTCATCATCGTGGGCGCCCGCCCCAGCGTGGGGAAGTCGTCCTTCGCCCTCGGCATCGCCCGCAACGCCGCTATCAACCAGGGCGCCAATGTCGCCTTCTTCTCCCTGGAGATGTCGGCTGAGCAGCTCGCCGTTCGTCTCCTTGCCGCCGAGTCCGGCGTCGACAGCACGCGCCTCCGCCTCGGCGGCCAGACCGAGCTGGAGGAGCGCCGCATCATCCGCGCCACCGGCGAGCTCGCCGGCGCCAACATCTGGTTCGACGACTCCCCGACCCTCACCGTCGCCGAGCTGCGCTCGAAGGTTCGTCGCCTCGCCAGCTCTCACGGTGTCGACCTCGTCGTCGTCGACTACCTCCAGCTCATGCAATCCGACGCGAGCTGGAACGGCCGCGAGAACCGCGTGCAGGAGATCAGCTACATCTCCCGCACGCTCAAGGGCCTTGCCCGGGAGCTGAACGTCCCCGTGATCGCCCTCGCCCAGCTCTCCCGTGCCATCGAGCAGCGCCACCCGCGCATTCCCATGCTCTCCGACCTCCGCGACTCGGGCTCCATCGAGCAGGACGCCGACGTCGTCATCTTCCTCAGCCGCGAGGAGCTCTACACCACCCGCGAGCAGTGGATGGCCGAGCACCCGGAGATGCCTGAGACCGCCTACCCCCAGGGCGTCGCCCAGGTGATCGTCGCCAAGCACCGCAACGGTCCCACCGGAACGGTCGACCTGCGCTTCCGCCAGCGCCTCGCCAAGTTCGAGGACTGGGTCCTCCAGCCGGAAGACGAGGACCTCCCGCCCGAGGGGATCGACCAGTGAGCGAGGGCGCCCCTTTCGAAGGCTTCCCCGGCATCGGCAAGGCCACCGCCGTCCCGAACACCTTCTTCTCGGCGGTGCTGCCCGCCATGCGCGAACCCGGCGACCTGCTCGCCTTCCTCTGGGTTGCCCGCCTCGTCCAGGAACAGCAGGGCGCCGCCCGTTTCGTCACCGCCGACCAGGTCTGGGCCCTGCCCGATGCCGCCTCGACCTTCGAAGCGCTCGCTGGTGGCCGCGAGTCCCTCGAACGAGGGCTCGCAGCCTGCGTCGAGTTGGGCGCCCTGCTCGCCCTCGACCTCGCCGGCAGCGGCCGGCAGGAGACCGTCTACTTCGTGAACAACCCGACCTCCCGTCGCGCCGTGGCCCGCGCCCGGGGTGGCGACCTTGAGCTCCGTCCCGGCGCTATCGCCTACGAGCCCCAGCCAGCCCGACGCCCCAACATCTTCCACCTGTACGAGGAGCACGTCGGCACGATCACGCCGCTGGTCGCCGAGCGCCTCCTCGTCGCCGCCGAGCAGTACCCGCAGCACCTGGTCGAGTCCGCCTTCCGCGAAGCGGCCGAGCGCAACGTCCGCAACTGGAAGTACATCGAGCGCATGCTCCAAAACTGGTCCGAGGGGAGCCAGCACCATGAAGCGACTGGACGAGATTCTGTCGAGCTCCGCCGCCGCCGATTCCTTGGCGACGGAGCCGCAGGATCCGCCTCCCGCCCCCGCTGACGAGCCGGACGAAGACGCATGTCCTCGTTGCGGCGGGGCCGGCTTCGTCCGCCGCTCGCGCGAGCTTGAAGACCCGCGCTTCGGCCGTGCGGAGCCCTGTACCTGCATCCTTGACGAAACGGGCGAGGTGCGCCGCTCCCGCCTCGAACGCATCAGCAACCTCGGCGCCCTCACCCGCTTCACGTTCGACGCCCTCTGGGGCGAGGCCACCCCTGCCGCCGCACAGGTCCGCGCCTACGCCGACGAGCCCGACGGCTGGCTTGTCCTGAAGGGCCCCAGTGGCTCCGGCAAGACCCACCTCGCCGCCGCCATCGCCAACGAGCGCATCGCCCGCGGCGAGCCCGTCCTTTTCATGTTCACACCCGACCTTCTCGACGGTTTGCGCGCTTCATTCCAGCCCGCCGAGGGCGAGCCCGGCTTCGACGCATTCTTCGAACAGGTCCGCAGCGCCCCGCTTCTCATCCTCGACGACATCGACGCTGCCGCCTCCAGCGAGTGGGCGCGCGAGAAGCTCTTCCAGCTCGTGAACGCGCGCTACAACGCGGCCCTCCCCACCGTCTGCACCTGCCACTCGCTCACCGATCCCCTCGACGAACGCCTCTCCCGGCGGCTCACCTCCGGCTCCGTCCTCGACCTCGAAGGGGGCGCTCCCCTCGCCCGCTACCGCCAGGTCGGCGGCATGACGCGCGAGCGCCTCGAGGACTTCGGCTTCCACAACTTCCACACCCGCTTCCCCAACTACGCCTCCCAGGAGAACGAATCCCTCCAGACCGCCTGGGAGAGCGCCCACCGCTTCGCCGACGCCCCCGAGGGCTGGATGCTCATCCTCGGCGAGAGCGGCTGCGGCAAGACGCACATCGCCGCGGCCGTCGCGAACGCCCTCCTCCGCAACGGCGGCGACGCTTTCTTCGCCGTCGTCCCCGACCTCCTCGACCACCTCCGCGCCTCCTTCGCCCCCAACCGCGGAGACCCGGGCTACGACGAGCTGTTCGAGAGCATCCGCAACGCCGGACTCCTCATCCTCGACGACCTCGGCCCCCACACCAGTTCGTCCTGGGCCGTCGAGAAGCTCTTCCAGATCGCGAACTACCGCGCCTCCTCGCGCCTCCCCACCATCATCACCGCCGCCCTCTCCCTCGACGAGCTCCGCGAGACCCACCCCCGCGTCGCCGTGCGCGCTCTCGACCCGAAGCTGAGCCAGCACGTCGCCATCCTCGCGCGCCCCTACAACCTTCCGCCCCGCTCCGGGGGTAACCGCCGCCGCTAGCCCGCCGGCCGGTCCAGACCCCGCCGCTCCAGCCACGCCGCCAGCGCCCAGTGCGTCGTGTCGAAGGCGAGTTCGTCCCAGGGGATGGCGTCCGGCCCGAACCAACCGATCTCGCTCGTCTCCGATCCCGCCGATCCCTCCCCCAGCGCCCGCGCCTCGTACACGATCACCACCACACCGGCATGCGTGCGGGTGTAGACGCCCAGCAGCGAAAGTTCGTCGACCTCCAGGTTCGCCTCCTCGCGCGTCTCCCGAGCGGCCGCTTCCTCCGCTGTCTCCCCCACGTCCATGAAGCCGCCCGGGAACACCCACGACCCCAGCCTCGGCTCGATCGCCCGCCGCACCAGCAGCAGGCTGCCGTCCTCGCGCGCAGGAATCGTGCCCGCGACGGGCCGCGGGTTCAGGTAGTGCACGAACCCGCAGGCCTCGCAGACCAGCCGCGTCATCGTATCGCCCGGCGGGACGCGTTCCGTCAGCTCGCCCCCGCACTGCATGCAGAAGCGGCTGCTGGCGTGCGGGTGGCTCGTCACGAGCCGCGCATTGTGGCGGGCGCGCGCTCCATCCCCAGCGATTCGGGCCCCTCGATCCACTCCTCCCCGTCCGCCCACACTTCCTTCTTCCACACGGGTACCCGCCGCTTCACCTCGTTCACGAGCCAGTGACCCGCCTCGAACGTGGCCGCCCGGTGACCGGCGCTCACCGCAACCAGCAGGCTCGTCTCGCCGATCTCCAGCCGCCCCGTGCGGTGGAGCACGGCGCTGTCCGTCAGGTCGAAGCGCTCAAGCGCCTCCTCCGCCAGCTCGCGCATCGTCTTCTCCGCCATCGAGGGATAGGCGTCGTACACGAGGTGGTCGACGGCCCGCCCCTTGTTGGTGTTGCGAACCACGCCCAGGAACACGTCCACCGCCCCGGCCTCGTCGCGCCGCACGGCCTCGATCGCTTCCTCCGGGTCGAGTCGCTCCGGTGTCACGCGGATCAGCATCGCTAGCCTCCCGATACCGGCGGAATCAGGGCCAGTGTCGCGCCCGCCGGCACCGGCGCGTCTTCATCGGCGTACTCTTCGTCGACCGCGTACAGCAGCGTCTCCGTGAACTCCGAGATCTGCGGATGCGCTGCTATCAGCCTGTCCCGCACGGACGCCACCGTATCGCCGGAGACGTGCGCCAGCGACAGCTCGCGCGCGCCCACGGCATCGGCCAGTGAGGCGAAGAACAGCACCGTGATCGCCATCCCGGGGATTGTAGCGTGTAGCGCCCGCACCCCCCGGCGGCGTTATCCTCCCCGCCCGTGACCACACTCCTCACCCGCGTCCTCGACCTGCTCTACCCGCCGCGCTGTGTCGGCTGCGCCGCCTTCGGCCACAACCTCTGCGAAGCGTGCTCCGTGCTGCTCCTTCCCGCGAGCGGACCGGGCCGCTGCGGTCGCTGCGGCGTAAGGCGTGACGATGAGGGCCGCTGCCCCGACTGCTTCGGCTGGCGCGACCTCGACGGCGCCCGGGCCGCCTTCGAGATGACGGGCCCCGCCCGCGGGGTCGTGCATGGCCTCAAGTTCAGCGGTATCCGCGACCTGGCAACCGACATGGCCCAGGCGCTCCATCCCGTCGTCGACGAGCTCTCCCCGGACGTCATCTTCCCCATCCCGCTGCACGCGCGCCGCCGTCGCTCGCGGGGCTTCAACCAGGCCGAGGTTCTCTTCGATCGTCTCGGTTGGCCACCCGCCCCCGGCCGCCTCGACCGCATCCGTCCCACCGCCAGCCAGGTCGGGCTCAGCGCGGCCGAGCGCCGCGAGAACGTGGCCGGGGCCTTCCGCTATCGCGGACCTGCCCTCAAGGGAGCCACCGTCGCCGTCCTCGACGACGTCGTTACAACCGGCGCTACCGCGAGCGAATGCGCACGCGTGCTCCGCGAGCACGGCGCCGGCCGCGTCTACGCCCTCACCTACGCTCGCGCCCCATACCGCTCCCCCACCGGCCGCTCCGACGACTAGGCCACCTCCAGCTCCCAGACGACGACGATTGGCAACCCCTTGACCGCCGCGTCCAGAAGCCCCGGACGCTCGTCGGCGAATCCGAGCGTCGCGAGCTCCGCATCACCCCACAGTGGTTCCCGGCACTGAAGAACTGTGAGCCCTGCTTGCCGGAATGCCGACAGGTACTCGGAGAGCTGGTGGACGTGGTTCCGCACGAAGCCGAACTCCCCGCGGGGACGCGGATACCTCGCATGGTTCCCGAGCATCGCCATGAAGGGATGCACGTCGGAGATGACGACGCGCCCTCCGGGCCGCACGACGCGGGCCAGTTCCTGGACCGCAGGCGCAAGCTCCGCGACGTGCGTGAGGGCAAGCGCGCAGACGGCGAGCTCGACCGAATCCGCCCCCAGGGGAATCGCCCCCAGGTCGGCCGGTTCGAAGCGAGCCTCGGGAACCTTCTGTCTGGCCTCGGCGAGCATCTCCGGGGTTGCGTCGATTCCCGTCACCGAGTGACCACGCGATGCGAGGTAGTCCGCCCATCTTCCCGTGCCACAGGCGGCATCCAGTGCCGCCCCGGTCGGGCAGGGGTCCACGATCTCCCTCATGACAGGCTCCTCGGCCATCACGACCGGGTTGTCCGGCCGGTCGTATCCCCGGGCCCACTGGCCATAGCCCGTCTGCATCCCATGCTCGCGCTCGACAAGTGGGGCGGACCAGGGTCGCTCCCCGCGCCGCCCCACGACCTCGGCGACGCTTTCCGCTCGCGCCCGTACGACTTCCGGACGAAGCCCCCACGACCGCACGATCGCAAGCCCCTCGAACCCCAGGATGAAGTCACCGAACGTCGGGTGCTCTGTCATGCCGCTCGCTCCTCCCGCCCGGGTAGTTGACGTACTGACACCGTAGGCGGACTGGGCACTACCGGCCAAAGCAGGCCCAAAGGCCGGCTCCTCGGTCGTTGTCGCTACAATGGTTCGTTGATGGCTCTCCCTGCCCAGCCCCCCCTCTCCCCCGACGCGTCTGCTGCCGCGGACTCGCTCGCTCGCGTTCGCAAGGAAATCCACGCCGCCGTCGTTGGGCAGGACGCGCTCATCGACCGGCTCTTGATCGGCTTGCTGGTCTCCGGACACGTACTCGTCGAGGGTGTACCCGGTCTCGCCAAGAGCCTCACGGTCACCAGTCTCGCGAACGCCCTCGATGTCTCGAGCGTCCGCATCCAGTTCACGCCCGACCTGCTGCCGGCCGACCTCATCGGGACGGAGGTGCTGAATCCTGCCGAGGGGAACTTCGCCATCCGCCAGGGGCCCATCTTCGCCAACATCGTCCTCGCCGACGAGATCAACCGCGCTCCCGCCAAGGTCCAGTCCGCCCTCCTTGAAGCGATGCAGGAGCGACAGGTCAGCATCGGCGGCCAGACCCTCCCCATGCCCGACCCCTTCTTCGTCATGGCCACGCAGAACCCCATCGAGCAGGAGGGCACCTATCCCCTCCCCGAGGCGCAGCTCGACCGCTTCCTCCTCAAGGTTCGTGTCGACTACCCCACCCGCCAGGAGGAGCGCGAGGTGCTGGAGCTTGGGTTGGACGGAGGCACTCCCACGCCCGTCCGCGCCACCGCCACCCGCGACGAGCTCCTCGCGGCCCGCGACGCGCTCAACAGCGTCGCCCTCGACGAGGCGCTCAAGGACTACTGCGTGCAGATCGTGCAGGCCACCCGCCGGCCCGCCGCCTACCGCCTCCCCGAGCTGCGCACGCTCATCGCCTACGGCGCCTCCCCCCGCGCCACCATCGCCCTCGCCCGCACCGCCCGCGCCCGCGCCCTCCTCGAAGGCCGTGCCTACACCATGCCCGACGACGTGAAGGCGCTCGCCCACGACGTTCTCCGCCACCGCATCGTTACCACCTACGAGGCGGACGCGGAGGAGATCACCACCGACGACATCATCGACCGCGTCCTCGAAGCCATCGAGGTGCCCTGAGGGTCGCCATGCGCGCGTGGTGGCGGCGGCTCTGGCGCCCGGGACGCGACCCCTCCCGCCCCGCGTCCGACGAAGCGGCCTCGATCGATGGCGCGACCGAGCTCCTGCGTCGCGTCCGCGCCATCGAGATTCGCGCCCGCCGCCTCGTTGATGACCTCTTCCTCGGCGAGTACCACGCCGTCTTCCGCGGCCGTGGCATCGAGTTCGACGAGCTCCGCCCCTACGTCGTTGGCGATGACGTGCGTTCCATCGACTGGAAGTCGTACGCGCGCACGGGCCAGCCCCTCGTCCGCCGCTATCGCGAGGACCGCGACCTGACGGTGCTCTTTGCCGTCGACGTGAGCGCTTCCCAGACCGCGGGTGCCGCCGAGCGCTCCAAGGCCAGCCTCGCCGCCGAGCTCTGCGCCGTCTTCGCCCTCGCCGCCATCCGTAACAACGATCGCGCCGGGCTCCTGCTCTTCGCCAGCGCCCCCGAGCGCTACCTGCGACCCGCCGGCGGCAGCATCCACGTGCTGCGGCTCGTGCGCGAGGTCCTTTCCGCCCGGCCCGAGACCAGGGGCACCGACCTCGGCGCCGCGCTCGAATACCTCACGGGCGTCCAGCGCCGCCGCGCCACCCTCTTCATCATCTCGGACTTCCTCACCGAGGGGTACGCACGCGCGCTCCGCGCTGCCGCCCGCCGCTTCGACATCATCGCCGTCCGCATCCGGGAACCCCTCGACGAGCAGCTCCCCGCCGCCGGAATCGTGCGGCTCGAGGACGCCGAGGGCGGCCCCGCCTACGAGGTCGACAGCGATGACGAGGCCGTGCGCGAGGCCTACGCCGCCCGCGTCCGCGAGATCGACGCCGAGCGCGATCGGCTCTTCGGCGAACTCGGCATCGACGAGATAACCATCGTCACGGGCGAGGACTACGTGCGTTCGCTCCTCGCCTTCTTCCGGCGCCGCGCCCGGGCCGTCGCGTGAGACGCCTCGCCCTCCTCTGTGCCCTCGCCGCCGTGCTGGCGGCTCCCGCGCTCGCGTCCGCGCAGGATCCCGAGGCAACGGTCTCGCGAACCTTCGCCGCGATCGGCGAGCAAGTTGTCGTAACGATCACGCTCGACGCGCCCGCCGACGCGGTCGTCGAGGTCGACCCGGCCGGGGAGTCGTGGGGGGACGTGCGTGTCATCCGCGTCCTCTCCCAGTCCGCCACGGCGACCGATTCGGGGCTGCAGCACCGTATCGAAGTGCTGGTGGCGCCCTTCGCCCCGGGCACGGTGACCTTCCGGCCCGCCGTGGTCGTGACGACCGATAACGGCTCCGCCCCCGCCGCACTCCCCACCCTCACTCTGGAGGTGCCCTCCACCCTCTCTCCCGACGAACCACTGGCGCTCTCCCCCCTCCCGCCCCTGGTCCCCATCGATGGCGCCCAGTCCGTCTTCCTCTGGCCCGGCATCGCCCTCGGCGGGCTCGTCGCCGTCGTGATTGCCGGCATCGCCGCCGTTCTCGCTCGCCGCTGGTGGCGAAGCCGGCCCGTCGACGCCGGCGAGGTCGCCCCCGGCGAGGTCGCCCCCGAGCCCCCCCCCGCCCCCGACGTCCTGGCTGGCGCCGAAGCGCTGCTCGAGACCGACGCCGCCGGTGCCTATCGCGCCATCTCCAGCGCCGTCCGCCACGTCCTCGGGGAGCGCTACGAATTCCCCGCCCAGTCCCTCACCGCCGCCGAGCTGGAGACGCGCATGGCGGAGGCGGGAGTTGATGGCTGGGAGGAGCGCATGGCGCGCGAGTTGCTGCGTGAGTGCGACGCCGTCGTCTATGCCGGCTACCGACCCGTTGTGGAGCGCCGCGTGGCCGACCTCAGGATCGCCCGCGAGATCATCGGAGGGACCGGCTGATGCACTTCGCCGAACCCTGGCTGTTGCTCCTCGCGCTCGTCGCCGTACCCCTCGTGATCGCCCGCTGGCGCCGGACCCCACCGGTCATCGCTGTGCCCTTCGCCCTCGGACTCGGCGACGCCCCCGCCGGCTGGCGCGTCCGCGCCCGGCGACTGCTGCCGCTCCTGCGTATCGCCGCCATTCTGCTGCTCGTCGTCGGTCTCGCCCGTCCCCGCATCGGTGAGGCCGAGACGCTCGTCCCCGGCGAGGGCGTCGACATCGCCCTCGCCGTGGATGTGTCCAGCAGCATGGCCACGAACCCCTTCAGCAACAACAACACCCGCCTCGACTCCGTGAAGGAGGTCCTTCGAGGCTTCATCGCCAGCCGCGAGAACGACCGCGTCGGCCTCGTCGCCTTCCAGCGCGAGGCTCTCCCCCTCGCTCCCCTCACCCTCGACTACGACGCCCTCGACACCATCGTCGCCGACCTCGGCTCCGACCTTCTCCCCGACGGCACCGGCATCGGCGTGGGCATAGCCAGCGCCCTCTCCATGCTGGAGGAGTCCAGCGCCTCCAGCCGGGTCGTCATCCTCCTGACGGACGGGCGTCACAACGCCGACTCGATCAGCCCCGACGAAGCCGCCGAGATCGCGGCCGCCCTCCGTATCCGCGTTTACACCATCGGTGTCGTCGAGGACCGGGACCGGCCCTCGGGCTTCTCCCCCACGACCATCGACGCGGAGCTGCTGGCGTTCATCGCCGACCACACAGGCGGGAGGTATTTCGAGGCGGCGACGCCGGAGGACCTCGCGGACGTGTACGACGAGATCGCCTCGCTGGAGACGAGTCGCGTTGGAGACGAGACCTTCGCGCGCTACAGCGAGCTCGGCCTCTGGCTGGTCGCCGCGGGCGCGGTGCTCCTGCTGGGGGAGCTTGGGCTCGGCCGCACCTGGCTGAGGAGGACGCCCGCATGAGCGACCTCAGCTTCGGCCGTCCACTCTGGCTCCTGCTGATTCCGGGCGCGCTTGTGCTCTTCCCGCTGGCGTGGGTGATGGCCACTCGGGCCTTCAACGCCGCGGCAGCCCTCACGCGCGAACCCCCGCGGCCACGCCGTGTCGCCACTGTCGTGCTCGCTCTTGCGGTCGTGCTCGCGGCCCTCGCCGCCGCCCAGCCCCGCTGGGGTGAACGCAGCGCCACCGTCCAGACCGGCGGTGCCCAGCTCGTTGCCGTCCTCGACGTCTCCCGCAGCATGGGCGCGACCGATGTCGCACCTTCGCGTCTGGCAGCCGCCCGCACCGCCCTCGCCGAGACCTTCGCCCGGCTCCGCGGCGACCGCGTTGCGCTGGTCGTCTTCGCAGGCGATGCCCGTCTCCGCTTCCCGCTCACGCGCGATCTGCAGGCGGCCGCCACGGTCGTCGAGACCGTCGAGGGAGGAACGCTGCTCCTCGAGCGCGGCACGAGCGCTGCCTCCGGACTCGACGTCGCCCTTGAGCTCTTTGATGAAGAGACCAGCGGTGGCCGCCTCGTCCTGCTCGTGTCCGACGGCGAAAGCCTTGGCGGGGACCCCTCCGCCAGCGCCGCGGCGCTGGCTGCCGAGGGCATCGACGTCCTCGTCGCAGGCGTGGGCACGCCTTCCGGTGGACCTGTTCCCATCCGCAATCCGGTGACGCGCGAGATGGAACCGCTGATGAACGATGATGGCGAGCCCGTGATCACCCGCCTCGACGAAGCTGGTCTCCGCGCCATCGCCCGGGCGGGCGACGGCCGCTACCTCGGCGCAGATCTCGCGGCCCTTCCCGGGGCTGTGCGTGCCCGCGTGGCCGGACTCGACCAGGCTACCTACGGCGCGACGACCATCTCCCTTCCGACCGAGCGATTTCACTGGTTCGCCCTTGCCGCGCTCGCGCTTGTGCTCCTCGGAACCGCGATCGAGTGGCGGGCCTTCGTGCGCTGGCGGAGCGCTCCGGCCCTGGCCGCTGTCGTTGGGCTTGCGCTGGCCCTTTCCGCCTGTGCGACGGCCGCCTACAACCTCAACGAGCGCGCCCTTGAAGCCGTCGATGAAGGCGACCTCGACACCGCCATCGAGCTCCTCTACGAAGCCCAGGCGGAGGACCCCCGGGACGGCCGCATCGCCCTGAACCTCGCCGCCGTCCTCGACCAGGCCGGGCGCTACGAAGAGGCCGTCGGCGCCGCCCGCCGCGCCCTCAACGACCGCGACTCAGAGGTCGCGGCCGCCGCCTACTCCAGCCTCGGCCACCATCTCTTCGCCCTGGGGGAGCTGGAGGAGGCGCTCGACGCCTTCACCGAGGGCCTCCTTCTCGCACCCGGAGACGCTGTTCTCCGCCGCGACTTCGAGGTCGTCTGGCGCCTGCTCCACCCCCCGCCCCCGCCCGAACAGCAGACGGCCCCCACACCGCCGGAGGGAGACTCCGGTGAGGGCGAGGAACCCCCCGAAACCCAGCCTGCCCCCGGTCCCGACGGCGCACAGGCCGGCGGCGGCGAGGACGGTGAGCAAGCGCTCTCTCCCGAAGCCCTTGAGGAGCAGCTCGCAGCCATCGACGCCGAGGTTGCCCAGCTTCGGGAAGAGGCGGGCGAGGTCCTGAGCACGCGCGAGGCGCTCGCCATCCTCGAGCTGCTGGAGGAGCGCAGCCGTCTCTCCGCGCAGAATCCCGTCCGGGGAACCTGGACCGATGCCAGCGACTATTGATCGGTCCCGTACGCTGGTGGGGGGTCTGTCATGAGCGACGCCGCCCCGGCCTTCAGCGAGATCATCGCCCAGTTCGCCTTCGATGCGCCCTGGTATGGCCTGCTGCTCGCCGCCGCCGGGTTCTATGGGGTCGCGTGGTTCCGGGTGCGCGCGGAACACCCGCGTGTCCCTCCCCGTGTCTGGCAGCTGGTCGCCTTCATGGTGGGGTTGGCGCTCATCTTCGTCGCGACGCAGTCACCCCTTGAGCACTACGGCAATCAGCTCCTCTGGACCGACTTCGCCGGGATGCTGCTCCTCACGATGATCGCCCCTCCCCTCCTCCTTCTCGGCTCGCCCCTCACGCTCGCCTTCCGCGTGAGCGGCCCGCGCGGACGTGCCCGGCTTCGCCGCCTGTACCGCGGGCGACCCGCCCGCATCGTGGCCATGCCCATCGCCTCGTGGCTCCTGTTCGCGGTCGTCACCTACGCCTGGCAGTTCATGGGGATCACGGAGGATGCGGCCGAGAACGTCTTCGTTCGCGACCTGCAGCAGCTCTCCCTGCTCGCCGTCTCCCTGCTCTTCTGGTGGCCCGCCCTCTGCGCCGACCCCGTCCCCTGGCGGATGAGCCATCCCCTGCGCGTCCTCTACGTCGCCGTCGAGATGACGCACAAGGGGCTGTTTGGCGGCATGTTCCTCAGCCTCAACACCCCCGTGCACGAGACGTTCGCGGCCAACACGCCGGCCTGGGGCCCCTCCCCCATGATGGACCAGCGCCTTGCCATCCTTGTGCTCTGGGTCGGGGGAAGCCTCGTGTTCCTCGTCGCCCTCGCCGCCATCGCCGTGAGTTGGATCCGCTACGAGGCGCGACAGTCGCACCGTATCGACCGCCGCCTCGAAGCACTGCGCGAGGCCCGGCGCCAGCGCGCCCGCGCCCTCGGGAGTGTCTTCGAACGCTCCTAGGCCGGCTGCTCCGCTAGATGCCGAGCTCGCCCCACAGCTCGCTCGCCTGCTTCTGCAGGTCCGCCCGGAAGTCGGGGTGCGCGATGCTGATCAGCTCGGCCGCGCGCTGCCGGTGGTTCTTGTCGAGCAGCCGCGCCACGCCGTACTCGGTCACGATCGTGTCCGCCAGGTAACGCGGGATCGTGATGAGCGTCCCCGCCTCGTGCTTGGCCACGATCTTCGAGAGCGTCCCCTCGATCGCGGTCGAACGCAGCACGGTGATGGCGCGCCCATCCGGGCAGAGTGCCGCGCTGATGTGCGTGTCCGGTTGCCCGCCCGTCCCGTTGATCATCTGCCCGCCGTAGCGGTCCTCGCTCGCAATCTGCCCCAGCAGGTCGACCGCCACGGCGCTGTTGATCGACGTCATCTGGCTGTTCTGCGACATCAGCGCCGGGTTCAGCAGGTAATTCGGGTCGTACACCTCGAAGGCCGGGTTGTCGTTGATGATCCCGAGGTCCACGCCGTCGCAGCCCGTCCACGCCACTGCCACGCAGCGCTCCTTGTGGATCGACTTCCGCGAGTTGTCGATGATGCCCCTCTGCCAGAGCTGCGCCAGCCCCGGCGAGCCCAGCTCCGTGTGTACGCCCAGGTGCTTCGCGTGGTCGAAGGCGCCCGCCTTGAACATGAGCGCACTCGGCGTCCCCACGCCCACCTGGATGGTGTCGCCGTCCCGGATCAGCGGCGCGAGGTTGTCGGCGATCGCCTGCGCCTCGTCGTCGACCTCCGCCAGCCCGAACGCCTGCCGCACGATCTTCGGCGGGAGCATGTGGTACATGCTCTCCGCCAGCGCGATCTGGTCGGGACTGGCCATGTCGAGCAACTCCAGCAGCTCTGCGCGGTTCTCCTCGGGCGCCTGCGTGTTCACTCGCTCCCGCACTGCTTCGGCGTTCACGGGCTGGATGACTCCCTCGATGAACGCCGCGAACTCGCTCACGTGTACCCACACATCGCCGTGCGCCGGCGTGATGTTCGGGTCGATCATCCCGATCGTCGTGGGGCAGCGCTTCGTGTACGACTTGCGCGTCCACATGTGCACCCCGAACTGCACGTAGCCAGCCTCGTTCGGTTCGCTGCAGGACGTGATCTGCACGTTCGGAAGGCGCGCCTCCTCCCGGCCCGCGTCGAACGCCTTCATGCCCAGCATGAACGTGTTCGGCAAATAGGTTCCGATCTTGGCGTCGTGCGCCGCCCGGAGCGGTTCGCCGATAAACAGCTCGAACTCGCGCTCGCCGTTCTGGCCGGGGCTGAAGAGCCTCGGCTCCGTGGGCGAGAGCGCGCGCACGTGCATGCTCTCGAGCTGGTCGGCGCGGTCGGCAAGGGCCGAGGCAAGTTGCGCGGGCGTCAGGACGCCCATCGTGACCAGGTCGCCATCGCCGATGAGCGCCATCGCCTCCTCAACGCTGCAGAGGCGCTCCTTGTAGGCCTCCCGCCAGTCTCCTGAGTGCGTCATGGCCTCGCTCCTAGGTGAAGTTGAAGTTGAACCCCCGCGGATCCTCGTACGAGGGCGGCTCGGGCTTCTTGTACTGGACCTCGATCTCGTCCGTGTCCTCGTTGTAGCGCACCGGGAAGGACGCGACCGGCCGGAACGCCGGCAGCGACTTCGCCGCGCCGTCCCGCACGTCGAACTTGGCGCCGTGGCGCGGGCAGTCGATCTCGTAGCCGACCAGCCGGCCCTGCCCGAGCGGCCCGTCGTCGTGCGAACAGCGGTTCTCGATAGCGAAGTACCCCTCCACCAGGTGCACGAGCACGATCGAGTCGTCTCCGAACTCGATGATCGCGCTCTCGCCCGGCTTCAGCATGTTCGCCGGTCCTACCGGCGTGAAGGGGGTCTCGCTGTCGGTCTGCTCGCTCATGCGATCGTGCTCCTTGTGAGCCAAGCGAGCCGCGACCATGGGCCGCGGCTCGCCGGTGCGGTCCCGCGCCGGTCCTAGCGGTCCGGCCCGTAGATGTAGTCGTCGATCGTCTTGTGCATGTGGCGGATGCGCCGCTCGCGGTAGTTGATGAGCAGGCCCTTGTACGCCCGCGAGTTCATCCCCTTCTGCACCCGCGGCAGGTTGTAGGAGTCCTGGTCAAGGACAAGACCGATGGAGATTTCGCCGTGCTTGTACGTCGTGTGCGCCGGTCGCGGCGGCGGGTCCGCCCCGTCCGGGATACGCGCGTAGTTCTGCAGGTCGAAGTACATCTTGTTCGGGTCCGTCGGGTGCGGACGCTGCCGGAACACCATCACGCCCGTGTGGTGCGTGTTCAGCGTGATGCTCGGGAAGATGTAGTAGTGGTAGTCGTCCGTCATCTGGTCGTCGTTGAGCTCTGAGACGTCGATCCCGCGCGCTTCCGTGCTCTCGCGGGCAGCCGCCTGCATCCTCGTGCGGACCTCTTCCGGCGCTCCGTCGAACTCGTCCGGGTTGATCCCCGCGCGCACCAGCATGCCCTGCAGCGCGTCAGTGATCTCGTCCTTGTTCGGGTAGCGCGGGCTCAGCAGTCCGAACGGCACCAGGTAGCGGTTGTGGCGCTCGTACAGGTCGATCTGCACATGAATGTCGTCCAGCGACTCCAGCAGCTGCGGGTGGATGCCCTGCACGTGGTAGACCTCGTTGAAGGCGTCCACCGAGGCCTTCCAGTTCGTGTCCCACTCGATCGTCTTGTCCTGGACGATGTACATCTTCTCGAAGTGGTACGGGTCGATGTGCTCTGGCAGCACCCCCAGGAACTCCTCGAGGGGCTCCGCGTCCGGGTTCATGTTGAACCAGACCCAGCCCGCCCAGGTGTCGCATGGAACCTCGACCAGCGCCGTTTCCTGGGGCACGCCCTGGGTGAAGGTGTCCTCGTCCGGCACGAACTTCTTCGAACCGTCGAGGTTGAACTCGAAGAAATGGTAGGCGCACTGGAAACTCTCGGCGTGGCCCATTCCGGGATTGCGAATCTGGTTCCCGCGGTGAGGGCAGACGTTGTAGAAGGCGCGGACCTTGTCCTCCGCCTCCCGCACGATCAGGAACGACTCAGGCCCCAGCTCGGTGGTGAAGTAGTCACCCACGTTGGGGATGTCCTGCTCCCGCCCGGCCACGTTCCACACCTTGGTCCACATGCGCTCCCACTCGAGCTCCATGAACTCCTTCGAGGTGTAACGCTCTTTCGGGATCAGCTCGGTTCCCAGCAGGGGCTCCGGCGCCTTCTCCTGGGGGGTTCCCTTCACTCGTGCTTCAACAACCACGCCTTAACTCCTTGGATTCTTCGCCCGTTTCGATTGCCCCGGGCGCCTGACGACAGGTAGCCAGATGTTACGCGAAACAAGCCCGACCCGCCCCTTCGAGCGCTAGGACGAACCCGGCGTGGGCACGATCTCGGTACCCATCTCCTCCGGCTCCATGCCCAGCGTGATGAGCACCTTCGAGAGGCTCATGAAGAGCCCCACGCCCAGCGCCATCTCGACGATCTCGGGGTCGCTGAAGTGCTCCCGCAGCCGCGCCTGCACCTCCGGCGTCACCTGCCTTGGATCCCCGATGATCGCGTCGGTCAGGGCGATCGCCGCCTTGTCCCGCGAGGACAGGTCCGACTCTTCGTAGCCGTCCTCGATCTCCGTTACCTGGTCTTCGGTCAGTCCTTGCTCACGCGCCACGGCGAAGCGAACGTTCTTTCAGTAGCCGCAGTCCGTCACGCGGGCGTTCCGCATCCGCGTGACCTCCTTTGTTCGATGGTCGAGGGCGCCCTTGCTCCAGAACGTCCCGTACAGCATCCCGAAGGCGCCCGCCAGCCCCGGCTGGTGCGCCAGCGCCGTGCCGAAGCTGGCTTCCTCCCCCGGTATCGCCGAACTCACTCGTGGTTTGGTCGACATCGCGTCCTCCTTCGGAACATCAGTAGATTGGCCCCTCGCTCGAGGCCGGCGCCGGCGCCTCGACCGGTGCGGGCTCGGTGCCCAGCGCCAGGCGCAGGCGGCAGTTCGCATCGAACAGCGCCACCCCGATAGTCAGCGCCACCACCCCCGACTCGCCGAAGTGCGCGGTCAGGTCCGCGTACTCCTCGTCGGTCAGGTCGTGGTGCTGCCAGGGCATCTTCTCGGCCAGTGTCAGTGCTGCCTGCTCCTGCTCGCTGAACAGGTCGCTGCCCGGCCAGTCGGCGAGCGCCGCGATCTGCGCGTCGCTCACCCCTGCCTCGGCGTGGCGAACGGCCAGCTCGGCCTCGCAGTCGTGCAGCTGCGCGACCCGCAAGCGGCACAGTTCGAGCAGGCTCGCCGGCAGCAGCTCCTCGTCCCAGAGCTTTCCGTAGAAGGCCGCGTACAGATCTCGAAGCTCGGGCCGGAGCCCAAGCGCCGCGTCGAACGGTGCGTTCCCTTCTGCCCCTTCGAGCCAGGTCACGGGCGCATTCTCAGCCCGCGACCCCTACCGCCGCAACGCCGCCCCGTCTCACGTCGCCGCGACCTGCGGGATTCGCACCCGCCCCAGCCGCTGCGCGACCTCGGTGATCCCCACCGCGAACGTCGCCGGGATCAGCTCGCCCCGCTCGATGGCGGCGACGAACATCGGCAGGATCGTCAGCAGCACGCGGATGCGTACCGACTCGCGCGCGTGCCACTCCTCCGACACCCGTCCCTCGGCCACCATCTCCTCGAGGTCCTTCGGCAGGTAGACCCCGCCCCGGCGCGCGTACGCCATCGTGGCGACCACCGCCATCGCCCGGGGGTCGAGGTCGGTGCGGTGGAAACCGGCGCTCTGGCTGGCCGGAAACCGCTGGATTGCTCCCTGCACCTCCCGGTGCAGCGCTTCCGCCTCCACGGCCGCCCCCGCGATGGCCCCCTCCGGGTCCTCCAGCTCCGACGTCAGCAGCGCGCCCCCCGCCAGCTCCGCCTCCGCCGCAGCCGTCACGTCCTCGATGGTGGCCCCCTCCGCGGCAAGGGACTTCAGATGGTCGATCAGCGCGCCCATGACCGCCTCCGCGATCGCGTCCTGCCCTTACTGTACAGCCGCGAGAAGACCCCCGGCGCCACTGAAAGGGCTAGACGTGCAGGACCCGATCGTAGGCGTCGAGCACTGACTCGTGCATTGCCTCCGAGATGGTCGGATGCGGGAACACCGTCTCCATCAGCTCGGCTTCGGTCGTCTCCAGGCCCATGGCGACGACGAACCCCTGGATCATCTCGGTCACGTCCGGGCCCACCATGTGCGCCCCGAGAAGCTCGTCCGTGTCGGCGTCGAAGACGGTCTTCACCATGCCGCCCGTGTCGCCCACGGCAATCGCCTTGCCGTTCCCGACCAGTGGGAAGCGTCCCACGCGTACATTGAAGCCGGCTTCCTGCGCCGCCGCCTCGGTCAGGCCCACGCTCGCGACCTGCGGGTGGCAGTAGGTGCAGCCGGGAATGCGCCGCCGCTCCATCGGCCGTGCCGAGGGAAGCCCGGCGATGCGCTCCACGCAGATGACGCCCTCGTGCATCGCCTTGTGCGCCAGTAGCGGTGGCCCGGCGACGTCGCCGATGGCGTACAAACCCGGCTCGCCCGTCTCCAGCCACTCGTTCACGACAATCGCCCCGCGGTCGACCGTGGCCGCTGTCGCCTCGAGCCCGAGACCCTCGACGTTGCCGGCTACGCCCACCGCCAGGATCGCGCGGTCGAAGGTCGCCTCGACCGTGCCCTCCTCGGTTGCGATTGTGGCCGTCACGCTGTTGTCGCCCTTCTCGAGCGACTCCACCGTGGCGTTCGTGTGCATCGTGATGCCCTGCTTCTCGAACTCCTCGCGGGCGAAGGCCGAGATTTCCTCGTCCTCCACCGGCAGGATGCGCGGCAGCACCTCCACCACCGTTACCTCCGCCCCCAGGGACCGGTAGAAGCTCGCGAACTCCACGCCGATTGCCCCCGACCCGATGACCAGCAGCGAGTCCGGCATCATCGCCGGCACCATCGCTTCCTTGTACGTCCAGATCAGCTCGCCGTCGGGTTCCAGGCCCGGCAGCGAACGCGGTCGCGCGCCCGTCGCGACGATGATGTGGTCGGCGCCCAGTTCGGCCACGGTCTCGCCGTCCTTTTCGACGACGATTCCGCCTCCACCGGTCAGCCGCGCCGCGCCGTCGAACACCTGGATCTTGTGCTTCCGCATCAGGAACTTGACGCCGCTGTTGAGCTGGCGCGCCACCGATCGTGAGCGGCTCACGACCTTGTCCAGGTCGAACGAGGCCTCCGCCGTCAGGCCGTAGCGCTCGGCGTCCTGCATCTCGCGATAGAGGTCGGCCGTGTGCAGGAGGGTCTTGGTGGGAATGCAGCCCCAGTTCAGGCAGATGCCCCCGAGGTGCTCGCGTTCCACGAGCGCCGTCTCCAGCCCGAGCTGGGACGCGCGGATTGCTGCTACGTAGCCGCCGGGGCCGCCGCCCACCACGACTACGTCGAACGTTGTTTCGGCCATCGTGCCTCCCTAGACCAACAGTCGGAATGGTGCTTCGAGATAGTCCTTCACCGACGCGAGGAACTGCGCCGCCGGCGCTCCGTCGAGTGCGCGGTGGTCCCACGTCAGGCTCAACGTCATCGCCTTCTGCCGGACGGGGCGCTCGCCTTCCCAGCGGACGTCGTCGCGAAGCCGGTTCACGCCGAGGATTCCCACCTCGGGCGGGTTGAGGATGGGCGTGAACGAGTCGACCCCGAACATGCCCAGCGTCGACACGGTGAACGTGCCGCCCGCCATGTCGTCCAGCCCGAGCTTGCCCTCGCGCGCCAGCCCCGCTAGCCGCGAGGATTCCAGCGCGATCTCCTTCAGCCCGAGCTGGTCCACGTTGCGCACCACCGGCACGACGAGGCCCTCGTCGAGCGCGACCGCCATGCCCACGTGCACCTCGCCCCGCAGGTTCATCTCCGTCCCGAGGAACTGAGCGTTCATGCGCGGGTGGTCGACCAGGGCCTTGGCCGCTGCCTTCATCACGATGTCCGTGTACGAGGGTCGCACGCTGTCGCCCGCCCACTCCTCGATGAGCTGGCTGCGCAGCTTCACGCAGTCGTCCATGGCCACATCTATGTCCATGGTCAGCTGCGCCGTTTCCTGCAGGCTCGCGTACATGCGCTCGGCGATGACCTTGCGCATGCCCCGCACCGCCATCACCTCGTCCTCGCGCGCCGCCGCCGGAGCCGCGGCGGGCGCCCCGCCAGCGGCCGCCGCTTCGACGTCTTCCTTCGTGATGCGACCACCGGGGCCCGTCCCTGTCACCGTGGACAGGTCGACCCCCAGCGCCTCCGCCCGCTTGCGGGCGAGTGGCGAGGCAGGCGCGGGGGCGCCCGCCGGAGCAGCCGCGGGTGCGGCTGCGGCCGCCTCGTGCGCCGTGCGCACGTCGTCTTCGGTCACGCGCCCGCGGGGACCGGTCGCCGTAACCGTGGCCAGGTCCACGCCAAGCTCCTTCGCAAGCCGCCGCGCGGCCGGCGAAGCCGGGACGCGCTCGCCCTCGGCTCGCGCGGGGGTGGCGGGAGCTTCGGCGGCTGCGGCAGGCGCCGGCTCTGCCTCGGCGGGAGCGGCGGACGCCGCCGGCGCTCCCGCTCCCGGCAGCACGTCCGGAATCTCTTCGTCGGCGGCATAAATCCAGCCGACTACCGCGCCCGGGTCGACGGTCGCCTCGGCCGGAACCAGGTGCCGCACGATGCCCGCGGCCTCCGCCTCGACCTCCATCTCGACCTTCTCGGTCTCGAGCCGGTAGAGGTCCTCGCCCAGCTTCACCTCGCCGCCGTCGGGGATGTGCCACTCGGCTACGGTTCCCTCCGTCATCGTCATGCCGAGCTTCATCATGTAAATCTCGGTTGGCATCTCATCCCCCGTCCTGTTGGAGTCTCTGTTTCTCTGGCGAGCCGCCGGCCGCCTCGTCGTTGCGATACAAACCCACGCACGCCGCGTACTCCAGCGTCGCGTGGACGTCGATGACCCAGGGACCGTCCCGGGTTACCCGGAGTGTAGCCGCTTGCCCCGGTTTCAACACACGCTCGCGTTCGCCGTCGAACGCGAGCACCCCCGGTCCCGTCACCGTGACCGGCTCCCCGAACGCGAGTCGCGTGTGCGACCGCACCGCGATCGGCTCGTACAGCCCCGGCGCGATCGGCGCCAGCAGTGAGACGCCCCCCTCGCCGGGCCCCAGGCGCAGGTGCAGCGCCTCGTCCTCGTCCGGCGTCAACGGCGCCAGCAAGCCACCGATGGAGGTGATCCCGACTGCCGACGGCTCCGCCCGCGTGACGACCGCCTCGCGCAGGCGTTCACCGCCCCAGATCGCGCGCGATCCCACGAAGCGGTCGGCTGCCAGCACGGCGTCGATGAGGGCGATGTCGTCGCGCTCGCCCTCGATCTCGACGTGTACGGCCTTCACCTGCCTCGCGACCCGTTCCAGCGGCGCCTGGCCGCTCGCCACGAGCCCGGCTGCCGAACCAGCCACCGTCGCCTCCACCATCGTCGGGAAGACGTTGTTCGTGCCCGTCGAGACGGGCACGAGCGGTGCGTCGGTCCAGCCCAGCGCGAAGGCCCGGTTCGTGCCGTCGCCCCCGAGCGTGATGACCGCCCCGCAGCCCTCCGCCCGCAGCGATTCCGCCGCGCGGATCGTGTCGAGTGTGCTCGCGGTGTGCGTCGCCTCAACGGCGACGAATGTGGCTTCGGCGCCGAACTCCTCGGCCGCCGCCGCCGTGATGCCGTGCGTGTCGGGCATGTAGCGGAAGTCGCGGACGCCGCTCGCCAGCGCGCCAACAATGGCGCGCCGCACGATCGCGCGCTTCTCCTGGTTGTCGAAGACCGACGCGCGCGCCACGAGGCGGCGGATGTCCTTCCCCGAAGCGGGGTTGGCGGCGATCCCGAGCGGGCGCGAGGCGGTCAGGGCTACCCCGTCCCGAGGATGCGTCGCGCCTCGGCCGCGATGGCCTCGGCGTTCGGCACGTACGTCTGCTCCAGCACGGGGCTGAACGGCACGGGCGAGAACGGCGCCGCCACGCGGCCTACCGGCGCATCGAGGTAGTCGAACGCCAGCTCCGCGATCTGCGCCGCGATCTCCGCACCCACGCCGCCGAAGCGGACCGCCTCGTGCACGACGAGCGCGTTATGCGTCTTCGAGACCGAGTTGATGATCGTGTCCGTGTCGAGCGGCTGCAGCCACAGCGGGTCGATGACCTCGACGCTCACGCCTTCGCCCTCGAGGACCTCGGCGGCTTTCGTGGCCTCGTGGATCATGCGCCCGTGAGCTACGACGGTGAGGTTGTCGCCTTCGCGCAATACGTTCGCCTTCCCGATGGGAAGCGTGTACGGCTCCTCCGGTACCTCGCCCGGAAGGGCCATCAGGCCCTTGCACATCACGACGAACACCGGATTCGGCTCGCGCGCGGCGGTGATGATCGCGCCCTTCACGTCGTAGGCCGTCGCGGGCATCACGACCTTCAGGCCCGGCGTGTGGCAGAGCCACGCCTCCAGGCTCTGGGAGTGCTGCGCCGCCAGGTTCATGCCCGCGCCCGACATCGTCAGGACGGTCACAGGCAGCGTCGCCTTGCCGCCGAACATGTACCGCATCTTCGCGAGCTGGTTGACGATCTCGTCCATGCACTCGCCGATGAAGTCCATGAACATGATGTCCACGATCGGCTTGAGGCCCGTGGCCCCGGCCCCGACCGCCAGCCCGATGATGCCGGACTCGCTGATGGGGGTGTCGATCACGCGGTCGGGCCCGAACTCGTCGAGCAGGCCGCGGTAGATGCCGAACACGCTACCGGCGCCGGCGACGTCCTCACCGGCCATGAACGCCAGCGGTTCCTCCTGGAGCGCCTGGCGGACGCCCTCCGTGATCGCGAGGGTGTAAACGAGTTGCCGCCCGGCGGGCGCTTCTGCTGCGGTCATTGGTTCGCTCCTAACTCGCCGCCGTGGGCGTGTAGACGTCGTTGAGCAGGTTCGCCGGATCCGGCAGGGGGCTGTTCTCCGCGAACTCGATCGACTCGGTGATGTCGGCCATGACTGCGTCGTGCACGGCCTGGATCTCCTCTGCGGTCATCACGCCCATCTCGATCATGCGCTGCTCGTGCTGCGGGATCGGGTCACGGGCGCGCCACTCTTCGAGCTCCTCGTCCGTGCGGTAGTGCAAACCGATGCCGCGCAGGCCGACGTGGTCGACGAAGCGGTAGGTCTTGCACTCCACCAGCGTGGGGCCGCCACCGGAGCGGGCGCGTTCGATCGCCTCGCCGGCAGCTTCCCAGACCGCAACCGCGTCCATGCCGTCGCAGATAACGCCCGGCATGCCGTACCCGGCGGCGCGGTCGGCGACATCACTGATCGCCTGGTGCTCCGCCTGTGGGGTGAACTCGCCGTAACCGTTGTTCTCGCAGACGAACACCACCGGCAGCTTCCAGATGGCGGCCATGTTGGCCGCCTCGTGGAAGGCGCCCTCGTTCGTTGCGCCGTCGCCGAAGAAGGGGACGGCCACGTTCATGGAGTCGCGGCCTTCCATACGGGCGAGGTACTTGTTCGAGAAGGCCGCGCCCACGGCGATCGGCGGCCCCGCCGCCACGATGCCGTTCGCGCCGAGCATGCCCGCATCCACGTTCGAGATGTGCATGCTGCCGCCGCGGCCCTTGTTGTAGCCGGTCTCCCGGCCGTACAGCTCCGCGTACATCTTCTTGAACTCGCCGCCCTTGGCCACCAGGTGCCCGTGGCCGCGATGCGTGCTCGTGATCTGGTCCTCGTCGCTGAGGTGCACCATCACACCCGAAGCGACGGCTTCCTCGCCGATGTACAGGTGCAGGGCCCCGGGGGACTTGCCCTGTTCCATCAGCTTGCCCGCCTCTTCCTCGAAGTGGCGAATTCGCACCATCCGGAGATGCAAGTCCTTCAGGACCTCTTCGCTTGGTTCCATTGCCTGGCTGCTGTTGGCCACGGCCGCCTCCGCGCACAGTGGGATAGGGACGCCTTCGGAGGCGCCCGAGCGCCCGAGCATCGTACAGGACCGCTCCGACCTGACAAAGGCGCGCCGCCCCTTCGCCCTCGCACTTTCCGTGTAGGGCGCGACTCTCTAGAATCGCGCCCTGCCATTGAGGCGGCCGCGGCCCTGGATCCGCCCGGTCGCACCCAATACAAAGGGAGGTTCCCCACACCATGGATCTTGGACTGCAAGGCAAGAAAGCCCTCGTCACGGCTGCCAGCCAGGGCATCGGCAACTTCATCGCCAACACCCTCGCCGCCGAAGGCGCCGATGTCGCCATCTGCGCCCGCACCGCCGAGCGGGTTGAAGCCGCCGTCGAAGGGCTCAAGTCCCACGGCACCAACGTCTGCGGCGCCGCCTGCGACGTCGGTGACGGCGATGCCCTCAAGGCCTGGGTCGAGGCCAGCGCCGCCGAGCTCGGCGGAGTCGACATCTACGTCAGCAACGCCTCCGCCGGTGGTGGTGGCTCCCTCTGGAACGAGCACTTCGCCATCGACATGATGGGCACCGTCAACGGTGTCGACGCGGCCCTGCCGTTCCTCACCGAGTCGGATGCCGCAAGCGTCGTCGTCATCAGCACCTCGGCCGCCGTCGAGGCCTTCCCGCCGCCGCCGGCGACCTCCGCCGGCGCCTACGGCGCCATGAAGGCCGCCCTGCTGAACTACGCGTCCTTCGCCGCTCAGCAGCACGCGCCCGCGGGCATCCGCTTCAACGTCGTCTCGCCCGGCCCCACCTACTTCGAAGGTGGTCCCTGGCACAACATCGAGCAGGCCATGCCGCCGTTCTTCGAGATGATCGCCAACGGCATCCCCCTGCGCAGCAAGAGCAAGCCCGACACCCTCGCCGGCCAGATGGGCAGCGGTGAAGAGGTGGCGAACGTCGCCGCCTTCCTCGCCAGCCCGGCTTCCAGCCACACGACTGGCGTCAACGTCGTCGTCGACGGCGGCTTCACCCGCCGCGTCGCCTTCTAGTTCACGTACAGCGGGAGTCCCGCGCCGGTCCACACCGGCGCGGGACTCTTGGCGCTCCGCCACGCACACCCCGCCGGGAGGCCGCCATGCCGAGAATCGACGCCTACCTCATCGCGGGTGGCAAGTGGCACGACATCAACTTCGCCCGCCTTGAGGTCCTGAAGCTCCTCCACGAGGACGACGACGTTCGCGTCCGCGTCGGCGAGGACTACAGCAATACCGAGGCCATCGCCGCCGCCGACTTCCTCATCAGCTACACCTGCGACGTGCACCCCACCGTCGAACAGCAGGAGGTCGTGCGCGACTTCGTCGCCGGCGGCAAGCGCTGGTTCGCCCTCCACGGCACCAACTCCGTCATGGACTTCCAGGCCGACGGCGTCCACTGCCCGCGCGACTACCCGGTCCTCATGGAGACGCTCGGCAGCCAGTTCCTCGCCCACCCCGCCATCGAGCCCTACCCCATCACCGTGAGCGAGTCCGCCAAAGACCACCCCCTCGTCGCCGGCATCGAGCCGTGGCAGTGCGAGGATGAGCTCTACTTGTGCGAGTACCACGGCGACATCATCCCGCTCATGGAGACGCGCTTCGCCGGAGACAGCGGCGCCGGGTTCTATGAGCACGACTGGCCGGAGGATGAGCCCCGCCTCGTGATGTATCTGCACCCCGTGGGCGAGGGCGAGGTCCTCTACTTCACGCCCGGCCACCGCCGTTCGAAGTACGACATGCAGGACCCGCCTCTGAGCGTTCCGGAGTGGCCGGTTCCCGAGCTGGGCGCGTGGACCGAGCCCACCTACTACGAAATTCTCCGCCGCGGCATCGAGTGGGCCAAGGAGCCCGCACGGGCGGCGGTCGCAGCCGGCTAGCGGCGCTCCCCTAGGCGAACAGCAGCGGGTTGTCCGGCAGCTCCCCGAAGAGCATCCCCCCCAGCGTTTCGAAATTGCGTGGCGAGGTTCCTGCGTGCTGTGTGGCCGCGTGGATGTCGCGGAAGCAGCGCTCGATCGGACTTGTCTGGAAGACGGAGGTGCCGCCCGCGGCAGTATGCACCAGGTCGGTTGCGTAGGCCGCGCTGCGTGTCGCGTTGGTCCCCGCCAGCGAGAGATCCCGCCGCTGCTCAAGGCTCACGTCGTCGCCCCGCAGCACGGTCTCCCATGCCTCATCGACCATCTCGTAGAGCCACGAGCGCGCCGACTGAACGGCGGCGTGCGCCTTGGCGACCTCGTTGCGAATGGCGGTGTTGTCGCTGACCCGCACCTGCGAGGTGCGCGCCGTCTTTGTCTTGGCGAGCTTGATGAACTCGTCGATCGCACGCTGCGCGATGCCGGTCGCGATGATCCCGATGGGCGCGCCCAGGATGCCCATCACGGGGAAGTGGTAGAGCGGCCCCTCGAAGTGCTTGCCGCGGACGGTTCCGGCGCCGAAGGCCGACGTGCGGTATTCGGGCGCGAACGCGTCTTCCACGGCCACATCGTTGCTGCTGGTGGCGCGCAGCCCCACCACGTGCCACGTATCGATGATCTCCGCCTCCTCCCAGGGGAAGGTGACGAAGCGCATCTCCGGGATGCCCATCGGCGTCATTCGCGGCCGCCCGTTCTCCATGACCATGATGCCGCCGCCGACCCACTTCGCGTGGCTCGACCCGCTGCAGAACGGCCAGCGCCCCGTGACGCGGTAGCCGCCCTCGACGGCCACGGCGGGGTTGAAGGGGAAGATGCCCCCCGCCCCCACGGCGCTTGGAGGTCCGTCCACATAGGACTCCGCGATGGACTCTTCCGAGCTGGACGACGAGAGCGCGGCTCCCGTGGACCAGATCCAGAGGTTCCATGCGGCGGAGCCGTGAACCCTGGCGACAGCCTCGAACAGCTCGAACCCCTCGCGGGGGGTGGACTCGAGGCCGCCCAGCGACTCAGGCACCCAGACGCCCAGCAGGCCCTCGTCCTTCATCGCCTCGAACGTTCGGTCCGTCAGGCGCCGCTCGCGCTCGGCCTCGTCGAGGTCTTCCGCCACGATGGGTGCGATCGCTTCCGCTCGCTCGAGCAGGCTCTTCGTTTCCGTTCCGGTTGCCGTCGCCATGTCAGGTCCCTTCGTGTTGAGGTGGCTAGGCCCTCGGAAGCCCGAGGCCGCGTGTCGCGATGATGTTTCGCTGGATCTCGCTCGTGCCGCCCGCGATCGTCTCGCGAACCTGGTTCACGTAGCCGACGCCGGGCATGCCCCGCAGCGGGGCGCTCTCGTCGGAGACGTCGCCCCACATGCCGACCATGTGGGAGGCCGTGCGCGCGATGCGCTGGCTCAGCTCGGTCGTGAACAGCTTGGCGATCGAGGACTCCGCGTTCGGAATCTCGCCTGCGTCCTGCATCGAGATGATGCGGTAGGCCAGCATCGTCGCCGTCTGCACCTCGATGAAGCGCTCCGCCCACTCGAACCGGTTGGCCTCGTACGTCGTCTGGGGAATCTCGTCCTTGTGCTCGCGCAGCCACGAAAGGTTCCGCTCGACGCTCTGGCGAAGCCCGATCGGCGTGCCGATCGAGGAGCGCTCGAAGTCCAGTGTCGTCGTGCCCACGTACCAGCCCCGGTTGATCTCGCCGATGATGTTCCGCGTCGGGACCCGCACGTCCTCGAAGAACACCTCGTTGAAGTCGTGGCCTCCGGTCATGTTCACCAGCGGCCGCACCGTGATGCCCGGCGTCTTCATGTCGAGCAGGAAGTACGTGATGCCCCGATGCTTGGGAGCGTCCGGGTCCGTGCGCGCCAGCATGAACATCCAGTGCGCGCGGTGCGCTAGCGACGTCCAGATCTTCTGGCCGTTGATCACGTAGTCGTCCCCGTCGCGCACGGCGCGGGTCTGCAGGGAGGCCAGGTCCGAGCCGGAGCCCGGCTCGCTGTAGCCCTGGCACCACTCAACCTCGCCGCTCAGGATGCCGGGGATGTGCTGCTGCTTCTGTTCCTCGGTGCCGTGCTCGATAAGCGTGGGCCCGAGCATCATCAATCCCAGCCCGCCCAGCCTCGGAGCGCCGGCCTCCGCGAACTCCTGGCTCAGGATGAACTGGTCCATCGGCCTCATGCCCGCGCCGCCGTACTGCGACGGCCAGGCCGGTGCGATCCAGCCGCGCTCCGCCAGCGCTACGCGCCACGCTTCCCAGAGGGGCTTTTCTTCTTCGGGCCGCCCCATCGGGAACTTGCCCCGGATCTCCTGGGGGCAGTAGTCGCGCAGGAAGTCCTGCACCTGGATGCGCCACTCGGCCTGAGCCGGGCTGTCTCGAAAATCCATGTCCTGGGCCTCTCCTCGGAATCGCCGACCCCGCCGGTATTCCTTGTCTGCTAGAGCGAAGGTCAAGCATAGCCGTACCCCTTCCCTACCGCCACGCGCCCTAACCCGCGCTTGTTGACGCCGGGCCTAGAATGGCGCAAATGAGCGAGTGGCCGGGATGAAGGCCAGCTAGAGAGAGAAGAGGAACGAAATGGCTGAAGGGTATTGGGGCAAGTATTGGCGCAGGCGCATCTCGCGCCGTCGAGTCCTCGCCGGAAGTGCTGCGGTTGCCGCGGGCGCCGCCGGGCTTGTGGCCGTTGGCTGCGGCGATGACGACGACGACGACGAGCCAGAGCCCGCTGTCACAAGGGCCGCGACCGAGGCTGCCGCGGCCACCGAGGCCGCTCCCGACGAGGAGCCCGCCGAGGCCACAGAAGCTGCAACCGAAGCGGCAGCCACCGAGGCCGCCACCGAAGCCGCGACGCAGGCCGCCACCGGCCCCAGGACGGGCGGCACCTTCAAGGCGCAGCGCGCCTTCGCCGAAACGGGCTACGACCCCGCCATCACCATCACCGGCTACACCTGGTCGGCGCTCACCTACAACCACCTCCTCGGCTACTCCCTCATCGAGGACGAGGCCTGGGGCGATGCCGCCCAGAGCTGGGAGTACCCCGATCCCGTCACCATCGTCTTCAACCTCGAACCCAACCTGCGCTTCAACCCCGAGGCCGCCGGCGGACGCCCGATCACGTCCAGCGACATCGCCTACAGCTACGCGCGCCTCCCCGCCGCCTTCACCGACCTCGCCTCCGAGGTCAACCCCATGCAGTTCTCCTTCATGGCCGGGTTCGACATGCCCGACGACTCGACCTTCGCCCTGAAGATGGCCTACCCGTGGGTCTCCGCCATCCCCACGCTCGCCTCCACCTCCCTCGCCATCGTCGCTCCCGAGGTCGTCGAAGCGAACGGCGGCAACCTCACCGACACCGTCAACGCCGGCGGCGGGGCCTACATGTTCGAGTCCCGCGGACTCGACGGCTTCAACTCCTACATGCGCAACCCCAACTACGCCGGCCATACCACCGCCCGCGGGCGCTTCACCAAGGACCCGCCCTACATCGACGGCTGGGAGGACGCCCTCATCACCGATTCCGCCACCGCCGAGGCCCGTTTCCTCGCCGGCGACTCGGACATCCTCACCGGCGTGGTCGGCGGCATCGATGCCATCAAGGCCGAAGAGCTCCGCGGTCAGGACGGCGTCAACATCATCTCCGGCCCCACCAACACCCACCTCGTCATGGCCCTCGATGCCCTCAAGTGGGCGCGCTTCCCGCTCCTGCGCGAAGCCCTCTCGCTCTCCATCGACTGGGACGGCTACATCGAAGTCGTCCACGACGGCGACGGCATCCGCGGGGCGCCCGTCGGCCCCCGCTTCCCCCAGGTCCTCTCCCAGGATGAGATCCGTCAGCTCCAGCAGTTCGATCCCGAGCGCGCCCGCCAGATGTGGGAGCAGGGCGGCGGCGATCAGGTCTTCCCCGACGGCCTCAGCACCCTCCTTGCCACCTTCGCGAACACGCGCGGCACCGAGTTCATCTCCCAGAGCATCGAGGAGAACCTCGGCGTCGACGTGACGATGATGCCGGTGGATCTCGCTACCTACGTCTCCAGCCTCACGGCCCCGCCGGGCTCGAAGATCTGGCACTTCGCCCTCGTCACCGAGAACACCCTCTCGACCATCCCCGACTACAACGCCCTCACCCACTATGTGCCGTTGGGCTACGGCGGGGCCTTCGGCCTCTTCATCCACGAGCATCCGCAGGCGCCGCTCATCCCGCCCGAGGTCATCGACATCACGCACGACATCGGCAAGCCCATCCAGGACCTCTACAACGCCCAGTCCGTGACCCACGACCCCGAGCAGCGCACCGCCCTGCTGCACCAGTTGCAGCGCCTCATCTTCACCCAGTTCTGCTGCACCTTCCCCGTCCCCGTGGAGGCCACGGAGCAGCACGCCCTCCGCAGCCGCGTCCAGAACGCGCCGTTGCCCCCGGACTTCCGCGATAACGGCTCCATGGGTTACCGGCGCGCCCAGAACATGTGGCTCTCCGACGCCTGATGGCGGGAGGGTCTGAACCCGGCCACTTGCGCTATTGAAAGGCGCATTGGCTTCCGTTATGAATGGGTCGATGGGCCCGTAATACAAGGGCCAGGAGGGATGACATGGCTGAAGGGTATTGGGGGAAGTATTGGCGCCGGCGCGTCTCACGCCGGCGAGTCCTTGCGGGAGGCGCGGCCGTTGGCGCCGGCGCCGCCGCCCTCGTAGCTGTTGGCTGCGGAGACGATGACGACGACGATGCCGCAGCTCCCGCGGCGACGCAGGCGGCTCGCGCGACCGAGGCGGCTGAGCAGGCCGCCGAGGCTGAAGCGACCGAGGCTGCTCAGGCCGCCGAGGCTGAGGCCACCGAGGCCGCCCAGGCTGCCGAGGCTGAGGCCACCGAGGCCGCCGACCCGGTCCAGCGGGGCGGAACGTTCCAGCACCAAAAGTCGGCCCAGAACACGACGCTCGACCCCTCGGTCACCGTCACCGACCCCACCTGGACGGCGCTTACCTACAACCACCTGCTCGGCTACTCGCTTGTCGAGGAGGAGGCCTGGGGCGATGCCGCCAACGGCTGGGAGCAGCCCGACGGCACCACCCTCGTCTTCAACCTTGAAGACGGCCTGAAGTTCAACCCGAACGCCGCCGGCGGTCGCGACCTGACCTCCGAGGACGTTGCCTTCAGCTACAGCCGCTTCCCGTCCAGCCTTTCGGACTTCGGCTCCGAGGTGAACCAGCTGCAGTGGGGCTGGATGGGTGTCGACCGTGGCGCCTCTTTCGATACGCCCGACTCGCAAACCCTGACCATCAACCTTGCGTTCCCGTGGGCCTCGGCCATCCCCTCGCTGGGATCAAGCGCCATGGCGATCGTCAACCGCGAGGCGGTCGAGGCGGCCGGCGGTGGTCTCCACGATGTCCCGAACGCCGGCGCCGGCGCCTACATGTTCGAGAATATCGACGAGACCGGAAACACATACGTACGCAACCCCAACTACCGCGGCCACTCCACTTCCCGCGGTCGCTTCACCGACGAAATGCCCTACATCGACCGCTGGGAGGACGCCATCATCGTCGACCAGGCCTCGCGGGAGGCGCGCCTCCTGGCCGGCGACTCCGACGTCCTCGGCGGCATTGACAAGATCCAGGCGCAGCTGTTCGAGGGCGAGGAGAACGTCCAGGTCATCTCCGGCCCCGCTAACGACCACGCCATCATGGAGCTCGATGCCTACAAGTGGGCCCAGCACCCGCTCCTGCGCGAGGCCCTCTCGCTCGCCATCGACTGGGAGGGCATCATCGAGGTCGTCTACGACGGGGAGGGAATTCGCGGTGCGCCCGTCGGGCCAGCCTTCTCCCAGGTGCTCCCGCAGGATGAGATCCGCGAGCTCCAGCAGTTCGACCCGGCCCGTGCTCGCCAGCTCTGGGACCAGGGCGGTGGCGATGAGGTCTTCCCCGATGGCCTGGTGACGGTTATCCCCACCTTCGCTTCCAACACGCGGCTTATCGATTTCATCGCCCAGAGCATTGATGAGAATCTGGGCGTTTCCACGCTCCTTGAGCCCGCCGACCTCGCCACCTACGTGGCGATCGCGACGGCGCCACCGAGCGAGAAGATCTGGCACTACTTCATCGCGGGCGAGAACTCGCTCTCCACCATTCCCGACTACAACGCGCTCACCCACTATGTGCCCAACGGGTACGGGGCCATCTTCGGCGGTCTCTATACCTTCGACCACGTGCTCTCGGCGTTCTATGACGACGAAATCATCGCGGTCACGGACGAGATCGGGAGCGAGCTCCAGGGTCGCTACGACCTCCAGGGCGCGACCGTCGACCCGGAGGAGCGCAAGGAGATCCTGCAGGACATGCAGCGGTATATCTTCACGAACTTCTGCTGCGTCCTGCCTCTGCCCGTTGCCTCGGTCCAGTATTACGCCATGGGCGGGCGTCTGCGGAATGTTCCGCCCGTGCCCGACATCGCCAACAACGCGTCGATGGGCTACCGCCGCGCCCAGAACATGTGGATCGCCGGCTAGCCAGTTGAGAGAGTGGCCGGTCCCCGGCCCGCGTGGTCGGGGACCGGAGGAGAGGAGGAGTCATGCAGGCGTACATCATTCGCCGGCTGCTGCTCGTTCCCTTCACCCTGGTCCTCATCTCCATCATCGTCTTCATATTCATGCGGGCGGTCCCCGGTGATGCAGCCGACGTCCGTTGTGGCGCCGCCGGCAACTTCGACCAGCAGTGCTTCGATGTCGTCCGGGAAGAGCTGGGCCTGAACGAGAACAAGGTCAACCAGTACTTTAAGTGGCTGGGAGACATCGTCCTCCGTGGCGATCTCGGCTACTCCCTCTCTCAGCGGGCCCACATCAACGAGGAGATCGGAAAGCGAATCTGGAACACGGCCCAGATAGGCCTGCTCTCCATCGCGTTTACCCTCCTGATCGGCATCCCCGTGGGGATGGTCTCCGCGGTCAGGTCGGGGAAGATATCCGACTACGTCCTGCGGTTCCTCGCCGTCATGGGACTTTCCGTCCCCAGCTTCTGGATTGCGACCCTCGTGGTCATCTTCCCGGCCGTCTGGTGGGGGGTGCGGGTCGCGCCTGACTGGGTCGGCTGGGAAGAGCCCTGGACGCACCTCCAGATACTCGCCATTCCCGCGTTCATCATCGCCCTCGCAGGCGGTGGCACCATCGCCCGAATCGTGCGCTCCTCAATGCTCGAGGTTCTCCGCAGCGATCAGGTGCGCACCGCCCGAGCGAAGGGGCTCCGGGAGTCCGCTGTCGTCTCCCGGCACGTCTTCCGCCCCTCGATGATCGCGCTCTTCACCATCATCGGCCTCCAGTTCAGCCTCGTGCTGGGCGGCTCCGTCATCATGGAGAGCATCTTCAACATCCCCGGCATGGGCCTCTGGGTCATCTCCGCCGTCGGTGAGCGCGACTTCATGATCATCCAGGCGGTGGTCGTCGTCTTCGCCACCTGGTTCCTCCTCATCACCCTGCTTGTCGATATCGCCTATGCGTGGGTCGACCCGCGCATACGGTACTGATCGGAACCGCCGCCGTGACAACCGCTGACGAACTTGCCGGCTCCCTCGGACTCGAGGCGCAACCGAGTTTCGCCCGGAGAAGGCTCAAAGCGCTTGGCCGCTTCGTCGTCACGCAACCCCTGGGCACGGTAGGCGCCATCATCATCATCGTGATGATCGCGGGGTCCGTCTTCGCAGGGCAGCTCAACACCGTCGACCCCAAGACGTCCATCCGTGAAGCGGGGCCGCTCGATGCCCCCAACGGCGACAACTTCTTCGGCACCGACCGCAGCCGGCGAGACGTCTGGTCGCGGGTGCTCTACGGGGGCCGCCCCACCCTTCTCATCGGTTTCGGCGCGGTCGCCATCACCATGGGAGCGGCCATTGTCCTTGCCCTTGCCGCCGGCTTCCTTGGGGGGATCGTCGATGTCATCATCTCGCGCTTAATCGAGATCATCATCGCCGTGCCCGCCATCCTGTGGCTCTTAATGTTCACCACCGCCATCGATCGCAGCGTCCAGACGCTCATGTTCTCGGTGGCCTTCACGTTCACGCCCATCGCCATCCGTCTGTTCCGGGGCAACGTCATCCAGGAGCGGTCCGTCACCTATGTGGAGGCCGCGCGCGTGATCGGCGCCTCCGGCGGCCGCATCATGTTCCGCCACATCCTCCCCAACCTCGCGCCGCTGGTGATCGTGGCCGCGAGCATCACGATTCCCGCCGCGATGCTCGCGGAGGCCGGACTCACCTTCCTCGGCCTCGGGCTCGAGCCGGGCACGCCTTCATGGGCCCAGGACCTCGGCCCCAGTAACCGCCCCTACTTCCGCCTCGCCTGGTGGCTCGTGATCTTCCCGGGCGCCGCCCTCGCCCTCGCCGTCCTCGCGTTCAACTTCTTCGGCGATTCCGTGCGCGATGTCCTCGACCCGCGCCTCCGCGGCTCGGGCCTCATCTAGCTCATCGAGCGAGCGAGACGGCTTTAGCCCCTACGATTGGCTCTCCAGCGAGCGCAGCATGGCGCCGCCGTGGTGGTAGTCCACCTCCAGCGTCACCTTGCCCGCGTCGTCGAACTCCAGGTAGGTCATCCCGTCGGAGTACCACTTCTTGCCCTTGTGCTCCGCCCCGAACGCCTCGTGGGTGACCGTCGCGCTCATGCGCCACGTGAAGGCAACGCCGTCGTCGGCGGTCCAGAACTTCTCCGGGATGAGCGCCAGGTCCGGGGCGCCCTCCAGGCCTCCCGCGAAGAATTCGCGGATGGCCGGCCAGCCGACCTTGTCCTCGCCAGCCACGATGTCGCGCAGGATGCACTCCTCCGCGAAGAAGGGCCCGGGCGCGTCCGCATCGCCGCTGCTCCACGCCTTGAACAGTTCGATTGCCGTGTCGATCTCTTGCTGTCCCGCCATGTTTCGTGTCTCCCTTACTCGCCCTCCCGGGCGTATGACATGCCGATGATAGTGGAGAGGTGCTGAACCATTGAGAGCTTCAGCGCCGTCCCGATGGCCGCCATGTTCGGCGCGGGATTCGCGCCGGTGATGAAGATGCGAAGCGCCGACGTGTTGGCGCACGCCCCCTTGAACTGGTTGAACACGTCCCAGTAGGCCCACGTCTCCTTCGTGATGACGTGCCCCGTCACGTCCGCGATGTACTCGCGCCACTGTGGCGGCTCCATCACCCCGCGTCCCCGCATCCCGCCCAGGAAGAGCCAGTCCTCGTTCGGGTCCCCGATGTGCGAGAACTCCCAGTCCGTGAACGCCTGCACCTCGTCGCCCTTGTGGATGAAGTTCAGCGGGCCCGGGTCGCCGTGCACCAGCGTCAGATGCAGATCGTCCGGGGCGTTCCGCTTCAGCCACGTCGCCGCTTCCTCCAGCAGGGGCTCCGGCAGCACGCGGCCCCAGCGGTGTACGTCCATCCAGCGGTCTACCTGCTGGTGGACCGCGTCGATCGGCACCGAGGGGATGCGCGCGAACGGGACCTCCTTCTTCCGCCAGTCGACCTGGTGCAGCTCGTGCAGCTTCGTCACGTAGTCGCGCAGGGCCGCGTCGTTCGGCGGCCCGCTGCTCCCCTCCACCCAGTCCATCACGAAGAACGGCGTCCCGATGACCGCCGGGTCAAATTCCACGAAGCGGATGTTGGCCACGGGGAACCCCGCCGCCCGCATCGACCGCATCGTGCGCACCTCGTCGAGCGTGTTCGTCCCGAACATCCCCGCTTGCTCCACCCGCAGTGCGAACGATCGCTCGACCGTCTCCCCGCCTTGCCGGTAGCTCGCGTTCACCCGGAACATCCCGCGCGAGTGCCCGATCGTGATGCGCTCCAGCGGACCCACCTCCACGCCGCCGTCCGACGACAGCTTCGCGGACAGGTACGCCGCTATCTGGGGCCGCGCGACCTCAACGTTCAACACGGCGCGGCCTCCCGCCAAATGCCATCAGCATCGGCATCGTCTCGTTCAGGGTGTCTGTCGCCTGCTGGACGATCAGCGGGCGCAGCTGCTCCCGGATAGCCTCCGCCTCTGCCGAGTCATTCGCGACCGCGTGGCTCAGCAGGCGGCTCGCCTGGTCCAGCACCGTGAAGCCGCGCGTCTCGCTCGCGCTCCCCTCCAGCACCGCCTCCAGGCCAGGGTGGTCCCGCAGCAGGTCGCCGATGACCGCCTCCACCGCGTCGATCTGTGCATCGACGTGCTCATCGCCCGCGATGAGCGCTCGCGCGTACTCGAGCGTGCCCATCAGCTGGCTCGCCGCCGCCCGCGCCCACGTGTCCTCCAGGTTGGGAAGCAGCTGGTTCTCGATGGTGTGCACCGCCCCCGCGAGCACCTCGTCGACGGTCGGTCGTTTCGCCTCCGGCATACGGCCTCGCGCTAGCTGCCGCGGAGCGCGGCCGCTGCTTCCGCCTCGCGCTCGAAGTCCCAGCCGCCGCCCCAGAGCGGATCCTTCGGGTTCTCTCCGATTTGCGCCATGCCCTCCTCCATGAACCACTCGAAGGTATGGGCGTGGCCGCTGCGGAAGTCGTACTCGTTCTGGAAGCCCATCAGGGTCTCCGCCTTGCGGATGCTCAGCACGGAATGGTGCATCCGCCCGAAGAGGTGGCCGAACACCGGTTTGTTCTCCGGCTGGCGCCAGTTGAATCCCAGGTCCGGCAGCTTGTCCTCGGGGATGTACACGATGTCCGCTGGCTTCCCCACGATGTCCGCCAGCGTCTCCACGTAGTACTGGGTCGTCACTCCTTCGTTCGTCAGGTTGAACGCTTCGCCCTTGGCTACGTCCTGTCCGGCGATGTCGATCTGGAAGCGCACGAGGTCGTCCACGTGCCCGTAGGAGCAGGTGACCAGCCCCTCGTGCGGGATGAGGATGGGCAGACCCCGCAGGAGGCGCAGGAACATCGGCGCCTCCATGTCGTAGATGTTGTTGTTCGGCCCGTAGATCGCCGCCGGCCGCACGGCCGTCACCGGGAAACCCGTCTTCCGGTGCTGCTCGAACAGCCGCTTCTCCGTGTACGCCTTGAACCCCCCATAGGTGTCCCTGGGTTGGTCCGTGTACGCGTTCGTCTCCGGCCAGGGCATGTTCCCCGACGGCTCGTAGCACATGATCGAGCTGCAGTAGACGTAGTGCCCGATCTGCCCGTCGAGCAGGTCGATGAGGAAATCGAGGTCCGACTTGCCCGCCACCATCACGAACCCGGAGATGTCGAACACCGCATCGAACTCGCGGCCGCCGAGAGCGGCCTTCATCGACTCGTTGTCCGTCCGGTCGGCAATCAGCCGCTCCGTCCCCGGAGGCAGGTCGACCGAGGTCACGCCCCGGTTCAGCACGGTCACCTCGTGGCCCCGCGCGGCCAACTCCCGCACGGTGCGAAGCCCCACGAACGTGGATCCTCCGAATACCAGCGCCTTCATCGCCATCCCTCCATGTTTCGCTGAGCGTGTGCCCGCGGATTGTTACTCGAAGACCACCGCCTCGAGGTGCGCGAGACCGACATCGTCACCGCTCCGCAGCAACGTGAAGCTCTCCGCCCAGGCATGGTCGAACTCACGCTCCGTGCCGTCTTCCTCGACGATCTTCTGCGGGTGTGACGCGTCCCACACCTCGCCCTCGACATGATACTCACCGCGCCAGACGCCCTGACCCAGGCCGTCGTTGAAGCCACCGAAGTAACCCCCGCCCTGGCAGTACACCCAGCCCAAGTCCTCGAATTCGTACTCCCGCTTCGTCCCGTTCTCGTCCGTCAGGGCGAAACTCCCCGACTTCACGCGCTTCGGGCCGTCCGGATAGAACTCGAGATCGTGCTCGATCTCCGTGACCCCGAGCTGTGAATCCTCCAGCAGGATTGCGCCTTCCTCCTGGAGACGTGTCCCGTCGTTCCGGTCCATCGTCTGGTAGAAGCCGCCGTGGTCGGGCATGCGGAAGAGCACCCACTGGCGCAGCGCCTGCATGCGCTCCCGGCGGAACTGCGAGGGGGCGCCGTGCTCGCTTGGCCCGCCCCGCCCCGGCATCGAACCCCACGAGTGGTTCCGGAAGAAGAACCACTTGTCCGGCGTCGCCGTGTAGGTCTTCCCTGCGACCGTTACCGACCCTTCGACCGTACCGACCACCTCGTAAACGGCGCGCGAGCGGACGAAACGCCCGCCTTCTCGCACGTACGACGGCTGATCCTCGTACGGGACCGCCGTCGAGCGGCAGGTCAGGTCGCACTCGATGCCGTACTCGTTCTCCTCCAGCACCAGTCGCACCGTCTCCATCGGCTCGACGATGTCGATGCGCAGCGGCCCGATGCCGTTCGTGTTGATATCCGACCGCAGCCGGCGCGAGAGGCGGATGTTGTGCTGCTTCCCCTCGTGGCGGATGCACACGAACCCGTCGATCACGTCGTTGTTCGTGTAGAGCCGTACCAGCCCGATGAGCTGGATGTTCCCCTCGGTGTCGCAGAGGCAGATGTAGTGGCCGTCGTTCCAGTGCTTGTCCGACGCCGCCACGGCCCCGAACGCTTCGGTGATCTGGTGTACCGGGTGCTCGTCGAAGTTGGTCAGGCCGTAGTCGCTCATGGCTGCATCCCCTGGCTCCCGCTCCCGCGGCCTAGCCGTGCGCCACTTCGACGAGCGGTGCGAAGAAGTCGACCTGGTCGATCCAGTTCTGCGGGCTCGGGCAGGGCTCCCAGAACCCCGTCTCGATGATGACGTGCTCGATGCCCGCCTCCTTCGCCTCCTCTACCTTCGGCTTCATGTCCTCCGCCGTGCCGCTCCACGACATCGGCCCGAAGAAGCCGCCGTGCCAGGGCTCGATGCCCGGCATGGTGGGGTTGGCGAAGATGCGCATGTAGTTCTTCAGCGGCCCGCGACCGTACTCCGCCGCAAGCGCGTTCAATCCGGCCATGCCCTGCATCACCATCTCCGGCGGCGCGCCCGCGGGATTCCAGGCGTCGGCCAGCTCGGCGATGCGCCTCTGGCCCTGCGGATTGCCGCCTCCGCCCATCGCGATCTCGATCTGCGGCTCACCCGCCGCATTCCGCTGGAGCGGCTTCGGCGAGGTGTCGCACTTGGGCACGTCGAAGAACTCGCCGTGGTACTCGACCGGATCCGGCAGCCAGCACGCCTTGAGTGCTCGCACGAAGTCCGTCATGCGCGCGCCCCGCTGCGTGAAGGGCGTATCCATGTGGTCGTACTCGTCCTTGCTCCAGCCCAGCCCCAGGCCCGCGATCACGCGCCCGCCCGAGAGGATGTCGAGCGTTGTCAGGCGCTTGGCCAGCAACGCCGGCCGGTAGTAGGCCGTCACCAGGATCGACGTGCCGATCTGCACGCGCTCGGTCGCCGCCGCCACGAACGCCAGCAGCTCGATCGGGGAGAGCATGCAGCGGTACGGGTCCGGCATCTTCACCTCTTTCGGGCCGCCCGCGTAACCGACCTGCGGGTCGTCCGGGACCATGAAGTGGTCCTGGACCCAGAGCGAGTCGAAGCCCGCTGCCTCGGCGTTCCGGGAGAAACCGAGGACCGCCGTGCGGTCCGCGTGGGGGTTCAACTGGGGCAGGCACAGTCCGATCTTCATGCGCGAATCACCGTCCGTCAGAAGTGCGCGCAGTCTACCGGGTTTCCTCGGCCCGCGATGGCTGCGTGGAGGGCGTTCCGCGAGCGTTGCGTGTCAAGGAAGCTTGACAGACGCGCGCGTGTCAAGGATACTTGACTTTGGAGGATGCCATGTTGGAACAGGACGTTGCCAAGCGAATCTACGACCGCTGGGTGTGGGTTGCCTTCATCATCTACTCGGGACTGCTCGCCGGTGTGATCACCGTCATGCAAACGTACCCGGACGCGCCCTGGCGCTACCCGGTCGCCATCACGCCAATGATCCCCTGGGTCTTCACCGTTGGGGCGTACGTGCGCTACTTCCGGCGCATGGACGAACTCCATCAGCGCATGGCCCTCGAGGCGTTCGCGTTCGCCTTCGCCGGCACAGCCCTCCTCACGTTCACCTACGGCTTCCTCGACTTCGCCGGACTACCCCGCATCAACTGGTGGTTCGTCTGGCCCGTCATGGCGGCGCTCTGGATCATCGGTGGCTTCGTCGCGAGGAAACGGTGGCTATGAGGAACCCCCTGGCCAGACTCCGTGTGCCCGGCAGGTCGGGGACCGACCTGGAGGCCGCCGTTACCCGCTACTACCGCGAGTTCCTCGCATCAGGGGTTGCCTACGGAGGGGCGCTGTACCTCGCCGACTTCCTCGTCGACGCGAACCCGGCCGCAGGCTGGCGCTACGCGGTGGCGTTGCTGCCAGTGATCCCTGGTGCCCTCATCGTTGTGGCGGCGGTGCGCTTCCACAGGCGGATCGATGAACTCCAGCAGAGGATCACCCTCGAGGCGATCGCCCTGGCTTTCGCTGGAACCGCCATCATCACGTTTACCTATGGCTTCGTCGAAGGGGCCGTGGATCTCCCACGAGTCAACTGGACGTGGGTGTGGGGCGTCATGGGTGCCCTCTGGCTCGTCTGTGACTTCATCGTCAGGCGGCGCAGGCTGTGAAGAACAC
The DNA here is from genome assembly GCA_965116915.1 of Tepidiformaceae bacterium. GTDB lineage: Bacteria > Chloroflexota > Dehalococcoidia > Tepidiformales > Tepidiformaceae > UBA2991. The sequence continues at coordinate 2,301,721 of OZ220739.1, read as the reverse complement.
GCTCCGCGAACTCCGCGCCGAGCGTGGCTGGACCCAGGCCGACCTCTCCGAGCACCTCGGTGTCAGCCGCCAGACCGTCAACGCCGTCGAGACGGGCAAGTACGACCCCAGCCTCCCCCTCGCGTTCCGTATCGCCGCCCTCTTCGATCGCCCCATCGAGGCCATCTTCCACCCCGACGTCCACTGACTCCTGGCGCAAGACAGAGCTGGCTCCCGGCAGTCGAGTACGCTGGCCCCATGCGATTCACGTTTCCCGAGATTCCACCCACCCTGGGCGGCGCCCTCGGATTTCTCGCAATCTGCGTAGCGGTCGGTCTCTACGTGGGGTACTGCGTGGAGTAGGCGTCTGGCCCACTGAGCCCCACCCCAAACGTCTCGGATCGTCCCCGGGTCTGTATTGATACTAAGTATCACTTAGGATAGGGTCTCAGTTCTCGGCGACCCTGCGGTCCCGGGAAGTTTGATCTGAATCCGGAGGATTCCGTTTCGTGAGGTTCCCCATCGCCCTGGCGGCCATCGTGGCCGCTGCTCTCTTCGTCGTCGCCTGTGGTGACGACTCCAGCTCCGAGCCTCCCCCTGCCACCGAAGCCCCCGCCGCGGCCCGGGAGGTCGTCGAGGACGACCATGCCGACGGGGACGACCACGCGGAGGATGACCACGCTCACGATGACCACATGGTCGCCTCAGCCGGGGCCGGCCGCATCATCGTCAGTGATGCCGAGTCGCCCTACGTGTCCGTGATCGACCTCGACACCGGCTTCGTCGCGCGTGGCGCCTTCGAGGTAGCCGCCCCCTCGGCCAGGGTCTACAGCGGCCTCGACGGACGCTATGCCTTCGTCCTCTCCCGCGGCCCCGGCGACGCCGACGACCGCATCCACGTCTTCGACAGCGGCATCTACACCGTCCCCCACGGCGACCACGAAGACCTCGTCATCGACCCGGTCGCCCGTCTCCTCGACGTCGCCGACGAGCTCCCCATCCACTACACCTCTGTCCACGGCTGGGTCGCCGTCTTCGCCGACTCCCACGGCCACGTCTTCCTCTTCGAAGAGGAGGGTCTTGCCGCCGGACGCATGGGCTACGAACCGCGCGTCCTCGAAGCCGGCCCCCATCACGGCTCCGCCGTCGCCCTCGCAGGCGACCGCTTCATCGTCTCCACGAAGAACCCCGATGACGCCGAGGACCCCCTCCCCGTCGGTGTCGAGGTCCGCGACCTCAACGACAACGTCATCTACGACGATAGCAACCGCTCCTGCCCCGGCCTCCACGGCGAAGCGCACAGCGCCCCCGGCGTCCTCTTCGGCTGCATCGGCGGCGTCCTCCTCTTCCAGCAGGACGGCGACGCCCTCAGCCACGTCTTCATCGAAAATCCCGAGGAGATGCTGGAAAACGCTCGCGTTGGCTCCGTCTACGGTCACGGCGAGGCGAGCACCTTCTTCGTCACCGCTTCCTACCGCACCGACGAGGGCTGGGGACAGGACGGCCTCTGGTTCATCGACCCCGCGAGTGGCGCGTTCACCCGCGTGATGGATGAGTCGGCCTCGGCCTCCTTCGGTCCCCACGGCGAGCGGTTCTTCGTCTTCACTGACGATGGCGTCCTCCACGTCTTCGAAGCCGCGACCGGCGACTTCGTGACGAAGGCCGCCCTCGTCGGCCCCGGCGCCGAGCGCCCGCCGGCCATGACCTTCGTCGGGGAGGACCTCGTCATCACCGACCCGGCAAAGGGACTGGTGAGGCGCGTAAGCCTCGACACCTTCTCAACGGTTGCTGAGTGGGAGGTGGGTGGCACACCTGCCAGCCTCGCCTTCGTTGGCCTCGCAGGGGACAGCCACTAGCCGCCGGTCGCGTTAGATGGGGAGTGCCGGGCGAAGTCCCCTCGCCCGGTACTCCGCTACGAGAAGCCGCCCCTTAGGCATGGAGGGCGGCTTTCTCGTGCGAGGCTCCTACCATTGCGACCCCGTACACTCCCCGCCGTAGCCCGCAACTCGGGCAGGGAGCGTTCGGCATGGGACTCCTCGACGGCAAGAAGGCGATCATCCTGGGGGCCTCCAGCGGCATCGGCTGGGCCATCGCCGAGCGCTTCGCCGAGCACGGCGCCGAACTCATCATCGCCGCTCGCCGGCAGGAGAACCTCGAGAAGCTGGCCTCCCAGATCGGCGCCACCCCCATCCGCTGCGACGGCCGCGACTACGACGACCTCAAGGCCCTCGCCGATGCCGCCATCGACAAGTGGGGCAACCTCGACATCGCCGTCAACTCCGCCGGCATCGTCCGCTTCAACCTGATCAAGGACATCACCCCCGAGGAGCTTCACGAGGTCGCCGATATCCAGTACTTCGGCTTCATCTACTTCATGAAGCACATGGGCAACGCCCTGGCCGCCACGGGCGGCGGCTCGCTCATCAACATCACGTCGAGCACGGCAATTTCCATCCCCATCGGGCTCACGCCCTACTCAGCCGCCAAGGCCGCCATCAACTTCGCCACCAAGATCGCCGCCCGCGAGTTCGGGCCCGACCAGGTGCGCGTCAACGCCGTGGCCCCCGGCTTCGTCCCCACCGCTATGAACAATTACGGGGGCGGAACCCCCATCGACGAGGCCCGTGTCGAGCTCCCCGAGGACTCCCCCGGCGCAAAGGCCTTCATCGAGCAGACCCCCCTCGCCCGCATCACCACCGTCGACGACTGCGCCGACGTCACCCTCGCAGTCGCCAGCGACCTCTTCGGCGATATCACCGGCCAGGTCATCCCCGTCGAAGGTGGCAACCACCTCCTCCGCCTGCCGTAGGAAAGCGCCGCGCTGTCGCGCGGCTGAATGGAGCGGCGGGTTCCCGCCCGCCTGAGAAGAGCGTTCGGCGCTTCGCGCCGTCACTGGGTGGAGCGCTCGCATCCGCTCGCTGAGTGAGCCGCGATGCCTGAACCGCAGCCCGCAAGGGGCCCCACTCAGGCGGCGCAGCCGCGAGCGCTCTCCTCAGCCGCGCGCCAGCGCTGCGCTCCACTCAGCGAGCGAAGCTCGCGCTCTCCTACTCCGTCAGCCAGCCGCCGTCGACGTTCAGGTAGATGCCGTTGACGTAGTCCGCCAGCGGCGAGCAGACGAACGCCACCGCGTTGCCGATCTCCTCCGGCTTCGCCCAGCGACCCGCCGGGATGCGCGCGATGCGGTTCGCCACCGCGTCGGCGAGGCCGTTGCCGGTCAGCTGGATGGTCGCGTTCGGGTCGAGCGGGGGCGGGTCGCCCGGGTTCACCCAGGTCGCGCCCGGCGCCACCGCGTTCACGGTGATGCCCGTGCGCCCCAGCTCCAGCGCAAGCGCGCGCGTGATCTGCAGCACCGCCGCCTTCGAGCCGTCGTAGGTCACACCCACGCCCGGCGAGACCGCCTGCGTCGAGGCGATGTTGACGATGCGTCCGCCGTTGCCGGCGGCCAGCATCACGCGCGCGGCCGCCTGGCACCCGTAGAACACGCCATCGACGTTCACCGACCAGAGCACGCGCCACATCTCCGGCGTGATGTCCGCGATTCCACCGCCGTACTCGCGGTAGACGCCCGCGTTGTTTACGAGGATGTCGAGGCTGCCGTGGTCCGCCACTATCTGGTCGATGGCCGCATCGAACGCGTCCTGGTCGGTCACGTCGAGCGGGAGCGCCGCCGCCCCCAGCTCCGCCGCCGTCGCCGCTGTCGTGTCGGGGTTCAGGTCCGAGACGACGACCGTCGCCCCGCACTCGCTGAGCACCGTCGCGATGCCCTTGCCGATGCCCTGTCCACTCCCGGTGACCAGCGCCACCTTGCCCTGAAGGTCGATCTCCTTCGCCATGTCCGTTCCTTTCGTGTTCTGGTTCGGTTGTGGGAATGCTACGCCGAGATGGTGCGAACCTCCGACCACTTCCCCTCGAGCGTGAGCTCGACGATCTTCCACTCGCCCTCGCGTCGCTCGAAGCGGTCGATGTACGTCCCGCCCATGACCCAGATGGTTCCCTCGTCGGAGACGTGGCTCGCCTGCACGTAGGTGCGCGCGGAGGCCCGGTCGCCGTCGAGCGCAATCTCGTAGTTCCCCAGCAGGTGTTGCGTGTGTGCGTACCGCGAGAGCACGCCCTCCGCGTACGCCGCTGCCTCGTCGGGCGTGAGCGCCTCGCCGTAGTGCACGATGGCGTCGTCGCTGAAGCATGTGCGGAAGCGCGCGTAGTCCTTCGCGTCCAGCGAGGTCGCATACCGGTCGATCACCGCGACGATCGCCTGCCGGTCGGCGAGCTGCTCGGCGCTCAGGTCCAAGCCTGCGTCCTCTCCAGTGGCTCCGAACCGAGCGTCTCCGGCCAGAGTTCGAACAGCTCGTCGATGTCGATGAACGGCTCCTCGAAGCGCAGCAGCCGCTCCCGCTCCGGTTCGCTGTAGAGCGTAATGACGTGCCCGCGCGCCCCGAAGGTTTGCCCGTTCGCCGCCGCGCCCGCGTCGGACGCCAGCCACACCGCGATCGGCGCCACGTTCTTGGGGTCGCCGGCCGTCCCCGCTGCGGAAGCGCTGGGCGGCGGGCCCTCGCCCTGCCGTCCCAGACCCCGGTCGGTCATGCGTGTCGAGGCCCCTGGCGCGATGCAGTTGCTCGTCACGCCGTAGCGGCTCAGGCCGCGCGCGTTCGAGCGCATCAGGCCGAGCTTGCCCGCGTGCGCCGCCGAGTAGTTCGGCTGCCCGCTGCTGCCGCGGATCCCCGCGTCGGACGTGAAGTAGATGATGCGGCCGCCCTGCCGCTCCTGGCGCCAGTGGATCGCGGCGAACTTCGTCGGTGCGAAGCACCCTTTCAGGTGCGACTTGATCGACCCGTCCCACTCGTCCTCGGTCATGTTGAAGATCATCCGCTCGCGCAGGATGCCGTGGGCGCAGCAGAGGATGTCGAGCTTGCCCCAGCGCTCCAGCGCCGTCCGCACGAGTCCCTCGGCCACGTCCATCTCCGACACGTCGCCGACCGCCGCCACCGCCTCCCCGCCCGCTGCCGTAATCTCGTCGACGACGGCGTTGACGCGGCTCGCGTCCATGCCCATCCGCCCCTCCACGTCCGCCCCGGTGTCAGCCACGATTACCTTCGCGCCGTTCTCCGCGTACAGCTTCGAGACCCAGCTGCCGATGCCGCCGGCCCCGCCCGTCACGATCGCGGTCTTGCCTTCCAGGTGCTTCGCCATCGCTTCTCCCCTTCCGCTTACGGGAACGCCGGCTCGGGCGGCTTCAGGTCGTGAACCGCCAGCGTGCGCGGCATCTGCTCGAACAGGTCGTCGATGTCCCAGAACGGTGACTGCGAGAAGATCGACTGGTCCCGGAACGGCTCACGCCAGATCGTGAACTCGTGTCCGGTGGTGCCAACCACGCGGCCCGTCACGCTCCCGCCCTCGTCCGATGCCAGGTAGACGATCGCCGGCACGACGTTCTTCGGGTCCATCTTCGTGCCCGCCGCCGAGAGGCTCGGCGCCGGCCCCTCGCGGTCGACGCTCCGGCCGCGGTCGGTCATGCGCGTCGAGGCCGCGGGCGCGATGCAGTTCGCCGTCACGTCGTAGCGGCTCAGCGCCTGCGCGCAGGAGAGCATCAGGCCGACCTTCCCCTGCTGCGCCGCCGAGTAGTTCGGCTGGCCCGCCTCCCCGCGTTGGCCCGCCCCCGAGGTGAAGTAGATGATGCGTCCGCCCTGCCGCTCCTGCCGCCAGTGGATGGAAGCGAACTTGGTCGGCGCGAAACACCCCTTCAGGTGTGATTTCACCGAGTCGTCCCACTCCTCCTCGGTCATGTTGAAGATCATTCGCTCGCGCAGGATGCCGTGCGCGCAGACGAGGATGTCGAGCTTCCCCCACTGCTCCAGCGCCGTGCGCACGAGCCCCTCCGCCACGTCCATCTCCGACACGTCGCCGATGGCCGCGATGGCCTCGCCGCCCGCCGCCGTGATCTCGTCGACGACGGCGTTGACGCGGCTCGGGTCCACGCCCATCCGCCCCTCCACGTCCGCCCCCGTGTCGGCCACGATGACCTTTGCGCCCTGTTCCGCGAATATCCGGCAGATCCAGGAGCCCATGCCCCCGGCCCCGCCCGTCACGATTGCCGTTTTGCCTTCCAGGTGCTTCGCCATAGCGCGCGCAGCCTAGGTTGGCTGCGGGGGCGCGTCAACGTAGGCAGTGGTGACTGCCGCTACCCCACCACCTTGCAGCGAATCGCCGACCAGTCATCGTCGACCGCGACCTGTGCAACGGTCTGCAGACCCACCGTGAGCGCGTAGCGACGGATGTCGTCCCGGTTGATGTCGGCGTTCAGGCTGGTGGAGGTCCCCTTGGGGTAGGTGAACCAGAGCTTGCCGTCCGGATTCAGGAGCTCCTTCAGCCGGGTCGCCTCAGCTTCCAGGTCCGCTCGTGTCGTGACGAACACCTGGATGACGTCGAACGTTCCTTGCGGCGTGGTCGCGACCTCCACGCTCTCGGGCGCGCCGAGGACGGAGGCAAAGCCGTCGGGCGCGTTCACCAGCAGCAGGCGCTCGCCCGCTCGCAGGTGCATCCGCTCCGCCAGGGATTTGGTCGATGGCATCGCCCGAATCCTACGGGAGCGGTGCGCAACCGCCCCCTATCATGACTGCGATGCCCCGCTTCGCCCTGCCCCGCCTGCGACGCAGCGACTGCGTCTTCCTCGCCCTCGCCGCCGTCATTGTAGGCGGCGACCTGCTGACGAAGTGGCTCATCCGTAGCGGCCTCGATCGCGGGGACGCCTGGCCCGACCCCGACTGGAACGTCCGCATCGTGCACTACGCCAACACCGGCGCCGCCTTCGGCATCCTCGAAGGGGCGGGACCGCTGCTCGTCGTCGCGGGCGTCGTCGGCGTGGCCCTTATCCTCGTCTACCTCTTCAATCCCGGCATGGCGAGCCCCCTCGTCCGCGCGGGACTCGCGCTCATGCTTGGGGGCGCCATCGGCAACCTGATCGACCGCGCCGGCAACGGCGAGGTCACCGACTTCATCAAGTTTCCCGAGTGGCCCGCCTTCAACGTCGCCGATTCCGCTATTACGATCGGTGCCATCATCCTCGTATGGGCGTTCGTGACTCAGACACAGACAGGCCAGGAAGAAGGCGACAGCTCCTCGTGACCGAGGAGGGCCGCCTCGACGCCGTGCTCGCCGCCGCCTTCCCCGACCTCAGCCGCGCCCGCGTCCAGCGCCTCATCGCCAACGAGCACGTGCTCGTCGACGGCGCCCCCGCCCGCAAGTCGACCTACGTCCAGGAGGGCGCCGAGGTCGCCGTCACCCTCCCCGAGACGCCCCGCGTCGTCGCCCCCAGCGGTCTCTCCCTTCCCGTCCTGTACGGGGACGACTACCTTCTCGCCATCGACAAGCCCGCCGGACTGCTCGTCCACGACGCCCCCGCCGAGCCCTGCGCTCCCAGCGTCGCCGCCTGGTTCGTCGAGCACTACCCGCGCGAAGCTGCCGCCTTCGACGTGGAGCGCCCCGGCATCGTCCACCGGCTCGACAAGCACACCAGCGGCGTCCTGCTCCTCGCGAAGACGCCCGCGGCCCAGACCGCCCTCGGCGCCGCCTTCGAGGCCCGCGAGACGCACAAGCAGTACCTCGCGCTGTGCGACGGTATCCCTCAGCGCGACCGCGCCGTCATCGACGCCGACATCGCTCGCAGCCACGCCGACCGCCGCCGCATGGCCGTCGCGTCCGACGGCCGCAGCGCCCAGACCGAGTACGAGGTGCTCGCCGCCGCTCGCGAACGCTCGCTGGTCCTGGCGAAGCCCCTCACGGGCCGCACCCACCAGATCCGCGTCCACCTCGCCGCCATCGGCGCCCCCGTCGCCGGCGACGAGCTGTACGGTCGCGGCCCCGGCCCCCGTCACCTCCTCCACGCCTGGCGACTCACCGTCCCGCACCCCGCCGGCGGCAAGCTCACCGTGACCGCGCCCCTCCCCCGCGACATGCTCGCCGCCATCGACGATGCCGGCTTTGCCGCGCAGGCCGCGTCCTACGTTGAGCCTGCCGCCCCCACCCGCACCGAGGAGTCCGCATGACCGCCCCCGTCCGCACCCGCTTCGCCCCCAGCCCCACCGGCGAGCTGCATATCGGAGGGCTGCGCACGGCGCTCTTCGGGTGGGCCTTCGTCCAGGCGAACGGCGGGCAGTTCGTCCTCCGTATCGAGGACACCGACCAGAGCCGCTACGTCGAGGGCTCGGTCGAGAATATCTACGAGGGTCTTCGCTGGCTTGGTATCGAGTGGGACGAGGGCCCCGACGTCGGCGGCCCGCACGGCCCCTACGTCCAGTCCGAGCGCCTCGAGAAGTACCACGCCATCGCCGACGAGCTGCGCGCGCGGGGCCGCGCCTATCGCTGCTTCTGTACCGCCGAGCGGCTCGCCCAGCTGCGCAAGGACCAGCAAAGGGATGGCCTCGCCCCCGGGTACGACGGTCGCTGCCGTGCCCTCGACCCCGAGGAGGCCGAGGAGCGGGCACGCACCGAGCCCTCTGTCCTGCGCTTCCGCATGGACCGCACCGGCACGACGACCTTCCCCGACCTCATTCGCGGCGACGTCACCTTCCAGAACTCGCTTCAGGACGACTTCGTCCTGCTCAAGACCGACGGCTTCCCCACCTACCACCTCGCCATGCTCGCCGATGACCACGACATGGAGATCACGCACGTCATCCGCGGCGAGGAGTGGCTCGCGAGCGGCCCCCGCCACCTCCAGCTCTACCAGGCGATGGACTGGCGCCCCCCCCAGTTCGCTCACCTACCTGTGCTCGTCGACCGCGACGGACGCAAACTCTCCAAGCGCTCCGGCGACGTGGCCGCCCTCGACTACCGCGACAGCGGCTACCTCCCCGAAGCCACGCTCAACTTCCTCGCGTTTCTCGGCTGGTCCCTCGACGACCACACCACCCACATCGCCCCCGAGGAGTTCGCCCGCGTCTTCAGCCTCGACCGTGTCGTCTCCAACCCCGCCTTCTTCGACGTCGAACGCCTGGACGCGCTCAACGGCCACTACGTCCGCACCCTCGACCCCGGCGCCTGGCGCGACCTCGTCGCCGACTGGCTCGACCGCGGCCTCCCCGCCGACATTCCCCGCCCCCTCGATGCCAGCCTCGTGGCCGCCGTGGCCCCCCTCCTCCAGGAACGCGTCGCCCGCCTTGACGAGGTCGCCGGACTGTCGCAGTTCCTCTTCGCCGGTCTGCCCGACTACCCCGCCGAGCTGCTGACCGAGCGCATCAAGGGCGACACCGAGCTGGCCGCCCGCACCCTCGCCGCCGCCACCGCCGCCGTCGAGGGCGTCGCCCCCGACGCCTGGGCTCCGGAACCCGTCGAAGCGGCCCTGCGTTCCCTCCAGGACACGCTCGACCTGAAGCTTCGGAAGTTCGTCTCGGTGCTCTACGTGGCGATCATGGGCGCCCCGCGCGGCATCCCCCTGTTCGACTCCGTGGCGCTCCTCGGGCGCGACGAGGCCCTTGCCCGTCTCCGTTCCGCCCGCGCCAAGCTTGGCTGATCCCTACCGCAGCGCCACCGTCGTGTCGCGCTTGCGGGGCAGGTTGAACCACGCGTCGTCGCAGAACGCCAGGTCGTCCTCGCTCAGGGTCAGCTCCGCGCCGCCGACCGAGTCCTCGATCTGCTCGGGCCGGCTCGCCCCCACGATCGCCGAGGTGACTCCGCCCTGCGCGATTACCCAGGCAATCGCGGCATGCGTCAGCGAGGTGTCGCGCTCACCGAAGTACGTCCGTAGCCGCTCGACCTCGCGGAACTGCACCTCGTCCCAGTAGCGGGCGCGGTAGCGCGGCCCCGCGTTCCCCAGCGTGAAGCGGGTCTGCTCGCGAAGGTCCTCCGTGCCGGCGTACTTCCCCGTCAGCATGCCGCCCGCCAGCGGGTTGTAGGCGATGACCCCCACCCCCTCAGTCCGGCAGAGGGGCAGCAACTCGTTCTCGATCTCCCGGAAGAGGATGTTGTAGCGAGGCTGGTCGCAGTCGTACCGCGCGATGCCGAGCCGCTCGCTCGCGCCGATGGCCCGCGCCAGCTGCCACGCCTGGTAGTTCGAGCAGCCGATGTAGCGCACCTTCCCCCAGCGCACGAGGTCGTCGAGCGCTTTCAGCGTCTCCTCAATCGGCGTGCTCTCGTCGGGGAAGTGCGTCTGGTACAGGTCGATGTAGTCCGTACCCAGCCGCTTCAGGCTCGCGTCGACCGCGCTCAGGATGTGCTGGCGCGAGAGTCCGCGGTCGTTCGGCCCCGGACCGGTCGCTCCCCATGCCTTCGTCGCCAGCACGACCTTGTCGCGGGGCATCGTCGCGAGCCACGTTCCCACGATCACCTCGGTGGCGCCCGTCTCCTCGCTGCCCATCGGGTAGGCGTCGGCGGTGTCGAGGAAGTTCACGCCAGCGTCCCAGGCGGTATTCATGATGCGCAGGGCCGCCTGCTCCTCGGTCTGGAACCCGAACGTCATCGTCCCCAGGCAGATCGTCGAGACGCGGAGGCCCGTGCGTCCCATCCTTCGGTATTCCATCGTGTCTCTCCTTGCCGTGTGTCTACGAGCCGAGGTGCGGTTCCAGCAGCTCTACGTAGAAGCTGGCCCACTCAGGCCGCAGGTGCGTGCCATCTTTCCACAGCACCTCGGGATGCTCCTCAATCGCCGCCCGCCAGTCGACCAGGAACGCGCCTTCGTGGCGCTCGACCCCTTCGCGGATGACCTCGTTGTTCCCCTGCTCCCACGAGCGGCTCACGCGCAGCGTCAGGAACACGACGCGCCGCTCGGGTCCCACCACCTCCATGATTTGGTCGAACTGCTTGGCCGTGAAAGCGCCGTTGTTGCCCAGGTGCAGCAGCACGACCTCCCCGAGAAGACCGTTCTCCTTCCGCTCTCGCAGCAGCCTGATCGCCTGCGACACTTGCCGCCCCACTGACGCGTCGAGGTCGATGCCGGGCACGTCCTCGGCGAGTTGGTGCGCGGCGCCGAGCATCACCGAGTCCCCAATCGCGGTGACCCGCACATCCCCCGGGTCTCCCGCGATGACTCGACCGGACGGCTCCTGTTTTTCCGACTGGGGCGCCGTCCGCTCCGGTTCCAGCAGGTCCGACTCGAACGCATCCGTGAGCGCGGCCAGCGAAGCCGCCTGCTCCGCCGCTGGCGAGTCGTGAGCCGCCACGGCCAGGACCAGCGGGTCTCCGGCGGCCGCCGCAGCGACCGAGCCCGCCGCCGCCGACTGCGATGTGGCCGAGTCGAGGAGCGATGTTGGCGAAGCGGTCCGCGGGCCCTGCAGCGACACCACCCGGTACGGGTCCGCCTCCGTTGTCGCCGCGGCTGCTTCTGTCGCCGCGACGTCGGTGTTCACTAGCCGTAGGCGCACGAGGGCGAAGTAGGGGGGCTCTTCCCCCGCCGGCGTCAGCGTCATGAAGATCGCGACCACGGCCACCCCGGCCGCCGTCGCCGTACCGGCCAGCGCCAGCGTCCCCCGCCGCCACCGCGGCGTTGCGGCGCCTTCCCAGAGCTGCTTCCACACTCGTCCCAGTGCCCCCTCGCGGATCGGCTTCTCCACCCAGCGGTACGACCCCTCCGCCAGCGCCAGCGTGATCGCCACCTGCATCGCGAACAGCCCGATGCCATCGAACGGCACGTCGATGCCGGGGCGAGTCAGCACCATCACCGGCCAGTGCCAGAGGTAGATGCCGTACGAACGCACCCCCACCCAGCGCAGGACCGGCGTCCCCAGCCCTTCCGCTAAGGGCGAGCGCTCGTGCGTGGCTGCCACGATCAGGGCCGCGGTCGCCACACCCACCAGCGCGAAGCCGCCCTGGTACAGGAACGGGGTGCTTCCGTCGGCCAGCAGCGTCAACCCGACAAGCGTCGCCAGTCCGGCAGTGCCGGCCAGCGTCAGCGCCGAGACGCCTGCCCGTGCCCGTAGGCCGCTCCCGCCCTCGCTCTGCCGTGCGCTCCACACGAACGCCAGCGCCGCCCCGATGAGGAGCCCGGAGGCGCGCGTGTCGGTTCCGTAATAGATGCGCGTGACCGCGCTCCCCGGCTCGTACAGCGCCGCCATCGCGATGGCCGAGGCGGCTGCCCCGCCGAGGATCAGGGCCAACGTGAGCCGGTTCCGCAGCAGCGCCAGTCCTCCCGCAATCAGCAGGGGCCACACGACGTAGAACTGCTCCTCCACCGCCAGCGACCAGAGGTGCCGCAGCAGCGAGGGGCGTTCCCACGAATCGAAGTACGTCTCGCCCGCGACGATCAGGTCCCAGTTCGTGACGTAGGCGAGGGCCGCGGCGATATCGCGGCGGAGCCCCGCTGCCTCGCCCTGTTCGAAGATGACGGTGTAGGCCGCCACCGCGAACAGCAACAGGAACAGCGCCGGCAGCAGCCGCCGCGCCCGTCGCATCCAGAAAGCCCCCAGCGCGATGCGCCCGCTGCTCTCGCGTTCGGCCAGCAGCGCCCGCGTGATGATGTACCCGCTGATGACGAAGAAGACCTCAACGCCGAGGAAGCCGCCCGGCGCGATGCCGAGGGTCGAGTGGAAGAGGACAACCGCGATCACGGCCAGCGCCCGCATCCCATCGAGGCCCGGCAGGTAGCGCTGCCGGGGGGGAGCGGGTGGGACCGGGGAGAGCGGTCTCTGACGGGTGGGCGTCAACCCCGGGCGCGTGTCCGGGGCGGCCAACCCGTGCTGGATGGCCAATAGCGGCAATAAAGACAAGGCTGCGAAGAATACGGCAACGCCCGTTTAGGTGCGCCCGCGGCCCCTGCGTCCGCTACCCTTCATGGCGGAGGTGGACCATGACCGCAGCGGAAACGCGCGAGTGGCGCGTCGTCGCCTTCCTCGACGACGAGGACGACCCCGCCGCCCTGGTGGACCCGGTCCACAGCCCTGAATTGGCCCGCGAGCTCGGATTCGCCGGTGCGCTCGTGGCAGGCGACAACCTCTGGGGCTGGAGTGTGCCCGCTATCCTTGAAACCCTTGGGGAGGACTGGCTCGATCACGGCTGGGCGCGCTTCCGCTTCCGCCAGCCCGTTTACCCGGGCGAAGAGGTACGCATCACCCTCACCCCTGCCGACAACGGCGCCTTCACGCTCCGGATGACCAATCCCGCCGGCATCGATTGCGTCGTTGGCGAGGTGGGCAATGGCGCGAACGCCGCCCTCGCGGACTTCGCGCCTTCTGCCCGTATGGACCCTGCCCCCGCGCCTGACCCGCTTCCCGAGCTGCAGGTCGACCCCGCCCTCGCTGGCGTCGACTGGACGCCTATGGCCGTCGACGCCTCCCCCGATGTCCTGCGTGCCTACATGGAGCTCAGCCACCGCTCCGCCGACCCCCTCTTCGCCGGAGACAACCCACGCCTCCACCCCGCCTGGCTGGTGGGCCGCCCGGAAGCGCTCATGCGCCACAACTTCGTCATCATCGGCTCCATCCACACCCGCACCGAGGTCGAGTTCCTCGCGCCTGCGTATGCCGTGGGCGAGGTCGTCACGGGCGGACGATGCGTGGCGGTCTACGAACGCAAGGGTCGTCCTTTCGTCGAGTTCGACTGCCTTGTGCGCGGCCCCGACGGCCGCGACCTCGCACGCATGCGCCACACCACCATCTACGACGCAATGGCGGGTATCCCATGATCGACTCTATCGCGAACTTCCTCCGCTACTTCGATGGCGTCCACCGCCGCGCCCTGCGCGACCTCGCCGCCCTGCCCCCCGAAGCCGCCTCCTGGCAGCCGCCTCCCGGCGAGGGCGAGGCCGCCTGGGATATCCCCGACCTCGTGGCCCACATCGCCCGCTCGCGCGGTTTCTTCGTGGGGGTCTACCACGACGAGGGCTGGATCATGCCTCCCGCCCCCGACACCTCCTCCCCCGAGCTCTGGGCGCCCGCCCTCGAGAAGAGCGCCGCCGCCCTCCAGGAGCGCCTCCAGGAGACGCCCGACGAGTGGCTCCAGCGGCGCGTGCCCCTCATCGAGGGCGACGGCAGTCTCGCCGGCTGGCGCGTCCTGATGATGCTCGTCGAGCACGAGGTCCATCACCGCAGCCAGATCGATACCTACGCCGGCCTCAACCGCTGGTCCCCGCCCGACATCTTCGGGATGAGCGCCGAGGGACTCGCCGAACGCGAGACCGCCCAGCGCGCACGACTTGCTGGGCGAGGCGGCTAAGCCCGCCGAATCGCGCTTCCCCCGCCTGCCCCGTAGGCTGCGCGCGGAGGTGCGACATGAGCGTGATGGATGACTTCCGGATGGACGGCCAGGTTGGCGTGATCACCGGTGGAGGCCGCGGGATCGGCGAGGGCATCGCCTTCGCCATGGCCGATGCCGGCGCCGATGTCGTCGTCGCCGCCCGGCGCCAAGGCGACCTCGCCCGCGTGGTCGAGGGTGTCGAGGCGCGTGGTGGCCGCGGCCTCGCTGTCCCCACGGATGTGCTCGACCGGGCCGCCATCGATCGCCTCGTCGCCGCCACCGTCGAGGCTTTCGGCAAGATCACCGTCTGGGTGAACAATGCCGGCGGCAGCCAGGATCGCACTGTGCGCGATCTCGCCGAGACCTCCGACGAATACTGGGACGAGATGATCGAGTTCAACCTCACCTCCGCCTTTCTCGGCATCCGCGCGGCCCTCCCCCACATGCCCGACGGGTCGAGCATCGTCAACATCGTCTCCGGGGCGGCCCTTAACGCCGCTCCCCACACGGGCGTTTACGGCGCCGCCAAGGCCGGCGTCGTGAACATGACCATGACCCTCTCCCGCGAGCTTGCCGAGCGCCGCATCCGCGTCAACGGCATCGCCCCGGGCCCCATCTTCACCGAGCAGTTCGCCGCCATGTTCCCCATGACCGAGGAGGAGCAGGAGGCCTACGGCAACCGGCTCCCTACCGGCCGCATGGGCAGGCCCAGCGACATCGGCGCCGGGGTCGTGTACCTCGCCTCCGAGGCCGGGTCCTGGATCACCGGCCAGACCATCGCCATCAACGGCGGGCACGTGCCCGGCTCCATCGCCGTCGTCCACCGTGGCGAATAGCAATCGCAGAACCACTCAGGAGGAAGTACCGATGACTATCACCAAGCAGGAACTCGTCGAGGGCATCCGCTTCGCCGGACGCCGCGCTGCGGCCGCCCTCGAGCACGTCCCCGACTTCGACCGCCAGCTCGCCCAGGAATGGACCACCGCCGACGCCTTCCGGCACATCGCCGCCGGCGCGGGCGGCCTCGAGGGCTTCTACGGCGGCCTGGGCACGGGCGCGTTCGAGTCGTTCAGCAACGAGGACGCCGCTTCCGGCAACGCGCGCACGATCGAGCGCATGGCCGAGGTCTCCCGCGAGGAGCTCGGGACCATGATCCTCGAAGGCTCCGAGACCTCGGCAGCCTTCGCCGAGACGCTCGACGAGGACGACCTCGCCACGGTGGTCACCCTCGGTGACTACCGCATGCCCAAGGCCGAGCTCGTCGCCCAGATCTGGATCCACCACCCCATCCACCACGCCTACGAGGCCAGCCAGCGCTGGCCCCTGTAATCGGGACCCACTAGGGGTCGAGCACCCGGTCCAGGTCGACCTGCTCCAGGCGCGCCCGCAGGCGCCTGACCCACGCTGCCGCCATCTCCGCGCCGCGGCCCTCGCTCGCCCCCACGTCCAGGACCGTCAGCAGTCCCAGCGTCTGCGCGGTCGCGAGCAGCCCCATCCGGTAGTGCCGCTCGAACGCCTCGAACGGGTAGCCGTTCACACCGTGCGTTTCGAGCTCCGCGTGGTAGCCGTGGAGGAGGTCGGCCTCGTCGGTGGCCGTCATGCTGTCGCTCGAGCCGGAGAGGAACCAGGCCACGTCGAAAGCCGCCGGTCCCCGCCGGATGGCCTGCCAGTCGAAGAAGACCGGA
Organism: Tepidiformaceae bacterium; assembly: GCA_965116915.1. GTDB lineage: Bacteria > Chloroflexota > Dehalococcoidia > Tepidiformales > Tepidiformaceae > UBA2991. The sequence continues at coordinate 2,285,900 of OZ220739.1, read as the reverse complement.
TCGCCGTCGCGAAAGACGAGGTTGTCCAGGCGCAGGTCGCCGTGCACCAGGGTCGCCGGCGCTTCCGCTTGCATGCGCTCAATCGTCTCGGCCCCGTTCTCGCTGACCCATCCAACCAGGCGTTCGAACCCCTCGTCGAAGAGGTCAGGGTGTCGTTCGCGGAAACTGTCCCGCCCCTGGAGGAACATGCTCTGGCGGACCCGGGAGTCGCCTGCGAACGGCACGAGCCAGTAGCGGCCGTCGAGCTGGGGGCTCTCCCAGAAGGAGGCGTGCAGCCTCGCGGTCAGCGTGAGGACGGTCGCGCACACCGACGGGTCGACGCCGGCAAGCTGGTCCCCCGATTGGGCGTCGCCCAGGTCCTCGAGCAGGAGGAGATAACGCCGCTTCCGGCGTCCCGCCGACCACAGGGCCATGCGCGTCACCCTGGGCATGAGCCACTGCGGCGTGCGGTTCGCCAGCTTCACCGCCCCCTGTTGCCGGTCCGACACGGTGTGGCGGTCGAAGTCGCTGTAGTACAGGCGAGGCAGGGCCACGGGCACGTCATCCGCGAGCTCCTCGTAAAAGCAGCTCTCCCGTTCGTACGCGCCCACCAGCTCCCCGAACGCCCGGTTCTCGAGCCGCGGCATCTTCGCGACCACGCTCGCCGGCCCTTCCCCGCCTTCGTACCACAGCCGCAGCCGCACGATGTCCCCCATGAACCCCTCGCCCTCCCCGAGCACTTCGCGTTCCACGGAGGTGACCGAGCCTGCTGGCGCGAGGTGACCCCCCTCGCGCAGGGTGGTTGTCAGCCACGCCGGTGTCAGGTCTTCGACCCGCTCGGGGATGAAGCGGTCCATGCTTTCAGCCTACGCCGGCGCGCCGGCCACCAATCGGTCCAAGTCGATCCCCGAGACGCGCGCTCCCAGCCGCTCGTGCCACGCTTCCATCAGCTGCACGCCCCTGCCCTCGCCCATGTCCATCATGTCCGTGGCCGTGAGCGTCTGCATGGCCGTGAGCAGGCCCAGGTGGTAGTCCCGCACCAGCGCCTCGTACGAGTAACCCCGCACCCCCAGCCCCTCGAGCGCCGCCAGGTACCCTCGCAGCAACTCCCCTTCATCCTCCGCAGTCAGGTCCGGACATGCCCCCGAAAGGAAGTAGGCGACGTCGTAGGCCGCCGGACCCCGCCGCACGAGCTGCCAGTCGAACACGAGCGGCTCGCCGTCCCGGAACGCCACGTTGTCGAGGCGCAGGTCGCAGTGCACGAGCGTCACCGGTGCGCCCCGCTGCAGGCTGCGGGCCGCGTCCTCGCCGTGCTCCAGCGCCCACGAGAGCGCCCGCCCGAATCCTTCGTCGATCAGGTGGGTGAACCTTTCCCGGAAGACGGGCTGCGAGGTCCGAAAGAGCCCGTGCCGGATGCGTGCGTCGATGCTCAGCGGAATCAGCCAGAACCGGTCTTCCACCAGCGGGCTGTTCCAGTAGGCGGCGTGCATCCGCGCAATCGCCGAGAGCACCGTTGCGCAGCGCTCCGGCGAAACCCCCGTGAGCTGGTCCCCAGGCTCCGCGTCGCCGATGTCCTCCAGCAGAAGGATGTAGCGCCGCTTCTTGCGTGCTGCGACCCACATGCCCATCCGTGTCGTGAGCCCCGCCAGCAGCCGCGGCGTGCGATCCGCCAGCTGCAAGACCGCCTCCTGCCGTTCCGAGGTCGCGTCCCGATCGAAGTCCCCGTAGTACATCCGCGGCGTCGAGAGCGGCAGATCGGCGGCCATCTCGTCGTAGAAACAGCTCTCCCGCTCGTACGCGCCCAGCAGCTCTCCCATCGCCCGATTCGCGAGCTTCGGCAGCTTGGCGATCACCGTCGCCGGCCCCTCCCCGCCCTCGTAGGCGAGCGTGAGCCGTGCGATATCCCCCAGGAAGCCCGCGCCCTCTCCGAGGATCTCGCGCTCGATCGAGGTCACCGACGTGGCGGGCGTCAGCACTCCCGACTCGCGCAGGGCCGCGGTAACCCACTCTGGCGTAAGGTCGTCCAGCCGTTCGGGAATCAAGAGTGCCAAGGCGTGACCTCCGGGGCTGCTGACCGGGCAGCTTACCCGCCAGCGCTGGTTGGCGTGGCGTTTGTGCGACCGGCCCCGTACGATCCTGACTCCCGCATCCGCGGATCACCCCGCTTCCCCCAGCGTTGCCAGGAGCCCGCATGAAGATTCTCGATGGCGTCTACCAGCTTCTTACGCCGTTCCCCCAGTACCAGTACGAGGAAGCGAAGAAGCTCCGCGTCGAGCTTGAGCGCGCGCCCCGTGTCACCAAGGGCCTGCCCTACGTCATGCCCTACCTGATCAAGCACGGGTCGGACACGATGCTCGTCGACTGCGGCTGGAACACCGATGTCGCCTACGCCGCCCTCGAGGAGGGCATGGGTGAGTTCGGCAGCCACCCCTCCGAGATCACCCAGCTCGTCATCACCCACGTCCACCCCGACCACTACGGCATGTCCGGCCGCCTCAAGCAGGTCTCCGACTGCGAGGTCATCATGCACGAGCGCGAGGCCGACTTCATCGCCTCCCGCTACTACGCCCCCCGCGGCCTCACCGACGAGATGCAGAAGTACATGGGCCAGCACGGCGTGCCCGAGATGAAGGCCCCCGAGATGTCCCGTGGCTCCATGGACATGCTCGACAAGGTCCAGCCCGCCGCTCCCGACTACAAGGTCCACGGCGGCGAGACCCTGAGCGCCGGCGACTTCCACTTCGAGGTTATCTGGACGCCCGGCCACGCCCCCGGCCACATCTGCCTCTACGAACCCAACCGCAAGCTCCTATTCAGCGGCGACCACATCCTCCCCACCATCACCCCGAACGTCTCGATGCACTCCCAGACCTCCGGCGACCCCCTCGGCGACTACATTCGCTCCCTCGACATCGTCGCAAAGCTCGACGTCGACCACGTCCTCCCCGCGCACGAGTTCGACATCAAGGAGCTGAAGCGCCGCGTGAACGAGATACACGACCACCACCGCGAGCGCCTCGATGAGATGCTGCGCTGCGTCGACGCGGGCGCGACCGCCTGGGATGTCGCCGGCCGCGTCAAGTGGGCCACCGGCACGCTCGACGACTTCGAGCCGTTCATGCAGCGCGCTGCCGTCGGCGAGACCCTCTCCCACCTGGAGCACCTCTTCGAGGAGGGGCGGCTCTCCAAGGTGAAGCGCGACGGAACGCTCCACTGGATTCCCGTCTAGCGAGCGTTCCGCCAAGCGCCAGTGCGCGCTGTCTGGTACGGTTGGCCCGTGGCAAAACAGGAATCCATCGAAGTCGAAGGGCTCGTCACCCAGGCGCTGCCGAACGCCGTCTTCCGCGTCGAGTTGGCCAACGGACACGAGGTGCTCGCCCACGTGAGCGGTCGTGTTCGCCGCTACCGCATCAAGGTGCTGCTCGGCGACCGCGTGCTCGTCGAGCTCTCGCCCTACGACCTCTCCAAGGGCCGCATTACCTACCGCTTCAAGTAGGCGCTCGCCCCGACCGCGTCCCTACGCCGGTGGAATCGCGCCCGTCTCCTGCAAGCGCGAGAACCACTTGCGGAACATGTCCTCCGTGTCCATGCATTCCGTGAACCCCGCCTGCCGCACCGCGATCGTGCTGTTCAGGATGGGCAGCGGCGGCCGGTTCGGCGCGCCCAGCACCGTGTCCGCGTAGATGAGCGAGTTGTAGCCGCAGTACTCCACGAGGTCGGCAGGCGAGGTCAACCCGTACCGTTCGACCAGCGCGGCCCACTCCGCTTCCCGCTTCGGCATCTCCTCCACCAGCGAGACCTGTCGTGGCTCGCCCGCTTCCATCCCCAGCGTCTCCGCAATCGCCGGCCAGACGTTCTCCCACATGAACACGTCGCCGTTCGTCAGGTTGAACGTCCCGCCCCACGCCGCCGGCTCCTCCGTCGCCCACGAGAGCGCATGCGCTACGAGGTCCGCGTCCACCGCCTCCCGCAGCGTGGGCGCTCCCGGCTTGCCCGGAAAGTCCAGCGGCTTCCCGTCCTCCCGCAGCAGCGCCGCGTAGGCTCCGATCACCGGGATCGGGTTCATGTTGTTCCCGGGCGCATCGCCGTAGATCACCGTCGGGCGCCATGTCGTGAGCTCCCAGTCCCCCTGGGCCTGTCGCGCCCGCAGGTAGTCCTCCTGCTCGAAGTAGAAGTTCGGGTGCTCCCTGCGCGGCTCCCGCTCCCGCAGCGGCACCTTCACGCCCTTCGCCCCGATGCTCGGGTGGTGCAGCCCGTACGCCTTCGTGCCGTGCAGCAGCGACACGTGCTCCAGCCCGGAAGCCGCCCGCGAAAGGGGCTCGAACAGGTTCCGCAGCATGCTGGCGTTGCGCTCGATGACCTCCGGGTCGACCCAGCCCGGCATCAGCCCCGGGACCTCCTGGAGCGCTGCGTAGACAAGGTGCGTCACGCCCGTCATCGCGCCGAAAACGCGCTCGCACGCCTCGGCGTCCAGCAGGTCGACCGAGAGCAGCTCTGCCTCCGCCGGAAGCCCCGTCGGCACCCGCCGCGAGACCCCCACCGCCTCCCAGCCCGGCAGCGTCGCGAAGTGCCGCACCGCCGCGTACCCCACAAGCCCCGACGCTCCCGCGATCAGCACCCGCTTCGCCATGCGTTACCTCCGCCGGCGCCTCCGGGGCGCCGCGGCGCACAGGATACCGAGCCCTTGCGCCCCCGTTGCGAGGCCCTTCCCGTGAGCGCACACTGGCCCCGCTACCAGTCGGAGGCTCGCCATGACTTCCCCCAACGTCCTCCTCGCCACGAAGGGCCACCCGTTCCAGCGCGAACCCTTCTTCTCCATGTTCGACGCGTTCCAGTCCGACGGCGCCATCTCCGCCTGGACCCACGTCGAGCAGCCCGCCGCCCAGGCCTTCTTCAACGCCGATGCCGCCGCCCCCTACGATGTCATCGTCGATTACTCGATGCCCGGCCGCGGCATCGGCGACGCCGACCCGCCCCAGTCCCTCAAGGACGGCTATCGGTCCCTTCTCGAGGCGGGCAAGGGCATGGTCATGATCCACCACAACATCTGCTCCTGGCCCGCCTGGGAGGAGTACGCCGAGATGGTCGGCGGCCGCTTCTTCTACGATCCCGGCGAGCTTCGCGGCCAGCAATGGCCGGACTCCGGCTATCTGCTCGCGGTGAACCACAACGTTACCGTCGTCGAGCCCGACCACCCCGTCGTCGAGGGGCTCGACCCCTCGTTCGAGCTCCAGGACGAGCTCTACCTCGCGCCCTACTTCGAGGACAACGTCGTGCCGCTCCTGCGCAGCGATTTCGAGTTCACCTACAAGAACTTCTTCTCGCCTGCCCTCGTCGTCCACGAGCGGCGCATGTACGAGCGCGGCGACTGGAGCCACCCGCCCACCAGCAACATGGTCTCGTGGGCGAAGAACCACTACAACAGCCCGATTGTCTACATCCAGCCCGGCGACGTGCCCACGTCCTACAACAACCCCAACTACCGCAAGCTGCTGTCGAATGCGATCCAGTGGGTCGCGTCGGAGGAGGCGCACGCCTGGGCGCGCGAGCGAAACGCCGCCGCCGTTCCCGGCAGCTAGTACCCCCGCTCGCGCCCGACCACGTTCGCGAGCGGTTCGCCGCGCACATACCGCTGCAGGTTCTCCGCGAAGAACTCCGCCGCGCGGTCGAAGTAGCCGTGGATCGACCCCGAACGGTGGGGCGTCACGATCACGTTCGGCATGTCCCAGAAGGGGCTGTCTTCCGGCAGCGGCTCGGGGTCGTGCACGTCGAGCGCCGCCTCCGCGATCCGCCCCTCTCGCAGTGCCGCGAGCAGTGCGTCCGTGTCGATAACCGTCGCCCGGGCAATGTTCACGATGGACGCCTCCGGCTTCATCAGCGCCAGCTCGTCCGCCCCGATCATCCCGTCCGTGTCCGGCGTCAGCGGAACGCACAGGTTGACGTAATCCGACTCTGCCAGCAGCCGCGGCAGCTCGCTCGACGGCAGCAGCACGTCCACGTCCGGGTCCGTGTCTCCCGGCTGCGCGCTTCGCCGCGTCGCCACGACGCGCATCCCGAAGGCGCGCGCCCGCTGCGCCAGCTCCCGCCCGATCGCCCCCAGCCCCACGACCCCGCAAGTCTTACCCTTCAGCTGCCCGGCGAAATGGAAGTTCCAGCGATGCTCCACCTGGTCCCGCATCGTCTCGTGCAGGTCCTTCTCCAGCATCACCATCACGCCCATGCAGTACTCCGCGATCGGCACCGCCCCGACGCCGCTCATCGTCGTGATGGTGAAGTCCTTCTCGAGGATTCCCTGCGCGATCAGCTCGTCGAGCCCTGCGGTCAGCACCTGGAACCACTTCAAGTTCGGCGCCGCGTCGTGCACCGCGATCGGGTCCAGGTGGGAACCGAACAGCACTTCCGCCTGCGCCAGGAGGTGCGCCTGCTCCGCGGTCGGCGGCGGGCGGAACGCACCCGGCGCGATGCGTTCCGTGGGGTAGTCGAGGATGCGCACGAGCGGCGATGCGCCCTCGATTGTCGCCCGCGTCTGCTCGGTCAGCGGGAAGGACACCACCACCGGGATCGGCTCCTGCCTCATGCGGCCTCCTGACTCGGCGGCAAGTCTACGCAGCCGCCCCCGCTCGCGTTCCAGCCCCCGGTCCCCGACAATCACGCGGATGCCCGACTCCCGCGACCGCTTCGAGGCCGCCGCCCTGCGCGTCCACACCGCCGCTACCCTCGAGCACTTCGGCATGCCGGCGCCAGACGCCGCTACCGCCGCCGAGGTGCTTGTCGATGCCGACCTGAAGGGCATCGAGTCCCACGGCATCGCCCACCTCACCTGGCACGGGGGCTACGTACCCGGCCTGCGCGACGGCCGCGTGAATCCCACGCCCACGGTCCGCATCCTGCGCGAAACCCCCGCCACCCTCGCCCTCGACGGTGACGGCGGCATGGGAGTCGTCGTTGCCGTCGACGCCATGGACCGCTGTATTGCCCGTGCCGAGGCTGCCGGTATCGGCATGGTCACCATCCGCAACGGACGCCACTTCGGCGCCGCGGGCTACTACGCCGAGCGCGCCGCCGCCCGTGGCCTGATCGGCATGGCGAGCTGCAATACGCCCGTGCTCGCCGTCCCCGCCGGGGGAGCCGAGCGTGCGTTCGGCACGAATCCGCTCGCCTTTGCCGCCCCGATTGAGGGCCGCGAGCCCTTCTCCCTCGACATGGCCACGACCGCCGTCGCCGGCGGCAAGCTCGAGATCGCCGGCCGCCAGGGCAAGCGCCTTCCCGCCGGTTGGGCCGTCGACGGCGAGGGTCGCAGCAGCGACGACCCTTCGGCCCTTGGCCAGGGCGGGGCGCTCCTCCCCCTCGGCTCTTCCCTCGAGACCAGCTCCTACAAGGGCTACGGCCTCGGCCTCGTCTCCGACATCCTCTCCGGTGTCCTCTCGGGAGCCGGCTTCGGGATGATCATGCCCCGGCCTCACATGGGGCAGTGGTTCGCCGCCTGGCGCATCGACGCGTTCCGCGATCCCGCCGAGTTCCGGGCCGAGATGGCCGAGCTCGCCGACCGCATCCACGCTATCGCCCCCGCCCCCGGCGTCGATCGCGTCCGCATCCCCGGCGACAAGGAGGCGGAAGCCCGCGCCGACCGGGAAGCGAGCGGCATCCCCCTCGACAAAGCCGTCGTCGACCAGCTCCGCGAGCTCGCCGCCGAGACGGGCGTCGCCTTCCCGGACCCTGTGGGGAGCCCCGCATGATCCCCGAGAACGTCCTTGCCGCCCTCCGCCAGCGTTTCGAGCTGCTCCCCGCCCCCGTCACGATCGACTACTTCCACCAGGGCGAGAGCGGACTCATCGTGCCGGGCGCTGCGCCCCGCACCCCCTGCCCCGCCTGCGGCCCCACGAAGGAGACCCTTGAAGACCTCGTCGGCGTCTCGCCGAAGCTCCGCCTCGTCACGCACGAGTTCCACGCCGAGCCCCAGCTCGTGGAGAGCTGGAACGTCGAGCGCGTCCCCGCCGTCCTCCTCCGACGTGGTGGCGGCGCCCCGCCCCTCCGCTACGACGGACTGCCCCAGGGCCTCTTCTTCGAGGTGCTGGTCGAGGTCATCTCCGCCTTCCCCGCGCCACCCTCCCCGCCCGCCGCCCTCGCGGAGGTCCTCGACCGCCTCACCGACACCCTTTCCATAGTTGTGGTCGGCTCGATGCGCCACCCAGCGGCCGCACAGGCCGTCGCGAGCGCCTACCAGCTCGCCCTGTTCTCGAACAAGATCGAGGCCACCGTCATCGAGGCCGAGACGTTCCCCGAGGTCGTGCAGCAACTCGGGCTGAGCGAGCTGCCCGCCACTGTCGTCGAGGGGAAGCACGGTTTCTCGGGCGTGGCCAACACCATGGCCCTCGCCCAGTTCGGCGTCGACGCCCTCCAGTCCGACTCACCCAGGCCACCACAGGTGGCGCCCGGCTCGGCGGCGGCCATCGGCGGCGCCCCCGGCGCCCCACCCGTCTCCGCCCCCCAGCCCTCCACCTCCGAGCCCGCGACCGTCGACCCCGCCGAGGAGACAGTCGATGTCGCGATCGTCGGCGGCGGGCCCGCGGGGTTGCAGGCGGCGCTCGTGCTCGTGCGCGCCCGCAAGTCCGTCGCCGTCTTCGACGCGCCCTCCCCCGCCCGCAATGCCGCCTCCCACGGCGTCCACAACTTCATCGGCATCGAGGGCATGCTCCCCGCCGACCTGGCCCGCACCGCCTGGGAACAGATCGACGCCGTCGGCGGGGCTTCCCTGCATCCCGCTGAGGTCGCCAACATCGAGCGTGACCACGAGGGCGAGTTCGTCCTCACGACGGCCGAGGGTGACCGGTTCGGCGCCCACCACGTCATCCTCGCCTTCGGCCATCGCGACGCCATTCCCGACATCCCCGGGTTCTCCGAGTGCTGGGGCGATACCGTTATCTCCTGCCCCTTCTGCGACGGCTACGAGCACCGCGATCGCGTATGGGGTCTGGTCGTGCCCTCGGCCGGGGCCAAGGCCACGCCGCCCCTCTTCGCCTACAACTGGACCGACAAGGTGAAGGTCTTCCTCGGCAGCGAAGTCGAGCTCCCCGAGGAGATGGGCACGGCCCTCGAGGCCCAGGGCCTCGAGCTCCATCACGGCGACATAATCGCCATCAACCACGACGGCGGTACGATTGCCAGCGTCACGCTCACCACCGGCGAGACCGTGGACGTCGAGACGCTCCTCTGGAGCCCCGAATCCCTGCCCTCCTCCCTCGTCGAGCGGCTCGCTCGCGGATTCGGCCTCGCTGTGGACGAAGAAGGCTTCGTCGCCGTGAGCCCCATGCAGCAGACCAATGTCGAGGGCGTGTGGGCGGCCGGCGACGCCATCAGCTCGACGATGGCGATGGACGCCGCCCGCTCCGGCGGGGCCGTCGCCATGCTCATCGTTCAGGGCTGGTTCGAGGAACCCGGGCACTAGAAAGGGCGCAACCCTGCCGTCCGCGTTATCCTTGTGCCGTTCGAGCCACCACCAGGTGGCCAGGTTCCAGGAGTGTGCCGCATGACCCGTGAGCAGTTGGTGGAGATGTCCCGCCGCGAGGTGGAGAACCTTCAGAACAACCGCATCGACCTCGCCGACGAAATCTACAAGATCCCCACCGCGCTCTACCACGACCAGGAGCGCTGGGAGGCCGAGGTCGACCGCATCTTCCGGCGGCTCCCCCTGGCCCTCGCCTTCTCCTCCGAGCTGCGCGAGCCTGGCTCCTACCGCTCGATGGAAGTCGCCGGCGTGCCCGTGCTCATCACCCGCGCCGAAGACGGCGAGGCTCGGGCTTTCGTCAACATGTGCAGCCACCGCGGCAACTTCATCGTCGAGGAGCCCGAGGTCGGTAAGACCGAGGTCTTCCGCTGCAACTACCACGCCTGGACCTACAACCTTGAGGGTAAGCTCGTCGCCGTCTTCGATGAGGACAACTTCGGCGAACTGGACAAGTCCTGCTTCGGCCTCACCGAGCTCCCCTCCGCCGAGCGCTCCGGGATGATTTGGGTCACCCTGAAGCCCGACTCCGACGTCGACATCGACGCCTTCCTCGCCGGCTACGACTCCGTCCTCGACGACCTTGCCTTCAACGATGCTTACGTCGTCGGCGCCCAGCCGCTCGACGGACCCAACTGGAAGGTCGCCTACGACGGCTATCGCGACTTCTATCACGTGCCCATCCTCCACCGGAACAGCTTCGGCCCGGATGGCCCCTTCCAGCCCGACTACTACTCCTGGGGCCCGCACGTACGCGTGATGTCGCCCAAGGGCCACGAGAAGCTCGCCGACACGCCCGAGTCCGAGTGGGGCTACGACGACATGACCGCCGGCGTCTGGACCGTCTTCCCCAACATGTCCATCGCCGGCAGCACCGGCACGGGCTACATGGTCTCGCAGATGTTCCCGGGCAAGACCCCGGGCGAGTCCTTCACCATCCAGAACTTCCTCCGTTTCGAACCCCCCGAGGAGCAGGATCCGGAGGAACTGAAAGAGTACATGGACTTCATGGGTCACGTCGTCGGCAACGAGGACTACTACACGGGCTTCCACGTGCAGAAGGCCCTTGCCACCGGCGCCAAGGAGTTCTCCCTCTTCGGCCGCAACGAGGGCGGTGGACAGCTCTTCCACAAGTGGGTCGACGCCCTCGTCGACACCGAGGATGCTGATCTTCCCGAGTTGCTGGAGAAGGGCATCAAGTAGCTCTGCTCAAAACCGTCGACATGCAGAGGAGCCCCCTCAGCGAGGGGGCTCCTTCGTGTTTGGGACGACGGGTGGGAGTTACTTGCCGCCGCCGGGCGCGCCCGCCTCCTCCGGCTCGACGCCGAAGCCGCCGGGTTCCTCGGCATCGTCCTCGCCGGGAGGACTCTCGCCGCTGGCTTCCGCCATCAAGTCCTCGCGACTGCGCATGCGGACGCGGGGCATGCAAAGCCCGATCGCGAGACCCACGGCCACGATCCCCACGCCGATGAGGAAGATGTCCGTGATCGAGTCGCCGAGCGCGAGCTGCGCCCCCTGGATCACCTCGTCGGCCGAGCCCGGGCTGGCCTGCTCGATGCGCGCCCGCATGAGCGCCAGGGATTCCGGGCTGAGCAGACGCTGCGGGTCGGAGAACAGCTCCCCGAACTGCGCCGGCACGGCTTCGGAGAGGTTCGACTTGAAGCTGCTCGCGAGGATCGAGCCCATGATCGCGACCGAGAACGTGCCGCCGATCTGGCGGAAGAAGTTGACCGAGGCCGTCCCTGTTCCGAGGAGCCGGTGCGGGAGCGCGTTCTGCACGGCCAGCTGGAAGGTCGGCATCCAGAATCCCATGCCCACGCCCAGCAGCACCATGTAGCCGCGAGTGGTCCACGCCGGCGAGGTCTGCTCAAGGGTGGAGAGCAGGTAGAAGGCTGTGAGCAGCGCGCACCCGCCGACGACCGCCATCATCCGCATGTCGCGGCCGCGGCTGAGCAGCTGCCCCGACGTCACCGAGCCGAAGATCATGCCGCCCGTCATGGGCATCAGGATCAAACCGGTGTTCGTCGCCGACACCTCCTGGACCCCCTGGAGAAAGAGGGGCAGGAACTGGAACGCCCCGAACATTCCGGCGCCCAGCACCATCGTTGCCAGGATCGAGACCGTGTAGGCACGGTTGCGGAAGAGCCCGAGGGGCAGGACGGGCTCCTTGGCCCGCCGCGTCTGCAACAAGAACAGCACCAGGAAACCCGCCGCCGCGCCCAGCGAGGCGACGACCGGCGCTTCGCCCCAGCCGAACTGGTTGCCTCCCCAGGAAAGGCCCAGCAGCAGCGACGCGGCCATGCCGACAATCAGCGCCGCCCCCGACCAATCGATGATCGCCTTGCCCTGCCCGCGGAACCATGGCATCCCGAACGTGACCAGCGCCAGCGCCACCATCGCCACGGGGATGTTGATGTAGAAAATCCAGCGCCATGAGAGGTGATCGGTGAGGGCGCCGCCGGCCAGCGGTCCGACGATGCTGGCCAGCCCGAAGGTCGCTGCGAACAGGCCGATCCAGCGCCCCCGCTCCTTCGGGGCGAACAGGTCGCCCACGGAGGTGAAGGCCGTCGTCATGATCAGCCCCGCGCCCACGCCCTGGATCGCGCGGAAGGCGATCAGCCAGATCATGTCGCCCGCCGCGCCACACAACCACGAGCCGACCACGAAGATGATGATGCCCGCGAGAATGAAGGGCTTCCGCCCGTACAGGTCCGAGAGCTTCCCTACCACGGGTACAAGCGCGGTCGAGGCCAGGAGGTACGAGGTGAACGGCCACACGTAGAGATCGAGATTGCCCAGGTCCTCGACAATGCGCGGCAGTGAAACCGTCACGATCGTCTGGTCCAGCGCCGCCAGGAACATCGTCGAGAGGACGCCCGCGAGCACCAGCGCCTTGCGCCGGACCGAGAGCGTCATCCCCGGGGGCAGTCCCCCTTCCATCATTTGCGGGCCACCGCCCATTCCCATCATGACTGCGCCTCCCCGGCTGTCGTTGTGGTTGCCTGTGCGAGGAACGGGCTGAGTACTGCCTCTGCGGCGGCTCGTGCGTTGCCTCTAGCCTTGAGTGACATGGCCGACCATGGCGCCAGGCTGCCCAGGATGAGCGCCGCCGCCACATCGGACTCGATGTCGTCCCGGAGGCCCCCGGTCGCTTTGGCTCGGTCGTAGAGATCCTGGACGCGGCGCAGGGGATCGACTGCCCGGACCTCGCTGCGCAGTTCCTCCCGCACGCGTCCGCCGATGAGAGCGGCGTGCACCCACCCGTACGTCTGGACCGTTTGGTGGAGCCGCTCAACCAGCGTGACGAGATCCTCCACGCTCCCCTCCGTGGCTTCCGCTTCGTCGAAGCTCGTGACCGTCTGGCCCACCATTTCCCGCACGATTGTCTCGATCACCTGGTCGCGGTTCCCGACGCAGCGGTACACGGTGCCGACCCCGACTCCCGCCTCGTGGGCGATGTCGGTCAGCTCGGCTTCGAGACCCTGCTCGGCCATGAGGCGAGTAGCCGCCTCGACGATTTTCCGCTGGTTCGCCAGCGCATCACTTCGCATGGCGCAACCGTAAACGGAATTCCGGTTATCCGCAAACTGCGAGACAGGCAGGGGTCGCGCGGTGTTGGCCTGTCTGGAGCCTAGCCCTCTTCTTCGAGCGCCTTGTCCACCCTCTCCGCAACCTCGGGTGGCACGAAGGACGCCCAGGTGTCGCGGAAGTTGCGGAGGTACCAGAGAGCCCCGACGTCGGAGTCCTCGTTGTTCTCCTCCATCCACACTTCCGTTGCGACTTGGTCCGCCGCCTTGAAGTCCCAGTTCTCAAGGAACTCGATGACCTCTGGCGCCCGCTCCGGAAGCGAATTGTTGACCATGATCAGCACTTTCGCTTCTGGATAGGCGCAGGCCTTGGTGGTCGACCAGCACTCAGCCGAGTACTCCGGCTCTTCGAGGATGTACAGGTCCAACGCCACTGAGAGGGGTGTCGGGTGCCACATGTATCCGACCCACGCGTCACCCCTAGAGTAGGCCGCCTCCAGATCGGCGAACAGACCGGCGCTCGAACCCGGATTGAGCAGGTGGACGTGGTCTGTCAGCCCGTAGGCCTCTACCTTCGCCGCGTTCACCTGCTCGCAGGCCCAGCCCGGGAGGCAGGTTACGAATCGCGCCTTGCCCTGCGAGTCGGCGGTCACGAACAGGTCCACGTAGTCGGGCAGATCGGTCACCGAGACCAGGCCCGGATTCTCGTCCTTCAGGTACTGCGGAATCACCCACGCTTCCCAGCCAGTGTCCAGACTCGTCCCGAGCGCGACCAGTGTTCCCTCTTCCACGTCCAGCAGCCACTCCTGCTGCGCCGGCCAGATCTCCATCGTCACGTGTGTATCCCCATTGACCAGCGCCTGCCAGAGCGACACCGTGTCCCCCGGGACCAGCTCGACGGGGTACTCGTAACCGTGCTCGACGATGTACGCCGCGACCCGTGCCTGGATCTCGGCCGAGGGCCAGTTCAGGTCGGAGAAGACGATCGTCTCCTTCTCCTCCGAGTCCCCGCCACAGGCCGCGATGACGAGGGCCAGACCCGCAGCGATCGCCGCCAGGGTTAGAAGTATCGGTCTCTTTGCCAGCATCATGAGGGCCTCCCGCCGCGGCCGGATCACTAAGGGGTGCTAACGCGTATGGGGCTATCCTACGCCGCCCCCGGCCCCCATTGACGATTGTTGGCGGCTGGCAAACGCCTGCGTGATCCGGTCGATGATGATCGCGAGGAACACGATCCCCAGGCCGGCCAGGAACGCGTTCCCCGGCTCGATTCGCCCCAGCCCGCGGTTGACGTCCTCGCCGAGCCCCCCGGCCCCTACCAGCGAGGCGATTACGACCATCGCCAGGGCCATCAGCGTCGTCTGGTTCACGCCGGCCATGATCGTGGGCGCCGCCAGCGGAATCTTGACCTTCAGCAGAAGCTGGAGCGGCGTCGCCCCGAACGACTCGGCGGCTTCCAGCGTCTCCTCGGGAAGCTGCCGGATGCCGAGATTGGTGAGCCGCACCGCCGGCGGAACGGCGTAGATCAGTGTCGCGATGACCGCGGGCACGTTGCCCAGGCTGAAGAAGGCGATCGCCGGCACCAGGTACACGAAGCTCGGCATCGTCTGCATCCCGTCGAGGATGGGTCGGAGGAGCCGATCGAGCCGGTCGCTCTGCGAAGCGAGCACGCCCAGCGGCACTGCGATGATGATCGAAAGCGTCACGGTGACGGCCATCAGCGCCACCGTCTCCATCGTGCTGTCCCACAGCCCGAAGGCCGCCAGCAGGGTCAGCGCCCCCGCCGAGAATGCCGCGACCCACAATCCCGCTGCGCGCCAGGCGACGACCGTGACGGCGACGATGGTGGCCGGCCAGGGAACCCAGAGCAAGAAGTCCTCGATCGCCACCAGAACCTCGATCACCACCCGCCTGATCACGTCGAAGAGGACGTCGAGCTCGGTAGTCATCCAGTCGATGACGTTGTCGATCTCGCGCCCAACGTCACGCCCGACATCCACGGGGAAGTCCCCCGCCCACTCCCAGCCCCCGGCCCACAGCACGATCGCGAGGATCGCGGGCGGCACAAGCCAGCGCAGCCATAGCACCCAGCGAAGCCAGCGCGGCCCGCGGCTCAATGCCGGGACTTCCAGGCGCTGGCGGATCGCCTCCAGTGGGGAAGGTTCAGGCGCAACGTCGTCGGGAGGTGCATCGCTCGTCATGCCGTCGCCCCCTGCTCGACCGACCCTGCCATCTCCCCGTCCGCGACTCCCGCCATCGCCTGCGCCAGCGCATCGAGCGGGATCTCCCCGACAAGGGCGCCATCACCGTCGAGGACTGGGATCGGGTGGTCCGAACGCAGCCCGTGCGGGACCAGCTCATCCAGCACCGTCTCCTCCTCGACCGCACTCTCCTTCTCCAGCGTGAGCGACCCCACCGGCCTGTCCCCTTCATCCAGCGTGTGCCGCAGCGAGAGGAGGTCGGCGCTGCCGGCGTACCGCCCCTCTCCGTCGACCACCAGGACGTGCATGCGTTCCTGCGACTCCAGCGCCGCCAGCACCTCCGATGTCAGCTGCTCCGCACGAGCCGTGCTTGTCGGGGCACGCATCACCGAGGCCGCCGTCACCATCGATTGCAGCCGTACGTCGCGGGTGAACTCCCGAACGAAGTCGTTTGCCGGCGACAACACCACGTCCGACGGCTCCCCCATCTGCACGATTGCGCCGTCGCGCATGATCGCGATCCGGTCGCCGATGCGAACTGCCTCGTCCAGGTCGTGCGTGATGAAGATGATCGTCTTGTGCAACTCCGCTTGCAGCTTCGCGAGCTCTTCCTGAAGCTCGCGACGGATAACCGGGTCGAGCGCGCTGAACGGCTCATCCATCAGCAGCACGGGGGCGTCCTGCGCGAGCGCCCGCGCCAGCCCGACACGCTGCTTCATGCCGCCGCTCAGCTGGTCGGTCATGCGGTCGCCCCACCCCTTCAGCCCGACGGCCTCGAGGGCTTCCTCTGCCCGTTCCCGGCGATGGCGCTTCTCCACGCCGTTCACCTCGAGTCCCCAGGCCACGTTCTCGAGCACCGAGCGATGCGGTAGCAGGCCGTAGTGCTGGAACACCATTGCCACCTCGCTCCGGCGCAGTTCGCGCAGCTCCGCCTCGTCCATCGCCGTGATTTCCCGCTCGCCCAGCCACACCTCGCCCTCCGACGGCTCGATCAGCCGGTTGATGCAGCGCACGAGCGTGGACTTGCCGCACCCCGAGAGCCCCATCACGACGAACAGCTCTCCCCGCTTCACGTCGAACGTCACGTCCGCGAGCGCCAGCACCGAGTCGTGCATCTCCTGGATCGCTTCCTTGGACGTGCCCGTCTTTGCGCGCGCCAGCGCCCCGTCCTCGTTCCCCCCGAAGACCTTGTAGACGTTGCGAACGGCGACTGCGGTCTCGTCGTTGGTGTGGTGCTGCTGCTCGGTTGTCACGGTTCCGTCTGCCTTGCTGGGGCGCTGGACCTGTCCGTTTCCTCGTGAATGGCGCCGACTCGCAACGGTCTATCACTCGCCCTGCGCGAACGCGGCGATGGTACCAGAGTCCCCCGCCCTCCCCTCCCCCTCGACCCGTGGGGGGTCGCTCGTTACCGTTGCCTCGGCCAGGAGGGAGCCATGTCCGTCCCCAACCCCGCCCCCGATGTCTCGGTCGACATCGACGGCCACATCGCCACCGTCGAGATCCACCGCCCCCCGCATAACTATTTTGATGTCGCCCTCATCCGCGCCATCGCCAGCGCCTACCACGCCCTCGATGAGGAACCGGACGTGCGCGCCATCATCCTCGCCTCCGAGGGCCGCTCCTTCTGCGCCGGCGCGCAACTGGCCGCCCCGGCCCCCGCAGATGACCCGGAGGCGGACACCGCCGAGCCTTCCCGTCGCACCGGCAGCGGCCACCTCTACCAGGAAGCCGTACGCCTGCTCGAAGCGGAAACGCCCGTCGTCGCCGCCGTGCAGGGGGCTGCCATTGGCGGGGGCCTCGGGCTCGCCCTCTCCGCCGACTTTCGCGTGGCCGCCCCCGAGGCGCGCTTCGCCGCCAACTTCGCGCGGCTGGGCTTCCACCACGGCTTCGGCCTTACCGTTACCCTCCCCGCCCTCGTCGGCCAGCAGAAGGCGCTCAATCTTCTCTACACGGGCCGCCGCGTAAAGGGCGAGGAGGCGTTCAAGATCGGGCTCTGTGACGCTCTCGCTCCCATCGAGGAACTCCGTGACGCCGCCCGCGAGTTGGCTGCCGAAATCGCCGGTTCCGCCCCCCTCGCCGTCCGCTCCATCCGCCGCACCATGCGCCGAGGCCTCGCCGAGCGTGTCCGCATCGCCACCGACCACGAGCTCGTCGAGCAGGACTGGCTCCGCGAGACCAACGACTTCCGTGAGGGCGTCCGCGCCACCGCCGAGCGCCGCACCCCCGACTTCACCGGCACCTAGAGGAGGAGCAGGCGTGAACGAATTCCAGGTCGAGATCACGACTCCCGACGGCGCCGTCGACTGCTTTGCCGTCCACCCCGACGGCGACGGACCCTTCCCGCCCGTCATCCTCTATATGGACGTTGTCGGAGTTCGCGAGGAGTTGCGCAACTTTGCCCGCCGCATTGCCGGCGAGGGCTACTTCTGTCTGCTGCCCGACATGTTCTACCGCCTCGGCCCGCAGAACTTCGACCTCTCCAAGGGCCGCGAGGAGATCGAGCGCATGTTCGCCGCCGGCCGCACCCTCGAGATGCTCATGGTCATGAGCGATACCAACGCGTGGCTCGACTACTTCGACTCGAACCCCGTCGTGAACGGCCCGGCCGGCGCCATCGGCTACTGCATGAGCGGGCGCTTTGTTGTGGCTGCCGCGGGGACGTTCCCCGAGCGTTTCGGCGCCATCGCCTCGCTGTACGGCGTCGGCATCGTGACCGACGAGGACGACTCGCCCCACCTGCTCGCCGACCGGATCAAGGCCGAGCTCTATCTCGGCTTCGCCGAGCACGACCCCTTCGTCCCCGACAACGTCGTACCCGAGCTGGGCAAGGCGCTCGAAGCGAACGGCGTACCCCACGCCATCGAGACGCATCCCGGCACCGAGCACGGTTTCTGCTTCCCCGAGCGGCCCGGCTACGTCGAAGACGCGGCCGAGCGCGTCTGGCGCACCGTCTTCGACCTGTACGAGCGCCGCCTGAAGGCGTAGCTGGCCCTAGAGCCCCAGCACCTCGCCTGCGTTCGCGTCCAGGGCGGCCGTGATGCTGCGCTCCGCCATCAACGCCAGCAGGCCCTCAGCCGCCTCGACGAGCTGCCGAAAGGACTCGTGGTCTTCCTCGCTCGCGTCCGGGGGCGGCGGTTCGAGGGCGTCCAGGCCCCGGATACCGATGAGCGGGATGAACATGCTCGCCAGCAAGCCCAGCCGGTAGTCGTCGAGACACTGCTCGAACGAGTACCCCGTAACTCCGTGTTCCAGGAGCGTGGCGTGGTACAGCTCCACCAGCTCGTCGCTGATCGCCTTCCGTTTGGCCGGTTCGAACCCCTGCCCGATGAAGTACCCGAGGTCCCGCAGCCCCGACCCGTAGCCGGCGAGCTGCCAGTCGAGGATCACGATCTCGTCGCGCGTGCCCCGCTCACCGAAGAGGAAGTTCTCGATTCGGAAGTCCCCGTGGATCAGCGTCGCCCCCGAGGCCGCCCCCCGCTCAAAGAGCGTGCCCCAGTCCCGCACGAGCCGCTCCCCGATCGGGAGAAACGAGGGGTCGACGCGCGGCACGATCCGCTCTGCGAACAGGTCCCATCCGCCCTGGACCAGCGGCGTGCTGATTTCCGTCTGCTGCTCCGTCGTGGGTACCCACGCCCAATCCCGCAGCCTGTCGCTTTCCCACCAGTGCGCGTGCACCTGCGCCAGCGTTTTCACCACCAGGGGAGCCTGATCCGGCGGGCAGGAGTCGGTCTGGCTCAGGGTGCCAAGCTCTCCGAGATCCTCCAGCAGGAGCGCATACGAGGTCCGGTCCTCGAATGTTCCCCCGTAGCACACCGGCACCCGCGCAGGGCACTCCCCGCTCGCATCCCGGTACCAGTGCACTTCCGTCTCGATGATGCCCGCCGCCCACGGCCTCAAGTAGTCCGGCAGCGTCACGAAGGTCGGCGTCTTGGCCACGATGCTCGCCGGTGGATCGCCAGCCGTATCCTCGTAGGTGGGCGTTACCCGAACTGCCTGGCTGATGTAGCCCCGCCCCACGCCGATGTCTTCCACCTCGACCTCGCTCACGCGTCCGCTCCGCAGGTGGCCGCCTTCACGAAGTGCATCCGTGAGCCACTCCGCCGTGATGCCGTCCTTGTTCGCCAGCGGTTCCATGCGATCCTCCCGCGCCTCCTGCGGCGCTACCGTGGGCAGTCTCCGCGGCTGGCCCTTCCGTTCAAGCGCCGAGCAACTCTCCCGCCTTCGTGTCCATCACCGCCAGGATGTTCCGCTCCGCCATCACCGTGACCAGCGCCACCCCCGTCTCGATCATCTCGTCGAACGCCTGTCGCTCCTCCTCGGGCGCGTCTGGCGGCGGAGGCTCGCGCTCCGCCATCCCCATCATCCCGATGATTGGGGCGTAGAGGCTCCACAGCAGGCCCAGCCGGTAATCCTCGTGGCACTGCGCCAGCGAATAGCCCTTCACGCCGTTCGCGACGAGCGACGCGTGATACGTCGCCAGCAGGTCGTCCTCCACCTCCCGCCGCTCGGCCGGGTCGAACCCCTGCGAGACGAAGTAGGCCATGTCCCGCAGACCCGATCCGTACCCCGAGAGTTGCCAGTCGATGAACACCACCTCGTCGGGCGTGCCCGGCTGCCCGAAGAGGAAGTTCTCCACGCGGAAGTCGCCGTGCACGAGCGTCGCCGCCGAGGCCGCCCCCCGCTCGAAGATCCCGGCGAAGTCGCGCACCAGCCGTTCGCCAACCGGCAGAAAGTCCGGGTCGACCCGCGGCACGACCTGCTCCGCGAACATCTCCCAGCCGCCCTCCACCAGTGGCGTGTTCAACTCCGACTGCCGATCCGAGGACGGCAGCCAGGAAGCTCTCCTTAGCCTGTCGCTCTCCCACCATTGGGCGTGCAGCGCCCCCAGCATCGACACGATCGCGTCCGCCCGGTCCCGCGGGCCGGAGTCCCGCTGGCTCATCGACTCCAGCTCGCTCAGGTCTTCCAGGAGCAGCGCATACGACCGCCACCCCTCGAACGCCGCCCCGTAGCAGCGGGGCACCCGCGCCGCGCAGTCACCGCCCGCCTCCGGGTAGAAGTGCAGCTCCGTCTCGACCGCTTGCCCCGCCCACGGCTTCAGGTACTCCGGGAAGTCGACCGAAACAGGCAGCTTTGCCACCAGGCTCGCCGGCCCCGACCCGGCCGACTCCTCGTAGGTCGGGATCAGCCGCACCGTCTCGCTGATGTAGCCGATTCCAATGCCCTCGGTGCTTACCTCCACCGCCGATACCCGCCCCCGGGGCAGGTGCCCACCCTCGCGCAGCGCCCCGGTCAGCCACTCCGCCGTGACCTCGTGCTTGCCCTCCAGCGGCTCCATGCTCCCTCCAGCTACGAGTCCAGTACCGTGGTCTCCGACCCCGCCTTCATGACGGTCAAATGGGCCATCGGCGAGCCTGTGTCGTGGGCGCCATGCCAGTGATCCTCGCCCGCGGGCACCACGGCGCAGTCGCCCGCGCTCACGACGTGCTCGCCCTCGCGGTCCCCGACCTTCCCGATGCCCGACACGACGTACAGGATCTGGTCGGACGTGTGGCGGTGCCAGCCGGCTCGCGCGCCCGGCCCGAAGTGCACCACCGACATGGTTACCTCTTCGGAGGCCGAGCCCGTCAGCCCCCTTCCCCACACCTGGCCGCCCTCGAAGATCGCCAGCTCCGAGCGCTCGGTCGTGTCCCCGTCGTCCGACTTCAGAATATGCAGTGCCATCGCTCGCCTCCCTGTGCGCGGCGCAGCATAGCGACGCTTGCCCGTTCGCGTCTCCCTTCCCACCATCGAGCAGGTGCCCGACCTCACCCTCTTCATCGACGACGGCGGCGTCCTCAGCGACAACTCCCGGCGAGCGCCGGAGTGGCGCCGCCTGATAGCCGAGTTCTTTCCGCCCCGCCTCGGCGGCGAGCCAGAGGCCTGGGCCGAGGCCAACCGCGCCACCTGGCGCCAGGTCGCGGAAGCGCACCAGCCTGCCATGGCCGTCGAGGGACACTACGTCCAGGCCCTTGAGGTGTACGAGCAGGCCTGGCTCGTCGCCATGTGTGAGCACGTCGGCGTAGCTGCCCCCGCGGGCGACGCCTGCGCTGCCCTCGCCCGTGAGTCGAGCCTGTACATCATGCGCCGCGTGCGAGGCGCCTTCCCGGACGCCGCCGAGGCGGTCGCCTCACTCTCGGACGCGGGCTACACCCTCCACACAGCGTCGAACCAGGCATCCTGGGAGCTCAAAGCGTACCTGGCCCCCATGGGTGTTGTGGACCGCTTTGGCTTCCTCTTTGGCGCCGACCTCGTCGGCTGCATGAAACCCAATCCTCGCTACTACGAGCGCGCCTTCGCTTTCGCCGAAGTTGACCCCTCCCGCGCCCTCGTCCTCGATGACTCCCCCGAGTTCCTCGACGCCGCCCGTGATGTCGGGGCCCGCACCGTCCTTGTTGGCCCAACGGAGGCCCCACCCGGCCACCTCGCCATCCCCTCCCTCGCCGCCCTCCCCGCTCTGCTCGAAACGCTGACCTGATCCCGTAACCCGCTACAATCCCACCCCGTGAACGAGCAGGGCCTCGCCGTCACCCTTGAGTACTGCGCCCAGTGCGGCTACCTGCCCCGCGCCCAGTGGATGGCCGGCGAGATCCTCGCCGCCCTCCAGGACGACATCGCCAGCTTTGCCCTCATCCCCGGTGGCGGCGGCTGTTTCGAGTGGGCCGTTGACGGCGAGGTCATTGCCTCGAAGAACGCCACCGGCCGCTTCCCCGAGGTCGACGAAGTCATGGAGCTCATCGCCAACCGCCTCTGAGCCGAAAGGAGTCCCCCCGTGTCCGATTCCACCATCACCGTCTTCGACCCCCGTGGGCACGCGCGTGTCGTCGCCCAGCAGGCCGCACCCCGCCCCAGCGACCTCGACGGCCTTCGCCCCGGCGTCCTGGAGAACCGCAAGGCCAACGCCCGCCTCCTCCTCGAGTCGATGATCGACAACCTCCGCGCCACTGCGGACATCGGCGCGACGACGACCGGCAGCAAGCCCGTCGCCGGCCCCGCCAGCCGCTCGACCATGGCCACCCTCGTCGAGGAGTGCGACTTCGTCGTCGTCGGGTCATCCGACTGAGGGTCCTGCACGGCGTGGAGTGTCTACGCCTCGATAGCCCTTGAGAAGCGCGGAGTCCCGACCGTGACCGTCGTCACCGATGCGTTCGAGGGCCTCTTCAAGCTTGAGGCCGAGCAGCGCGGCGCGCCCGATCTGCCTTACGTCGTCATCCCCCACCCCCTCGGCGGCATCCAGCCCGGAGCCGTCCAGGAGAAGGCGCTCGAAGCCGCCCCCGCCCTGTACGCGGCCCTCCTCGGGAACGGCGCGTGAGCAGCGGCGACTCCCTCACCGAGCTGACCGCAACCCTCGAGGTCGAGGAGCTCGGCACTGGCCGCGCCGGCCCCACCGTCGAGTTGCCGGACGACATCGCGGTCGTCAGCCAAGAGTTCGCCGCCCGAGGCTGGTCCGACGGCCTCCCCGTCATCCCCCCGACGGAGGAGCGTGTCGCCGCCATGCTCGGCGGCACGGCCTGCGACCCCCTTGAGGTCATCGGCATCCTCCCGCCCCGCCGCGGCGAGGCCACCGTCCATGCCATCGCCGTCAACGCCGTCATGGCCGGCTGCGCCCCGGAGCACATGCCCGTGCTCATCGCCGCGGTGCGCGCCATCGCCCACCCGGAGTTCAATCTCTCAGGCGTGAACGCGACGACCCATCCTGTCTCCCTCTTTCTGCTGGTCAGCGGGCCGATCGCAACTGAACTCGGTATCCAGTCCGGAAGTGGCTGCTTCGGCCCGGGCTTCGCCGCCAACGCGACTCTCGGTCGCGCCCTCCGGCTCATCCAGCTCACCGTCTCCGGCGCCTGGCCCGGCCGCGGCGACCGCTCCACCCAGGCCACCCCCGCGAAGCTCGCCTTCTGCGCCACCGAGAACCTCGAAGAGAGCCCCTGGGCGCCCTTCCACACCACCCGCGGCTTCGAGCCCGGAGAGAACGCTGTCACCGTCTTCGGCACGGAGGGTCCCCACAACATCCAGGACCACGGCAGCAATACCGCTCTTGGCATCATGCTCACCATCGCCGGCTCCATGTCACAGGCGGGGAGCAACAACATCCTTTCGCGAGGCTCGCCCGTGCTTGCCTTCGGACCCGAGCACGCCGCCACCGTCGCGGCTGAGGGCTGGTCCCGCGAGGACATACAGCGCTACGTCTTCGAGAACGCTCGCTACCCGCTGACCGAGCTCTCCGACGAGCTCTTCCAGGTCATCCAGGAGCACACCGAGCAGGGCATCCCCGTTCCCCTCTTCGAGCGCGACGCCATGGCGCCCATTGCCGACAACCCGGAGTCGATCCACGTGATCGTCGCCGGCGGACCGGGCAAGCACTCCTCGTGGCTCCCCACCTTCGGGAACATGACCCGCCCCGTCACGATGCCGGTGGAGTAGGCGCGATCTACCCCGTCAGCAGTCGCTGCGGGTTCTCCGACAGCATCCGCCGCACCTCGGCCTCACTGAACCCCGCCTCGACGAAGCGCTCCCCGAAGAGCCCTAGCGCCGCCGCCGCCGCCGGCTCCGGGTTCGACGCCTGCCCGTGGTCCGAGCGTCCACGCCAGCGGCTGCGTCGGATACTCGTGGCTCTTCAGGACGAGCCCCGCCAGCCCCGCCTCCCGCGCCCCCGCGACCGTCGCCGCGAAGTCGGCCTTGCGCTCCGCGTACGGGTCAGGGTCCGCGTGCACGTGGATGTCGACCGCGCCCTGCAGCAGCCCCCGCGCCCGGTCGGAGAGCAACTCCAGCATCGGCTCGGCCGCCGCGGTCACCGCCCTACCCCAGCGAGGCCTCGAGCTTGTCGAACGCGGCCATGATCGCCGCGAAACGCTCTTCGACCGCCTCGCGCGTCTCCGGGTGGGTGACGATGTAGAGGTCGTTGGCCTTCACCCCCTCGACCACCCGCGCCGCGATCGCATCGGGCTCCTGAACGTTCGCCCCGATGATGCGCGGCATCTCCATCCCCGGCGGCAGCTCCAGCGGCGGTCCCATGTCCGCCTCCGACACCGGCCCGCCCGCTGCATCTGGTCGGTTGCGCGCCGACTGGCTGATGCGCGTGTTCACGACCCCCGGGCACAGCGCCGAGGCGCCGATGCCCATCGGCGCCAGCTCGTCGTGGAGCGTCTCCGTGATGCCGACCACCCCGTACTTCGCCGTCGTGTAGTTGATAACGCCCGGCGCCGCCATGGGCACCAGGCCGGCAATGGACGCCGTGTTCACGATGTGGCCCTCACCCTGCTCCACCAGCCCCGGCAGGAACGCAATGACACCGTTCACCACCCCCTGCAGGTCGACGTCGAGCACCCAGTCCCACTCGGCCGGGCTCATTTCTGCTGTCGGTCCGCCTGAGATCACCCCTGCGTTGTTGCACACCACGTGGTACGCGCCCAGCTCCGCCTTCGTCGTCTCCGCCAGCGCCCGCACCGAGTCCAGATCGGTCACGTCGCAGGCCACCGTGATCGCCCGCCGCCCCTTCGCGCGGACCTCCTCTGCCACTGCCTCCCCGGCCGCGGTCTCGATGTCGCCGATGGAGATGTCCATCCCCTCGTCGGCGAACGCCAAGGCCATGCACCGTCCGATCCCGCTCCCGCCGCCCGTGATTACCGCGACCTTGCCGTTCAGTTCCTGCATGACTCGCTCCACATTTGGTCGCGCGCGAGTCTACAGGCCGGAAACGCATGGCGCGGGCAGACGCCGCCCCACCTCCAGGCTAGCTGCCCCCGTGCAACTCCTCGGCCCGGTCGTACGCCGCCAGGATGGCGGCGAAGCGCTCCTCCACGGGTCCGCGCGTCTCCGGGTGGGTGACGATATAGAGCTCGTTGCGCTTCACCGCTTCGACCACCCGCGCTGCCACGACGTCCGGCTCGATGAGCTCGCCGCCGATGATGCGTGGTGGCTCGAAGTCCGGCGGCAACTCCGTGGGTGGGGCAGGCCGTGGGGGAACCGAGTCAGCGTCGGGCCGGTTCCTCCCGGACTCCCCGATGCGCGTGTTCACGATTCCCGGGCAGAGGACGGAAGCCCCCACGCCCGAGCCCTCCAGTTCCCCGTGCAGCGTCTCAGTGATGCCCATGACGCCGTACTTCGCGGCCGTGTACGAGATGATCCCCGGTGCCGCCAGCGGGATCAGACCCGCCATCGACGACGTGTTCACGATGTGCCCGTCGCCCTGCTCCACCAGGCCCGGCAGGAACGCCTGGATGCCGTTCACCACCCCATCCAGGTCGACCCCCAGGACCCAGCTCCAGTCCGTATCCGACATCTCCGCCGTGGGGTTGTTCGCCACCACCCCCGCGTTGTTGCAGACGACGTGCGCGCCGCCCAGCTCCGCCTTCGTCCTCTCCGCCAGCGCCCGCACCGAGGCGATGTCCGCCACGTCGCAGGTCACGGCGATGGCCCGCCGCCCCTTTGCCCGGACCTCTTCCGCCACCGCCTCGGCCGGCCCCGCCTCGATGTCGCCGATGGCGATGTCCATCCCTTCGTCCGCGAAGGCGAGGGCCATCGCCCGTCCGATGCCGCTGCCGCCGCCCGTCACCACCGCGACCTTGCCGTTCAGTTCCTGCATGACACGCTCCCCGTTTGGTCGCGGGCGAGTCTACAGCCGGGGAGTTGCCTCGGGGCCTTCGTCAGACCTCCAGGCCCAGCCCCCGCAGGAAGGCGTCCGAGTTCGGCTCGCGACCGAGGAAGTCGCGCACCAGCTGGTCGCCGTCCACGGAGCCGCCCCGCTCCAGCACCGTGCGGCGGTACTCCGCTCCCAACTCGGGGTTGAGCAGCCCCGCATCCTCGAAGCGCGTGAACATGTCGTCCCCGAACACGTGCGACCAGAGGTAGCCGTAGTAGCGCGCGTCGTACCCGAACAGGTGTCCCCACCCCGACTGGAAGTGCGTCTCGGGCGTGTACGGAAACGTGGTGATCTCGTGCAGCTCCCGCGTCGCAGCCGTGCTGTCCCCCTCGAATCCGGGTGCGTGGAAGGCCTGGTCGAGGTGCGCGAAGTAGAGCTGCCGCACCATCATCACGCCCGAGCTCAGCGTCTTCGCCGCCAGCATCGCGTCCAGCAGCGAATCCGGCAGCGGTTCGCCCGTCTCATAGTGACGCGTGAAGCTCGCCAGAACCTCCCGGTCCCACACCCAGTGCTCCAGCATCTGCGAGGGCGCCTCCACGAAGTCGCGCTCCGTCCGCGTGCCGCTGAATCGTGCGTACGTCGCCCGCGTCAGCGTCTGGTGGAGGATGTGTCCGAACTCGTGGAACAGTGTCTCCACCTCGCTGTGGCGCAATAGCGACGGCGTCTCCGCCGAGGGCTTGGTGAAGTTCGCGACGATCGCGCTCACCGGCTTCTGGTACGACCCGTCCGGCAACCGCCGTCCACCGCGCAGCGTGAATGCCGCCGCGTGGCCGTACGTGTTCGGACGCGGGAACAGGTCCATGTAGAAGCGCGCGAACGCCTCGTCGCCGTCCGCCTCGTACACGTCGAAGGCCTGCACGTCCTCGTGCCACACGGGCGCGTCCGGGCGCGCCTCGAAACGCACGCCGAGCAGGTTCTGGGAGACCGCGAACAGCCCGTCGAGGCAGGCATCCAGCGGGAAGTACTGCGCCACCTCGAAGTCGTCCACCGAGAAGCGCGTCTGCAGCAGCTGGTCGTGGCAGTAGCGCCAGTCCCAGATATTGACCGGGCCGCCGTTGACCTCCGCCATCAGGGCCACGTCCGCCTCCGCCTTCACCGTCAGCCGTTGGCGCAGGTCCGCCAGGAACGACCCCACCCGTTCCCGCTCCTTCGACATGCACACCTCGTGCGCGTACGAGGCCCACGAGTCGTACCCGAGCAGGTCCGCCGCCTCCCGACGCGCCTTCAGCGCTTGCTCGAGCACGGCCACGTTCGCGTCTCCGCCCTTCACCTGCTCCTTGGCGAACAGCGCTCGCCGCAGCTCCGACGACCGCGCCTTTCCCATGAAGGGGAAGAACTCCGGGTAGTCCAGCGACACCCGGTAGCGCGTCTCCCCGTCCGCCTCCTTGGTGCGAAGCGAGTCGATGAACGGGTCGGGAAGCCCGGCCATCTCTTCCCGCGTGATGAGGATGCCGTCGTCCCACTCGTTGATGTTCTTCTGGAACTCCACCCCCAGCGACACGAGCTCGTCGCTCAACTCGCGCACCCGCGCCCGCTCCGCCTCCGCCAACTCGAAGCCGTTGCGACGGTAGTCGCGCAACTCAAAGTCGAGCAGTCGCTGCTCCTCCGGTCCGAGCTCGTCGTCCTTCGCCGCGTACGCCTTGATCGCCCCGTACAGATCCTCCCGGAAGGACAGGTCGATGAGGTACTTGTCGATGCGCTCCTCGGCGGCCCGCCCCGCTTCCCGAAGCTCCGCGTCTGTGGCCACGTACGCCATGAAGGCGTACTGCCCCGACGCCTGCGAGACCCCGTCGGTCGCCGCCTCCAGCGCCCCCAGCGTGTTCGCGAACGTGCGCTCCCCGTCCGGCGTCGCCACGATCGCGTCGACCGCCGCATCGCACGCCGTGATCGCGCTCTCGCACGCCCCCGTCACCTGCCCCGGCGTCATCGCCGAGAAGTCCGGCAACCCAACATCAACATCAGCCATGGCCCAGCCTCCGGCGCGGAATCGTACGCGCTGCCGGCCGAACAAGGGGCGGTCCCGCTATCGGGAACAGGTTCCGTCTGCCGGGGGTTCCGGAAGGCGGATTTCGATGCCGGTCGTGCTGTCGACCGCCGGGTCTATCACGGTCGCCTCCTCCAGCGACGGCGTCGTCCCCTCGGTGTCGTGGTACCACCTGCGCTCGCAGGTTTCGATTCGCACGCCGAGAACGTAGGCGCCTTGGCGCGCCTCCAGGGTGAACGTGCCATCGCTGTCACTCGTCCCGAAGGCGAGGCCCTGCCCGTCTACGGAGTGTGCTGAAACCTGGACCCCATGAACGGGGTTTCCCGCCGAGTCGTAGATTGTGCCGTCGATCGCTATCCGGGTCGCCGGCAGAAGGACATCAAGCGCGATGGCCCGAAGCACATCGCCGAGGTCGTCACGGTCGACGACGAGGGGTGTCGCGTCCCCGCGTTCGGGGACCAGCTTCACCGCCAGGCTTGGAGGAACCACTGTCCAGCCCGCGAACCAGCCCAGGGGTTCCCCATCGCGCGAGAAGGAGAGCAGGTAGGAGCCGTCCCGCACGTCGAGTGAGAACGAGCCCGCTTCGTCGCTCAGCGCCTTTGCTGCGGATCGGTGACTTGTTGTGGAGAAGGCCTCCGCCTCAACTCCGGCGACGTTGGAGCCATCGGTGTCACGGATGACCCCCTGGATGCTCGAGCACAATCTCGTGAACTGGGCTCTCAGGTCGGTTCCCCGAAGAGAGCTCTTGACCGGCTCTGCCCTCTCCTGCGAGTCCACGACGAGTCCATGCCGCCCGTACCAGCCGGCGTGGCAGGTCCCGACGTGGAACGACAGCAGATACGAGCCCTCCGGCACCTCGACGTCAAACGTCGTTGGCCCCGACACTCCTCCCGCCCGCGCCACCACCTTCCCATCGGGCGAGTGGATCGCAACCCCGACCGCGGGGAGAGGCCTCGCCCAGGCGTCAACGAACGTCCCGTTGATGCGATAGATCGGAGGAGCTGCCTCTCTTCGGTAAGACTCGAACGTCTCGTAGAAGTCACTCACCGACAGGCCGAACGCGTCCCTGAAACGCGACGGCCACTCGGACGGCCGCTCTTGTCCGTAGAAATTGAACAGCGCCTCTTCGCCCGCGTGGTTGACGAGCCAGTCGACCGCCAGGTGGGACAGCGCCTGGGTTCTCGGGGTCCGGACCGAGCCTTCGCTCAAGAACCGCTCCAGGGGAAGGGAGGACTCCCTTGCAAGCGGAATGACCGTGTGGCGGAGCCTGGTCTCGTAGCTCTGGAAGGCGCGCCACGCGTCGTACTGCTCCGACCAGTACGCTGCTGCTCCCACGGCCAGCCAGTCAGGCTCGTTGTTCTCGCGTCCGTTGCGTCTCCGCAATTCGTCCTGGAGCGCGTGGACGTACTCGTAGGGGAGGGAGTCGAGGCAGACGTTGTTGAGAAAGATGGCCCTGTTCACGTACTCGCTGCACGCGGCGCAGTCATGGCCGAAGTTGACTCGTAGATCCGAGACCCCCACCCCCAGCTGTCGTCCGAAGTAGGTGAGGACGCTCTCGACCTCCCTGGTGAGCGGCCCCAGCCGGTGCTTTGGCACCGAGGAGCCAAAGATGGCGACCGGCAGGGTGTCCAACTGCCACCACTCTTTCGACGACGACGCACGCAACCAGAAGGCGCTCCCGGTGCGGAGCGTCGTGAGAGCGTCGCCATCGATCCCCTGCGTCTCGATCACGACGTCCCCCAGCACCTCAAGGGCCTCGTCGGCGGCGATCCCGTCGGGGCCGGCCCAGGTGACGAGGTTCCAGCCGGGCCGGAGCGTTGTCGCCCCGCTCCTGTGGTTCAGTGGCCGTGTCCACTCCACAGTCTCCGTCCCGCCCAGGTACAGGAAGAGGCCCATCCCGGGAGTCAGCGCCGTCAGACCGTTCGCCTGTCCGAAGTCCTCGTGGAAGGCGCCGGAGAACCGGTGCCTGAACGCGTCCCACGTATAGACCGCGTCCAGTTGCGGTATCGCCTCGAAGATCGCCGAGACCTCGGCCTCATCCTCCGTCCACCCCACCAGGTTCCACCCTGGTTGCAGTTCGGTCGTCACAGTGTCGGCAGAGGTCTCCTCCGCCCCCACCGTCTTGCTACCCGCTCCTGGGCCGTCCGCGAGCGTGGCCGCTGCCAGGAACCCGCCGAGTACCAAGAGCCTCAGGCCAAGGCTCAGCATCGTCGCAGCCTAGCACCAACGCATCGCGGCGACGCCAGGAAGGCCCCTATCACATTGGCAACTGACCCCGAACGCGACAGAGGCCGCCAGCACTACGAGGCTGGCGGCCTCTGCGCGGTTGAGCGCCGAACAGCCAGCTTCTCGCCGGTCACGGCTGTGCGGCCCCTCACTCCCGTTTCTGGCAGTATCGCTCCAGCAACGCCGCCTTCGCCCCCGGAAGCTCGATGACGACGTTGCGACGGTGCATTCCGGTGATCGGCTCGGCCAGGTGCCTATCCGGCTCGTGCCGGCCGTCCTCGTCGGCGACAAAGCCCTTCTCCCCCCACTCACCCGCAAACGCCCAGTAGGTGCGGCTGCCGCCGGGGCACTTCAAAACGATCCCGAGCGTGTGGCGTTCCTCCGGGCCATGCGCCCGGAACTCTCCCGCCACGTTGGTGCGGCCCCCCGGCGCCAGGATGTTCTCGCCCTCCACCTCTATCACGACGTACAGATCAACGTATGGGACAGGCCGCCCGTCCGGGTCGCGCACTACCCCGGAGATCCGCCACTTGAACGGCGGCGCGACCCTCCCCCGATGCTCCTCAAACGCCTCGACGAACTCGTCTGGCGTCACGTCGAACGCCTGCCGGAACTCCTGCCGCCCGCCCCCCAGGCGGAAGAACTCCATGAGCGCCTCCTCGCCCCTTCGCTCAACGAGCCACTCAACCCCGAGGAAACCCACCTCATAGACGAGGTTCTGGTAGGCCAGATCGGTGAACATGCTGGATACGGCGGCGTCGTACGGACCCGGCAGCGGTCGCCCCAGGCCCGACCACACCAGTCGCGATGCCTCTCGCCTCCACGCCAGCGACCTGCGCCCCTGCTCCTCCGCGTAGCGCGCGCTCGCGTACACCGCCGAGCCTTCGATGAGCCATGCCGGCCAGACGCTGTTCGTCCCCGCAACGAGCCCGACGTGGTCCTGCAGAATGTGGAAATACTCGTGTGCGATGGGGCCGCCGTGCGCCCTTCTGTCCTCGTCGCAGGTCTCCACTGAGATGAAGATCGCAGCCTTCCAGGCGAGCCCGTTGCAACTAAGCCACGAGGGCAACTCCACACCACGCTGCCGCCATGTGGGGTCAAGCCATTCCTGAAACGCCTCGTTCAGCGACTCGAACTCGGTCGAGATGTAGAGCGTGAACTCCGATGTCACCACGCCGAAGCGTTCTGCGAACGACACCTGGACGCTCTTCACCTCCCGCGTGATCGCCGCTTTCTCGTCGTCTGTGAAGTCGCCCAGGAACACGGTCTCCGGTTCCGGTACGCCCAGGCTCGCCCACCGCTCCTCGACCGTCTCGTCTGACCCACAGGCCACCCCGAACACAACAGAGGCCGCCAGCACCAACAGGCTGGCGGCCTCTGTGCGGTTGAACGCCATGCGTCCTAGCGCGTGAGCCACCCGAACGGCTGCGGCTTCCGCTGCGCCTTCGGGTCGATCATGATGTTCACGATCGACGGCGTCGGGTCGTCGACGGCCGTGCGCAGGGTCGAGTCCAGCTCGTCCACGGTCGTGACGTAGTACCCCTTGCCCCCGAACGCCTCGATGATCTTCTCGTAGCGCGCGTTCGGCATGTACGAGCCCGGTGGGATGTTGTTCGGGTCGAGCTCGCTGGGACCGCCACCGATGCCGTTGTTGTTCACCACGATGAACGTGATCGGCAGGCTGTAGCGGCAGGCCACCTCGACCTCCATCGCGCTGAACCCGAAGCCCGCGTCGCCCTCCACGGCCACGACCTTGCGGTCGGGGTGCACGGCGGCCGCGGCGATGGCCTGCGCCACGCCCACGCCCATCGTGCCGAAGGTGCCTGCATCGAGGCGCGAGCGCGGGACGATGTTCGGCAGCACCGTGCGGCCGATGTCCATCGTGCTCGCGCCCTCGCTCGCGATGATTGCGTCGTCGGGAATCGCTTCTCGCACGGCCCGCAGCACGCGGTAGTAGCCCATCGGCTCGGAGTCGTCCACCTCCATTGCGGCCACGGCCTGGCGGTTCTCCTCGGCCTTCGCTGAGAGGCCTGTCCACCAGGTTGTCTCCTGCGGGTAGGTCCAGGGGTTCTGCTCGAGCGAGACGTTCAGCTGGTTCGTGATCGCCTTGCCGTCGCCCACCAGCGCGACTTCCGTCGGCACGTTCGTGCCGATCTCCTCTGCGCTGATGTCCATCTGCACCACGCGCACGTCCTTGTTGAACCGTGGCGGCAGGCCGAAGTGCATGATCCAGTTCAGCCGCGCCCCCATCAGGAACACGAGGTCCGCGTTCTGGAGCGCGTACGAGCGCGCCGGCGCCACCGAGAGCGGGTGGTCGTCGGGGACCACGCCCTTGCCCATCGGCGAGGCCAGGAACGGAAGCTGCGTCTTGTCGATGAACTCCCGCACCTCGTCCTCGGCGCGCGCGTAGGCCATGCCCTTGCCGACGATGACGAGCGGGCGCTCGGCCGACTTCAGCGCGTCCACCGCGGCGTCGATCGACCCCGGCTCGGCGTAGGTGCGGGGCGCGTCCGGACAGCGGTCCTTGAACTCGATCTCCGTCTCCTCGACCCTTCCCGAGATCACGTCGTTGGCGAAGTCGAGGTACACGGCCCCGGGGCGGCCGTACATGCTCGTACGGACCGCCTGCTCCACGTAGTAGGGCACGCGCTGGATGCTCTCCGCCCGGCGCGACAGCTTCGAGAACGGCCGCGCCGCTTCCACCTGGGGCGCCTCCTGGAACGAGCCCTGCCCGTCCTGGTACGAGTCCGGCGCGCCCCCGATCAGGATCATCGGCCACGTGTTCGACCACGCGTTCGCGAGCCCCGCGATGCCGTGGATCATTCCCGGCCCGCACACCGTCAGGCATGCGCCGGGACGCCCGGTCAGGTAGCCGACCGCGCCCGCGGCGTAGCTGGCCGCCTGCTCGTTGTGGAAGCCGTAGTACTGGATGCCCTCGCGCTGGGCCGCTGCCGCAATACCCGCTACCGGGAATCCCACGACGCCGAACATGTAGTCGACGCCCTGCTGCTTGAGGCTGCGAGCGATTACGGTCGCGCCGTCGATCTCTGCCATCTGATCACCCCTTGTGGTCGTAGCCCGCCGGATGATACGGGAAGAGTCCTCCACGCTCCCGCCCCGCTCCTATCGAGCAGTGGGGCGAATTCATCGAGGCGGACGGGTAAGATTCGCCGCCACTACTGCAGAAGGAGCTCAGCCCATGCCTACCGATGCACGTGTAGTCGTTTGCCCTTCCGAGCCCGGCCCCCTCCGGATCGACGAGATTGCCCTTCCCGACCCCGGACCCCACCAGGTCGTCGTCAAGCAGTTCGCCAGCGGCATCTGCCACTCGCAGCTCCACCAGATGCACGGCCCCCGGCCCGCTCCCCAGCTCCTCGGCCACGAGTCGACCGGCACCGTCGTCGCCGCCGGCAGCGAGGTGACGCACGTCAAGGAAGGCGACCGCGTCATGGTCACCTGGGTGCCGCGCAGCCCCGACCTTGGCCGCCGCCCCGACCCCATCTCCCTCGAGCTCGAGGACGGCTCTACCGCCATCTCCCAAGGCGTCTTCACCTGGGCCGACCACACCATCGCCGACGAGCAGTACATCGTCTCCATGCCCGAGGACGTCCGCACCGACGTTACCGCCATCATCGGCTGCGCCGTCATGACCGGTTCTGGCGCGGCCTACCACACCGCCGGCGTGAAGCAGGGCGAGAGTGTCGCCGTCTTCGGTGTCGGCGGCGTGGGCCTCTCCGCGATCGTCGCTGCTGCCGTCGTCGGCGCCGACCCCATCATCGCCGTCGACCTGAACGAGGAGAAGCTGGAGTTCGCCAGGCAGTTCGGCGCCACCATCGGCGTCAACGCCTCCGACGGCGACGCCGTCGAGCAGGTGCGCGCCCTCACCACGAGCGATACCGAGTTCGACTTCATGGGTCGGCCCCTGGCGGGCGTCGACTACGCCTTCGACTGCATCGGCGTCAAGCAGACGATGGAGCAGATCCTGCCCGCCGCCCGCCCCGGCGTGATGGGCGTGCGCACCGGCGGCATGGCCGTCCTCGTCGGCGTCCCCCAGACGAACGTCGAGATCGACGCGCGCGACCTCCTCATCAACGAGAAGAAGTACATCGGCAGCATCGGCGGCTCCTGCCGCCCCGACCGTGACTTCCCGATGTTCATCCGCTGGTACAAGGAGGGCGACCTCGACCTCGACGCGCTCGTGACCGCCAGCTACGAGCTCGACCAGATCAACGAGGCCACGGACGCCCTCGCCGCCGGCCACATCTCGGGTCGCTCCATCATCCAGCTGTAGCCGGGCCGAACCTCAGCTCAGCTTCCGGATAGGAGACCAGACCAGGAGCAGGAGACCCGCGACGCCGCCCGCGATTGAGCTGGCGACGATAGCTACCTGTGGTCCCCAGAGGGTCGCGAGCAGCCCGGTCTGTGCGATACCGATGGGCATCGAGGCCGCGAACATGAGCGAGTAGACGCCCATCACGCGGCCCATCACCGCCTGCGGTGTGTTCTCCTGCAAGAGCGCGAGGCTCAGGTTCATGAAGATCGCGGCGGGCGGTCCGATGGCCAGCAGCGCCACCACCGTCAACCACGGCACTTCGCTCAACCCGAAGAGCACAAGGGGCGGCGCCGCCAGCACCGGGGAGAGCGCCACCAGCAGGCCTCTCCGTGGGAGGGGCCGCAACGTCATCACGGCCGAACTGACGATCATGCCCGCCCCGAATGCGGCGAAGAGGATGCCGACCCAGTGGTCTCCCAGCTTCAGCACATCCTCCACGATGAGCAGCATCGTCACCGTGATGGGGCCGCCGAAGAAGATTCCGAGCATCGCCGACAGGATGAGCAGACCGAGGATGGCTCGCGAGCGAACGACGTACCGAAGCCCTTCGGTGAGGTCGCTGCGAATGCTCCCTTGCTCCGCCGGCGTTTCCGGGCGGTATTTCCGCAGCATGAGGAATAGCAACGCGCCTGCGGCCAGCAAACCCGTCTCAAGTGAGAAGGCTGCGGTCAGGCCGGCGATGCCCGCGACCAGTCCGCCCAGCGCCGGGCCGACAAAGTCCGAGGCCGCGAGAAACCCCACATTCCCGATGATCACGGCGTTCTGCAGCTGGGGCCGCGTGACGAGCTGCGGAAGCACTCCCATGCGCGCAGGATTCTCAAACGCCCCCACCGCACCGATTACGGCCGAGAGAAGGAACACCGGCCACAGGATCGTCACCGATGCGGCGGCAAGTACCAGGTAGACCGCAGCGACCACTGCCGCCACTGCCGTCGCCCGGACGAGGATCAGGCGCGCCTCCATTCGATCAGCGAGCACGCCACCGAACAGGGTCAGGAACACGCCCGGAAGTTCCTGGATCATGAGCGCGCCGGCGATGGCTGCGGCGCGCTCATCCGGTTCAACACGATCGCGAATGAAGAGCGGCACCGCCACGATCTGGATGCCAACCCCGAGCGCCATCACCACGGATGCCGTCAGCCACGCCCGGAAGTCGCGGCTCGCGAAGGGGTTGCGGCTTCCCGCAGCCGGCTCATCGGGCTCAACGCCCTCAAGGACTTCCGTTTCGCCTTCGGGGCCTTCTGGCATCGTCAGCGCAGCTTCCGCACGGGAAGCCAGATCAGCAGGGCGATGCCTATGAGGGCGCCGGCGAGGGCGCTCGCTACCGTGCTGACCTGCGGTCCAAACAGGCTTGAGACCAGCGCCGTCTGGCCGAACCCGATGGGTGACGAGATCACGAACATCAGCGAGTAAACCCCCATCACCCGCCCCATCACGGCCTGTTCGGTCTGCTCCTGCAGGAGGGCGAGGCTGAGGTTCATGAAGACGGCGGCAAACGGCCCAATGGCCACCAGCAGCAAGACCGAGAGCCAGACCGTCTCGCTAAGCCCGAAAAGGGCCAGCACCGGCCCTCCCAGGACCGGCGAGAGCGCCAGCAGTAAGCCCCGTCGCGGAAGTGGGCGCAGCGTCATCAGCAACGAGCTCACGAACATCCCCGCCCCGAACGCCCCGAAGAGGATGCCCAGCCAGCTCGGGGGCAGCTCCAGCACGTCTTCCACGATGAGAAGCATGTTCACCTGCAGCGGACCCGCGTAGAAGATGCCCGGCATGGCCGCCAGCGCCAGCAGGCCGAGGATGTTTCGCGAGCGCCGCACGTAACGCAGTCCCTCCCCGAGATCGGCGCGCACGTCGCGCCGCTCGACGGCCCGCGGCTCGTACCGTCCGATGGCAAGGAAGAGCACCGCCCCCAGCGCCAGCAATGCCGTCTGCAGCGCGAAGGCGGTCGTCAGGCCGGACAGGCCCCCCACCAGGCCTCCCAGCGCCGGCCCCCCGAACTGGCCCGCCGCGAGGAACCCCATGTTCCCGATGATCACTCCGTTCTGAAGTTGCGGGCGCGTGACCATCTGCGGCAGCACGCCCTGCCGTGCTGGCTGCTCGAACGCCGCCACGGCGCCCACCACCGCTGAAAGCGCGAAGACCGGCCAGACGATCGTCACGTCGGCTGCGGTGAGCACCACGTACACGGCGGCGACCGTCGCCGCCACCGCCGTAGCCCGGAAGAGCAGCAGGCGCGGCTCGATCCGATCCGCCACCACACCGCCGAGCAACGTGAGGAAGACTCCCGGCAGCGTCTGGATGATGAGCGCCCCGGCGATGGCTGCAGCCCGGTCGTCCGGCTCGACTCGCTGGCCGATGAAGAGCGGCACGACCGCAATCTGGACGCCGACGCCGAGCGCCGTGACCACGGTGGCCGTCAGCCACGCCCGGTAGTCCCGGCTGGCGAACGGATTGCGGGGGCCCGTCTCCGGGGCGGCCTCCGCGGTCACGCTCCCTCCGTCAACTGCCCGCGAAGCTCTTCGGCGAGCGCGTCCAGCCTGGCCCGCGGCGTGGGCGGGGGGAGCTCCGTGTAGGGGCGGAAGAGCGTGTCACCGGCCTGGCGCGGCATCACGTGCAGGTGCAGGTGAAACACTTCCTGGCCCGCCGCTTCGCCCGTCGACTGCCAGACGTTGAGGCCATCGGGGGCGAACGCGCGCGCAACGCCCCTCGCTACCCGAGTCGTCCCCGCGATCAGGGCAGCGCCCGTGCGGTCGTCGAGCTCCAGGATGTCGGCGATGTGCGCCTTAGGGACCACGAGAACGTGGCCCGGGTTGGGCTGGCGCAGGTCCATGAACGCCATCGCGAGGGAATCCTTCCAGACGACGCTGGCGGGCTCCTTCCCCGCAACGATGGCGCAGAACAGGCACCCCTGGGGCATCCACACAGTCTCGCACGGGCGCGCGTTATCCTCGCTGGCGCCATGAGCGCACCCATCGTCATCGCCCACGCCGCTGCCGCCGGCGAGGCTCCCGCCAACACCCTCGCGGGTGTACGCGCCTCCCTCGCGAGCGCCGCCGCTATGGAGATCGACCTCCACCTCTGCGCCGACGGCGTCCCCGTCCTCCTCCACGACCACACCCTCGACCGCACCACGGACCTCTCCGGCCCCGTCGCGGACGTGCCCCTCTCGGACCTCGCCGGCGCCGATGCCGGCGAGGGTGAGCCCGTGCCCTCGCTCGACGAGGTGCTCGACCTCGTCGATGGCCGCATCGACGTCATGTGCGAGCTGAAGGTAGCGCCCGACCATCCCGAGGAGGGCCCTGCCCTCCTCGATGCCACCCTCGATGTCATACACCGCCACGGCGCCGAGTCCTGGACCGCCATCCACTCCTTTGACCACGACCTCGTGGAACGCGCCCGCACCCTCGCCCCCGAGATCGAAGCGGCCTTCATCGTCGCGCCGATGGGGGGTGCCGGACTGAAGGCGCTTTGCGCCCGCGCGAACGAACACGGAGTCGGCGCCATCTCCCTCTTCCACGCGGTCGTCGGGCCACACGCCGCCGATGCCGCCCGTGACCATGGCCTGCAGCTCTGGGCCTGGACTGCCGACGCCCCCGCGGACTGGACCCGCCTCGCCGGCTCCGGGGTCGACGGCATCATCACGAACCAGCCCGCCGCCCTCCGCGCCTGGAACGAGGCGCGGGCCTCCTCCTGACCGCCGTCCCGTCGGGCCGTTCGCAGACAACATGGGGCTTCACCCTTATGATCGTCCGCCGTGCGGGCGGCTTCCGGCCGCCCAGTCTTCCGAAGGATTGTTCATGAAGGAGATCGACTACCTGGCGCCCTCCTCGCTCGGCGAGGCGTACGCCGCCCTCCAGAACGGCAAGACCTCGGCCTTCCTCGCTGGCGGTACCGACATCATCGTCCAGCTCCGCGAAGGCCGGATACAGGTCGACCAGCTCATCGACGTCAAGCACATCCCCGAGCTCACCAGCTACGCCTGGACCGACGACGGCGGCCTCGAGATCGGAGCCTCCGTTCCGTTCGCCGAGATCTACGAGGACGACGAGATCGTCCGCCGCCTGCCCTGCGTCATCGATTGCGCGACGCTCGTCGGCGGCATCCAGATCCAGAGCCGGGCCTGCTTCGGCGGCAACATCGGCAACAGCGGCCCCGCCGCCGACACCGTCCCCGCCCTCATCGCGCTTGGCGCCACCCTCACCCTCGGCTCCGCCGAGGGCACTCGGGAACTGGCCCTCGAGGACTTCTTCACCGGCCCCGGCCAGAACGTCCTCGGTCCCGGGGAGCTGATCATCAAGATCAACATCCCCCCGCAGCCCGCCAATTCGGGCTCCTTCTTCCACCGCTTCATCCCCCGCAACGAGATGGATATCGCCGTCGTCAACGTCGGCGCCCGCATCGACCTCGATGCCAACGGGGAGCGCATCGAGGGGGCTCGCATCTCCGTCGGCGCCGTGGCGCCGGTACCCCTCTACGTCGCGGCTGCTGGTGACGCCCTCGTCGGCGAGACGCCGACGGAGGACAGCTTCGCCCGCGCCGCCGACATCGCCGCCGAGGCGGCCACCCCCATCACGGACATGCGCGGCTCCATCGCCCAGCGCGTGCACCTCACGCGTGTCCTCACCTACCGCGCCCTCGACCGGGCGCTCGAACGAGCCCGGGAGGCCTAGCCCA
The DNA here is from genome assembly GCA_965116915.1 of Tepidiformaceae bacterium. Taxonomy (GTDB): domain Bacteria; phylum Chloroflexota; class Dehalococcoidia; order Tepidiformales; family Tepidiformaceae; genus UBA2991. Next base: position 2,246,799 of record OZ220739.1, on the reverse strand, counting down.
TGCCCCGTCGCACCCACATCCAGACCACCCTTAATGGGGAGGAGATCGACTTCCTCTGCGAGCCCCGCCAGAGCTTGCTCGAAGTCCTCCGCGACGAGCTCGGCCTGACCGGCACCAAGGAAGGCTGCAACAACGGCAACTGCGGTGCCTGCAGCGTCCTCATGGACGGCCGTGTCGTGAACTCCTGCTGCGTCCTCGGCGTCGAAGCCGAGGGCGCGGAAGTCGTCACCATCGAGGGCGTCGCTGATGGCGACACCCTGCACCCGCTCCAGCAGTGCTTCCTCGAAGAGGCGGCGCTCCAGTGCGGCGTCTGCACCCCCGGGTTCATCGTCGCCGCCAAGGCCCTGCTCGATAACGAGCCGGATGCCGACGAGGGCCGCGTCCGCCACTGGCTGGCCGGCAACCTCTGCCGCTGCACCGGCTACGACAAGATCGTCCGCGCCGTCCTCAAGGCGTCCGAGATGGAGGAGGTCTCCGCATGACAACCACCGAGAAGCCCGACTACAAAGTCATCGGCACCCGTCCCATCCGCCCCGATGGCGTCGAGAAGGTCACGGGCAAGGCGCTCTACGGCGCCGACATCCACCTTCCCGACCTCGTCCAGGGCGCCGTCCTGCGCAGTCCCCACGCGCACGCGCGCATCCTCTCCATCGATACGAGCGCGGCCGAGGCCATGCCCGGCGTCCTCGCGGTGGTGACCCACAGCGACCTGCCCGTCGTCGCCGACAAGGTGCTCGACATGGGCGAAGGCGCCTCCACGGCCTCCGACATGAGCAAGAACGTGCTCGCCGCCGACAAGGCGCTCTACCGTGGCCACGCCATCGCCGGCGTCGCCGCGACCAACGTGCACGACGCGCTCACCGCCATCGAGGCCATCAAGGTCGAGTACGAGGTGCTGCCGCCCGTCCTCAACGTGCAGGACGCGATGCGCGACGACGCCCCCCTGCTCGATGAGAGCCGCCACACGAAGACCCCGACCGGCGAGGAGTCCGAGGGCACCAGCAACGTCGCCGCCCACAACCGCTTCGAGGGCGGCGATGTCGAGGCTGCCTTCGCCGAGGCCGACACCGTCGTCGAGCGCGAGTTCGATACGAAGATGGTCCACCAGGGCTACATCGAGCCCCACAACGGCACCGCCAACTGGAACTCCGACGGCACCCTGACCGTCTGGACGAGCACGCAGGGGGCGTTCGCCGTCCGCGGCGCGCTCGCCGAGCTGCTCCAGTTGCCCGTCTCCCGCATCCGCGTCATCCCCATGGAGATCGGCGGCGGCTTCGGCGGGAAGATCGGCGTCTACTTGGAGCCCGTCGCGGCGCTGCTCTCCCGCAAGTGCGGCCGCCCTGTCCAGCTCACGATGGACCGCACCGACGTCTTCCAGGCCACCGGCCCCACCAGCGGCGGCCATATGAAGGGCAAGATCGCCGTCAAGGACGGCAAGATCACGGCCGCCGAGGTCAGCCTCGCCTTCGAGGCAGGCGCCTTCCCCGGCTCGCCCGTCATGGCCGGCGCCATGTGCATGCTCTCCCCCTACGAGGTGGAGAACTTCAAGGTCGACGCCTACGACGTCGTCGTGAACAAGCCGAAGGTGGCGGCCTACCGCGCGCCGGGCGCGCCCAACGCCTCCTTCTGCGTCGAGCAGCTCATCGACGAGCTCGCCCGCGAGACCGGAGCGGACCCGCTCCAGTTCCGCCTGAGCAACAGCGCCCGCGAGGGCACCCGCATGATCACCGGCGTCGCCCACCCCCGCATCGGGCAGGAGGAGACGGTCCAGGCCGCCCAGGCATCCGACCACTACCAGTCCCCGATCGAGGGGCCGAACCGTGGTCGCGGCGTCGCCGGCGGCTTCTGGTTCAACGCCGGCATGCAGTCCTCCGTCGTCGCCTCCGTCAACCCGGACGGCACGGTCAACCTCATCGAGGGCTCGACCGACATCGGCGGTACCCGCGCCTCCCTCGCCATGCAGCTCGCCGAGACGCTCGGAATCGAGTACGACAGCGTCCGCCCCACCGTCGTCGACACCGACTCCGTCGGTCACAACGACGTGACCGGCGGCTCGCGCACCGCCTACGCCAGCGGCCAGGCCGTGTACGAGGCTGGCCTCGACATCCAGCAGCAGATGGTCGCCCGCGCGGCCCAGCTCTGGGAATGTGAGGCCGAGGACGTGGAGTACGTCGACGGCGCACTCCGGCACACCTCCGACAGCGAGAAGACGATGACCTTCGGCGAGCTGGCGGGGAAGCAGATGGAGACCGGGGGCCCGCTCCAGGGGCGCGGCAGCGTCGTTGCCCGCAGCCCCGGCGCCGCGTTTGGCGTCCACGTCGTCGATGTCGAGGTCGACCCCGACACCGGCAAGGTCGACATCCTCCGCTACACGATCGCCCAGGACGTCGGCACGGCCGTGCACCCCGCCTACGTCGAGGGCCAGATGCAGGGCGGCGTCGTCCAGGGCATCGGCTGGGCGCTCAACGAGGAGTACTACTACGGCGAGGACGGGCGCATGGAAAACGCCTCCTTCCTCGACTACCGCATGCCCACCAGCCTCGACCTCCCGATGATCGACACGATCATCGTCGAGGTCCCCAACCCCGGACACCCCTTCGGCGTCCGTGGGGTGGGCGAGGTGCCGATCGTGCCGCCGCTGGCGGCCATCGCCAACGCCGTCCACGATGCCACCGGGCATCGCTTCACGGAGCTGCCAATCTCCCCGCGTCGCGTGGTGGAGGAGCTCCACAACCTGCAGTAGTCCAGTGGCGACGGTTCTCATACCGTCGCCGCTGCGCTCGCTCTGCGCCGGCGCCGCGACCCTCGAGGTCGCGGGCGCCACGCTCGGCGAGGTACTGCGCGCCATCGACGTCCGCTGTCCCGGCTTTTACGAGCGCGCTGTAGAGGGCGGCCGCGTTCGCCCCGAACTCTCCGTCGCCCTCAACGGCCACGCCTTCCGCTACGGCCTCACCGAGCCCATCGCCCCCAACGACGAGGTCACCATCGTCCCCGCGATAGGCGGCGGCTAGGGATGGTGGCTATTCGAAGGGGAGGTCATCGATCTCTCTAGGGGAAGGTGGAGCAGATCGCTTGTCGTCTAGTAGGTCTTCCAGTAATCGCGACACGTCCCGGCTGCCATACCAAGCGTCGTAAACGTTGCGGTTCCTCTCCAGGCTATCTTGCACCACATCAATCATGTCGCTGCTCCAGAGGTTGACTTCCCGGATGTAGCGATAGAGCAGCCTGGTCTGAGCAAAGGAGTGGGATTCGGCGAGGGCGTAGGCAACGCTTTGCTCAACCAAGGGGTGATGCTCTCGGTCCCTCCAGAGGACATCGAAGACCTTGGTGGCAAGTTCCTCGGCCGTGAGGTCGCTTCCTCTGATCGCCTGGTACCTGCCAATGAATCCGTATGGGTCGATACCCCTCCTGATCGCGACCACTGGCACCTGGCGGCCCAGGGCCCAACCGATTTCTTGGTCGGTCCATGGGCTTTCCCTATAGCCCGGCGTCAGCAAGGCGACAAGCAAATTGCACGTCTGGAGGGCGTGCCTGATTTGGTCCTCCCACTCGCTGTTCTCCTCGATGTCCACATGGGCTAGAAAGGTGGATACACCGAATTCATCGAGTGCGTCCCTGAATTCCCCTGCAAAGTGACCAGAACTACTTACAAAGCTGATGAACACGTTGAGCCGATTCGGCACCCACGTTGAAGCAATAGAAGTCAAACGCTCCTCCTTGGGACAATTTCCTACAGCTCCGCCCAGGTCCGGCCGCGCTTCAGGTCCACCTTGAGCGGCACCTTCAGCTCCATGCTCGCCGGCATAACCTCCGCCAGCAGCGCCCCCACCTCATCCGCCTCGTCTTCCGGGCCCTCGAAGATCAGCTCGTCGTGGACCTGCAGGATCATGCGGCTGCGCAGTTCCCGCTCCCGGGCCGCCTCCGCGATCCGGATCATCGCCACCTTGATGATGTCCGCCGCCGTCCCCTGGATGGGCATGTTGATCGCCTCTCGCTCGCCCGCGCTCCGCACCTGGAAGTTCGTGCTGTGGATGGCGGGCAGGTAGCGACGCCGCCCGAACAGCGTCTCCGCGTACCCCTGCTGCTTCGTCGTCGCGAGGACGTGCTCCTGCCACGCCTTGATCCCCGGGAAGTTGGCGTAGTAGCCGTCGATGAACGCCTCCGCCTCTTCGCGCGTCATCCCGGTGCGGTCGCTCAACCCGAACGACCCCATCCCGTAGGCGATGCCGAAGTTGACCATCTTCGCCGTGTCCCGCATCTGTCGCGTCACCTCGTCCGCCTCCACCCCGTAGACGCTCGCCGCCGTCGCCTGGTGGATGTCGGCGTCGGCCAGGAAGGCGTCGATGAGCCCCGTGTCCTCGGTGATGTGCGCCAGCACCCGCAGCTCGATCTGCGAGTAGTCCGCCGCCACGTAGACCGCGTCGTCGTACCCCTCCGGCACGAACGCGCGCCGGATGTCGCGTCCCATCTCCGTGCGCACCGGGATGTTCTGCAGGTTCGGGTTCGTGCTGCTCAGCCGCCCCGTGGCCGCCACCGTCTGCTGGAAGTCCGTGTGGATGCGCCCGTCCTCCGGCGACACCGCCCCCGGCAGCGCGTCGAGGTAGGTCGACTTCAGCTTGGTGAGCTGCCGGTACTCGAAGATCTTGTCGATGATCGGGTGCGACTCCCGCAATCCCTCCAGGGCTCGCTGATCGGTGCTGTACCCCTGCTTCGTCCGTCGCGTGGGCGGCAGCCCCAGCTCCCGGAAGAGGATGTCGCTCAACTGCTGCGGGCTGCCGATGTTGAACTCGTGCCCGACGTGGCCGTGGACCTCCCGCTCCGCCGCCTCGATGTCGCCGATGAGCGAGTCCGAGATGTCCCGCAACACGCCGGTGTCGATGCCGACGCCCACGGTCTCCATCTCCGCCAGCACGGGCATCAGCGGCAGCTCCATCTCCTCGTACAACTCCCATTGACCGCGCTCCCGGAGCTGCGCCTCCAGTCCCGGCAGCACCTGCAAGAGCAGGTCGACCTGCTGGCAGGCGAGCTCCCCCGCCGCCTCCGGGTCGACCTGCGCCAGCGGTGTCGCCTTCCGCCCCGTCCCCGTCAGCGCCTTCAACGGTCGCAGCTCCACCCCGAGGCGTTCGTTCACGAGGTTCTCGAGCGCCTGCGAGGTCTCCCCCAGCAGGAACGCCATCAGGCTCGCCTCGTGCGTGACCCCCCGCAGCGGCATCCCCGCCCGCGCGAACTGGTGGAGCAGGTATTTCGCGCCGTAGGCCGTCTTCGGCAGGGACTCGTCCGCCAGTAGCGCCCCGAGCACCTCCCGGACGACCTCGATCGAGAGCTGCTCGCTCGGGCTGTCGAGCCGTGGCGCATGCCCGATGGGGACGTACCACGCCCGCCCCAGCTCTGTCGCGAACGACAGGCCCAGCAGCAGCGGATGGGCCGTGTCCCCGGTCGTCGAGAGCGCCCCCAGGGCGAAGCCGCCGGAGTCGCGCAGGGTGGCCGCCAGTTCGCGAAGCTGGGCTTCGTCGGTGACATTGGCGTACTCGCCCGGCTCCGCCTCCTCGGCGGCGGGCTCGTCTTCTCCGTCACCCGCGGCCTCCGGCAGCCGGTCGATGAGGCTGCGGAACTCCAGCTCCCGGAAGAACCCGACCACCTTCTCGCGGTCGTAGTCCGTCGCCTCGCAGGCGTTGAAGTTGAAGCCGCATTCCACGTCGGTGCGAATCGTGACCAGCTCCTTGCTCTCCAGCGCCTCCTCCCGCTTCCCCTCCAGCTTGCCGCGTACTGACTTCGACGAAATTTCGTCGATGCGCGCGAAAATCTCCTCGACCGGTCCGAACTGGCGGATCAGATTCGCCGCCGTCTTGTCGCCCACCCCCTTGATGCCGGGGATGTTGTCGCTCGTGTCGCCCCGCAGCGCCTTGAAGTCCGTCATGAACGGCGGGCTGAACCCCCAGCGCTCGCTCGCCGCCTTCGTGTCGTAGACCACGGTGTCGCGCTGGTAGGGGCGGAACATGAAGAGGTTGAGGTTGGGCCGGATGAGCTGCACGAGGTCCGTGTCGAGCGTGACGATCCAGGTGTCGATACCCTCGGCGGCCGTCTTGGTCGCGATCGTCCCCGCTACGTCGTCCGCCTCGAAGCCCGGCGCCTCGTACACGGGGATGGCGAACGCATCGAGCATCTCGCGTACGCGCGCCATCTGTGGCAACAGGTCCTCCGGTGTCTCCCGGCGCGTGGCCTTGTAGTCCTCGCGCGCCTCGTGCCGGAAGGTCTTGCCCTTCGCGTCCCAGGCGGCGCAGATGTGCGTCGGCGAAAGCTGGTCGAACACCCGCAGCAGCGACTCGGCGTATCCGTAGGTCGCGAACGTCAGCTCGCCCTTGCTGCTCATCATCGGGTTGGGCACGGAGCCCAGCGCGAAGAACGCGCGGTAGAGAATGCCGTGCGAATCGAGGATCACGAGGCGCGGCTTCGCGCCGTTGCCAGCCACCCCGCGATTATAGGTGCCGCCTCCCGGCGCGGGCCCGCAGCCCCTGCCCGGCTATACTGCCCGCACTCTCCCGCTGGAGCGCCCGATGGCCCGTCCCGTCCTCCGCACCGCCCTCTGCGACCTGCTCGGAATCGAGTATCCCTTCATCCTCGCCGGCATGGGTCCCGTTGCCGGTGGCATCGTCGGACCGGTCGCCACCGCCGAGCTCGCCGCCGCCGTCTCGAACGGGGGCGGACTCGGCGTTCTCGGCGGCAGCGGTTACGGCCCCGAGCGCCTGCGCGAGGAGATCAACAAGATCCGCGGCCTGACCGACAAGCCCTTCGGCGTCGACCTCCTCCTCCCCGCCAACTACATGGGCGAGGCGGCGAAGAAGCCTCCCCCCGCCAACCCCCGCGACCTCGTCCCCGCTGAGGTCCGCGACGGGCTCAAGGCCATCCTTGCCGAACTCGACGTGCCCTGGCTCGAGGCCCCGCCCGTCGAGACCGAGACCCGCCCCACCCTCCAGGGCCGCGGCGGCGGGATGTCCGACGCGCAGATGGAGGTGGTCATCGAGGAGAAGGTGCCCGTCTTCGCCGCCGGGCTCGGGAGCCCAGCCCCCTGGCTCGACCGCCTCCATGCGAACGGCACTGTGGTCCTCTCCCTCGTCGGCAACGTGAAGAACGCGGAACGCGTCGCCCATGCCGGGGTCGATGCCGTCGTCACGCAGGGCACCGAGGCGGGCGGCCACACGGGACGTATCGGCACGCTCCCCCTCGTCACCCAGGCCATCGAGGCCATCGACCCCGTGCCCGTCATCGCCGCCGGTGGCATCGCCAGCGGCCGGGGCATGGCCGCCATGCTCGCCGCCGGCGCCGCGGGCGTCTGGGTCGGCACCGCCTTCCTCGTCTCTGAGGAGGCCAACCAGCCCCCCGCCCAGCTCAAGCGCATCCTCGCCGCCACCGAGGAGGACACGAAGATCACCCGCCTCTACAGCGGCAAGACCATGCGCAACATCCGCAATCCCCTCATCGACGCCTGGGAAGACAGCGGCATCCGCGCCCTCCCCATGGGCATCCAGGGCATCGTCATCCGCGACGTCGCCCACTCCCTCCGCCAGGCCGGACGCGAGGACCTGCTCATGAACGCCGCCGGTCAGATCGCAGGCATGCTCAATGAGGTGCGCCCCGCCTCCGTCATCATGGAGGAGATCATCGGCGAGACGGTCGAGATCCTGAGCGACCGCCTCCCCGCCACCGTTACCGCCCGCGTGGAGGCATAGCCATGTCCGACGGCCCGCTCGCGAACGTCCGCGTCCTCGAATTCACCGACGAGATCGGCGCCTATTGCGGCAAGCTCTTCGCCGACCTCGGCGCCGACGTCATCAAGGTCGAGCCCCCCAATGGCGAATCCCAGCGCCACGCTCCGCCCTTCCTTGACGGCGACGCCGGACCTGACGCCAGCATCGCCTTCTGGGCCCAGAACACCTCGAAGCGCTCCCTCGCGCTCGACCTCTACGACGAGGCCCACCTCGCCCGCGCCCGCGAGCTCGCCCTGGGCGCCGACATCATCCTCGAGGACCACCTGCCCGGTTCCCTTGCCACCGTCGGTCTCGGGTACGACGACCTCCGTGGCGAGCGCCCCGACCTCGTCTACGTGTCGATCACCGGCTTCGGCCAGACCGGGCCGCACGCGAACTTCGCCTACGACGACATCGTCGGCCAGGCGATGGGCGGTGTGATGACGCTCGCTGGCCAGCCCGAGGATCCGCCCAACCTCATCTACGGCAACCAGAGCAACATCTGCGCCAGCATCCAGGCCGCCCAGGGCGGCCTCGTCGCGCTCCATCACGCCGAGCGCACCGGCCAGGGCCAGCACGTCGACGTCTCCGTGCAGGAAGCCCTCTCCCTTCCCATGGAGACGGCGATGATGATGTGGGACTTCCAGCGCACCAACCGCGTGCGCACCGGACCCCTCGGCCTCCTCCGCATGCCCATCCCGGGCGTCGGCGTGTACGAGACGAAGGTCGGCTACGTCATGGCCTACATCACCGCCCCTGGCGGCGCCGACTTCCCCGAAGTGGTCGCCTGGATGGACGAGGTTGGGTTCGAGCACGACCTCCACGACGAGGCCTACACCGAGCTCGTCCACGGCATGAACCTGCGCTTCCTCGCCCAGGTCCTGTCCGATCCCGAATCCGCCGCCGGGGCCGCCGGGCAGCTCGCCCACATCAACGAGGTGTTCGCCCGCTTCCTCGCCACCATGACTGCCCTCGAGGCGTACGAGGAGGGCCAGCGACGCCGCCTCCTCGTCGGCCTCGTCTCGACGCCCCGCGACCTCGTCGAGAACCGCCAGCTGCGCGATCGCGACTGGTACCAGCCCGTCGCCGTCGATTCGCGCGAGGTCGAGTTCCCCGGCCCGCCCTACCGCCTCTCCGCCTCCCCCGCCACCGTGTCCTCCCCGCCCGCGCTCGGCGAGCACGACGACGCCGCCTGGAACGCGACCCCCGCCCGCCCCGTCACCTCCCCGGCCCGCCCCAGCCGACCCCTTGAGGGCGTACGCGTCGCCGACTTCTCCTGGTTCGGCGCCGGCCCCATCGCCGGCCAGACCCTCGCCTCCTTCGGCGCCGAGGTCGTCCGCGTCGAGTCGGAGGCCCGCATCGACTCCCTCCGCGTCGTCGAGCCCGCCGCCCTCAACGAGGACGGCTCGAAGATGACGGACACCTACAACGCCTCCGGCTACTTCAACAATTTCAACGCCGGCAAGCTCAGCTTCCTCCTCGACCTCAACACCGAGCGCGGCCAGGAGATCGCCTACCGCCTCATCGAGCGCTCCGACATCTTCATGACCAACTTTACCCCGCGCGTCCTGGAGAAGTGGAACCTCCTCTACGAGCACGTCTCCGCCGCCAATCCGCGCATCGTCGCCGGCTTCGCGCCCATGCAGGGCATGGTCGGCCCCCACCGCGACTTCCTCGGTTTCGGCGCGGTCCTGACGCCCATCACCGGCATCAGCGAGCTCTCCGGCTTCCCCCACCATCGGCCTATCGGCATCGGCACGAACTATCCCGACTACGTCGTGAACCCCGGCCACCTCGCCTTCGCCCTGCTCGCCGCCCTCCGCCATCGAGACATCACCGGCGAAGGCCAGCTCGTCGAGATGCCCCAGATCGAGTCCGTCGTGAACGCCCTCGCCCCCGCCATCCTCGACTACACCGCCAACGGCGTCGTCCAGACCCGCACGGGCAACCGCAACCCCGTCGCCGCCCCCCACGGCGTCTTCCGTTGCGTCGACGACCCTACCTCCGAGGGCTCCGAGGACCGCTGGATCGCCATCGCCTGCCACAGCGATGAGCAGTGGGCCGCCATCTGCGACGCTTTCGGCCAGCCCGGGTCCGCCAGCGACCCCCGGTTCGCCACCCACGACGCGCGCAAGGCGAACGAGGACGCCCTCGAAACCCTGGTCAGCCTCTGGACCGCCGACCGCCGCGCCGAGGACGTCATGGCCGACCTCCAGGCCCGGGGCGTCCCCGCCGGTGTCGTCCAGAACGCCCAGGACATCCTCGACAAGGACCCCCACGTCCGCGATCGCGCCTACTACCAGTACCTCGACCACCCCGAGACGGGCCGCAGCGCCTACGACGGCCCCTGCGCCCGCCTGAGCGAGACACCCGGCTTCCATGCCGCCCCCGCCCCGCTGTTCGGCCAGCACACCGACGAGGTCTGCCGCCGCATCCTCGAGCTCAGCGACGACGAAGTCGCCACCCTCCTCGTCGAGGGCGTGCTCGCCTAGCCCTTCGAGGGGCTCACGACCCCTTCGCACTCCTGCTGAGCAGCCGCGAGTCCTTCCCCACGATGGCGAGCCAGCGCAGCGCCATGGCCACTCGTTGCCAGGCTTCGGCTGCGGGCTCGTCCCCGGTCAGCTCGTCGAGGTGCACGTCGATTCCGCATCGCTCGGCGAACGCGGCGACGAAGCTCTCCGGACTCTCAAGGTCGCGCGTGGTGAGGGTGATGGTGCACGTTCCTGCGTTCACCAGCAGCTCAGCTCCCAGGCTCGGGGGCATGACGCTTGGCCAGGCTTGCGCTATCCAGAGCGGGCGGGGAGCAGGCTGCTCGATCCCCATGGCCTGCAGCACGACCGTAGCCCTGCGAATCTTCTCTTCGATGTGGCCCACAGGGTCGTCAGACAAGACGGAGTCGCCGGCCTCAGCCGCTTCCAGCACGTACGACCGCGCGTCGCCCTCGCTCATGGGGCGATTCTACCCATCCTCCATCCCCTACCTCCGCCCCCGCGTATCATTGCCGCTCGCACCGACAACCGCGGGCCTGAGCCCGCCAATCTGACCACGCACGGAGACAACGCCATGGGACTGCGCACGCCGGCCGAATACCTCGAATCGCTCAAGGACGGTCGCACCGTCTACTACCGCGGCGAGCGCGTCGAAGACGTGACCACCCACCCCGTCATCTCCAAGGCCGCGAAGCACGCCTGCGTCGACTACGAGATGGCCGAGGAGCCCGAGTTCAAGGACCTCACCATCATCGATGACGAGGACGAGCCCTACGCCCGCTATTTCAAGGTTCCCAGGAGCAATGACGACCTGCTCAAGCGCTCACAGCTCATCGAGGCCTCCACCGCCCGCGGCAAGACGCTCGTGCCCCTCGTAAAGGAGATCGGTAGCGACGCCCTCTTCGGCCTGATGCGCATCACCCGCGCCGTCGACCAGGCCCGTGAGACCTCCTACCGCGCCCGCGTCGACGAGTTCTACCGACACTGCCGCGACAACGACCTGACTATGTCCGTCGCCCAGACCGACGTGAAGGGCGACCGCTCCGCCGGCCCCGGTGGCCAGCCCCATCCCGACTACTACCTGCGCATCGTCGACCGCCGCCCGGACGGCATCGTCGTGCGCGGCGCCAAGACCCACACCAGCTGCACGACCAACGTCAACGAGGTGATCGTTCTCCCCACCCGCGCCATGTCCGAGGCCGACGCCGACTACGCCGTCGCCTTCGCCGTGCCGCCCGACACGCCCGGCCTCAAGCTCGTCGCCAGCCCCTACGGCGGCTGGTCCAAGAACAGCTTCGAGAACCCCCTCAGCGCCGACCGCAAGATGATGGAGACGACCACCATCTTCGACGACGTGTTCGTGCCCAACGAGCGCGTCTTCCTCGCCGGCGAGCACGAGTTCGCCGCCCCCCTCGCCCTCGGCTTCGTCGAGTACCACCGCTTCACAGCGGTCTCCTACAAGCTCCCCCTCGTCGACGCCCTCGTCGGCGCCGGTCAGCTCATGGCCGACATGAACGGCATCACTCGCGCCGGCCACATCCGCGAGAAGCTCGTGTGGCTCGTCAGCTACGCCGAGACCGTCCGCGCCCTCATCGAGATGGCCGCCGCCCGCGGCGCCCCCGACGAGGAGGGCATCTACGCCCCCGACGCGATGACCACGAACATCGCCAAGTACCACTTCGCCCACCACTACCACGAAGCCCTGCAGCACGTGCAGGACATTTCCGGCGGTTCGCTGGTGACCGCTCCCGGCCTCGAGGACTTCGAGAGCGCCGATACCGGCGACCTCCTCCGCCACTACCTCGGTGGCCGCGAGGGCGTCGACGGCGAGGCGCGGATGCGCGCCATGAACATGGTCAGCGACCTCACCACCGGCGACTTCGGCGGCTACCATGCCGTTCTGGCCATCCACGCCGAGGGTTCGCTCGAAGCGGAGAAGCTCATGATCGCCCGTGCCTACGACGGTCGCCGCACGCTCAACTACGCGAAGCAGCTCGCCGGTATCGACTAGTGGCCGCGACGCTCCTCCTGACGCGCGAGCAGATACAGGAGGGCGTCAGTGCGCTCGCTGCCCAGGTCGCCCAGGGCTTCCCCGAAGGCGAGATCCCCATCGTCTGCGTCGATATGGCTGCGCGTCGCTTCTCGGCCGACCTCGCCGCCCTGCTCGAAGGGGAGCACGGGCGGCCCTGCCGGATCACCCACGTTCGTCCGAAGGGCCCCGATCCCATCCCCGACCATGTCCTGCGGGACTTCAACCTCGTCGTCGACACGCTCTTCGACACGGGCCGGACGTTCCAGATCCTCGAAGCCATCCCGGGCATGCGCACCACCCTCTGCGTGAAGGCCGACATCGACCCGAGGCTGTCGCGCCTGCCCGACTGGTGGGCCTACCTCGTGCCGAACGTCTACATCCACGGCTACGGCCTCGACGACTCCGAAGGGCTCAGCCGCGACCTCGACGACATCCTCACCGACGAGCCCCTCCCCGCAGCCGCCGCCGTCGTGTCGCGAGTCGAGGTCAAGGCGCCGATCTAGGCCCCGGCGCCGCGCTCCCCAGCCCTGCCCCTGCCCGGTACACTGCCCCCGTGGCGAGCCTTGAGATCCCGCTGTTCCCGCTGCGCGCGGTGCTCTTCCCCGGGCACGAGCTGCCCCTTCAGATCTTCGAGGAGCGCTACAAGACCATGACGCGCGAGCTCCTTGAGAGCGGCGGCGTCTTCGGGGTTGTTCTCATCAAGCACGGCCGCGAGGTCGGCGGCTCGGCCGTCCCCTACGACGTCGGCACGACCGCCGTTATCGAGGAGCACCGCGAGCTCCCGGGCGGACGCTTCCAGCTTGACACCCGTGGCCGCGACCGCTTCCGCCTCGTGCGCATGCTCGAACCGCGCCCCTACCCCTACGGCGAGATTGAGTTCCTCGACGACGCCTACGACCCCGCCGACGCGCAGCTCAAGGCCGCTTTCGAGACCGCCCGCGCCACCTTCCCCGTCTACCTCCGCCTCGCCCTCGCCCTCTCCGACCAGTGGGCCCGCGACCTGAGCCTGCCCCGCGAGCCACACCGCTTCGTCAACACCGTTGCCCCCTGGCTGCAGGTGGATGAAGAGGGCAAGCAGCGGTTGCTTGAGCTGGAGTCCGCCGCCGACCGCCTCGGCCAGCTCGCCGAGCAGCTCGACGGCCTCATCTCCCGCATCCGTGAGCAGGTCGACACCCACCACCGCCAGCGGTTCGCCAGTCTGAGTGCCATCAGCTAGAGCGGTCCCGCGGGCACTCCGTGCCCATCCCGGTGTTGCGGCGCTCTGGTGCGTGGTGCTGGCCGCCTCCGTGGCCCTCGCCACCTTCGCCGCTCTCAACAATCGCCTCCCCGGCGACCTCTCCGCCAGCCGCACGGTCCAGGACTGGCCCTTCCCCGGCGAGCCTTTCGCCGACATCCTCCGCTTCCTCAGCGGAACCGAGTTCGTGGTCACGGTCGGCGCCGTCCTTGCGGTAGCTGCCTGGCTTGCGGGACGCCGCCGGCCCGCCCTCGCCCTTGCTGCCGGACTGGCCGTGATGGTCCTGCTGCAGTTCGGCGTGAAGGAGATCGTTGACCGGCCCCGGCCCTCGCCCGACCTGGTCGAACTGCGCGCCGGGTTCACCAGCCCCAGCTTCCCCTCCGGCCACACCATGAGCCCGACCTACCTGTATGGCTTCCTTGCTGTCGCCGCCTTTGCCATCCCCTTCACCGCAAGAGCGCGGGCCGCATTCACGGGAGTCGCCGTGGCCTTCCTGACGCTCGGTGGGCTCGCCAATGTGTGGCTCGGCGTTCACTGGACCAGCGATGTCGTGGGCGGCTACCTCTGGGCGACGGCCGTCCTCGTCCCCACGGCCTGGATCGCCTTCCGCAACCGTCCGTAACTCTTCCTCGCGTACACTCCGCACTCGTGGAGATTGATGTCGCCCTCAGGGCGGCCGCCGCCATTGCCGGAGCCGCCGCGCTCGGTCAGATCATCTCCCGCCGCTTCCCCATCCCCTTGCCCCTCTTCCTGCTCGCCGCGGGCTTCCTGCTCGGCCGCGACGGCCTGAACATCGTCCGCTCGCACGAGCTCGAGGACCTCATCCGCATCGTCGTCGTCCTCGCCGTTGCCCTCATCGTCTTCGAGGGAGGCACGGCGCTGCGCCTTGCCTCCCTCCGCACCCTCGCGCCCGTCGTCCGCAACATCATCGTGCTCGGGCTCCTCGTGACCCCCACCGTGGGCGCTTTCGCCGCCTGGGTCTTCCTCGACTTCGACTGGCGCATGGCCTTCCTCTTCGGCGCCCTCGTGAGCGTCACCGGACCAAGCGTGCTTACGCCGCTCCTGCGCTCCATCCGCGTCGACGATCGCCTGCGCGACATTCTTGCCAGCGAGGGCGTCATCATCGACCCATTCGGCGCCCTCCTCACGCTGTTCCTCCTCGAGATCGTCCTCGCCGAGACGCTCCACGTCGCCGGCCCCACCTGGTGGGTGATCGAGCGCCTGCTCATCGGGTTGGCGGTGGGTGCGGGAGGCGCGTTCCTCGTCTGGCTCCTGTCGCGCACCGTGAAGCGGCTCGGCGGCCGCGAGATGGCCCTGTTCGTCATCGGCGCCGCCGTGGCCGCCTTCGCCGTAGCGGAGTCGCTCGCTCACGAGTCCGGGCTGGTGGCGATGGTCCTGATGGCCATCGCCATCGGGAACATTCGCCTCCCCCAGCGCGAGCGCGTCGACGACCTGCAGGAATCGGTCACCGTCTGGCTCATCGCTAGCGTCTACGTCCTCCTCGCCGCCGGCATCAGCATCGACGACCTCACCGGCCTCTGGCCCGAGGGGTTGATCGTTGTCGCCATCCTCGCCCTGGTCGGACGTCCGCTCCTCATCGTGCTTGCCAGCATCCGCTCGGGCCTCAACTGGCGCGAGCAGGCCTTCCTTTCGGCGGTCGCCCCCCGTGGCGTGGTTGCCGCCTCCCTTGCCGGGGTCGTCGCCGTCGAGGCGAGCTCCCTGGCCGGAAGCGATGCCTCCCGCCTTGTCGCCATGGTCTTCATCGTCATCCTTCTCACCATCGGAATACAATCCGCCTATGCGGGAACCCTCGCGCGGCTCCTCCGGGTCCAGCCAATGACCACCGTCGTCGCCGGCGCAGGCGAGGTCGGGCGGCGTGTCGCGACCCTGATCGCGGGCTCTGGCGAGCCCGTCCTCGTCGTCGAGACGGAGGAGGATGCGGTCATGCGGGCGCGCGAGGAGGGTCTCGAGGTCCTCATCGGCGACATCTCCGACACCGCTGTCCTGGAGAAGGTCCGCCTCAACGAGGCGAAGGCGCTCATCCTCGCGACTCCCGACGATGCCCGCAGCCTCCTCGCGGCTCAGCTCGCCCGCTCCAGGTTCAACTGCGAGTCCGTCTTCGTTCGCGTCAACGACGTCGCCAACCTAGAAGCCTTCCAGAAGCTCGGTGTCGTGCCGGTGAGCCAGTCCGAGGCGGTTGCGTCCGAGCTCGCCCGCATGGTCGCCGGTCCCATGTTCCAGGACGTGCTCGCCCAGGTCGCGGAGGATGTCACCGTGGCCCGCGTCGTCGTCACCTCCGCCGCGGCTCAGCGTGAGATCCAGGCCATCCCGGAGCTGCGCGGCACCCTCGTCGTGCTCGTGACCCGGGGCCGCGACTCCGTCATCCCCAACGGGGGGACCGAGCTGCGCCTCGGCGACATCGTCACCATCTTCGGCAGCCTTCAGGACCTCGCCGCCGCCCGTGGTGGCCTTTCCGTCGTTCCTGAACCCGAGCCCATCATCTCGTAGCAACGGCCGTCGCCAGCCGGTACGATCGTCCCGTGAGGTTCCTGCTCCTCCTGTTGCTGCCCGGCCTGGTGGCCCTGATAGGACTGGTCCTGCGCACCTGGATTGCGATGCGTATGGCGGAGCGCAACCGCATCGTCGACGCTACTGTCACCGATGTCCGTTCCTCGTCCGTCGATCCCGAGGAAGCAGCCTCCCGCCCTCGGGGTCGCCTGCGCCGCCGCGAGCCCCCTCCCTGCGGCCGCCACAACCTGCACTTGCTCTTCCGCCTCGTCGGTGGGGAGGACAGTTGTCGTCACTGCGCGGCCATCGAGCGCGCCCGGTACGAGGCCGATGCCGCCGCCGCCGTCGATGCCGCCGAGCAGGCCCTGCGCGGCGATCGTTCGTAGCGGTCAGCGCGCAGCCACCGCCGAAAGCCGCGCCCGCTCCACCTCCCCCGGAAGCGTCTCCAGGACGGTGTCGATGTTCGACAGCGTCGTGCCCTCTCCCAGGCTGAAACGCACGCTTCCCGCCGCCCGCCGGATGGGTACGCCCATCGCCAGCAGCACGTGCGAGGGCTCCCACATCGCGTTCGAGCAGGCGCTGCCGGTGCTCGCGGCGATTCCGCGCGCGTCCAGGCGCGCCACCAGGTCGTCCCCCTCGATGCCGTCGAACGAGATGTTCAGGTTATTTGGCAGGCAGTTCTCCTGGCAGCCGTTGGTTTCCGCGTCGGGAACCGCCTCCAGCACGCCTTCGCGCAGCCGTTCCCGCAGCGCCCGCACGCGGGCTGACCGCTCCGCGACATCCGTGCTCGCGAGCTCCAGCGCCGTCGCCGTCCCCACGATGCCGGCCACGTTCTCGGTGCCGGCGCGCTTCTGCATCTCCTGGCCGCCGCCCAGCAGGAGGGCGTGGAACGGCGTGGCCCGCCGCAGGAACAGCACCCCGCTCCCCTTCGGCCCCCCGAACTTGTGCGACGACAGGCTGAGCGCATCGGCCCCCAGCGTCTGCACGTCCAGGGGTGTCCAGCCCGCCGCCTGCACGGCGTCGGTGTGCAGCATCACCCGGTGGCGCTGTCGGACCGCGTACTCCCGCAGGATGCCCGCCAGCTCCGCGATCGGCTCGATCGTCCCTACCTCGTTGTTCGCCAGCATCACGCTCGCCAGCACCGTGTCCGGGCGAAGCGCCCGCTCGAACTCCGCCGGGCTGACGTGTCCGAACCCGTCGCACCCGAGCGTCGTCACCTCGAACCCGATCTCCTCAAGGAACTGGGCCGCATGTAATCCCGCGTGGTGCTCGATCGCGGTCGTGACCACGTGTGAGCCAGCGCCCGCCCGCCGCATCGCATAAGCGATACCGACCATGGCCGTATTGATCGCCTCCGTGCCCCCGCTCGTGAAGAGCACTTCCGAGTTTCGCGCGTTCAGGCAGTTGGCAACGGAATCCCGTGCGTCATCCACCGCCTGTTGCGCGATCCGCCCCGCCTCATAGTGGCCGCTCGGGTTGCCGAACCGCTCGCCCAGGAAGGGCAGCATCGCTTCGCGCGCCTCGGGGCGCAGCGGTGTCGTGGCGGCGTGGTCGAGGTAGACCATCCGACTCAGCCTAGCAGAGCCCCGCCTCCCGTTCGCCGGTGCCGGTGCGTCAGAACTCGTAGTACAACCCGAACTGCCCCGCCCCGATCGGCGCGTCCGGCCCCGAAGACGAGATTGCCACCACCCCCAGTACCAGCACCATGAAACCGAAGCCGATCAGGCACGACACCACCACCTGTAGTGGCTCCGCCCCCGTCGCCGCCTGCACCGCGTAGATCATCGCCACCAGCAAGAGGGCCAGCGGCATCAGGGCGAACACCGGATAGAGCACCGGCAGGAACATCCCCATCGAGAGCGCCAGTGGCGCCGCCGCATAGCCCATGGTTCGCACGATCGCCAGCAGGTCCACCTGCACGCGGAAGAACTGCACCATCAGCACGTAGATCAGGAGCGCCGCCGCCCCGTACATCGCCGCCAGGAATAGCGACCCCAGCAGGAACGAGTTGATGAAGGCGTTGGGGGGCGTGTAGCTGGCGCCTTCCCAGTGGAGCCAGGCGCCAAGGCCCGCGAGCAGGCAGGCCCCGCTCGCCACGATCAGCGCCGAACCCAGCTCCCGCTCGTCGTCCCGCACTTCCTCGAAGACCCCCGTGTCGAGGAACACCATCCGCACGAGCCGCTCCAGCACGACCTTGCCGGGTCGCGTATCAATCCCGGTGACCCGGTCTGCGGCCCGCTGCAGGGCGCTGGAGAGAAAGTTTAGGAACCTCAGGCGCCTCTACCCCTTCGCTCGCGAAAGCCCCTCTGCGAAGCGAACGCGAAGGATCGATCCGGGGAAATATTCCCACTGGACAGCTTCGCACTCTAGCACAGGCATCCCTGCTGCTCAGGACGCCGTGAGCGGGCGCTTCTCGGGCATACCAGGCCTTCTCGGGTATCGCGTCGCTATTGCCCCCACCTTCCGGAAGAACAGCACGCGCATCCGGCCCGAGATTTCGCTTCGCATCTGCTCCGTGCCTGTGTGCTCGCAGTTCAGCGTCGTCAGGGCGGCCCCTGCCTCCGCGAGCTCTGCTTCCCCCCTCGATCCCTTCACCGCGGCGATCGTTCCGCCCGTCGCCGCCAGGGGTGCCGTGTACTCCAGCAAGACCGGCAAGGGCGCGACTGCCCGCGCGATCACGAGGTCCGCTCGCTCCCGCAGCGCCCCTCGCCCCGCTTCCTCCGCCCGTTCACCCTGCACCTTCACGTTCCCCAGCCCGAGCGCTTCCGCCATCTCCCCCAGGAGGTTCGCCCGCTTCCCCCGCGCCTCCACCAGGTGGACCTCCACCCCGGGCGCGACCGCCGCGATCACGAGCCCGGGAAAGCCGCCCCCGCTCCCCACGTCCACCGCTACCCCTGCTTCCGGGGACCCCGACAGCCGGTACGCCTCGAGCGACTCCGCATAGTGCCGAGCGACTGTCTCCTCGCCCTTCACGGTCGTCGTTTGGACGGGCGACTCCGCCAGCAACTGCGCGTGGCGACGCAGTAGGGGCAGCCAGCGCTCGGGCTCGGCCAGGTCCGGGAAGAGTTCGGGCAGGGATTCCCACGCTAGCATCTCGAGAACGCCGGATTTGGGTGGGAATGCGCCGGTTCATTGCGCAAGTGCATGGTACGATCCTCCCATGAGTAATCAGCCGGGGGCCAGTGCCTCGATAACGCTGGGCGAGGCGCTTGAGGAATACCTCGGAACGCTCGCGCCGGAAGCCCACAACAACGCTTCTCCATTCGTCCGCCGCTACGTTGAACACGCCGGCCATGAGACTGCCGTCGCCGCCCTCACGGGCGCCCGCGTCGAGTCCTACGCCGAGTCGCAGATCCAGCTGTCGGACCCTGCCGCGCCCCAGCGCGTGGCCGCCCTCAAGGCCTGGTTCCAGTACCTGAAGAAGCGGAGCTACGTCGAGAAGAACTACGGCGTGCACATCCGCCTGCGACGCTCCGCTGGTCGCGCCACCGTTGCCCACGCCGTTAACGAAGCGCCCATCGAGATGACGGCTGAGGGCATCACCAACCTCCAGCACGAGCTCGACAAGCTCGAAGGCGACGTTCCCGACCTCGTGAAGGCCATCTCTCTCGCTCGCGAGGACAAGGACTTCCGCGAGAACGCGCCCCTGGAGGCTGCCCGCGAAGCGCTCGCCTTCAACGAGACCCGCCGCCGCGAGATCAACGCCACGCTTCGCCGCGCCGTTGCCGTCGACGAGGGCAAATCCGCTGGCGATCGCTCCACCATCGGCTCGACCGTGCAGGTCACGCGCCTCGATAACGAACGCGACATCGAGTACAAGCTCGTCAGCGCCCGCGAGGCCAACGCCTCCGACCGCAGGATCTCGGTCGAGTCCCCCGTCGGGAAGGAGCTGCTCGGCCGCCGCCCCGGCGACGAGGTCAGCGTCTCGGTGCCCTCCGGTGTCATCCAGTTCCGCGTGACCGGCGTCAGCAACGCCTGACGCCCCCGCCCTCACCAGGCCCCCTAGCAGCAGTCGTCCTTGTAGCCGCAGCGCCGGCAGACCGCCAGACGCGATCCCTTGATGGCCGACAGCGGCCCGAGGCAGCGCGGGCACGTCTGCAGCGGGATGCTTCCCATACCGTCTTCCGATGGTGTCTGTACCGTGCCAGAGAGGTCTAAATTGCTCATGTGCCCTCGCGCTTGACCAATAGTATATCGAGACGCCTGCCGCTTTCACGGGCGCTTTCACAGGATTGACGATCGAGGGCTACAATGCGGCAGGCCTGCGAAGGCTCCCACAGGCTGAGCCAGCGCAAGCTGCGCCATACCAAGAGATTTCACAGCGAGGCGAACATGACTTCGAACCAGTACTGGTGGCCCGATCAGCTGAACCTGAAGGCTCTCCGCCAGAACTCCCCCCTGTCCGACCCCATGGCCGAGGACTTTGACTACGCCGAGGCAGTCGCGACCCTCGATGTCGAGGCGCTCAAGCAAGACATCGAAGAGGTCATGACGACCTCCCAGGACTGGTGGCCCGCCGACTACGGTCACTACGGGCCGCTCTTCATCCGGATGACGTGGCACGCCGCTGGCACCTACCGCATCAGCGACGGACGCGGAGGTGGAGGCTCGGGCCACCAGCGTTTTGCCCCCCTCAACAGCTGGCCCGACAACGCCAATCTGGACAAGGCTCGCCGCATACTTTGGCCGGTCAAGCAGAAGTACGGTCGGAGCCTCTCCTGGGCCGACCTGCTCATCTTCGCCGGCAACTGCGCCCTGGAGTCGATGGGCTTCAAGACCTTCGGCTTCGCTTTCGGTCGCCCGGATGTCTGGGAAGCCGACGAGACCGACTGGGGTGCCGAGGGCGAGTGGCTCGCAGACGAGCGTCACGACGGCGATGGAGACATCGAGGGCCCCTACGGCGCCGACCACATGGGCCTCATCTATGTGAACCCCGAAGGGCCCAACGCCAATCCCGACCCGCTCGCGGCGGCGCGGTACATCCGCCAGACGTTCAAGCGAATGGCGATGAACGATGAGGAGACCGTTGCTCTCATCGCCGGCGGGCACACCTTCGGCAAGGCCCACGGCGCCGCTCCCGACGACGAGGTCGGTCCCGAACCGGAGGGAGCAAGCCTCGAGGAGCAGGGATTCGGCTGGACCAACCCCCTCGGCAGCGGTAAGGCCAACGACTCGATAACCAGCGCCCTCGAAGGCGCCTGGACCAACAACCCTGTCCAGTGGGACAACAACTTCTTCGAGAACCTGCACAACCACGAGTGGGAGCTGATCACGGGCCCGGGCGGGAAGTCGCAGTACGCGCCCGCGGACGCCGCTTCGGTGGCCACCGTGCCAGACGCCCACGACCCCGAGGTGAAGCACCCCCCGATGATGCTGACGACGGACCTCTCGCTGAGGATGGATCCGGACTACGCGCCAATCGCCAGGCGCTTCCTTGAGAACCCCGGCGACTTCGAGGATGCCTTCGCCAGGGCGTGGTTCAAGCTGATCCACCGCGACCTGGGTCCCCGCAGCCGCTACCTGGGGCCGCTGGTGCCCGACGAGGCGCTGCTGTGGCAAGACCCCGTTCCCGAGGTCGACCATGACCTCGTCGGCGCGCAGGAGATCGCCGACCTCAAGGCCAGTGTCCTGGCCTCGGGCCTGTCCGTTTCCCAGCTCGTCTCGACCGCCTGGGCAGCGGCTGCCACGTTCCGTGGCACCGACAAGCGCGGCGGCGCCAACGGCGCCCGCGTGCGGCTTGCCCCGCAAAGGGACTGGGAAGTAAACGACCCGGCCGAACTGGCAAGTGCGCTGGAGGCGCTGGAGCAAGTCCGCGCCGAGTTCAACCAGTCGCAGAGCGGCGGCACGAGGATCTCGCTCGCCGACCTCATCGTTCTGGCCGGCTGCGCGGGCGTCGAGCAGGCGGCCCGGGACGCCGGACACGACATCGAGGTTCCCTTCATCCCCGGCCGCACCGACGCGACCGAAGAGTGGACCGACGCAGAGTCGTTTGCTGTCCTTGAGCCTACCTCCGACGGGTTCCGGAACTACGTCCAGGCGGGAGTCTCCGAGCCCGCCGAGGAGTTGCTGGTGGAGCAGGCGAGCCTGCTCACCCTGACGGCCCCCGAGATGACGGTGCTCCTCGGCGGCATGCGCGCCCTTGGCGCGAATGCCGGGGGGTCGCCGCACGGTGTCCTCACCGACCGGCCGGGAACGCTGTCGAACGACTTCTTCGTCAACCTGCTGGACATGAGCACCGAGTGGCAGCCGGCTTCAGGCTCCGGGAACGTGTTCGAGGGACGCGACCGCGAGACCGGTGAGGTCAAGTGGACCGGTTCGAGGGTTGACCTCGTGTTCGGCTCGAACTCCGAGCTCCGCGCCCTGGCGGAGGTCTACGCCTCCAACGACGCGGAAGAGGACTTCGTGGACGAATTCGTGGCCGTGTGGGACACGGTGATGAACCTCGATCGCTTCGATCTCCTCTAGCCCACCCGGGTATCACGAATCGGCGAGAGGCGCACCCGCCAGGGTGCGCCTCTCCTGATCTGCCCGCAGCGTCCGCCTGCGTCACAATCGTTCCCGTGCTTCGGAGCCTCCTCGCGCTTGCCGCCGCCCTCGCCCTCGTGGCCTGCGCCGATCCCGGCGTCCCCGCCCCGAAGGACGTCCCCCCGGACGCCCCCTTCGTGTCCCAGGACCGGCTCACTTTCTCCCCGAAGGAGCTCCAGGTGCAGGTGGGCGAGCGCATCTACTTCTGGAACGGGGAGACCGCCGTTCATAACCTCGTCTTCGACAAGTCGGCGCGTTCCCCGGACATGGAAGCCGGCGACATCTTCGTCTGGAGCTTCTCCACCCCCGGCGAACACGTCGTCACCTGCGACTACCACCCGCAGATGCGATTGCGCGTGACTGTCCTGCCATAGTCCCCACGCTCGTGCTCCCGTACGCTAGCGCCATTCGCTGCGCGGAGGCCGACCATGCAATTCGAGGACATCCTCTGGGAAGTCGATGACGACGGGGTCGCCCACCTCACCCTCAACAGGCCCGAGAAACTGAACGCGATCAGCCTCGATACCCTGGCCGAAGTCGAGCAAGCCATCACCAGCGCCAACGACGATGACAACGTGCGCTGCATCCTGATCACGGGCGCAGGCCGCGGCTTCAGCTCCGGCACCGACCTCACCGCCCGCGGTGGTACCCGCGCCGAACGGCCCTTCCCCGGACGAGCGGGCATTACGCGCAGCACGATGCTCTGGCCCGCCTACCTCTACAACTCCAACAAGCCCAGCGTCTGCGCCGTCAACGGCGTCTGCGTCGGCGCCGGCTTCTCCTTTGCCCTCGCCGCCGACATCCGCATTGCCTCCACCGATGCCCGTTTCAGCGCCATTTTCGTGAAGCGCGCCATCGTCCCTGACTCCGGCGCCAGCTGGCTCCTGCCCCGCCGCGTCGGCATGGAGCACGCCCTCCGCATGATGTACACGGGCCGCATGGTCGGCGCCGAGGAGGCGAAGGAGATCGGCCTCGTCAGCGAGGTCGCTCCGCACGACGAGCTCATGGAACGCGCCGGCGCTCTCGCCCGCGAGATCGCTCGCGGCCCCTCCGTCGCCGTCGAAGTCTCGAAGAAGCTGGTGCGCGAGAGCCTCCATCGGAACATCGAGGAACAGACCGAGCTCGAGAACTTCTACCAGGGCTTCATGCAGCAGACCGAGGATGTGAAGGAAGGGCGCCTCGCCTTCCTCGAGAAGCGCGAGCCCAACTTCCAGGGTCGCTAGCGACCGCTAGGCCGCCAGCTCCCGCACGATTCGCCGCAGTTCGCGGATGGCCTCGGGCATCCTCGGGCCGTACCACCACAGCAGCTTCCCATCGACGACCGCCGTCGGCGCGACCTCCGAGAACCCGGGGACGTGTCCCTCATTGAACCGGTACGGCTCGTCCGGCAGCAGGATCGCCTCCGGCCTGAGCGCCGCCACCTCGTCCAGCGTTACCTCGGGATACCGCGTGCGCTCCGCGAGCACGTTCCTCGCGCCCGCCGCCTCCAGCACGGAGTTCCCGTACGTGTCGCCCGCGAGCCCCATCAGGGGATTCCGCCAGATCGGCACGAAGAGCCCCGTCGGACGCTTTCCGCCCCCCTCCCCGACCGCCGCCCGCACCTCCGCCACCAGTCCTTCCGCCGCCGCCTCCCGCCCCAGCGCCTCCCCCAGCTCCCCGATCATGTCGAGCGCTTCGCCCACGCTGTTCGGGTCGGTGAGCAGCACGTTCAGCCCCGCCGCCTGCAGCGCCTCGACGTCCTCGCGCCGGTTCTCTTCGCGGTTGGTGATCACGAGGTCGGGGGCGATGGCGGCGATCGCCTCGATGTCGGGGTTCTTCGTCCCGCCGACCGTCGGCACGACCTCGATCTCCCCCGCAGGTTCCTCGCAGAAGCGCGTGCGGCCGCGCAACGCGTCCCCGCAGCCCAGCCACCACACGAGCTCGGTCAGGCTCGGAACCAGCGAGACGATCCGCTCCGGGGCCATGCCTCGAGCCTACGGCAGCGCGCCGCGGCTCGCCCCCGGCCGGAGGCTTGCTAGTTGCTTGTGTTCGGCGGCTGCGCCGGGGCCGGGTTTGTCAGGTTCGCCCCGATCACCCGCGGGAACACCCGCTCGAGCGAGGCCAGGTCCCAGCCGCCCTCGCGGTGAATCGTCGCTTCCTTGGTGGGCATGGTCATGAGCGACACTTCGTCGCCGCCGACCACGAAGTCGCGGCCGTTCACGTTCGCCGCCGAATCGGTGCACAGGTAGACCACGAGGGGTGCGACCATCTCGGGCGCGAGCGTGTCGAGCTGCGACACGGCCTGCTCCGCGCCCGTTTCGCCGGCGTCGCCGTCCCCGCCCTGGCGCGAGGCGCGGGCGCGTTGCATTGCTTCCCGCAGCTCCGGAGAGAGGGTCAGCCGCGTCCCTGCCCGCGGACGGATGGCGTTCACCGTAACGCCGTACCGCCCCAGGTCGAGCGCGCAGGTCCGCGTCAGCCCCACGATCCCTTCCTTCGCCGCGGCGTAGTTCGCCTGACCCATGTTCCCCAGCCCCGATTCGGACGACGTGTTCACGATGCGCCCCGACCGCTGCTGCCGGAAGACCAGGCTCGCGTGCTTGGTCGTGGTGAAGTGCCCCTTCAGGTGGACGTCGATCACCGAGTCCCACTCCGCCTCGGTCATGTTGAAGACCATGCGGTCGCGCAGGATGCCGGCGTTGTTGATGAGGATGTCGAGCCGGCCGAAGCTGTCGAGCGCCGTCTGCACGATGCGCTCGCCCCCCTCCATCGTCGCCACCGAGTCGTAGTTCGGGACGGCCTCGCCGCCCGCCGCCACGATCTCCGCCACCACCTCGTCCGCCGGACGCGCGTCCGCCCCCTCGCCCGCCTCCGAGCCGCCGAGGTCGTTCACCACGACCTTCGCCCCCTCCTCCGCGAGCAGCAGCGCCTCGCCACGCCCGATTCCGCGCCCCGCGCCCGTCACGATCGCAACCTTGCCTTCGAGCCGTCCAGCCATCTTCTCTCTCCGTGTGAACAACGATCCCGCCGTCCAGGCGGCGGGCCGGGAGCGAATCTACACGGCTACCCGTTACGCGTCAGGCCCGTCGCCCGGGCCCCGCCGGTTGAAGCGCGAGCTCGCCCGATCGACCCCTTCCGCCACGATCGCCTCGACGGCGTCCGCCGCATGCCGCGTCGTCTCCTCCAGCGTCGCCCGCTCCTCCCCGACCGGGTTTGCAAGCACGTAGTCGGCCACGAGGTCCGGGTCGCGCGTCGGCTCGCCCCCGTCCAGGGGCCTCCCGATGCCGATCCGAACCCGCACGAAGTCCCCCGCCGTCTCCGCGATGATCGACTTCAGCCCGTTGTGTCCGCCGGCGCCGCCGCCCTCCCGCAGGCGCACCGCCCCCAGCGGCAGGTCGAGCTCGTCGTAGATCACGATGGTCTGCTCCAGCTCCGCCCCGCAGGCGCGCAGCGCCTGGTCCACCGCCCGCCCGCTCTCGTTCACGTAGGTCCGGGGACGCACGATCGCGACCCGCTCGCCGGCGATCTCGCCGTACCCGATCCGGATCGAGCGCCCTTCGGCCTTCAGCTTCACGCCAAGCCGCCGCGCGAGCTCGTTCACCGTCCAGATGCCGGCGTTGTGACGGTTGCGGCTGTACTGCTCCCCGGGATTCCCCAGGCCCACGACGAGCCAGGCGGCCGGCTCCGCCTTCTTCCGTCCCAGCCGAAGCGCCCGTCGCAGCCGCATGGCCTTCCTCGCGCGAGTTGCGTACGTCCTACGCTAAGCGAAACCGCCGAACGTGGTAGAGTCACGCGCGGCAATGCTCGTCGACCTCCACTCCCACACTTGGCCCAAGTCGCACGACAGCGTGCTCAACCCCGACGATCTCGTCGTCCGGGCCAAGGCCGCCGGCCTTGACGCCATCTGCTTCACGGAGCACGACACCGTCTGGGACCAGCGCGAAGTCGAGGAGATGCGCGCCAAGCACAACTTCCCCGTCTTCGCCGGCGTCGAGATCAGCACCGACGACGGCCATATCCTCACCTTCGGAATCGACCGCTACGTCTTCGGCATGCATCGCGCCCCCGAGCTGGCGAACTACGTCGAGCAGGGCGGCGGCGTCATGGTCGCGGCCCACCCCTACCGCCGCCAGATGCCATGGTTTACCAGCAGCGAGGACAAGTACGAGGCAGCCCTTGAGAAGGCCAGCCGCAACCCCGCTTACGAGTACTGCACGGCGCTTGAGTCGTTGAACGGGCGGGGCAGCGACAAGGAGAACGAGTTCTCCCGCCGCCTCTGCGAGCGCATGGAGATGCCCGGCACCGCCGGTACGGACTCGCACGCCATTGGCGACATCGGCAAGTGCGCCACCTACTTCGAGCGCGAGATCGAGGACGAGCGCCAGCTCATCGAGGAGATCAAGGCCGGTCGCTTCTACTCCGTCGACCTCCGCACCGGCGACCCCGTGCCTTTCGTCGCCGCCGTCGAGGGCTAGCGAGCCCCGGCCCTCCGATTGCGCCTCGCTTCACACATACCGGAACGGGTTGTACTATGCGTTGCGGTCGCTGAGGGCGGCCCGTAGCAGAAGCCGAGAGGATCAAAGAGCATGACCTACGTCATTACGACGCCGTGTATCGATGTCCAGGACCAGTCCTGCGTCGAGGTCTGTCCAGTCGACTGCATCTACTTCGATGAAGACGGCGACCGCATGCTCTACATCCAGCCGGACGAGTGCATCGACTGTGGCGCTTGCGAGCCGGCCTGCCCCGTGACGGCCATCTTCGCCGAGGACGACGTTCCCGAGGAAGAGACCGAGTACACCGCCCTCAACGCGAACTGGTTCGAAGACAAGGACGCTGTCCGCGCTCGCATCAACGAGCTGAAGCCCGCCTGAACCACCACCCGGTCACCGCTCCCCGGTCAGTGAGCGCGTAGGCGCGTATCAAGCGCGTCGCCCAGGAGGCGCCATGCCAGACCGACTCACCCTTTCCGCAGCCAGCCGTACCGTGCTCGGCAA
This sequence comes from Tepidiformaceae bacterium, assembly GCA_965116915.1. Classification (GTDB taxonomy): domain Bacteria; phylum Chloroflexota; class Dehalococcoidia; order Tepidiformales; family Tepidiformaceae; genus UBA2991. The sequence goes on along the minus strand of OZ220739.1, from coordinate 2,219,293 downwards.
GAAGGTCAAGCGCCTTCGCCGTGAAGGACTGCTGCCCGCCAACGTCTACGGCCGCGGGGTTGAGTCCACGGCCATCCAGCTCGACAGCCGCGATTTCCGCCGCGCCATCCGCCAGGCCGGCATCCGCAGCATGTTCGAGCTTGCCATCGACGGCGAGCAGGGCTCCCGCCATGTGCTCGTCCGCGGCCTCGACCGCGAAGGCGGCACCGGCGACCCCATCCACGTCGACTTCTACCAGGTCGACCTGAACCGCCCGATCCAGACCACCACCAATGTCCGCCTCGTGGGTACGGCTCCCGCGGTTACCGACCTCGGCGGCACGCTCCTGCAGAACCTCGAGACGATCGCCATCCGCTGCCTCCCCCTCGACATCCCCGAAGCAATCGAGCTGGACGTCAGCTCCCTCGTCAGCTTCGAGCTCAGCCTCAGCGTGGGCGACCTGGACGTGCCCGAAGGCGTCGAGGTGCTCGTCGCCTCCGACATCGGCGTCGCAACGGTCGACGCGCCTCGCCTCACGATTGAGGGCGAGGAGGAAGAAGGAGACGAAGAGCTCGAGGGCGAAGAAGGCGAACTCCTCGAAGGCGAGGAAGGCGCCGAGACCCCTGCGGAAGGGGCCGACGACGAGGCCTAGCGGCCCGCCGTGCCCGACCGCCTCTACCCTTCCGACCCCGGCGAAGCCGCACTGCTGCTGTTCCTCGACTGGTGCGGGCATCGCTATGCGCGCAGCACGCGCGTTACCGAACGCTCTGCTGAGGGCGAAGCCCTGCGTACCGCTCGCATCCAGGTCGGGCGTCGCTGGGAGCTGGACTGCACGCTCATCAATTCGCTCCACGGCGATGCCGACCTCCCCTTCGAGGCCGCCCGCGCCGCTGTCGAACAGCGCCTCGACCTCGAAGGGCTGCCGTACGCACTCTGGCTGCCACGCGGGGCCGAGCTGCCCGTTGGCGAGCCTGGCTTGAGCCAGCTCGCCCTCGCAGCCAACGAGGCGCGTCCCGTTGATGGCGATCGCCTGGAGGTGCGGCGGGGCGTCAGCCTCTATCTGCGCCGCACCAGCCTCGACGGCTCCGTCGTCACCGTGCTCGGCGGGCTTGCACCGCTCTGGGCGCAGTTCACGAACCGCGTCGCCGGCTCCTTCCAGCTCAACGCCGGCGACCTGCACCGGCTCCCCGAGTCCGAAGAGGAGCGCACCGATCTCATCGAGCGAGTCGTCCTCGCCGCCGGACAGCCCGACGTTGATGACTCCGTTGTCATCCCCGCCGACGACGTCTGGACCGCGAACCGCCTTCCGGGCGACCGCGCCTACGTCGTCGGCTCGCCCGTCGCCGAGGGCGATGAGGCCAGCGCCGGACTCCGTCGCTCGCTCCGCAAGCTGCTGCGGGATGCGCAGGGCCTCTCGACCGCTCCCGCCGACGCTCGCGCCCTCGTCATCCTCGCCGCCGCCACCGAGCTGTCCGGGGAGAAGGTCTCGCTGACACTCCGCGGCATGGACCCCACCCTCTACTCGGGCTACGACCTTATCGCTGTCGTCGCCGATGGGCAGGTCAGGATCGTCCTCGATCCCCGCGCCGGCGCCCTTCCCTGGGATGCGCCGCTGCCCGGCTGACCGGCGCCTAGCTGAACAGTGGCCCTCCGGGGTCCAGCACTTCGCCACCGACCCCGATCACGCTCGGGCGCTCCTCGCAATAGCCTTCGTTCTCGCACTTGTCGAACACGAACGCGCCCTTCGCCTTGTCGAAGCTGATCGTCCAGCTCCCCAGCACGTGGCTGTCGGTTCCCAGCTCGTTCTCGCGCGTGAGGATCTCGATGAGGGCTGCGACTTCTTTGCTTCCCATGCCTCTGCTCCGTGTCGTTCGCCCGGAGGGCGGTCGTGTTGCGATGCCCCTCCATCGTACCGCCTTGCCTCACACCTAACCGCCACACCTGAGGGGCCACGTACAATCGTTCCTCGTGGGCCACGTCTTCGTAACCCGCCGCCTACCCGGACGCGCCATCGAGCTTCTCGAGGAAGCCGGCCACAACGTTACCGTCTGGCCCGGCGACTTCCCCCCTGATCCCGACTCCCTTCTCGCGGGTGTCCGGGAAGCCGACGCCGCCCTCGTGCTGGTGACGGACCCCGTCGGCCCCGACCTCCTCGCCGCCGCTCCCGGACTGCGCGTCGTCGCGAACGTGGCCGTCGGCTACGACAACATCGATGCGGAAGCCGCCGCCGCGGCCGGCGTCTGGGCCACGAACACCCCCGGCGTCCTCCACGAGACCACAGCCGACCTCGCCTTCGCCCTCCTCCTCGCCGCCGCCCGCAACGTCGTCCTGAGCGAGCGCGACACGCGTGACGGTGGCTGGCAGACCTGGTCGCCGACCGGCTTCCTCGGTCACGACCCCCACGGCGCCACCCTCGGCATCGTCGGCCTCGGCGAGATCGGCCGCGCCGTCGCCCGCCGCGCCCGCGGCTTCGGCATGACCGTGCTTGCCGCTACCCGCACCGCTCGGCCGGAAGTCGAGCAGGAGCTCGGCGTTGAGCGCGTCTCCCTCCCCGAACTGCTCGCTCGCTCCGACTTCGTCACCCTCCATGTCCCTTACGGTCCCGAGACCGAGCGTCTCATGGACGCGGCCGAGTTCGCCGCCATGAAGGAGACCGCCATCCTCGTGAACACCTCCCGCGGTGGTGTCGTCGACCAGGACGCGCTCGTCGAGGCCCTCCGCGCGGGCGCCATCGGTGGCGCCGCGCTCGACGTCACCGTGCCTGAGCCCCTCCCCCTCGACCACCCCCTGTTCGGGTTTCCCAACGTGGTCATCACGCCCCACATCGGCAGCGCCAGCCACGCCACCCGCGCCCGCATGGCGGAGATGGCGGCGCGCAACATCATCGCCGTGCTTGCCGGGGAGGAGCCACCGAACGCCGTCAACCGGCCGCCCAACCCCCGTTCCGCTTGACACTGCCCGCGCGGTCGCGGACAACAGGAGCGGCGCGCCACTCCATCACCCCAACCGGGAGGCCCTCGCCCTGAGCGACGAACAAGCCACCGAAAATCTCTGGCTCGCGGAAGAGCTCTGGGAGCTTGGCGCCGTCGAGTTCGGCAACTTCACGCTCGGCCGCACCACGGTCGATTCACCCATTTACATAAATCTTCGCAAGCTCATCAGCAGCCCCCACGCCCTCCAGCGCTGTGCCGACATCATCCGGGTCAAGCTCGAGGCGCTCGTTTCCATGCGCCACCCCCAGGTGCAGCCCTTCACCCTCGTCGCCGGCGTCCCCTTTGGCGGCCTCCACGTCGCGACGGCGTTCTCCCTGCACGTCAACACGCCGATGATCTACATCCACCCGCCCGGAACTGCGAAGGAAGACCTGATCGAAGGGAACTACGTCCGCGGTCAGTCCTGCCTCATCATCGATGATCTCATTACCGGCGGCGGCAGCATCATCCAGACCGCCGAGGCGCTCGCTGAGGCGGGCCTCGTCGCCCACGACGCCGTCACCCTCATCGATCGCCAGGAAGGCGGCCGTGCCGCCCTCAAGGCGAGAGGCATCAACCTGGTCAGCATCCTCACGCTCGACCAGATCGCGACCTACCTGCGCTACTCAGGCCGCATCGAGGCGCCCGACTACGAGCGCGTCGTGCGCTACATCCAGTCCAGCCAGGGCGCCTAGGCGACTTCTCGGCGAACCGGGACTCAGGACCGGCCCGGAACGTCCAGGTCGTCCGGTGGCGGCGCGGGGTTGGGGATGCCCGCCATCAGCTGCGCCGGCACCTGCTGCCGCAGCTCATCGAGCGTCCACATGCCGTCCTTGTAGATCTGCCGCACCGGCGGGTAGATCTCATTGAGCAGGCCCACCTGCCCTCCGGCGACGGAGAAGATCTTGCCGTTGATGTTCCACGCCTCGTCGAGCAGCAGGTAGACGGTCATCGGCGCGACCATCTCCGGACCGCGCATGCCCGAGGCCTGCGCTGCCTGGCGTTGCGTCTCCGCCGCCCGGCCGCCACCGGAGGTCATCCCCCGTTGCTGCCGGATCTGCCGCGCCGAGTCCGGCACCGTCGCCGTCAGGCGCGTGGCCGCGCCCGGGGCGATCGCGTTTACGGTCACGCCGTAGCGACCCAGGTCGCGGGCCGACACCCGCGTCAGCCCCGCGACGCCCGCCTTGGCGGCGCCGTAGTTCGCCTGGCCCGAATTGCCCTGCAGCCCCGACACCGACGAGTAGTTGATGATGCGCCCGTACCGCTGCTGCCGGAACAGCACCGCCGCCGGCTTCGTCGTCGTGAAGTGACCCTTCAGGTCGATCCGGATGACGTCGTCCCACTCGTCCTCGGTCATGTTGAAGACCATGCGATCGCGCAGGATTGCCGCGAAGTTGATCAGCCCGTCGAGCTTGCCGTAGGCGTCGAGCGCCGTCTGGATGACGCTCTCGCCGCCCTCCATCGAGGAGACATCGGCGAAGTTCGCCGTCGCCTCGCCGCCGGCGTCCTTGATCTCGGCGACGACCTGCGCCGCCGGGTCGTCGTCGTGCCCGCTCCCGTCGGGGTTCACCCCCGGGTCGTTCACGATGACGCGCGCTCCTTCCGAAGCGGCCAGCAGCGCGGTGGCGCGCCCGATTCCCCGCCCCGCCCCCGTCATCGCGACGACGCGGCCTTCAAGCAGATTGGCCATGGGTGTGCTCCTACGGCAGGCGGACGGTAGCGCTACCCGGCGAGGTCCGCTGCCCGTCCGGGTTCTCCGTCCAGATCTCGAGGTCGACGAGCTTCTCCCCGTTCTCCTCGTACTTGCGCGTCACCACGCCCTTGCAGTGGATGTCCTGGTCGGGGAAATCCATGCCGCGATAGCTGCAGCCCACGCGCTTGACCGCGCCCTCGTTGCCCACCCAGTCGTGGAGGAGCTGTCCCAGGAACGCATGCTTCAGCGCGCCGTGCACGATGATGTTGGGGAGCCCCGTGGCCTCCGCGAAGTTGTGGTCGTAGTGAATCTGGTAGAAGTCGCCCGAGCCTGCGGCCCAGTGCACGAGCTGCTGCGTGCTGCAGTTCTTCTCCAGCGTGGGGATCTCCATCCCCTCCTGAACCTCGTCCCAGCTAGCGCCCATGATGGTCCTCCTAGTACCGGATGCCCGTGCCGGTCATGATGGCGACAACCTCGCCGTCCTGGTTCCGGTACGTCGTCTTCGTTGTGGTGATGAGCATCTCGCCGAGGCGTCCCTTGCGCTCCTCGATCGATGAGACCGCGCTTACCGAGGTAAGGATGTCGCCCGCGCAGATGTCGGCCAGGTACTCGACGTCCGTGCCGCCGTTCAGCACCCGCTTCAGCGGGCGGCTCGGCTCCAGCATTCCCTGGGGCCGGGTGCTGCGCTTGTTCGGGTTGAATACCGGCGTGCCCAGGTACCCCGGAGGCGCGGGCAGGCTCCGGTAGCCCGCCGCCTGCGCCGCCGCTTCGTCGTAGTAGACCGGGTCGGTGTACCCCACGGACCGTGCAAACATGCGCACGGAGGTCTTGTCCACCTCCAGCGTCGTCGGCTCCGACTCCTTGCCGATCGATGCCCGCATCTCGTCCGTGATCAACGATTCTTGCGTCTCGTCGCTCATGCCGTCTCCTCAATCCAAATTGGCGCGGTGAACGATAGACCAGCCCGTTCGGGGCGTAAACAGGCGCCCGCCGCTCCCGGTGGCCTGCCGCTGCGCAACCCGGTACGGTGCTTTCATGGCCGAGGATCGCTGTGCGCTCGGGGGGCGCCTGCGACGTTGCAGGCGCCCTTCGCGGGACACCTGCCAGTACTGCGCCCGTCCCATCTGCGAGGAGCACGCCTACGTCCTCGAAGGCTACGACGCCGTCTGTGTTCGCCCTGCCTGCACCGCCAAGCACGACGACCTGCCCCGCCACCACGAGTACGTCCGCGGCGTTCGTCTCCGCAACCGCGATGGCCTCTGCGGGTTTGAAGGCTGCGAGTACAACCACACCTTCGACTGCACCAAGTGCGGGGGACGTTTCTGCCTTCGCCACCTCTCCGATGAGCTCTATCCCTCCATGGGCTCCCGCGATGACGCCGAGATGGCCATCGTCTGCGCTCACTGCTGGGAACGTCGCACCATCTGGAGCAAGCCATGACTGCCGCCCCGTCCGTTACCGTCGACGACATCGAAGCGGCCCGCGAGGTGATCGCGGGAGGCATCCTCGAGACGCCCGTCTGGCCCGCCCGCGCCCTGGAACGCCTGGCCGGTGTCCCCGTCGTGCTCAAGTGCGAACAGCTCCAGCGCGCCGGCTCCTTCAAGATTCGTGGCGCCCTCAACGCCATCCATTCCCTCTCCGAAGAGGACCGCGCCCGCGGCATCGTGGCGGCCAGCGCCGGCAACCACGCCCAGGGAGTCGCCCTGGCCGCGCAGGCGGCGGGAATCGCCGCTACCGTCGTCATGCCGGAGGGAGCCCCGCTCGTGAAGGCGGCCGCCACCGAGGGCTACGGCGCCCGCGTCGTCTTCCACGGGGAGTCGCTGGAGGAAGCCCGCACCCACGCCGGCGACCTCGCCTCGCGCGACGGTCTCGTCTACCTGCCCCCGTTCGACAACGACGCCGTCATCGCCGGCCAGGGCACGCTCGGCCTCGAGCTGCTTGAACAGGTGCCCGACCTCGCCGAGGTGCTCATCCCGGCTGGGGGCGGAGGCCTCCTTGCCGGCGTCGCCACGGCCATCAAGGCGCGCCGCCCCGAGGTGCGCATCGTGGGGGTGCAGGCCGCGGCCATGGACGGCATCTGCCGCTCCTACGCGGCGGGCGAGGTCCGCAGCGTCCCCCACGCCGGCACCCTTGCCGACGGCGTCGCCGTTGCGGGCCCCTCTCACCGCACCTTCACCCTCATCCGCGAGAACGTCGACGAGATGATCGCCTGCGGCGACACCGCCATCGCCCACGCGATGGTGTTCCTCCTGGAGACCTCGAAGCTGCTGGTGGAGGGCGCCGGCGCCCTTGGCGTCGCCGCGCTTCTCTCCGACGCCTACCGCCCCCGCGCGAAGACGGCCATCGTCCTCTCCGGCGGCAACGTCGACATCAACCGGCTCGGCTCAATCGTGCGCTACGGCCTCGTGGAGGACGGGCGCTACCGGCACCTCACCATCGAGATCGCCGACGTGCCCGGCGAGCTCGCCGCCATCACCGGCGCCATCGCCGGCGAGGCCGCCAACCTGCTGGAAGTGAACCACGACCGCGAAGCCCCGGGTCTCCCCGTCGAGGTCGCCCTCATCGACCTCCTGCTGGAGGTCAACGGACCTGACCACTTCGAGCGCGTGCGGGAGGCCCTGCGCGAGAAGGGGCTGGGCGACATCACCCTCGATCCGCCGCGCATGAATTCGGCCGGCGCCCGCCGTCGCTACGAGACCGGCTGACCCACGCCCGAGCCCTAGTAGGTGACGAAGCTGCCCTCGGCAGTCTGCAGGTGGTGGGTGTCATTCAGGCTGTACAGTGCTCGCGTCTGTTCTTTGGCACTTACGACGTGCACCGACGTGTGCGCCGGCCGGAAGAACATGTCGAACGACGTCGCGATCACGTAGCCCGTGTAGGCGTTGATGACGCCCCCGTGGCAGGCCACCACCACCCGTTCCGCCTCCCCCTCGTGCCGTGCGACGATGCCTTCGATGGCGTTCACTACCCGCTTCGTGAACTCCGCGCTCGGCTCTGTGAGCGGGAACACGTCCCAGGAGCGCTCGCGCGCCATCCGCATCCGCAGGCCCGCCAGGTAGTCGTCACCGAGCGCCTCCGCCGCCGTCTGCTCGGGCGGCACGCCCCGGAACATCTCGACCTCGCGCAAGTCTTCGACAACGACCGGTTCAAGCCCGTGGTGCTGCCCGATCGCCGCGCCCGTGTCGTACGCCCGGCGCAGGTTGCTGGAGTAGACCGCGTCGATCTTTTCCGTTGCGAAGCGCTCCCCGACCAGCCGCGCCTGCTCGCGCCCGAGGTCGCTCAGGGGCGCATCGACGCTGTCGCCGAGCTTCGCGTTCGGCAAGTTCGGGATCGACTGCTGCCCGTGCCGCACCAGCACGATCTCCATCGTCCCCTCGATTCCCGTGAGAAACGCCAGGTTGAACGCGTTCGAGGCCGGGCCCCGTTGCGGTTGACTCACCGGCCGGAGCATACAGCCCCGGTATGAACGCGCGAGCGTTCCGCCGGGGCCGGCGTCCCTACCAGCGCTGGCCCGGAGGCGCGTCGATGAGCGCCTTCTCAGCGATGGCTTCCGGCGCTGTCGCCCCCGCCGCCCACGGCCAGCTCCCCTCCTCCGGCGCGAACGCGTCCGGCGCCGCCGACACGATCGCCGCCGCCATCGCCAGCGTGCGGCGCGTGCCGGCGACGTCGTGCACGCGGAAGATGCGTGCCCCCTGCGCGTACGCGAGCGCCGTCGTGACGTGCGTCTCGAGGTCGCGGTCCTCCGGACCGGCTCCCGAGACGCTGCCGATGTAGTTCTTGCGCGAGTGGGCCAGCAGCAGGGGCTGCCCCGCCGTGCGCAGCTCGGAGAGGCGACGGAGCGACTGAATGTCCTCGTCGTGGCTCTTCCCGAAGGCGATCCCGGGGTCGATGGCGATGGCCCCCCGCTCCAGCCCTGCCGCTTCCAGCTCCGCCAGCCGTTCCGCCATCCACTCCACCGTCTCCCTGACCACGTCGTCGTAGACGGGCGCCGGGTCGGGGCGGTGTTTCGGGATCGTGTAGCTGTAGTTGAGCACGTAGCCCGCCCCGCCCCGGGCCGCCGCCTCTGCCGCATCCGTCCCCAGCGTCAGCCCGCTGATGTCGTTCACGATCGCCGCCCCGCTCGCAATCGCGGCCTCCGCCACCTCGCGCTTGTACGTGTCGATGGAGACGAGGTGCCCCTCCCCCACGAGCGCGGCCACCACCGGTCCCGCGATTGCCGCCTCCGCCTCCGCCTCCAGCTGTGGACGGCTCGCGCGCGCCGTTTCCGCTCCCACATCGATGATGCCCGCCCCTTCCGAGCGCAACCGTTCGGCGTGGGCGAGCGCCGCCGTCACATCGGTTCCCACCCCGTCCCCCGAGAAGGAGTCGTCGGTCAGGTTCACGATGCCCATCACGAGGGGCTCGTCCAGCGCCAGCTCGTGCGGCCCCGCCCGCCACCGTTCGACCGGCGACAGGTAGCGCGTCAGCGGCGCCGACAACGGGCTCTCCCGCCGCTCCAGCTCCGCCGCAAGCCGCCCGAGGTCGCCAGCGCTCGCCGCCACCCGACCAGCCCCCTCCGCCACCGTCAGCCCCAGGCCGAGCGCGCTCGTGGCGAGCGCCAGCGTTTCAAGGTCATCCCCGAAGAATGCAATGTGCTCGGCCCCGCCGTCCGTCGCCAGCGCCCACTCTGCCGGCGGGACGGCTCGCAGCAGCGGCGTCACCGGCGCGGTATCGGGTCGAGACCGAGCATGCGCCGGGCCTGCCAGAGGTGTTCGAGGTCGTGCTTGTACAGGTCGCGCACCAGGTCGATGAGCGCGACCTCTCCCCGGTAGGGATGCATGGCCGTGCGCTCCCACTCCGTCTGCGAGAGTCCCCAGAGCGAGTACGACGTATCCTGGCGCGCATGGGAGAAGCCCGAGATCGCCTCGTCGATGCTCACGTACTCGTAGTCCTCCGGGAAGGGGATGTTGTCGAGGTCGATGTTGCGGATGGGCGTGAATGGTCGCCGCAGGATCGTCTCGAACTGTTCGGTCGTCTCCCGCTCCACCTCGCGCAGGTGGAACGCGATCGCGAGCAGGCACCACCCCTCATCCTGTCCCTCCCCCGGCTCTCGCGCCTGCCGCTCGCTCGTCGACCAGAGCAAGCCACGCAACTCACCCGCCGCTTCCCCCAACGCCTTCAGGAGAAACCGGTCGCTGCTGGTGGGGGCCTCCTGCATGCGTCCATTCTACGAACCCTGCCAACCCCACCGGCGCCCCCTTGCTCATCGCAGTGGCTGAAGGTGTCGGGACGGGGGCGGTCGGTCGCTGTCCGACAGCCGCGGCGAGTACCCTGAGGCGACCACTTTCTGTCGGTCGAACATGCGAGGGCTGCGTGATCACGTCCAATGTCATCCATCGAACCTTTCACATTCGCTACGGCAGCTTCACCGGTAGCGCTTTTGCTGTCGACCGAGAAGGGAAGCAGTATTTAGTTACCGCTCGGCACATTGTTGAAGACATACGCCAACGTAGTAGTCTCGGGATCTTTCATGAGAGGCAGTGGAAGGATCTGCCTGTCGACGTCGTCGGGGTTGGCGATGGGGAAGTCGATGTCACCGTTCTAAAATGCGGAGTTCGCCTCGCTCCTCCCCATCCGCTCGAAGCTTCAACGGAGGGTATGGGCTACGGCCAGCAGGTCTACTTCTTAGGGTTTCCCTTTGGGTGGGACGGCGGCTCAGAGAGCATCAATAGGGAGTTCCCCTTGCCCTTCGTGAAGGCTGGTGTGGCGAGTGCGCTCACGGGAGGGGATCCATCCCGCATATATGTGGATGGGCACAACAACAAGGGCTTCAGTGGCGGTCCCTTGGTTTTCCTGCCAGCAAGTAAGGCTGGCAGCGCTGATTTCCACGTTGGAGGTGTAATTTCCAACTACCCGACTCCAGTAGTTGAACCAATCGTCGATCGATATGGGGAACCGATCTTAGGTGAAGACGGCCGACCGACAGGTTATTTCAACGAGAACCAAGGTCTTGTGGTTGCATTTGACATTCGTCACGCAATTGATCTCATCGATGCGAACCCTGTGGGTTTTGTGCTCCCGCAATAGTCAGGTGATGACAAGGGGAACGTCCTTGCGACAGAGGTCGCAGGACTCCGGTGCCCAGGAGGCCACCTCCACGCTCAGGCAGGCGTGAAGCGGCGCTCCGAAGTCGGGCGAGGCGCCCCGACTGACCATCACCCCCACCCCCACGACCTCCGCGCCCCGCTCGCGCACCGCGTCGACGGTGTCGCGAACACTGCCCCCGGTGGTCAGGACGTCGTCGACCACGAGCACGCGGTCGCCCGCTCCCAGCTCGAACCCGCGCCGGAATTCGCGGCCCGCGCCCTCGTCCTTGCGCTCCGCGATGATCGCCTTCAAGCCCATCCGCCGGGCCACCTCGAACGCGAGGATGACCCCGCCCGTCGTCGGTCCCGCCACGACATTCGCTCCGGCGTGCGCGAACCGCTGCGCCATCTCCGCACAAAGCTCACCCGTCACGTCCGGCCACTGCAGGATGCGGAACTTCTCGATGTAGGTGTCGGCGTGCCGGCCGCTCGAGAGCTGGAAGTGCCCCTGCAGCATCGCGCCCCGCTCTTCGAGTTGCTCGCGAAGGGTGTCGCTCACGGTTCCGATGGCTCCGCTGGTTCGTCCGGTTCCGCCGGTTGCGGTGTTGCTGGCGCCGTTGCGCCCGTCAGCTCGGCGCCCCCGTTCGGCGCCAGCCCGAAGCTATCGAACGGCCAGTAGCGGAGGAACGCCTTCCCCACGATGCGTTCTCGCGGCACCAGCCCGATTCGCCCGCTGCGGCTGTCCTGGCTGCTGTTCCGGTTGTCTCCCAGGACGTAGTAGTGGCGCGCCGGGATCAGGATCTCGGGGCGCGTGTCGCTCCACGCCCCCGTGATGTAGGGCTCATCCAGCAACTGCCCGTTGATGTACACCCGCCCCTGCACAATCTCGATGCGTTCCCCGGGTAACGCGATGACGCGCTTGATGAGGTCGTTCCCGCTTCCCGCCGAGCTCTCGAACACGATGATATCGCCCCGCTCAGGCCCGCCGAACACCTGCCGCACATCGCCGTCCTCCGCGTCGACGAACGGGATGAAGTCCGTCAGCCGGTCCATGTTGATCTCGGCGTAGCCCAGCTTGTTCACGAGGATGTGCTGGCCGTGGTCGAGCGTCGGAAACATCGAGTACCCCTCGACGAGGTAGTTCTGCAGGCTCGCCCGCACCGCCAGGAACACCAGCAGCGCCAGCAGTGCCGTCTCGATGATCTCCCGGATGAGCTTACGGCTGCGGTCCGGCTTCTCCGCCTCCGCCCCCACGGCCACTCCCTCCGTCCACGAGGGTACGAGGAACGCCTCCGCCTCCAGCGCCGGAAGCTCGCTGGCCTCTGGTTCCCGGCCCGGGGCGGACCGCGCTTCTGCCACGGCCGGGGTCATGCCCCCGCCGATGATCGGCGCGGCCTCCTCGCTCAAGTCTGTGTCCTCTGGCTGCGAGCCAGGAGCGCGGTCGACTTCGGAAGGCACCCCCCGAGCCTATCACTTGTCCTAACGAACAGGTCGCGCGTCTCTTGCTCGTCACCTACGCTCGATGCAGCTCGCAACGAACGCGAGCCCTGGAGGCTCGGATGACTCGCTCGCGAATGCTCGCCGCCCTCGTGGCCGTGGCGGCGCTCCTTGTGCTCGGTTCGGCCTGTTTCGAGACCTCCGTAGAAGAAGGCGTCGACGGCTCCCGTTCCATCACCGTGTCCGGCACGGGCGAGGTCCGTGCCGAGCCCGACATCGCAACCGTACGCACTGGTGTCGAGGTCCGTGGCGAGACCGTTGGCGAGGCCCGCGCAGGCGCGGCTGAGATCGCCAACGCCGTCATCGCCGCGCTTCGCGCCCATGGTGTTGAGGAAAGCGACGTCCGCACCGTCGACTTCTACGTCTACCCCGAGTACGACTACCGCGACGAGACCCCCCGCGTCATCGGCTATGTCTTCTCGAACACCATCGAGGTCACCGTTCGCGATGTCGAGGCCGTTGGCGACATCATCGATGCCGTTGCCGCTGCCGGCGGCGATGCCGTCCGCTTTGGCGGCATCTCGTTCTCCCACGCCGATCCCGGAGCCCTCAGCGAGGAGGCCCGTGAGCTTGCCATCGCCGATGCACGAGCCAAAGCGGAGCAACTCGCCGAGCTCACGGGGGTCACCCTCGGCTCCATCGTCACCGTCGTTGAGACGAGCTGGGCGGCTCCGTTCGTGGGAATGGGGCCCCGTGCCGAGTTCGCCGCTGACGATAGCTTCGGCACGTCGATCCAGCCGGGTACGTCCGCGGTGACGGTCACCGTGCAGGCGGCCTGGGAGATCGAGGACGAGGACGACTAGCCCGTTTAGCTGTCCAGCTTCCCCGTCCGCTCCAGGATCATGTAGCGGCCGAGCCCCTTCATGAAGTGTTGGTGGATCGAGGGGTAGCGAACGCGCAACTCGTTCTGGAACTGGTTCATGGGGTACCGGCGACGGTGGTAGCCAGCGCCTTCGGGGATCGGCCCCACCTCGCTCGCCACCGCCACGTAGAGCGGCCTCAGGGACCGGAAGTGCGTCTCATATTGCTCGTTGTAGCTCGTCGCCTCGCAGTCGAGATAGCCGAGCAGAAGCGTTTGCGAGATGGTGGCGCCGATCTGGTCGTGCGCTGCCCGCGCGACGAACTCCTCGGGCGTCTCGCCCTCGCCGATTTCGCCCTCAACGACCCGCCAGCCGTCGCCGTCCTCGTCGGGCTCGGTCACGTATCCGTAGTCGCCGCGGACGACGCAGGCGTAGGCGAAGAGCGCAGGCCTGTCCTCGGGGAGGGCCTCCTCTTCCTCGACGTACACCGAGCGCCAGTCGCGCCCGAGGATGATTTCGGTCTTCCCGTGGAAGTGAACCTCCGGGATCGGGATCTTGGGCATGGGAATGTCGCCGAGTGGCATCGCTACGTCTTCCTTCGCCGGTAGAGCGGCTTCTGCGCAACAAGCGCGCGTTCCCCGCCCACCAGAATCGCTGTACCTGGATGGCTCCGGTTCCGATTGAGTATTGCCAGTCCTGCCGCAGCGTCAAGCGCGAACGACCGCGCGCAGCTGCGAAGCTCCCCCACCACCTGCTCGTCCGCCAGCGCCGGCGTCCCCACGGGCAGCGCCTCAGACCCCTCGAACAGGAGTGCGCTGAGCACGCGCGCGGGCTCCTCCGCGGGCAGCCCGAGCGCCTCGCTCAACCCCGCCTCGGCCGGCGTGAGTCCCGTCTCCAGGTCCGGCGTGAAAGCAGGCACGCCCGCCTCGATGCGCGCGATCTCCTGCGCCCCCGCGCCCGCCAGCCCTACCCCCGATGCCTGCAGCAGCCCAAGCAGGTGTTCCGCCACCGGTGGGGCGACCATGAACTCGAAACCGTCCTCGCCGACGCTGCTCGTGCGGATCGCGAGCGCCCGGTATCCGTGGAACTCGAACGGGGACGCGTGCATCGAGGGCAGCCGGGGCGGAAGGTCCTCGTTCACGTGCCGCGCCGCCGCCTCCGCCGCCCCCGGCCCCGCTATCCCCACCAGGCAGGTGGTCGCCGTCCGGTCCTGAATGGCGACGTCGTATCCCTCTCCCACCGCGTCCTCCAGCATCGCCATCGTCGTGGCGCCCCTGCCCGGCTCTCCCATGACGATGTAGGCGATACCGCCGGTTCTCGCGACCAGCGCGAGGTCCGCGATGCGGCCGCCCGAATCGAGCGCCGCCGCCCGCACTGCTCGCCCTTCCTCCAGCTCGCGCGCGGCGTCCCCGAAGACCGCTCCCAGCACCGCCCCGGCGTCCGTGCCGCTGACCAGCAACCGCGTCCGGTCCGAGCGGTCGAAGGCGACGGCGTTCGACCGCAGCCCCGCGTACTCGTCCTCGCTGTCACCGTAGCTCTCGGGGAGCCGCCAGCCGCCACGCAGCCGGAAAGTTGCGCCCAGCGCCTCGTGGACCGCGTGCAGGGCCAGCCGGTTGATTCCTGCTTCCGTCACTCCTCGACGAAGCGCCGCCGCCCGTCGACCTCGGTCAGGCGCCCCACCCCCGGGAACGCGTTGTGAACGCACACGAGCAGGGCGTTCTCGCGCACGGCTCGCTCCATCAGCCGCTTCTTCGTCTCCAGCGAGATCAGCGGCAGGATGTCGAATGCCGCGATCCACGCCGGGCGCTCCGCCTGCACGGCGTGGTGCACCAGGTCGCCGGTGTAGATGGCCGTCTCGCCCCGCGAGCTCAGCACGATCGAGGCGTGGTCGGCGGTGTGCCCCGGCGTCGGCAGGAACGTGATGCCGGGCAGGATCTCGCGCTCGCCGTCTACAAGATCGAGCTGCCCCGTCCGTTCCAGCGGCTCGAAGTTCGGGGCCAGGTAGGTCGCGCGCGTGCGGTCGTTCGGGTGCATCGCCGCCTCGTACTCGCCCTCCTGGATGAAGTAGCGCGCGTTCGGGAACGTCGGCGTTACTTCCCCATCCCGTTCGAGCGTGTTCCAGCCGCAGTGGTCCGTGTGCAGGTGCGTGTTGACCACGTGGGTCACGTCGCCGGGTGCTATTCCGATCGCCGCCAGCTCGTCCAGCAGCGTGCCGTACTCGCCCGGCCAGATGCGCTCGCGCTCGCGCTCCGTGTACTTCGTCCCCATGCCCGTCTCGACCAGCACGACGTTGTTGCCCCGGCGCACGAGCATGCAGTTGAGAGCCAGCGGAATGCGGTGCTGCTCGTCGATGTTCTCGCTGCCGACCACCGGCTCCCAGAGGATGCGCGGTACCAGCCCGAAGATCGCTCCGCCGTCGAGCTTGATGTGCCCGTCGGAGACGACCGCGATGTCGAATTCGCCCGTTCGGTAGGTTGCCGCCGCCATGGCGCAACAGTACGGACCACCGCCCCTGCGCGCCAGAACCCGCCCCGCTACTCCTCGGCCGAGGACTCCACCGCCGTCTCGAAGGCCGCGATCGCCACCTCGATCTGGTCATCTTCCGGAACCCGCGTCGTCAGTGCCTGGAGCGCGATGTTCGGCGCGAACATCGCCCGCACGAGCGCGTTCGACTCGTAGCGCGCGCCGAAGCGCAGCACCTCGTAGCTGATCCCGGCGATCGGCGGCAGCAGCACCACCCGCGAGAGGATGCGGACGACGATGCCCTGGTCCACCAGCAGGTCGAACGCGAGGAACGCCGCCAGCGCGATCATGATGACGACCACGAGGAAGCTCGTCCCGCAGCGCGTGTGCTCCTTCGGGAATCCGCGGATGTCCGCGACCCGCAGCGGTCGCGACGCCTCGTAGGCGTGGATCGTCATGTGCTCGGCGCCGTGATACTGGAATACGCGGCGGATGTCGGGCATGAGCCCGATCAGGGCGATGTAGGCCACGAACAGCACCAGACGCACCGCCGCCTCGATCGCCACCACCGCCGCCCGCGCGATCCCCTGCGACTCGAGGAAGTTCGCCAGCAGCACCGGTCCCACGAAGAAGATGGCGACCGCGAAGACGATTCCGATCGCCATCGAGAACCACATGGCCGCGTCGGTGAATGGCTCCTCGTCGTCGGGGCGAGGGGCGGTTGCTGCCGTCTCCCCGTCGTCTTCTTCTGGCTCGTCGAGGGCGATGCGCGAGGAATAGTTGATGGCGCGCAGCCCCAGCGAGAGCGTCTCCCAGAGCACGACTGCCCCGCGTAGCAGCGGGATTCGGCGGAGGCGGCCGGTCGTGAACCCCGTCAGCTCTTCCGAGTGCCGCACGATCTCGCCGCCGGGGTGGCGAACCGCGATCGCCATGTGCTGCGGCGCGCGGATCATCACGCCCTCGATCACGGCCTGGCCGCCGTAGTACACGTCCGGACGCTGGGGGGCCGCGGTCATGGGGCGATCAGCCTCTGCCTCGGGTCGGACCGGTTGCAGCGCGGGGCCGCATCACTCCCGGCCCGGCGGCGAGATTCCGCTCTACGAGGGGTCGCCGAGGGAGTAGCGGCGCTGGAAGCGCTCAACCCGGCCGGCCGTGTCGACGATGCGCTGCTCGCCCGTGAAGAACGGGTGGCACTCGCTGCACACGTCGATGTGCATCTGCTCTTTCGTGGCCCGCGTCTCGATGCGGCTGCCACACGAGCAGGTGATGACGGCGTCGACGTACTCGGGATGAATCTCGGCCTTCACCGCGCTACTCCTGGCCCGCCGGCATGAGCACGCTCACGCGCTTGCGGCGTCCCTTGGCGTGGGGACTGAACTTCACCGTGCCCTCCACCTTCGCGAAGATGGTGTGGTCGCGGCCAAGTCCCACGTTCTCACCCGGATGGAAGCGGGTGCCGCGCTGCCGCAGGATGATCGTCCCCGGCGTCACGTACTCGCCGTCGTAGCGCTTCACGCCCAGCCGCTGGCTGTTGCTGTCGCGGCCGTTCTTGGTGCTGCCCAGGCCCTTCTTGTGCGCCATGGCCTACCCCTTCGTGATCGACTCGACGACGAGCCGCGTGACCGGCTGCCGGTGCCCGAGCGTGCGCCGGTAGCGCACCTTGTTCTTGTACTTCATGAAGCGCAGCTTTGGGCCCTTGCCGTGCTGCGCGATGCGCGCCCGCAGCGAGGCCCCCGGCACCGTCGGCTCGCCGACCTCGACGTCCATGCCGTCGATCAGCAGCAGCACGTCGAAGTCGATCGTGTCGCCGGGCTCGCCATCAAGGGTGCCCACGTCGAACTCCTGCCCTTCCGTGAGCATGAATTGATGTCCGCCGGCTCGCACGATCGCCTGCACTGGTTGCTCCGCTTGCTCCCGCTCTGACGGGGAAAGTTCAGTCTAGGAAGGCCCCCCGTAGGGTCAACGCCTTCCTACCCCTCCGACACGATGATGCAGTCAACGCACAGCTCGCTGTTGGCGCCCTCATCGAGCTCCGCACCGCACGCTGTGCATCGTCGTGGTTCGCCCTCGTCGCTCACGTGGTGGCTCGCTTGGAGCGGGGCTACTTGCCGCCGCCGTCGGTCGTCGCCTGGGCGCCGCCCTCCCACGCCAGTCCCGGCTTGGGTGTTGGCTGGAACGTGGGCGTGTCCGCGGGTTCCTCGTCGAGGGACTCCGCGGGCGGCTCGTCCTTCTTCTGCAGATCGGGCGGTGGCCAGGGAGCGCTCGGGTCGCTCTCGAGCAGGCGCGTCAGCTCCTCGCCCTCCAGCGTCTCGACATCCAACAGGACGGTTGCAAGCTTCTCCAGCACGTCGCGCTTGTCGCGCAGGATGTCGCGTGCGCGCATCTGCGCTTCCTCGATGATGCGCCGCACCTCGTCGTCGATCTCCTCGGCGATCTTCTCCGAGTAGTTTCGCGTCTCCGAGATCTCGCGACCCAGGAAAACCAGGTCGTCGCTGCGCCCGAACGTGCGCGGCCCGAGCCGCTCGCTCATGCCCCACCGCGTCACCATCGAGCGCGCGATGCGCGTCACCTGCTCCAGGTCGTTCGAGGGCCCCGTCGAGGCCTCTCCGTAGATGAGCTCCTCGGCCGCGTGGCCGCCGAGGGCCGTGCAGAGCTGGTCCTTGAACATGTCGCGCGTGCGGTAGTGCGTCTCCTCGTCGGGCAGGAAGCGCGTGTATCCGCCCGCCATGCCGCGCGAAACGATGGTGACCTTGTGCGGCGGGTCGTGCTTGTCCAGGAAGTGCGCGATTACCGTGTGTCCACCCTCGTGGTAGGCCGTCAGCTGCTTCTCGTGCTGGCTCATCACGCGGCTCTTGCGCTCCGGACCGGCGATCACGCGGTCCACCGCCTCCTCGAACTCCTCCATCGCAATCGTCTTGCGATTGCGCCGCGCCGCCAGGATGGCCGCTTCGTTCACGAGGTTTGCGAGGTCCGCTCCGCTGAAGCCCGGCGTCGACTTCGCCAGCGTTGCCGGCTCCACGTCGTCGCTAATCGGCTTGCCCTTCAGGTGAACGCCCAGGATCGCTTCGCGGCCCTTCACGTCCGGCGAATCCAGCACGACCTTGCGGTCGAAGCGGCCCGGGCGCAGCAGCGCCGGGTCGAGGATGTCGGGCCGGTTCGTGGCCGCGACCACGATCACGTTCGTCCCCGTATCGAACCCATCCATCTCGACGAGGATCTGGTTCAGCGTCTGCTCGCGCTCGTCGTGGCTGCCGCCCAGCCCCGCCCCGCGCTGGCGCCCGACCGCGTCAATCTCGTCGACGAACACGATGCAGGGCGCGTTCTTCTTCGCCTGCTCGAACAGATCGCGCACGCGGCTCGCGCCCACGCCCACGAACATCTCCACGAACTCGGAGCCGGAGATGCTGAAGAACGGCACCCCTGCCTCGCCCGCGACCGCGCGCGAAAGCAGCGTCTTGCCCGTGCCCGGCGGGCCCACGAGCAGCACGCCCTTGGGGATGCGCGCGCCCAGCGCCGCGAACTTCTCCGGGTACTTCAGGAACTCGACGACCTCGACGAGCTCTTCCTTCGCCTCATCCGCGCCCGCCACGTCCATGAACGTGACCGTGACCTTGGCGCCCGTGAAGAGCCGCGCGCGGCTCTTGCCGAAGCTCATCGCCTGCGAGTTCGAGCCCTGCGCCTGCCGCATGATCAGCAGCAGGAACGCGCCGAACAGCAGGAACGGGAAGAGGTTCAGCAGCAGCCCCAGCCACGGGCCCAGTCCGCCGCTCTCCTTGAACTCGAGGTTGACCGCATTCAGCCGCCCCGGCGACGCGCCGCTCAGCGAGATGCCGCGGTCGCTGAGGAAGGTCGCGATGTCCGTGTTCTCCGCCACCTTCGACTTCTTCTCGAGCGGCTGGCCGTTGATGTGCTGGAAGTAGATCGCGTTGATGTCCCGGCCGTCGACCTCAAGGGTCTCGATGAGGCCGCCCTCGATGTCCTGCACGACCTGCCCGAAGGGCACCTCCTGCTTCGAGTCGCCACCCGAGAAGAAGGCGAAGCCGATCGCGATCGCGGCAACCACCACGAGGAGCCAGATGAAGCCGTTGCGCATCCAGCGGGAGTACAAATGGGAGCTCCTGGCGGCAAGGAGGCCGCTCAGAGAAGGTGTTTCTTGTTCTCGGAATCGAGTATAGCAGAGCACCCGCCTTGGCCCGTAAGGCCCACCGAAAGCCCTGCAGACGGACACTACCGCGCCTCGCGCGTCCCTTCCACTGACTTCCGCTAGACTCCCCAGCCATGAAACTTGCATTCGTCGGCGGGACGGGCCCCGAGGGGCTCGGGCTCGCCATCCGCTTCGCCGCCTCCGGCCACCACGTTGCCATCGGCTCCCGCTCCACCGAACGGGGCGAGGAGGGAGCCGCCAAGATCGCCGACGCTGTCCCCGGCGCCACCGTCAGCGGTGGCGAGAACGCCGCCACCGTCGCAGGCGCCGATGTCGTCTTCCTCACCTTCCCCTACAGCGGCCAGGGCCCGACCCTCGAGGCCATCGGCGGGGGCCTCGAGGGCGCCATCGTGTGCGATGTCGTCGCCCCCCTTGAGTTCGTCCGCGGAAAGGGCGCCGTCGCCCTCGATGTCGACGGTAACAGCGCCGCCGAGGAGGCCGCCGCCGCCCTCCCCAACGCCCGCGTCGTCTCCGCCTTCCAGAACATGAGCGCCGAGAAGCTCATGGAGCTCGACAAGCCCGTCGAGGCCGACGTCCTCGTCTGCGGCGACGACAAGGAGGCGAAGGCCGTCATCATGGCCCTGGCCGACGAGATCGACGGTGTTCGTGGCGTCGACGGGGGCGCCCTTAGCAACAGCCGCTACGTCGAGATGCTCACGTCCCTCCTCATCAATCTCAACCGCGTCCACAAGACGCAGACCAGCGTCCGCATCGCGGGCGTCTAGGGAGGACCGAGGTGGCCGTCTCCGTTATCGCCGTCGAAGGCCTTCCCGAGATCGCCGAGGGTGACGACCTCGCCGCGATGATCGTGGAGTCGGCCGCCGCCGGCGGCGAACCCCTCGCCGACGGCGACGTCGTCATCGTCACCTCCAAGATCGTCTCCAAGTCGGAGGGACGCGCCGTCGATCTCGATACCGTCGAACCCTCCCCCTTTGCCCGCGACTTTGCTGAGCGCTGGGAGAAGGAGCCCGGCGTGGTCGAAATGGTTCTGCGCGAGGCGAAGCGCGTCGTCCGCCAGGTCGGCCCCGTCCTCATCACCGAGACGCGTCACGGCTTTGTCTGCGCCAACAGCGGCGTCGACCAGTCCAGCTCCGGCGCGAAGGGGCGCATCGTCCTCCTCCCCGTCGACCCCGACGCAAGCGCCCGCGGCCTGCGCGCCCGCTTCCGCGAGCTCGGCCACGAGGTCGCCGTCATCATCTCCGACACCTTCGGCCGTCCCTGGCGCGAGGCCCAGGTCGACGTCGCCATCGGTATCGCCGGGATCAACCCCGTCATCAGCTACGTGGGCGAGCACGACCCCCACGGCCACGAGTTCCTCGTCCAGGCCGTCTGCCGCGCGGACGAGCTGGCGAGCGCGGGCGAGCTCGTGAAGGGCAACCTGAGCCGCGTGCCGGTCGCCCTCATCCGCGGCTACCCCTGGGAGCCCGACGACGCGGCCTCGATGACCGACATCATCCGCGAGGCCGAGCGCGACCTCTTCCGCTGAGCCGGCCGGTGGACGAGATCCAGGTCAAGCTCCTGCGCGAAGGCGCTCGCCTGCCCGAAAGAGCCAGCGAACACGCCTCCGGCTACGACCTCTACGCGTGCCTCCCCGACGGCCCGGTCGAGATTGGGAACTTCCCCGTGCGCATCCCTACCGGGCTCGCCTTCGCCGTACCTCCCGGGCTCGATGCGCAGGTCCGGGGGCGCAGCGGCCTCGCTAGCAGGGGCGTCATTAAGCCCACCGGAACCCTTGATGCCGACTACCGAGGGGAAGTGTTCGTCACCCTGTACACAGCTTCTCCCGACCTCACCTATGTGGTCGAGCACGGCGATCGTGTCGCCCAGCTCATCATTACGCGCCTCGCCGATGTCGAGTTCGCCCTCCGCGAGGAGCTCCCCGAGACAGAGCGCGGCGCTGGCGGACATGGCAGCACCGGCCGCTGAAGCCCGCCGTTGGCCGTAGGCGGCGCGTGTCCTACCGTATGCCTTCACGCTTTCCCGCAGGGACACACCCATGTCGTACGAACTCGATGCCCTGACCGACGCCACGCCCCGCGACGACCTGCCCGACTTCGGCAGCGGCGACACCGTGCGCGTTCACGCCAAGGTCGTCGAGGGCAACAAGGAGCGCATCCAGGTCTTCGCCGGCGTCGTCATCCGCAAGCGGCGCAAGGGCATGGCCTCGAACTTCACCGTCCGCAAGATCGCGAGTGGCGTCGGCGTCGAGCGCACCTTCCCCCTCTACAGCCCCCGCCTCGACAAGATCGAGGTCGTGCGCCGCGGCAAGGTCCGCCGCAAGAACCTCTCCTACCTCCGCGGCCTCACCGGCCGCGCCGCCCGCATCAAGGAACGCCGCTAGCCCGCCGCCAACGGGGGGCTGGGGTAATTCCCGCTTCGGTCCAGTAGAGTCGCGGCATGCGCTTCGCTGCCCGCGTCAGCGCGGGGGTTGTCGTCCTCCTCGTGCTGGTGATCGGGCTGGCCCTGTTCGCTTCCCCTGGCCGCGCCGCCGCCGAAACCACAGTCGAGACCGGTGAACCGGTCGAGACGGTAACCACGGAGCTCGAACCCGGCTGGAACCTCGCCGGCTGGACCGAGCCAGCCGCCCCCGTCGAGACCATCTTCGAGAGTATTCCCGAGCTACGGGTCGTCTATTCCTGGGACGCCGACTTTCAGCGGTTCCGCCTGGCGATGCGAGCCGACCCCGATGATCTCGGCGACCTCGGGAGGCTAACTCCTGGCATGGGTCTCTGGCTGTTCCTTGCGGGCGATGAGCCCGTCACGTGGACTCGCCCAATTGTCTCCGAGGCTGGCGCTGCTTCGCTCCGTGAGGGCTGGAACGTCGTTCTGTGGGCAGGGGAGGACGGAAGTGCCGCGAGAGATGCATTGGTGGACATCGACGACATCCTGGCAGACGCCTTCGACGTGGACGGACGAGAACCCCTGCAGCTAAGGAAAGGGCAGGTGTACTGGCTAAATCTCACGGGCTCCCGTGAGTGGAACCAGGTCTACTTACCACCCCGGATCGAGTTCCTTGCCGACTTCTCGCAGGAGGAGCAAGTGGAGGTGCGGGCTCACGTCGATGACGTTGTCGCGTACTTCTCCCAGCGCCTGGGCATCCGCGTGTCGGGACTCACCGTCCGTTACCCGGATCCCGACCCATATCCTTGCGGCGGTTACTACCACGACTCCGTCATCACCGTGGGAAACTGCCTCGACGTGTTCGCCCACGAGTACGTTCACGCCATCCAGGACTACATGGCGGAGGGGGGCGAGCACCCACCGAGATGGTTCCGCGAGGGTCACGCTGAGTTCTGGGCAACTCTCTACGCCGATGCAAGGGGGACGCGAGACTATGTTCGATACTTGCACCAGTTGGCTCTCCCCTCGGCGCGCGCCCAGGGTTTCGTGCATTCAGGACCCTTCTACTACAGCTACCACGTGCGCACTCATGCGCTGGTCAAACGGGAAGGGCCCGATGCGCTCAACGAGTTCATACGGAAGGTAGCGGAGCGCAGTGACTGGCGCGTGGCCTTCGAGGACATCTATGGAATGACGGTTGACGAGTTCAACGTGGTGTTCGCCCAAGAAATGCTGCTCCTACCCATCGGACCCTCGCATGCATGCCCGCTCGACTGGTACGAGCCCGAGAAGAGTCGCTCGCAGGCTCCAGAGCAGGCCTGCGGGACCATCCAGGGGGTCTTGACCGACCTGACAGGGAATCCCCGTTCGGGTGTGCTTGTGGGGCTTGTCCGGGGCGCGCTTCGCCACAAAGGTGGCCTGCACGATGCTCAGCAGACGACGGAATCTGATGGAGAATTCTCGCTAACCGTGCCCGAGGGCAGCTACAAGATGGTCTTCATTCCGGAGCGCTTGGGGCCAAGCTTCCCCTGGGTCGGCGCGCACTACTACAACGTCCAGATGGGTTTCCTTCGTAACACTTTGGCGTCGGACTGGATCAATTCCGTTCCCGGTCCAGGGAAACTGGTGATTGCCTATGGGGCCATAGCCGGCCACATCTTCACCGACGATGGTGAGCCCGCAAGTGGCATCCTTGCCAGGCTGATCGACAGCAAGGATAGGGCCTACACCGACCTCTCTCGGGGAGCATTCCAGTTTTTCGTTGGCAGCGAGACGTATGTGCTTGAGGTGAATTGCTCAGGCTTTTCAGCGCGCAGACTGGGTTGGTACGGTGGTGAAGAGGGGTTGGTCCAGTTGCGCAGCCAGGCCACGCCCATCGTCCTGCAGGATGCGGATATCACCGACCTGTCGATCACGCTCCCGGCCGGCGTGAGCTGCCAGTGATCCTGACCAGCCCTCAGACCTCCACCGCCGCCACCAGCTCGTAGAGCGGCTGGCCCCCCTCCACCACCTCCACCTCGACGTCCTCGAACGCCGCCTCGACGCGCTCCGCCAGATCGTCGCGCGACCCCTCGAACCCCTCCCCCGTGTAGACCGTCACGATGGCGGCGTCCTCCGCCTCCGCCTCCCCCAGCCCCGCCAGCAGCCCCTCCACCGGGTCGTCGCTCGCCCCGATGAGTGTCCCGTCGACGAGCGTGATCGCCTCCCCCTCCCGCACGTCCACCCCGTCCGCCGTGCGGTCCGCTGCCGCGCGCGTCACCTCGACCGAGCGCGTTGCCTCGAGCGCCTCTGCCAGCGCTTCCGTGTTCTCCTCCGCCGTCGAGAGGGCGTTGAAGGCGATGGCCGCGGCCGCTCCCTGCGCGAGCGAGATCGACGGCGCCACGTGCAGGTTGCAGCGCGCCAGCTCGACCGCCTGCTCCGCCGCCGGGATCGCGTTCTTGTGGTTCGGCAGCACGATCACGTCCGCCGGCCCGAGGGCGTCCGCCGCCTGCGCGATGTCGCCTGCCGCGGGCTTCACGATCGCCTCCAGCCGGTGGACGCTTGCGCCCAGACTCCCGAACACCTCGTCGAACCCGGGGCTGCTGCTCAGCGCCAGCAGCCCCACCTTCAGCCCCGCCCCGCTCCCTTCCTCCCGGAAGCGCAGGTGCTGCGCGCTCATGTCCTCGAACTTGGGCCGCGTCAGCTCCCCGAACGTCCCCGCCTCCTCCAGCAGCCGCTCCGGCTCGTTCGTGTGCACGTGGACGCGCAACGCCTGCTCGTCCCCCACGATCACCACTGACCCGTACCCCTCCCCCTCCGTGTGCCGGCGCAGCCCCTCGACGTCGACATCCCGCTCACCGGATACCAACACGAACTCCGTGCAGTACCCGAACCCGTCGTCGATGTGCCCCGGCAGCATCGCGAGCGGCTTGTCGGGGATGGCGACCGGCGGCGGCAGCTCGCCCCGCAGCGCCGCCACCAGCCCCCGCAGCACCACGCAGACCCCCTCCCCACCCGCGTCCGTGACCCCCGCCTCCCGCAGCACTGGGAGCTGGTCGATCGTCTCCGCCTCCGCCCGTTCGGCCTCCGCAAGCGCCCCCTCCAGGACCGCCAGCACCCCCTCCTCGGTGCGCGCCTCCGCCCCGCTCGCCGCCGACCGCAGGACCGTCAGCATTGTGCCCTCCACGGGCTCCGAGACGGCCGTGTAGGCCGCCGCCGCCGCCGCTTTCAGCCCCTCCGCGAGTACGTCGCCTCCCAGCTCGTCCACTTCCCCCACGCCCTTCGCCAGCCCGAGCAGCGACTGCGAGAGGATGACGCCCGAGTTCCCCCGCCCCCCGTAGAGAGCGCCCCGCGCGAACGTCGCCAGCACCTGCCCGGCCGCCAGCGGCTCCTCCAGCGCGAGCATGTGATCGCAGGCCTCGCGCAGCGTCGCCGCCATGTTCGAGCCCGTGTCGCCGTCCGGCACCGGGTAGACGTTGATGGCGTCGACCGCCTTCGCCGATGCCGTCAGGTAGTCCGACGCCGACGTGATCGCCGCCCGCAATTCCGCCCCGCTCAGCGTCTCCTCGCTCATGCCGTTCCCCTCCCCAACCCCGGATGGCTGCTAGCGGAAACCGGTGCTAGCATCGTTCCCCAGCCTTCCAGGGGAGTGACTCCATGGCCAGCGGCGCCTGCGACGTTTGCGGAAAGACGACGACCTTCGGTCGCCACATCCGCCACCGCCACGGTGGACGCTGGGAGCGCAAGGCGCCCTCCAAGCCCCGCCAGCTTCGCCCCAACGTAAACAAGCAGCGGGTCTTCATCGATGGCTCCTGGAAGCGCCTGAACATCTGCACCCGCTGCCTCCGCACGCTCTCCAAGAGCGCCTAGCTCCCGGCGGCCAGCGCCGCCCGCAGCGACGCAAGGTTCTCCGCCACGCTCGACCGGTCGTTGTAGACGCTGCTCCCGCAGACGAGCACGTCCGCGCCCGCCGCGGCGCACGTCGCCGCGTTCTCGACCTTCACGCCCCCGTCGATCTCGATGCGCGCCCTGTGGCCCCCCTCGTCCAGCAGCGCCCGCAGCCGCGCCACCTTCTCCAGCTGCGACGGGATCAGCGTCTGCCCGCCCCAGCCCGGGTTGATCGTCATCACCATCACCTGGTCCACGTCCGGCAGGGACTCCTCGATCGCCGCCAGCGGCGTACCCGGGTTCAGGCAGACCCCCGCCTCCGCGCCGCCCTTGCGGATCAGGTCGAGCACGCGGTTGATGTGGTCGGTCGCCTCGACGTGGACGTTCACCGTCGCTGCGGCCTCGGTGTAGAACCCCACCTGCCGTTCCGGTTCGGCCACCATCAGGTGGATGTCGAAGGGAAGCGAGGTCGCCTTCCGCAGCGCCTCCACGAGCGCGTGGCCGAAGGTGATGTTGGGCACGAAGCGCCCGTCCATCACGTCCAGGTGGAGCAGGTCCGCCCCGCCTTCCTCCGCCGCCCGCACCTCATCCGCGAGCCGCCCGAAGTCTGCCGTCAGGATCGAGGGGGCGAGTTGCACGCTGCGCATGGCTGGATTGTATGCGCTCGGCAGCGCCCGCCGTATACTTCACGTGCGTAGGGGGTTGATCCATATGCCCGTACAGGTCGTCACCGATTCCACCAGCGACATCAGCCCTCCGGAAGCCGAGGAGCTCGGCGTCAAGGTCGTCCCCGCCCTCGTAGCGTTCGGGGATGACGTCTACCGCGACCGCGTGGACATCACCCCCTCCGAGTTCTACGAGCGCCTGACGACTGCGCGCGAGTTTCCCAAGACCAGCCAGCCCAGCGTCGAGGCCTTCGCCAGCGTCTACCGCGGGGTCGCCGCCGAGGGCAACGACATCGCCTCCATTCACGTTTCCTCCAAGCTCTCGGGCACGCTCAACTCCGCCTCCATCGCCAGCGAGACGAGCGAGTTGGAGACCCGCATCGAGCTGCTCGACTCCTACACCGCCGGCGTCGGCCTGCGTGCTGTCGTCGAGGCCGCCGCCGAGCGCGCTCGCGAAGGCGCGCCGCTCGAGGAAGTGACCGCGGCGGCCCGCAGCGTGATGGACCGCGCCCGCGTTGTCGTCACCCTCGACACCCTTGAGTACCTGCAGAAGGGCGGGCGCATCGGCCGCGCCGGGGCCCTCGTCGGCACCGCCCTCCGCATCAAGCCGCTCATCCACATCGATGGCGGCGAGGTCGCCCCCTTCGACCGCGTCCGCACGCGCTCCAAGGCCCTCAAGCGTCTCGAGGAGGTCACGCTGGAGGACAAGACCCTCGAGCGGCTCTTCGTCATCTATTCGGACAACGACGCCAGCGCCAGGCAGCTTGTGGAGGAAGTGACGCCGCAGCTTCCGCACACCCGCATCCAGGTGATCCAGACCGGTCCTACCGTCGGCGCCTACCTCGGTCCCAACGCCCTCGGCATCTGTGCGGTGCGGCGGAGCCCGTAGGGTTGGCCGCCACCCCTTCTCCACCCTCCCCCGCGACCGAGCTTTCCCGTCTCCGGGCCGTCTTCGAACGCGAGCTGGAGCAGGGCGCCGCGAACAGCGAGATCACCGGCGGCCTCGACACGCTCCTCATCCGTATGGTCGATAACGGCGTCATCGCTCGCGGACACCCCCTCTATGAACGCATCCGCGGGCTCCAGCGTGGCGGTGGCTACCGCGGGCTGACTCCCGAAGGGCGCCGCAAGTGGCTGGAGCGCGCCATCCCCGCCGCCGGCCCTGATGCCGGCGGTGACGTCCCCGCGCCCTCCTCCGCAAGCGCACGGAAGCGTCCCCTCGCCCCCGATGACCCCGTGACGCGACTGCCTGGCATCGGCAAGAGCGCCGCCGAGCGCTTCGAGAAGCTCGGCGTGACGACCGCCGGCGATGCCGCCCTCTTCTTCCCCCGCCGCTTCCGCGACTTCACCGACGTCCGCCGCATCGCCGACCTTGAACCTGACGGCCTCCCCAAGACCGTAGTCGGCACCATCCTCAAATCCGGCCAGCTCCGCTACGGCAGGCGCGTGCGCGGCAGCGAGGCCATCATCACCGACGGCTCCGGTTCCCTCCGCCTCGTCTGGTTCAACATGCCTTGGGTGCATCGAGGGTTGAAGGAGGGCGAGGAGTATGCCGTCTCCGGCGCCGTCACCGTTTACCGGGGACGCCTGCAGATGGCGAACCCGCCCGAGTACGAGCCCTTCGACTCGAACCTCATGCGCCCCGGCCGCCTCCTCCCCATCTACCCGGGCACGCAGGGACTCGGCCAGCGCACCATCCGCCGCGCCGTCGGCCATGCCGTCGAGCAACTCGCCGATCGCCTTGCCGACCCCGTCCCCGGCTGGCTGGCGAAGGAAGAGGGCCTTGAGCCCTTCGGAGACTGCGTCAGCGCGTTTCACACGCCCGAGACCCTCCGCGACGTTGAAAGCACACGCCAGCGCCTTGCTCTCGGCGAATTCCTCGCCATCCAGGTGGCCGTGCTTCAGCGGCGAGCTGCCTGGCAGCACGACCAGCACGCCCCCGAGCTCGACTTCGCCGCCCACCTCGACGGCTACCTCGACTCCCTCCCCTTCCGCCTCACCACCTCCCAGCGCCATGCCCTCGACGAGATCCTCGCCGACATCGCGAATCCGGCGCCCATGCTCCGCCTGCTCCAGGGCGACGTTGGCAGCGGCAAGACCGTCGTCGCCTTCGCCGCCATGCTCGCCGCCGTCGCCGCAGGCCGCCAGGCCGCGCTCATGGCCCCCACCGAGATCCTGGCCGAGCAGCACTACCGCTCGCTCACGACTCTGCTCGGCGGCGGCGAGTCCGCCTTCGAGGGGATGTTTGCGCCCGATTGGCTCGACCAGCGACCCCTCCGCGCCGCCCTCCTCACCGGTTCCCGCACCGCCGCAGAGAAGAGGCGCGTCCGCGATGCTGCCGCGCACGGCGGCGCCGACATCGTGATAGGCACCCACGCCATCATCGAGGAGGCGGTCGAGCTCCCGCGCCTCGCCCTCGCTGTCGTCGACGAGCAGCACCGCTTCGGCGTCGATCAGCGTGCCCGCCTCCGCCAGAAGGGCGCCAATCCCCACCTCCTCGTCATGACGGCCACCCCCATCCCCCGCACCCTCGCCCTCACCGTCTACGGCGACCTCGAAGTCTCGACCATCGACGAGCTTCCTCCCGGGCGCCTCCCTGTCCAGACATCGTGGGTGCAGCCAGACGAGCGCGCGGAGGCCTACGACTTCCTCCGCGAACGTCTCGATGCCGGGGAGCAGGCTTTCGTCATCTGCCCCCTTGTCGACGAGTCGGAGGTGCTCGACGTGCGCTCCGCGGAGGAGGAGTTCGAGCGCCTGCGGACTGGTCCCCTCGCCGCCTACCGGCTCGACCTGCTGCATGGCCGCATGTCGGGCCGCCAGAAGGACGAGGTCATGGGCCGCTTCGGTTCCGGCGAGACCGACGTGCTCGTCTCGACGAGCGTCGTCGAAGTCGGCATCGACGTGCCCAACGCCACGACTATCGTGATCGAGGGCGCCGAGCGATTCGGCCTCAGCCAGCTCCACCAGTTCCGCGGTCGCGTCGGGCGCTCCGACCTTCAGGGCTACTGCCTCCTCTTCAGCAGCGATGAGGACCCCACTCCGGACGCGCAGAACCGCCTCCGCGCCATGGAACGCACGACCGACGGCTTCGAGCTTGCCGAGGTCGACCTGGAGATGCGCGGCGAGGGTGAGGCCTGGGGCATGGCTCAGAGCGGGGGCAACGGCATGCTTCGCGTCGCCCGCGTCACCGACCGCGACCTGCTGACGGATGCCCGCGAGATGGCCCGCCGCATCCTCTCGCGCGACCCGCTCCTGCAGAAGCCCGAGCACCGCGGCGTTGCCGTGAACGCCAGGCCCTTCCTCGAGACCGCCACCGAGGCCAACTGAGCCGCTAGGCCGGGCGCCCTTCCCGGAAGGCCGCCGTCAGCCGCGCCTTGTCCTCCGGCGGCAGGTACTTGACTGCCTCCCGGAAGGTCACGCCCGAGGCGCGACCCGTGCGCGGCGCCAGCCACTCGACCACCAGTTCCGGACGCTTCTTGCTGACCTCGCGCAGCACCCACCCGATCACCTTGCGGATGAAGAACTCACGCTCGTCCAGCATCGCGTCGGCGTAGCCCGCGAACCGCTCGAAGTCGCCGCCGCCCCGCCGCAGCGGGGGCAGCAGGCTCAGCATCGCCTGGCGCCGCACCCAGAAATCCTCGTCCTCTGCCCAGCGGTCAAGCGTCGCGACCAGCTCCGGGTAGCGCTCGATCAGCGGCCCGAGCACGCTGATCGAAAGGGTGTCGAGCAGGGCCCACGTCTGCGCCTCGCGCACGAACCGCTCCAGCGTCTGCAGGTCCCCGGCTTCGAGCAGCTTGATGCCGACCCGCAGCGCATCGATGGCCGCCAGCCGCAGGTCGTACACGCCCGCGTCCCACAGGCGTTCGGCCAGCGCGACCAGCTCGTGGCGGTCCTTGACCGGGTGCGCCCGCAGCGCCGCCTTCGTCGTGCTGCGAACGACCGGCACGCGAGCCCCGAGGTACTCCAGCTTGATCGCCGGCCCGGGAGGATCGGGGATGTGCTTCTCGCGGTCCGCCTGCTGGCTGAGACCGATTCGAGCGTTGCCCTGCGCTCGCAGCTCTCGCTCGATCTCGGCCGCAACCGCCTCGATCGACATGCCCTTTACCTGCCCTTCCGGCGTGTACCCGACCTGCCCGTCGCTGCGCTACCATCGAAACCATGAAGGTATTCGGAGCCGTCGAACAGGACGGTCACGAGCGCTTGCTCTTCGCCCAGGATGGCGAGTCGGGCCTGAAGGCCATCATCGCCGTTCACTCTACCGTTCTCGGACCGGCCCTCGGAGGCACGCGCTTCTACCCCTACGAGTGCGAGGAGGACGCCCTCGCCGACGCGCTCCGCCTCTCCCGCGCCATGACCCGCAAGAACGCCGCCGCCGGGCTCGATCACGGCGGAGGGAAGGGCGTCATCATCGGCGACCCCCGCACCCTCAAGTCCGAACGCCTGCTGCGCGCGTACGGTCGTGCCGTCGAGTCTCTTGGCGGCGCCTACGTCACGGCCGAGGACGTGGGGACGACCATCGCCGACATGGAGGTGATTGCCCGCGAGACCGGGTACGTCACCGGCGCCTCCGAAGACACAGGCGGCTCCGGCGACCCCTCCCCCGTCACCGCCCGCGGGTTGATGGCCGCCATGCGCGGCACGGCCCGCTTCCTCTGGGGCTCGACCGACCTCTCGGGTAGGCGCGTCGCCATCCAGGGCGTTGGCAAGGTCGGAGGCGCCTTCGCGAGGCTTCTCGCCGAGGCGGGCGCCCGCCTCACCATCGCCGACGTCAACGAGAAGGCGTTGAAGGCCCTCGCCCACGAGATTGGCGCCGACATTGCCGCCCCGGATGCCATCCACGCCACCGAGTGCGACGTCTTCGCGCCCTGCGCCCTCGGCGGCGCCCTCAACCCCGAGACCGTCCCTGAGCTGCGGTGCGCAGCCGTCGTCGGCAGCGCCAATAACCAGCTCGCCGGGGATGAGCTCGCCGACGACCTCGCAGCCCGTGACATCCTGTACGTCCCCGACTTCATCGTGAACGCCGGCGGCGTCATCAACCTCGCCGAGGAGGTCGGCCACGAGTATCGCCTGGAGCGCGCCAACCGCCGCGTCGACGGCATCGAAGCGACCGTCCTCGAGTTGCTCGAGCGCGCCCGCGAGAGCGGCGGCACCCCCCTCGGTGAGGCGATCGCGCTGGCCGACCGGCGCATCCGCGAAGTGGGCGGCTTGCACGCCCGCGTCTCTCGTCCGCCCCGCACCGGTTCGGGAGCCCGCTAACCGCACGTCTGCTATAGTGATGGAGGCCAATCCCTTGGGAGAGGTGGGCGAGTTGCCCGCCTTTTTTGTTGAACAAACATGAAGAACGACTTCCTGCTTGCGATCAGCCAGCTGGCCGCGGAGAAGAACCTCGCCCGCGAGGTGATCTTCCAGGCCGTCGAGGCCGCGCTTGCCTCCGCCTACCGTCGCGACGGCGAGGAAGGCCCCGAGGTGCACGTCCGCATCTCCGGTGAAACGGGCGATATCAGCGCGTTCATCCAGAAGACCGTCGTCCGCAACGTCGAGGACACGAACCTCGAGATGGACCTCGAGGAGGCGAGCCGCTACAAGCCCGACGCCCGCATCGACGACGTCCTCGAGTTCGAGGTAAAGCCGCCCGAGAACGCTGGTCGCATCGCCGCCCAGACAGCCAAGCAGGTCGTTCTCCAACGCCTCCGCGAGGCTGAGCGCGGCGCCATCTACGAGGAGTACGCGGACAAGCAGGGCGAAGTCCTGCTCGCTACCGTTCAGCGTGTCGAGTCCCGCCAGGCCACCGTCGAAATCGGCCGCGGCACCGAGGCCCTGCTGCCCGGCAGCGAGATGGTCCGGAACGAGCACCTGCGCGCAGGCCAGCGCGTCAAGGTGCTTCTGCTCGAGGTGAACGACGAGGTCAAGGGGCCCCAGGTCATCGTCAGCCGTGGCCACCGCCTTCTGCTCCGCCGCCTGCTCGAGGTCGAAGTGCCCGAGATTGCGCAGGGCCGCGTCGAGGTCAAGGCCATCGCCCGTGAGGGCGGCCACCGCAGCAAGGTCGCCGTCCACGGACGTGCCGCCAGCGTGGATCCCATCGGCGCCTGCGTCGGCATGCGTGGTTCCCGCATCCAGAACGTGGTCAACGAGCTTGGCGGAGAGCGCGTCGACATCATCAAGTGGGATCCCGACCCGGTGAACTTCGTGACCAACGCGCTGAGCCCGGCGCAGGTCGTCGATGTTCAACTCGACGAGGACTCCCGCGAGGCTGTCATCGTCGTTCCCGACTCGATGCTCTCCCTCGCCATCGGCAAGGAGGGACAGAACGCCCGCCTCGCCGCCAAGCTCTCCGGCTTCCGCATCAGCATCCGCAGCCAGACTGGGACCGAGCGCGATACCGAAGGCGCCACCATTGTCGAGGCGCCCGCGGCCTTCGACGCCTTCCCGCCCGGCACCGAGCCGGACCTCGACATCCTCCAGCTTCCCGACGAGCCGCTGCCCCCGATCGAGATCGAGGTGCCGCGTCCGGCCGCTGCCGTGCCGGTCGCAACGCCGGCCGCCGCGGAGGAGCCGGCCGCCGCCGTCGCAAGCGCCGAGGAGGAGGACCTCGCCTTCCCCGCCGCTCTCGCGGAGATGGAGATTCCCGACGAGGAGACGCGCGAGGCCGAGGACTACGGCGAGGAAGAGTTCGACGACGAGGAGGGCGAGGAGTACCAGGTGCCGACGCTCGTCGTGCCCGAGGAACGCCCCACCGCCATCCGCTTCGCCGAGGACGTGCTTCCTGCTCGCGAGGAAGAGGACCAGCCCAAGCGCCGCCGCCGTCGCGGACCGCGCGTCGAAGAAGAAGACGAGTTCGAAGACGACATCGACTACTCCGGCCGGATCCACTGAGGCCCGCCATGGCAGTCGCCCGTCGTGAGCCGCAGCGCACCTGCATCGGCTGCCGCGAAGTCGCCGGCAAGCGACGCCTGGTGCGCCTCGTGCGCTCCCCGAAGGGCGCCGTCGCCGTCGAATCGTCCGGCGAGCGCCTTGCCGGAAGGGGCGCCTACCTCCACCAAAGCCGTTCGTGTTGGGAGCGTGCCCTTGGAGGCGCTACCATAGGGAAGGCCCTGCGAATGTCCCCGAATTCCGGCGATATCGAGAGTCTGCGGCGGTACTTCGAGACCATTCCCGACACAGGCGCGGAGGAAGCATGACAGCACGACAGTCATCCGGTCCGCGCACCGTTACACTCCCCGAGGCGATCACCGTCAGGGGGCTCAGCGAGCGCCTCGGCATCTCCCCCATCGAGGCGATCAAGCGCCTGATGACGCATGGCGTCATGGCCGCCATGAACGACACCATCGACTACGAGACCGCCGCGGTCGTCTCGTCCGAGTTGGGCATCGCGCCTTCCCCGGAGGCTGCCGCTGCGGCCGTCGCCACCGCCGTCCGCGAGGATGAGGAGGGTGAGGCGGCGGAGGAAGCAGGCGCCCCCCGTCCTCCCGTCGTGACCATCCTCGGCCACGTCGACCACGGCAAGACGAGCCTGCTGGACGCCATCCGCGAGACGAACGTTGTCGCCGGCGAGGCTGGCGGCATCACCCAGCACATCGGCGCCTACCAGATCGAGCGCGGCGGCAACCCCATCACCTTCATCGACACGCCGGGCCACGCGGCCTTCACCGCCATGCGCGCCCGCGGTGCCCAGATCACCGACGTCGCCGTCGTGGTCGTGGCTGCTGACGACGGCGTGATGCCCCAGACCATTGAGGCGATCGACCACGTCCGCGCCGCCGACGTGCCCATGATCATCGCCATCAACAAGACTGATCTCCCCGCAGCCGACGCCGACCGCGTCAAGCAGCAGCTCACCGAGCAGAGCGTCGTCGTCGAGGACTACGGCGGCGATGTCCTCGCCGTGCCCGTCTCCGCCACCACCGGCGCCGGCCTCGGCGACTTGCTCGAGTCCATCGACCTCGTCTCGGAGATACAGGAGCTCAAGGCCAACCCCGACCGTCTCGCGATGGGGACGGTCATCGAAGCCGAGCTCGACTCCCGGCGCGGACCCCTTGCCACCATCCTCGTCCGCAACGGCACCCTGCGGCAGGGCGACGCCCTTGTCAGCGGCCTCATCAGCGGCAAGGTGAAGGCGATGTTCGACGAGCGCGGGGAGCGCCTCAAGGAGGCTGGCCCCGCGCGCCCCGTGCGCATCATGGGGCTTGAGGAGGTTCCCGCCGCCGGTGACGCCATCGAGGTGGTCGAGAACGAGCGCGCAGCCCGCCGCATCGTCGAGCAAACCCGCCGTGAAGCCGAGGGGGCGTCCGGCGCCCGCCGCGGTCACGTCACCCTCGACACACTCTTCCACGAGGTCAGCGCCGGAAACGTCAAGGAGCTGCTCCTCATCCTCAAGACCGACGTGCGCGGCAGCGCCGAGGCCATTCGCGGCTCCCTCCAGGGTCTCGGCACCGGCGAGGTGAAGGTCAAGGTCATCCATACCTCGACCGGCCCGGTCAGCGAGTCCGACGTCATGCTCGCCGGGGCTTCGGGCGCCATCATCCTCGCCTTCAACGTGCGCACCGAGCCGTCCGCCGCCAGCCAGGCCGAGATCAACGGCGTCGAAATCCGCTCCTACGATGTCATCTACCAGCTCCTGGAGAGCGTCGAGCAGGCCCTTGAAGGCCTCTACGAGCCCGTCTACGAACGCGTCGTCGACGGCACCGCCGAGGTCCGGCAGCTCTTCCGCTCCAGTCGCGTCGGCCAGATCGCCGGCTCCTACGTCACCGAAGGGACCCTTCTCCGGGGCGACCGCGTCCGCGTCCTCCGTAATGGCGAAGAGGTCGCCGACACCAGCTGCGGCGGCCTGCGGCGCTTCCAGGACGATGTGCGCGAGGTGCAGCAGGGCTTCGAGTGCGGCATCGTCCTCGAGCGCTTCGATGCGTTCGAGGAGGGCGATGTCCTGGAGTTCTACCACCAGCAGCGCGTGAACTAGCGCGGTCCGGGTGGAATCGCCATGAGCCGGCGTACGAGCCGTGTCAGCGAGCTGCTCCGCGAGGAGATCAGCGACCTCGTCCAGCGCGACCTCAAGGATCCCCGCCTCGAAGGCGCGCTCCTGAGCATCACCGAGGTGGAAGTCAGCGGCGACCTCCGCGTCGCGGCCGTGTTCGTCTCCCACCTCGGGACCGCCGAGGAGCGCGACGACGCCCTCGCCGGCCTCCAGAGCGCGGCTGCCTACCTCGAACGCGAGCTGCGCCGCCGTCTGCGCATGCGCCGCACCCCCTCCCTCAGGTTCCAGTTCGACCCCTCCATCGAGCGGGGCGCCCGCCTTGCCTCGACCATCGCCGACCTCGCCCGCGACCGCGGGGCCGACCCCGAGTCATGAGCCGCCGCCGCAAGGGCGACTCCGGCCTCACCGGCGTGCTCCTCATCGACAAGGAACCCGGCTGGACCAGCCACGACGTCGTCGCCCGTTCGCGACGGCTGACCGGCCAGCGCCGCATCGGCCACACCGGCGCCCTCGACCCGATGGCGACGGGATTGCTCGTGCTTTGCCTCGGGCGCGCCACCCGCCTCGTCGAGTACATGATGGCCAGCGAGAAGGCCTACGAGGGCGAGATCGAGCTCGGCCAGGAAACCGACACCGACGACGCCGAGGGCAAGCCCACAGCCAGCGCCGACGTACCCGAAGGCGACCTCGACCTCGATGCGATCGCGCGCCGGTTCACCGGCGAAATCATGCAGACGCCCCCCGCCTACAGCGCCGTCAAGGTCGAGGGGCGTCGCGCCTACGCGCTCGCCCGCGAAGGCGAGACGCCCGAACTACGGCCCCGCCCCGTGCAGGTGACCTCCCTCAGCCTTGAGCGCACCGCCGCCGACCGGCTTCGCGTCGATGTGCACTGTGGCCCCGGCATGTACGTCCGCAGCCTCGCTCGCGACATCGGGCGCGCGATCGGTTGCGGCGCCCACCTTGCCAGCCTCCGTCGCACCGGCAGCGGGCCCTTCAGCGTTCGCGACGCGGTGCCCGTCGAGGCGCTCGGGGCCTTCGCCGGAGCGGGAAAGCTCGACGAGGTCGTGCGCCCCGCCGACGAGGGGATCGCCGAGAGCGCCGCCGCGATCCTGACCGCCAGCCACGCCGAGCAGCTTCGCAGCGGCCAGCTCGCCTGGACGCGTGGCGGCTTCCTGCGCCCCGCCACCCTCGCGCGCCTCTACGGCGCCGACGGTTCCTTCGTCGGCGTTGGCGAGGTGGATGAACCCGGTCGTGTGCGCGCCCTGAAGGTCGTCGCCGGCGCCTAGCCCGCGCCTTCTCCCGCCGCCAGCACCCCGAGCAACGCCTCGTGGATGTGTCCGTTCGTCGCGACCGCGTCTTCCCCCGCCCCCTCGATCCCGTCCCACGTCGTCAGCCGTCCCCCCGCTTCCTCCATCAGCACGGCGAAGGGCGCGATATCCCACGGATTCACGATGGGGTCGATCATTGCCTCGGCTCGCCCCGCCACCACCGCCAGGTAGCCGTAACAGTCGCCCCACGAGCGCACCAGCCCCGCCTCCCGCGCCAGTTCCGCGAACCCTGCCGGCGTCCTCCGTTGCAGGCTCGCCGACGAGGTCGTCAGCACCGTCGCCTCGCGCAGCGAACCGGTCTCGCTCACCCGTGTCGGCTCGCCGTTCAGGAACGCCCCCCCGCCCCGGCTCGCCCATGCGGTCTCGCCCACGGCGGGACAGGTCACCACGCCGACCACTGGCTCGCCGTCCTGCTCCAGCGCCACCAGCGTCCCGAAAAGGGGTACGTGGTGGATGAAGCTCTTGGTCCCGTCGATCGGGTCGATCACCCAGCGGTGGCGCCCGTCGCCTGCCGACTCCCCCTGCTCCTCCCCCAGCACCCCGAAGCCGGGCGTCTCCCGCGCGAACAGCTCCCGCATCGCCTCCTCCGCCTTCCGATCCGCCTCCGTGACGGGTGTCCCGTCCGCCTTCAGCTCGACGGTCAGGTGCTGCTCGTAGAGGGGCATCACGATGTTCCCCGCGAGGGCGGCGGCCCTCCGCGCGATGCCCGTGAGCTCCTCCAGTTCGCGGTCCATCGGGCGAGTCTAGCGCCTGCCCGGCCCTGCGGCCCCTACTCGCCGGGGTAAGCGCGCCGTTACCGTGCGTCGCCTACACTGAATGGCTAGTGGTTGTGATGAAGGTGCAAACGTGAGCGTTGGACAGGCCATTCCCACCATGGTGGGAGAGCCTCCCGACGATGAACTGCAGCAGCGTTTCCTGTACGAAATGCTGCTCATCCGGCGCTTCGAGGAGAAGTGCGCCGAGATGTACACGCGCGGCAAGATCCGCGGCTTCCTCCACCTCTACACCGGCGAGGAGGCCTGCGCTGTCGGCGCCATCAACGCCCTCCGCGCCGACGACAAGATCGTCACGCACTACCGCGACCACGGCCACGCCCTCGCTCGCGGCGTCGAACCGAACCGCATCATGGCCGAGCTCTTTGCCCGGGTCGGTGGCACCAACGAGGGCCGCGGCGGCTCCATGCACATCTTCGACGTCGACCGCAACTTCCTCGGAGGCTACGCCATCGTCGCCGGCCACATGCCCATTGCCGCCGGGCTCGGACTCGCCGCTAACCTGAGCGACGAGGACTGGGCCGCGCTCTGCATCTTCGGCGATGGCGGCGTAGGCGAAGGCGAGTTCCACGAGGCCCTCAACCTCGCCGCCATCTGGAAGCTCCCCGTCGTCTGGTTCTGTGAGAACAACGGCTACGGCATGGGCGTCCCCTTCGACGACTCGCTCGCGAACGACGTCTACAAGATCGCCGCCGCCTACCAGATGCCGAGCGTCCGCATCGACGGCATGGACGTGCTCGAGGTCTACTCCGCCACCCAGCTCGCCCTCGCCCACGTTCGCGAAGGCAACGGCCCCTACTTCATCGAGGCCCTTACCTACCGGTACCGCGGCCACTCCATGGCCGACCCGGAGCTCTACCGCACGAAGGCGGAGGTCGAGGAGTACCGCCAGCGCGACGCCATCCAGCGCCTCAAGCGCTCGATGGTCGCCGACGGTCTCATCGACGAGACCGCCTACGAGGCGCTCGTCGCCCAGGTGGATGCCGAGGTCGACAAAGCCGTCGCCTTCGCCGATGCCAGCCCCGAGCCCGGCCTCCACACCCTCTACGACCACATCACGAAGGAGTACGAGGGGGAATCCGGATGACGGAGATGCGCATGCGCGACGCCATCCGCGAGGCGATGCGGGAGGAGATGCTTCGCGACGAGCGCGTCTTCCTCATGGGCGAGGACATAGGCGCCTACGGCGGTTCCTACGCCTGCACCCGCGGCCTGCTCGAGGAGTTCGGCCCCGAGCGCGTGCGCGATACGCCCATCTCCGAGTCCGGCATCGTCGGCGCGGGCGTGGGCGCCGCGCTCGCGGGCTACATCCCCATGGTCGAGATCATGACCATCAACTTCAGCCTCGTCGCCCTCGACCAGATCGTGAACAACGCCTCCAAGCTCCACTACATGAGCGGCGGCCAGGTGAACGTGCCCCTCGTGCTGCGCATGGCCAGCGGCGGTGGCAGCCAGCTCGGCGCCACCCACAGCCACAGCCTCGAGGGCATGTTCGCCCACTTCCCCGGACTCACGGTCGTCTGCCCCGCTTTCCCCGGCGACGCCAAGGGCCTGCTGAAGCGCTCGTTCCGCGAGCCCAACCCCGTCGTCTTCATCGAGCACACCGCCCTCTACGGCGCCCGTGGCGAGGTTCCCGACGACCCCGACTACCTCGTCGAGTTTGGCCAGGCCGCGACCGTTCGCTCCGGGCAGGACGTCACGCTCGTCGGGTACAGCGGCAGTGTGCACCAGTGCTACCGGGCCGCCGACATGCTCGCCGAGGAGCACGGCCTCACTGCCGACGTCATCGACCTGCGCACCATCCGACCGCTTGATATGTCGTCCGTCATCCGCTCCGTGCGGCGCACGAACCGCGCCGTCGTCGTCGAGGACGACTGGAAGTTCGGCGGCTTCGCGGGCGAGATCGCCGCCCAGATCATGGAGCGCGCCTTCGACTGGCTGGACGCGCCCGTCGCGCGTGTCGCCGGCAAGGACGTGCCCATGCCCTACAACCGCAACCTCGAATACGCCGCCCTGCCCTCCGAAGAGGATGTGGTCGAGGCGGTCCTTTCGATGCTCTAGGAGGCGCGCATGGCTGTCGAAGTGGTGATGCCGCAGATGGGCGCCGACATGACGGAAGGCACCCTCGTCCGCTGGCTCAAGAACCCCGGAGATGCCGTCGCGCGAGGCGACATCATCGCCGAGATCGAGACCGACAAGGCGACGGTGGAGCTTGAGGCCTTCGAGGCCGGCGTCCTCCGCCAGGTCGTCGCGGCAGAAGGCGACGTGGTCCCCGTTGGTGAGGTCATCGCCCTCCTCGGCGATGCGGACGAGGAGATGCCCGAGGTCGAACGCCGCGCTCCCTCCGAGAAGCCCACCCCTCGCGCGGTGGCCGCTCCCACTGCTGACGGCACCGGTGGGGACCTCGACGCCCGCCGCGTCCGTGTCTCCCCCGTCGCCCGCCGGATCGCCGACGATGCAGGCATCGACCTCGCCGAGGTCACCGGGTCCGGTCCCGACGGCCGCATCCTCCGCCGTGACGTGGAGGCGGCCATCACCGTCCGTGATCACCACGCCCCCGCCGGTGTGCCCACCGTCGAGCCCGCGCCTCCGCCTCCACCGCCCCCACCTGCCCGCGTCGAGCCGCTCTCGCGCATGCGCGCCGCCATCGCGCGCAACATGACCGACGCCAAGCAGCAGCAGCCCCACTACTACCTCACCGTTGATGTCGACATGACCGAGGCGATGGCCTTCCGCCGCCACGTCAATCTGGTCCTCCACGGCCCCCAGCGCGTGAGCGTCAACGACCTCCTCGTGCGCGCCTGTGCCGTTGCCCTCGCGAGTCACCCCAAGTTCAATGCCTCCCTCACCGACGAGGGCATCCAGTACCACGAGCAGATCGATATCAACGTCGGCGTCGCCCTTGATGAGGGCCTCATCGCCCCTGCCCTCCTCGATGTGGCCGCCAAGCCCCTTCCTCAGATCGCGGAGGAGTCGAAGGCGCTGGTCGAGCGCGCCCGCGCCGGCAAGCTCCGCGCCGAGGAGTACTCGAGCGGCACGTTCACCATCACGAACCTCGGGGCCTACGGCATCGACGTCCTCGTCGGCATCATCAACGCCGGCCAGGCCGCCATCCTCGGGGCCGGGTCCGTCACCGAGCGCCCCGCCGTCGTCGACGGCGACATCGCCGTCCGCCAACTGATGACGCTCGCCCTCAGCGCCGACCACCGCGTCACCGACGGCGCAGAGGGCGCCGGCTTCCTCAAGGAGATCCAGACAGTCCTGGAGAACCCGACAAGACTGTCGGTGTAGGCCGGCCTCGCGTCGGTCCGCTGTGACTAGAGGCGCGTGAGCACCGCGATGATCGCGACGCCGGCGACGATCATGCCGCCCAACCGCATGGTGACCCGCAGTTCTAGCGCCTGCAGCGCGGCTTCCAGCCGCGAGATGTCGGTCGTCGTTGCGACGTTACTCTGGGACTCGCCGGACATGGTTGAGAGAGCCTCGACCTGTTGCTCGCTGAACCCTGCGTCGGTCAGCTCCGTGAATGCCCGGTGAGACATTTGCGACATGCAGATATCTTAACCGGTAGATGGCGGTCACGCTACCCCAGCACCTTCCCCATCACGTAAAACGGTGCGCCCCCCGGCGTGAACGTCATCTCCGTGATGATCTCGAACCCGAGGCGGCCGTAGAGCTCGTGCGCCCGGCTATCCGTGCGCGTGCTCAGGATGCACGTCTTCTCCGGGCGCCCTTCCAGCAGCGCCTCCACGAGGAGCGCCCCGATGCCCCGACTCTGGAAGTCCGGGTGCACGGCGATCTCGACCAGTTCGTAGGCGTTCCCCAGCCAGCGCTTGCGCGCCTTCCGGTCCAGCTCTCGCGCAACCGCGTCGCGCCACCACTGGCCCCGCTGGCTTCGATACCCGTACGTCATCCCCACGACCCCGTGGGCGGGAACGCCCGGCTCTTCCCGCTCACCGAGCGCGATGAACCCCCGGAAGCCCTGCCGGTCGCGGTGGAGACGCCGCAGCCGGTAGCGGATCTCCTCGCCCCGGTCCGGGTCGCTGTAAGGAGGCGGCGCGAACGCCTCCGCGTAGACGGCGATGGCCCCCTCGAACAGGGGGCCACCTTCCGGAAACGGGTCGATGCGCCAGCTCATCCCCGATACTGGATCTTCGCCCCGACGCGGTCCTTGTTCAGCCGCTTGTTCAGGTGCAGCCCCTCAAGGATGAACTCGGTACCGGCGGCCACCTCGCCGGGCGAACCGGCCTCGACGATCTTGAGCGCCTCGTCCAGCCCCTCGATGGTGTTCAACAGGCCCTTGTAGTCCTCGCTCGAGGTCATCTCGCCGACCTCGACGGAGATGCCAGCCTTAAAGCGCGTCACGATGGGCTCGAGGTCCGCGAGGTTGTAGAGCCGGTTGAAGACGGAGACCACCGCGCCCTGGATCAGCTTCTCGATGATCTGGTCCTCGCGCCCGTCCTCGATCGTTTCCAGCTCCACCTTGCCGCTCAGCGTGGGCACGACGAAGGGCAGGTCGCTCACGCGCGGCACGGCCTCTTCCTCACCGTTCACGATCGCCCGCCGCAGCGAGTTCGCGAGCATGCTCTCGTAGTTCGCGATGCTTGCCCGGACGCTCACGCCCGAGCGCTGGTTCACGTCGGGACTGCGCCGCGCGAGCCGCGTGATCTCCGCGATGATCTCCTTCATGTAGGCCGGCACCGACACACTGAAGTCCGCCGGGACGGGATGGTGCTCCGCCTCCACGATGTCGATCTCGTGCTCGATCCGCTGCGGGTAGTGCGTCCGCACCTGTGCCCCGTAGCGGTCCTTCAGCGGCGTGATGATGCGCCCGCGATTCGTGTAGTCCTCGGGGTTCGCGCTCGCCACCACGAACACGTCCAGGGGCAGCCGCACGCGGTAGCCCCGGATCTGGACGTCGCGCTCTTCCATAATGTTCAGGAGGCCCACCTGGATGCGCTCCGCGAGGTCGGGCAACTCGTTGATGCAGAAGATGCCGTGGTTCGTGCGCGGCACCAGCCCGTAGTGAATCGTGAGCTCGTCCGAGAGGTACCGCCCCTCCGCCACCTTGATCGGGTCCACCTCGCCGATGAGGTCGGCGATCGTGATGTCTGGCGTCGCAAGCTTCTCGCCGTAGCGCTGGCTACGGTCGAGCCAGACCAGGGGCGCGTCGTCGCCC
Organism: Tepidiformaceae bacterium; assembly: GCA_965116915.1. GTDB lineage: Bacteria > Chloroflexota > Dehalococcoidia > Tepidiformales > Tepidiformaceae > UBA2991. The sequence continues at coordinate 2,176,500 of OZ220739.1, read as the reverse complement.
TGCTCGGCGAGAATCTGCCGGCCCTGTGTCGTGATCGGGTCGAAAGGATCCTCGGGAATCTCGCAGTCCGCCAGCACCGGGTAGGCGTCGTCGAGCAGGCCCGTGAGTGACCGGATGATGCGCGACTTCGCCTGTCCCCGCTCCCCCAGGAAGATGATGTCCTGGCCCGCCAGGATCGCGTTCACGATGTGCGGGATCACGGTCTCGTCGTACCCGTACACGCCGGGGAACAGCTCCTCCCCGGAGCGAATCCGCGCGATCAGGTTCTTGCGCATCTCCTCGCGCACGGGCATGGGCCGGTAGCCCGACTCTCGCAGCTCACCAACGGTCCTTGGACGCTCGACTGTACTCACTCGCTCGCGCTCCTCCGGGCAGGGGGCACATGCTCCAACACGACAACGACGAGAGGAAGCCGCCGCGCCGCCCGGGTCCGCCGCCTCAAGCAGCGCTCAAATTCACCCGGAACGGTATCCCTACCCTGTGGCGCCCATGATAGGGCGTCGCCCGCCTGTCAACCACGGGCCACCCGATGCCCCGGTTACGCTCCCGTGAACAGGTCCAGCTGCTCCCCCGTCTCCGCCGTCAGCTCCTCGATCAGGTCGGGTCCGTCGTTGCGCACGCTGTTCACCCGTTGCGAGACCGGACGCACGACGAGATAGTCCTCTGGCGCGGGCCCCAGCATCGACTTCAACTCGTCCGGCTCCCGCTCGCCCCCGAAGATCCACTCGTCGATGCGGTCCTCCGGCAGGATCACTGGCATACGGTCGTGAATTCGCCCCGCGAGCTCGTTGGGTGGGCAGGTCAGGATGGTGAAGGTCGCCTCCCAGCTCTCGGGCGTCGGCCGCCACCACTCGTACAGCCCCGCGAACGCCAGCAACTCGCCGTTCGGGCGGTGGAACCAGAACGGCTGGCGGTTCTCCTTCGTCCCTACCCACTCGTAGTAGCCGTCCGCGGGCACGATGCAGCGACGCTTGCGGAACGCCTCCCGGTAGAGCGGCCGCGTCTCGGCGCTCTCGACACGGGCGTTGATTCCCCGCGCCGCCTGCTTTCGGTCCTTCGCCCCGTACTTCACGAGCCCCCACCGGGCCGGCAGCAGCTCCCGGTCCTCCCGCCGCATCCGCACCACAAGGTGCTCGTCCGTCGGCGCAATGTTGAAGCGCGCCTGGATAGCCGGCAGCTCCCCCGACTCCACCCCGAACGCCTCCGCCACCGCGCCCACGTCGTCCACCGTCATCGTGAAACGCCCGCACATGGGAGAAGCATAGGGGAAGGGGCGTGGCGACGAATTCGCCCTCTCTGGCGTGGAGCCCGCCAGGTTCCTGCGGCGGCCATCAGCCCCCGTTACCCCACCCCTGCTAGCATTAATTCGGAAGGAATCCACGCCGAATGACCGCCAGCCAGACCCGCGTCCCACGCTCCAGCGAGATGCTCGACGACTACCTCCTCAGCGAGGAGCAGCTCGAGGCCATGTACCGCTACATGCTCCTTTCGCGGCGGCTCGAGGAGCGAATGATGACCCTGAACCGCCAGGGACGAGCCGATTTCGTCATCGCCGGCGCAGGCCAGGAGGCCGCGCAGGTGGGTGCGGGCATGGCCCTCAAGGCGGGCACCGACTACGCCGCTCCCTACTATCGCGACCTCGGCGTCATGCTCGTGCTCGGCATGACCGCGCGAGAGGCAATGCTCAACGCCCTCGGCAAGCTCGACGACCCCAACTCCTTCGGCCGCCAGATGCCCTCGCACTGGGGCAGCGCAAGGCGACGCGTGCTCACCCAGTCCAGCGTCGTGGCGACGCAGCTCGTGCATGCCGTCGGCATCGCCCTCGGGGCGAAGATGCGCAACGACCCCATCGTCGCCTTCGCCAGTTGCGGCGAGGGTAGCACCAGCCGGGGCGACTTCCACGAGGCGCTCAACTTCGCCGCCATTCACAAGCTCCCGGTCATCTTCTTCGTGGAGAACAACGGCTACGCCATCTCCGAGCGAACCGAAAAGGAGATGCCCGTCCCCCACGTCGCCGACCGCGCCTCCGCCTACGGCATCCAGAGCGCCGTTGTCGATGGCCTCGACGCCATCGCCGTCTACCAGACCGTGCGCCCCGCGGTGGACCAGGCACGGCGTGGCGGAGGCCCGTTCCTCATCGAGGCCAAGTGCTTCCGCATGTGGGCGCACTCCAGCGACGACGACCACCGGCGCTACCGCCCCCGAGAGGAGCTCGAGAACTGGGCCAGCCGCGATCCCATCGCCCTCTTCCGCGCGCGCGTCGAGGAGGACTGTCTCTTCCCGCCCGAGGACCTCGACGCCATCGAGTCGGGTGTCGAGGTCGAGGTGCGCGCCGCCGCCCGATGGGCGCTCGACCAGCCCGACCCCGTGCCCGGGGACATGTACGGCTTCCTCTATAGGGAGGGCGAAGATGGCTGAGCTCAGCGTCATCGAAGCCGTCCACGGGACGCTCGACGAGGTGCTCGGCGCCGACGAGCGCGTGTTCCTGCTAGGCGAGGACCTGGAGGCGGGCGGGGTCTTCCGCGCCACCGATGGCCTTTCGGCGAAGTACCCGGGCCGCGTTCTCGATGCCCCGCTCGCCGAGTCCTCGATCATCGGCATCACGATCGGCGCGGCCCACTACGGCCAGCGTCCCATCGCCGAGATCCAGTTCGCCGATTTCATCCACGCCGGTTTCGACCAACTCTGCAGCGAGGCCTCCCGCTGGTCCTGGCGCACCCGCGGCGAGCAGTACCTGCCGATGGTCGTGCGCACGCCCTGGGGCGGCGGCGTTCACGGCGGCCAGCACCACTCGCAGAGCATCGAGGCGTACTACGCCCACATGCCCGGCATCAAGGTCGTCGCGCCGTCGTTCCCCGCCGACTACCGCTCGCTCCTGAAGGCCGCCATCGCCGACCCCAACCCCGTCCTCTTCCTCGAGCACAAGCGGACCTACCGGCTGATCCGCCAGGAGGTGGACGGCGCTCCCGCTGAGGACCGTATCGGCAAGTCGCGCATCACGCGTCACGGTGACGACCTCACCGTCTTCGCCTACGGGCTCATGCTGCACGAGTCGCTCGCCGCTGCCGAAGAGCTCGCCGGCGAGGGCATCGACTGCACGGTCGTCGACCTGCTCACCCTCAACCCGCTTGACCGGGAGACGATCCTCGAAGCCGCCCGCGCCACCGGGAAGGTGCTCATCGTCCACGAGGACACCCTGACCGGGGGCCTTGGAGGCGAGATCGCCGGCATCATCGCCGAGCACGCCTTCGAGGACCTCGACGCACCCATCCGCCGCCTCGCCGGCCCCGACATCCCGCCCATCCCCTTCCACGAGGCGATGGAGTCGGCCTTCATGCCCGATCGCACGAAGATCGCCGCTGCCGCGCGCGACCTGGCGGCCTACTGATGGCCACCGTCACCATGCCGCAGCTCGGCGAGAGCGTGACGGAGGGCACCGTCCTCCAGTGGCTGAAGCAGCCCGGCGACGCCGTTGCCCTCGACGAGTCCCTCTGCGAGATCGAAACGGAGAAGGTCGCGGCCGAGCTGCCCTCCCCCTTCGAGGGCACGATGGGCGAGATCCTCGTGCCGGAAGGGGAGACGGTGGAGGTCGACGTTCCCCTCTGCACCATCATGGAGGCCGCTTCGACGCCCTCCGAGCCAAGCCCCGTTGCGGTCGCGGAACCGGCCACCGGTGAAGCGGAAGCGGCTGCCCCTCCGGCCGACAACAGCCGCTCGGGCGTCTACTCCCCGGTCGTCCAGCGGCTCGCCGCCAAGCACGACATCGACCTCGCCGCCATCGCCGGCAGCGGTCGTGGCGGCCGCGTGACCCGCAAGGACGTGCAGTCCCTCATCGACGAGCGCGAGCGGAAAGCCGCCGCGACCGACGGCATCCCGCCGGCCGCCGCGCCCCTCCCGCTCCCCGATGGTGAGGTCGTCCCCACCCCCGAAGTGGCGACCGTGGCGGCCTCCGACGCGTACGACGTCGTCCCCCTCTCCCCCACGCGCCGCAAGATCGGCGAGAACATGGCGCGCTCCACGGCGGAGGCGCCCCAGGCCTGGATGATGGTCGAGGCCGACGTCTCCGGGCTCGTCGAGCTCCGCGAACGCGAACGCGAGCGCTTCGTCGGCGTCGACCTCACCTACCTGCCCTACTTCGCCTCCACCGTGGCACACACCCTCACCGACTTCCCCGAGCTCAATGCCCGCTGGCACGGCGACGAGCTGCGCCGCTACCGGCGCGTCAATCTGGGCATTGCCATCGCCACCGAGCGCGGCCTTGTTGTCCCCGTCGTCCCCAACGCCCGCGACCTGAGCGTCGCCGGCCTGGCCCGGCGCATCGACGACCTTGTGGCCCGCGCCCACGCCGGCAAGCTCCGCATCGAGGACATGGAGACCGGCACGTTCACCGTGAACAACACTGGCGCCTTCGGGTCCATCGCCTCGAACCCGATCGTGAATCACCCCCAGATCGGCATCGTCACCATGGAGCGCGTCGTCCGACGCCCGGTCGTCGTCGAAAGCGACGCCATCGCCATCCGCTCCGTGATGAACGTCGCCCTCAGCTTCGATCACCGCGCCCTCGACGGCGCCGAGGCGGGCGCCTTCCTCGCCGCCCTCAAGGAGCGCCTGGAAGCGCTGAAGTAAGGGCCCCGGGGCAGAGTAGCCGGTAGTAGGGCCACCGATGGGAGCGTCTGCGTCCGTCAGGATCTCCCGTAGTGGCGCCAGAGTCGCGGGAGGGGATACGCGAAGCTCCCTACGCAACTCAGGATCCCTCCTATCAGGACCAGCCGGGCGCCAGTACCTATCCCGAAGTGAGCTTGGGAGTCGTACGTGCTGGGGTTTGCGAAAGGCTCCAGGGCGCTGATGCCATGCGTGCTGACGATCCCGATGATGACGGTCGTGACAGCTGCGCCGAAGGCGACGAGGCAGGGCAGAGCCTCGGGTGGCGTTGCGATGAGCAGCAGGAGCATCGTCCCTAAAGCAACGACGGCAAGAATCCAGGCGGCGGTTCCCGCGGGGAACGAGCCGGTGAACGCGATCACTGCGCCACTGCCCCACGCGCCACACGTCGCAACTTTCCAGCCAACGTCGAGGAACTTCACTCCGGCCAGTCCTCGATCTGTTCCATCTCGGCTTGTCGAAGCGCCCTCGCGACTGTCCTCACCGGTCGCGGAGGGGTGACTACAGAGAGCCTGGCGGTGAGCGTCTTCACGAGTCAGGACTTGCCGTAGTGGCGCCAGAGTCGCGGGAGGGGATACGCGAAGCTCCCTGCACAACTCACAATCCCTCCTATCAGGACGAGCCGAACGCCGTTGCCAATCCTGTAGAAGCCCTGAGAGTCTTCGTAGACGGGGTTACTGAAGGGCTCCAAGGCGTTGATGTCTTGCAGGTTGATGATCCCGATCATGACGATAGCGACAGCTGAGCCGAAAGCGACGAGGCAAGGAAGTGTTTCGGGTGGTCTTGCGACAAGCAGGAGAAGCAATGCCCCGAACGCCACGACGGAAAGAACCCAGGTGGTGGTCCCAGCAACCTCCGATGCCCCTGAGTAGGCATACGGCCCTCGAGCGAGGGCAACGTGCATTTCGGCCCAGGGGAGGAACGAGCCTACGAGCGCCATCACCGCTCCGCCTCCCCACGCGCCACAGGTCGCGACTCTCCAGCCCACGCCAACGAGTTTCACGCTAGCCACCCCCTCCCGGAGCCACGTCTCCGCGCGTCGATTGCCCCCGTGCGGGGTCTCCTCACGGTTTTGGGGGTGACGCGACTTGGACGGCGCGATCCCTCGGAACCTCACGCAGCACAGCCTAGCAGTAGGCCTAGTCGAGCCAGCGGTGCGGCCGCGCGCGTAGCTCGGTCAATCCCAGTTCGTCACACATTGCGAGCCACGGCTCGCGTGGAACGCCCAGCCACTCCAGGTCCGCAAACGTCTGGGGGATGGGGGCGTCCCGGCGCAGGGTCGCCAACTCCTTGAACAGCGCCGCCTCCTTCTGCCCCTCCCGCAGCGACTTCGCCAGCCGTCCCGCCCCGCGTGGCTGCACCGCCCAGTCGCCGTGCGCCTCCGGGATTGCCTCCAGGTGCACGTAGTGCCCGAGGACCGTCGCCGTCGACTTCGCCCCCCATCCCGGCAGCCCCGGGAACCCGTCCGCCGCGTCGCCGACCAGCGCCAGGTAGTCGGGAATCGACTCCGGGCCGACGCCGAACTTTTCCCGCACGCCCTCGGCGTTCGTGGTCACGCCCTTCCGGCGGTCGAGCATGACCACGTGGTCGCCGTCCACGCACTGCGCCAGGTCCTTGTCCGGCGAGGCGAGGATGACCTGCTCGGCCTCGTCCGCGAAACGCGCCACCCCCGAGGCCATCCCGTCATCCGCCTCGAACTCCCGCATCCGCCAGACCGTTACCCCCAGCGCCTCGAGCGTGTCCTCCGCCAGCGGGAACTGCGCCAGCAAGTCCTCGGGCACGCCCGAGTCCGTCTTGTAGCCCGCGTACAGCTCGTTCCGGAACGAGTGCACGACCGTGTCGGTCGCCGCCGCGATCGCCAGCGGTTCCTGCTCGCGCAGGAGCGCCAGCGTGCTCGCCGCGATACCCGCGACTGCGCCTACCTGGCGCCCGTCCGGCGCGGTCCGTGGCGGCGCGCCGAAATACGCCCGAAAGAGCTCGTAGGTCGCGTCGAGCAGGACGAGCCGCACGGCTCCGTCCCTCCTAGCGCTGGTAGACGATGTCGTCCGTCGAGTGCTGGCCCTGCGTGAAGGCCGGCGCTCCCGGCCACGTCTCCGTTACCGGGTCGTAGCGGGTGTAGTCGTGCACCACCGTCCGCCGCAGGATGCGCCACTCTCCGTTGCGCCGCTCGAAGCGGTCGACATAGCGCCCGCCCCAGAGGAAGTCCACATCGACCTTGCCCTCGCCACTCGGGATGCGATGCCGCGCGAGGCAGTACGACTCGCACCAGGCGAAGTCGCCCTCGACGTCGATGATCACGTTCCCGACGCGGTGCTGGGTGAAGCGATAGGAGCCAAGACCGTTCGGAGCGTTCGCCGCGAACGCCTCGGGCGTCGTCTCGTCGCCGTAGCGGAGCACGGCATCGGGGTGGAAGCAGCTCTTGAGGAGCTCCTGGTCGATCCGATCGATGGCGCGTGCGTACAGCATGAGCACGCGCGTGATGTCGCGCTCTGCGATGAGGGTGTCGAGCGTGGTTGGGCTGGCAGTCTCGGTGGCCATTGGGCGCCTCCCGCCGCGAGGGTGGCGTGATTCTAGCGCCCGCCCGCGGAAGTTACGCCAGCCGCTCCTGGAAGGTCAGGCGACGGACCAGGGGCCATCGTTTGTACCAGATGGGCCCGGTCGGGTGCTGGGGCGGCCCCGCCAGTGCGAAGAAGATGGTCCCGAGCCCTGCAATGACGGCCAGCACGGTGAAGCCGCGCTCGTAGTCGCCGAACGCGTCCGCCATCGCTCCCGCGATGATCGGCCCGGACATCATGCCGAACATCACGATCAGCGACGAGAACCCCATGATCTTTCCGAAGTCCCGGCGCCCGAAGTAGTCCGCCCGCAGCGCCTGCTGCATCGGCCCGCGCGTTCCCCAGGCGATCCCGTTGATCATGGCGAACAGCACGATCATCCAGAACCCGGCCGAGTAGGTAACCAGCAGCAGCGCGACCACGTGCCCGACCATGCAGCCCGCCAGCATCACCCGCTTGTTCAGCCGGTCCCCGAGATAGCCGCCGCCTATCTGCCCCACCAGTTGAAAGGCCGTCATCAGGAGCACGATCAGGCTCGAGATAAAGGCTGAGTACCCGAGATTCTCGAGGTGCAGCACGAGGTGGACCATGAAGGCCCCGATGATGAGGACGGCCGCCCCGTGACCGATTGAGATGAACCAGAAGCTCGGACTGCGCAACGCCTCCCCCGTCGTGAAGTCCTCGTTGGCGGGGATCACGACCGGACCGCCCCCCAGCCCCGGCCGTGCGGGCGCTTCCGGAACCGGTTCCCCGTCGATCGTCTCGCCCCGATCCTCGGGCCGGTGGTGGATGAAGCTCGCGACGATCTGCCCCACCACGAAGATCACGACGCCCGCCACCAGCGAAGTGGCCCGCCAGCCGAACTCGTCCATGGCGAGCACGACCAGGAAGACGAGCAAGCCTCCCACCGAGAAGCCCGCCGACATCAAGCCCAGCGCCATCGATCGCTTCCGCTCGAACCAGTTGACGACGGCCACGACGAGCGTCACGAAGCCCGCCATGCTCGCGCCCACGGCGATGAGGAAGTACGTCAGGAAGAACGTCGTGACCGAGTCGACGAAGCTGAAGAGGACGAAGCCGATGCCGGTCGTCGCGATGCCGATGCGGATCATGATGCGGGGCCCGAAGCGATCGATTGCCCAACCCTGGATCGGCCCCAGCACCCCGCTCTCGATGCGTGTCATCGCGAACGCCAGCGAGAACGTCGTCTTGCTCCACTTGAACTCCTCCTCCAGGCGCTCTACATAAAATCCAAACGCATGGAACATGAACAGGCCCAGCGTGGTCTGAATGAAGAAGCCACCGGCGACCATCCACCAGCCGTAGAAGACTCGTTCTCGAAGAGAATCGATCTGTTCTCGAAAAGGCGTGAGCAAGGGGGGCACTGCTCCACAAGATAAGCGCTGTTCGTCCTTGTCGCCGGAGGGTGGTGGGCCCGCCCTGGCCCCGACTGTGGGCGGGGTTACGGCATGACGGGGAGTGTGGGTGGCAGAATCACCGGGCTCACAGAGAGACAGGTGATTGTCATATGTCGCGCCTCTTGCGAACCCTTGCGCTCCTCCTCGTCGCCCCCCTCGTCGTGCTTCTGGCGGTGGCGTGCGGCGACGACGACGATGGCCCCGCCCCCACACCCGAGCCCACGCCCGAGGCGACTGAAGCCCCCGCGCCCACGGAGCCGCCCGCGACCGCCACTCCCGACCCAACCGAGCCGCCCGCTACGGAGCCTCCGGAAACGCCGACCCCCACCGCGGCTGCCCCGCCTCCGACCGAAGCGCCGCCCGAGCGGGTTGCGCTCCACATCGGCCTGCTTGTCCCCGAAACGGGGGCTGTCGGACCCCTCGCCGCCCCCGCCATCGAGGCCATGAAGCTCGCGGTCGAGGACATCAACGCCGCCGGCGGGAACGTCAACACCACCATCGCCGACACCGCCACCACCCCCGCCACCGGGCGCGAGGCGGCCGCGCGCCTCCTGGGCGAGGGCGCCGACGTCATCGTTGGCCCCGCTACCTCCGCCGTCACCCAGGCGGTGATCCAGGCCCTCTTCGATGAGCGCGTACCGCAGTGCACGCCCTCGGCGCAGTCACCCGCCTTCAGCACGCAGGAGAACGCCGCCTACTTCTTCCGCACGGTGCCCCCGGCCCACGCCGTTGCGCCCATCATGGCCCGCGTCGTTGCCGAGGACGGCGGCACACGCGTCGCCATCGTCGGCCGTGCCGACGACTACGGCACTCCCATCAGCGGACTGGTCGCCCAGCTTCTCACCGAGCTCGGCGCCGAGACGGAGGTCGTTCTCTACGATCCCGGCTCCACCACCTTCGACTCGCAGGTCGCCGCCGTCGCCGCCTTTGGGCCCGACGCCATCATCAACATCGGCTTCTTCTTCGATGGCACCAGTATCGTCCACGGGCTCATCGAGGCTGGCTTCGGGCCCGAGATCCAGTACGGCGGCGATGCCCTCTTCCATCCCTACCTCTGGCAGCTCGTTGACCCGAACGATCCGACGGTGCTCGACGGCATGAAGTTCATCGGCGTCGCCGGAAGCGACGAGTTCAACACGCGCATCTCCGACGTCACCGACGGCAACGTCAACTTCGCCGCCCAGTCCTACGACTGCGTCGTCCTCCTGGCTCTCGCTGCCGAGCTCGCCGGTAGCACCGACGGCGATGCCATCATGGCGGCCATTAGTGGCCTCACCCACGATGGAACGGAGTGCTTCTCCTACGAGGAGTGTCTTGCCCTCATCGACGCCGGCGAGGACATCGACTACGTCGGCGTCAGCGGCCCCATCAATTTCACCCCGAACGGCGACCCGACGACCGGCTCCTACGCGGTCTTCCAGTTCCAGGGCGGCCAGATCACCGTCCTCCAGGCGTACGAGGTCGACCTGACCCAGCTTCAGTAGCCACGGCGGCGATCGGTTGGGGGGCCGCTGCTAGAATCGAAGGTACATGCCCCTCGATCACATCGCCGTGCGCGGCGCCCGAGAGCACAACCTCAAGAACATCGACGTCGAGATCCCGCGCGACAAGCTCGTCGTGATCACGGGCCTCTCCGGCTCGGGCAAGTCCTCCCTCGCTTTCGACACCATCTACGCCGAGGGCCAGCGCCGCTACGTCGAGTCCCTCTCCGCTTACGCGCGCCAGTTCCTCGGCCTCATGGAAAAGCCTGATGTCGACCACATCGACGGGCTCTCCCCGGCCATCTCCATCGACCAGAAGTCGTCCTCCAACAACCCCCGTTCGACCGTCGGCACCGTCACCGAGATATACGACTACATGCGTCTCCTCTGGGCGCGTGTGGGCCGGCCCCACTGCCCCACCTGCGGCCGCCCCATCGAGCGCCAGACCGTCCAGCAAGTCGTCGACGCCACGCTCGCCTACCCGCCCGGCTCGCGCCTCCTCCTCCTCGCTCCTCTCACGCGCGCGAAGAAGGGCGAGCACGTCCGCCTCCTCGAAGAGGCCCGACGCCAGGGTTTCGTCCGGGTTCGCATCAATGGGGATGTGCGCGATCTCGACGAGACCATCGACCTCGACAAGAACAAGCGCCACGACATCGACGTCGTCGTCGACCGTGTAGTCGTCCCCGAGCCGGGCGAGAGCGACGGCGCGAGCCTGCGTCTCGCCGAGTCCGTCGAGACCGCCCTCGCCGCCGGCCAGGGCGTGATGCACGTCGCCACCGTCACCCGTGGCGACGAGGAGGAAGCGCCGGAGCGCATCTTCAGCGAGCACTTCGCCTGTCCCTACGACGGCTTCTCCTTCGGCGAGATCGAACCGCGCACCTTCAGCTTCAACAGCCCCCACGGCGCCTGCTCGCGCTGCACCGGACTCGGCGTCGAGATGCAGGTCGACCCAGCCCTCGTCATCCCCGACCGCACGAAGTCGATCTCCGAGGGAGCCATCGAGCCGTTCTCCAAGGCGCGCAGCGGCCAGGCCTGGTACTACCGCCTCCTGGAAGCGGTCGCTGAGCACTACGGCTTCGACGCCGATACCCCCGTCCGCGAGCTCGCCGAGGATCAGCTCAACGTCATCCTCTATGGCAGCGGAGACCAGAAGCTGCACCTGCGCTTCACCAACGATTACGGCCGCACGCGCTACTACGACGCCCGCTACGAGGGCGTGATCAACAACCTCCAACGCCGCCACAAGGAGACCGACTCCGACTACGTACGCAGCGACATCGAGCGCTACATGGGCGCCGTCCCCTGCCCCGGCTGCGACGGCCAGCGCCTCCGCCCCGAGGCCCTCGGCGTCCGCATCGACAGTCGCACCGTCGTCGAGATCACGACCAGCAGCATCACCGAGACCCTGCGCTGGTTCGATGGCCTCGCCGCCGCGGACACGCCCCTGAGCGAACGCGAGCAGACCATCGCCCGCCAGATCCTCAAGGAGATCCGTTCGCGCCTGCAGTTCCTCATCGACGTCGGCCTCGAGTACCTGACCCTCGACCGCGCCTCCGGCACGCTTTCGGGAGGCGAGTCGCAGCGCATCCGCCTTGCCACCCAGATCGGGTCCGCGCTCATGGGCGTGCTCTACATCTGCGACGAGCCCTCCATCGGCCTCCACCCCGTCGACGGCGACCGCCTCATCCGCACGCTCGAACGCCTCCGCGACCTCGGCAACACCGTCATGGTCGTCGAGCACGACGAGGCCACCATGCGCGCCGCCGACCACATCATTGACCTTGGCCCCGAGGCCGGCCGCGATGGCGGCCATGTGGTCGCCGAAGGTTCGATAAACGCCATCCTCGACTGCGACGAGAGCATCACCGGGGCTTACCTCTCCGGCCGCCGCACGATCCCCACCCCCGAAACCCGCCGCCCCGGCAACGGCGAGGAGCTCGTCATCCGTGGTGCTCGCGAGAACAACCTCAAGAACCTCGACGTGGCCGTCCCCCTTGGGAAGTTCGTCGTCGTGACCGGCGTCTCCGGCTCCGGCAAGTCCTCGCTCATCACCGAGATCCTCGTGAAGCGCGCCGTCAACGTCCTCCAGAACGGGCGCCAGCATCCCGGCCGGCACGACGCCATCGAGGGCTTCGAGCACCTCGACAAGGTCGTCGATATCGACCAGTCCCCCATTGGCCGCACGCCGCGTTCCAACCCCGCCACCTACACCGGCGTCTTCACGGTCATCCGCGAGCTGTTCGCCTCCGTCCCCGAGGCTCGCGCCCGCGGCTACAAGCCCGGCCGCTTCAGCTTCAACGTGAAGGGTGGCCGTTGCGAGGAGTGCTCCGGCGACGGCTACAAGCTCGTGGAGATGCAGTTCCTCCCGGACGTGACGGTGCCCTGCGAGGTCTGCCACGGCCAGCGCTACAACCGCGAGGCCCTTGAGATCCGCTTCCGCGGCAAGAACATCGCCGAAGTCCTCGCCATGACCGTCGCCGAGGCGCTCGAGCACTTCGACCGCTTCCCCCGCGTCAAGCGCATCCTCGGCACGCTCGACGCCACCGGCCTGGGCTACATCCGCCTCGGCCAGCCCGCCACCACCCTCTCCGGCGGCGAGGCCCAGCGCATCAAGCTCGCCAGCGAACTTGCCCGCCGCTCCACCGGCAAGACCCTCTACGTTCTCGACGAGCCCACCACCGGCCTCAGCTTCCAGGACGTCCACCACCTCCTCGACGTGCTCCAGCGCCTCGCCGACGGCGGCAACACGGTCGTCGTCATCGAGCACCACCTGGACGTCATCAAGTCGGCCGACCACGTCATCGACCTCGGCCCCTACGGCGGCGACCGCGGGGGCGAGCTGATCGCGGAAGGCTCCCCGGAGGACATCGCGCGCAACTCCGACAGCGCCACCGGCCGCTACCTCCACCCCCTCCTCGAAGCCGCCGGAACCCTCCCGAAACGGAAAGCCCGCAAGCGCAAGACGAAGGCGCCTGCACCGCAAGCCGAAGCCGCCGTCGCTGGCTAGCGCCGCACCCGGTACCGCAGATAGACCTCGTCCGTTTCCGCGTTCGCGTGTGTCGACAGCAGTTCGAGCCGCTTCGCCTCGTCCCGCGTGAAGGCGCGCTCCCCCGCGACTGCCGTCAGCGTGTCCGCGCCGCCCACCACCACCGGCCCCAGCGTCACGAACGCCTCGTCGATGGCGTCGAGCGCGTAGAGGGCCGCGTAGACCGTTGGCCCACCCTCGACCAGCAGGACCTCAGCGTCGAGTTCGTGGCGCATGTGGCGCAGCATCTCTTCGAACTCGTGCCCCTCGGGAAGCGTGACAACGGGCCGGCCCGTGCCCGCGATCGCTGCGCGCCGTTCGCCCGGCGCCATCTCCGAGAGGTAGACGACCGCCGGGAAGTCCCGCGCCGTGAAGAACGGTCGCTCCAGCGGAAGGTCGCCCCCGCGACTCAAGACGGCCGCGACCGGCATCGGCGGCTTGCCCCGCTCGATGCGGATCGCCTCCAGCGCCTCGTCCCCGAGCCGCGACGAGGTGCCGCTCGCGCGAAGCGTCCCCGCCCCGTTCAGGACCACGTCCGCGTTCACCCGAAGCTCGCGCATGAGCCGCTGGTCCACCGCCGACCCGATGCCCTGTTCCGTGCCCTCGATCACGCTCTTCCCGTCCGCCGACATGACGGTGTTGGCGATGACGTACGGGCGGTCGGGGGGTGATGCCGGCAGGTCGAGCACCGTGTAGTCGGGTTTGCCCGGGGACCAGGCGTCGCTCACGGCAAGTCGTGGTCGCGGTCGACCTCGCGGTAGTAGCACGTCACGTTGTTCGTGTGGCAGGTCGGGCCCTCGGGCCGGGCCATGACCAGCAGCGAGTTGTCCTCGCAGTTCTTGTGCAGGCTGACGAAGTTGAGGAAGTTCCCGCTCGTCGCGCCCTTCTCCCAGAGCTCGTCCCGGCTCCGGCTCCAGAACGTCACGTGCCCCGTCGCGAAGGTGTGGTCCAGCGACTCACGGTTCATCCAGCCCAGCATCAGGACCTGGTGCGTCTCAGCGTCCTGGACGATGGCTGGAATGCGGTCGTGTTCGTCGAAGGTGAGGGGCATGGGCGGTCTCCGGAGTGCCGTGGCTCTGTGCCTTCGAGGATACCGGAGGGATGCGCTGTGCTCGCCCCCGGTCAGTCTCGCGGGGCCACCGGCCGCATCGCGATCCCCTGCTCGGACAGCGCCTCCTTCACCTCGCGGATGGAGTACGTCCCGAAGTGGAAGATGCTCGCCGCCAGCACGGCGTCCGCCTTGCCCTCCGTCAGCGCCTCGGCCATGTGGTCCGGACCTCCCGCCCCGCCGGATGCGATGACGGGCACGTTCACGGCTTCGCTCATCGCCCGCAGCATGGGGATGTCGTAGCCGCTCTGGTGGCCGTCCGTGTCCATGCTCGTCACGAGCAACTCGCCAGCGCCCCGCTCCACCACCTCCCGCGCCCACGCGATCGCGTCGATGCCCGTGGGCGTGCGGCCCCCGTGCGTGTACACCTCCCAGCCCTCGCCCGTCCCCTTCGCGTCGATCGCGACCACGATGCACTGGCTCCCGAAGCGGTAGGCGCCCTCGTTCACGAGGTCCGGGTTGTTCACCGCTGCCGTGTTGATGCTGACCTTGTCCGCCCCCAGCTCCAGCATCGTCTTCATGTCGACCGTCGTGCGAATGCCTCCGCCTACGGTGAAGGGAATGAACACCTGGTCGGCCGTCGCCGACACCATGTCGTACACCGTCGCCCGGTTGTCCGAGGAGGCGGTGATGTCGAGGAACACGAGCTCGTCCGCGCCCTCGGCGTCGTACAGCTTCGCCAGCTCGACGGGGTCTCCCGCGTCGCGCAATTCGATGAACGAGACGCCCTTGACCACGCGTCCGCGGTCCACGTCGAAGCAGGGGATGATGCGCTTGGTCAGCACGTCGACACCGCCTCCAGCGCCTCCGCCAGCGTGAAGCGGCGCTCGTAGAGCGCCTTCCCCACGATCGCGCCCTCACAGCCCGTCGTCGCCAGCGTTCGCAGGTCGTCCGTGGTCGTAACGCCGCCGGACGCCACCACCGGGACGGGCAGCGTCGACGCGAATTCCGCCGCCAGCTCCGCGTTCGGGCCCTCGAGCGCGCCGTCCCTCGAGATGTCGGTGACCATGATCCGGGGAGCGCCCCGCTCCACCATCTCCCGCGCCAGTGTAAGTGCGTCCGCCCCCGACCCCTCGCGCCACCCCTCCGTCAAAGCCTCCCCCGCGCGCGTATCGATCGCGACCACGAGCATCCCGGGAAAGCGCTCGACCGCGCGGTTGACAAGATCGGGGTTGCGCACGGCCGCGCTCCCGAGCTGGATGCGTTGCGCCCCCCGCTCCACCGCCCCCTCGATGTCCTCCAGCGTCCGCAGTCCCCCCGACACCTCGACCGGAATCGCAACGGCCTCGCAGATGGCTGCCACCTCCGCCCGGTTCACCGGCCGCCCCTGGCGCGCCCCGTCAAGGTCGACGACGTGCAGTCGCTGGGCGCCCTGCGTCTCCCAGTCCCGCGCGACTTGTGCAGGGTCGTCGGCGTAGGCGGTTTCCTGGGCGTAGTCACCCTGCAGGAGGCGCACGCAGCGCCCCCCGCGGATATCGATGGCCGGGATCACCTCGAAGCTCACGCTGCCTCGCGCACCCACTCGGCGAAGTTCGCGTAGATCGCCAGACCTGCTTCGCCGCTCTTCTCGGGGTGGAACTGCGTCGCGACCATGTTGTCCCGCGCCAGCACGCTCGGGAAGGTCAGGCCGTAGGTCGTCTCCCCCAGCGCCAGGTCGGGGTCGGCCGGATCCGGGTAGAAGCTGTGCACGAAGTAGAAGTACGACCCGCTCGCGATGCCCGAGGTGATGCGGTGCTCGCGCAGCCATGTCACCTGGTTCCAGCCCATGTGCGGCACCTTCAGGTGGTCGAAGCCGAAGTGGCGAACGGTCCCCGGCAGCAAGCCCAGGCACTCCTGCCCGCCCCCCTCATCCGAGTGGTCGAGCAGCGCCTGCAGCCCCATGCAGACCCCCAGGAACGGGCGCCCCGAGGCGACGTATTCCCGCAGCGGCTCGGTCAGGTCGCGCTCGCCCAGCTTTGCCATCGTGTCCGAGGCTGCTCCCACCCCCGGCAGGATGACGCCGTCTGCACGACCGACGTCCGCCCAGTCGGCCGTGATCGTTGCATCGACGCCGACGTGCGCCAGCGCCCGCTCGACGCTGCGCAGGTTGCCGGCGTCGTAGTCCACAACAACGAGGAAAGGGTCCGCGCCCACGAAGCCAGTGTACGGCCTTGCCCCGCTACCGCCACGAACCGTTCCAGCGGTCGAGCGGCGCTCCCCGGCGCGTTAAAATCGATGCACGGATGGCTGACTCCCAGCACGAGGCGCGACTCCGCAGCGAGGAGCTGCGCTCCAGCATCAACTACCACAATCACCGCTACTACGTGCTCGACGCGCCCGAGATCAGCGACGGCGAGTACGACGAGCTGCTGGACGAGCTGCGCGACCTCGAAGCGGCCTTCCCCGAGCTCATCACCCCCGATTCCCCCACCCAGCGCGTCGGCGACGCGCCCCTCGAGGCGTTCTCGACGGTCGAGCACCGGGCGCCTCTGCTCAGCCTCGGCAACGCCTCCAGCGCCGAGGACCTTGCCGACTGGCACCGCCGCGCCGCCGAGCGCGCCGGTCGCGACGACTTCGCCCTGACGACCGAGCCAAAGATCGATGGCCTCGCCATCTCCCTCACCTACGAGGGAGGAAGCCTCGTGCAGGGCGCCACCCGTGGCGACGGCCGGCGTGGCGAGAACATCACGCCCAACCTCCGCACCATCCGCACGATCCCCCTCGCCCTTGCTGGCGACTTCCCCTCTGCCTTCGAGGTGCGTGGCGAGGTCTACATGACGAAGAGTGGCTTCGAACGCATGAACGCCGAGCGGGCGGAACGCGGCGAACCGCTCTTCGCGAACCCCCGGAACTCTGCCGCCGGGGCCGTCCGCCAGCTCGATCCCGCCATCACCGCCCAGCGCCCCCTCTCCATCTACGTCTACCAGGTGGGCTGGAGCGAGGGCCCGGTGCCTGCGAGCCAGATCGAGCGGCTGCACTGGCTCGCGTCGCTGGGCTTCCCCGTGAACGACGATGCCCAGCGCCACGCCGGCCTCGACGAGGTTGCCCGGCGCGTGTCCTGGTGGGGGGAGCGCCGCGAGCGTCTCGACTACGACATCGACGGGGTCGTCATCAAGATCGACGACACCGAGGAGTGGGATCGCCTCGGCATTGTCGGCCGCGAGCCGCGGTGGTCCGTCGCCTTCAAGTTCCCGCCCCAGCAGCGCACAACGAAGCTGCTCGACATCGCCGTGAACGTGGGCCGTACGGGCGCGCTCAACCCCTTCGCCGTGCTCGAGCCGGTCATCGTCGGCGGGGCGCGCATCCGCATGGCGACGCTCCACAACGAGCAGGACATCCACCGCAAGGACGTGCGCATCGGTGACACGGTCATCGTCCAGCGCGCCGGCGACGTCATCCCCCAGGTCGTCGCCCCCGTCGTCAGCCTGCGCGATGGCAGCGAGCGCGTCTTCACCATGCCCGATGTCTGCCCCGCCTGTGGCACCGGCATCGAGCGCGAGGAGGACGCCGCCGACTCCTACTGCCCCAACCTCGCCTGCCCCCAGCAGCAGGTCCGCCTCGTCGAGCACTTCGCCTCGCGCGGCGCCATGGACATCGAGGGGTTGGGCGAACGCCTCTCCTACGTGCTCTTCCGCGAGGGGCTCGTCGACGACGTCGCCGACATCTACGACCTGACGGCCGAGCAGCTCGAGTCGCTCACGCTGCCCCAGACCGTGGGCGAGAAGAGCGCCGCCACCCTCGTGCGGCACTTCGGCAGCGTCGCCGCCGTCCTCGAAGCAGGCCCGGACGCGCTGCAGGAAGCCGAGGGGGTGGGACCGATCGTCGCGCGCAGCATCGCCGGTTGGCGTGAGCGGGAGGAGAACCTGAGGCGGGTCGCCTCGTGGCAGGAAGACGGTGTCGAGCCCGGCGTTGTGGAGCTCGCCCGACTCCGCATCGAGGACCGCGGCTTCGGACCGAAGAACGCCGCCAATCTCATCGAGGGCATCCGCCTCAGCAAGGAGCGCCCTCTCCCCAACCTCATCTTCGCCCTCGGCATCCGCCATACCGGATCCGAGACGGCCCGCCTGCTCGCCGAGCGGTTTGGTGACCTCGACGCCATCCTCGACGCGGGCGAGGAGGCCCTGCAGGAGGTCGAGGGGGTCGGCCCCGTCGTTGCCCGCAGCATCGCGCGCTGGGCCGAGCGCGACCTGAACCGCGACATCGTCCAGAGGCTGCGCGCGGCGGGCGTGAACATGGCCGGCGAGGTCGTCGAACCCGCCAGCGACCTGCTTGCCGGCCTCTCCGTCGTCATCACCGGCAAGCTCGACTCGATGACGCGCGGCGACGCCGAAGCCCGCGCCAAGGATGCCGGCGCATCCGTGACCGGCTCGGTCTCGAAGAAGACCGACTTTCTCGTGACCGGCGCAGACCCCGGTGGCAGCAAGCTCACCCGTGCCGAGAAGCTCGGCACCCTTCTCCTCAGTGAGGAGCAGTACCTGGCCGTGCTCAACGAGGGCGTTCCCGCCCTCGATCGGTTCCGGGAGGAGCACGAGGCAGCCGCGGGCGAGGCCTGACCCGAAGCCTCCGACCCGCCACAATGGCGCGACCATGAGCGAACCCTCGCCCCGGGACACCTACACGCACGGCCACCACGCATCCGTCGTGTCCCAGCACAGCCGCCGCACGGCCGAGGAGGCGGCAGCCTTCCTCATCCCGAGACTGCGCCCGGGGATGCGCCTGCTCGACGTGGGCTGCGGCCCCGGCTCGATCACCGCGGGGCTCGTGAAGTACGTGGAGCCCGGCGAGGTCGTAGGCATCGATACCGAGCCCTCCGTCCTCGAAACGGCGCGGGAGCTCACGGGCGATACCCCCAACCTCAGCTACGAGGAGGGCAGCGTCTACGCTCTTCCCTACGAGGACGGCTCGTTCGATGTCGCCTACGCGCACCAGCTCATGCAGCACCTCGCTGATCCCACCGCCGCCCTGCGCGAGATGGGCCGCGTCGTGCGGTCCGGCGGTTTCGTCGCCGCCCGCGACTCTGACTACCAGACGATGATCTGCCACCCCCGCACCGAGGGCATCGAGGAGTGGCGCGCCCTCTACACCGAGGTCGTCCGCCGCAACGGCGCCGACGCCAACGCCGGCCGACGCATCCCCTCCTGGTTCGCTCGCGCCGGCCTTGGGCAGGTCGATGTCACGACAACCGTGGCGATGATGCGCGACCCCGCCGAGGTGCTGAACTGGGGCGATTCCTGGGCCGAGCGCGTGACCACCTCCGCCCTCGCCGAACAGGCGCTCGCCTACGGCCTCGCTTCCCGTGACGACCTTGAGCGGATCGCCGCCGGCTGGCGTGCCTGGGCCCGCCACGAAGAGGCGCTCTTTCTCTTCGTCCACGTGGAGGGGCTGGCCACCGTTTCCTGACCTTCCTCCGCCGCCGGTGCGCTGGACCGGCTGCCCTATACTGACCCCAGGCTCTTAACTCGCGAACGCAGGCCTGACCTGCGACAGGACCGGTGCCCTTGGCAATCCTCGGCCCCTTCTCGCGCCTCTTCGGTTTCCTGTCCCACGACATCGCTATCGACCTGGGGACGGCGAACACGCTCGTGATGGTCCGGGGACGCGGCATCGTCATCATCGAGCCCTCGATCGTCGCCATCGACCGCACCTCCAAGCGCATCCTCGCCATCGGCGAGGAGGCGCAGCGCATGGTCGGCCGTACCCCGGCCAACATCGTCGCCGTTCGCCCCCTTCGCGACGGCGTCATCTCCGACTTCGAGGTCACGGAACGGATGCTCAGCTACTTCATCCGCGCCGTGCAGGACCGCTCCTTTCTTGCCCAGCCCCGCGTCGTCATCGGCATCCCCAGCGGCGTCACGGAGGTCGAGAAGCGCGCCGTCCACGACGCCGCGCTCAGCGCAGGCGCCCGCTCCTGCTTCCTCATCGAGGAGCCCCTCGCCGCAGCCATCGGCTCCGGCCTCCCCGTCATGGAGGCGTCCGGGTGCATGGTCGTTGACATCGGCGGCGGCACGACCGAGGTCGCCGTCATCTCCCTTGGCGGCATGGTCGTCAGCCGCTCCATCCGCGTCGCCGGCGACGAGATGGACCGCAGCATCGTCGCCTATGCCCGCCAGGTGCATAACCTCCTCATCGGGGAACGCACCGCCGAGGAGGTGAAGAAGCTCGCGGGCTCCGCTTCGCCGCTCGACACCGAGGAGTCGGTGACGCTTCGTGGCCGCGACCAGGCGACGGGCCTTCCCAAGGCCGTCGACGTCAGCACCATCGAGCTGCGCGATGCCCTCGCCGGGTCCGTCGGCCAGATCGTCGAGGCAGTCCGCTCCTCCATCGAGGTCACGCCTCCCGAGCTCGTGAGCGACCTCATGGCCCACGGCATCGCGCTCGCCGGCGGTGGCGCACTGCTCCGGGGCCTCGACCGCCGTATCAGCCAGGAGACCCGCTTTCCCGTCTACGTCTCCGAGGATCCCCTGCTCTGCGTGGTCCGCGGCGCCGGCGCGATTTTCGACGAGATCGAAGCGAGCAGCACGGTCGAGCAGCAGTTCGACTCGGGAAGGGCGCGGTAGCCTCGAAACGGTCGCCGCATGCTGATCTTCAGTCGGTACAGCTACTGGGTCGGGGCCATGGTCGCCCTCGCCGTTCTGCTCGCGGTCGTAGGACGCGCCGGCCTCCTCGATCCCGTCCAGGATGTCTTCCTGCGCGCCACCGGCCCCCTCGAGGAAGGGACTTCTTCGGTGTTCAGTCCCGTCGCCAGCTTCTTTAGCGACATCGGCAACGTCGACCGCCTCCAGGAAGAAAACCGCCGCCTCCTCAGTGAGAACGAGACCCTGCGCAACCAGAACGCCGCCCTGCGCGCCGACAGCCTTCGACTGGCTGAGCTCGAGGAGGCCCTGGGCGTGGTCACAGCCGACCCCTCCGCTGAGCGCCTCGCGGCGGGTGTCCTCAGCCGCATCCAGGGGCCCCTCACGCGCGAGCTTCGCATCGATCGAGGGACCAACCACGGCGTTGTCGAGGGCAATCCCGTCCTTTCTGTGCAGGGAACCCTCATTGGGACGGTGACCGAGGCCCTCCCATCGAGCTCGTTCGTTCGCCTCCTCACCGACAGCCGCAGCAGCGTCGCCGCCCAGGTCCGCGGAAGCCCCGCCGACGGCATCGCCAGTGGGAATGGCGGCGCCCTCAATTTCGAGCTGGTGGAGGGCGACGTGAACATCGGTGACACGATCGTCACCTCCGGCCTTGGCGGCGCGTACCCCCCCGACATCCCCATCGGGGAGGTCACCGACATCCTCGGCGATACGCAGGACCCCTTCCCCACCGTCCGCCTCCAGACAACGGTCCGCATCTCAACGACCCGCACCGTGCTCGTCATGACCAGCTTCACGCCGGCGCGTTTCCAGGTGGATGAGTGATGCGGGTCCTTCTGACGGTCGTGCTCTTGCTGGCAACGGTGCTCGCCCAGGTCGCGATCGCTCCCCTCTTCCCTTTCCTCGGCGCCGTCGTCGAGTTGCCGATCGTCGTGCTGCTGCTGTTGGCTGTTTTTGCCGGCCCCCATGCCGTCATGATTGGCCTGCCGATCCTCGTGCTCTTCCTCGGCTTCTCGACGAACGTTGAGTTCGAGGGGCTCGTGATTGCCTACCTGCCCCTCCTGCCCTGCGCCGCCTGGATCCAGCGACACCGGGAAATCCCCCAGACCCCGTACGCCCTCGTACTCGTCATGGTGATCGCTGCCGGCATCTGGGCGCGCGCCGTCTTCTCGGTCGTGGCGGTGACCTCCGGCGCCAGCCTGGCCGTCGGCCCCGTCGTCACCGACATCCTCCTCGCCGGCGCCGTCCTTGATGCGGCTGTCGTTTCGGTCGTCTACGCGCTCTGCCGGTGGGTCGGCTGGCCGGTGCGCTCCCTCGATCTCGAGCAGGCAGGGTTCTGAGCCGTGAGCGCCATCGGCGACCGCCGCGTCGATCCCGGCCTGAGCCGCAACCGTCCCCGCGGCAACGTCGGCGTCCTGCGCATCGCCGTGGTCGTCCTCTTCCTCGTCCTTGGCGCCCGCCTCGTCCAGATGCAGCTCGTCGACGGCGCCGAGTATGCCGAGCGCTCTGAGCTCAACCGCATCATCGTGGAGAGCGTTCCCCCCACCCGCGGCCTCATCTTCGACCGCAACGGGCAGCCCCTCGTCCAGAACAGCGGCTCCTTCACCGCGCTCATCACCCCCGGCTTCCTCCCCGAGGAGCCCGGAAGCCGCTATCGCCTCTACCTGTACCTCGAGGACCTGCTCGGCATCCCCGCCCTCCAGATCGAAGAAGCCGTCACCGCTGCCGAGGAGCGCGGCCAGCGCGATCTCCCCCTTCCCATCGCTCGCGCTCTCGATCGGGAGACTGCGCTCATGCTCGAGCAAGTCGCGGCCGACCTTCCCGGCGTCACCCTCTCCGTCGAGCCGCGGCGGGTCTATCCGGGAGGTCCCGAGTTCAGCCACATCCTCGGGTACGTCGGCCCCCAGTCGCCCGACGAGTGGCGCGTGCTCCAGGAAGACGGCTACGCCTTCAACGAGGTCGTCGGCAAGGTCGGCGTCGAGGCCCGCTACGAGTCCGCCCTGCGCGGGAACCCGGGCAGGTCCATTACGGAGGTCGACGCCCAGGGCGACCTCATCACCACCATCGAACGCTCCGACCCCGAAGGGGGCCGCAGCATCCTCCTCTCGATCGACTCCGATCTGCAGCGTTACGTGTACGAGCTCCTCACCAACACGATGGGCGAGGCCACCACCGCCGCCGCCGTCGTCATGAGCCCCGTCACCGGCGAGATCTACGCCATCGTTTCTGTCCCCACCTACGACAACAACATCTTCTCTCTGCCCGATCCGGCCGAGGAGTACCAGGCCCTCCTGGACGACCCCCGCATTCCCCTCCTCCACCAGGCCCTCAGTCCCATTGCCCCCGGGTCGACGTTCAAGATCATCACCGCCGCCGCCGCCCTCCAGGAGGGCAACGTCACCCGCTACACCCGGCGCGACGTCAACAGCAGCGTTCTCGAGTTCATCGGCGAAGACGGCCAGCCCTACTACTTCTACGACTGGCGCGTCCATGGCGAGATTGACCTCGTCGGGGCCATCTCCTGGTCGTCCAACATCTATTTCTACATGGCCTCTTGCGGCATTCCCCAGGAGGGGATTGCGGGGCTCGGGTCGAACACCGAGCAGTCGGCCATCGTCCTCGGCTACTACGCCCGAAGCTTCGGCCTCGGCCAGGTCACCGGGCTCGATATCGCCAGCACGGAGTCACCCGGCGTCATCCCCAGCCCCGAGTGGAAGCGCCGCGTCCGCAGCGGTCCCCTCTTCAACCCCGAGGACCGCGACTGGTATCTCGCCGATACCTGCTTCATGGGCATCGGCCAGGGCGACGTCACGGCAACGCCCCTCCAGATCGCCGTCGCCACGGCCGCCATCGCCAACGGCGGCTACCTCCTTGAGCCCTATGTGACGCGGCAGATCCTCGGCTCCGATGGGACGCTCCTCTCGACCACGGAGCCGTCGCGGGAGCGGGTCCCGGTCGACGAGGAGCACCTCGCCGTCATCCGCCAGGGGATGCGCCAGTCCGTCATCGACGGCGCGGCCCGCCTCGCAGCCCTTCCCGACATCCTCGTCGCCGGCAAGACCGGAACCGCCGAGTTCATCGACCCCGAGGACGGCGAAACCAAGGATCGCGCCTGGTTCACCGGCTTTGCCCCCTACGACAACCCCCAGGTCGTCGTGACCGTCTTCTACGACCTCGGCGTGGGCGGCACCAAGGCCGCGCCCACCGCTGCCGACATCATCGGGTACTTCCTGGAGAACGTGGAACCATGAGCCGACTCGGGGTCGAAGGGTCACTCCGCGCCTGGGACCGCTTCGATGCGATCCTTGCCCTGACCGCGCTCGCGCTCGTGGGCTACGGCCTCGTGCTCATCTACAGCGGCAGCCTCGGGTCCTACGACGGCCCCACCGCCAGCCTCGAGAATCCCGTCGTCCGGCAGGGGCTCTTCGCCATCATCGCCATCGGCGCGATGTTCATCATCTCGCGTTTCGACTACCACGTGCTCCTGCACTACGCCTGGTGGCTCTACGGCGCCGCCATCCTGCTCCTGCTGGTCCTCATTCCCATCGGCCAGACCGACTTCGGCTCGACGCGCTGGTTCGCCCTCGGCCCGATCCAGTTCCAGCCCTCCGAGTTCGCCAAGATCGCCACCATCCTCCTGCTCGCCCGCTTCCTCAGCGAGCAAGGCGGCGACGCCCGGGATCTGCGCGTGCTCGGTGGCTCGCTCGCCATCACCGCGCCCGTCCTGCTCCTCGTCTTCATCCAGCCCGACCTCGGCACGACCATCATCTTCGCGGCC
The DNA here is from genome assembly GCA_965116915.1 of Tepidiformaceae bacterium. GTDB lineage: Bacteria > Chloroflexota > Dehalococcoidia > Tepidiformales > Tepidiformaceae > UBA2991. The sequence goes on along the minus strand of OZ220739.1, from coordinate 2,151,919 downwards.
ATCTGGCTCGGGATGGTCGTGGTCGCAGGCATTCAGCGCCGCCACCTGCTCTTCTTCGGCGCCGTCTTCCTCGCCGTCCTCCCCTTCCTCTGGACCTTCACCGTGGCCGACTACCAGATCGAACGCATCTCTGTGCTCCTCGATGCGGAAGAGGACCCGCTCGATGCGGGCTACAACCCCATCCAGTCGCAGATCGCCGTCGGTTCGGGACAGCTCCTGGGCAAGGGCCTCACCAACGGGGAGCAAACCCAGCTCGACTTCCTCAAGGTGAAGACCAAGGACTTCATCTTCAGCGTCTTGGGAGAGGAGCTCGGTTTTGTCGGCGCGATGGCCCTCTTCGCGCTCTTCATCCTCCTATTGATGCGAGGGATACGCGCCGCCCAGATCGCCGGCGACATTCCCGGCCAGCTCATAGCTGCGGGCATCGTCATTACGATCCTCATGCAGGCCTACATCAACATCGCCGTCAACCTCAGCATCTTCCCCGTCACCGGCCTCCCCCTCCCCTTCGTAAGCCAGGGCGGAAGCTCCCTCCTCACCCTCTTCCTCGGCCTCGGCATCATCCAGAGCATCGTCATGCGCCACCGCGCCTACCGCCAGTTTTAGTCTTCTGGGCCGGAAGCAGCTGTGCGCAGGCGACCGGTTGTCGCCGTGAGGGGCGCAGGTATCGCCACCTGAGGCTTGCGGGAGGCGTACTCTGCCTGCCACTCATCCCGAGGAAGGACCGCATGTCGAGTTTCGAGAATCCGCCCACCCAGTCCGAGGTGCTCGGCTACTTTGACTCGCTCTCCAACTGGGGCCGCTGGGGCCCCGACGACCAGCTCGGCGCCCTCAACTACATCACGCCCGAGAAGCGCCGCGCGGCAGGCGCCCTCATCCGCGAGGGCATCGCCGTCTCCTGCGCCTGGGACATCGAGACCACGCCCCGCCCAGACCACATGTTCGGCGTGCCCCAGCGCTACATGGTCGCGAGCGGCAAGGATCCCCTCGAATTCGGCCGCGGCGGCTCAGCCCTGGAGGTCATGAGCTTCGCCTTCCACGGCGCCACCATCACCCACCTCGACGGGCTCAGCCACATCTTCTGGGATGGGAAGATGTACAACGGCAAGCCCGCCGATCTGGTCACCGCCCAGAAGGGTGCCGAGGAGTACGCCGTCACTGCCCTCGGCGACGGCATCGTGACCCGTGGCGTGCTTATGGATGTCCCCGCCCTCGGCGGGCGTCCCTGGCTCGACCCCGGCGAGGGCGTCTTCCCCGAGCACCTCGAGGCCGTCGAAGAGCGCCAGGGGGTACGTGTCGGAACCGGAGACATCGTCCTCCTCCGCACGGGCAAGGGCCGCCGCCAGCGCGAGGAGTCGGACGCTCCGGGTTCCTCCGGCGGCTGGCACGTGGCCTCGCTGCCCTGGCTGCACGAGCGCGAGGTCGCCGTCATCGGAGCCGACAACGCCCAGGAGGCGGGCTCACCCGGCTACGACGCGATTCCCGTCCCCGTCCACATGATTGCCATCGCCGCGATGGGACTGCACCTCATCGACAACTGCGACCTGGAGGCTCTCGCCGAGACCTGCGCACGCCTCGACCGCTGGGAGTTCTTCCTCAGCATCCAGCCCCTCCGCCTCGAAGGCGGTACCGGCAGCGCCGTCAATCCCGTCGCCGTCTTCTGAGCCTTCCCCGGGCAGCGTCGTTCAGCTGGCCACTGGCTCGAATGTCACGTTCAGTTCAAGAAGCCCGAACATCCGGCCGGGAAGATGCTTGAAGGTGTTCTTCCCGTCCGCCAGTCCAATCGACTCGAAACGGTCGAGCCAGGCGTTCACCGCGATGTTCTGCTCCAGCCGGGAGAGCCCCGCTCCCGGGCAGTTCCGGGGGCCCTGCGAGAACGTGAGATGGCGGCCCGGGTTGGCGCGAGCGAGGTCGATTCTGTCGGCGTGCGGGAACGTGTCCTCGTCCCTGTTTCCGGCGCCGTAGCGAACGTGCAGCAGGGAGCCTGCTGGAATCGTCATGCCCTGGAACTCGACATCTCGCGCGGCCAGGCGGCTTGAACTGCCCTGGGTCGGCGCGTACACGCGCAGGGCCTCTTCCACGAAGAAGCGCACCTTGCTTCGGTCGCGCTTGAGCTCTGCCCAGATAGCGGGTGTCTGGGCGAGGAGGAGCCATTCCGACGTCAGCGCGAACTGCGTCGTCTCGTTGCCGCCAATGTGCATCCCGAATGCTACGGACACGATCTCGCCGTCCGTCAGCTTGCGTCCCTCGTACTGCACCTGGGTCAGGAACGAGAGCATGTCGTTCCCGGGATTGCGCCGCTTCTCGTCCGCCTGCTCCTTGAGGTACTGCTGGAACTCCACCAGGGCCTGCGCGTTCTCGATCTCCTCGGCGGGCGGGAGCTCATCCCTGTGGTTGATGAAGTAGACGAAGCGGCGGACCTGCGCTTCCTCAAATGCCTTGAGCCTTGGCATGTCCTCAAGCGGAAGCCCGAGGATCGTCGTGATCACGCGCTGCGGAAGCGGCTGCGCGAACTCCCGGACCAGCTCTGCCTCGGTTCGGCTCTCCCAGCCGTCGAGAAGCGTTTCGACCTGGGACTGGATCATGTCCGCGTGTTGGTCGGCGCCCACCGGGCCGACCCACGGATCGGTGAGCTGCAGGCGGTGTTGCTTGTGCGAATCGAGGTCGGGGCGTAGCGACTGCCGCGCATCGGCCGGCGTCCCGTAGCCCGTCTCGCGGAAGATCTCCGCGGCCTTGTCGCTCGCCTGCCTGAGATCAGACGGAGGGAATGTCTCGGGGTCCCGGATGATGCGGGAGATGTCCGCGTACTTGGTAATGACATAAGCGTCCGTGCCAGGCAGCTTGCCGCCTCCCGGAATCTTCAGGACCGGCGCCTGCTCGTGGAGCAGGGAGTACGCCTCGTACCAGTGCTCCTGTGACCCGGGGGCGAAGAGGTCGACGTCCTCCACCTGCACCGGGCACGCCATCTCGGCGTTCAACATTTTCTGGTCGTGCGCTGACTGTGTGGACATGGCGCAGGCCTCCCTCCGCCTGGTTCGCTGCCGCTCGGCAGGCCTTCCTGGTGGAACCTCTGTAGCGCCTATTCTATGCCCCTTAGGGAGTGCTATTGGGCGGTCCTGACTTGAAAGAGAAGGACAACAGGGCCCGGCGTAGCCGGATCCACCCTCGCGCCTGGCGATGGCGCACACTATGCGGAGAACCGGAGCCGGGGGGATGGAATCCATGTCGCTGACTACGCCTTCAACTGCCGAGTCGAATCCCGACGACCGCATCATCGATGCGAGCGAGTTCGACTCCCCTGGCTTCCTCCAGGACTCCCAGCCGCTCTACCGACGGCTCCGGAACCACCACCCCGTCTACCACGACCGCCTTCACAACCAGTGGCACGTCACCCGGTACTGGGACCTTGTCGAGGTGTTCCGGGACGAGGAGGCCTTCGGCACCCGCCCCCACAGCTACGAGACCGACGGTGTGCTCGGGCCGACGATGCTCAGCCTCGGCGGCGTCGAGCATGCCGCGCAGCGCAACCTCGTCAGCGATGCCCTGGTCGGCCGGAAGCTCGACGCCTTCACTCCCATCGTCCGGGATGTGGCCCGTTCCCTGGTCGCGGGCTTCGCGGACCGGCGCGACGTCAACCTCACGCGGGAGTTCACGAGCCAGCTGCCGATCCGCGTGATCATGGCGATGCTCGGCCTGCCGATGGAGGACTTCGCCCTGTTCCAGCGCTGGTACCGGCAGTTCATGATGGGAATGGGCTGGGCCGACGACACCAGGGCCGTCGCGCTCGAGGCCCGCGCCGAGTACGAGGAGTACATGACGCCATTCCTCGAGGTGCGGCGCCGCAACCTCGGCGACGACTTGACCTCGCGGCTCATCCGCGAGGGAGTTCCCGACCCGGCAATCAAGACCTTCGTCTCGCTCCTGCTTTCGGGCGGTGGCGAAACAACGGACAAGGCTATGGGGAACATGTGGTGGAACGTGCTCCAGGAGCCCGAGCTTGTCGCCCGGCTCGAGGCCGACCACTCCCTCCTCGACGCCTACTTCAGCGAGACGATGCGGCACTCCCCACCCGTTCACCGGGAAGACCGCGGCGCCACGCGCGATGTCGAGCTAGCGGGCGTCGAGATTCCGTACGGGGCCGTCGTGCGGTGCTGGCTCGCCTCGGGCAACCGCGACGAGACTGTGTTTGAGGACCCCGACACGTTCGACCCGTTCCGGGGCGACCTCTACTCCGAACGGGACCTGCGTGCCGGCTACTTCCGGGACGGACTCTTCGGCCATCTCGGCTTCGGCCTGGGCCGGCACTTCTGCATCGGCTACCAGCTCGCCCGACGGGAGGCGGTCGTCGGAGCCCAGGAGCTGCTGAGGGTCATGAAGTCGCCACGCCTCTCGGACGAACAGATGGACGTCATCAAGGCCCGCAAGCGCGACGGAAGCATCCGCTCAGTGGCAGACCTGCACGTGGAGTTCGACCTCCACTGAGCGCCATTACCCCCTTCGTGCCCGCTGAGCTGGGGCCTGTGCTGCGCAGCCGTCGCCGAGCCCCTGGACAGCGGAGTACGGGAGTTGTTCGAGTTGAAGAGGCGCGATCCCAAGAGACTTGAAAAGCTTTCTCAGGACCAGATCCCGGAGGCCGAAGTGAACGCTGGCGCTCTTCCGCCTCACCGCCAACGAGTCCCCGCCAACATCCTCTCCGAGTGTCCCTACAGGGTCTTGCACCCCGTCCGAACGTAGTCCACTATTGCGCTGTACCTTTTGAGGGCGCTTAGGTACTACTAATTCCCCGGTGATGTGACTGTGTCAACCACTCAGGCCTCGCGGCGCACTGCACCCATCAGGCGCACCTGGATTGCCCTCGCTCTCATCCTCGCCCTCGTCGTTGGGGCCGTCGCGGCGATGGGCTGCTCCGATGGCGATGAGACGATCACTGTCTACTCAGGACGGAGCCAGAACCTCATTGGCCCCCTCCTCGAACGGTTCGCAGAAGACACCGGCATCGACGTCCAGGTGCGCTACGGCGGCTCCACCGACCTCGCCCTGCTCCTCCAGGAAGAGGGCGATAGGACCCCCGCCGACGTGTTCATCTCGCGCAGCCCCGGGCCCATCGGCTTCCTCGCCGAGCGAGGACTGCTGGCCGAGCTGGACGATGACGTACTCGGGCTCGCTCCCTCCAGCCCCTCCGGCTACTGGGTCGCGTTGACGGGGCGACAGCGCGTGCTCGTCTACAACAAGGAGCTCTTCGACCCGGCCGACCTCCCCACCTCCATCCACGAGCTCACCGACGAGAAGTGGTTGGGGCGGGTCGCCCTCGCCCCCACCAACGGGTCATTCCAGGACTTCTTCACCCTCTTCCGCCTGTCCGATGGTGACGATGTGGCCCTCGCCTGGCTCACGACCCTCCACGATGGCGGCGCACCCGTCTACCCCAACAACGTCTCCATCGTGCAGGCCGTGGCCCGCGGCGAGATCGAGCTGGGGCTCGTCAATCACTACTACAACCTGCGCATTCAGGTGGAGGATCCCTCCACCCCCAGCGAGAACCATCGCTTCCGGGACGGCGACCCGGGCGGGGTGACGATAGCGACGGCCATCGGCGCCACCGCTTCCGGCGACAAGGACGTCGCCCAGAAGCTCATCCGCTTCCTCACCAGCAAGGTCGCCCAGGAGTACTTCGGTCAGGCGAACTTCGAGTACCCGCTCGCCACGGGCGTCGAGCTTGAAGGGGTCGCGCAGTCGCCCGGGCCGATCGATCTTGGCGAGTTCGACCGTCTCGGCACCAGCCTTGAACGCACCATCGAGCTGATCCGCGAGGCCGGCTTCGAGCCGTAGGGCGAGTCGAAAAGGAGGCAACCGGTGTACCTGTGCATCTGTCACGCCGTGACGCTGGCCGAAGTTCGGCGAGCGGCTGAGGCCGGTCTGCGCGACTTCGATGAACTGGTCGCCCGGTTCTCCCTCGGCGACGACGACAGCTGCGGTACCTGCCTGACTGTGTTGGAAGAACTGCTCATGGAGGCAGATCCCGCCGGTGCGGGGTCGACTCAGAAAGCCGGTGGCACCGGGTGCCAGCGGTCCCCGCAACGGCTCGCCTGCGCGGGAGCAGCCACTCAAGGGGGCATCGAGTGAGAGCAAAGCCAGGGGTGGTGGATGCGCTGAACCGCATCCTCACCATCGAAGTAACCGCCGTCAATCAGTATTTCCTGCAGTCCGAGATCATCCGGAACTGGGGCTACGACCACCTCGCCGATCGGCTTCGCGCCATCAGCATGGGGGAGATGCATGACATCGAGGAGCTCGTCAAGCACATCCTCTACCTTGAGGGTCTGCCCAATCTCCAGCGCATTGACGTCGTCAAGGTTGGAGAGACGGTTCTCGAGAACCTCGAGCTCGACCTTGAGAGCGAGCAGGCCGCCATCGAAGCCCTCACCGAGGGTGTCAATCTCTGCGTTGAGGTCGACGACTACGGCACCCGCTCCCGGCTCGAGGAGATGATTCGGGACGAAGAGACCCACATCGACTGGCTGGAAACCCAGATCGAGGCGATCGGCCAGCTCGGGATCGAGCAGTACCTCGCCCAGCAGCTCGGGACGGGCGAGTAGGGCTCCGGGGAGCGCGCAAATGGCCATGGCCTTCCAGCGTCGGAAACTGCGAGAACGAGACGCGGGGGCGCTGGCCCGGTACGTCGCGCGCCTGTTCGTCCCCGTCCTCGTGGCGCTCCTCCGGATCGCAGGCCCCGGCCGCTGGCGCCGCCGCGGTCTTCGCTGACCAACGCGTGTCGTCACCCGGCAAGCCAGGTCTGCTGCTGCTGAACCTGGGGACTCCACGGAGTCCCGCCACGAGAGACGTCCGGGAGTACCTGCGAGAGTTCCTCTCGGACCCCTACGTGCTCGACATGCCCGCGCCTGTGCGCTGGCTGCTGCTGCATCTGGTCATCCTGCCGTTCCGCCCCTCGCGCTCCGCACACGCCTACCGGCAAATATGGTCGGAGCGCGGCTCACCCCTCCTCGTCCACAGTGAGGAGCTGCGAAGGAAGGTGGCGAAGCGCCTGGGCGATGGCGTCGCCGTCGAGCTGGCGATGCGCTACGGCGAACCCGCTATCCGGAAGGCGATGGCGCGACTGCGCGCGCAGGGCGTGCGCCACATCTCGGTCTTCCCTCTCTACCCGCAGCACAGCTCCGCAGCCACGGAGTCGTCCGTCGAGGCTGTCCGCGCGGCCGCCGCGGGCTCCGCGGTCACCATGACCGTCGTGCCGGCCTTCTTCGACCACCCCCGTTTCATCGAGGCGGTCGCCGAGGCCGCTCGGCCCACGCTCGAAGACGGCGCGGCGGACCGGGTTGTCTTCAGCTTTCACGGCCTGCCGGAGCGACAGGTACGGAAGGCCGACGCGGGCGGGCGCTGCTTCGCCAGCTCCGACTGCTGCCTTGACCCATCCGACGCCGGCATCGACTGCTACCGCGCGCAGTGCGTTGCGACCGCGAAGGCCATTAGCGATGCGCTCGGGATTCGGGAAGAGGAGCGGGTGGTGGCCTTCCAGTCCCGCTTTGGCCGCGAACGCTGGATCAGGCCACACACGGACCGCGTGCTCGCGGAGCTTGCCCGGGAGGGCGTTCGGCGCGTCGCGGTGATCATGCCTGGCTTCGCCGCGGACTGCCTGGAGACGCTCGAAGAGATCGGCATCCGGGGGGCTGCGACCTTCCGCGAGCACGGTGGCGAGCAACTGTCGCTCGCGCCTTGCGTCAACGCCAGTGACCTGTGGGTGGATGCGGTTGTCTCGATCGCCCGGGAGTCCAGCCCCGCCCTCGACTCCAGCTAGCGAAAGTCCCGGTCCCGTCCCCTTCAGAGCCGTCCCGGATCGACCCCGGTGCAGCCATTGTGGGTACTATCCCCTGATATGCGTGCTGACCGCTCCATAAGATTAGGTTGACCTTTATTTTAGTTTTAGTCTAGACTCCCGCTCGGACTCAGTACCTGCATGTTGGGACTCGCCCTGGACGCCACCTCTGGAGCCCGACGGCTCCTCGCGGCCATTGCCACGTTCGATGCCACCCCCGAGAACGCTTCCCTGGGCGCACTCGTGCGGGGCCGGCCCCTGCGCTGGCTCGTAGCCGCCGTCGTGGTGGCGGGGGCAGCCGTCGCAGCTGTCGGGATCGCCGATGGCGCGCTGCTGGTCAGCGGGTTCGGCGAGGTCGTCCGCCGGCCTGAGCTCCTCGTCCTCCTCCTCGGTGGTTACGGAGCGGCGTTCGTGCTGCGGGCGGTGGCCTGGAAGGGGCTCCTCAGTCGCGCCGGGGCGGGAGTGAGCGGGGGCCGGCTGCTCGCCATCCTGCACGCCGCCCTCTTCGCCAACCACGCGCTGCCGGTCAAGGCCGGCGAGGTGCTCCGCCCCTACCTCGGGGCTCGCGCCGGCATCGATGCGACGGACGCCACCGTGTCCACGGCCGTGGCGCGGCTGCTCGATTTCGCGGCCCTGTTCGCCATCGCCGCCGCCCTCATCCCCCTGACCGCCGGCGTCGACGGCCTCACGGTCCTGATTGCCCCTGCCCTGCTGCTCGCGGCCGTGGCGGCGGCCCTGCTGTGGTTGCGGGCGACCAACGCCACCTGGAGTCGCTTCCAGGTGCTGGAGCGGGCCTGGACGCGCTCCAGGGAGGCGCTTCGCGCGCTCTCGCCACGGGCCGTGCTCGCCGCCTTCGCCCTGACCGTTCCCAGCTGGCTCCTTGAATCGGTCGTCGTCTACGCGGCCGCCCACGCCCTCGGCTTCGAGCTATCGCTGCAGGCTGCGATGGCCGTCACGGCCTTCACCATCCTCTTCCAGGTCTTCCACCTCACGCCCGGCGGCATCGGGGTTTACGAAGCAAGCATGACCGCCGCCCTGCAGGTGCAGGGCATGCCCGGTGGCGAGGCGCTCACCCTCGCCGTGCTCACGCACGGGCTCAAGTTCGCCTACGCCTTCGGCGTTGGCGGGCTCCTGACGCCGTTCGCCTTCGGGGGACTGCCGACGCTCGGCCGCCTGCGCGGCAGCCGCGACGACCCCAAGCCCGCCAGCCGCCTCGAGAATGTGGCTGCGCGCCTCTGGAACGTCCTCAACGAGGGCAAGCCGTTCACGCCCGTCTTCATCCTGGGGACCCTCGTCCTGCTGGGCCTGCCCCACCTCACCGATGGCGGCTACTGGGCACGTCAGGGCCTCGCGCTCGCTGCCCTGCTGCCGCTCTTCGTCGTGTTCTACCGCTACGCCTTCCCGCTGCGCCTCCGGGCAGGCCTCTGGGTGCTGCTGGCCGTTTGCCTGGCCGCCTTCCGCTTCGTCGACCCCGTGGCGATCGGGCTTGTGCTCGCGCTCTACCTCGGGTTCACCGTCGTGCTCTGGGGGAGCATCTACTACCACCTCCGCATCGGGACGCCCTGGACGAACGGCTTCCGCTTCTGGCGGCTCGTCCTGGAGAACCCGGACCCCACCAGCGGCAACTTCCTCGAGCAGGTGCCGAAGCTGCTCATCCTCGTCCTGCTGTCGGGCTTCCTCGTGGAGAACCCTGGTCCGCTCTCATTCGTGGCCGTCGAGGGGTTCATCCTGGGCGCTGCCGTCCTTGCCGTGCTCACCCACCAGTGGTGGTTCACCTGGGCCCCGCCCGATCCGCTTGCCCCCACCCGTCTGCGCAACGAGAACGCTCCCGTTTCCCGCCGCGTCATCGTCATCGCCATCGACGGTTGCCGGCCCGATCGCCTCGCCGAGGCGCACACGCCGTTCCTCGACCGCCTCGCCGCCGATGGGCTCGTCTGCGACGACATGCGCACCGTCTACCCCGCGCGCACCGCCACCGCCTTCACCTCGATGCTCACCGGCGCCCCGCCTCGCGTTCACGGCATGCGCAGCAACTTCGTGCCCTTCCTCGGCGTGAAGTGCCAGTCGATATTCGACGCACTCCGGGAGCACGGGAAGCACGGCCGCATGGTCGGCATCGCCCACCTCGTCGATTCCTTCGGCGAGCGCACGGTCGAAACCGTCACGGCGGTCACGCCCAACGAGGAGATCGACGACGCGCTCGCCTCCCGCGCGAAGGCCGTCCTCCAACGCGAAAACCCCGACCTGCTGGTGCTCCAGACGCTTTCCGTCGACCAGACGGGCCATGCCCGGGGCAGCTACTACCCCGAGTACCTCGAACGGATCGAGGCTACTGATCGGTTGATCGAGGAGTTCCTTGGCTGGTGCCGCGAGGAGGGCTATCTCGAAGGCGCCACCGTCATCGTCATCTCCGATCACGGGCAGGGGAAGGGCATCGGCGGACACGGCCACCTGACCGAGCCGGAGAAGCGCGTCCCCTTCATCGCCTGGGGCGAGGGCGTGCCGTCCGGCGCCCACATGGAGGGTACGCGCAGCCTCCTCGACGTTGCGCCCACGCTCGCCTACTACCTGGGAGTCCCACCTCCCGGGCAGTCGGTCGGGCAGGTGCTGTTCACCCCCGAAGGGGTGCCGCAACAGGGACAGGGGCCGCTCGCCATCGTCATCCCCGCCTACAACGAGGCGGAAGCCCTCCCCGATGTCCTTGCGCGCATCCCGCGGCAGCAGCTCGGCGAGACCGCCGTCATCGTCGTGGACGACGGCTCGACCGACGCCACTGCCCAGGTCGCGGAGCGCGAGGGCGCCGACCTCGTGGTCCGCCATGCCTCCAACCGCGGCCTCGGGGCGGCCCTGCGCACCGGCCTCGAAACGGCCCGCGGGCTCGACGCCCGTGCCGCCGTCTATCTTGACGCCGATCTCGAGTACGACCCCGCCGAGATCCCCGCGCTCCTCGCCCCGATCGAAGCCGGCGAAGCCGACTACGTCCTCGGTTCCCGCTTCCGGGGAACACGGGAGGGCCACAAGCTCTTCCGCTCCCTCGGGAACCGCGTGTTCACGGTCGCCCTGAGCATCATCGCCGGCCGGCGCATCTCCGACGGCCAGACCGGTTTCAGGGCCTTTTCGGCAAAGGCGCTCAACGTCGCCGAGATCGTCCACGACTACAACTACGCCCAGGTGCTCACGCTCAACCTGCTGCACAAGGGGATGCGCCTCGCCGAGGTTCCCATCACCTACCGCAGCCGCACGTGGGGTAGCTCCTTCATCAACGCTAACTACCTCTGGCGCGTGCCCCTCGGCATGGCGCGAGAGGTGCTGGGAAATCAGCCATAACGCGCCACCAGGCGCACTGAAAGGAATCGTGTTCATGCAAGCGCTCTTGGCAAGAAGGGGTTGGATCATCGCCATCGTGGCGGTCGTCGTCCTGGTCGGCGTCGTCGCCGCCTGCGGTGGCGATGACGGCGAGGATCGGCCTGGCACAGTGGAGGTCATCGGCGGGTCGGAGACCGGCTCGGCCTCCGGGTCTGCATCGGGTTCGGTTTCCGGGTCCGTCTCAGGCACGGGAACCGGCTCCGTTTCCGGTACGGGGACCGGGACCGCCTCCGCGTCGGGCACCGGAACCGGCACAGGAACTGGCACCGGAACTGGCACCGGCACCGGAACTGGCACCGGCACGGGTACCGGCACCGCCACCGGTACGGCCACGGGCACTGGTACAGGGACCGGCACTGCGACAGGCACGGCCACTGGCACGGGTGGCGAGGACGTCTCCGCGGCCATGGGTGCCTACCAGCCCGTCTCCAACGTGGACTCGCATGCCGCCCTCGTGCTCGACGTGTGCGAGATCAACGGCCTCCTGCCGAAGGACGCCCCCCTGGACTACGACGCCATCAGGCGCGTGTACACCGAGGGCGGGAACTCGGTGAAGGGCGACGGCTCCATCCGCACGCTTGCCGGCTTCGCCCGCACGGAGCGCGACGAGCGCATCTGGAATGACTACGTCGCCTACTACGACGATCCCACCTGGCTCGACACCTTCGTCATGAGCGCCATCGAAGGGACGGGCGCCTTCGCCGGCGAGTCCGACCTCGTACGCCGCCAGGGCATCCAGAAGGGCATCCAGAACCAGGTCATGGTCGCGTACGCCATCCACGAGCTGGTGGTTGCCCTCGGCAAGGCCGCGCAGGGCAACGTCGACCCTGCCTCCGGCGCTCCCCACAACTGGGACGAGGGCTGGGCCTTCTACCACGGCGTCGAACCCGGATGCGGGCCCTACGCCACCGCGGACAAGCGCGGCGCGAACTTCGGTACGGGCACAGCCGTGAACGACGCGCTCGCGACTGCTTTCACGGAAGGCGTCGAGGCCCTCGTCGATGGCAGCGCCGCCGGCGGCGGGATCGCCACCGCCAAGATCATGCAGCAGCTCTCCATCACCTACGTTCAGGCCACCATCCGCTACGCCCACGTCATGGACGGCGACCTGGAGGCGGGCGACACCGACGCCGCCCGCGTTCACCAGGCCGAGGGGTGGGCCTTCTTCCGCGTCATCGAGCCCCTCGTTGCGGGCGTTGATGCCGATGCCGCCGCCACCATCGCTTCGTACTACGACCTCTCCGCCGGTCCCCCCAGGGCCGGCGCCGGAGACGCCGTGCAGGCGGCGCTTGAGTCCGTCTATTCCGGCCTCGGCATCACCGCCGCGCAGGTCGGCGAACTGCAGTAGCACACGGGGCGCCGGCGACAGCCCTCGGTCGCCGGCGCCCCTCCAATAAATGCAGGAAGGACATCCGCATGAAGGTAACCATCGCAGGCTACGGATCCGTCGGCAGCTACGTAGCCGGCCTGTTCAACGACCATGAGCTGGCCATCTATGACCCGCCCCTGGGCTTCGGCACGACCGACGACCTGATCGACACCGACTTCGTCATCGTCTGCGTGCCAACGCCCGAACTGCCATCGGGAGATTGCGACACGTCCATCGTCGAGGAGGTCGTGGGGTTCTCCGATCCCCGCGTCGCAATCGTCTGCCACAGCACCGTCGCGATCGGCACGACCGAGCGCCTCATCGCCGAGACCGGCAAGCCGATCGTGTTCATGCCCGAGTACGCCGGCGAGGCGGACGACCATCCCCTCCGGGATCCGGCCAACCGCCGGTTCCTCATCTATGGCGGCCACGACCCGGCCGCCTCGGCCGTGAGGGAGCTCTACGAGGAGGCCTACGGCCCAGGTCTGCGCCACTACCGCGTACCGCCGACTACCGCTGAGGTCGTGAAGTACATGGAGAACGCGTTCCTCGCGACGAAGGTCGCGTTCTGTAACGAGTTCTTCGACCTCTGTGAGACGGTGGGGGTGGACTACGAGTGGGTGCGCCTCCTCTGGCTTCAGGACGACCGCATCAACCCCAGCCACACCGTCGTCACCGCCGAGCGCGGCTACGGCGGTCAGTGCCTCCCCAAGGACATGGCCGCGGTCAGCGCGACCGCCCGCTCGTTGGGGTCGCCGATGGCGATTCTGGAGGCCGTCCAGGAGGCCAACGCCCGCCACCGCGCCCGGGGCGAGGCCGAGACGAACCTGCTGGAAGCCATCGCGCAGGGAGCGAGCTGATGGCCGAGAAACGCTTGAAGATCGGGAAGGTCCGCCCGTGCGACTGCGGACAGCACTCGTCCGTGGTTCTGCACGAGTGCGGCGGCAAGACCCGCGTGCGGGTGCCGGTGCACTCCGACATCGCGGACTGGTTCGCCCCCGACAAGGATGGCGTTCGGTGCCTCGTCGCAGGTGTCGACGACATCCTGCGGGGGATCGGGTGGGAACCTCGGGCTGTCGTCCTGACCTGCGACGAGGACCGGCAGGGGCACATCTGGCTGCGCCTCTGGAACAACGGCGCCGAGACCGACATCGAGTGTGAGCCGGGCGTGGCCCTGCTCGTGGCGGAACGGATAGGGCTGCCGATCCTGCTCGCGGAGGGCGCCGCCGAGGCGGCCAGGAAGCCCGCCACTGCCATTCCCGATGTCTATCACGAGGCGCTGGCGGAACTGGGACTGCTGGACAAGTCCTCCGACTGATCCGGCGGCTCTGGTCGGCGCTGGTTCTCCCTCCCCGGGCCCCTGTCCAGCGTCGCCCAGGCCGCCAGGGCCAGCCCGCCCAGCGCCAGCCACAGGACCGTGAGCACCCAAGTTTCTGTTGTCCACGAGGTGTACTGCGGGAAGAGCCTCGACACCCCCTGGAAGAGGTTGGCCCCCATGTCGAACGGGTCGACGGCGATCACAACCTCGCGTGACCTCCCCGCCTCGGCCAGCGCCGCCGTGATTCCCAGCGAATAGAGGCCCAGCACCCCAAAGGCCGTCTGCCCCCACCGGCCACATTGCATCGCCAGCAGTGCCAGCGGGATGGGCAGCAGCGGGAACACCGTCACGAGGGTCCGTCCCGGGAACCACCACCCCATCATCGTGATCACGACGAACGTCGCGATCAGCGCCTGCACCACGACCAGGCCCAGCACGAGGCGCAATCTCGCATCGCCCCGAAGGAGCAAGACCGCACCCGGCACTACTGCGAACAGCACCGGCGCCCAGCGGGCCACGCCAAAGCGACGGTCGATGAGCAGCCCCCACAGCCGGTACACGCGGTCACCGATCTCGACGTGCTGCCCGATCGTGCTGGCGGTCGTCTCCCCCGCGTAGATCACGTTCACGTTGTAGGGCGTCAGCGACTCGTACACGACGAGGTGGAAGGCTGCGTAGGCAGCGGCGGACACAGCCGCGCCCGTCAGCAGGGCAGCCCTTCCCGAAGGGTAGGCCCGCCACAGCACGTACAGCGCGACCAACGCTGCGAGCGGCGCGTACTTCGCTCCCAGCCACGGCAGCACCGAGAGCAGCAGGACGATGGCCAGAACCGCCCTGACTGAGAGTCGCTGCTGGCGCGTTGCCACAAGCAAGGCGCCGACGAGCGCGAGACCGGCCGGCATCTCGGGGTAGATCTCCGACGAGTAGATGAACGCCGTTGCCGTGAGTCCCACCGCCGCCGTCGCAAGCCAGACCAACTCCGGCCGGCCACCGGTCAGCCGTAGCGCCAGCACGTACGCCAGCGTCCACGTCAGCGCTGCGATCAGGACGAGTTGGAACTGCGCGCCGGTCAACCCTCCCAGCGCGAATCCCGGCAGCAGGAGTACGGAGAGTCCAGGGTTGTGCGGGCTCAGCACGCGCCCGTCGTCGAGCGGCACCGACTGCCGCCAGAGGCCGTCCGGATGGTCGAAGAACGACTCGTACGAGCGCGTGTCGTACTGGTTTCGCAGGTCGAGATTGCCGTCCTGGAGAAGACTTTGCGTGGTGATCAAGTAGAAGGGCTCGTCGCCCGTGATAGAAGCCCCGCGGCTCGCGCGGATGTCGATGGAGGCGCTGTACGCGAGGGTCAGTAGCACGAACAGCGCGAATGCGCCTGTTAGCGCGGGCCGCGCCCTCGCCAGGGTCAGGAGTCGGCGCGCCTGAGCGGGCAGGTCCACTTCACGTCGCATAGCAAGCCCATTGTGGCGGTTGGCGCCCGAGGAAGCGGCACCCGAGCGCACCAATGGCACTCTTCAGAAGCGGGGAGGCGTGGCGACGTTTGCCGGGACCCCCGTGTGTGAGGGCTCCGCCTCGCCTGCGGGTCACCTGCCATGCGCCGCTGTTCTGTTGGACCCCCAGGCCGGGCAGTCCCACCATCGAAAGTTCTTCGACGACGCCATGGTCGGCATCGAGCGCGGCGCCCCCTCGCTCAATGGCATGCTCTCCAGGGAGTACGCCCGACCCACCCTGGACAAGCAGCGCCTCGGCCAGCTCATCGACCTCGCCGGTAACGTCCGGGTCGGGCAACGGGCAGGCCCGCTACGCGACGTGCCGGTCCGCCTCTACGAGTACTCCCTGTGACGACTCGCGAGCAGGGAGGGGAAGAGGGACGGGGGGTTCTACAGGCCGCGCTGATGGCTCGTGGGAGACCTCTCGGAGATGGAAAACCCCGAGTCAAGCCCTCCGAAGGGACTTCATTTCGTGAAGTGCTTGGCTGGCCACAGGCTGCCGTGCTGCGAACTTTCGAGCTGGCGGTGTCACTGTAGACCGCGATCGCTCCCTCGCACCGGATCCGCACGCAGGAGGCCCTGCCCGGTACCGTCTACCGTCAAGTTGGGTGACCACACTAGCGCACGGCTGCAAGAGTCGCGCTGAGAGATGCAACTGGCCGTTCCCCGGACAATCGCCATCCGGTACGATGCCCTTGGGCTTCCTCTCAAGGTAGTCGTCAGGCAACTCCCCGAGGTCCACCAATGGGGCGCCCGTATCTGGATGAGTTGACCCGTCTCCCTGCGACCATTAGCTGGGCGCTGCAGGAGGACGTGACTGCACTCCGAGCTACGCTCCTGCGGGAGCTTGGTGGCCACAACCTCGTCGCGATTGGATCCGGCGGCTCTCTCACAGCTGCATGGTTCGCAGCCCTGCTACATGAGACCGTCACTGGCCGCCTGGCACGCGCCGCAACTCCCCTAGAGGCCGTCACCCGAGCGCCCCTGCGCGACACTGCGGCACTGCTGCTCAGCGCCCGCGGGACGAACACTGACATCCGCCGAACGGCTGAGCTGTTACCGAGGCTCGGATATGAGGCGGTTTCGGCTATCACAGCGCGTCAGGGTTCTCCGCTCAGCAAGATACTGCACAGTTACGGCGCAACGACACACGAGTTCACGGTCCCGGGCGGGCGAGACGGCTTCCTCGCCACGAACTCGCTTATGGCGACGCTCGTTCTGCTGTACCGAGCGGCCCTACCCGCCAACGACTCCGAGGTCGGCGTCGATGACCAGAGCCTCGCTAGTTCGCACCCGGTGATCACTGGATCCGACAAAGCTTTGCACAAGCGCACTGTCGTCGTCATGGCACAGACCTGGGCTACACCAGCAGCTATGGACCTCGAGTCGCGGTTCTCCGAAGCCGCCCTTGCCAACGTCACGGTCACCGACCCCAGGAACTTTGCCCACGGTCGTCACCACTGGCTATCACGCTTCGCAGCCAGTACAGGCGTGGTGTCGCTCGAGACCAAGAGCAGCGTGCGTGACGCCCATCGTGTCCTACGGCTCCTCCCTGATGGCATTGATGTCCTTCGGGTTACTTCGGAACGAGAGGGGCCTGATGCAACTATCGAGCTTGTAGGGGCGGTGATGGGGTTCGCGGGAGCTGTTGCCAGGGTACGCGGCTTTGACCCCGGCCGCCCCTCTGTGGCCGAATTCGGGCGCCGGCTCTACCGGGCCAATGCGAAACCCTCCGTAGCCTCTACCGAGGCAGCCTCAATCGCTAAGAAGCGCCGGGCGTTGTTCCTCGGCCCACGGTCCGACCGGGATCGGCTCTCGACTGCGCTCTTCCGATTCACGAGCCGACTGGAGCGGACGCGGTTCACCGGGCTGGCCGTTGACTACGATGGCACCCTCTGCGCGAACGACCGACGCACCGAGCCGATCGGGCCTGACATTCGGCGAGAACTACACCGCCTGCTCGATCACGGTGTATTTCTGGGTATCGCCAGCGGTCGCGGCAATTCGGTCCACGAAGCGCTCCGATCAGCCGTGCCGCCGCGCTACTGGGACAGGGTGGTCCTAGGCCTTTACAACGGCGCGAAGGTCGTTGGGCTATCTGAGCAGGCTCCCAACGCCGAGGAACACACTCGCGACTCCCTGGCTGCTGCCTACTCTCGAATGAGCCCCCTCGAGAAAGTGCTCGGCTTCGAAGCGGTGTCCCGCCCGCACCAAGTATCGCTGCGACCCCACGACAGGCTCGATCCGCTCGAGCTTAGAAGCATCACGGTGGAGCAACTCGCTGGGATTCATGGTCTCGACGTCGTGGCTTCCTCGCACTCGGTCGACATTATCCCCGCAGGAACGTCGAAGACTGCCGTGGTGGATGCGCTTCGCTCAAAGCGGGCTGGTTGCGTTCTCCGTATCGGCGACCAAGGGGCAGCAGGTGGCAACGACTTCGAACTACTCAACACGGGTCTCTCGCTCAGTGTCGACCGCGTATCGAGCAATCTGGAGACATGCTGGAATCTAGGGCCACCTGGGCTCAGCGGTCCTTCCTTGACGGTCCAGTACCTTCGTGCGTTGAAGCTGAACAGAGACGGTTTTCATGTCGACACGTCCACTCTGCTCAGTGATGTGGACGGACGTAGCAAGTGAACCTCGAACTTGCTGAGAATCTGCTTCGAGCGGTTGTCGGGGAGGCCGCTGATGATGACTTCCCCGACGAGCTCGGAATCCTTCGCCAACTGGCCATATGCAAATACGATGCCTACGAGCAGTACGCCCCCGGACGCCAGTTCATCGAGTGCCTGGCACTGTGGCTCGCCCAATTCCAGAGCGATCCTGAGCGCGAGGCTGCCCTCCGGTTCGTCCGGCGGCGCCTCATCTACGTGTCCGACGAAGAGATGCGGCACCTGGTCAGCCTCATGGCTCGCGACCGTGTCCCTACTGTCTTGCGTCGTCGCGTTGCCTGTCAGCTCGACCTGCCCGACTATCGAGTCTCAGCTGTGCAGTCCCATCCGGAGTTCCAGCTCGCTACCCGGTCCTCTCTTTTCCTCGGCATGAGCGACGGTGCACGCATCGACCAATTCAGGCGCCACAGCCAAGGCATCTCCAACGAGCAGTTTGCGATGACCTACGAACTCTCGGATGCACGGGCCGAGAGCCTCGTCAACGAACTTCGAGCCGACATTAGCGATGACTCCTCGTGGTTCAAATATGTCTTCCTTGTCGATGATTTCTCCGGGAGTGGCAGGACTATCCTTCGAAGGAAAGACGGGGAATCATTCGAAGGTCGTCTCGTGAGATTTGTCAGTGAGACGCTTCCGAAGCTCATGGGTGACGACTATCCAAAGCTGTTTATTGGCCTCTACTTGGCGACGGACCAAGCGTTGAGTCACCTTCGAGATTCGATTACGAACTACCCAAACCCGCCTTGGCCTGCCAACGATCCTCCAGAAGTGTTCTCGGTGATGGCTATCGACAGTGACGTCCCGCTTCGTCACCCTGACGGGTCGCCACGTACCCATTCAGACATCGACGAATCATTTGACCAGATGTTGCACGACTACTACGACGAGTCTGTAGAAGACGAACATAAGGGACAAGTCGTTCACGGCTACGCCGAGTGCGGTCTCCCGCTTGTACTCTCTCACAATACCCCGAATAACTCCCTATACCTCCTTTGGGAGAAAGAGAAGCACGAAGCACTTTTTCCTAGATTCGAAAGACACCAAGCTCGCCTCAGGGATGACGATGCCGGCGTCTCGTAACCCTTTCTTCATCCGTACAGCGGAACAGGCCGAATCTGATGCTCAGTTCCTGAACTTCTTCAGCTTATCCGTCCTTGACCTTCTGCCTTTGGACGGGCGATGGGATCGCTTCCTCTCGATCGAAACCGCGCCAGGAGGAGGGAAATCTACGCTGCTTCGCCTCTTCACGCCCACGGTCTTGACAAACATCGTGCGCGCGTCGCGGCAGGCAGAGCTTCGAGAGCTTATACAAAGGCTCAAGGACATCGATGCGATAGACGCACGTGGCGTGAAGTTGCTCGGGGTCCTGGTCAACTGTCGGGAGGACTACAGCAGGCTTGCCGATCTTCCGGTGGAACAGCCTTCACAATCGGCGCTCTTCAGGGCCCTGCTTCATGCCCGTCTGGCGTTGTTGACGCTCCGCGCGGCTCTCCAGCTTCGGGGGCTCTCGTACCCGTCCGACGTGAGCTCGGTGCGACTTGAGCCCATCTCCGAAGCGACCGGCCGACGACCAGATGCTCGGACGATCGAAGGCGTCGACCTTTTTGACCGTGCCCGGGTGGTAGAGGAACTGATTGTTGACTCCCTGAATAGCTTTGCTCCGCGCCCGCCGACCGCTCCTGATGGCCTTTCGGTGGACGACGTATTCCAGTTGCTGAATACACATCGGCTCCTCGTCAACGAGAGAGAGGTGGCCGGGAATGTGCTGATCATGTTCGATGATGCACACCTGCTGACCGACTCCCAGCGGCGCGAATTGGTTGGTGAGCTGGAGCGACATGACCAAAGCAGGTTTGCCAGCTGGATGGCGATGCGCCTGCGTGCGCTCGAGCCGACGGAGCTTGTCTCGGACGAAGTCACGCGACTGGGTCGTGAGCGACTTCCTTCTGTACGCTTCGACAGCTGGTCACCGGCACACATCGAGAAGTGGTTGATCGACGTCGGTGACCGGAGAGCGAAGCGCGCACAGCGGGACGTGCCGTCCTATGAGGGCTGCCTCGAGGACTCACTCGAAGCCGAATTCGATCAGTCGAGATTCGCTGCAATCGCCGACGCCGAGCGGGAGCGGGCCCACGATCTCGGGAAACCGTACGGCGTCCTCTACCGCGACTGGCTCGCCAGTGTGGACTCTGAGCTCAGCGACCAGGCGTTGCTGGACCAAGCTGCGCGTTGGTCACAACTGCAGATAGTAATGGCGCGTCGCATCGGGAAACCACAGAGCGAATTCGGTTTCGAGCCGCTCCTCCCCGTTGACCTGGACAAAGCAGCTAGCGGGACACTTGAACCGGCGAGGATGTTCGTGGCCAAGCGAAACGGGCTGCCTTACTACTTTGGCGCGAAGGTGGTCGCCCAACTGGCATCGTCGAATGTCGAACAGTTCCTCTCGCTCTCTGCCACCCTGTTCGACCGTCTACTGAATAGCGGGGGCCTTGGTCGGCACGGATACCGTCCGCTCCGGCCATCAGAACAGCACAGAGTGATTCTTGCGCAATCTCACGCATACGTGGAGGACCTTCGCACGAGCCTGCCGTATGGCCAGGACGTCTACAATCTGCTCACCGCTATCGCCGAGCTGGGTCGCGACGAGTCGCTCCGACCTAATGTGCCTATCACGCCCGGCGTAACGGGGGTCTCGATCCAGGAGTCTGACCGTGTTGAGCTCATCGAGCGGACGCGGAGTGGAGACGAGGACGCAGTACGGCTTACGAACACCCTCGCGTCAGCCATCGCGCACAACGCACTCTCGATGCGTTCGACGGACCGACGGCGCGACGAGAATCGAGTCGTCTTCTACCTCAACCGGCTCGCGTGTCCTGCCTTCGCGCTTCCGCTCGGCTTCGGCGGGTACAAGCCACAAAGGGTCTCACAGCTCGCCGACTGGGTGGTGACAGGTGAGCCGTCTCAGCAGCAGAGACTGGACATCGCGTAGCCCTAATGCGGTGGGAACCAGGCTTTCTGTGCAGTGGGCCCGCGTTCGCGGAATTCTGGGAGAGGCTTCGCGTAGACGGGGACTCGCCCCGCCGCGGCCTGTTCATTGGCGGACGTGGCTTCGACCCTAGAACCACGGTGGGCCCACGTGCGCTCGCGGAGGCCGATTTCCCAATCGATGAGTGCCGGCTGATCCGCCTGACGAACCCGCAAGACAACCCGAATCGGCCGCGGAGCCCCGAGGCCGCGGACAATGAGGCAACGATACGCGGCCTGTTCCACGGTGCGTCGGTCCAGGTTGAGGAGGTCTCGGTCCGCAACCCGAGAGGGCGACTTGTCGGATCTGCGCAGGTCCGCGGGCTGTACGCAGACGCTGCTTGGCTCGCTGGGTTTACCGACGTCATCGTCGACGTTTCCGGGCTCCCGACAAGCGTGAGCTTCCCCCTCCTCGGCATGTTGATCTCGATCTTCGATGAACTCCAGGCCGAAGACCTCCTGCCGTTCAACCTCCACTGCATCGTGTGTGAGAACGCCGACATCGACGAGCACATTGTGGCTGAAGGTGGGGACACCGCGGACTACATCGACCCCTTCCGTGGTCAGGGCGGACGCGCTGCCGACCCTGACCCCATCACCATCTGGGCCCCGGTACTTGGCGAGCGTCAGCCTGCGGCGCTTCGCAAGATCCACGAAATGCTGGAGCCGGCTGAGGTGAAACCCTTCCTGCCATTCCCCGCACGTAACCCGCGGCGCGGAGATGACCTCATCGCGGGTTATCACTCCCTGATGTTCGAGGGTTGGGATGTCGACACTCGCGGGTTCATCTATGCGGACGAGCAGGATCCTTTCGACATCTACCGCCAGCTCGGTGAGCTGGCCGAGGACTATAGGCAATCCTTGCAGCCGCTCGGTCCCGCCAGGACAGTTGTTTCAACACACAGCAGTAAGCTGCTCTCGCTGGGTATTCTCCTCGCGGCGTACGAACACCGGCTGGCTATTGTTCATGTCGAACCAACTCGATACCGACTAGACCTCGGTCGCATTAACACCGAGAACAACGAGCTTTTCTCCATATGGCTAGCTGGTGAAGCGTATGCCTCCGGATAGTCAGAGACCCGACTCGAGACTCCTTACGGCTGGGTATGTGACCCTCGATCTCATTGTTCGGGACCTCGAGCGTGATGACTATTGGCAGGAGATCGGAGGAACTTGCGGAAATGTTTCCGCCTTCGTAACGGCACTCGGCAGCAGTGTAACCATGCTCGGGAAAATCGGGAGTGACACGCGAGGCGACGTGCTGCGAAGGAAGGCTGAGGACTCGGGCATTGCTACCACACACATGGAGCATATCCCGAGAGTCAGCACTCCCGCGATTGTCGAGCTTCTCGGTGCTGGCGACGGGACGCACCGCTTCGTCTTCCAATGCCCGCTCTGTGCAACTCAACTGCCCAAGGCCGCCGTCGTTTCCAAGAGACATGCCGAGGGGATAGTGAACGAGATCGATAGCTACGAAGCCTACTTCTTCGACCGAGCTACCCCCTCCACTGTACGTCTTGCAGAGGCCGCGCGAGATGCGGGCCTGTTGATCGTATTCGAACCAACAACCACCCCTCGCACCATGCATGCCCGCCGAGCAGCGGCATTGAGCGACATCGTCAAGGTATCTCAGCAGCCTCGCGATGCGATGAACAGATGGTCCCCAGCAGATGGAGCCTCGACCCAGTTCATCGTGGAGACGCTTGGTAGTCGCGGCACTAGGTTCCGCGGTCGTTCAGCACGTGGCTGGGAGCCTTGGCGAGAACTGCCCCCAGCGGAGCCGACGTGCGTCCGCGACACTGCGGGAGCGGGAGACTGGCTAACAGCAGGGCTCATCACCTTCCTCCTGCCGGAACGAAAAGAAATCACTCTGGACGCCTTCCAGGCAGCACTCCAGTACGGGCAGCGACTGAGCGCCCTCAGCTTGGCGTATGACGGTCCTCACGGAGCCCTGCGCGAACTTGGTGCAGCGGCAATCAGGGGCGTACCCCAGCGCACCCCGGTGGCCGCGCCCCAGCGGCAGGGGGTCAGCCCTGCTACGGATCGCAGCAACCGGTCCGAAGATGATCTTGCTTCCTCATGCGCCCTCTGCCTTACGGCTAGCGGGTGACGCAAGTCAGGGATTCGGCCTCTCGCCCCACCTCAGTCGGACCGCTCGAGGGTGACAGGAGGGCTGAACCCGTCCGGCCACCGCATCTGCTGACCGTGCTTGGCGCCGTCGAGGATCGCGTCACGGAGGTCGGCCTCCCACAGGTTCGCGTTCCGGAGATCGGCGTTCCCAAAGTTCGCGTCGCGGAGTTTCGCGCGCCGGAGATTCGCGCCCCCGAAGTTGGCTCCCTCGGCACTAGCCGACCCGAGGTCCGCGTGCTGCAGATTCGCGAGACTCACATTCGCACTCTCCAGGGTCGCCCCCCAGACCATTGCGCCGTCAAGATCAGCCCGCGGAGAAACGCCCCCTGGAGGAGACGCCTAAACCTGTAGCCTCCCCCTGGGCTGGGAATCGGTGAAGCGGGTATCAGTTGTGCCCCAGTTTCCCGCGCACGGCAACCAGACCAGACCCTCCAAGGTGATGCTGGTCAGGATCGCTCATGCAGGCCCGCTTAGGCTCATGATGCCAAGCTTCCTACTACCCTGCGGAGGCCCTTCTCTTCCTGCGTGCCGCGTGTTGCCTCGCCACGCCGGTGACGTTCAATCGGTAGCGCGCCATGCTTTCGCTGACACCGTGGCGCTTCGCGATATCGCTCGCCGTCGCCCCTCGGCGGATCTCCGCCAGGAGTAGCGGCCGAGGAAGGATGAGGCACCCGGACAACCACGCGGCCTCTTCCTCCTGAATCGGATCACAGGAGAGGAAGGTGATGTCGCCGAGCGTCTCGATTCGGCTCAAATCGTGGTCGAGCAGGATGTGGGCGAACTCGTGCGCGAGGTCGCTCGTGCGGCGCGAGGGCGCGGACAAGGGATTGAACACGATCACCACGCGATCAGGTGAAGGGCGGAAGGTGCAGGCTGAGAAGGCATCCGGCTGAAGCTCGTCGAGAGCAACAAATCGACTACGCGGAATCAGGTCAGCCCCTGATCGGATCTCGACGCCCAGGAGTTCCGCTAGGTTGTCTGGCGTGACCGGCTGCGCCGCCCCCACCCCGAGATCCGCTCTCAGGCTCGCTGCAATCCTCTCCGCCTCCGACTTGAAGCCCCTACGAAGGGCCATCTCACGGTTCTCTCAAGAGCGCCTGGTGCAGGTCGTCGACTAGCTCCCCGAGGGCGTGGGCCGCGTCGGGCCTGAATGTCTTCGCTGCCCTCAGGTGCACCGCGGATACCCTCTCGGGGCGGGCGAGGGCTTCGTAGAGCTCGTTCACGATCGCCGCGATTCGATCGGCCGCCTCGGGCGAGAGACTGCGATCCGAGTGAAGATGCTCCGCAATCACGTCCGTCGTGACCGTGGCCTTCGCCTGAGGCTCGAAGAACTGGGCCATGTCAGCTCCGCACCACTCGACGAGTCGCTTGAACTTCGGCAGGTCCGGGACGTGGCCCTTCTCAACTCGGGCAAGGGTGTTGAATGGAATCCCAACCTCATCGGAGGCTTCGCGAAGGCTCATCCCGCGGCGACTCCGCTCCGCTGCGAAGAGCCTACCCAATTCGCTGAGATCGAGGTTGCTGTCAGCCACGCACGCTCCCTGTGCGTGAAACGGTACGCCGCACCACCGCAGTTTGACACAAGCGGAAGCCATGCGCTAGCGTGTTGCTGTACCGGAGACGGTACACACCTCAATGTATGGTTCAAGAGGAGGGCCCCGTGCCTGACGAAAAGGACAAGGTCGACAACAAGGACCGGTCCGACGACAAGGACAGAATAACCATCATCGTGAACGGCCGCGAGCGGATCGTCACGTCGGAAGAGATCTCCTTTAAGGAGGTGCTCGAGCTCGCCTTCAACCCGGTGCCCTCGGGCCCGAACTGGGAGTTCACCGTCACCTATCGCGAAGGCGCCGGCCGTCCGTCCGATGGCAGGCTCCGCCCCGGCGGTGAAGTGAAGGTCAAGGACGGCACCGTCTTCAATGCCACCGCCACTGATAAGTCGTAGCCCCGATCTCCAGCGGCTCGCGAACGAGGGCTACGAGCTCGAGGTGCGCGGGAGCTACCTCCTGCTGAAGCAAGTCCCATACGTAACCGAGGACCGTGTCGTTGCCCGCGCCACGCTGGTCTCCGCGCTTGACTTCGCGGGGGACGTCACCGCCCGTCCGGGCAGTCATGTCGTGATGTTCACCGGGCGCGCACCGTGCAGCAGCGACGGCGAGCCTCTAAACAACATCATCAACTCTGCCGGTCCGTGGGACCTGGGCGACGGCCTGGTCGCTCAGTACAAGTTCTCGAGCAAGCCGCAGGCCGGCTATGCGGACTACTACGAGAAGATGTCGACGTACGCCGAGATCCTGTCCGGCTACGCGCAGGCGATCGACCCCGCAGCCACAGCTCGGACGTTTCTGGTAGCCCCGGAGGAGAACACAAGCTCGGTGTTCGAGTACGTCGATACAGCCTCGAGCAGGGCCGAGATCGGCGCGATCACGGAGAAGCTCCGGCTCAGCGCGGTGGCAATCGTTGGGCTCGGCGGCACCGGCTCGTACATCCTCGATCTCGTAGCGAAGACGCCAGTGGGTGCGATCCACCTGTTCGACGGCGACACCTTCGGCCAGCACAACGCCTTCCGGGCTCCCGGCGCGCCGTCGGTCGACGACCTCAGAGCACGACCTAGGAAGTCCGACTACTTCCGCGGCATCTATTCCAACATGCATCGCAACATCGTCAGCCATGACCACCTCGATCACGGCGCGGCTGACGTCCTGTCCTCGATGGACTTCGCCTTCGTCGCCGTGGATGACGCTGCTGCCAGGCGACTGGCTGTCGAGACGCTTCTCGACGCCAGCGTGCCGTTCATCGATGTCGGGATGGGTGTCAGCGAGGTCGAAGGGGAGTTACTCGGGCAGTTGCGAGTGACGTCTGTGACGCCGGGCGCCGGCAATCACGTTCACTCGACGATCCCACTCGCGGAGCTCCCCGCAGATGACGACTACTCGCAGAACATCCAGATTGCCGACCTCAACGCGCTGAACGCCGCCCTCGCCGTCGTCAAGTGGAAGAAGCTCATGGGGTTCTACCTCGATCTGGGCCGGGAGCACTCCAGCTGCTACCAGATTGACGGCAACCACCTAGTCAACGAGCGCCAACCGTGAGCCGTAGGACGGCGCTCGATCACGAGTTCGTCCATCACATCCCGGAACACCTGGCCGAGGGGGTGCTGTACGTCTCCGTCGCCTTCGCGACGGCCTTGCACAGCTGTTGTTGCGGGTGCGGCCGCGAGGTCGTCACGCCGCTCAGCCCAAACGACTGGAGCATGACCTTTGACGGTGCGTCAATCTCCCTCTGCCCATCGGTGGGCAACAGGAGCTTCGAATGCCAGTCGCATTACTACATCCGGTGCAACAAGGTGATCTGGTTGCCTTCCTTCGCGAAGGCCAAGCCTGCGCGGCGCTCGCCTCTCTGGCGGCGGGTCGCTCAGTGGCGACTCAGGATCCCCTGGAGGTAAGGGAGCATGCCAGCCAAGACTCCCAGGCGACGGGTCTTCTCCAGCTTCCATTACGACGGCGACAGCTGGCGCACGGCACAAGTGCGGAACATCGGAGCGCTCCAGGGGAGCAAGCCGGTCAGCGCCAATGCCTGGGAGGAGGTCAAGCAACGCGGCGACACTGCCATTAGGAGATGGATAGACGCGCGAATCGATCGTAGCTCGTGCGTCGTCGTCCTGGTCGGCAGCGAGACGGCCGACCGCGAGTGGGTCAGGTACGAGATCGTGAGGGCGTGGAGCGAGGGGAAGGGCCTGCTCGGCATCTACATCCACAACCTGCGGGACAGGGACGGGAAGCAGTCCCGCAAGGGCAAGAACCCGTTCGAGATCGACGTGGACGGTGTACGTCTCTCTGACTACGTGAAGGTCCACGACCCCCGAACGAAGGACAGCCAGCGTGCCTACCGTCGCATTGCCGAAGGCATCGAGGGTTGGGTCGAGGGAGCCGTCAGGGACGCTGAGGAGCGCCGGAGGATCCGCCGGGAGGCTGCGAGCAGGAGTTGGCTCTCGCGGCTCCTGGGGACACGCTAGACGCACTCCCCGGCTTGGGGCTCTAGACAAACGTGACAAGCGCCGATACCCCGACCAGCGCCAGGAGAGAGACGTAGAACAGGGACAGGCTCGCGCTTGAAACCGCTCTCACGAGGCTGTGGCAGTGCTCTGCTGAGGGAACCTCCATCGTGAAGTAGGCGCGGTGCCCGTGCTCCACGGGAGCGCCCTGCCGCACGCTGTCGTAGAGCCGACGAAAGCCACGCTCGCGATCGAGGAAGAGCGCATCGAGCACCCACAGGGGGAGTACCGTGACGCCAGCGAGAGCCGCCACGGGTGACCCGGTGCCGGCCGTGAATGCCACCAGCGCCGCCGTCGCCGCCGTCGCGACCGACTTGACGGCGAAGGAGTTCCGGCTCAGCCGGTCCACGACCCCCTGGATCAGCTTGAGGTGCTCAACACGTGCCGCCTCCCGGTTCATAGCTCGTCCAGCCACTCCTCGATGCGCTCCCACTTCCAGGGGATGGGGTCGTCGAGCCAATGCAGGCCGGGGTAGCTTCGCCTCTGCGGCCTTACCTGAAGAATCGGCTTCCCGAGGCTCTGAGCGATGTCCACTTCCGTCCTGACCCCGGGAGCATTGTGCGTGTCCTCGCCGATGAGGACGACCACGGCATCACACCGGCGAATGGCAGCCTTCGCCTTCGCCTTCCACTCCGGGGCCTTGTAGGCCTCACTGAGCGAGTAGTCCCCTATGCGATGCCGGGTGTGGCTCTTCGCCTGTGCGTAGAAGCTCCCCCTGAGGTTCTCGTCCTTGTCGAACTCGAAGCTGACGAAGATGTTGAGCCTAGCCACCCACCACCTCCCCTCCTCGGGAGTTGCTGACGAGTCGAGCGCCGCGGTGCACGGTGCCTACACCCCCAACGCCGCGGACAAGCTGGAGAGGTGTCAAGAGTCGCCTAAACCACGGGTCGCACGCCAACGATTCATTGTGGCTGCCCTCCGGGGGCGCGCGAGGATATCAGGCTGCACGGGAGGGTGCTCTCGGCACGACTGCGACCTCAGGCGGCAAAGCGGCAGATTCGCGGAGTAGCACAACATCCTGAAAGGGGGTGCGTGGGTGAACCTAGGGCCCTCCCGGGCACCTTGCCGCGACCTCGGTAGACTGACCCCGTGCCCACCCCAAAGGAAACCAACAGCGCCGAGATGAGCGACGCCGCCAAGTACTGGCCCATGGCCGATGCGCTCCGCGGGAGCATGGATGCGGCCGAGTACAAGCACGTCGTCCTCGGGCTCATCTTCCTCAAGTACATCTCAGATGCCTTTGAGGAGGCTCACGCCAAGCTGGAGTCCGAGCGCGACCAGGGCGCCGACCCCGAGGACCCAGACGAGTACCGCGCCCAGAGCATCTTCTGGGTGCCGCCGGAGGCGCGCTGGGCGCACCTGAAGGCTCAGGCCAAGCAGCCGACCATCGGGCAGCTGGTCGACGACGCGATGGCTGCCATTGAGCGGGACAACGAGGGGCTCAAGGACGTGCTCCCCAAGGACTACGCCCGCCCCGCCCTCGACAAGACACGTCTCGGCCAACTCATCGACCTGGTCAGCAACATCCGCGTCGGCGACGAAGAGTCCCGCTCCCGCGACGTGCTCGGCCGGGTCTACGAGTACTTCCTGTCGCGCTTCGCGAGCGCCGAGGGGAAGCGCGGCGGCGAGTTCTACACGCCTCGCTCGGTCGTCAGGCTGCTGGTCGAGATGCTCGAGCCGTACAACGGCCGCGTGTACGACCCCTGCTGCGGTTCCGCCGGCATGTTCGTGCAGTCGGTCGAGTTCATCCGGGCGCATGCGAGCGGGAACGGCAACGGCGGCAAGGCCCGTGCCGACATCTCCATCTACGGCCAGGAGTCCAACTACACGACCTGGCGCCTCGCCCGTATGAACCTCGCCATCCGCGGCATCGAGGGCCAGATCGCCCACGGCGACACCTTCCACAACGACCGCCATCCCGACCTGAAGGCCGACTTCATCCTCGCCAATCCCCACTTCAACGACTCCGAATGGCAGGGCGAGCTCCTCACCGATGACCAGCGCTGGGCCTACGGCGTCCCGCCCGCTGGCAACGCCAACTTCGCCTGGGTGCAGCACATGGCGCACCACCTCGCGCCGAACGGCGTGGCCGGCTTCGTACTGGCCAACGGCTCGATGTCATCGCACCAGTCAGGCGAGGGCGAGATCCGCAAGAACCTGGTCGAGGCCGGCCTCGTCGACTGCATGGTCGCGCTGCCCGGGCAGCTCTTCTACTCGACCCAGATTCCCGCCTGCCTCTGGTTCCTCGCCCGGAACCGCCACGGCGGGAACCACGACCGCAGCAACAAGGTGCTCTTCATCGACGCGCGCAAGCTGGGGCACATGGTCGACCGCACACACCGCGAGCTCGACGACGACGACATCAAGCGCATCGCGGACACCTACCACGCCTGGCGCGGCGAGGATGCGGGCGAATACGCGGACATCCCAGGCTTCTGCAAGAGCGCGACGCTTGAGGAGGTGCGCAAGCATGGCCACGTGCTCACCCCCGGACGCTACGTCGGCGCCGAGCCGCAGGCTGACGATGGTGAGCCTTTCGCGGAGAAGATGGCCCGCCTCAGCGCGCAGTGGCGCGACCAGCGTGCCGAGGCCGCCAGGCTCGACGAGGCGATCGAGGCGAACCTGCGCGGCTTGGGGTTTGGCTCTTCGGATGAAGCGGTTCCGCAGCAATTCGCCAAGGAGTAGCGCGTGGACTGGGTGATCGTGGCTGCAACAGTGGTGATTGCGTGCTCGGCTGTTGTTTCGGCCTGGCTGACATGGCGCCTGAGTCGAGACAACCGAACGCTGTTGAAGGCAGGAACGGAGCCGGAGGTAGTGGCTTACCTAGAGCCGGAACCGCGCTCCGGCATTCTGCTGGATCTCGTGCTTGAGAACGTTGGCCAAGGGCCAGCATGTGACGTGGAGTACTTCGTTGATGCCGACCCTGAGGACTTTGCCAAGCACGATGTGAAGTACGTCCCGGCGCGGACCTCCAGGAAGATTAGGAGCCTGCTTCCTCAGGGGGAACGCGTCGCAAGGTTCATGGGAGTAGGTCACCACCTTTACAGCGACGACGAACAAGCCAGGCTTCAGCCGTTTGGTGTGAGCGTGTGGTACTCGAACCTCCGGGGCGAGCGGGTTGGTCCCAAGGAGTTCGCACTGGATGTCGCCGAATTCGGCGGTTCCGTTCAGTTCGAACCAAGCGAAGAGCGGCTCGCTAAGTCGCTAGAGAAAATCGAGCGGCACATTGGGTCCTTTGCCAGAGGCTCGAAGCGTCTACGTGTTGAGACGATCACGACTGCGGAGCGAAGGGCGGAAGATGAGGCCTTCGTGGCCCGTCAGATGCAGGAAGTAGCCGACGAGGATGAAGCAGCGGAAGAAGTGTCGTGAGGTCGGCGGGCGTTGGCTGGCGTACAGCAAAGATCGAAGACATCACCGAGAAGGTGGCCATGGGCCCCTTCGGTTCGTCCATCAAGGTTGACACTTTTGTGCCTGAGGGCGTGCCAGTCATCACGGGCCAGCACCTGCACGGGTCGAGGGTCGACGACAGGCCGGGCTTCAACTTCATCACCGATGAACACGCTGAACGCCTCGCAAACGCGAACGTGGTCCGTGGTGACATTGTGATGACCCATCGCGGCACGATTGGGCAGGTTGCGATCGTTCCTGAGACATCGCAGTTCGACCGGTACGTCGTTTCGCAGAGCCAGTTCTATCTCCGGTGCGATCGCTCAAAGGTCACCCCCGAGTTCCTGACGCTGTACTTCAAGTCGCCGGAGGGGCAGCACCAACTGCTCGCCAACTCGGCGCAGGTTGGCGTCCCGTCCATTGCCCAGCCGGTCACCTACGTACGTCAGATCGAAGTCCCCCTCCCGCCCGTCGACGAGCAGCGCACGATCGCCCACATCCTCGGGGCGCTCGACGACAAGATCGAGCTGAACGCCGCATGAACGAGACCCTCGAGGCGATAGCGAAGGCCCTGTTCCGGTCGTGGTTCGTCGACTTCGAGCCCGTACGTGCGAAGATGGAGGGCCGTTGGCGTTCGGGCGAGTCCCTCCCCGGCCTCCCAGCCCACCTCCACCCCCTCTTCCCCGACCGCCTCGTCCCCTCCGAGCTCGCCGACATCCCCGAGGGCTGGGAGGTAGGCACGCTGGGGCAGCTGTCGGCGAAGCCACAGTACGGCTACACACAGTCCGCGAAGGCAGAGCCTGTAGGGCCGAAATTCCTGCGCATAACTGATATCAACAAGAAGCCGTGGGTTGAGTGGGACGCAGTGCCCCACTGTGAGATCGCCCCGGGTGACTTCGAGAAGTATCGGCTGCACGACGGTGATGTCCTGATCGCCCGCATGGCGGACCCGGGTCACGGGTGCGTGGTCGAAGGGGAGCACGAGGCGGTGTTTGCCTCGTACCTAATCCGGTTTCGGCCGCTGCACGCGCGTTACGCCCGCTTCCTCCAGTACTGGCTCCGTTCCGATGTGTACTGGAGCCTCGTGCGGGGCAGAGGGACCGGCACGACTCGGGCGAGCCTCAACGCTAAGGTCCTCGCAGGATTCCCCCTGACCGTTCCATCCAGACCGGTGCTGGACTCCTTCGAGCACGAGGTGGGCCGCATCCGTGACCGTGTCGTGGCAAACGTCGAGGATTCCCGCAGGCTCTCGGCCCTGCGAGATACGCTGCTCCCGCGTCTGGTGTCAGGGGAGTTGCAGGTGGCGCCAGCATGAACCTAGACGAGCGCATGCGGGTTCGACTCACCGCTCTCGTTGAGAAGGGTGAGGCTGTGCTGGCAACCTATGTGTGGTTTCCCCTAGGCAATGTCAGGAACCTGCCTAACTTGGACGGACAGCAGTTTGCTGAGTGGAGAAGCCAATCCCTCGTATGCCTGACTCAGGTCTTTGGACCAGCCCACGAATACACGGCAAGCTTTACGGCATTGACTTCGGAACATGCGTACAGCCACAGCGTCAAGGCTGGGCTAGGAATCCTCCAGGCGGCGTTGGAGGATGTGGAGCAAGGGCACCTTGCGGCGCTGCACGACATGGCAACCGCTGAGGTCTTCTCCGACTTTCTAGATCAGGCCGACCACCTCTTGGCGCACGGCTACTCGGCTCCCGCCGCATCCCTTGCCGGCGCGGTCTTGGAGAATGGTCTGCGCTCGCTCGCCGAACGGAACGAGATACCAATCAAGCCCCGAGATGACCTCTCCGCGCTCAACAGTAAGCTCGCCGCCAAGACCGTCTACAACCGGCTTCGCCAGAAGCAGATAGCAGTCTGGATCGACGTGCGAAACCTCGCTGACCACGGACGCTTCGAAGAAGTCACCAGGGAGGATGTGGCCGAACTCGTAGGGGGCGTCCGCAACTTCCTGGCGGAGATGCTGTAGCCCCGGCTCACTTGCGGGTGTGTGGCGTCGCCCCCATCATCGCCATGAACGCCAATGCCGGACGCAGCATGGTTGACCACCTAGAACACACGTTCTAGGTTGGGTCATACAGGAGGCCGCTGTGGCGACGTTTGTGACCGATGGTCAGTCCGCTCCTACCTTCGGGGGCATCTACGACGTGCCCGAGGCGGCCAGGTACATCAAGGGCGCCCTTAACGCGGAGAAGGTGTACCCCGTCCAGTCGTCCAAGATGATTAGGTGGATCCGGAGGGGAGTCGCCTCCCCCAACCTTGTCGACACTCCTGGGCGCGAGTTGCTGATCGGATTCGAGGATCTCATCTCGCTGCGTGTCGTTTTGGCCCTACGGGCTGCGGGGATCCGCTGGGTGAAGATCGACGAAGCGGAACACTTCCTTCGGAGGGAGACCCAATCGGACCGCCCCTTCGCCACGGAAGATCTCTGGGTGGCGCATGGGGATGTGTTCGCCGAGTTGTGGGATCGGCTCATGGCCGCTAGTTCCTTTGGGCAGCTCGCCTTCGACATCATGCGCGAGTACCTGATACCCGTCAGTGGACTGACGTTCGACGACGAGACGCGGATGGCGAACTCCTGGGAGCCCGTGGCCGGGGTCATACTTGAGCCGGACGTGCAGTTCGGCTCCCCGTGCCTGAAGGGAACGCGCATACCGACCAGGACACTCGCCGGCATGGTTGAAGCTGGAGATTCGCCAGAGTGGGTGGCTTCGGCCTACCGGATCTCGCCCGAAGAGGTGCAGGCGGCCTGTGACTGGGAATCCCGTCTCCGAGCTGCGTAGCCCCCGCTTCTTGCTCGATGAGTCTCTGACTCCTGCGGTCGCAGATGCCCTGCGGCTCGTTGGGTACGACATTGAAGATGTCGTGACTGTGCTTGATCCAGCTAGGACGCGAGGGTCGGACAGTATCAAGGATCCCGAGATCATCGCTTGGTGCCAAGAGAGCGAGGCCGTCTGGATCCATGCCGACGACCGCGCCAGGAAGGAGCACGGTGCTCTGGTGGTGAGGAGCGGGATTCGTACCCTGTGGGTGTTTCGACCGGGAGGTAGGATGACCGCGAGAGAGCAGTTGAGGATACTCGCGTTCGTCCTTCCTAGGCTCCTCGAACGCTATGAGTCGCATCCGCGCAGGAGGCACTACCGGACGACTGCGGTGAGTCCGCTGGACGCTCCCTCGCTACGACCTGTCGAGCTTTGAGCCTTCCTGCCTAGGACATGAGGCCACCGCCCGCCGCTGTTTGACAGCCCGAGCGACGCAAGCTGATCATGCAAGACCGATAGGGAGAGTTGGCCGTGAATTGGTGCGAGTACATCACCGTCGACCCGAGCGTCTGCCATGGGCAGGCCTGCATCACGGGTACCCGCGCCATGGTCAGCCTCATCCTTGACAACCTTGCCGCCGGCCAGACGGCTGAGGAGGTCGCGGAGAGCTATCCGTCCGTCTCCACTGAGGCGGTCACGGCGTCCCTCCACTACGCGGCGGAGCTGGCCAGGGAACGGCCTGTGCCGCTGGGCGCATGAGCCGCGACGACAACCTGCGAGAGAGGATTCTCAGTGGGCGATCTGACGCAAACATCCGCTTCGAGGACCTCCGTTCGTTCCTGCTGCGGCTGGGCTTTGCCGAACGCACCCGCGGGGGCCACCATATATTCAGGAGAGAAGGCGTCCGCGAGCTGATCAATCTGCAGAGACACGGGAGCCAGGCCAAGCCCTACCAGGTACGGCAGGTCCGCCAAGCAATCCTGAAGAACCACTTGTGAGGAACCCCGATGCATAAGTACGAAGTCATCATCTATTGGAGCAACGAGGACGACGCCTTCGTCGCTGAGGTTCCCGAGCTCCCCGGCTGCAGCGCCCATGGCGACACCAAGTCGGCCGCCCTGCAGAGCGTCGAGCAGGCGATCGAGCTCTGGATCGACACCGCGCGGGAGTTCGGCGACCCCGTCCCGGAACCCCGGGGTGAACGCCTGATGCTGGCGTAAGGCCGCATGACCGGCATCGCCGAGGCCGTGGCCGATGAGGCCGCCCTCGACTGGCTGCGCGACCTTCCGCCAGGCCTGATCGTGGAGCGTTTCACTGAATCTGTTCGAGACACTTTGTTACGCTCCTGCCGCCTCACGGAGGACTCCCACGCCCTTGCGACTCTCCGCGACTCCTTGCTTCCTCAGTTGGTAGCGGGAGAGCAGCAGCTAGATGCCTAGAAGCTCCAGGTGGACTGACGAGTCGCAGAATGGCTTTACGATGACCGGGGCACGGGAAGCAGTCGAGAACGGCCTCTCCCACATCGACAGGCAGGTCGATGCTATTGAAGCAGCTGTGGTCGACGAGCCTGGCCTAGCGTTCGATCTGGCGAAGACACTCGTTGAGAGCGTTTGCCGGTCTGTGCTGAAGGACAGGGCGGTGCCTACAGCAAGAGATGACGACCTTCCTAAGCTGTTCAAGCTGGCGACCCAGAACCTCCCGTTTCTTCCAAGCTCGGCCAGTGGGGAGTCTGAGGTGCGCAAGAGCCTCCAGCAAACCCTCAACGGCCTTCATACAGCGGTACAGGGGATTTGCGAACTCCGCAATCAGTGTGGCTTTGCCTCCCACGGATCAGGGGAACTCCGCCCCCCGATGGAAGGGGTTCAAGCTAGGCTTGCCGCCGAGGCTTCGGACACCATAGTTGGCTTTCTTCACCGGATACATCGAGAGGATCGCACTCCTCCACCTAGCCGGGAAGCGACTTTCGATGACAATCCCGAGTTCAACGCCTATCTGGATGACGCTTTCGGTTCCATTCGAGTGGATGCTGTGGAGTTCCAGGCCAGTGACGTGCTGTTCACCATCGAGCCGGAGACCTATCGCATACTTCTTGCGGAGTTCGATGGTCCCCCCGCGACGGATGATGGTGAGGCAGGGCCATGAGTCCAAGGGGGATGGCCGAGTCGGTTGTTGAGCAGGCTGCGCTTGCATGGTTTGAGACTCTGGGTTGGAACGTCGCGTACGGGCCCGACATCGCGCCCGGCGCTCACGCCGCGGAGCGTGACGACTACGAACAGGTCGTACTGGAGCGCCGCCTGCGCGACGCCCTCGCGTCCCTGAATCCGGACCTTCCCGCCGAGGCCCTCGAGAGCGCCTACCGCAAGCTCACCCGCCCCCAGGGCTCGACCCTCGCGGCCCGCAACCGCGCCTTCCACCGCATGCTCGTGTGGGGCGTCGAGGTCGAGTACCGCACGGCGGAGGGCGCC
The DNA here is from genome assembly GCA_965116915.1 of Tepidiformaceae bacterium. Taxonomy (GTDB): domain Bacteria; phylum Chloroflexota; class Dehalococcoidia; order Tepidiformales; family Tepidiformaceae; genus UBA2991. Next base: position 2,116,049 of record OZ220739.1, on the reverse strand, counting down.
ATCCGCGGGGCGCAGGCGCGGGTCGTCGACTTCGAGCGCCCCTCGGCCAACGACTGGCTCGCGGTTAACCAGTTCACCGTCACCGAGAACAAGCACACCCACCGCCCCGATGTCGTCCTGTTCGTGAACGGCCTCCCCCTGGGCGTCATCGAGCTGAAGAACCCTGCGACCGAAGACGCCACCATCTGGGACGCCTGGCAGCAGCTCCAGACCTACAAGGAGCACATCCCCTCCCTCTTCGCCCCGAACGAGCTGCTGATCGTCTCCGATGGCTCCCTCGCCCGCGCCGGGACGCTCACGGCCGGGCGGGAGTGGTTCAAGCCCTGGCGCACCGTCGGCGGACTTGAACTGGCCGATGCCGCCCTTCCCGAGCTTCAGGTCATGCTCGAAGGCGTTTGTCTACCCGAACGACTCCTGAGGCTGATCCGCACCTGCGTGGTGTTCGAGGATGACGGTGGCGCCCTCGTCAAGAAGATGGCCGGCTACCACCAGTTCCACGCCGTCCGCGTGGCCGTCGACGAGACCCTGCGGGCCACCGAGCTGCAGGTGTCGGGGCGAATGGTGGCGGACGTGCCTGAGGGGTACGAGTCGGGGCGAAACCCGGGCGGGGAACGTGGCGACCGACGCATCGGCGTCGTCTGGCACACGCAGGGGTCGGGCAAGAGCCTGACGATGGCGTTCTACGCCGGCGCCATCATCCGCGAGCCCGCCATGGAGAACCCGACGATCGTCGTTCTCACCGACCGCAACGACCTCGACGACCAGCTCTTCGGCACCTTCGCCCGCTGCCAGGATCTGCTGCGCCAGCCACCCGTCCAGGCGGAGAGCCGCGCCGACCTGCGGACCAAGCTCGCAGTCGAAGCGGGCGGCGTCGTGTTCACGACCATCCAGAAGTTCTTCCCCGACGAGAGGGGCGACCGCCACCCGCTGCTCTCCGACCGGCGCAACATCGTCGTCATCGCCGACGAGGCCCACCGCAGCCAGTACGAGTTCATCGACGGCTTCGCCCGCCACATGCGCGACGCCCTCCCGAACGCTTCCTTCGTCGGCTTCACGGGCACGCCCGTCGAGCTGCAGGATGCGAACACGCGCGCCGTCTTCGGCGACTACATCAGCGTGTACGACATTCAGCGGGCGGTGGAGGACGGCGCCACCGTGCCCATCTACTACGAGAGCCGCCTCGCGCGGCTCGCCCTCGACAAGGACGAACAGCCGTCCATCGACCCCGACTTCGAGGAGGCCACCGAGGGCGAAGAGGTCGAGCGCAAGGAGAAGCTCAAGACCAAGTGGGCGCAGCTGGAGGCGGTGGTCGGGGCGGAGAAGCGCATCAAGCTCGTCGCCCAGGACATCGTCGAGCACTTCGAACAACGCCTCGAAGCCCTCGAGGGCAAGGCGATGGTCGTCTGCATGAGCCGGCGCATCTGCGTCGACCTCTACCGCGAGCTTGTGCGCCTGCGCCCCGAGTGGCACGACGACGATGACGACAGGGGCGCCATCAAGGTCGTCATGACGGGCTCCGCCTCCGACCCGCCCGACTGGCAGCCGCTCCTGCACAGCAAGGGCGAGCGAGAAGCGCTCGCTCGGCGCTTCCGCGACCCCGACGACCCGCTGCAGATCGTGCTCGTGCGCGACATGTGGCTCACGGGCTTCGACGCGCCCAGCCTGCACACCATGTACGTCGACAAGCCGATGCGCGCCCACGGCCTGATGCAGGCCATCGCCCGTGTCAACCGTGTCTTCGGGAACAAGCCCGGCGGCCTCGTGATCGACTACCTCGGCCTCGCGCACGAGCTCAAGCGCGCCCTCGCGACGTACACGGAGAGCGGCGGCACCGGGGAGACGGCTATCGACCAGGCCGAGGCAGTCGCGCTCATGCAGGAGAAGTACGAGGTCTGCTGTGGCATCCTCCACGGCTTCGACTGGTCCGCGTGGACCTCGGGTACACCGACGGAACGCCTATCCCTGCTGCCGGCCGCGCAGGAGCACATCCTCGCCCAGGAGAACGGCAAGGACCGCTTTCTGGCCGCCGTCCGAGCGCTGTCGCAGGCGTTCGCGCTGGCAGTCCCCCACGAGGAGACGCACCGCATCCGCGACGACGTCGGCTTCTTCCAGGCGGTCCGCGCGGCCCTCGCGAAGCGCGCCGAGGCGGAAGCACGCCCCGCCGAGGACCTTGACCTCGCCGTGCGCCAGATCATCTCCCGCGCCGTCGCCTCCGAGGGCGTGACGGACATCTTCGCCGCGGCCGGGCTGGAGAAGCCCGACATCTCCGTGCTCTCCGACGAGTTCCTGGCCGAGGTCCGGGGGATGCCCCACCGCAACCTCGCGGTCGAGCTGCTGCAGAAGCTGCTCCAGGGCGAGCTTGCCACCCGCCGGCGGAAGAACGTCGTCCAGGCTCGCTCGTTCTCCGAGATGCTGGAGCAGACGCTGCGTCGCTACCAGAACCGAGCCATCGAAGCGGCGCAGGTCCTCGAGGAGCTGATCCAGCTCGCGAAGGACATGCGTCAGGCCAACGAGCGCGGCGAGGAGTTGGGCCTGTCAGACGACGAGCTGGCGTTCTACGACGCCCTCGGCGCCAACGACAGCGCCGTCCAGGTCCTCGGCGACGAGACCCTCCGCGACATCGCCCGCGAGTTGGTCGAGAAAGTCCGGGGCAACGTCACCATCGACTGGACGCTCCGTGAGAACGTCCGCGCCCAGCTCCGGGTCCTCGTCCGCCGCATCCTTCGCAAACACGGCTACCCCCCGGACAAACAGGAGCAGGCCACGCTTACCGTCCTCGAGCAGGCCGAGGTCCTCTCGGAGGGCTGGGCCGCCGCCTGAGAACCGCTCTAGAGCAAGGGAAGCCGGCCGTTCCCACGCCGGCGCCCGATTGCCAAAAGTCAATTTCGGCTAGGCAATTTGTCAATTTCGCGTGGAACGCGCTCCGGAACCGAATCGCTTACTGCCTACGTCCGGTAGGGGGCGTTTCCCCTTGTACCGACTGGGTTTCTCGTCTCGATTGCCTTTCTGCAATCCTCCTCTTTTCTCTGTACACGCCCATGACATCCCCCACTGCCGAATCGAGCGGCGAACTGCCGGCCGGGAGCTGACGTTCCTAGGTCCGTACGTCCAATCCTCGTCCGCCCAGGTACTTCAGCTTGGGGAACCCTGTGACGCCGAGAGCAGCATCACGGAGAAGGCGGCCGCCAGCAGTAGCCCGAACACAACCCCCCGCCGTATCCAGAGCCGTACCGTGGCCCACGCCCGCGACCGCCGCCTGTTGGACAGCGCCCGCAGGCGCCAGCCGAGGTGGCTGTGCAACTCGAGGCCCCGCTGAGGGTATGTCGCCGGCGGGAGCGTCAGTTCGTGCTGCTGCAGCATCGCCACCTCCAGCTCGAGGATGCGTACCTCACGTTTCAGCCACGCCAGCCCCTTCCCCGGACGCTTGTGCTCGCTCCAGAGCCGCCGCCACTCGTCGACGAGCGGCCAGGCGGCGCCGTAGACCTGCTCGTCATCGGGCTGGGCCTCGCTGGTGACGAGTTCGGGGTACTGCCGCCGAGGCTTCCGGGCCCCTGCCGGTGGTCCACTCGGATCCGGCGAGTCCTTCCCCTCGCGACGCTTCCCTTGCGCCGGCGGCCTTCCCACGACGGGCTCATCACCCGGGTCGGCCGCTTCCACCTGGGACTCGCCTCCACGAACTGATGCCGACCGTGGGAGTTGTTCCGCTGGCTCCGGTGCCTTCTGCCGCTGTGCATCGCTCAGGGCCTGGAACCCGGCCACCATGGCCGTCTTGAGACCAGCCAACTCCTCTTCGAGGAGCGTCATCCGCTCCTCCAGCCGCGCCACTTCCTTTTCCTGACCGGCGCCCGTGGCGAGCTCCAGCTCCAGGGCCTTGCGCACCCGCCGGGAGAGCCTCGTCTGCTTCAGGCTCGTTGCCAGCGTCCTGGTGTCAATCCCCAGTGCCTCCGCCGTTTCCACACGCCCCCGCTCCTGCACCATTTCATGCAGGAGTGCGACCAGCTTTTGCTCTTGCTGGTCCCGTTCGCTCTCGCTCCTCTGCGGGTTTCCGCCACCGGCAGCGGCCGACGAGGCCTTCCGCTGTGCCGGCGTACTCCCCCCCGACATCCTGCGCATGCAAACTTGTCCTTCCGAGCGCCGATTGCGCCCTCATCAGGCGCAACCCGCCCTTTCGAGTCCCTGGCCCCTGAGTTCGCCGCAGTTCCCTGGGAAACGCCCGGTTCCATGGGCTCACGAGGGGCGGTGCAAAATTGCAACTCACCTCTCTTCCCTGTACACGTCCGGGGCCCTCACGGGCTGTCCCCGTTCGTGCACGGGCGGGTTTCAGCACACCACATCTCGCCTCCACCGGGCACGTCCTGGAAGGGGGTGCACGCATGCATCCCGGTGCATCCATGTACCCCCTCGCAGGCCGTTCCTTGGAGCGGGTCACTGGCCGCAGACTCGATCACCCGATAGGGGGAGGAGGAGCGGGAAGGTGAAGCCCGACACCTGCGAGCAGGCGTTGCTGCGCCAGCTGGCGGCCACGCCCTTCTGTGACCGTCTCGACCTCGCCGCCCTCAGCGGCTGGTCACAGCGGGCGGTCTACACGGCGACCGCCCGCCTCGAGGAAGAAGGCTTCGCTGCCTCCCTACCCCACGCGACCGACCTCATCCCGCCCACGCGGCGCTTCCACCTCACCGCCGAAGGCGTGCGCCGGCTGGCTTTCGAACTCGACCTCGGGGTGGACGAGCTGCTGGGCGCGCGCCCCGTCTCCGCCCACTGGCGCCGCCTCCTGCTCGGGCGCCTCGACGCCCTGGCGGTCGTCTACCGCCTCGCCGCCACGGTCTCTTCCATCGCGCATCCCCTCCGCTTCCGCTGGTACCGGGCCTGGCCCCTGGACACCGCCCTCGTGCTCCCCGACGGTCGCAGTCTCGGCGTCGTCCGGCAGGGGCCGGCCTCGGACCGCACAGGCTTCTCCAAGCGGCTGCGGAGGCTGTACGAGGGTCCCCTTCCAGGAGCGATCCTCGTGCTCGTTCCGGACGAAGTACGGCTGCGTCATGCGCGCAGGCTGCTGCGTGGTGCGCCACTGCCCGCCTTTCTCGCGCAGGAGCGGCACGTAGCCGCATCCGACGAGGCCAGCCGCATCTGGCGGTTACCCTCGCTCGCAGGTGTGGTGGGGCTGAGGGATGCACTCTCCGTCGTCTCCCGGCGAGGTGTGGTGCCGTCGGAGCCGAGGCAGGGCCGGGTCCTTCTCCCCATGGCTGCCATTCCCGAGGAGCAACTCCTGCCGTCGCTGCTCACGCCGGCGGAGAAGCGCGCCCTCGACCTCCTCCTCGACTGGCCCTGGATCACCCTCGGGGATGTGGCGGGGTTGCTCGGCGTCTCCCCGCAGCGGGCGTCGCAGCTCCTGCTCCGATTGGAAGAGCTCGACCTCGCTTCTCGAACTCTCATCGCCGGGCGACGCCGGCTCGCCGTCACGGATCGTGGACTGGCTCTCATTGCTCGTCGAGACCGGGCTTCGGTGGGAGCCGTGCGCAAGCGCTGGAGCGCCGCCCCCATAGAGCCGTGCGAGTCGCTCGATTGGCGCAATGTGTCCGGTTCGCGCAGCCGGCAGCTCCTCCGCAACCTGGAGCACACGGAGGCCGTCCATGGCTTCGTCGCTGGGCTGGGGCGGCAGGCGCGGGAGCGTGGCTGGGAGGTGGTCCAACTCGACCCGCCCCAGCGGGCCTCGAGGTACTTCCGCCACGGCGATACGCTTCACTCCGTCCAACCCGACGCCTTCGGGATCCTGCGCCGGGAGAAGACCACCTGGCCCTTCTTCCTGGAGTGGGAGCGCCGCGCGGTGCGGCCGGTCACGATGGCCGCTCGCCTCGCCCCCTATCTGCGCTACTACGCCTCCGAGCGCCCCCTGGAAGACCACGGTGCCCGGCCCTCGGTCTTGGTGGTATTCGACGACGAACTTGCCGGGGTCCACTTCCGGCGGGTGGCTCAGGGGGAGATGGAGCGGACGGGGATCGAGGTGCCTCTCTTGGTCTCCCACAGGGCTGCGCTCGATGAACTTGGACCGCTGCAACCCAAGGCCTGGCACCGCTTGGGGAACTCTGCCAGGACTGGTGCACTCAGTGTCGGTCACGACCAGTAGCGATGCTGAGTTGGTTGATGCGGCCTGTACTCTGCACTTTCACGGAGCGGGAGAAGGCTGTCGGAGGGGTTCATGGCCGCACCCCCTTCCAGGCTGTTCCCTGCACGACGACTCTCGGTGATGCTGGACAGCCGACGGGAGTGTAGGGAGATGGACAAAGAGACGGGGCAGGAGACCTACACGGCAGCGCAGCGTGAGCAGCTCGAGTCTGGACTGCGGATACTTGCTCGCCTGATCGTGCGTGCCCACCTCCAGCGTCAGCGGGAAACCTCCCCCTCAGGCGGTGAGCCTGGGCGGGAAGCGAGCTCGGATGAAGGCAGTTCAGGTACTCCGGGCGCCAGCCCGGCTGACTAGCGGGCACTGGATGAAGTATGCTCCGTTGCCAGAACGGACGTTCTGGCGCTGTCTGTTGCCAAGGCGTAGTCGAACTGCTCAGGCGTCCGCTTCTCGCACTCGCAGCGAGAGTGCTTGCTTCGATGCGAGAGTTGGCCACATCTTCACTGAAGGCCGCACCTGTACGGAGAGATGGCTCGGTACGCTGAACGACAACCGACGAGGAGAAATTTTCGATGCCCGAGCACCCTGACCCAACCCCCGCCGCCCTCTATGCGCGCGTCTCCAGTGATCGCCAGGATGTCGACCTGTCCGTCTCGGCCCAACTCCGGGCCTTGCGCGACTACGCCGACAAGAACGGGTACGCCGTCGTCCACGAGTACGTCGACGAGGCCGAGAGTGGGCGCATCGCTGATAGGCCACAGTTCCGCAAGATGCTGGACGCCGCCGAGCGTCCCGACGCTCCCTTCCGGGAGATCCTGGTCTGGAAGTTCTCCCGCTTCACGCGCAAGCGCGAGCACGCCGTCGCCTTCAAGTCGATGCTGCGCCGGCGTGGCGTTCGCGTCGTGTCCATCACCGAGCACGCCGACGACTCGCCCACGGGCAAGCTCATGGAGGCGATCATCGAGAGCGTCGACGAGTTCTACAGCGAGAACCTGGCGCAGGAGGTCATGCGCGGCCTTCGTGAGTCGGCATCCCGGGGCTTCTGGGTCGCTCCCGTCCCTCCCCACGGTTACCGCAAGGTCGAGGTACAGGACGGTGCCAGCAAGCGCCAGAAGCTGGAGCTGAACCCACCCGCCGATGCCGTGATGCGCCGCATCTTCGACATGGCTCTCAAGGGCGAAAGCGTCCTCAACATCGCCCGGATACTCAACGACGAGGGCATCCCCAGCGCCAGGGGTAAGCGCTGGAACAAGACGACCATCTACGCGATGCTCACCAACGAGGCCTACACGGGCACTCTGATCTGGGGAGCCACCGCCAAGGACGGCCTGGGCTCGGTGCGGGTCGAGAACGCGTTCCCCGCGATCGTGTCTCCCGAGGAGTTCTGGCGAGTGCAGCGGGTCCTACAAGCCAAGGCACCGTCCAAGATCCATCCCCGCCGCGCGACCAGCCCCTACCTGCTCAGCGGGCTGGCCAAGTGCCAGACGTGTCGGCGGGCGCTCACGGCGGCCGAAGCCAAAAGCGGCCGCTACACCTATTACGTGTGCCAGTCGCTCATCAAGCGCGGCCGGGGGAGCTGCGACACGCCGCGGCTGAACGCGAAGAACTTCGAGCGTCTCATCATCGAGCAGCTTCGCGAGCACATCCTCACCGAGAGCAACATCCGCCAACTGGTGAGACTCGTCGACGAGGAGATGGACGGCGTGGCTCGCGAGCAGCGGGTGAAGCTCGAGACCATCGAGGGGGAGCTGGCCGAGTTGCGCCGGCGCATGGACCGGCTGTGGTACGCGGTCGAGACGTCCGACCTGGAGATCAACGACATCCTGCCCCGTCTCAAGGAGCACCAGGAGCGGCAAGAGCGCCTTGAGACCGCTGCTGACGAAGCGCGCAGGACGTTGTCGGAGCGCCGCGCGGTCCTCGACAGCGTCGACGCCATCGCTGCCTTCGCCGAGGAGATGAGCGACTTCCTGAGAACGAGCGAACTGACGGAGTCCCGGACCTTCATCCGCTCCTTCGTGAAGGAGGTCGCCGTGAAGCCGGGAACGGCGACGATCCGCTACACGATTCCAACGCCGCCCGACAGCCCCATCGGCGGGGCAGATACAGCGGACATCAGCCTCTCAGACCCGATTATGCGTACTGAGCGAAGTGGCTGCCGAGCAGGGATTCGAACCCCGACCAAAGGCTCCAAAGGCCCGTGTGCTACCGTTACACCACTCGGCAGAGCGCGGGTGCCAGAGGCTGGTGCCGAAGGCCGGACTCGAACCGGCACGGGCTTAACGCCCAACGGTGTTTGAGACCGTCGCGTCTGCCAATTCCGCCACTTCGGCTGCTGCTGACCGTAGACCCGTCGCGCGCGCCCGGTCAAGGTTGGACTGCGGCTGGAGAAGCGTGGAGCGGAAGACGAGGGTCGAACTCGCGACCTCCTCCTTGGCAAGGAGGCGCTCTACCACTGAGCTACTTCCGCGCGCCGAGCGAGTATAGCAAAGGCTCCCCGTAGAACCTGTCGTCTACAACTCCACCCCTCGCGGCGCCAACCGTTAGGTGGGGACAACCCTGCCGGCCCAGAAAATCAATCGCCGAGGCGCGAGGTGTACCCCAACGCCACCACGTCCTCGACGTACTGGCTGCGCCAGCCCGCGTCCGGCACGCGCACGTTGTGGTCGCGGAACCAGCGATGGATGCGGAGGTACTCCTCCTCCATCCGCGCCCGCCAGCCGTCCTCCTCCCGGAACGTGTCCGGGTCCACCTCTTCGAGCTTGCGCGACATGTCCGCGTACTCGATCTCCGCCTCTTCCTTCCAGTACGTCGAGAGGTAGTCGAGCGACTCCTCGAGGTTGCGGCGGCACTCGTCCAGCTGGACGCCCATCCACCCCGCTTCCGTCATGAGCTGGCCGTTGACCCGATACCGTCCCGCGCACGACTCGCAGACCACTACCAACTTGCGCGCGTCGCAATCCGACTTGTCCGTGCAGTCCTGGCAGCGCGCCGCGAACTCCGCCGCCTCCGTGCTGCGCGTGTAGCCCACGATCATCTCGTCGCCGAGCGCTTCGCAGGCCTGGCAGGCGAGCGTGCCCGCCAGAATCTCGTTGATCGTCTTGTCCCAATCCACCGACATCAGCGTTCCTCTATCCCCCGGGAGTCGTTCGCGAGCCTACTCGGCAGTATACCAACCGGCCTGTCCCGGCATTTCCTCGATGCCGACCGTCAGCCGCTTGATGTTCGATGCTCCGTGCTCCGCCAGCTCCGCCCGCAGGCGTTCTGCGAACCACTCCGCCAGCCGTTCCGCCGTCGAGTTGTCGATGGGCAGTGCCGCCACGTCCGACTTGGGGAAGACGTACCGCTGGTCCTCGTACGAAATCTCCCAGTCGTGCTCGTGCTCGGCGATGGTGAGCACGCGGCTCTCGAGTTGGAGCACGAACTTGTGGTCGAGCTCGTCCGCGATCGCCTTCGTCAGCCGCTTCAGGTCGCCGAAGTCCCATACCCACGAGTCCTCCGTAAGGTCCCCCTCGACGTCGACCATCACGTCGTAGTTGTGGCCGTGCAGGGGTTCGCACTCGCCCAGGAACGTGGCGAAGTGGGCGGCGGCGAAGCGCAGCCGGTTGCGTTCGACGGTTACGCGGCGGGTGACGGTCATGATGCGGCCTCCAGGTGGCGATCGCTCCCGATCGTCGCACCCTTGGGGCGCACACGCTCGCCCGAAGGCCTACCCGCGACCCAGGAGGCCTCCCGCATCCATCGCGAAGATGCCCGCCATGTCGCGATTGATTCGCAACTGTAGGTAGGCCCGAAGCTTCTGGATCAGGTCCGGCGCCTGCTCCCAGCCCTCGCCGTCGAGCTTGTGCAGGTGCCCGAGCGCCTCCGTCAGGAGCTCGCTGAGCTCGCGGTAGCTCTCGTTGACCGACGCGAACGCCGGCACCTCCGGGAACTCCGGCGCTCCCGCTGCCCGCTCGCCAATGGCCTGCAGCGCCGCTGCCGCCTCACCGTCACGACCGGCTGCCGCCGAGGCCGCCTCGCCCAGCACGCGTGACATGCGGTTGCACTCGTCCGCCATCCACTGCTGCTCGACCGGTAGTCGCCGTTCAACCGAGACCAGCATCTGCTGGATCATCTGCACCGTGACCTTCGCGGCGTTCGTCTGGAGCTCCGGCATCACATCGCGGTCGAGGCTCTCGCGGATCAGCTCCAGCACCCGTGCCGAACTTGGATTCGTGAACATGGAACCTACTCCTCCGCCTCGGGGTACCCGAGGATCCCGCAGTAACCGGGCTGGGCCGCCACCAGCGGCTGCAACATGTACGTGCTCAGGAAGCTCTGGCTCTCGCCGCTGAGCCCCCGCCGCACCGCGTCCAGGATCGGCGCGGCAAGCGCCGCCGACGAGAACACCATGAAGAACCCCACGTCCTCCATCGTCACGGGGATGCCGCTCAGCTTCGAATAGTGCTGCAGGAACCCGCCGTCGGCTTTCACGCTGCCCGCCAGGTCGAAGCCCGTGATCGCGGAGAGCTGGTAGAGCCAGCCGATGTCCTCCCGGGGGTCGCCCACGTGCGCCGCCTCCCAGTCGATGATCCCGGTGATGCGCCCGTCCTCGTAGAGGAAGTTGGAGGGCTGGTAGTCGCCGTGGCACATCGCCAGCGGCACCGGTTTGGGCAGGCTGTTGGGCAGGCTCGCGTACATGTCGAAGAAGACCGGCAGCGGGTCGAACGCGATCTGCTGATAGCTCTCCATGAAGAACTCGGTCGAGCTCGTCATGTACGACTCCCAGCTCGAGGCGTCGATGCCAACGTCCCGCGCGTCCCGGAAGTCGCCGTCGGGGTCGAGCGTGTCGAGCGAGGTCGCGTGCAACTCCGCCAGCCGTTCGCAGAACTCGGTCGCGACCACTTCCGCCTCGTCCTCATTCCCCGGTTCGAACAACGGCGTCAGGTCGGCGGTCCCTCGCGCCCGCTCCATCACCATCGCCGGCCGGTCGAGCGCGTCTCCGTGCTCGTCGAGGAAGTACGCCTTCGGAACGGGGATGTTCGTGCGTTCCCCGACCCGCTCGAGGATGCCGAACTCAAGCCGTCGCTTCGTCGGCAGGATGTCGACCTCGGGGGGCGGGTCGCGACGGATGATGAGCGGCAGCCGCTCGCTGTTCCCACCGCTCTCCACGACCGCGTCGGCGCTGTACGTCTCCTGCGAGTAGCCCCCCGCCAGTAGCTGGAAGTCCTCGATCCGCACCGACTCGGCGTCGGGGCGGTTCTGTTGAATGAATCGCTGAAGCTGAGCCTCCATGGCGTACCCTCCGCCGCGGAAGTCTACGGCGGCGTTCCCTTTGGCTCAGCCGACGATCGCGACGCCCTCGCCCCGCAGGTCGTGGGCGGCGGCGATGCCTCCTCCCGCCAGCACGGCCAGGCAGGCCCGCCCCGTCCACCCGTCCCACGCGGCCAGTGGCTCGAAGGCGAGCCCCTCCGCCCGCAGCGCCTCCCCGAGGCTGTCCGGTGTGCGCGACTCCGCGTACAGCGAGCCGTCGGTATCGAGCGCCCAGCGGGCTGCGTCGAGCGCGTCCTGCGGGTCCGCCCCCCGGCGCAGCACGGCGTCCAGCACCTGCACGTTCGTCTGCGGCTGCCGGTGCGCCCCCGGAGTCCCGCCGACCGCGACCAGCTCCCCGTCCCGGGCCCCCGACGCCTCCCCCGCGAGTGGCAGGTCGGGAATCGACGTGACGATGTAGTTGTGCAGCGTGTGCATAGGGCGCTTCCCGCCCGCCAACTCGTTCGGGTGCGCCTCTTCCAGGCTGAACCCCCGCATGCGGTTGTTGAACACGACCCCCGTGCTTGCCGACAACACCCCGCTCCCCCAGGCGGAGAACACCGACTGGATCAGCGAGACGGCGTTCCCTTCCGCGTCGATGGCAACGAGCGCCGTCGTGTCGCCGTCCCCACCGCTCGCCACGCCCGCCTGTGCGGGAGCGCCCCCCGCGCGTAGGAGCGCAGCCGCGTCGAAGCCCGTGACTCGCGGATCTCCGGCCTCGGCGTCGACCACCGCGAACGCCTCCCGCAGCGCCTCGACCTGCGACCCGATGCCGCCTTCCGAGCGCGCCAGCCGCCGCAGCGCGAGCATCGTGACGAGCCCGCGTGACGGGGGCGGCTGCGTATGCACGAGCAGGCCCTCGAACTCGACCGAGAGCGGCTCCACCCACTCGGCCGGAGCGCGCCAGTCGTCCGCTGTGAACGCCGCCCCGAGCCCGTTCAGCGTGGCCAGGCACGCGTCCGCGATCTCGCCCTCGTAGCACGCTGCCGCCCCGCCCTCCGCCAGCGCCCGAAGCGTTTGGGCGAGCTCCGGCTGCACGACCTGCTGTCCGCCGTCTCCGGCGACGTGTCCGAACGTCTCCTTGAACGCCCCCGCCGGGTAGACGCGTTCCCGCCCCACCCGCACCGCCCGCGCCAGCGCGCGGGAGGCCGGGAAGCCCTCCCGCGCGACCCGCTCCGCGTCCTCCAGCACTCGCGACCACGGCAGCTTCCCGTACCGTTCGTGCAGCGCGCCCCACCCCGCCACGCAGCCAGGCACGGTCACCGCCAGCGCGCCCGTGTCGGGGATGCCGCCCAGCTTCCGATACGACGCTGCCGACGCGCTGGCGGGCGCCGGCCCCGAGCTGTTCAGCGTCTCGACCGCGCCCATGGAGACGTCGTACACGGTCGCGAACGCGTCACCACCGAGGTGGCTCATGAACGGCTGCGCAACCGTGAGTACCGCCGCCATGGCGACCGCCGCGTCGGCGGCGCTGCCGCCGTCGTGGAGCGCCCGCTGGCCGGCCGCTGCCGCCAGCGGGTGGTCGGCGATGACGCACGTGCCCGAGCCTCGCAGCGCCCCGCGCCGGGGGCCGTCGCCCCCCGCGACCCCTTCGACGCCCTCGCGTCCGCCGCCCGCGGGCTGGTCCGTCATGCGCGCCCCCGGGGCTACCCTACGCCCCGCGCAGCAGCTTCAGGACCGCGTCCGCGTTGTCCGCGGCCTTCGCCCGCTTCCACACCTTCGTGAAGGTGCCGTCCGGCCCGATCACGAACGTCGAGCGGGTCATGCCGATGCTCTTCCGCCCGTAGAGCGTCTTCTCGCCCCACGAGCCGTAATCCGTCGAGACCTTCGCGTCCTCGTCCACCAGCAGCGGGAAGGGCAGGTCGTACTTCTCCCGGAACTTCGTGTGCGAGGCGGCATTGTCCGTCGAGACGCCCAGCACCACCGCGCCCTCTGCCCCGATGTCTTCGTGGTTGTCGCGGAAGCCGCAGGCCTGCTTGGTGCAGCCCGGCGTGTTGTCGCGTGGGTAGAAGTAGAGCACCACCGTCTGCCCGCGATAGTCCTGCAGGCGGTGGGTCTTCCCGTCCTGGTCCTGCAACTCGAAGTCGGGGGCCGTGTCGCCCGCTTCCAACGTGATCGGCATCGCTTCCTCCTGTTCTGCCTGTTCTGCTGCTGCTCGCCTAGCGAATCACGCCGGAGACGCGCTCCGGGTGGATCCGCAGGATGACTCGCCGCTGCGCCTCCAGCCAGGCGGGCAGGTCCTCCGGCTCCGTGAAGCCCGAGCCCTTGATGTTCTCGAAGACGAGGTGCGTGGCGTGCTCCAGCCCCTCGCGCTCGATCTCGCACCGTCCCTCGACCGTCACGAAGTTGAAGGGCGCGGCGTCGTTGAACACCGTAATCGTGACCCGCGGGTCGTTCTCCAGCGTCTTCACCTTCAGCGTCGGCGCCGTCGTGCTCACGACGAGCGTGTCTCCCTCGCGTGCGTACGCCACCACCGAGCTACTCGGCTGCCCGCTCTTCCTCACCGTCGTAATGACGGCCCAGCGGTTCTCGCTCACGAACCGGTCGAACGCCTCCGTCCCAATCATCCGCGCCTCCTCTGGCTTGGTGGCCCTATTCTCCCGAACGCACGGGCGCCGGTCACGCGGCAGGCCGCCGCCCTACAATGGCGCCCGCACGCCTGAACGGGAGACCCCATGTCCCAGCTTCCAGCCTTCACCCTTACCGATGGCGCCGGCCAGGAGCGCGCCTTCCCCTCTGGCCGGCCCTCTCTCCTCGCCTTCGTTAAGGAGGACTGCCCCACCTGCGGCCTCTCCATGCCCCTCATCCAGGCCGCCCACGAGGCCTTCGGCGATGCCGTCGACATCCTCGCCATCGGCCAGGAAGCCGAGGGCAACGCCGTACTCGTCGACCGCCACGCCCTCACCGCCCCCATGCTCGACGACAGCGCCCTGCACACCTCCTACGCCTACGACCTCGACACCGTCCCCACGCTCATCCTCACCGGACCCGACGGCGCCGAGCAGAAACGCTTCATCGGCTTCGGCCGCGACGACTGGCAGGACCTCTTCGTCGACCTCGCGGCTCTCGCGGGCGTCGATGCTCCCGACCCTGGCTGGGACGAGTACCCCGATTCCCGCCCCGGCTGCGGCTCCCGCTCGGTCGAGCCCGGCATCGCCGAGCGGCTTGCCGCCGAGGCCGAGGGCAGCCCCCTCCGCGCCCGGCGCATCGACATCGGCGCGGGCGACGACCTCCACGAGTTCCTGTACGACCAGGGCCTCACCGACGGCCTCCCTGTCGTCCCGCCCACCCCCGAGCGCGTCATGCGCATGCTCGAAGGCACCACCCGGGACGCCCAGGACCTCGTCGCTGTCGTCCCGCCGAACATGGCTCCGGCGACCGTTGAGAAGGTCGCCATCAACGCCGTCATGGCCGGCTGCAAGCCCGAGTATCTGCCCGTCGTCATCACCGCCATCGAGGCCTGCATCACCGAGGAGTTCAACGCCCACGGCGTCTGGGCCACCACCATGGGGGCCGCCCCCGCGATCGTCGTCAACGGACCCATCCGCCACCACATTGGCATGAACATGCAGCTCGGCGCCCTCGGCCAGGGGACCCGCGCCAACGCGGCTATCGGACGTGCTGTCCGCCTCGTGATGCGTAACGTCGGTGGGGCGAAACCGGGCGGAACCGAGCGTTCCACCCTGGGCACGCCCATGAAGTACACGCTCTCCTTTGCCGAATGGGAGGAGCGCAGCCCCTGGGAGCCCATGCACGTGGAGAGAGGCTTCGACGCCGAAGACAGCGTCGTCACGGTCTTCCCGGCCACCAGCGGACCCCAGCTCATGGTCGACCAGACCGCCCGCACTGCCCGCGCCCTCACGGGCATCCTCGGCCTCACCATGGCCGCGGTCGGGAACCCCCGCACCCCGACGGGCCATGTCCTCTTCGTCGTCTGCCCCGAGCATGCCGATACCATCTGGCGCGACCGCTGGAGCAAGCAGCAAGTCCGCGACTACATCCTCGAAGTCACGAGCATGCCCCTCCGCGACCGCCTCGCCACCCCCGACGCCAGCGGCATCGAGCCCTCCCAGTTCGGTCCCGACGGTCCCACCGAGGAGCAGCTCGACAAGCTGTATTCGAAGTTCCGCGCGCCCGAGTTCATTCACATGGTCGTGGCCGGGAGCGAAGCCGGGAAGTTCTCCGCGGTGCTGGGTGGCTGGGCCAGCTCCCCCGTGAGCCGCAAAATCGAAAACATCCCGTAACGAACGCGGCCTCTTTCTGCTGGCGCCTTCGGAAGCCGCCGCCTACGCTGGATCTGCGGGTCGGTGAGACCGGCCCCGGAAGAGGTACTGCAATGAGCGGTGCGATTGGACCCGGCAGCGAGGGCATGAACCTGGAGCACATCAAGACGTGCGTCCGTTGTGGCCTGCGCTACGACTGGCGCCGGTCCTCGAGCGCGTCCCTCAAGATGACCTACTGCAGCCACCTCTGCGAAGCGGGCGACCTCGGCTTCACCCTCGAGGCCCTGCTCCACGCGCAACCGCCCGCCTCCACCGAGATTGAGGCGGAGGCGGAGGCCTCCGAGCCCGAGACCGCCGCCATCTAGCCTAGCCGCGCATCCCGCCGCTCCTACGTGACGAGCGGCGTGTCCTCCCGGTTCGCCCACTCGTACATCGAGCCGTCGTAGACGCGCACGTCGTCGTAGCCCAGCAGTGTTAGGGCGAAGGCCGAGTGCGCCGCCCGGATGCCTCCCTGGCAGTACGTGATCGTGCGCGCCCCCGGCGCCACCCCCGCCTCCTCCAGCAGCCGCTGCATCTCCTCCGCCGGCAGGAAACGGCGCGTATCCGAGCGCTCGACCAGGTCGGTCCACTCCAGGTGCTTCGCCCCCGGCACGTGGCCGACTCGCCTGTTCCCTCGCGAGTTCGACCCGTCCCACTCTCCGTCGCTGCGGACGTCGAGCACCGTGCACGAGTCCGAGTCGTGCTCCGCGATCAGGTCCTCAGCGCTTGCGTGCAGCGCCGGAACCGTGCGCGACTCGAAGGTGCGCGCCTCCGGCCGGCTCCCGTGGAACGTGACCGGACGCCCCTCCGTCAGCCAGCGATGCCAGCCGCCGTTCAGCACCTTCGCCTTCGTGTGACCGTAGTAGTTGAGCACCCACCAAAGTCGCGCCGCCACGAGCGCGTTGTTGTCGTCATACGTCACGACCGTTGTGTCGGCGTCGACCCCGAGGCTGCCCATGAGCGCGGCGAAGTCGTCGGGCGGCATCACGAACATGCCCGCGCCGCCCTCCCGCTCGCCCTGCTCCTTGATGTAGTAGTGAACGGGCAGGTGGACTGCCCCCGGAATGTGGGCGCGGCGATACGCCTCCAGGGTTGCGCAATCGATGATCCGCACCTGCGGGTCGTCCGCGTGTTCCGCCAGCCAGTCCGGCTCGGCGAGCAGCTCCGGTCGGGCGTACGGCATCGCTCACTCCTCGCGTCTCGAGAGTCCCGCAGAGGATAGGCCCGCCGACTCCGCCCCGCTATGCCAGCAGGTGCTCCTCGAAGTACGACACGAGCCGGCGCTCCATGTACTCCAGCCCCGCCGCGTCCCGCGGCATGTGGCGCTCCTCCGGGAAGATCTGGATGTCGTACGGTTTCTGCGCCGCCGTCAGCGCGGTGATGAGGCGCGCCGTGTGCCGGAAGTGCACGTTCTCGTCGACCATTCCGTGGACCAGCAGCAGCTTCCCCGACAGGCCATCCACGTGCGTCGTGACCGCTCCGTCGCGATACCCCTCCGGGTTGTCCTGGGGCGTCGACATGTACCGCTCCGTGTAGCCCGTGTCGTACCCGTCCCAGTCGACGACGGGCGCGCCCGCCACGCCGACGCGGAAGACCTCCGGCGCGCGCATCAGCGACATGCACGTCATGTAGCCGCCGTAGCTCCACCCGTAGATGCCGACCCGCTCCGGGTCGGCGAGCCTCTCGGCCACCACCTGCTCGACCGCCGCTACCTGGTCGTCCACCTCGATCGTGCCCATGCGGCGATGCAGGTGCGCCTCGAACGCAAGCCCGCGGTTGGCGCTCCCGCGGTTGTCGACCGCCAGCACGACAAACCCCGCCTGCGCCAGGTACTGCGCCCGCAGGTCCACCGTCAACGCCCAGTCGTCGAGGATCCGCTGGGCGTGCGGCCCCCCGTACACCGACACGACGAGCGGATGCGGCCCCTCCCCCTCTGGCCGGTAGAGCGCCCCGAACATGGGCGTACCGTCCGCGGCCGCCATCACGCGCAGTTCGGGAGGCCGCAGGCCCTGCGCCGTGGCGGTCATCTCCGGCTCCTCGTGCAGCGTCGCGATCGCCTCGCCCCCGTCCGTGCGACGCAGGGTCGTCACCGCCGCTCCCTCCCGCGACGAGAACGTATCGACGAACGTCTTCCCATCCGGTGACACCGCACAGCCGTGTACCCCCGGCTCGCTCGTCAGGCGCTTCACCTCCCCGCCGTCCAGCCCCACCCGGTACAGGTGCCGCTCGATCGCCCCCTCCCGCGTCCCGCTGAAGAACACCGTCCTCCCCGCCTCGTCCACCTCCACGATGCGTGTCACCACCCACTCCCCTGCGGTCAGCTCGCGCGATTCGCTGAGGTCGGCGTCGTACAGGTAGAGGTGCCGGAAGCCACTCCGCTCGCTCGACCACAGCAACTCGCCCGTCTCGAGGAAGCGGAAGTCCCCGAGGTTCAGCCACGGTTCGCCGCGTTCCTCGAGCGTGCGCAGGACGGTTCCGGTGTCCGCGTCGAACAGGTGAAGGCGAAGCTCCGTCTGCGCGCGGTTCAGCACCACTCCCGCCAGGATGCCGTCCGGACGCCACACGACGCGGGGCAGGTAGATGTCCTCTTCCTCGCCGAGGTCCATCCAGACCGGCTCCCCGCCCGCCGCCGGCACCACACCCAGCCGCACGCGCGCGTTCGGCGCCCCCGCGAACGGGTAGCGATGGTGTTCCGTGTCGAGCGCGTCCTGCCCCTGGTGGACAATCGGGTAGTCCGGGATGTGCCGCGCGTCGACCTCGACGAACGCGATGCGCGAACCGTCCGGTGACCACCAGAATCCATCCGGCTGGCCGAACTCCTCCTGCGCGACAAAGTCCGCGAGCCCGTTGGTGAAACCGTCCTCCGCGCCGCTCGTGAGCTGCCGCGCTTCCCCGCCCCCGGACGGCATCGCGAACAGCTCCCCCTCCCGCACGAACGCGAGTTGCGCGCCGTCGCCGGTGAGCCGTGGTGTGATCGCCCCCTCTGCCCCCGCTATTGCGACCGGCTCGGCTTCGCCCAGGATCAGCCTCGGCCCCTCGCCCCCCGGTAGGAGAATCGTGCGTTCTGGCGCTTTCGTCGCGAAGCGGTAGTCGGTCACGCCGACGTCGCGCAGGCGTGCTCGTTCTCGGCGCAGCTCTTCCTCCCGCGAGATGGGACCGCCGCCGCCCGCCGGCCCCGCCAGCGCTCGCCGCTCCCCCCTCGCGATGTCGTACAGCCAGAGGCTCCGCACGAGCCCCCCGTCCTCGCTGGCGAGATACGTGATGCCGCTTCCGTCGGGCGTGAACGACCAGCGCATGGGCCCGCCCATGCCGGGTCGAGGGTAGCGCGCGACCTGCTCGATCGAGATGCGCTCGTACGGAGCCGTCACCCCTCCAGGCCCTCCACGCGTAGCGCTTCGATCGCCTCAAGCGCCTTCGGCGTCGCCGCCGAAAGAACCTCCGCCTCCTCTTCCGTGACCAGCACGTCGTCCTCGATGCGAATCCCGCCGAAATCCAGCATCCCCTCGACCCGCTCCCAGTCCACGTCGTCCCGGTAGCGCTCGCGCAGGTCGGGATCCTCCAGCAACGCCCGGATGAAGTAGATGCCCGGCTCAATCGTGACGACGTACCCCGGCTGCAGCGGCAGGTCCGCTCGCAGGTAGCGCAGCGTCGGGCGTTCGCTCGGTACCCGGCCCTCGAGGCAGCCGCCCGCGTCGTGCGTCGCGAGGCCCAGCATGTGCCCCAGCCCGTGCGGGAAGAAGAGTGCCTGCGCGTCCCGCTCGACCAACCCCTCCGCTTCCCCCCGCAGCAGCCCCAGGTCGACGAGCCCCTCTGCGATCTCGACGCTCGCCGCCAGGTGCAGGTCCCGGTATTCGACCCCCGGCAGCGCCCCCGCGATGGCGTGCTCCTGCACACCCAGCACGAGCGCGTACAGGTCGCGCTGCACCCCCTCGAAGCGCGAACCGACCGGGTACGTGCGCGTCACGTCGCTCGCGTACCCCCCGATCTCCGCCCCCGCGTCGACCAGGATCAGCTCCCCTTCGCCGAACTTGCGTGCGGTGGGCGAGAAATGCAGCGTTGCCGCGTTCGGCCCGCCCCCTACGATCGACCCGTAGGCGGTGCGTTCCGCCCCCGCCCGGAAGAACTCGACCTCGATCTCGATCTGCAGGGCCCGTTCCGACATCCCCGCCCGCGCCTTGCGTATCCCCGCCATGTGTCCGTGGTGCGTCGCCTCCGCCGCCTGCCGCATCAACGCCAGCTCGCGCGGATCCTTCGCGCGGCGGAGCTCCGCCACCACCGTGCGGAGCCGCTCGTTTTCCTCCTCGTCCGTTGCGAACTCCAGGCTCGCCCACGACTCCACCCCGTACTCCGCCGCCCGCAACGTGATGTCGTCGTTCCCGATCACCGCGACCGGTTCCCCCCGCCGCTGCTCCAGCCATGCCCCCAGGTCTGCCGCCGGCTGCACGCGCTCCAGCCCCGACGCTTCCCCCACCGCCGCCGGCGAGGGACCGTCGCCGGTCCAGACTCGCTCCGCCGCGTCCGGTTGCGGGACGAACAGGGTCCAGCCCTCGCCCGCGTCGAATGCCAGAACGCCGCCCGGCTGCCCCACACCCGCGAGGTACTGGTGCTCCGGATGCGCGTGGTACTCGTGGAACTGGTCCGTGCCCGCGATCGGCAGCATCAGCCCCGCCGGCACGAGCACCACGCCCCGGTCGAGGTTCCAGCGCTCCACCGCTCGTTCTCGCCGCTCGGCGACAAGCGCCGCCGCGTCCTCTTGCTGCATGACCGCAGTGTAGCGATCTCCCGTCGATCCCCGCCCGCGCGGGTGTACGCTGGAGGTGATCCGCAGGCGCCGCTCCCCCATGCGGCAGGGGACTCCATGAACGCCCGCGCCACGAATCTCGCCCTCTTCGGGCTCCTCCTGCTGGAGCTGATCTCGGGGCTCGCCAGCTTCCTCGCGGGCAGCCCCGAGGGCCGCTGGATCTTCTGGCTCCACAGCGCGGGCGGCCTCTCGATCGTCGTCCTGCTCGTCTGGAAGTGGCGCATCGTTGTGCGCTCGTTCGCTCGCCGGGGCGCCGGGCTCTGGTCCCTCGCCCCCGCCCTCCTCGGCGTGCTCTTCCTGGGAATCCTCCTGACAGGTCTCTGGTGGTTGCTCGTCGGGCGGGGAACCCTGCTCGTCCCCTTCTACGGCGAGATGCGCCCGCTCGTGCTGCACACCATCCTCGGCCTCGCCCTGGTGCCCTTCTTCGCCCTCCACGTTCTGCTGCGCTGGCCCAGGCGGCCCGCCGCCGCCTTCGCCAGCCGCCGGGCCGTCCTGCGCCTCTTTGCCGTCGGAGCCGGCGGCTTCGCCATCTCCCGCGGACTTGCCGTCGCCGCCCCCCACTCCGGTCCCGACCGGCGTTTCACCGGTTCCCGTGAGGAGGCCAGCTTCACCGGCAACGCTCACCCCGTTACCAACTGGCTGTTCGACAACCGCCAGCGCATCCCGCGGGACGAGTGGCGCCTTGAAGTCCGGGGCGAAGTGCGGGAACCGCTAACCCTCGACTACGACGAACTGATGGCCCTCGCCGAACGCACGCGCCGCGCCACCCTCGACTGCACCGGCGGCTGGTACACGGTGCAAGACTGGAGCGGCGTTCCCCTTGCCGCCGTTCTCGAACGCGCCGGCCTCACCGACGACGCCCACAGCGTCGTCGTCACCTCCGCGACCGGCTTCAGCCGCCGCTTCGGACTGGGCACGGTCCCGCGCCTCCTCCTCGCCACGCAGGTTGGCGGCGAGCGGCTCAGCTCGGGCCACGGCTTCCCGGTGCGGCTCGTTGCCCCCGGTCGGCGCGGGTACAACTGGGTGAAGTGGGTCGTGAGCATCGAGGTGAGCCACCGCCCCGGCTGGTGGCAAGCGCCCCTCCCGACGCAGTAGGGTCGACGGCCACTCCCATGCGAATTGGCGATTCAGCGATCGAGGTCCTCGTCTTCGACCTCTTCGGGGTGCTCATCGGGTTCGACGACGGCCTGGTGACCGCCCGTCTCGCGCGCCACTGCGCCGACCCGCCCGCCGCTTCCGAGCGCCTCCACAAGCTCACCGCCCGCGACGACATCATTACCGGCGTAGCGACGTTGCCGCAGGTCCACCGCGAGCTCGTTGATACCCATGACCTCACCCTGGCCTATCCGGAGTTCGAGGCCGCCTGGCTGGAGCCCTACCACCACCCGATCCCCGGCATGGCGGAGCTTGTCGAGGACCTCTCCCGGCACTACCGGCTGGTGCTCCTCTCCAACGTCGACCGGGACTACTGGCGGGTCGTGCGGACGATGCACCCGGAACTCGAACACTTCGAGTCACTTCTCGTGTCCTGCGACCTCGGCAGGGCGAAGCCCGACGCGGAGGTCTTCCAGCACGTGTGCCAGTTGACCGGCACGGAGCCGCACCAGTGCTTCTTCGTCGACGACACCGCCGAGAACGTCGAAGCCGCCCGGCTGGTCGGATTCCACGGCCACGTCTTCAGTTCCGTCCCCCAACTGCGGGAGGTCCTGGAGCAGGCGAGTGCCAGGGGGCTGTTGCTCTTGCCCCGGCAGTAGGCGCGTTGCCCGCCCCGTCGGTAGTATCGGCAGCGATGCCCCTGACCGAGTTCGGGCCCGTCCAGCACCTCTCCGCCGATGCCGTGGGCCAGCCGGGACAGCGCCGCTTCCGCCTGCGCGCCATCAGCCAGGGCGGCGCCTACGCCTTCGTCTGGATGGAGAAGGAGCAGCTCTCCGCCATCGGCGAGGCCATCGAAACCACGCTCGAGCACGCCGAGGTCGACCTTGCTCTTCCCTCCAGCCTCGGCGTGCCTGAACCGGTCTTCCCCCTCCAGGCGAACCTCGACCTCGATGTGCGCGCGGGACGCCTCTCGCTCGGGTTGAACGAGGAGACGCGACACATCGTCGTTGTCGCCGCCGAGGCGGCTTCCGAAGACGAAGGCGAGGCCGTCTCGCTCGAGTTCGACTTCGACACCGCCCGCCGCCTGCGCGTCCAGATCACCGAGGTGGTCGCCGCCGGCCGCCCTCCCTGCCCCTTCTGTGGCGCTCCCATCGACCCCGAGGGACACGTCTGCCCCCGTTCCAACGGGCACATGCCCGAGGAGTAGCCTCCTCGGGACTTACAGCCCTCTCAGGAACGCGATCATTGCCTCGTTCACGGCCTCGGGCGCTTCCTGCTGCGTCCAGTGCCCGACGCCCGGGATCATGACCGCGTCGCGCAGGTTCGGGGCCGACTGCTCCATCTGCTCACGCCACTTCGGCCCCATCAGCGACACGACGAGGTCGCGATCGCCTGTGATGAACAGCGACGGCGGCGTGACCTTCTTCCCGTTGAACGCGGCCATCAGCTCCCAGTTCCGGTCGATGTTGCGGTACCAGTTCAGCCCCCCGCGGAAGCCCGCCCGCTCGAACTCGCCCGTGAAGACGTCGAGGTCGGCCTCCGTCAGCCACGGCGGGAGGTTGTCGCCGGGATCCTGCATCGCGTCGAGAAACCCCGCTGTCTTTGGCAGTGCTGCCGCGGCCGGGTTCGGCGGGCAGTCGCCGGACGCGGTGTAGAGCAACATCCGCATCGTCGTGCGTACGTCCGCCTCCAGTTCCGCCTCCGCCTTGCCCGGCTCCTGGAAGTAGAGCTGGTAGAAGAACGTGTCGCCGAAGCGCTGCTTCATCCCCTCCGTTGGCGGGATTGGCCCCGACCACGCGTTCGGTGGCACGCTCAGCCCCGCCACGCCGCGAAACACGTCGGGACGCAGCGTGGCCGCGTTCCAGGCGACCGGCGCCCCCCAGTCGTGTCCCGCCACCACCGCCTGCTCCTCCTCCAGTGCCGCCACCAGCCCCACGATGTCCCCCACGAGGTGGAGCTGGGTGTAGACGCCGATGTCCTCGGGCGCATCCGTCTGGCCGTAGCCTCGCTGGTCCGGCGCGACCGCGTGGAACCCCGCCTCCGCCAGCGCCGTGAGCTGGTGCCGCCACGAGTACCACGACTCCGGGAACCCGTGGCACAACACCACCAGCGGCCCCTCCCCCGCCTCCGCGATGTGCATGTTGATGCCGTTCGTCTCCACGAACCGGTGCGTGACCTCGGTCATGTGGCGCCTCCCGCGCGCATCCTAGCCCCTCTCTTCACAACGGAACTCGCTACACTCCCCGACCACCGAGAGCAAGTGTTCGGGGCGCAAGCCCGCCCCCGAGCGCGAAGCGAAGCGGAGCAGCCGAGCGAAACGTGTGCCGAGCGCGGAGCGCAGCGGAGCAGTCGAGGGAGCAAGACAGGGCGCCAGCCCGCGAGTGAGCGCGGAGCGGAGCGAAGCAGTCGAGGGAGCAAGATAGGGCGACAGCCCGCGAGTGAGCGCGGAGCGAAGCGCAGCAGTCGAAGGAGCAAGACAAATGAAGTTCGGGGTGCATCTCATTCAGCAGAACATCGAGATGGCGGAGCTCCGCCGCCTCTGGACCTGGGCCGACACCGCCGGCTTCGACTGGATCGACGCCTCCGACCACTTCTACGAGGCGCCCCTCGTCCACGAGAACCACGGCGACTACTGGGAGGGCACCACGATCATGACCGCCCTCGCCTGCGAGACGAAGAACCTGCGCATCGGCTCGCTCGTGCTGGGCATGAACTACCGACACCCGGCGGTCCTCGCCAATGCCCTCGCCGCCATGGACCACCTCAGCGGCGGCCGCATCGAGCTTGGCATCGGCGCCGGCTGGTACGAGGACGAGTACCGCGCCTACGGCATCCCCTTCCCCTCCCTCGGGAAGCGACTCGACATCCTCGAGGAGGGCATCCAGGTCATCCGCCTGCTCCTCACCGAGGACCACGTGAACTTCGAGGGTGAGCACTTCACTCTTGCCGACGCCTGCTGCAACCCCAAGCCCCTCCAGGACCGCCTCCGCATCTGGGGCGGCGGCGTCGGGCGCAAGCGCACCCTGCCGATGATCGCCCGCCTCTGCGACGGCTGGAACGGTCCCTACCTGACCCCCTGGCAGTTCCGCCACCTCTCCCGCATCCTGCGCGAAGCCTGTGACCGTGAGAACCGCGACTTCGACGAGATCGAGAAGAGCGTCAACCTCAGCTTCCACCTCGCCGCCAACGAGGCCGCCCGCCCCCGTGCCGAGGGGCACGCCCGCACGGTCTTCGGCGGCGCCATCGACACCTGGCGCGAGCGGGGCCTCATCATGGGGACGCCGGCGGAGGCGAAGGAGCTCGTCGCCGAGTACCAGGACCTCGGCTGCGACCTCCTCAACATCGCCATCCGCCCGCCCCTCGACTGGGAGGCGCTCGAGGCCTGGGCGCAGGAGGTCATCCCCGCCTTCAGCGAGGACTAGGCTGCGAGCGAGCGAGAGAGTCGCCCATTACTCCGGCGGTGTGGACAATCGTCCGGGTGGTCGGGCTGACAGGTCCCGGCTCATGAACGAGCCAGAGGCCTGCGTGACGAACCGCGGTGGGCCCACCATCCAACCTGAGCTGAACGCCCACGGGGAGACCATGACCGCTGCTTCGGAGCCGAACACCCCGTGACCGCGCTTGCCGAGTCCGGCATCGCCAACGCCCTGCGACGCAACATCGCCATCATCGCGCACGTCGACCATGGCAAGACGACGCTGGTCGACGCCATGCTGCACCAGAGCGGCGTCTTCCGCGCGAACGAGCGAGTGGAGGAACGGGCGCTCGACAACATCGATCTTGAGCGCGAGCGCGGCATCACCATCATGGCCAAGAACACGGCCATCCGTTATCGCGACTGGATGGTCAACATCGTCGACACCCCCGGCCACGCCGACTTTGGCGGAGAGGTCGAGCGCACCCTGACCATGGTCGATGGCGTGCTGCTGCTCGTCGACGCGTCCGAGGGCCCGCTTCCCCAGACCCGTTTCGTGCTGGGCAAGGCGCTGGAGCACGGCCTGCCCGCCATCGTCGTCATCAACAAGATCGACCGCAGGGATGCGCGGCCGGCGGAGGTGCTCGACGAGGTCTATGACCTCTTCATCGATCTGGAAGCGACCGAGGAGCAGATCGACTTCCCCGTGCTGTACGCGAACGCCAAAGCCGGCACCGCGAGTGAGGATCCGGACGAGCCGGGGATGAACCTGCGGCCCCTGCTCGACGCCATCGTCGGGCAACTGCCTCCCCCCCAGGGCGACCCCGAGGGCGCCCTGCAGATCCGGGTCGCGAATCTCGACGCGAGCGACTACCTGGGCCGCATCGCCATCGGGCGGATCGTCAACGGCCGCGTTGGCCTGGGCGACGAGATCGCCGTGTCGAAGCTCGATGGCTCCGTCGCCCTGACCCGCGTCACGAAGCTGTACGTCTTTGATGGCCTGGAGCGGACGGAGGTGGAGCAGGCCGCCGCAGGCGACATCATCTGTCTCGCCGGGATCGACGACATCACCATCGGCGAGACCATCACCGCCCCGGACGACCCCCAGCCGATTGCTCCCATGCAGGTGGATGAGCCGACCGTCTCGATGATCTTTGGCGTCAACACCTCGCCCATGGCCGGGCAAGACGGCCAGTACGTCACCTCGCGGAAACTGCGCGAGCGGCTCGAACGCGAGCTGGAGAGCAACGTCTCGATCCGCGTCGAGGACACCGACTCACCCGACCAGTTGCAGGTGATCGGTCGGGGGGAGCTCCAGCTCTCGATCCTCATCGAGATGATGCGGCGCGAAGGCTATGAGCTGCAGGTGGGCCGCCCGCAGATCGTCACCCGCGAGCGTGACGGCCGGACCGAGGAACCCGTCGAGGAGCTGGTCATCGACGTGGCTGAGGACTACCAGGGCATCGTCATCGAGCAGCTCAGCGCCCGTCGGGCGACGCTGACCCGGATGGTGAACCACGGCAGCGGACGCGTCCGGCTGGAGTTCCTGATCCCGACGCGAGGGATCATCGGGTTCCGCTCGCAGTTCCTTACCGACACCCGCGGCACCGGCATCATGAACCACCTCTTCGCGGGATGGGAGCCGTGGAACGGGCCCATCGCGGGCCGCCTGACCGGTGCCCTCGTGGCCGACCGGCCGGGCAAGGCGACCGCCTACGCCATCTACAACCTGCAGGAGCGCGGCGAGATATTCATCGGCCCCGGCACGCAGGTCTATGAGGGGATGATCATCGGTGAGAACGCCCGCCCGTCCGACATGGACGTGAACGTGACCAAAGAGAAGAAGCTCACCAACATGCGCGCCTCCGCGGCCGACGAAGCCCTGCGCCTCGTTCCGCCGCGACTGCTGAACCTGGAGCAGTCGATCGAGTTCATCAACGACGACGAGCTCGTGGAGATCACGCCGGGGAGCATCCGCCTGCGCAAGCGCATCCTCGCCGCAACACCTCGGTCCAGGAGCCAGCCCGAACGCAAGTCCCGCGAGTGAGTGCGGAGCGAAGCGGAGCAGTCGAGGGAGCAGTCGTATTGACAGCGCCTGCCGGGATCGGCAACGTGCGCGCACAGTTTCCGGAGGTACCCCATGGCTGATGACGCCTACGCACCCGACCCCACCAAGGATCACGAGACCGTCTCCATCTATCCCATCGATGACGACGTCAAGGAGGAGCTTCTCAACACCGTTGGGGAGGCCGTCCTCAACTGGTCGACGAAGGACGGCTGGCCCGTCGGCGTCATGCACGCCGTCGTCTGGGCCAAGGGCTCCTTCTGGATGACCGCCGCCGCCCATCGCCACCGTATGGCCGCCCTGCGCCGCGACCCGCGTTGCTCCGTCGTCCTCACGAGCACCGGCACCCACCTCGGCCCCGGCAAGACCATCACGGCCAAGTGCCGCTGCGTGATGTACGAAGACCGCGAGACGAAGGACTGGTTCTACCATGCCCTCGCCTTCCGCCCCGGCGCCGACCCCGAGCAGGCGGCCGCCTTCGAGAAATCCCTCGATTCGCCCCTGCGCGTCGTCATGGAGCTCGTGCCCGAGAAGTGGATCACCTTCGACGGCGCCAAGATGGGCATGGCGACTGCCGGCGTGCTCCCCGACGAGCAGAAGGGCCCCATGCTCAGCTCCGACGCCGTGCGTCTCGAGAAGGAGCTCAAGGCCCGCGGTCTCTCCTGACTGAGGCGCTGACGCCGCGGCGTTTCTTCTCGCGTTCGTAACCGGACGAGACGGCCTCGACTCGTCCCGTTCACGGTTCCGCGCTACGTTCGTTGCAGACCTCTGGCAGGGAGGAGACGGTCGTGCGTGTGGGAATCCTGACCGGCGGAGGCGACTGCCCCGGCCTCAACGCCGTCATTCGCGCTGTCGTGACCAAGGGCGAGCGCCAGTACGGCGACGAGGTCGTCGGCTTCCGCAACGGCTGGGCCGGCGTCATGGAAGGCGACGTCATGGCGCTCAGCGCCGAGCGCTGCCGCGACATCCTTCCCCTCGGCGGCACCATCCTCGGAACCTCCCGCGCCAATCCCTACGCGACCGAGGGCGGCGCCGGGGCCGTGCGCGCTACCCTCGAGCGCGAGGCCATCGACGGCCTCATCGCGGTCGGCGGGGACGACACGCTCGGCGTCGCCGGGAAGCTCGCCGCCGAAGGCGCACCCATCGTGGGCGTCCCCAAGACGATCGATAACGACCTTGGCGTCACTGAGGTCACCTTTGGGTTCCACACCGCCGTCCAGACCGCCACCGAGGCCATCGATCGCCTGCGTACCACCGCCGAGTCCCACCATCGCGTCATGGTCGTCGAGGTGATGGGACGCCACGCCGGCTGGATCGCGACCTATGCTGGCATCGCCGGGGGCGCCACCGAGATCCTCATCCCCGAGGAGCCGTTCAGCATGAGCGACCTCTGCGAGCGCCTCCTTGCGCATCACAACCGCGACGTCTCCGCCTCGATCGTCGTCGTCGCCGAGGGCGCCCGCCCGCAGGGCGGCGAGGTCATCACCCAGACGGACCAGCGCGATGCCTTCGGCCACGTGCAGCTCGGCGGCATCAGCCGCCTGGTCGCCGACGAGATCGAGGCGCGCACCGGCTTCGAGACGCGCCTGACGGTGCTCGGCCACGTCCAGCGCGGTGGCACGCCCACCGCCTTCGACCGCGTCCTCGCCACCCGCTTCGGCATCGCCGCCATCGACGCCGTCCACGACGGCCACTGGGGCCAGGCCACCGTCCTCCAGTCGAACGAGATCAACCTCGCCCCGCTCGCCGACCTCACCGCCACGGCCAGGCTCGTCGACCGCGACCTCTTCGAGACGGTCGCCGGAGCCCTCGTCTCCCTCCCCGGCTAGTCCGTCCCCCACTGGCCAACAGCCGGTAGCCAACAGCCTATAGTCCCCCCATGCCGCCACGACCCTTCCGTATCGACGTTCCCGACTCCGTCCTCGACGACCTCCGCGACCGCCTCGACCGCACGCGCTGGCCCGACGCCATCCCCGATACCGGCTGGGACTACGGCGCCGATGTCGCCTACGTCCGCGAGCTCTGCGACTACTGGCGCAACGGATACGACTGGCGCGCCCAGGAAGTCGCCCTCAACGCCTGGCCCCAATTCCTCTGCGAGGTCGACGGCGTCGACATCCACTTCTGGCACGTCCGTGGCCAGGGCCCCGACCCCCACCCCCTCCTCCTGACACACGGCTGGCCCGGCTCCATCTTCGAGTTCCTCCATCTCATTGGACCCCTCACCGATCCCGCCGCCCACGGCGGCGACGCCGCCGACGCGTTCGATGTCGTCATTCCCTCCATCCCCGGCTTCGGCTGGAGCGGCAAGCCGGCGGAGCGCGGCTGGGGCCCCTCCCGCGTCGCCGACGCCCTCGACCACCTCATGACGGCCGAGCTCGGCTACGAGCGGTACGGCGCGCAGGGCGGGGACTGGGGCGCCATCATCAGCACGCGCCTGGGCGCCGCCCACGCGGACAACCTCAGCGGCATCCACCTCAACATGGCCCTCGCCGGTCCTCCCGACCCGCCCACCAAGGCGGATGAGGCCGGACTTGCCTCGCGCCGCGCCTTCCAGGCCCGGGAAACGGGCTACAGCAACGTTCAGAGCACCAAGCCGCAGTCGCTGGGCATCGCCCAGACCGATTCACCCGCCGGCATCGCCGCCTGGATCACCGAGAAGTTCCGTAGCTGGAGTGACTGCAACGGCGACGTCGAGTCGCGCTACTCGAAGGACACGCTGCTGACCAACATCATGTTCTACTGGGCGCCCAACAGCATCGCCTCGGCCGCCCGCATCTACTACGAGGCTCGCGCCGAGGGCGTCGGTGGGCGCGTTCCCCCGGTCGAGCGCATCGCCGTCCCCACCGGATTCGCCGCCTTCCCAAGAGAAATCCTGCAGTCGCCTCGCCACTGGGTCGAAGCCTCCTACAACCTCGTCCACTACACGGAGATGCCGGCGGGCGGCCACTTCGCCGCCCTGGAGGAGCCCGACCACCTCACTGCGGACATCCGCGCCTTCTTCCGGCAGGTGCGCTAGGCACGGGGCCGGCCAGCCACCATAACCGCCGGTCGGGATATACTGCCGTGCGCGGATTTCGCCGCGGACTCCGCCAGCGATAACACGCCCTGAAGGACCACGGATAGCGAAATGTCCAGCCAATCGAAACAGGAATGGCTCGAAGGTACGTACCGCAAGGCGGTCGAGCGCAACCCCGAGCGCGCCGAGTCGTTCCGCACCACCGGCGAGACCGTCCTCGACCCCGTCTACACGCCCGAGGACGCCGCTGCCAACGGTGACCTCGGCTTCCCCGGCGAGTACCCCTTCACGCGGGGCGTCCAGCCCACCATGTACCGCGGGCGCCTCTGGACCATGCGCCAGTACGCCGGCTTCGGCACCGCCGAGGAGTCCAACGAGCGCTACCGCTACCTCCTCGACCAGGGCCAGACCGGCCTCTCCGTCGCCTTCGACCTCCCGACCCAGATCGGCTACGACTCCGACGACTCCATGGCCATGGGCGAGGTCGGCAAGGTCGGTGTCGCCATCGACTCGATCGAAGACATGCGCACGCTGTTCAGGGAGATCCCCCTCGACCGCGTCACCACCTCCATGACCATCAACGGCACCGCCGCCGTCCTCCTCGGCCTCTACATCGCCGTGGGCAAGGAGCAGGGCGTGCCCCTCGACAAGCTCGGCGGCACCGTCCAGAACGACATTCTCAAGGAGTACATCACCCGCGGGACGTGGATCTATCCGCCCACGCCGAGCATGCGGCTCATCACCGACGTCTTCAGCTTCTGCTCGGAGAACGTCCCCCGCTGGAACACCATCTCCATCTCCGGCTACCACATGCGCGAAGCGGGCTGCACCGCCGCCCAGGAGATCGCCTTTACCCTCGCCAACGGCATCGCCTACGTCGATGCCGCCGTCTCCGCCGGCCTCGATGTCGACGCCTTCGCCGGCCGCCTCAGCTTCTTCTTCGCCTGCCACAACAACCTGCTGGAGGAGGTGTGCAAGTTCCGCGCCGCCCGCCGCCTGTGGGCCACGATCATGAAGGAGCGTTTCGAGGCCCAGAGCCCGCGCTCGATGATGATGCGTTTCCATACGCAGACCGGCGGCGCCACGCTCACTGCCCAGCAGCCCGAGAACAACATCGTGCGCACGACCCTCCAGGCCCTCGCCGCCGTCCTCGGCGGGACCCAGTCGCTCCACACGAACTCGATGGACGAAGCCCTCTCCCTTCCCACCGAGAAGGCCGTCCAGATTGCGCTCCGTACGCAGCAGGTCATCGGCTTCGAGAGCGGTGTCGGCGACGTCATCGACCCGCTCGGCGGCTCCTGGTACATCGAGTCCATGACCGACCGCCTCGAGGGTGAGGCGCGCGACTACCTGAAGACGATCGAGGACCTCGGTGGTGCGCCCGCAGCCCTCGAGCAGGGCTTTCAGCAGCGCGAGATCCAGGAAGCCTCCTACCGCTACCAGCGCGAGATCGAGGAGAAGGACCGCGTCATCGTCGGCGTGAACGACTTCACCGTGAGCGGGGAGGAGCCGCCCGAGCTCCTGCGCGTCGACCCCTCCATCGGCCAGCGCCAGGTCGAGCGCCTGCAGGCCCTCCGTGCCGAGCGCGACAATGCTGCCGCCGATGCCGCCATCGCCGCCCTCGAGGAGGGCGCTCGCGGCACCGACAACCTCGTGCCCCTCATCGTCGGCGCCGTCGAGGCGCGCGCCACGCTGGGGGAGATCAGCCACGCCCTGCGCCGCGCCTGGGGCGAGTACCGCGAGATCGTGGTCGTCTGATGGCCGAGGACGACACCCGCAGCTACGTGGACGACCGCCGCCGCCTGCTCGGCGAACTCGAGCTGGAGCGCAATCAGCTCCTGCGCAATATCGAGACCTGCCGCATCCGCGATATCGAGCGACCCATGATCGACGAGTGGTCCCTCAAGGACATCGTTGGACACGTCGCAAGCTGGGAGGCCGAGGTCGTCAGCGCCTTGCTCGACATCCAGGAGGGCCGCCGTCCCGCCATTCTCGACTTCGATGAAACGCGCACCGACGCCTGGAACCAGGACCACGCCGAGCGCAAGCGCAGCCTCACCTTCTGGAGCGTCCTTGAGCAGCTCAAGGCGGGCCGCGAGCGCCTGCTCGCCACCGTCGCCGAGTTCGACGACGCCGCCATCGGCGAGGAGGGCCGCGTCCCCAACCAGCTCCTGCAAGTGGTCGCCAACCACGACAAGGAACACTGGCACATCATCGCCGCCTATCTCGCTGGTATGCCCGGGGTGCGCGAAGCCAGCGCAGCTGGAAGCAACTAACGCCCAAAGGAGCCCCATGCTCAGCAAGGTCCACCACGTAGGCATCGTCGTCCGCAGCGCCGACGATGCGCTCGGCTTCTACCGCGATGCGCTCGGCCTGCCCGTCAGCGTCGACCGCGTCATCGAGGACCAGGGCGTCCGCGGCGTCCTCCTCCCCTGCGGCACTGCCGAGATCGAGCTCCTCGAGCCGACCCGTGACGACACCGGCGTCGCGCGCTTCCTCGAAGGCCGTGGCGAGGGCATGCACCACGTCTGCTTCGAGTCCGACGACTGCGGCGCCGACCTTCGCGCTGCCGCCGAGGCCGGCGTCCAGCTCATCGACGAAGCCCCCCGCGCCGGGCTTGCCGGCATGATCGGCTTCCTCCACCCCAGGTCGAATCACGGCGTGCTCATCGAGTACGCCACTCCCGTCGAGGAATCGCACGTCGGCCCGAGCCACGACGCCCTGGCGAAGCGCATCGACCACATCGGTATCGTCGTCCGGGACATTCCCACCGCCGCCTCAACCTACGAGCGCCACTTCGGCTTCACCCTCGACCCGAACCTGGGCGGTCAAAACGACGCCCTCGGCATCGAGAACGCCTTCATGCTCGCGGGCAACGCCCATCTCGAGTTCATCCGGCCCACCACCGAAGAGGGGCCCGTCGCAAAGTTCGCCGCGGAGCGGGGCGAGGGCTCGTTCCTCCTCTCGCTCGCCGTCGCCGATGCGGAAGCCGCCGTCGCCGGTCTGCGCGACAGTGGCGCCCGCGCCGGCGATGCAAACGGCGGCGTCGCCTTCGTTTCACCCCGCTCGTCCTTCGGCGTCAACCTGCAGCTGGTCGAGCGATCCTGACCCCACGACACAGAGGAGCAGCACCATGACCGCATCTCCCGAAACCTCCGCCCAGGGCGAAACCGGACAGAAGATCCGCGTCCTCATCGCCAAGCCCGGCCTCGACGGCCACGACCGCGGCGCCAAGATCGTCGCGCGCGCCCTGCGCGACGGCGGTTGCGAGGTCATCTACACCGGCATCCGCCAGACGCCCCAGATGATCGCCGAGGCTGCCCTCCAGGAAGACGTCGATGTCGTCGGCCTCAGCATCCTCTCCGGCGCCCACCTCGAGCTCTTCCCCCGCATCGTCGAGGAGCTCAGGTCGCGCGGGCTTGACGATGTCGTCCTCTTCTGCGGTGGCATCATCCCCGAGGAAGACACGGACGCCCTTGAGGCGATGGGCTTCAGCGCCATCTTCCGTCCGGGCACCAACACCCGCGACATCGTGTCGTTCGTGTACGACAACGCCTCATCCGAGTGAGCGACCTGATCGAGCGGTTCCTCGCGGGTGAGCGCCGCGCCCTCTCCCGCATCCTCACGCGCGTCGAGAACGGCACGCCCGAGGGGCGCGAGTACCTGCGCCAGCTCTACCCACGCTCCGGCCGCGCCCACACCATCGGCGTCACCGGTAGCGCCGGTTCCGGCAAGAGCAGCCTCACGGGCGCCCTCGCCGCCGAGCTGCGCAAGCGCGGCCACGAGGTGGGGATCATCGCCGTCGACCCCTCCAGCCCCTTCACCCAGGGCGCCATCCTCGGCGACCGCATCCGCATGCAGGACCTCGTCCTCGATCCGGGCGTCTTCGTGCGCAGCATGGCCAGCCGTGGCGCGCTCGGTGGACTCGCCCCCACGATCGACGACGTCGTCGCGGTCATGGACGCCTTCGGCTTCCCCTACGTCTTCATCGAGACCGTCGGCGCCGGCCAGGACGAGGTCGAGATTGCCGGCACCGCCCTCTCGACAGTGCTCGTCAATAACCCCGGTACCGGCGACGACATCCAGGCGCTGAAGGCCGGCATCATCGAGATTGCCGATGTCCTGGTTGTGAACAAGGCCGATCGCCCCGGCGCCGACGTGCTCGTGAGCCAGCTCCGCGCCCTCCTCTCGCTCGCGCCGAGCGAAGGCCGCGAGGTTCCCATCCTCTCGACCGTCGCGACCACCGGCGACGGCGTCCCCGAGCTCGTCGACGCCATCGACGAGCACCGCGCCTGGCTGGACAGCTCCGGCGAGCTTGAGCGCCACCGGCGCCAGGAGGCGCGCCACCAGGTCCTCTCCGTCGCCCAGCGCATCCTTCTCGAACAGATCCGGCGCGAGACCTCCGAGGAAACCCTCGGCGATCTCGTGGGACAGGTCGCGGGCCGTTCCCTCGACCCCCACACCGCTGCAGAGCAGCTCGTCGAACAGGGCCAGGCGGTGTGAGCGAGGCCCGTCAGCGCATCCGTGCTCGTTTTCGCAAGGGCGAGCGTGTGCGCCACATCTCCCACCTCGATGTGCTCCGCTACTGGGAGCGGGCCATCCGCCGCGCCGAGCTGCCCCTCCTCTACTCGCAGGGCTTCACGCCCCACCCGAAGATCGCCTTCGCCGCGCCCCTCCCCCTCGGGTTCATCGGCGAAGGCGAGATCATGGAGGTGCTGCTCGCCGAGCGCGTCGCGCTCGAGGCCTTCGCCGCTGCCCTTTCCCCCCAGACCACCCCCGACCTGGAGCTCCGCGAGGCGAGCGAGGTCCCCCTTGGCCTCCCCGCGCTTCCCACCCTCCTGCACTGGGCCGACTATCACCTCGCAGTCGAAGGCGTCACGCCCGAGCACGCCGTCGAGGCGGTCAACGCCTTCCTCGCCACCGAGACCTTCCCCTGGCGCCAGGAGCGCGAGGGGAAGAAGGCCCGCGAGTACGACCTCCGCGCAGGGGTCGCCTCCCTCAGGGTGGACGCGAGCGAAGAACCCGTCGCCATCGACGCCCGCCTGAGCTGTGGGCAGGAACTGACGGTGCGCCCCGAGCAGCTTGTCGCCGCGCTCTTCCCGACGGCGACGGTCGAGCGCTACGTGCGCGCCGGCCTCGTGCTGGAGGAGCCCTCGGCCGCCCTGCAGGCGTGGCGCAAGCGGGGGCAGTACGAGTGAGGCTTACACTCGTTCGTCACGGCGAAACCGCTCACAATCGCGACGGCCTGGGACTCGGCCGCGAGGATGCGCCGCTTACCGATGTCGGCCTCCGCCAGACCGCCGCTGCCGTCGAGCGGCTCGCCCCCGAGCCCGTCGATAGCATCCTCACGAGCCCGCTCACGCGCGCCGCGGCGCTCGCCCGCGGGCTCGCCGAGCGCACCGGCGCCCCCCTCGAGGTCCGCGAGGAGCTGACGGAGATGGATGTGGGGGAGACCGAGGGCCTTCCCTTTGCCGAGATGCGAGTGCGCTTCCCAGAGTTCCTGCAGGCGTGGCGCGCTCCCGACCCCGCCGACGTGCCCATGCCCGGCGGCGAAAGCCTCTCGCAGGTCGCTGCTCGCCTCGAACCGCTCGTCGGCGAACTACACGCATTCCCCGATGACAGCAGGGTCGTCGTGGTCTCCCACAACTTCGTGCTGCGGCTCCTCATCTGCCGCCTCCTGGGCCTTGAGGTTGGCGTGTTTCGCGCCTTCAGCGTCGGTCTCGCGTCCGTCTCCACGCTCTCGCTGCGGGGCGGCCAGGCCTCCCTCCGTTCCCTCAACGACCGCTGGCACCACTCCCGAGACCCAAACGGAAGCGCTTGAATCTTGACGGCCGCGAGCCTAATTTGGTCACATGCCTATCCCGGTGTTCACTAAGGCAACCCTCTTTCTTCTGGTTTGCCTGCTGCTCGCCGGATACTTCGCCTACACCGCTTCGTCGGGCACCGTTCGCCAGCGCCAGCAGAACGAAGACCACGAAGCCGCGCTCGCCGAAATCGAGAATCTTGAGTCCAGGCGTGACCATCTCCTCGCCGTGTACGACTACGTCGTCTCCGACGCCTACGTCGAGCAGGCCGCGCGACGCGAGCTCGGCTACATCCGAGAAGGCGAGACCGCATTCGTCGTGCTCAGTCCCCCTCCCCCCTCAGACCAGGAGCTGTCTGGTGAGTGGTGGGAGCGCCTCTTCCCGAAGTAGTGCCCGACCACACCCTCTCGCCCCTTGAGCGCGTCCGCCGCTTCGCCGAGCGCGAGCAGCTCTTCCGCAGCGTCGAGAAGCTCGTCGTCGCCGTCAGCGGCGGGGCCGACTCCGTAGCCGCCCTCCTCCTCCTGCGCGATCTGGGCGAAACGCACGGGTTCGAAGTCGTCGCCGCCCACTTCGACCACCACCTGCGCCACGAATCCGCGGGCGACCGCGACTTCGTGACCGACCTTTGCGAACGCCTCGATGTGCCCTGCATGACCGGCGAAGGCGACGTCCCCATCGCCGCCGGGGAGATGCGCATGGGCATCGAGGAGACGGCCCGGCGGCTGCGGTACCAGTTCCTCGCCTTTGCCGCCGAGCGCCAGGGCGCGGGCGCCGTCGCCACCGGCCACACCGCCGACGATCACGTCGAGACCGTGCTCCACCACATCGTGCGCGGCAGCGGTGTGCGCGGGATCCGGGGCATGTTGCCGGCCGCTCCCCTTCCCGGCATGCCATCGCTCCGGCTCGTCCGCCCCATCCTCCCCCTGGCCCGGGCGGACACTGTCGCCGTCTGCAACGCCGCCGGCGTCGACTATCGCGAGGATGCGACCAACGCCGAGCTCCACGCCACCCGCAACCGCCTCCGCCACACGGTCCTTCCCCAGCTGCGCGAGGAGAACCCCTCGGTCGACGCGGCCATCCTCGGGCTGGCCGAGAGCGCCCGCGAGCTCTTCCGATCCGTCGAGCGTTCCGCCGACCTTGCCCAGCCCCGCGACCGCGCGCCGGGTTCCGTCGTATTCGAGATCGACACCCTCCGCGCTCTCGGCAGCGAGGCGCGACTGCTGCTGCTCGAACGCGAAGCCGCCTTCCTCAAGGCCGAGGTCGATGCCAATCGCACCCGCCTCCGCAACCTCGACGAGGTGCTGTCCAGCGGCGCCGGCAGCGTCGCCTTCGGCGGCCTGACCGTGGAGGTCTCGGCCGGTCTCGCCCGCCTCTCCGGCGACAGCGACGACGGGGACGCCCCCGAGATTCCCGAGCAGTTCGTGAACATCCCCGGCATCACCCGCGCCGGCGAGCGCGTCCTTCAGGCCGCAACCGACCCGTTCCCCGACGACGCAGCCGCGCCCCCCGTCGCCGCCGTCCCCAGCGACCGGATCGAGGGGGCGCTACGCCTCCGCGCCCTCCTCCCCGGCGACCGCATGCACTACCGGGGCTACCGCCGCAAGGTGAGCGGCATCCTCAAGGCGGCCCGCGTCCCCGCCTGGGAGCGCGGCGACCTCATCGCCCTCGCCGGACGCGAGGAGGTTGTTGCGGTCCTCGGCGCGAATGTCGCCATCGCCGACGGCGGCGAGGAAGACGACTGCTACTACTTCCGCATCGCGCCGCCGCCACCCGCGTCCCCGCCCCTCCGCGTGGACGGCGGCTAGTGTCCTCCTACGACGTGACCGATATGACCTGTCCGCGGTAGATCCCTTCGGATGCTTCCGTCAGAAGGAACTCCGCGAGATCCTCCCGACTGATCCGTTCAATCTTCCCCTCGTTGGTTGCGGTCACCCTCCCCGAGGCCGGGTCGTCGTTGAGGATGGCCGCACGCACGACCGTCCAGTCCAGGGAGCTGTCCGTGACGATTGCTTCCTGCGCGGTGTGCTCCGCGAGGATGTTGCGCAGAAAGGTCCGGAAGGCCACTTTCGAGAGCAGCGGGACCTGCCTCCAGCTCTCGCCCACCCCGGCTGCGGACAGGACGACGAGCCGCCCGACCCCATGGCGCGTCATGCCCTCGACCACGTTCTTCGTGCCGGCCGTGAGCGTCGTCTTGTCGCGCAAGCCGTTCGCGCCGAGCGCGACAATCACCGCGTCGTGACCGGCAATGGCCTCGGAGACCGCCTCCCCGTCTGTGACATCACCCTGGGCAATGCGCGCGCCCGCGCTCGGGTCGATCTTTCCGGGCGAGCGGGTGAACGCCGTTACCTCGTGACCCTGTTCCAGCCCACGCTTCCACACGTGCTGTACTACGCCACCCGTCGCGCCGAACACGATGAGCTTCATGGTTCCCTCGTCGTTTCCGCTACCCGCCGGCTATCCCGTGTGGACGGCGGGTAGCACTTCCTCGATCAGCCGCTGTGTCTGCGCGTAGGCGTCCGCGTCCGAGTCCGCCAGCGGGCGCAGGACGAACTTGCTGATGCCGCACGCGACGTACTCCTGCGCCCGCGCCACGATCTCGTCCGCGCTTCCCACGGCGAAGAGCGCCTCCGGGTCGAGCGCCGCGAAGCGGCTGTACGCCTTCGCCGTCCGTGCGATTGGCTCGTCGTCCCAGCTCCCGAAGCGGAAGGGGAACCCGGCGCCGTAGTGGTCCTCGTCGATCGTCCGTCCCGCCTCCGCGACCGCCGCCTTGATCTTCGTAACCACCGGCGCGACCTGCGCCGGTGTCTGGATGCCCGCCAGCCAGCCGGTGCCGCGCAGCGCCGTCCGCTTGATCGCGGCGTCGCTGCTCCCACCGATCCACAGCGGCAGCGGCTGCTGCACGGGCCGCGGCGCGATCGATGCCGACTCGTACCGGAAGTGGTCCCCGTCGAAGGTGACGTCGTCCTCCTCCCACAGCCGCACCATCAGGTCGATCATCTCGTCGGCGATGGCCCCGCGACCGCGCGGTTCCCGACCCGTCGCCCGCCACTCGGGCGCGTTCAGCGCGCCCACGCCGAACGCCGGCAGCAGCCGCCCGTCACTCAGGTAGTCGATGGTTGCGCACTCGTTCGCCAGCACGAGCGGGTCGCGCAGCGGCAGCAGCACGACGTTCATCCCGAACTTGATCCGCTTCGTGGCTCCCGCCACCGCCGCCATCGCCGTCATCGGCTCGAGCGTGCGTTGCGGGCCCGCCAGGCGTTCGCTGAACCAGATCGAGTCGGCCTCGCTCTCCTCGCAAAGGTCGACCCAGCGGAAGAACGACGCCGGCGTCGTCTCCGGCAGCAGCGCCGCCCCCAGCCCGATGCGTACGCTCATGGCGATGCCTCCGCGCGCATCCTAGCCCGTCGCGCGTCTTCCTACCGCGATATCCGCCGGAAGTAGTCACTGATGCGCGCGTGAAGGCCCGCCTCCGCCACCAGGAGGCCCCGCACGAGTGGCCGCGGCTGGTTGAAGGCGATGGGGTCCCCCACTACGTCCGTCACCGCCAGCCCCTTCGCCAGGCAGAGCGCCGCTCCCGCCGCCACGTCCCACTCCTGGCGCGCGTGCCACGTCACCACCACGTCGCCCTGCCCCGCCGCCACCAGCGCGAGCCGGTAGGCCACGCTTCCGACCCCGCGCGTGCGCGCCTGACCCGGGAGCGGCGGCACTTCCCCCAGCATGTCCTCCCCCCGCCCCACGAGCGCCAGGTAGCTCCGCCCCGGTTCGTCGTGGGGGATGGCCCCTGGCGCCGGGTCGGGGCAGATGGCCGCGTGCATCTCGTCCGTGGCGGGGTTGTGCACGACGCCGAGCGCGGGCCGGCCCTTGACCACTAGCCCCACCGAGATCGCGTACTCGGGATGCCCCTGCAGGTACTCCCGCGTGCCGTCGATCGGGTCCACCACCCACACGCGTTCCCGGTCGAGCCGTTCCGCCGTGTCCCGATGCTCCTCGCTCAGCCAGCCATCGTCGGGAAAGGCGCCGGTGAGGGCTTCGTGCAGGACCTCCGCGGCGTGGATGTCGGCCTCCGAGACCAGCTCGTAGCCGCCCTTCCGCCCGTACCGCAGCCCCTCCTCCCGCATGCGCGCGACCTCACCGCCCGCGCGCCGCGCCGCCTTGATCGCCACCTCCAGCTCGTGTTCCAGCACCGCCCCACTCTGGGGGCGCTGCCCGCTCGGGGCAATCTCCAAAGGCGGCGCACCCGTACACTACCTGCGATGCCAAACCGTCTTTCGGGCGAAACCAGCCCTTATCTCCTGCAGCACGCCGAGAACCCAGTCGACTGGTACCCCTGGGGCGACGAGGCCTTCGCGAAGGCCCGCGAAGAGGACAAGCCCGTCCTCCTCTCCGTCGGCTACAGCACCTGTCACTGGTGCCATGTGATGGCCCACGAGTCTTTCGAGTCGCACGAGATCGCGGGCCTCATGAACGAGCACTTCGTCAACATCAAGGTCGACCGCGAGGAGCGCCCCGACATCGACGGCGTCTACATGACCGCCGTGCAGGCCCTCACTGGCCAGGGTGGCTGGCCCATGACCGTCTTCCTCACCCCCGACAAGAAGCCCTTCTTCGCCGGTACCTACTTCCCGCCGGAAGATGCCCACGGCCGCCCCGGTTTTCCCCGCCTCCTCCAGACCATCAACACCACCTGGAGCGAGCGCCGCGAGGACATCGTCAACTCCGCGGAGTCGATCAGCGACCAGCTCGCCGAGGCCTCCGCCCGCGCCGTCCCCGAGGAAGCGTTCGACCCCACGGTCGCGGCCAGCGCCGTGCAGGCCATGCTGCGCTCCGCCGACGATGTCTGGGGCGGCTTCGGCACCGCCCCCAAGTTCCCCGCTCCCGCCAACCTCGAGTTCCTCCTCGGACGCGCCGCCCGCGCCGACGAGCCCGAGCAGCCCGCCATCCGCGCCATGCTCGAACGCACCCTCTGGGGCATGGCCAGCGGCGGCATGTACGACCAGATCGGCGGCGGCTTCGCCCGCTACAGCGTCGATGTCCAGTGGCTGGTGCCCCACTTCGAGAAGATGCTGTACGACAACGCCGCGCTCGCCCGCGTCTACCTGCACGCCTTCCAGCTCTTTGGCGACCCCGCCCACGAGCGCGTCGTCCGCGAGACGCTGGGCTACCTCGAACGCGAGATGCTTCACCAAGACGGCGGCTTCTACAGCGCCCAGGATGCCGACAGCGAGGGCATCGAGGGCAAGTTCTTCCTCTGGACCACCGGTCAGATCGAGAGCCTCCTCGGGGAAGACGCGGAAGCCTTCAGCCAGATCTTCGGCGTCACCCCCGAGGGCAACTTCTACGACCCCCACAACCCCGAGCTCATCGGCCGCAACGTCCTCTCCCGCCGCACCGACCCCTTCCCCGGCCCCAACACCTCCCCTGAGCGCATCGAGGGTTGGCGGCGCACCCTCTTCGAGGCTCGCTCCGAGCGTATCCCGCCCCAGACCGACGACAAGGTGCTGACCTCGTGGAACGGCCTCGCGCTCGCCGTCTTCGCCGAGGCCGCCCGCGTCTTCGGCGACGCGCACCTGCGCGAGATCGCCGAGCGCAACGCCCGCTTCGTGCGTGGACGCATGTGGTCGAACGGCGCCCTCCTGCATACCTGTAAGGACGGCGTCGCCCGCATCGAGGGCATGCTCGAGGACTACGCCTACTACGGTCTCGGCCTCATCGAGCTCTACCAGCTCACGGGCGACCGCGAACACCTCGATTGGGCGAACGAGCTCCTCGATGTCATCGTCGCGCGCTTCCACGACGATGCGGACGGCGCCTTCTTCGAGACGGCCGAGGGCTCGGAGGAGCTGCTCTTCAGGCAGAAGCCGCGCTTCGATCAGGCGACGCCCAGCGCCGGCGCCTCCACCGCCCAGCTCGCCCTCACGCTGCAGCGCTACGGACTCCGCAGCGACGGTGACGCCATCGCCCGGGAGGTGGTCGCCGGGGTCCAGGGGCTCATCCTCAACGCAGCCACCGGCTTCGGCGCAACGCTGCAGGTCATCGACCTGCTCGCGTCCCCGCCGCGCGAGCTCGCCATCGTTGGCGCGCCCGAGGCGCGCGCGCCCTTCGAGCGCGCCGTCGCCGGTCGCTTCCTTCCCGGCCTCGCCCTCGCGCCCGCCGCCGAGCCCAACGGCATCCCCTTGCTCGACGGCCGCGAACCCCCCGAGGGCGGCGCCACCGCCTGGCTCTGCGAGAACATGGCCTGCCAGCTTCCCGCCGGCTCCCCGGAGCAGCTCGGCGGCCAGCTTGATGAGACCTTCCCGCCAATCCCCGACTAGCAACCGGAGGTATCCCCATGACCGCTCCCTCCCCCGTCCTCGAAGTCACCGACGTGACCTTCGCCGAGGCTGTCATCGAGGAGTCGAAGAACCGTCCCGTTGTCGTCGACTTCTGGGCCGAGTGGTGCGGTCCCTGCCGCGTCCTCAGCCCGATCATTGAGAGCGTCGCGGCCGAGTTCGGCGAGGACGTCCTCCTCGCCAAGCTCGATACCGACCGCAACCCCCTCACGTCGTCCGCGCACGGCATCCAGGCCATCCCCTCCGTCAAGGCGTTCGTCGATGGCGAGGTCGCCAGCGAGTTCGCCGGCGCCCTCCCCGAGGAGCACGTCCGCGCCTTCTTCGCCCAGCTCGTGACCTCCCCCGCGGAGGTGGCCGCCGCCGAGGCCGAGGATCTCGCCGCCTCCGGCGACCTCGCAGGCGCCGAGGCGCGCTACCGCGAGATGCTGGAGGAGGACGACGAGAACGCCGATGCCCTCACCGGCCTCGCCGCCATCCTCCTCGAGCGCGACGACCGCGAGGGGGCCGAGGAGCTGCTTGAGCGCGCCGGCAACGACCGCAGGGCCAAGGCCCTCCGCCACCACATCTTCCTCGCCGAGTTCTCCAGCAAGCACGACCCCGCGGAGCTTGAGCAGGAAGCCCGCCTCGACCCCGGGGATCCTCGCGCTCGCTATCGCTGGGGCGTCATGCTCGCCGCCTTTGGACGGTACGAAGAAGCCCTCGACGAGTTGCTTGAGTCTGTGCGTCTCGACAAGACCTTTGCCGGGGATGCTGCCCGCAAGGCCGTGCTCGCCGTCTTCGACATCCTCGGTCTCGAGAGCACGCTCGTGCGCGAGTACCAGCGCCGCCTCACGCAACTCCTCTTCTGACCCCGTTCCCCGGAGGCTATGCCAATCCGGCCAGAGGCCGGGGTGAAGGCTGGTCTATTGACGGCGCGCATAGGAAGATGGGCGTTCGAAAATCGATGGAGAACCCCGAAATTATGATCATCCACATGGTCGAAGGCGCCTCGGATGAGCAGACCGAGCGGGTAATCGACCGCATCGTCAGCGACTACGGTCTCCAGTGCCAGACCATGGTTGGCGCCGGAAGCATGGTCATCGGCGTCAAGGGCATGGCCGGCATCATCGATGAGGGTCGGATTACCGAGCTTCCCGGCGTCGACCGCGTCATCCGCATCACCGAGAAGTACAAGGACGCCAGCCGCAACTTCCACCACGAAGACACCATCGTCGACGTGAACGGCACGCTGGTGGGAGGCGGGAACCTGACCATCTTCGGTGGCCCCTGCGCCATCGAGACCGAGGACCAGGCCGTCGATTCCGCCATCATGGCGCGCGACGCCGGCATCGATATTCTCCGCGCCTTCGTCGACAAGTCCCGCACCAGCCCCTACGACTACCGCGGCCTCGAAATCGCCCGCGGCCTCGACATCGTGAAGTCGATGAAAGCGGCAACGGGCCTCCCCGTCGTCTGCGAGCTCATCGACCTGCGCCACCTCGAGGCGTTTCTCGAGGCCGGTATCGACGTCGTCCAGATCGGCGCCCGCAGCGCCCAGTACTCGCCGCTCCTCGAGGAACTCTCCCGCATCCGCACGCCGGTCGTCCTCAAGCACGGCTTCGGCAACGACCTCAACGAGTGGCTCTGCGCCGCCGCCTACATCATGTCCGGTCTCGATCGGGCCGGGAACCACACCGGCGCCGGCAACCCCAACGTCATTCTTTGCTACCGGGGCATCAGGTCGTTCGAATCCGAGACCCGCTTCGCTGCCGACATCTCAATGATTCCGCTCGTGCGGAGCAAGTCGCACCTGCCCCTCATCGCCGACCCCTCCCACAGCTCCGGTGATCGCGCCCTCGTGGAGCGTGTGTCCTACGGCTTCGTGGCAGCTGGCGCGAACGGCCTCGAGTTCGATATCCACTGCAACCCCGAGGAGGCGCTCTGCGACGGCCGCCAGGCCGTGCGCGAGGAGGCCGGTCGCATCGTGACCCACGCCCGCCAGATCCACGCGCTGCTCGCCGAGA
The DNA here is from genome assembly GCA_965116915.1 of Tepidiformaceae bacterium. Lineage (GTDB taxonomy): Bacteria > Chloroflexota > Dehalococcoidia > Tepidiformales > Tepidiformaceae > UBA2991. The sequence continues at coordinate 2,071,852 of OZ220739.1, read as the reverse complement.
ATGGCGTGGAGAGCGGCGTCGCGGCTACCGCTGGCGTCTCGAAGTAGCAGGATGGTCAACCGGCCATGCTCCTGAAGCGCGAGACGCTTGAGGGCATCGCCGAGGGTCGCATCACGCTCGCCTTCCGCCGCTGGAAGCGCCCGACCGTGCGCGCCGGGGGCGAGCTGCGCACCGCTATCGGCGTCCTCGCTATCGAAGCCGTCGATGCCATCCCCGAAAGCGACATAACTGAGGTCGACGCGCGCCGTGCCGGTTATGCCGCACGCGATGGGCTCGTCGCCGATCTGAACCGCCGCCCCGAGGGCGACCTCTACCGCGTCGCCCTGCACCTGGCCGGCGGCGACCCGCGCACCACCCTCCGCGAGAAGGACGTGCTCGACGACGACGCCATCGCGGCCATCGCCGCCCGGCTCGCCCGCTTCGACCGGTCGAGCCGTCACGGTCCCTGGACCGACGCCGTCCTCCGCCTCATCGAGTCCTCGCCCAGCGTGCGCGCCCCCGACCTCGCCGCCTCCCTCGGCCGCGAGACCCAGCCCTTCAAGCGCGACGTGCGCAAGCTGAAGGAGCTCGGCCTCACCGAGAGCCTGAAGGTGGGCTACCGCCTCTCGCCCCGGGGCCGAGCCTGGCTCGCCACCCGCGATTAGGAACGCCGGCCCCTACTCCCCGTCCACCGAGAGGTCACGCTCCACCTCCCCACGCGCCAGCCTCCCAAGCCGTTCGGGCAGCTCGCGTGCTCCGAACCGCCACGCCACCGCCTCCTCGAACACTTCCGCCGTCTCCGTCGGGATCCCGCCTTCGCCGGCGAGGATCCACGCCCCCGCGAGCAGTCGCAGGTGGTACGCCGCCGCCCCCTGGTACAGCTTCTCGTCCGCCGCCGCCGCCTCTCCCGCCAGCTCCCCCGTGACCCGCTCCGCCAGCGCCTCCGCCGGTCCCGCCACCAGCGGGTCCGCGTCCACAGTCCGCCCGAACGACGTCATCAGCCGCCCGTAGTTCTCATCCGTGATCAGCGGCCGCCGTCGGAAGAGTCGCATCGCGCCATCATAGCGAGGCCCGCTCGCGTACCCTGAGCGCATGACCGACAGCCCTCCCGGACCCGTCACCGGCATCATTGTCGCCGGTGGGCTGAGCCGCCGCTTCGGCTCGGACAAGGCCTCCGCGAGCCTCCGTGGACGGCCTCTCCTCCAGTGGGTGCGCGACGCCCTCGCGCCCGTCGTCGACGAGATCGTGGTCGTCACCGCAGCTGGCCAGCCCCTCCCCCCCATGCACCCCGCCGTCCCGGTGACAGTCGTCGAGGACCGTGAGCCCGAGCGTGGCCCCCTCGCCGGCCTCGCGGCTGGGTTCGCCGTGGCTGCCTCCCCGGTCTGCTTCGCCGCCTCTTGCGATGCCCCCCTCCTGCAGAACGCCGTAGTGGAGAGGGTCATCGGCGCCCTCGGCGAGCACGACGCCGTCCTGCCCGAGGTCGGCGGCTTCCGGCAGCCGCTCGCCGCCGCCTACCGGCGGGAGCCCTGCCTTGTCGCTGCCGAGGCGGCCCTGGCCGGTGGCGGCAACAAGGTCATCGATGCCTTCGCGGGCCTCGACGTGCTCGCCCTCGCCGAGGACCGCCTTGCGCGCGTCGATCCCGATCTCCGCAGCTTCCGCAATGCCAACACACCAGACGAACTCGCCGCCATCGCGAGGCTGCTCGACTCACCTCCCCCTGCACCGCCCTCCCCACGCCGCAAGCGCGCCAGGGCCCGGACGAAGAGCCGCCGCCGCCACTAAGCCCGGTCGTGCGTACAATCGTCGCTTGGCGCCCCGCGATGGGGCCGATCGAAAGGACACGAAGGCTATGAAGGTTGGCAGCGGATTCGGTGGTGGCTGGATAACGGATGCGGCAGAAGGCGCGAAGCGCGCCGAGGACCTCGGTTTCGATTTCGCCAACGTGGCGGAGACCGCCCATGACTCGATGCTCGCCGCCACCCTCGCGGCAAACGCCACGGAGCGGCTGGAGATCGCCACCTCCGTCACGATCGCCTTCCCCCGCGTCCCGATGATCCTCGCCATGCAGGCCTGGGACATCCAGCACCTGAGCAAGGGCCGTTTCGCCCTCGGCCTCGGCAGCCAGGTGAAGGGTCACAACCAGCGCCGCTTCAGCGTGCCCTGGGTGCCGCCCGCCCCTCGCATGAAGGACTACATCCGCACCCTCAAGGCCATCTGGAAGACCTTCCAGACCGGTGAGAAGCCGGACCACGTCACCGAGCATTACCAGTTCACGCTCATCAACCCCAACTTCAACCCCGGCCCCATCGAGTACCCCGAGCCCAAGGTCATGCTCGCCTGTGTTGGCGCCGGCATGGCCCGCGCCGCCGGCGAGGTGGCAGATGGCGTCTACCCCCACGGTTTCATGACCGACAAGTACATGCGCGAGGTGGTTCTCCCGAACATCGCCATTGGCCTCCGCCGCTCCGGTCGCAAGTGGGAGGACATCGAGCTTTCCGGCGGCGGCTTCACCGTCTTCGGCGAGACCGAGTCCGAGATCGAGCAGGGCCTTGAGGCCCTCCGCCAGCCGATCTCGTTCTACGGCTCCACCCGCAGCTACCACGACGTCTTCGAGATCCACGGCTGGAAGGACCTCGGCATGGAGCTCCACTCCCTCTCGCTCGCCGGCAAGTGGGACGAGATGCGCCGCGTCATCCCGGAAGACGTCCTCCGCGGTTTCGCCCAGACCTCGACCTACGACAACCTCCCGAACTTCATCCGCGAGCACCGCGAGTACGCCAGCCGCGTCGGCTTCGGGATGCCGACGAACACCCCTGAGCAGCGCGAGCGTTTCGCCCACATCCTCGGCGAGATCCAGAGGGTGGAGGTGCCGCGCGTGCCCCGCGGGCTTGAGGACGCCGTCCTCCAGAGTTCAGCAGCCTCCTGAGGTCCGGCCCCGTGGCCGTCCCCCGCGATGAGCCCTACGTCTGGCTCAGTTGGCTTGCCCCCTGGATGAGCGGCGAAAAGAGCTGCGACTGGGCCGTCTGGTTCCGGGCGAACTGGCAGGACTACGAGAAGGCGGACGATGACTCCGACTTCTCGGTCTGGCGCGTTCGCCACACGAAGCTCCTCCGTGAGACCCATCGCGCGCTCAACGGCGAGGGCTACCGGGTGAAGGTCGAGAACCAGAACCGCTTCAGCGCCCGACACGAGGAGTCCCCTGGCATCGTTGTCGGCGGGAAGCCCGATCTGCTCGCCCTCCGGGACGAGGACAACATCGTCCTGGACGTCAAGACCGGCCGTGTGCACGACTGGCACGAGCAGCAGGTGCTCCTGCCCATGGCGCTCATGCCCCTCTCCAACCTCGAGGAGCATCGTGAGCGGCGCTTCCGTGGGCGGCTCGTGTACGAGGACGGGCTCGTCAAGGAGTTCCACCCCCGCCAGGCCGAGGACATCATGGCCGAGCTCCCCTACTTCCTCGACATCCTCGCCGGGCCGGAGGAAGAAGCGCGCCGTATCCCCAGCTGGCAGGAATGCCGCTACTGTCCCATCAGCAAGACGCACTGCCCCGATCGCATCGAATCCGACCCCGCCGGGGAGTGGAACGAGGGCTAGAGCCGGCCCGGGTGCCCCGGATGGTCGTCGGGCGTGGCCTCGACACCGGGCGTGAAGCTCCCGATGCCCACGACCTCGCGACGAGCGAACAGCCACTCCCCCTCCACCTTCTCGATCTCGTCCACCCAGCGCCCCCAGTAGTGCATCTGCTCCATCGTGCCCTTGATGCGGTGGAACGCGTACACGTACGACTGCGCCCGCGCCGTCGTTTCGCCGGTCAGCTCGATCTGCACGTTGGTGAGGTGGTGGCTGGTCGCGTGGAAGCCGGCGAGGATGCCCGTGAGCCGCTCCGCGATCGCCTCACGGCCGCGGGAGTCGCCCCAGTACACGCCCAGCCCGTCCGGGGCGAAGCAGGCCGCGGCGCCGGCCGGGTCGTTCGCGTCGATGCGATCCGCGTAACGCACCATCAGCCGCGTGATCGCGTCGCGTTCCAGCAGCTCGCGCAGGGCCTCCGCTTCGGACATGTCAGCTCTCGCGGGGACCGCGGTACTGCCGGTTCGGCCAGACGAAGTCGATGTAGGTTCGCTCAATCTTCCAATGGCCGTCGACCTTGCGGTACACGTCGTCGTAGATGCCCATCAGCATCAGGGGGTTCTGGTCGGCCGGGCCGCTCAGGGAGAGGTCCAGCAGGTACCAGCGAGCCTTCGCCGTGTCCGGGCCGGTGAGCTCGATCCACTCGTTCGTGTTCGCGTGCATCGCGCCGGTGAACTGGCCCGCATCGCCGCTGAACTCCTCGTACCCCGTGCGGATGCGTTCCTTGCCGACCCAGTCGCCGCCGTAGTTCGGTCCGAACTCGCAGACCGCATCGTCCGTAAACAGGTCCATGAGGCTGTCGATGTCAGCCATGTCGAAGTAGTGCGAATAGAGGATTCGGACCCGCTTGATCGCCTCAACCTCAAGCAGTTCCTCGACGGTCAGCGGTGCTGTCGATGCCATGCGTGGCCTCCTTGTCGCGCCGATTGCAGTCGTGCGCGCGGTAGCCTAGCACGCGGCTCCAGGCGACAGGATCAGCGGGTCAGGACGCGCTGCAGCCAGGGCGCAAGGCCCCGTGGCGAGAGCGTGAACACGATCAGGAAGAACAGGGCCGAAGTCACGACGATCGCCGGGCCGGCGGCCACGTCCGCATGGAAGGAGGCATAGAGCCCGATGACCACCGACAACACGCCGAAGACGGCGCCCACCAGCATGATCAATGGCACCCGGCGTACCACCAGCGCGGCCGTCGCCGCCGTTGCCACGAGCATTGCCATCACCAGCGCCACGCCCACCAGCCGGAAGGCCGCCACCGCTGCCAGCGCCACCAGCACCATCAGGCCTGTCTGCACGAGCGCCACCGGCACGCCCGCGGCTGCCGCCATCGTGGGGTCGTACGCCACGAACAGCATCTCCCGGTAGAAGATGGCCATCACCACCACGACGAAGATCGAGAGCACCGCCATCACGATGATGTCCTCGGTAGGCACCGTCAGGATGTTCCCCACCAGGAACGAGCTGAGCTCGAGCGTGTAGTTTCGCGCGCGGCTGATCAGCAGCACGCCGAAGGCGAAGAGGGCCGCGAAAAGGATGCCGATGGCCGTGTCCTCGCGTAGCCGTGCGCGCGTGAGCGCTGAAACCCCCACCGCCGTCACCCCCGCTGCCCCCGCCGCCCCAAGGCTGATGACGATCGACCCGCCCCCCGCCAGGAACGCGATCGCCGCCCCCGCCAGCGAGGTGTGCGCGACGGCGTCCGTCAGGAACGCCAGCCCCTTGATCACGACGAACGCGCCAACGACGGAGGAGGCCAGCGCAACCAGCGCTCCAGCCAGCAGCGCCCGCTGCATGAACTCGAACTGCCAGGGGTCGGTCAGCCAGTCCATGCCCGCTCCTACACCCGGTCGTGTTCGTCGTGGCCGTGCAGGGCGTGGCTGTGTCGCGCGTGCTGGTTGCCCCGGTGGGGGTCTTCGCGCTCGTAGTGGTCGTGGGACGACAGCGCCAGCCTGTTGCCTTCTGCCCCCATCACCAGCGCATGCCCTTCGAAGGTGCGGTTCAGCATCTCCTCCGTGATCGTCGTCGCAGGCGGTCCGTACGTGACCACCTGCCGGTTGAGGAACAGCGTCAGGTCGCAACACTCGGCGGCGCAGCCGATGTCGTGCGTGCAGAACACAATGCTCGCGCCGTCGGCGGCCAGCTCGCCCAGCAGGTCGATCATCTCCTGCTCGGAGCGTGCGTCGAGCCCGGCGGTTGGTTCATCGAGAAGGAAGAGATCAGGATTCCGCACCAGCGCCCGTGCGCAGAGCACGCGGCGCTGCTGCCCCCCGCTCAGTTCGCCCGCTTGGCGGTCGGCGAGGTGGTCGACGGAGAGCCGCTTGAGCGCCGCCATGATGCGGTCCCTCTCCTCCGACCCGCGTAGGAAGCGGTCCAGCCCGAACGCCCTCCGGTAGAGACCCATCGCCACCACCTCCCGCACCGTTACGGGGAAGTTCCAGTCGATGTCCTCCGCCTGCGGCATATACCCGATCTGCCGGCGCGCCTGCCGTGGCGAGCCGCCGAGGACGCACACGTCGCCCTCCCATGGCTCGATCAGGCCGACCAGCGTCTTGATCAGGGTGCTCTTGCCGGAGCCGTTCGGCCCCAGCAACCCCATGACCTTCCCCTGCGGCAGTGAGAACGAGACGTCCTCAATCGCCCGATACCCTCGGTAGCCCGTCGTCAGGCTCTTGACCTCGATGGCGGGAACCAACTCGTGTTACTCCGCGATGCCGTTGGCGATGGCGCGGAGGAACTCCACATAGGTTGGATACTCCTCAGCCAGGCCCCCGGAAGGAATCGTGCGGACAGTCGCGCCTGTGTCGCGGGCGATCTGCTCGATCACGCGCGCACTGAACTGCGGTTCGGTGAAGATGAAGGGAATCCCCAGCTCGGTGATGCTCTCCACCAGCTCCGTGATCGCCGAGGCGCTCGGCTCCTCTTCCGGACCCTCCACCAGGAAGCCCAGGATCGTCAGGCCGTAGCGGTCCGCGAAGTACCCGTAGGCGTCGTGGAACGTGACCAGGTAACGGCGCTCCTCGGGGAGCCCGGCCAGTTGCTCGCGGATCTCCTCGTCGACCTCGCGCAGCTCGGCGATGTAGGACTCGGCCCGCTCGTGGTAGTAGTCGGCTCCGTCCGGGTCGAGCCGCGTGAGTTCGTCCCGAATCGCCTCGACAGCCTCGATCGTGAAGTCGATGTCCATCCAGAAGTGCGGGTCGAAGGCGCCGTGTCCGTGCCCTTCCTCGTCGCCGTGGTCGTCGCCTTCCTCGTCGCCGTGGTCGTCGCCTTCCTCGTCGCCGTGGTCGTCGCCTTCCTCGTCGCCGTGGTCGTCGCCGTGGTCGTCGCCTTCGTCCTCGTCGTGGTCTTCGCCTTCGTCCTCGTCGTGGTCTTCGCCCTCGTCCTCGTCGTGGTCTTCGCCCTCGTCCTCGTCGTGGTCTTCGCCCTCGTCCTCGTCGTGGTCTTCACCCTCGTCCTCGTCGTGGTCTTCGCCCTCGTCCTCGTCGTGGTCTTCGCCCTCGTCCTCGTCGTGATGCTCGCCTTCGTCCTCGTGGTCATCCTCAGCGTGCGCCAGACCTTCGGGAAACGGTCGCAGGTCCATGTCGTGGGTCAGCTCGAGTACGGCCCCCTCGGCGCTGCGCTCGAGGTCTTCCTCAATCGCCCCCAATTCCGCCCCGACGATCACGAGCAGGTCCGCTTCCGCCGTCTTGCGGATGTCGCTCGGTGAGATCCTGAAGGTGTGCGGGTCCGCACCCGAGGGAACGATGCTCTCAACCGACACGCGGTCGCCGCCGACCTGCTCCACCAGGTCCTCGACGATCGTCATCGAGGCCACGACCGAAAGGGTGCCTGCCTCTTCGCCGCTGCCGCTGTCCTCGTCATCCCCGCACGCGATCGCAACCAGCGCCACCCCCGCCAGCAGTCCGGCGATTGCGAGGCGAAGTCCCTTGAGGTACGGCAGTCCCATCGGTTTCTCCCTGGTTGATTGCAAGTATCAGTGCGACAGTGCATCGTCACTTGGCTGATACGCAGTGTCAAGGGGACTGCGTATCAACTGTGGGTGCGCCTACGCGCCGGCTCATTGACACGCTCTTCCTGCCATCCCTACGATCGATGCCGTGAGCACGATTCCCAACTCCTCGGGCCGCCTCGAAGACACTGGCTACCGCCTGACCGCTCCCCGTCGCGCAGTCCTCGACGCAATCGCACGCACCAACCGCCCCTTCACCATCGAAGAGCTGAGCGAACGCCTCCCCAACATCGGCCGGGCCACCGTCTTCCGCACCATCAAGCTCCTCAATGAACTCGACATCGTCTGCCGCGTTCCCCTCGAGGACGGCGGCATCCGTTACGAACGCTCCCGCAGCGGTCGCCACCACCACCACCTGATCTGCAGCGAATGTGGCTCGGTAACCGAATTCAGCGACCCCTCCCTCGACGAGGCCATCGAGCAGAACGCAGAGACTGCCCGCTTCGAACTCGATGGCCACAGCGCCGAGCTCTACGGCCGCTGCGCCACCTGCCAGCGTCTCCCCTGACTCTCCGCTCCCTCGACCTGTCCCCCCTGCTACCATCCCGCGATGCTCGGCCCCTACCGCGTGCTCGACCTCTCCGATGAGCGCGGGCTGCTCTGTGGCTACATCCTCGCGGACCTGGGCGCCGATGTAGTCCTGGTCGAGCCGCCCGGCGGCTCCCCTGCCCGCATGGCCCCGCCCCTCCTCCACGGCGCCCCCCAGGGCGAGCAGTCCCTCTACTGGGCCGCCTACGCCCGCAACCGCCGCAGCGTCGAGCTCGACCTCGACTCCCCCGAAGGGCAGGCGGAGCTCCGCCGCCTCGCCGCCTCCGCCGACATCCTCATCGAGTCCGGTGACCCCGGCGCGATGGCCGCCCGCGGTCTCGGCTACGACGACCTCGCCGAGGTCAATCCGGGGCTCGTCTACGTCTCCATCACTCCCTTCGGCCAGGATGGCCCGAAGGCGAACTACCTCGCGACAGACCTCGTCGTCGCCGCTGCGTCGGGAACCATGCACATCGCCGGCTATCCCGATGCCGCGCCCGTCCGCGTGACCGCTCCCCAGGCCTGGCACCACGGGGCCGGCGAGGCCGCGGGCGCGGCCCTCATCGCCCTCGCCGAGCGGGCCCGATCCGGTCGTGGCCAGCACGTGGACGTCTCCGCCCAGCAGGCGCTGAACCTCGGGGCCTTTGGTCAGCTGGTGAATGTCACCGCCGGCGCTCCGGAGACGGTGCGCGTAGCCGGAGGCGCCATTGTCGGGCCGGTGACGCTCAGGCTGATCTGGGAGGCGAAGGACGGCTACGTCTCCCTCACGTTCTTCTTCGGCAACGCCGTCGGGCCCTTCACGCGGCGTCTCATGGAGTGGGTCTGCGAAGAGGGGGGCTGCGATGAAGCCACACGCGACAAGGACTGGATCGCCTACGCAGCGCTGCTGCAGCAGGGCGAGGAACCCTACTCCGAGTTCGAGCGCATCATCGGCGTCGTGGAGGCCTTCCTCAGGACCAAGACCAAGGCCGAGTTGATGATGGAGGCCCAGAGCCGCCGGCTCCTCATCCTTCCCGTCGCGACCGTGCCCGAGGTGCTCGAGAACCCGCAGCTTGAGGCGCGCCGGTACTGGCGCTCCCTGCCCGTGGCTGGCCGCCAGGCGCGCCACCCCGGCCCCTCGGTCCGCTTCACTGCGTGGTCCCGTCCCGACGATCGCCCCGCGCCTCGCTCTGGCGCGAACACCGCCGAGGTGCTCGCGGAGCCTGCCCGCCCCGCGCTTCCCGCGCCTGCCGAGCCGCCCCCGACCACCCTCCCGCTCGAAGGACTGAAGGTCCTCGACTTCATGTGGGTAATGGCAGGACCCGCCGCCACCCGCGTGCTCGCCGACTATGGCGCCACCGTCATCCGCGTAGAGACGCCCTCACGCCCTGGCGCCGGACGCAGCATGGCCCCCTTCCGCGGCGGGCAGTTCGCCCCCCAGAACTCCCTCTTCTTCGACAACATGAACGCGGGCAAGCTCGGCCTCGCCCTCAACCTCGGCTGCGAAGAGGGCCGCCAGATCGCCCGCGACCTCGTGCGCTGGGCCGACGTCGTTGCCGAGTCCTTCGCGCCCAGGGCCTTCCGCGGATGGGGCCTCGATTACGACTCCCTGCGCCAGATCAAGCCCGACCTGATCATGATGAGCAGCTGCCTCTTCGGGCAGGACGGCCCCCTCTCCGATGTATCCGGCTTCGGCACGATGGGCGCGGCCGTCTCCACCTTCATCGACCTCACCGGCTACCCCGACCGCTCCCCCGCCGGGCCCTTCAGCGCCTACACCGACACCATCGCCCCCCGCTTCCTCCTCGCGGGCCTGCTGGCCGCACTCGACCACCGCCGCCGCACGGGGGAGGGCCAGTACATCGACCACTCCCAGGTGGAGAGCTCCATCCAGTTCGTCAGCCCCTATCTGCTCGACTACCAGCTGAACGGCCGTGCTCTGACCCGCATGGGAAACCGCGATCCCGACATGGCCCCCCACGGCGTCTACCCCGCCCGCGGCGACGACGACTGGGTCGCCGTCGCCGTCCGCGACGACGCCGACTGGCAGCGCCTCTGCGCCGTCATCGACCGGCCCGACCTGGCCGGCGACGGCCGCTTCGCCACGCTCGCCGGACGCCTTGCCTCGCAGGACGAGCTCGATGTCGCCGTCTCCGCCTGGACGGCAGAGCGCCTTCCGGCCGAGGCCGAGGCCATCCTGCAGGCCGGGGGCGTCCCCGCCCACGCCGTCATCCGCGCCAGCAACGCCGTCGACGACCCGCATCTCAGGCACCGCGGGCACATCGTTCGCGTCCCCCACTCCCTGCACGGCGAGTCGGTCGTCGAAGGCTCCCGCTTCCGCCTCTCCCGCACCCCTGCCCGCATCGGCCAGCCCCCCGCGGTCGGCGAGCACACCGAGCAGATCCTCAAGGAGATCCTCGGCTACGACGACGAGCACATCGCCGACCTCGCCGCCGCGGGCGCCTTCGACTAGCGCCGTTCGCCCCTCCCCCGGCCCGCCGCTACGCTAGCTTCATGGCTCGCCGCCGGCGCCGCAGGCAGGAGATCCCCGAGGAAGACCGCTTCCAGACCGTTCGCATCGAGCGGATCGTCGCGGGCGGCCGCGGACTTGCGCGTCTCCCCGATGGGAAGGCGCTTATGGCCGCGTTCGCCGCGCCCGGAGAGCTCGTCGAGGTCGAGGTCGAGCGCATCCACAAGGACTACGTCGAAGGCGTCGTCACCAACGTGCTCGAACCCTCCCGTAGCCGCGTGGAGCCGGAGTGCTCGCTCTTCGGCGACTGCGGCGGCTGCCAGCTCCAGCACCTCGACTACCCGGCCCAGCTCGCCGCCAAGGAAGGCGTCGTGCGGGAACAGCTCGCCCGCATCGGCGGCCTTCCCGATGTCACCGTGAATCCCGTCGTCGGCGCCGACGATCCCTGGGGCTACCGCAACCACATGCGCTTCTCTACCGGCCGCAAGTTCGGCGACGCCGGCTTCATCCACCGGCGCGGACGACGCCTGCTCAAGGTCACGAAGTGCCCCATTGCCGACCCCTGGGTGAACGCCGTCCTCCCCCGCCTTCAGGGCCACGCTCGCGGCCTCCACCAGATTCAGCTCCGGCGCAACGCCGGCACCGGCAGCACGCTGATCGCCCCCGCCCTCGAGGTGCTCCCCGAAGAGAGCGGCCAGGAGCACTACGTCGAGGAGCTCGCCGGGCGTCGCTTCCGCGTGAGCGCGTCCTCGTTCTTCCAGGTCAACAGCGCCCAGGCGGAGAAGCTCGTACAGCTGGTCGCCTCGGAGCTCCCGCAGCAGGGCCGCCTGCTCATTGATGCCTACGCTGGTGTCGGCACCTTCGCCGCCATCTTCGCCGAGCGCTTCGAGCGCATCATCGCCATCGAGGAGTCGCCCTCCGCACTCCGCGATGCGGAGGTCAATCTCGACGGCATCGAGAACGTCGAGTTCCGCCGCGCCAAGGTTGAGGAGCTCCTCCCCGGGCTCGACGAGGAGCCCGACGTCGTCCTCCTCGACCCGCCTCGCGTCGGCTGCGCCCCCGAGGTGCTCGAAGCCCTTGTCGGGTTCGCGCCTCCGACCATCGTCTACGTCTCCTGCAACCCCACCACCCTCGCCCGCGACCTCCGCCGGCTGACCGATGTCGGCTACCAGGCCGAGCGCGTCACGCCCATCGACATGTTTCCCCAGACCGCCCACATCGAGTGCGTCTCGCGCCTGACGCGTCCTCCGGCCTAGCGTGCCCGCGCTCGTCGTCCTTGCGTCTGCCTCGCCACGCCGCCGCGAGCTCCTGAAGGCGCTTTTCGACGAGGTCACGGTCGACCCCGCCGACATCGACGAGCACACCACCGATGACCCCCGCGCCGACGCTCGCCGCCTCGCCCGCGAGAAGGCCTCGGCCGTCGCCCGGCGCCACCCGGGGGCCGTCGTCATCGGGGCCGACACCATCGTTCACGACGGCGAGCGCGCCTACGGCAAGCCCGGCGATCCGGAGACGGCAACGGCCATGCTGCGGGCGCTGCGCGGCAAGACGCACCTCGTCGTGACAGGCATCGCCGTCGTCTCCGCGAGCGGCGCCGCCAGCGACGTCAGCGCGTCACAGGTCACGCTCGCGGACCTGGGCGACGAGGCGATTGCCGCCTACGTCGCCGGCGGCCGCCCCCTCGACAAGGCCGGCGCCTACGCCATCCAGGATGGGGACGTGCCCACGGTGACCGCGCTCGACGGCTGCTACTGCTCGGTAATGGGCTTGCCGCTCTGGCGCCTGCGCGCGCTCCTCGCGACTGCCGGGGTCGTGGCGAGGGAACCCCATGGCTCCCTGCCTCGCTGCGAGGGCTGCCCGGAGCGCTAGGTGCGCGTCCCCTGTGGCAGCGCCCGCGCTGCGGCGGCCGCGGCCCGCTCGAAGCTCGCGAACACCGGGATGCGCCGCTCCGCGAACTTCAGCCGCACTTCTGCCACGAACGCCTCCTCGTGTGCGGGATGCATCACCATCAGGAACGGCTTCGCCGAACGCTCGATGTGACTCGCCAGCGTGTCGACAAGGTCATCGACGCGTTCGGGGTGGTCCTTCCACTGTCGCGCGCCGAACATCGCCGACTGCTCCATGACGAGCGCATCGACGCTCTCGTCGGCGTCGAGGATGCCGAGGATGCGCTCCAGCGTCTCCCGCTTCCCCTGCACGGTGCCCGCCATGTCGAGCGGGTTCTGGAAGCTCCCCCCGATGATGTTGAAGAAGCTCGACAACTCCTCGTACGACTGCTCGCTCAACCGCCCCACCTCGAACCCCTCCCCCACGAACGCGTCCGTGATGGAGACGGATTGCCCGCCCGTCATCGCCATCAACGCCATCCGCTTGCCCGTCGTGGGCTTGGCGTCGAGCAGCACCTTCACCGCGTCCACGGTCTCGTCGAGGCTGTTCGTTGAGATCGCCCCGCACTGCCGCATGATTCCCCGCCAGACCGCGTGCGGCGAGGCCAGAGAGCCCGTGTGCGACATGGTCGCCCGCGCCCCCGCGTCCGTCTGGCCGCCCTTCCACACCACCACCGGCTTGCGCGCGGTCGCCGCCTGGAGCGCCTTCACGAAGCGAGGGCCGTCCTTCACGCCCTCGACGTACATCGCGATGACGTCCGTCTCCGGGTCCTCGGTCAGATACTCGAGGTAGTCGCTGATGTCGAGCACGATCGCGTTGCCGAAGCTGGCGCAGCGGCTCAGGTGCATCCCGTTCGCGCCCATCACCAGGCTGAACATGATGCTGTGCGTCCCCGACTGCGAGACGAACCCGACCCGCCCGTCGTCGGCCACCGGGACATCCGGGTTGAAACGCACCCCCACGCGGGGCAGATACAGCCCCATGCAGTTCGGCCCGACGACGTTGAAGTTCGCTTCGCGCGCCATCTCCGTGAGCTGCGCCTGCAGGCTCACCCCCAGCTCCTCCCCCGTCTCCGCGAAGCCCGAGGTGAAGAACGCCGCGCCCCCCACCTTCGCCTCGATCAGGTCCTTCATCACGTACGGCGAGACGTGCCGGGGCACCGCCACAAGGGCGTAGTCGACCGGCTCGGGGATGTCCGTGAGCGCCCGGAAGTTCTCGATCCCCAGCTCTTCGATGCCGGGAATCTCCTTCTCGTCGATCTGCACCGAGTAGAGGTTCCCTCCCCGGTCCTTGAAGGGCTGGTTGTTCCGCAGCCACATGTAGTTCGGACCCTTGTCGCCGATGATGGCGACCGTTTTCGGGTTGAACATGCGGTCGAGCGGGTGTCCCGGTACCGACATCTCAGGCCTCCGCCAGCACGATGCGGGCGTCCACGGCGATCGCGCCCTCGGGCGAAGCGATGACCGGGTTCAGGTCGAGCTCCGCCACCTCAGGGTGCTCCGCTGCGAACACCGACACGCGGTCGAGCATCGCCTCGATCGCGCCGACGTCGACCGGCGGCTGCCCCCGCACACCGTCGAGCACCTGCCGTCCCTGGATCTCGTCGATCATGTCGCGCGCGTCGCCCTCGCCGAGGGGCGCCAGCCGGAAGGCCACGTCGCCCAGCACCTCCACCATGATCCCCCCCAGCCCGAACATCATCACCGGCCCGAACTGCGGGTCAGTCGTGACCCCGACGATCACCTCCACCCCGGGCGAGGCCATCTCCTGTACGGAGACCCCCTCGATCGTCGCCGAGGGCTGGGCCGCCTGTACGGAGTGGATGATCTCGTCGTACGCCTCCGCGACCTCCATGTGGCTCTCGAGCCCGAGCACCACGCCGCCCACGTCGCTCTTGTGCGCCACGTTGGGGGAGACGACCTTGAGCGCTACCGGATAGCCCATCGCCTCCGCCTGCGCCGCTGCCTCCTCGCGCGTCTGGGCCAGGCTGGTCGCGGTCACGGGGACACCGGCGTCGCCCAGCGCGGCCTTCGCCTCCACCTCGGAGAGCAGGGTGCGGTTCTCGGCGCGAGCGCTGGAGATGGTCTCGGCGAAGGTCATAGGCGGTCCTCGGCGTGGAGTCGCCGGATTCTAGCGGCCCCTGTGCGTTTACGCCCGATGGAAAGAAGAAACAGGGTTGGAGGCGCCGACCGGAATCGAACCGGTGATAAAGGTTTTGCAGACCTCTGCCTTACCACTTGGCCACGGCGCCGCGAGGAAAAACTGGTGCCCAGGGTGAGATTTGAACTCACACGCCCAAAAGGGCACTGCCCCCTCAAGACAGCGTGTCTGCCGGTTCCACCACCTGGGCCAGACCATCGATCGTAGGCAGCGCTCGGGCCTGCGGCAAGCGCGCGGGCCGCTACTCCACCCGATCTCAGGAAGAGGGTTTGGCAGGGGTGGCAGGACTCGAACCCGCGACACTCGGATTTGGAGGCCGATGCTCTACCAACTGAGCTACACCCCTGCGGCCCGTCGATCGTACCAAACACCCACGACACGGGCCCCGACCGCCGCTCCCGGTGACCGTTGTTCGTTGGCCTTCGCTCCCCAACACTCGTTCAATGACACGACATCTGCTTGACTCCGCCGACCTCACGCCTGCCGAAATCGGTTTCCTCCTGGAGACCGCCCTGGAGTTCAAGCGTCGTCCCCGTAAGCTCCTTGAGGGGAAGCATCTCGCGCTCCTCTTCGAGAAGCCGTCGCTGCGAACCCGCGTCAGCTTCCAGGTGGGGATGCACCACCTGGGCGGCGAGACCCTCTACCTCGCCCCGCAAGAGGTGGGGCTCGGGGAGCGCGAGGCGATCAAGGACGTCTCCCGCGTACTCGCCCGCTACGTCGACATCGTCGCCGTGCGCACCTTCGGCCAGTCCATCATCAAGGAGTACGCGCGCTTCTCCGGGATCCCTGTCGTCAACGCCCTTACCGACGAACAGCACCCCTGCCAGGCCCTCGCCGACCTCCTCACCCTGCGTGAGCGCTTCGGTGACACGCGCGGCCACTCCCTCGCCTTCATCGGCGACGGCAACAACGTTTCCTCCAGCCTCATCGTGACAGCCGCGTCGCTTGGCATGGACGTGCGTCTCGCGACGCCAGAGGGCTACCGTCCACCAGAAGCCCTGCTGACCGAGACGCAGGTCCGCGCCGCCGAGACGGGCGGCTCGTTCCTGCTCACGGCGGACCCCGACGAGGCCGCCGCGGGCGCCGACGCGCTCTACACCGACACCTGGATCTCCATGGGCCAGGAGCGGGAGGCCGAGCAGCGCCGCATCGACTTTGTCGGATACTGCCTCGATGAGGCGCTCGTGGCTCGCACGTCCCCCAACGCGCTCATCATGCACGACCTCCCCGCCCACCGCGGCGAGGAGATCACCGACGAGGTCATGGAGTCCCCCAACTCCATCATCTTCGACCAGGCGGAGAACCGCGTGTGGGCGCAGGCGGCGGTCGTCGCCTTCCTGCTTGGCCTTGTCGAGGCGCCTTCCGCCTGAACCTCTGGCCGCGGGCGTGTTCGCTATGATTGCCGGGGAGGCCGGCGCGTACGCGCCGCGAGCGATGAACCATGGACTTCCAGGAGGCCCGCGAAGTCCTCAACCAGTTCGATTGGTCGGCGGCGATCGACGTCCTGCTCATCGCGGCTGCCATCTTCGCCGCCTTCCGGCTGCTCAGCCGTACGCGCGCCATCACCCTGCTGCGAGGCGCCGTGGGCCTCATCCTCGTCCTCGTCATCCTCGGGCTCGCGCTCGACCTGACCGCCGTCAACTGGATCCTGCAGAACGGCCTCGTCGCCCTCATCGTGGGCGCGGCCGTAATCTTCCAGCCGGAGATCCGGCGTGGCCTCGACCTGCTCGGCCGAACCGGTATCCAGGACCTCCTTGCTCACGACCCCACTGACGACACGATCGATGCCGTCGCCGAGGCCGCCACGCGCATGGCGCGGGAACGTCACGGCGCCCTCATCGTCTTCGAACGCGAGACGGGCCTGCAGGACGTCGTCGAGACTGGCATCCCCGTCGATGCGCGCGTCTCCGCAGAGCTGATCGAGGGCATCTTCTTCCCCAACTCACCCCTCCACGACATGGCCACCGTTGTCCGCGGCGCCCGCGTGGTCGCTGCCTCCTGCGAGCTTCCTCTGGCCGACGAGGTGCGGGGGTTCGGCGTGCGCAGGCTCGGGACGCGTCACCGCGCCGCCGTCGGCATCACCGAGCAGACCGACGCCCTCACCGTCATCGTCTCCGAGGAGACCGGCGAGATCAGCGTGGCCCAGGGTGGCCGCCTCGACCGGGTCGCTCGCGGATCGCTCCTCGTCCAGGAGCTCCACCGCCGCATGGCGCGGAACACCGACAGTGGCCACGGGGAGCACGCCGGGCTCGAGCGCGTGACGAATGAGTGACCTCTGGGTACGCCTGCGCCCGCTCCTGCTGACCGCGCGCACCCTTGCGAGGGCCACGGTCTTCTCTCTTGTCCACAACTGGCCGCTCACCCTCTTCAGCCTCGTGCTCTCGTTCGCCATCTGGTTCCTGGTGGAGGACGTCGAGAACCCGCGCATCGAGGCTACCGTCCCCACCGAGGAGCAGGCCGCCATACCCGTCGAGGTGGTCAACGTGCCGAGCGGTCTCATCGTGGGTGAAGTTGAACCTATCCGCGTCTTCGTCGAGGCCCGCGAGGAGGATGTCGACGAGCTGCGTGCCGTGGACTTCAGCGCGGTCGTGGACGCCTCGCAGGTGAGGGCCGGCGACATCCGCAGCCTTCCCGTCACCGTCACCACCCAGCGCCGCGAAGTCCGCGTCATCCGCCCTGAACCGAGCACCGTCGAGGTCTCCGTGGTCGCGACCGTCAGCAGGGAGCTTCCCGTCACGGTCGTCATCAACGGCGAGCTCCCCTCGGGCTTCCGGCAGGGCCTTGAGGCGGTCGATCCTCCCTTCGTCGAGATCACGGGAAGGGAAGAGCTGGTGGATTCGGTCGACGAGATCCAGGCGACCGTCTCGATCGCGGGCCTGCAAAACACCCAGACCTTCAACGTCGAGCTCGTTCCTCGAACGAGTGATGGCTCCCGCGTCACCGTCACCCTCTCCCGGAACCGTGCCCGCGTCACCGTCCCGGTTGAGGAGGCGCTCCTGACCCGGCAGATCGCCGTCCTCGGGGGGGCGACCGGCACACCCGCGCGCGGCTACACCGTTACCGATGTCGCCGTCAGCCCCTCCCCCATCGAGGTCACCGGTCCGCGCGACATCGTCGAGGGGCTGTCCACCTTCGTCGTCGAGGATGCCGATGTCAGCGGCGCCATCGCGCAGGTCATCGAGAGACGGGATCTCGAGCTCCCCGCGGGCGTGTCCGCGAATGTGGAGACCGTCTTCATCACGGTCACCATCGACCCGCAGGAGGGGTGGCGCGTGCTGCGCGTCGTGCCCGTTTTCAGTGATACGCCTGAAGGGCTCGAGCTCGCGGCCGGCGTGTACTTCGTCGAGGTGCGCATCGCCGGCCTGGAGCCCGACCTCGCCCGCCTCGGCCTGGACGATGTGACCGCGCGGGTCTCCCTGGCCGGGGCCCCACCGCGGTTCTCCCGCCACCAGCCCGAAGTCTCCGTGCCCGAGGGCATTGAGGTCGTGTCCGTCGCTCCCCTCTGGGTCGAGCTGGTCGCCCCTCCCGAGGACGAACCGGAAGAGGAAGAGGACGCGCCCGGCGAAGACGACGAGTCAGGCGGCGCTACGGAAGAGGGTGAGGCCGGGCAGTGATCGCCTCGGGCCATCTCCCCCGCGTGGCCATCGTGGGCCGTCCCAACGTTGGCAAGTCGTCCCTCTTCAACCGCATCGTGGGTGAACGGCTCGCCATCATCGAGGACGAGCCCGGCACGACCCGCGACCGCCTCGAGGCCGAGGTCGAGTGGCGCGACCGGCCCTTCCTCCTGCTTGATACCGGGGGCTTCCAGGTCGAGGACGAGGGCGACTACACCGACCTCATCCGCGCCCAGATCAATGCTGCTGTCGCGGAGGCCACCCTGGTCCTCTTCTGCGTCGATTCCCGGGACGGCCTGACCGCCAGCGACTACGACGTGGCCGACGCCGTCAGGCGCGGCCAGGCCCCCGCCATCCTCGTCGCCACCAAGGCCGACAACGAATCGCGGGAGGTGGTCGCCGCCGCCGAGGCGGGGGCGCTCGGCTTCGGTCCTCCCCTCCCCATTTCCGCCCTCCACAACCTCAACGTCGGGCTCCTCCTTGATGAGGTTGTCGAGCGCCTCCCTGAGAGTCCGCCCCTCGTCGAGCAGGATCGAGTCCGCGTCGCCATCGTGGGGCGACCGAACGTTGGCAAGTCGACGCTCGTGAACGCCCTCATCGGCGAGGAGCGCGTCATCGTCAGCGAGGTTGCCGGCACAACCCGCGACGCCATCGACACCGACCTGGACGCTCCCGAGGGCGCCTTCACGCTGATCGACACCGCCGGCATCCGGCGTCCCGGCAAGCGGGGCAAGGGCGTCGAGCGCCACGCCGTCCTCCGCGCCACCGCCGCCCTTGCCCGCTGCGACGTCGCAATCGTCCTTATCGATGGCGCCCAGGGCGTCACCTCGCAGGATACGCACATCGCCGGCCTCGCCCAGGAGGCCTCGACCGGCATCATCGTGGCGGTGAACAAGACCGACCTCTGGGAGAGTCCCGAGGAGGACCGCGCCCGCCTCCTCGCCGCCATGCGCGAACGCTTCCGCTTCCTGCCCTGGGCGATGTTCACGTTCGTCTCGGCCGAGGAGGCCGCAGGCCTCCCCGACCTGCTCCGTCTGGCCGCGGAGGCCCGCGAAGCGCGCCGCCGCCGTATCCCGACGGGCGAGCTGAACGGCATCTTCCGCCGCGCCCTTCGCGACCACGCCCCGCCGGTGGTCCACAGCAAACGCCTCAAGATTCGCTTTGCCACCCAGCCATCGGTCGATCCCCCCACCTTCGTCGTGTTCGTCAACGACCCGAAGCTGATCCACTTCAGCTACCGCCGCTACCTCGAGCGCTGCCTGCGCGAGGCGCACGACTTCGAGGGCACCGCCATCCGGTTCGCCTTCCGTGGCTCCAGCGAGGAAGATGAGCCGGAATGATCGGCGAGTACATCGGCAACGTCGCCATCGGCTATGTCCTCGGCTCGATCCCGACGGGACTGGTGCTGGGTTACGTCTGGCTGCGCAAGGACATCCGCGAGTTCGGCAGCGGCAAGACCGGCATGACCAACATCCTGCGCACCGCCGGCCCCATACCCGCCGCTCTCGGCCTCTTCGTCGACGTGGGCAAGGGCGCGGCGCCGGTCGTCATTGGCCGCTTCCTCTTCGACGACGTGGGCGTCGCGATGGCGGGCGGCGGAGCGGCCGTCGTCGGGCACGTGTGGCCCGTCTTTGCCGGCTTCCGCGGCGGCCGCGGCGTCGCGACCGCCCTCGGAACGCTTCTCGCCATCACCCCCCTCCTTGCCCTTGCGATGCTCGGCGCGGGTGTCATTGCCGTCGGCATCACGCGCATGGCCTCCGTCATGTCGCTGGTGGGAGGGATCGCCGCGGTGGGGATCACCGGCGGACTCGCCCTCGCGGGCGAGCTCGACCCCATCATCGCCTGGTACGCCCTCGGCATGGTCGCGTTCCTCTACTACATGCACATCCCCAACATCCGCCGCCTGATCGCGGGCACCGAACCGAAGCTCGGGCAGGGCGGCGACACGGCTGCGAGCGGCTGAGCCGTGCCTGACTTCGTCGTTGCCGGAGCGACCTCCTGGGGCGTGACCCTCGCGGGTTTCCTCGCCGGAAATGGCGCGGGCGTCACCCTGCTGGCCCGCACCCCCGAGGAAGCCACCGCCGTCGACCGCGACCGCGGGCTCGCGCGCCTGCCCGGCTTCGAGCTGCCATCCTCCGTGAGCGTCTGCCCCGTCGATGACGCCCCTGCGGCACCAGATGGCATCGTCGTCGCCGCGCCCGCCCAGTCCTTCCGCGCGACGGCGCAACACCCCGCCCTCTCCCGCGAGGCTCCTGTGCTCACCGCGGCCAAGGGCATCGAGCACGGCTCGCTGCTGCGCATGAGCGAGGTGCTCGCAGCCTGCGGCTGGCCCGCCGGGCGCATCTCCGCCCTCTCCGGTCCCAACCTCGCCCGCGAGATCGTCGCGGGCCTCCCCGCCGCCTCCACCGTCGCATCCGCTGGCGAGGCGGAGGCGGAGATGTGGCAGCGCGCCCTCAGCACCTCCCGCTTCCGCGTCTACCGTTCCGCCGACCTCGTGGGCGTCGAGCTTGGCGGAGCCCTCAAGAACGTGGTCGCGATCGCGGCGGGCGTGGGGGCGGGGCTCGGCCTTGGCGCGAACGCCCTCGCTTCCCTCACCACCCGCGGACTCGCCGAGATCACCCGCCTGGCCATTGCCGAAGGAGCGTCTGCGACCACCCTCCTCGGCCTCGCCGGCGTCGGCGACCTGATGGCGACCTGCTACTCCCCCCTCAGCCGCAACCACCGCTTCGGCGAGCGCCTCGCCGCGGGAGACGCGCCCGAGCAGGCGATGGCGGCTGCCGGCGGCGTAGTTGAGGGGGCCGCCACCGCCCCGGTTGCGCTCGCTCTGGCTGCCCGCCACGGTCTCGACATGCCCATCGCCGAACAGGTCAATGCCGTCATCTCCGGCGAGCGCTCGGTCACCGACGCTCTGGAGGCGCTCCTTTCCCGGGACCTTCGCGCCGAGGGCTGAACCGCTGTGTACCATCAGAGGCATGACCAGCTCCTCGACGCCGCTCGCCGAGCTCAACGAGGCGCTCGAACGGCTCGCTGGTGGCACTGACCTTCTCCCCTCCGAGCTCCCCGTCCTCTCCGACCTCGACCGCGAGCAGGTGAAGGCACTCGAAGACGCCTGGCCCCGCATCCCCGACGACACCCGTGTCCGGGTCATCACCGAGGCGGTGCGCCTCTCCGACGAGAGCGTCGAGGTTGAGTTCTCCCGCTTCGCCGGCGTGGCCATCGCCGACCCGCTGGCCGAAGTGCGGGGCGCCGCCGTCGAGGCCCTGCGCGAGTCCACCCACCGCACCACCGCCCGCCTCCTGACGTCCGTCCTCCGCAATGACGACGACGAGGAGGTGGCGGCCGACGCCGCCGATATCCTCGGCGAGTTCGTGATGCGCCTGGAGTTGGGCCACTTCCCCGAACGCGAGGGCGAGGCCGTCGTCGAGAGTCTCCGCGCCGCCGCCTCCGACCCGGCTCGCGCGCCCGCCGTCCGCGCCAGCGCCCTTGAGTCGCTGGCGCCGCGCACGCTCCCCTGGATCGACGGACTCGTGCTGGAGGCCTACTACGGCGATGACGAGACGGTGCGGCTCGCCGCCGTGCGCGCCATGGGACTCTCCGCCCGTGAGGACTGGCTCGAATACGTGCTGGAGCAGTTCGAGTCGGGCGACCCCGAGTTCCGTCGCGAGGCCGTGATCGCCGCGGGCGAGATCGACTCCGAAGACGCTGTCGACCGCCTCGCCGACCTCTTTCTCGATGCCGAGGAGGAGGTGGCCAGGGCGGCCATCGAGGCAACGGGGGAGATCGGCGGCGAGGTCGCCCTCGAGTATCTGCGCGAGTTCGCCGGGGAAGCCCCCGAGGGGTGGGAGGACGTCATCGCCGAGGCCATCGAGGCGGCCTCCGCGGTCCAGCGCGACTACGCGGAGTTCGAAGAATGAGCACGCGCGCCGCCCGCCGCCTGCCCATCATCGATTCCGTCTCCGCGGGCGGCGTCGTCTGGCGCCGGGATGCCGGGGGAGGCATCGAGGTCGTCATCGGCTACCAGGCGAGGGATAGGCGCTGGGGCTTGCCCAAGGGCACTCCCAACAAGGGCGAGACCCTCGAAGCCACCGCCCTCCGCGAGGTCACCGAGGAGACCGGCCTCGAGGTGGTGCTCGGCGAGAAGGTGGGCGTCATCGATTACTGGTTCTCCCAGGACGGACGCCGCTACCACAAGCACGTCCACCACTGGCTTATGACGGTCAGCGGTGGCGATTTCGCCCATCGCGACAACGAGTACGACGACGTTGTCTGGGTCTCGGCCGCCGAGGCGCTCACCCGGATCACCTTCGCAACCGAGCGCACCATCCTCGAGAAGGCGCTGGCGGTGCTGGGGGCGGACGCATGAGCGAGCCCAGGCCCGTCGTCGTTGTGGCCGAGTCGCCCCGCCTGCGCATCCGCGAGAAGCGTATCGAGGACGCCGCCGCCGAGTACGCCTGGCGCCGTGACCCCGAGGTTGCCCGCTACGACGCAACCCCGCCCCTCATCCTCTCCTACCGCGAGTACGTCCAGCAGTTCGAGCGGGACTTGCGCTTCTCGAACCCGGCCCGGCACGCCTACGCCATCGAAACAGTCGAGGGCGAGCACATCGGCGCGCTCATGTACTACAACGCCGACCACGTATCCGGCACCGCCGAATACGGAATCTCCATCGGCCCTGCCGAGAGCCGCGGCGCCGGGCTCGGCACTGAGGCGACGATCGCCTTCCTTCGCTTCGCCTGGAAGTCGCTGCCCCTGCGGCGCATCTACCTGCACACGCTCGAGTGGAACGAGCGCGCCCGCCGCTCGTTCGAACGCGCCGGCTTCCGCCAGACGGAGACCGTGCTGCGCCGCAACGAGCGCTTCCTCCGCATGGAGGCCAAGCGCGAGTGGTGGCTTCTCTGGGACAGTGAAGGGCGCTTTGCCGAGTACGCCGGGGCGGCCTCGCAGGCCCGGGAGGCCACGACCCCCGAGGGCTAGCCGCCCTCCTGGCTGGTGTGCGCCTCCAGGATCGCGTTCGCGATCAGGCGGGCGTGCGGGAACGGCTTCCAGCCTTCCGGCGTGTTGTAGTAGCGCGTCCCGATCTGTACCTCTTCTGGCGGGCGGTTCCCGTACTCCACGTCGATCCCTTCGACGCGAATGCTCGGCGTCCCCAGGAAACGCTTGGCGGTCGCGTCCTCCTGGCTCAGCACCTCCGTGTACGTGACCTCGACCGCGACGCCCGTCGCCTCGATGGCAAGCCGCAGGTTCTCCTCGGCCTCGTCACCCGGCGACTGCCCGCGTGCGTGCAGAACTTCAACCCGAATCGCTGCTGTCAGAGCGTTCCTCCCCGGGCTCCCGTTGCTGGGCGAGGCGGTCGGCCAGCGACGCCTCCGCTCCCAGCGAGCCCGCGTGATAGTACCGCCTCTCGCCCAGTTCTTTGGGCAGGTAACGCTCGCCCTCCGCGTAGTGGTCGGGCTCGTCGTGTGCGTAGCGATAGCCGGAGCCGTAGCCCATCTCCCGCATCAGCCCCGTCGCCGCGTTGCGGAGATGCAGGGGAACGGGCAGGTGTGAGGTGCGCCGCGCGTCCTCGCTCGCCCGCGCGTACGCCGTCAGCGCCGAGTTGCTCTTGGGCGCCAGCGCCAGGTAGAGCGCGCACTCCGCCATCGGCAGGAACCCCTCCGGCATGCCGATGAAGTGCACCGCCTGCTGGCAGGAGGTCGCCACGCCCAGCGCTTGCGGGTCCGCCAGCCCGATGTCTTCCGCTGCCAGGATCACCATGCGCCGCACGATGAACAGCGGGTCCTCACCTGCCTCCACCATCCGCGCGAGCCAGTACACCGCCGCGTCGGGATCCGACCCCCGCACCGACTTGATGAACGCCGAGATCGCGTCGTAGTGGTAGTCGCCTTCCTTGTCGTAGTAGGGACGGCGCTCCTGCAGCGCCCTGCGCACGTCTCCCGCCGCGATCTCCTCGCGGCCGTCCCGTCGCGCCGAGTCCGCCGCGATCTCCAGCGCGCTCAGCGCCGCTCGTGCATCTCCGTGTGCCCCCTCGACCAGCCCCTCCCGCGCCTCTTCCCCGATCGCGAGTCCCAGCGATCCCAGGCCCCGCTCCTCGTCCCGCAGCGCCCGTTCGACGATGTTCGCGAGGTCGTCTTCCGCCAGCGCCTCCAGCCGCACCACCCTAACCCGGCTCAGCAGCGGCGCGACCACCTCGAACGACGGGTTCTCCGTCGTCGCCCCGATGAGCGTGACGGTGCCGTTCTCTACATAAGGCAAGATGACATCCTGCTGGGCCTTGTTGAACCGGTGAATCTCGTCGATGAAGAGCACCGTGCGGACGTCCGCGTCGCGGCGCTGCTGCGCCTCTCCGATGACTCGGCGCAGCTCCGCCACGCCCGAGGCCACTGCCGACAGCGCCACGAACTCGCCCTCTGCCTCGCTCGCGAGGATGCGCGCCAGCGTCGTCTTCCCGCACCCCGGCGGTCCCCAGAGGACGATCGACGGCAGCGTCGCCCCCGTCGCCACTCGTCCCAGCAGCGCATCCGGACCTACAGCCGGCTGCTGCCCCACGAATTCGTCGAGCGTTCGCGGCCGCATCCGCGCCGCGAGCGGCGCGTCGGGCCGCTCGCCCGCGGAGAAGCCCAGCGATGCTTGCAGTCCTCGTGCGTCTCGTTGTCGCGGCATCGTCAGCCTGCCAGCACGGCGATGGTCACGCCGTCGCCGCCTTCCTGCGGCGGCGCCGTCTCGTAGCGGCGCACCAGCGGGTGACGCGCGAGCGCCTCGCGGATGGCCGCGCGCAGCGCCCCCGTCCCCTTCCCGTGGATGATTCGGATCGAAGGCAGCCCCGCCCGGAACGCGTCGTCCAGGTGCCCCTCGAAGTTCAGGACCGCCTCCTCCGCCCGCTGGCCTCGCAGATCGAGTTCGGACGCAACTGAGCTCGCCGGGGGCAGCTCTACTGTCGTCCTGGAGGGCGGCGTGAGCTGCGGTTCCGTCCGCTCAATGCGGTCGACCGAAACCTTCATCCGCATCGAACCGAACCGCACCTCCACGCGCCCGTCCGCCCCCACGCCCGTCACCGCCTCCCCTTGCTGCGGGATGTCCCGCACGCGAACGATGTCGCCCGGCGAGACCGGGTCGAGCCAGGCGGTGGCGCGCTCCGTCGCCTGCTTTCCTGCCGCCTCGATCTCTGCGTCGAGCGCCTGCAGGCGCTCCGCCGCTTCGCGATCAACCGTGCGCTCTCGTTCGCGGCGCTCAAGGCGCTCCAGTTCCCGCTGCGCCCGTGCGACCAGCCCCTCGCCCTCCCGCCTGGCCCGCCCCAGGATCGCCTCCCGCTCCGTTTCGATCGTGCGGTGCTGCTCCGCGAGCTGATGGCGGAGCTCTTCCGCTTCCCGACGGGCCTCCTCCTCGCGACTGCGCGCCTCGGCGGCGCCCGCCCGCTCCCGACGCGCCTCGTCCAGCAACCCGTCCAGCTCCCGCGTCTCCGGCGCGACCCGCTCCTCCGCCCGCTTGAGCACACCCTCGTCGATGCCCAGCCGGCGCGCGATCGCGATCGCGTTCGACTGTCCCGGCAGCCCGATCGTGAGGTGGAACGTCGGGCTCAGAGTCTGCAGGTCGAACTCGACGGAGGCGTTTCGCAGGCGCGGCTCCTCTTGCGCGAACGTCTTCAGCTCGCCGTGGTGCGTTGTCGCGATGATCGTGCAGCCGCGGTCAAGTAGCGTTTCCAGAACGGCACGCGAGAGCGCTGCCCCCTCCTCTGGATCGGTGCCCGCGCCCAGCTCGTCGAGCAGCACCAGGGTTCCGGGCGCTGCCGCTTCCAGGATCCCGCCCACCGTCCGCATGTGTGACGAGAACGTCGAGAGCGACTGCTCGATCGACTGCTCGTCGCCGATGTCGGCGTGAATAGCCCCGTAGGTCACGAAGCGGCTGCCCTCGTCGCAGGGGACGGGCAGTCCCGCCTGCGCCATCAGCGTGAGCAGCCCCACCGTCTTCAGCGCGACCGTCTTGCCGCCCGTGTTCGGACCGGTGATCAGCAGTCCGGGCGCTTCCTCGCTCAGGTCGAGGTCGATCGGGACAACGTCGTCCTGGAGCAGCGGGTGGCGCGCTCGCACGAGCGAGATGTGGCCCCACTGGCCCAGCCAGGAGTCGTCACCGTCCGCACGTGGCAGGTCGGCGTGCAGCCGTTTCCCGAGCAGCACTTTCGCCCGCAGCAGGTCGAGCCGCGCCATTGCTTCCAGCGTCGCCAGCGCCTCGTCTTCACGCTCTCCCACCATCGCCGAGAGCTGCAGGAGCACGCGGCGCTCCTCGCGCTCCTCAGCCAGTTGGAGCTCGCGCACCTCGTTCCCGGTCTCCACCACGCTCATCGGCTCGAGGAACACCGTCGCCCCGCTCGACGACACGTCGTGGACGATGCCGGGAAGCTGGCCGCGGAAATCCGCCTTCACGGGGATGACCATGCGCCCGTTCCGTTCCGTCAGCAGCTCTTCCTGGGCGACACCCCGCCGGACTGCGTCGCCCAGGGCTGCCCGCGCCCGCTGCTCGAGCCGTCCCTGCGCGACGCGGAGTTCGCGGCGAACCGTCGCCAGCTCCGGGCTCGCATCGTCGGCGACTGCTCCCCGCGGCGTAATCGCCCGCTGCACTTCGGCGACGAACGACCGGAAGTCCGCGATCGCTTCCGCAATTGTCGCGATGCGCGGCGTGCGCTCGGCGAGCCGTTCGGCGAGCTGGCGCGCCCGCCGGGCGGTGTCGAAGAATCCCGCGGCCTCCTGGAGATCGGTGGGCTCGAGCGCCTGCCCGATCGTGGCGGCATGCACGAGCGGCCGCAGGTCGCGCATGCCTCCGAGGGGTACGTCCAGGCCCATCTGGTCTATGGCGGTCATCTCCGCGGTCTCGGCCTGCAGCGCCAGGACGGCCTCGTGCTCACCCTCGGGTTCGAGCGCAAGGGCCAGCTCCCGGCCCAGGCTGAAGGCGGTTTCACCCGCCAGCATCGCCCGCACCTTGTCGAACTCCAGCACGCGCAGGGTGTGGTCGTTCATGGCCTCAGCGTACGTCCTCGCCCACGGCGGGACCAGAAATGGGGAAAGGACTGCGTGTTTCGGCGCTCATCGCAACCCGCTAAGCTGATTGACCCGGCGCGTTGCGCAGAGAGGGTGGGATGCTGAAAAAGGTTCTGATCGCCAACCGCGGAGAGATCGCGTTGCGGATCGTGCGCGGCCTGCACGACCTCGGCATCACCTCGGTCGCCATCTTCTCCGAGGTAGATAGACTCTCCCGCCACGTGCGCTACGCCGACGAGGCGTACCTCATCGGCCCCCCCGAGGCCTCCGAGAGCTACCTCAACGTCGAGCGCATCCTCGACATCGCCACCGCCTGCGGCGCCGACGCCATCCATCCCGGCTACGGATTCCTTGCCGAGAACGCCGACTTCGCCGAGGCCTGCGAGGAAGCAGGGCTCACCTTCGTCGGCCCCTCGCCTGCCTCCATCCGCCTCCTCGGCGACAAGAACGCCGCGCGTTCGCTTGCCGCGAGTGTGGGCGTGCCCGTGGTGCCCGGTACCGATCCCCTCGAATCGCACGACGATGCGCCCGAGCTCGCGCGCGAGATCGGCTACCCGATCGCGATCAAGGCGGCGGCGGGCGGCGGCGGGCGCGGCATCCGCTTCGTGGAGCGGGAGGAAGACCTGCCCCGCGCCCTCGCCCTGGCCAGCCGCGAGGCTGAGGCCGCCTTCAGCGACGGCACCCTCTACCTGGAAAAGCAGATGCAGGGCGTGCGCCACATCGAGGTGCAGATCATCGCCGATACCTTCGGGAACGTGATTCCCCTGGGCGAGCGCGAGTGCTCCATTCAGCGCCGCCACCAGAAGATCATTGAGGAGACCCCGTCCGTGGTCGTCGGACCCGAGCTGCGCCGTGCCCTCAATCGCGCGGCCGTGCGCGTCGCCCGCGCCGCCGGCTATCGCAGCGCGGGCACGGTCGAGTTCCTCCTGACCGAGGACGAGCAGTACTACTTCCTCGAGGTGAACGCCCGCCTCCAGGTTGAGCATCCCGTGACCGAGATGACGACCGGGGTCGACATCGTGAAGGACCAGATCATCGTCGCCAGCGGCTTTGAGCTCCCCTACGACGAGAGCGACCTCATCATGCGCGGCTGGGCGATCGAGTGCCGCATCGTCGCCGAGGACCCCCAGAACGGCTTCCTGCCGTCGGTTGGGCGCATCGTCTTCTCCCGCGAACCCGCCGGCCCCGGCATTCGCGTCGAGAGCTGCCTGCACGACGGGTTCGAGGTAACGCGGTACTACGACTCCCTTCTTGCCAAGGTGACTGCCTGGGGCACCGACCGCGAGGATGCTCGCACCCGCATGATCCGCGCCCTTCAGGAGTCCCGCGTCGTCGGTGTCGCCACCAACATCCCCTACCTCCTCGAGATCCTCGATCTGCCGGCCTTCGTCGAGGGGCGGCTCGACACCGACTTCCTCGATCGTCACCAGGTCGAGGGACGCCACTCCGAGGAGCCACTGCGGGAGGCGGCCGCGATTGCCGCCCTCCTCACGCTCTCCGGCGAGGGACGCTCGCTGGTTGCTGCCGCTGACGGGCGCAACCAGCGCCAGGCGCCCTCCGCCTGGCGACAGCAAGCGATGGGACGATGGCCGAAAAGTATCTGATCCAGGTCGACGACCAGCCGATCGAGGCTGAGCTGGAGCGCGTGAACGGCGGTGGCGCGGCGCGAGTGCGCCTCCACGCCGATGGCGAGTGGCAGTTCGCCGAGATGCAGCACGTGCGCGCCGGCCTGCACGTCGTCATGCTCGATAACCACCCCGTCGAGCTCTACATCGAGCGCCGGGGTAGCGCCGTCGACGTCACCATCGGCCGCCGCACCTATCACATCCAGATCGGACGCGGCCGCCGGGCCGCCAGCATGGCCGCCGCAGCCGCCGCCGGCGACGGCATCGTGCGCATCAACGCGCCGATGACCGGGAACGTGCTCGAGGTGCGCGCCGAGGCGGGCGCGGAGGTCGAGGCGGGAGACGTCCTCGTCGTCATCGAGTCGATGAAGATGAACAACGAGCTGCGCGCCCCCGCTGCCGGCGTGGTCGAGCGTGTCGGGGCAGTGGTCGATGCACAGGTCGAGGAGGGCGCCGAGCTCGTCGTCATTCGCCCGCGCGAAGACTCCAACGGAACCGCCTGAATCGCGCCTCCGTTGACCCGTATGATGTTGTTACGTACGGTACGCGCCCGGCCGTGCTAGGCGGGGAGCTAGCGGTGCCCTGTAACCCGCAAACCGCTCCAGCGGGGCTGAATTCCCGTCCGAGGGGTCGTCTCTCCGGGGACTGCCTTCGCGAAGCGGCGTTGACGATCTGGTCCTGCGCGGCGGAGCACTACGAACCTGGTCAGGTCCGGAAGGAAGCAGCCATAAGTAGAACGCTCCGGGCGCCGCAGAATCACCGGGTCCGAGTTGGCTCGCGCGGTGCAAGCCTGGCATTCACTTCGACGGCGGGTGCACGGTCGCTGCCGGACTTCATGAGCCGTCCCCGCGTGGGCGGCTTCAGGTGAGGGGGTGCCCTTGGACCGTAGCCTGCTTCGCCCCCGCCCCACCATCGACCCCCCGCCGATGATCGGGCGTCCCTTCGGCGGTTTTGATCCTATCCAGTACTCCCGTTCCACCCGGGGGCGCCGGCACGCCGCGGCCATGCTCGTGGTCGCGCTCCTTGTCGTGCTCGCCTTCCAGCTCTTCCCCATCCAGAACGTCACCCTGGTGACGGGCGACACGACCGTGCAGGTGCGCTCCACCTTCGGCGATGAGCGCGAAGCGCTCGCCGCCGCCGCCCTCGACCTCGCCCCCGGCGACCGTGTTCTCGTCGCCCGTACTGGCGACCAGGCCGCCCTCGCGGTCCAGCGGGCCATGCCTGTCGTGGTCCACGCCGACGGCGCCCGCATCGAGGTGCGAACGCGAGCCCGCACCGTCGCCGGCGCCCTCGCCCTCGCGAACGTCGAGGTCGGTGACGGCGACCGGATCTACGTCGAAGGCTCCCGCGCCGCCCCTGGCCACGAGCTCGATGGCCTCGCCCCGGGGGCGGTTTCCGCTGCGTCCGATGGGCAGCCCCTCCGTATCCAGGTCGTCCGAGCCCTTCCCGAGGCGCCCGTCACGGACTCGACCGCTGCGGTGTCGCCTCCGCCGGAAGCCGAGGTAGCCCCGGTGCTGGAGGCGGTGCCCGCTCGCCGAATCCTCAGCGTGCTCGTCGACCCGAACGCCTGGAGGCCTGTCGAGAGCTCGTCCCCTCCCGACATGACCGCGCTCGACCGGGCCGTGGCCGCCCTCCCCCCGAGGGTTCTGATAACGGTCAACATCGGTGGTCAGGTTGACAGGCTGCGGATCGCCGCGGACCGGGTCGAGGAGGTCCTTGCCCATCTCGACGTCGAGCTGGGAGAGCACGACCGCATCTCTCACCCCCTCGACGCAGCTGTGATTGCTGATATGGAACTCGTCGTTCTCTTCATCGAGAAGGTCGTCGAGGAGTACATCGAATACACCGAGCCCACCATCTACTGGCGCGACGACCACACGCTCGCACCCGGCGAGGTGCGCTTTGTCGAAGGCACACCAGGCGAGACACGGGTCTGGGAAGAAGTGACCTACGAGAACGGCGCGGAAATCTCCCGCGTGGCGCACTCTGCCCTCGTCCTGTCGGAGCCCATCTCCGGCGAGCGCCTCCGCGGTCCGGTGGCCGAGGACGGCGTCTCCCCCGTCGTCGTCGACGACTACGACGGGCCCTACACCCAGAGGCTGCGGGTGTGGGCCACCTGGTACAACGCCACGCACGGATGGGCCCCCTTTGGAGATCCCGCCTACGGCATCACCTTCACCGGTGTACCCCTCGAACACGGCATCTGTGCCGTCGACCCGGACTACATTCCGCTGGGTACCAGGTTCTACGTACCCGGCTATGGCGAGTGCCTCGCTGCTGACACGGGCGGCCTGATCAACGGCTACGATGTGGACCTCGGCTTTCCCGAGGGCCATCCGCCCGAGCCGTGGCACACCGGCTACGTCCACATCTACCTCCTCGACTGACCCTCGCAGCCCGGCCTACCATCGCGTCATGAGCGCAAGATCCCGGAGACCGCGCGCCCGCAAGGCGCTCGGGCAGCACTTCCTTGTCGATACCGGCGTGCTCGCTGACATCGCGGCTGCTGTGCGGGTGCCCGAGGGCGGCGTTCTCTTCGAGATAGGCGCCGGCACCGGCCAGCTCACCGGAACGCTGCTGGACGCCGGCCATGAGGTCGTCGCGTTGGAGATCGAGCCCCGCCTCCTCGACCACCTCCGCCAGCGCTTCGCCGACCGTCAACGCCTGACGCTGGTCGGAGGCGACGCCCGCGTCCTCGACCTCGCCGAGGTTATCCCTGCGGGAAGACCCTTCAGCGTTGTGGGGAACCTCCCCTACTTCGCCGCCAACCCCATCATCCGCCACCTGCTCGAAGGCCTTCCTCGCCCGACGGAGCTTGTGGTGATGGTGCAGCGCGAGGTCGCCCGCGAGATCACCGCCAGCCCCGGCAAGCTCTCGCTCCTCGGCATCTCCGTCCAGAACCACGCCGTCCCCGAACCGCTCTTCGATGTCCCCCCCAACGCCTTCGACCCGCCCCCGGCCGTCCACTCTTCCGTCGTTCGCCTCACCCTGCGTGAGGCGCCCCTCGTTCCGCCCGAGCGCGACGAGGCGTTCTTCGCGCTCGTGTCGGGGGCCTTCCGCAACCCCCGCAAGCAGATACACAACGCTCTCTCTCGCGCCCCCGGCCACGTCCCAGACGCGGTCCGCCCTGCCCTCGCCGCCGCCGGCATCGACTCCCACCGCCGCCCCGAGACGCTCGCCATCCCGGAGTGGCTCGCCCTCCTCGACGCCTTCGAGGCCTCCGCCTCCCATGCCTGACACGCTGACCGGGCTCGCCCCCGCCAAGATTAACCTCACGCTCGAGGTTGGCGCCACTCGTCCGGATGGCTACCACGACCTGACCAGCATCCTCCAGACGCTCGCGCTCGCGGATGAGGTCACGCTGGAGCCGGCTGCTGCGACCTCGATCGAGAACAGCGGCCCCTTCGCCGACGGTTCCCCCGCCGGTCCCGAGAATCTCGCCTGGCGTGCAATCGATGCCCTCGCCGGCGCGCTCGGGCGTGAGCCCGGCCCGTTCCGTATCCGCATCGTGAAGCGTATCCCCGCCGCCGGCGGCCTCGGCGGCGGCGCTTCCGACGCCGCCACCGCCCTCCGCCTGCTCGCCCGCCGCTGGTCCGGCGTCACCGAGCAGGCGCTGGCGACCGCCGCCGCCGTAGTCGGCAGCGACGAGCCCTTCTTCCTCGCGGGCGGAACGGCACTCGTCGAGGGGCGTGGCGAGCGCGTCACGCCCCTCGACGACCTCCCCGGGCATGGCGTCGTGCTCTTCATCCCGCCCGACACCCTCCCCAACAAGACCGCCACCCTCTTCCGCGCGCTCGACAGCGACGGCCAGGTCGACGACCCAACCGTGAGCGCCGCGCTGGCAAAACGCCTGCCCGCGCAGGTCACCGGCTCCGACCTCTACAACAGCTTCGAGCGTGTCGCCTTCGACTGCTTTCCCGGGCTGGCTGGCCTCTGGGAGCAGATCGAGGCGCAAACGGGAGAGCCTATCCGCCTCGCCGGCGCCGGGCCGACCCTGTTCTGGATCGGTCCTCTGGACCAGACCGAACGCGTGCGCGCCGCCGCCGCAGGCCTCGACTGCACGACCATCCCCACGGCTACGGCCGGTTCGCCATGGCAGCGCTGATCGCGGGCGCGATCGCCGGGTACGTGATGTCCATGCTCACAAGCGTCGCCATCACCTACCTCGTGTTCCGCTCCCGCGACAGCGAGGCCCTCCAGCGGTGGGTCGACCGCGATGTCGCGGGACCCCTCCTCCTCGTCCCCATCCTCACGGCCTCGGTGCTGGGCTGGGTGTTCGTCGGCCTTGTCGCCGCCATCATCTACGAGGTCGCCGATCTCGGCGCCCAGCCCGATGGACTCGCGAGCCCCAGCGCCGTCTTCACGATCGTCGCCGTTGTCTTCTCGGTCGCGCCCGTCATGCTCCTCAGCATTCTCTGGACACGCCTCTGGTGGATGTGGGTGGGGCTGGGCCTTCCCTGCGTCGGTCTGTTCGGCTGGCTTCTGCCTCACCTGGCGGGCCGATAAGATAGCTGGCGCGCTTGTGCCGTTGTTCACGAGCGTGGGAGGCGCACGTGGCCGGCACCATCGTCGATATGCACCTGCACACGACCCGCGGCGCATCCGACTCCATGCTCGATCCCGAGGACCTCATCGCCGAAGCCAACCGCATCGGTCTGACCGGCGTGAACATCACCGAGCACGACCGCATGTGGGAGTCCTGGGACCTCAACCCCTTCCGCAAAGCCCACCCCGAGACCTTCATCTCGAACGGCATGGAAGTCTCGACCGACATGGGCCACGTCATCGCCGTCGGCCTCCGCGGCTACGAGGGCGGCATCCGCCGCCTCGAACGGCTCCGCGAGGTCGCCGACGAGCAGGGGGCCTACCTCATTGTCGCCCACCCCTTCCGCCACTTCTTCGATCCGGTCCACTTCAAGCGCCAGGGGAAGCCAGCCTTCACCCTTACCCCCGAAGAGGCGGCGAAGCTCCCCGTGTTCCAGCTCGTCGACGCCGTCGAGGTGCTCAACGGCTGCAACACGCCTCGCGAGAACTACTTCGCCCTGCAGGTCGCGAAGGTCCTGGGCAAGCCGGGGACCGGCGGCTCCGACGCCCACTCCAACCAGGGAATCGGCTACTTCAGCATCCAGCTCGACGAGACGGTGGAGGACCCGGAGCACTTCCTCCGCCTCCTCCACCGGGGCGCCTACCAGCCCGTCAGCGGCCTTCCCCAGGGCGAGCTTGAGAACTTCTGGGATGCGCCGCCCCCCGAGGGCGTTCCGGCGTGAGCGAGCGCGTCCGCTGGGAGTACGCCCGCGTCGTCGTCAGCGGCATGGACCAGCCTATCGTCGCCAACTTCAGCCACCAGCCCGAGGACGACCGCGAGTACGGCACGAACGACCTCGCCGAAGCACTCCGTGACCTCGGCGATGCGGGTTGGGAGATGGTCTCCGACGCGCGCGTCGAGAACTGGGTCGGCACCCAGCTGGTCTTTCGCGAGATGCTCTACTTCAAGCGCCCGCAACAGGACGACTCGTGAGCGACGAACAGCCCTTCGCCGGCATCACGGTGCTCGAATTCGGCCAGTTCGTGGCGGTCCCCTACGGCGCCCAGCTCCTCGCCGACGGTGGCGCCCGAGTCATCAAGATTGAGCCCCTCGAGGGCGAGGCGTCGCGCCACACCGGCTACCGCTGGGGCGATGTCACCCGTCACTTCCTCGCCCGCAACCGCGGCACCCACTCCCTCCCCCTCGCCCTCCGCCACGAGAAGGCCGCCGGCATCCTTGATGCCCTGCTCGCCAGGACCGACGTCGTCCTGACCAACCTCCGCCCCGGCCTCGCCGCCCAGTTCGGCCTCGACTACGACAGTCTCTCCGAGCGCTATCCCCGCATCATCGTGGGAAACGTGACTGCCTTCGGGGAGAAGGGGCCCGATGCCGGCCTCGCGGGCATGGACCAGGTCGTGCAGGCGCACAGCGGCCTCATGGCCATGAACGGTGGCATGCGCGACGGCCGCCCCATCGCCGAGGGCTCGCCCATCTCCGACTTCATGTGCGCCGCCCTGCTCGCCTACGGCGTCGCCTCGGCCCTCTTCCGCCGCACCAGCACCGGCCGCGGCGGGCGTGTCGATACCTCGCTGCTCATGTCCGCCCTCATCCTCCAGAACAACCTCCTCATCCGCGTCGAGGACCAGGACGGCGAAACCCACTCGAACTATCTCGACTGGCTCGCCGAGGCCCGCGCCGGCGGCATGCCCTACGCCGAGCAGGCGAGCCACATGCCGAGCAGCCGCGTGGCGCGCCTCGTCAGCATCTACTACCGCACCTTCACCACGAAGGACTCGGCCATCGCCATCGCCTGTCCCAGCGTGGGACTGCGCCGCCGGCTCATGGACGTGGTCGGGCTCCACGACCCCGCCCTCGACCCCAACCTCCCCCAGGAGGAGCGCCACGCCCTCGATACCGACCTGCGGGACCAGATCGAGGCGCTCTTCGCCTCCGAGACGACCGACCACTGGGAAGGACGCCTGCGCGAGGCCGGCATCCCCGTCTCCCGCGTCCGCTTCCCCACCGAGCTTATCGACAACGAGCAGGCCGCCGCCAACGACCTCTTCATCCACCGTGACCACCCCGAGGCAGGCCCCTTCACCGCGCTCGGGAGCGCTCTCAAGCTCGATGAGGGCGGCTTCGCTCCCGCGCCCACCCCCGCTCCCTTCCGCTCCGAAACCCGCGACATCCTCTCCTGGGCCGGCCTCTCGCGCGACGCCATCGAGGATGCCATCGAGAGCGGCGCCGTCGCCGCTACCGACGCCGACTGAACGTCGCCCGGACCGGTCAGCGGCTCCGCGCCCACTCCTTGGCGTGGTACGTGATGATGATGTCCGCCCCCGCCCGCCGGATCGACGTCAGTGCCTCGTCGATGGCCCGCTCCTCCTCGATCCAGCCGTTCGCCGCCGCCGCCTTCAACATGCTGTATTCCCCGCTCACGTTGTAGGCCGCCACGGGCACATCCACCGCCTCCCGCACCGAGCGCAGCACGTCCAGGTACGGGAGCGCCGGCTTCACCATCACCATGTCCGCCCCCTCCTCAATGTCCGTAAGGGCCTCGTCCCGCGCCATGCGCGCGTTCGCCGGATCCATCTGGTATCCCCGCCGGTCGCCGAAGGCCGGCGCGCTGTCCGCCGCCTCGCGGAAGGGCCCGTAGAACGCGCTCGAGAACTTCGCCGCGTAGGAGAGGATGGCCGCGTCACTCAACCCCGAACCGTCGAGCGCCTCGCGGACGGCCGCTACGCGCCCGTCCATCATGTCGCTCGGGGCCACGATGTCGCAGCCCGCGTCCGCCAGGCTCACGGCCATGTCCGCCAGCAGCGGCAGGCTCGCGTCGTTGTCGACCTCGCCCTCGTCCGTCAGCAGCCCGCAGTGCCCGTGGCTCGTGTACTCGCACAGGCACACGTCGCCGATCACCAGCATCTCCGGGACGGCATCCTTCAGCCTCCGGATCGCCTCCTGCACGACACCGCGGTCGTCGTAGGCGCCCGAGCCGCGCTCGTCCTTGGCGGCGGGAATGCCGAACAGCAGCACCGCCGGCACTCCCGCGTCCCGCAGCTCCCCCGCCTCTTCCACCAGCGCCGCGAGCCCCAGGCGCGACTGCCCGGGCATCGCCTCGATGGGCGCGCGGCCGTCGAGGCCCTCCTCGACGAACAGCGGCGCGACCAGGTGCGCCGGCGTCAGCTCGGTCTCTCGCACGAGGCCGCGCATCGCCTGCGAGCTGCGCAGCCGACGGTGTCGCCGGAAATCCAGCCCTTCCATGGTGAGCTTGCGCCTCCCGGGAGCTAGGCCGCTAGACGGCGCACTCGCCCTCGCCGCGCTCCAGCACGTAGAGCTCGAACTTCGTCCAGTCGATGAACATCTCGCGGTTGTCGTCCGAGAACTCACCCGGAATCGTCAGGTCCTGCACGATCTGCTCGAACGGCTCCTTGCCCACGCGGTCGAAGTAAGCGTTGAACTCTTCGCCGTCCTCGCGCTCGCGCTGGTACAGGTCGAGCCAGCGCTGTACGGCGTCGGGCGTGCGCTTCGCCGGCAGCCGCAGCTTCAGCTGCGTGCCGACCCGCACCTTGCCGTTCCCCTCCTCGTAGCCGCCGCCGATGAAGGCGTGGTACGCGGGAAGCTGGTGGCCGTCGACCTTCATGGCCGCGCCGTGGAAGCCGATGTTGCCGAGGTGATGCTGACCGCAGCTATTCGGGCAGCCGCTCATCTTGATGTGGAGCTTCTCCACCAGCGGATCGGCCACGGCCAGGTCCGTCACGCGCTCCTGGATGGCGCGGTTCAGCCCCATCGAGCTCGTGATGCCGAGCTTGCAGCTGTCGGTGCCGGGGCAGCTCACCACGTCCGTCACCGTCCCCGCGCCCGCCTCCGCCAGGCCCAGGTCGACCAGCCGCGAGTAGACCTCGTACAGGCTCTCGTCCCGCACCCACCGCAGCACCATGTTCTGCTGCACCGAGGTGCGCGCGTTGCCGCCGCAGTACTCCCGCATGAGGTCGGCGATGCCGTGGAACTGCGCCGGCGTCAGGTCCCCGCGCGTGATCTTGATCTCGACGGTGCTGAAGCCTTGCTGCTTCTGCGCCCTCACGTTCGCGGAGGCGAACTGCGTGAACGCGGCCGCGTCGTCGCCGGGCTGCGCGTAGGAGTCGCGCCGCGCCGGCGCTCGCTCCTCCTCGTTGTCGAGGAAGAGCAGCCGCTCCGGGCTGAAGTCGCGCTTCGCCCAGTCCTGCGCCAGCTCGTCGTCCACCATCTCGAGGAAGCGGTCCGCCCCGATCCGGTCGATGAGCACCTTGATGCGGGCCATTGCCCGGTTCTTCCGCAGCATGTCCGCTGCGTTGAAGATGCGGATAACCGCTTCGCTCACCTTCAGGTATTCGTCCAGCGAGACGAACTCGCGCACGACGATCGCCTCGCGCGGCATGATCGCGAGCCCGCCGCCGCAGACCATCTTGAACCCCTGCACGCCGTTCTCGATGCGCGGGATGAAGCCGAGGTCGTGGATGCCCGTGATCGCCACGTCCGCGTCGTCGGCGCTGAAGGCGACCTTGAACTTGCGCGGCAGCAGCTGAGTCAGCGGGTTGCGCAGCCAGAACCGCGCGAACGCGCCCGCGTAGGGCGTCACGTCGAACAGCTCGCCGTCGGTCACGCCCGCCCACGGGTCTGCGGTCACGTTGCGGACGGTGTTGCCGCAGGCCTCGCGCGTCGAGAGGCCGACGCTCGCCAGCAGCCGCAAGCCGTCCGGCATGCGCGCCAGGGGGATGTGGTGGAACTGGAAGTTCTGCCGGGTGGTGATGTGTCCCTTGCGCAGCGGTGCGAAGCGCTCCGCCAGCTCCCCGAAGGCGTCCATCTGGTCCGGCGTCACCCCGCCGAAGGGGAGCTTCACGCGCGTCATCTGCACGTTTGGCTGGCGCTGGCCGTACACACCCTGCTTCAGCCGGTAGCCCTGGAAAACCGCCTCTTCCTCGTAGCCGCCCGCCAGGAAGCGCGTCGCTTCGGTCTCAAAGTCGTCGAGCTCCTCGGTCAGGATCGGCAGCACCTTGCCGGGAGCGTTGGTCTGGACGATAGTCTCGACTGCGCGCATCTACAGCTGTCCTTTCGCGGCAGGCCCTTCGGGCCCGGCCATCGCGGGTTGGAAGTATGTGAAGCGACTGTAGCATGTAGGACGCGCCCAGTCGTTGCTGGCAAGTCACGTTGTTGATATTGTTGAGCGACGAACTCAGCTTTACGCGGAGCCCTTTCTCGTGTCCCTCACCGCCACCCTCGACGACACCGCCATCGCCGCGCTCAATGAGCGCTTCGAGGACGCGAGTCCCGAGGAGATCGTGCGCTGGGCCGTCGACACCTTCGGCGATGGTCTTTCCGTTGGCGCCAGCTTCGGTGGGCCTACGGGCATGGCCATCCTCCACATGACCGCCCAGCTCAAGCCCAACGTCCACGTCTTCGTTCTCGATACCGACTACCTCTTCGACGAGACCCACCAGACCCGAGAGCGCGCCACCGCGGCGCTCAACCTCAGCAACGTCCAGGTCTACAAGTCGAAGCTGACCCATGAAGAGCAGGCTGCCCGGTACGGCTCCGCTCTCTGGATGCGTGACCCCGACCTCTGCTGCGACCTCCGCAAGGTCGAGCCCAACCAGCGCGCCCTCGCGGGCAAGACGGCCTGGATCGCCGGCCTCCGTCGCGACCAGTCCGAAGGCCGCTCCGACGTTCCCATCGTCGCCTGGAACCAGAAGTTCGGCCTCATCAAGATCAACCCGCTCGCTCGCTGGACCGAGAAGGACACCTGGCACTACATCTCTCAGCACGACGTTCCCTACAACCCGCTGCTCGACCACGGTTTTGTCAGCATTGGCTGCTTCAACTGCACCGTGCCCGGCAAGCAGGGCCGGCAGGGGCGCTGGGAGGGTTTCGACAAGGACGAGTGCGGACTGCACACCTGAGCCGGCCAGCGTCCACCAACTCCGCACGGCGGCCATCGGGCCGCCGTCTTGATGCGCATCCGGCGCCTCGCAGGCGCCACCACGATAGTCAGGGAGTAACACCAATGCGTTTGGAGTATCGCCAATGAGCAATCAGGGCTTCGTCATCTGGTTCACCGGGCTTTCGGGCTCCGGCAAGAGCACCCTCGCCGAGGCGCTCGCCCCGGTCCTGCGTGAGCGCGGTCGCAACGTCGAGATTCTCGACGGTGACATCGTGCGCACCAACCTCTCGAAGGGCCTCGGGTTCAGCAAGGAGGATCGCGACACGAACATCCGCCGCATCGGCTTCGTCGCCAGCCTCCTTGCCCGCAACGGCGTCGGCGTCATCACCGCCGCCATCTCCCCCTACCAGGAGATTCGGGACGAGAACCGCGCCATGACCGAGGGCGACGGCGCCGTCTTTGTCGAGGTGCACGCGGCCGCCACGGTCGCGCAGTGCGAGGCGCGCGACGTGAAGGGCCTCTACGCGAAGGCCCGCGCCGGCGAGATCAAGGGCTTCACCGGCATCGACGACCCCTACGAGGAGCCCCCCAAGCCCGAGGTGCGCTGCGAAACCGGAGTCGACTCCGAAGAGCGCAGCCTCGATCAGATCCTCGACTACCTCGAATCCCGCGGGCTCATCGGGAAGGCGCAGTCATGAGCAACCTTGGCGAACCGTACGGCGGAACCCTTGTCGACCTGCTCGTCGATGAAGAGGAGCACGTAGAGATCGGCCGCGAGGTCGCGTCCCTGCCCACCATCGAACTCGATTCGCGCCATCTCGCCGACTTCGAGCTCCTTGCCAACGGCGGCTTCAGCCCCCTCACGGGCTTCATGGGCGAGGCCGACTACCACTCCGTTGTCGAGAACATGACGCTGGCGAACGGCCTGCCCTGGTCGATGCCGGTCACGCTCTCCGTCCCCGAGTCTCGCGGCGGCGAGCTGACCCCCGGAGTCCGCGCCGACCTGCGCGACGACGAGGGGTTTCCCCTCGGCGTCATCGACATCGAGGAGGTCTACCGGCGGGACAAGACCCGCCTGGCCGAGCAGGTCTACCGCACCACCGACGAGGCCCACCCCGGTGTCGCTGCCGTCTATGCCTCCGGCGACCTCGTTCTGGGCGGCAAGGTCAAGGCCCTGCGCCTTCCAGACCACGGCAACTTCCCCGACCACCGCCTCACCCCCGCCCAGACCCGCGCCGCCTTTGCCGAGCGCGGCTGGCGCACGGTCGTCGGCTTCCAGACCCGCAACCCGATTCACCGGGCCCACGAGTACCTCATCAAGGTTGCGCTCGAGGGCGTCGACGGCGCCCTCATCCACCCCCTCGTGGGCGATACGAAGGACGACGACATCCCCGCCGATGTGCGCATGCAGTGCTACGAGGTGCTGCTCGATCGCTACTTCCCTGAGGACCGCGTGCAGCTCTCGGTGCTGCCCGCAGCCATGCGCTACGCCGGTCCGCGCGAGGCGATCTTCCACGCCATCATGCGCAAGAACTACGGCTGCACCCACTTCATCGTCGGGCGCGACCACGCCGGCGTGGGCAACTACTACGGTACCTACGACGCCCAGCGCATCTTCGACGACATCGACCTCGACGCCCTCGGCATCCAGCCGCTCTTCTTCGAACACGCCTTCTGGTGCCTCCGCAGCGGCGCCATGGCGACCACGAAGACGAGCCCGGCCACGTCCGAGGAGCGCCTCTTCCTCTCTGGAACGAAGGTGCGCGAGATGCTCGCCAATGGCGAGGATCTGCCCGTCGAGTTCACGCGTCCCGAGGTCGCAGCCGTGCTGATGGAGAGCGCCCGGGGCGGCTGAGGTGATGCAGCGGGCGCGTTCCTTCGCGCGCGCCCCTCGCTGGTTGCGCCCCGCGATGCTCGTGCGAGTGGCCTGCGCCGTCGCCGGCCTTGCGCTGTTCGCGCTCGCCCTCGAGGTCACGCGCGCGGGCGCCGGCTCGCTGGCGCCCCTCCTCTCCGACATCAACGCCGAGGGTGTCGCCAACAGCCTCGGCTTCGGGTGGCTCTTCGCCTACGTCGTCCTCAGCGGCTCCCCGGTTGCCGCCATCGCCGTCACCCTCCTCGCCGAAGGCGTCTTCCACACCACCGAGGCCTTCGCCGTCATCGCCGGCTCGCGGCTCGGCGCGTCCTTCATCGTGTTGGCCGTCGGCTTCCTCGCCTTCCGCTTCGGCCGCCGCAGCGGCGATGGCGTCGCCATCGGCATTGTCGCCATGCTCGTCACCTTCACGACGCAGGGCCCGGCGGTCGCGCTCGGGTTCCTGGCGCTGCACCTCGGCTGGTTCGAGGGCGCCACACCCTCAGCCCCCGATGCCCTCCTGCAGGGCACCGACGCTGCGTTCGGCCCCGTTTCCGATGCCCTCGACTCCTTGCTGCCCGGCCTCCTCGTGTTCGTTGTCGGAGCCGGTGTGCTGCTCCTGGCCTTCGCCGTCTTCGAACGCGCCCTCCCCCAGCTCGAAGGGGAGGCCGAGGGCATCCGCCGAAGGCTCGACGTCCTCAACCGCCGCCCCCTGATGTTCCTGATGGGCGTCATCATCACGCTCACGACCCTCAGCGTCGCCGTCTCCCTGACCGTGCTCGTGCCCCTCGCGCTGCGCGGGTACGTCCGTCGCGAGCACATCATCCCCTACGTCCTCGGGGCCAACATCGCGACCTTCGTCGATACCCTCGCCGCCAGCGTCCTCGTTGGCGGTGAGGCTGCCGTCGCGGTCGTGCTCGCGCAGGTCGCCTCGATCACCGTTGTGGCAGGCATCGTCCTGACCGTGCTGTACAAGCCCTACCAGACGGGCATCCTCCGCAGCGAGCGCTGGATCGCCGCCCGCCCCCGCCGCCTCGCCGCCTTCCTCGGCGTCATCGTGGCTGTGCCCGCTATCCTGCTTGTGGTCTAGCGACCCATCGCCGAGAGAATCTCCACCGCCGCCTCCACCGATGTCTCCCCCTCCGGCCCGCCCAGGTGCACGCTCAGCACG
The DNA here is from genome assembly GCA_965116915.1 of Tepidiformaceae bacterium. GTDB lineage: Bacteria > Chloroflexota > Dehalococcoidia > Tepidiformales > Tepidiformaceae > UBA2991. The sequence continues at coordinate 2,029,495 of OZ220739.1, read as the reverse complement.
AACCGATCTTGAGCCACCACCGCCGCGTAGCGAACCCGCCCGTCCGGTTCGTCGAGCCGGAACGCCCGCGCCCCCTGCGCCGCCAGCTCTGTGAGGCCCGTGCCCTCCGCCAGGGCGATTCCCGCGACCGTGACGCTCAGCCAGTCGGCGTCCGCCGGCAGCCCCGCCACGAAGCGCGACGCTTCCCCGCGGTCTCCAAAGGCGACCACCTGGCACACGACCTCGACCGGCGGCTCATCCTCCAGGCTGTCACGGCGCTCCTTCCAGTAGGCGAAGTACCCCCCGTCCACGCCCGCCGCTTCCAGCGGCGCCACCCCTACCTCGCGTCCCATCTCACTGCGGGAAAGGTTCCCGAACGTGAGGCGCTCGAGCCCCTCAGGCAGGTGCTCCTCCCGGCAGGCGCGATCGGCGAGCAGTTGCGGGTCTCCCGAACACCCGGCCACCAGCGCGAGGATGCCCAGCGCGGCGAGGGCGACTCCTGCCCTACTCGTCGTCGAAGGGCGGTTCCGGCTCAGGGCCAATCAATCCGTGTTTGGTCGAGTAGCGCTCCACCGCCACGATGAGCGCGAAGAAGGGGATGAAGCCGATGAGCGCTCCCAGCCCCCAGTACCAGAACCCTCCGATGCAGAACAGAATGCCCGCGGCCGTGAAGAACGACATCCCGATGATCGAAAGGATGCGTCCGGCCACCACGTACGGCGAGATCGGCGCCTTCAGCACGAGCCGCCCCCTCCCGCCTTTCGCGCCGTCACGATGCTGTTCTGCTCTCCGACGGCCGAGCGCCACACGCCGCCAAACCCCGCCGCCTCCAGCAGCTCCCCGATACGAGTTTGCGTGCGGTTCTCTCCTCCCAGCATCGCCATCGTCAGGCCGCTGACGGACGCGTGGTCGGGCCCGGTGAGGTCTTCGGCCAGCATCGGCTCCACGACCACGATCGTACCCCCTGGTTCGATTGCGTCGTGGCACGCCGCCAGGATTCGCCGGCACTCCGGCGTCTCCCAGTCGTGCAGGATGTTCGCCAGCAAGAGGATGTCGTGACCCCGCGGCAACGGGTCCTCGAAGAACGACCCGGCGACGAAGCGGCAGCGGTCAGCGAGCCCGTGCTCCGCGATCCGCTCCTCCGCGAGCGGGCGCGTGGCCGGCAGGTCGAAGATCGTCGCCTCCAGCGATGGATGCGCCTCCAGCAGGGCGATCGTGTAGCCGCCGCTGTTGCCGCCCACATCCAGTAGCCGTCGGAAGGGTCCGAAATCCACCTCGCCCAGGAGGTGCTCCGCCCCCGCGATCGCGTTCGCGAGCATCCCTTCGGCGAACCAGCGCCGATCCTCGTCGTCGAAGCCCCCGAACAGGTCCGCCTGCCCGGCGTCCGCCAGCGGTTTGCCGCTCCCGAGCGCGTCCCCGAGCCGTCCGATCTGTTCGTGGAAACCCTGGAATAGCAGCGACCGTCCCCCCGTGAATCGCGGGCTCGACCGTACCAGGAACGCTTCCGCTGCCGGTGTCGCACGGAAGCGCCCTTCTTCGTCGCACTCGGCAAGCCCCTGGCTCGTCAGGAACGCGAGCAGCGCCGGCGCTACCCGGGGCGCCAGCCCCAGGTCATCCGGTGTCGATGGCCCGCTCGACAGGCGCTCGAAGATGCCGCTGCGCAGGCAGTAGGCGAGCGCCTGCGCGCGCACCGCCCCGTCCTGCAGCGCGTAGATGCGCAGCCTCGCGGCCTCGAGATCGTCAATCGCGGCGGGCATGGGCTCCCATTCTCTCGCGGGTCCGGGGAGCGGGCCAGCCATACCATCGCCCTACCCGAAGGCGTACCAGGCCGCCGCCATCGCGCTCACGCCGATCACCATCCAGGCCGCGATCGAGAGCGCCGCCGCCGCGTCCTCGTCTGCGTCGTGCTTGATCCACGACCACACGAAGAACGGCAGCAGCACGAGCCCGATGATGAACGACACGAGGTCCAGTCTAGCGAGATGCGGCGGCGCGGTAGGCCGGCGGGCGGTAGAGTGCCACCCACACCTCCGGAGGTCGCCAACGTGGAGTTCTGCAGCTACGAGAAGAAGGACCGTGTCGCCTACATCACCATCACTCGTCCCGAGGTCATGAACTCGCTCCACGTCTACGCGAACCTCGAGCTGCACGAGGTCTGGGAAGACTTTGCCAACGACGACGACCTCTGGGTGGCCGTCTTCACCGGTGAGGGCGGCCGCGCCTTCAGCGCCGGCAACGACCTCAAGTTCACTGCTGAGATGTCCCGGCTGCCCGCCTCCGAGCGCCCGACCGTGCGTTGGCCCGGAACCGGCTTCGGCGGTCTCACCAGTCGCTTCAACCTCTACAAGCCGATCATCGCCCGCGTGAACGGCTACGCCCTCGGCGGCGGCTTCGAAATGGCCCTCGCCTGCGACATCGTCGTCGCCGCCGAACACGCCCGCTTCGGCCTCACCGAGCCAAAGGTCGGGCTCATCGCCGGGGCCAACGGCGTCCACCGCCTGCCCCGCCAGGGCCCCCTCAAGGCTGTCATGGGCCACATGCTCACGGGTCGCCACATGACCGCCCAGCGCGCCTACGAGCTCGGCCTCGTGAACGAGGTCGTCCCGCTCGAGGAGCTCGATGAAGCCGTCGATCGCTGGGTTGCCGACATCCTCAGCTGCGCTCCCCTCTCCGTGCGTTCCACGAAGGAGACGGCCATGCGTGGTCTGGAGATGGCGCTGCCCGACGCAGCCCAGAGCGTCTTCACCTGGGAGAGCCGGCGCCGCCAGTCCCCAGACTCCGTAGAGGGACCGCGGGCCTTCGCCGAGAAGCGCGACCCCGACTGGAAGGGCACCTGGACATAAGTTCCCCCAGCCGACGGTCCAGGCCGAGCCGCTAGAATCGTGGCGGAGGACCCTCGCGTGTCCCGTTCCGGCGTCCACGTGGTCGAGGCGCACTACAACTCGTCCTGGGACCGGCTGACCTCCTCGCTCCGATACGAGCAGTTCCGCTGGCTCTACATCAGCAATATCGCCTTCATGTTCGCCATGATGGCGCAGTTCCTGGTGCGCTCCGTCCTTGCCTACGACCTCACCAACGACGATGCCTTCGCCCTGGGAATCGTGAACTTCGTCGTCGCCATCCCCATGCTGGTCATCTCTCCATTGGGTGGCGCGGTCGCGGATCGCATCGACCGGCGCAAGCTCATCCTCTTCGTGCAAATCGCCGTGATCTTCGATGAGGGCCTCGTCTACTTCCTCCTCATTACCGACCAGTTGACGTTCCCGCTGCTCCTTGTGCTCACTGGCATCCTCGGCGCCCTCTTCCCCTTCATGATGCCCGCCCGCCAGGCGATCATCGCGAACGTCGTCGGCAGGCAGGGCCTTGGGAACGCCATGGCCCTGCAGATGGGCGGAATGAACTTCACCCGCATCGTCGGGCCCGTGGCGGCAGGGGTGCTCATCTCCCTGATAGGCACGCCGAACACGTGGGCTGTTGCCCTCGTCCTCTACGTCGTCGGACTCGCCTCAATGATCCGGGTTCGCCCGTCCTACCCCGACGACGTTGAAGAGCGCCGCACGGTGTTTGGCGATATGGCGGAAGGCTTCCGCTGGGTCTGGCGGCACCCGCCCGTTCGTGTGCTGCTCTTCCTTGGTTTGGTGCCGACCCTGCTCGCGATGCCGTTCCAGACCCTCCTCGTGGTGTTCGCCGAGACCGTTTGGGAGAAGGGTGAGATAGGCCTTGGAATCCTGAACGCCGTTGCGGGAATCGGTGGATTGGTCGGCTCCGTCTACGTGGCCTGGAGCGGTGACTCCCATAGACGGTTGCGCCTCATGATGGCCAGCATCCTTGCGTTCGGGGCCACGCTGATCCTCTTCTCTCTCAGCCCCTGGTTTCTGCTCGCCCTCCCGCTCATCCTTCTCGCCGACATTTTCGTCACCATCTTCATGGTGTTGAACAACACCGCCATTCAGATCCTGATTCCCGACTTTGTGCGAGGCCGCGTCATGAGCCTGCTCATGATGTCCTTCGGGCTCACGCCACTCGCTACGCTCCCCATCAGCTGGCTGGCCGAGGAGTTTGGCGCGCCCATCGTCGTTGCGCTGGCCTCCGGGCTGATGGTGGTCTTCGCGGTCCTCTTCCTCGCCCTGAGTCCCGCCCTGCGCCGCATCGACACCAGCACGCGTGAAGCCGAAATCGAGTTCGGGGACCTGGACCGTCGCGGCCGCCGCTCGCCGGAGCTCACGCCCGCGGCCAAGTAGTGGGAAGCCGTTTCAGAGGGGGAGGGTGGTGCTGAGGCCCAGAATCGAACTGGGGACACCTGCGTTTTCAGCGCAGTGCTCTACCAACTGAGCTACCTCAGCCCGCAGGCCATCGTAGGAAGCGCACCCGGCAGGGGCAAGGAGCGGCGTCTGTGGGTTGGTGGAGCGAATGCCCTGTGCGGCTGCGATAGGATTCTTGTACCAGGGCCAGATAAGGCGTCGAGACGGACGGCATGCCTGACTACGCGATGCGAGACTTTGGGGATTTGGACCTGCTGCTGCTGGTCGGGATCCCCCTGCTAGCGGGAGTGTTCTTCGTCGTGCTGTGGTGGTTGACGGGCAAGGTGGGACGGTGACGCTCCCCTGCTCCCGATAGGGCAGGCCCCGAGGTTCGCCCTACGCCCCCCGCTCCTGGATCCTCCCTACGACCTCCCCCAGCGGCACGACCTCACGCTCGCCCGAGGCCCGGGCCTGGAGTTCGATGCCGCCCTGCCCGAGGGCGCGCGGGCTCACCGTCAGGCGGACAGGCATGCCCAGCAGGTCCGCGTCCTTGAACTTCGCGCCCGGCGACTCGTCCCGGTCGTCCACGAGCGCTTCCAGCCCAGCCGCCTCCAGCGCCGCCTCCAGCCCGCCCAGCGCCTCCTCCACCTCCGGCTTGTCCCCGCCGAGCACCACCACATGCACGTCGAACGGCGCCAGTGTCGCCGGCCAGATGATGCCGTCCTCGTCGTGGTTCGCCTCGAGAATCGCCGCCAGCAGGCGGTCGACCCCGATGCCGTAGCAGCCCATCACGGCGTGGTGCCGCTCGCCCTCGCCGTCGAGGTAGCGAACGTCGAGCGCCTCGGCGTAGGTCGAGCCCAGCTTGAAGACGTGCCCGAGCTCCATGCCCGACCGCACGTCCAGCGTGCCCTCGCAGCTGAGGCAGCGATGCCCCCCCTCCGCCAGGGCGATGTCGCCGACGAGGGTCGCTGTCCAGTCGCGGCCGTAATTCAGGTTGAGCAGGTGCGCGTCCGGTTCATTTGCCCCACCGACCAGGTTCACCGCCTCCGTGGCGCTCGTGTCCGCCACTACCCTCATCCCCTCCAGCCCCACGGGTGAGGCAGACCCCGCCACGAGCCCGTGTCGCGCCACGGCAGCATCGTCCATGGGCTCGAGCTCGACCGCCTTGAGCAGGTTCCGCAGTTTCGTCTCGTTCACCTCGAGGTCGCCCCGGATGGCGACGAACACCGGCTCCCCGTCGGCCGCGTAGAACACGGCCTTCACGGTCTGCCGCTCCTCGACGTTGAGGAATGCGGCCAGGCTCGCGATCGTCCCCACCCCCGGCGTGTCCACGCGTTCGACCGGCGCAGGCTCGGCCGCGACCGGCGGTTCCGCCCGGAAGGTCGCCTTCTCGGCGTTCGCGGCGTAGCCGCACGACGAGCACAGCAGCACCTCGTCCTCGCCGTTCTCGTTCAGGTAGATGAACTCCTGGCTGTCCTTCCCCCCGATAGCGCCCGAGTCCGCCTCGACCGGCACCGCCGGCACTTCCGCCCGCGCGAAGATGCGCGCGTAGGCGTCGAACATCGCCTGGTACGACTCGTCCAGCGTCTCCCAGTCGGGGTCGAAGCTGTAGGCGTCCTTCATGCAGAACTCCCGCAGCCGAATGAGCCCGCCGCGGGGACGCGGCTCGTCCCGGAACTTCTGCTGGAACTGATAAAGCGTCACGGGCAGATCGCGGTAGCTCTGCACCTGCGAGGCTGCCAGGGCGCTGACGGCCTCCTCGTGCGTGGGCGCGAGCACGAAGTCCCGCTCCCGCCTGTCCGAGACGCGGTAGAGCACGTCCCCGAAGATCTCGTTGCGCCCGGATTGCTGCCAGAGCTCGACCGGCTGCAGGGCGGGCAGCCGCAGCTCCTGCGCGCCGGCCCGGTTCATCTCCTCCCGGACCAGCTCCTCCACCCGCCGCATCGCGCGCCACCCCAGAGGTGTGAAGCAGTAGAGCCCCGCCGCCAGCGGCATCACGAGGCCCGCGCGCAGCAGCAGCCGGTGGCTCGGCAGCTCCGCCTCGGCGGGCGCTTCCCGCAGCGTCTTCAGGAAGTAGCGACTCATCCGCGTCGATACGGTCATGGACCTACTCTCCCCGCCCCGTCGCTCCGGTCAAGCGCGGCGCGGGCGCTCCAGGTCGGCGCTGTCGATGAGCAGCGTGACAGGCCCGTCGTTCACGCTCTCGACCTCCATGTGCGCGCCGAAGCGTCCTCGCTCGCACCGCACCCCCTCGCCCTCGACCGCCCCGCAGAAGCGCTCGTAGAGCGCCGCCGCCCGCTCCGGTTCCGCCGCTTCCGTGAACGACGGCCTCCGCCCCTTCCGCACGTTTCCGTACAGCGTGAACTGGCTGACGCAGAGCACCGCCCCGCCCGCAGCCGCCAGGTCCAGGTTCATCTTGCCGGCCGCATCCTCGAACACGCGCAGCCCCGCGACCTTGCGAGCGAGCGCATCCGCAACCGCTTCGTCGTCGCCGTGGGTGACGCCCAGCAGCACGAGAAAGCCGTTCTCGATGGCGCCCATGACCTCGCCGTCCACGCGCACGCTCGCACGGCTCACGCGCTGCACGAGGGCGCGCACGCGGAACTAGTCCTTCGAGGAGGAACTGCTGGACTTCGCGCTCTTGCTCTTGCTGTCGCTCTTGCCCGAGTCGTCGCTCGGGAGGCTCATCGTCTTCTCGCTGGAGCTCGTGCTCTTCTCCGACTTGCGGCTGTCGTTCACGTAGAAGCCGCTGCCCTTGAACACCACCGTCGGCGCGTGCAGGACGCGGACGGCCGTGCCGTTGTCGCAGCGTTCGCAGGGGTGGCTGCTCGGCGCGTCGAACCCCTCGCGCAGGTCGTATCGACGCTTGCAGGTGTCGCACTGGTACTCGTAGGTGGGCACGCGGCTCCGTCCAGGCTGAGCGGAAGTCTGACCCCGGCAGTTTAGCACTCGCCGATGGTGACTGCTAACTCCGGCTTCGCCCGCCCCGCACTACAATCGAACGAGGAGAGGTGCCCGAGTGGCTGAAGGGACCCGTCTTGAAAACGGGCGTGGCTGATACCCACCGTGGGTTCGAATCCCACCCTCTCCGCCATGTTTCGCTTACACCGCACCCGGTTGCCGCCCCGTAGAATTTGGCTTGGCCGCTGTCTTTGGAGTTATTGCTCATGCCTAAGACGTTGACCCTCCTGCACGATGGCCGCGTAGACGAAATCGCTGTCGCCGACTTAGCCCGCCCCACCATCTCTCCGGAGCAGCTCGAGAGCCTGCTCGGCTGGGAGCTGAAGCCCGAAGGTCTCTGCCAGGGCTACATGTGCGTTCCCGTCGATCAGGACGACCTCGTTGGTGAGGAAGGCCTCGACCTCCGCGTGCTGGCCGACGCCCTCCAGCGCCCATTCGTCACCGAAGAGAAGCACGCCGTCGCCTCCCTCGGCGCCTCGCACCACGACCGGGGCGATACCCTTGCCTCCCTCGATGCTCCTGACTTCACCCTCCCCGACCTCGGTGGCAATCTCCACTCCCTCAGCGACGAGCGCGGCAAGAAAGTGCTGCTCGTCGCCTACGCCTCCTGGTGAGGCTGCCGCTACGATCTGCCGGTCTGGCAGTCCCTGTACGAGGAGCTTGCGGACGACGGCTTTACCGTCATCACGGTCGGCATCGAGCGGTCGCCTGAAGACGCCCGGCCCTGGATCGAGAAAGCGAGGCCCCAGCACCCCAGCCTCATCGACATCGAGCACCTTGTGCCCGACCTCTACGGAATGATCAACGTTCCCACCGTTGTCTGGATCGACGAGGAAGGCCGCATCGCCCGCCCCAACGACGCTTCCTTCGCTTCCAACAGGTTCAAGCTGCTGACGGGCCTCGACTCAAAGCGCCACCTCAGGCGCCTGCGCGCCTGGGTGCGCGGCGACGCCCCCGCCCTGACACCTTCCGAGGTCCGTAAGCACCAGGATCTCCCGACCGCGGCCGAGCAGGAAGCGCGCGCCGAGTTCACGCTTGCGTGGTGGCTTTCCCGCGAAGGTCACGACGAAGACGCCGAGCGCCACTACGTGCGGTCTGGCGAACTCGCCCCGCACGACATCACCATCAGGCGCGGCTCGATGCGCACCCGCGGCCTCAACCCCATGGGCTTCGCCTTCCTGAAGATCGCGATCAAGAGCGCTTTGACGCGCACGCCCCTGTACCGCCGGATCGAGGACAGCCCCGCGTAGCCGCCGGGCACACGCGCCCCCTTCACACGCCCCGTAGAATCCGCTCCACCTGCCACTCCCGGGAGCGTTCTTCCATGCCTGCCACCCTGACCCTGCTGCACGGCGGCCGTAGCGACGAAGTCGCTGTCGCCGACCCCGCCCGCCCGGCCATCTCCCCGGAGGACCTCGAAGCGACGCTCGGTTGGGAGTTGCAGCCCGAAGGGCTCTGCCAGGGCCCGATGTGCGTGCCTGTCGATCAGGACGCACTCGTCGGCGATGGCGGCCTCGACCTCCGCGTGTTCGCCGATGCCCTCCAGCGCCCCTTGGTCATCGACGGGAAGCACGCCGTCGCCTCCCTCGGCGCCTCCCACCATGACCGCGGGGAGGCCCTTGCCTCGCTGCAGGCCCCCGACTTCATCCTCCCCGACCTCGACGGCAACCTGCACGCACTCAGCGACCAGCGCGGCAAGAAGGTCCTCCTTGTCGCCTACGCCTCCTGGTGAGGCTGCCGCAATGACCTGCCGGTCTGGCAGTCCGTCTACGAGGAGCTCAAGGACCAAGGCTTCACCGTCATCACGATCGCCATCGAGCGCTCGCCTGATGATGCCCGCCCCTGGATCGAGGCCGCCAACGCCGAGCACCCCAGCCTCATCGATACCGAGCACCTTGTGCCCGACCTCTACGGGATGATCAATGTGCCGACGATCCTCTGGATCGACGAGGAAGGCCGCATCGCGCGTCCCAACGACGTCGCCTTTGGCTCCAACGACTTCAAGGAGATGACGGGTATCGACTCCGAGGCGCACCTCGAGCGACTGCGAGCGTGGGTGCGGGGCGAGGGCCCCGCCATGACTCCGGAGGAGGCGCGAGCGGTGCAGACCCTCCCGACCGCGGCCGAGCAGGAGGCGCGCGCCGAATTCACGCTCGCCTGGTGGCTCTCCCAGCGGGGTCACGCTGAGGACGCCGAGCCCCACTACGTGCGCGCCGGCGAGCTCGCGCCCCACGACTTCACCATCCGGCGGGGCACCATGCTCATCCGCGGCCTCGACCCCATGGGCGAGGACTTCATGAAGATCGTGAATGAGTGGACCGAGGCCGGGAACGCCTTCTACCGGCCCATCGAGCCCGTGAGCACCTCGTGAGCAACCTCGAAGGCACGGCCGCGATCGTCACGGGCGCCGCCCACGGGATCGGCAACGGCATTGCCCGCGTTCTCGCGGGCGAGGGCGTCTCCCTCGCCCTTTGTGACATCGACTCCGCCGTCCACGATCTCGCTGCCGAACTCGAGGCGGACGGCGCTAGCGTCATGGCCGCCGAGGCCGACGTCAGCGATCCCGTAGCCGTCCGCGCCTTTGTTGACGCCGCCATCGAGCGCTTCGGGCGCATCCACACCATGGTCAGCAACGCAGGCACGTGGCGCGCCACCTCCCCCCTCGACCCCTGGGAGAAGGCCATCGACGACTTCGAGGCCCTCGTCGCGACCAACCTCAGGGGCGTATTCCTCTGCGGGCGCGCCATCGCTCCCCACATGGCCGAGATGGGCGGCGGCAACATCGTCAACATCGCCACCGACCACATCTGTCCGCCACCTGGCTACAACACCGGAGGCGGTACCCGCATGGACGTGTACGACGCTTCCAAGTGGGGCATCAACGGCTTCACGCAGGCGTGGTCGCGCGTGCTCGAGTCCCACGGCGTCCGCGTGAACGCCCTCTGCATGGACGCGACCGACTCGGAGATGATCCGGGGCGCCCTCGGTATGACCCCGCCGCAGGAGCTCCTCGACCGCTGGATGCGTCCCGAACAGATCGCCGGCCTGCTCGTCGAACTTCTGGAGGAGGGCCCCGACGGCCGCACTGGCGAGAACATCGGTATCTGGCTCGACCACGAGATCGCGCTCCCGCCCCGCGTCGAACCGCTCCCCCACCGGTTCCAGTAGGCCGCTCGCTTACGGCCCCGATTGCCCCTCCGCCAACGGTTTCGCGGGAGGGGGAGGCGCCTGCATTCGCGCCTGCCGCCGTCTCCACCAGAGGTAGAGCCCGCTCAGGATGATGGCCGCAACCCAGACCGCCACGATGACCAGTGTGATGCGCAGGTCGCGCCCGAGGCTGTCGCCTGCGACCACGCCCACGGTTGTCGGTGTGAGCATGCCCAGGAAGCTGAAGAAGAAGAATCGCCAGAAGCGCATCGCAGTCAGGCCCGCGAGGAAGCTGATCCAGTCGAAGTTCACGACCGGCAGCATGCGCGCCCAGAAGATGAGCCGGCCCCCCATGCGAATGGAGAGGGAATCCATGTTGGCCGCCGCCTTGCTCCCCACCAGCTTCGGCAGGTGGCGCCGGCCCAGCCAGCGCGCCACCCAGAACGCCATGGCCGAGCCCCACATCATTCCGATCATCGAGTAGACGGTCCCCAGCACCGGCCCCCAGACGAGTCCCGCGGCGATGAAGATTGGCGCGTTCGGGACGGGCGCGAAGAGCACCGAGAAGGCCATCACGGCCATGAACGCGATCGGGCCCCACACGCCCCATTGCTCCACCCAGTCCTGCAGGGGCTCCGGGTCGAACTGCAGCGAGATGTCGAAGACGTCGGCGAGGATGAAGTAGGCCGCTACCAGCGCGAGGAACACCACCGCGATGCCCGCCAGCACGCGCGGCCGCAGCAGGATCGGCGTCTCCTCCCCTTCGGCCACGAAGTCCGTGATGGTTGGCTTGCGCAGGGTGCGCGCGGGGCCTTGCTCAGCCATTCGACCGGCTCCCCGCCCGCTCCAGGTGCGCCAGCAACAACTCGTTGACCCGCTCCGGCGCTTCCTGCTGCACGAAGTGCCCGGCCCCGGGGACGTAGTGCAGGTCCAGGTCGTGCACGAACCGCTCCGTCCCGACCGTCAACTCCTTGCCGAGGGCGAAGTCCTCTTCGCCCCAGATCATCGTCGTCGGCGCCCCGATGATGGGCACCGGATCGGGGAGGGACTGCGGATTGCGAAGGAGGGCGCGGTACCAGTTGATCCCGCCCGTGAGGCCGTGCTCTCGCCAGCTCTTTCGGTAGAACGCCAGGTCCGCGCGCCGTTCCTCGCCTGGCGGGATTCCCCCGCAGACCGAGCGTGCCAGTCGCCGGTAGCCATCGAAGGCCAGCATCTGCTCCGGCAGCCAGGGTAGCTGGAAGAAGGCGATGTACCAGCTCCGCCGCAGCTGCGCGATGCTCCGCAGACCCTCGCGGAAGAGCGCCGGGTGCGGGATGTTCAGGATCGCGAGCGAGCGGACGGCTTCCGGGTGATTCATGGCCAGCTGCCAGGCGATCGCCCCGCCCCAGTCGTGCCCCACGATGTGCGCACTGCTTTCGCCCAGCGCCTCGATGAGCGCGAGGACGTCCTGCTGGAGCGTCTCCGTGTCGTAGGGAGGTCGCGCCTCCGTCTCGTGGTAGCCCCGCAGGTCGGGGGCGATCACGTGGTAGTTCGGCGCCAGCGCCGGCAGCTGCTTCCGCCACGAGTACCAGCACTCGGGGAAGCCGTGCAGGAACACGACCGGCTCGCCCTCGCCACACTCGACGTAATGCATGCGCAATCCGTTCGCCACGACCTGGCGGTGCCGGGGTTCGAACGGCGTCTCGGGAGCCATTGGTCCTATCTTAGGCGAGCGTCCGGAACGGGCAGGTCGGCGCGTTTCGGTCAGGTGAAGTTCGCGACGAGGTAGACCACCGGCGTCACACCCACGATCGAGTCGAGCCGGTCCAGCAGGCCCCCGTGTCCCGGGAGCAGCCCGGACGAGTCCTTGATGTCGGCCTTCCGCTTCATCCAGCTCTCGGACAGGTCGCCTGCCTGCGCCGCCACTCCCAGCCCTAGCCCCAGCCCCACGACCGCCGCGATGCCCAGGTCGAGGTCGAACCACGACGAAAGCACCCAGACTGCGAGAAGCGCTGCGCCCAGGCCACCAATCGCCCCCTCCCACGTCTTGTTCGGGCTGATGGCGGGCCAGAGCTTGTGCCTTCCGAGGAGGGATCCGGTGAAGTAGGCGCCCGTGTCGGTTGTGAATGTCGTCAGCACGGTCAGCAACACCCAGTCGCGGCCCTGATCGAGATCCCGCGTCAGCACGATCGTCGAGAAGATGATGCCCGGGTAGATGATCGCCCAGCCCGCGACTCGGAGCGGCTTGCGCGGTCCGAAGAGGTTGGAGCGGGAATAGCCCGCCGCGAGGAAGAGCGCAGCCAGCAGCGCTCCGGCGATGAGGAAGCGCTGGTCGGCGTGCACGCCAGCGACCACGACGGCCGGGGCAAGCAATCCCGGCCCGAGCCGCGCCACCTCGCGGTAGGGCCGCGTCGGCATGAGCCAGGCGTGCGCGAACTCGATCGTGCCGCCCAGCGTGATCAATCCCGCCACGATGGCGAACGGCCAGCCGCCGGCCCAGACCACCAGCAGCAGCAGGGGCACGCCCACGGCCGCCGTCGCCAGGCGAAGAGCGAGATTGCGGGGGATTCGCACTAGGCGTCCTCGAACGCGTCGAGGTCTTCCGGCAACAGCTTGCCGAACTTCCGCTTGCGGCGGCCGTACTCGGCAAGGGCGAGGTCCACGTCTTCCCGACCGAAGTCCGGCCAGTAGGCGGACGTGAAGTAGAGCTCCGCGTACGCGTTCTGCCAGAGCAGAAAGTTCGAGATGCGCTGCTCGCCTGCCGTCCGAATGACGAGGTCGGGGTCCGGGAGGCCGCCGGTGAGCAGGTGCGATGACACCGTCGCTTCGTCGATCTCCTCGGCGGGAATGCCCTCCTCGGCGATCCGCTGGATAGCGGTCACGATCTCGTCCCGGCTGCCGTAGCTCAGGCAGATGTTCAGCATCAGCCCATCGTTCCCGCGGGTGACCGCTACCGCCTCCTTGACCCGCACGGCCAGCGCCGCCGGGAGCTGCTCCAGGTGGCCGAAGTGGCGGATGCGCACGTTATCGCGCTGCATGTTGTCCAGCTCCCGCTGCAGAAAGCGGTCGATTAGCTGGAAAATCACCGACACTTCGCTTGCCGGCCGGTTCCAGTTCTCGGTCGAGAAGGCGAACAGGGTGACGTAGCGCACATCGTGCTCGGCGAAACGCTCGATCACCCGCCGGATGTTCTCCGCCCCCGCCCGGTGTCCGGCCGCGCGCGGCAGGCCGCGCTCCGTGGCCCAGCGCCCGTTGCCGTCCATGATGATCGCGATGTGGCCGGGTACGCGCCCGCCCGTCAGCGACGAGATGCGGTCGCCGCCGGGGTCGGTCCGGGAGTCGGTCCCCGCGCGCTGCGCCAGCCTATAGCTCAAGCAGCTCCTCCTCCTTGCGCTTCATCGCCTCGTCGATCAGCCCCGTGTGGGAGTCGGTCAGCTTCTGCAGGTCGCTCTCGTAGTCGCGCAGGTCGTCCTGCGTCATGTCGCCGTCACGCTCGCCCTTGCGCAGGTCGTCGTGCGTGTGCCGGCGCACGTTGCGAACCGCGACGCGCGCGTCTTCCGCCTTCTGGTGGACCATCCGCACGAACTCGCGGCGGCGCTCCTCCGTGAGCTGGGGAATGGGCAGGCGGATGAGCTGCCCGTCGATGTTCGGGTTCAGGCCCAGGTCGGAGGTCTGGATCGCCTTCACGACCGATTGCACGGCTCCGGCGTCCCACACCTGCACGGCCAGCAGCCGCGCCTCGGGCGCATTGATTGTGCCGAGCTGGTTGAGCGGCTGCGTCTGCCCGTAGTGCTCCACCTGCAGCCCCTCGATGAGGCTGGGGTGGGCGCGGCCCGTGCGCACACTGGCAAGCTCTCGATGGAACGCCTCCACGGCGCCGTCCATGCGCATCTCCGCGTCGAGCATGATTTCGTCTGGGTCCGCCATGCGTCTGCTCTCGATCTACCCCGGATGGGCGGGCTCGGTGAGCGCTCCCGCGCTCACGGTCGTGCCGATGCGCTCCCCGGTGAGCGCCCGGTAGATGCTGTCTTTCGCCCGCACGTCGAAGACGACGATGGGGAGCTCGTGCTCCATGCAGAGGCTCAAGGCGGTGCTGTCCATCACCTGCAGGCGCCGTTGGATCGCCTCGAGGTGGCTCAAGCGCTCGAACCGCGTCGCATCCGGCGAGGTCGCCGGGTCGGCGTCGTACACGCCGTCCACCCCGTTCTTCGCCATCAGCAGCGTCTCGCAGTCGACCTCGATGGCCCGCAGGGCGGCCGCCGTGTCGGTGGTCATGAACGGGTTGCCCGTCCCCGACGCAAACACGACCACGCGCCCTTTCTCCAGGTGCCGGATCGCCCGGCGCCGGATGTAGGGCTCCGCGATCTGCGCCATCGGCAGCGCTGTCTGCGTCCGCACCTCCGCGCCGGCGTGCTCCAGCGCGTCCTGCAGCGCGAGCGCGTTCATCATGGTGCTGAGCATCCCGGCGTAGTCGGCGGTGGCGCGGTCCATGCCGGTCTCCGCCGCCGCCTGGCCCCGCCAGAAGTTGCCGCCGCCCACGACGATCGCGACCTCGACCCCGTTGGCGGAGGCGCGCGCGATCTGTCCGGCGAGTTCGGTGATCGTATCGGGATCGATGCCAAACTCGCGGTCGCCCATCAGGGCCTCACCGCTGAGCTTTACGAGCGCGCGCCGGTACGCGTCGGTCACGGCTCCCCCTCTTACGATCCGAGTTCGAAGCGTGCGAAACGTCGCACGCGGATGTTCTCCCCCGTCTTTGCCATCGAGTCCTGGACCAGGTCCGAGATCGTCTTCGATGCGTCCTTCACCCACGGCTGGCTCAACAGCGCGACCTCCTCGTCGGCGCCTTCAAGCCCCGACTCGCGGTCGTCCGCGGAAACCACGGCGGGATTCATCGCCGCCACCTGCATCGCGATCTCGTGTACGAGGGACCGGAACTCGTCCGTGTTCGCGACGAAGTCCGTCTCGCAGTTCACCTCCACGAGCGCGCCGATGCGGCCGCCCGCGTGGATGTAGGTGTCGACAACCCCCTGGCCGGTCTCGCGCTCGGCGCGCTTCGCCGCCGCCGCCAGTCCCCGCTCGCGCAGGATGGCGGCCGCCTGCGTCATGTCGCCGCCGGCCTCTTCCAGGGCGCGTTTTGCGTCCATTACCCCGGAGCCGCTCGCGTCGCGCAGCTCCTTCACCATCGCCGTTGAGATGCTAGCCAGTGGTCTGCTCCTCTGATGCCGTTGCGGCCGCCGCGGCGACCGGTTCTTCTGCTGCCGGCGCTTCCGCCTCGGCTTCAGCCGCCTCCGTTTCCTGGGCGGCGGCAAGCTGCGCCATCTCCTCGCTGTACGCCTCCGCGCCGACCCCTGCTTCGCGGGCCGCACGGCCCTCGATCGCGCCGTCGGCAATCTTGCCGAGGATGAGCTTGATCGCGCGGATGGCGTCGTCGTTGCTCGGAATCGGGTAGGCGATCGGATCCGGGTCGCAGTTCGTGTCGACCAGCGACACGATCGGGATTCCCAGCCGATCGCACTCGGCTACCGCGATCGCCTCCTTCATCGTGTCGATGACGAAGACGGCTCCGGGAAGCCGGTCAAGGTACTTGATGCCGCCGAAGTAGCGGTTCAGCCGCTCGATCTCGTTGGCGATGTCGAGCTGCTCTTTCTTGGCGCGCCGCGCGAACTCGCCGCGTTCGGTGCGCTCCTCGAGGTCGCGCATGTGGCGGATGCGGGCCTGGATTGTCCGGAAGTTGGTGAGCGTGCCGCCCAGCCAACGGTTGTTCACGTAGGGCAGGCCGGCGCGCTGCGCCTCCTGCTCGACCGTTTCGCGGGCCTGCTTCTTCGTGCCGATGATGAGCACGTCGTTGCCCCCGGCCACGACCTCGCGCACGAAGTCGATCGCTTCGTCCAGCCGCGTAACCGTCTGTTGCAGGTCGATGATGTGGATGCCGTTGCGCTCCGTGAAGATGAAGTGCTGCATCTTTGGGTTCCAGCGACGTGTCTGGTGGCCGAAGTGCACACCGGCTTCGAGGAGCTGTTTCATCGTGACGGGCGTGACCAAGGTCCGCCCCTTTCTGCGCGACGCATAGATTTGACGCAGAGCGCCAGGCGCCGCGCGCCCGCTCAGAATACCGGTGCTCCCCGACACGCGGAAGCGCGGACCTCCCGAACCTCCACCTCTAGCCATCGCGTGGGCGGACGTTTATCGTTAGTGGCAAGGAAGGAGGTGATGCGCATGGACGACCATAGTAGTAGTAGCCAACCCCATCTAGCGCAGGAGGTGACCTCCTCCTAGAACAAGCGTTGAGCTACGAACGGGGCCTGAGCGGTGCGATTGCCGCCAGGCCCCTTTTTCATTCCCGGATTCCCGCCGGCCATGCCCGACTCCCCCGCTTTCGACGCTGATCGCTTCGCCGCGGCTCTGCACACCGCCGAACTGGGCCGCGACTTCCGCTACGTCCTCGAAACCCCCTCCACCATGGACCTCGCCCGCACCGCTGCCGCCGAGGGCGCGCCCCACGGGACGCTTGTCCTCGCCGAGGCCCAGACGGCCGGCCGCGGGCGCCGGGGCCGGGGCTTCTTCAGCCCGCCCGGCGGCAGCCTCTACTTCACCCTCATCCTGCGCCCCTCCCGCGAGGTGTACGGCCGCCTCCCCCTTGCCGTTCCCCTCGCCGTCTGCCGCGCCTGCGCCCACGAGGGTGTCGATGCGCGCATCAAGTGGCCTAACGACATCTGGGTCGGCGAGCGAAAGCTGTGCGGCATGCTCATCGACGGCGAGACCGGTCCCGGCGGACTCACCGCCTACGCCGGCATCGGCATCAACGTGAACGCCGACCCCACCTCCGACCCCGCCCTGCGCGATACCGCCACCAGCCTCTCCCGAGAGCTCGGCCGCGAAGTCGTCCGCGAGTCGCTCCTGGCCCGCATCTGCGACCAGCTTGAGGCCACCATGGACGCTCGAGAGACCGATCTCGTCGATGCGTACCGCGCGGTCAGCCTCGTGCTTGGCCGCCTGATCACGGTCGAGGAGTCGGAGGGCGCCTACGAAGCGCGCGCCGTCGACATTGCACCCGACGGCGCGCTCATCGTCGAACGCGACGGCGGCGAGCGCCTCACGGTGCTCGCCGCCGATGTCTCCGTCCGTCCTGGAGGGTGACGCCGCTGGCTACTCCTCCTCGTCGTCGTCGTCGTCGATGAACATGCGGATGAGGTCCATCGGCAGCGGGAACACGATCGTCGAGTTGTTCTCCACGGAGATCTCGCCGAGCGTCTGCAGGTAACGCAGCTGCAGCGTGATCGGCTGCTCCGCCATGACGTCGGCTGCTTCACGCAGCCGCTCGCTGGCTTGGAACTCGCCGTCGGCAGCGATGATCTTCGCTCGCCGGTCGCGCTCGGCCTCGGCCTGCGCGGCCATGGCGCGCCGCATCTGCTCCGGCAGCTCCACGTCCTTCACCTCGACCGTGCTGACCTTGATGCCCCACGGCTCCGTTTCCTCGTCGATGATCGACTGAAGCTGCTGGTTGACCTCCTCGCGCTGCGAGAGCAAGCCGTCGAGGTCCGTCTGCCCCATGACCGAGCGGAGGGTTGTCTGCGAGATCTGCGAGGTTGCGCGGACGAAGTCGAGGATGCGGACGACCGCCATCGTCGGCTCGACCACGCGGAAATAGACGACTGCGTTTACCCGCACCGTCACGTTGTCCCGCGTGATCGCGTCCTGCGAGGGCACGTCCAGCGTGATCGTGCGCAGGTCCACCTTCACCATCCGGTCGATGAACGGCAGCAGCACGAACAGCCCGGGGCCCTTGGCCCCCTGCAGGCGCCCGAGCCGGAAGATGACGCCTCGCTCGTACTCCGCCACCACGCGGACCTGGAAGGGCAGAAGCGGGACCAACAGGATCGCGCTCAAGCCCAGCAGGAAGACGCGGATGATCGTCGCCAGGAAGCTGCTCGGCGGCTCCTGCTCGAATTCTTCGGGTTGTGGTAGCTGTTCGGTCATGGGTCGTTCTCCTTCCGTACCGTGAGCCTCAGTCCGTGCGCGCTCACCACGCGCACCTCTTCACCCTCTGCCGCGGAGCCGTCTTCCAGCTCCGCCTGCCAGCGCTCGCCCTGGATAAAGACTGTGCCGTCCGGTGTAAGCGGCGTGCGTGCGATCGCCATTCTACCGACAAGCGCCTCCGCTCCGGTTTCCGAACGCATCTTCCGCATCCGCGCCAGTCCAATCGCCATCGAGACGAACACGACCACGAGCAGGAACCCCAGGATGCCGACCACGATGCGGTTCGGCTGGAACTCCGTGGGCGTGTCCCGGAAGGCGATGATCGCCCCCAGCACGAGCGCCACCAGCCCGCCCCCGGCGAGGATGCCTCCCGACGGCACGAACAACTCCAGCGCGAAGAAGAGGAGCGCAATCCCGATCAGGACCAGGCCGATCGTATCGACCGGCAGCACGCCCAGCGCCAGGAAGCCGATCGCGATCGCGATCACGCCGGCAACGCCCGGGAAGATCACGCCCGGATTCGTGAGCTCGATGAAGAGCCCGATCATCCCCAGGGAGATCAGGATCGTCGCGAGCGTCGGGTTGGCGAGGTGCTCCAGCATCCGTTCCCAGACCGTCATGCTCGTGTTCACGCGCTGCGCCTCGGGCAGCCCGCTGAGCGTCACCAGCAGCCCCGGCTTCAGCTCCAGGGTTGTGCCATCGATGCGGTGCAGGATCTCGTCGAGGTTGCTGGCCACGAAGTCGACCACGTTCAGTTCGACCGCCTCGGTCTGGGTGGCCGCGACCGCTTCCCGCACCGCTTCCTCGGCCCAGTCGGCGTTGCGGCCGCGCAGTTCCGCGATGCCGCGGATGAAGGCGACGGCGTCGTTCTCGATCTTCTTGCCGAGCGTCCCTTCGATGTCGCTCCCGTCGGCGTTGATGGCCGAGGCCGCGCCGATCGACGTGTTCGGCGCCATCACGGCCACGTGCGCCGCCATCGTGATGAACGTCCCCGAGCTCGCCGCCCGCGCCCCGTAGGGCGACACGTACACGACGACAGGCACGTTCGACGCCTCGATGCGCTGCACGATCTCGCGCATCGACGAGCTGAACCCTCCCGGCGTGTCCAGCTGGATCACGATCAGCCGCGCGCCCTCGTCCTCGGCCTTGCCGATCCCCCGGTCGATGTAGCGCTCGGTGATCGGGCCGATGCCGCCATCGATCTCCAGCAGGTGGATGGCGCCCTGCTCGACGTCGTCGCTGCCGCAGGCCACGCCGATCCCGACCGCGATCAGGATGAGCAGGAAGGCGCGCCGAGCCGTCTTCAGGGAACGCATCTCCATCGAGTATAGCCAGCGTATTCGGCGCTTGGTGGGAAGGCCGTTACCCTTGCGTGAGGGGGTCTCCATGGCGGACAAGGGTCGTGGACTGTCGGAACGCATCGACGCCCGCCGTCGCCGCGCCATGGTGCGCGAGCTCCAGGCGTGGCTGCTCAAGGAGCGCGACGAGGATGTGGGTGAGCTCGCCGCCGGTTTCCTTCTCGATTTCGTACTCGACCTCGCCGGCCCCGACCTCTACAACGCCGCCCTCACGGACGCCGCCAAGGCGTTCCGCGAGCACGCCGACATCGTCGAAGCCGAGATCGCTTCGCTCACGCAGGACACGTTCAAGCCGCGCGAGGCGGAGGAGTAGTCGTTCGTCCGGGAGCTACCCCTGCTGGAGTGGCTCCACGGGCGGGAAGGTCGTCTCCCAGTAGTCGTTGAGGCCGGCGACCGCCCCGCCGACCACGCCCTGGTGGATCGGGGGCCCGAGCAGCTCGAGGATGGGCCCGCCGCCCGCTGCGTGCAGGTACGTCAGGCTCCCGGGAAGCGTCTCGCCCATGATCTCGTCGAGCGAGCTGTCGAAGTTCAGCTGGACGACGCCCGCGTTCGGGTAGACCCAGCGAATCTCGCCGCCCTTCTCGAGCAGGTCCTTCGTCGCCTCGACCACGTCGGGCACGTACAGGCCGAGGTGCTGCACGCCCTCGCCCCGCTCGTCGAGCCACTGCTGGTGGGGCGTGTCGCCCCGCACCGGCTGGATGATCTCGGCGATGCTGCCGGCAATTGCGCCGTAGTAGACGCGCAGCTCGGCCTCTTCGCCCGCCATGGAGTGGACCATGTAGGGCGGCATCAGGCGGAACTCGGCGCCCAGCAGGTTCGTGTACGTGTTCGCCATCTCGTCGGCGTCTTTCACGACGAACCCGAGGTGGTGCATGACAGGCTTGCCGGTGTGGATGGTCATCGGTCTCTCTTCCGTGCGTTCAGAGTGCCCGCGCACGCTACGCGATCCCGCCCCCGCGGGCCAGTAGCGAAGAAGGGGCGCGGGGCGCGCCTACGCCAGGCTCGCGCGAACCTCCGCCAGTCGCCGGATCGACGCCACCGCGTGCTCCTGCGTCGGCATCAGGTTGCGCACGATCACGTCCGTGTACCCCGACTCCTCCAGCTCCCGGAACTGGCCCGCGACCGTCTCCGGACTCCCGATCGCCAGCGCCTCGTTGTCGAAGCCCCGGTAGCCCGACTCGACGACCGCACGCGCCGTCTCCTGCGCTTCCTCGTCGCTCTCGCCGACGTAGATGTCGCGCCTGATGGCGACCGGACCCGTCTCCGCATGCCCGTGGATCTGGCGCCGCTCGTGGTATTCCGCCGACTGCGCTGCTGCCTGCTTCGCCGTCAGCCCCGGCGAGGCCAGCCAACCGTCGCCGAGGCGCGCCGCCCGGTCGATGGCGCGCCGCGCGACCGCCCCGATCCACACCTCCACCCCGTCCGGCGGCACGGGGCTGATACGCGCGTCCTTGATCTGCCAGCGCCCCTCCGAGCTCACGGTCTCGCCCGCCCACAGCCGCCGCATGACGTCGAGCGACTCCTCGAAGCGTGAGGGTCGGTGCTTCACGTTCACGCCGAACGCCGGGAACTGGTTGTCGTCCGGCCCGATGGCGCACTGCATCACGAAAGGCCCCGTGTGCAGCGCCGCCAGCGTCCCGATCTGCTCGGCCAGCAGCACCGGGTGCCAGAGCGGCAGCAGGAAGAGGGCCCCCGCCGGCCGGTCGTTCCACTCCGCCAGCACCCGCCCGAGCACCGGCACGTTCTGGTAGTAGGTCATCGGGGCGGTGCTGTGGTGGTCCCCCACGAAGAGGCTGTCGAGCCCCGCCTCGCGCGCCGCCGCCGCCCGCTCGACGAGCCACCTTCCGCCCGTCCGTGCATCCGGCGCCCGCAGCGCCGTCGTCATCGAAATCCCTATTCGCATGGTCCAACTCCTCCCGTCAGCGCTCGTAGGCGATGACGTTCACGTCTTCGATCTCGCCGTCCGCCGTGAAGCGCCAGATGCCGATGTAGCCTCGCCGAAGGTCGCCGTATTCGTCCCAGTCCATCGAGACGGAGGCTCCCTCGTAGTCCACCTCGCCTCCGTCCCGGATGATGCTCAGGGCGCGGGTTACGCCCTCCATCCCGGGCCGGACCTGCTCGCCGGGAGCCGAACCGATGCCGCGCAGCGCATCGCGGATGGCCGTCCCTTCCGCGGAGCCCGCCGCCTCCGCCGCGAGGGCGACGGCGATGGCGGCGTCGTAGGACTCCTTCACGTAGGTTGCCTCCGTGCCCCTCCCGTACTCGTCGCGGAAGGCCTCATCCCAGATGACGGTGGACGGGTTCTCGTGGGAGGGACCGCTGACGGTGCCGTACATGCCGGCCAGCCTTCCGCCGCCCACGGCCTCCGCGAGTTCGGCCCGCCTCAGGGCGTCGCCGAAGAGGAAATGGTCGTAGAGGCCGCTCTCGAGCGCCTCCCGGAGGATGATCTCGGCCTCGGGCCAGAAGGTGATCAGGACGAGGGCCTGGGCTCCCTCGCGGGCGCTCTCCTCGATGAGATCGAGGTAGCTTTCGCGGAGCTCGGCCGGGGAGCTTACCGCCACGATGCTGCCGGTCCACGCTCCCTGGAAGGCCTCCACCAGGCCCCGGCCCCAGGCGTCGTCGCGGTAGATCACGCCCACGTTGTCGAAGCCCCGCTCGCGCGTGAGCTGCGCCAGGGCCGGCCCCTGGGCGACGTCAGAGAGGACTGTGCGGAAAAAGAGGTCGCGGTCTTCGTTGATGGTGAGCAGCGGAGAAGAAGCCGAAGGGCTGATCACCAGCACCCCCGCAGGCGCCGCGACCTCTATCACCAGAAGCGAGTCTGCGCTGGAGTTGGGTCCGACGATGGCATGCACGCCTTCCTCTTCAATCAGGCGTCGCGCCTCCTCCTGGGGGTTGAGGGTGTCGCCTTCCGCGATTTCCACCGGCTGGCCGAATACGCCGCCGGCCTCGTTCACGTGCTTGATGGCGAGCTTGAAAGCGTGCAACCGGTCGAGGGCCGTGTCCGTTTGCGTCTCGCTGTTGACCAGCATCACGCCGATCTTGAGGGGCGTCGGCTCTTCGTCGCCGCAGGCGGCGAACGTCCCGGCGATCAGCGCGAGGGCGGCGGTCACAGCCAGCAGGAGGCTGAGCCTCCTTCGTTCTGGATGCACGACCGCTCCCTACTTCGCCTTGAACTCGATGTGGAGCTCCTTCAGCGCCCGCAGGAACATGTGCGGGTGGTGCTTGAAGTCGTTCTTCCCCGGCGCGAACCACATCTCGTCGACCCGCTCCACGAGCGTCTTGAAGCTGTAGTACAGCTCGCGACGGGCGAGCGGGGCGCCGAGGCAGTAGTGGATGCCCGCCCCGAAGGTGAGGTGTGCCATGGGGTTCTTGCGCTCCAGGTCCACGTCAGCGGGGCACTCGAAGCGCCGCTCGTCGCGGTTGGCGGCCGCGTAGCGCGTCCCGATCGAGGCCCCTGCGGGGATCGTGACGCCGTGCATCTCGACGTCATTCAGCGCGACCCGCCCCAGCATCTGCACCGGTGACTCCAGCCGCAGCACTTCCTCAACGAACGTGCGCAGGTACGTGTCCGGGTCAGACTTGAGCTGCTCCCATATCTCCGGCTGCTCGATGAGGATCTTTACGCCCTCGCCAATCGCGTTCGTGCTCGTCTCAGAGCCTCCGACGAACGTGTCCGACATCATCTCCGACTGCAGCTCGCCGTCCGTAAGCGTGCGCCCCCACTCGGGGATCTCGGTGTTCACGAGGTCCGAGAGGAGGGTGTCGTCCGGCTCTTCCCGGAGGCGGTCGAAAACCTTCTTGAAGTAGTGCTGCGCTTCGATCTCCAGCTCCAGCGCCTTGCGCTCCTCCTCCTCGCTCACCATCTGTCCGAAGCGGCGCACCCAGGCGTCGGTAGCCCGCTTGATGAGCCAGATGTCCTCTTCCTTCACCCCCATCTGGTGCCCGATCACGATCAGCGGCAGGGGTACCGCGAACTGGTGGACCCAGTCGCAATGGCCGTCCTCGATGAACGCGTCGAAGAGCCGGTTGGCGACGCTCTCGACGAACGGGTCGAGCTGCTTGATCTTCCCGGGCCGGAACGCCTTGTCGAACATGTTCCGCATCTGGCGGTGGTTCGGGTCGTCGCGAGCGGCCAGCGTCGGCTCGGGGAGCCACCCGTTGTTCTCCTCGTACACCGCGAGCATTCGCATCTGCCGTTCGGTCAGCTGGGGCCTCGCCTCGGCCTGGGCGGCGCGATTGCCCCCGTTCCCAAAGTTCTCCGTGTCGAGCAGCACCTCGCGCAGATCCTCGAAGCGCGAGATCACGTACTGACCGGTGTGCGGGTCCCGGTAGACCGGCGCCTGGTCGCGCAGCACCTTGTACGCCTCGTAAGGGCAGTCCTGCACCTCCGGGTCGAGGAAGCTGAAGTCGTCCGGCGTCTTTCCGGGGGTCTCCGTTGTGTCGCTCATGAGGTTCTCCTCTTGCGGTCGGTAGTTGGGTGGGGACTAGCCACCAACCACTATCCACCAGCCACTAGCTAGTGCGCTGTCGCGTAGTGCTCCGCCAGCAGGTCGCGCCCGAAGTCGCCCTCCGGATCGCGCCAGACCGTGTGGCTGTGGTTGGCGTTGTTCTGGACGCAGTCGTACTCGATCAGCACGCGCGGTCCCTGCAGCCGGTAGTAGTGTGGCTGCTTTCGCTCGATTCCTCCGGCCCAGGCGAAGTGCAGCTCGGGGAGGATGCCCATGAGGCGCTCGTGCTCGGCCAGCGCCATCGGCTCGGGAAGCCGCTGCGTGTACTCCCGCAGGAGCGCCTCCAGGATTGCGAGCTGCGCCTCCGACATGTCCGCTGCCGCCAGCCCCTTGGGCGTAAGCGAGTAGCGCGCCGCCGCCCGGTCGGCGTCGGTCATGGCCTGCCGGCTGTCGAGGTCGTCCTGCATGATCGTCAGACGGTCAGCCGTCCCCTGGTCGGGAAGGCCGTTGAACACCATGGAGATCCACTCCGGCTCCGCCCCGTCCTCCACCCGGGGGCGGTTCGACTGGACGATGTCGAACGGCGCCGCCTTCGAGATGATCGCAACCGAACGCTGCTCGGTGTCGAGGCTGTGCACGAGCTCGCGCGCGATGTCCTCCTCCCCCGCGACGGGGCGCAGCGTCTGGTAGTCGCTCAGGTCGGCCTCGTGCGGGTTCGCCCCGAAGAACGTGGGCGTCACCGACACGACCTCGCCGTTCACGATCGTGTTGTGCACCGAGACGTGGTGCCCCCCGAAGCGCCATCCCCAGGCGTCGCTGCCGGGCTCCCCGAAGACCATCGCGAAGTACATCGCCGGATCCTGGCCGTGCATCGTGCCGCGCATGGACCCCCGGGGGATGCGCCAGCCGCCGAGCGCGTCCTGCCACGCCTCCAGGTTCATGATCACCGTCGCTCGCCGGTAGGCCGGCAGGCTCAGACCCGAGGCCAGCAGCCGGTGCGCAAGCTGCACCTGCCGCACGTTGAGGTCGGCCATGGGCACGCCTTCATGGTTCGTTGGCGTGTAGTACCAGATCTCCCTGCGCGGGTCGGCAAAGGGTGGGTTCGCCGCGGACCGCAACTCCTCCGGCAGCGAGTCGAGCCAGTCGCTGGCCGCCTCCGCCATTCGTGCAACGACATCCTTCGCGGCGACGCTCATCCTGACCTCCGATCGCCGCGCAGCCTACGGCTCGGAAAGGGTCGCGTGAAGCGCGGGAGTACTGAACCACCCCAGGCGTCCCGGTTCGGCGCCCTCCGGGAACCCGGTGGCACAAGCACGGAGGCGGAAGTGACGCTTCTTGTTCGAGTGTTGTCTTCGCGCTCTGGTCGGGCAATAGAGGGGCGTCTGCTACCGGCCCTGGAGTGTGAACTTCTTGATCGGTACTGCTATTCTGGGATGCACAATTCTCAGGAGATTCCGGCAATGGTGAAGTTCTCAACGGTGAAGGCGTCCGCTGCTCCCGGTCCAATGAAACAGACCGGACGGCTTACTGCTCGGATGCGGCAGTACGAGGACTACGTTAATTCGGTGAAGTCCGATGAAGCGGGAAAGCTCACTCCTGAAGAGGGCGAGACGACTCGTGGCCTCGCACTCCGGATCTCCCGTGCGGCCAAGCGCGTCGGCAAGAGCGCCGACACATGGGTCCGCGACGGGTCGGTGTATTTCGTCGTTTCGTAGGCTGGAGCGCTTCAGCCGCTCTTGATTTGCTGACTGCTCCGGAGTCTCTTCTCCGAGCCTAGCTGCCGGGCACGCCTGCGACTGCATCCCGATTCGGGTCTGGCGCCGAGCTCATGCGGCGCAGGTCGGTCTGCGTGGCGACCATGACGACGCCCAGCACGAGCAGCCCCACGCCGCAGATCGCATACCACTCCTGCGCTCCCACCACGTCGGCCATCAGGCCCGCCACGAGCGCCCCCAGCGGCATCGCCCCGGCCATGCAGATCTGGTAGATGCTCATAACCCGGCCCATGATCGCGTTCGGCGTGTGCGCCTGAACGAGCGCCATGTTCAGGTTCGTGAAGAAGCCCGCGTTCCACCCGGTGATGAACATGATGACGAGGGCCAGGGGGTACCAGGGCGCCACTCCCAGGCCGATGTTCAGGAAGCCGCCGACAACCAGCGTCATGAGGAAGTAGAACCCGGCGCGATCCACCCGCCGGAACGACGCGAGCACGAGGGACGTGATCAACGTGCCGCCGAGCATCACCGTGAACAGCATCGAGGCCTGGAAGGGGCCAGCATCCAGGTCGTCGACGGCGATCTTCGGGAGCAGCGCCTGGAACGCTCCGCCGATCACCAGCGCCGTCGCCAGCAGGGCGATCATGAGCGAGCGAATTCCCGCGTGGCGGACCACGAAGGTGAACCCCTCGCGCAGGTCTTCACCCATCCGGCGGGAGATGCCCGCTCGCACATTGGGGACCTGCAGGGGGATGAGCGCAAGCAGCCCCAGCGTCAGCAGCCCCGCTTGCGCCGCGAAAGCCGCGGAAATCCCACCGAGTTCAATGACCGCGCCGCTGATCACCGCGCCTCCAGTCGCGACCTGCGCTCCCACGTTCATGAGGGTCACCGCGTTCAGAACACGTTCGGGAGGCACGAGCGAGGGCACGATCGCCTGGCGTACGGGCATTCCGAAGGCCACCGCGGAGCCCAGCACGAACGCCAGCGCGAGGACGCCCCAGATGTTCAGCGAGCCCATCGCCACCAGCGTGGCCGCCCCCGCCGTAATCGCGATGCCCGCCACCTGGCTCCCGAAGAGAAGCAACCGCCGGTCCAGCCGATCCGCGAGGATGCCTGCGTAAAGCCCGAAGAGGAGGATGGGTAGGCCCAGAGCCGCGATGACGAACCCGAGAATCGCCCCCTCGCCCGCGGTGAATCCGGGCCAGAGTTGTGCGCCGCCTTCCCCAATTTCGATCGCCAGCCAAGCGAACGTGAACTGCTGGATCGACTGCGACAGCGCGAACGTAATCGTGTTCGCCCACAGCAACGTGAACGGCTTCGAGCGGAACGCGGCGAACGTCGAGTGCGAGAGCCCCCGGCCCTCGTGCTCAACCGCTACCGGGTCCGCGGCTGTTTCGGAGACAGAACCCACGTACCGGCGATGCTACAGCGCCCGCCTCTCCGCCACCGTCGATCTGCACCGGCTCTCGATGCTAGCTCCCCGCTGCAGCGGCCGCTGCCGTGGCCGCCGGGTCGGGCGCCGAGCTCATCCGCCTCAGAGCCGGCTGCGTCGCGATAACCACGACGCCGAGCAAAAAGAGCAGCGCGCCGCCGATAGCAAACCACTCCCGCGCCCCCACCACGTCCGCCATCGGTCCCGCGACCAGGGCGCCAATCGGCATCGC
This sequence comes from Tepidiformaceae bacterium, assembly GCA_965116915.1. Lineage (GTDB taxonomy): Bacteria > Chloroflexota > Dehalococcoidia > Tepidiformales > Tepidiformaceae > UBA2991. The sequence continues at coordinate 2,002,023 of OZ220739.1, read as the reverse complement.
TCCCGCCATGCACATCTGGTAGATGCTCATCACCCGCCCCATGATCGCGTTCGGCGTGTGCGCCTGGACAAGGGCCATGTTCAGGTTGATGAAGATCCCGGCGTTGAAGCCGGTGATGAACATGATCAGCAGGGCCATGTAGTACCAGGGCGCAAGGCCCAGCGCGACGTTCAGCACACCGCCCGCCACCAGCGTGCAGAGGAAATAGAACCCTGCCCGGTCGACCCGCCGGAACGAGGCCAGCACGACGGACGTGATCAGCGTGCCGAACAGCATGATCGTGAAGAGCATCGATGCCTTGAACGGGCCCGCGTCCAGTTCGTCAAGCGCGATCTTGGGAAGGAGCGCCTGGAACGTGCCCGCCATCGCGAGGGCCGTTGCCAGCAGCACGATCATGAGCGTGCGGATGCCCGGGTGGTGGATCACGAAGGACAGGCCCTCCCGAAGGTCTTCCCCTATCCGTCGTGGTGTGCCGCCCCTGACGTTGGGCACGCGGATGGGGATCAACGCGAACAGCCCGAGGGTCAGGAGTATTGCCTGCGCCGCGAATGCCGCTTCGATCCCCCCGAAGGCGATGACGGCTCCGCTCACCGCCGCCCCCGCCTGCGCTACCTGCGCGCTGACGTTCATCAGGGTGACGGCGTTGAGGACCCGTTCGGGGGAGACCAGCGAGGGCACGATCGCCTGCCGAACCGGCATCCCGAAGGCGGTGGTGCACCCCAGCACGAACGCCAGGCCAAAGATGCCCCAGATGTTCAGGGATCCCAGGGCCACGAGGGTCGCCGCGCCGGCCGCAAGCGCAATTCCGCCTATCTGGGTGCCGAAGAGCAGCAGTCGTCGGTCCATGCGATCGGTGAGGATGCCGGCGTAGAGTCCGAAGAAGAGCACGGGTAGGCCCAGCGCCGCGATGACGAGGCCGACCACCGTGCCTGACTGTGCCGTAAAGCCGGCCCAGAGTTCCACGCCCTCGTCGCCGGCGATGTCGAGCGCCAGCCACGCGAACGTGAACATCTGGATCGACTGCGAGAGGGCGAACGTGATCGTGTTCCCCCAGAGCAAGGCGAACGGCCTGTGCCGGAACACGGCAAACGTGGAGCGCGACAGGCCACGCCCGCCCTCGCTCGATACCTCGACCGGCCCCGCCTTTGACTCCGAAAGGGTTGCCACGTTCGGGCGATGCTACAGGGCTGCCGGTCTACCTACCCCGGGGCGGGTGGCTAGCCTGCCCCCGGGCTAGCCTCCGGCGGGGGCGCCCGCCGGCTCCGGTACCGGGTCGGGAGCCGAGCTCATCCGCCGCAGCGCCGGCTGCGTGGCGATCATCCCGAGGCCGAGCAGGATCAGCATGGCGCCGCAAATAGCAAACCACTGGCGCGTGCCTACACTGTCCGCCATCAGGCCAGCTATCAGCGCGCCCAGCGGCATGCCGCCCGCCATGCACATCTGGTAAATGCTCATCACTCGACCCATGATCGCGTTCGGCGTGTGCGCCTGGATCAGCGCCATGTTCAGGTTCACGAAGACGCCCGCATCCAGGCCGTTGAGGAACATGATTACGAGCGCGATCGTGTACCAGGGCGCCAGCCCGACGCTGACGTTAAGAATACCTCCGACCACCAGCGTCACAAGGAAGAAGAGCCCCGCCCGATCCACCCGCTGGAAGGAGGCGAGCATCAGCGACGTGATCAGGTTGCCGCCGAGCATCACCGTCAACAACGCCGAAGCCTTGAACGGCCCCGCCCCCAGGTGGTCGACCGCGATCTTCGGAAGCAGCGCCTGGAAGGCGCCCGCCATCACAAGCGCCGTTGCCAGTAGCACGATCATCAGCGAGCGGATGCCCGCGTGCTGGACGACGAACGTAAACCCTTCGCGCAGGTCCTCCCGCACGCTTCGCCGCACGTCTGTGCGTACCACCGGCACGCGCAGGGGGAAGAGCGCGATCAACCCCAGCGCGAGCAGGCCCGCCTGGGCAGCGAAGGCCGCCTCCGTGCCTCCCACGGTGATGATGGCGCCGCTGACCGCTGCGCCGCCAAGCGCGACCTGCTGCCCCACGTTCATGAGCGTCACCGCGTTGAGTACCCGCTCGGGCCGCACCAGCGAAGGCACGATTGCCAGCCGCACCGGCATTCCGAAGGCGACGATCAAGCCGAGTACGGCCGCGAGCCCGAAGATGCCCCAGAAGTTCAGCGTGTCCAGTGCCACGAGCGTCGCTGCTCCAGCCGTGATGACGATGCCGGCCACCTGGCTCCCGAAGAGCAGCAGCCGTCGGTCGAGCCTGTCCGTCAGGATGCCGGCGTAGAGCCCGAAGAAGAGGACCGGTACGCCCAGCGCGAAGACGATCAGCCCCACGGCCGTCCCGGAGCCGACCGTCAGCCCAGACCACAGCTCTACCCCGTCCTCGCCGATCTCGAGCCCCAGCCAGACCAGGGTGAACTGCTGGATTGATTGCGAGAGCGCGAACACGATCGTGTTCGCCCAGAGGAGCGTGAACGGCTTCGAGCGAAACGTGGCGAACGTCGAAAACTCGCCGGATTCGCCGCCTGGTGCTACGTCGGTGTCGGAAGGGAATGCCACGTAGGGGCGACGCTACAGGGTTGCGGGGATGGCTACCCCGAGACCGGGAGCCGGCGCCTTCCCCACAGGAAGAACGGCGCGATGCGTTCGCCGTCTCCCAGGAGCTGCAGGTCGGGGCAGCGCTGCAGCAGTGTGCGCAGCGCGACACGAGCCTCCAGCCTCGCCAGCGGCGCCCCCAGGCAGAAGTGCACGCCCAGCCCGAACCCGAGGTGCCGGTTGCGCTCGCGGTCCAGGGAGAACTCGTCCGGCGACGGGAACGCCTCCGGGTCCCGGTTCGCGGCGGCGTAGTGCATCATCACCTTCGCGTCCTTCGGGATCGTCCCTCCCTCGAGGTCCACGTCCTTCGTCGTGGTCCGGTAGAGGCCGAGGACGGGTGGGTCGAAACGAAGGCTCTCCTCGACCGCGGCGTCGATCAGGCCCGGGTCCGCCACCAACCGCTCCCAGAGCGGTCGAGCCTGCAGCAGCCGCCACACCATGTTCGTGATGAGCGACGTCGTGGTCTCGTTGCCGCCCACGAACAGCTGGTTCACGACTCCGAGGAGCTCCTCGTCGGTCAGTCCCTTGCCGTCCTGCTCGGCGGTCACGAGCTCGCTGATGAGGTCGTCGCGGGGGTTCTCCCGTCGCTCACGGATGACGCCCAGCAGGTAGGCGGCCAGCTCGCCCATTTCGGCGGCCCAGGGCGTGGGGTCCTCGGCGCCCATCGCTTCCACGGTGATGTCGGACCAGTACTTGAACTTCTGCAGGTCGTCTCCGGGCACGCCAAGCATCTCGACGATGACGATCACGGGCAGAGGGAAGGCGTAGTCGTCGTGCATGTCCCAGTTGCCGACGTCGGCCCGTTTGTCGAGCAGCTCCTCCGAGATCTCCACGATGCGGTCGGCCCACTCGGCGATCGCCCTCGGCGTGAACGCCTGCTGTACGAGCCCCCGGTAGAAGGTGTGCTGGGGCGGGTTGGAGAGCATTCCCCCCGGCGGGCTGTGGCGCGGCCCCTGCCCCCACTCGCTCGAGTATGTCTCGATGTCGAGCAACGCCCCCTGCACGTCCGCGAAACGCGAGAGCGTGTAGAACGGCGGCTCGAACTGCTCGAAGAAGTGCACTGGCGCTTCTTCCAGCAGGTGGTGGTAGGCGACGCTTGGCTCGGTCCGGACCTCGTCCGAGAGCGGGTTGTACCCGTCGACCATCCCCGCGCTACGCCGTGACCGCGGCCTGGCGCTTCGTGAACGCCAGGTCGAGGTGGTACAGCCCGAGCATGATCCCCGGCTGATGCTGGAAGTCGTTCGTGTCCTTCAGCTCGATCGTCTCCAGCCGGTCCAGCAGGGCGTTGACCGCCACGTTCTGCTCCATGCGCGAGAGCCCCGCGCCGGGGCACGAGCGCGGTCCCTGCGAGAACGTCAGGTGCCGGCCCGCGTGCGGTCGCGTCAGGTCGAGCTGGTCGGCGTTCGGGTAGTGCTCCGGGTCGCGGTTCCCCGCCCCGAAGCGCAGGTGCAGCGTCGAACCGGCGGGAATCTGCACCCCGCCCATCTCGAAGTCGACGCGCGCCGTCCGCGCGGTCAGCCCCTGCGTCGGCGCGTAGAGGCGAAGCGCCTCCTCGACGAAGAAGCGCACCTTCGTCCGGTCCGCGCGCAGCTCCTCGACGAACTCAGGATGTTGTGCGAGCAGCATCGCCTCTGCTGTCAGCGCGTACTGCGTCGTCTCGTTTCCGCCGATGTGCATCAGCAGGGCAACGCTCGTGATATCGCCGTCGCTGAACGGCTTCCCCTCGAACTCCAGCTGGGTGAGGTAGGAGATCATGTCGTCCTTGGGATTGCGCCGCTTCTCCTGGATCTGCTCCGCGAGGTACTCGTTGAAGGCGACGAGCTTGCGCGCGTTCTCCACCTCGTCCTCGTCGCTCATGGTGCTGTTCACGCCCCGGCCGTAGACGAAGCGGCGCACCTGCGCCTCCTCCATCTTTCGCAGCATCGGCATGTCCTCCAGCGGCAGCCCGAGGATGGTCGTGATTACGACCTGCGGGAGCGGCGCCGCGAAGCCCTTCACGAAGTCGACCTCGCCGTCCTCGATCCAGTTGTCGATCAGCCGGTGCGCGGCCGCCTCCGCCATCTTCTGGTGGCGCTGCGCTCCTTCCGGCCCCACCCACGGATCCGTGACTGCGCGCTTGTAGCGCATCGCCTTCTCATCGCTCGAGCGCAGGTCTTGCTGGGCATTGAAAGCGTCCCCGAAGCCGGCTTCCTCGAAGATCTCCTCCTGCAGGGGGCTGTTGCCGTTCCCCTGCATGGCCTGGTCTTCGCGACCCAGTACGAGGCTCCGGTCGCGCGCGACTCGCGCGATGTCCTCGTACCGCGTCAGGATGAAGGCGTCCGTCCCCGGCTCGCGGCCCTCGCCCGGCAGGCGAATCACCGGGCACTCCTCCTGAAGCTTCAGATACGCCTCGAACCACCACTCCTGCGACCCGGCCGCGAAGAGGTCGATCTCCTCGTGATTCACCGGGCACTGCGCCGGCGCTGTCGGGACCTCGGTGGTCCCGTGGTAGGTCATGGACATCACGCACTCCTCTCCGCGCCCCGGCGGGCGTCGGATGGGTTAGCCGAATATTCGCACTCCGCGAGGCCCGCTGCCACCGCCTCGGCGCTGCCCGGGAGCGTTTCCTGTCCTATCCGCCCCACCGGTCCCAGTGCGTGCAGTCCTGCCACGGCTTGCGCCACGGGCGACCCCAGGGACCCTTCGGGTACCCCACCGGGATGAGCGCCGTGATCGTCACGTCATCCGGCAGACCCAGCACGTCGCGGACCTCCGCCGTGTCCGCCGGCTTGATCGGTGAGTAGTCCGTCGCCAGCGTCAGGAGCACCGTGCCGAGACCGCGTGCACGGGCTGCCAGCAGGATGTTCTGGACGGCCGGGTACGTCGAGCTGAAGAAACCCGACGAGATGTCGGAGTTGTCGGGCGCGCGGCCGTGCAGGCAGGTCACGATGATCGCCGGCGACTCGTCCAGGTGCTCGACGTTGTGCATCGCCTTCGAGTAGACGCGCTGGCGGTCGGCGGTGATGTCCGGGTCGGCGAGCACGCCGTCGCGGATGTAGCGCTCGCCGACGTCACGGTAGGCCGCCCCGATCTTTGCAATCTGCTCCGGGTCGGTCACCACCACGTAGGCCCACATCTGCGTGTTGCCCGCGCTCGGCGCCATCGTCGCCGCCTCGATGATGTACTCGAGGTCGTCGCGCGCGACCGGATCTGGCTTCAGGTGGCGCATGCTGCGCGTCGTGAAAATCGCTTCGTGGACCGAGAGGTCGCCCATCGCTTCGCTCCTGCCCGCGCCGCACAACGCGGGTTGCTGCTGGTGCCGGCACGATAGCCACGCGCGTGCGCCCCTACAACCGCCACGGTCTCCCTCAGGAGAGGGCCGTGAACACGGCGAAATACTGGTGTCGCGGTAGGAGCGGCGGTAGGATTGCGTTACGTCTATCCCCCGGAGGGAACCCCCATGCCCGAATTCGATACCGTCATCAAGAACGGGACAGTGTTTGACGGCCAGCGCACGCCGCGTTTCAACGGCGACATTGGCATCAAGGACGGCCACGTCGCCTCCATCGGCGGCAAGATCCACTCATCTGATGCCGGCAAGGTCATCGACGCCAGCGGCCTCAACGTCGCTCCGGGCTTCATCGACCTGCACACGCACTACGACTCCCAGATCTTCTGGGATCCGTACTGCTCCATCTCGGGCTGGCACGGCGTCACCTCGGTGGCCATCGGGAACTGTGGCTTCGGCTTCGCGCCCTGCAAGCCCGAGGACCAGGACCGCGCCATGCTGACGATGTCGCGCAACGAGGCGGTACCCCTTGAGTCGATGCAGGAAGGCATGCCCTGGGACTGGGAGACCTACCCCGAGTTCCTCGACAGCCTCGATCGCATCCCCAAGGGCGTGAACGTCCTCAGCTACATGCCGCTGAACCCGCTCATGATGTACGTCATGGGGCTCGAGGCGGCCAAGGGTCGCCCGGCCAACGATGCGGAGATGGCGGAGATGCGCCGCCTCATGATCGAGGGCCTCGAGGCGGGGGGCTGCGGCTGGTCCGGCCAGTTCGGCGACAACGACGTGCAGCGTGACTACGACGGCACGCTCATGATCACGAACCTCATGAAAGAGCAGGATCTCGTCTCCTTCGCCCGCGTCCTTCGCGAAATCGGCCGCGGCTTCATCCAGTGCATCGGTGCTTCCCGCGAGCTCACCGAGACGCTGGCCGACGAGAGCGGCCGCCCGGTCATCTACAACGTCCTGGCCGTCGCCATGGACCAGCACGGCGTCGCGATGCCGCAGTACAAGGACACCATGAAGTGGCTGGACGACTGCAACGCGCGCGGCACGCGCGTTTTTGGCCAGGCCCTCACCTCGGAGAACAACTTCCAGTTCACCTTCGAGGAGTGGAACCTCTTTGATACCAGCCCGGTCTGGCGCGAGATGACGCTGGGTACCGTGCCCGAGCGCGCTGCCAAGCTCGCCGACCCCGAGCGCCGCGCCGCCGCCAAGGCCGAGTACGACGACTCCGAGCGCACCGGCCAGGGCGTCGTCTTCTCGATGGACGACCTCATCATCGGCGAGGTGCACAAGCCCGCGCTCGAGAAGTACACCGGGCTGACCGTCGCCGAGGCCGCCGAGGAGCGTGGCCAGCACGTCATCGATGCGATGCTCGACATCGCCCTCGAGGACGACATGAAGGCCCTCTTCGTGACGTCGCCGCGTCCCTACGACATGGCCGCGATGCGGGAGATGGCGAACTCCGCGTTCGCCCTCCCCGGCGTCTCCGACGGCGGCGCCCACACCAAGTTCATCACCCTCGGCCGCTACCCGACCGAGTTCCTCGCCCTCCTCGTTCGCGACAACGAGGTGATGGACCTCGAGCAGGCCCACTGGCGCCTGAGCGCCTACCCGGCGCTGGCGGCGGGCTTCCGCGATCGCGGCACCATCCGCGAGGGCGCTCCCGCCGACATCGTCATCTACGACCTTGAGAAGCTGGAGATGGGCGAGACGGAGAAGGCCTACGACTACCCAGCGGGCGCCTGGCGCCTCGTCCGGAAGCCGAAGGGCTACCGCCACATCCTGGTCAACGGCGAGGAGACGTTCGTGGATGGCGAGTGCACGGGCGCGACAACCGGCAAGCTCCTGCGCCACGGCTCTGCCTAGCACAGAACGTCATCGGCAACGCACCATCGCGGGGCGCCCATCGGGCGCCCCGCTCCGCGTCACGCGCCTCGCCCAATGCCATAGAATGCACCGCATTCCCAGGCATCGGTTCGACCAACAGGGAGGGAACATGGCCGAGAATTACTGGACCAGGTACATGCGCAGGCGTCCGATCAGCCGGAGGGGTTTCCTCACCGGGTCGGCCGTTGCCGCCGGAGGCGCCGCTACGGCCGTGCTCATCGGCTGCGGCGACGACGACGACGATGACGACGAGCCGGCTGCCCCCGCAGCGGCGACCGAGGCCGCTCGGGCGACCGAGGCTGCTGCCGAGGCCACCGAAGCTGCTGCCGAGGCCACCGAAGCTGCTGCGGAAGCGACCGAAGCTGCTGCGGAGGCTACGGCCGCCCCGGTGCGGACGGACATCACGCGCGGCGGCATCCTGACGCTCGCCAGCCCCGTTACCGGCGACCAGGTGTACGACCCGGCAATCACCAACCACGCGACCACGTACGCGATCGCTATGGGGCGGACCTTCAACCGCATCCTGAACTACGACGGTACCGGCCAGGTCAATCCCGAGCTGGCCGAGTCGCTCCCCGAGCAGCCGGATGACCTCACCTACGTCTTCAAGCTGAATCCCAACATCCACTGGCACGACCTGCCCCCCGCCAACGGCCGGCAGTTCACCGCCGAGGATGCGGCCTTCGGCATCAACCGCTTCAACGAAGACAACGCCGAGTTCATCCAGGGCCAGCTCGACCAGATCGACCGCATCGATGTGATCGACGACCTCACCTTCAGCATCACGACGAAGGAGCCCTTCGCCCCGATGCTCCGCTTCCTCGCCGACGACCCCGTCCTCATGGTGAACCGCGAGCAGCGGGACGCCGTCGGCGACGAGGGGATGAAGCTCTACGAGAACCAGCTCGGTACCGGACCCTTTATCCGGAACACGTTCGACCCCGGCGTCTACGCCAAGGTCGACCGCAATCCGAACTACTTCGAGATGGGCGAGGACGGCCAGCAGCTGCCCTACCTCGACGGCATCGAGCTCGTCGCCCTCTCGCGAGAGGCCTACGAAGGCGCCTTCATCACGGGCGAGGTCGACCTCGTCAGTTTCACCACCGGCTTGAGCCTGACCGAGGCCGAGTCCCTCCAGGGCCAGATGGGGGACCGCATCGACGTTTACCGCAAGCTGCACTCCGCCATCTCGGAGACGCACATGCATACGCAGAAGCCGCCCTTCAATGACGTGCGTGTGCGGCAGGCCGTGCACCTGGTGATCAACCGCCAGATCGCCGCCAACCCCCTCGGTCCGGGCAGTGGCGTCCTCATGGGCCCTGTGCCCCAGAACTTCGTGCCCCAGGCCTTCACGGAGGAGGAGCTTCTCCAGATGCCGGGCTGGCGCGAGCAGAAGGATCAGGACATCGCCGACGCCATTGCCCTCATGAACGCCGCCGGCGTGGGCGTTGGCGCCGACGAGACGATCACCATCAACACCCCCATCCAGTGCCCCTGCCACGCTACCGGCATCAAGGCCGACGTGGAGCAGCTCGGACTCAACCTCGAGCTCGAGCCCGCCACCAGCGCCGACTACTTCGCCGAGCGCGCGCAGGGCAACTTCATCATGAACATTGGTCTTGAGGTGGGCGGAATCGACCCCGACACCTACATCTACCACCGGTTCCACACCGGCGCCCCCTTCAACCGCACCGCCTTCTCCGATCCCGAGGTCGATCGCCTGCTCCAGAAGCAGCGAGCGACACTCGATCCCGAGGCTCGGGCGGATGCGATCCGGGACGCCTCACTCGCCATCATCGACCAGTCGCCCCAGGCCTTCACGGCCCAGTTGGTGTTCTGGCCGGTGTCCCGCAGCTACGTCCATGGCCACGCCGAGCCCGTTCCCGCCGGCCTGACCTTCAACTTCGCGCGCCTCTGGAAGGAAGCGTAGCGACCAATCAACTCCGCACCGCACATTGAAGAGGCCGCCCCGCTCAACGGGGCGGCCTCTTTGCTTTGGACGATCGGTTGCGCCGAGGAGCCCTAGGTCCCTCGCAGTCGCGGATCCCACAGGTCGCGCAGCGAGTCGCCCAGGAGGTTCACGCCCAGCACTGCAAGGGCGAGGCCGATGGCCGGGTAGATGAACAGGTGTGAGGCGCTGGCGACGTACTGGCGACTGTTCGCGATCATCTGGCCCCACTCGGACTGAGGCGGCTGCACGCCCAGGCCAAGGAAGCCGAGCGCACCGGTCACAAGCATCAGGTTGCCCACGCCCACCGCGAAGATCGTTCCCACTGTTGGAGCGATGTTCGGCAGCACATGCCGCAGCAGGATGCGAAGCCACGAAGCGCCGACGACTTCCGCTGCCTCGACGTACGGGTTCGTCAGTGTTGAGAGTGTGGCCGCTCGCGCAATGCGCACCAGGGGTGGCGTTACCGACAGGGCCAGAACGTAGATGAGAATCTGGACTTCTTTCCCGAACACGGTGATGAACAGGAGGATGAGGAAGAGCCCGGGGAGCGCCAGGATTGCGTCGATGAGCCGCTGGAGCAGGAGGTCGAGGAACCGCACGTAGGCCGACACCATGCCGATGAGCGTCCCGGCGGCTGTCCCCAGCGCCAGCGAGACCACTGCGATCGTCACGGTGATTCGTCCGCCTGCCAGTGTGCGGGAGAAGTAGTCGCGTCCCTTGAGATCCGTTCCGAACCAGTGCTCACCCGAAGGCGATGCCAGCAGATTCGTCGTCTCGGCATCCGGCTCGTGTGTGGCGAGGTACGGCCCGAAGATGACAATCACGACAACCACAAGCGTGAGAAAAAGGCCGAAGACCCCCACAGGCTGAGAGCGGGCCGTTTTGCCCAGCCGTTGCCAGATGCCCGGGCGTACTACAAGGGCGGCGGGGTCTTCCACACCGGTGGCGCGCGCTGTCGCTTCCGTCACGAGTACCGAATCCTTGGGTTGAGCCATGCGTACACGAGGTCCACGACGAGGTTGACCATCACGAACATGAACCCGGAGAAGACCACGAAGGTCTGGACGACGAGGTAGTCCTGCTGTTGCACGGCGTTGAGGGCGTACAGGCCCAGCCCCGGCAGGCTGAATATCTGCTCAATGATGACCACCCCGCCCAGTGCCCCACCGAAGGAAAGCCCAAGGACAGTGATGACCGGAATGAGCGCGTTCCTGAGCGCGTGCCGCCGGACCACGGTCACCTGCTGGAGACCCTTCGACCGGGCTGTGCGTACGTAGTCCTGCCGTAGGACCTCCAGCATCTCCGTGCGGGTGAGCCGGATAAGGGTCGCCATCAACCCCAGCGCTCCCACGATGACGGGGATCGAGTAGACCTGCATGTTCCGCAGCGGGTCTTCCTGGAAGGGCACGTAGCCTAGCGGGGGCAACCAACCCCACCAGATGGGGGGAAACTTCAGCGCGAATACGGCAACGACAAAGCTCGGTACCGCGAGCACGATGACACTCATGATGCGGATGGAGTGGTCGCTAAGGCCGTTCTGTCTCACGGCCGCGATCGCTCCCAGCGGAATCGCGACAAACGCCTGCACGAGGACTGTGAGGACGACCAGTTCGATGGTCACGGGAAAGCGCCGCTTGACCTCGTCGACGACCGGCTTGCTGCTCACGAACGAACTACCAAAGTCCCCCTGGAAGGCGTTGGACATCCAGCTGAAATACGCTTCGAATGGCCCTTTGTTCAGCCCCAACTGCTCCCGCAGGGCGTCGGCCCGCTCAGGCGTGTAGCTGTTCTGAAGGCGGTAGTCGACGACGTCGCCGGGCGTGAGCCGAATAACCATGGCCGTGCCGAAAGAGAGGATGAACAGCGTCACCGGCACGAGAAGCAGTCGCCGCAGAATGTACGTCCCCATGTTTCGCTACTCGCTCAGGAATCCCCTCACGGCGTTCGCCGTCTGTTCGAATTGCTCCATCTGCGGGAGGTGTCCCGCCCCCGCGATCAGTTCGACGCGTGCGTCGGGGATCGCGTTCTCGAACTCGCTCGCATAGACCGGCGGGATGAGGCCGTCCTGCTCGCCCCAGAGGATCAGCGTCGGCGCCGTGATGCGGTGCAGCCGCTTCTTCAGCCCCTTGTCGGGGATGGGCCAGACGAACTTGCCCGTGCACGCCAGCGACCATGTCGTTCGCAGCGCCATCTGGATACCCGTCTCGGGGTCCGGCGGAGGCGTGGCCATCATCTGCGCCGCCGGCCCCGTTGGGTCGGCGAACAGCAGAGGGCCGAGGGCCTCCGGAGACGTCGCCATCCAGTTCTTCACGGGCGCGTCGTCGCGCCAGAGCCCCACCGGGTCGATCAGCGCCAGCCGGCTCACGCGCGACGGGTTCGTCGCCGCGACCTCCGCCGCCACCATCCCCCCGAACGAGTGCCCCACGACCGCCGGGCTCTCCAGGCCGAGTTCGTCGAACACCTCGTAGTAGGAGAGGACGAGGTCCCAGAGGTTGTCGATCGGCTTGATCGCGTCCGGCTGCCCCGGGGTCGTTCCGGGATGCTCGGGCGCGTACACCGTGAACGACTCCGCCAGCGCGTCGAGGAACGGGTCCCAGGTCAGCCCCATGGCCCCGTGGAAGAAGACCAGCGGGGGGCCGTCGCCCGCGACGAGCGCGCGCGACTGCACTTTGCCCTGCCAGACCTTCGTCTCGCGCTCGCTGACGGCTGCCATCAGGAGCCACCTGCCACGGCCGCGACTTCGGCCTCCCTGTTCATCTGGCGCCCCGCGCGCAGGCTCTCCGGCCACCACTTGTTCTCCCACTCGTCCGTCCAGTGGTGGCGGATGTGGGGAAGCACCTCGGTGGCCATCAGCTCGATGTTCTTCATCGCCAGCTCGTGCGGCATCGAGCCGATCTGCAGGAGCAGCATCAGGTTCCCGACCCGCAGGCTCTTGATCAGCTCCTCGAGCTGGTCCCGCACCGATGCGGGGCCGCCCGAGATGACGAACTGATTATCAACATAATCCTTGAACTTCCACCCGCTCAGCCGCTGCTGCTCCGACATCTGCTGCGAGAGCATCCGGCGAAGATTGTTCTCCAGGCTGCGGTAGTCCTGGTGCCCCGGCGGGGTGAACTCGGGAGCGATGTGCAGACACTTCTCGAAGAAGTACTTGATGTGCTTCTCGTAGTCCTTCTCTGCCTGCGCATCCGTCTCCGAGACGGCCACCAGCTGGAGGAAGCCTGCCCGGTAGGGGTTCAACTCCTTCTCCTTGCTGTCCATGAACTCCCAGAAGCTGTCCATTACCGCCTTGCCACGGGCGTGCCCGAAGTAGCTCAGGAAGCAGTAGCAGTGCCCCTGTTCCGCCGCGAACTCCCACGTGCTCAGGCTGCCCATGCCCGGAACCCAGACAGGCGGGTGCGGCTGCTGCACGGGCCGTGGCCACAGGTTCACCATCGGCAGCTGCGTGTATTTCCCGTTGTAGGGGAAGGGCTTGCGTGACTGCCACGCCTTCAGGATCAGGTCGTGCGCTTCGTAGTAGCGCTCGCGCTGCTCGATGGGCGTGATGCCGTAGCCCATGTTGGCGTCCATAGCCGTGCCCAGCGGCATCCCCGCCACCAGCCGCCCGCCCGAGATGCAGTCCAGCATCGCGTACTCCTCCGCGATCCGGATCGGCGGGTTCGTCGTCGGCAGCGTCGCGCCCATCTGCACCAGGGCCACGTCCTGGCCGCGCGTCGCGCGGGCCAGCGCTCCGCCCATCACGTTCGGGCCGGGCATGAAGCCGTAGGCGTTCTGGTGGTGCTCGTTCACGCAGATGCCGTCGAAGCCGAGGTCGGCCGCGTGCATCAGCTCGTCGAGCGTCCAGTTGTAGTAGTCCCCGACCCGCTCGGGCGTCGCCAGCTCGTGGAACGGCGGGTCGACCCAGACCGAGTGGTAGCGCTCCTCGAAGTCGTCCGGCAGCTCCCGGTGGGGCATCAGGTGGAACATCGAGATCTTCATCGGGTACCTCCCAGCCGCTGCCCGCTGCGTGCCCATCCGGTGGAGCCCGGAGGGGACGCCAGGGCGCGTGGGGCTCGGCGCTCACGCTAGCGATCGGCCAGAGGCGGGTCAATACGCCCTGAGCATTTCGTTGACACATCGCACGCTTCGGCCTGCCGCCATCTACCCTAGATGCATGCTCGGAGGCGTCATCCGCAGGTTCGATCCGCGCGAGCGCCTCCCCCGGCGGCCGCTCACGAACTTCGTTCGCCCCGTGCAGGAATTCGTCCAGACGGAGAGTGCGGGCGCCATTCTCCTCATGGTCGCCGCCATCGTGGCGCTGGTCTGGGCGAACTCGCCCTGGCGTCACTCTTACGAGGAGCTGCTGGCGGTCGAACTCGGGGTTGACCTTGCCTTCTGGGCTGTCGAAGGGAGCCTCCACTTCTGGGTGAACGAAGTGGGGATGGTCCTCTTCTTTTTCCTGATCGGCCTCGAGGTCAAGCGCGAGATCACGATCGGCGAGCTGTCCGACCCGCGGGTCATGGCGGCCCCCGTGATTGGAGCCATAGGCGGCATGCTCTTGCCCCTGGCCATTTTCCTCCTCATCACGCAGGGCGCCTCGGCTGATGCCCGTGAGGGTTGGGCCATCCCCATGGCCACCGATGTCGCCTTCGCTCTCGGCATCGCCATGCTCTTCGCGAGACGCGTCCCCCTGGGCCTGCGCGCGATGCTCCTCACCTTCGTCATCGTCGACGACATCGGGACGGTCGTGGTCGTGGCCTTCTTCTATTCCGGCGACGTCCAGGTCGACCAGCTCCTGCTGACGGTCGGGCTGGTTGCGCTCATGCTCCTCGTGTACCGCCTCGGCCTGCGCCAGATGTTCATCTTCGCTGGCCTGGGCGTCGTCGCCTGGGCGGCCATCCACGACTCGGGTGTGCATCCAACAACGCTGGGTGCTGTCCTGGGCTTCCTCACCCCCTGGCGCCCGCCAATGCCCCTCGACGGCTTCGTGCGCACCGCCCGACAGCTCCTCGAACGCTTCCGCGCCGGCGACGAGGATTCCGAGACGCCCCTTGGTCACGACCAGGTGGTCGATTCCCTCCTCAGCCTCAGCGATCTCAGCAGCAACGCGGTGCCCCACGTCGATCGTCTCGAGCACCATCTGCATCCGTGGGTTGCCTACCTGGTGGTGCCTGCCTTCGCGCTCGCCAATGCCGGCGTCCACCTGGACCCGGCTGGTCTCGCCGATGCCTTCGCCAGCACGGTCACCTGGGGCGTCATCGTCGGCCTGGTGGTGGGCAAGCCCGTCGGACTCGTGGCGGCCACGTGGATCGCGGTCGTCCTCGGCGCCCAGCGTCCGGCGGGGGTGACCTGGCGAGGAGTGTGGGCAATCGGGTTGGTCGCCGGCATCGGCTTCACCGTTGCGCTCTTCGTGGGCGACCTGGCCTACGCCGACCCCGACCTCCTTCGCTTCAGCAAGATCGGCATCATCGCCGCCTTCGCCATCGCCGGTCCCCTCGCGTTCCTCGGGTTCCGCCTGCTTCCCAAGGTCGAGCAGGCGGAATCTCCCGTCTCCGCAGCCGACGTACCGGATACGGTTGCCGCACCCTAGGTGCCTCTTGCGCGGAAGCGAGCGCGCATACGAAAGCCCGCCCCGGGACTCCTTGCCCCTGTCGAAAAGGAGTAGGCTGAACGCGTGAATCGAGAATCTGGAGGGTAGACATGCGGTTTCTTCGACGTGGAGAGAGTGAATCGAGCAGCACCCAGGTAGCTGAGGATGCCTCCGAAACCTGTGAGTGCGTCCTCCTGGTCCCGCACTGGGACTCGCCCGAGAACATGGGCATCGAGGACAAGGCGAGCAGCTACCGCTGCAACACCTGTGGCGAGACCTTCACCCGTGAGGAAGAGGAAATTCTGCGCGGCACCGAGGCGGACCGTATCCGTCGCGGCCTGCAGGAGCGCCCCAACCTCCACGCGCGCTACCCCGTCACCTGGAACCTTGCCGACGGGCGCGAGGTGGAGCTCCACCGGCTGACCCGCTCGAACCGGGGCGCGTTCCTCCAGTTCGCCCGCGGGCTTGCTCATGACGACCTGCTCTTCCTCCGTGAGGACATCTCCAGCGGCGCAGTCGTTGATGGGCTCGTCCGGAACGTGGAGGAAGGCATCGACTTCGCGTTGGTGGCCCAGTCTGGCGGCCGGGTCGTCGGGTACGCTTCCCTGCACGGCGAGCCCATGCGCTGGACTCGCAATGTGGGCGAAGTACGCGTGATCGTGGACAGCGACTATCGCGCCAGCGGCCTTGGTGGCCGTCTCGTCCGCGACGTCATCGACGCAGCCCCGAACTTCGGCTCCCGCAAGATCACCGCCCAGATGACGGTCGATCAGGGTGGCGCCCGCGCCGCCTTTGAGCGACTCGGCTTCAGTGAGGAGGCCACCCTGCACGGTTGGGTCACGGATCGCCGCGGCCTGCCACGCGACCTCCTCATCATGGCCCTCGACCTCACCGGCTAGACCCGGGAACACCTTCGCCCGTGCGAACCAACGGCCCGCCGCTCGGCGGGCCGTTCCTGTGGCGTGGTTCCGAAAGTTGCCCGCCGGCGCTCAGCGCAGCGCCGGCATGACCTCCTCCTCGAACAACCGCACCGCGCGTTCGGAGAGCTCCGGTGCGGACGAGGCCAGCGCCCCCTGCGCGGGCCCTGCGATGACAAAGCGCTCGATACCCAGGTTGACCAACGCCCGCAATCGCTCGACGCAGTCTTTGGGTGGTCCGATGATCGTGAACCGGTCGATAAACTCGCCCGGCACCACCTTCGACTGCGGCGACCCCTCACGGAAGTGACCGTGCAGCTCGTAGGCGTCGTGGATCCGCTCGTACACCGCGCGGTCTTCGTCTGAGACCGGCGCCACGACGTTCCCGTACATCGCCGTGAAGCGCGCCATCGAGGTGGCGACGCCGCTCAGCATGCGGCGTCCTGCCTCCCGATCGTCTGTCACCGCCACCGGAACCCACGCCCCCAGGCTAAGCGGACGCGTCACGCCCGCGGCCTCGCGCGCTGCACGCACAACGCCGAGCGCCCAGGCGACCCGCTCCGGATTCGCGCCGACGGCCGTCGTCACCCGGTCGGCGTAGCGCGCGGCGATCCCGAGCACCCTCGGCCCGGTGCCGACCAGGTCGAGCGGCACGGAGGGAGTGCCCTGCATGAACAGCCCGAACTTCGCCTCCGTCGCCGTCTGCGCGAGCCCCAGGCGATCGACTGGTGGGAAGTGGCCGCCTCCGTCGAGATCGAGGTCGAACGGCTGTGGCTCGTCCTGGAGGTAGTTGCGCAGCCGGCTCACGTAGCGCTCGAAGAACTTGACCGGCGCCGGCGCCATCCCCAGGTAGGCCATCGCCGAGTCCCCCCGCCCCAGCCCGAGCACCGCACGACCGCCGGACACTGCCTGCAGCGTCCGTGCCGACCCCGCCGCAGCTGCCGGCGTGTGCGAGGCCGGCGTGGCCACCCACGTGGCCAGCTGCAGGCTGCTCGTCTCCGCTGCCGCCGTCGAGAGCGAGACGTAGGGATCGGGAGCCATCGTGGGCGCGTACGGCGTGCCGAAGCCGTCCCACCCCTGCTCTTCCGCTCGGGCCGCGGCCTTCGCGATCACCGCCGGGAGCCCCAGCCCCGTTGTCCAGAACTCCACCATTCCCGGGCCTCCTACAGGTCCGTGCTGCCGGCGTACTCCCGGCGTGGCCAGAGGAAGTCGATCCGGGTCCGGTGGATCTTCCAGCCGTCCCCGGTCTTCTTGTAGGTCTCGTCGTAGATGCCGCAGAGCATCAGCGGGTTCTCTTCCCCCACCGTCGAGCGAATGTTGATCAGGTACCAGCGGCCTCTCGCCGTCGTCTCGTCAACCAGGCGGATCCACGGATTCATCACGTTGTGGAGGATGCCGTAGTCGGTGCGCCCGCTCGCGGCCGCCGATGCGTACTGCCGCTGAATCTCCTCCTTCCCGACCCACTTCCCGTAGTTCTCCCCGAAGTCGCACACGGCTTCATTGGTGAAGAGCGCCACGAGCTCGTCCACGCGGTTCCCGTCGTAGTAGTGGGCGTAGAGGGTACGGAGGTTCTTGATCTCCTCGATCTCGCAGAGTTCCTCGGGTGTCACCACCGCCGAACCTCCTACAGGTTGGTGCTCGGCTGGTATTCCCGCCGGGGCCAGAGGAAGTCGATCCGCGTGCGCGCGATCTTCCAGCCGTCATCCGTCTTCTTGTACGTCTCGTCGTAGATGCCGAAGAGGATGAGCGGGTTCTCGACGCCCTCAGTCGTGCGCAGGTCGAGCAGGTACCAGCGCCCGTGCGCCGTCGTCTCGTCCGCGAGCCTGATCCACGGGTTCACGACCGCGTGCATGACCCCGTGCGGGTCATCGCCCTCACCCTCGATGAAATTCTTGTAGTTGTTGTAGATCTGCTCACGGCCGACCCAGTCGCCGCCGTACTCCTCGCCGAACTCGCACACCGCATCCTCGGTGAACAGGTTCGCGAGCTCCTCCACCCGCTGCCCGTCGTAGTAATGCGTGTAGAGGTAGCGAACCTCCTTAATCTCCTCGATTTCGCACAGTTCCTGGGGGGTAACCATTCGTATTGCTCCTTTAGCCTGGCGGACCCCACGAGGTCCATTCGTCGATCGGTTTGTCGGGCGTGATCACCAGCAGGACGCGCTCGTCCCGCCGCAACTCCTCAAGAAAGTCGTCGTCGTTCTGCTCGCGGCCGTGCTTGGCGCGGATCGCCTTGAACTGCTCGAAGACCGCCTCGTGGTCGTCGCGCAACTCGACCGTGCCGTCGACCAGCACCGTGCGGAACCCGGTCGCGTCGTCGATCGCCAACTGCACCCGCGGGTCGCGACTGAAGTTCTCGTACTTCCGCCGCGACTTCGTCGTCGAGACGTAGAACCGCGAGCCGTCCCAGTGGAACCAGTTCGGCGTCATCTGCGGGCGTCCGTCCTTGCGGATGGCGCCCACCATCGCGTTGCGGGGCTCCGCCAGGAACGCCTCGATCTGGTCGCGGCTCATGCCGCGAGGGCTGGTCACGCGCGGACCCCGATGCAGGCAGCGGTCACCGCGCGCTCGCCTTGGGCCCGTCCCAGTACTTGATGAGCTCGTACCAGCCGGAGCCGTTGACTGCGATGGGGATCCCGCCAAGCTTCTCGCCGGTCTCCCGGTGGTGCTTGCGCCCTTCCCAGGCGTCGGGGTCGCGCTGCCACGCGTTCAGCGTCGTTTCGGCTTCGTCGTAGCTGTCCGCCTCCACCTCGTAGAGGGAGAGGTAGCCGGAGACGGTCTCGCCGTTCCCGTGCGGACCGCTCAGCTTGAACACGCTCCCCCGAATGAAGTTCGGGCACTTGGCCGTGTCCTCGATGTGCTGGTCGACGAACCACTCGTCGAACGCCTCCTGGGAGTCTTCGCTTGTGGGCTCGCAGAGCCCGATGAGCACGAATTTCGGCATGGTCTGATTCCTCCTGCCAGTTGCGCGAAGGGTAGCACCGGTGTGCCCCCGTGATCTCGGCGGTTGCCTCAGGTTCCCCGTTGCCGCGGGTCCAGGACGTCGCGCATCGCATCGCCGAGCAGGTTGAATGCGGCGACGGTGAACGTGATGGCGCCACCCCCAACGATGCTCATGACCGGCTGCGAGTCGAATGTCAGGCGCCCCTGCGCCACCATCTTCCCCCAGCTGGGACCGGGCGCCCCGAGATTCAGGAACGAGAGCCCGGCCTCGGCGAGGATTGCCGTGCCGATGGAGATCGAAAAGATGACGATGATCGGCGCCGCGATATTCGGCAGCAGGTGGCGAGCCACTATCCGCCAATGACTGGCGCCCACCACCCTCGCGGCCTCCACGTACACCTCATTGCGCGTGGATAGCGCCGCTGACCGCACAACCCGGGCGGCGCCGAATGATCCCAGTATGGATAAGGCGAGGATGACTCTGAACAGGGTCACCTCCCCGATCTGGATCAGAAGGAGCAGGAAGATGAGGCCCGGGATGGCAATCATGGCGTCGACCAGTCGCTGCAGAACCAGGTCCACGAGGCCACCGAAGTAGCCGGATGCAACCCCGATGATTGCCCCGAGTACCGTCGCCATGGCCGCCGAGGCGAAGCCGAAGTAGAGCGCCCGCCTCGCTCCCACCAGCACCCGCGTCAGTAGGTCGCGCCCCTTGTCGTCTGTCCCCAGGGGGTGCTCCCATGATGGGCCCGCAAGCCGCAGCAGCGTCGTTGGGCTGATCTTTTCCGGGTCTGTGCTCCCTCGTTCGTAGTTCGGGTTCGCGTTGCTGAATGTCTCGTCCTTGTCGTAGGGCGTGATATGAGGTCCCGCCGCCCCCAGGACGAGGAAGATGAGCGCCATCCCCAGGCCGAGCGCGCCGACCTTCTTCTGCCGGATGAACCGCCCGAGGCCTGTCATCGCACGTGCTGTGGCGGACCGCTCCTCCTCGAGGGCGGCCGCGGCCACCTCCTGCTCCCCGAAGCCCACGCCCGCTGTCATTCGCTTGCCGCTCCCACCGTGACCCGCGGATCGATGAGGAAGTAGCTCAGGTCAACGAGGAGGTTGATCATCACCACTCCCACCACGAGCAGGAGGGCCATGGACTGCGCTACCGGTACGTCCCGGATGAGGAGCGCTTCAAGCAGCAGCCTCCCCATGCCCGGGATGTTGAACATTGTCTCGAGAATGACGTTGCCGCCGACGAGCGCGGCCAGCGAGATACCGAAAATGGTGACGATGGGGATGAGCGCGTTCCGCAGCACGTGGCGGGTGATGACGGAGCCGCTCCGCAGGCCCTTCGCCCTCGCCGTGCGTACGTAGTCCTGCCGCAACACGTCGAGGAGTTGCGATCGCAGGAATCGCATCAGGATAGCCCCGAATGCCAGCCCGGCCGCCAGGGCGGGGATGATCATGAGCTGGAAGCTCCCCCAGGGATCCTCCCAGATGCCCGGATGCGCAATCACGTTCAACTCCAGGATGTCGTACTGGAGTGACCACCCGGAGCCGAGCGTGGCAATCCAGAACGGCGGCGCCGCCAGGAAGAACACCGCGAAGAGGCGCAGGCCGCCATCAAGCCAGGAGTCCTGGCGAAGGGCCGAGATGATGCCCACGGGGAACGCCAAAATGAGGGCGATGACCACTGACATCAGGCCCAGCTGGAGGGTATACGGGAGCGCGGCGCGAACCGAGGTCAGGGCGGAGTCGCCTGTTCGGAACGACGTTCCGAAGTCCCCCGTGAAGAGGTCGCCGAGGAACTTCCCGTACTGGATGGGGATGGGATCGTGAAGCCCGAGGCGTTCACGGGCCAGGCGGAGCGCCTCGTCGGGATCGCCGCCCCGACCCGCGAAGAACTGGTCCGAAACCTGCTGTGCGGCGAAGTCGCCCGGCAGGATGCGAAGGGTAATGAAGATGAAGGTCATCACGATCAGGATGACCACGAGATTCAGGAGCAGGCGTCTCGCGATGTACTGGGTCACGGACCACCCTCGACCGAGGTCTCGGCGCCGTGGCTCGGCCGTGAGGCCACGGCGCTAGCGGCGATTCGGATGGCTACCCCGAGCCGTAACGAAGCAGGCGGCCGGGGGTTGCCCCAGTCGTCTCCCCGTCCTCCGAGGTCACCTCGCCATTCACGAGAATCCAGCGATAGCCCTCGGCCCGCCGCACGCGGCGCCACTGGCCCGCGGGAAGGTCGTACACCTTCTCCATCGGCCCGCTAGCCAGGTTCTCCAGGTCGTAGACGACGATGTCCGCTGGTGAGCCTTCCTTTATCCAGCCCCGGTCCTTGAAGCCCGCGGCCATCGCCGGGTAGGCGCTCAGCCGCCAGTGGGCCTGCTCCAGATCCATGATCTCGTGGTCGCGCACCAGCTCCGACAGCATTTCCGTTGGGTACACGCCCATCGCCAGGAACTTCGTGTGCGCTCCACCGTCCGAGACCCCCGGAATCGCGAACGGCGAGTTCGCTACCTCGCTCATCGACTGGACGTCGGTCTCCTCCGGCGGCGTGACCCACGTCGTCTGCAGCTTGTCTGCCACGCCGAGGTCGAGGAAAGCGTCGATCACGTGCTTGCCGCTCTGGTCGGCTAGCTCCTGGACCGTGAGGCCCTCGAGGTGCTTCAGTGAGGGGTCTTCGACCTCCTGCACGGTCAGCACTGCCAGTCCGCGCCCGACATTGCCGGCGATCTCGGCCTCTTCGTCCCGCCCCGGCGCGCTGGGGCCCTTGCCCTCGTCGTGCTCGGCCCGAAGGGCGGGGCGGCGCTCCGGATCGGCCATCTTCGCCATCCGCTCTTCCACCGTGCCAAGGGTCATCTCCCGCCACAGCTCGTACGTGTCGAACATGTTCCAGTGTTCGAGCGTGAACTCGTAGCCGATCTTGACTGTCACTGCCTGCCCGAAGATGCGGTTGCCGCGGCCATTTGCCTCGTTCAGCCACGCGATCGTCTTGTGGTGGCCCTCCATCTTGTTGCCGTGCTGGTCCTGCGCCATGGCCAGGATCAGGTTGTAGATCACAGGCCGCCCGCTCGCCTCGGCGAGCTGCTCGTTCAGCTCCATGCTTCCGCCCGTCAGCTGGATGAACCCCGCTCGGCACTTCGAGAGCACCTCCGCGAACGCGACCAGTGTCTCGGGCGCCATCGTGTCCGTGATCATCGGCGTGCCGTCGTAGTCGCGCTGACCGCTTTCCGGCCCGAGCACCTGGGCTGAGAAGCCGCATCCGCCCGCCTTGATCGCTTCCTCCAGGATGCGCGACATCTCCGCCATCTCGGCTTCGTTGGGAAGGCGGCTCTTCGCCGCTTCGATCCCCATCACGTACATCATTAGCGGGCTCAGGCCCACGTAGCTGAGCAGGTTCACGCCCTTCGGCGTGCGATCGAGGCTGTCGAGGAACTCGGGATACGTCTCCCAGTCCCACGGCATCCCCTCCTGCATGGACTCCAGGGGGATGGCCTCGTTCCGCGCCAGCGAGAGCATCGCCCGCTCGCGGTCGTCCGGCTTCACGGGTGCGAATCCGAACCCGCAATTCCCGATGACGACCGACGTGACCCCGTGCCAGCCCGAGATCGAGCAGTACGGGTCCCAGTAGACCTGCCCGTCGTAGTGCGTGTGCAGATCGACAAACCCGGGCGCTACGATCAGCCCCTCGGCATCGAGCACTTGCTCGCCGTCGGATGCCCTCAGCTTTCCGATGTAGGCGATGCGGCCGTCGGCTATGCCGATGTCGGCTACATGCCGCGGTGTCCGCAGCCCGTCGATGACCGTTCCGCCCTTGATGACGGTGTCGAACTCAGCCATGACCCAACCTCCGCTGGCCTCCCTTGATGATGCAAGCCCACTCTACAAGGTGGGCTTGCCCGCGTACGTGGGATCCGTCTGGTCGAGCCAGGCTCGCCTGCCGAGCTTCTTCTCGAAGTCGAGGAACCCTGGCTCGGCGCCGTGCAGGTACGGCCAGTGCAGGTACTGGCGCAGCGAACCGGAGATCGGGATGTGTCCGGTGCCGCCATCCCCGAGCGTGAAGCGCTGCGCTTCCCTGAGGATCTCCTTCGCGCGTTCCGTATCGAACTCGGCGAACATCTCCGAAATCAACTCCTCCATTTCCGGAGTCGTCGTCTTGTAGAAGTTGATGTTGCCTTCGATGCCCCAGAGACCCTTCCAACGTTGCCGCGGGTCGGGTGAGTGCCACTGCGTCCAGCCGCCGAGGTAGCCTCCCGAGCCCTGGTCAAGCAGGTACTGAAGGAGCGTCCCCACCGGGACCGTGTGGAGCGAGAACTTATCCGTCCCGAGGTTCTCGTTCATCATGGCCGGCCACCACTCCTTGATGGCCTGGTCCTGGACGTCGATGATGGTCATCTCGAACCACATCGGGTCGATGGCATCGCCACCACCCGCTTGCCACAGCGCCCGGGCTTCCTTGATGTCCTCGGCCTTGTTCTCCCGGTAGCCAGGAGCCGTCGCCAGCTCCTCCTGGGACAGAGCCCAGTCCTGGAAGGGCCAGGGAACCGGCGGGTTCGGCCGCGCGACTCCCTGGAAGTACTGCTGTCCGCTCAGCACCCGGTCCGTGGCGATGAAGATTGCGTTGCGGATGTCCTTGTTGTTCCAGCCCTCGCTCTGGATATACGGGTAGGTCAGCCCGAGGTTGCTGTTCGGCTCGCCTACTGACAGCCGCACCGCGTCTGGCTGCGCCGCCTCGACCGCCGAGATGACGTCGTTCGTCGATTGCATGATGTCGAGTTGCTTCTGCTCGAACGCCAGCCGGATCGCCTGGGCATCAGCGATCGGCGAGTAGATGATTTCGTCGAAGTACTGTACTTCCTCGCCCGCGGCCTTGAGGAAATAGTCGGGGTGGCGCCGCGCCCGTGCTCGCGTGTCGAGGTTGTACTCCTCGTACACGTAGGGCCCCGTTCCGAGGATGACCTCGGCATTGGTCACGGCGAAGTCGAGCTCGATCGCCTCAGCCGTCTCGCGATCGTTGATCACGTTGAAGCGGTCGCACATCTCCGAGAGCCAGAGGACGCTCGGAGCGTTCAGCGTGATCGTGAACGTCGTGTCGTCGATGTAGTCGACGTTCTCGACGTGCGAGTAGAGGGCGCTGTAGCGGTAGAAGTCCTCGGTCTCGGTTCCGTCCGCCAGCTTGCGCTCGCGCTGGCGCTCGATGTTCCAGCGAATGTCCTCCATCGTCATCGCCCGGCCGTTCGCGGGAGGCTTGTCGTGGAACTTCACGTCGTCGCGAATCTGGAAGGTGTAGGTCACCTCGTCGGGCTGCTCAGGTACGCCCTGTGCGAGTTCGCCCCGGATCGTCGCCGCCTCGATGTCGTCCCATGACACCAGCTGGTTGTAGGCCAGGCTGAGCATCTCGCCGCGGTTCGGATAGAGCTCGCGGTGCATGTCCAGCGTTGCCCCATCGAGGCCGCGGTGGAAGCTGTACTGCCCGCCGTCGGTAGGGACAGTGCCCGCCGCGGGAGCTTCGGTGGGAGCTTCCGTCGGCGCTTCGGTGGCAGCTGCGGTCGCTTCCGTCGCAGCGGCCGGCTCTTCCGCGGGCTCGTCGTCATCGTCGTCCCCGCAGCCCACGAACACCAGCGCGCCAGCCCCCGCCGCTCCGGCGGCTGTGCCCCTCAAGAGCGCCCGCCGGCTGATCCGCCTCCGATCCCAGTGCCGTCGCCAGTAGTTCTCGGCCATGCTGTTCCCTCCTTGCCCAACAGGGGCTGAATGCCCCGGAGTGCGGAAGCCGCTCACGGCCTGTGATCGCCTCGTACTCCGTGGCCTTCGAGAAAGCTGCTGATGCCCCTGAACGCACGGGCGCTCATGCCCAGGGGCGCCAGACCCTTGTCGGGCAGGCTACGCCCCGCTAGGCCGCCCTGCAATGTGACTCACGCACATTCGTCATGGCCTGCGTGCTGGCTCTCCGCGCTAGAGTCGCGGCATTACTTCCGTGGCGAACCAGGCCTTGTAATCGGCCCCCTCCAGGGATGGAGCCACCGCCCGCGGGACCGGCGCGCCCGGCACCGGCATCGGGACCGGATGTGGCACGACAATGTCCACCCGCCCTACCGCCTCGATCGCCGCCCGGAGCTGCCCCGCCATGTCCTCCGCCGACCCGAACAGCGCGAATGAGTCCGCCGTCTCCTCGTCCAGGAAGCTCACGAGGTTTCCGGATTCCACGAGGTCCGGAGCGTGGTGGAAGTCGGGGTAGACCTGCTTCTTCAGGTCCTCCACCGAGGGCCCGTCCCAGGGCAGTCCCGGAATCTCGAAGAGCGCCGGCGAGTACTCGTAGTACCCCGCCGCTATCGACCGCGCCGTCGCGCGAATCTCGTCGGGGTCATCGCTCATGACCGTGTGGAAGATGAGCCCGATGCCGATCTCGTCGGGGTCCCGCCCCGCCTCCCGCGCCCCCTCGTGCACTCGCTCGATCGCCGTTCGCAGGTTCTCCGGGTGCCGGCCGACCCGCAGGAACACCCCATCCGCTACTCGCCCCGCCATCTCGATCGTCTTCGGCCCGCCGGCCGCAATCCAGACCGGCGCCGGCCGCGCGTGCACGAGCCGCGCTGGCCGCACCGCGCCTACGTCGACCTCCTCCCCCGCCAGCAGCCGCCGGGCGAGCACGGTCGCCTCCTCCAGCTTGGCCATGCGCGCTGGACGCAGCCCCAGCCAGCGCACGGCTGTGTCTCCGATGCCGTAGGTGAGAATCGCCCGCCCGCCGGAAATCTCGTCCAACGTCGCGATCGAACTGGCCGATGCCGCCGGGTGGTGCAGGACCGGGTTGTCGAGCAGCAACCCCAGCCGGATGCGCGAGGTTCGCCCCGCGGCCACCGCCAGCTGCATGTACGGGTCGCGCCTCGAAAGGGGGTTCCAGGGGATAAGCGCGTACCCCCACCCCAGCTCCTCCGCCTGCTGGATGTCCGCTACGAACGCTTCCGTGGAGGTCCAGTCCCAGCGGTTCAGCCCGAACTCAGGCCGCCTGTCCATGCGCCGCCTAGCCCGCCTTCCGGGCGAGGGGGCTCTCCTTTGGGTCGCGCAGTTCCAGCACCTCGAAGAGGTTGGCCGCCTCCGAGATGCCGACGATGTAGACCATGCGCTCCTTCACCGCGCCTTCTGCGTGGATCGCGCCCGCCGGTATCACGAGCTTGTCTCCCGGGCCGAGCGGGAAGCGCTCGCCCTGCTCGTTGAGCACGTAGCTGCGTCCCTCCAGCACGTATCCGCAGTTGTCCACGTCGTGCCAGTGAAGGGGCAGCTCCTCCATCCGTTCCGAGACGTAGGTCGTGGGCCAGAGGTCGAGGCGCTTGATGTCCTCGAGCACCTCCTCCTTGGTCGTGAAGGCGTTGTGGATGACCTGCATCGGTCCTGGTTCCAGTGCCACGGCCTGCTCCTCGTCGCCAGTTGGGCGACTCCGCGCGAGTGTCGCACGGAGGCTGTCGCCTCCGCCATTGGGAGCCGGGTTGCAACCCGCTCGTGGCGGGGCCTCAGGGCTGTATCAGTTCGGCGCGGTACTCCGCGAACTGCTCGTAGAAGGCGTCGATGGTCAGGCCGAAGGCCTGTTCGAACGCCGCCTGCCAGCTCCCCGCGCCCGGCTCGTACTCCGGCCAGTCGGGTTGGCCCCGTGGCAGCAGCCGAACGTACTCCTTGAGCGCTCCCGTACCCGCCTGGTCGAGCACACGGTCGATGGCGACGAAGGCCAGCGCCCGGCGTTCGGAGGCATCCGCTGCAAGCCAGCTGTCCACGTCAGTGAGCTGCGACAGGGGGGTTGGGTTGCCCCGCGCCAGGTCCGTCCGGGACTGGAGTTCGGAGTCGTACTCGGCAAGGCCTGCGCCGATCGTGTAGGAGGTCTCCAGGTACACGTGGATCCCGGACAAGAGCCACTGCGGTCCGATAGCAACGCGTGCGTTCAGCACCTCCAGGTACCGGCGGAAGTAGTCCCTGTGCGTCAGGGACTGTTCGCAAGTCACTTCGTGGAAGACCGCTCTTCCGATCAGGCCGTATGAGCAGGCGGACGGTGCTGACTGCAGCACGCCTCCCCGGATCAGCGCTTCCTCGGCCAGACGCCCTGATTCCTCGTCTGCTGCGATGTACGAAGCGATGGTGAAAGGTCTGACGCCCAGACTCTCGATGAAGAACGCGTAGGTGTCTGTCGCCAGTGCCTCGAATGTGGCTCTTGCGGTTTCCGGCAGGTCGCCAGCAAAGACGACCACGGGCCCCGCCAGCGCTTCGCGATAACGCTCGAACTCCGGGTAGAAGTCGGCCGGGTTGATTCTGAAGGCGGTCTCGAACGCTTCCGTCCAGGTTCCCGGCGAGGCCAGAAGGCGGTAGTACTCCAGGTACGACGCGTGTTCCCCTCGTTCCCTGGCGGCCATGGGCTGCGGCAACGGCGAAGAAGACCTGTCTCCCAGCGTTACGTGCCCAACCAGCCAGTCCACGGCCAACGCCCCGAGGGGGTACGTCGCCTGGTTGTTATAGCCGGGCGCGGTCTCATCCTCGAGCGCCTTGAGTGCCCTCCCGAAGCGCTCCGCGCGTTGCGTCCAGTTGAGGCGGATTGCGCTCCCGTCCCGGTCCAACAGGGACACCTCATAGACCGCGCTAGCGTACGTCGCTGCCCCTTCGGTCATCCAGGAAGGGGGGTACGGGTACCTGGCGAGGTTGTGCTGGAGCACGTGGTAGTACTCGTGCGCCAGCGTGCTCTCCAGCTCATCCTCGACGATGTCGTCTTCAATCTCGAGCAGGCTGAGCTCGACGCGACTCGCGGGTGGATTGCCACGAAAATGCGTCGTGACGGCACTGGGAGAGTCCTCGTCGGAACTCAGCGTGAAATCCGGTGGTTCGATGCCGTAGCGCTCCGCGAAGAACCCGATCACGTTTGTCAGCGCCCTCCGAACCTCTACCTGGCGTTCGGCTGACACGCCCTCGCCAAAGGTGAAGCCGGTGTTTCCCGTCTCCGACTGCCACCACCTCGTCTGGCGGGCCAGTTCGACCCAGATGGCTTCCCCGCGGTTCAGCTCGGCGAGCGTGTTGAATGGGCCTGCGCCTGGAACGTAGGTGTCGAACCGCTGGGCCTCCGCGTCCCACCGGAACGCATAGCGAACCGCGTCACCCCACCGCCTGAACGCTTCCTCGATCGACGTGCCGTCGCTCCCCGTCCAGCCCACGAGATTGAGGCCCGCCTCCAGGGAGAGCAGCACGTACCTGTCGCTGACCTGACGTTCCCAGTCGACCACTGCTTCACCGCCGATCTCCAGCCACAGCCCCTGCCCACCGGTGACCCGGCTCATCCTGTATCCGGTGCTCGTGCGGGTCGATCGCCGGAAGCGCTGCGCCTCGGTGTCCCATCCGCGTACCTGCTGGAGTTCCGGGATGGCCGCGAAGAGGTCGGCGACCGGTGTGGTCTTCCCAACCCAGCCCACCATGTTCCAGCCCGGATACAGCCTGGTCGTGACCGTGGACGCCTCATCTTGCGCGAGGGTGACTCCGGGCATCGACCCAGCCCAGACCACAAGCGCAACGAGGATCGCGGCGACGAGAGCGCGAGCGGATTGAAGCTTCAACGCAGACTCCCTGCTGGACGGGTGAGCCCTCAGCCCTCGCCCCCGTCCGACTCCAACCCCTGGTACCGGACCCCCGTCAGTTCCTCCGACATGGCCCACAGCCGGCGCGCGTCCGCCTCGTCGTGCGCCTCGGCCGACGCTTCCACGAGGACGGGGTGCCCTGTTGTCTCGTTCAGCCGCGCTGGACCGAAGTACTGGCCGCCCCTGGCTTCGGGATCCGTGGCCGCCCGCAGCGTGGGGAGGGCGCCCATGTCCGGTCCCTGGATGATCGTATTGAAGATGCGAAACGCTATCCGCATGTGCAGTCGATCCGCCATGTGGCCGGTCAGGTTCGAGGCCGAAAATCCTGGATGCGCTGCCAGCGCGTGCGCGTCGACCCCGGCTCGCTCGAAACGACGCTGGAGCTCGTACGTGAACAGCATGTTCAGCAGCTTCGAGCGGCCGTAGGCCGCCCAGTCCCCATAGCCGCCCTTCTCGTAGAGCAGGTTGTCGAGGTCCAGCTCGGCTCGCTTGTGCGCCAGGCTGCTCACGTTCACGACCCGCGCTCCCGGGGTTGCCAGCAGCACGTCGAGCAACCTCCCCGTCAGGGCGAAGTGTCCCAGGTGGTTCGTGCCGACCTGCCGCTCGAAGCCGTCCTCGGTCTTCCCGTAGGGGATGACCATGATCCCGGCGTTGTTCGCCAGGATGTCGAGGCGCTGGTACCGCTTGGCGAACTCCGTGGCGAACCGCTCGACCGAGGCGAGGCTCGTCAGGTCGAGCGTCATCAGTTCGGCCTTCGCGTTGGGAACCTCCGCCTTCAGCGCGTCGAGGGCTGCCTGCCCGCGCTCCGGCGAGCGGCAGGCGAGCACCGTCTCCGCGCCCTTCCGCGCGACTGCCTTGACGGCCCCGAACCCAATGCCGCTGTTCCCACCCGTCACCACCACGACCTTGCCGGTCAGGTCGGGAATGTCGTCGTCGGTCCACTTCTCACGATTCGGCATCGTTCACCCGTATTCGTCCGTCTGTCGTCCTGGAGATGCTGGAGCGGGAGACGAGGATCGAACTCGCGACATCCTGCTTGGAAGGCAGGCGCTCTACCGCTGAGCTACTCCCGCTCGCGGCCTCTCGCGATTGTAGCAACCGCGCCCCTTCCGCCCCTCTCGGGCGGCAAGCTCTCCCCCCGATGCGGTAGCCTTTGGTCGCACTACCTTCACCTTCGGGAGACGACGATGACCGCCACCGATGAGTCCATGACGATGGAAGAGGCCATCAAGCAGCAGCTTGCGCTGGCCATCGAGCCCCAGGAGTTCGACAGCCCCGAGTACATCAAGGATCCCTTCCCCCTCTACAAGCGGCTGCGCGACCACCACCCCGCCTACCAGGACCTCTTCCACAACAACTGGGTGATCACCCGCTACGACGACATCGTCTCCGTCTTCCAGAACAACGAGGACTTCGATCGCGCCGAGTACGACCCCAGGGGCGACTACGAGTTCGGCAAGAAGCACGTCTTCGGGCCGAACATCCTCGAGTACGGCAACAGCGACGAGCACCGCTTCCTCCGCAACGTCGTCGCCGACCAGTTCGTCGGGAACCGCCTCCAGACCTTCCTCCCCTTCATCGAGCAGATCGCCCGCGAGATGATGGGGAAGATCTGGGCGAAGTCGGCCGACGACATCGCCGGGGGGTTCGCCAAGACCGGCGAGGTTGAGCTGATCAGCCAGTTCACCACCCAGTTCCCCATCCGCGTCATCTCCAACATGCTCGGCCTCCCCCGCGAGGACGAAGACACGTTCGTGCGCTGGTACCAGCACCTCATCGAGGGGCTCGGGTTTGGCGGCGAGCACCTCGCCCGCGGCCTCCAGGCCCGCAACGAGATGTGGGACTACCTCGACCCGCTCATCCGTCGCGCCGAGGACGCCCCCGGCGAGGACCTCGTTTCGCGCATCGTCCACGCCGAGTTCCGCGGCCAGCGCATGAATGCCGACGAGATCAAGGGCTTCATCGCGCTCTTGCTCGCGGCGGGGGGCGATACGACCGACAAGGCCATCGCCCTCATGTGGTACCACATGCTCTACACCCGCCCCGATCAGTTCGAGGAAGTGAAGAAGAACCCCGAGCTGTGGACCAACGTCTTCACCGAGATGATGCGCTACGACCCCGTCGTCCACTTCCAGTACCGCTACACCACGCGCGAGGTCAACCTGCACGGCGAGGTCATCCCCGAGCGCGCGAGCATCACCCTGCTCCTCGGCGCCGGCAATCGCGACGAGCGCGTCTTCAAGGACCCCGACACCTTCGACATCTTCCGCGAGGACCTGCACATGGGCCGCGAGCTCCGTTCCGGGCGGTACCCCGACGGCAAGCACGGTCACCTCGGCTTCGGGATGGGCCAGCATTTCTGCATGGGCTATGCGATGGCCCGCCAGGAGGCGATCATCGCCTCCACCCGCCTGCTCGAGGCGATGAAGAACCCGCGGCCCAAGTTCCCGACGCACCCGGGAATCACCTCACCGAACCTCGGCTCCGGCGGCTTCCGCTCTCCCGTGGAGCTCTGGGTCGAGTTCGACACGGACTAGCCCGGAGGCTTGATGGCGCTCGATCTGGAGGTCATCGCCCGCAAGGCCGAGGGAGGGTCCGAGTACCCGCCATTGCTCTTCGTCCATGGCTCCTGCCACGCTGCCTGGTGCTGGGACGAGCATTTCCTGCCGTATTTCGCCAATCACGGCTTCGACTCGTACGCCCTGAGCCTGCGCGGCCACGGGGGGAGCGCGGCCCCGCGCAGCCTCCGCTGGACCTCCATCGCCTCCTACGTGGCCGATGTCGAGCAGGTGGCCTCCGAGCTGCCCCGCGAGCCCGTCGTCATCGGGCACTCGCTCGGCGGATTCATCGTCCAGAAATACCTCGAGAGGCACGACCCACCCGGCGCCGTGCTTGTCGCGCCCTCGCCCCGGCGGGGCATGCGCAGCGTGTGGCTGCGCTCGTCGCTGCGCGATCCGTGGCCGTTCTTCAAGATGTGGCTCACCCTGGACCCCTACGCCCTCTTCGCTACGCCCGAGCGCTGTCACCGATTCGCGTTCTCTCCCGACATGGACCAGGAGACCGTGCGCCGGTACTGGGCCCGCCTGGGGCCCGAGTCCGTCCGCTCCGCGGTGGAGACGCTCGGGAAGCCTCCCGACGCCGAGCGCATTCGCAGTACGCCCATGCTCATTCTCGGAGCGGCTGAGGACCGCATCGTCCCCGAGCCCCCGCTCAGGGATACGGCCGCGGACTACGGCGCCGACCTCACGATGATTCCCGACATGGCCCACGACATGATGCTGGAGGACAACTGGCAGGAGGCCGCCGGCGCCATGCTGGACTGGCTCAGCCGCACCCTCAGCCCGGCTTGATCCCGCGCCTGTACACTCCCACCGACCACCGACCACCGACCACCGACCACCGACCCGGCTGCCGCGGCTACCGGAAGGGCTCAAGAGCGTGAAGAAGTACGTACTCTTCGATCATGACGGTGTTCTGGTGGATACCGAATTCTGGTACTTCAAGGCCGGCGAGCGCGCCCTCGCCGACATTGGATTTACCCAGGATAGGGATCAGTACATCCGGGACATGACCCGGGGAATGGCCACGTGGGCCCAGGCCAGAGCGGCAGGCATTGATGAACAGACCATCAGCAGGCAGCGTGAGGTCCGCAATGCCTACTACCAGGAGTACCTGAGAACAGAAGCCATTGAGATCGAAGGCGTCGTCGAAACGCTTTCCGAACTGTCAGAGTACGTCCGCATGGGCATCGTCACGACTGCGAAACGTGTTGATTTTGAAGTCATCCATGAGAACCGCCAGATTACGCAATTCATGGAGTTCGTCCTTGCTCGCGAAGACTACGACCTCGCCAAGCCGCATCCGGAACCGTACCTGACCGGGCTGAAGCGCCTCGGAGCTACGAGGGAAGAGGCACTGGTCGTAGAGGATTCCCTAAGGGGCCTGAACTCCGCCGTGGCGGCCGGCATTGACTGTGTCATCGTCCATAACGACTTCACCAAAACACAGGACTTTTCTCAGGCCAGCTATCGAATCGATACCCTGAGTGAATTAAAGGGGATCATCCTCAATGAAGCCTGAACGAGCGCTTGTCGGCGTGTGCCATACTCCTTCGGGCCACAGCCTGGCGGCCCTCCTCGTGTCGGGGATCCGTTGGCGCGGCGCGAAGTCGCCGTTGGTGGCGCGAGGTGTGCGATGACCCTCAGCATCGACGACGTCGACCTCTTCTCCCCCGAGACGCAGGAAGACTGGTACCCCTCCTACCACGCCATCCTCGACCAGGCCCCCGTCTACCCTATCCCCGGCCGCAACATGTTCCTCGTCTCGAAATTCGAGGACATCGCCTGGATCGTGCGCAACCCCGATCGCTTCCCCCACAACCCCACCGGCAGCCACGGCCTCCTCATGAGCGACGAGGCCAAGGCCTACCACGAGGAGCACGGCTACCCCCGCATCCAGCCCCTTAGCACCAACCCCCCGGAGCACCGCCGCTACCGCGAGCTGGTCGACCCCTTCTTCTCCCCCGCCGGCGCCACCCGCCAGCAGGAGATGATCGCCGCCACCATTGAGGAGCTCGTCGACGAGATCGTGGCGAAGGGGACCGTCGAATTCGTCGAGGACTTTGCCGTCCCCCTCCCGGTCCGCGTGATCACACTCATGCTCGGCTTCCCGCTGGAGGACATCCCCCGGCTCCGCGTCTGGTCGAACGCCTGGGTCATGCCCTTCCAGCTGGGCCTCACCCACGAAGAGCAGATGTACCTCGCCGAGAGGGGCGTCGAGTTCCAGAAGTACATCGAGGGCTTCATCGACGAGCGCCGCGCCAACCCGGGCGAGGACGTGCTCTCGCACCTCTCCGCCCGCGCCCGCTACGCCGGCGAGCGCCCGCTCAGCAACGAAGAGATCATCGGCATCATCTCCCACCTCTACATCGGTGGGAACGAAACCACGACCTTCGCCCTCACCTCGGCGCTCTGGCTCCTGACCCAGGACCCGTCACTCTGGCCTCGGCTCAAAGAAGACCGCTCGCGCGTCCGCTTCTTCGTCGAGGAGGTGCTGCGTCTCGAATCCCCCACGCAGGGCCTGTTCCGCATCGCCGCCCAGGACGAGGAGCTGAGAGGCGTGAAGATTCCCGCTGGCTCCGTCCTCCACCTCCGCTTCGCCGCCGCCAACCGCGACGCCGACGAGTTCCCCGACCCCGACGACTTCAGCCTCGAAAGGCCCAACGCCGCCAAGCACGTCGCCTTCTCGCAGGGCGAGCACATGTGCCCCGGCGCGGGGCTCTCCCGGCTCGAACAGAACATCACCTGGGAAACGATGCTCGACCGTGTCGAGCGCTTCGACCTCGTGCCCGGCGCCAACGACTTCGCCCACCTGCCCGGCTTCGTCCTGCGCGGCCTCAAAGAGCTCCACGTCACCCTGACGCCCGTCGAGTAGAGCTGCCCTACAGGTGCTCGACCAGCCACCGGTGCACGTCGGCGCACCTCAGGAGGTGTTGTACGCACCACGGGGCGAAATCCCCCGTGTCCTCCGGGAAGGGCTCCATCCAGCGGACCTGGAGCCACTTGCAGCGGAGCAGGTCGCCGCGTGGGTGCTCCGCCGCATACGGTTTCGGGACGCGCTTGTACTCGATGCCCGCGACCTCGCCGCCCGTCTCCGCCACCAGCTCCGCGATCGCGGAGGCGAGCGGGGCGCCTGTTGACTCCGCGTCCACACGCTCCCGCCAGCGGTCCAGCGACGGCAGCATGACCCCTGCGGCGAAGCCCACCTCGTCCGCGGCCAGCCGCACGAACAACGTCGGCGCGGTCTTCTTCTCCTCACCCTCCCACCAGCGAAAGAGCAAGTGGTCCTTGTAGGGAGTCTTGTCGGCGGAGAAGCGGATGTCGCGGTTGATGGGCGAGATGGAGCCGTTCACGCGAGGCACGCCCACGATCGCCGGCGACAGCTCGTTCCGGAGGTCCGTCGCGACCGCCTCGACCAGCGCCTTCGCCGGTTCGGCGATGAGCGACTGGTAGGCCTTGCGGTTCGCATCGAACCAGGCCTTGTCGTGTGTCGGCAGCTCCCGCAGGAAGGCGCGTGCCTCCGCCGGGAACGTGGCCGTGGCGGTCATCCCGACCCTCCGTCGACGAATGCGCGCGATTCGTCGAGCAGCGACTGCCACAGCTCCTCGTCGCGACGCGGCACCTGCACCCATTCCCGGAACCGCCGTCCGGCCGGGGCGAACGGGAGTCCCGTGCCCTCGTCGACAAGCTCGTCGACCCGGCTGGCGGGGAGCTTCACGATCAGGTCGCCGCTGGTGTGCTCGGCCATGGCGAGGAAGGCCCCGCCGGTCGTACGCAGGCAGGGGAACCCCATGATCGTGCCCTCGTCCGCCTGGCCCGTAGCCAGCAGCGGCTCCGTTACCTCGCGGAAGAGCGCGCCGTCGAAGCCCGGGCCGGGCCGGATTGGGCTCACTGGCCCTGCAGGGCGCGGCGCACCCTGCTCATGGCCACGGCCGGCTGAGGCGGGCCATCCCCTCCGAACTTGGGGATGGCGTCGCGCCAGCTCAGCCGCATGTCCCACGCAGCCAGCGGGGCCAGCAGGATCGCCGGCAGGATGATGATCGCCTCCACGCCCACTGCATATGAGAGCGCCGCCGCCTGGGTCTCGCCCAGCGCCACCAGCGCCTCCTTCGCGAGGAAGGCGAGGCCGACGCTCGCTTGCGCCAGCGGAATCCCCGCGCCGATGTTCGCCGCCGCCACCACGAAGATGTGGACGAGGAAGTTGAGGCTGATGCCGAGCGAGGCCGCCACCGCCCAGTAGAGGAGCGCTTCGCTCATCCAGATCGCCGCCGTGAGCACGAGCACGTTCCCCGTCTGCCTCCCGCTCTGCACCGAGCGCAGGCCCCGCAGGAACGGCTCGATGCGCGGATGCGCGAGCAAGCCCCGCCAGCCGATCGCCGACGGTGGCTCGCCCCGATCTCGCGTGACGAACCACGCCAGGGCTATCCCCGCGGGCGTGCCGAACAGCATGAACGCTCCCAGCCCGGTGAAGCTGTCGCCTATCGTGAGCGTCGCGATCGCGACCGCCATGAGCAGGGCGAAGACGAAGCCATCCATGATCCGTTCCAGCGCTTCCGCGCCCAGCAGCTCCAGCCGCCCGATCCCGAACTTCCGCGCCGTCACCTGGATCATGAGCACGTAGCCCAGTCCGAACGGCAGCGCCATGTTCGCCGCCTGCCCGAGGATCACGCGCGGGAAGGCCCGCCGGGTCGTCACCGACTTCAGGTGCTCGACCAGGATCTTCCAGCGGATGGCGCGAAGCCAGTAGCGGGCGAAAAACACCAACGCGATGGGGACAAGGAAGCGCAGGTCCGCTTTCTGCAACGTCCTCGCCACATCGCCGAGGTGCACGTCGCGAAGCAGCAGCCACACGAGAAAGAGGCTGATGGCGATACCGACTGCGATCCTCAGCGGCTTGCCCAGTCGCCCAAGCGACACGCACTCCCTCCACTGCCACGAGGCGCGTCCGGAATCCCCGCGACAGGCGGACCTATTCTGAGGGTTCCAACCAGACCTGTGTAGGGTGCTACTGTCCTGGCGAGGCGCCTTCTGGAAGCTCCTCGATCTGGTCGAGCACCGCCTCCTCGGGGTCGCCCTCGCCCCGCCCCTCCCCGCTCGCGCTCACCCCGATCGCCTCCGCGAAGCGCCGGTACGACTCCAGCGAATCGCCGTACTTTCGGTGTCCGGCGGTGTGCCAGGCGCTCGCCAGCAGCAGCGTGTCGCGCCGCGACGACGTCGAGTGGCCGTAGTCCTCCGCCAGGCAGAGTCCGATCTCCTGGTTGTGCGGGTCGTTCCCGTGCTTCACGGCGGCGGTCGTCAGCGTCTGCACCAGCGGCGAGCGCCCGAACCCTGCATCGAGGTAGGCCTGCGTCCAGGCCACGCTTTCCTCTTTGTTCAGCGCCATCAGGGCGTCGTCCAGCCGCGACAGGAGCTGGTCGCCGGAGAGCAACTCGGCCCCCGATGGTGGCGCGATCAGGGGCCGTCCGTGGCCCTTCAGGTTCGCGATCCAGCGCGCCGCCTGGTTCACGAACGAGCCCGCCACGAACAGCAGCTTCGTCCGGTGGGGGTGCTCGAAGGTGTCGTAGAACCAGCGCACGGTGTTCGTGTACTCGTAGGCGTGCTGCGGCATCGAGAACTCGTCCGGCACGACCGTCTCCAGGAGCACGTTCGCCGCCGCCACCTGGATCGTGTCGATGATCTGGCGCGGACCCCGTCCCGCCAGCAGCAGCGCCACCAGGTGCTCGATGTAGTCCGGTTCCGGCATGGTCGTGAGCGCGCGGATCAGCCCCTCCGCCTCGGGTTCGGAGAGGGGCGCCTCGTTCGCGAACAGCTCGGCGTCGCGGTTTGCGCCGGGCGTCGGGTCGATCGAGGAGCCGGGAAGCTCCTCCCGCAGGCGGTAGAGCTCGACCTGGCAGGCCATCTCGTACTCGGAGTGCCAGCGCGGCCCCACGGCCACGTCGAGCACGCCCGCGTAGAGCACGTGGTGCGCGTTCTCCCAGCCGATCGCCTGCCCCAGCTCGATCGTGGCGCGCGCGCGATAGGCCTTGTGCCCGGTTGTGTACGAGCGGTTGTAGAGCAGCCGTCCCTGCACGTCGATGAGCCCCGCGAACACGAGCTGCGCCAGCAGCTCCTTGCGCCGCTCCGTCTCCTCGAACAGCCCGAGGAACACGCGGTAGGCGCGCACGACCTCGCCCCGCTCCACCAGCGTTAGCCATTCGTTCAGCCGCTCCTCGAACGTGCCCTCGATGTGCAGCGGCTCCTGGTCCTCCCAGTGACGCTCCGGGGGCGGCGGCTCGACGCCCGGCACCGCCTTGTAGGTGCGCCGGCCGTAGTGCCCCGGCATCCGCCCGATGAGCTGGTTCCACGGGTCGAGCCCCGTGGGCACGTACCAGAGCGTCTGCGCGAGCGGCAGGTGCTTCAGCTCGGGCGGGAGGTAGCGGGGAAGGGTCAGGCTCGTGCGCGAGCTGAGCATGCAGTGGTCGTTGTTCACGAAGCGCATCACGCCGCCGTCGACGCGCTGGTGGTAGGGCACGTTGGTGTAGGGACCGTGCGTGCGGACGGTCTCGCTCAGGATCTCGACCGGATCGCGGTCCGCCGCCAGCAGGTCGAGCAGCGTCTGCCGCGTCGCCTGCTGATCGCGTCCGAGGATGCTCTCCTCGAGCTGGGCAAAGAGCCGGTCGGCTTCCCTGTCGCGCGTCGCCGTGGCCGTCATCGCGAGCCTCCCGTCGTGCTCCCTGCGACTGACCCGATTATAGGCGCGAACGCTAGCCCGCCGCCGAGGCCTCCGGTTCGCCCTCGTACTGGCCGTCGCGCGCCAGCCCGTTCAGCCTGGCCCGCTCGAAGAAAGCCGCCTGCGCGGCGGACTCGTTCTCGATCTTGCCGCCCCACGCCGCCAGCGCGGGGGCCTGCAGGCCGCGCCCGTAGGAGAAGCTCAGTGCCCACGGCTTCTCGCCCGCAGCCGCGTTGATCGCGTGCAGGTTCTCCGTCGACTCGACCGCCGACTGGCCCCCGGAGAGGAAGTTGATCGTCGGCACCGCCGCCGGCACCGCCCGGCGGAAGACGGTAAGGGTGGCGTCCGCGACCTCCTCGGGCGAGACCTTGCGGCCGCTCTCGCTGCCGGGCAGGACCATGTTCGGCTTCAGCACGATCCCCTCGAGCAGGACGCCGTGCCGGTCCAGCGCCGCGAACACCGCATGCAGCACCGCCTCCGTCACTTCCGCGCAGCGCTCGATCGTGTGGCTGCCGTCCATCAGCACTTCCGGCTCGACGATGGGCACCACGTCCGCCTCCTGGCAGATGCGCGCGTAGCGGGCC
Organism: Tepidiformaceae bacterium; assembly: GCA_965116915.1. GTDB lineage: Bacteria > Chloroflexota > Dehalococcoidia > Tepidiformales > Tepidiformaceae > UBA2991. The sequence goes on along the minus strand of OZ220739.1, from coordinate 1,963,444 downwards.
AGCACCTCCGCGTTGGCGGAGATGGCGAGGGGGCTCGGCAGGTCGTCCGTGATGTTGTAGACCTCGCGCCACTTGGCGAAGCGCGCGCCCTGTTCCTTGTACCCCTCGAGCCGTCCCGCAAGGCCGTCGAGCCCCTCCGTGACGAGGTCGCCCGGGGCGCCCGGCAAGGGAACTGTTCCCTTGTCGACCTTGATCCCGGGCACGACGCCCGCGTTCGCCGCGACCTGCGGCAGGGGCGTGCCGTCGCGGTCAGCCTGTCCCAGCGTCTCCTCGAACAGGATCACGCCGCAGATGTACTCGCCGACTCCCGGTGTGGTCAGCAGCAGCGACCGGTAGGCGCGCCGGTTCTCCTCGGTCGATTCGACGCCGATCGAGTCGAAGCGGCGCTTGATCGTGCGTGTGCTTTCGTCGGCGGCGAGGATGCCCCTGCTCGGTGCGACCAGGTCCGCCACGGTCTGCCGAAGTACGCCTTCGTCCATGTCTTCCCCCTGCCCTGGATGGCTGTGATGGGCGCAATCTTACGCCCGTCTTCGGGAGCCGCTACGCCCTGCACAAGAGGCTCTCGACGTAACGGCGAGGCTGTTGATCCAGCCTGTCGCGCCTTCCTGTGTGTCCCCTTCGTCGTGTCCCCTTCGTCCGACGCCTGGAGCCAGTGGATATCGAAGCCTGCGGCGGTCACGAGGTCACGCCACTCGTCCTCTTCGTAGAACGCGTACCAGAGATCCACTCCCACCGCGCCCCGGACCCACCCCTCGCCGCTCCCTCGCTGCACCGAGGCGTAGAAGGCCCCGCCGTCTCCCAGCACCCGGCGTATCTCCGACAGCGCCCGCGGCGCTTCCTCCCGCGCCAGATGCAGGAGCGATGCTGAGGCCCACACCCCCTCGAAGGCGCCTGTCCGGAACGGCAGCGCGAGCGCCGTGCCTTGAACCACGCTGGCGGTGGGAAGCCGCTCCCTCACCATCCGCAGCTGCACCTGCGACAGGTCCAGCCCGAGAGGGTCGAGATTGAGTCCCCGCAGGTCGACCATCTCCAGCCCCGACGCGCAGCCCACGTCGAGGACGCGCGCGTCCGGCTCCAGGAGTGCGCGGAACCGCCGCCGCGGCTCGTCGAACCAGACCCGCGGCGTCCCCTCGCCCGCGCGCGCGAACGCAGAGGCACCGCGGTCGTACCCCTCGCTGATGCGGGCGTGCCGCTCCCCTGCCGAAGACATGGCACGAGGCTAGCAGAGTGAATGGAGCTGCCGCGGCAAGCCCTGGCTCAGGCTGCGGTCGGACGGCGCCCGCGCAGCCAGTTGAGGAACGCCTGCACCCGCGGATTGGGGCCCTTTTCGCCACCGCCGGAATCCTCGAGATCGGCGAATCCGCGGCCGCATGCCTGGCAGTAGGCGTACACGTTCAGGTTCTCGTGTCCACAGGCTGGGCAGGTCTTCATGGCGTCAGTCTAGCCTGCCCGTTCGCCTCTGGCACGGTCCCCCGGATTGTTCGCACGGATCGCGCCTAGCAAACTGGAGGGACTACCGCCGGGAGTGCCCACGTGAGCCTTGATCCCATCCGCGACATCATGCCCCTCGTCATCGAGTCCGATGGACGCCGCGAACGCGCCTACGACATCTACTCGCTCCTCCTCAAGGAGCGCATCGTCTTCCTCGGCACGCCGATCGACGCGATGGTCGCGAACATCATCATCGCCCAGCTCCTTTACCTCGACCGCGAGGACGACGAGAAGGACGTGACTCTCTACGTGAACAGCCCCGGCGGCAGCGTCACCGCGGGCCTCGCCATCTACGACACGATGCAGCTCATCCGCCCCGACGTGGCCACCGTCTGCATCGGCCTCGCGGCCAGCATGGGCACGGTGCTCCTCACCGGCGGCGCCAAGGGCAAGCGCACCGCCCTCCCCAACGCCACCGTCCACCTCCACCAGGTGATGGGCGGCGCCGAGGGCCAGGCCTCGGACATCGAGATCCAGGCCCGCGAGACCCTCCGCCTGCAGGCCATCCTCCGCAACATCATCCACGAGCAGACCGGTCAGCCGATGGAGCGCATCGAACGCGATACCGACCGCGACTTCTGGCTCGATGCGCAGGCGGCCAAGGATTACGGTCTCATCGACGAGGTGCTCGAGGGTCCGGTTGCCGGCGCCAACGGCGCGACCTCCGACTCGGCCGGCAGTTAGGCCGAAGCCTCCGGCTCGATCCGCGTCAGCCCGCCCATGTAGGGCTGGAGCACGTCCGGGACGGCCACCGAGCCGTCTGCCTGCTGGTAGTTCTCCATGACGGCGATCAGCGCCCGTCCGGGCGCGAGCCCCGAGCCGTTCAGCATGTGGGGGAAGCGCGGCCGTGCGCCCGCCTCGGGCCGGTAGCGCACCCGCGCCCGGCGAGCCTGGAAGTCGGACGTGTTGGAGACGGAGCTCACCTCCATCCACTCCTCCTGCCCCGGCGCCCACATGTCGATGTCGAACCCTTTCGACGCCTTGAAGTCGAGGTCACCGCTGCAGAGTTCGAGCACGCGGTAGGGCACGCCCAGTTCTTCGGGGATCGAGCGCGCGCGGGAGACGAGCAGGTCGAGTTCGGCGCCGCTCTGCTCCGGTTCGCAGAACGAGAACATCTCGACCTTCTCGAACTGGTGCACCCGCTTCAGCCCACGCGTCTCGCGTCCGGCGCTCATCTTCTCGCGACGGAAGCAGGGCGTATGCGAGACGAATCGGAGCGGCAGCAGGCCAGGTTCGAGGATCTCGTCGCGGTAGAGGTTCGCGAAGGGCGCTTCCGCAGTGGGAATGAAGAGGTAGTCCTCTTTGGTGTCCTGGTACAGATTCTCCCGGAACTTCGGCAGGTGGCCCGAGGCGAGGAACGACTCCTCCGTGAGCATGTAGGGCAGGTAGTGCTCCTCGAAGCCAGCCGCCACGTGCCAGTCGATCATCCACTGGGTCAGTGCGCGGTGGAGGCGCGCCGTCGCCCCGCGCAGGACGAAGAAGCGCGTGCCCGACATCTTCACGCCGCGCGCGAAGTCGATCCCGTCGAGCGCTTCCCCCACCTCCCAGTGCGGACGCGGCTCGAAGTCGAACTCGCGGAACACCCCCACCGTGTCCACGACCACGTTCTCACTCTCGTCCGCCCCGTGCGGCGCTGTTGGGTCGAGGATGTTGGGGACCTCGTAAAGCGCCTCCTGCAGCGCCGCTTCCGTCTCCCGGAGCTGTTCCTCGAAGCCGTCGAGCCTGTCTCCCAGGGCCCGCGCCGCCTCGATGCGTTGCGTGCGCTCCTCCGCGTCCTGTGTCTGGCCGATCGCCTTGCTGGCCGTGTTGCGCTCGGCGCGCAGCCCCTCGACCTGGCCGATAAGGGCGCGCCGCTGCTCATCGAGCGTCAGGATGGCGTCGATGGGGGCGTCCGCCCCGCGCGCGGCGACGTCGGCGCGAACGCGGTCGAGGTTCTCTCGGATGAACTGGGCGGTCAGCATCGCTGCTCCGCCTCCGCCGCCGCATCCAGCGCCCGCACTCCGAGTAGTCGAACGTCTTCCGCCACGGGCACGAGCCTACCATCGGGCGCGGGGAGCGAAAACGCGTCCGCCAGCGTGTCCCGTTCGACCCACCGGCAGGGACCGTGCGGAATGGGCGCCTCGTAGTCGACCGCCTCGGTCGCGCGCGTGAAGTAGACGTGGTCGATGTGCTGGTGGAAGGGCTGGTCGTCCCGCACGATGTCCTCGATTAGGATCACGGCCGGGGGCGGCAGCACAGCGGGCTCGCTGACCGTCAGCAGATCGCGGGGCGGAATCACCTCGACCTCCAGCCCCGACTCCTCGCGCGCTTCGCGCAGCGCCGCCTGCACCGGGTCCTCGTTCGCCTCGCTGTGTCCTCCGGGGGCCAGCCACATCCCCAGCCTGGGGTGCCAGAGCAGGAGCGTTCGGTCCCCCGCGACCACGTAGGCGGTGCTGGTGTGGTGGCGCTCGAGCGGCTCCGTCACTCCTCGTCCTGCCCCGTGAGGCTGCGGTGCTGTGGGAAGAGGATCACCTCGCGGATGCTCGTCTGCCCCGTGAGCAGCATCACCAGCCGGTCGATCCCGAACCCGAGGCCGCCTGCCGGCGGCATCCCGTGCTCGAGGGCCAACAGGAAGTCCTCGTCCGCCAGCTCCACCTCGTCGTCCCCCGCCAGCCGCAAGGCCTGCTGCGCCTCGAACCGCTCCCGCTGGTCGACCGGGTCGTTCAGCTCGGAGTAGGCGTTCGCGAACTCGAACCCGCCGGCGAACGCCTCGAATCGCTCGACCACACCCTCCACCCCGGCCTTCCGCTTCGCCAGCGGCGAGAGCTCGATGGGGTAGTCCAGCAGGAACGTCGGCTGGATCAGGTGCGGCTCGACCAGGCTGCTCGCGGCGATGTCGATCAGCTTGCCGCGGCTTGCCTCGGAGGGCGTGTCGAGTCCTCGCCTCCGCAGTTCCTCGCGAAGCGCCTCGGTGTCGCCGAACGCGTCGAGGTCGAGATCGCCGTACTCGCGCAGCGCCTCGTGGTAGCCGAGCCGTCGCCACGGCGGACTGAAGTCAATCTCGTGCCCGCCGAACGACACCGTTGTCGTCCCCAGCACGTCCTCCGCCACGCTGCTGATCAGCTCCTCGAGCAGCGTCGCGATCGTGCCGTAGTCGCCGTAGGCCTCGTACAGCTCGAGCATCGTGAACTCGGGGTTGTGTCGCTGGCTGAACCCTTCGTTCCGGAAGATGCGCCCGATCTCGTAGACGCGCTCGTAACCGCCCACGAGCAGCCGCTTCAGGTGCAGCTCCAGGCTGATGCGAAGCGCGCGTGCCTCGCCCAGTGCCTGCGAGTACGTCTCGAACGGCCGCGCCGCCGCGCCCCCCGCCTCCTCCTGCAGCACCGGCGTCTCCACCTCGAGAAAGCCGCGTTCGTCGAGATGGCGGCGGACCGCGGCCACGATCCGGCTCCGCGCGCGAAACGTATCCCGTACTTCTTCGTTCGCCATCAGGTCGAGGTAGCGCTGGCGCTGGCGGATCTCCACGTCGGTTAGCCCGTGGAACTTTTCCGGCGGCGCCCGCAGCGCCTTCGTGATCACCTGCCACGAGGTCGCGCCCACCGTGGCTTCGCCCGTGCGCGTGCGCATGGGGGAGCCCTGCACCGCCACGAAGTCGCCAAGGTCGAGCAGCTTCAGCTGCTCGTACCCTTCGTCGCCGACCACATTGCGGCGGACCAGCACCTGCAGCCGGCCGCTCCCGTCGACGACATCGAGGAAGCTCGCACGGCCCATCCCCCGCTGCGCAACCACCCGCCCGACGATCGCGACCGGGTCGACGTCGGGTTCTTCCCCGCTTTCGACGCCCTCGAGGAGCGTGTCGACCTCGGCGTTCGTGTGCGTCCTCTCGATACGAGGGGGGTAGGGGTCGCGGCCCGCGGCGCGAAGCTGCTCCGCCCGTTCGATGCGCTGGACGCGAAGGCTCTCCGCCCCCGTTCCCGTGGGGGCGGCCTCGGATTCCTGCGTCCCCTGTTCCTCGCCCATGCTCGTCTCAGTCCTCTTCATACAGCAAAGAGGGCCACCGGTTGGCGACCCTCTCCGGATGTACCCGTGGCGCCGCCTCGTTAGTCGATTTCGAGCACCTTCAGCTTGATGACGCCGCTCGGCACCGTGATCTCGACTTCGTCGCCCTTGGCTCGGCCGAGCAGGGCCGCGCCGATGGGCGATTCGTTCGAGATGCGGCCTTCGGCAGCGTTCGCTTCCGGCGGACCGACGATCTGGTAGTGCAGGGTCTTGCGGCCCTGGCGCACCTTCACGCCACTCCCCACCACCACGCGGGAGGCGTGATGTGCGCCCTCCTCGTCGATGATGACCGCCCGTCGCAGGAGGTCCTCCAAATTGAGGATCTTTCCTTCGAGCAGGCTCTGTTCCTGTTTCGCGTTGTCGTACTCGGCGTCGTTCTGGCTCGTCCCCAGCTCGCGGGCCTTGTGGATGTGGTCCGCGACGGTCTTGCGATCGGCCTTCAGGCCCTCAAGCTCCTCGTGGAGCCTGGCCACGCCTTCCTCGGTCATCGGCACTGGATCTTGCGACATGATTCGTTGCCTTTACGAACGCGAGCCGCCTCCGGGGAGGCCGCTCGCGGAAGAACAAGTATACCGCAACAGCGCCCGCCCCTTCCCCGCTCTGGATGTTGGGCGCTGGTAGGTGATAATCGCCCCTGATGCTTCCGCTGCTTGCCTTCGCGCTCGACCGTTGGGGCCGCGCTCGCCCGGCGTCTCCCCCGGGTGGAGCGCCGTGATCCGGCCCGGCCCCCGCCGCGGCTACGCCGGGGGAGCGGTGCAGCGCTCGGCCTTCTCCGACGGCCGCCGCCCTTCGCCCCTGCGCTTCGTGGTTCTCGCGGTCATCGCGATCGCCGTCATCGTCGTCGGCGTGCTCATCTGGTTCTTCTTCGGTCGCTCGCCCGGAGAGTGCACCGATGCCTACTGCGAGGTCGCCGCATCCGACATCGACATCCCCGCCGACTTCGACCTGCACAGCAGGCTCTTCGAGCGAAACCCGAACGCGGAACCCCTCCCCGACGGTTTCGACCTGCAGATCACGATCCCCCTCGAAGTCCCGACCACGGATGGCCGCGGCCTGAGCTTCTACGGCTACAACGCCGAGAGCCAGATATGGGAGCCCGTCGCCAGCGCCGCCCTCGACGAGACCGGCGAACGGGCGACCGGCATCTTCGCCGATCCCCCACGTTTCCTCGCCGTGTTCCGGCGGCTGAATGAAGGACGACAGGTGGTCGCCTACCTGGCGCCGGGCGACACCCTCCACCCCACCGCCGCCCTCCTCGCGACGGTCGTCCACACGCTCGACTTCACGCCGGCGCCCGATGGCTCCCTCCGAGGCCAGCCGAGCCCTCGCCCCCCGACCACGGCCGTCCACTACCCCGTTATCTCCGCCTCCGCCGAGATCGACGGAACCGTTCCCAGCGTCGACAACATCCTGTCCACCGGGGCCGATCGTACGAACCACGTGCAGCAGATCCTTCAGCGGGTCGCCGCCCACCGCCTCTCCGGCATCGACATCGCCTACCTCGACCTGCGCGCCGACCACCGCACCTCCTTCACCCTCTTCATCTCCGAGTTGGCCGAAGGACTGCACTCGCAGGGCAAGACCCTCACCCTCACCCTCCCCGCTCCCCTCAAGGCCATCGACCGTATCGACGAAGGGGCGTACGACTGGGCCGCGCTCGGGGAGTCGGCCGATCTCATCAAGATTGCCCCCGTCCGGGACCAGAGCACGTACCGCCTGCACATGCCCGAGGTGCTGGACCACGTCACCTCTCTGGTCGACCCCGGCAAGGTGATCCTCACGATCACGCCTTACGCCTCGGAGAAGTCGGGGGACGGCATCCGTCCGCTCACCCTTGCCGAGGCGATGACGATCGCCAGCAAGCTCGCCATCCGCAGCGAGAGCCTTGTGGCGGGCAGCGACGTCCAGATCGTGGGCGTCAATATCGACCGCGACGAGGGACTGAGCGGCCTGCGCTGGCAGGCGGAGACCGCGACCGTCGCCTTCACCTACAAGCTGAACGGCGGCCGCACCGTCTGGCTCGAGAATTCCTTCAGCGCGGGCTTCAAGCTCGAGTTCGTGAGCGTCTTCAACCTCGGCGGTCTCGCGGTCGAGGACTCCAGCAGCAACAACTTCCTCGGCAACATCTGGGTCGCCGTCGAACCCTTCGTTGCGTCCGGACAGCCCGTGCTCCTGCAACCCAGCCACTCCCACCTCCTCCCGCAGTGGAAGGTCACGGCCGGCACTCTCGTAGGCGGTGATCGTGGTCTCGTCACCTGGCAGACCCCGCTCGAGGCCGGCTCCTACACCGTCACCCTCACCCTCAGCGACGGTGTCGAACGTTTCGAGAGCCGCATCGTGCTCGCCCTTCCTCCAGCCGAAACCGACGAGCCCGAGGAGACTCCCTGAGTGCCGCAAACCCGCGTTCGCGTCACCGGCGGCGCCCTGCGCGGCTTCCAGCTGGCCGAGCCGGGCGGCGCCCGCCTGCGCCCCACCAGCGCCCGCGTGCGCGAGGCCATCTTCAACGTGCTCGCCACCCGCATCGAGGACGCCGCAGTGCTCGACCTCTTCGCCGGCACCGGGGCCCTCGGCATCGAGGCCCTCAGCCGGGGGGCAGCCCGCGCGGTCTTCATCGAGAACCACCGGTCGTCCGCTCGCGCGATCGTCCAGAGCCTGGCCCGCGCGGAAATGGGGGAACGTGGGTCGGTCGTAAGGGGCGCGCTGCCGGGCGCCCTCGATGCCGCCGACGGTCCCTTCGACCTCATCCTCCTCGACCCGCCCTACGACTCCGAGCAGGCGCTGCCCACGCTCAGCGCCGTCGGCGCGCTGCTCGCCGAGGGCGGTCTGGTCGTCTATGAGCATCGGAGCCGATACAATCCTCCAGAACGCCCGCTCGGCCTGGCCTTGTCCGATCGGCGGGTCTACGGCGATACCGCCGTGGCGTTTTTCGTGGCGTCGGAGGGTGAATGAGAACCGCGATATTCCCGGGTGCATTCGATCCAGTCACCAACGGGCACCTCGATCTCGTCAAGCGAATGACCGGCCTCTTCGATCAGGTGATCGTGGCCGTCATCCGCGGGCGCGAAAAGAGCGCCATGTTCACCTCCGAGGAGCGTATCGAGCTCTTCCGTGAAGCCGTCAAGGAGCTTCCCAACGTCGAGGTCGAGATGCTCGAGGGGCTCACGGTCGAGTTCGCCAAGAAGCGGGGGGCCGTCGCGATCGTGCGCGGCATCCGCGGTGGCGGCGACTTCGAGTACGAGTTCGACATGGCCCTCATGAACCGCAAGATGGCGCCCTCGATCGAGTCCGTCTACCTGATGACGAACCACGAGTACATCTACGTGAGCGCCAGCCGCGTGCGCGAGGTCTCCCAGCTTGGCTACGACGTGGACGGCCTGGTTCCGGATCATGTGCGCGCCGCCATACGCGAGCGGGTCGGCCTCCAGGCCTGATCGGGGAGGCCCCCTGTGGAACTCCTCGATCTCATTGCCCGCCTTGAGACCCTCGTCGTGGACGCGCGCCGCCTGCCCGTGGGCGGCAACCTTGTTGTCGAGCGCCGCGCCATCCTCGACCTCGTCGATCAGCTACGCCTCGCCGTTCCCGACAACGTCCGCCAGGCCGCCCAGGTGCTCGAACAACGCGAGCAACTCCTGCGCGACGCCAAGGAGCACGGGCAGGCCGTGATCGAGGAGGCGGAGCGGCAACGCGCACACCTGGTGAGCGAAACCTCGGTTGTGCAGGAAGCGCAGCAGCGCGGCCAGGACATCATCATGGACGCCGAGGCGCGCGCCCGGCAGACCGTTGCCGATGCCGACGCCACCGCCGCCGCCCACCTGAGCGAGGCCGCCGAGGCCGCCGCCAGCCAGCTCCAGGACGCCGACCGTTACGCCGTCAGCGTCATCGAGCGGCTGCAGGCCGATATCCGCACCGTCCTCGAAGCGCTCGACCGCAGCAGCGACAGCCTGCGCGAGTCGCGCTGACCGCCCTCCGTCCCCGTTCGCTCCCTAGGGGCCGCCGATCGCTTCTCCCACCGCCTCGTGCGTAATGCTCCCGTGCGAGGCCGCCCACCGCGCCCGCGCATCCCGCAGGATCAGCACCTGCGGGGACTCGTGCTTCACGCCCGTGCGTGTCTCGATCGAGCGGGTCAGTTCGCGTCCCTCGGCCACGTCGACCAGCGCGACCTCGCCCTCGAACAGCGACATCTCGTCGTAGGCGCGGCTCGAGATCGGGCACCAGTAGTCGTGCAGGAACAGCACGACGTCGCCCTCGCGGGAGCGCTCGAACAGCGCGTCGAGCTCGGCCATCTCCGTCAGGTTCCGGAAGTCCTTCGCGCCCACCGGCGACCCTCCTCGCCCCATGCCGGGGCCGCACCCTCACGATAGCAAACGCACTGCCTGCCCGTGTTCAGGAACGCCGCGCGATCGCGTACGTCACGCGTCCCGCCGCCGCCAGCTCCCCCGCCTCGTCCCGCACCTCCACCGCCACGAACACGGTCGTCCGGCCCGCCCGCAGCACCCGTCCCTCGGCCCGCGCCTCCCCACGCACCGCCCGCAGGTACGAGACGTTCAGGTCCGTGGTCGCGTGGCCGGCCCAGGTTTCGTCGTCCGGGTCACGCAGCGTCGCCACGGCCGACCCCGAGGCCGCGTCGACGAGCGAGGCGATCGCGCCCCCGTGCATCACGTCGGGCCGGCGCGTCGCGAGCTCCCCGCGCATCGGGAGCCGCAGCGTCACGTGCCCGCGTTCGGCGTCCACGAGCTCGATGCCCAGCAGCGACCAGTAGGGAATCTGGTCGGCCGCCACCAGCTCCGCTATCGCTGGGTCCATGGCCCTCCCCCTGCCCCGTATACTGCCGCCCGGCAGCGACTCGGTCACGGAGGCAGGCATGGTCACCATCCCCACCGCCGCCGGCGCCATCGAGCACACCGACCTCGGCGCCACCCTCATGCACGAGCACGTGTTCATCCGCTCGCCGGGCGTGTACGAATCCTGGCCCGAGCTCTGGGACCGCGATGCCGAGGTCGCCAACGCCGTCGAACGCTTCCGCGAGTTGAAGGCCGCTGGCATCGACTCCATCGTCGACCTCACCACCATCGACCTCGGCCGCGACGCCGCCATGGTGTCGGAGGTCGCCCGCCAGGTCGACCTCAACATCGTCATGTGCACCGGTGTCTGGCGGCAGCCCCCCAACCTCTTCAAGCAGATGGACAGCGACGCCATCGCCGACCTCTTCGTACGCGACATCGAGCAGGGAATTGAGGGCAGCGACGTCCGCGCGGGCGTTATCAAGCTCGCCACTCAGCCCACCGTCGACGAGGAAAACGAAGTCATGCTGCGGGCGGGCGCTCGCACCCATCGCCGTACCGGCGTTCCCATCAGCACCCATACCGACGTCTCAACCGAGTCGGGACTCGCCCAGCAGGACGTCTTCGAGAGCGAGGGTGTCGACCTGACGCGCGTCGTCATCGGCCACTCCGGCGACAGCGACGACACCGGCTACCTGAGCCGCATCATGGATCGCGGCAGCGTCATCGGCATGGACCGCTTCGGGATCGACCGTACCCTCAACACCGAGGGCCGCGTCGACACGATCGTCAGGCTCTGTGAGATGGGCTACGCCGAGGGCATGGTTCTCTCGCACGACACCAACTGCTTCATGGACACCATGCCGCGCGCCTCATCCCGGGAGTGGGCGCCGAACTGGCACTTCCTCCACATCAGCAGCGATGTGCTCCCGGCCCTGCGTGAGCGCGGCGTCAGTGAGGCGCAGATCAACGCGATGATGGTGGAGAACCCGCGGCGCATCTTCTCCCGCCGCGACGCGTACTAGGGGGTCTGGGCCGCGGCGCTAGAAGTCCAGGTCGCCGCCCATGTCGAGCCCGTCCATGCCCGGCATCCCAGGCATACCGCCACCCATGTCGGGCATGCCGCCCATGTCCGGCATCCCGGCCAGATCGCCGAGGTCGCCGAAGTCGTCGCCGCCACCGCCCACGCCGATGATCGCCGCGCCGAAGATGCGCTGCGCCATCTTGTTGCACTCCGGGCAGCGAGCCCCCTGGCCAGCCTTCGTCACTGGCCGCTTGCGCTCGAAAACGTGTCCGCACGAAGGGCAGTTGAATTCGTAGATGGGCATGGCGGAGGGTTCCTTTCCGGAAGTAGGACGCAAAGTGCCGCCCGATCGTAGCACTCTCGCGCGAGCGGTCGAGGCTGGTGCGGGTGCGCCCCCGACGCGCTACGATCGAGCCTCGCCGGGCCCCCGTAGCTCAGCGGATAGAGTGTCGGCCTCCGGAGCCGAAGGCAGAGGTTCGAGTCCTCTCGGGGGTACGACCCCCCTTTGAAAGGGAACTATATCGCTAAGTGCCCACGGGCTTAGTCCGCGAGCCACGGCGCGGTGACGGAGTAGCTGTACCGCCCGTCGTAGCCGTAGACCCTGACCTCTCCCCGCTCCCGGCCGCGCAGCTTGCGTGCCTCCCTGATCGCATCCCCACGCTGCCGGAAGGTCTGTAGCGCGAACGGCGAGCCCTCCGGCGCGACGTACCAGCCGCCGCCCTGCGGGATGGGGCGCACGTAGTAGACGGGCATGGGAGCGAGCCTATCGGACAGGTTCGCGGCAGCCCATACCCTGGGCGGAACCTTGACACCCCTCGCACCGTCGCGGAGCATCGAGCGCGACTGTGGAAAGTCACCGGCCCCCGGCATGGGAGTTCACGGGATGGGGCGCATTCGCGCCCCCTTGCGGACCTACGCCGGATCGATGGTGACTTTCCACAGGAAGCCTCATCCCTGCCGCAAGGGGGCTCCCTGTGACCGTCGCCAAGGCCATCGTTCTGGCTGCCACCGCCGCCCTGCTCACCTGCTGCGGCGGCGGTGAGCCGTTACCGCCGCCCACCCCCACACCCGAACCGACGCCCACGCTCAGGGAGATCCAGGCGGCGCGCGAGGACGCGGCCTGCGGCATCATCGGGCGCTACGTCCACGGCGAGTTTCGGATGCAGGAAGGCCAGCGTGCGGAGCCCGGGCCGGACTGCCTCACATTCGCTCACGCCACGGACGGCGTGCTGGTGGAGTTCACGTTCCGCACCCTCGCCCGCCGCTACACCTGCACGGCGCGCGTCGACTTTTACGAGACAAAGCTGGTGCTGGCGCCGGAGCGCGACTGGCACTGCTCGCCGAGGCTGGAACCGTGAGCCAGCGCGATCCGAACGCGGGCCTCGGATGTGCGACGGCGCTCACGGGGATCGGCTGCGGTCCTGCCGTGTTCGGGTGTCTCTGGGCGCTGTTCGCGTTCCTCCTGTTCCTGTTGCTGGCGGCTTTCGGCGTGGACGTTGCACGGGGGGACGGCCTGTCGGCGCTGGGGTGGGCGATCGTGGCACTGACCGGCATCGTGGCGCTTGTGCTCACGATCCTGATCGTGGCCGGAGCTCGCGAGGCGAACCGGAAGGAATAGCTGCGCGAGTGGCAGCGTAAGCCACCCCAGGGGGTCCCGTTGACAGGATCGGGGTGGGCGCTGTTACGGTTCGGAGTAGAGCGGGAGAGGCCCGCCACTAGGGCGGGCCTCTTTGCTCCAGCGCCTCCGTAGCTCAGAGGATAGAGCAACCCGGTCGCACGGGTAGGTCGCAGGTTCGAGTCCTGTCGGGGGCGCTAGTCGCTTTCTGCGTCCACGCCCTTCCCGCTGAGGACGGCTTTCGCCAGTTCCTCGGGGGACATGTCGATCCGTAGGTCCTGTTCGTTCTGGTACGGGCGGGGCGGTCGCCCCTTGGCGTGATGCGCGCTCTTGCGCTCCGCGTCGGCCATATCTAGGTACCCTCGGACGGTAACGCGCCCGTATGTGATGAGCACAGTATGGGGGGACGGTCTTGCGGGTTGTCAAGAACCGCCGCCCGAATACCGGCCCCACGAGTGGGGCCTACGGGGCACAGGGTGTCAAGCGCCTGCGTTGACCCTGCGCAGTTTGGGCACTATACTGCTCTAAAGGGAGAGACATGGGGAACGCACCGGGCAAGAGCGACCGCGAGGGCATCAGCCTCTTCAAGGCCGCCGAGATGTTCCCCGACGACGCCACGGCGGAGCGCTGGTTCATCGAGCAGCGCTGGCCTGATGGCGTGACCTGCCACCACTGCGGCTCCCAGAACGTCCTCGACGGCGCGAAGCACAAGACGATGCGCTTCCGCTGCCGCGACTGCCGCAAGCGGTTCAGCGTCCGCACCGGCACGGTGATGGAGTCCTCGAAGCTCGGCTTTCGGACGTGGGGGATGGCCATCTACCTGCTCACCACGAGCCTCAAGGGCGTCTCCAGCCTGAAGCTCCACCGCGACCTCGAGATCACGCAGCGGAGCGCGTGGCACCTGGCGCACCGCCTCCGCGCTGCCGCCGCCGAAGCTGGCGGGGAGCTGTACAGCGGACCGGTAGAGGCCGACGAGACCTACGTGGGTGGCAAGGAGAAGAACAAGCACGCCTCGAAGAAGCTGCGCGCTGGACGGGGGATGGTGGGCAAGGCCGCCGTCGCGGGAGTCCGCGACCGCGAGACAAACAGGGTGACCGCCGCCGTGGTACCTGCCACGGACACCGTTACGCTGACCGGCTTTGTCCGCGAGCACACCGCCGAGGGTGCGAAGGTCTACACGGACGAGGCGAGCGCCTACAACCCACTGCCGAACCGCGAGATCGTTCGCCACGGCACGGGCGAGTACGTTCGCGACATGGCGCACACACAGGGCATCGAGAGCTTCTGGGCAATGCTGAAGAGGGGGTACGTGGGGACGTACCACTGGATGAGCCACAAGCACCTCGACCGCTACGTCACGGAGTTCGCCAACCGGCACAACGTCCGCGAACTCGACACGCTGGACCAGATGCGCCTGCTGGCGCGGATGATGATAGGCAAGCGCCTCCGCTACGCCGACCTCATCGCCGACTGACCGCCCGCCTGTCTTTCCCGCCGTTCCTGCGGCTATCGTATACGCTGGGTATACTGCCGCTCCCCGAAGCCGCAAGGCAGGGGCGGACAGGGGAGATGCCATATGGCGATGATGGACACCTACCTCGCAGGGTCGCGCTTGGAAGATGCGGGGGCCTCCCGAGAACTCGCACGGGCCATTGTTGATGCGGTCAGCGAGGGGCGAAAGGGGCTTGTCACCAAGGCGGACCTCTACCTCGCTCTCCTCGTACAGGTAGGTGCCCTTGGTGGGATCGTCGCTATGCTGATCTCTCTCGTCCCCCCTGCATCCTCATGAGGTTCATCTGCCAACACGTCCGGGACGGGCGGCTCTATGTCTGTGCCCTTGTAGATTTGGAGAACGGTGGGGTCGCCTACATCCAACTTACAGGCGTGACCCCAGACCCGAAGGCGATCAACCCCGAGTACGAAGACCCTGGGCTTGAATCTGGGGCAGCGTTCGAGACAGAAGAGGAAGCACTCGCCTTCCTGAGCGAGAACGACCTTGATATGCATGTCCCTTATGACGAATAGCGGCAATCTGACCGGGCTAGTGTGCGTAGACCATGTGCGCCCCTAGGCGATGAGACTTGACCACCCGCCTGCCCGTGGGCACTCACGCATATAGTTCCCCTTTGAAAGGGGTGCGGGCGTGCACCTCTCGCGCAAGGGCGAACTCCAGCCGTGAGCCGCCTCGGCCCAGCCGATCTCACGCCCCGTCGATGGCGCCTCAGGGCCCCAGATGGCGATCGAAGAATCCCAACATCGATGTCCACGCTGCCTCGGCCGAGGGCTCGTGATAGCCAGCCGTCATGGGCGAGAACCGCACCAGCAGCGACTGCAATCGGCCGTACTGGTTCATGAACGAGTGGCCGGCATCGGGGTAGGTCGTGATCTCGTGTTCCACGCCCAGTTCCTCCAGATGGCCGCGCAACCGTTCGGCTTGGCTGCTGAAGACGCGGTCCTGGCCACCGTAGCCGCCGACCACCGGGCAGATCCCCTCGATCGCCTCGCGCTCCCTCGGGACGGCGCCGTAGAAGTCCGCCGCGACGCCGATCGGCGCGCGGGCGGCGTAGAGGATGGCGAACCCGCCGCCCATGCAGAATCCGGCCACCGCCAGGCGCGACGCATCGACCTCGGGCCGTGCCGCCAGCCACTGGCGGGCGGCCTCGATGTCGTCGAAGGCGCGACCCGTGCCGCTGCGCAGCGCGGCCATCGTGCGGCGGATGCAGAGCAGCCGGGGGCCGGCTCCGGCCGAGTACAGGTCCGGCGCCAGGGCCACGTAGCCATGGTCGGCGAAACGCCGGGCGATCCGGCGGATGTCGTCGTTCAGGCCGAACAGTTCATGCAGGACGATCACGCCTGGCCGGGAACCAGCGGCCTGGCCCGCGGTGGCCAGGTAGGCCGATAGTTCTCCGTCGCTGGTCGCCAGACGAACGTCTTCAGTCAGCATGGCGCACCTGCCATCGAGATTTGCTGGTGATTCTACGGAGAGCGCGTTTTGCGCCGCTCTGAGAGTTCTACCCACTGTCACGTCGTAGGTACTGGTCGCTTCGCGGAATACTCCGTGGGCCTTGGGTGACCGAGTTTGACCGGACGTGCTGCTGGCTACGAGGATGAGCCGGCGCGCGGCAGGGGCGGCACGGTGCTGCTCGCGGAGACCTGGGAGGGACATGACGGAGGGCTCGAACGTCGACATTGCCAGCCTTGACAAACTGGGCGAGGGCTACGAGGCGGAGATCTTCGCGTGGGAGGATGGTCAGGCCCTGCGGCTGTTCCGCGAGGGATACGAGGCCAACGTCGAGCCGGAGCGGATCGCGATACCGGCAGCGCTGGCGGGAGGCATCCCCGCGCCGCGCCTGGGCGAGGCGCTGCGCCTCGGCGGCCGCGCGGGCATGCTCATGGAGCGCATCGACGGGGAGAACCTGCTCGACCTGGTGGGGCGCAAGCCGTGGCTCCTGGCGCGGGAGGCGTGGGAGACGGGCAGGATCCATGCCCGGCTGAACGCGCTTCCTGCCCCCTCAGGGATCGCGACCGTCCACGAGCGGGCGCGCGAGTGGGTCGGGAACGTGGAGATCCCGCCGCACCTGGCGGCGCTCGCCAGGGAAGCGCTCGAAGGGCTCGAGGGCGGAGACCGGTTCTGCCACGGAGACTTCCACGCCGGGAACGTCTTGCTGGAGCGGGGAGGGCGGCGGGTGGTGATCGACTGGGGGTCCTGTGCCGCCGGGCCACCCGAGGCGGACGTGGCGCGGACCGTGACCCTGGTGCGGCTGGGCGAACCGCTCGAGGCGACCCCGGCGATGCGTGTGATCACCCGGCTGTTCCGACCGATGGCCGCCTTCGCCTACCTGCGGGGGTACCAGCTAGTGGGGCCGGTCGACACGAACCTGATGTGGCGCTGGGTGGTCGTGCGAGCGATCGAGCATCTGGCCATCCTGCGGGCGATCCGCCCACCCGACGAGGACATCCCGTTCCGAGTGACAGCGGTCGAGCGGCTGGTGGCGTTGGCGCAGAAGCGTGCAGGTGCGTGATCAGGCGTCTGCCCCCACTCTCCTCGCGAGAGTACGGTTGACGGATAGAACGTACGTTCTATAAGGTGCCTCGGCAGCCACCGCTGCCGACGACGCCACCGGGAGGACGCCGTGCGGATCGCCTGCGTGCTCATCACGCACCTCAGGGCCAGGGTCGAGCTGCGACGCCAGCCCCACCTGCGGGCGCGGCCCGCCGTGATCGCCGACCGCTCCGCGGGCAGGCCACGGGTAGCGGATGCCTTCCCGGCCGCGACGGGGGTGATCGCGGGCATGACGCTGGACGAGGCGCTCTCGCGACACCCGGACGTGACCGTGCTGGAGGCGGATGAGCCAGCCTACCGTCGCGTGTTCCGGCAGGTGCTCACGGCCCTGCAGGGAGTCAGCGACCGCGTGGAGGGAGCGGAGCTGGGCACGGCCTACGTGGGGCTCGACGGACTCGAGGCGCTGCACGGCGGCGAGTCGGCGCTCGTCCGTGCCCTGCGTGAGGCGCTCCCCCGCGACCTGGCGCCCCGAATCGGGGTGGCGGATGCGAAGTTCCCGGCCTTCGTCGCCGCGCGCATGGGCAGGGGATCGGAGGCGGTCACGGTTTCCGCCGATCCCGCCCCCTTCCTCGCCCCCCACCCGATTGACCTGCTGCCCATCCCCCACGACGCGCTCGGCGGACTGCTCCGTTTCGGGCTGCACACCATGGGCGCGGTCGCCGCCATGCGACCGGAGTTGCTCATCGACCAGTTCGGGAACGAGGGACGGCGCGCCTGGGAGCTCAGCCAGGGCATCGACGACCGTCCCCTGCTGCCCATCGAGAGCGAGGAGGCGGTAGTGGAGCGCATCCCCCTGCCATTCGCCTCCGCCTCGCTGGAGCTGGCGCTGACCGGGGTCGACACGCTCCTCAAGCGCGCCTTCACGCGGCCCGCGGCGCGGGGACGCCTCGCCGGCCGGGCCGAACTGACGTGCCTCCTGCACGAGGCGCCCCCCTGGGAGCGAGCGTTCCACTTCCGGCAGGGCGTGGGAAGTCGGGAGGAGGCCTCCCCCGTGATCCGGCGGCGGCTGGAGCACGACCACCCCGAGGCCCCTGTCGAGGAGCTCGTGCTGGAGCTCGGCGACCTCGGTGGGGGAGCAGGCGAGCAACTGGGTCTCTTCCCCGATGTGCGCGCGGGGCGCGAGCGCCGCCTGGAGGAGGCCGAGCGGCAGCTCCGGGCCCGTCTCGGCGGCCCCGCGCTCTACCGGATGACCTCCGTCGCACCCTGGCACCCGGCCCCCGAGATGCGCGTCTTGCAGGCGCCCATCGACCCTGCCGCGCGCGACGCCATGCGTCCACTCGCGCCGCCCGCCCCCGTCGCGGTGGAGGAGGGGCCAGAGGGGCAACCCCTGGCCGTACGTCTGGAGCGGCGCTGGCGGCCGGTCGAGCGTATCGAGGATCGCTGGAGCTTCGACCTCTGGTGGCTGCCCGCGCCCCTGAGCCGCGACTACTACCGCGTCCGTGGTGAGGACGGGCGGCGGGTCACCCTCTTCCGCGACCGGCGCGAGGCGCGCTGGTACCAGCAGGCCTGCTAGCAGGAGCCGCTCCGTGTCCGCCGGGTACGTCGAGCTGCACGCGCGGAGCTTCTACTCCTTCGGGGAGGGCGCCTCGCACGGCCACGAGCTGCTGGCGCGCGCGAAGGCGCACGGCAGCCCGGCCCTCGCCCTCACCGATACGAACCTCTGCGGAGCGCTGGAGTTCGCGCGCCTGGCCAACAGCCTCGGCGTCCAGCCCGTCACGGGCGGAGAGCTAATGCTGGCGGATGGCTCCAGCCTGGTGCTGCTGGCGAAGACGCGCGAGGGCTACGCCAACCTCTCGCGGCTGTTCACCCTCGCCAACGCCGCCGACCGGCGTGAACCGCGGCTCGACCCGGTCCACCTGTCCGAGCATGCCGGGGGCCTGCTCCTGCTGACCGGCGGACGCGACGGGCGCCTCGCGCGGCTGGCGCTGGAGGGCCGGTGGGGGGAGGCGGGGGAGCTGCTCGACCGCTACCGCGAGTGGTACGGCCCGGACTCCGTGTACGTGGAGCTCCAGCAGAACCTGCTCCAGGGCGACACCGCCCGCAACCGCGAACTGGCGGAGCTCGCGCGGGAGGCGGGCGCTCCGCTGGTGGCCACGAACGACGTGCGCTACCACGACCCCGCGCGCTACCGGCTGCAGCACGCGCTGGCGGCCGCCCGCCGCAACGTCACCATCGATCGGGCGTTGCCCTTCATCCGGCCCAACGACCACTTCTCCCTGAAGCCACCGGAGGAGATGGCGCGCCTCTTCCGCGACTACCCGGAGGCCGTCGCCAACACCCTGCGCATCGCAGAGCAGTGCCGCTTCAATCTCAGCACCGACCTGGGCTACCGCCTGCCCGAGCCGCCGGTGCCCGCGGGCCACACGCCCGACAGCTACTTGCGGCGGCTCTGCGAGGAAGCCGCTCGGCGGCGCTACGGCGCTCTCGCGGAAGAGGTGCGAGAGCGCCTCGACGAGGAGTTCCGGCTCATCCGCCGCCACCGTCTGGCGGGCTTCCTTCTGCTCTACCGGGAGATCGTCCGCCTCGCCCGACGGATCATGGAGGAGCGGGGGCTCGCCCATGCCGACATGTCCATCGAGGAACGCCTGCCGGGACGGGGGCGGGGTTCCTCGGTGGCGCTGCTGACCGGCTACCTGATCGGCATCAGCCACGTCGACCCGCTGCGCTGGAACCTCACGCTCGAGCGCTTCATGCCCGAGGACATGCAGACCCTCCCCGACATCGACCTCGACTTCCCCCGTGCTCTCCGCGACGAGCTGATCGTACGAGTGCACCAGCACTTTGGTGCGGAGTACGCCGTCCTCGCGGGCGCCATCGCGACCTACTCGCTCAAGGGCGTTGTCCAGGACCTGGGTAAGGCCCTTGGCCTGCCGCGGGAGGACCTGCGCCTGCTCTCGAAGCAGTTGCAGGCCCGTGGCGGCGAGGGGTTGCGCGAGGCGATGCTGGAGGCGCCCGCCTTCCGTGAGCGTGTGGACGCCCCCGGCTGGCGCGAGTTGACGGAGCTGGCGCCCCAGCTGCTGCACGCGCCCCGGGGGCTGGGCCAGCACGTCGGTGGCCTGGTGCTGAGCGACGGCCCTATCCCGGGGATGGTCCCCACCCGCGAGGGGGCGATCGCAGGCCGCTTCATCATGGACTGGAACAAGGACAGCGTGGCCGATGCCGGCTTCGCCAAGATCGACCTCCTCTCCCTGCCCGTCCTCGACCAGATCGAGGAAGCGCTCGACCTGATCGAGGAGCGTGAGGGGACGCGGCCCGATCTGAGTCGCATCGCCCCCGATGACCCGAACGTGTACGACCTCATCAACGAGGGGCGGGGGAAGGGCGTCTTCCTCCTCCAGTCGCCCGCCCAGCTCAAGATCGCCCAGCGCCTCCGCTCCCGGAACCTGCTCGACCTGGCCTACCAGGTGGCGCTCATCCGGCCCGGGGTGGGGGTGCAGGGGAGCGCCGTCTCGAAGTTCATCGAGCGCTACCGGCACGGAGTGGAGTGGACGTACGACCACCCGCTGGAGGAGCGCGCCCTGAAGCGGGGCTACGGCGTGATCGTCTGGCAGGAGCAGGTGGTGCAACTGGTCATGGACGTGGCGGGGATGACCGCCGCCGAGGCGGACGAACTGCGGCGCGCCTTCGCCCGCCCGCAGAGCGAGCACCTGATCGAGATGCAGTGGGAGCGCTTCCTGAAAGGGGCGCGGAGCCGGGGCGTGCCCGAGGAAACGGCGCGCACGATCTTCGCCAAGATCAACGGCCACTACATGTTCCCGGAGTCGCACTCGCACGCCTTCGGCATCACCGCCTACCAGGCGGCCTGGCTGAAGCGGTACCACCCGCTTGAGTTCTTCGTCGCGCTCGTCAACAACCAGCCTATGGGCTTCTACCCGCTGGAGACGCTTAAGGAGGACGCCCGCCGCTTCGGCGCGCCCTTCCTCAACCCCTGCGTGAACACGAGCGAGGCGCACGCCATCCCCGACAACGGCTGCGTGCGGCTGGGGCTCCAGACGGTCAAGGACGTGGGACAGGCGGTGGCGGAGCTGATCGTGGCGGAGCGCCAGCGGCGTGGCCCCTACGCCGGCGCCGGCGACCTTGTGCGCCGCACGGGCCTGAAGCCGCAGGCGGCGCGGTCGCTGGTGGAGGCGGGGGCGTTCGACGCCATCGAACCGAACCGGCGGCTGGCGCTCTGGGACGCGGGCCTTGCCACCCCCCCATCCCGGAACGGGCAGCGTGCCTTCCCCACGACCGGGGCAGCAGGCGTCCCCGCGCTCGTGGACTTCAGCGAGTACGAGAGGATGGTGGGCGAGTACCGGACGCTGGGCGTCTACCCGCGTGGCCACCTGATGGAGTTCGTGCGGCCTTCACTGCCCCCCGGTGTGACTCCCTGCGCCGACGTCGAGGGCCTGCCCGACGGAACGGCGGTGCGAGTGGCGGGGTGGCCCATCGCGAGGCAGCACCCTCGCGGACAGGAGGGGACGGTCTTCGTCACCATCGAGGACGAGAGCGGGGAGGTGCAGGTCATTCTCTGGCCACGCGTGTTCGCGCGCCACCGCAAGGAGCTACGAAGCCAGGTGTTGCTGATCCGGGGGAAAGTCTCGCGCCGGGACGGGACGGTGACGATCACCGTCTCGCACGTGGAGTCGGTTGGCACGGGCGTCCCGATGCCGGAGGCGCACGACTGGCACTGACCCCTGCTCCCGCCGTCGCGCCGCGCCCGTGATCCCGTAGGATGCCGGCCGTGGGCGTTCTCGATCAGTTCCGGCTTGATGGACACGTGGCCGTTGTCACGGGCGGAGGCCGCGGAATCGGCCGCGGCATCGCCCTGGCCTTCGCCGAGGCCGGCGCCGACGTCGCCGTCGCGGCCCGCCGCGCCCATGAGGTGGAGGCCGTGGCGGAAGAGGTTCGGGCGCTCGGACGGCGGGCCCTCGCCGTGGGCATGGACGTGCTCGACTGGCCCGCCAACGACCGCCTCGCCGAGGCCGCCGTTGCCGAGCTCGGCAAGCTCACCATCTGGGTCAACAACGCCGGCGGCAATCTCGACCGCACCCAGCGCAACCTGGTCGACACGCCGGAGGACGTCTGGGACACACTCGTGGACCTCAACCTCAAGACCGCCTGGTGGGGAGCCAAAGCCGCCACCGAGCGGATGACCGAGGGCGGCAACATCATCAACATCTCGTCGGTTGCCGCCTGGGGCGCCTCCCCCAGCGCTGGTCCCTACGCCGCCACGAAGTCCGCCATGATCAACATGACCAAGACCCTCGCGATGGAGCTGGCCCCACAGAAGATCAGGGTCAACTGCATCGCGCCGGGCCTCGTACCGACGGAGATGTTCTTCGAGACCATGAAGGTAGATGAGGCCGCAGTCGAGAACATGGGCTCGCAGCTGCCTGCCGGACGCGCCGGCAAACCCGAGGATATTGGCGCCGCCGCCGTCTACTTCTGCTCGCCCGCGGCCGAGTGGATCACGGGCCAGACGTTGGCCGTCAGCGGCGGGCCCACGGGAACGAGGGAAATGTGAGCATCCTCGACCTCTTTCGACTCGACGGGCAGGTGGCTGTTGTCACGGGCTCCGGCCGTGGCATCGGCGAAGGCATCGCCGTCGGCCTCGCGGAGGCCGGCGCGGCGGTCGTTGTCGCTGCGCGCCGAACGCACGAGATCGAGGCGGTCGCGGAGAAGATTCGGGCCGCGGGCGGCCAGGCGCTGGCGCGGACCACGGACTTTCTGGAAGTCGACCAGATCGAAGCGCTCGCCGACGCCACCGTCGCCGAGTTCGGCAAGCTCACCATCTGGGTCAACAACGTCGGTGGCGCCCAGGACCGCACCGCTCGCACGATTCTGGGCACGCCCGAGAAGGCCTGGGACAACCAGATCGACCTCAATCTCAAGTCCGTCTGGGCGGGTGCAAGAGCTGCCAATCGGGTCATGGGCGACGAGGGCGGCGTAGTCGTCAACATCTCCTCCGCTGCCGCCACGCAGCCGTCGCCGATGAACGGCCCCTACGCCGCCGCCAAATTCGGCGTGAACAGCCTGACCATGACGCTCGCCCGCGAGCTCGCGCCGAGGGTGCGGGTCGTGGGCGTCTCCCCCGGCCCCATCGCCACGGAAGTCATGATCGAGTACACGGGCATGAGCGAGGAGCAGTTGCGGCAGGGGCTCGGCGCGATGCTGCCCCTCCAGCGCATCGGCGAGCCCGAAGACGTCGCCGCCGCCGTCGTCTACCTCTCCTCTCCCGCCGCCTCCTGGGTCACCGGCGCGACGCTTTCCGTCACCGGCGGCTAACGCCCGTCCGACGGCGGTATCCTGAGCAGCACATCTCAAGGGAGTGATCTGCCATGGGCGTGAAGCCACCAACCCTCGAAGAACATCTCGAGATCGAAGCCATCAAGCAGTTGCGCGTGCTCTACTCGCAGTTGTTCGACAGCCACCGCACGGACGAGATGGCGATGCTGTTCACGGAAGACGCCGTCTGCGAGTTCAGCGACGACCTGCCCTACGGGGACTGGGTCGGCCGCGACGAGATTCGCAGGCAGTACAAGGAGGTCGCCGGGCACAGCCCCAAGCCCTTCTCGTTCATGCACGCGACGACGAACGGCTGGGTCGAGCTCACGGGCTCGGACAGCGCGACCGGTAGCTGGTTCCTGCTCGACCTCGGCATGGGCGACAACCCAAACCCCGTCGGTCTCCTCGGCGTCTACAACGATGTCTACAAGAAGGTCGATGGCGAGTGGTTCATCCATCGCACACGCATCGACCACATCTGGACCCAGGGCTCGGCTGGCGGAGGCTAGGCTGTCTCCTGTAGCAGAAGGTGCGCGAGAGACTCCCGACCGGGCCGCTCACCTCCGTCCCGGGTTCTCCGGCTGCGCGTAGCAGGCCAGTTGGGAGAATGCTGCCAGCAGCGTTCGCTCGTCTCCCCTCCCGTTCCTGTGCCCCCGCGGACGCACGCCATTGAAGCGAGATAGAACGACGTGACCCTGAAGTCAGCGGTAGTCCTTCTCTGCGTCGCCTTGCTGTCGGTTGTACTGGCGGCATGCGGCTCGGATTCCCCCACCCCCGAGCCCTCGCCCACCCCGACAGCCACTGCTGTCGCACCGGCGACGACCACCACCCCCGAGGCCACGCCCAGGGCAACCGCTACTCCCACGCCTGTGGCGCCAACCCCCACGCCCACCTCCACGCCCGAACCGACCCCTACGCCTCCGCCGGTGGAAGTCCTCGGTCCCGACGGCAACCTGATCTTCGACCCCGCCGTAGTGCGGGGAACCCTTAGCAACGGGCTCTCGTACTACATCAGGCGCAACGAAGAACCCCGCGAGCGGCTGCACCTGTCGCTCGTCGTCAAGGCCGGGTCCGTCCACGAGGAGGAGGAGCAGCGGGGACTGGCCCACTTCGTCGAGCACATGGCGTTCAACGGCACGGAGCGTTTCGCCAAGCAGGAGATCGTGGACTACCTCGAGTCCATCGGCTCGAGCTTTGGCGCCCACCTGAACGCATACACGAGCTACGACGAGACGGTCTATTTCCTCGAAATCCCGACGGACGATCCCGAGATCCTCGAGAAGGCGTTCCAGATCCTCAGCGACTGGGCCTACGCCATCAGCTTCGAACCGGAGGAGGTCGAGCTGGAACGCGGCGTGGTGCTGGAGGAGTGGCGCCTCGGCCAGGGCTTCGATTCCCGCTGGCGAGACGGTCTTTACCAGGCGCTGTTTGGCGCCTCCCGCTATTCCGAGCGGAGCCCCATCGGTCTTCCCGAGGTCGTCGAGACGGCCCCGGTCGAGCAGCTGCGCGCCTACTACGAGCGCTGGTACCGGCCCGAGTTGATGGCCCTGGTAGCGGTGGGCGACCTCGATCCCGCCCTCATCGAGGCCAAGATCAAGCAGCACTTCGCACCACCCCCCGAGGGGGAGGCGCAGCAGGAGCGGGCGGCCGTTGCGCCACCGACGACCCTGCCCACGTTCGAGGTTCCGGGACACGAGGAACCGCGGATCGACATCTTCACCGACCCCGAGGCACCCGGGACCCAGCTCATCCTCGTCCGCAAGATTGCCCCGGATACGGGCCAGGACCTTGCGTGGTTCAAGCGCTCCGTGGCGGAGCAGCTGGCCTTCATGATGCTGAACGCGCGGCTGTTTGAACGCGGCCAGGCCGCCGATCCCCCCTGGCTGTGGGCGGGAGGCGCGCAGGGAGCGTTTGTAAGGCCCACCGACATCGTGCAGTTCGGGGTCGTGACCGAGCAGGACAGAGCCGAGCGGGGATTCGGGGCGCTGCTGGAGGAACTGCAGCGCGTGCGCCAGCACGGCTTTACCGCCTCCGAGCTGGCCCGGGAGAAAGTCAACCTCTTGAGATCGGTGGAGAGCCTTTACAAGGAGCGCGAACAGCGGGATTCGGAGTTGCTGGCAAGCGAATACCGCACCCACTTCCTCTCAGGGATCCCGGCTCCGGGCATAGAGGCAGAGTGGGAGCTGTACCAGCGACTGATTCCGGAGGTCTCGCTGGGCGAGGTCGATCTGCTGGGGGCGTCCTGGTCGGAAACCCGGGACACCGTGCTGCTCGTCCTTCGGCCCGAGGATCCCGAGGCCAGCTCCGACGAAGTCCTGAGCGCGGCCATGTCCGCGCAGTTGGAGGGCGCCAACGCGCTCCAGGTGGAGGCGTACGAGGACGAGTTCGACGACCTCCCGCTCATGGCAACGCTCCCTACCCCGGGAAGCATCACCGTGGAGGAGCAGGTCGAGTCGATCGATGCGGTGCGGTGGACCCTCTCGAACGGCATTACGGTCATCGCCAAGCAGACCGACTTCCAGAACGACGAGGTGCTCTTCACCGCCTTTAGCCCGGGTGGCCACTCGCTCGTCTCAGACGAGGACCACGTCTCCGCCCTCTATGCCGCCGACATCGCCTCGGGCAGCGGGGTCGGGCTGCACGACAGCGTCACGCTCGACAAGTTGCTGGCGGGGAAGCGCGTCTCCGTGGCGCCCTACATCGGTGCGCTCTTCGAAGGGCTAGGCGGCAACGCCTCGCCCGAGGACCTGGAGACGCTGTTCCAGCTGATTACGCTCTACGTGACCGAGCCCCGGTTCGATCCGGCCTACTTCTCGACGTATGAGGCGAGGTTGCGCAGCAGCGCCGAGCGTCGCGCGACCGACCCGGACTCCGCGTTCTTCGACAAGGCGAACACGGTCCTCGCCCAGAATCACCACCGCGCCCGGCCCCTCTCCCTCGACGTGCTTGAGGAGCTCGACCTCGAGCGGGCGAAGGCGGTCTATGGCGACCGCTTCGCGGACTTCAGCGATGCGACCTTCGTGTTCGTTGGCGCCTTCGACTGGGACGACCTGCGGGACCTCACCTCCCGCTACCTCGCCAGCCTCCCGACCAGCGGACGGGTGGAGACGTGGGTCGACCACGACGTCGACCCGCCACCCGGGGTGGAAGAACACGTCGTCCGCAAGGGCATCGAAGCGCGCAGCCAGACGATCCTGATCTACGCGGGAGACGCGCTGTGGACTCGCGAGGAGGCGCTTACGGCAACGGTGGCGGGGGAGATCCTGGGCACGCGCCTGCGCGAGCGGGTGCGCGAGGAGCTGGGCGGCACGTACGCCATCGGCGTCCGCGCCAGCATCAGTTTCATGCCCGACTCCGAGTACCTCCTGTACATCCTCTTTGGCAGCGACCCCGCCCGTGTGGAGGAGCTGACCGCAGAGGTCGCCGTGGAAGTCTCCTGGCTCCGCGACGGTGGCGAGCAAAGCTACCTGGATAGCGTCAAGGAGCAGCTCCGGACCTCTCGCGAGGAGCAGCTCCGCGAGAACAGCTTCTGGCTGAGCCAGATCCGGGATGCCACGCAGCGGGGTGAGTCGCTCGGCGAGATCAACGGCTTCGACGAGCGGCTGGAGGCGCTGACACTCGAGGAGGTCGCCGCCGCTGCCCGGCGCTATCTGCTCGACGACCGCTATATCCACATCCTGCTGCTCCCGGAGGAGCAGTAGCCCCTCCGGCTGCGGGACGCGGCCAGGGTTGGCGGGGAGAGGACGGACATGCGGCGAATCGCCATAGTTGGCGGCGGTGTCTCGGGCCTCGCCGCTGCGTGGGCGCTGAACCACCACCCGGATCGCTTCGACTTCCATCTCTTCGAAGCCCAGGACCAGGTCGGTGGGAACGCCATTACCGCCGACATGCCCCAGGACGGCGGCGGATCCGTCCCCTTCGATATCTCCGTCACCGCCTGTATCCCCTCTATCTACCACCACATCGTGCTGCTGCTGGAGCGCTTCGGCATCGACCTCGTCGATACCAGATTCAGCTATAGCGTGAAGTACCAGGGGCGCCTCTACGCGCACGACTTCGACTCCGACATCCGGGAGCAGCTGCAACCCGAGATCGCAAAGTTCCAGCGCATCTTGCGGCGTCTGCACCGCATCGGCTGGCTGACTCGGGCGCAGTCGAAGTTCCTGAACGCCCTCAACCCCTTTAACTACATAAGCATGGGAACGGTACTCAACCTGGGAGGGTTCTCCGGGGAGTTCCGCTACAAGATCCTGAAGCCGATGTTCGTCAATTTCCTGATGGCGACGAACGTCTTCGACATGCCCGCGGCTCTCTTCTCGCGCTACCTCGAGTTCTTCGACATCGAGACCTCCACGCCCATGCAAACGTGGGACCAGGGCACGCGGCGCATCTACGAAGAGCTATCGGCGGATTTCCGCGACAAGATTTCCCTCGGCCGGCCCGTCCACAAGGTCTACCGCGACAAGACCGGGGTCGTGGTCGAGGACGCAGATGGCGTGCGGGAAGCGTTCGACGACGTGATCTTCGCCTGCAACGCGAACCAGACCCTGATGCTCCTCGACAAGCCCACCTTCCTCGAGCGCTCCATCCTCTCGTCGATTCGCTACGAGAGTGAGCTCCACAACCACACCGTCGTCCACTCCGACGCCTCCGTCCTTCCCGACAACGAGGTCAAGCCCCTGACGACCCGGAGCAATCACATCGAGCAGTACGGCGCGAGGCCGGACAACTACGAGATCACGTACATCATGCACAACCAGCAGCCGTGGGCTCAGGAGTCCGACAAGCCCTGCCTCGTGACCTACAACCCGACCAGTCCCATCGACGAGAGCAAGGTCGTGAAGAGGTGGTGGTTCCAGCACATCGTTCACGACGTGCGGCACGTCGCGGTGACGGTGAACATCTTCCGCTTCATCCAGGGCAAGAGGCGAACCTGGCACTGCGGCGCCCACACGCTGGTCAACGCCCAGGAAACCTGCTTCGTGACGGGCCTCGCCGCCGCCCGGCAGCTCGGGGCGGACTACCCCTTCAAAGACGACGCCGCGAGGCGTTCATTCAACTACTACGGGGGCATCCTCTACGGCTGGCGATTCCGGAAGGCGTAGCCCCGCATCCGCTTGCCGAACTGCACGGTCGGGCTCGGGGAGTTGCTCCGCGGCGCCCGCCGGGTCCGGATAGAACTGGGCGCAGTAGTCCCGGAACATCGTGATCTCCCCATCGGCGCGGTTGAGGCGTGGGCGCGCGCGGTACTGCTTGCGCCTCCAGATCACCACGTCCTGAAGCACGTCCATCTTCTGCATGGGGCTCAGGAACCTGTTGACGACGGTAGCCCGCAGCCGATGCGGGAGAAACCCCGCGCCTGCGATGAGGCGTTTGGTCTTCGGCTCCACTTTCACCTGGGAGACCAGCGACAGGTCGATCAGCCTGCCGTCCACGGGTGTCGCCAGGATCCACAGACGCATGTCCATCGGGATCGAGTGCTCGCGGACCTGCACCAGGGAGTAGCCGAGACCGAAGATTCGGGTGTTGGCGGAGAGGTCGAGTGTGAGTCTGGCGACCCCGGCGATCTTCCGGACCGTCCGGAAGTCCCAGCGGCTCACGAAGAGAGGCCCGTCCACTTCAACCGGGTGCGTGCGGTCCACGTTGTCGTAGCCGTGAACGTAGCGCAGGTGGGCGATGTCCACCGAGTTCTCCGAGGTCTCCTGCGGGTGACCGGGGAAGCGCAGCGTCTGGATGCGGATGTCGCTCCAGCCCTCCTGGTCCGTTGCCTCGTCGGGCAGGCTCCACTGGGAAGGCCGTCCCTCGATCCCCCACCAGGCGAAGACCAGCCCTGCGATCTCCTCCGTCTCGAAGACTCGCAGCCTCGCCGATCGCGGCGGGGCGGCGAAGGGCGTGGCGACGCACTGCCCGGTGGCATCGAACTCGAAGCCGTGGAACGGACAGACCAGCCGTCCTTCGCAGATACGCCCCCCCGTGTCGGGCCCGAGGTCGGAACCGAGGTGCGGACACACCGACTCGGCCACGCAGATGCGTCCGTCCTCGTCACACCAGGCGACAATCTGCTCGCCCATCCAGGTCTTCTGCAGGAGTCCGGCCTTCTCGATGGCCTTGCGGCTTTCGATGAAGTACCAGCCCTCGGGAAACGGGGAAGGCGTTTCGTCGGCGGGCTCGGGACGGGGTGTTGACATCGACCGACACTCCTCACCTGGAACCTCGACTAGCGGATCCCCTTGCCGAAGAGTCACCGGTTACGGTACGGGCACGCGAATCTTACGTCAGGTGAGCACACTCACATCTGAACCGGACCTTTCTCCCCGGGTTGATTGCCCCCCATCCTTGCACGTGAGATACACTGATTCCCGAGGCATGGCGCGCGGAGCGAGCTAGCTCTGCCTCAGGGATTGCATAATGACTCTCGCTACGGAACGCGTCGCAACGCGAGCGCTCACCCTGCCCGATGAGCTCCTCCTGATGCTCCTCAACGAGGACAGCGGCTACTTCCGCCAGGTGCCCGGCTGGGATCTGAACTGCGCGGTCGTCGGGGCCGTGCTCGCGGAACTGTCCCTCATCTCCCGCATCGATACCGATATGGACTCGCTCATCCTCCTGGACAAGACCCCCACGGGAGACGCCGCCCTCGACGACATCCTGCGGGAAATCGCCGACGAACCCGCCCAGCAGAACGCCCAGTACTGGATCGAGCGCCTCGCGCCCCATGCGGAGTCGATCATCGATGTGACCCTGGATCGCCTGGTGGCGATGCAGATCCTTCAGTACCACGACGGCGAGTTCTGGACGCTGTCGCGCATTGCCTGGCAGCGCGCGGAAGCTGGCGGTTCCGAGAACGGCTCGACCGAGTTCGTGACGACGCGGATCAGCAACGTCCTCTACAACAACGAGATCCCCGACCCGCGGGACGTCATCATCATCGCGCTCGCGAACACGTGCGATGTCCTCCGCTTCGTCTTCCCCATCGAGGAAGAGCACGAGGAGCGCGTCGAGCTCATCTGCAGGATGGATCTGATCGGTCGTGCGATCGCCGATGCGGTCGCCAACAACCTGGCCGGTCCGCTGCTCCGGCGCGCCACGCTGACCAAGGAGATCCCCACGGTCCCGCTGTGGAAGGTGATGTTCAACCGGCGCCTCTGGAGCGGGAACCTGCCGGCGTTCTTCGCCGAACTCGCAGAGAAGTACGGCCCGGTGTTCAGGCTCAACCCCCCGTTCCTGGACACCATGACCTTCCTCGCCGGTCCCGAGACCAATCGCTGGGCGCACCGGCATGGGCGCACCTACCTGCGGGCCAAGGACTACCTCCAGGAGTTCGAGAAGGTCTACGGCGCGTCCGGAATCCTCCCCTCCCTCGACGGGGCCGACCACTTCCGCTTTCGCAAGTCCCTGCAGCCTGCCTATTCGCGTGCCCGGCTGGAAGGACAGTTGGACACCGTTTTCACCAACGCCCGCGCGCACATGGCCACCTGGAAGGTTGGGGACGCCTTCCCCGCTTGCCCCATGTCCCGGAAGCTGATCAATTCCCAGATTTCGCCGCTCATGCTCAGCGTGCAGTCGCAGGACCTCCTCGACGACCTGAGCGTGTACAAGGAACGAGCGCTCGCCACGCGAGTCGTGAAGGTGCTGCCCAAGTTCATGCTGAACACTCCGGGCATGAAACGGAAGGCGAGGGGTATCGAGACGTTGCTGGACCGCGTCCAGGGCATCCACACCCCCGCCCAGCGGGCCGGATGTCCCCGCGATCTCGCCGACGACCTGCTCAGCCTGCACGCAAGCGATCCGCAGTTCCTCCCCGAGTCGAATCTGCGT
Organism: Tepidiformaceae bacterium; assembly: GCA_965116915.1. Classification (GTDB taxonomy): domain Bacteria; phylum Chloroflexota; class Dehalococcoidia; order Tepidiformales; family Tepidiformaceae; genus UBA2991. The sequence goes on along the minus strand of OZ220739.1, from coordinate 1,932,347 downwards.
TTCGCGCTTTCGGCGCCGCTGATCGCGAGTGTGTACCTCGGCGACGGGCTCAGCTTCGCGCTCTACGCCATGGCCACCCAGCCCGAACTCTATGAGCGGATCCGCGCCGAAGCGGATGCCCTCTTTGCCGACGGCGATCCCTCCCCCGAGGACTTCACCCTGGAGGCCATCGACACGACCCACCGGTTCATCATGGAGTCCATGCGCGTCTATCCGATCGTCCCCGTGTCGATCCGGACGGTGATGAACTCCTGCGTGGTGGAGGGCTACGAGCTCCCCGAGGGATCCGAGATCCACATTGCCCAGACGGCCTCGCACTACATGAGCGACGTCTTCCCTGATCCCGAGAAGTTTGACATCGATCGCTACCTGCCTCCTCGAGACGAGCATCGCAGCCCCGGCTACGCCCCGTACGGACTGGGCACCCACACTTGTCTCGGCTCGCGCTGGATGGAGTTGCAGCTCAGCGCCAATCTGCTGATGCTCGCGCACTACTTCACCATCAAGGTGTCGCCCGAGAACAAGCCGCTCCGGATCAACCCCTTCCCCTCGCTGTCCATCAGCAAAAGCATCAAGTTCGTCATCACCGAGCGGCGGCGCGAGATCCCAACCTGAGGCGCCGGTTCTTTCCGGACTCCGTTCGGCAAATCTGTCAGTTGGCCATAGACGATGGGTGAGGAGAACGCCACGCAGTGCAGCTAGGGACGCTCCTGAGAGAGCTGAACCATTCGTACCGCGGCTCCGATGTCGCAGGTCGCGTGCGAGACTTCAACAAATGGACCGACCTCGCCGCGATGGGCGTCGATGGGTCGAGCGACTACTCCCACAGCAAGACGGCGAAAGAGTATTACGACCTGTGCACGGCGTTCATGGTCTGGGGCTGGGGCGAGTCCCTGCACTTCGCACCCCTTAAGCCCTCCGAGAGCTTGGAGCAGTCAAAAACACGGCACCAGCGGTTGATGATCTCCAAGCTGGACCTGCAGCAGGGTATGACCGTGATCGATGTCGGATGCGGCGTCGGCGGCCCAATGCGTCGGGTTGTCCGTGAGGCCGGTGTCCACGTTTCAGGAGTCAACATCAACGAAATCCAGCTGGCGATGGCGAGGCAGTTGACCGCTGAGGCCGGGCTCGACCACATGGTCGACTATCACACGTGCAGCTTCATGGACATGGCCGCCATCCAGGACGGCTCCTTCGACCGGGGCTACGCCATCGAGTCCACCTGCCATGCGCCGGACAAGCAGGGCGCGTTCGCGGAGATTTTCCGCGTGCTGAAACCCGGAGCCCTCTTGTGGGGTCAGGAGATGTGTCTGACGGAGAAGTTTGATCCGAACGACAACCGCCACAAGGCCATCAAGCAGGACCTCATGCACGGCATCGCGCTGAACGACATCGCGACCTTTGCGGAAGTGAATCACGCGCTCGAAGCGGTTGGGTTCGAGGTCATCGAAGGGGCCAACCTGGATGTCCAAGAAGGACCCTCCACACCTTGGTATCAGCCCATGGAGAGTACGCGGGGAACGCTGGGGGGCGCCTTGCGCAGGCTTCCATGGGGCCGCAAGGCCATGATTGCGGGAGTAAAGCTGGCCGAAGCGGTGCGGCTGTTTCCAGGGGGTTCCGCGGAAGTCGTTCGACTCCTGGACCGGACCGCCGATGCCTATGTCGCAGGCGGCAAGTCAGGGATCTTCACACCGCTGTACTGTTTTCTGGCTCGAAAGCCCCTCTAGGCCCTGGCGCCTACGACGACTCCTGCTCGAACTGCTCGTGGACGCCTTCGATCGCTACGTCGAGCTCCTCCCACACCCGCTCCACCATCGAGCGGAGCCGCATGTTCTGGTACGCGCCCCACACGGTCATCGCCGGCGGGACCAGCAGGATGGACACGATCAGCGCATACGCGATCGTGATCGCCGCTGTGATGCCGAACTCCTGCGACGCGAGCGTGGGCGAGAGCACCAGCGCCCCTAGGCCGAGGGCGGTCGTCAGCGCCGACCCGAGCAGCGCCGATCCCGTGGTCGCCAGCGTTCGGACTGCCGCTTGCTCGGGATTGCGCAGATGGGCGAACTCCTCCCGGTAGCGATGAATCACGTGGATGGTGTAGTCCACGCCGATCCCGATCGAGAGCGCCGTGATGATCGCGGTAACCAGCGTGTAGGGGATGCCGATCAGGGCCATCGTGCCCAGCACCCAGATCAGCACGAGCACGACCGGCGCCACCGCAATGAAGGCCAGCACCGGCTGACGCAAAGTGACCCAGAAGAAAATCGCGAGGATGCCAAACGCCATCGCGATGGTTGTGCTGATCGCCTCGGTCTGGCGCCCGGTGATCTCGTCCGTGACCGCGATGGAGACGATGCTCCCGGATGTGGCCGTGACCGTACCGTCCTCGCCGAACCAGAGCGCCTCCAGGTCCTCCTGGAGTGCCCTCGTCGTATCCGGATCACCCGAGAAGGCGGGGAACTGGACCAGCAATGAGTCGATGCCGTCGGGATTGTCGACCAGCGCGTGTGCGACGGCGGGCTCCACCTCCTTGAGCCTGTCGAGGAACTCCTGCAACAGCTCGGGGTCGAGCTCCACCCCCGCGGAGGCCTCCTGGAAGAGCGCCGCCAGCTCGGGGTCATAGTTGTCGCCGGGCTGCCCGCTGTCCGTGGTCCAGTCGCGCACGATCAGCTCATACGACATCTGGATCGGGCCTGCCGCCGTCCGGGGGCGGCGATTCTCGTCGTCGAAGGCCTCCCTCAGATCGTGGAGGTTCAGGTAGGTCCGGGTCTCCGTGGCTTCCGCTTTCACCAGGACCGTGACCATCTCCGTCGAACCGCCGACGGCTGTCTCGAGGGTCTCGATGTCCTCGAGGACGGTCCCGCCCCGTGGCAGGATGTCGCGGATGTCGAACCCCGACTCGAGCCTGGTCGCAGCGAACCCGAGGCCGATCGTGATCGCCAGCACGACGATGAAGTAGGGCGCCGGTCGGCGGGCAACTGACGTTCCCAGCACCTCCGCAAGGCGTCCGATGCCGGGCAGCGCCGCCGAGACCGGTCGGGGTGGCGTCAGCTTGCCGCGGGACTCGCGCCGCCGGTCGATGATGGTTCGTACGGCGGGGATCAGCGTGAGCATCACGATCAGACTCAACCCGACACCCAGCGCCGCGACGATGCCGAAGTCCCTCACCACGGAGATCGGCGAGAACAGGTTCGCGAGGAGGCTCACGATCGTCGTGACGGCGGCCAGCACGAGCGGAATCGTGACGTTCCGCAATCCCGTCCTGACTGCCTCCACGACCGGGGTGCCGGCAGTCCGCTGCTCGCGGTAATGCGAGACGGCCTGGATGGCGTAGTCCACCGTGAGGCTGATTACGATGATCGGGACCATCGCCGTGAGCGAGCTCGGCGGGCCGATGAGGCCGAGCGCGTCGGGCCCGAGCCAGCCCTCCGCGCCGATCACCCAGATGAGCGAAATCAGCAGACCGGCCAGCGTCAGCAGCAGGTCGGAGAGCGTGCGCAGGAACACCAGGATCAGGGCGAGGATCAGGAGGAGCGCCAGCCCGATCAGCGGCGCCATCCCCTCTTCCGTGGCCTTCTTGTACTCGTCCTCGATGACGATGGGCGAGACGCTGCTCACGCGCAGCGGCCCCTCGTCGTCGGTCGCCAGTTCGTTGATGGAGCGTTCGGCGTCCTGGATTCGCTCGTCACCGGTGTCGATCAGCCTGATGGTAGCGATCGCGACGGGTGTGCCGTCCTCGTCGGTTCCCGTCATCGCGGCAAGCGCGGCGGCGTTTTCGGGCACGCTGCGGGCAGAGTCGATCTCCGCTTGCGTGACCGACTCGAAGCTATCCGTCTGGAGCACCGCTCCCACAAGGAACGTGGGCGCCACGACCGCGTCGCCGGGCGCCAGCAGGCCGCCAATCGCCGGGTCGCCGAGGATGCCGTCTACCAGGGCGTCCATCTGTGAGAGCCCGTTGGGGGTGAACGCCTCGCCTCGGAAAACGAGGGTCACGACCCGGACATCGCCCGATTCCGAGAAGAGCTCATCGATCTCGTTGATCGCGTCGGCGACGTCGTTCCCCGGGGGAAGGAACGCCAGGGCCGCGCCCTCGATCACCTCCGCGCGCCGCCCCGCGCCCATGGCCAGAACGACGGTAATGATGAGGAGGATGGCGATCGTGATGTACGGTCGGACGGTGACCAGCCAGCTCAGCCTCTCGAGAACACGGCTCATGGCTCGCCATTCTAGCGAAGCGTCTCCCCGCTGAGTGTCGGCCGGCTTTCGCGCTTCCGGCGCCAGGCTTACGCGGCCGGAGTCGTCGGCGGATGCTTGTGCTTCGACCGTCTCTCCCGACCCTGCCGCTATACTGCGCCGACTTGCGGCCAGCGGGCGCCCGCTCCAGCGGTGGCGCGCGACTGAGCCCACCGAGGTGAGAGATGAGCAACGAACCCGACTTCAAGGGCCATATCGGGCGCTACACCAGCGAGTCGACGCCCCACTGGCCCGAACCCCCAACGCCGGCGCCCGGCAGCCCCAACGTCGTCTTCATCATGCTCGATGACGTTGGGTTTGCTCATCTCGGCTGCTACGGGTCTTCCATCGATACCCCAAACATGGACCGGCTTGCCGCCAACGGCATCCGCTACAACAACTTCCATACGACCACGCTCTGCTCGCCCTCGCGCGCCTGCCTGATGACCGGGCGCAATCACCACTCCGTGGGCATGCGCACCATCTCGAACTACGACACGGGCTTCCCCAGCGCCCGCGGGTCCATCTCCCCGAGAGCCGCCACGATCGCGCAGATCCTCCAGCAGGCCGGCTACAACACCGGCGCGTTCGGCAAGTGGCACCTCGCTCCCATGGCCGACGGCTCCGCCGTCGGACCCTTTAGCAGCTGGCCGCTCGGCAAGGGCTTTGAGCGCTACTACGGCTTCCTCGACGCCCTTACCGATCAGTTCGCGCCCGAGCTCATCGTCGACAATCGCCACGTCCCCTCTCCCTCCGACCCGAACTACCACCTGAGCGAGGCCGTCGTCGATGAGGCCATCGAGTACGTCCGCGACCAGACCTCGCTTTCCGAGAACCCGTTCTTCCTCTACGTCTCCTTCGGCGCCTGCCACTCGCCCCACCAGGCCCCCCAGGAGTACCTCGACAAGTACCGCGGGAAGTTCGACCAGGGCTGGGACGCCACCCGCGAGGAGTGGTTCCAGCGTCAGCTCGAGCTCGGCATCGTTCCACCCGGGACGCAGCTCGCGCCGCGCAACAACGGCGTCCTCGCCTGGGACGAGCACTCCGAGGACGAGCAGCGCGTGCGCGCCCGCCTGCAGGAAGCGTTCGCGGCCATGCTCGACCACATGGACGCCCAGATTGGCCGCCTCGTCGACTACCTCGAGGAGATCGACCAGATCGACAACACCCTCCTGGTTGTCGTTTCCGACAACGGCGCGAGCCAGGAGGGCGGCCCCCTCGGCGTCTTCAACGAGGGCCGCTTCTACAACCAGATTCCCGTCAGCGAGGAGCACAACCTCGAGCACATCGACGAGATCGGCGGACCCAAGTCCCACACCAACTACCCGTGGGGCTGGGCGCAGGTGGGGAACACCCCCCTGAAGCGTTACAAGCAGAACACCCACGGGGGCGGCATTCGCGATCCGCTCATCATCCACTGGCCCGCCCGCATCAAGGATGCAGGCGCCATCCGCCCCCAGTTCCACCACGTCTCCGACATCGTCCCGACGGTGCTGGAGGTCCTCGATCTGGAGGCGCCCGACACCTATCAGGGCGTGCCCCAGATGCCGATGCACGGCACGAGCATGCTCTACACCTTCGACTCCGGCGACGAGCCCACGCGCAAGCGCAGCCAGCACTTCGAGATGTTCGGCCACCGCGCTGTCTGGCATGAGGGCTGGAAGGCCGTCGCCTTCCACGCGCCCGCGACCTCCTTCGAAGACGACCAGTGGGAGCTCTACCACCTCGACGAGGACTTCTCCGAGTGCAACGACCTCGCCGAGGCCGAGCCCGACAAGCTCAGGGAGATGGTCGACCGCTGGTGGATCGAGGCCACGCGGTACGGCGTCTTGCCCCTCGAAGACGGATTGCGGGGCGCCCGCGGCTCGCCGCCCAAGAAGGGCTCGCCCCAGGACCGCACGAGGTTCGTGTACCGCCAGGGCATGGCCCACGCGCCCACCAACGCGGCTGCCGATATCCGCAATCGCGACTACACCATCACCGTCGAGCTGACGCGCCAGACGGAGGCCGACGAGGGCGTCCTCGTGGCCCACGGCGGCCACACGAGCGGCTACACCCTGTTCATCAAGGACAACCGCCTCGTGCACGAGTACAACTTCGCCGACGTGCGCTATCGCATCGTCTCCGACGCGGTGGTGCCCGTCGGCGAGTCCGTGGTCGTCCTGGAGTTCACCAAGACGGGCGACCATGCCGGCACCGCCACCCTCTCGGTCAACGGCCGCGAGGTCGGCAGCGGCGACCTCCCGGCGACGCTGGGCGGCATGTTCGCGATCGAAGGCCTCGATGTCGGCCAGGACCTGTACACGCCGGTCAGCGAGGACTACGAGGTGCCGTTTGCCTTCTCGGGCACGATTGCTGCGGTCACCATCGAGCTCGGTGATCAGGAGCTCGACCGGGAGGCCGAGCTCCTCGGCCGCGTGATCGCGCAGTAGCCGGGCGCCCCCGGCGTCCGTCCGCGAAGCCACCGGGTCCGCCGGCAGGCGGGCTCGCGGCATGCCGGGCGTATCGTGCGGCTGTGACTCGCGTTCGGGGCTCGTCGGCCACCACCAGCGCTAGCGCGACCAACCGTGTCGCCTGGTGCGGCCTGTGGAGCCCGGCGTGCTAGAGGCGGTCCTGCTCGTCCTGCTGGGGCTGGGCGTGGGCGTCTTCGGCGCGATCATCGGTGCCGGAGGCGGCTTCCTCCTCGTCCCCGTCCTGCTGGTCGTCTACCCCGATCGCGACCCCGCCACGATCACGGCGATCTCCCTCGCGGCGGTGTTCGCGAACGCAACCTCCGGCGCCATCGCCTACGCCTACCAGAAGCGCATCGACTACCGCAGCGGCATCTGGTGGGCGCTGGCCGCCATCCCGGGCGCCATCGGCGGTGCCCTCCTCGTCGGCATCATCCCCCGGGACGTCTTCGTGGTCGTGTTCGCGGTGGCGCTGGCGGGCGTCGCGACGCACCTCATCCTGCGCCGGCAGGCCACGGGCCTGCGTGAACCGATCACCGGCCGCGGCGCCATCTCCCGCCGCATCCGCGACCGCGAGGGCCAGAACTTCTTCTATACCTTCCGCCTCTGGCACGGCCTCTCGATCGCCGGAGCCATGGGGTTCGTCTCCGGCCTGCTGGGGGCCGGCGGCGGCGTTCTCCAGGTGCCGCTGCTGACGATCGTCCTGCGCTTCCCTGTCCACATCGCCACCGCAACCAGCCAGTTTGCCTACGCCCTCATCGCGCTCGAGGCGACGGTCGTCCACTCCGTGACCGGAGGCTTTCACCTCGACGAGCACCTCCTCGAGGCGGGGTTCATCGCCATCGGCGCTGTCGTTGGCGCACAGGCCGGCGCTCGCATCGCCTCGAGGGTCCGGGGAGCGGTGATCCTGCGGGTCCTCTCGACGACGCTGTTGCTGGTCGTCGCCTGGCTCGTGGTCGACACGTTCGTCCGCTAGCGCCGCGCCCGGCCCTACAGGTCGCGCACGCAGCGGAAGCCCGAGTTGGCCGTCGACGAGTCAGGGGTGTTCGCGGTGCGCGCCGCCACCCGGTAGCGGTTGCAGTACGACACGTGGCACAGGAACGATCCGCCCCGCTGCACCCGATGCGTGCCCGTCGGCGGCCCGGTGGGGCTGTCGCGCGTGGCCGCATCCTCTTGCCGGTGGTAGTCGACGCTGAACCAGTCGGCCGTCCACTCCCACACGTTTCCCGAGCAGTTGTAGAGCCCGTAGCCGTTCGGCTCGAAGCTGTCGACGGGGCAGGTGCCGGTGAAGCCATCGGCGCCGGTGTCGTGGTCCGGGAAGGCGCCCTGCCAGATGTTGCAGCGATGCTCCCCGCCCGGTTCGAGATCGTCCCCCCAGGGGTAGACCGCCTGATCGAGCCCACCACGGGCGGCGTATTCCCACTCCGCTTCGGTCGGCAGGCGCGCCCCGGCCCACTCGCAGTACGCCTGCGCGTCGTTCCACGAGACGTGCACCACCGGGTGCTGCTCGCGGCCGCGGAGGTCGCGGCCGGGGCCTTCGGGCAAGTCCCAGCGGGCGCCGGGCACGGCCAGCCACCAGGGCGCCTGCACGACCGCGTTGGTCTTCTCCAGGCGCCGCGCCATCTGACGCGAGAGGTGCCGCCGGAAGACGAACGACCACCCGAACCGTTCCGCTTCCGTCACGTACCCGGTGGCCTCGATGAATGCCGCGAACTGCGCGTTCGTAACGGTGTGCGCGTCGATTGCGAACGGCCTGAGCGTCACTTCGCGCACGGGCCCCTCGCCGTCGTGGTCCGGTTCCCCGTTGGGAGACGCTCCCATCAGGAACGAGCCGCCCGGCAACTCGACGACCGGGCGGTCCGATGGCCCCCGTTCCGGCTGGATGTCGTGCGTCGAGGCGGCGCTGCGGGTCGCTCGCGGCGTATCCGCCGGCTCCGAGTCCGACCGTGACGGCGCCCACGACGTGGTGCTGGGCGTGCAGCAGGCATCCCCCGGCTCGTGTGCCACCCATGCCTCCGGCGCGCCCGCTGCGCGCTAGTGTCGTAGAATCCCGCCACTCCGCGTTCCCAGTCAAGGAACGCCGAAAGATGAGCTGGAGCAGGCGCTTCTGCCTGCGGGAGGGGAAGACCATGACATCTCTGAAGGATCGCAGGATTAGCCGCCGCGCCTTGCTGGCCGGGAGCGGCGCGGCAGCGGCAGGCCTCGGGGCGGCGGCACTGGTGGGCTGCGGCGACGACGACGACGAGGCGCCCGCACCGGCAGCGACGCAAGCCGCAGCTACCGAGGCCGCGGCCACCGAGGCCGCTGCGACGGAAGCGGCAGCGACCGAAGCCGCGGCCACTGAAGCAGCAGCTACCGAGGCCGCTGCGACCGAAGCGGCTGCCACCGAGGCCCCTGCTGAGGGCGGCCCCCAGACCGGTGGAACGCTGCGCGGCTCCGCTCCGACGTTCATCTGGAACACAGGCTTCCCCTTCTCTTTCACCTGGGAGAACGAGCCTTACTTCTCCGTCCTCGAACCGCTTGTTCGCTACCGCGACAGCCTCGACCCGTTCCCCGTCCTGGCGGAGCGCTTCGAGTACAACGATGACCGCAGCAAGCTGACGGTCACCCTGAAGCCCGACCTGGAGTTCCACGACGGATCGCCCGTCACCCCCGAGGACGTGTTCCACGGCATCGAGGTGATGCTCGACCCGGAGCCGTGGGGCATCGCGGGTCGCTTCCAGATCAGCTCCTTCGCAGTGACCCTCACGCGCTGGGAAGCGGTCGACTCGCGCACGATGGAGTTCGAGTTCGACAAGCCCCGCCCGAACATGACCGACTTCTTCGCCCAGCTCCTGGTCACGAAGAAGGGCACCTACCGCGAGCTGCAGGAAGGCCAGAACATTCAGGGGACCGGCCCCTTCGCCTTCGAGCAGTGGACCCCGGACGTTGGCGCCAGCTTCGTGGCCAACCGCAACTGGCACCAGTCCGCCGTTGAGGGCGGCCCCTACGTCGATCGCATCGAGCTCCAGAACTTCCCCGATACGGAGTCCCTGGGGCTGGCCCTCGAAGCGGGCGACATCGACTGGTCGCTCGGCGTGTCCCCCACCGTCGCCAGGCGCACGGGGCAGGGCTTCCTCGCCCCGAAGGCCGGTATCGTCTACGTCGGCTGCGTGACCACCAGCCCCAAGCTGGTGGATCCGCGCGTGCGTCAGGCCCTCCTCTACGCCATCGACCGGCGGCGCATGACGGAGGAGCTGCGCGAGGGCTTCGGCGACCTCACCGCCCAGCCGTGGCCGAGCTCTTCGCCCGCCTTCGACCCCGACCTGGAAACCGAGCTGTACGAGCCGGACCGCGCGCGCGCTCTCCTCGCGGAAGCGGGCTGGTCGCAGGACTCGCCCTTGATGATCGAGCCGATTCCGGGCACGGAAGTGACCGCGGAGATCCTGAAGAGCAACTTCGCCGACATCGGCGTCGAGGTCGAGATCGTCACCCAGGAGATCGGCGTCTGGGTGGGCAAGCTGCGGCAGCGCGGATTCGTCGACCTGTGGGTCGCCCCCCACAAGTTCTCGAACCTCTCGCCGCTGAGCACCATGCAGCAGACCTTCCCGTACCGCCTGGGCAACCCGAGCTACTACGAGACGGAGACGTACCTCGACATCATCGCCAACCTCGAGCGGTTGGACCCGCTCGGCGAGGAGGCCAAGGAGCAGTACGCCCGCTTCAATCGGATGTGGCTTGAGGACCCCTGGCTCCTGCCCGTGCACACCAACCAGCGAATCGAGGTGGCCAACGCCAACGTGAAGGGCTACGACGAGCACTTCGTCACGATCTTCGAGCAGCCAAACCTGGCGAAGGTCTGGCTCGAGGCGTAACTCTTGCTCGCGTACGTCTTCGCCCGCTTCCTGCAGGCGATACCCGTCCTCGTGCTGGCGAGCATCGCGGTTTTCCTGATGCTCCGGCTCGTGCCGGGCGATCCTGCCGAGTTGCTCGCGGGCCAGGACGCCACCGACGAGGAAGTCGTCCGGATCCGCCAGCAACTGGGCCTGACCGACTCCCTCCCCGAGCAGTACTTCGGCTGGCTCGCCGATGTCTTCCAGGGAGACCTCGGCGTCTCCTTCGCCCGCGGCCTGCCCGTTAGCAGGATGCTGCGCACCGCCATCCCGCCCACGATCGAGCTTGCGGTGGCTGCCTACCTGGTCGCGGTCGTAGTCGGCATTCCCCTCGGGATCCTGGGAGGTATCCGTCCCCGTTCGGGATGGGACTGGACGCTCTCGGGCTTCACGCTCGTGGCCATCGGCATCCCCGGTTTCCTCCTCGGCATCATCATGCTCTGGGTCTTCAGCGTCAGGCTCGACTGGTTCCCGGTGTTCGGCGCCGTGTCCATCCTCGATGATCCCGTCGAGTCGCTCCGCCACCTCGCCCTGCCCGCGGTCGCGACGGGGGTGGGCGTGGCCGCCGTTCTGGCCCGCTACACGCGCACCACGATCGCGGAGGTGATGGGAAACGACTACGTACGAACGGCCCGCGCGAAGGGACTCGCCGAGAGCCGCGTCGTCGTCCGCCACGCCCTCCGGAATTCGATGATCCCCGTCGTCACGGTCATGGCGCTCCAGGTTGGCGGACTGCTTGTCGGGGCCGTCATCGTCGAGCAGGTGTTCACCCGCCCCGGCCTCGGGCGTCTGGTCGTGAACGCCATCCAGGCGCGCGACTACCTCGTCGTGCAGAGCACGCTCATCATTCTCGTGACGGTCTTCATCGGGGCGAACCTGGCTGCAGATATCGCCTACGGCTTCCTCGATCCCCGGGTGCGCGGACGATGAGCGCGGCCACGTTGGACGCCGAGGTTCAACTCTCGTGGTGGGGACGCAAGACCCGCGAGTCGCTGCTCTTCGCGACCGTCAACGGGATCGTCCGCAATCCCCAGGGCCTGGTCGCTATCCTGGGGCTCGTCCTGCTCGTCGTCGGGGCCGTGGGCGCTCCCGTCATCGCCCAGCACGACCCAATCGCGCAGGATGCCCCGGGGCGCTTCCTCGGCCCCTCACTCGACCACTGGTTCGGGACGGACGAGCTCCGCCGCGACCTGTTCTCCCGCACCCTTTTCGGGCTGCGAGCATCCCTGGCCGTGAGTCTCATCAGCGTCGCCGTCGGTACCTCCATTGGCGTGACAATCGGTTTCCTTGCCGGGTTCCTCGGCGGGCTTGTCGAAGCCGCGGCCATGCGCCTGGTGGATGCCTTGCTGGCGTTTCCTGGCCTGATTGCCGCCCTGGCCATCCTCAACATCCTCGGGCCTGGTGTGCGGAGCATCGGGATCGCGATCGCGTTCTTCACCATCCCCGCCTTCGCGAGGCTGGCCCGCGCCCAGATGCTCGCCGAAAAGAACAAGGACTACGTGCTCGCGTCGCAGTCCATGGGGGCCAGCCCACAGCGCGTGATCTTTCGCCACATCGCCATCAATGCCTTTCCGCCCCTGCTCACGCAGATGGCCCTGTTGATGGCCGTGGCCGTGCTCATCACCGCCGCCCTCAGCTTCCTCGGCCTGGGTGACAATCCACCCGCCCCGTCGCTGGGCGGCCTCCTCAACGTGAGCCGCCAGTACCTGCGCGAGGCCTGGTGGTACGCCGTTTGCCCGGGAGCGGTCTTCGCCCTGCTCCTCTTCTGCCTCAACCTGCTCTCCGACGCCATCAACGAAGCATCGAGTCCCTACCAGAGGCGTCGCTAACGGCCATCACCTGATGGAGCGCCCGCACACCCCCGGAGGAACACCCCATGCCCGCTGACTCCAGGCCCAACATCGTCGTCATCATGGCCGACCAGCACCGCGCCGACGCGCTCGGCTGCTACGGCAACGACATCATCCGCACGCCCAACATCGACCGCCTCGCGGCCGAGGGTGTGCGCTTCGGCCGGGCCTTCTGCCAGGGGCCGTTGTGCATGCCCGCCCGCTGGTCGCTGCTGACGGGACGCTACGTCCGTGACCACGGCGTGTTCGAGAACGACTGGGACATGACCCAGGACATCCCCAACCTCGCCCAGCACCTCCAGCAGGCCGGCTACTACACGAGCTGCATCGGCAAGATGCACCTCTTTGCCGACGAGACGCTCGTCTGCGGGAGGCCCGACATGGTGTCCGACCCGAGCGTGACGGCCCGCTATCGAGCGGTCGGCTTCGACGAGCCGCACCCGGGGCCGGAGAAGAACGGCGTCATGGGCCTGGACTGCGAGTACGTCGACTTCCTGAAGGAGCAGGGCCTCTTCGAGATGTACGGCGAGTGGTTCCACCTGCGCGCCTACCCCAAGAAGACGCGCGACCACCTCGGCCTCCCCATGTGGTTCCCCGAGTCAACCCCCCTGCCCAACGACGCCTACCTCGACACCTGGACCGGCCAGCAGGTCGTTGACTGGATCGACAACTACGACGGTGACCAGCCCTTCTTCCAGTGGGTCGGGTTCCCCGGGCCGCACGAGCCCCACGATGCCCCGAGCGACTACGTCGACCTCTACCGCAGGACCGAGATCCCCGTCGGCGAGCGCATTCCGCCCCAGGTCCCCGAGTCGGGCCCGCTCCACACCCTCATGCGCTGGCTCCAGACCACGGCCCAGTGGGAGGGGCTTACCGACGACATCGTCGAGCTCCTCACCCGCTACTACTACGCCAACATCACCGCTATCGACGACCAGGTTGGAGCCATCGTCGATGCCCTCGATCGCAAGGGCATCCTCGACAACACCTGGATCATCTACACCGCCGACCACGGCGAGATGATGGGCGACCACTGGATGCTCTGGAAGATGCTGTTCTACGAGCAGTCGGCAACCGTGCCCCTCATCATCCGCCCACCCGCCGGCATGGAGGCCCGCACCGTCGACGGTATCGTCGAGCACGTCGACGTGACCGCGACGATCGAGGCCCTGACGGGCATCGCGCCCCTCCCGGGCAACGAAGGCAACTCGCTTATCGGCCACGTCGACGGCAGCGGAACCGGCCCCACCCGCGATGTCGCCCACAGCGAGAACTACGGGTTCGGCATGTTCGCGACCGACCGCTACAAGCTCGTCGTCTTCGAGGACACGCAGGAGCCGGTACAGCTCTTCGACTTCCGGGAAGACCCCGACGAGAACTGGAACGTCGTTGCTGATCCCGCCTACGCGGACGTGATCGAGCAGCTCATGCAAGAACACGTCCGCCCGTTCTTCGAGACGCCGCCACAGCGACCGGCGAGAGGCATCTGGGAGGTCCAGGCCGGGCGCTACGAAGGCAACCGCCACCTGGCAGTCCGATACCCGCGCTGACGCGCTGGCGGCTCACCTCCGGGCACGGTCGTTGGCGTGAGCGGCGTCACTCCCGGGATATTCCCTTTCGTGTAGGCTCCCGGCACGTTTCCGACGTGTCTGGGAGGCCTGCGCATGGTCGCGAAACTTCGTCCCTATCGCCGTCCCGCGATCATCCTCGCGGTAACCGCAATCGGAGCGGCGGCCATCTTCCTTGGCCGCCCCGCGATCGCTGAAGCTGCCGCTGTCGACGGCGAAACCGAGTTCGTCCTGAACACCTTCGCCTTCCTCATCTGGGGCGCGCTCGTGATGTGGATGTGCGCCGGATTCACGATGCTCGAGTCCGGCTCCGTCCGCACCAAGAACGCCTCCATGATCTGCCTGAAGAACATCGGCATCTACTCGATCGCCGGCCTCGCCTACTTCGTCATCGGCTACAACCTCATGTACGTCGATGTCGTCGGCGACTTCATCGGCTCCTTCAACCTGCTCTACGAAGCCTCCGACGTTGAGCTTGCGCTCCTCGAAGGCGAGGCCACGGCCGACGCCGTGCTCGCCGAAGAGAGCTACGCAACCATGTCCGACTGGTTCTTCCAGATGGTCTTCGTGGCGACTGCCGCCTCGATCGTCTCGGGCGCTCTGGCCGAGCGGGTCAAGATGTGGCCGTTCTTCTTCTTCACCCTCGCCCTCACCGCCGTCATCTACCCGATCGTGGGGGCCTGGACGTGGGGCGGCGGCTGGCTCGCCGACCTCGGCTTCCAGGACTTCGCCGGCTCGACCATCGTGCACGGCGTGGGCGGCTGGGCCGCGCTCGCCGGCATCCTCGTCGTCGGCCCCCGGCTCGGGAAATTCCGCGCCGACGGCACCGTCAGGCCGACGCCGCCCTCGAACGTACTCGTCGTCACCCTCGGCGTCTTCATCCTCTGGCTGGGCTGGTTTGGCTTCAACGGCGGCTCGCAGCTGGCGCTTGCCAGCACGCTTGACGCCGTTTCGATGAGCCACGTGCTGGTCAACACGAACCTCGCCGCTGCAGCGGGCGTCATGGCCGCCCTCGCCCTCTCGCGGTTTGTCTTCGGGCGCATCGACCTGATTACAGGCCTGAACGGCGCCATTGCCGGGCTCGTCTCCATCACCGCCGGACCCACGATGACCGAGCACTGGTGGGCCATCGTCATCGGCGCCATCGGAGGCGTCATCTGCACGCTCGGCATGAAGGGGCTGGAGAAGCTCAAGCTCGACGACGTCGTTGGCGCCGTCCCCGCGCACCTCTTCGCCGGCATCTGGGGCACGCTCGCCGTCTGCATCGCCGCCGGGGGCGACTTCGGCGCCCAGATCGCGGGCGTGGCCGCCATCGGCGCGTTCGTGTTCGTGGTTTCGTTCGCGCTCTGGAAGGCGCTGGCGATGACCGTGCAGGCCCGCGTCACGCCCGAGGTGGAGCAGCTCGGCCAGGACGCCGGGGAGCTGGGAATCGAGGCTTACCCCGAGTTCGTCGTCATGCCCGAGGAGTTTCTGGAGGCGCCGCCGCCGCCCGAGCCCGAGGAGGCGCCCGCCGAGGCCTGAACCGGCTCTGCATGCGCTTCACATGTGATAATGTGATGCACATGTCGAAGATGATTCAGATTCGCAACGTGCCCGATGAGCTCCACCGGGAGGCGAAGGTGCGGGCCGCCCGCGCCGGTATGACCCTTTCCGCCTACCTGCTCCGGGAGATCGAGCGTGCCCTCCGGGCGCCCGATGTTCACGACCTGCTGGCGGAGATAGGTTCATGGGAACGCATCGACCCTCCGGAGACGGCGGCCGAGATCATCCGGGCCGAACGTGAGTCGCGGTGATCGTCGCTGACGCGTCCGTTGTGGTGGACATGTTCATTGGCCGTGGGGGACAGGCTGGTGATGAGCTTCGGGCGAGGCTGAGCCGCGAGGAACCGATGTGCGCCCCGTATCTCCTCGATGCTGAGGTGGGCCAGGCTGTGCGGCGCTTGACGCTGCAGGGGCAGTTCATGGTTCCCCGAGCTCGTGCCGCTCTCGCTGCCCTGACAGTCCTTCCAATACGTCGCTATCCCCACGGATGGCTGCTGCCTCGCGCCTTCGAGCTGCGCGAGAACGCAACTATCTACGACGGCCTCTATCTTGCCCTTGCCGAAGCGCTCGGCGCCCCCCTGCTGACGTGCGATGCAGCGCTCGCGGGTGTGCCCGGCTGTGACGCCACGGTCGAGGTCCTGCCTGCGACCACCTAGCAGCATCCACATCCGGTTAGGCCGCTTACACCGGCCTTCCCGAACCCAACGGGCTGGCCGTGTAGCATTGAGCGCGTCAGGGAGGCGCGAGACCTAATGCTGAGATTCGCCGAAGAGATCATTCTGCTCCTGCTGCGAGACGAGGACGGCACGTTCGTCCACGTGCCCAACTGGTCGATGGACCGCGCTATCGCCGGCGCCGTGCTCATGGATCTGGCGATGGAAAACCGCATCGACACCGACCTCGAGAAACTTATCCTGGTCGACTCCACACCCCTTGGCGACAGCCTCCTGGACCCCACCCTCGCCGAAATCGCCGCCGACGAAACCCGCGATCCTCGCTACTGGGTCGAGCAAGTTGCCCAGCGCGCCCCCGAGATTCGCGAAGAGGCGCTCAAGCGCCTCGTCGACGGCGGCATCCTCGAGCGCGAGGACGACCGCTTCCTCTGGGTCTTCCGCTCCCGCCGCTACCCCATGGTCGATGGCAAGGCCGAACGCGAGGTGAAGCTGCGCATCATGGGCATTCTCTTCAGTGAAGAGATTCCCGATCCCCGCGATGTCGTCATCATCTGTCTCGTCGACGCCTGCCGCATCTTCCGCGAGCTCCTCTCCAAGCGGGAGCTGGAGCAGGTCACGCCCCGTATCGAGCAGGTACGCAAGCTCGACCTGATCGGCCAGGCCATGGCCCAGGCTATCCGCGACATTGAGGTCTGGATCACCACCGCCCAGATCGAAGGGCGGATGCTCTACTGAGCCGTGGCTGAGTCCATGGCCGTCTCCCCGGACGAGCTGATCGACGGCTGGCTGCGGGAAGAGCAGCAGCCCTTCACTGGCTGGGACTTCTCGTATCTCGGCGGTCGCATGACCATCGAGCGGGAACCCTGGTCGTACCTCGACCGTGCCGCCGAACTGATGGGGCAGTCCGCCTCCGTGGTCGACCTGGACACAGGCGGCGGCGAGAAGCTGCTCGCACTGCGGGACCACTGGCCCGCGAAGGTCGTCGCCACCGAGGACTACGCGCCCAACCACGAGCTGGCCTCGGGGAGGCTGTCACCCCTTGGCGCGACGGTTGTCAGGACGCCGCTCTCCGACACGGCCGCCATGCCCTTCGCCGACGGCGAGTTCGACCTTGTCCTGAACCGGCACGCCGCCTTCAACGCTCGGGAGGTGGCACGCATCCTCTCAAGCGGCGGTTCCTTCCTGACCCAGCAGGTCCACGGGATGTGGGCCTGGGACTTGCTGGCCGCCTTCGACGTGGAGCCCCAGTGGCCAGACGCGACGCCGGCGAAATACGTGCCGCTGCTGGAAGGGGCCGGCCTGACCGTTGCGCCAGTCGAGGAGTGGGAGGGCATGCTCGCGTTCACCGACGTGGGCGCAATCGTCTACTACCTCAAGGCCACGCCCTGGGAAGTCCCCGGATTCACGGTGAAGACGCACCTCCCTTACCTGCTCGCCCTCCAGGAGCGACTGGATGCAGGCGAGGACCTGGCCTTCCACGCCGCCCTGTACCTCATCGAAGCGACGAAGCCGTAGCGTAAGACTGAGGCCGGTCAGCCTGCGCGCACCCAGCGCGCCAGCGCCTTCTCCGCGTCCGCCAGCTCCTCGACCGACTCGTAGTACGAGTCGCGCCAGCCCTCGCGTGGCAGCCCCGTGAAGAGCATCAGGTTGAGCGGGTAGTGCTCGCTGTCCGTTGCCCGGCGGAAGTCGTCGCGAAACAGGAACGTCGGCTTCCCCAGCGCGATCGCCATTCCCAGCTCCACCATCACGCCCTCGTCCGGTGGCACGCCGTTTACGACCGCGAAGATTGCGTCCGCCTTCCGCACATCCTCGAAGTCCGCCTGCCCGATGCGCCAGGCCCAGTCCGGCTCCGCCCGGTCGACCTGGTTGTTCCGCTCGAACGGCTCCCACACCTCCAGCCCCAGCTCCTCAAGCGCCGCCACCAGTTGCGGCAGCAGCAGCGTTCGCTGCTGCTCCGAGAACCCGTACGGGCTCGCCAGGTAGATGGTCTTGCGGCGCTGCTCGGGGTTCGTCACTGGTGACTGTCTCTGGCGTCGAGCACGACTAGACGGTGACCCCGCATCCGGGGTCACCGCTTTGGATGCGGGAAGAGGGTATCCCTAGACCGGGACCGCGATCTTCGCGAACTCGCCGCTCAGGTCGGCCGGGCCCCGGTACAGCGCCTGGAACTCGCGCGTCTGGATGTACCACTGCCCGTCGATGCGCGTGTACGTGTCCACGTAGCAGATCGAGTTCATCGACTGCGAGCCGTCGGCCATGTTCAGGAACTCGCCCATGTACCAGCGGCCCCGTGCCGTGTCGCCCGTCACGTCGTCGACGACGCCCGAGTACACGTGCATGTAGACGTTGGGGATGCTGCCCATGATGTTCGTCCAGAGTGGCACCATCACGTCGCGGCCCTTGTGGACCTCGCCCACGTTCCACTCGCCGTCCGGCGCCCACGTCTGGCCCCACGCCTCGGCGTCGAAGCGGTTGACCGCATCGACGTAGCGCTCGGCCACCATGCGGATGGCGGTGTAGTCCTCAACTGTCGGCTTTCCCATTGCGTTTCTCCTGTGTCGTTTTGCCCTGTGCGCACAGCGCCAGCGGGCCGCTGTTGGTCGCGTTCAGCGCGGGTCGTAGGGGTAGAAGGTTCCCTCCAGTTCGGCGCTGAAGAGCACGTTGTGCTCCCGCAGCGCGAAGCGCCACTCCCCGTCGATGCGCACAATGTCGTCTTCGTACAGGGTCAGGCCGGTCAGGGGCGTAGCGTCGCCCCGCTGGACGTACTCCGTGTGGTACCAACGCGCCTTGGCTGTATCGCCCTCGACGCGCTCAACAACGCCGGAGGTGACGGACATGAGCACCTCCATCTCCTCCACCGACATGGCCCAGAAGCGGCCCAGCGCGTCGTAGCCGCGGGGCGGTTCGTCGTGCCCGTAATCGAACACGCCGTCCGGCGCCCACGTCGCCAGCCACACGTCCTGGTCGCGGCGGTTAACGGCGTCGACGTAGCGCTCGGCGAGCTGGCGGATGGCGGAGTACTCGTCCGGCATGGGCCGCGAATGGTACAGGGTTCGGCTCCGCCTCGGGAGCCCGACTCTCAGTCGTCGGCGTGCCTCGGGAACGCTTCCGCCGCGCCCTCGCGCAGTTCCTCGTCGGAGACAGGCGTGATCTCGGAGATCACTGACCAGTGGTGCCCGAAGGGATCGCGCAGGCGTCCGTACAGCGCTCCCCAGAACTGGCGCTCCAGGGGCATCGTCACCTCTGCTCCCGCCGCCACCGCCCGTGTCCACAGCGCCTCCGCGTTTGCCACGGAGAGATGGATCGTGACCGGGCTCCCGCCCAGCGCCTCCGGCGTCGAGCCCTCCGCCGGACTCTCCGCGAAGTCATCCGAGAGCATGATCACCCCGCCGTTCACCAGTACCTCCGCGTGCATGACCTTCCGCCCGTCCGGCGTCGGCGATCGCTCGATCTCCTCCGCCCCAAAGGCTTCCACATAGAACGCGATCGCCGCGGCAGCGTCGCTCACCGTCAGGTAAGGCGTGACCGGCGGGTAGGGGCGGGACTCGGCGTCAGCGGACACAGGGCGCCTCCGGCGGGCAGTCTAACGCCCATCATGGACGCCGCGGCTGCCAGCAGGCACGATCGGCGCACCCCCACCCGCGAGGCCCACATGAGCACCACCCCACTCGAAATCCTCCGCACCGGACTCAGCTCGATGCACGCCCTCCTCGACGAGGCGATCGGCGACATGACGCTCGACCAGCTCAACTTCCGCCCCGCCGAGGGCGGCCTGAGCCCGTTCTTCAGCCTCTGGCACTACGTCCGCACCGAGGACAACATCGTCAACTTCATCGCCCAGGGCCGGCCCACCGTCTGGCTCGAGGGCGGCTACGACCAGCGCTTCGGCCTCCATCGCACCACGCAGGGCACGGGGATGTCTGAGGAAGACGCCATGGCCATGACGTTGAACGACCTCGAAGGCTGGCGCGAGTACCAGCCACGGGTCTGGCAGGCCACCGATGACTACCTCGCCACCATGTCTCCCGACGAGTTCGACACCCGCACCGTCACCATCAAGCCCCTCGGCGAGATGTCGCTCTGGCAGGGGCTGAATGGTGTCTGCCTGAGCCACGGCTACCGCCACGTGGGTGAGATCGAATACGCGCGCGGCATCCTTGGCCTCGGCGGTCTGACGATCTAGCCGGCCCTGCTACGAGTCCGATTCGTCCTCAGCGCGCTCCTCCAGCACGGCGATTCGCCGATCGAGGCTGCGCAGCGAGTAGCGGATGATCGCCATCGTCACGAAGAAGTCGAACCACAGCATCACCGCGCCCACGATCATGAAGGCGTCCTGGATGATCTGGTGGTTCACCAGGATCGCCGCGAGGATGAAGGCGATGCCCACTCCCGAGAGGAGTGAGGGCACCACGATGAGCGCGCCGCCGACCGTTCGCCGGACCGTCATGCGCTGTCCCCGAGCCGGGTGCTCTCCTGCGCGAGCAGCCCCAGTCCCATCGGCCCCAGCGCGAGCGCCTCGCGGTGGAACGTGGTCAGGTCGAAGGCGTCCCCGAGGCTCTGCCGCGCCCCTTCCCGCGCGGCCAGCCAGTAGCGCTCCCCCACCTTGTAGCTGATTGCCTGCCCTGGAAGCCCGAGGTAGCGGTCGATCTCACTCGCGATGAAGTCCGCCGGGAAGTGGCTTCTGGTCCTGGCGAACTCGTCGCCCAGCGCCGGCGTCCAGATCTCCCCGGGGTGGAACGGTTGCCTTTCCGGGATGGCAAGCTCCAGGTGCATTCCGATGTCGATGATGACTCGCACCGTCCGCAGCGCCTGCGAGGCCAGCAGCCCCATCTTGTAGTCGGGCACCTCCAGGTATCCCAGCTCGCCCATGAGACGCTCGGCGTACAACGCCCAGCCCTCGACGTAGCCCGAGCAGTCGCCGATCAGCCGCTGGAAGCGTGAAAGGTCGAGCAGTCGCGTGTTGCCCCGTTCGAGATGGTGCCCGGGGACGCCCTCGTGGTACGCGATCGAAACCTCGCCCCAGAGCGGGAAGCGCGTCTTCCCGCCCGTCGGGTACCACGTCCGCCCCGGCCGCGAGAAGTCCTCGGAAGGGCTCGTGTAGTACATCGCCAGCGCGCCGCCCGGAGGCGCGATCATCGCCTCAAGGCGCTGCAGCTTCTCGGGAATGTCGAAGTGCGTGCCGTTCAGGTCCGCGATCGTTTGCTCCTGCAGGTCCTGCATCCACTGCCGGAACGGCTCGACCCCCTCGATGGCGCGATTCGGGTCGGCCTCGAGCACTTCCTTGGCCGCTTCGACGCCCTCGCCCGGGGCGATCTGCTCTGCCGCCTCCTCCATCTCACGCTGGATGCGGTGGATCTCGTCCCAGCCCCACGCGTACGTCTCCCGCAGGTCGAGATCACAGCGGTTGTAGGAACGCGCGTATCGCGCATACCGCTCCTCGCCCACCCCGTCGCGTGCTCCGGCGCGGGGCAGATACGTCTCCCGGAGGAACACCCCGAATGCGCGGTAGCTGTCCGCAGCTGCCATGGCCGCCGCGTCGAGGTCGCGCTGCAAGCCATCGGAGACGTCGCCCGAACGTCCCACGAACTCCCCGAAGAAGCCCCCATCGCCATTGCCCGCCCATGTCTCGCACTGCTTCACGCACGCCTCGACCTGCCGGCGGGCGGCGGCGCGACCCGCCTCCAGCCCGGCCTCCAGCGTCGTGCGGTAGCCCGCGAGCGCCTCCGGCAGGCGCGCGAGCCGCCGCGCGATGGTCGACCAGTCGGACTCGCCGTCCGTGGGCATCAGGTCGAACGTGCTCCGGAGCCCCTGCATCGGCGATGCCAGCACGTTCAGCCCCGCGAGGTAGTCCCCCGTCTCGTGCAGCTCAGCGTCCACGGTGAGCGCTTCGCGCATCACCTCCCGCAGGATGCGGTCGGCGTCTGTCTCGTTGGGCAGCGCCTCCAGTTGCGCGAGCGTCTCCCGCGTGAGCCGGTCGCGCGCCTCGAACCCCTCGACCGAGTAGTCCGTGAGCTCGTCCTCGTGCCCGGCGATGCCCAGGCTCGTGGCGGCGTTGGGGTGAAGCGCCGCCAGCTCCTCGACATACGTGTCTCCGAGATCGCTTATCGCTGACATCAGCGTTCTAGCTTGCCACTCCGCTGCCTGTCCGCGAGGGATCGCGCGCCGGCATGCTGTTCCCTTCCGCCCACTCGTCAACCGCCACCAGCCGCTCGAGCGGCTGCCGCCGCTGCTCGCGCTGCTCCCGGCGCTGCAGGTCCTCGGGCAGCGACTCGACCGCCCCCGGATACCCGATCGCGAAGACGACCAGTACCCGCAGCTCCCCGGGAGCGCCGAAGGCATCCCGCACGGCCGCCTCGTCGAAGCCGGCCATGGGGTGTGCGACCAGCCCGAGGGCGGTCGCCTGCGCCATCAGGTTCCCCGCGGCGATGCCCGCGTGGAACGACCAGAGCGCCCGTTCCTCGCCGTAGGAATCGGCGTGCTCGTGGTCGGGCATCGAGCCGAGCGCGACGAGGAGGGGCGCAGCCGGTGCCCAGTTCCGGTTCCCCTCGGAGAGCGCCGCCAGGAGCTTCTCGCGCGCTCCCTCCGACTGCGCCACGAGGAGCCGCGCCGACTGCACGTTGCCGTGGCTCGGCGCGACCGATACCGCCCGCCAGAGCAGTTCCTGCATCTCCGCCGGAACCTCGCGGGCGTCGAACGCGCGTCGCGCCCGCCTTCCCGACAACGCTTCGATGAGCTCCGCCATGAACCCTCCGGCGCGCGATCGTGCCACCCTCCCGCCCCCGGTGCTAGGGTGAGCCGCCATGCCCACCTTCGTCGGCCTCGACCTCGCCTGGACATCCCACCGCGAGAGCGGCATCTGCTGGTTCGCCGGCGAGGCACCCGGCGACGTGCGCTGCATACGCCTCGAAGCCGCTGTTTGTGATGCCGAGCGGCTCGCCGACGAGCTGGCGTCGGTCGAGGGCGCCGTCGTCGTCGCAATCGATGCACCCCTCCTCTACACCCCCGAGCGCTGGGCCGAACGCGAGGTGGCGCGCCGCTTCGGTCGCTACAAGGCTTCCCCCCACCAGGCGCACTACGCCGTGCGGCAGGGCTACACCGCCGGCATCGACCTTGGCGAGGCACTGGCAGCGCGCGGCTTCGAGCTCGACCCTGCCCCGCTGCTCAACGGCCAGCGCGACGCCCGTACCGCCGTCGAGGTCTACCCGCACACGATCCACGTGCGCCTCTTTGGCCTTTCCGAGCGTCTCCCCTACAAGCCGAAGGGCGGCCGCAGCGCGGCCTTCCGCCGCGAGGTGATGCAGCGATACCAGCGCCACCTGCGGAAGGTGCTGGAGCGCGAGGCTCCGGGTGTCCTCCGCAGTGCCGACGTCCGTCGCGTCCTCCACCCCGAGACCGCAGCCGCCGCGAGGGGCGCGGCGCTCAAGCGCCTCGACGATACCCTCGACGGCCTGACCTGTGCGCTCGCCGCCTGGCTTCTGTGGAAGCAGCCCGATCGCTGGGAAACGCTCGGCGACCTGAACGGCTACATCGTCGCCCCGCGCGCTCCCCACGAACCCGCGGCGCTGGCCTGATTCGCTACATCCGCTCCGGTGCGGTCATGCCCATCAGGTCGAGCACGCGCCCGAGCGCAATCTTCGCGGCTTGCACCAGCCGCAGCCGCGCGGCCGTCAGCGCCGCATCGTCCGTGATCACCTTCAGGTTCGGGTCGCCCTGTTGCCGGAAGGCATCGTTGAAGGCGTGGAACGAGGTCGCCAGCTCCATGCCGTAGTGGGCGAGATGCTGTGGCTCGTAGGTCGTCGCGACCAGCTCGATCACCTCGTTCAGGCGCAGCATCTCCCGCACCAGCGCCAGCTCGTGCGGCGCCGTCAGCATCGCAACGTCGCCCCCGTCCGGGGTGTGGCCCTCGCCGGCCGCCCGGTCGAGGATGCTCGCCAGGCGCGCGTGCGCGTACTGGATGTAGTACACGGGGTTCTCGTTCGACTGCTTCACTGCCAGGTCGAGGTCAAAGTCCATCTGGGAGCTGGGAGCCCGCAGGAGGAAGAAGAAGCGGGCGGCGTCCGGCCCCACTTCTTCGATGAGTTCGTCGAGGGTGATGATCTCGCCGCCCCGCTTCGAGAGCCGAACCGTCTCGCTTCCCCGCTTCAGCGTCACCAGCTGGTACAGCAGCAGGTGGAGGGCGGCGCCCTTGCCGGTAACCGCCTCGGTCCCGACCTCCAGGCGCGACACATGCCCGTGGTGGTCCGCGCCCCACACGTTGATGACCTGGTCGAAGCCTCGCCGCAGGAACTTGTCGTAGTGGTAGGCAATGTCGCTGGCGAAGTAGGTCGGGCGACCGTCCGATCGCACGACCACGTTGTCCTTGTCCTCGCCGAGGTTGCTGGAGGTCAGCCAGAGGGCGCCCTCGCGCTCCGCCAGGTGGCCGTTCTCGCGCAGGATCGCGAGGGCCGCGTCATACGCCGACGCGTCGCCGCCGGCCGCGGGCTCGTACAGCGACCGTTCGCTGAACCAGCGGTCGTAGGTGGTCCCGAATGCGTCGAGGGTGTCCCGGATCTGCTCGACGATGAGCTCGATGCCGATCTCCCGCACGCCCGGAGGTGGAGGCTCGCCCGGCGCCGCGAGGAAGCGGTCGCCCTCGCGCTCTCGCATCTGCGTGGCCAGGTCGACCATGTACTCGCCCGGGTAGCCACCTTCGGGGACGGGCGCGTCGCGGCCGTGCTGCTGCTGGTAGCGGGCGTACAGCGTCTCCGCGAACACGTCCGTCTGAGTACCCGCGTCATTCACATAATATTCCCGCTCGACCTCGTACCCGGCCGCCGCCAGCGCCGAAGCGAGCGTGTCGCCGATGGCCGCCCCCCGGCCGTTCCCCACGTGCAGCGGCCCGGTGGGATTAGCCGAGACGAACTCGAGCTGCACCCGTTTCCCCTGGCCGAGGTCGCTGTTGGCGAATGCAGGCCCCTCCGCGATCACCCGGTCGATCTCTCCCTGCACGAAGTGCTCGGCCAGGCTCAGGTTGATGAAGCCGGGGGGCGCGATCCTTGGCGCGTCGATGACGTCGTTCGCGGGAAGGTGCTCGGCGATCGCCTCGGCGATGGCCAGCGGCGGCATCATCGCCGAGCGCGCGAGGCGCAGGGGCAGCGAGCTGGCGTAGTCGCCGTGGCTCGCGTCGCGAGGCCGCTCGACAAGCTCGTCCGGCAGGGCCACATCTGGAAGGCTGCCCGCTTCGATCGCCGCCCGGGTCGCCCCCGCGACGAGCGCCCCCACGCGGTCCCGCAGCGTTGTGGTGTCAGTCACCGCCCCAGCGTATCGCCTCTCGCCCCACCGGGGGAGTCGTGCCCTACAGGTCGAACGGGAACTGGTGGCGCTGTGCGAGCTCCGAAAGCTCCCCCACTGCCGCCTGGGCGTGTTCCACCACCTCGGGCGGATAGCCGTACTTCAGCCGGTGCTCCTCGAACTCGTCCGCATCGAGCAGCTCGATCGTTCCGCTCGCCCGCACCGTCACGTCGAGGTCGAGGTCGATATAGCGAATCTCGCCGTCCTCGAACTCCGGCGGCGTGGTGACGTTGCAGTACCAGAGCGCCGTCTCCTCGCCCGGTTCGGCCAGGCGGAACACGTTGTACCAGCGGTCCCGCCAGAAGTGCACGAAACTCTCGTAGCGGGAGCGAAACTCGCCCCGGCTCGTGAAGATAGGGCTTCCCGCCGAGGCGTGCGCCTGCACGAGCGAACCGTCGTCCGAAAGGACGCGCAGGTGCTGGATCCAGTGCGCCTCGCCGTCGTATTTGGTGACGCGCAGCAGCAGGGGATCGCCGCGAGCGATCTGAGCCCCGTTCATGCCTCGATCATACCCCGCCGCAATGGCCTTCGACGGGGCCCTTACGTGAAGCGGAGCGGGACCTGTCGCCTAGGTGGTGAAGACGAGTCCCAGGACCGTGCCGGCGATGATCGCCACCGCGCCTAGCCCGAGAACCAGGGCAATATCGGATGGGCTGAACTCCGCCCGCGCGTCCGTGTGCGCCGGCGCGACCTCTGGTGTGCTCTCGTCAGCGTTGCTCATACCGTGCTCCCGGCCACATTCTGCGTCCCCGGCGAGGTGTGCGCACCCTCCCCTGGCGCTGGTCCAACTTGATCGGGTGCGGTGCGTCGTCCACGCTCGGTGAGGCGCCTGACACACAGGCGTCATGGGAGCTGCAATGACCGCTGACGGGCGTGTGGGCGATTTGGTCATCGACGCGAAAGGCGTCACGAAGACGTACGACACCGGTGAGGTCCAGGTCCAGGCCCTGCGTGGCGTCGACCTACAGGTTCCCCGTGGCGAGATGGTCGCCGTCATGGGCCCCTCCGGTTGCGGCAAGACGACTCTACTGAACTGCCTCTCCGGGCTCGACGCCTTCGATGACGGTCAGGTGCTCATCAACAGCGAAGACATCGCCCGCATGGCGGACAACGAGAAGACCGAGTTCCGGGCGCAGGGCATGGGCTTCGTCTTCCAGACGTACAACCTGCTCCCGGTCCTTTCCGCCGTTGAGAACGTCGAGCTGCCGCTCATCGTCTCCGGCACCAGGCCCCGCGAAGCGCGTGAGCTCGCCCTCGCCGCCCTCGAGCGGGTCGAGCTGCGGCAGTACGCCGGTCACCGCCCGGCCCAGCTCTCGGGAGGCCAGCGCCAGCGCGTCACCGTCGCCCGCGCCGTAGTCAACAGCCCCTCGATCGTCTGGGCCGATGAGCCCACCGGCGCCCTCGACTCGACGACCGCCGGGGGCATCATGGACCTCCTCGTCGAGCTGAACGGACAGAGCAACCAGACGCAGGTCATCGTGACGCACGCTCCCGAGGTGGCCGCCCGTTGCCACCGGACCATCTACATGGCCGACGGTCTCATTGAACGCGAGGAAGCGGTCCGCCCCCTCGCTCCCGCCCCCGCGTAACGAACCGCCATGGAGGAACTGTTCGGCGTCTCCATGAACACGATCGCCGCGGTGGTGGTCATCATCACGCTCGGCATCCTCGTGCTGCTGGCATGGGTGGCCTTCCGCAACCCGGTGATGTTCAAGACCGGCCTGCGCAACATCCCCCGCCGCCGCGCCCAGACCACCCTCATCATCTTCGGGCTCATGCTCGCGACCGTGATCATGACCGTCGCCTTCGGCACCGGCGACACTGTCTCGAGCACGGTCACGGACGACATCTACCAGCTCGCCGGCGAGACCGACATGCTCATCGTCTGGGATGAGGAAGGCAGCCCGCGCCCCGAGGACGAGCGCGTGATTCCCCTTGAAGAAGTCGCCGCCTGGGAGGCGCGATTCGCCAACGACCCCGACATCGATGGCTTCCTGCCGATCCTTCTGGAGACGCTCCCCGTCATCAATGCGGCCACCGGATTGAACGAGGCCGGCGCCACCATCGTCGCCTATGACACCACCGCGGCAGCGCCGTTTGGCTCGCTCCGCGACCTTGACGGGAACGTCGTGACGGTCAGCGGGAACCAGATCGTCGTCAACGAGGACCTTGCCGGCGAGATCGATGCGGAGGTCGGGCAGACGCTCGTCCTGCTCCTGGGCGGCTATCCGGTGGAGGTGGTCGTCGCGGCGATCGCTCCCAACAGCTTCCTCAGCGGCACCTTCAACGTCGGAGCTTCGGAGTACCCCGGCGGCACGGTCAGCTTCGACTTCCTCTCCGAGATCCTCGAACTGGACGGGATCGCCTACGCCGTGGTCGTCACGAACGCGGGCGGCGTGCGCGATGGGCTGGAGCGCTCCGATGTGGTGGAGGAGAAGCTCAACGAAGTCATCGATGGCACGCCCTACGAGGTGCAGCCCCTGAAGAAAGACGCGATCGAGATCGCGAAGCTGGTCGGCAGCGTCTTCACCACCATCTTCATCATCTTCGGGCTCTTCTCGATTGCCGCCGGCATCCTCCTCATCTTTCTCATCTTCATCATGCTGGCGGCCGAACGGAAGCCGGAGATGGGCATGGCCCGCGCCGTCGGCGCCAAGCGCCGCCACCTCGTCGAGTCCTTCCTCGCCGAGGGCATGGGCTACGACCTGGGAGCCGCCGTCGTTGGCCTTGTCGCGGGCGTCTTCGTCACGTTCGGGATGGTTGCGCTCATCAACGCCTTCGCGGAGGCAGGGCTGGGGCTCGAGCTGCGCACCAATCTCACCCCGCGCAGCCTCATCATTGCCTTCTGCCTCGGCGTCATCTCGACATTCGTCGTGATCTTCTTCGCTGCCGTGCGCGCCAGCCGCCTCAACATCGTCGCCGCCATCCGCGACCTCCCGGAGCCCATCGTCACGAATCCCGAGGCGGCCACCTGGCGCGGCTACGCCAGGGCCGTGCTCAACGCGGCCGTCGCCGGCGGGGCTATTGCGGTGAGCGTGTTCGCGCTCTACCGGCTCCCGGACTTTGTCGGCCTGTTCTCGATCGCTCTGCTCTTCGGTCTCGTCGGCCCCTACCTGTACGTGCTCCGCCGGCACAACTTCGGCGCGCCCCGGCACGAGCGCATCGCCGGGCAGCGCATCCCGCTCTGGCCGTTCCTGCTCATCCCCCTGATCCCCTTCTACCTCGTCGCGCTGCTGGTTGTGCGCCTCATGCGTGACCGCAACCCGCGGGTGGGCCTCTGGCTCATCGTTCTCGGCATCCTCCTGCCTCCCATCGGGCTCCTGCTCGTGGCCTCCCAGGACCGCGACCGGCCGATCGCGTGGGGTGCCGGATTCGGAGTAGTGGGGCTGGCCCTTGCCGCCCTCTTCATGGAGTGGGCGTTCTCCTCCAACAGCTACTTCTTCTTCGCCGGCGGAATGTCACTCGCTTTCGGCTGGGCCGCCTTCACGCTGCGCTACTTCCGGATGCAGGAGCGCGTCTCGTTCACGATCCTGGCTTGTTTGCTGCTCGCCTTCTGGTACGTCTCCCCCGCCGGCGCCCTCGACTTCATCATCGGCGACCTTGAAGGCGGCCCCGAGCTCTTTTTCCTCAGCGGCATCGTCATGGTCGCCTGTGGCACCTTCCTCATCGTCTACAACGCCGACATCCTGCTCCCGCCAGTGGCGACCGTTGGCGCGCGCCTGGGCCGCATCGTGCCCGCCGTCAAGACCGCCGTCGCCTACCCGCTCACCGCCCGCATGCGCACCGGCATGACGATCATGATGATCGGGCTCATCACCTTCTCCCTCGTCATGTTCTCCACCGTCAACGACAACTTCACCAACATCTTCCTCTCCGACGACGCGAAGGGCGGCTTCGACACGATCGTCTTCGTCAACAGCAACAACCGCACGGATGACCTTGTGGAGACGCTGGAGGAGAACGGCGTCGATACCACGCCCATCGTCGCCGTCAGCGAGCAACGCATCGCCTGGGCGGGCGAGACGGAGATATTCGTCGATGCCCCGTCCGGCCCCGGCGTTGCCGGCACCTTCACCGTCATCGGCGCCGACGCTGCCTTCTTCGCCACGAACGAGTTCGAGCTCAAGCGCCGCGCTGCCGGCTACGGCAGCGACGAAGAGGTCTGGACGGCGGTGGCCAGTGACCCCACCCTTGCCGTTATCCCGGGCGAGCTCACGGACGCCGCGGGCGCCGAATTCTCCGAGTTCGCACTGCTCACGCTCGACCCCGCCCTTGTGGGGGAGGGCTTCGAGCCGTTCATCCTGCACCTCCACGCACCCGGGACCGACCTCAACACGTCCGTCACCGTGATTGGGCAGGTGGACGATCCCGGCGATATCTTCTGGAACGGCATCATCGTGCAGCGCGACACCGTCGTCGCCGCCTTCCCGGACTCCGACTCCCAGCGCTTCGTCCTCAAGAACCGTGACGGAACCGACCAGGAAGCCTTCGCCAAGTCCATCGAATCGGGCCTGCCCCAGGCCTCGGCCGAGTCGTTCCAGAAGCTGCTCGACGACCAGCGCGCCGCTTCGCAGGGCTTCCTCCTGCTCTTCCAGGGATTCATGGGGCTCGGCCTTATCATCGGCATTGCTGCGCTCGGCGTGATCGCCTTCCGCGCCGTTGTCGAGCGCCGCCAGCAGATCGGCATGCTCCGCGCCATCGGCTACCAGCGCTCGATGGTCGCGCTCAGCTTCGTCTTCGAATCGGGCTTCGTCGCCCTCTCCGGGATCATCCTCGGAGCCGTGCTGGGGGTCTCCCTTTCGTGGGTCCTCTTCACCTCCGGCGGCATCGGCGAGGCCTCCGAGGGCGGGGACTTCATCGTTCCCTGGCTCCAACTTATCGTCATCTGTGGAATCGCCTTTGGAGCCTCGATGATCATGACCTGGTTCCCCGCCCAGAGCGCCTCCCGCGTCGCCGTCGCCGAAGCCCTCCGCTACGAATGAGCGCCCCTGACGACCGCCCCGAGCTGCGCGGCACGCAGCTCTTCGACCTCACAGGACGCGTCGCCATCATGACGGGCGCGGGTCGCGGCCTCGGCCGCACGATGGCCCTCGCGCTGGCCGCCGCCGGCGCCGACCTCGCCCTCGCCAGCCGCACTGGCTCGGAGCTCGAGTCTCTTGTCGAAGAGGTGGAGGCGCTTGGCAGGCGCGCCGTCGCCGTTCCCACCGACGTGACCTCCCCCGAGGCGTGCGAAGCGATGGTGGCCGCCGCCCTCGATCGGCTCGGGCGGCTGGACGTGCTCGTCAACAACGCCGGCACGAACGTCCGCAAGCCCGCTCTCGAGCTCACCCCGGACGAGTTCGACTCCGTTCTCCAGGTCAACCTGAAGGGCTACTACAACGGCGCCCGGGCAGCGGGCCGGCATTTTGTCGCGCAGGGCTCCGGGAAGCTCATCAACGTCTCCAGCATCCTCGGCAGCGTCGCCCTGCCGAACCAGGCCGCCTACGCCTCGTCCAAGGGCGCCATCGACCAGCTCACGAAGGTACTCGCGATCGAGTGGGCCGAGGCCTCGGTTCAGGTCAACGGCCTTGCCCCCACCTATTTCGAGACGGACCTGACGCGCCCGCTCTATGACGACCCCGAGCGCAAGGCCTTCATCGAAGACCGCACGCCGATGGGCCGCTGGGGACAGCCGCACGAGCTCGCCGGCGCCGTCATCTTTCTCGCGAGTGACGCCAGCAACTTCGTCACCGGCCAGACGATCCTCGTCGACGGCGGCTGGACCGCCTGGTAGCCGCCCCTACGTTCCGCCGATCTGCGGCTCCCAGAGCGTGAAGAAGTACCCGTCCGGCCCCATGATCTGGCAGGCGCGTCCCGTTCCGTCATCGTGTGGGGGCTGGATGCTGACGTAGCCCATCTCGACTGCCTTCCGGTGCCGCGCATCGACGGCGTCGACCCGCACCCGCACCTCCGCCCCGATGCCCCGCGCCGCTCCTTCGTTGGCGAGCGCCTCACGCCACGGATGGCCCTCGTCCGACTCGTCCGAGTGCAGCTGGATCTCGGCGCCGTGCAGCGCGAGTGCTGCGAATCCGGGGTGGCGCGTCTCCAGCGTCGCGCCGGCAACGTCGGTCAGGAACGTCGCAAAGCCGTTCAGATCGGTCGCCCAGAGGACGATGCTGAGTGCCCCCTGCGCCATCGGCGTCAGGCCACCGGGCGGAAGCGGGGAACGGGCGCGTCCCCTTCTTGCTCCCACGCCACCTCGACCGCCATGCCGACGACGATCTCGTCGTTCGAGACGCCGATGATGTTGGCGGGCATCCGCGGCCCCTCGTCCAGTTCCACGACCGCGATGTTGTAGGGAAGATCGGGCTCCCAGGCGGGGTGGTAGCGCTGGTGCATAATCCCGAACGTGTAGACGGTGCCGCGTCCGCTCACCTCTTGCCAGCTGATCCCCTCGGCGAGGCACGTAGGGCAGGTGGGGGAGGTGGGGAGGCGCATCTCGCCGCAGGTGTCGCAGGTCGCGAGCAGCAGGCGGCCCTCTTCGCCGGCTGCGAAGAAGGGCTCCGTCAGCTCATCGGGCTGGGAGACGGGCTTCACGGGTGGGGAATCGGCCATCTCGTGCTGCCTCAGTTCGCGTGCGGGCTCAGGATGAGCGAGGCGTGGTAGCTCAGCGCCCCCCCGTTGCCCGTCGAGAGAATGAGGTCGTGCTTCTCGACCTGGCGCTCCCCGCCCTGGCCGCGTCCCTGGATGATCGCTTCGCTTAGTGGCGTCATGCCCCACATGTAGTACGCGGAGAGCTGCCCGCCCCCCGTGTTCGTCGGCAGCGAGCCCCTTGGCCCGAGCTTGCCGTCCTCCACGAAGGCTCCGCCCTCGCCCTTCTTGCAGAACCCGTAGTCCTCGAGCGTCACCAGCACGGTGTAGGTGTAGCAGTCGTACAGCTCGCAGATGTCGATGTCCTCGGGGCCCACGCCCGCCATGCGGAAGACGGTCTCCGCGGCCAGGTGAGCGCCTGTTTCCGTCTCCGGCGAGTCGCCTGCCCGCCGGCTGTCACCGGGGTGTCCCTGGCCCATGCCATGGACGTACACGGGCGGCTGCGGCATGTCCTTCGCCTGCTCCGGCGGGCTCACGATCACCGCCACCGCCCCGTTCGAGACGAGGCAGCAGTCGAGCAGGTGGAGCGGCTCCACGATCCAACGGGAGGCGTGGTACTCCTCCAGCGTGAGCGGGTCCCGCATCTTCGCGTGCGGGTTCATCGTCGCCCACGAGCGCTCCGCCACGGCAATCGCCCCGAGCTGATCTTGCGTGGTGCCGTACAGCGACATGTGTCGCCGGGCGGCGAGCGCGTACGAGGTGTTCGCGCCGAAATGTCCCGCTCCTGCCGAGAGCCCGAGGATGCCCGTTGGACCGGCGCGGCGCCCGGCGTTGCCGTATGCCGCCGCCGAGGAGCCGCCCTGCTGCAGGGGAGCGTCCGCGAAGACGCACACGACGTGCGTGGCCATGCCGGCGTCGATCGCCATCGTCGCGTACTGCACCATCTGCGCCGCCGTCGAGCCGGCCGCGTTCATGTGGTTCAGGAGGCGCAGGTTGCCCATCCCGAGGGCGTTCTGGAGCTGCAGGCTCACGCCCTGGCCAGAGAACCCGGTGATGCCGGCGTTGATGAGAAGGCCGTCGATGTCGGACTTTTCGAGACCCGCATCGGCGATGGCGAGGCGCACCGCGTCGACCGCGAAGTCGGTCGAGCTCTTTCCGTAGATGCGCCCCATGGGCGTAATGCCGAGGCCCGTGATGGCCGCGGCGCCGCGCAGTGGATGTGACATGGCGGCGATTCTAGCGCAGGCCCTTCCGGGGTGCCGCCCCGCGGCTAGAAGCGGTACGTCTCGTAGTCCTTCGCCACCACCGTGCGCGACAGATCCGTCTCCACGTCCGGCGTGACATGCGTCAGCACGAGCCTCGCCGATTCCGAGAGCGCCGCGTGAACCTCGGGAATGTCGTCGACCAGGTTCATGTGGACCGGGATGGGCGTGTCGAGCGAAGCGCACTCGGATACGAGCACGTCCGCGCCCCGGGCCAGGTCGAGTACGCCGTCGCAGAGCCGCGTATCGCCCGTGTAGGCGAAGCGTTCGCCCTCCAGGCGTGCGTGGTACCCGAGGTTGAGCGAGAGCCGGTCGTCGTGCTCGACCGCGACCGCCTCGACCGTGAGGTCCCCCACGGTGGCGGAGTCGCCCGCGGCCAGCTCGCGCCACTCGATGGCGAACTCGCCCTCGAACAGCCCCGGGTACACCGTCCCGCCGATCTCGCGGGCCAGCCGCTCCGTCTCCGGCGGCCCCACGACCGTTACCGGCGTCTCCCGGCCCCGGTGCTTCCAGTGCAGCAGCAGGAATGGCAGGCCCAGGAAGTGGTCGCCGTGGTGGTGGCTCAGCACGACGGCCTCGATCGCGTTCGGATCGGCGTCGACTCGGTGGAGGGACATGAGCGCCTGCGGGGGCGCTTCGAAGAGGTAGCGGCCGTTCGCGAGGAATCCGTTCCAGCAGAGCCCCCCCGGCGCGAAAGCGTTCCCCGTGCCGATGAAGGTCAGGTCGAGCGACATGGCCGGCATCCTACTGCGCCCGCTTGTCACGCGTTCGCGCATGCCCGCAACAGGCGAGACAATGCGGACATGACGGTTCGGGCAGGCATCATCAACGTCACCGGTTTCGCCGGGATGGAAGCGGCGCGCCTGCTCTGGAACCACCCCGAGGCCGAGCTTGTCGCCGCCACGGGCCGCTCCCTCGCCGGCCAGAAGCTCGGCGAGGCCTTCCCCCACCTCGCCGCCTACGCCGACTTCCCCATCACCGCCGAGATCGAGGCCGAGGTCGACGTCGTCTTCTCGGCGCTGCCCACCGGCGCGAGCGCTGAGGCCTGCGCCCCGCTCGTCGAGCAGGGCGTACGCGTCATCGACATCGCTGCCGACTTCCGCCTGCGCGAGCCCGAGGCCTTCGCCCAGTGGTTCGGCGCGGAGCACCCCGCCCCCGGCCTCCTCGGCCGCGCGGTCTACGGCCTCGCCGAGCTATACGCGCCGGACATCGCCGGCGCCGACCTCGTCGCGAACCCCGGTTGCTATCCGGCTGCGACCATCCTCGCCCTCGCGCCGGCGGTCGCCGCGGGCATCGTCGAGCCGCGCGTGTTCGTCGATGCCAAGTCGGGCATCTCCGGCGCAGGCCGCGGCACCGGCGGCGGCTTCAGCTACAGCGACGTGAACGAGGACGTCTCTGCCTACCGGGTCGCGAACCACAACCACCAACCCGAGATGGCGCAGGAGCTCTCGCGCCTGCGCGAGGGCCCCGAGGTCGCCGTCACCTTCGTGCCCCACCTCGTCCCCATGACGCGCGGCATCCACTCGACCTGCTACGCGCCCCTCGCCGAGGACGTCTCGCCCGCGCAGGCGCTCGCCCTCTACCGCGACTTCTATGCCGACGCCCCCTTCACCTCCGTGACCGACTCCCCGCCGCACACGAAGCACACCTACGGCAGTAACGACTGCCTCGTGCACCCCACCGTGGACGAGCGCAACGGCGCGCTTGTCGCTGTCGGCGTGCTCGACAACCTCATGAAAGGCGCCGCCGGCAGCGCCATCGAGAACATGAACCTCATGTTCGGCCTGCCCCAGCAGGCGGGCCTCGATCGCCCGGCCCTCTACCCGTGACCGTCGAGGTCGACCCGACCGGGAGCGCCACCACCCCCGCGGGCTACCGCGCCGGCGCGACCTACGCCGGCATCAAGACCTACGGCGAGGATAAGCTCGACCTCGGCATCCTCATTTCTGACCTTCCGGCCACGGCGGCGGGCGTCTTCACGGTCACCCGCCTCCACGGCGCCGCCATCGACGTGGACCGTGAGCGGCTCGCCGGAGGGCAGGGCCGGGCGGTCGTCGTGAACAGCGGCAACGCCAACGACAGCACCGGCGAACGCGGGGTGCGTGACGCCTACCGCATGGCCGAGCTGGCCGCTGAGCGGGTGGGGATACCGGCCGAAGCCATGTTCGTCTGCCACACGGGCGTCATCGGCCACTACCTGCCAATGGACATGATCGAGGCCAGGATCGAAGCCGTGGAGCTGTCCGATGATGCCGGCCCCGCCTTCGCCCGCGCCATCATGACCACCGACCTCGTGCCCAAGCACTGTTCCGTGCGCTTTGGGCCCTACACCCTCGGTGGCTGCGCCAAAGGCTCGGGCATGATCCACCCCAACATGGCGACCATGCTCGCCTACCTCACGACCGATGCTCCTATCGCCCAGGACACCCTGCAGACCGCCCTCTCGGAGTCGGCCGATCGCAGTTTCAACCTCATCACCGTCGACGGCGACACCAGCCCGAGTGACACCGTTCTCCTCTTCGCGAACGGCGCCGCCGGTGGGGAAACGATCGCTCCCGGCGGCGAGCACTACGACGCCTTCCGCGAGGCCCTCGATGCCGTCTGCATCTATCTTGCGAAGGCCATTGCCCGCGACGGCGAGGGCGCCACGAGGCTCATCGAGATCACCGTCACGGGCGCCGCTACGGACGCCGACGCCCGCCGCCTCGTGCGCGACATCGGCACGTCGCCCCTGGTCAAGACCGCCGTCCACGGCGCCGACCCCAACTGGGGCCGGATCGTCGGCGTTATCGGGCGCTCCGATGTCGCCATCGTCGAGGAGGCGGTGACTGTGGCTGTCTGCGGCCACCAGCTCTTCGAGCGCACCGTGCCCATCCCCTACGAAGAGGCGGAGGTTTCGCGCGCCATGTCCGGCGACGAGGTCACGATCGAGGTGTCCCTCGGCGCCGGCGACGCCAGCGCCACCGGCTGGACCTGCGACCTCACGGCCGACTACATCCGCATCAACGCCGACTACACGACGTGAGCGCCGCCCGGCCCCTCGTCATCAAGGTGGGTGGCAGCACCCTCGGCGCCGCCGACACAACCTTCCACGACATCGCCGCCCTCGACCGCGACGGCGAACGCCCCATCGTCGTCCACGGCGGCGGCGCCGAGGCCAGCCGCTGGCTCGACGCGATGGGGATCGAGAGCCGCTTCATTGACGGCCTGCGCGCCACCGACGAGCGCGCCCTGCCCGTCATCGTGGCTGTCTTCGCCGGACTCGTGAACAAGCGCATCGTCTCCGCCCTGAACGCCGCCGGCGCCCACGCCGCCGGCCTCTCGGGCGCCGATGGGCGCACGCTCGAGTGCGAGCAGCGACGTCCCGAGCTCGGTTTCGTCGGGACGCCCGTCGCCGCCCATCCCGAGGCCGTGCTCGCCCTGCGCGACGCCGGTTTCGTGCCCGTCGTCAGCCCGGTCGGCTACGTGCCCGGCAAGGATGGCGACCAGCTCGTGAACGTGAACGCCGACGAGGCCGCCGGCTGGATCGCCAGCGCCGTCGACGCCCGCGAGCTCGTCTTCCTGACCGACGTCGAGGGTGTGGGCGGCGAGGACGGCGCCGTCATTCCCGAACTCGATGCTGCCGCAGTGGGTGACCTGCGCGAGCAGGGCGTGATCGCCGGCGGCATGATTCCCAAGACCGACGCCTGCCTGCTCGCCGCAAGGCTGGGCGTGCCCAGCCACATCATCGATGGGCGCGCCCCAGGCGCTCTCCTCGATCGAGAGGGCCACGGCACCGTTTTCCCACCTGCTCGTCCCTGACCGCAGGGCCCGTACACGGGCGCGGCGTACAATCCCCATCCCGACCCCAACCAACCCCGACAGGAGCCCGAACGGCATGAGCGACTGGATCGAACGCGACAGCAAGTACCTCTTTCAGAACTACGGCCGCCAGCCGATCGTGCTCGAGCGCGGTGAAGGATCGCGCGTCTGGGACAGCGAGGGCAGCGAGTACCTCGACTTTGTCGGTGGCCTCGCCGTCACCTCCCTGGGCCACGCCCACCCCGCCGTCAGCGCCGCCGCCGCTGCCCAGGCGGAGCAGCTCATCCACGTCTCCAACCTCTACTACACGACCCCGATGATCGAGCTCGCCGAGCTGCTCGTGGAGAACTCGCCCCTCGACCGCGTCTTCTTCTGCAACTCCGGCGCGGAGGCGATCGAGGCCGCCATCAAGGTCGCGCGCCGCTGGGGGCACGACGAGCAGGGCGGGAAGCACGGCATCATCGCCATGCAGGACGGGTTCCACGGACGCAGCCTCGGCGCGCTCGCCGCCACCGGCACGGCCCGCTACCGCGAGCCCTTCGAACCCTTGCCCACCGGCTTCAGCCACGTCCCCTGGAACGACCTCGACGCCCTCAAGGCCGCCACCGACGACAACACCGTCGCCGTCCTCATGGAGCCCATCCAGGGGGAGGGCGGCGTGAACGCGCCTGCCCCCGGCTACCTGCAGGGCGTGCGCGACTGGTGCGACGAGAACGGCCTCCTCCTCATCTTGGACGAGATCCAGTCCGGCATCGGCCGCACGGGGACCCTCTGGGCGCACGAGCAGGACGGCATCGAGCCCGACATCATGTGCGTCGCCAAAGGCCTCGCCGGGGGACTCCCCATCGGCGCCGTGCTGGCCCGCGAGGAGCTCGCCGGCCACCTCGTCCCCGGCGACCATGGCACTACTTTCGGCGCGAACCCCGTCGCCACGGCTGCCGGCGTCGCCGTTCTTCGCTACATCTTCGAGAACGATGTTCTTGCTGCCGCCCGCCGCGCCTCCGACCGCCTCGTCGCCCGCCTGCGCGCGATGGAAGACCGGCTCCCCGCCGTCACCGAGGTGCGCGGACGCGGTCTGCTGCTCGCCGTCAGCCTCTCGAGCGAGGCAGCCCCCGGCGTCGTCAACCTCTGCCGCGAGCGGGGCCTGCTCGTGAACAACGTGCGCCCCGACCGCATCCGCCTGATGCCCGCCCTCATCGTCGAAGACGACGAGATCGACCGCGCCTGCGACATCCTCGAGGAGGCCATCCAGTTAGCGACCTCGTAACGGGTCTGCTCCTTGCCCTCGGCACGCTCGCGTCCGTCGGCGTGGCGGGCGTGGGCTTGCGCCTGCTGCTGGCCGCCCGGGCCGCCGATGCCGCCATCGCCCCTCCCGCGACGCTCGTGCTGGGAAGCGTGGCGGCGGGCGCCATCGGTCTCGCCTTCACCCCCTTCGCGCTGGCCGGTTCCCTCCCCACCGCCCTTGGCGTCGTCGTGTTCGTGCTGGTCGTGATCGCGCTCGCGAGCACCGTCGGGGCCTGGACAGTGCTCCGCCGCGTGTTCTGACTGCCGCACGAGCGGCGGGCGCGCTACGCTTTGGGGGACTAGACCGAAAGGCAGGCCCGCGTGCCCAAACTCGTTCTCGCCTACAGCGGCGGCCTCGATACCACAACGGCGATCACCTGGCTCACGAAGGAGCGCGGCTACGACGTCGTCGCCCTCAACATCGACGTGGGCATGAGCCGCGAGCAGGCCGTGCTCGAAGAGCGCGGCCTCGCAGCCGGCGCCGCCAGGGTCATCATCGAGGACGCGCGCGAGGACTTTCTTCGCTACTTCGCCTTCCCCGCCCTCGCAGCCGGCGCCCTCTACCAGGACGCCTACCCCCTCGCCACCGCCCTTGCACGGCCGCTCATGGCCAAGCTGCTCGTCGATGTCGCCCACGACGAGGGCGCCGTCGCGGTTGCTCACGGCTGCACGGGCAAGGGCAACGACCAGGTCCGCTTCGATGTCGGCATTCGCACCCTCGACCCCTCCCTCGCCATCGTCGCCCCCACGCGCGAGGAGGCGATGTCCCGCGAGGCCGAGATCGAGTACCTCCAGGAGCACGGCATCGCCATCGCCTGGGAGGTGAAGGGCTCCTTCAGCATCGACGAGAACATCTGGGGCCGAAGCGTCGAGGCGGGCGTGCTCGAAGACCCCTGGACCGCGCCCCCGCCCGACGCCTACGTCTGGACGACCGCCCCCGAGGACGCCCCGGCCGAGGGCGTCGATGTCGAGATCGGCTTCGAGAAGGGCTTCCCCACGACCGTCGACGGCGAGGCGCTCGACCCGGTGGCCCTCGTTGAGCGCCTCAACGACCTCGGCGGCCGGCACGGCGTCGGCCGTGTCGATCACATCGAGGACCGTCTCGTCGGCATCAAGAGCCGCGAGATTTACGAGGCGCCCGCCGCCACTATCCTCTTCACCGCCCACCGCGCGCTGGAGACAATGACCCTCTCGAGGAACCAGTTGAAGCTGAAGCGCGAGATCGCCGCCCAGTACGCCGAGCTCATCTACGACGGCCTCTGGTTCAGCGCCCACCACCAGGATCTCGCCGCCTACACCGCCAGCAC
Organism: Tepidiformaceae bacterium; assembly: GCA_965116915.1. GTDB lineage: Bacteria > Chloroflexota > Dehalococcoidia > Tepidiformales > Tepidiformaceae > UBA2991. Next base: position 1,892,605 of record OZ220739.1, on the reverse strand, counting down.
CCAGCGATTCGTCAGCGGTCAGGTGCGCCTGCGCCTCCACCGCGGCGCCGTCACCGTGACCGGCCGCCGTGCCGAATCCTCGCTCTACGACCGGGCGCTCGCCACCTACGACCGCGAGGATGCGTTCGACCACGCATCGGCGGTCGGTTTCATCGACATCTGGGGGTTGCAGACGCGGGTGCAGGCCCGCCAGCAGCTGCTCGACCAGCTGCCCCAGGCCCTCCGCATCGTCCACCCCCGCGAGGAGGCGTCAGAGTGAGCGCAGCGTCCGGCACCACCACGATCAGCTACCACGGCCCCGGTGAAGGCGCCGAGCTCTGGGGCGGCACCCAGGCCGACTTCGTCCTCGACTGGCCGAACCGCCCCGCCCGCGAGGTCGCCGTCCTCCTCCAGGACGCTGCCGCCGAAGCGCTCGCGCAGGCCGCCTCCGCCGAGGATGGCCCCGAATTCCGCGCCGCCGCCGCCCGCGCCGTCGGCGCGGCCTGGCTGGAGGCGCAGGTCGAACGCGAGGGGCGCGTCGACTCCATCGTCGTGATCTCCGCCGCGACCCTCGCCGAGCGCCCCGAGCTCGTCGCTGTCGCCCGCGGCCTCGCTTCGGACGTGTCATGACCGAAGAGCGCCGCCGCGTTCCCGTTGACCAGGTCGCCAGAAGCCGCCCGTCTCCCACTGATCCCGAGGGGCCGGAGCCCTGCGACTGCCCGAGACTCGACCGGAACGAGTGGCACGAGGTGGAGAGCGACTGGAGCGACATCGCCTTCGCGAAGATCGGCATCCCCGCCTTCTTTGGCGTGCCCATCGGCTTCTGGGGCAACCGCCGCAAGCTCGTCGCCCGCGCCGAGGCTGCCGGCAACGTCCCCGAGGACGCGATGCTGCTCATGGGTCCGGGACGGCTGCGCCGCACGGTCATGATGGAAGTGGAAGACGCCGACGCCTCCCGTCGCGACATCGTGACCCCCGGCGGCGTCGTCTTCACGCGGCTCCTGCCCGCGCCCTGGGGCCAGATGCGAACCCTCGTGAAGGAGACTCGCGATATGGCCCGGGAGCGCTACGGCCGCAATCCCGCCGGCATCTGGGTCTGGTACCTCACCTGCCAGACCTGCTCCCCCGAGCGCAACTTCGAGACGCTCTTCGTCGCCCATTACCCGAAGCGTCCCGAGGCGCGGGACGCGGGATGACGCTCACCGCGGGCTTCGCTACCATCGTCAACACCATGCACTCGATGTGGCCCGGCTCCAGGCTCGCCCTTCGACGGCCTCGCGGCGCATAGCCGGCGAGGCCTCTCCCAGACCTGTCCCCAGTGTCCTTCCGACCGGCCCGACGCGGGCCGGACCCTCCCGCTGAACGAGGAGCTTCATGGTAGATCGCTACGACCCGCACACCATCGAGCCGAAGTGGCGCGAACGCTGGCAAGCAGATGGCATCGACCACGCCAGCGACGACGACGAGCGCCCGCCCTGGTACGTGCTCACGATGTTCCCCTACCCCTCGGGCGACTTCCACACGGGCCACTGGTACGCCATGACGCCCTCCGACTCCTTCGCCCGCTTCCGCCGCATGCAGGGGTACAACGTGCTCTTCCCGATCGGCTTCGATGCCTTCGGCCTGCCCGCCGAGAACGCCGCCATCCAGCGCGGCGTCGACCCGAAAGAGTGGACCTACGGAAACATCGACCGCATGCGCCAGCAGCTCCGCTCCATGGGCGCGAGCTTCGACTGGGAGCGCGAGATCGTCACGTGCGACCCCGACTACTACCGCTGGACGCAGTGGTGGTTCCTGAAGCTGTACGAGCGCGGCCTTGCCTACCGCGCCGAGGCTGCCGCCAACTGGTGCCCCGGCTGCCAGACCGTGCTCGCCAACGAGCAGGTGCTCGACGGCCTCTGCGAGCGCTCCGATGACCCCGTCGAACGCCGCTTCCTCACGCAGTGGTTCTTCCGTATCACCGCCTACGCCGAGGAACTGCTGGACTTCAGCGGCATGGACTGGCCCGAGCGCGTCACCACCATGCAGCGGAACTGGATAGGCCGCTCCGAGGGGGCCAACCTTCGCTTCCCGGTCGATGTCGAGGGAGTCGACGAGCCCCTGACCGTCTTCACGACGCGCCCCGACACCGTCTACGGGGCCACCTTCATGGTGCTCGCGCCAGAGCACGAGCTCGTCGAGCGCATCACCACCGCTGAGCAGCGGGAGGCCGTCGAGGCGTACGTCGCCGCCACCTCGCGCGTCGCCGAGGTCGAGCGGCTCTCCACCGAGCGCGAAAAGACGGGCGTGTTCACGGGGGCGTACGCCGTCAACCCGTTCAACGGCGAGCGTATCCCCATCTGGATCGCCGACTATGTGCTCGTGACCTACGGGACCGGCGCGATCATGGCCGTTCCCGCCCACGATGAGCGTGATTTCGAGTTCGCCAGCGACCACGGTCTCGGCATCGTCCCGGTGTTCGACCACCCCGAGATCGACACGAACGCACCCCTGGAGGCCGCTTTTACGCAGGGCGGCGGCATGATCAACTCCGGTCCGTTCGACGGGACGCCGGCGAGCGAGGCCATCCCCGCCGTCATCGCCCACGCTGAGGCCGAGGGGGCCGGCACCGGCGCCATCACCTACCGCCTGCGCGACTGGCTCATCTCGCGCCAGCGCTACTGGGGCACGCCGATTCCCATGATCCACTGCGACTCCTGCGGCGTGGTGCCCGTGCCCGAGGAGGACCTCCCCGTCGTCCTCCCCGATGACGTGCACTTCGAGCCGACCGGCCAGTCGCCTCTGACGCAGATCGAGGAGTGGGTCAACGTCGACTGTCCGCAGTGCAGCGCCACCGCTCGTCGCGAGACGGACACGCTCGACACCTTCATGTGCTCGAGCTGGTACCAGATGCGCTACGTCGATCCCCACAACCCCGAGCGCCCCTTCTCCGCGGAAGCGATGCGCCAGTGGCTTCCGGTCGACCTCTACACGGGCGGCGCCGAGCACGCCGTCATGCACCTCCTCTACACCCGATTCTTCTGGAAGGCGGCGCGCGACATGGGCATCGTCGAGGGCGACGAGCCCATGAAGCGCCTCTTCAACCAGGGCGTCATCCTCGGTCCCGACGGCAACCGCATGTCCAAGAGCCGCGGCAACGTCGTCGCGCCCGACGACCTGGTGGCTCAGCACGGCGCCGACGCCTTCCGCTGCCAGCTCATGTTCGTCGGCCCATGGGACCAGGGAGGCCCCTACAACCCGAGCGGCATGCCCGGCATCGTTCGCTGGCTGAACCGTCTCTGGTCCGTCGCCACCGAGACCCCTCCGGAGGCTGGGGACGGCGTCGCGTCACGGGAGCTTGTGGCCGCCACCCACCGCACCATCCGCGACGTGAGCAGCGATATCGAGGAGTTCCGTTTCAACACCGCCATCGCACGCCTGATGGAGCTGACGACCGCGCTCTCGCGTGCGCGCGAGTCCGGAGGCGTCGACGGAGCCACCTGGGAGCGCTCCGTCGAGACGCTGATCCTGCTGGTAGCCCCACTCGCCCCTCACATCGCCGAGGAGCTCTGGGACCGCCGCGGCAAGCCCTACAGCGTCCACCAGCAGGCCTGGCCCGAGTTCAACGAGTCACTCGTTGTCGAGGAGACGGTCGAGATCGTCGTGCAGGTCAACGGCAGGGTGCGGGACCACCTCACCCTCCCCGTCGACGCCGGCGAGGATGCCGCGCTTTCCGGCGCGCTGGCGAGCGACCGGGTGCAGGGTTGGGTCGAGGGCAGGGAGCCGCGTCGCGTGATCTACGTGCCCGGCAAGCTCCTCAACATCGTCGTCTAGGCGGCTGCGCCTCAGTTCGAGACGCGGTTCACGACCCAGATCATCAGCCAGAGCAGGATGATGACGACCATCGGGCTCAGGTCGATCATCCCCGTGCGCGGCATGACCCGCCGCAGCGGGTCGATCAGCGGGTCCGTGAGCTGGTGGACGAGCCGGATGATCGGATTCGTGCGCGAGATCGGGAACCAGCTTAGGAGCGCCCGCGCCACGATGGCCACGATGAGGATGTAGAGGAAGGCCCGGAACAGGTCCGCGATTACCGGGTTCACTGGGCTGCCCCCAGCTCGCGCGAGCGTTCGCAGGCGGCGCGCACGCACGCCTCGATGAGTGTGCGGAACTCCCCGCGATCAAGCTCCGCAAGCCCGGCCGCCGTCGTGCCCCCCTTCGAGGTGACGCGCTCGCGCAAGACCGCCGGCGGGTACTCGCTGACCTGTGCGTACGCGGCCGCTCCCGCGAGTGTCTGCATCGTCATCGCCTCCGCTTCGTCCGGGGTCAGGCCGATGGCCACGCCTGCCTCGATAAGCGCCTCGATGAACAGGAACACGTAGGCGGGGCCGCTGCCGCTGAGCGCTGTGGCCATGTCGAGCTTGCCCTCGTCGTCGACGCGGAGCTCCTGGCCGATAGCGCCCAGCAGCCCGCGTACGGTCTCACGCTGCCCTTCATCGACCGACTCGGTCGCCGTCCAGACGCTCATGCCGGCGTTGATCGCCGCAGGCGTGTTCGGCATGACGCGCACGATCCGGTCGTGCCCGAAGTGCTCGGCCAGGCTCGCGATGCGTACCCCCGCCATGATCGACATCAGGAGTGCGTCGCTTGCCAGCTGCCCCGACAGGCTGCGGAACTCCTGTGGCTTGACCGCCAGCAGCACGAGGCTCGCGCCCGCAAGGACGTCGCCGGCCTCGCCCGTCGTGGCGACGCCGTAGCGAGCCGCCAGCTCCTCCCGGCGCGCGGCGATGAGCTCGACGACCGTCACCTCGCCCGCGGCCACCACCCCCCGGTCGAGCGCGCCGGCCAGGATCGCCTCCCCCATCACCCCACCCCCCACGACCGCGACCGTCACGTCGTGCGCTCCCCGAAGATGGCGCGCCCCACCCGCACGAGCGTCGCCCCCTCCTCGATCGCGACCTCGAAGTCGTCCGTCATCCCCATCGAGAGCTCCGTCAGTGCGACGCCTTCGGCCAGTTTCCGCAAGTCGCGGAACACCGGCCGTACGTCCTCGGGATCCGCGACCATTGGCGCGATCGTCATGAGGCCGCGCAGGCGCAGGTTGGCCGCCTCGCGCGCCGTCTCGACCAGCGCCTCGACCTCGTCTGGCGCAACGCCCTGCTTCTGCGGCTCGGCGGCGACGTTGACCTGCAGGAGCACGTCGCGCGGCGCGGGCGCTGCCCCATCGAGTCGCGACAGCAGCCTAGGCGAGTCGACCGAATGGATGACGTCGAAGTCCGCTGCGGCCGCCCTCGCCTTGTTCGACTGGAGGTGCCCCACCAGGTGCCAGGTTGCCTCGACACCTGAGGCCTTCGCGGCTTCGATCTTGGGTACGGCCTCCTGGATGCGGTTCTCGCCGAAGTGCCGGAGACCCGCGGAGTACGCCGCCCGGATGGCCTCGACCGGCTGGCCCTTGGTGACGGCTACGAGCGTCACGGAGTCGGGGTCGCGACCGGTTCGCTGGCAGGCGCGGGCGATGCGCTCGCGCACACGCTCGACGCCCGCTTCCAGGTCCTGCTGCAGGGCGATCACGCTCACGGGCTCGATCTTACCCGTGCGCGCGAGGGACCGGAGCGTCCCCTAGCCGCACTTGGTGTAGCCGCAACTCCGGCACACGAGGCAACCCTCGCCGTACTCGAGGACCGAGCCGCATTCGGGGCAGCCCACCCCGCTCGGGACCATGTCGCCGTGGGACAACACGGGCTCGTCCACGCCCCGGCTCTCGACGACCTCGTACGGCGGGATGAGCGTCGGCTGCACCGCCGTTTCGCTGTCGCCGAACTTCAGCTCCAGCCAGCGGAAGATGTAGTCGGTGATGCTCGTCGCGATCGGGATCTCCGGGTTGCCCGTGGGGCCGCTCGGCTCGAAGCGGCTACCCTGCATCCTGCTCGCGAGCACCGAGACCGGCACCCCGAACTGGAGCGCGTAGCTCGTCAGCATCGCGAGGCTGTCCATCAGCGCCATCACCGTCGAACCCTGCTTGCTCACGTTCACGAAGAGCTCGCCGGGGGTCCCGTCCGCGAAGAGGCCGACGGTCATGTACCCCTCCTGCTCCCCCACGCGGAACTTGTGCGTGATCGACTGGCGCTCGTCGGGAAGGCGGCGGCGGATGGGCCGGCCCTTCTCCGCCACCAGCGCCTCGGCGGCGGCGATGGCCTCGGCAGCGGCCTCCTCGCTGTCGCCCTCCTCCTCGCCCGCGTGCTTCAGCACCTGCAGGTCGCGGGAGCCGTCGCGGTAGATGGTGATGCCCTTGCAGCCCGTGTCGTACGCCAGCTGGTAGGCGGTCGCGACATCCTCGACCGTGGCCTCGTTGGGGAAGTTGATCGTCTTCGAGACGGCGTTGTCGGTGTGCTCCTGGAACGCCGCCTGCATGCGCACGTGCGCCTCGGGGGCGATGTCATGCGCCGTCACGAACACCTCCTTCACCCAGTCGGGCACGTCCGTGCGCTCGGCCAGGTGGCCGCCGTGGGCGAGGAAGTCGATCAGGTCGTCGCTGTAGAAGCCCTCGGTCCGGGCGACGTGCTCGAAGTGCTCGTTCACCTCGTTCAACTCGACCCGCTTCGTGGGGTCGTCCTTGTCGAGGTAGTGCGAGCGTACGAACGCCAGCGCGAACACCGGCTCAACCCCGCCCGAGCAGTCCGCGATGATGCTGAGCGTGCCCGTCGGCGCGATCGTCGTGCGCGTCGAGTTGCGCAGGGGCATCGGCCCCTCGCCCCCGCCCGGCCCGTACATCGACTGGCCCCACTCGGGGAAGTTGCCGCGCACGGCTGCGAGGTTGTGCGAAGCCGCGTCCGCCTCGCGCTGGACGAAGCCCATCACCTCGCGGGCCAGCGCGAGCGCCTGCTCGGAGTCGTAGGGGATGCGCAGCTCGAGCAGCATGTCCGCCCAGCCCATCACCCCCAGCCCGATGCGGCGGATGGCGAGCGAGGTCTCCTCGATCTCCTCGATCGGGTACTGGTTCATCTCGATCACGTTGTCGAGCAGGTGCACGCAGCGGTGCACCGTCGAGCCCAGGCGCTCGAAGTCCACCGCCTTCGAGCCCGGTTCCCCGACCACGAAGTGGGCCAGGTTGAGCGAGCCCAGGTTGCAAGAGTCGTAGGAGTACAGCGGCTGCTCGCCGCAGGGGTTCGTCGACTCGATCGGTCCCCGCCCGGGGACCGGGTTTGCCCGCCCCCCGTTGATGCGGTCGATGAAGATGACGCCCGGGTCACCGTTCTGCCAGGCGTTCTCCACCATCGTCTGCCAGACCTCTCGGGCGTTCCGCTTGTCCACCGCCTCGCCCGTCTTGGGGCTGATCAGGTTGTAGTCGCCGCCCTCCTCCAGTGCCGTCATGAACTCGTCCGTCACGGCCACGCTGATGTTGAAGTTCGTGAGCGTGGTCATGTCCGCCTTCATCTCGATGAAGTGGTCGATGTCCGGGTGGTCGACACGCAGGATGCCCATGTTGGCGCCCCGTCGCGTGCCGCCCTGCTTGATCGCCTCCGTGGCCGAGTCGAACACCGTCATGAAGGAGACCGGGCCGCTGGCGACGCCCATGGTGCTGCGCACGCGGTCGTTCGCCGGGCGCAGACGCGAGAAGGCGAAGCCCGTGCCGCCGCCCGACTTGTGGATGACGGCCGTATCGCGGATCGCCTTGAAGATCCCGTCGATCGAGTCCGGCACCGGCAGCACGAAGCACGCCGAGAGCTGCTGCAGGTCGCGGCCCGCGTTCACCAGCGTCGGCGAGTTCGGGAGGAAGTCGAGCGAGGAGAGCAGGCGGTAGAAGTCCTGCTCGGCGGCGGTGCGATCGGCCTCGGTGCCGCCGTACCGCAACTCCGCCTGTGAGAGGTTGCGCGCGACCCGCTGGAAGCACTGGTCGGGCGTCTCGATCGGATCGCCCTTGTCGTCGCGCGCCACGATGCGACGTTCCATGACCACGACGGCGTTCTCCGAAAGCGGTGTCGCGACGAAACCGGCGCCGGTATCGGGAGTGGGCTCGGAAGTGGTAACCATGATGTCCTCCAGCAGGTCCAGGTGGCGGGTCTAAAGCTAGAACGTTTGTTCGGGGCGGGAAGAATAGCGCCGCTCGCTCCGGGTTGCAACCTCCATCGCTACCCTACCGTCCGCAGGATCGGCGCCGGCTCTTCCGAGCCCCCGTCCTCTCGTGCGGCGTCTTCGGGGAACGCGAGCTGCTGGGTGCGCTCATCGAAGGTGGGCACGCGCCCCTCGTCGAGCGCCTGGAGCGCGTCCTTGAGCGAGTCAAGGTCGGCGAAGGCGCGGTAGACCGAAGCGAAACGGATGTAGGCGATGTGGTCGATCCGCCTCAGCGCATCGACGGCGAGCTCGCCGATAACCGAGGACGACACCTCGAGGCGCCCGTCGCGGGTGACGCGCCCCTCGATGTCGGCCACGACGGCGTCGAGCCGGTCGGCGGAAACGTTGCGCTTGGCGCAGGCCGAGCGCAGCCCGGCGAGCAGCTTCTCCCGATCGAAGTCCTCCCGGCGCCCGTCCTTCTTGACCACCTGCACGGTGGAGCGAAGGACGGTCTCGAGGGTCGTGAAGCGCTCCCCGCAATCCGCACACTCGCGCCGTCGGCGTACGGCGTTTCCGGTTCCCCGGCTGTCCGTAACGCGGGAGCTTTCCGAGTGGCAGAAGGGGCAGCGCATAACGACTTCGAACTGTTAACGGGTGTTAACGCCTTTCTCGCTGGATGCGCATCATCGCCTATATCTTGGGGGCCTGTCAATATATTTGCCACAACATGTGGGGGCTGTTAACGCACCATAACAGTTTACCGCGTGGGCAGGCTCACGGCCCGAACGGCGCCTTTACCGGCGGCGTCGAACCTCATGGAACTGGCACGCTTCCGTGTCGGGCCAGGGCCCGAGCACGCCGCTTCCCGGGTGCAGACACCGCCCTCGCCCGGTGTCGCCGGGGACGAACTCGTGGCAGTTCTCGCACGTGAGAGCCGTCTTCGCGCCGGGATTCAGGTCCTCCCGCACCGCCGCCATGAGGCTGCGTGGTCCGGGTTGCCAGGCGAGCGCCCGCAGGTCGTCGTCCGGCGGCGAGGCGGCAACCGCACTGGCGAAGAAGTCGTCGTCGGAGCGCCGCCGCTTGCGGCGGTTTTCCGAGCGCCGCAACGCCTCTGCCCCCAGGCTCTCCCGGTCACGACGGGAACGGCGTTTGCGGCCCTTGCGACGGCCCATGACCGCAGCCTAGCGAGACGCCACCCCCGCGTCGAGCAGTCCCGGCGGCGGCTCAGAAGCCGGGCAGCCGCCCCTCTCGCCCGCCTCCGGCGACCTCCGCCTCGTGCGCGAGCAGTGCCCGCTTCCTGTCGAGGCCGCCCGCGAATCCGGTCAGCGAGCCGCTCGCTCCCACGACCCGGTGGCAGGGCACGATAACGGGCGCCGGGTTCCGCCCCGTCGCCGCCCCCACCGCCCGCGCCGCCGCGGCCCGCCCGACCTCGCCGGCGATGACGCCGTAGCTCCGCGTTTCTCCGAACGGGATGCGCGCCAGCTCGCTCCAGACGAGCCGCTGGAACTCCGTGCCTTCGAGGTCGAGCGCCAGGTCGAACTCCCGGCGCTCGCCACGGAAGTACTCACCGAGCTGGCTGACCGCCCGATCCAGGTGCTCCCTCGCCCTCGGCTCCGGTCGGCTTCCGCCGTCACGCTCGCGTCCCCACTGCACCTCCCGGACGCCCCGCGCCGACGCGACGACCGTGAGGTCCCCGATTGGCGTCGCGATCGCGCGGGTGGCCAACGGTGCGGGGTCTACCGGTGCCACTCCGCGATGTTCCAGACCTCGCTGTCCCAGGCGTTGAACTTGACGCCCTTCAGCGTGTTTACGTGCGCCGAGACGATGCCGCGGCTCACAAGCGGGATCTCGAAGTAGCTTCGCACGAGGATGTCGTTCAGCCGTTTCACCAGCGCCTCGCGCTCCGGTCCGATGGGGAGCTGCGGCAGTTCCTCGTAGGCGCCGTCGTATTCAGGGCTGCAGGCTCTCGCGACGTTCCCCTCGGCCCAGGAGTTGTCGTGCGTGGGGATGTGGGTGCAGCGGTTGTCGGAGAGGTAGTTCTGCGGCTCGAGCCCGCCGCCCGTCGCGTACATCTGGACGTCCGCGAAGAACCGCCGGTACGTTTCCGGCCCCGGGTCGCTTCCGAAGTAGACACCCGCGTCGAAGTGGACCAGCTCCGTCTCGATGCCGATCTCGCGCCACCAGTCGCGCACCAGCTCCTGGGTGGCCTGCCGGATGGCGTTCGTCGAGGTCTGGTATGTGATCCGCAGGGGCACGCCGTTGTGTTCCCGGACGCCGTCCCCGTCGCTGTCGACCACTCCGTGCTCGTCCAGCAGCGCGTTCGCCCCGGCGATGTCCTGGGTGAGGCACTCGTCGTTCCCGCCCGAGACATAATGCGCCGGACCGGCGATGAGGTCGCACTCAGGCCGGCCGGCGAAGCCGTACAGCTCCGTCAACCGGTCTCGATCGATGGCCATCGACATGGCCTGGCGGATCGGCTGGAAGGAGAGGAACGGATGGGGATTCTCGCCATCCAGGTACTCCGAGCGGTTGTCCCCGAGGGTGGGGTCCGGATTCGTCTGGTTCACGACGATGCGCTCCACCAGGTCGGCGAATGCCGACACCACGGTGCCGTAGCCCGCTGCCTCCAGCTCCGCGAGCAATTCGGGCTCGACCTGCAGGTTCCAGGCGTAGTCGGCAATGCCCCACTGCAGGACGGTTATCGCTGCTGCGGTCGCGCTTCCGCCCCCCTTCAGCACCACGCGGTCGAAGTACGGCTTCTCCCCTCGCCAGTGCGGATTGCGCTCGAAGACGGCCTCAACTTCGGGGGTGAAGGAGACGATGCGGTAGGGGCCGGTGCCCAGCGGTCCGTGGTTTTCGTCCTCGCACGCGCTGGCGGCCTCGCCCACGCAGTCGGCGAACTGTGCGGCGCTGATGATGGGCGTGCCCGCGCTCACGAAGGCGTGGTAGGGGTACGGCGTGGGCTCCTCGAACGTGATCCTGACGGTGTGCTTGTCGGGCGCCTCCACGGACGCGATGCCGGTGAACGCGTCTTCGGCCGTGCACCCTGTCGCTTCATGGGTGCAGTAGCGCCAGGTGAAGACCACGTCCTCGGCGGTCATGTCGCTGCCGTCCGACCACTTCAGCCCTTCCTTCAGCTTCCAGGTGATCGTGAGCTGGTCCGGGGAAATGCCGCCGTTCGCGATCGTGGGGATCTCCGTGGCCAGCGCCGGAACCAACGCCCCATCGGGCCCGTAGTGGGCCAGCGGCTCCAGCGTGATGGCGCCGGCGTCCCGGTCCTTGAAACCTCCCGAGAGATAGGGGCCGGGCAGGGAGGGAGCCTGCCAGTAGAGGAGCGTGAGGACCTCTTCCTGGTCGCCTTCGCCGTCGCCGCCGCACGCGGAGAACGCGACGAGCAGGGCCAGTCCGAGCAGGAGGGTCAGGAAGCGTTGCATAGAGGAACTCGCTGGTTGATGTAAGGGCTCCCCGGTGGAGGAGCTCGCGCCGGATCGTACGCCCGGGGCGCATACCGCGCTCCCGCCGCCGTAGGAAGGGTACGCCGTATACTTTCTTCGGCCTCTCGTGACCGCCTGACAGCGGCGCTGGCCCGTGAGCGGACGCACCGCAAGGGACGGAACGCTCACGGATCTTGAGATTGGGCGGAAGCGATGAGCAGAGCTGGAGGGGGGCGCGTGACTGAGATTGAGACCGCCCCTTCCCGCATTTCCGCCCTCGATCTTGCCGGCGAACTCCTTGGTTTGCGTTCGCGCCGCGATGGCGCCGGGCTCGCGACCGTCGCACTCCCGGTGGAGCTGCTCGGAAGCTCGGCAGGATGGAGCGTGCAGCAGCTTCGGGCCGCGGCCACGGTGTCCTGGGAGCAGCCCTCCGAAGACCTGCACCTGTTCGGCTTCGGGCGCGCCCTTGATCTCGGCTCGGCGGCAGGGGCCCCGCTTGCCGCAGCCGCCCCCGCCCTGCGGGAGGCCGCCGACGAGCATCGCGCGGGCGAGATCGACCCCCTCGCCCGTCCCCGCTTCTTCGGCGGCGCGCGCTTCGATGCCAGCGCCCCGCACCTCGAGCACGCCTGGGAGGCCTTCGGCGCCTGGCGTTTCGTCCTCCCCGAGGTCATCGTCGCCCTCCACGGAGGTCAGGTCAGCGCCTCCCTCACGCTTGCCGTCCGCCCGCAGCAGACACGGGAAGACGTCGCGGCTGCCGTGGCCGGCGCCATCGCCCGCGTCGCCCTGCCTTCCGGTCCCGCTGCCGGACCACCCCGGTACCAGCGCACCGGTCCCGACGCGTCCCACTGGCGCTCCGCCGTCTCGCAGGCGCTCGGAGAGATTGCCGATGGCCGGTACGGGAAGGTCGTCCTCGCTCTGCAGGCGCGCTGCCACTCCCCTACCCCCCATGACGTTGCCGGCACGCTGACGGCCCTCGCCGAGCGCTACGAGAGCTGCTACGTGTTCGGCTACCGGCTTGGCGACTCCAGCTGGGTCGGGGCCAGCCCCGAGCTGCTCGTGTCGCTGGAGCAGGGACGCGTGCGCGCCCTCAGCCTGGCCGGCACCAGCGCCCGTGGCCGGGACGCGGAGGAAGACGATGAGCTGGCTGACGTGCTCATCGCCAGCGAAAAGGAGCGCAGCGAGCACGACCTCGTCGTGCGGGCGGCCCGCGAGACACTCGCCTCACTTTGCGCCGATCTCTCGGTGCCGGACGAGCCCCGCATCCTGCGCATGGCGGGAATCCAGCACCTGCAGACCCCCATCGAGGGGCGTGCCGCTCCCGGCGTCGACGTGCTCGATACGCTGCTCGCGATGCACCCCACGCCCGCCGTGGGTGGTTCGCCCCGCGAGCCTGCCCTCGACGCCATCGCCCGACTCGAGGGCATGGACCGCGGCTGGTACGCGGGCCCTATCGGTTGGATGGACATGAACGGCGAGGGCGCCTTCGCCGTCGCCCTGCGGGCCGCCCTCCTGCACGGGCGTGAGGCGCTGCTCTACGCGGGCGCCGGTATCGTCGCCGGCTCCGACCCCGATCGCGAGCTCGCCGAGGCCGAGTTGAAGCTCCGTCCCCTGCTCGAGGCCCTGCGCGGGGAATAGCGGTGGTTGCCGCCGCCAACACCGCCGCCGCCCGCGCCCTCGTCGAAGGGCTTGCTGCTGCCGGCGTCCGCGATGCCTGCGTCACCCCCGGCTCCCGCTCCACCCCCTTGACCGTCGCCCTCGCCGAGCAGGACGCGATCCGCCCGTGGCTCCACCTCGACGAGCGCTCGTCCGCCTTCTTCGCGCTCGGGCTCGCCCGCGCGAGCGGCAGGCCGGTGGCCCTCGTCTGCACATCCGGCACGGCCGCTGCCAACTTCCACCCAGCCGTCGTCGAAGCGGACCTCTCGCGGGTGCCCCTCATCGTCTGCACCGCCGACCGGCCGCCCCACCTGCGCAACGTCGGGGCGCCCCAGACCATCGACCAGGTTGGCCTGTACGGCGTCAGCGTGCGCCACGAGCGCGACCTCCCCGCCCCCGGCTCTCCAGATGCGTCGCCCCAGGTGTTCGCCCAGGCTGCGGCCCAGGCCGTCGATGCATCGCTGGGGCCGCTTCCCGGCCCCGTCCATCTCAATGTCCCCTTCGACGAACCCCTTATCGAGCCTCCCGGCGTCCACCCCGCTCCCGCCGCCACCGTGCAGGACGGCTCGCTCCCGGCCGTCCCCCCCGTCGCCCCCCGGCCCGACGCAATCGAGGCAGCCGTCGAGGCCCTGGACCGCTGCGAACGGCCCCTGCTCGTTGCCGGGCCTGAGAGTGGCGGCCTCCCCGCCGAGCCAATCGCGGCCCTGGCGAGCGCGCTCGGCGCTCCCCTCCTCGCCGATCCCCTCAGCGGCCTCCGCACCGGCCCCCACGACCGCAGCCACGTCATCGATGCCTACGACGCCTTCCTCCGCGACCCCCGCGCCGGTGGGCTTGCCCCGGACTGCGTCCTGCGCTTCGGCGCGGTCCCGACCTCGAAGGCGCTCAACCAGTTCCTCGCCCGCGCGACCGGCGCGGCCCATATCCTCTGCGACCTCCCCGGCTCCTTCCGCGATCCGAACGCCGTGACGACCCAGCGTCTGACCGCGGACGCCCGCTCCGCTGCGAACGCCCTCCGTGAGCAGCTCTCGCGCGAAGCCAACGGCGATTGGCTCGCGCAGTGGCGTGAGCGCGATGCCCGCGCCCGCCGGTCGCTCGACGCCTACGCGCTGGCTGCGGCGGACCCGTTCGAGGGTCGCGCGGTCGTCGAGCTGCAACGAGCGCTCCCCGCCGGCGCGACGATTTTCGCCGGGAACAGCATGCCTGTCCGCGACGTCGACTCGTTCCTCGCCAGCGACGGGAAGGCGCTCGCCGTCGCCTCTAACCGTGGCGCCAACGGCATCGACGGCGTCGTCTCGTCGGCGCTGGGGCACGCCGCCGCCGGAGCCGGACCTGTCGCCCTCCTCATCGGCGACCTCTCCCTGTACCACGACCTCAACGGCCTCTGGGCCGGCACGCGCCACGGGCTCGATCTGACCGTCGTCATGCTCAACAACGGCGGCAGCGCCATCTTCCACTACCTCCCCCAGGCCGCCCACGAGCACGTCTTCGAGGAGTGGTTCGCCACGCCCAGCGATGTCGACTTCGCGGCCGCGGCCGCCGCCTACGGCGCGAGCCATTGCGTCCTTGGCGACTGGAGCGAGCTCGACGGCGCCCTCTCGGGGCCGGGCCGGGGCGTCCGCATCGTCGAGGTCCGCACCGACCGCATCCGCAACCTCGAGATGCACGAGGAAGCGTGGGCGAAGGCCAGCGAGGCGGCCTGGACATGACGCTGGTTCCCCTCGAAGGCGGCTACTCCCTGAACGTCGAGCGCTGGGGCAGCGGACCACCGCTGGTGTTGCTGCACGGATTCACGGGCTCCGCCATGAGCTGGGGCCCGCTCGCCGAGATGTTGGCCGCGCGCTTCACCCTGCTCGCCGTCGACATCGTCGGGCACGGAGCCTCCGGCAAGCCCGACGACCTCGACAGCTACGCCATCGATCGCGCCGCCCGGGACGCCGTTGCCGCGATGCTCGCCTTCGGCCTGCGCCGAAGCTCGTGGCTGGGCTACTCGATGGGCGGCCGCCTCGCCCTCTACGTGGCCGCGACCATTCCGAAAGCCGTCGACCGGCTCGTGCTCATCGGTGCGTCCCCCGGCCTCGACGATCCCGAGGAGCGCGAGGCCCGTCGCACCGCCGATGAAGCCCTCGCCGATCGCATCGAGCAGGACGGCGTCCCCGCCTTCGTGGACTACTGGGAATCCCTGCCCCTCTTCGAGAGCCAGCAGCGACTGCCGGCGGGGATGCGCCTTGCCATCCGTCGCGGCCGTCTCGCAAACGACGTGCGCGGCCTCGCCAACAGCCTTCGTGGCATGGGGACCGGCGCCCAGCCCTCGCTCCACGACCGGCTCGGCGACATCGAAGCGCCCTCCCTGCTGCTGGCGGGAGTGCATGACGCGAAGTTCGCCACCATTGCCGCCGAGATGGCGGAGGCGATGCCGAACGCCCGCGCTGCCCTCGTCCCCGACGCCGGCCATGCCGCACACATCGAGAAAGCGGCATACTGCGTCCGGACGATTACGGCCTTCCTCGAGGAAGGCGCGAGGGAGCAGCGACATGGCGGTAGCCTGGGAGCCGGCAGGTGACTACGAAGATATCCTCTACGGGAAGGCCGAGGGGATCGCTCGCATCAGCATCAACCGGCCCGAGGTCCACAACGCCTTCCGTCCCGAGACCGTCTTCGAGCTGATCGACGCCTTCCAGAAGGCGCGCGAGGATCCCGAGGTCGGCGTCATCCTCTTCACCGGCGAGGGCGGCCGCGCCTTCTGCTCGGGTGGCGACCAGCGAGTCCGCGGCCACGGCGGCTACGTCGGCGAGGACGATGTTGCTCGCATCAACGTCACCGACCTGCACAAGCTCATCCGCTCCATCCCCATCCCCGTTATCGCCCTCGTCGCGGGCTGGTCGATCGGCGGAGGGCACGTCCTCCACGTCATCTGCGACCTCACGATCGCCGCCGAGAACGCGCGCTTCGGCCAGACGGGCCCGCGCGTCGGTTCCTTCGACGGCGGCTTCGGAGCGGGGCAGCTCGCCCGCCTCGTCGGCCAGAAGAAGGCGCGCGAGATCTGGTACCTCTGCCGGCAGTACGACGCCCGGGAAGCGCTCGAGATGGGCCTCGTGAATGCCGTCGTGTCCCTCGAACAGCTTGAGGATGAGGGCGTCCAATGGGCCCGCGAGGCCCTTCGCCACAGCCCCCTTGCCCTGCGCCTCATGAAGTCGTCCTTCAACGCCGAGCTCGACGGGATGACCGGCATCACCGAGCTCGCCCACAACGCGACGCTGCTCTTCTACATGAGCGACGAGGGTAAGGAAGGGCGTAACGCCTTCATCGAGAAGCGCGAGCCCGCCTACTCGGACATGGACAAATTCCCACGAAGGCCATGACCGTCCCGGGCCCCATCGCCAACGTGCGCTGGCGGCCCTGGCGCATCCCCCGCCGCCACACCCTCGCCACCGGCGCCGGCGACCTGACCGTTCGCGAGGGTCTGGTCGTGCGCATCGAGACCGCCGAGGGCGCTGTCGGCCTCGGCGAGAGCGCTCCCCTGCCCGCCGAGGGGCTGAGCGTGCGTGCCCTCGCGACCCGTGTCGCCGAAGTGGCTCGGACGCTCGTGGGCCGGTCCCCGGCCGATGCGTGGCCCCTGCCGTCGGACGAGCGCCTGGCTGGCGCGGACGTCGGGATCGAGACGGCACTCGCCGACCTGCTGGCACGGTCCTGTGGAGCGCCCCTCGCCGGCTGGCTGGCCGACCAGGCAGGGCTGGCGCCCCCCTCGCCCGCTCCCATCCCCGCGAACGCGCTCCTCGGAGCCGCCACTCCCAACGACCTCGCCCGCGAAGCTGCTGCGGCCCTCGAATGCGGCTTCGCGACGGTCAAGGTGAAGGTCGGTCGCGATGTCGCGCTCGACGGCGAGCGGCTGCGCGCCGTCCGCGCCGCCCTCGGCCCCGACCCCGAGCTTCGCATCGACGCGAACGGCGCCTGGAACGAAAAGGAGGCCGTGGACGCCCTTGCCGCGCACGCGACCCACGGCGTCGCGCTCTGCGAGCAGCCGGTCGCGCGGGGTTCGGACGATGTCACGAGCCTCGCGCGTGTGCGGGCAGCCAGCCCCATCCCCATCGCCGCCGACGAGTCCTGCGCCTCCCTGTCCGACCTTCGCGCGCTTCTCGGCGCCGACTCGGTCGATGCCGTCGTCATCAAGCCGCTGCGCACGGGCCTGGCGGAGGCGCTCGCCATGATGGGCGAGGCCACTGCCCGCGACGTGCCGTGCATCCTGACCACAACGTTTGACACGGGTATCGGCACCGCCCTGGCTACCCACCTCGCGGCGCTGCTGCCCGAGCCCCGTCCTGCCTGCGGCCTCGCGACGCTACCCATGCTCGGGGGCGATATCGCGCGCGGCTGTCCCGCCCCCGATCGCGGAGCGTTGACGCTTCCCGACGCCCCCGGCCTTGGTGTCGAAATGGACGACGGTGCGCTCGACCGCTTCGCCACCGGCCCCTGGGAGGGCGTGTCCCCATGAGCGCCATGCTCCCCGACTGGCTCACGCATCGCGCCCGCGCGCTTCCGCGCGTAACCGCTATCTCCAGCGGTCGGCGGCGCGGAGTGAGCTACGCCTCCCTCTACGAATACGCCGTCCGCCAGGCGGACGCGCTCGCCGCCGCTGGCGCGGGTCCCGGCGAGCGCGTCGCGATCATCGCGGGCACCTCCCGCGACTTTGTCGTCGCGATGCACGCCACCAGCCTCACGGGAGCCATCTTCGTGCCGCTCAACATCCGGCTCACCGCCGCCGAGATCGCGGAGCAGCTCCGGAACGCCGAGCCCGCCGTCGTGCTCTGCGACAGGCCTCGCGAAGCGCTCGCCACCGAGGCCGCCGCCCTTGCGGGCTCGCCCCTGCCGCGCCGCATGCCCCTCCCCCCTGTCCAGGAGACGACCGCTCTCGTCGACGCCCACGACGAAGACAGCTGCCACAGCATCGTCTACACCTCGGGCACGGCCGGGAACGCGAAGGGAGTGATGCTCACGTACGGCAACTTCTGGGCCAGCGCCAGTGCGTCCGCCCTCAACCTCGGACTCGATCCCTCCGACCGCTGGCTCGCCTGCTTGCCCCTGAACCACGTCGGCGGCCTCTCAATCCCCGTCCGTAGCGCCATCTACGGCACCGCCGTCGAGCTCCACGCGAGCTTCGATCCCGAAGCAGTCAACCGGGCGGTTCGATTCAGCGACATAACGCTCCTCTCCGTCGTCCCGACCATGCTCCGCCGAATGCTCAACGCCGACGACCGCCGCTTCGACGGCTCGCTGCGAGCCGTGCTCGTGGGCGGCGGACCCGTCCCTCCGACGCTGCTCGAACGCGCGACCGCGCGCGGTCTGCCGGTCGTCCAGACGTACGGCCTCACCGAGGCCTGCAGCCAGGTCACGACGCTCGCCCCTTCCGAGGCGATGTCGCACCTCGGTTCGGCCGGTCGCGCCCTCCTCTCCGCCGACGTGCGCGTCGACGCCTCCACCGGCGAGCCCGGCGAGATCCTGATCCGTGGTCCCGCCGTCACCCCCGGCTACTACCGCGACCCGGACGCGACCGCCCGCGCCTTTGCCGATGGCTGGCTGCAGACGGGCGACATTGGGTTCCTCGACAGGGACGGCTTCCTTACCGTGCTCGATCGTGGCGACGACGTCATCGTCTCTGGCGGGGAGAACGTCTATCCCGCTGAGGTGGAGGCGGCCCTGCTCGCCTACCCGGGCATCGAAGCTGCCGCCGTCGTCGGCGTCCCCGACGAGGAGTGGGGCCAGCGCGTCGTCGCCGCGGTCGTCTCGCCGCTGCCGGTCGAACTGGCCCGCGTCGAACCCCTGCTCCGCAGCCGCCTCGCCGGCTACAAGATTCCCGCCGCCATCGAGCGCTTCGACGCCCTTCCCGCTACCGCGTCCGGCAAGGTCCAGCGCCGTTTCGTCCGCCAGCAGATGGCCGAGCGCCTCGCTACACTCCCCACCAGTCACTAGCCACCACCACGACTCACCCAGGGGGTTCCCCATGAGCGACGATGCGCTCCAGACGCTGCTCGATCGCCAGGCCATTAGCGATACCGTCCTGCGCTATGCCACCGGTATCGACATGCGCGACTGGGAGGCCTACCGCTCCTGCTTCACCGACGAGGTCGAGATCGATTTCACCTCCTGGAGCGGCGGCGAGCCCTCGACCATGCGCGCCGACGACTGGACCGCAGGCGTGCGCGGTGGGCTCAGTGGCTTCTCGGCCACCCAGCACATCAGCACGAACCACGTCATCACCTTCGCCGATGGGGGAGACGAGGCTACCTGCGTCTCCTACATGCAGGCCCAGCACTACCTCCCCAACGACGAGGGCGACCTCCCCAACGACGAGGGCGACAACACCCTCACCCTTGGCGGCTACTACACGAACACCCTTGTCCGCGCCGATGACGGATGGCGCATCCGTCGCTGCCAGCTCACGGTCACGTGGACCACCGGCAACAAGCACATCTTCGTGCTCGCCCGCGAGCGCTGGGCCGCCATGGAGGCCGCCGGCGAAGCCTAGGGAGGCTGCGCCGGCTCGGGTTCCGCTTCGGCTTCGGGCCCCAGGACCTCCTCGCCCGGTAACTGCTCGGTCCGGTGCGCCCGCAACCACAGGGCCAGCAGCGGCGCCGCCAGCACCGCCACGATGATGGCCGCCGCTCGATAGGCGACTGGAAGGCCCCAGGTGTCACCCAGCCAGCCCAGCAGGGGCTCCATCCCTGCAACGGCGAGGCTGAAGATCATGTTGTGGATCGAGAGGATCGTCGCGCGGTTAGCGCTTGGGATTCGACGGTTCAGGTAGTCCGAGATGACAACGAAGCTCATCGCGAACATCGTCGTCGTGAGCGGATAGAAGGCGAACGCGGCCACGTGGTCGAGTGCCCCGAGGCCGACTGCCGTGGTCATCACCACGATCGGCATCAGGACGATGATGCGGCTCACCCCAAACAGCGTCAGAACCCGATAGGTAACGAGCGCCGCCACCATCGAGAGCAGCTGGCCGGGCGTCAGGAAGACGCCGAAGGACCAGATCGGCATGTCATGGTCGCTCAGGAACGGCTGCTGCAGGATGATCATGCTGACGCCGACGCCCATCACTCCGGCTGTCAGCAGCATCATGTAGCGCACCGACGGCTTCCCGAAGGCGACGCCGAATGCTTCCTTCACCACGTTGAGATAGCTGGGTTGGTCGTCCGGATTTTCGTAGCGGGGCGGCTCCCGGAAGCTGAAGCTGACGATCCAGGCCACGGCCATAAGCCCGCCGCTCGCGACCACCGGCACCCAGAGGCTCGTGAAGTGCGCCAGCGGAGCCCCGAGCAGGAGGCCCAGGATCGCGCCGCCCGCCTGGATCGCGCGCGCCCTCCCCCACAGTCTTGTGTAGTCCCGCTCGCGGCCGGTGGCGCGCAGGGAGTCGTAGACGAAAGCCGAGTCGGCGCCCGAGTACAGGGTGAACGCGGCCGCCCACACCATGTACGAGATCAGCAGCACGCCGAAGTTGGTGGCGATTCCGAAGACGACCACCGCGATCGCGTTCGTCAGCGCCCCGTAGCTCAGCGAGATCTTCCGCCCCCAGCGATCCGCAATCGCGCCGGTCGGCACCTCCAGCACGATGAGCAGGATCCAGAACGGGGCGTCGAGCGCCGTGAGCTGCGTGAGCGAGAGTCCCCGCTCGTCGATCAGGTACACGGCCCAGATCGGCAGCCACAGCTGGAAGTCCACGAAGAAGCGGAAGAGGTAGAACTTCCAGACGTTCGCCTGCAGCGCGCGCGCATCCTCCGGCGAGATGGTTGCGGCAGCGGTGGACGTGATGTTGCTCATGCGCCACTACTGCCGGGTGTCGCGGTCATCGGGGAGGTAACCAGAAAGTCCGGAGCTTGCATGGGCGAACCGCCATCGTACGCGAATGGCCCCCAATGGCTGCTGCCGCATGACCCCTGGCTCGCGTGCTACCGTGCCGCCATCCCAGCCAGGGAGGTTCCCCATGGCGCGATTCATCCTTATCGGCCTCGTCGAGCCCGCAAGCGATAGTCCGGAAGACCAGCGGGCCTTCGACGACCACTACCTCGGGCAGCACATCTACGACACCGCCCTCTGCCCCAACTTCCTTAGCGGCACGGTCTACAAGCTGAGGGGCGGGCACGTCGGCATCGACATCCCCTCCGAGTACGTCGCCATCTACGAGGTCGACGCCGAGAGCTACGAGGAGGCCGAGCGCGTCCTCAACGAGTGGCAGCGCGATCCCAACGCCTGGGAGGGTCGCGCCGAGCACAACAGGGCGATGGCCGAGACGGAGGGAACTCCCCTCAAGGTCAAGGGCTCGGGTTGGTACGAGTTCGAGTGCGCCTACCACACGCGAGGTTGAGGTCGCGCGCTTTTGCCGCCGGTAAAGGGTTGTTCGCCCGCAGCGCTGGGACAAAAGGCCCGCTTTTGTAGACAATGAACAGATGAACGCCGATTACCGGCGCAGCACGTCCTGCCTGCGTGTTCGGAGGGCTTCCCGATGAGCCGTCTGACGCGTGCCCTTGGCTTTGGGAACGGCGACAGCCGTTCCCGCCCGAGCGCCGACTCGCCCAAGGTGCGCCGCATTCGCGAGACCATGCGCTGGCGCGGCTACGACCTGAGCGAGTACACCGACGAGCAGATCGCGACCGTCAGCGCCCGCTTCCCGAACGACATTTCCGAGGACGGTGAGACGACCGAGGACGGTCGCCGCGCGCTCGCCGCCGCCCTTGAGCAGGGCGACTTCGCCCCTGCCCCCGAGCCACCCGCCCCCGAGCCGGAGCCGGAGCCGGAGGCGCCTGCCGCATCCGCCCCTGCCGAGGCCCCCCCGCCCCGCGAGGAGCCGCGCCGCCCCCAGGCCGCGCCCGCCTCCCATCGTGCCGCCCTCGGTATGCCCACCCTCCCCGAGCGCTTTGCGCACATCTTCGGCGTCCATGCCTGGCGTCCCCTCGACGGCGACAGCAAGCGCATGCAGTGCGTGGGTTGCGGCCAGATGCGGAACGAGCCCATCCCCTTCCGCCCCCCTTCGCCGCCACCCCCGCCCCCTCCACCCCCGCCGCGCGAGGATCCGACCTCGCGTCGCGAACCGCCGCCCTCCCCCCTCGACGACCTCTCCAACCTCGGCGACCGCGACCGCGACCGCGACCGCGACCGCGAGCGCGACCCCATGGGCCGGCCAGGCCAGCGGCCGCAACGCCCGGGTCAGCAGCGCTCCGACTCGGCCTGGGACTTCTTCATGGGGCTCCCCTGGTGGTCGAAGCTGCTGGCCATCTTCATCGCCATCCAGGTCATCCTCTTTATCGTCTCCGCCGTTGCCGGCGGGGGCGGTGGCGGCTAGCGCCGCCGGCAGGGAGCCATCCGTGATCCGTTACGAGGACATCCACCACATCGCCTTCGTGGCCTCCGATCTGCAGCGCGGCATGGAAGAGGTCGGCGAGGTCTACGGGGTCTCCTGGACCACCCCCCGCCACCTCGAGCTCCCCGTGCGCGACTCGCGTGGCGACCGCACGCTCAACCTCTCGGTCGTCTACTCGCAGGAGGGCCCCCTCTTCCTCGAAGTGCTGCAGGCGGTCCCGGACTCGGTCTGGGCGCTCACGCCCGGCTCCCACCTGCACCACATCGGCGTCCACGTTGACGATGTCGAAGCCGAGATCGAGCGGCTGGAGGGTCTGGGCCAGGCCATCGAGGCTGCCGGAATCGGGCCGGGTGGCCGGCTCAACAGTTGGGCCTACCTGTCGAGCCCACAGGCCTTGCGCGTCGAGATTATGGACATCAGCGGCCGCGAGGCCACGGCCCAGTGGGCGCGGGGCGAGATCGAGTAGCTCGCCCCTTACTGGAGCCGCCGCAGCCGCGGCGAAGCCACCATGATGAACGCCGCGATTCCCACGAGGCCGATGGCCAGCGCCCCCATCGCGATGTCGATTCCGGCCCGTTCGGCGACCACGCCGATGACGAACGCCCCCAGCGCCATCATCCCCGGCTGAAGCATCATCAGCGCCATCACGCGGCCCCGGAATTCGTTCTCCACGTAGGAGTGCAGCAGGATCTGGCTGAACGCCTGCCGCCCCGCGGTCCCGATCCCGACGAACACGATCGCGATGACGGCGAACCAGAACGCCGTCGAGCCCGAGAGCAGGATCAGCGACGCGCCCAGCCCGACCACGCTCAGCAGCAGCAGGAGGCCCCGTCGGCGCTCCGGCAGCGAGGCGATGACGAGCGCCCCGAAGAGCGCCCCGCCGCCGCTCACGGCCGTCAGCAACCCCAGCTCGACCGGCCCGCCGTCCAGCACGTCCTTCACGAAGCCCGGGAGGAGCTGGATGTAGGGCATCGCCAGGAAGGCGCTCAGCAGCGTCACGGCCAGCACGATCAGGATGGTCGGGTCGTGGCGCACGTAGACGAACCCGTCGCGCAGGTCGCCGAGGCCGCCTCTCGCGGACCCGCTCGAGGCGGCCTCCTGGCGAGGCAGCATCGCCAGGGTCACCATCGCGAAGAAGTAGGTGCCGGCCATGACCATGTAGACCGGCCCCGCGCCGATCACGCCCCCACCCGCAGCCGCGGTCAGGAAGCCGGCGGCGGCCGGGGCCAGCACCCGCATCAGGTTCATGCCCGCCGAGTTGAGCGCAACCGCGTTCATCAGGAGGTCGCGTCCCACGACCTCTGGGATCATCGCCTGCCGTGAAGGCATCATGAGGGCCATCGTGATGCCCTGCAGGGTGCCCGCCGCGAACAGGTGCCAGAGCACGACGGTGTCCGTGAGGATGAGGATGCCCACACCGAGGGCGGTCAGGACGGACACGAACTGCCCCACCTGGAGCACGACCTTCTTGGGCGCACGGTCCGCCAGCACGCCGCCGAGGACTCCGAGGAAGAGCATTGGCAGGGCCGAGGCGAGCGCGATGCCGCCCAGTGCCGCAAACGAGCCCGTGATCTCAAACACCACGTACCCGCGCATGACGAGCTGGATGTTCATCCCCGCCATCTGGCCGAGCATGGCCAGGTAGAACCAGCGGAAGTCGCGCTCCCCGAAGGAGGCGAACGTGGGCAGGGAGGCTACGCGGGCGGTAACCGGGTTGGAGCGGGGAGCGGCCTCGGCGCCGGCCGTGCCTGTCGACTGCGCCAAGGGGCCTCCGATGCGCGGGACGCGCACACCTTCACGCTAAGGTGAGGGTGTTGGTGAGGCAAGCAGGCGCCGGAGCCGTTTGTCCCGCCGCCTGAAGTCTCTGCTACGGCTCGACCGTCACCGTGCCCGTCGAGCCGTCGATCGTGACCGTGGCCCCGTCTGGAATGAGCGACGTGATGCCCCGGATCTGCGCGACAGCCGGAATCCCGAACTCGCGCGCGACCGTGGCGGCGTGGCTGAGGATGCCCCCCGTCTCCACCACGACGCCCGCGGCGGGGATGAAGAGCGGCGTCCAGGCCGCGTCCGTCACCGGTGCGACCAGGATCTCGCCGGGCTCAAGCATGGCGCTCACCGCGGCCTCGGCGCTCTCGATTACGCGCGCCTTGCCCGTCGCCTGGCCCGGACTGATGCCCAGCCCCTCGTAGCTCGCCGAGGTGACCGGCGCGGCCGCCTCCTTCGGGATCAGCTCGACCGGCCACTCGAACATGACCGGCAGCTCGTGCTGCTCCATCCGGGCGAACTCTTCCTTGCGGCTGGCGATGTTGGCCTTCGCATCGGCGGCGTCGAGGTTGCCCTCGGCGGCCTGCCGCAGCTCCGGGAGCCGCAGGAACCAGACGTCCTCGGCATCGTCGAGGATGCCACGCTCCACAAGCCGCCTCGCAAGCTCGACCACCGGCGGCCGCTGCGTGCGGCAGGCCCGCGCCCAGTTCGCCTTGCTGCTCTCGCGGCCACGGTTCATCGTCTGCGCGTGGTAGAGGGCGTGCCGGTAGTCCTCCAGCACCTCTGACGGCAGCTTCGACTCGATCTCCCGCTCGACCGCCTCGCGGGCGGCCGCCTGCCGCCGCTCCAGCTCGTGCGGATCGCGATCCGGGTCGGCGTTGAGGTCGGCCTGGATGCTGCTCAGAACGAAGTTCGGCGCCTCGTTCCAGGTGCGGTACGAGGGGTTGGTCTCGTTCTGGCCGCGGAACCCGAGCTCCCTGATGAACTCGGTCCACTCCGCCGCGAACGCCTGCCAGTCCTCGTTGGGGGGACTCGCGAGATTTGCCAGTAGGGCGTCCGGGGTCAGCGTCGCGAACTCCGTCGCGAGCGCGGGCCGCGCCGCGATGAAGCGGCTCAGGTCCCAGATTGCCTTCGCCGGCAGGGCGCTCTCGACGTCTGTGAGCCCGCTCGTGATCGAGTTCGCCCACTCAGGCGGGTGGTCGGGAATGTGCTCGTCGAGGATGGCCCCGATCACGCTCGTGTACTCGCCGCCGCCCACCGAGTTGAAGTAATGGGCGACGAAGATGCGGCCAGCCAGCTCGGTCGCGGTGTCGAGCGCCTCGATCAGCTCGGCGTCGCTCGCCGCGCTCCAGTCACGTGACAGTGACTCCTGGTACGCCTTCTTCGTGATCGCACGGTTTGTGTCGCGGATCTCGACCGAGCTCTCCCACTTCTGGGTGATGGCCGCGCGCGCGGCGATGGCACGCTCCTCGTCGCCGTGGGCCTCGCTCGTGAACTCTTCCTCGCCGCCCTCGAGGAACTGCTTCAGGAAGTCGCTTCCCTCGCCGACGGAGTAGAGCGCCGTGAAGGCCATGTTTATCCCGAAGTTGATGACGAAGCGGCCGCCGATGAACGGTAGCGTCGTTGCCACCGGAGGCTTCGGGATCTCGAGCAGGTCGGTCGTGCCGAGCTGCTCCATAACCCCGTAGTTCCAGACATAATCCCACTCCCGCCAGATGTCGGCGGCCAGCGGCTTCGTCACGCCCGGAAGCACCTCCGCGGCGTTCGCGGTGGTGTAGTTCCCGTGCACCGTGTCGTGGTGGCTGTCCCAACTGCAGTGAAGCTCGTCGCTCATCGTCGCGTCCCTCCTGAGGTGCGGTGGCTCTTTAGTAGGCGGCCGTTCCGCCGTCCACCGACCAGAGCGCGCCCGTGATGCCGGAGCCGACATCGGATGCCAGCAGCACCGCCACCGCGCCGACTTCCTCGACGGTGTTCATGCGCTTGATCGACGACTCGCTGGAGAACTGCTCCACCATCTCGTCGTAGGTCAGCCCCATAGAGGCAGCGGCCTCGGCGCCGCTGTCGAGCAGGATATCCGTCTCGATCAGGCCCGGGCAGATCGCGTTCACGGTGATGCCCGTCGTGCCCACTTCCTGGGCCGAGCTCTTCGTAAGCCCGTTGATCGCGTGCTTCGCCGCGACGTATGCCGAGATACCCGGCTTGCCGTGCTTCCCCTCGAGCGAGGAGATGTTGATGATGCGCCCGCTCTCCTGCGGAATCATGTAGCGGAACGCGTGCTTGATGCCCCAGAACGTCGCCGAGAGGTTCCACGTAATCGTGTGGTCCCAGGCCTCGTTCTCCATCTGCGCCACCGGCGCGAAGCCGGAGCTGCCGCCCGCGTTGTTCACGAGGATGTCGATCTTCCCGTAGCGCTCGACCGTCCCGTCGACGAGCCCCGAAAGAGTCGCCTCCTGGGTCACGTCGCCGGCGATGAAGTGGGCCTTGTCGCCCGCTCCGATCTCCTCCAGCGCCCGCGCGCCCTTCTCCTCGCTGCGACCGTTCATGACAACGCTCGCGCCCTCGGCGATAAACGCCTCCACGATGCCCCGACCGATTCCCCGGGTGCCCCCGGTAACCGCCGCGACCTTGCCTTCCAGCTTCATCACACCCCTCCTGGAGTTCATGGTGATACGCCCCGCTGCCATTGCCCGCAGGGCCGACGGCGAAGCTTACCGACTAATGCGGGAAGGCGAAAACACCAGAGCGAAGTTGGGTGGGGAAGCTGCCGTCATGCATCCCGGTCCCCACTCCTCCCCCGCCGCCGCGCCCAGCCCAGCGCGACGCTCGCCCCCACCGCCAGCGCCCCCGCGAGCACGTTGAAGAGGATGTCCCACGGGTCGAAGACGCGGCTGGGCACGGCTAGCTGGAGGCACTCGTCGAGCAGCCCGACGGCCGATGTCGCCAGGATGGCGACGGCCGCCGGCACGGGGACGCGCCAGCCCTGGCCGGCCCGCTCCGTGAGCGCCGCGTACACGAACACGCCCAGCACCCCGTACTCGATGAGGTGCGAGCGCTCTTCCAGGACCGCGATGCGCAGGAACACCAGCAGGTAGACGGCCGCAATGCCCGCGGCGACGGCGAGCTCCAGCCGCCCCGGTCGCGCCCATACCCCCTGCAGGACGGCGGTCGTCCCCACGAGGAGCATGCCGAGGAGGAACAGTCCGGCGCCGAGCGCCTCCTCCAGGGCCTCGAGATCGCGCAGCGCCTCCGCCAGCTGCCCGCCGACCCAGAGCGAGGAAGCGATCGCCGCAACCACGGCCAGCGTCCAGAACCACAGCCACCGCTCTCGCGTCGAGGAGAAGAGGCCCATGGCCGGGGACTATAGGACTACGTCGGAAGACGCTCGCCCCGGCGGCAAACTCCTTGTGGGCTCTGCCCCCATTCAGTACCGTTAGCCGCAATAGGGCGTATGACGCGTCAGCGCTACTGCGCCCGCTCCGGGAGGCGCGACGTGCACGATCTGGTTATTCGTAACGGCACCATTGTTGACGGGACGGGAGAGGCTCCCTACCAGGGCGATATCGCCATCGACGACGGCAGGATCTCCGCCATCGGCCGCATCGAGGCCGAGGGCCGAGAGACGGTCGACGCAACGGGGCAGATCGTTACCCCCGGCTTCGTCGACATCCACACCCATTTCGACGGCCAGATCACCTGGGACCCGCTGCTCACGCCCTCGTGCTGGCACGGCGTCACCACCGTCGTCATGGGGAACTGCGGCGTCGGCTTCGCCCCCGCCGCCCCCAACCGCCACGAGTGGCTCATCGGCCTCATGGAGGGCGTCGAGGACATCCCCGGCACCGCCCTCTCCGCCGGCATGCAGTGGAACTGGGAGACCTTCCCCGAGTACCTCGACTACCTCGACACCCTGCCCAAGGCCCTCGATGTCGGCACGCAGGTGCCGCACGGCGCAGTCCGCTCCTACGTCATGGGCGAGCGGGGGGCGAACAACGAACCTGCCAACCCCGAGGACATCCTCGAGATGAAGAAGCTCGTGCGCGAGGGTATCGAGGCGGGCGCGCTCGGCGTCTCCACCTCCCGCACCATCGTCCACCGCGCCATCGACGGCGTGAACGTGCCCGGCACGTTCGCCGAAGAGGACGAGATGATGGCCTTCGGCGAGGCCCTCGCCGAAGCCGGCACCGGCGTCTTCGAGCTGGCGCCCGCCGGGGTCACCGGCGACGACATGAACCTCCCCGATCTCGAGGTCGCCTGGATGCGGCGCGTCTCCGCCGCCACCGGTCGTCCCATCACCTTCGCCCTCGTCCAGCTCGATGCCGAGCCCGACCATTGGAAGCGCATGTTCGACCTCTCCGAGGAAGCCGTCGCCGAGGGCGCCGACCTCTACCCGCAGGTCACGGCGCGCGCGCCGGGCGTCCTGCTCGGCCTTCAGACGAACCACCCCTGGGTGAACGCCCCGACGTTCCAGGAGATCAGCGGCCACTACAAGCTCGGCGCCGGCGACGCCCACCACCTCCGCCGCACCCCCATCGAGGAGATCGCGGCCGAAATGGGCAAGCCCGAGGTGAAGGCCAAGCTCATGGAGGAGCTTGGCGCCGCCCGCCAGGACATCGCCTTCATCGACCTCGCGCGCGTCTTCCCGATGGAGGAACCGCTCGACTATGAGCCCCGCCAGGAGGACAGCGTCGCCGCCATCGCCGAGCGCGAGGGCCGCGACGCCTACGACCTCCTCTACGACCTGATGCTCGAGGACGAGGGCAAGCGCATGTTCTTCGCCCCCACCCTCAACTACACCGAGTTCGACTACGAGGTCGTACGCAAGATGCTGACGCACCCGCGGGCCGCCCTCGGCCTCGACGACGCGGGCGCGCACTGCGGCGTCATCTGCGACGCGAGCATGCCCACCTTCATGCTCACCCACTGGGCCCGCGACCGCTCCCGCGGCGAGGGCCTGCCCCTCGAGTTCGCCGTCAAGAAGATGACGAGCGACACCGCCCGCCTCTACGGCCTCCACGACCGTGGTGTCCTGCGCCCCGGCATGAAGGGCGACGTCAACGTCATCGACCTGGAGCGCCTCCAGCTACGCGCTCCCGAGCTCGCCCACGACCTCCCCGCCGACGGACGCCGCCTCATCCAGAAGGCGGAGGGCTTCGTCGCCACGATCGTCAGCGGCGAGGTCATCATGCGAGACGGCGAAGACACCGGCGCTCGCCCTGGCAAGCTCGTCCGCGGGGAGCAGCAGCCGGTCGCCAGCGTGAGCTAGGCAGGACTCGCGCCAGTCGTCTTCGGCCCGGGCGACCTCAGTCGTCCGGGCCTCCTCTTGGCCCGTTCCAGATGGGCTGAAGCTCAACCGAGAAGGGAAGGCCATGACCATCACGCCCATCAATCCAGAGACGCTTCATCGGAACCCTGCGTTTTCGCAGGCGATTGCGGTCGATGGTCCCCATCGCACCGTGTATGTGGGCGGGCAGAACGCCGTCGATGTCGACGGAAACGTGGTCGGACAGGGCGACGTGGCGGTCCAGGCCGAGCAGGTCGCTCGCAACCTCCAGGCAGCCCTCGAGGCGGCGGGCGCGACGCTGGACGATGTCGTGAAACTCACCATATATCTGGTTGAGCCGCACTCCGCCTTTCCCGCATACGGAGCCTTCCAGCGCGTCTGGGGCATGCCCGCCACCGCACCCACGATCAGCCTCCTGTACGTCTCCGGCCTCTTCCAGCCCGACTTCCTGCTGGAGGTGGACGCAGTGGCGGTTGTCGCCGAGTAGTCGTCGAGACGGTCCCCCAAGCCCCCGCCGCGCGGTATGCTTAGCCGCAAGATGCGAGGTCGCCCCCGCTTGGGCGGAGCGTGCGGCCATCCGAGAACACGGGAGAGCCTCATGACCGAGACGATGTACCAGGACATGATCGACGCTGTCGCCGAGTGTCCGGTGAATCTGGAGGAGATCGACCTTTTCAAGGCCGGTCAGCAGGAGCACTGGTTCGACTCCTACAAGATCCTCCACGAGGAAGCGCCCGTCATGCGCATCCCCGGCGAGGGCACGACCCCCGGCACCGATGGCTTCATCATCACCAAGTACGACGACATCGCGATGATCATTCGCGACCCGTACACCTTCCCCCAGCCTTCCTACGGTGGGGCCGGCCTCGAGGTCAAGGAAGAGGACGACCACTCCGTCCTGCTCGACGCCATGTCGCGGAACACCCTCCGGCCCAACATGGAGCTGCACAAGCAGCACCGCATCCAGCTCACCGACCCCTGGGTCGGCGCCACCGGCGCCCCTCGCCACCGCCCCATGGTCACCCGCTTCGTCGACGAGCTCATCGACAACTGGATCGATCGCGAGCCGGCCGAGATAGACTTCGTCGAGGAGTTCGCCGCTCCCCTCCCGCAGATGGTGATGACCACCATCCTCGGCTTCCCCTTCGAGGACATGCCCCAACTCCGCATCTGGGGCCAGGCGCAGGTGCGCCGCTTCGTCTACGGCAAGGGCCACCGCAACCTCATGAGCGACGAGGAAGAGGCGGACAACGCCCGGGACCTCGGCGACTTCATGCGGTACGTCCAGAGTCACGTCACGAAGAAGCGCCAGGACCCCAAGGACGACATGACGTCCTTCCTGACGCAGGTGGAGTACATGGGTCGCAAGCTCACCGACTCCGAGGTCGTCGGCGTGGTCTTCGGTATGCACATCGGCGGCCTGGAGACGACCCAGTACGCCATCGCCGCCGAGGCCGAGCTCCTCGGTCGCGATCCCGAGCTGTGGGACACGCTCAAGGCGGATCGCTCGAAGATCCGCTTCTTCGTCGAGGAGGGCATGCGCATCCAGGCCCCCACCCAGGGCCTCTCCACCCGCATGACCGCGAAGGACGTGGAGCTTCGGGGCGTCACGATCCCGAAGGGCTCGATCCTGCACCTCCGCTACGGGGCCGCGAACCACGACCCAGAGGAGTACCCCTGTCCCGCCGACGTCGACCTTTCGCGGCCCAACACCGGCCGCCACATGACGTTCTCGCAGGGCATCCGCGTCTGCCCCGGCGCCGGCATCTCCCGCCTTGAGCAGAATATCGCCTGGGAGCGGCTCTTCGAGCGGCTCGACGGCATCTCCTTCACCCCCGGGAAGAACGACTTCCGCCACCAGCCCGGCATCATGCTCGGTCTGTGGGACCTCAATCTCAACTTCGAGAAGGCGAAGTAGCACGCGAGGAAGGCCGTGGCTGAACCGGATTCCGTCAAGGAGCTTGCCCGACTCGCCCGCGAGGCGGCGAAGGTGCGCTGGGGGCCGGAAGACACCGGCACCGCTCCCGTCCTGCCCGGCAAGGAGAAGCGCGGCGAAGAGGCTGACCCCGAGCGCATGTCCGGCGAGCAGGAACGCGAGGTCCTGAAGGCGCTAGACCCCTTCTGGACCCGCGGCATCGTGAAGCCCGAGGACGAGGAGTAGGCGGCCGTTAGCCCCACTCCAGCGCGAGCTCGTCGCCGAAGAAGGCCGCGAGGCGCTCTGCCTCGGCTTCTGCCCCATCCCGAACCGCGCCGGCAACCTCGCCGAACGGCTCGACCCTCAGCGAGAGCTGTCCCCGTGCGCGTTCGTGCGACCACACCCCCTCGATGCGGCCGTCGGCCACCAGCACCGGCGAAAGCCAGCCCTGCGGCCGGTGCACCCGTGCCTTGTATTCCGGCGACAGGATCGCGGGGATGTCCCGCGCCGAGCCGATGACGTAGGGGTCGAAGGCCGGCAGGAGGCGCACGGCGCCCGACGGGGCTGTGCTTGCAATCTCGGCAACCTGCTCCGCCATCGCCCAGTGGGGCTCGCCCTCGACGTCGATCTCCATCGCCTCGTCTCCCAGGGCGCGAAAATACCGAGTCGCCTGTGCCGGACGGCGTGGACCCCACCAGCGCGAGTACTCGGCGGCAGTCGCCGGTCCATACGCGCCCAGGTAGCGGCGAGTCACCTCGGCGAGTGCCTCCTCCGGTGGGGGACCGGGCTCCGCCTCGATCCATGCCGCCGGGCTGACGAAGGTCACGTTCCGGCCCCTATTCGGGCCAAAGCACAGGCTCCCCTGGAACGAGGCGGGCTTCAGGTACGCGCCCCAGCTGTCGGATAGCTTCTCCCCCAGCGCCTGCGACCCCGATGCCCCCGCCACCGCCTCGGCAAGTTCGTCGCGAGTCAGCGCCTCCCCTCCCAGCACCTCCCGTACGGTGTCGAGGAGAAGGTCGCGCTCCTCGGCGGAGATTTTGAAACCTCGCAACCAGGCGCCTTTCAGGTAATGGTCGTAGGTGTCGAGCGCCGCCTGCCAGAGGCCGTATTCGGCTGCGGGCAGCAGGTGGAGCGTGCCGCGCATCGCCCACGTCTTCACGAGGTTGCGGTGCTCCCACAGCTCCACATCGAGGTCGCCGGGGCGGACCCCGTCGACCCTGGCCCATGCCGCCAGCTCGGCGCTGGAGGCCATCTGCGCCTGCAGCCCACCCACTGCCCCCACAACCCTCAGCAGCTCATCGCGCGGACGCCTCGAGACCAGGTGCTGCCGCTGCATGCGCCAGGCGAGGACGCTGGCCCAGCTGAGGTTCGCGCGCTCCGCTATTGGTCTCCTCCGAACCGGGCCGGGTCGAATGGTGTCAGGTCGAGCTCGCTGCTGCGCCCTTCGGTGATCAGCTCCGCCATCGCTTCCCCCGTCGCGAGCGAGAGGATGATGCCCTTGCGGCCGTGCCCCGTGGCCACGTAGGCGCCTTCCCGCCCCGGCGCCGCGCCGATGATCGGCAGGCCATCGCCCGACACGGGGCGAAGGCAGGCCGTCTGGTTGACCACGCGCATCCCCTCGAGTCTGGAGGTGAACCGTGCCAGCGTTGCGAGCACGTAGTCGCGCGCGGCCTCCGTCGGCTCCGCGTCGAATCCCTCTTCTTCCTCCGTTGCGCCGATGTGTACGAGGCCAGTCGGACGAGTCACGACGTAGTGCCCGTGCATGTCCGAGAAGCCTCCCGGTGGCGGCTCGACCGAAGGCTCCAGGTGCACGATCTGGCCCTTGAGCGGACGCACCGGTATGGGGAGGTCCAGCCACGCCGCGGCCCGCAGCGACCACGGGCCCAGGGCAATCACCGTCGCGTCGGCCGTGACGACGCCGTCGTCCAACTCCACACCGTCGACGTAGTCCGCTCCCCCCACGAGCCCCACCGCCCGCCCCATGCGGAGGGAAGCTCCCATGCTCTGCGCACTCTCCAGCAGCCGGCTGGTGAACTTGGCGGAGTCGATCTGCGCCGTGGGCTGCGCGAGGCCTCCTGCGACAGGCTGGTCGATCCACGGGCAACGCTCCCCGAGTTCCTCGATCGGGATCGGTTCCGCGCTCAGGTGCTCGGCGCGCGCCAGCAGGTCGGCTGCCTCGTCCTCGTTCTGGGCGACCAGGCAAGTGGTGTAGGGCGTGTAGTCGTAGGTTGCGGGGCCGTCGAGCAGGTCCGCGACGGTTCGGTGGAGCGCCACGCTTCGTGCGATCAGCGGAGGGAGTACCCCTGTCTCGTCATCGTCGTGGGGCAGACCCGGCGACAAGAGACCCGCCGACTTCCCGCTCGCCCCGTAGGCAACCTCGTTGCCCTCGATGACAAGCGGCTGCGCGCCCCGCTGCGCGAGAAAGTACGCGATCGCCGCCCCCATGACGCCCCCGCCCAAGATCGCGACGTCCACGTGCTGGTTCGGTGACATCAGAGGGCGGCTCCTTCCCCCGAGTGTGTCACGCGGGGGCCTGTTTGCAACAGGTTGTCTTGCGCGGGTTGGGGGTGGAAATGAAGGAGCCAGGGCAAGTGCCCTGGCTCCTTCGTGCTACCCGTCTGGATGCGAGGTGGTCGCGCTACTCCAGTTCAACCTCAACTTCGATGATTTCGCTGCGATTCCACCTGCCCGAACTACTCACGTCGGACATGTCGAGAGGCCAGTCGCTCGTTTGCCACCTTCCGCCCGGAGCAAGCGTGCTGATGGCGAGCGCGCCGACCGGGCTGACCCTGCGCTCCCATACCGCCACGTCGATAGTGACGGTGGAGCCATCTGCGAGTTCGACGTCGACTTCGGTGATTTCGCTGCGACTCCACCTTCCCGAGCTGCTCACGTCGGACATGTCGAGAGGCCAGTCGCTCGTTTGCCACCTTCCGCCCGGAGCGAGCGTGCTGATGGCGAGCGCGCCGACCGGGTCGACGTTGCGACGCCACACCGCCACGCTGATGGTCACGGTCTCCGATCCCTCGGGCGCAAGCGTCAGGTTCAGCGTTACGGGCCCAGTTCCACCGTGCTGTGCGGTCTGGCTGGCAGCCTGCCCTCCGATCTCGAAGCGGATGTCGGGCCCCGCACAGCCGTCGCGCGTACTCCCGTTGTGAACGGTCACGAAGTACCGCGTCACCCCCGACCTGGAAAAGGTCTCGGCAGGCTGGTTGTTGCAGAGCGTCTCGCCGACGTACGCCTCCACGCTGAGCCCTTCAGCTACGTCCCCATCAGGACCGGTCACGGTTCCGGTGAAGACCGAGGGGGGACTGGGCTGCGCCAAAGCAACCGCAACGAAGGAAAGCGCGAGCGCCGCGACCGCAGCGGTAAGGATCCAGGGCTTCATTCTGTTCATGGGGGTGGTCGACTCCTGCGTGAGTTTTGCCGCCGGTGTGCGTAGGTTACCCGAGGATAGCCACATCAATGGCCATAACGATAAAGATCGCCGCAAGATATGCCAGAGAAAACGTGTAGAGCCGGATCGAGGGCACCCGATCTGGCCACTTCCACAGACCGAAGGCGATCGCGACGAACCCCAGACCGGCCGCTCCCGCCACCGCGCCGTAGAGCCAGCCGACCTCGCCGGTCAGCAGCAGCGAGAGCGTGAGCGGCAGGAGCACGATCGAGTAGGCGAGTATCTGCCGCCGGGTCGTGACCTCGCCGGCCTGAACCGGGAGCATCGGTACGCTCGCCTCGCGGTAGTCGGGGGCGATCCGCAAGGCCAGCGCCCAGAAGTGGGGCGGCGTCCAGAAGAAGATGATGGCGAACATGATCACGGGCGCCCAGGCGAGCTCCCCGGTTACCGCCGCCCAGCCCACCATCGGCGGGAACGCCCCCGCTGCTCCCCCGATGACGATGTTCTGCGAGGAGCGCCGCTTCAGCCACACCGTGTAGATGAACACGTAGAAGAGGAACGCTGCCCACGCCAGAACGGCCGCCAACAGGTTGGTTGTCGCCCAGAGGAAGGCGAATGCGCCCACGGCCAGCGCGAGCCCGAAGAGGAATGCGTTGAGCGGGGGAATCTCCCCCCGCACCAGCGGGCGCGACCGTGTCCGGCTCATGAGTGCGTCGATGTCGCGGTCGTACCAGCAGTTGACCGCGTTCGCCCCAGCCGCCGAGGCCGCGCCGCCCACGAGCGTCGCAATCACGAGAGCCGTCGAGGGCCAGCCGCCTTCGGCCACCACCATCGCGGGGACTGTCGTCGCCAGGAGCAGCAAGATGATGCGTGGCTTCGTGATAGCGACATAGCTGCGAATGGTCGCTGATGCCCGGCTCGACCCCCGCAGGGCCACCGCCAGCGCCGTCATGCCGGCGCCTCCGCCGGGGCCGCCGGGACGCGGTTGGGCGACACCGCCTGCGCGGAGTACCCGAGGAGCGCGGCTGCCGACAGGGTGAGCCACAGCAGGGAGGCTAGCACGGTATGCGTTACGGTAAGCCCGTCCGGGAACGTGTAGAGCACGTTGAGTGCGCCAATCGCCACCTGGGCCGCGTACAGGACGGCCGTCGTCCGCGCCACGTGCATCCCCCACCGCAGCGTCCCGCGCTCCCGCCAGGCCACGACCACCAGCCAGGTAAGGGGTACGAGCAGCAGCGCCGCCAGGTAGCGATGCACCATGTGCGTGATCTGCTGGTCGTCGGCGCCAGGGAAGACTCCGCCGCTGCAGAGTGGCCAGCCCTCGCAGGCGGTCGAGCCCCCGCTCTCACCGAGGTAGCCCCCTATCCATACCACCCCCGCGAACAGCACGAGGGCGACGATCGCCCGCTGCCCGACGCGCCAGGCCGCGGCGCGCTGGGCGGGCGGGATGCCACCGCGGATCTCGTTGAACATCGCGAGCGCCGTCGCCGCCATCACCGTCAGGATCGCCATTGCCAGCAGCAGGTGGGCCGCGACGATCTCGGCGGGAAGCTCCTCCCAGACCGTGATCGCGCCGATCACGCCCTGGATTCCGACCAGGGGCACGGCCGCGATCGCCGGCCAGAGCACCGCCGGCGTTCCCCGGAAGTGCCGCCAGGCGAAGACCGCGGTCGCGATCACGAGGATCCCGACGAAGGCGGCGACGAAGCGGTGCGTCGATTCGATCAGCGCCTCCTGCTCGTGCGGCGGCACGATGCCGCCGTGGCAGGTCGGCCAATCGGGGCAGCCTAGCCCCGACCCCGTCGCGCGCACGTATACCCCGACCCCGATCAGGATCAGCGTGGCGGCGCAGGTGATGAAGGCGAGGTTGCGGGTGGCTCTCATCGACTCGGAGGGCGCCCCGGGAGGCGCCGGTCCTCAGCGTACGGTGCGATGCCCGGAGGCGCCAGATTCCGGTAGGCTCGCGCTATGAGCGAGACCGACATCGACACCGTCGCCTCGTGGCTGCGGGAGGCCCGATCGGTCGCCATCCTGACCGGCGCCGGTATCTCTACCGAGTCCGGGATCCCCGATTTCCGCGGCCCTGACGGCGTCTGGACCAAGAACCCCGCCGCCGAGCGCACCGCCACCATCCAGCACTACGTTGCCGACCGCGACCACCGCGTCCGTTCCTGGGCGAGTCGCGCCGGCAGCCCCATGCACAACGCCGAGCCGAACGCCGGTCACTACGCCCTCACCGCGCTGGAGGGCAAGGGGAAACTCGACACGCTCGTCACGCAGAACATTGATGGGCTCCACCATGCCGCCGGCACCTCACCCGAGCGGATCGTCGAGATCCACGGGACCGTGCGCGACTACGCCTGCCTCGGCTGCGGCGATCGCGGGCCCATCGAGGTCGTGCTGGAGCGCGTCCGCAATGGCGATGAGGATCCCCATTGCGAGCAGTGCGGCGGCCTCATCAAGTCGGCCACGATCTCCTTTGGTCAGGCGCTCATCGCCGAGGACCTCGAGCGCTCCCAGCTCGCCGCCGCCAACTGCGACCTCTTCCTCGCAATCGGCACCTCGCTCACGGTCTACCCGGTCGCGGCGCTCCCCGAGATCGCGCTCCAGTGCGGGGCGCGCCTCGTCATCATCAACGCGCAGGAGACCCCCTACGACCCCGCCGCGGCTGCCATCCTGCGCGAGGGCATCGGCACCGTGCTCCCGCAGGTCGTCGAGCGCGTCTAGCGGCCTGACTCCGGGGCGTCGCGCTGTTCACCCCAGCGGTCCCAGTGCACGACCTCGCCCAGGGGCCTCCGCCGCGCCTGCGAGAACCGCCCCCGCTCCAGGTACCCCAGCGGGATCAGGGCCATGACGAACGCGTTCTCCGGCAGCCCCAGCAGCTCGTTGATGCCGGAGTCCTCATCAAGCGTCCAGGTCATCACGGTGCCGATGTCGAACGCCCGCGCCGTCAGCATCAGGTTCTGCACCGCGCCATAGATCGAGCCCCCAAGACCCGCCCCCGAACGCCGCGTGTTGTCCGACATGCGAGCCGCTGTCTGCATGACCGGCGCCACGACAACCGGAACCTCCGCGAAGTGTTCGGCGAGGTGCACCACCCCCCGACGGTTACGCGCGTTGATCCCGATCTCGCCTTCCTCGATCCCGCCGCGCGTGATGCGCCCCGTTCCCAGCTCCTCGTCGCTTACGCGCTCGTACCCGTAGGCCGCCAGGAGCCGTTTCGAGTAGATCTC
Organism: Tepidiformaceae bacterium; assembly: GCA_965116915.1. Classification (GTDB taxonomy): domain Bacteria; phylum Chloroflexota; class Dehalococcoidia; order Tepidiformales; family Tepidiformaceae; genus UBA2991. The sequence continues at coordinate 1,854,566 of OZ220739.1, read as the reverse complement.
CGCGATTGCGTCCTTCGTCGCCTGGTCGCGAATCACGACCCAGCCCCAGCCCTGCTGGTTGCCCCCGGTGGGACCGCGGACGGCCGCGTCGAGGATCTCCCAGAGCACGTCCTCCGGGATCGGGTCCGGCTTCAGGTAGCGCTGCGCGCGCGTCGTGTGGATCGCATCGAGGACATCGAGGGGTTCACGGTCCGGCATGGGGCCTCCTGCAGGGACGGTTCGTCGTCGCGAGTCTACCTGCCCGCGAGGAGCAGCCGCCGTATCATCCGCCCGCGACTCACACCCCGGGAGGCAGGGAATGAAGATTGGACTCTACGGCATCAATGCCGGCTTGAATTCGGACCGCGAGGCCGTGCTTCGCTACGCACGGACCGCCGAAGCGGCAAACTTCGAGTCGCTCTGGACCGGCGAGCACGTCGTCGCCATCGACCCCCAGCGGCCTCCTTCCCCCGTCGTCCCCGACACCCCCATCGTCGACACCGTCGCGACGCTGGCCTTCGTCGCCGGCGCCACCGAGCGCATCAAGCTCGCGAGCGGCATCCTCCTGCTGCCCCAGCGCAATCCCGTCGTCCTCGCGAAGGAGCTCGCGGGCATCGACGTCCTCTCGGGCGGGAGGCTCATCTTCGGCGTGGGTGTCGGCTACGTGAAGGAGGAGTTCGACACGATGAGCGTTCCCTTCGAGGAACGCGGCCCGCGCACATCCGAGCACATCGAGGTCATCCGAACCCTGTGGACCTCCGACAAGCCCGAATTCAACGGGCAGTTCACCTCCTTCTCCGGCATCCAGTCCTACCCCCACCCCGTCCAGCAGCCGCACCCGCCGATCGTCATCGGCGGCTCGTCGCCGCCCGCCCTCCGCCGCACCATCACCCAGGGGAACGGCTGGTACGGGTTCATGCTCGATGTCGACGGCGCCTCCGCCGTCATCAAGGCCCTCGGGGAGACCGCCGAACAGGTCGAGCGCCCCGAGGCGCTCGGCCCGCTCGAGATCACGGTCACGCCCCGCGGCCGCCTCGACCGCGAGGCCGTCGAGCGTTTCGCCGAGGCCGGCGTCCACCGCCTCGTCCCCATGCCCCGCAACCTCATGGCCCCCGCCGACGACCCCGCCTCCACCCGCGACGAGATTATCTTCTCCGTCGAGGACCTCGCGGAGGCGCTGGCGCTGTAAGGTGGTTCGGGAGCGTTGTCCATGGCTATGAAGAATCCACCCCACCCCGGCCTTGGCATCAAGCTGAACTGCCTGGAGCCACTTGGCCTCAGCGTGACGGAGGCCGCAGAGGTGCTGGGCGTTGCCAGGCACACCCTCTCGCGCGTGCTGAACGGCCATGCCGCAATCTCTCCCGAGATGGCGATTCGCCTGGAGAAGGTCGGTTGGTCGAACGCCGAGTTCTGGCTCCGTCGCCAGACTGCCTACGACCTCGCGCAGGCACGCAAGCATGAGGATGCCATCAAGGTCGAGCGCTACGATCCGGCTACCCCTGTCGGCTAGGGTCCACCCTCACTCCTCGCAGACGACCCCGTCGCCATCGCCGTCGCGGGCGCTCGGCACCATCTCCGCCGGGAAGCCCCTGCCCCCACCGGGACACGTCCCGCGACTGCAGCCCTGCTGCCTGCGCTCGCCCGCGGCCGCCGCCGCCGCACACGATGCGTAGGTGCGCTGCGTCTGCGTGCGGGAGGTCTCCGTGGGCGTGGCGTCCGAAGTCGAGCTCGACGTGTCCGTTCCGGAGCACGCGTTCGCGAGCGAGCGCGTCTCCGATTGCCCCAGGACGTGACCGTAGAGGCTGGCGGTGTCCCAGTAGCGAGTGGCGTACGCGCACGCGTTCGCGTTGTAGCCCTCCCCGTCGAGCGATCGCCATCGCGGGAGCCACTCGTGCGCGAGGTCGTCCGACTTTGACAGGTTGAAGCGGGCGAGCGAGGGCACGAGGTTGCGGATGTCGTTGTAGGCCGCGCGAGCCTCGGCCTCGCCGTCCACCAGTTCGCAGAGCACGGACCAGGGGAGCACGTGGTCCCGGTGCCCGTCGCCGTCCAGCGAATCGAGGCTGTAGAAGCCCCTCGCCCCGTCGAGCAGGTCGCGCGCCTCGCCCGACCAGGAGGGCCGGTCATCGCACCACTCCGGTTCCTCTGACGACACCTGGGTCGCGCGTGTCGCGGTCGCAACCGGCGTTTCGCCTGCCGGTGTCGCCGCGCCGGCCGTGGCGGTCGCTGAATCCGAAGTGGCGGCGACGGCGGCGGCCCCGGGGATGACCAGCTCCCACCCCACCCTGAGGTTGCTGCAGCTCGCGTCGATCCGGGGGTTCGCTTCCAGCAGCCGCAGCGTGGATATCCCGAAATCCTGCGCGATGCGCCAGCAGACGTCCCCCGCCTGCACGACGTACGTCGTCGCCACCTCGGCGGCTGGCGTTGTCGCCGGCGACGGGGTTGGCGCGGGGGTGCGTTCAGACGACGGTGTGGGGGTTGCCGGGTCCTCGGTTGCCGTCTCCGGGGGGTCGGTTGCAGTTGAGGCCGTTGGCGCCGTACTGGGGCCTTCCTCCACCTCGCACGCGACGGCGCCGCCCAGGACCAGCACGACGATCAGCACAACGAATACGCTGTATTTCACAGCTATAGCTCTAATCCCTTAGAGAACTGCTCCCGGCTGTCCCTGGCGGGTCAGATCAGGAGCGGACGTCTAGTGGCGGTTAGCGGTCCGATTCCCGCTTGGGCGGGAACCTTGACCTCAGGAATCTCTATACGCCGTATGGGGTAATGCTGGTCGGGGCGACCGGATTTGAACCGATGACCTCTTGACCCCCAGTCAAGTGCGCTACCAGGCTGCGCCACGCCCCGACAAGGCCTTCGAAGCGTACACGATCACCCTCCTACCCTCGCCCCGCCCGCGTAGGCTTCCCCAATGCGCGTCATCCCCGGTCAGGCGCAGGGCTTCGACCTGCGTTCGCTGATCGGCGGCATCTACCTGCCCGCCCTCTTCTTCGGTATCGGGCAGTGGATGATCATCCCCGCCATCCCCCAGTTCGCCGACGAGCTCGGGGCGAGCGTCTTCCTCAGCGGCATCATCTTCGCCGCCCGCGGCGCCGGCTCGATGATCGGCGACGTCCCCTCCGGCCTCCTCACCAGCCGCCTCGGTGGCCGCCTCACTATGACCACCGGCGTGGTGCTGACGGCCGCCACCGCGGCGGCCATGGGGTTCAGCACCGGTCCTGCCACCCTCGGCCTTTTCACCCTGCTGAACGGCGTCGCCTTCGCCCTCTGGCACGTCTCCCGCCTCGCCTACATGACCGAGACCGTGCCCGTTGAGTACCGGGGGCGCGCCCTCTCCCTCGTCGGCGGCGTGACGCGCGTCGGCTTCTTCGCGGGCCCCATCGTCGGCGGCGCAATCGCCCAGTTCGGCGGGCTGGAGACCGTCTTCTTCGCCCAGGCTGTCGTTGTCGGCGTGGCTGCCCTGCTCGTCGCGACCCGCCTCCCCGAGCCTCGCGGGGGCGACGCCGGCACCCCGGAGCGCGCTCACGTGAGCCTCCGAAGCGTGGCCCTGGCCGAACGCCGCAGCCTCATCGTGGCGGGGTCGGTCGCCATCACCCTCGTGCTCATCCGTCACGGACGCCAGTTCCTGATTCCCGTCTGGGGCCGGGAGGCGCTCGGCCTCGAACCGTTCGAGATCGGCCTGGTCTTCGGGCTCGCCTCCGCCATCGACATGGTCATGTTCTATCCCGTCGGGGTGGTCATGGACCGCTGGGGGCGGAAGTGGGTCATCGTGCCGAGCCTGCTCGTGCTCTCCGCCAGCCTGCTCCTCATGCCGCTCACCGCTGGCTTCGTGTCGTTCCTGCTGGTGGGACTGCTCTCCGGCTTCGGCAACGGGCTGGGAAGCGGCGCCGTCATGACGCTCGGGGCCGACCTCGCCCCGCCCGATGCGGCAGGCGAGTTCCTCGGGCTTTGGCGCTTAGTCGGGGACGTGGGTGCGGTCGCCGCGCCACCGGCGATCGGCGGGCTCGAAGACCTGTTCACGCTCGATGCCGCCGCCGCGGTCACCGGTGCCATCGGGCTCGCCGGCGGAGTCATCATGCTCCTGCTCGTGCGCGAGACGTTGAGCCGATCCCGGGACGAAACCCGCGCCTCCCCAGGCTAGAGCTCCAGCTCGATCCCCACGGGGCAGTGGTCGGACCCCAGTTGCTCGTGCTCGATGAAGGCGCTCCGCACCGACGGCAGCAGGTCCTCGCTCACGAACACGTAGTCGATGCGCCAGCCGATGTTCCGCTTGCGGCGCTCCCGCCACGGGTCCCAGTAGCTGTACGCGTCCGCCTGGTCCGGGTGCAGCGCCCGGAACGTGTCGACGAAACCGCTCTCGATCACGCGGTCGACCCACTCGCGCTCGACCGGCAGGAAACCGGTCTCCTTCTCGTTGGGACGGGCCACGTCGATCTCGCCGTGGGCCACGTTCAGGTCACCCATGAACACGACGCTCCGGCCCTCGTCCCGCAGCGCCACGACTCGCTCCAGGAAGGCTTCGTAGTACGCGAGCTTGAAGTCGAGCCGGGCGAGCTTCCGGCCGGCGTTGGGGAAGTACGACGTCAGCAGCACGAAGTCCCCGTAGTCCGCCTCGATCACGCGCCCCTCGCGTTCGAACTCGGGCGTCTCCAGTCCGAGGCGCAGGTCGTCGGGCGCTTGCTTCGTCAGGAGCAGGGCGCCGCTGTAGCCGGGCTCCTCGGCCGGGTGCCAGGTGGCGTCGTAGCCCGCCTCGAGCCAGGGCTGCTCCTGCACTTGCTCGGGGCGAGCCTTCACCTCCTGCAGCCCCGCGATGTCGGGCGCCGTCTCCTCGAGCCACGCCGGGAAGGTCCCCGAACGCAGCCCCGCGCGGAGGCCGTTCACGTTCCAGGAGCAGATGCGCAGCGTCGCCACCGCTTACAGGTACTGCCGTGCAATCACGACGACGGCGGTGCTCACCCCGGCCACGACGAGGTACTCGACTATCGTCGAGGGCGTCAGGTCGTCGTCGAGCAGGTGGTGGACCAGCCCCGTCGCGACGTAGAACCCGACGATCATGAGCGCGCCCGTCAGCAGGTCGTCGAGGGGGAAGTAGTAGAGCGCGATGCGCAGCTCCGCCAGCGAAATGCCGATCGCCAGCGCCGCCAGCAGGGACGATGCGCCGCGCCCGCGGCTCTCCCGCAACAGGTCGAGCGCCAGCGCGAAGCTGAGGACCCCGACCGCCGCCGCCGATGCGGGCAGGTTCAGGTCGTGCGTGAAGAACACGGTGAAGAGAGCCAGCGCGACCAGGTACGTGACAACCGCTAGCAGGAGCCGCATCGACCCGAAGAGCGGCCGGCTGGGAGAGACGGCGTGGTACTCCGCGTACAGCAGCAGGCCGGTCGCGGCCCCCGCCGCCAGCCCCGCCGCCAGGCGTGCGTACCCGCTGACCGCCTCGTCGATGAAGAGCCCCGCGCCGAGCACGCCCAGCAGGGGGAGCAGCGCGTAGCTCAGGGAGCCGAAGGCGCTTCCGCGCCAGTCGGGGTGGGAGCGGACGGCGCTCTCGACACCCGCCGCCGCGATGAGCGCTGTAAGGGCCAGGATCCAGTGCTGTTCAGGCCGGAAGTTGAGGTAGGCGGCGAGGCCCGCCATGGCGAGTCCCCCCAGCACCACGGCGCGGCCCGTCGCGGTCAGGCTGGGGATTGGTGGCTCGGCCCGGGCTTCCGCTTCCAGCGCCTATTCCTCCGCGAGCGTGGGCTCCTCGAACCCGTAGATCTCCGCCCCGTTGCGCCACCACAGGCGCTCCCGATCCCCCTCCGAGAGCTCGAGCTGGTCGTAGATCGCCTCGAAGCGATCGATGTGCTCCTGGATGTCGTCCATCCCGCAGTCCGACCCGAAGACCAGCTTCTCGATGCCGATCTCCCGGCCGATCAGGCCCTCCTCCACCGCGTGCCGCTCAATCGTCTCGCCCCCGCTCATGTCGAACCAGACGTTCGAGCGCCAGCGCGCGACCGAGGCCGTGAACTGGTAGTTCCCTTGGTTGCCGAGATGGGCGCCGATGATGCGCAGGTCCGGGAAGCGCTGCGCGATGGTGTCCAGGTGTAACGGCGACATGCGTTCCGCGGAGACGTCGCGCATGGGCCAGCGGCCGCGCATCTCCTGCATGCGGCGGAACATCGCCGCCGCCTGCGGGTCACGTCGCGGGTGCGTGATCGAGTAGTCGATGCCTCCGCCGATGACGCCCAGGTGGAACAGGACCGGCATGCCCAGACGTTCGGCCGCCCCGTAGGTGGGCAGATAGTCGGGCTCGTCGTAGCGGCGCGCCACGCCGATCAGCTTCAGCCCGCGGTAGCCCATCGCGTGCAGCTCCACGACCTCGTCCCGGCCGATCACCTCGGGGTCGATCATCGCTACCGGCACGAACAGGTCCGGGTACCCCTGCAGGATCTCGATGCCTCGCTCGTAGCCGGGCCCGAAGCGCCCGCCTGTGAGGACGCAGCCCTTCGTGATCCCGGCAGCAGTCGCAACCTCGGCGAGCCGCTCGATAATGGGCGCCGGGTCGGCGTCGGGCTTCTCCCAGTCGCGCGGGAAGTGGATGTGAACGTCGAAGATCTTCATCGTCGGGACGCGGGATGGCGCTCGGCAGAGTGTAGCACGAGGCCCGATTCCGCCCTGCTCGCGCTACTGGAATCCCGCTGGGTTTCCTGTCCCCTTCGCGGCGAGAACGTACCCGTAGCAGAAACAAGGGGCGGTTTCAGAAAAGCCGTTCCGCGAACTCCTCCAGCGCCGGGATCGCATCGCGGGAGGAGCGCCACAGCGTCACGACGATGCGGTTCACCCCCGCTTCCTCCAGCGCCTCCACCTCCTCCCGCGTGATCGAGGGCGAACCGTTCACCGTCACGTCGAACGGCTCGCCGGCACGGCCGTACTGCTCGCGCAGCTCCGTCAGCCCGGCGATGTGCTCGCGGGCGCTCTCGGGCGTGTGCCGGAGCGCGTACCAGCCGTCCCCCAGACGCGCGGCCCGGCGCAGGGCCGCGGGCGTCTCGCCCCCCACGAGGATGGGCGGGTGCGGCTTCTGGAACGGCTTCGGCTCGAAGGCCGCCGGGCCGAGGTCGTAGTGCTCGCCGTGGAACTCGGGCTCGGGTTCCGTCCACAGCGCCCGCAGCACCGCGATGCACTCGTCCATGCGCGCCCCTCGCGTGTGGAAGTCGAGCCCGACCGTGTCGAACTCCTCCTCCAGCCAGCCGGCCCCCACCCCGAAGAGGACGCGCCCCCGCGTCAGGTAGTCGAGGTCGGCCACCGTCTTCGCCGTCGACACGGGGTCGCGCAGGGGCAGGATGAAGACGGCCGTCCCGAACCGGATCGTCGTCGTGTGCGAGGCGATGTAGGTGAACACCGTGAGCCCGTCCATGAAGGGCCAGCGCGGGTCGAGCGGCGCCTGCCCGTCCTCTGCGTAGGGGTAGGTCGAGGGCATCTCGGTGGGGAAGATGAGGTGGTCCGGCCGCCAGAGCGACTCGAACCCCAGATCCTCCGCCTTCTGCGCTGCCGCGATCAGCGCCTCCCCCCGGATTCCGTGGATGACCGTACCGAACTTCATGCCCGCGCCTCCCTGCTGAAGATGAGCCCGCCGCTGGCGAGCGTCCCCGCCCCCACGGTCGCGACGGTGTGCGCCGCGCCCTCAATCTGGCGCGCTCCCGCACGCCCGGTGACCTGCAGGACCGCCTCGCTGATCTGCGCCATCCCGTGCAACCGCCCCTCGCCCAGCGAGCAGCCTGACGTGTTCAACGGCAGTTCGCCGTCGAGCGCAGTCGCCCCGGAAGCGATGTAGCTGGCCGCCTCCCCGCGACCCACGAACCCGAGCGCCTCCAGCCAGACGTAGAGGAAGATGCTGAAGCCGTCGTACAGCATGGCCACGTCGATGTCGGCCGGCCCGAGGCCCGCCGAGGCCCACAGCTTCTCCCCCAGCGCCGCTCCGCCCTCCCACATGTTCTCGGAGTCGGTGAAGCCGCCCCGGGTCGGCCACGTCGTCTGGGCGTGACCGGTGATGTAGGCGGGCGACTGTGCAAGGTCCCGCGCACGCTCCGCGCTCGCCAGCACGACCGCCACGCACCCGTCCACGGGGATATCACAGTCGTACAGGCAGAACGGGTCGGCCACCATCGGCGCCTCCAGGTAGTCCTCCACCGTCAGGGGCGTGCCGTGCCAGTACGCCTTCGGGTTGAGCTGCGTGTTCTCCCGGTTCTGCACGACGAACGCCGCCATGTCCTCGCGCGTCGAGCCGTGGTCGTGCATGTACTTCCGCAGGGCGACCGACTGCCAGGCGGCCGGCATGTTGAACCCGTACGGCGCGCGAAACTGGTCGCCGCCGTACGCCTTCTCCTGCGAGAAGTCGCTGTAGCGGCCCTTTGGCACGTTCACGGCGCGCCAGACGAGCGCGTACGTGCAGGCCCCCGAGGCGACCGCCGCCCCTGCCGCCATGATCGTGTCGGGGCAGAGCCCCGGCGTCTGGACGTGCCAGCGGATGTCCTGCTCCCGCCCCAGCATTTGCACCATGTTCGGGACGGTCACGATGTCGATGCCCTCGAGGTCGCCCGTGTTGCCGTAGGCGGCGATGTTGGGGATGGTGCCCAGCCCGTCAATGTCCTCGATCGTGAGGCCGGCGTCGGCGACGGCCGCCTCGGCCGCCTCGCGGGCGAAGTGCGCCAGCGGCCGCGGCGAGCGCCGCTCCAGCTTCGAGTACCCGAGCCCCACGATCGCTGACCGTCCGGAGAAGTCGTCCATGCTCAGTTCTCCTCCGCCGGCTCGAACTGGGGCAGCGCGATGTCCTCCGTCAGCCGCTCGAACGTGACCCGCAACGGCATCCCGATCCGTACCTCCTCCGGCGCCACACCGACGACGTTGGCGACGAGCACCAGCCGTTCCTGCTCGACCAGTTCGATGATGCCGATCACGTACGGTTCACCTTCGGCGAAGCCGCGCGTGATGTTGTCCCGTACGACCGTGTGCGTATAGACGCGAGCCCGACCGCTCACCTCGCGGAACGCCAGGTCCAGTGACTGGCAGTGGGGACAGACGGCCTCCGGGGGGTGGATGTAGCGCTCGCAGCCCGCGCAGTGCTGGATCGCGAGGACGCCCCGGTTCGCCGCCTCCCAGAATGGCGCCGTCAGCTCGTCCGGGACCGGTACGGGTTTCGTGACGGCTGGCTCCCCTGCGGTCATGCCGGGTCCCCCTGCTCGCGGATGGCGTCGCCGTGCTCGTCGAGGCGGGGCGCCCGCCGCCGCGGGCGTACTTCGGAGTTCTGCGCGACGAAGGCGCTCCCCGCGTAGCGCAGCATCCCCTCCGGATCGCCGTGGTCCAGCTCGATCCAGAAGTCGCGCGCCGCCAGGTGTGGGTCGTCGAGCAGGTCCTCGGGATTGAGGATCGCGCTGAAGATGAGCGCCCGCGCCTGCGCCCCGTGGAAGATCTCGTCCGCCGTCTTCGTCGCGACGAACCGGCCGATGACCTCAGAGATGTGGTCCGCCTCCTCGCGGAAGATCTCCGGCACGAAGTACTTCGGGTCGGTCAGATCCTCGGCCATACCGTGCTCGTCGAGCCACGAGACCAGCCCCTCCCACGCCCGCGGACTTACGTTCACGAGCTGGGCGTTGATGTAGCGGCCGTCGGCGGCGCGGTGCTGCCAGGCGGGGGTCGGCGCGATGCTCGCGTGGCGACCCGTCCGCCGCGTGACTACCTTCCCCGTGTAGTCGAACTGGGGCAGGGCGTTTTCCGTCATCCCCGCGCAGGCGTCGTGAACGGACAGGTCGATGAACGACCCCTTGCCCGCCTGCAGCGCCGCCAGCGCCGCGATGAAGGCCCAGCTCCCCGCCATGTGCCCCGCCTGGTTCCCCTGCCCGTTGACGGGTGGGCTCGCGGGCATGTCGTCGTACCCGTTCATCATCATCTGGCCGCCCAGCGCCTGGTGGACGAGGTCGCTGCCGAGCCACGTGGCCATTGGCCCCTCCTGCCCGAACGGCGTCAGGGCGACGTGGACGAGCCGGTCGTTCGCCTCCTCGATGGCCTCGCGCGTCAGCCCCAGCCCTTCCAGGCCGCCCGGCTCGCTCCCATCGAGCAGCACGTCCGCCTCCCCGAGGAGCCGCAGGAACGCCTTGCGACCGTCCTCCGTCGTCAGGTCGAGGACGGCACCCTCCTTGTCGGTGTTGTAGTGCCAGAAGTGCAGGCTCGACTCGCCGTCCCGCTGCCCCTGGAACCACGGCCCGTAGCGGCGTGTCTCTGCCCCGCCCGGCGCCTCCACCAGCACCACGCGCGCCCCCGCCTGCGAGAACAGCTTTCCGCACCACTCCGTGCGCGGCCCCGCCAGTTCCACGACCGTCAGGTGCTCCAGCGTCCCGCTCATACTGCCTCCGCCTCCTCCCGCGAGATCGCGTCGTCGATGATCGCGTCCGCCTTCAGCTGTTCGAGGCGCTCCTCCGGGTACCCGAGCAGGTCGCGCAGTACGTCGCGCGTGTCCGCCCCGAGCCACGGCGAGGGGCTGCTCACCCCCACGTCGAAGCCGCTCATCGTGACGGGGATGTCCTCGTACCGCCGCTCCCCGAGCACCGGGTCGTCGAGCTTCGTGTAGAGCCCGCGGAAGGCGAGCTGTGGATCGCGGTGCACCTTGTCCTCGACTGTCTGCGCGACTCCCGCCGGCACGCCCGCTTCCTGCAGCACGACCATCGCCTCGTGTGCCTCCTGCGATCGCGTCCACGCCTCGATGCGCGCGTCGATCTCATCCTCGTGCGCGAGGCGTCCCGCCAGCGTTGCGAGGTCAGGTCGCGCTATGAGCTCCTCCGCGCCGATGACCTCGCACAGCGCCGCCCACTCGCTCGGCTCCCGCACCGAGATCGCGAGCCACGAGTCCTCGCCCCGGCAGCGGTAGGCGTTGTTCGGGCAGAAATTGCCGTACAGGTCGCGGTTCCCCCTCGGCCGCACCTGCGCGCCGTTCAGGGAGACGTCGAGCAGCATCGGCCCGAGCAAGGCGCAGCCGTGCTGGCTCTGCCCCGCATCGAAGAACTCGCCCTCTCCCGTCGCCCGCCGCCGCTCGAGGCCCATCAGGATGGCGGCCGCATTCATCACCGCGCCCATGTGGTCCATGTAGGAGAATCCCCAGCCGGCGGGCTCGCGATCGGGCAGCCCCGAGGTCGCCGTCAGGCCGCTGTACGCCTGCGCCGTCGGACCCACCGAGCGGTAGCCCGCGTACGGACCCGTCTGCCCGAACCCGGACGCCGACAGGTAGATGATGTCGGGCCGGATCGCCCGCACGGCCTCGTAGTCGAGCCCCCACCGCTTCATCACCCCCGGCGAGAAGCTCTCCGCCAGCACGTCGCAGTGCGGAATCAGCTCCCGCGCGATGTCCTTCCCCGCGTCCGTCGACATGTCGATCGCGACGCTCCGCTTGCCGACGTTCACCTGCGCGAAGAACCCGCCCCGGTTCATCCCCGGCCTGCCGTCGGCGTGAGGCCCCGAGAGCCGCAGGAAGTCGAGCGCAGGCGGGTGCGGCCATTCGATGCGCAGGATCTCCGCGCCCAGCGTCGCGAGGATGCGGGTCGAGCCCGCCCCCGCCAGGTGACGCGTGAAGTCGAGTACGCGGATGCCGTCGAGAGGGCCCGGCATGGCGCCTATTCCCCGTCGAGCAGTTCGAGGGCGCGCCGCATGAGGAAGGGGACCGAGAGCGCCGTGTCCTCCCACGACTCGTCCGGGCGCTTGCCACTGCGGTGCAGGTACAGGTTGAAGCCGCTGATGATCCCGAACTTGTAGGCCGCCAGCGCCCGGTACCAGGCGATGTCGCCCGGGTCGCTGCCGTACGTGTCGACGTACTCGGCGATGAGGTCGTCGGGCGAAGGCAGCGCGTGCCGGAGGCCGTGCTTCCACGCCGCCGCGTCCGCGAACGTGATCACCCAGCCGAGGTCGTTCAGCGTCGCCCCCACGCCCCACAGCTCCCAGTCGATGACCGCCTGCAGCGTCCCGTCGAAGCTGTAGAACACGTTCGACCACTGGAAGTCCCCGTGGAAGATGCCGATCCGGGGCGTGCCCGGCAGCCGCTCCAGCAGCTTCTCCCGCACGTCCGGCGCGAGCGCCACCAGATCCATGTCGCCGGAGCGCTCATAGAAGCGATCCCAGCGCGTCACGTCCGGCTCCAGCTCGAGCGGTGGGCCGTCGTCGGGCACGTACTCCTGCCAGTCAAGCAGGTGCAGCGAGGCCAGCGCACGCATCGCCTGAAAGGCGACGGGCCGCATCTCCTCCGCCGGCATATCCCAGCCCCAGTCGCTGCGCAGCACGTCGCCCTCGAGCTTGTTCACGATGAAGTAGGGAGACCCGAACCAGCGCTCGTCCTCGCCCGACCAGATCACGTCCACCACGGGCACGTCGGTACCGCGAAGTGCGTGCACGACTCGCGCCTGCCGGATCACGTCGGCCGTGCCCACGCGGCGCACGTTGGGCGGTGGCACGCGCAGCACGTAGGAGCTGGACTCCCCGTTGGCCGTCGCCGTGAACCCGAAAGAGAAGCCCGCGTGCCCCGGCATCGTCTCGACGTCCGAGACGACTACGTCGGGGTCGCCAAGGTGCTCGCGGCAGAACGGCACGAGGCGTTCGGAGAGCTCTGCGAGGTCCATGCCCGGCCTCCCGGTGGCGCGGCGATGATACGCGCGCGGTCGGGGAGCTTCCTAGCCCATCGAACGGGCGTGCTCGAGCACGGCGTGCCACGGCGTGCGCTGCTCGATGAGGGGGCGGTACGACGAGAGCTGCTGCGGCATGTTGAAGGTCAGGCCGCCCACGATGATCCCGTTCCGCTGGTAGCCGGCCACGAACTCGAGACTCTCCAGCGAGCCGTGCAGCACTTCGACCTCGTCGTCGGCGGTCGGGTGCCCCAGCGACTGGATGCTCGCGTCGTACTGGTCCGACCAGACGTACGGCACCGACGCGAACGGCCGCGCCGCGCCCGGTTCCGCCAACAGGTTGCGCGCGACATGGCGGCTCTGGTGGATCACGTTCGTCCAGTGCTCCACCCGCATCTCTTCCTCGAAGATCGGGTTGTACCAGCGGCAGACGTCCCCGACCGCGTAGACGCCCGGCGCCGCGGCGCAGGTGGCGTCGCAGACGACGCCGTCGCGCAGCTCCAGCCCCGAGCCTTCCAGCCAGCGCGTCTCTGGCGCCACCCCGATGCCGACCACGACGAGGTCCGCCTCGACCGTCGAGCCGTCCGCGAGCACTACCCGCTCGACGCGCTCGCTCCCTTCGAAACCGGCCACGAGCGTGTCGCAGCGCACGTCGACGCCGTGGCTGCGGTGCATCGCCGCGCACGCCTCCCCCACCTCCACGCCCGCCGCCTGCGCCAGCGGCGCCGGCAGCGCTTCGATGAGCGTCACCTCGAGGCCGGCGCTGCGGGCTACGGCGGCCACCTCCGCGCCGATGAACCCCGCTCCTACCACTGCCACCCGCGGCTCCTTTGCCAGCTCGGCCCGGATTCGCATCGAGTCGTCGATGGTGCGGAGCGTGTAGATCCCGGCGAGGTCCGGCGTGTTGGGGAGTGTCCGCGGCGTCGCGCCCGTCGCGATGATGAGCGAGTCGAATGCGACGCGCGCGCCGTCGCTCAGCGCGACCTCGCGCGCCTCCAGGTCGAGTCCCTCGGCCCGCGCGCCGAGCCGCAGGTCCAGCCCGAGCTCGTCGACCTTATCCGGCGGGTCGAGGAGGGTGCGTTCCGGACCCCACTCGCCTGCCAGCACCTGCTTCGAGAGGGGTGGCCGGTCGTAGGGGTAGTGGGGCTCGGCCCCGATGAGGGTGAGCGTCCCTTCGAACTTGCCCCGCCCGCGCAGGGCCTGCGCGGTGCGAAGGCCGCCCAGGGAGGCGCCGACGATGGCGATGCGGTCGGGATGAGGCATCGCGCGATTCTCTTGACCGGTCGGGGCGTCGTCAACCGAAGCTGTGGCGTCCCTTCCGCCCAGCCCTCAGAATGCGGGCATCGTCCGATACATTGATACGTGAGGAGTCTTCCATGGCCACCCGCGAAGCCATCGTCCAGGCCATCCGCAACGCCGATGCCCGCGGCGAGGCGCTCCGCGAGCGCATCATCGCCGCCCCAGTGGCTCCCCTCGCCGAAGGGGACTGGAACGTCCGCGACGCCCTCAGTCACCTCGCCGCTCGCGCCAATCCCCTCCCCCTCATCGAGATGGTGACCGCCATGGCCGAGTCCGGTGCCGAAGCGCCGCCCGCCGACGAGGGCGAGGCGATGAATGCCCAGCAGATAGCCGAACGCGCCGGCATGTCCGCCGCCGAGATCCTCGACGAGATGCACGCCGCCTACGAAGAGGCGGTCAGTGGCATCGGTGGTCTCGACGACGAGACGCTCGCGCGGCCCGTCAAGCTCCCCATCATGCCCAACGAGATCCAGATGTCGGACCTCGTGCTGATGTCGATGACCATGCACGTCGAGGCCCACCTGGGCGAAATCGAAGGGGCGCTCGAAGCAGCCGGCGCCTGACTCAGTTCGGCAGGGTCGAGACGGCGTCCAGGTCCGCGATCGCCGTGAAGCAGCGGCGCGAGACCTCCGTCGCCAGGTCGAGGTGCCGCTGGCTGTCCCCGGCGAGCCCCCCGCCCATCCCGATCGGGTAGACCGCGCACCACAGCGTTGCCAGCCGGTAGTCCTCGAAACAGTCGTCGAACGTGTAGTCCCGCACGCCCGCCGCTACGAGCGTGTCGTGGTAGTGGCGCACGAGCTCGCGCTCGGTCGCCCGGCGCTGCTCCACGTCCAGGCTCTGGCTGGCGAAGTAGGCAATGTCGTACGGACCGCGACCACGCGCCATCAGCTGGAAGTCGATGACGGTGATGGGGTCGCCCTCGCGCTCCGGGAAGAACATGTTGTCGAGCCGGTAGTCCCCGTGGATGACCGTGATCGGCGGCGTCGCGAAGCGCTTGAAGACCCAGTCCATCTGCGCCCACGTCCGCTCCACCGCCGAGACCAGGTCGGGCGTAAGCAGGTGCCCGAAGTTCTGCTGGTACACCGGCCAGAAGCCCTGCAGGGTCGCCGGCGCCATCGCCCACACAGGGCCGTCCGTCTTCGGGATCCAGCCCAGCTCGTCTGTGTCCGCCTTCCCCCACCAGGTCGCGTGCAGGCCCGCCGACTGCTCGACGATCTTCAGCGCCTCGGCATGCGGGGGTGACACCATCTGGTCCCCGATCCGGAGCTTCCCCTGCAGGTCCTCGAGGATCGTCACGCCGTCCCCCGCCGCGGAGTCGTGCGCGGTGTAGAACGCGCGGACGGTCGGCATCGCGGTCAGGGAGGGTTGCAGGTCCTGGAAGAAGCGCGCCTCGGTGACATAGATCCCGTACTGGCGAGCGAACGCGCGGTTCATCTCCGCGCCCGCCGCGAACTTCGCGATCAGCGTCGCCGGTGCGCCCGCCCGGGGCTGGTCGTAGGTCAGCGACAGCCGCACGAGCGACCCCAGGAAACCGAACTCCTCGCCCATGGGACTCGCCTCCACGGCGACCACCCGCTCGTCCTCGATCGTCCCGTTTGAACGCAGGGCGGCGGTCAACCAGTCCGGGGTGAAGTCCTCGGCGGACAGGGGGATAGGCAGGTCACTCATGGGGCAGGCTCCTCTCTCGGTCGCGGGTGGTGGCTCGGGGTTCGCGGTTTGGCTAGCTCGGAAGCAGCGAGGCCGCGTCCAGGTCGAGGATGGTGTTGAACGATCGCTTCGAGACCTCCGCCGCGATCTCCACGGCGCGGTCGTTGTTGGCCATGCCCCCGCCCATCGCGACCGGGTACATCACGCACCAGAGCGCGGCCGTGCGGTAGTCCTCGAAGCAGTCGTCGAACGAGTAGTCACGCACGCCGCCGGCCACCAGGCCGTCGTGGTACCGCTTCACCAGCGCTCGCTCGTGCGCGCGGCGCAGTTCCACGTCGATGCTCTGGCTCATGAAGTAGGCGACGTCGTACGGGCCGCGCCCGCGCGACATCAGCTGCCAGTCGATGATCGTGATGGGGTCTCCCTCGCGCTCCGGGAAGAACATGTTGTCGAGCCGGTAGTCGCCGTGGACGAGCGTCATTGGCCCCCGGCTGAGCTGCTGTCCCAGCCAGATCAGTCCGTCCCAGGTGCGCTCGATAATCTCCGCCATGCCCGGCAGCAGGAGGTGCGAGGAAAGCTCCTGGTAGGTGGGCCAGAGGCTTGGCAGCGTCTGCGCCGTCATCGCCCACACCGGCCCGTCGAACGCGGGCACCCACGCGATGGTGTCCTCGTCCGCCCGGTCCCACCAGGTCGCGTGAAGGTCCGCGATCTGAGTCATGAGCTGCTCTGCCTCTTTCAGCGAGGAGCCTGCGAGCTGGTCGCCCACGCGGAGCTTCCCGTCGAGGTCCTCGAGCAGGATGACGCCGTTGCCCGTCGCCTCGTCGATGTCGGCGTAGTACGCCTCCGGCGTCGGCATCGCCGTGATGGTGCGCTTGATCTCGTTGAAGAAGCGCGCTTCCCGTTCGTACACCTGGTACTGGAGCGCGAGTTCCCGGTTCATCTCCACGAGAGCGGGGAACTTCGCCACCACGGTGGTGGGCGCCCCCGCGCGTGGCCGGTCGTAGGTGAGCGCAAGCCGCGCGAGGGACCCGAGGAAGCCCGCTCCCTCGCCCACCGGAGTCGCCTCGATGGCGGTTACACGTTCGTCCCCAAGCGTCCCGCTGGAGCGGAGGGCATCGGTCAGCCAGTCCGGCGTGAAGTCCTCGGCGGTCATCGGAACTGGCAGATCGGTCATGGGTTCCCTCCAGCCCGGCATCCTAGGACGCGCGAACCTTGCGGGCACGCCTTGCCTTCCCCCCGCCGACCTCGTATCCCTAGGCGACCACGACCCCGGGAGGCCACGAATGAACGGTGCAGAGCTGAAGGCGAAGACCCGCGCCGGAGGCATCGTCTACGGGACGATGCTCTCCGCCGCCCGCAACCCGCGCTGGGCCACGACTATCGCCGGCCTCGGCCTCGACTACGTCATCATCGACAGCGAGCACGCCCCCCGCGGCCGCAGCGAGATCGCCGACCTCCTCTCGGGGCTCACGAGTGTCGACGTCGTCCCCATCGTCCGCGTCCCCATCCCCAGTTCCCACTACATAACAATGGCGCTCGACGCCGGCGCCCAGGGCATCCTTGCGCCCTACTGCGAGACCCCCGACGAGGTCCGCGAGGTCGTGGGCGCGACCAAGTGGCGTCCCCTCAAGGGCGAACTCGTACGCCGTGTCGTCGAGCAGGGTGAGTTCCCGAGCGACGCCTCCCGCGAGTACCTCGAGCGGCGCAACCGCAACAGCGTCTGCATCGTCGGCATCGAGAGCGTGCCCGCCATGGAGGCCCTCGAGGACATCGTCGCGATCGACGGCGTCGACGCCATCTTCGTCGGCCCCAATGACCTCAGCATCTCCCTCGGTATTCCCGACCAGTACGACCACCCCGACTATGAGGCCGCGCTGCGCACCATCATCGCAACCTGCCAGGCCCGCAATGTCCCCGTGCTGATCCACCACCAGACAGCCGAACTCTCGCAGAAGTGGCTGCGCGAAGGGGCCCGCTTCGTGCTGCACTGCACGGAGACCCGCGCCGTGCACAACGCCTTCCGCGCCGATTTCGCCGCAATCCGCGCCGTCGGCGAGGAGGTCGGCGGCGGCGATGCCACCGACGTCGGCGAGTCGGAGGAGACCATCTGAGCTGCCCCCGCTCCGGCTCGTATTCGAGGCGCGTATACTCAGCCCACCTTTATGGGAGGCTGACTCTCCATGCCTGAGTACCAGACCGTTCTCTACGAGAACCTGACGCCCGAGATCGTGCGCGTCCGCATGAACCGTCCCGAGGCCCGCAACGCCCAGGACCTGCGGCTTACGCGCGACCTGAACGACGCTTTCGACCATGCCAACCAGGATGACCAGGTGAAGGTCATCATCCTGAGCGGCGAGGGGCCCCACTTCAATTCCGGCCACGACATGCGCGGTGGCACGGGGCTCGGCTTCAACGATGTCCGCCCCGTCGGCACGTGGGCCAACTTCGACCTGGAAGGCGCCGAGGGCGCGATGGCCAAGGAGGAGGAGATCTACCTCCAGATGTGCCGCCGCTGGCGCAACCTCCCCAAGCCGATGATCGCCGAGGTCCACGGCAAAACGATCGCCGGCGGCCTCATGCTGGCCTGGGTCTGCGACATCATCATCGCCTCCGACGATGCCGAGTTCCGCGACCTCGTCGTCGCGTGGGGCATCCCCGGTGTCGAGTATTTCGCCCATCCATGGGAGTTCGGCCATCGACTCGCCCGCCAGATGCTCTACACGGGCGACTGGGTGAGCGCCCAGCGCGCCTACGAGGCAGGCATGGTGAACGAGGTCGTGCCCCGCGACGAGCTCAGCGAGTACGTCGAGGACCTGGCGCGGAAGATCGCGGAGAAGCCGTCCTTCGGCCTGAAGATCACGAAGGAAGCGGTCAACCAGACGCAGGACGCGCAGGGTCTGTGGACGGCCCAGCAGGCCGTGTTCATCATGCACACGCTCGCGCACACGCACTGGCGCGAGGTCAGCGGTGCCGGCATCTACCAGGGTGAGGGCGCAGCCCCGAGGCCCGGCGGCGGCGCCCGCAAGGAAGCTTCCGCCGCCAACTGACCCGGCCGCAAGGCAACCAGCACCAGCGGGCGGCTTTCGGGCCGCCCGCTCCGTTCCCGGAGGCCTGACCTGTGCTTTTCAACGTTTTGACGCGCCTCAACCTCCTGCGACCGGTCGAGAACTTCCTTGTACGGTTCCTCGGCTTGTCCGTCGTCAGCTGGCACATCAGCCGCCAGAGCGGCGTCCCCTATGTCCCCACGGCTATGCTCACGACCATCGGCCGGGCGAGCGGCGACCTCCGCTCCGTGCCCCTCTTCTTCTTCCGCGACGGCCGTGACTTCGTGCTCATCGGCTCGAAAGGCGGCGCGCCCGCACACCCCGCGTGGTTCCCCAACCTGGTGGCGAACCCCCAGGCCTGGCTCCGTGTGAACACCCGCCGCATACCCGTCACCGCCGAGGTCGTCGAGGGCGAGGATCGCGACCGGCTCTGGGCGATCGCTGCGGCCGCCTACCCGCCCTACACCGAATACCAGGAACGAGCCAACCCCCGCCAGATCCCCGTCGTCCGCCTCCGGAGGCGGTAAGGCCTACCGCGGCGCCAGCCGCAGCGCCCCGTCCAGCCGGATCGTCTCCCCGTTGATCATCGGGTTCTCGATGATCGAGCAGGCCAGCTGTGCGTATTCCTCTGGCTTTCCCAGACGCGTGGGGAAGGGCGTGATGTTGCCCAGCGCCTCACGCGCTTCGTCCGGCAGGCCCAGCAGCATCGGCGTCAGGAAGAGGCCCGGCGCGATGGTGTTGTTGCGAACGCCGTTGCGCGCGAGATCGCGCGCGATTGGAAGGGTCATACCGACCACGCCGCCCTTCGAGGCAGAGTAGGCCGCCTGCCCGATCTGCCCCTCGAACGCCGCCACCGAGGCCGTGTTGATGATGACGCCCCGCTCGCCGTCCTCGGTCGGGTCGTTCTTGACCATCTCCGTCGCCGCCACCCGGATCGCGTTGAAGGTTCCGATCAGGTTGATGTTCACCGTACGCGTGAACAGTGCCAGGTCCGCCGGACCCTCCCGCCCCACAGTGCGCTCTGCCGTCGCGATCCCGGCGCAGTTGATGAGGATATGCACCCCGCCGTGCGCGGCTGCCGCGTCCGCCACCGCCTGCGTGACCTGCTCGTCACTCGTCACGTCCGCCTCGGTGAAGATCCCGCCGAGGCTCGCCGCTACTTCCGCGCCGTTCGAACTCCCCAGGTCGAGAATCGCGACCTTCGCGCCGTGCGCATGCAGCTCCCGCGCGGTCGCCTCCCCGAGTCCCGAACCCCCGCCCGTCACGATCGCGCTCAGTCCATTGATGTCCATGTCAGATCTCCGCAGCCGTTGTGGTGCCGGATGCGTTCTACCACGTAAGCCGTCGCCCCGCGATTCCGTCGCTGGCATGCGGCGTACACTGCGGGTGGTTCGAACGCCCGAAAAGACCGTTCGGGGAGGTGACGATGGCCACCGATGCCGAGTCCCGCAAGGACGCATCCGCGTCCTGGTCTGATTCCGTCGAAGAGATAGACCGGCGGCGCGAACTGGCCGGCCGCATGGGCGGCCAAGAGCGCGTCGCGCGTCAGCGGGCGCAGGGCAAGCTCACCATTCGCGAACGCATCGACGGCTTCCTCGACCCCGGCTCGTTCTTCGAGGTCGGGGGCATGGCCGGGACGGGCGCCTATGACCCCGACGGCCGCCTGACCGACTTCATCCCCGCCGGCTACGTGCTGGGCCTCGGCACCGTCGATGGGCGCGAGGTCGCAGTCGGCGGCGAGGACTTCACGGTGCGCGGCGGTTCTGGCGGAGGCGGCAAGGGGCCGGGACGCTGGCTCCAGCCCGCCGCCCTCCAGCGCCGCATCCCCCTCATCCAGTTCGCCGACGGCGCCGGCGCCTCCGCTCGCAGCTATGACGACGCCGGCCGCATGCACCTCCCCGATGGCAACCAGTGGGCGCGCGACGCCGAGTTGCTCTCGAAGGTGCCCGTCTGCTCCGCGATCGTCGGCCCCTCCGCCGGGCACGTCGCCGGACGGGCCGTGCTCTCGCACTTCAGTGTCATGGTGCGAGGACAGGGACAGGTCTTCGCCGCCGGACCGCCCGTCGTGAAGCGGGCCATCGGTGAGGATCTGTCCAAGGAAGAGCTTGGTGGGGTCGGCGTTCACGTGCGCACCAGCGGCGTTGTCGACAACGAGGCGGAGGACGAGGAGGACGCCTTCCGCCAGATACGCGCCTTCCTCAGCTACATGCCCCAGAACGTCTGGGAGATGCCGCCGCGCGCATCCACCGGCGACCCCGCCGGCCGGCGCGAAGAAGCCCTCCTTTCCATCGTTCCCCGCGACCGCACGCGCTGGTACGACATGCGCCAGCTCATCGGGCTCGTCGTGGACGGCGGCGAGTTCTTCGAGATGCGCCGCTCTTTCGGCCGAAGCCTCATCACCGGCTTCGCCCGCTTCGACGGCTACCCCGTCGGCGTCATCGCCAACGATCCCAAGGTCTACGCCGGCGCCATGACCGCCGACTCCGCCGACAAGCAGACCCACTTCGTCGACCTCTGCAACACCTTCAGCATCCCCGTCGTGCTGTTTGTCGATGTGCCCGGCTTCATGATTGGCTCCCGCTCCGAGCGTGAGGGCGTCATGCGGGCCGGGATGCGCGCGGTCGTTGCAGGGTCGACTGCGACCATCCCCTCGATCGCGATCCAGGTGCGCAAGTCGTACGGCATGGCCGGCGATGCCGCCTCCTGCCTGGGCGGTCCCGGTGCCCTCAAGATGCGTTTCGGCTGGCCCTCCGGCGAGTGGGGCTCGATCCCGATCGAGGGAGGCGTCGCAGCCGCCTATCGTCGCGAGATCGAGAACGCCGACGACCCCGAGGCCCGGCGGGCCGAGATCGAGGAGCGACTGTTGCAGGGGCGCTCACCCTTCAAAGTGGCCGAGGCATTCGAAGTACTCGACATCATCGACCCGCGCGAGACGCGCCCCATCATCTGCCGCTTCATCGAGAGCGCCCAGGAGACCCTGCGGCGCAACCTCGGGCCCAAGGGCCCCGTCCGCCCCTGACCACGTGGCGGACGGCGTCACCGTAGTTGAGCTGGGAGGCGGTGTCGCCTCCGCGTACTGCGGGCGGCTCCTCGCGGGCGCCGGCGCGGATGTCGTGACCTGCGAGACCGACGCCGGCAGCCCCCTCCGTTCCGCCCACCCGCTCCTCCCCGACGGGCGCTCGGCCCTCTTCGAGTACCTCGGCATGTACAAGCGCTCCGCCGTCCTCGCCGGTGACGACCTCGACCGCCTCGTCGCGAACGCCGACATCGTCATCGACGAGGTCGACGTCGAGGCAGGCAGGACGCCCGGCGTCGTCGCGGCGCGTATGGAGCGCTTCCGCACCCTGAGTCCGCGCCTCGTCGCCGTCGTCTGCAGCCCCTTCGGACTGACCGGGCCGTACGCGGACCGCCGCTCATCCGACCTCGTCGACTGGGCGATGAGCGGCTACGCCGCCATCACCGGCGACCCCGATCGCGAACCCTTGCAGGCCGGCGGTCCCTGGTGCGCCTACGTCAACGGCCTCACTGCTTCCGTCGGGGCGATGGCGGCCCTCCGGAGCGCCGAACACAGTGGTCTCGGCCAGCTCGTCGATGTCGCCGCCATGGACGCGATGACCGCCCTCCACCAGTGGAGCATCGTCCTCGCGACGCACCAGGGCGTGCGCAAGCGCCGCTCCGGGAACCGCCACGCCGAGTCGTTCCATCCCCTCGGCATCCTCCCCTGCAGGGACGGCGCTGTCTGCATCGCCGTCTCGAGCCCGGCCCAGTGGGAGGGGTTCTGCCTCGCGCTGGAGATGCCGGAGCTCCTCGACGACGAGCGCTTCGCCACCGGCGGCGACCGCTTCGACAACTCCGGCGAACTCGACGCCATCATCCTGCCGTGGCTCCTGGAGCGTCCCCGGAGCGAGATCGTCGAGCGGCTGCAGGAGTGCAACGTCCCTACGAGTCCTGTTCTCGATGTGCTCAGCGTCCAGGACGACGAGCAACTCGCCGATCGCGGCTTCTGGCAACCGCTGCCCCAACTCGGCGAGGGGGTCGTCGCGCCCTCTCTCCCCGTGCGCGGCCCGGCCGTCGGAAACGGCCGCCCCCGCGCCCCCGAAGTCGGCGAAAACACGGAGACGGTGCTCGCCGACCTGTCCCGGGAAGAATCTTCTGCCTCCTCCCTCACGTCATCGACCGCTCCCGTTCCCCCTCCCCTGCCACTGGAGGGTGTGCGCGTCGTCGAGCTCTCGATCGCCTGGGCGGGACCGCTCGCCGCGCGCTTCTGTGCCGACCTCGGCGCCGATGTCATCCGCGTCGAGCACCCTGGCGCCCGCGGCAACGGGCTCCGGCCCGATGGCTCGCCCATGCGCGCCCCGGAAGGCTGGCGCTGGGGGGAGCTGCCCCCTCCGGCGTATCGCGCCGGCATCTTCCCCGACGCCGACCCCGGCGAGCGCCCCTGGAACCGCAATGGCCCCTTCAACAAGATGCAGCGCAACAAGCGCTCCCTCGCCCTGGACCTGCAGACTGAGGCCGGGCGCGAGGTCCTCCGTCGCCTCCTCGCCGAGGCCGACGTCCTTCTCGACAACTACCGTCCTCGCGCGCTCGACCGTCTCGGCTACGACTTCGAGACGGTCGCCGCCATCAACCCCCGCATCGTTCGTATCTCCATGTCGGGCTACGGCTCGACGGGGCCGTATCGCGATCGCGGCTCCTGGGGGCCGATCCTCGAGGCACACTCGGGCCTTGCCGCGACAACCGGCTACGCGGGAGGCGGCCCCGTGAAGCAGGGCGCCGCCTTCCCCGACGGCATCGGCGGCCTCACGGGGACCTTCGCGGTCCTCGACGCCCTCCGCGAGCGCGATCGCACAGGCGGACCCGTCTACGTGAATCTCTCGCAGCTTGAGTCGTACGTCTCCATCGGCGGCGAGTTCGTCGTCGCGGCCTCCACCGGTGGCGAGCCTCCCGCGAGGCGCGGCAACCGCTCCCCCGCGTTCGCCCCGCAGGGTGTCTACCCCTGCCGTGGGGACGACAACTGGGTCGCGATCACGGTGCAATCGGACGACGCGTGGAAGGCACTGGCAGCGCTCATCGATAGCCCGGCGTTTGCCGACCCGGCCCTTCAGTTCGAGGCCGAACGTCGCCGTCGTCACGACGCCATCGATAGCGAGGTCGCGGCCTGGACCTCCTCCCGCGAAGCCCACGAGGCAGCCGCCGTTCTACAGCGGGCAGGCGTTGCCGCTGGTCCGGCCCTCTCGAACCTGGAGATGGTCGCCGACCCTCACCTGCGCGCCCGCACCATGATCGTGCCCATCGACCACCCCGACGCCGGCCGCCGCGAGTTTCCCGGCTTCCCTATCCACCTCTCCGAGACGCCCGTCGAACGCTTCGGCGGCGCCCCCACTCTCGGGCAGGACAACGAAGCGATCCTGCGCGACCTCCTGGGCTACAGTGGAGACGAGTACACGGCGCTCCTGTCCGCCGGCGTTATCGCCGATAGCCCCCCGCGGTGAGACCCACCGCAATTGTGAGAAGAATCACAAAGAGGTAGGCTGGACGAACAGGAGCCGGCAGCAATGGCGACCATGAAGGCGACGGCTCTCACCTCCCTCTACTCGACCGACCGGGCGCTCTTCCTGACCATCATCGGCGGGCTGGTCGCGAGCATCGTCGCGACGATCGCGCTGCGTGCCGGCGATGGAGGCGGCGCCGGCTGGATCTGGGTCTGCACCTGGGCGGAGGTGCCCCCACCCGAGTTTCCGCAGGCGATCTTCACCTTCGCCATCGAGCCCATCCCTATCTTCCTCATCGCCCTCGCCGCCGTCTGGTATCTGCGAACCCGCCAGCGGGCTCAGGCCTCGCACGCGCGGCAACTGGTGTCGAACGCGCGCGTGGCGGCCTACCTCGGAGGGCTGGCGCTCGTGCTGTTCACCGTCTTCGGCCCCATCGCCGCCTACGACGGCACCTTCCTGACCCTGCACATGGTGCAGCACTTCATCCTCATCACCATCGCGCCGCCACTCATCCTCCTGGGCGCGCCCATGACGCTCTGGCTCATCGCCTCCGGCAAGGAGCGCCGCCGGCGCGTGATCTACCCGGTGCTGCACGCGGGCGCCTTCCGCGCGTTTACGCACCCGCTCGTGGGCGTCTTCCTCTTCGCCGCCGTCCCCCTCCTCTGGTACATCACCCCCGCTTTCGAGGCGAGCCTCGAGAGCGCGCCGCTCCACTTCATCGGCTACGCCATCTTCCTGTTCGCGGGACTGCACTACTGGTGGCCGGTGATCGGTGGGAACCCCACCCGCTGGAACCTGTCCTACCCCGTCCGGCTCGTCTACCTGCTCGCGCTCGTGCCCATCCATGCCCTTCTCGGCCTGATCTTCCATGAGCCCGACAACGTCATCTACGAGCAGTTGGCGGTCATTCCCCGGGCCTGGGGTCCCGGCCCCCTGCTGGACCAGCAGATTGCCGGTGCCATCATGTTCATCGCCGGTGAGGCGCTGGGCCTGATCGCCCTGCTGATCGTCGCCTGGCAGTGGGCCTCGCACGAAGAGCGCGTCGGCCGCCGCCTCGATGCCGCCGACACCAGCAACGAGTGGCGCCCGTTCGTGCCCCGTGAGCAATAGGAAGTGAAGCCTTGCGACTCCTGACGCTTCTCGCTGTCGCCCTGCTGGCCGTCGTTCTCGTGGCCTGTAGCAGCGAGGACGGCAACCAGGCTCCCTTCGAGGTCCAGGGGCCACCGAAGTCCGTCGATGAGGACGGTACTGGCGCTGAAGCGACGACGGCCACTTCGTCCGCCGGCCAGGCCCCCAGGGTCGCCTACCGCGGAGCGCGCGCGACCCCACCCCTCCCCAAGCCCGACATCGTCCTGACTGACACGAGCGGTGACCCCTTCGACTTCCTCGCCGAGACTGAGGGCTACCTCACGCTGCTCTACCTCGGCTACACCCACTGCCCTGACATCTGCCCGACCCACCTGCTCGAACTCTCGAAGGTGCTGGAGGCCATGGATCCGGAGCTCGTCGAACGCATCCGCGTCGTCTTCATCACCACCGATCCCGAACGCGACGACGCGGCCGCCATCCGCCGCTGGCTCGACCTCTTCGACTCCAGCTTCATCGGTCTGACCATCGAACCCGACACGCTCTCATCGCTGCTGACCTTCCTCGGCATGCCCCAGATCACGAAACGTGACATCGGCGATGGGCGCTACACCGTGAACCACGCGACGTTCTTGATCGCCTATACCCCCGACAACCTCGGGCACATGGTCTACCCCTTCCTCCAGGGTGGTGGCCTCCGTGAGATCATGGAGCACGACCTGCCCCTGCTTGCCGAGAACGGCTGGCAGGAGCCTTCGTGAGGGTGCTCTCGACAACCTGGTGGCGGCTTGCGGTCGTCACCCTCGCGTTCCTGGTCCTCGGGACGCTCCTCGCTTGCGGTGATGATGAGGGCGACGGCGCCGCCGGCGGCTCCATCGAGATCAGCAACGCCCGCGCCCGGTTCACGACGACGGACGTGGGCGCGGTCTACTTCGACATCCGCAGTACGGGCGCCGGTGACCGGCTCGTCGGCGCCTCCGCTGAGATCGCTGTCGATACGCAGGTCCACGAGATTGTGTCCGAGGGCGGCAGCTCGATGATGCGTCCCGTCGAGGGCGGTATCCCCATCGACGCCGGAGGCCACGTCAGCCTCCAGCCCGGCGGCTATCACGTCATGGTGCTCGGCGTGGAGGAGATTCCGGACCCGGGCACGACCTTCGAGGTTGTCCTCGAGTTCGAGAGGGCCGGGCGAAGGACGATCACGGTCCACGTGCAGGAGTTCGGCGAGGAGGGAGGCATGGACCACGGGTCCATGCCTGACGAGGAAATGGACGCTGACGGGATGGACCACGAGTAACGCTGCTTGCCCTCGCGCCGCCCTCATGGGGCTCGCGTAGACTCACGCCACTTCCACGACAGAGGGAGCTTCCCATGCAGATCGGCGCCATCTTCCCCCAGACAGAGATCGGCTCGGACCCGTCCGTCATCCGCGACTTCGCCCAGACCGCCGAGGGGCTCGGCTACTCCCATATCCTCGCCTACGACCACGTGCTCGGCGCCCTTCCCGAACGAGAGCCAAGGCTGTGGGGCCCCTACACACATGAGTCGGCTTTCCACGAGCCGTTCGTCCTCTTCGGCTACCTCGCCGCCATCACCGAGCGCGTGGAGCTGGTGACCGGCGTCATCATCCTCCCACAGCGGCAGACGGCCCTTGTCGCCAAGCAGGCGGCGGAGGTCGACATCCTCTCCGGCGGCCGTCTGCGGCTGGGCATTGGCACCGGCTGGAACTACGTCGAATACGACTCACTCAATGAGGACTTCACCAACCGCGGGAAGAGACAGGAAGAGCAGGTCGAGGTGCTGCGCCAGCTCTGGGACCAGCCCATCGTCGATTTCGACGGGAACTGGCACCGGATCGACCGCGCCGGACTCAAGCCCCTCCCCGGCCGCCGAATCCCCATCTGGTTCGGGGGCTTCAGCGACCCCGCCTTCAGGCGCGCTGCCCGCATTGGCGATGGCTTCGTCTTCGGGAACGGCAGTCCCGACGCGCGCAACACCGTCGAGACCATTCGCGGCTACCTCCAGGAGGAAGGGCGCGATCCCGGGAGCTTCGGCTTCGAGGCGATGATGAACTACGGCGACGGCCCCGAGAACTGGGCGGCCGAGGTGGACCGCTGGCGCGAAACCGGCGTCGAATACGTCTCCATGCGCACCATGAACGCCGGCCTGGAGACTCCCCGCGACCACATCGAGGCGCTGGAACGCTACTGGCGCGAGGTTGGCGGCTAAAACGCTTGCCAGCCCCTTGCACCAGGGTCTTCCCGGTCTGATAACATTGCCGTAGTCAATCATGACGACGGAAGAGCGTCTCAGCAGGCTCGAAGGAGCCTATGAACAGGTGGACCAGCGGCTGGGCGACCTGGCCCTCGCCGTCACCTCCCTGCGCCAGACGGAGGACGAGCACCACAAGGAATTGAACGACCGGTTCGACGCCCTCCGCCAGCAAGTGGGCGCCGAAGTTGGTTCCCTTCGCGAGCACGTGGACTCCGAGGTCCGTTCCCTGCGCGAAGAGATGGCCGCCGGACAGGCCGGGCTGCGCGAAGAGATGGCCGCCGGACAGGCCGGGCTGCGCGAAGAGATGGCTGACGGACAGGCCGGGCTGCGCGAAGAGATGGCTGACGGACAGGCCGGGCTGCGCGAGGAGATGAACCGAGGTGACGCGGCGCTGCGCGAGGAGATGAACCGAGGCAACACGGCTTGGCGCGAGGAGATGAAACAGGGCCACGAGTCGTTACGTGCGGAGATCGAGCGTCAGAGCGGAGCGCTTCGTCAGGAGATGGCTGACGGACAGGACGGGCTGCGCGAAGAGATGGCCGCCGGACAGGTGGCCCTGCACGAGGAGATGCGTGAACAGAACGGAACCCTGAGAGGGGCCATTCAGGAGCAGAACCAGCGCCTTCTGAACCTCGAGGCGAGGATGGACAACCGCTTCAACAACCTCTACCTGCTGGCAGGCGGCGCCTGGGTGTCGACCGTAGGCATCATGGTCGGTCTGTTCCTGGGAACCTGAACGAGTCCTTTAGCGCCCCTGGAGCCGGTCCCAGCGCAGGATGCCCGCGATCGACTTCGCGTCGATGATGCGCCCCTCGTCCACCGCCGCCACCGCCTCCTCTCGCGTGAGCCGCACAACCTCGATGTCCTCGTCCTCGTCGCCGGGCAGCGGGTCCGGTGTGAAGTCCGTGCAGAGAAAGAGGTGGATGTACTCCGTCGCGTAACTGGGCGCGATCCAGAAACCGCCCAGCGACTCCACCTGCGCCGCCCGCATCCCCACCTCCTCGCGTAGCTCCCGCGCCGCTGTCTCGGCAGGATCCTCGCCCGGCTCGAGCGTCCCCGCGGGAATCTCCAGCAGCCGCGTGCGAGCCCCGTGCCGGTACTGCTCCACCAGCAGGAGGTGGCCGTCGCTGTCGACGGGAATCATGCAGACCGCCCCCGGGTGGTAGACCATCTCCCGCCGGAACGAGTGGCCTTCGGGCGACCGAAGCGTGTCCAGGCGCACGTCGTACAGCCGCCCCTCGAACACGGTCTCGCTGCCGGTGAGCTCCGGGTGATCGGGCATATCTCCTCCAGTTTCAGGGCCGCGCTTGGCGACGCCGGCACGGCGTCAGCCTACCGCCCGAGGTCCGTAAGCATGCTGACTGAATACGCGTGGTACGGTTCCCGCACAGGGAGGTAAAGATGCCCGGAGCGCTCAAGCAACTCGTCTCCGTCTACCTGCTCCTGGCCGGCCTTGCGGTGGCCGTCCAGTTCATCATCTTCCCCTTCTACGAAGACCATGACACCGACCTCGTCGTCTGGCGGACCCTCGACTGGTTCATGGCGGCGGGCATCCTGCTGGCGTTGGCTGGCACTTTCCTCCGCAAGCGCGAATTCGATGCCTCGGCGGGTGACGACGTGCACTGGCGCGAATACGTCGAGGTGAACGGTCTCTTCTACGCGGTCGTGGCCCTCGCCCTGGCCTTCTTCCCCGCCTGGTTCGCTGTTGAGTGGAGCTCCAACGCCAACCTCGCGAGCTGGACCGTCTGGCACATCATCGATACCGCCCTGCCCATCCTGTTCGTCGTTCTTGGTCTCCGCTTCTGGCGAGAGGCGAACGCCTAGCCCGCTTCACAGGGAGGACCCCTCATGGCAGCCATCCATCGACTCTTCGCCATCTACCTGTTCCTCGTAGGACTGGCTGTAGGGGCCTATTTCGTCATCTCCCCGCTCTATGCGGGCCAGGGGAACCTGGCGGACGCCAGCGACGTGTGGGACATCCTGAACTGGTTCATGGCCGTCGCCGCCATCCTCCTCGTCCTGGTTACCTTCGTCGGAACGAGGTCGCTGGCTGACGATGCCAGTAGCTGGGACAGGTTCGTCGCCAATGGACGGTTCCACATTGCCGTGGCCCTCCTCCTCGGCTTCCTGAACAACTGGTTCGCCAGCCAGTGGGGAGAGGGAGGATTCGAGCCCGTCGCCTTCCTCTGGGTCGTGATCGACATCGCCATGCCGATCCTCGCGGTCGAGGTGGCGATCAAGCTCTGGCGCGAGCCCCATGCGCCCTTTGGGGCCCGTGACTGATCAGAACCTAGCCGTCGTGAAGCGCGTAGCTGCGCTGTACCTGTTGCTGCTGGCGGCCGCGACGGTCGTTCACCTGATCATCACGCCCTTCTACCAGCCCGACCACGATCCCGACTTCACCTACTGGGAAGCCTACGACCCGTTCATGATGGCGGGCTCGCTGCTCGTCCTGCTCTTCGCATACCTCTGGAAGCGCCGCCACGACGCGGCGCTTCCAGAGGCCAACAACTGGCGCGCCTACCTTGAGGCGAACGGCCTCTTCTACCTCGGTGGCGTGCACGCAATCCTGCTCGCCTGGTCCTGGCTCATGCAGGTCTACGGCGACTCCGCCCAGGCGCAGCCCGTCATCTGGCTGCTCCTCGACTCCGTCGGCCCGATGCTGTGGCTGGCAGCAGGACGCCGCCTCTGGCGGGAGGCGGCGTCGACGTAAGGGTGCCCGGCCGGGACGTCTAGTCCAGGTAGTCCTTCAGCTTGCGGCTGCGGCTCGGGTGCCGCAGCTTGCGCAGCGCCTTCGCCTCGATCTGGCGGATGCGCTCGCGCGTCACGCTGAACTCGCGCCCGACCTCCTCCAGCGTCCGGCTGCGTCCGTCCTCCAGCCCGAAGCGGAGCTGGAGCACGCGGCGCTCCCGGCTGGTGAGCGTGGCGAGCACGTCCTCGACCTGCTCGCGAAGCAGCTGCTGGCTGGCGGCGTCGGCGGGCGCCAGCGCCCGCTCGTCCTGGATGAAGTCGCCCAGGTGGCTGTCCTCTTCCTCGCCGATCGGCGTCTCCAGCGACACCGGCTCCTGTGAGACCTTCTGGATCTCGCGGATGCGCTCCGGCGAGAACTGGTGCGCCGAGTCCTGCTTCGAGCTCTCGACCATGCCGCGCGCGATCTCCTCGCTCGTCGGCTCGCGGCCGTACTCCTGCACGAGGCGCCGGCTCACGCGCACGAGCTTGTTGATCGTCTCCACCATGTGCACCGGGATGCGGATGGTGCGCGCCTGGTCCGCGATGGCGCGGGTGATGGCCTGCCGGATCCACCACGTCGCGTACGTCGAGAACTTGTACCCCTTGCGGTAGTCGAACTTCTCGACGGCGCGGATGAGGCCGATGTTCCCCTCCTGGATCAGGTCCAGGAGCGACATGCCTCGCCCGATGTACTTCTTCGCTACCGACACGACGAGGCGCAGGTTCGCCTCCGTCAGGCGGCGCTCGGCCTTGTCGCCATTGTGCTTGATCGTGTCGAAGTGGTACCGCAGCCGGTCCTCGAGCGATGTGATCTTCTCGATCAGTCCCTCGGCGGGCGGCAGCAGCTGGTCTTCGCCCCCTGCCTCCTCCGCCATCTGCGAGAACAGGTCGGGCGTGAGGATGTGGGTCACGATCGAGAGCGAGACGATCGCATGGTGCATCGTCTCCTCGTCCTTGCGCAGCCGCTTCATGCAGTACGTGCGGAAGGGGAGCTCCATCTCCCGGTCGATCAGCCCGCGGAACTGGTCGTCACCGATGACCTCGGTGTAGTTGCTGCGCATCAGCTTGATGCCCTCGGCGTCGCGCCACTTCGGCTCCTTCGGAGGCCACTCGTCTTCGCTGCCCTCAGGCGGCGTCTGGCCCGAGATCACCTTCTCGTAGCGGTCGACGTAGTAGAGGGCGGCCTTGTAAATGGGCAGCAGCTCCGTGAACTGCTCGAGCAGCGTCACGGCCACGCGCGACGCGGAGGGCGGATGCCCGAATGCATCCACGTACGCCTTCTCGATGTCGCGCAGATGGATGCCTTCCTCCATCTGGCGGGCCAGGTGCTTCTCGTCGTCGGCTGTGAGCAGGTAGACCTTCCCGATCTCGCGCAGGTACATGCGCACGGGATCGTCGATCCCCTCGGACTCCTCGGTCAGGAGCGCGACGGTTTCTTCTTCTTCCTCTTCGCTCTCGTCGGGATCCTTATCGTCCTTCTCTTCGTCGTCCTGGGTCGCCGTCTGGTTCCCGGAGAGCTCGTTCTCCTCGTCGCGACGCTCGTCGAAATCACCGCTGGACAGGCGGCTGAGGACGCTGCCGATCATCGCGTCGGCGCTGGTGGAAGAAGTCTGGTCGGTCAACGTTTCGTCGCTCATGCGGCTGACAGGTACCCCCGGTACAGAATTTGGGACGGCGCAGGGACACACTGCACCAAGCTGAGTATAGCACAAATGAGCGGCGATCTGAAGCCCAAACGGGCCTCAAGACCGCGGCCAAAGGGGTGTGACTAGTCCCCTGTCGGGAAGCCCGCCTCCGCCCACGCGTCCGTGCCGCCCTCGACGTTGAACAGCTCGAGCTCGTCGAGTCCGGCGGCTGTTGCGTACTCCGCTGCGAGCGCGCTGCGGCCGCCCATCTTGCAGATGAACAGCACTTCCTTCTTGTCGCCCGCGAACTCGCGGATCTGGTCCAGTTCGGTCATCACCGTGTTCACGGGAATCAGGCGCACGCCTTTCGCGTGCACCTCGACGTACTCGTGCGGGTCCCGCACGTCGACCATCACGGCATCGCCGCTGTCGAGCTTCTCCTTCGCCTCTTCGATCGAAAGCCTCGTGAACGGCTCTCGCGGATCCTTGGTAGCCACAGGAACTGCCCCTCGTGTGCGTTGTGACAGGAAGCCTAGCACGCACGGGCCGTCTGGCGAGGGCCCGCGTGATGTGCCACGCTGCCCACGTGAGCGACCCCCTCCGCCCCGACCCCGCCGCCGCCCTCGCCGCCTGGGCCGACCGCGTGCGCCTCAACCGCGAGCAGGTCGAGCACCGTCGCAAAGCCATGCCTCCCCGGGACGACTACTACGCTCCCATCGCCGCCATGTTTCGCGCCGACCCCCACCGCGAGGGCGACTCCACCGTGGACGCCCTGCGCGGCCTCGTGCGACCCGGCGACACCGTGCTCGACATTGGCGCCGGGGGAGGGCGTTACGCGCTCCCCCTCGCCCTCCACTGCCGCGAGGTCATCGCCGTCGAGCCCTCAGAGGGCATGCGCGAGGTCCTTGCCGAGCTCATGACCGAACACGGCATCGAGAACGTGCGCGTCGTCGACAGCCGCTGGCCCGCCGATGACCCCCCGAAGGCCGATGTCGCCCTCATCTCGCACGTCGGCTACGACGTCGAGGATTTCGGGCCCTTCCTCGACGCGATGGAGGAAGCCGCGGGCCGGCTCTGCATCGCCGTCATGCTGAGCAAGCCCCCGCCCTCGCGCGCCAATCCCTTCTGGGAGGCGGTTCACGGCGAGCCCCGCGAGGCCCTGCCCGCCCTGCCCGAG
This sequence comes from Tepidiformaceae bacterium, assembly GCA_965116915.1. Classification (GTDB taxonomy): domain Bacteria; phylum Chloroflexota; class Dehalococcoidia; order Tepidiformales; family Tepidiformaceae; genus UBA2991. The sequence goes on along the minus strand of OZ220739.1, from coordinate 1,821,584 downwards.
TTCATCGCCCTCCAGCTCGCCCGGGGCCGGCTCTGCGAGGTCTCCTTTGCCGAGTACGAAGCCATCGGCTACGGCGAGGAGGAAGGCGTCCTCCGCTTCCTCCGCCAGCAACTCTGGATAGCCGAGGGCAGCCCCGAGGAGGCGAAGCTCCGCGCCCTCCTCCCCGACTACGTCGACGTCAAAGACGATCAGGTCGCGTTCAGGCAGGACCCCGGCAAGCTCGGGATCGTCCGCTGGGAGCCGAAGGGGAGCGTCTAGCGCGAGCGCGCGTACTTCTTGACTGGCGTCAGCACGATCGGCGTGAGCTCGTCCGCGCCGTAGGAGGTGCGCTGGCGCTCCTCTGGCGGCGTGCCGTACGTGGTCGTGCGCTGGCGGGGCAGCCGCCCGATGCTCGTGATGAGCTCATCCATCGCTTCGGGGGGCATCTCCTGGCCGTGGCTCGCGCCCGCCGCTCGGCTGATGCTCTCGTTCATGAGCGTACCGCCCATGTCGTTCGCGCCGGCGAGGAGCGCTGCCTTCGAGCCCGCCGACCCCATCTTCACCCACGAAACCTGGATGTTCGTGATCAGCGGGTGCAGCGCCAGCCGCGAGACGGCGTGCATCAGGATCGCCTCGCGCCAGGTCGGGCCCTTGCGCGCCCGGCCTTTCAGGTAGATGGGCGCTTCCATGTGCACGAACGGCAGCGGCACGAACTCGCTGATGCCCCCCGTGCGCGCCTGCAGCTCGCGCAGGCGCAGCAGGTGCCGCGCCCACGACACCGGCCCGTCAATGTGTCCGTACATCACCGTCGAAGTGGTCGTGAAGCCGACCTCGTGCGCCGCCCCCACCACCTCGAGCCACTGGTCCGTGCTGAGCTTGTCGGGGCAGAGGGTGTCGCGTACTTCGTCGTCGAGGATCTCGGCGGCGGTGCCCGGCAACGTCCCCAGCCCCGAGGCCTGCAGCCGTCCCAGGAACTCCTTGACCGGTATGCCGAGCGTCTCCGCGCCCTGGTGCACCTCCAGCGGGGAGAAGGCGTGGACGTGCATGTCCGGCAACGCCTCCTTCACTGCCTCGCAGATCTGCAGGTAAGTCTCGCCCGTGTAGTCGGGGTGAATCCCGCCCTGCATGCAGACCTCGGTGGCGCCGCGATCCCACGCCTCGCGGGCGCGTCGCACCACCTCGTCGAGTCCGAGGTCGTACGGCTTGCCCCGCAGGTTCTCGCTCAGCTTCCCCTTCGAGAACGCGCAGAACTGGCACTTGAAGTAGCAGATGTTCGTGTAGTTGATGTTGCGGTTGACCACGTACCGGACGATGTCGCCCGAGACCTCCGACCGCAGCTCGTTGGCGGCGGCGCAGACGTAGTCGAACTCCGGGCCGCGCACCTCGAACAGCCGCGCGATCTCCCCCTCCGCCAGCTCCTCGCCCCGACGCGCCTTCGCGACCAGTGCCGGCACGGGCGAGTGGGGGGGCATCGTCGCGGGCTCTTCCCGCGGGAAGGTGTAGCCGGGGGGCGGTTCGAGCACGGCGCCCGGCGCCCACTCGCCCTCGCGCGCGAAGCCGTCCGCGTCCATCGAACGCAGCACCTGCGTCGCCATCTTCTTGCTCTGCCACCGGTCGCTGTCCCTCGCGTAGCTCGGGTAGACCGCGAGCCGCTCGGCCAGGTGGTGGCCGGCCGCCTCGGTCTGGCGCCGGAGCTCCTCGAGCTGCGGCCAGGGCGCCTCCGGGTTCACATGGTCGATCGTGACCGGCGAGACGCCGCCCCAGTCGCTCAGGCCCGCCGCCACCAGCTTCCCGTACGACTCCGGCATCAGGTTAGGCGGCGCCTGCACGCCTATCTCCGGTCCGAAGAGGATGCGCGCCATCGCGAGCGTCCAGAGCAGGTCGTCGAAGTCCGGTTCGGGCGCGTTCGCCATCTTCGTGTCGGGCTTGGCCCGGAAGTTCTGGATGATCAGTTCCTGGATGTGCCCGTGCGCTTCGTGCACGTCGCGCAGGGCCAGGAGCGACTCGATCCGCTCCTGCCGCGTCTCCCCGATGCCGATGAGGATGCCCGAGGTGAACGGCACCTGCAGTTCCCCTGCCAGCCGCATCGTCTCGATGCGGGCTGCCGGGTCCTTGTCGGGCGAGCCGTAGTGGACCTGCCCCTTCTGCAGCAGCCGCGGCGAGATGCTCTCGAGCATGATTCCTTGCGACACGGAGACATCCCGCAGGAGCGCGATGTCCTCGCGCGTCATGACGCCGGGGTTGGCGTGGGGCAGCAGCCCGGTCTCCTCCGCCACGATGCCTGCGACCTCGGCCAGGTAGGAGATGGTCGTCTCGTGCCCGAGCGCGGCCAGCTCCTCGCGCGCCACCTTGTAGCGCAGCTCGGGCTTGTCCCCGAGCGTGAAGAGCGCTTCCGTGCAACCCGCCGCCGCCCCGGCGCGCGCGATCTCCAGCACCTCGTCGATGCTCATGTAGGCGCGCTCGCCCCGCTTCGGGGGCTGGGCGAACGTGCAGTAGTGGCAGACGTCGCGGCAGAGCTTGGTCAGCGGAATGAAGATGTTGCGCGAGTAGGAGATGACGTGGTCGTGGGCCTGGTCGCGAAGGGCGCCCGCCGCCGCCGTCAGGGCGGCGAGATCAGTCTCGGAGGCAAGGGCGAGAGCCTCGTCGTGGGTGGGGCTCACGCCGGCCAGCGCTCGTGCCAGCACAGCCTCGGTCGTCTCGCGCATGTGCACTCCAGGGCCCGTTTGTCGACCCGGGCCGGTACTCGATAGTACAATACAAGTCGGTAGCTCGTCACAACCCACTGGAGGCGCCATGACCTCGCGAAGCGTCCGCTGCCCCGTCGCCTCGACCCTCGATCTCGTGGGCGATCGCTGGACGCTCCTGATCGTCCGCGACCTGCTCAAGGGCGATGCGCGTTTCACCGATCTGCGCCGCTCCGTCGAGGGCATCACGGGCAGCGTCCTCTCCTCCCGCCTCAAGCTGCTCGAGGCCGAGGGGCTGGTCGAGCGCCGCCTCTACAGCGACCACCCGCCCCGCGCGGAGTATCTCCTCACGGCCAAGGGCCACTCGCTCGGCGTCGTAGTGGGCGCTCTCTCGACCTGGGGCGAACGCCACACCGACCACGATCTCAGCATCGTCGACCACCGTTGCGGCCACGGCGTCGACGTGGTCTACCACTGCCCCACCTGCGACCGCTCCGCCCCCCGCTCGCAGATCCGGATCGTGCCCGCCTGAAACGTCCCGGGGTTTGCCCCGCCTTACCCCGGCCCCGTATCCTCACTGTTTGGGAAAGTCCCCACCTCGATCGGGAGTGAGCGCGTGCACACCATCGGCCTGACTGGCGGCATCGCCAGCGGGAAATCGACCGTCACGGATTTTTTTCGTGAGCAGGGCGTCCCCGTCATCGACGCCGACATCCTCGGTCACCGGACCTACGAGCCCGGCACCGGCACCTTCGCCGCTGTCGTTGCCGCCTTCGGCGACGATCTCGTCGCGGAGGATGGCACCATCGACCGGCGTGTGCTCGGCGGCAAGGTCTTCGGCAAGCCCGAGATGATGACGCGCCTCACCGACATCGTCTGGCCCGGCATCCGCGCCCTCGCCTCCGAGGAGCTGTCCCAGCTCGAGGTGGCGGGCACGGGCATCGCCGTCCTCGAGGCGGCCGTTCTTCTGGAGGCCGGCTGGGAGGACATGGTCGACGAAATCTGGGTCACCACCGTCGAGGCCGATGGGGCCGTGGCCCGGCTAGCCGAGCGAAACGGCCTCGACGAGGCTGCAGCTCGCGCCCGCATCGATTCGCAGCTCTCCAACGAGGAGCGGATCGCCGTAGCGGACGTGGTCATCGAGAACAACGGCACGCGCGAGGAGCTCGCGGACAGCATCCGCGGCGCCTGGCAGGCGCTCCGCGCGCGCACCGGCACAGAGAGGCAGACGATTGGCTGAAGCACCCACCACCACCGAAGTCATGGCTCCCGGCGGGCTCGTACTCGCCGCCGAAGAGTTCACCGTTCGCGAAGAGCCCTACTACCTCCCCCTCGGGGACGAGATTGAGCTCTTCGAGGCGGCCTTCGAGCAGCGTATCCCCGTGCTCCTGAAGGGCCCCACCGGCTGCGGCAAGACCCGCTTCGTCGAGTACATGTCCTGGCGCCTCGGCAGGCCCGTGACGCACATCTCCCAGGGTGGAGAAGCGCCCCTCGACGACGAGGGTCCGCGCCCCTTTGTCACCGTTGCCTGCCACGAGGACCTCACCGCCAGCGACCTCGTCGGCCGCTACCTGCTCGATACCGACGGCACGCGCTGGATCGACGGCCCCCTCACCCGCGCCGTCAAGACCGGCGCCATCTGCTACCTCGACGAGGTGGTCGAGGCCCGCAAGGACACCACCGTCCTCATCCATCCGCTCACCGACTACCGCCGCCTGCTCCCCATCGAGAAGCTCGGTCAGGTCGTCGAGGCGGCGGACGGCTTTCTCCTCGTCATCTCCTACAACCCCGGCTACCAGAGCGCCCTCAAGGACCTGAAGCACTCGACCCGCCAGCGCTTCATCTCCGTCGAGTTCACCTACCCCACGCGCGAGCAGGAAGCGGAGATCATCTCGCACGAGTCGGGCGTCGACCTCGCCGTCTCCATCGAGCTGGCGAAGCTCGGCGAGAAGGTGCGCAACCTGAAGGAGCACGGCCTGAGCGAGGGCGTCAGCACGCGCCTCCTCATCTACGCCGGCCGCCTCATCGAGCGGGGCATCGAGCCGCGGCGCGCGGCCCAGGTGGGCGTCACCTGGGCGCTCACCGACGACCTCGAGGTCCAGCGCAGCATCGAAGAGGTAGTGACATCGATCTTCGAGTGATCGCCACGGCTCCCCGCTCGGAGCACCCACGGAAGCGCGGGCCCCGACGCGCGCGCGAGGTGGTGGCGTGAGGATCGGCATCGTCTCCGACGTGCACGGCAACGTCGCCGGCCTTCAGGGCGCTCTTGACCGCATGGGCCCCATCGACGAGCTCCTCTGCGCGGGCGACACCGTCTACCAGTACCGCTGGTCGAACGAGACGGTCGAGCTGCTGCGCGAACGCGAAGCCCGCGTGGTCCTGGGCAACCACGACGAGATCATCCTCGGCCGCGACGGCGACCGCGCCCGCTCCATGGAGCACGTGCGCGAGGACCTTGTTGAGTGGCTGCGCGAGCAGCCGTACTCCGTCGACGCAACGGTCGGCGGGAAGCGCTTCCTCATGGCCCACAGCTCGCCCTGGGGAGGCTGGGAGTACCACTACCCCCACGACCCCATCTGGCAGCGCACCGAAGCGCTGGAGCACGACGTCGTCGTGACCGGTCACACCCACGTCCCCATGGCCGCCCGCTTCGGCGATACGCTCGTCATTAACCCCGGCTCCGTCGGCGAAGCCCGCCACCCCGGGAACGACTACCGCCTCTCCTGCACCGTCTGGGATACGGCCGGGGACGAGGTCCACTTCTACGAGTATGAAGACCCGGCGCGTCCCTCGCGCGTGGTCGCCTCGGGTGGTGTTTCATGACCGTCGCCGGTGGGCTGATCGCCCGCAACCGCTCCCGCTTCGACGGGTTCCCCGAACCCTTGCTGGAGTCCTACGAGAGCAGCCTGCGCGCCCTCGAACCGCGCCTCACCCCCACGCAGCTCGAGGCGTGGTCGCAGGGTGGCCTTGACCTCATGGCGATCAGCCTGCGCTCCTGGGAGTCCGCTGCCGAGTACTTCAAGGCCGGCCCCCAGCTTGCCGAGGCCACCCCCTGGGACACCTACGAGCAGCTCGCTCGCGAAGCCAGCGACCTCACGGAGCAGTCCGCCCCGCTGGCTGTCTCCTTCCTGCGCAGCGCCCCCGACACGCTCACCCACATCGGCCCGAACCACCTCGCGCAGTGGGCCGACTTCGGGCGCCGCCTCTACAAGGGCAACTGGAAGAGCTCCTCCCTCGCCGCGCAGTTCTACGACGCCGGCCCGAACCTCTTCAGCACCATCCGCGTCAGTCACGCCGGACGCCTCGTGCTGTTCCTCGACGAGCTCGCGCGGCACTCCTACGAGCTCGCCGCCGCCTGCCTCACCTCCGCCCCCGAGGTGCTCGGGCGCCTCGAAGGCGGAGACCGCATGCCGTTCCTCACCTTCGGCGTCGAGCTGGCGCAGACGAGCTGGGCGGACTCCCGGCTCTACTTCGACCGCGGTGTGCCCCTCATCCAGCGCGTCCACGGCCCCGTGCGTGAGCGCTACCTGACGCTGGCCGCGCAGGTCGCCCGCGACCACAGCCGCTCCGTCTTCCAGTACTTCGAGGACGCCGCCCACGCCCTCGGCGAGGTCGAGCCGGACGACCACGGTCCCGTCATCGAGCTCGCCGAGCAGCTCGCGCCCCACTCCGCCTACGCGGCCATGGACTTCATCAGCAACGCCCCCGATGTGCTGGAGAAGGTCCGCATCGACGAGCTGGCTGCCTGGCAGAACCATGGCCTCGGCATCCTCGCCTCCAGCAAGGAGGGCGGCGAGGCCTACTTCCGCCTCCAGTCCAGCCGTGGCGAAGAGATCCTCGACACCCTCTCCGCGCGCGTCGAGCTCTCCAAGGTCGGCGACGTGCTCCGGCTCTACGCGAAGGCGCTGACCGGCACGAACATCAGCATCCATGCCTCCGCCGTCCTCACCGAGAAGGGCATCGGCTGGGTCGATGAGGAGCGTGCCAGCACCGAGGGCACGACCATCTACCTGCCCGAGGTGATGGAGCGCTACCGCAACAAGGAGGAGAACTTCGCCTCGGTGAAGGTCTTCACCACCCACCAGGCGGCCCACCTCGAGTTCGACAGCTTCAGCTTCGGCTTCGATCGCCCCTCGACTCTGTTCGAGGATATGCGCCCCACCATCCCCGAGGCCTCCGGCTCGAATCCGGCCACCGAGATCGAGCGCTTCTTCGACCTCTTCCCCGATCGCACTCTCGCCAGCGACCTCCACGAGATCGCCGAGGACGCCCGCATCGACGCCGCCATCAAGCGCAACTACGCCGGCATCCGCCGCGCCCTCACGCGCATGCAGCGTGAGGAGCTCGGCCGCCGCCCCGAGGTCAGCGAGTTGCCGCTCCGGCAGGCGTTCGTCGAGAACCTCGTGCGCGTCAGCCTCGATGGCGTCGACGCCGTGCGCTGGCCCGCAGCCCAGCAGGACGCCATGTCGAACGGCGTCGCCGTGCTCCAGCGCCTCGGTGAGGAAGGCGCGACCGTCGAGGACGCGGCCGAGGCGACCCTGCGCCTCTACCAGCTCGCCATGAGCGTGAAGAACGAGCGCGAGGAGGGCGAAGAAGAGTGGGACTCCCTCCCCGACATGGATCAGGAGTCGCTGCAACTCGACATGAGCGACCTTGGCGGCGAGGGCGCCTCGATGGAGATGGGCGAGCCTCAGGAGGGCGACGTCGAGTACGAGAGCCCTCAGGACATCGACTTCCGCGGCGACTTCAAGCCCGAGCTCGTGCAGCTCCTCATGAAGCTCCGCGACGACGCCGAGCTGGGCGACGCCGGCCAGATCTCGCCCGACCAGCTCACCGAGGAGCAGCTCAAGGAGCTGCTGGAGAAGAGTGCCGAGATCGACCTCGACACGCTTCTCGAAGGCGACCTCCAGAACTCGACGGGCATGTTCCTTTCCAACCTCCTGAAGGAGGCCGGCACCCCCACCCTCGACAGCGACGCCCAGTCCGACCAGCCCCTGAGCGACCTCAGCACGGGCGCTGAGGAGGGCGAGGAGCCGCTCGCCCCCATCGTCACCACCTATTACTACGACGAGTGGGACTTCCGCGCGCAGGACTACAAGCCCCGCTGGTGCGCCGTGAAGGAGGCCGACCTGGAGGAGGGCGAGGAAGACTTCTACGAGGATACCCTCAAGGAGTACGCCGCCCTCGTCGCCCAGACGCGCAAGCAGTTCGAGCTGATGAAGCCGGAGCTCTTCCGCAAGATCAAGAAGCTCTCAGACGGCGAGGACATCGAGCTCGACCCCGCCATCGAGTGGATGATCGACATCCGCACCGGTGTCAGCCCCTCGGACAAGGTGTACTGGCGCCGCAACAAGGTCGACCGCGACGTCGCCATCGCCTTCCTCCTGGACATGTCCGCCTCGACGGACGAGGAGATCGCGCGCCGCGACCAGCAGTACGACGACTCCGACGACGACCCCCGCAAGTACCTCAGCTGGTGGGTGACCAAGCGCCGCCAGGAGCTCGCCGCCCCGCCCAAACGCATCATCGACCTCGAGAAAGAGGCGACCGTCCTCCTCATTACGGCCCTCGAGACCATAGGCGACGACTACGGCATCTACGGTTTCAGCGGCTACGGGCGAGACAACGTCGAGTTCTACGTGCTCAAGGATTTCGACGAGCAGTTCGGGGAAACCACCAAGAAGCGCATCGACAAGGTCACCCCCATCCGCTCGACGCGCATGGGCCCCGCCATCCGTCACGCCATCCACAAGCTTGGCGAGACGGAGGCGAAGGTGCGCATCCTCGTCCTCCTCAGCGACGGCCGCCCCCAGGACCACGGCTACGGGCGCGACCGCACTGAGAAGGAATACGCCATCCACGACACCAAGCAGGCTCTCAACGAGGCCAAGCGCGAGGGCATCACGCCCTTCGCCCTCACCGTCGACCGCGCCGGCCACGACTACCTGAAGACGATGTGCGAAGACATGGGCTACGAGGTCGTCGGCGATATCGAATCCCTGCCCCGCCGCCTGCCCGCCCTCTACCGGAGCCTCACGGAGTGACCCTGCTCCTGGTCCGGCACGGCGAGTCCGAAGGCAACGTCGAGGGCCTCATCCAGGGCCAGCTCGACAAGCCCATGACCGACCTCGGCCATGTGCAGGCGAACGCTGTCGCCGAGCGGCTCCGCTCCGATGGCGGAGCCGACCGCATCGTCGCCAGCCCGCTCGCCCGCGCCCTCCAGACCGCCGAAGCCATCGGCTCCGCCCTCGACCTGCCCGTGACCACCGAAGACCGCCTGATGGAGTACGACTTCGGTGAGATGAGCGGTCTCACCGTCCCCGAAGTGGCTGAGCGCTACCCGGGCTGGTCCTGGCTCGTGGACCGGGGCGACACACCGCGGGAGGTTCTCCCCGGTGAGGAGGGGTGGGCCAGCTTCGACTCGCGAATCGCCGAAGTCCTCGCCGACCTGATGGCGCTCGAAGGCCGGACGATCGTGGTGACCCATGGCGGCGTCATCATGGCCGCGCTCAACGCGGTCATGCGTATGCACGGCGCCGCCAGGACGGACGGACGCCGCGTGCGCTTCCCCATGAAGAATTGTGGCATCACCGAGCTCGATCGGGACCCCGAGGGACGGCTCATCGTGCTCCGCCACAACGACGCCTGCCACCTGCCTGCCGGCACGGCGTCCGTCGGGAGTTCCTAGGCCGGTTCCTCTTCCGCGACCTCGCAGTGATACCGCTCGATGACCGGGTTGGCGAGCAGCCGCGCGCACATGTCTTCGGCCAGCGACCGCGCCTCGTCGGCGCTCGCCGCCTCGATCGTGACCTCGAACAGCTTGCCCGAGCGCACGCCCGCCACCCCCGCAAAACCGAGGTTGTGCAGCGCCGACGCGATTGTGAGCCCCTCGGGGTCGTTCACCGTTGGCTTCAGCGTCACCGCGATCGAGGCGAGGAAGCGGCTCACCCGGGCAGGTCCTCGCCCGTGAGCGTGCGGTACAGCGTCAGGTAGCGATCTGTCGTCGCCGCCACCACGTCGTTCGGAACGTCCGGCGCGGGGTCGCCGTCTTTCCAGCCCGTCCCCGCGAGCCAGTCCCGCACCGGCTGCTTGTCGAAGCTGGGCTGTGAGCCCCCGGGCCTGTACTCCGAGAGCGGCCAGAAGCGGCTGCTGTCCGGCGTCAGCACCTCGTCGATGAGGATCGTCTCCTCGTTCCGCAACCCGAACTCGAACTTCGTGTCGGCGATGATGACGTCCCGCTCCAGCGCCACCTGGTGGCCGTAGTCGTAGACGGCGCGGCTGCGCTTCGCCATCGCGTTCGCTGTCTCACCGCCAACGATCCCCTCCAGTTGCTCGTAGCTGATGTTCTCGTCGTGGAGGCCCACGTCCGCCTTCGTTGATGGCGTGAAGATGGGCTCCGGCAGGCGGTCCGACTCCGTCAGTCCCTCGGGCAGGGTGATCCCGCAGACCGAGCCGTCGCGCTGGTACTCGCGCCAGCCCGACCCCGAGATGTAGCCCCGCATGATGCATTCGGCGTTGTACGGCTGCGCCTTCCGCACCAGCATCGAGCGCCGGTAGCAGTTTTCCGGGAGAGGGAAGGGCACGAGCTCTTCCGCGTTCGAGGCGTCGATCACCGCGATGAAGTGGTGCGGCACCACCTCGCCAATACGCTCGAACCACCACGCCGAGAGCTGCGTCAGCACCTCGCCCTTGCGGGGAACCCCTGTCGGCAGCACCAGGTCGAGCGCCGAGATGCGGTCCGTGGCGATGATGAGCATCGTGTCGCCGAGGTCGTATTGGTCGCGGATCTTGCCGCGCTTCATGGGGGCTGGCAGATCGGTCTGAAGCACTACGTCGGTCATGGGTTCTCCTCTCGGATACGCAGGTAATAGAGGGTTATCGCGGCATGGGCAAACGCCGTGAGGGGAATTGCCACGCCGCCCTGCAAAATCTGAATCAAGGCGTCGATAACCATGCGTGCGCCCCGGCTCATCGACTCTGGTCCGGGACTCACCGGCACGAGCAGGCCGATCAGCACAACCAGCACAAATCCCACGATTACGATCGCCAGCAGGCGCAGCATGTTGCCGTGCATCGTGCGCCAGCTCCGTGTCAGCGCCTCGATCGGTCCGATCTCCTCGATCAGGTACACCTGGTACGCGATCCCGAAGCGCCCTATCAGGAACGGGATGACCGCCAACCCCACGATCGTGAGCGCGAGGAGAGCGCCGACGACCGCGAAGATGATGGTGAGCACGATCAGCCCACCAAGGCGGGTGAAGGCTGGGTCCAGCGCCCCGGTGAGTGAGACCGGTTTCCCGAGTGCGACCGCAGCCACCGACACGATCGTTGCCGCCTGGCCCACCAGTCCCAGCACGACCGCGATTGCCACCACCACCACGAGGGCGAACACCTGCCCGCTCCCCTCACTCGCCCCCGTGATGCCTCCCCGCGGGTACACCTCGTCGGCGAACACGCTGTTGTAGAGCAGAGAGGTCACGATGATGGTGCCAATGACGAGGGGCGCCTGGACCGCCAGCAGGGGCAGCATCGTCTCTCGCGGGTGGTCGCGCATAAGCGCGGCGGCCGCGCTCAGCGTCTCGCCCACGCCGGGCTTCTCTTGCTGCTGGGGAAGCTGTTGCTCAGGTCCGCTGGTCACGTCAGGCCGAGCCGCTCGAACGTCGAGTCGGCGTTGCGCAGGTAGTAGCCGTAATCGAACAGCGACCGCAGGTGCTCTTCTTCGAGGCGCGAGGACACGTCCTCGTCCGCGAGCAGCAGCGACAGGAACGGTTCCCGTTCCTGCCACGCAACCATCGCGTTGCGTTTCACAATGCCGTACGCATCCTGCCGGCTCAGCCCCGTATCGATGAGCTCTAGCAGCACGCGCTGCGAGAACACCAGCCCGTATGAGGCGTCGAGGTTCTCGCGCATGCGCTCCGGGTACACCACCAGGTCGTCGGCGATATCCGTGAACAGCGCGAGCATGTAGTCCAGCACCAGGCAGGCGTCGGGGAAGACGATGCGCTCCGTCGAGGAGTGGCTGATGTCCCGCTCGTGCCAGAGGGCCACGTTCTCCATTGCCGTGTTCGCGTAGCCCCGCAGCACCCGCGCCAGGCCCGTGATGCGCTCGCACTTCTCCGGGTTGCGCTTGTGCGGCATCGCGCTCGACCCCGTCTGGCCGGCCGCGAAGGGCTCCTCCGCCTCCAGCACTTCCGTGCGCTGCAGCCCCCGGATCTCCGTCGCGAACTTCTCCAGCGAGGCGCCCGTGAGCGCGAGCGCGCTCACGAACTGCGCGTGCCGGTCGCGCTGGATGACCTGCGTCGAGGCATGCTCGACGCCCAGTCCGAGCGTCTTGCAGGTCGCCTCCTCGATCTCGGGAGGGATGGACGCGTGCGTCCCCACTGCCCCGCTGATCGCCCCGACCGCGATCGTCTCGCGGGCGGCCAGGAGGCGCTCGCAGTTGCGCCGCATCTCCGCGACCCACACCGCTACCTTCAGCCCGAACGTCGTTGGTTCGGCGTGGACGCCGTGCGTCCGCCCCGGGCAGAGCGTGTCGCGGTGCTTCCGCGCGAGGTTCTCGAGGGCTGCGGTCAGTCGCTCGACGCCTGCGATGAGCAGGTCGCTCGCGGCCCGCAACTGGAGGGCGGTGGCGGTGTCCCAGACGTCGCTGGTCGTGAGCCCGAAATGGACATAACGCGACTCCTCCCCGAGCGAGTCCGCCACCGACTGGAGAAAGGCCGTCATGTCGTGGTGCGTGACCGCGAGGTACTCGTTCACCTTGTCGACGTCGAAGGTGGCGTTGGCGCGGATCAGCTTCGCTGCTTCCACGGGCATCTCGCCCGCGGCGGCACGCGCTTCGCAGACGGCGATCTCGACCTCGAGCCAGCGTTCGAACTTCGCCTGCTCGCTCCAGATGGCGGCCATTTCGGGCCGCGAGTAACGAGGGATCACGTGGCGCTCCGGGAAGGGTGGGGTTGTGGCGTGGCCATCCCTGCAATCATAGCTTGGGGAGGCCCTGTGCGAGCCTCCTGCCGTTCGTAATTCACGGGTGCCAGCGTGTAGACTGCCGCTCCGCCAGGAGGTGCCGAGTGGAAGAGTTCAGCGGTCGTACAGCTGTGATCACCGGGGGAGGTGGCGGCATCGGCAGGGCGCTGGCCGTCGCCTTTGCCCGGGAAGGCATGAACGTCGTCATCGGCGAGGTCGACATGGATGCCGCGGCCGGCACCGTCGCCGCCGTCGAGGAGCACGGCGTGCGCGCCATCGCGGTCCAGAACGACGTGTCCGACCGCGCCTCCATGCAGACGCTTGCCGACGCGACGCACGACGCCTTCGGCGGCTGCCACGTGCTCTGCAATAACGCCGGCGTCGTCACCTTCAAGCTCGCCCAGGACATGACCGAGGACGACTGGGACTGGGTCGTCGGCGTCGACCTCTACGGTGTCATCTATGGCATCCAGGCATTCCTGCCGGGCATGGTGGCGGCGGGCGAGGGCGGCCACATCGTGAACACCTCCTCCATCGCCGGCCTCGTGGCTCCGGCCACGCCCGGCATCTCTTCCTACTCGACCGCCAAGTACGGCGTCGTCGGCATTTCCGAGGCGCTCGCGCTCGACCTCGAGCCGCACAACATCGGCGTGAGCGTGCTCTGCCCCGGCGGCGTGCGCTCACGCATCGTCGAGGCGGGCCGCAACCGCCCCGACGAGTACGGCGGCCCCGAGGACCCCATCCGCGAGATGCTCCCCGGCGAGAGCGTCCCCCAGGACATGCTTGAGCCCGAGGACCTCGCTCAGAAGGTGCTGAACGCCATCCGCGGCAATCACCTCTACGTCGTCAGCCACCCCGAGACCCAGCCCGCCGTCGAGGCCCGCTTCCAGCGAATCCTCGACGCCTACGACCTTATTCCCAGCTAGTCACGCCGCCGAAAGGAGCGAGTCATGTCCGTCAAGGTGCTCGTCGTTACGAAAGGCCACCCGTTCGACTACAACGGCTTCTACGCCATGTTCGATGAGAACCCCGAGCTTCTCACCACGCAGGTCGAGCAGCCGGCCGCGCAGGTCATGCTGCGCCCCGAGAACGTGGCCGAGTACGAGGCCGTCTGCTTCTACGACATGTGGGGCACCGAGAGCCCCGACGGCGGCGCCAGCTTCGTCCCCGCGCCCGAGGAGTACCAGGAGAGCATCGCCGCCCTCCTTCAGAGCGGGAAGGGCATCGTCATGATGAACCACGCCATCGTGCAGTGGCCCGCCTGGCCCGGCTGGCGCGACGTCAGCGGCACCTCGTTCCTGCTGACCGAGGGCGAGGTCTTCGGCGAGATGACCCCCGGCTCCGGCTATCGCGGCGGCGCCGTCGATCCCCGCGGCAACCCGACCGGCACCGTCTCCGCCGACCCCGCCGCCGCCGGCCACGCCGTCCTCGACGGCGTCGAGCCCTTCACGATCGAGGACGAGCTCTACCTGACCTCGAAGCGCTTCGAAGAGCAGCCCGACATCCTGCCGCTCATGCGCACCGACTACCCGATGGTGAAGGAGAACTTCAACCCGCCGCCGCTCGCTCCTGCCGAGGAGCAGGCGCGTTGGGACCATCCCGAGGGCAGCAACCTCGTGGTCTGGGCCAAGAAGAGCGTCAACTCCCCGGTCATCGCCATGCAGATCGGCGACGGCCCCAACTGTTACGCAAACCCCGAGTTCCGCAAGCTCCTCAGCAACGCCCTGCACTGGGTGGCGACGGAGGACGCGCGAGCCTGGGCCGCCAGCTAACCGACCAGCGGGCAGAACCCCGGAGAGGAACAACCCCATGGCAGTGAAAGTGCTCGTCGTGACCAAGGGCCACGGCTTTAACTACAACGGCTTCTATTCCATGTTCGACGACAACCCCGAGTTGCTCACGACGCAGGTCGAGCAGCCGGCCGCGCAGGTGCTCCTGCGCCCCGAGAACGTGGCCGAATACGACGCCGTCTGCTTCTACGACATGTGGGGCGTCGACTTCTCACCCGCGCCCGAGGAGTACCAGCAGAGCATCGCCGCGCTGCTTGAGAGCGGGAAGGGCCTCATGCTGATGAACCACGCGCTCGTGGAGTGGCCCGCCTGGCCCGGCTGGCGCGATGTGAGCGGCACCTCCTTCCTCCTGACGGAGGGCGAGGTGTTCGGCGAGCTCACGCCCGGTTCCGGCTACCGCGGCGGCGGCGCCGACCCCCGCGGCAATGGCCGAGGCAAAGTCACGCCCGACCCCGCTGCTGCCGGCCACCCCGTCATTGAAGGCATCGAGGACGGCTTCGTCGTGCAGGACGAGCTGTACCTGACCTCGAAGATCTTCGAGTCCCAGACTGACATCCTGCCGCTGATGCGCACGGACTACCCGATGGTCCAGGAGAACTTTAACCCGCCGCCGATGGCGCCCCCGGAGGAAAAGGAGCGCTGGGCCCATCCCGAGGGCAGCGACCTCGTCGTCTGGGCCAAGAAGAGCGGCAACTCGCCGGTCGTCGCAACCCACCTCGGCGACGGTCCCGGCAGCTACGAGAGCGAAGGCTTCCGCAGGCTCCTCCACAACACCCTTCACTGGGTCGCGTCGGAGGAAGCGCGCGCCTGGGCCGCCAGCTAGCGACTGCTAGCGCAGGTTCCGGAACGTCGCGCGGATGCCGCGCACGATCGCCTCGGGCTCCTCGGCGGGCGCGAAGTGCCCGCCCGCCGGGTGCGAGTCCCAGTGCATCAGGTTCCAGTACTCGCGCTGCTGCTCGCTCGGTTCCTGCGGCGCCCCCGGCCCGTGGAACGTGATTCCCGTCGGCGCCTCGACCACCGGCGTGCGGTCGTGGCTCGGCTGCCACTGGTTCCAGGCCGCCTCGTAGTAGTACCGCACCGAGGTCACGAAGGCGTCCGTCGCCCAGTACAGCATCATCGTCGTCAGCAGGTCGTCCTTGGGGAAGCGCGACTCCACGTCGCCGTTCGTGTCGCCCCAGTTGCGGCGCCGCTCGAGAATCCAGGCGCAGAGCCCGATCGGCGAGTCATGCGCCATGAAGGCGAGCGTCTGTGGGGCGAGCGCCTGCACGGCCACGTGCGCTGAGTAGTAGCGGAGGCGCGCCAGGTTGGCCGCCCGTGCCTCCCCTTGCGGCATCGAGGCCAGGCCCGGGTCGCCAAGCACCCAGGGGCGGTCGTGCGTGAACATGTTCAGCATGATCGCGTCCGTCAGGTGGATGCCGATCAGGTGCTCGGCGTACTTGTGCCCGAGCTGGCTCGTGACGAGCGCCCCCCAGTCCCCGCCCTGCGCCGCGAAGCGCTCGTAGCCGAGCACCTCCCGCATGAGCGTCACCCACAGGTCGGCCGTCCGCCAGTAGTTGATCCCCGGGGTCGTCAGCGGCGTGGAGAAGCCGTAGCCCGGCAGCGATGGCACCACCACGTCGAACGAGTCCGCGGGGTCGCCGCCGTGGGCGGCCGGGTCGGTCAGCGGCCCGATCACGTGGCGGAGGTCCCAGTACGTCCAGGGCCAGCCGTGCGAGAGGATGATGGGGATCGGGTTCGGCCCCTTCCCCCGTTCGTGCACGAAGTGGATCGGCATCCCCTCGATCTCGACGCGGAAGTTGTTGAAGCGGTTCATCTCCGCCTCGTGCGCGCGCCAGTCGTAGTGGTTGAGCCAGTGGTCGGCGAGCTCGCGCAGGTACTCGCCGTTCACCCCGTACGCCCACCCCTCGTTGCCGAAGTCAGGCGCCCAGTTGATGCGCGCAAGCCGCTCCCGCAGGTCCTCCAGCTTCTCCTCGGGGATGGCGATCGTGAACGGTTCGGCCTGCATGGACGTCCTCCCTGGCCCGTCGTGGGGCCGCGAGTCTAGCGCTCCCGGCCGGCGCCGGGGGGCGTTCGCGGGGCCGGGGTAACATAACAATTCCGTATGTTGTCAGGTACAGTTGAAAGCCCTGTGGCGTGGTGGGTAATGTCTCCCTGCGCTTCGGGGGACAGCGCATCCAGAAGGGGGATCCCATGAACATACTCAGTAGCTTGTGCTCCGCAAAAAGGGCGCCCGGGACAGCCATCGTCCTAGGGCTTGTCGTCATGATCATCGCCCTGCTCCTCTACCCGGGGGGTTGGCTGATCGACCCGAGCGACCCGCTCGACTTCAATGAGACGCTCAAGGCATATGCCGATAACGACAACCTTACGCACGCGGTGTCGTTCGTCATCATCCTGTGCTCGTTGTTGATCTCGTACGGCCTGTTCTCGTTCTGGCGGCTTCAAGGCCCCTCGGGAAGCCTGGGCCACTCCATGCTGCGCTTCGGGATCCTGGTTAACCTCTTCCACTACGGGGTTTACATCCTGACGATGGGAGTGCGGCACCTGCTCGTTGCGGTCTCGCAGCACGCCGAGGCGCTCGCCGATCCCGCGGGAGCGCCGGAACTCATGCTGGTGTTGCATGCGGCCAGCGGAGGGCTCCACTTCGCCTTCGTCACGATTTCGTCGGTGAGCGGCATCCTGGTGGGGATCGGGCTTGCCAGACGCTTCAGCTCGATGAACGTCACCGCGGCGGCCTGCTGGGCCTTCGCCCTCGCCGGAGTGGCGGGTCTCATCAACGTCGTCATTGGCCAGCAGGCCGAGGTCGACCCCGAGGCCTTCATCATGGTCAGCAACATCGTCCTCTTCGTCGCGGCGATCGCTCTGCTGTTCATTGGCATCGGCGTGATACGGGGCGAAAGCGAGCTCATTCCCGAGGACGAGGGCTAGGCGGATCGCGCCAGCAGGCGCAGTCTCGCCCCACTGAGCCGGCGGGAACGCATCTGCGTTCCCGCTGGCGAGGCGGATCGTGCTCGGCTACAGTTCCGGCAGCGCCTTCGCGCTCCGGGGGATCCCATGGTCGTCGAAACGAAGCAGACCTTCTGCCGCTTCTGCCACGCGTTCTGCGCGATCGAGGTCGACATCGAGGACGGCCGCGCCATCAAGGTGCGCGGCGATGCGAAGAACCCGATGTACCAGGGGTTCACCTGCATCAAGGGCCGCCAGCTCCCCGAGCAGCACTACCACCCCGACCGCCTCCTCCACTCCCAGAAGCGCGCCCCCGACGGGACGTACCACGACATCCCCCACCAGCAGGCCATCGACGAGGTCGCCGACCAGCTCCAGGCCATCATCGCCGAGCACGGCCCCCGCGCCGTCGCCACCTTCAGCGGCACCTACGGCTTCTCGTTCCCCTCCTCCGGCCAGTTCACAGGGGCCTTCATGGCTGGCATCGGCTCGAACATGACCTACTCGGGCGGCACCATCGACCAGCCGGCCAAGCCCATCGCCCGCGCCTATCACGGCAACTGGGGCGCCGGCCCGCAGATGTTCGACGACTCCGACGTGTGGATGCTCATCGGCGCCAACCCCACCATCTCCATGTGGGGCGGGATCCCCCAGTACAACCCCGCGAAGCGGCTCCACCAGGCGAAACAGCGCGGGATGCAGTTCATCGTTATCGACCCGCGCCGCACCGAGGCGGCGGACAAGGCCGACGTTTTCCTGCAGGTGAAGCCGGGCGAAGACCCCACCCTGCTCGCCGGCATCCTTCGCGTGATCCTCACCGAAGGCCTTGTCGACGGCGACTTCGTCGCCGCGAACGTGCAGGGCCTCGAGGAGCTGCGCGAGGCCGTCGAGCCGTTCACCCTCGACTACGTGGAGGAGCGCGCCGGCGTTGCCGCCTCCCTCGTCGAGCGCGCCGCGCGCATCTTCGCCAGCGGCAAGCGTGGCTCCGTCACGTCCGGCACCGGCCCCGACTTCTCACCCCACGCCAACATCACCGAGTACCTCATCAACTCCATCAATACCGTCTGCGGGCGCTGGCTGCGCGAGGGCGAGCGCGTCCCCAACCCGCCCGTGCTGCGCAAGCCGAAGGACTACGTCGCCCAGGCCTACGAGGAGAGCACCGACTGGGACGCCCGTGAACGGATGCGTATCCGCGACCTCCCCATCACCCCCATCGGACCGCCCACGAGCGCCCTCGCAGAGGAGATCCTGACGCCGGGCGAGGGGCAGGTCCGCGCGCTCATCTGCATCGGCTCGAACCCGATGGCTGCCTGGCCCGACCAGCTCCGCACCTACGAGGCCATGCAGGCCCTCGACCTGCTCGTGACGCTCGACATCAAGATGTCGGCGACGGCCAAGCTGGCGCATTACGTGATCGCGCCCAAGCTCTCGCTCGAGCGAGAGGACACGACCCTCCCCAACGAGGCTCTCTCGGGCGTCTTCGGCTTCGCCCAAGGTTACCCGGCGCCCTATGCCCAGTACGGCCCCAAGCTCATCGACCCGCCCGAGGGCTCGGACGTGATCGAGGAGTGGGAGTTCTTCTGGGGAATCGCCCACCGCATGCGAATCCCCCTGCGCGCCGGCTGGGGCGAGGTCGACATCGACAACAAACCGACGACCTCCCAGCTCCTCGAGTGGATGTGCGAAGGCTCACGCATCCCCCTCGACGAGGTGAAGAAGTATCCCCACGGCCACATCTTTGAGGACGATGAGATCCGCGTGCTGCCCAAGCGTCCCGGCTCGCCCCGGCTTGATGTTGGCCGCGCCGAGATGATGGCGGAGCTCGCGGAGGTGCGCGCCGAGCCCTACTTCGAGGGCGGCGGCTATCGCGAGGGTGAGGAGTTCACCCACCGCCTTGTCAGCCGCCGTATGCTCGAATCGTATAACTCCTCGGGCCGCGACATTCCCCGGCTCATGCGCAAGTACGAGAACAAGGGCAATCCCGCCTACATGAACCCAATGGATATCGCCGAGCTGGGCCTTTCCGCCGGCGACCTCGTCGAGATCGAGTCCGCGCGCGCTGCTATCTACGGTGTCGTCGAACCCGCTGACGACGTTCGCTCGGGGGTCATCTCGATGGCGCATGCGTGGGGCGATGCCCCCACCGAGGACGCGCGCGTGCGCGAGCTCGGCGCCAACACTGGTCGCCTCTCCGACACGCAGCGTGACTTCGACCCCATCACGGGCATCCCCGTGATGAGCGCGATTCCGGTCAACGTGCGCAAGGTCGAGGATCCCGCGCCCGTCCCCACGGGCTAGCCGGGCAGGGCGTTCTGCAGGCGCTTACTCCCTCGCGATGAGGGGCCCCGTGCCGCGCCCGGGAAAGACGGGCGGGTCGGTGGGGTTCGCGCCGGGACGGGCCCCCGGCCTGTCGAGCCACTCCCAGTGGTACGTCGGGTCGTCCGGGGCGCGAGCAGCCTGGACGAACGCGGCAGCGAAATCCGGGAGGGAGTGTGGTGGGTCGGTCGGGAACTGCTCGACGCGGTTCCACTCGTGCAGACAGATGCGGTGCGCCACCTTCCACTCTCCGCCTCGTCGTTCGAAGCGGTCGATGTAGCGCCCGCAGAACGTGAACAGGCTCGCGTTGTGCTCATCGACGGGTGAGTGGCTGTAGGTCACGAAGCTCGCTTCCGAGAAGGCCACGTCGGCGCTCTGAAACTCGACGTAGTGGTTGCCGATGAAGTGAACCGCCCGAGAAGCGCTCGGCTCACCGTCCTCGCGGGGTGCGAAGAACTTCGAGAACTCCCAGCCGGGCCCCTGGAACATGGCCCCGTGGTCGTCGTACCCGTCCTCGTGGTAGACGGACTTCACCAGCTCCGGATCGCTGCGGTCGACTCCGCGACAGTAGCGCATGATGACGTCGTAGATCTCCGCCTTGGCGACCAGCCTGTCGAGAGCGGACATCGTTTCCGCACTCGTCGTGGTTTGCGTGTTGGTCATCGCTCAGCCTCCTGCCGCGTATGGCATCAGTTCGAGAGTCTAGGGAATCTGCAATGCGGTCGGGGACTCTTTGCCGTTGCGGAAGGCAGCACCGACTGGTTAGCTTGGCCGAGGCGCCCGGGAACCCCCGCGGACGGTCAAAGCGCCCTCGCGAGCTCGCGGTTGACCGGGGAACGATCGCGGAGGTCGACCAGGGAGGCGCTCGACGCAGTCGCGCTGAGCGCCAGTCTGCGGGAGCCTGCCCCCAAACGAGGCTGCGGGAGAGCTACGTGCGCTTTGGGTTCCGTATCGGCGACAGGGAGTGGGGCTCGGGATGGCTCGTAACCCTCGCCGTGTTCGCAATAGCCATTGGCGTTTTCTTCCTCATAGCCCTCCCTGCCTGGCTCCGCGACGATCCCGTCTGGAAGAGCCTCGAGGGCGTCACGTCCATCAGTCTGGCGTCCCGGGGGGCAGCCTGCGCGGTTCACGGGAACGGGGCAGTAGCGTGCTGGGGGTCCTTTCGCGAGGATGGTCCACCCGACAGGACATTCGTCTCCGTGAGCGCGGCGCAGCACCACGCTTGCGGCGTCACGACCGACCGCTTTGTCGTCTGCTGGCGCAGTGATGGCAGGCCCTGGGGTGAGCCGCAGGGTGAGCGGTTCGTCTCGGTGAGTTCAGGCCTCGACTACGCGTGCGGGGTCACCAGCGATGGCTCACTGCGCTGCTGGGGCGCCGCCGGCTTCGGCCACGGCGCCGTCCCGGACGGCAAGTTCACGGCGGTGAGTATTGGTGACTACCACTCCTGCGGGATACGGGCCGATGGTTCTGTCGCCTGTTGGGGCGCCAACGACCGTGGTCAGGCTGCGCCGCCCGAGGGCGCCTTCAGCTCACTCAGCGCCGGTCCTCTCTACACCTGCGGCATCAGGGTCGACCAGTCTGTCGAGTGCTGGGGGGCCAACGACGCTGGGCAGACCACACCGCCCGCGGAGAGCTTCTCCTCCATCACCGCCGGGCGGAAGTACGCGTGTGGGGTGAGGCCAGACCACTCCGTCGCCTGCTGGGGACTGAACGCGCAGGGTCGGGCGACACCCCCGCCCGGGCAATTCACCGAGGTGAGTGCCGGCTCCAATCAGGCCTGTGGCATCACGACCAGCGCTACCGTTGTTTGCTGGGGCCCCGGTCGCTGAACAGGTGTCGAGAGCATCGACCCGGAGCGGTATACCCCCGGCAGGAATCGAACCTGCGCACATGGTTTAGGAAACCACTGCTCTATCCCCTGAGCTACGGGGGCCTGCCTGTATGAGAACGCGCTTTCGCCGGGCTGTCTACCGCTCGACCAGTTGGCTTGCGACCTAGACCGTGACCTCGCAGACGTCGGGCGCCGGCACGACCGGCGCGCCCGTGAGCTGCTGCACCTCGTCGACCGTGAACCCGGGCGCGATCTCGCGCAGGCGGAACGAGTCGCCCGCGGGCTCGAAGAGGCCCAGATCCGTCATCACGAGCGTGACCACGCCCGCTGCCGTGAGCGGCAGGGCACAGTGTTCGAGCAGGCGCGGGCGCCCGTCGCGCGTCGTGTGCTCGAGCAGCAGGAACACCTGCTTCGCGCCCACCGCCAGGTCCATCGCCCCGCCGATGCCGCCGCCCTTCCGGCCGCTGATGCGCCAGTTTGCGAAGTCCCCGTTGGCGGCCGCCTCGTAGGCCCCCAGGACGGCCACGTCGAGCAGGCCCCGCCGGATGATCGCGAACGCGTCGGCGTGGTGCACGATCGACGCGAGCGGGGTGAGCAGCACCGGCTGCGCGCCACCGTTCACGACATAAGGAGTGGCCTCCTCCACCGTCGCGTTGCGCCCGTACCCGATGACGCCGTTCTCGGAGTGCAGGATGACGGTGCGGTCCTCTGGCACGAAGTCGGAGCAGCGCGTCGGCATGCCCACCCCCAGGTTCACGACCCAGCCGTCCTCGAACTCCGCCGCGACCCGCGCCGCCATCAGGTCACGAGACAGCCGCTTCCCCTCGACACTCACGACCGCGGCCTCCCGCTGAACATGGCGAGTGGCGGCGCGTTGAGCATGCCGCCCGCTTCCGGGATGGACACGACCCGCTGTACGAAGATCCCGGGCGTGTGGATCAGATCCGGGTCAAGCTCCCCCACCTCCACCACTTCCTCCGCCTCGACGAGCGTGCAGTCGGCCGCCATCGCCATGATCGGGTTGAAGTTGCGCTGCGAACGCCGGAATACGAGGTTCCCGAAGGTGTCCGCCTTCCAGCATCGGATGAGGGCGTAGGCGGTGACGATCGCCTCCTCGAGCACGTACGTCTGGCCCCCGAACTCGCGGTGCTCCTTCCCCTCCGCCACCTCCGTCCCCACCCCCGCGGGAGTGTAGAACGCGGGAATACCCGAGCCGCCCGCCCGGATGCGCTCTGCGAGCGTGCCCTGCGGCGTGATCTGCGCCTCGATCGCGCCCGCTTCGTTCAGCTCCTCAAGGGGTGTCCGGCGCGAGGGGTGCGTCGAGGCGGTGAAGGCGAGGATGACGCGGCTCACACGCCCCTCCGCCACCAGGTTCCCCGTCGTGATGATGCCGTCCTCGCGCGGTCCCCCGGCCCCGTTTGCAATCAGCGTCAGGTCCGACGCCCCCTGCTCGTAGAGTGCGGCGATGAGGTTGTGCGGCGTTCCCGGTTCGCCGAAGCCCGCCACGAGGATGCTCGAACCGTCCTCGACTCCGGCGACGGCCTCTTCGAAGCTCGCGACGACTTTCGATTCCATCGCTGCGCGCTACGCCCGGCCCATCCGCCCGACCAGGTAGGCCGCGGTGCGCCCTTCCGCTTCGGGGTCGACCGGCATGATCGAGGCGGAGAAATCGCTCACGCCCATCGCCTCCAGCCGGTCGAGCGCCTCGTCCACCGCACGTTCGTCGCCGAGGATGGCGACATCCCCCGGACCGCCCGCCCCCTCCCGATCCAGCATCGCCCGGTAGGAGGGAATCCCCCCGTAGTTGGCCAGCATCTTGCCCACGCGCTCGCGGGCGTCGTCGGGGTCGTCGGTGATGGCGATGGGGAAGGCCGCCACGATGCGCGGCGCCTCCCGCCCCGCTCGCTCCGAGGCCTCCCGCAGCGCCGGCGCGATGTAGCCCTCGATCGTGTCCGGTCCCGTCATCCAGAGGCTCGTGCCGTCCGCGACCGAGCCCGCGAGCGCGAGCATTCGCGGCGCCATCGCCGCCAGCAGCACCGGCGGCGCCTCGGCGCCGGGAACGCTGTAGGTCGCGTTGATCCGGTAGCTATCGTTCTCGATGTGCGTCTCCTCGCCTCGGAGCAGGGGCAGGAGCGCCTCCAGGTAGTCGCGCATATGCCGCGCGGGCCGCTCGAACGACATCCCCCACATGTCCTCGATCACGAACTTGTGCGAGAGCCCGATGCCCAGCGCGAACCGGTTCCCCGAGGCTGCCTGCACCGTCAGCGCCTGCTGCGCCATCGTTACGGGGTGGCGGGGGTAGGTGGGGACGACCGCCGTCCCGAGCTCGATGCGCTCGGTCTCGCGCCCGATGACCGTGAACGCGCTCATGGCGTCGAGCCCGAAGACGTTTGGCATCCAGGCGCTGTCGAAACCCTGCGCTTCAAGCTCCAGGGTGCGCGCCAGCAACCCCTCGAGATCCTGCCGCCCGCCGATCATCACGCCAATGCGCATTCGCGTTCCTCCGAAGGGGCAAGGCTACCAGAAGCGCTGCCCGTCACTCATGCGCGCCCGCTGCGCCGCGTTCCCCTACGATTGGGCGCGGGCCACAGGACGCCCCCGGGAGGATCACCGTGGACGGCTTCATCGACGTACACCATCATGTGCCCTCAGCCGAGATCGCGGAGGCCGCCACCCGGGTCGGCATTCCCATGGCCGGCGCCTGGACCCCCGAGACGGCGATGGCCGCCATGGACGCCAGCGGCATCGCCGCGGCCGTGCTCACCCCCACCATCTTCGTTGCCGATGTCGGCGATCCCGGGGCGGCGGTTCCCCTCCACCGCGCCACTAACGACTACCTCTCCGGCGTCGCCCGGCGCTGGCCCCACCGCTTCGGCGCTTTCGCCACCCTCCCCCTCGTCGACCCCGAGGCCGCCCGCGCCGAGCTCGACCGTGCCCTCGACGACCTCGGCATGGACGGCGTCCTCCTCCCCAGCGGGGTCGGCCCCGACCTCATCGGCGCCGAGCGCTTCGACTCTGTCCTGGCGGCTATGAACGACCGTGGCGTCGTTATCCACCTCCACCCGACGAAGTCGCACCTCGGCATCCCCGACCTCTCCCCCGCGGTCGTCGATTTTCCCGTCGAGACGACGCGCGCGATCGGCAGCCTGCTCGCCTCCGGCGCCCTCGAGCGCTACGGGAACCTGACCTGGGTCATCGCCCACGGCGGCGGCTGCTTCCCCTACATCGCCGGGCGCGTGGCCCGCTCCGACGGCGCCGAGCCCTTCACCACGACTGCACCGCGGGGCACGCTCGCCTACCTCCGGCGCATGTACTTCGATGTCGCCGTGACCTGCCACCCCAACGCCTTCCCCAGCCTCCGCACCGTTGCCGACACGGACCACATCGTCTTCGGCACCGACTACCCCGCCTTCTCGCAGGCGGACGTCGACGAAGCGATCGCGTTCCTGGTCAACGAGGCTGGCTTCACCGACGACGAGCTCGACGCCATCGGTTCGAAGAACATCAAGCCCCTCTTCCCGCGCCTGGTGTCGGCTATGGAGGCGGCCGGATAGGTCCTACTGCGCCTCCACCCCCTCCGGTATCGCGACCACGTCGCCGACGCCGAGCCCCTGGCGTTCGAACCAGCCGGTGTTGACCTCCAGCGTGTAGCGGTACGGCTGCGTGGGCGTGAGGACGTCGAGGCTCAATGGCACGCCGTGGACGATCTCCAGCACGGTGCCGTCCGCCCCCAGGTAGGCGATGTCCAGCGGGATGAGCGTGTTCCGCATCCAGAAGCCGCCGTACCGGTCGCTCGAGAAGACGAACAGCATTCCCTCCAGCTCGTCCATCGACTCGCGGAACATCAAGCCCCGGCGGCGCTGGTCCGGCCGGTTCGCGATCTCGACCGTCAGCGTCACCGACGACTCGCCGTCGGCGCTCGTCACGGTGATCTGCGTGATGGGGAGCAGGCACGGGTCGGGAACGTTCGCCGAGCACCGCTCCGGCGTCCAGTCGCCCGCGAGTCCGGGGATGACCGCCCGGTGCATCTCCCGTTTCGCCGCTCCTGTCGCGGTTGCCGCAGTCGCTGCCGTCGGCTCAGGCGCGACGGTCGTGACTGGCTCTGGGTCCGACTCCCCCTGCCCCGACTGCACCGTCACAGCGAGCGTGACGGTCAGCACCGCGAGGCCCGTCAGCAGCAGCGCCGCGTAGCGCATCTCGTTAGCCCCCGGTGTGGCGCGCCACCCAGGACGTGATGAGCCGGTTGGCGATGCTGATCGGCCCCGGGATGTTCGGCAGCGCGTCGACCGGGAACCAGTCGGCTGCGGCGATCTCCTCGTCCTCGAGGACGATGTCGCCGCTCTCGTACTCCGCGAAGAAACCGAGCATGAGCGAGTTGGGGAACGGCCACGGCTGGCTGCCCCGGTACTCCAGGTTCTTTACCCGCAGCCCGACCTCCTCCTCCACCTCACGCAGGAGCGCTCCCTCGACCGTCTCGCCCGGCTCCACGAACCCCGCGAGGGCGCTGTACAGGCCCTCGGGGAAGCGGTGGCTGCGGGCCAGCAGCACCTCGTCGCCCCGGTGAATGAGCGTGATGATCGCGGGGGAAAGCTGCGGGAAGCGCAGCAAGCGGCACTGTGGACAGCGCATCGAGCGCTCGCCGGAGACCGGTTCGTTGGGGATGCCGCAGCGCCCGCAGAAGCGGTTGATCCGCTCCCACTCGACGATCTGCACGGCCCGTCCCGCCGCCATCCACATCTCCTCGTCGGTCATCCCGTACACGGAGAACAGGTCGCAGAAGTGCCAGCCCTTGCCCGCCTCCGCCTCGTCCTCGACTCCGGCCGTCCAGACCGGCCGCCCGTCCAGCGTCCCGATGAAGTGCGCTGCCCCGGTCCGGGGGAGGCGGTCCGCCTCCGTCTGCCCGGCAAGCGCCGCGTCGGCTTCGCGGAACAGCACGCGGTCGCGCTGCACCAGCATCCAGAGCCGCGGGCCGGCTTTGTCGTCTGGCGGCTTCACGCCGGGTTCGAACATGACCGCGCCAGCCTACAGGCTGGACGTGGCGCCGCGAACCGCGGCTAGGCGAGCAGCTCGGCGAAGGCGCGCATCTCCCGCTCGATGTCGGGCCCCATCGGCTGCCACATCAGCTCGGTCGCGCCGCCGGATTCGAGCGCCTCCAGGCGCTCACGAATCTCACTGACCGTGCCCGTCAGCTGCGCCGGAGACTCCGACTCGGCTGTGAGCGCCTTGCGGTCGTGCTCGTTCAGCTCGACCAGGTGCCCCCGGTGAATCTCTAGGTGCCGCACGTCCTCCGCAACGCCCGCGATCGATGCCGCCCAGTCCTCGCCGCCGGGAAACGCGTCGAGCGACTGACCACGCGCCGCCGTGCCGTGATAGCGCACTGCCAGCGACGGCGCCGTCGCCTCGAACGCGCGCTCCGACGTGGCCGCCTCGCCCGGCTCAAGCACCGTGCCGGTGCTGAGCACCGCGCACCAGTCGAATCCGGAAACCGGACGGAAGCTCACCGTCACGCCGCCCCCTATCGCTCTCGCGAACGCCTGTCCGCGCGGTCCCTGCGCGTTGACGAGCACGGGCACGTCGATGGGCCGCTCCGGTGCGAAACCGTCGGAGTGCAGCATCTGCGTCGCCGCTCCGTCGACCTCGACCACCTCGCCCCGAAGCAGCGCCAGCACCTGCCGCACGCCCTGCTCGAACTCGCTCCGCGAGAGCATCGGCTGGCCCATCGCGAGCCTGCCCGTGAACCCCGCGCCGAACGCGACCGCCAGCCGTCCCGGCGCAAGCTCATCGAGCGTGGCGATGGCGGCCGCCTGCGTCATTGGGTGGCGCAGGTGCGGCACCAGCACACCCGGCCCCAGCCCGATGCGCTCCGTGCGCTCGGCGATGCGCGCGAGCGTCACCCACACGTCGTGGTAGAGGGCGGGCGAGTCGTAGATCCAGACCCGCTTGTAGCCGAGTTGCTCGGCCAGGACGGCCTGCTCGACCGCCGCGCTGTTCGCCGGAAACGCACACGAGATATCCATCGTTCTGCTCCTGCTGCCCCTGGAGGGTGGATGCTAGCAGCGCCTCAGACGCGCGGCTCCCACGAAGAGAACCGCAGCGTGACCAGCAGCCCCGCCACGCCCCACGCCGCGATCACGCCAAGATGCACGGGCTCGAAGCCCGCCCCCGTCTCGAACGGGTTGAACCCTGTCTGCAACGCCTCCGAGAGGTGCCGTACGGGGAACACCGAGCTCACGTGCTCGACCCAGGCGGGCGTACCCGCGTCGGGCGGGATGAACACGTCCGAGATGAACAGCAGCGGCAGGATCGATGCGTTCACGACGGCCGGCGCTGCGTCCGCGTTCGGGACCATCGAGGCGATGGCGAATCCCATCGCGCAGAACGCGAACGCCCCCACCGCCAGCGTCACCAGCACGGCCGGCATCGTCTGCGAGGGCACGTCGACGTTGTAGAAGAGCCACCCGAACAGCACCACCAGCACCAGCAGGGCCAGCATCAGGATGATCGCGTGGGCGATACGCCCGAAGAGGAACGCCCACGGCGGCAAGGGCGACCCGCGCACTCGCTTCAACACGCCCCCGTCCCGGTCGAACACCCAGCTCATCGCGATCGACGTGTAGCACGAGTTCACGATCGTGAGCGCCGCGATCGCCGGGATGTAGAACGTCGCCCCGCTGATGACGCGGTCCCCCATGTCGAGGTCGTTGCCCCCGAAGATGACGTTGAGAATGACGAGGAAGATCAGGGGGAACGCGATCGTGAAGAACGCCGCCGCCGGATTCCGCCGGAACGCCCGCTCCTGGTACTTGATCTGCTGGAGCACCAGCCGAGCCGCCTTCACGAAACCATCTCGCCGTCGCCCTCATCGGTTAGCCGCAGGAACACGTCCTCCAGGGAGAGGCGGCTGACTGTCAGGTCTTCCAGCTCGACGCCCTCGGCCAGCGCCCAGCTCGTGAGGGCGTGGAGGTCGCGCGTCGGGTCGGCGCTCCGCACCTCGGTCAGCCCGTCCCCTCCGTCGCTCGCTCCCAGATCCTCGGGTGGCGCCGTCCCTTCCCGCGTGCGAAAGCGGATCACCGCGTCCGCGTCGGCCGAGACCAGCCCCGCGGGCGTGTCCTCTGCCACGATCTCGCCCCGCACCATGATCGCGACGCGGTCGGCGAGCGCCTGCGCCTCGTCGAGGTAGTGCGTCGTCAGCAGCACGGTCTTCCCGAGCTCGCGCAGGCTGCGGATCATCGCCCACGCCCCGCGTCGCGCCGTCGGGTCGAACCCCGTCGTCGGCTCATCGAGGAACAGCAGCTCGGGATCCCCCGCGAGCCCCACCGCCACGTCGAGGCGGCGCTGCTGCCCGCCCGAGAGGCGCCGCACCCGCTGGTCCCGCTGCTCCTCCAGCCCCACCACCTCCAGCACCTCGTCGAGCGGCAGGGGTCTCGGGTAAAACCCCCGGAACATGTCGACCGTCTCCGAGACGGTGAGGTACGGCTCGAGCCCCGTGTGCTGCAACACGATGCCGGTGCGCTCCTTCAGCGCGACCTCGTTCCGGCCCGGGTCGAACCCGAGCACGCTCACCTCGCCCGCGGTGCGCGACCGGTGCCCCTCGAGGATCTCGACCGTCGTCGTCTTCCCCGCCCCGTTCGGGCCGAGCAGTGCGAACACCTCACCCCGCTCGATGCGCAGATCGATGCCGCGCACGGCCTCGATCTCGCCGTAGCGCTTCCGCAGCCCCCGCACCTCGATGACGGCCTCAGCCATGCCGCGATCCTAGGGGAGAGCCGACCAAGGGGCTGCTCTCCTTGGAGCCGGTGTCACGGCAGCCGTTCGCGCCGCGACCTCCGTAGACTGAGTCCCCTGTGTCGACTGCCTGGGTGATAGCGGTATTTTCCGTTTACTTCTCGCTCCTCATTGCGATTGCGGTCGTCGGCGCCCGGCGCATGAGGAACATGTCCGAGTACGTGCTCGGCGGCAGGCGGCTGAGCAGCTTCACCGCCGCCCTCAGCGCCGGCTCCTCCACGACGAGCGCCTGGACCATGCTCGCCCTCCCCGCGCTGGCCTACGTGAGTGGCCTCGTGGAGCTGTGGATTCCGCTGGCGGCGGCGGTCGGCCTCTGGCTCAGCTGGACCTTCGTCGCCAGGCGGCTCCGCCGCTACACCATCGCCGCCAACGACGTCCTCACGATCCCCGAGTTCTTCGAGGTGCGCTTCGGCGATACCACCGGAATCCTGCGGGGGATGACGGCCGCCATCACCATCCTCTTCGTCGTCTTCTACGTGAGCTCGGGGCTGGTGGGCGGCTCCAAGCTGCTCGACACGATGTTCGGCATCGAGACCACTACCGGCATCCTGCTGACCTTCGGGGCGGTCGCCTCCTACACCCTTATCGGCGGCTTCCTCGCCGTCTCGCGCACGGATGTCTTCCAGGCGCTCCTCATGATCATCAGCCTCACCATCATCGCCGCCGTGCTCATCGGCTCGACAGGCAGTCCGTTCGTGGAAGCGACCGGTGAAGCCCAGGGCTTCTTCAATCCATTCACCACTGGCGGCGGTTCGCCCATCGACGCTGTCTTCATCCTTTCCGCCCTTGGGTGGGCGTTCGGCGCGTTTGGCGCCCAGCGCATTCTGCAGCGCTTCATGGCCATTGACCGTGAGGACCACATCCCCCGGAGCCGCAACCTGTCTTTCGTGTGGCTCGTGCTCGTGTACTCCCTCGCGCTGGTCGTAGGTCTGGTCGCGCACAGCGCTCTGGCGGAGCAAGCGATGCTGGGCGAGGTCACCGACCCCGAGCGTATCTACGTGGTCGTATCGGAGGTGTTCTTCCATCCCGCGGTGACCGGCCTCCTCCTGACAGCCGTGATCGCGGCCGTTATGAGCACCGCCGACTCCCAGCTGCTCCTCGCCTCCGCCGTGGCCACCGACGACATGCCGGTGCTCAAGCGCGTCGCCTACGCCATCTCGGAGAACCGCCGCGTCTGGCTGGGCCGCCTTCTCCTCGTCGTCATCGGCGGCGTCGGCGTGCTGGTCTCGGTCTACTTCCCCGGCTCGATTAACGAACTCGTCGCGTACGCCTGGGGCGGGATGGGGGCGGCCTTCGGGCCGGTCACCATCCTCGCCCTGTTCTGGCGGCGCTTCAATTTTCCGGGAGCGCTCGCCTCCATCGTCGTCGGGACGGTGGTCGCCTCTATCTGGGCCTTCAGCGACGGTGGACCGTCCGGCATGTGGGACATGCAGCCCGCCACGCCGGGCTTCGTCCTTGCCTCGGTCGTGGCGGTTGTGGTCACCCTCGCCACCCCGCCACCCTCCCGAGAAGTTGTCGACCTCTTCGACAGGGTCAACCCTCGCTAGAAGATCGCCGGCTGGCGGTCTGGCGGCGCCGCTACGCTATCGGGAGGTCTGGAAAGTAGGAGGCGAAGAAGCGGCGATCTCGCGTGAGGAAGCTATCGGCCGAGGCGATGGCGTGGGCTCCGATCAGGAAGTCGGGGAGGATGCGCTCCCTGGTACCCCCGCTTCTTCGGTAGCGTGCCCACCGAAGCCCTGCCTCGTATCCAATGTCCGCGTCGATGGACGAAACCATGGCGTTGATCTCCTGAAGGGCTCCGTCCAGCAGCGCTCGATCGGAGAACCGCGGAACCAGTTCTGCGTAGACGATGTCGCAGATGACGATGGCGCCCGTGTCGTAGGCTGCTACGAGCTTGTCCCGCGACTCCTGGTGAAACGGGGACTCGTCCAGGAAGAGATCGAGGAGGACGTTGGTGTCGACCGCCGTAATCACCCGCCGCGAATCTCCTTGATGTACTCGTCGACGCCAGAGGGAATCCCGGGCTGC
Organism: Tepidiformaceae bacterium; assembly: GCA_965116915.1. Taxonomy (GTDB): domain Bacteria; phylum Chloroflexota; class Dehalococcoidia; order Tepidiformales; family Tepidiformaceae; genus UBA2991. The sequence goes on along the minus strand of OZ220739.1, from coordinate 1,790,262 downwards.
TCCACTCCGTTGAGGATGCCACTCACTTTATCGATGGGGTGCTCTGTTGCTGTGTGTTTGCGGATGAGGAGACCCTCATCCGTGGGGGTAATGTCGACTTCCACGTTGTGACTCATCCCGTACCGGTCCCGGAGGCGCTTGGGGATGGTGATCTGACCACGCTCGGAGATTCGCATGCCTAACTCGGTATGAATTTCAGAGTGAATCCATCATACCACTCTCACCGACCTATCCCGCACCGGACAGCCCCGGTGAGCACTGTCCTACAGTGCCAGCAGTCGCGCCGCGATCTCCCGCGCCTCGTCGAGATCCCCCGCGAAGCGATCCTCGGGAACCCGATCCAGCACGTTCAGCGAGTCCATCGCCCTGCGCGAGGATCCCCTGAGCCCCATCACGATGACTTCCGTGTCTTGCGCGATTGCCGTGTCCACCAGCTGCTCGACCACGAGCGCCGCGCTGTCGTCCACGTAGACCGTCTCGGAGAAGTCGAGAATGACCACCTCGTGGTCGCGGATATCCACGCTGATCGTACTGATCAGCTTGGTCGAAGAAGCCACCGTGAAGCTCCCGCGTAGCGCGACGAGCCCCACTCGCGCCGAGAATGCGTCGATGTCGCTCGAACTCTCATCGCCGGTGAAGAAACTGCGGTCCAGCAGCGGCACCGAGACCACGCTGTCGAGCTGCAGCCGCTCGAACTGCCGGGCGCTGGCCATGCCCGCCGCGATCAGGCCGATCGCGACCGCAGTCACGAGGTCGAGGAAGACCGTGAGCGCCAGCGTGATCAACATCACCAGCAGGTGCTCCCGCTGCACTCGTAACAGCCGCGTGAGGAAGCGCCAGTCGATGATGTCCCAGCCGACCTTCACGAGGATGCCGGCGAGTACGGCCTGGGGAATCTCCTCCGCCAGCGGCCCGAGGCCCAGCACCAGGGCTAACAGGATCACCGCCCGCAACACGCCCGAGACCGGTGTCCGGCCTCCCGCCCGGAGGTTCACGACCGTGCCCGGCGTCGCCCCGGCCCCGGCCAGTCCCCCGAAGAGTCCCGCGGCCACGTTGCCGATCCCCTGTCCGACCAGCTCCCGGTTCGGGTTGTGCTGCGTCCGTGTCATCGAGTCGGCAATCAGCGACGTCAGCAGGCTGTCGATGGACCCCAGCAGCGCGAGCGTGATGGCCGGCTGCGCCGCGCTTGCGAGGAAGCCCGGGTCGAACGTCGGCAAGCCGAGGTCCGGCAGGCCCCTGGGCACCGGCCCGATGTCGCCGATCACCAGCGTATCGCTCAGCCACAGGACCCCCAGCGCCGTCCCGACCACAAGCGCGGCCAGGGTCGGCGGAAGGTACCGCTGGAATCTCGATGGCCAGAGGACTCCCACGACGAGCGTGGCGAGCGCGATGCCAAGCGCGCTGAAGTGGATGTCGCTAAACGCGTCGGGCCAGCCCCGGATCGCCGCCAGCGGCCCGCCCTCGGCGCTCTTGTGCCCCACGAAGGGGAGCGTCTGGATCAGGATGATGATGACCCCGATACCCGACATGAATCCTGAGGTCACCGAGTACGGCGTGTAGGAAACGAAGCGGCCGATCCGCAGCATCCCCAGCAGGATCTGGATCACCCCGGCCATCATCGCGATCGTGAGGGCTTCCGTGAGCGTGTCCGCGTGCATGGTGACGATGACCGCCATCGCCACCGACATCGGCCCCGTCGGGCCCGATATCTGCGACTTCGTTCCCCCGAACACCGCCGCAAAGAACCCGACGGCGATTGCGCCGTAGAGCCCTGCCGCCGCCCCGAGCCCCGAAGCCACGCCGAAGGCGAGCGCCACCGGCAGCCCCACCACGGCGGAGGTCAGGCCCCCGAAGATGTCGCCGCGAAGCGTGTCGAGGCTGTAGCTCACTCTTGGCATGGCCAGGGGAGCACGATACGTCATATCAAGAGCCCGGAAGCATACGAGAATTGCCCGACCCTTGTGGTGAGCCCGCTCAACCGCCCCCTGGGAGGTCGCGAATCAGTTGACTTCGCTCAGGCTCCCCGTGGCGCAGTCATAGACGAAGCCGCGCACGTCGTCCTTGTTGGGGATGAAGGGGCTCGCCTTGATCCGCGCGATCGACTGCCGGATGTCTTCGTCGAGGTCCGGGAACGCCTCCAGCGCGAACGAGGGCCGGATGCCCGTGTCCGCCGCGACCGCGTCCTTCACGTCGTCGTCGCGGAAGGTCAACATGCCGCAGCCGGTGTGGTGGATGAGCATGATCGAGGTCGTGCCCAGCAACCGCTGCGAGATCATGAGCGAACGGATCGCGTCGTCGGTCACGACGCCCCCCGCGTTCCGGATGACGTGCGCATCGCCGACGCCGATCCCCAGCAGGGCATGCGTGTCGAGGCGGGAGTCCATGCAGGCCACCACCGCCAGTCCCAGCGCCGGAGGACTGGGTGCGTCACCCTGGTCGAAGCTCCCCGCGTAGCGGGCGTTGTTCTCCAGCAGATCATCGATTGCGCCCATGGGATGCCTCCTGGTTCCCGCCGTGGGTTCGCGACGTTACTCGGTGTCGGGCGGTACGACGCGGACGGTGATGATATCCGTGTCGTGATACTGCTGGTGCGTCACGGATTCGGTGTAGCTCCGCAGCAGCACCAGCGAGAGCTCTTCCTCCACCGCCGTCAGCGAGTCGTGCTCCTGGATCTGCCGGATCTGGTCCTCGAGGTTGGCGCCCGCGCCTCCCCCGATGAACTCCAGGTCTGCCGCTGTCCCCTCGCTCGAGGCGAGGACGACGAGCTGGCGCTCATCCTCCGGTTTCTCCTCCTCGTCGTCGCCCCCGAGGCTCAGGTCGAGCGGCGCGAGGGTCAGGAGCGTCTCCTCGGCGACCGCGGTCAGCCGCTCCTGCATCGCCGAGTCCCAGTTCCGGCGTCTCGCGAATCTCGTGATGAACTCGTTGAGATCAGGCAGGGCGTCGACGTTCAGCTGCGACTTGAACCGCATGCGGCGCGGGTTCGTCAGCTCCAGGTACAGGATCATCACGATCGCCGCGAGCCCGCCTGTCGTGATGCCGCTCTTCAGCAGCGCGTTCCCGACGGCCCCGATGTCCGGCAGGTGGAACAGCTCGAACTGGAACGATGCCGCGATCCAGAAGCACACGCCGGCGACCGCGATCTTCTCCTGGCTCTGCTCGTTCTGGATGACCGTCCGCGCGCCCTCCACGAAGAGCGCGCCCGTCACCATGATCAGGTACCCCGTCATCACCGGCCCCGGGATGCTGCTGAGCACCGCCGACACCTTCGGCAGGAAGGCCACGATGATGAGGATGGCGCCGATGAAGTAGCCCACTCGCCGGGCCGCCACCCCCGTGATTTGCGTGAACGAGACCATGGCCGGGTTGATGGCGTTCGGGACCGTTCCGGCGAGTCCCGCGAGCAGGTTGCTCGCGCCGGCCCCCGCCACCGCCCCCTGCACCCCCCGGAAGCTCACCGCCCGGTTGTCGCGCCAGGCGACCCGCTGCATCGCGATGGCCGCGCCGTTCGCCTGGATCGCAATGATCACGCCGAGGAAGAGGAACGCCGGCACCAGCGTCCAGAAGTCCACGCTGAAGTCCAGCGTGAGGCCCGGCGCCTCGTTCGGGACGCCTACCCAGTTCGCCGCCGTGATGCGCCCGGTATCGAAGATGCCCAGCGCACCGGCCACGATGCAGCCGACCACGATGCCCGCGAGCGGCCCCCAGAAGCGCAGGAACGCCGAGCCCCGCAGCATCAGCGCGGCCGCTACGACCATCGTGGCGAGCGCCGTCAGCGATGCCTCTTCGGGATCGGCGCTGGTGGCGTCGTCCAGCAGGTCGAACACAACCGACGCCAGCGTGATCGACAGGATCATCATCACCGTGCCACCCACCGTCGGCGTCACGAAGCGGCGCAGGATGAAGAGCCAGCGCGAGACGAGGAGCTGCACGATCGCCGAAAGGATCACGAGCGTCGTGAGCGTGGCCGGCCCGCCGTCGACGAGCGCGGTGATGCAGAAGGGGATGGCGAAGGCCGCCGTGAACATCGGCAGCACGGCCCCCGCCCCCACGAACCCGAGCCTGCGGACCTGGATGATCGTCGAGAGCCCCACCACCACCAGCGACGCGAACACCATCCACGTCACGTATGAGCCGCCCCGATCCGCTGCGTTCGCCACGATCACCGGCGTGACCAGCAGTGTCGCCGAGGCGATCAGGCTGAACTGCAGTCCATAGCCAAGCGAGTTCCGGAGGGGCGGCTTGTCGTCCGCCTCGTAGCGCGGGTGCTCGGGAGGTGAAGCGGCCATCGCGCGCCATTCTAGGCAAGCCGTTGACGCCCCGTCGGCCCAGGCGCCTCAGGCCCGTCGTCTGCACGGTGCGCTGCGAGTACCTCCGACAAACCCTGCTGAACCCTGTCGTTACCGTTGCTCGAACCCTTACCCGTCAACCAAATGGGACCTTCTAGTCTGGTTGTAGTGAGACCTCCACGCAGTAAATCGAAATTGGACCCCGCGAAGTGCTACCAGGAGGTACTGAAATGCAGCGTAGAACCGGACTGCCGCCTCTACCCAGGCTCACATCGATCGCCCTCGTAGCGATGATTGGCGCCATCGCCGGAGTGGTGATGGCGACGCTCCTCCTCGTCCTTTCTTCTTCCTAGCCTTGATCGAGCCTCCCGGAACCCCGCGCCCCGCAGCGCGGAAGCAGGCCGCCTGACAGGGCGGCCTACCGCGGGTTACCTCGCTTACTGCGCGCCGAGCCCCGGTTCTTTACCCTGCGGGCTAAGAATTGGGGGGTAGCCCGCGATGATTGACTGGCTTGGCATCGAGCATCTCTTCGAACTGTCCACCGGGGAGAAGATCGCCGGGCTCTTCACGCCGCTGATGATCTTCATCGCCTTTGCCATCGCGACGCTGGTTCTACCCGGACGATGGGTCCCCGGATACGCCGTCGACAAGGCGACCGGCGAACCCCGCCGTTACCGGCTCAACGGCCTCCTCGTCTTCGTCGTCGCGGTGCTCATCTGGGGCTTCGAGGTCATCCCCGGGGTCGAGCGGGAGTTCTTCTACCGGACCTCGCTCTACGCGGTCGCCGGGGGCACTGGCTTCGCGGTGATCTTCACGGCGCTGGCGGTCTACACCCAGCCGAAGACGGAGAACACGAACCCGATCACCGACTTCTACCTCGGCCGCGTCCAGGAGATCCGGTTCTTCAACGACCGCCTCGACCTGAAGATGACCTTCTACGTCGTGGGCGGCACGATGCTGGGCATCAACGCCATGTCGGGCGCCGCCTGGCACTACGAGCAGTTCAGCCCCACCAACGAAGTCAACCTCGGTGTCTTCGTCTACGCCGCCATCTTCACCTTCTACGTGTTCGACTATCACGTCTTCGAGCGCGTCCAGCTCTACACCTTTGACCTTATCCACGAAAAGATGGGCCTCAAGATGTTCTGGGGCGACATCGTGATCTACGGTTGGCTCTTCATCGTCCCGCTCTACGGCATGGCGGCCTACCCCGACCCCGGCTTCAGCACTGCCTGGACCTACGTCTGGATCATCGGCGCCTCCGCCCTGTTCCTCGTCGGGTGGAGCATCTCCCGGGGCGCCAACATGCAGAAGTACACCTTCAAGCGCTGGCCCGACCGCAAGTTCCTCGGGATCATCGAGCCCCGCTACATCCAGGCCGGCGAACGCAAGATCCTGACCAGCGGCTACTGGGGCGCTGCCCGCCACTTCAACTACATGGGCGAGGGCTTCTTCGCGCTGGCCGTAGGCCTCTCCTTCGGCCACTTCGACGTCGCCTGGTCATGGGCCTACGCGATCTTCGTCATCTCCATGTTCACCTGGCGCCAGGTCGAGGACGACCGCGCCTGCGCGGAGAAATACGGCCCCGAGAAGTGGGCCGAGTACCAGGAGAAGGTCCCCTACCGCATCGTCCCGGGGATCTATTAGCGGGTTGGCGAGGCCACCCAGGCTACCTGCGGTCGGCAGCACGGGTCTCGCCTTGCGAAGCTTCTAGCTGTTGACAGCGACCATCTGGAGCTTCTGGCCCCGAAAAAACTCCACAAGGGCTTGTTTGAAGTGCTCCTGAGGCAGGACTTCAACAGCTGCCATGAGTTCTATTCCTGCCTTTGTGAACGCCACCCCATTTAGTCGATATCGTTCACTCGGCTCGTAGCCCTGCATGGGTATGAGACCCCATCGGCCACTTTGGAATGAGAAAGGCATCCTCACGAGCCTAATGCCTTCTAGCTCCTTGGCAATGCAGAGGCCATAGTCATGCCAAGAGTTGTAATCGGGTGTGATGAGCCCATGCTCATTGAGAACGGTGAGCTTTCTGTACCCAAACCCGTACGGCTCAAGGACATTTGCCCCCGGGCTTCCTCCGATTGAAGGGACCCTCGTGTCCAGCACTTCCCCCTCAGGGCCATGCATGCTCACGCACAGCGAGGCGAAGATGCGAAAGAGGCGTGCGGTCTGTTGATCGAGATTCCGCAAGACGCTTAGGGTCCGAATCGACGTGCTACCCGGTCTCTGTACCTCTCCGGCGAGGATCTTTGCCCAAAGTGCTTGCATTTCCTCGGACGAAATGTCTTGGACTTCGTCGAAAAACCTCGCCGTCCAGTCGTGGTCCGGCTCGTGGTCCGGTACATCGTCATCGCCGAGGTTCTGCGCAGCCTGAGCAACCACAGATGCAATGTTCTGTTGGCGCTTTTCCTCCTGAAACTGGATTCTCTGACTAACTGTGTCGCCGATGCTGAGCTCCCCCTCCACGCTCGCCTCAGGAGCAACGAGTATGGCTCGTGCCTTCGACTGAGCCTCGGCGATCATCCGCAGGGAGTCGGCCTCTCCCTGAGCCTCAATGAGCCTTGCCTTGACCTGCTGCCGTGCCTGCCAAGAGGCCAACATCGACCCCGCGATGCTGCCGATGCCACTCGCGGCATAGTCGAGGAGCTTCTCGGCAGCGGGTACTCGTACCGTTACGTTTAGGTCCATGTCGAGTTGTCGTAGCCAATCTAGAGCATATGTTCGGTTTAGGTCAACGAGACCTGGTGGACGGTGAGGAACGCCCGAATCTTCTCTGCGCATGCGAAGCGGTCAGTGGGGCTACTCCCCCGTTCGCGCTAGTCGACTTCCGCGTAGGTGAGCAGCCACTCTCCGTCGACCTGCTCGTAGATGAACTTCATCTTGACTGAGCTCCCGCCGAACCGCGCCGTGTGCTTGATCTCCCACTTCCCCGGCTCGATCTCCCTGGGTGGGGAGGTCTCCTCTGCGACGAAGACGGTGCCACGATTTGCGAAGGGCTCCATGTTGCGCTCGAGGTCTTGCCTCTCGGTCGCCCAGTAGCTCGGCGCGTAGAACTGCCTGAGGTCTTCAAGCACGTACGTGTTGTAGACCTCCCAGAGGTACATGGTCCTCTCGCTGAGGTAGGCGGCGAGCTCCGCATCCTCTTCGCTCAGCTGCTCCGTGGGCGGGGGTGGTTTGGGATCGTCGCCGCCGCCACACGCAATCGAGGCGGCTACGGTCAGGGCCGCCACGATTAGCAGCAACCCTATCGTCCCGCTCTTGCGGGTCGAACCGGTCCGGGTCACGCGTAGAAGCCTGTCGGTGGCCGTCACCGACACAAGGATACCGGCCAGTTGTGGGCCCTGCACAGGTGTGCTACTGCGCCTCAACAGTCGTCGCGCCGGCGGTAGACGCGGTACCGCCCCGGAGCGGGCGGTACACTGCCGGCCATCCGGGTCTCGGGGGAGCGCCATGCCTGTCCGTCCCTTCGCCCCCCACGCGACCGTCGACCCATACCCCGGCCACCGGCGCCTCTTGCGTCGGAGCTCGCCCTATCACGAGCCCGACCTCGGCGCCTGGGTCGTGACGCGGCACTCCGACATCCTCGACATTCTCCGTAACCCCCGTGTCTTCTCGTCCTCGGGGAAGACGGGCGTCGACGACCCCAGCCGCATCATCATCCTCGTCAACGACGATCCCCCGCGACACACGGAGCGGCGCGCCCTCGTGCAACGGCCGATGACCCGCCGCCTCAACGACGACCTCGACACCTGGATCGAGCGTCGCGTCGACGAGTTGCTCGACGCGGTCGACCCCGAGAACGTCGAGGCGATGGGCGACTTCGCGGTCGGGCTCCCGGTGTCCGTGATCACGCACCTGCTCGGCATTCCCGATGAGGACAGTCACCGCTTCATGCGCATGCGCAGCCCCCAGCGTGGCCAGACGCAGCAGGAGCGCGAGGCCGAGTTCACCGCCATCGTCGGCTACCTCCGGCGGCTCGTCGCCGAGCGCCGGCGCGATCCCCGCAATGACCTCATCAGCGAGCTCTTCGCCCACGACCGTCACGGGCCGAGCCTGCAGGAGTGGGAGATCATCGGACTCTGCATCACCCTCCTCGTTGCCGGCAACGAGACCACCAGCAACCTCATCGCGAACAGCCTCAACGTGCTCGCGGCCGACCCGGACCTCTGGCGTCGCCTTCGCGACCAGAGGCAGCTCGTCCCCGTCTTTATCGAGGAGATGGTGCGCTGGCAGTCTCCCACCCAGACCATCTTCCGCACGACGACCGAGGCCACGGAGATCGGCGGCACCCGCATCCCCGCGGGCTCCGTGGTCGCCCTCGGCGTTGGGGCAGCGAACCGTGACCCGCGGGTCTTCGACCACCCCGACGACATGGACCTCGAGCGTGACGCGCGCGATCACCTTGGCTTCGGGAGCGGCGCCCACTACTGCATCGGCGCCCCGTTCTCGCGTCTCGAAACCGAGAAGCTCCTGGGGGCCATGCTCGAGCGCTACGAAGGAATCGAGTCGGGCCAGGTCCGGGCCCAGCGCCAGACGGAGTCCCCCTTCATCTACGGTTTCCGGCGGCTGCCCCTCGCCCTTCGGCCCTAGACCCGCCTCCGTGCACGGAAAACGGCCCGCCGCGCGGCGGGCCGTTCCCCTTGGGGCAACTGCTCGAAGTTGCGAGGTCGCTAGCCGATGCGCTCCTTCTCCGCGGGGTCGATCCAGAGCTGCTGGAACCACGAGGTCAGGCCCGCCACCAGCACAACGTCCTTCAGGTAGCTCCACCACGTCGGGTGGAACACGATCTGGGCGCTGAAGATGTGCGGCGCCTCGTCGAGCAGGAAGTCGTCCGCCTCGCGGATGACGGCCGCTCGCTCCTCGATGTCCACGAGCCCCCGCTGCTTCTCGACCAGCGCGTCGAAGTCCGGGTTGTTGTAGCTCGCGAAGTTGAACGAGCCGCCCGAGTGGAAGCGCGTGTCGATGTAGTGCCCGGGGTCGATGGCGCCGTTATTGCTGGCGATACACATGTCGAAGTTCTTCTGCTGCCGGGCCACGATCCACTCCGTCGTGGGAACCTCGTTCAGCTCGAGGTCCACCCCGATCTGCTTCAGGTTCTCCTTGAAGGCGATCCCGTGGTTGCCGATGTAGCCCTGCTTCAGGGTCGTCAGCTGCAGGCCGTCGCCGAAGCCGGCCGCCTCCAGCAACTTCTTCGCATCCGCGAAGTCCTGGTCCTTCGGCTGGCGGTAGCCGGGGAGCTCGTAGATCTCCTCCTGCGTGCGGCCGTAGAGCGGGAAGTAGCCTGCCTGCGGGACCGCCGTCATGGTCAGGCCCGCTTCCTTGCCCCAGGCGTTCTGGAACGAGTCGCGGTCTGCCGCCAGGTGCAGCGCCTGCCGCACCCGCTTGTCGCCGTACGGCTCGCGAGTGAGGTTCAGGTCAATGTCGTACGTTGAGGAGAGCACCTTCGGCCGGCTCTGGATGGCATCGCCAAACTCAGCCTGCAACTCCTCCACCGCCTGCTTGACGTTGCCCGTGATGAACGAGCTGGCGTCGATCTGGCGGCTGCGGAAGGCGGCGCCTCGCGCGGAGCGGTCCGCGATCGGGATGAAGTTGACCTGGTCCAGCCAGGGCTGCCCCTCCTCATAGAAGTTCGGGTTCCGGTTCAGATGGCTCCCGACGCCGACTTCCAGCTCACCACGGACGAAGGCTCCTGTCCCGATCATGTTCTCGTAGAGCTTGATGCCCTCGTCGCCGACGGCGTCGTTCTGCTCCTTGTTCACCATCAGGTACGCGTCGTCCGCGATGACGGTGATCATTGGCGCGTGAGGCACGCTCGTCGTGAGCTTGTAGGTCGACTCGTCGATCACCTCGTGGCTCTGCGCCGTGTCCAGCTTCGAACCGAAGACGAACTCGGGGTTGTCCTTGGCCATGCGCTGCACGCCGAAGGAGGCGTCCTCGGCGGTGAACTTCCGTCCGTTTGCCGGTGGCAGGTCGTGCCAGTACACGTTGTCCCGCATCGTGAAGATGTAGGTCACCTCGTCCGGCTGTTCCGGCGGCATGGCGATGTCTGGCAGGATGTTGAACTTGTCGTCGTACTTGATGATCCGCGAGTAGACGTACCCCAGGCCGAGCGAGTACGTGCCGCCCAGGATCGTAATCGCCGGGTCGAACACGTCCGGCTCGCGCGAGGCGCCCTCGATGTTGAACACACCGCCCTGGACCGGGCCGCCAGCCGGCGCCGCGGCCTCGGTCGCCGCCGCTTCCGTGGCGGCGGCTTCCGTTGCTGCCGCTTCGGTCTCTGCCGGTGCGGGCTCTTCTACATCGTCATCATCGTCGTCGTCGCCGCAGCCCGCGATGGCGAGTGCGCCGAGACCAGCGGCCCCGGCGGCGGCTCCCCCGAGGACCGCACGCCTCGAAACCTTCCGTCGCCAGTACCGGTTCCAATAGTTGTCCATGCAGATACCTCCTTGGGATAGCTGAGTTGGCATTCTACGCATGCGCGCAACCCCTAGAGTGAGCGCAGGCGCGGATCCCAGACGTCGCGGATGGCGTCGCCGAACAGGTTCACGCCGAACACGGCGAGGCTGATGGCGATGCCGGGGAAGATGGCCAGGTGGGGTGCGTAGAGGATCTCTCCGCGCGACTCGTTCAGCAGGTTGCCCCACTCGGGCGTTGGCGGCTGCACGCCCAGCCCGAGGAAGCTCAGGCCGGCGCTGATCAGCAGCAGGCTTCCGATTGAGGTGGTGATGAGCACGGCCACCGGCGGCAGCAGGTTGGGCAACAGGTGGCGTCCAAGCACGCGTGGCGTGCGCGCGCCCATCGCGTAGGCGGCCTCGATGTAGGGCTCGTTCAGCAAGGAGAGAGCCACGCTCCGCGCCACCCGGATCGTGGGCGGGATCACGAGCAGGGTGAGGACGATGATCAGGTCTAACGTGTCGCGCCCCAGCACGGTCACGAGGAACAGCGCCAGGATGATCCCGGGCAGCGCCAGGAACGAGTCCACGATGCGCTGGAAGAGCAGGTCCACCCAGCCCTTCGCCCAGGCCGAGACGACGCCGAAGAACGTGCCCCCGATGAAGCCGAAGATGACCCCGATGACCGCCAGCGCGATCGTCGGGCGGCCGCCGCTCATCATGCGCGAGTAGTAGTCCCGCCCGTTGTTATCCGTGCCGAACCAGTGCTCCGTGCTCGGCCCCTCCTGGAAGGCCGGCGAGAGCGCGTTGGGATCCGTCCGCACCAGCCACTCGCCGAAGATCGCGACCACCAGGATGAGGATTACGAGCACCAGCCCGAGCGCTCCCACAGGCTGCGTTCGCACGAACCGTCCGAAACGCCGCAGGAGGGCGATCGCGCGTTCGCGGAGAACGTTGGGGGCTTCGACGCCGGGTTCGGGAGCCGTCATCGCCGTCATGAGTAGCGGATCCTCGGATCGAACACGGTGTAGGTGAGGTCGATGATGAGGTTCACGAGCGTGAAGAGGACGCCTGCCAGCAGCACGAAGGCCTGCACGGCCGGGTAGTCGGACTGGTTCACGGAGTTGACGATGTACCGCCCGAGCCCGGGCAGCGAGAAGATCTGCTCAAGGAAGACGGAGCCTGAGATCATGCCCCCGAGCGAGAGGCCGATCACGGTGACGACCGGGATCATGGCGTTCTTGAGGACGTGCCGCCAGATCACCGTGAAGCCCAGCAGCCCCTTTGCGCGCGCCGTGCGCACGTAGTCCTGCCGCATCGCTTCGAGCACCTGCACACGCGTCAGCCGCAGGAGGATGGAGGAGAAGGCCAGCGCTCCCACCGCTGCGGGAATCGCCACCTGTCCGAGGTTGGCGAACGGATCCTCGAGGAAGTCGACGTACCCGAACTTGACCGACCAGTCGGTGAACACCGGTGGCAGGCCCACCACCAGCGTCGCCGAGACGAACACCGGTATAGCCAGCCCGAAGGTGGTCACGAAGCGCAGGACGTGGTCCTCGATCTTGTTCTGCCGCACCCCCGCGATGATGCCGGCGCCCACGCCGAACATAGTGGACATAAGCAGGGTCATCAGGCCCAATTCGAGCGTGACCGGCAGCCGGTCCCACAGCTCATTGCGGATGGGCCGGTCGTTCCAGAGGGAGTTGCCGAAGTCGCCCTGGAAGATGCCGCCCAGCCAGTCGCCGTACTGGACAATGACCGGACGGTCCAGTCCCAGGTGCGCCCGCAGGGCCTCCGCCCGCGCGGGCGTGTACGAGTTCTCCAGCTTGGCCGCCACGATGTCGCCCGGGATCGCGTCGACCATGAAGAACACCGCGATCGACAGGATGAACAGCACAACCGGTACTGCGACCAGGCGGCGGACGATGTAGGCGGTCATCCCTCGGAACGGTCCTCCTGTCGCTCAGGCGCTGCCGTGGCGCAACACCTTGCCCGGTGTCGCCCCTGTGCACTCGCCTTCCTCGAACGTCACCTTGCCGTTGACCAGCGTCCAGCGGTAGCCCGTCGCCTTCCGCACGCGACGCCACTCGTTTGCCGGGAAGTCGAACGCCTTCTCCTGCGGCTGCAACGCCAGGTTCTCGTAGTCGTACACGATGATGTCGGCCGGAGCGCCCTCGCGAATCCAGCCGCGGTCCTGGAATCCGGCCGCCAGCGCCGGGTACGCCGAGAGCCGCCAGTGGGCCTGCTCGAGGTCCATCACCCCTTCGTCGCGCACCAGCTTCGTCAGGTATTCGGTCGTGTAGGCGCCCAGCGTGATGAATTTCGTGTGAGCGCCCCCATCGGAGACGCCCGGGAGCGCGAAGCTGGAGTTGCACACTTCCTTGATCGCCTCCATCTCCCCCTCGGAGCGCTCTCTCGGTGGCGTCACGAAGGTCGTTTGCAGGTCGTCCTCGACCGCAAGGTCGAGCATCGCGTCGATCGGGTGCTTCCCCGTCCGTTCCGCGATCTCGGCGATCGTCAGTCCCTCGCAGTCACGGAGCTCGTCCTTCTCAACGCCCTCGACGATCATCGAGGCCACGCCCCAGACGTTCACGCCGCCCACGCGCTCCTCGGTGCCGCCACCCGCGATCGGGCCCTTGCCCGCGTCGAACTCTTCGCGCAGGGCCGCTCGCCGCTCCGGGTCGCGCATCTTCGCCATGCGAGTGCGCACGTCGCCGAGGGTGATGTCGCGCCAGTGCGGGCTCGAGTCGAAGAGGTTCCAGTCCTCCAGCGTGAACTCAAAGCCGACCTCGGCCGTGATCAGCTGGGCGAACACGCGGTTACCGCGCTGGTTGGTGTCCTCCAGCCACTGCATCTGTTCCTTGTAGTTGTCCATCGGCTGCCCGTGCTGGTCCGTCGTTACGCCGAGGCTGCTCATCACGGGTCGGCCGCTCGCCTGGCAGAGCGCTTCCGTCAGCTCGTGGCTGACCCCCGCCCCCTGGATGAAACCACGCCCCACCTTCTTCAGGACGCGTGCGAGCTTGATGACGTCGTCGTGCGGCATCACATCGGTGATCATCGGTGTGCCGTCGTAGTCGCGCTGGACGCTGCGTTCGCCCGAAAGCTGGGTCGAGAAGCCGCAGCACCCGATCTCCATCGCCTCTTCGAGGATCTGGCACATGCGGCCCATCTCCTCGTCGGTGGCCGCGCGGCCCTTCTCCTCGATGCCCATCACGTAGACGAGCAGCGGGTTCAGGCCGAGGTAGCTGAGCAGGTTCACGCCCTTCGGCGTCCGCTCAAGGCTCTCGAGGAATTCCGGGTAGGTCTCCCAGTCCCAGGGCATCCCCTCCTGCATGGTGGCGAGGGGTACGGCCTCGTTGCGCGCCATCGTGAGCATGGCGCGGTCCTGGTCCTTGGGCTTCACCGGCGCAAAGCCGAAGCCGCAGTTCCCGATCACGACCGAGGTGACGCCATGCCACCCGGAGATGGAGCACCACGGATCCCAGAACACCTGTGAGTCGTAGTGGGTGTGCAGGTCGACGAAGCCGGGCGCGACGATCAGGCCGCTCGCGTCGAGCACCTTCGCCGCGTCCGACGTGTTGACGGCGCCGATCGACGCGATGCGCCCGTCCTTGATGCCGATGTCGGCCTTGAAGCGGGGGGTGCGCAGCCCGTCAATGACGGTGCCACCCTTAATGACGGTATCGAATTCGGGCATGGCTGCGCCTCCGACCGTGTGGGTCGCATCCTACAACGTCTGGCAATAGCCCCGGCGCGAAGCCGTGATGCCCGGCGCATCCAGTGGGGCGACCTGCTGCCGTGGGACTTCGCCGTACAGCGTGTGTCGGGGAAGTCGGTGGTAGGCCAACACGGACGGTACTGCGAACGTTCCGTTGGGCGGTCGTTCTGTAGGTCGGGGACACTACTGCAGGAACGCGCAGTCTAGCGTTCGAATCGCTCTCTCAGCCGGTCGTCAATGCCCAGAAACCCAGCCCGCACCATGCCGTCGATCACATTGAGGATCCGCTTCCTGTCGGCGGGTTCATTCGTCTCCTTGTGAAGTCGAACCATCAACTTGGAGAACCCGTAGGCGTCCCCACCCTCAGCGGTCTGGATTGACGTGGCTTTGGCGCCGTACTCCTCCAGGGCGCGTTCCGCCAGATCGCACACTTCGATGGGTAGCCCAACCTCAGCCTCTTCGAGCCGGTGGAGCAGATACCCCGCCCGACTGTCGATGAACTCCCGAGACCGGGCAAAGGTGCCGATGAACTCCCCTCTAGACGCGATCTGGTCCGGTGAGAGCGATCCCCAGCAGCCGGCGGCTGCTCGCCGGACGGGCTCGCTCTGGTCATCAAACATCCCGCACAGGCGGACCTCACACTTCGGCCCAACCGTCGGATCCGAGAGGTTGGCTGCGTATATCTCGGCAGCCCCAGCACGGGCGTCTTCGCCCAGGGCTAGAACGAACTCTTCGTCCTCACGTGCCTCTTGAGTGTCTCCCCACAGTGCCGCCACCACGATTTGCCTCGCTCCCGCTTTCACTGTAGCGGGCAAGGTTGAGGCAAGCATGCCTCGGAGGGTGTCTCGGACCCTCGCGTAGTCGCGAAACATCGCGTAGTGGATGAACCCTTCGACATAGTGCGTGCCGAGGATCGAGTGGGCTCCGTCCACGAGCATGTCGAAGAGGCGCAGGGAGTCCTCGCGGTGGCTGTCGAGGACTGCGGTCAGGCACTCCACAGCCGTTGCGCGGACGGCGGGTACGGGATCTGTCACGAGTCGCTCGACTGTAGGCTTGAGTACGCTCCAGCGGCTCCGGTCGGCGAAAAGCAGTCGAGCCAGCGCCGCGGCAGCAGCACCCCGACCCGAGTTGAGCGCCTGCGCGAGCGGATCCCCCCCAGAGCCGTCATCCGACTCGGGACTGCGATCTTCGAGAGCAACGCGGCAGAGCATCTCAATCACCTCGTCAGGAATCTCCTCGTCCGCCAAGGTTTCGATGGCACTGGCGATGTCCTGTCCCGGCAGCTCCAGTCCAAGGTCCCTAATCCGGTACAGGACCGAACACACTTGGCCAAGCGTCCCGGGGCGAGAAACCCGGCCTTCACTCCGCGTGAGTCCTCTGAGGATTGCCTCGAAGTAGGTACTTGCCAGCGAAGGCTCCATGCGGTTCGCCAGCGCAGCAAAGCGCTCGGGGTCGTCAGGTGTCGCAGTCCTAAGGACCCGCGAAAGTTCTTCGGACCCGCCCACGAAGCCTCGTTCCCGTCGAATGGGCCCCCGTGTCGAGTATTTGGCCATCGCCCTGAGCCAGTGGTCGTCCGTCATGTGGGGTACCGCTTCCTGTGGAACAGGGGAGGCTACCCAGCCAAAACCCTGCTCTTCGGGAGGTGCCGGGGTACCCCGCTCCTTCGCATCGGGGTACTTCCGTTCAAGTTCCAGAATATGCTTGCGGGTTGCCTCAGTGACTCGCCCCTCCCCTAGCGCTCGCAAGAGGGCCAATCGCGTCCGGCCCACATGGCGGGACTTCCACTCCCAGGGTGGCGTGAAATTGACGGTGGCCTTCTCCAGCGCCGTATGGGACGACTCCGAGCAGTAGGGGCCAGCAGCCGCGACAGCCTTCCGACTAACCGCTACGAAAGAGTCCGTGGCACCCAAGGACACGTCATATCCAAGGTCCAACCGTAGTTCTGGACGCTCGAGCAGGAAGCTCACAATTCGGTCGGCGTAGACCTTCGGGTTTGCGCTCCAGGCCAGGAGCACGACTACTGACATCCACTTAGTCCACTGGTGGCCGTCGCCACTTATCTCCTCGATTAGGGAGTCGAGTGCCCCGGGATCTCTCCGGGCGAGCTCGCTCATGACCTGGACAAGAACCTCGCGAATTTGCCGTTCGGGACCACCCAGGGTGCCCGGGGCCAAGGTCTGCTGCTGCGGCCTTCTCTGTTCAAGGCGGACAAGTCTGGGGAATAATTCCTGCGCAAACTCGCGCGAAGCAAGCTTCCCGGACTCTTCAATGACGTGTTCGCTGCTCTGGCCCCGAGCCGCCGAGCCGAAGTCATCGGCGAAGGGGTCGTCGGACTCCTGCTCAGCTGCGCGTGCGACCTGGCGGTCAAACCAAGCCCCCACCACCCTTACCGTGCATGCCGGGGCTTCCGTGCTCAGCCCGTACAGGACGGTCCAGATGTTGCGGTCGAACGAAGCCGGAGGTGCAGGCGCGTCGAGGGTGCCGTCGGTGACCAGTTCGACCAGCAGTTGCTGCATCTTGCCTCTGGCGCAGCCATGTCCGCCCTGCACCAGCAACCACGACCGCCGCCGCCAATCCTCCGACGGCCTGCGGTGGTGCTGAATCAACCCCGCGACAGTGTCGGCCCTTTCCTCCAGAACTCTGGGTCTGGAGAGCAGAATGACGGCTCGATCGATCCGTTGGTCGTCACCGCTTAGCCACTGGTCCCAGCGGCCCATTTCGTTCAGCAAGTCAAACCACGGGACAGAGCCGTTGACGACCCCCCACACGTGCCAACCCAGCTCCGCTTGGCGCGCCTCGACCAGTAGCCACTCGCCTCTTGTGGGATGGCCGAGGCCATTGAGCCAGTCAAGGACGAGTTTCTTGATGTGAAAGCGCACCCGGTCGTCATCGAGCAGTCGCTCGACGGTACCGAGATAGCGTTCGCTGTCCGCTCCCTCGCGAGCCCGCAGGAAGGCAAGCACCTGCCGGACTTGGGATCGGCGAAAGAGCGGCTGCTCGTCCAGCACCAGCCAGTCCACAAGGCTCTTGTCAGCCCCCAGGAACGTGACGGCGAAGGCGTAGTCAAAAAATGACTCGTGGAAGAAGCTCAGCCGGCCACCCTGGACGGAAACGACCCCTTCGGAACCCAACGCTTCCAATGCCTCTCCGTGGGCGGCCAAGACGTAGTCTGGAGCGGAAAGTGACTCCCTGTCACTCAGGGCGTCGCAGAGCGTAGAGATAGCTGGCAACCACCCTGAGGGACGTGAGGCTACCCGAGCCTCGAACGCTCGCTCCTTGTGGCGCCAGAACGCGTCGAACAGGTCGCCAGGAGCTCTGAAGTCCACTCTTCCTGAGCGCGAAGCTTCGAGGTAGAGGTAGATGTGGAGCGGCGTCGAGAGCACTTCCATCTGGGCCGCGGTCAGTGAAGGCGTGCCCAACCCGGAAGCCTCAATCGCCGAGCGGACGGTGTTCTCACCCAACAGACCTATGCGGACACGCTCTACCTCGCGACTGCCCACCAGCGCTCGGAGTCGTGCATCCTGCTCAAGGTCGAAGGATCTGCAAGAGAAAAGCACGCGCATTTTCGGATACGCCTCGGCCTCAGCGAGCATTTCGCTGAACACGTCCCAAGCCCACTGCTGACGGGCGGACACGAAGCTAAGGGCATCAAGCTGGTCCATGCACAAGACGGAAGGACCGTCGCCAGCGTATTCCCCCAGGGTTGTAGCGGGCGACTCTGGCAGCCCTCGGTTCGTGCCGACCGCCCGAGCAGACCGGTCGCCCTCCGTCAGGCGATCGAGGCGAACCACCAAGCACGGGATTCCCTCTTTCTCAAGCCGTTCTACAACCTGGGCCACGACCGCTGTCTTGCCTCCGCCAGCTGCCCCTTCAATCATCACCGACCTCTCATCCGTCAGCAGCGCCCCGCACGCAGCGTCGGTTTCCTGACGAATGATCTGCGCCTTGTTGATGAGGAGGTCTCTCACGTCACGCAGGTAGGCGCGGTTCAGTTGTCGGAGAAGGTCAGCAACGGAGTTGTCGCCAGCAACTCGGAGACGCACGATGCCTCTCTTTTCGAGGTAGCTCAGACACGACTCCCCGTTTAGACGTGACCCAAGGTTGTGGCTGCTGAAGTCCGCGATCAGAAGGTGGACGGCCGTGGGATCGAGGACTCCCGAGTCAGACATCCGAAACATCAGGCGCACGCGCCGTTCGACATCCTTCCTCAGTACCGACTCGTTCTTCGTTCTCACGCTGAGGTGCCTCAGAGCTTCGTAGGCCTCCTCAGGGGAACCATCGCAGAGCGGGACAAGCTTGCGAAACTGTTCCGACAGCCCACCTGCGCCAGTGGTGATCTGCTCGGCTTGCGTTGAGTCCGTCGGCCTCACGCCAAGTCGCTCCCTGAACTGTGCGAACGAGCTGCTGTTCTTTGCGCGACCAACGAGTTCCTCCAGCCTCGAAGCGCTAGTGCCTGAGGTGAAGACACCGTCATGCCCCTCGCGGATCTTCCGAAGGAGGTCGCCAAGGATGCTCCTCTTGTCGGGATCCATGGGGTTCGTGCGAGTCAGTCTGGCAACGGTCCAGTTGCCCTCGCTGTGTTGGCGCTTGATGGAGTGGTACTCGCGGGTACCCGAGTGGTCGGTTCTGACGAACTCGACGCCGGCCGCCTCGTCACCGATGGCTTCCACGGTGAGATCGGCGTAATCGCCGTCGATGAGGTCGAGCAAGGCGTCGACCGTCCAGAGGCTCTCGTACCGGTTCCCGAACTTATCGGCTTCGCCGCCGGCCCTGGGCATCAGTTCTCGCTGTGATCCCTGTGTGGGGGTGTGGTGCGTGCATCCCACCGATGCGCGCACTCGTCCCCTAGGGTAGCGCATGCATCCCCAACGCCCGCTGCCCTGGACTGGTCCTCGAAAGGGAACAGCGCGGTCACTCAACTCCGACCACACGCATCT
This sequence comes from Tepidiformaceae bacterium, assembly GCA_965116915.1. GTDB lineage: Bacteria > Chloroflexota > Dehalococcoidia > Tepidiformales > Tepidiformaceae > UBA2991. The sequence goes on along the minus strand of OZ220739.1, from coordinate 1,770,926 downwards.
GCCTGCCGTTTCCGGCCAGCGGTGACGGCGCGGTAGGATAGTGTTAGCGCGCGGGAGGACGAGCCGTGACTACAACCGTGAAGGCCACCTACACCAACGGCGTGCTGGCGCCGCTGGAACCCCTCGATCTTGAGGAGGGCGAGCAGGTGACTGTTTCGATCGAAGACGCGCCGCCATCGGATGGAGCGAAATTGGGTGAAGCGCGCAGGGAGTCGCTCATCGAGATGTTCGACCGGCTCAGGAAGTCCGTCCCTGCCGACACATGGGATGACCTCCCCAGCGACCTCACCAAGAACAAGAAGCACTACCTCTACGGCCACCCCAAAGAAGGGGACTGATGCGAACGTTCTTCGCCGATTCGGGTTTCTGGATCGCCTTCTTGCACACCGGAGACCAGCTGCATGAACGTGCACGGGCACTGGCCGCGAGCCTGGGTTCGGCAACGATCGTGACGACACAGATGGCGTTGGTCGAAGTGCTCAATCACCTGGCCGGTAGAGGTGAGCGGCATCGGGGCCTCGCCGTGCAGATGGTCCAGGATCTAGAAGCCCGGCCCGACGTCGAGATCGTCGCGCAGACGGACGCTCAGTTCCGGGCTGCCGTGGAGCGCTACGCCGCCCGACCTGACCAGACGTGGAGCCTCACGGACTGCTCCAGCTTTCTCGTCATGGAGGAACGCAGCCTCACCGAGGCGCTTGCCTACGACCGGGACTTCGAGCAGGCGGGCTTCACCGCCTTGTTGCGGGAAGGCCAGGCGTAGGCTGACCCAGGGAAGTTCTCCCGACTGATGCCCTCAAGAGGGACAAGCGCGCACGGTAGACTCTTCCCATTCCCCATACCGAGGACCGGTTCCTAGTGCGAGCCCAAGGTGTGACTGCAAGGAAGCTCTCAGAGGCCGTCCTGGGCTACTTCCGGGCTGTGGCCGACACGCGCAGCAGCGGCGGGGCGACTGCGGAGCGTTCCTACTACACCGCACTGGCAAACCTCCTGGACGCCATCGGCGGTACACACGACCCCAAAGTGCGTTGCGTGACTGAACTGAAGGACATGGGGGCGGGCCACCCCGACATGGGTCTCTACAGCGCTCAGCAGTTGCGGCACGACGAGGATCCGGCCCTCCCTGAACGGGGCGTGGTTGAGGTGAAGCCGCCCAGCCAGGACGCTGGAGAGACGGCCGAGGGCGAGCAGGTGCGGCACTACCGGGGCTTCTATGGCCTCGTTCTCGTTACCAACCTGCGCGAGTTCCTTCTCCAGGAGGAAAGCGAAGACGGCGGACGCCGGATCCTTGAGTCGTTCACGCTGGCGGAAAGCGAGGAGGAGTTCCTGCTGCTCGTGAACCGGAGGCCCGCGCAGACACAGAAGGCGCGAGCCGGGCTGGGCGAATTCCTCTACCGGGCGCTGAGCCACCATGCAGCGCTCACGGATCCACGCTTCCTGGCCATCCAGCTCGCGTCTTACGCACGGGATGCACTCGCCCGTGTCGAAGAGGCCGGTGCGTCCCCGCGGCTCGGGCCGCTGCGCGAGGCGCTCGAGGATGCGCTGGGGACGAAGTTCGAGGGGGAGCGAGGGGATCAGTTCTTCCGCTCGACGTTCGTGCAGACCCTCTTCTACGGCGTGTTCTCCGCGTGGGTGCTCTGGGCGCGGGGAAGGCTGAACCTTGCCGAGGCCGGCAAGTTCAACTGGCGGGAGACCGACTGGAACCTGACGGTCCCCGTGCTCGCGGCGCTCTTCCGGCAGACGGCTTCTCCCACGCAACTGCAGCCGCTGGGACTGGTAGAGGTGCTCGACTGGACGGCGGCTACGCTCGACCGGGTGGAGGCGCCCGAGTTCTTCCGGCGCTTCAACGAGGGCGAGGCCGTGTCCTACTTCTATGAGCCGTTCCTCGAAGCGTTCGACCCGGAGCTGCGGAAGCAGTTGGGCGTCTGGTACACGCCGCCCGAGGTGGTGCGCTACATGGTCGCGCGCGTGGACAGGGCGCTGAAGGATGACCTCGGCATCCCGGAGGGACTGGCGGGTGAGAACGTGTACGTGCTCGACCCGTGCTGCGGCACGGGCGCGTACCTGGCGGAGGTGCTGCGCCGCATCAACGCGAACATCGAGGGACAGGGAGCGCTGCGGGGCTCGGCGCTGCGCCAGGCGGCGACGAAGCGCGTGATCGGGTTCGAGATCATGCCCGCGCCCTTCGTGGTGGCGCACCTGCAGGTGGGGCTGGCGCTGGCCGGACTGGACGCCGCCCTGCCTGAAGGGGGCGGGGACCGGCCGGCCATCTTCCTCACGAACGCGCTCACGGGCTGGGAGGGGGAGCCGGCGGAGAAGCAGCAGCACTTCGGATTCCTGGGGTTGCAGGAGCTGGAGGAGGAGCGCGAACGGGCGGAGGAGGTGAAACGTGAGACGCCGGTGCTCGTGGTGCTGGGCAATCCTCCCTACAACGGATTCGCGGGGATGGCGGTGGACGAGGAGCGCGAGCTCTCGGAGGCCTACCGCACCGTGAAGGATGTGGCGAAACCGGAGGGCCACGGCCTGAACGACCTCTACGTGCGCTTCTTCCGCATGGCCGAACGGCGCATCGCGGAGAAGACCGGGCGGGGAGTTGTGTGTTTCATCAGCAACTACTCGTGGCTCGACGGGTCTCGCATACGGGGATGCGGGAGCGTTTCCTGGAGGCATTCGACGCCATCCGCATCGACAACCTGCACGGTGACCGCATCATCTCCGAGTACGCCCCAGACGGTCGCACCAGCGAGACCGTCTTTGCGCTCCGTGGCCAGTCGCCGGGCATCAAGGTCGGTACCAGCATCGCTCTCTTGTCCCGGTCCGGGTCTGCCACCGAACAAGTCGGCGGGCAAGTCAAGTACCGCGACTTCAGCCAGGCCAAAGCAACCGAGAGGCGACAGGCGCTACTCGACAGCCTTGATGCCCCGGAGATAGATGCGGGCTACGCGGAACTGCAGCCGAGCCTCGGCCTGGGCCTCCCCCTCAAACCGGCCCCTGTTAGCGAGGGCTGGTTCGACTGGCCGCCGCTGCCGGACCTTTTTCCGCAGTCGTTTCCGGGCGTCAAGACGAGCCGCGATCCCTTTCTCGTGGACATCGACCGCGAGAGGCTTGAGGAGCGCCTTGAGGACTACTTCGACCACAGCACGAGTCATGAGGAGGTGGCTCGCCGTTACCCTGCAGCAGCCAAGACCACGGGCAATTTCCACGCGGAAGCAGGGCGTGTTGCGCTCCTATCCACGTCGGGACCAGACCCCGACTCCGTGGCGCGCTACTCCTATCGGCCGTTCGACAGTCGCTGGCTGTATTGGGATCTCGACAGCGGCATCGTTGACCGCCCGAGACCCGAGTACAGGCCGCACGTGTTTGAGGGAAACGTATGGCTCGTAGCTCAACAGAAACCGCGCCGGGCCTGGTCGCCGCCACAGGTCATCCGCCATGCGGGGTGCCTAGATCTCATCGACCGAGGCGCGACATGCTTCCCAGTCAGGCTTCGCACAGAGGTCCAGCGAGATGGAGCACCTACAACAGTCCGCCGCCCCAATCTCTCGCCAGCCGCTGAAGCGTATCTGAACTTGCTTGGCCTGACGGTCGAGGACTTGTTCCACCACGTGCTGGCCACACTTCACGACCCGGCCTACCGCAAGGCGAACGAGGGGGCGCTGAGGATGGGCTGGCCGCGCATCCCGTGTCCGGGCTGGCCCGACGGCGGCGACCAGGAGGAGTCGCGGGCGGCACTGCTGGCCTCGGCGGAGCGGGGTCGGGAACTGGCGGCACTGCTGGACGTGGACGCGCCGGTCCCCGGCGTGACCTCGGGCACACCGCGCCCGGAACTCGACGCCATCGCCCCGGCCACGACCGTCGCCGGCGACAACATGCGGGAGGAGGACTACTCGCTTACGGCCGGCTGGGGGCACTTCGGCTCCGGGGAGGCGGTGATGCCGGGCCAGGGCCGCCCGAGTGAGCGTCCCTACACGGAGGCGGAGCGAGAGGCACTGGGCGAGGCGGTCGCCACGCTTGGCGAGAGCACGTTCGACGTCTACCTCAACGGTCGCGCCTTCTGGCGCAACGTGCCGGCGGCAGTCTGGGAGTACAAGCTCGGCGGCTACCAGATTCTCAAGAAGTGGCTCTCCTACCGCGAACGGAAGGTGCTCGGGCGCGACATGACCCCTGAGGAAGTCGCACACTTCCGCGACACCGCGCGGCGCATCGCGGCAATCCTTCTCCTGATGGCTTCCTAGAATCCAAGTCTGGCCATTGCGCACGTTCCAGGGCCTGCGCCCTGCCCATGTCCGCGCGACCGGCGGTCGTCAAGCAGCGATTGCGGGTTCCGGGCGGTGCGCTCTGGTGTTTGCGAAGAAGATTGCCGCGAGAGTCGAGGATCAAGTCTTCCCCTCCATCGAAGCGGCCCCGAGGCTCCTCGCTGAATTGGGCTACACGGTTACGTGACCAGTTCGTCGTAGCCCAGCCGCTTCCCCCACATCCCGCTCACGATGGGACCCATCACTTCGATGGTGTCCAGCCCGCAAAGCGCCTGGCACCACGAAAAGTCGTTCCCGCACCGCTCTAGGTGCTTCCAGGTCATCGTGTGGAACCTGACCATGTAGGCGCGTTTCATGCTGGGCGACCACTAGCGTCCCTCGCTCGCCTCGCGGTACGCCTCCACGACGGCATCAAGCAGTTCGGGCGTGATTGCTTCTGCTCCACCCGCGCGGTTGCCCTTTGCCAGCTCGGTTTCGAGCCCGGCGGCTCTGGCCAGGGTCTCCACAGAGCCGCCGGCGCGCCGCCGTGCTACCCCGAGTTGAAGCCAGAGGTAGTCGTTTTGAGGGGCGTCTTTGGGGACGTAGACGGCCGCTATGGTCACGTTCTCGTCTGGCAAGCGGAGGAGCAGGCCGTGGACAGTCTTGCCTTCGCTGGTGAAGAGACGCCAGAGGCCGTCCGCTGCGTGCTTCTCAGCCCACTCGACAAGCTGGCGGAGGCGTTCTCGCTGCACCACGTCCTCCAGTGCCTCGACGACCTCGCGGAACTGAGAGGTGCCCCTGCTCGTCGGCGCGGGCCTGCTCCAGCGGGTCGCGGAGCGTTGAGGCAGCGCAGGTTCGGGCACGTGCTCGGGATCCACACGCTGGGGCAACAGGATCTGGGCGCCATTCACTTCGTAGGCGCTAACGGTCACGAGATCCACGAGGATCGACCCGGCGATCGCCTCCAGGTAGCCCGTCAGCCTGACGAGTGGCGCCGGTGCCTCATCGAGGACGAAGACGATCCGAAAGCTTCCTTCGGCAAGGTGCTGCGCCAGGTTGTCGTAGAACTCGCCGGTGTCGACTTCCTCTTCACCGAGAGCGTCGGCGAGGCTCGCGTGCCCGTCCTGCTGCAGGTGTGAGCCGAGGATGTTCCCCTCCAACTGTTCGACCGTTGTCCTGTGAAGGGCGGCCGCGTACGCCAGCGCCTGCGCCACGACAGCCCGCCGGGCTTCCGCGTTCCGCGAGAGCTTGACTTCGATGACGACGGGGCGGCCGTTGTCAGCAAAGGCGAGGACGTCGGCGGAGCCGCCTCCGAGCGGCACCTCGCGATAAGCGGCGACGATCTGCGGCTGCCCCCCGAGCGGCAACATCTCAGGCGCTTCCACGATCCGGTCGTGCAACTCCTGCTCGTTGTGGAAGTCGCTCGGCCCAAGCAGACTCCACTTCTCTCCGTCCTTCCGCCAGATGTCGCTCATTCGCGTCCTCCCCCGCTACTCTACCGCCACCCCGTGTCGCCGAGCGGGGCACCGCCCGCTACGATCGGCGGCCATGGGCGAGTTGGTAGTGGTGTGCGGTCCCGCCGGGTCGGGCAAGACCGGCCGGCTCATCGAGTACGCCGCGACTCTCTACCAGGACGACCCCTTCGCCCCGACACTCGTGCTCGTGCCTACGGCTCGCCACGGCGACCAGTTCCGCCGTCGGCTCGTCGCACAGTGCGGTGTCGCGCTCAACCTTGATGTGTCCACGATGGCCCAGTACGCGCGTCTGCACGCCGCCGGCCAGACCGCTTCCCGGGAGGTAGCGTCGGACCTGCTGCAGCGCGTCTCGCTGGAGCGCATCGAGTCGGGCGAGGCTAGCCGCTTCGAACCGATTGCCGACACCCCAGGACTCCACGGGCTCATCGCCGAGGCCGTGGCGGAGCTCGTGGCCGGCAGCATCGAGCCCGCCGACTTCGCGGTGGCCGCGGGGGATGCCGAGAGTCCCGACCTCGTGGCGCTCGCCGACATCTACGCCGCTTACCGGCGGGCACTGGGAGAGCGCGGGTGGCGTGATCCCGCCGAGGCGCCATCGCTGGCCGCAGAGGCAATCGAGACCGGTCCCGCGCCGCCGGGCCTCGTGCTCATCGACTCGTTCGAGTACCTCAACCCGCGGGAGCAGGCCCTTGTCGCCGCCCTTGGGGAGCGCACCCGCGTGGTGGTCGCCATCGACTCCGGGGGGAGCGAGCGGGCGCGCTGGACGGCGGCGAGCCTCGAAGCCCTGGCCGGCGACGTGACCGTCGAGACGCAGGCGCCGCGCGACCCTTCCGCGGAGGTCAGCGCCCATCGCGTGTTCGACGCCGAGGCGCAGGTGCGGGGGATCGCGCGGGCGATCAAGCAGCGGCTGGGCGAGGACGACGCGCTGCGGCCCTCGGATGTGGCCGTGGCCTTCCGCCAGGCGTCGCAACATCTGGCACTGGCCCGCCGCGTATTCGCGGAGTACGACCTGCCCTTCGATCCGGCTGCCGGCGAGCGGCTCGCCTCGCGCCCGTTCGGGACCTGGGTCCTGGCGTTGTTGCGGCTGCCGGCTCACGACTGGCGGCTCACCCGGCTCGCCGAGCTGCTGCGCTCGGCGTTCCTTGACGGCCGACGCTGGGGGATAGAGCGCGACACAGCCGACCACCTCCTGCGCCTCGGGCGGAAGCAGCGCCTGCTGTCGGGGCCCGAGCGGCTGCGGGAACTCACGCAAGCGCTCAACGAGGAAGCCGCGCGGGCCGACGAAGACGGCCGCAGCGGCTATGTCGGCCGCCTGCGCATCGCCGCCGCCGGCCTCTCGCAGGCCATCGACGAGCTGACTGCGCTACTCGGGGTCGGGAACCGCACGGCGGGGGAGTGGGCGGAAGCGCTCGACGACGCCCTGCTGGGACCAGGCGGCCTCGTGCGCGCCTCCGTCGAGGGGTACGAAAGCCTCGAGGTCGAGACGGCCGCGCTTCGCGCCGACCTCGACGCGATGCGCGCGATCGAAGAGCAGCTCGGGGGGGAACGGATCTCGCTGGAGGCGTTCGCCGAGGACCTGGAGCGGCGCATGCAGCGGCCCGGGCTGCTGCTGCGGGAGGCAGGCGGGGTGCTGTTCGCACCGATGCACACGCTACACGGGCTGCGGTTCGCCCATGTCTTCGTCGGCGGCCTGGTGGAGGGCGAGTTTCCGGCGCCGCGCCGGGCCGCCCGCCTCCTCGGGCGCGAGGGCCGCGAGCGGCTGGCCGTGACGGGCCTGGAACTGCCGCCGGAGCCACGTTCGACGGAGGACGAGCTGTGGCGTTGGGCCTCGACCCGCGCCGACGCGGGGACCTCACTGTGGCGGCCGCGTTTCGACGACTCCGGTCGGCCCCTGCCTGCTTCCTGGTACTTCGAGGAGCAGGACGCCGACGACGAGCCAGCGAGCGTCGAGCCTCGCGACACCGCCTCGCGGCGGGAGCTGGCGGTCACGCTCAGTTCCCGTTGGAGCGGCGGGGAGCGCCGCCGACCCGCGGGGCTGGATGCCTGGCCGCTGGTCGTGCGCGTGGCCGCACCAGTCGAGCAGCAGCGGCGCTCCTTCGACGGGGCGGGACGTCACGAGGGGGCACTGGCGGACGGAGGGCCTGAGCGCCTCGTCGCGCCGGAGACGGCCTGGAGCGCGACGCGGGTCGAGACCTACCGGACTTGCGCCTTCCAGTTCTTCGGGCGTTACGGGCTGCGGCTCCACGAGGTTGAGGACGAGCTCGCGGAGGCCGATGCGGCCAAGCGGGGGACCGTGATCCACGAGGTTATGGAAGCGGCCCTCGACCCGCTGGCCGAGGCCGGCCTTCCGCTCGTCCCCACCACGGAGGACGAGGCGGTCCGGCGCATGTACGAGCAAGGCCAGGATCTGTGGCTGAGCGCACCGGATCGTCACCACTTCGGACGCGCAGCACTCTGGCGCCTCGGCTGGGAGGACACCGCCGACAACCTCGAACGCCTGATCCGCCGGGAGGCGGCGCGCAACGAAGTTCTCGGGACGACGGCGATTGTCGGCACCGAGGAGGAAGTCAACATCGCCCTACCCGGCATCGATCCGGAACTGCGCCTGCGCGGGGGCATCGACCGCGTCGACACGGGCTCGGGATTCGCCCAGATCGTGGACTACAAGAGCGGACGCGAGATCAAACGCAGCGCCGTCGAGAAGGGTGATCGCCTCCAGTTGCAGCTCTACGCACTCGCCGCCCGCGAGCATCTCGGGGCAGAGCGGCTGGTCGCCCGCTACTCCTACCTCGACCCCCGCGCTCGCGAGTGGGCGCTGGACAGCGCCGAGCCCGCCGACGAGGCGCTGATCGAGGAAGCCGCGAGGCACGCGCAGGCAGTGCGGTCCTCGGTGGGGGCCGGCGACTTCCGCGTCAATCCCCAGGTGGCGAGCTGCCCGACGTACTGCGACCTTCGGCACGTCTGCCGCGTCAACCAGTTCAGCCGGTGGAAGCAGTGGATCTGACCGCCGAGCAGCGGGCGATCATCGAGGCCGAGGCCTCCGACCTCGCCGTCTCGGCGGCGGCGGGCAGCGGCAAGACCCACGTCCTCGTCGAGCGCTACCTTCGGCTGCTGCGCGACTGCTCGATTCCGGAGATCGCGGCGATCACATTCACCGAGGCGGCCGCGACTGAGATGCGAGAGCGGGTAAGGCGGGCGGTGATGTCGGACCCCACCTTCGAGCGTCACCGCACGCTGCTGGACGAGGCGGCAATCGGGACCGTGCACGCGCTGGGCCTGCGCTTGGTGCGCGAGTACCCCGTCGAGGCGGCCCTCGACCCTTCATCCACCGTCCTCGCCGACGACGAGGCTGAGTTGCTGCGCCGGGCCGCCTGCATCGAGGCGATCGATGCGGCTGCGGAAGCGGGCGACGAGCGCACAGCCGCGCTGCTCGGGCTCGGCGTCTTCCACGCGGGCCTGCAGCTGCCGCGAATGGTCGCCGGGCGGGACGCCGTCAGCGCCGCTTTCGCGGCGATGGGCGCGGACAGCAGGGGCTGGTCCGGGTACGTGCGCGCTACCCTTGACGCGGACTACGCGGACGAACGAGCGGCTTTGCGTGAGCCCGCGCGGACGATCGCGGCGCGGCTCAGGCGCGAGGCCGGCACGGTGAGCGGGAAGCTCGCGGAGACCGTGCACGACGTCCTCCCCCCGCTCGGCGAGGCTTGCGAGGCGGACTCCTGGGAGGACTTCGCCGAACGACTCGGGGAGGCGCGGGCTCGTACGGACCTGCGGGGAGGGGGCAACGCTGAGGCAGCCGTTCGCGCCAAGGACGCGATGCGAGACCTGCGGGATCTCAGTGATGACGTGCGCGGCCTACCGGCCTGGAACGAGTACGACGGGCCAGCCCTCGAGGTGCTGGTCGGGCTGCGAGCACTCTTCGAAGACGCGGTAGGGCGCTACGAGGCAGCGAAGCAGGCGCAGGGCTCACTCGACTACCTCGACCTCGAACTCGGCGCCGTCGCCTTGCTCCGCGACCACCCGCCGGTGGCCGCGGAGGTGCGCGAGCGCTTCCGCCACCTGATGGTCGACGAGTCCCAGGACATCAACCCGGTGCAGGCGGAGTTGATTGAGCTGATCGCCGGCGGGGACGGCGACGGGGCGCGACCCGCGCTCTTCCTCGTCGGCGACGCGCGCCAGTCGATCTACCGCTTCCGCGGGGCGGACGTGCGCCGCTTCGCGGCCTTGCAGGGGCTGGTCACCTCGCGGGCCGGACCGCCACTGCCCCTCAGCCGCTCGTTCCGCAGCCACAACGCGCTGGTGGGGAGCATCGACGAGCTTTTCGGCGAAGTCTTCGCGGGGACGGCCTTGTCACTGTCGGGATCGACCTCGATGACGGGGCGCCCGGCCGAGGCGCCGAGAGCCGGTCCCTACGTGACCCTGACGCAGGTCGGACGCAGGACACCCAACGGCGAGACAACGATGGAGAACGACCGGCGGCGGGTGGAGGCGGACCTGCTGGCAGGGGAGATCCGCAGGCTGCTCGACGAGGGCCGCCCCGTCTGGGATCGCCGCGAGGATCGCATGCGCCCGGCGCGGCCAGGCGACATCGCGATCCTGCTCCGGCGGTTTACAAACGTTCATGTCTTCCAGCAAGCCCTCGACACGCACGGGATTCCGGGCGCTACCCCGAGCGGCACCGGCTTCTTCACGCGGCAGGAGGTGTTCGACTGCATCAACCTGCTGCGCTGGCTGGCGGAGCCCCAGGATGACATCGCCCTCACCGGCGCCCTGCGCTCGCCCTTCTTCGCCCTGGGCGACGACACGCTGCTGGCTCTGCGCGAGCATGGCCTGCTGACACCGGCTCTCGGCGATCCGCCGCTGGTGGTCGCAGGGGAGGAGCGCGATCGCTGCCTGCACGCGTCGGAGACGCTGGCGGACCTGCGGCGCGCCGCCGACTCCCTGCCTGCGGACGCGCTGCTGGAGCGGGCGCTCGACCGCACGGCGTTCGAGGCGTCCTGGGCGCCGGTCGCGGGCGGCGAGCAGGTCCTCGCGAACATCCGCAAGCTGCTGCGCATCGTGCGCACGCTTGCCGGGCAGCCGCTCTCCGAGGTGGTCTCCTACCTGGAGCAGCGACGCGACGACCTCGACCCGCGCGAGGGGCCGGCCACCCTCGACCGCCGGGATGCAGTGCAGCTGATGACAGTGCACGGGGCGAAGGGGCTCGAGTTCCCGACCGTCTTCGTGCCGGAAGCGCACGCAGGTCCCGTAGTTGGCTGGGACGTGGTCCGCTGGTCTCGCGAGGATGGGGTCTCGGTCACGCTGGAGCGGGAGGACGACGACACCACGCGGCCGCGCCCGGGTTTCTACGAGCACCTAGGGCGGCAGGACCGGGCAGAGGAGGCCGAGGAGCACCGGCGGCTGTTCTACGTCGCGGCCACACGCGCGGGGGACTACCTCTACCTCTCCGGCGATGATGCGGAGAAGGATGGCTGGCTCCGGGCGGCGCTCGATGCGCGCGCGAGCGGCGGCCTGCGCGAGGCCGACGTACGCGGCCCCATCCCGCCGGACACAGGCGCGCTCGCGCAGCGGCAACAGCCACCCGCCCTGCGGCCTCCCGCCGCCTCCGACGAGGAGGACTACGTCCCGCCGCTGCTGGCGCGGCCGCCCGTGATCCCGCTGCGAGCGAGCACGCCCGTCACGGCGCTGCGCCCGCCAGAGAGCGAGCCGCACTACTACGAGCGCGGCGACGGCCTCGCGTCGCTGCGCGGAGTGCTCGTGCATCGGGCCCTCGAACTCTCGGGAGGTGCCCCCGACACTCTCGATGACGATGCGTTGGCCGACCTCGCGCACGAGCAGAGCGTGCGTGCTCTCGACGGGGCGACCTCGCGAGCGCTGGCCGCCGAGGTCCGGGAGATGCTCGACCGCTTCACGGGGTCGCCGGTGGCCACGGCGCTGGCCACGCCGGGCGTCGAGCGCTGGTTCGAGATGCCCTTCTCCTGGGACTGGGACGGGGTGCCGGTCCACGGCAGCATCGACCTCGTCTACCGGAACGCGAACGGCTGGCACGTGATCGACTTCAAGAGCGACCGGTTGAACGGGACCTCAGCGCAGGAGGCAGCGCGCCGCTACGCGGTGCAGATCGGCCTCTACCAGCGCGCCACCGAGGCGGCCGTGGGCGAAGCCGCGAGCGCGGGCCTGCTCTTCCTGCGCAGCGGGGAGCTGGCGCGACTGGAACCTGCCGAGGTTGAGGCGGCGCTCGCGGAGGCCCGCGAGCGCGTCGACGCCGGGATGCTGCTCGAACCAACCGACACCGGTCTTCTCGACGAGCCGGAGTAACCGCTAGTCGCAGTCGCACCTTGACGCGCAGGGCAAGACGTGTACTATGTAGTACACATGACATTTGGAGGCCACGTCCGCACCGTTCGCGAGGGTCTCCGGCGTGAGAACCGAGCCTTCTCCGTCCGGCAGGTGGCGCAACGCGTCGGTGTGGAGCCGGCCTACCTGAGCAAGATCGAGCGCGACCAGGTGGCTCCCCCGTCGGAGGCCACCATCCGGCGTCTCGCGGAAGAGCTGGACGAGGACCCGGACGTGCTGCTGGCCATGGCGGGCAAGGTATCGAGCGACCTCCAGGCCATCGTCCTTAGCCGCCCGCAGCTATTCGGCGACGTGCTCAGGCAACTGCGGGACGCCCCGGACCACGCCATCGTCCGGGTCGTCCGGGAGGTCCGGGACGGCGACTGGTAGGCGGCCCACAACCCCTAGACCACTACGAGAGAGAGAGATTCCGTGATAGAGCTTTACAACGACCGTCTGGTGTTCCGGTACCCTGAGGTGCACGAAGACGCCAGGCTGGAGGTCGACTTCCAGCGCACGCTGCGTATCCCCGACGACAACCGCGACTACCCCCTGCCTCCCGGCCTGGGAGAGTTCCCACTCCACCACGTCGACGACCACCTGGAGCACCTGCCCACGGAGTGGGGGCAGCGAGGTGGGGTCTTCCTGCCCATGTACCAGGCAGAGGCGATGTGGCTCAACTTCAGCGGGAGCTACCCGATGGCCGTCAAGGTGGCCGCCGGGAAGATCAGCGCGCTGACCGGAGAGGAGTGGACCAACCAGCTCGCCCCGGAGCCGCAGGATTACCTCGTGGTCCCTGAGCAGCCGTGGCTGGACGGCTTCTGCGTCGAGCGAGGGCTGATCCGGCAGTTCGTGGCGATGCCCCTGGGCGAGGGGCACACGGCCGAGGAGCAGCTCACGGGCGAGGCGCAGCACGGGGGCTTGCAGATCGCCGTCTACCCGATGCGGGCCTCTATGTACGAGGCCATGGAGCGGGAGCCTCTCGGCGAGGTGCTCTACGCGATGGCAGCTTCCCCGATCCCCGACATGGGACTCGCCCCCGGCGGCCTCATGCGCCAGGAGATCTACGACGACCCCCACGGTTTCGACGCGTGGGACCAGTCGGTGCGTTCTCGCTGCTTCGTGCATATCCTCAACAGCGTCCATTTCGTCGGGGTAACCGGGAGCAAGCCCCTCCAGGAACCCGTGAGCGCACAGGACTACTCGGCGGCCGGGCTGCCGTGGTTCGACTACTACGGAGGCGACCTTGAAGCGCTGGCCGGCGCCTCGAAGCTTGCAAGCCTGGATAGCGTGGCGGCGAAGAGCCTCAAGGCGGGGGACGGAGTGCTACCAGGTAACGAGCCGGTTGCGCCACGGGTCATCCCGCTCTCGCCCCGGCCAGTGAGGGAAGGCGACTTCTAAGGTGAGCAGTGAAGGCACTTCCCGACGGAATGCCAGTGATCGCCCCAGCCCCAATAGCTACTGGGTGATCCCGGGCCGGTTCGCGGCCGGCGAATACCCGGGCGCGAAGGATCCCCGCGAGGCTTCACGCAAGCTGCGGACACTCCTGGAGGGCGGGATCGACCACTTCGTTGACCTGACCGAACCGCATGAGCTGGCACCCTACGCCGAGATAGCAGCCGACGAAGCCCGCAGTCTCTCCAGGCAGGTCGAGCACGAGCGACGGCCGGTCGCCGACCTGGGTGTCCCCGGCAGCCCTGCCGAGATGGCCGACATCCTGGACAGCATCGACGGTGCGCTCGATGACGGGCGAACCGTCTACCTCCACTGCTGGGGCGGGGTTGGGCGAACCGGCACCGTGGTGGGCTGCTGGCTGGTGCGGCACGGACGAACCGGCGACGAGGCACTGGAGCAACTGGCGGAGTGGTGGCAGGGCGTCGGGAAGGTGGACCGCAAGCCACAGTCGCCGGAGACGCGGGAGCAGTTCCGGTACGTCCGGGAGTGGACAGAGCCCCCGACGAAGGAACTCAGCACGCAGGGTCGTTTTAGGGGCTGCCTCCTCGGTCTAGCGGTGGGCGACGCGCTGGGGACGACGCTCGAGTTCAAGCCCCCGGGAACGTTCGAGCCGGTCGACGACATGGTTGGCGGCGGGCCGTTCGGCCTGAACCCAGGGCAATGGACCGACGACACGTCGATGGCCCTGTGCCTCGCCACGAGCCTGACCGAACAGGGCGGCTTCGATGCCTCCGACCAGATGCAGCGCTACGTGCGCTGGTGGCGAGAGGGCTACCTGTCATCGACCGGTCGCTGCTTCGACATCGGCACCACCGTCCGCACCGCGCTCTCACGCTTCGAACGCGATGGCGATCCGTACGCCGGTTCGACCGATCCGGACTCCGCCGGCAACGGCTCCCTGATGCGGCTGGCGCCCGTGGCGATGTACTTCGCGGCAGACCACGAGGAGGCCGTCGAGATGGCCGCCTCCAGTTCCGAGACGACCCATGCAGCACGGGAAGCGGTCGACGCCTGTCGATACTTCGCTACGCTCTTGGTCGGCGCTCTGAACGGCGACGAAAAGGAGACACTCCTTTCCCGGAACTACTGGCCGGTCTGGTGGGACCAGGAACCCGAGCCGCTGACGGCGAACGTCGCCCGCATCGCGGAGGGGGCGTTCAAGGACCGCAACCCGCCGAACATCAAGGGCACAGGCTACGTCGTGGACGCGCTCGAAGCTGCCCTCTGGGCCTTCCACAACTCGGAGGAATTCCGCGAAGGCGCCCTGCTCGCCGTGAACCTCGGCGACGACGCTGACACGACCGGCGCCATCTACGGCCAGATCGCGGGCGCCTACTACGGGGGCGAGGGAATCCCGGCGGCGTGGCGGGAGAAGCTCACGATGCTCGCGGAGATCACGTCCCTGGCGGACCAACTGCACAACCACGCGGAGGAGCACATGCCCGCCGATGCAGAAGGCGTACCGACAGCGGTCGAGGAGCAGACCATCGAGATCGCCGGCGTCCGGGTGCGGTGGATTAACATCATCATCGAGGGTCACACGGTGGAGCAGTTGCTGTACTACGAAACGGCCGAGGCGGAAGGCGTGTTCGGTCGACCGTTTGACGATGAGATGGACCGCGAGATCCAGATGGCCATGTACGCCGCCGATCGCATCTGGTTGGACGAGACCGTGCACAAGGTCGCTTCCGCCTCCAGCTGGGTTGCCCACGGGAAGTCCATCCGGTGGGCGAGGATTGAGCACTGCCGCGAAATCGAGCCGGGAAGCGCCCACTGGGTGATCACACGCGCCGACGGCACACCGGTGGACAAGGAGCCCTGGAGTTGCGTCCGGGGCACACCCCCGATCTCACACGCCGAACTGCCTCCCGCAGCCGCAGACCCAGACTCCAAAGTACTTCCTCTCGCCGTTGGGCCGGCCCGCGAGTTCCTGGTCGACCTCGACGAGTACATCCGCGATTACAAGGCGGCAGTCCAGGGAGAGAGCACCGACAGCACCGTCACCGAGCTGCGATACGTGACGAAGCCCCACGGCCAGAGCATCCAGATCGACGACCAGGGCTGGGGCCTCAAGGGGGACGGGCTGCGTGACCGCCGATACAAGAAACCGATTGGACCTCGGCTTCCCTGAGTGGGAAACGGTCTCGAGTGCCACCCCTTGGAAGGTCAACTGGAAGTGAGCTGTGAGGTACCAACAACCCAGCGCGGAGCAGTCGGGCGAGGGCGGTACGGTGCGGTGGCGGGTGGCGATGCGGGCGAAGGTGGAGCATCCCTTCCTCGCCGTGAAGCGGCGCTTCGGCTACGCGAAGGTGCGTTACCGCGATCTGGCCAAGAACCGGGAACGGTTGACGCCCTTGCTGGGGGCTCACGAACCTGCTCGCGGCAGAGCCACCCAACTCGCCTGACCGGGGGCGGCGTGCGCCTGCTCGCTCCCCGGAGCCGTACCGGGCGACCACCGAGGAGCCTGAGCCGGCCCGCTGACCACTATCGGCCGACGCCGTCGCGCTGAGCGAGCCGCTCCGCGGCCAACGCTCCCGGCCTTGCCCAATTGCTCAGACCTTCCCTAGGGCGAGCGGATGGCGGGTTATGCATAGGATTGGCGGTAGAGCGGTTTGGCTGCGACACCACCAGCCACTGCGAACACTGACTCTCGGTAGGTGCAACTGATGAGTAAAGGATGGTGGGCCTTCGTCGCCATGTGCCTCGTTGGAGGAGCCGCGCTTGCAGGAACTGGCTTCCTGCTGTTCGACACGGGGAGCCTTGGGGAAAACCTCATAGCCGAGTCATTCGGTCTGGTCGTCAGTCTCGGTGTTGTCATCGCACTTGTCGAGGGCCAAGTCCTCACGAGACAGAAGAGAATACGAGAGACGCTGCAATACAGGCGCATGGTTCTCCAAGAGGCTTGGGACATCAACCATATTTTCGCAAGAGAGATCGCCCAGCTTATCTCTGGGGATTTTGAGCCTGCTGTAGATTTGTACGGCCACGAACGTGGGAACTGGCGGGAGTTCGAACCTCTTCTCCGTCAGATCTTTAGGAGAGCTCAGGATGTTCGCCACGAAGGAGGGTCGGAGTACGAAAGCCTTACCGAAGAGAGCGCTCTTCGGTATATGGAGTCATGCCGTGTCATGGAGAAGCGACTGCGCACGAAGATGTCCTCAAAGCCTGACTTCAACCGAAGGGATGTTCTTGGCGCATTGGATATGAATCTCTTGCGCATTATCAGTACTGTTGAGCGCGCAGAGCGACTGAATCTTGCTCAAGACGCGATGGGCCGATACGAAACTGTCGGGGAAATTGGGGAAACTCTCCTAGACACTATTGAGGGTACTGAAGTGGGTCCCTGGAGCAGTGAACTGTGGTGAGTAGATGGGGTACGGATCTACCCGCAAGTCCCACGCGGAGGGCGAGGAACAGCCGGTCGTGCACGAGGCTCACAACGCCGCCAAGCGCCTGGAAGTCGCGGCCGTCAATGTGTCCGGCTCGATTGCCGACATCCGCGCCTCAATCGACGAGCTAGCTCAGAGTGTTCGAGCACTGCGGGATGAAGCCCGACAATTTCGTCACGCCGCCTGATCTGTGACACGTCCAGCTGCACCACCAGACCTCCCAGCCTCCCCCCACTACTCCAGCCCCGGCTCGCCGTCATCGACGGAGCGCGGGAGCGCCCTGAGGAACGCCTCGATCTGGTCAAGGCAGGCGTCGAGTTCGTTGCCAGCCTGGTACACAGCGCCACTCTCGAAGGAGCCTATGGCAGCGCTCGCCTCGTCCTCCGCCAGCGGTGGGAAGAACTCCGCGAACTGCGCAGGGCCAGCGTGCAGGTAGACGCCTCCCTGCTCGGGTCGCGCATACATCAGGTAACGAGTGCGGTTCGTTGGGGGCGCGACCATGACCCCCACGCGGTACGGCTGAACCGCCAGGCCCGCGTCTTGCGCCATGCCGAGGAAGCGGTCAAAGGGCTCCACAACACCCTTTTCGGCGGCGAGCGCCCGCATCTCGTCGATGTTGAGGCGGGGACGCCGGGCCCGGCGTGGCGGGCCTGTCTGCTCCTCAGTGACCTCACGAATCAGCAGCCTTGGACCGCCCTCGGGCTCGAATGCCTCGAAGCTCACGATCGTGATCGGCACTCCGTACCCGCCTAGGTGGGCGACAATGCGCTCCAGCCCGGCGTCGACCCCAACACCGGCCAGCAAGACGGCCACGTCGCGGCCCCCATCCTCTCCATCCAGTTGTTGCCGCACCGCGCCTGCCAACTCCTCGGCGTCGCCGAGGGTTGAGAGACCCGGACGAAGCAGTTCCTTCAACTCATCGCCATCCATCGCCGCGATCGACGACGCGTAGTCCAGTGCCTGCGCGAGGGCATCGCGGTACAGACGCTCACGCTTGAGTTCGATCACTACCCACCGGTCTTGCCAGTCGATAGCGAGGAGGTCGAGGGGGCCGCCCTCAAGGCGGACCTGGCGGCCCACTACCGTGAGCCCATCAGCCAGCAGCGATGCGTCGTTCGCGATCCAATCCTCCAGGTGGCGCTCCAGTCCCACGCCGGAGCGGCCCACGCGCCGCGGCGTGGCCCCATCAACCCTCCACATGCCGAGGTCGGTCATCACAGTCCTCCCTGAATCGAGGCGTAAGGGTAGCGGAGGCTTGGGTAGTGGGGAGCGCAGCCGATTCGTATCCTCGGTGGATCGCGGTATGGCGAGTCCCCGCGATAACGGGCAACTCCAGATGTAGCCACCCCGGGACTTTAACGGTAAGCCTGAACCAGGTGCTCTTCACGCGGGCTTGGTCGCCGCTAAGATACGCGGCCTATGCCACAAGTGAGCCCTGCGCGCATTGACACCGTCCTTCGCGCCACCAAGCGGTGGCAGAACGAACTCGTCGACACGTCAGGTCGTAACCGTCTCCGCCGGTATCGCGACCTGAAGACCAGCACGATTGATTTGACGCCCGGCCGTGCAGAGGGGTTGAACGCCCGTGCACTAGACCGCGTGCTCGCCGACAGGGCGGTTAGTCTTCGCGAGCTTTTCTCCGGGCCTGCCAGTGACCCCGATGCCCCTCCCCCATTCGAGGATGCTCGTCGGCGCCTCAATGCCATCCACAGGACCGCACTCACCAATCGCGAGGAGAAGGGAATCGAGACCTGCTTCGCCGGAATCGGGCTGGCAACCTGGAAGGTGGAACAGGGCACCGAGCCGAACGCGCCTGTGATCCTGCTGCCCCTTGAGGTGCACGCTACCGGCGCCGCCGCGCGCGACTTCAAGATCGAGGTCTCGGGGGACGCGCACCTCAATCCCGTCTTGACGCACATCCTGCGCGACGAACATGACATCGACTCCGAGGGCGATGAGGCTGATGTGGCGGAGGATCCTCCCATGGACCTTGACGGGTTCCGCACTCTTCTCGCTCGCCTGGAAGAGTCCTGGAGCAGCCTTCCCGACCTGACGATCGAGCCGCGCGTCGTCGTCGCCATCTTCTCCTACTCGACCATGCCCCTGGTGAGCGACCTGAGCGAGAACGGAGAACTCTTCGCCGAAAGTGACATCGTGGCCGCTATCGCGGGCGACGCCTCAGCGCGTGAGGCGCTCACGTCTCGTATCTGCGATCCCGACCCCAACCAGCCCGACATTGATCCGCCCAAGGATGAATTCCTCGTCCTCGACGCGGACTCAAGCCAGCACATGGCCATTAACCGGGTGCTCGGAGGTGAATCCCTGGTGATCCAGGGGCCTCCGGGGACGGGGAAGTCACAGACCATCGTCAACCTCATCACCGCCCTGATCGCCCGCGGGAAGCGCGTCCTCTTCGTCGCAGAGAAGCGTGCCGCCATCGACGCCGTCACGAAGCGTTTGGACCAGGCGGGGCTGAGCGATTTGGTCATGGACATGCATGGGCGGATCACTTCGCGACGGGACTTCGCGCGGACGCTGGCGGATTCGCTCGACCACGTCGCCACGATTCCAGCGCACGACTACTCAAGGCTTCATGGCCGCCTGCAGGAGCGCCGCGACTCGCTCATCGCGAACGATGCAGCCCTCCACGAGCCACGCGAGCCCTGGAAACTCTGCGTCTTTCACATGCGGGAACGCCTTCTCGCCATCCCTGATGCCGCCCGCACCAAGCAGCGACTCTCACAGAAGGCGGCCCAAGCCTTGAATGTGGACACCTTCGCGAGGCTCGGCGATGAGATCGAGGAGTGGCTCGACCTTGGCGGCCACACGCTCGACGAGGACCACCCCGAGTGGGCCCGCAGCACAGTCACCACCGGTGACGAGGCGCTTGCAGGCTTCAACCTCGTCCGCGACCTGGCGAACGAGGGCCTACCCTCCGCCCAAGACGCGATTCACGAGGCGCTCGATGAGGTAGGTCTCGCAAGTCCGGCCACTGTCGCTGAATGGCGGCAGGCCATCGATTTCCTCTCCGCAATCGAGGAGACGCTTGGGCGCTGCCACCCAGCGATCTACGAAGCGGACGAAGCCAACCTGCGCGATGTGCTGACCTTCGCTGAGGGCAGCCCGTCCGCACAGATGGCTGCCCGCTTCCTCGAACAGGGTTCTGGCGCCGAGCGAGAGACCTACAGCCTTGTTGCTCGAACTGGCGACGAACTGTTGCCGGGGGCGCGGGAGGCCCTCTTCTCGGCGCTAGATGAGCTGTCTCTGCACCGGCCGGAGACGCTCAGCGAGTGGCAGGAAGTTGTCGACTTCCTCACGAGTGTGGAAGAGACTCTCGAGCGGGCACACAGGGAGGTCCATCACCTGGAGTTCCCGGCGCTCCGCGAGGCCTTGACCCTCCCGGAGAACACCCTCGGCCAGATGGTTGACCACCTCCATGAGCAGGGCCCGCAGGCCGAGCGCGACGGGTTCGATCTCATCAGTCGCCTTGCTGAGGAGGTTTTGCCGGCGGCGCGAAGCACCCTCTTCGCAGCTCTGCAGGAGGTCGGTCTGGACTGCCCGCACACCGTTGCGGACTGGGAGCGCGCAGCGGCTTACCTGTCAAGGGTTGAACGGATGCTGGAGCGCTGTAGCCCCGACGCCTACGAGTTGGACCATGCCTCGTTGCGCAAGGCGCTGGCGCCAGCGAGCAGGGGCGGCATGGCGCGAATGGCAGCTCAAGTCCTCTCTCGGGGCTACCGATCCGGGAAGCAGAAGCTACTCAGCGTCCACAGGCAGCCCGACAGTCTCTCGAGTGTCGACCTCCTGAATCTGGCTGAGGAACTTGACGAGCAAGCCAGTGAATGGAAACGGAGGAGCGTCCGCGCCGGCCATCCGCATCTTCCGCCCAACTTGGAGGCAGCCCGGCAAAGCCTGGACGACCTGGTGCGCTCTCTTGACGACCTCGGGGAGCGATGTGGGGGACTACGGTTCCGTGAGCGGTCACACAGCGACATCGCCGAACTGCTCGGCTGGCTGAAGACGCACTGGGAAGCCCGCCAGGAGGTTGCCTCAACGCTCCGCTCCCCAGGAAGCACTACCGCGAGGTCGTCCAAGGGCGACCAAGAGCACCATGTCCAGTCCCCTGCCCAGCTCCTCGAGCTGCTCAATGACGCCTCCGGGCAAGCCGACGAGTGGAAACGACGTGGTGCTCGTACTGGCTTCCCCCGTCCTCCGTCCAACCTCGAAGAGATCAGGCGACTGTTGGCAGCACTCCTCCAAGCCGTGGACGAGCTCGGCAACCGCGGTGGAGTGCAGGACCTTCCCGACAGGTCTCATGCCGAAGTAGCTGCGACACTGGCCTCCCTCAGGTCGCACTGGGAGGGACGCGAAGCGATCACCTCAATGCTCCGGGGCGCTGAAGTCTTGACCGCCAAGGCCGCGACCGATCTCCTGGACGAGTCCGGCGGCCAGAAGCAGGCGTGGGCCCAACGCGGGGGTGCTGGAATACCCCGCGTGCCCTCGGGCCTGGGAGACGCCAGGGAGCGGGTCGCCGAGCTTGTCGAGAACCTCGGAGCCCTCGCCGAAGTCATCGACTTCGGGGACTCTCAGGGAGTGCATCAGGACGAACTGGCCCAAACGCTCAGGCGACTTGCCGCACATCGCAACGTTGTCGCCAACCTCCCTCGTATCCGGGAACTCGAACGGCGATTTCGCAAGGCCGGCATCTCGCGTCTCCTGGACCGCGTGGGAGAGACGATCCCGCCCGAGCTGGCCGTCCCAGCGGTCGAGCACGCCTGGCTTCGACGCGTGCTCGACGACCTCGAGTTCGATGACCGACGACTCTCAGCGTTCGACAGTGAGGGGCACTCACGACACCGTGAGGAATTCGCGGAAGCCGACCGCCACCACCTCGAGTCCACGCCGCAGCGCGTCCACCGCCTCACGGCCGAAGCCATCATCAGCACAATGAACTTCCATCGCGAAGAGACGGCCCTGGTGAAGAAGGAGGCGGCGAAGAAGCGGCGACACCTCAGCGTCCGTCAGCTCTTCGCGCAGGCCCCCCATGTTCTCACCGCCCTTCGCCCCTGCTGGACGATGTCTCCAGTGCTCGCCGCTGAGATGATTCCCCTCAACCGGCAGCTCTTCGATGTCGTCATCTTCGACGAGGCCTCCCAGATCCCGCCTGCGGAGGCCATGGGAAGTCTTGCCCGAGCCTCGCAGGCGGTGATCGCCGGCGACAGTCGCCAGCTTCCGCCCACATCGTTCTTTGGACGGGACTCGGGCAACGACGATGACGATGACGATGACGACGTGGTTGCGCTTACCACCGACATGGAGTCACTGCTCGATGCGGCTGGTGTGCTACTGCGCGACAAGATGCTCCAGTGGCACTACCGCAGTCGGGACGACCGCCTCATCGCGTTCTCCAACAGTTACATCTACGGCGGTTCCCTCACCGCTTTCCCGGGGGCGATCGTCGACAGCCCCATCTCCCACCGGCTTGTCCCCTTCCGACCGATCACCGGGGTGACCGGCACACGCTCCAACCCCGATGAGGTTGAGAAGGTCGCGGACCTCGTGCTGGAACATGCCCGCGAGTTGCCGAACGAGACCCTCGGCGTCATCGCTTTCGGTCAACATCACGCAAGCAACATCGAGAACGCGCTGTTCCGGCGCCTCGAGCAGCTGAACGAATCCTCGCTCGATGAGTTCTTCTCCGAAACGAACGAAGAGCGCTTCTTCGTGAAGAACATCGAACGGGTCCAGGGCGATGAGCGGGATGTCATCATTCTCAGCGTCGGCTACCACAAGGACGCCAACGGCAACATGGCATACCGCTTCGGACCCCTCAACCAAGAAGGAGGGGAGCGCCGCCTGAATGTGGCGGTCACCCGTGCCCGTTCACGGGTCATCCTGGTCTCCTCCTTCAGCCACCGGGACATGGACCCGGGGCGGTCGTCGGCCAAGGGCGCTGAACTGCTCCGCCAGTACCTCGAATACGCTGCTTCTGGTGGCAAGGAACTCGGGGCCGGGGTCAGCGATGTCCCACTGAACCCCTTCGAGCTCTCAATCAAGGAGGGGCTGGAGCGACGCGGAATCCCCGTGACCCCGCAGTACGGGGTTTCCGGCTACCGCATCGACTTCGCGTGCGCCCACCCCGACGAACCGGGCCGGATGGTGCTGGCCGTCGAGGCCGATGGCGCGAGCTACCACTCCTCCCACACCGCCCGCGACCGTGACCGCCTCCGCCAGCAGATACTCGAAGGGAAGGGGTGGCGTTTCCACCGCATCTGGTCCACCGCATGGTTCCGTGACCGGGAGGCAGAGCTCGACAAAGCCGAGGACGCGTGGAAGCGGGCCGTTGCAGCGTCTGACGACGAGGGGTCGGCGACACCCGCCCCTGCCAACCCCCGAACGCTCTCTAGGGCGCTTCGCCCGGCATCCCCCCAACGTGGCCCCTCACCCGGTGTGCCGCCCAGGGGAAGCCCCGGCTACGACAACATCGACGACTACAGCCTCGGGCAGCTTGTGCAGGTGGCCCGCTGGATTGAGTCCGACACGCTGCTGCGGACGGAGGATGACCTGCTGCGGGAGATGATGGACGAACTCGGATTCAAGCGGTCGGGGAAGCGCATCACCGAGGCTTTGCAGCGCGCGATCACGAGAGCGCGCAGTTAGGGCCCGTGAACGAACCCTCGTTGCAGCCTGGGCCGGCAACCGCTACCTCCACCACAGCCCCAGGGTGAGCATCCGCCGCACCCATCGCCAGAACAGCGCCCGGTTGCGCTCCACCCGCAGGTCCTCCAGCGACTGCTTCCGTCGCCAGACCTCGTCGCGCCGGTCGGCGCGGTTCCAGGGGTAGACCGTCGGCGGCAGGGTCAGCTCGTGGTCCGCGACCAGCCTGACTTCCAGCTCCAACACCTGCTGGCGAGAGTCGAGCTTGTCCAACCGACGCCTCGCCTCCTCCAGCATCCTCCGCGCCCCTCGCCACTCGGTGATGGCCGCCATCGCCTCACCGTAGATGAGCTCCTCGCCTTCCTCAGGCTCAACTGTCACCAGCTGGGGGTAGGGACGCCTTGGTGCCCTCACGTGCGGCGGTTCTCGCACCGCTTCCACCGCTCCCTTCACGCTGGGAGTGGACGGGGCTGCTGACCCGTTCCCAGAGCCTCGCACCGCTTCCACCCGGGCGAGCCGGCGCTCCCACCGGTCCAGCGTCCGGGCATGGTCCTCCTGCAGCCCTCCGGCGACTGCCTGGATGGTGCCCACGCGGGTTCGCAGTTGGGCCACCTCAGCCTCCAGTTGCTCGACACGCACCTCCAGACCGCCCGCCCGCTTCGGTCCCGCGGGCGCCCTGGCCGAGCCCTTGACCTCCAGCAGGTGCCGCTCCAGCGCGTCGGCCACGCGCGCCGTCAGCCGCCCGGAGTCGACGGCTCGCACCAGCGTGCGGTAGCTGACGCCCAGCGCCTCCGCCACCGTCGCCCGGCTCTCCGCTTCAACCATCTCCCGCAGCAACGCCACCAGCCGTTCGTGGCGTTGCTGCTCCTTACTCCTGCTTCCGTCGGTCGGGAGGGGCTCCCTACCGTTCGCGTGCCCGGGTCCAGGTGGGACCTCCGCAGGGGTCTTCTCCTCCCTCACCCCGTCGTTCGGGTTGCCGTTCGTCAACTGCCGCCTGGGCATTTTGCCGATTCCCCGTGGAAGCCGCTCCGGAACCGAATTGCTTACCGCCTACGTCCGGTAGGGGGCGTTTCCCCTTGTCCCGACTGGCTCGTTCGACCATTCGGCGTTTTGCCACTTCCCTCTTTTCTCTGTACACGCCCATGACATCAGATCCGCCTCGATAACGGCAGGCCCTGCAGGGGGGCACGTCCACGTGCCCCCTCAAAAGCCATTACCAGCAGTCCCCCGGTTCCCCACACTCGATCGTCCGCGCCTGTCCCGGCGAGCGAACTCTGGTCCTCCTGGCAGAGCCGCTGTCATGGCGCCGGGAAGGCGCGGAGAAACCGATAGGAAGGAACCACCCCATGCGACTCAATCCCCTCAGCCCGTTCTCCCGCAGGTCCGAACCCAAACCACCCGTCCTCCTCGCGGTGACGCCCCCGCGCAGCGGCGAACGCACTCTCCTCGGGGTCGAGAACCTGCTCGCGGCGATCGCCGTCCCCGAGCCCTTCACCCTGGAGCTGGCGGGCGGCGCCGACGGCGTCACCCTCATGGCCCGCTGCCTCGACCAGCAGGCCGTGCGCGGCCAGCTCTCCGCCCACTACCCGCAGGCGGTCATCGACGACGTGCCCGATGCGGAGGACCCGCTGCGCCTGCGCGAGGGGGAGCAGGCGTGGTCGCTGACGCTGCGATCGAGCGGCCCCGACTACGTGCCCCTGCGCACCTACCGCGACGACGACCTCCTCGACCCCGGCTCCGATCCCCTCATCGCCCTCCTCGGCGCGCTCTCCGCTCCCGGGGAGGGCGAGCGCATCGTGGCCCAGCTACGCATGCAGTCGCTTGGACCGGGCTGGGCGCAGGGGTACGCGGCGAAGGCCTTCGAGCCGCCGCTCCCCCTCCAGCAACAGCCGGCCGCACCCGTCAGCCAGGAGCGCCAACACGCGAACGGCGGCATGGCGGCGGCCTTCCTCGCGGTGGCCGTGCTCGGCGCCGTGCAGGGCTACCGCTGGGTGCAGGCGGGCGAGCTCTGGAAGACGGTCCTGGCGGGCCTGGGCATCGTCGCGGTTCTCGGCGTGGCCGGCTGGGCGAAGGCGCGTTGGCAGCGTAACCGCAACCGCATCCACGACCCCGCCCTTATCAAGGAGAAGGTCTCACAGCGGGCCTTCGAGGCCGAGATCCAGGTGACCGCCATCCTTCCCGCGACGGACCCCAAAGCGGCCCGCAAGCGGGCGAAGGAGCTGCTCAAGCGGGTGGCCACCGCCTACCGCCACTTCGACCATCCCCTGGGGGCGCGCTTCGAGGTGAGCCGCGTGCGGTCCGTTCTCCCCGACCCGGAGAGGCTGCATCCCTCCGGCGGGGGATTCCTCGGCAGCCGCAGCGTCCTCGGCGCGAGGGAGGCGGCCTCCCTCTGGCATCCGCCGGGCGCGAAGGACGAGACTCACCTCGTGGGGCGCTCGGGGGCGAAGGTGCTCCTTCCCTCCCCTCGTGACGTACGCGACGGCGCCCTCGTGGGCGAGACGACGGCGGGCAGGCCGCACCCCGTCCGCTTCGCCGGCGACCTGCTCCGCCGTCACCACCTCTACGTCGCCCGCACGCGCATGGGCAAGTCCACCCTCATGCGCCACCTCATCATCCACAAGCTGCTGGAGAAGGCGGGGGGGCGCGACGGCGACGCCATCATCGTCGTCGACCCCCACGCCGACCTCGTGGCCGACCTCCTCGGGCACGTGCCCGAGTCGCTCATCGACCAGGTGCGCCTCGTGGACCTTGGCGCGGAGGGCGGCCTCCCCGGCATCAACCTTCTCGACACCCGCATCTTCAGCGACCGCGACCGCACGGCGGACTCGGTCGTGCGCGTGGCCAGGGGTCTCTGGGAGCAGTGGGGACCGCGCATGCAGTCCATCCTCGAGCAGACCGTCAAGACCCTGCACGAGGCCAACGCCCACCCGTCCACGGCGGCGGATGAACAGCACACCATCCTCGATGGCCTGCGCCTGCTGGCGGACAAGAAGTTTCGCCAGGAGGTCCTGGACAAGGTCTCCGACCCCCATCTGCTGGAGTGGTGGGCGCGGACCTTCTCGGGATGGAGAAGGGAGTACCGCTCCGAGGCGTTCGCGCCGGTGCAGACGCGCCTCTCCTACTACGCCTCCTCGAAGGTGGCGCGCGCCGTCCTCGGGCAGCCCCGCTCCACCATCGACCTGCGGAGGGTGATCCGCGAGGGGGGCATCCTCTTCGTCTCCACCGCCCAGGGCACGGCGGGGAAGGACGTGGCCGCGCTCGTGGGCGCGTCGCTGCTGAACCTCGTCGATTCGGTCATCCGTGAGCAGGAGAGCCTGCCCCTGGCCCAGCGCCGCGGGGCGCTGGTCGTCGTGGACGAGATGCAGTCCATGCCCGGGGTCGACTACGAGTCGATGCTCTCGGAGCTGGGCAAGTACGGAGCCTCCTTCGTGCTCGCCACGCAGAGCCTCGCGAAACTGAGCGACCTCTCGCCCTCCATGCAGAGCACGCTTCTCGCCAACGTGGGCTGCCTCGCCGTCTTCCAGGCGGCCGCAGCCGACGCCCAGGAGCTCGTCCTCGAGCTGGGCCGCGACCGCGTCTCCCTGGAGGACATCGTCTCCCTCCCCGTGCATCACGCCTACGTGCGCGCCACCGTCAATGGGGAGCGCGTGCCGGCCTTCTCCATCAAGGTGCGCGAGCCGGAGGAGGGCGACCCGGACACGGCCGCTCGCATCCGCTTCGAGTCGGCCTCCTACGTCGTCCCGCCGGACGTGCTGGCGGCGCAGGAGGCGGAGGGTCGCAGGCGCGTGGAGGAGTACCAGGCGAGCCTCGAAGCCCTCCGCAAGGGGGAGGAGCCGGGTCCCGAGAAGGACTCCGAGAAGGGGCGCGACCATCCCCGCGAGGCGCCCAGGGACCGGAAGCGGAAGAGGCGCAGGCGCCTGCGGGAGGAAACGCCCGCGGAGGGTGACGAGTGAACCTGCAGCAGGACCTCCTGCGGCTGCTCGCCGCCACGCCCCTCGCCGACCGGCTGGAGATGGTTTCCCTCTCCGGCTGGTCGCGGGGGGCGGTCTACAAGACCGTCGCGGGGCTCGAAGCGAAGGGGCTCGTGGAGTCTGTGCCCCATGCCTCGGAGCTGGTCGTTCCCACGAGGCGCTATTGCCTCAGCGCTGAGGGTGTCCGGTACCTGGCGCGGGAGGAAGGGGTGGGCGTGGACGAACTGCTCCGGGAACGTCCCGTCTCCCGGCGCTGGCACCGCATCCTCCTCGAACGCCTTGACGCCGTCGCCGTCATCTACCGCCTCGCCTCGGCCCTCACCGGCGTCGCCTCCCCGCTCCGCTTCCGCTGGTACCGGGCCATGCCCATGGACGCGGCCGTCGCCCTGCCGGATGGGCGCACGATCGCCATCGTCCGGCAGGGCCTCACCTCGGACCGCACGGGCTTCGGCAAGCGAGTCTGGCGGTTACGGGAGGGACCGCAGCCAGCCGCCGCTCTCCTGCTCATGCCCGACGAGGTGCGGCTGCGCCACGCTCGCGGGCTCTTGCATGGAGCGGGCTTCATCTCATTCCTCGCGCTGGAGCGCGAGGTGGCCCTGGCGGGCTCGCGCGCTCGCATCTGGCGCACGACCTCCGGCGTGACGCCCCTCGGGCTGGGTGAGGCGCTCTCCTACGTGCGGCCGGGTGGGGCGTGGCCGGTGGAGCGGCCCCTGGCGCGTCGCTCCCTGCCCGGGCCGCTGCCGGCAGGGGATGGGGCGGAGCGGGACGAGCGCATGCTGCCGGCCCTGCTCAAGCCCATCGAGAAGCGCGCCCTCGACCTGGTCTCGGACTGGCCCTGGATCACGCCGGCTCACCTGGGCGCCCTCCTCGGGGTGGGGCGCTCACGGCTGTCCGAGGTGCTGCAACGGCTCTGGGGGATGGGGCTGGTCCTCGACGGCTTCGTGGACAAGCAACGGCGCGTCGCCGTGACGGACCGGGGGCTGGCCCTCCTGAGCCACCGCGACCGCACCTCGCTCGGCGTGGCGAGGAGACGATGGAGCGTGGCGCCGCTCGACCCCGGCGCGGCCCTCGACTGGCGCAACGTGTCGGGCAGGAGCAGCCGCCAGCTCCTGCGCACAATCGAGCACACCGATGCCGTCCACGGCTTCCTCGCGGTGCTGGCGGAACAAGCGCGCGAACAGTCGCTGGAGGTCCTGCAGCTCGACCCACCCCGCCGGGCGTCGCGGTACTTCCAGCACGACGGGCGCCTCCACTCCGTCCAGCCCGACGCCTTCGGGGTCCTGCGGCGTGGCGATCACGCGTGGCCCTTCTTCCTGGAGTGGGAGCGCCGCGCCGTGCGTCCGGTCACGATGGCCGCACGCCTCGCCCCCTACCTGCGCTACTACGCCACCCGCCGGCCCACCGACGACCATGGGGCGCAGCCGGTAGTGCTGGTCGTGTTTGACGATGAACTGGCGGCGAACCACTTCCTGCGGGTTGCGCGGGAGGAGGTGGAGCGGGCCCGCGTGGAAGTGCCGCTGCGGGTCACGCACAGAGGCCTACTGGAGAGGGAAGGGCCGATCGAAGGGGAGTGGTGGAACGAGAAGAGCAGAGGGGAGGTCTCGCTATTGCCGCAGTATGAACACATGACGCTGGGACCACCGAGGACGCTACACTGACTTCATTCGGGGTGCGCCGGCAGCGGGTGCACGCGCTCGGCCGCGCCGACACGCGCTGGTGGTGGTGAAGCAGGGGGTGTCGAGCATGGAGCACCGGATCGCGCGGGCCGCCACGGTCTTGCTCGTTCTGGCCTTCTCCGCTGCGGTCACGTTCGTCGGATGGTGGCCGACGACCGCGCTGCTCCTGGTGACCGGAGGCCTGCTGGTGGCGACAGCGGTCTCGTCTAGCCGCTTCGCCCGGCTCGAATGGCACCTCTCAAGCTGGCTCCTCACAGCCTGCGTGATCGCGATGGGGCTGGTCGCACTATTCGCCATCACTCCTGACCACCAGTCCTTTCGGTCGAATCCCGAGCTAACCAGGGCCGAGAACGAGGCTGAGTACTACAGAATCAGGGGCAATCGCGCTGACCACAGTGAGGGGCTAGTCTCCCTCGGTTTCGCGTCTCTCCTCTCCGCGCTCGTTCTGGCCACACGGCGCCTGCGGGTGCATGAGCCGGAAGCCGCAGGCTTCTGGGCGGCCCTCGCAATGGGGGCAATCCTGCTCGTGTTGAATGCAATCTGGTTACTCTTCGTGGGCTTGATCGCTCACCCTGACTCTGGCTGGGGCCGGTGAGGAAGGGTTGCTGCGGGCTGACCCCGGCCTGTGCCTAATGCTCGTTCGGGATCGTGATGACCACTCCCTTCGCTAGGTCCGTCAAGGGAGTTTCGTCACAGTCAGCGCGTCAAGTGCCTACGTCGACTTCGCGGCCCTCGAAGGTCACTGGTTCAAGTCGTGCTCCAGTTCGTCGATTGCCACGGCCAACGCGCCCAGCCCCCTCCACGCTTGCGGGCAGCGCTCCGCAAGCCCCCCGTGGACAGAGAACGCTTCCCGCGCTTCCTCGTACGACTCGCGGGCGCGCGCCAGCTTCTGCCTGCCGAAGGGAACGCCGTTGACTTCCGCCTCTAAGCGTGCATTTTCAACCTGGAGGTGCCCGCTATCCACCGCTGCGCTCACTGACAAGCAGGATGGCTCAGAGTCGCCGCAGGCGAGCACCAGTACGCCTGCGACCACGCCCAGACACACCGCCAGCCAGCGGAATGTCCCTGCCCCGGTCACTAGCCGTCCTCGAGGATGGCGTCGAAGAGCGCCACGTGCCTGCGCCGTGTTGCTAGCAGGCCGTGCACTACAGCCGCCCGACCTCTCTCGCTCGGCGCTCCTCGTACTCCTCGTCGGTCAGCAGGCCACGCTCGTGCAGCTCCCCGAGAGTACGCAAGTTTTCGGCTGCTGGGTTCCCTTGTGGCCTTACCCCTCGCAATACGTCGGCCGCCCCCTGCCCGTCGAGTGCCTCAATGATTGGGCCGCCACTGGAGACTCCCCCGCCTGACACGTGGACAACCCGAGTATTTGTGAACTTATCCCAAAGGCACTGTCTATTGGGGTCCCAAGTGCACCATAGTGCTGAAATAAGCCAAACAATCCCGAAAGTTATGTTGCTGACAACCCAGAAAAGCACTCCCTTAATCAGCAGCTCCCGAAGCAGGACATCTCCTAGTCCGGCGACGGTGCCATCTTTCCGCACGATGAACATGTTGGTCATCTTCTTGCCCGGAGTCTGCCCATTGGATGCCGCGACAAAGACCCAGGCCAGATACGCAATAGCTCCGCCCCATATCACAAAGATTCCAAGCGTTGCCGCTGCTCCGCTTCCGGAGAGGACAAGGGCCAGACCCACACCGACAGTCACCAAGAGGGGCAATCCCTCTAGGATGGCTCCGCCTAGGCGTCTCGCGGGGCTCGCAAGCTCGACGGTGGTGGGCGCACGCACCGGAGAGCTGATCACCTTGCCTCTTAGGTATGGGATTGGTTGTGACTTGGGCCGACTAGTCCCGTCTGAGTCCTCTCGTGGCTTCCCGGAGCCTGTCAATTTCTCCCTCGACAGAATGGGAATTCAGATTTCACGACTGCCATACAATCTCCGCCTCCTGCCCCAATACATCGACGGGCACATGCTCGGTGGTCGCGGTCGCTCTAGGTTCTGGGGAAACGCCCGATGGCGAAGCGCATCAACCCTCGCTGCCGCCGTTGAGTGGCCTGCCGGGAGTATAGCAACGCCCCTGCGAACGGTTGCGTCCACTACTCGTCCGCGGCTCGATCAAGCTGATCGAGGGAGGCTCTAGCCTGGGTCTTACCCTGCTGCCGATGCGACCGCTGATCGCAGCTGACGAACTCTCGCTGACGGTCGGGCCACGACATTACGAACGTTGCTCGTAGCGGCTGTGGCGCTGGCAGGTGTCGTGCTGGCGGTGTGTCTCCGAGCGGGAGGAGCGGGGACCGCAAGGGTGCGGGTGTCCAAGCAGGTACGGCGCACGCTCGCCGCGCATCACGAGCACCAGCGAGGGCTGGCGGTGCTCCCCTCGATGCTCGCCCCATACGCCGTGCGCTCCCTCGACCACGACTTGCTGGACCTGCTGCCGCAGAACACGGGAGCGCTGTAGAGTGGCGCCTTGTGCTCGCGGAGGCGCTGGACGGGCGACCCGATCGGCCGTGGCCGTCTGAGTCGCACCGGTAGTTACACATTAGGTAGACGGTGCCCTGCTCCGTCACTGGCATAGGGAATGGACGAGTTCACTCTGGCAGCGGTGTACGGTGCGGGGCTCGGGCTGGTGGCAGGAGGCACGCTGTCGGTCATGGGGCCGTTCTCGCGCGGCGACGAGCGGGCCGTCGAGTCATCATTGCTGCTACTCGCCCTCTGCGTCCTTGCCGTGGGCGGGGGCGTCCTCGTACTCGATAGCTGGACAGTCACCTGGGTCGTTCTGGGGGCGACCGTAGCGGGTGGAACCGCCTACTGGTTGTGGGGTCGTGGTGGGCTAGATGTAGATGGCTCCGACCTCAATCAGCCGCTCAGCCTGACGGAAATGAGGAGACCCAAGACGCAGCAGGACTGCTGGCTCGTTGTCACCGGAACCCCGGCCTCCGGCAAGACGACCCTCACAGAGCGCATGGTCGACGCCGCCCTCAAGCTCGATCGCCTGCGATGGGCAGGCCCCCCGCGCACCGGTGAAGACCGCGGCGTGCGAGTCACCGAGCTGTCGCTGCTCACGTCGGGGCGCGGGAGAACCCTGCGCTTTTGGGAGCGCGGCTGGGATGAGCCCTGGCCTCCTGGCGTCGCGCCCCGCGACCTGGACGGAGTGGTCATGGTCGTCGACCCCACATGCGTGAAAGACACCGCGGGGAGCTTTCCCGAGGCCATGAAAGCCGGGCCGAGTGCTACGGACGTGAACACACAAGCGATTGCGCTGGACGCGTCGCTGGCCAAGGCGGGGCGGACTGTCGCTGCCTGGCACGTGATCACGAAGGCGGATCTCGTCCGCTTCTCGATCGACGCCTCGGTTGTCAGGCTCGTGAAGGCCGGGGCGGCTTGGCACGAGCAGTTGAGCGGCTTCGACATCACCGGGAGGCGGGAACTGGCCGACCACCTTGGGATCGATACAACCGAACGGGCGGCCTTGCGGCAAAGCCAGGGCAGTCCGTTCCTCACATACGCGGGTCGAGGTCCCTCGGGTAGCGGCTCGTTTGGAGCAGACAGGCTCCTGCCCACCATCATCGACACGCTGATACCCGAAGCAAGCCGCAACTGAGGAGATTACCGTGCCCCTTAGGCGAGACAGGAAACGACGAAGACTCTATTCCCAGCGGGTCGAGGATCTGGCGAACGAGCTTGGCGTCGACCTCGACAGCATTGAGGGCACTGGCTCGCGGGGACGTATCACCGCCAGGGATGTGCTGAACGTCGGCCTGCCAGGTGGGGCTGAAGAGAGCCCGAGCGTGGAGAACGGTGCCGAGGTCTCCGATGCCGAGCCTGAGAGCGCCGGCGAAGCCGTTAACGAGGATGGGGACGCAGTGGCGCCGGCTGAGGAGCCCGACCCCGTGGAGGAGGCTGCCAGCGAGCCCAGCGAGGGGTTGGATGCCCAGATGGAGGCCGCTGAGGGCACCGCGGAGGCCGACGCCGAACCGAGCGCGCCTACCCCAGCGTCTTCGTCGAGCTACGGGCGCTGGACTGATGAGCTGAGCGGCTATGTCGGCGGACTGGAGCGCGCAGGCGCATTCACGCTCGCCAAGGTGGTTCGTGACTACGCAGGGCGTGTAGAGGGCGTCCAGGAGGGGAGGCTGCCAGCTTCGGCGGCGATGGTTCCAGCAGGGATCGACCCCGGAATGGTCGGAAGGACGCTGGCGGCAGGCAGCACTCGCAGGATGGTCGAGTCCTTTGTGGAGGTCTTCCGGAACATCCTCATCTTTCTCCCCGTGCTCGTGACCTGGTACAAGATTCAGAGTTCTGGCGTGAACGACCTGGGGGACATGCGAGACACGGCGCTGCAGGTCGTCGTGCTCATCATCGTGCTGATAGCGGTGCACGTCTTGCTGGGCTTGCTGCGGCAAGACAGGACTTCGCGGGGAGAGCGCATCTCCCGCGACTTCGCCGCGGCCCTGACGAACGCCTCCATGGAGGCATCGACCCAGCAGGCGGAAACGACGGAGGCCGCCATTGCCGCCTTCGCCCAGGCGGGTCGCGACCTGACGGCGAATCTCCAGGGTGCGGGGGAGTCCCTTACGAGCGCTCGCGATGTCATGACTCGCATGGCCGATGTGGTCGCGAGGCAAGGCGAGCAGGTGGACGAACTGATGGAGCTCCTGAAGCCGATTTCGCGTATCGGAGACCAGCTCGGGGGTGCCCAACGCGAACTCTCTGCAGCAGCCGTCACGATGACCACGACTGCTCGGACGCTGAGCGAGATCGAGAAGAACATCGCCCCAACCGCAGGCCAGTTGGGAGACACGGCGCGAGAGATGGGCGACCTCGCGCAGCAACTGGACGTGACCGGGAAGCACCTTGGGAGGATGACCGAGGTGTTCGCCGAACGGTTCGATCCGATGGATCAGTCTGCGGCGCACTTCGAAGAGGCCGTCGAACAGTTGAACCTGGTCACCAACCGCGTTGCTGAGGCCCTTGAAGTGCTCCAGCAGGCGCGTGACGGAGCACGGAGCCGCGTCGGTGGATGACGAGGGCCTCGGGATCGCGGGCTGGCTGTTCGCCGACCTCGTGCTCGTCCTTGCCCTCGTGTTCGTGGCCGTCAGTTGGCTCGACGACGAAGCGGACGCAATCGAGCCTGTTGCGACCGCCACCCCAAGTCCGACACCCACACCAACCCCAACACCCACACCAACACCGACACCCACGCCAACCCCAACTCCCACGCCGACACCCACACCCACCCCGACACCTACGCCATCGTGCCGGTACGAGAGCGACTTCCGCTTCGACCAGATTGTGCTGCGGGGCGTCACGGAGGAGACCGTTACCGGCGACCTGATCTTCGCGACCGGCAACGTGCGCGAGGACATCGACAAGGGCAAAGAGATCGACGACCTCAGACCTCACGGCTGGGATCCCTCAGCCCCGCCCAACTCCGTGGCGCGGTTCTTGCGGGGCCGCTGGCTGAGCGGCTTCAGAATCGCCCTCGTCGAGACCTTCTCGCACGCCCGAAGCGGAGCCCACACTGACTTGTCGAGGGCCGTAAACGAGGCGTTTTTTGAGAAGCTTGCGGAGCGGTTCGCGCAGACCCCAATCCTGGCCAGCCCGGACGTCCCCGAGAGCAGCACCGGCGCCTACCTCGCGACAAGAACCTTCGAACTGGGCGAGGTCCGCATCAACCTCTTCTTCGTGAAACCGCCCGACGAGGATTGCGAGTAGCTAGAGGTCGTCCTCGCCCGAGTCGGGTCGGCGGTGCAGTTCGATCCCCTCGGCGATGTCTTCGCCTGTGTCGCCCGTGTCGCCGTATCCATGCTCTCGCACGATGGGGAATCCGCTCCAGTCTTCCTGCAGCCGGCTGGTGCGCCGGACCACGAGGGGACCAGCAATCACCCAGCGCAACATGACCGTGCGCGGGATCCCGTCGGCATCCCTAGGCGGAGCGTCCTGCCAGGCGACAGTGCCGAAGCGGACCAGATCCCGGGGGTTGTAGTCAGCATCGGGAACAGCAAGCTTGGTAGGCGGAGCCTCTTCGCCCCGACGGTTGAAGGGCTGCGGTTGGCGCACGCTGTAGGCGCTGATGACGAAGGGCAGGGCAAGGATCACGATGATGACGATGACGATTATCAGCAGCAGGGGATTGAAACCACTCTCCTCCGGCTCCTGCTCTTCGACCACGGGCGCCACGGGAGTAGCGGTGGCTGTGGGCGTGGGCTCAGGGGTGGACGGCGCTGGTGTAGCCGTCGGGGTGGCTGTGGCGGCCGCCGGCGTCGGGGCTGGGGGGTCGAAGACGGACGGCGAGATAATTTCGCGAGCCACTTGAATGAGGCCGCGCCCATCCCCCAGATCGAGGTAGAGCGTGAACTCCGAGTCTCCCGGTTCCGCCTTCACAGAAACGGTGAACTCGCTGCCCCGGCTGCCCTCGACGTGGTCAAGGCTGACGGATTGCCGAGTGGTCCGGCCGTTGTCGAGGAGTTCGGCCTCGTAGGGTTGAGCCTCCGCACTCCGCGGGAATACCTGCCCGCCGGCAACGACCGTGAGGTGGAAGGTGAGCTCGCCTGCTTCCTCGTCCCAGACCTGCTCCCCGACGGAAAACTCCGCGACCTTGTAGTCGACGAACACCAGTGCATCCAGCGTGAGGGTGGGGGCCTCGAGGGTTAGCCGGTAGGGACCGCGATAGGGACGATCGTCGAAGCTCCAGATGTGAGCGCCGCCCTCGCGTGGCTTGAACTCAGGGGGGGCATCATCGGAACGGCGGATGTCGCGGCCGTCGTCCACCGTTGTCACTCCGTCTGCGGGCACGCCGGTGATGAGGAACTGAACGCCGGTGAGTCCTCCCGGGATGTCGCAGTTGAAGGGCTCGCCCTCATCCACACGCTTGCACAGGTCGACCGTGGGATAGGCTCCGAGGATGAGTTCCGCTAGGCTGTTTGCGTCCACGCTGCGAACGACGCGATCACAAGGGATGGAGGGGTCGGGGCTGCAGTCGACCACGCGGCGCCAGTAGGGGGCGGCGCTGTCAAACCACCTGTCCCGCTGGTCGAGCCCAATGACGATGAGCGTAACCCGCGTGTGCTGGTTGAGGCTGGCCCACACGGTGCCCAGGGCGCAGAGGTAGGAGTCCGCCGCACCAGTCTCGCGGCTCTCCTCGAACGCTTCCACGTCCAGCGCCGACGGACATGCGGACGCGTCCGGCTGGGAAGCAAACTCCAGTGCCTCACTCCCGGGAGCGGGAGCACCGTCTGTTACCAGGACAACAAGACGGCGCGCATTGTCCGAGCGAGCCGGAGTCGACCCGGTCGCACCGGGGCAGCCGGAGTCCCTGGGAGCCGCCTCTCCTGTGACCGTCTCCCACGCGAGGCAGAGCGCCTCTCGGAAGTCCGTAGCTCCGCGGCTGCTGGCACGCTCACGCTCTGCTCGTAATGCCTCGGCAAGAGCCGCACCACGGACGGAGGTAAGGGCCGACAGCTCATGCGCTTCCGTACCGAAGGACAGTGCGCCGATCTCGACGCGGCGAGGATCGTCATCTTCTAGGAACTTACCCAGCACGTCGATGAGGTTGATGACGCCGCCGTAGCGTTGCATGCCGGGGTCGCTACCGCCTGCACCGAACATGGAGCCCGAGTCGTCGAGTGCGAAGACAACATGCGTTGGCGGTGCCTCGTCACCGCCCTGAGCAAGCACACCGGCCGAGGCGCTCGCAGAGAGCGCCAGGAGCACAGCGGCTGCAAGGGCCAACGCCCGCATCAGCGGTTCGACGCGGTGAGCCAGGTGGTGCGAATGCGACGTCGCTCCTCGCCGTTCAGGAGACGGTTCATCGCCTGCTGCCAGCTGCGATGGACATCCTGGTCGCCGGTCTGCATCTGCTGGAGATCCGCCTGTAGCGCAGCGAGCATTCCGTCGCAGTCAGCCTCAAGGTCGCCCTCGTACCACTGCAAGACAGCCGCTCGCTGCAGCTGCGCGACGCGCCTCGGATCATCGCGCCAGCCGCCATCCGCGAGCGTAGCGTTCGGGAAAGGCTGGAAGCCTTCCTCGGTGATGATGCGAGGGACCCCCTTGAAGCGCATGAACTCGCAGAAGGCGTCGAAGGCGACCACGTTCGCTCGCCCGCCCCCGAAGAGACTGTCAACGGCTCCACCGGGGGCGTAGGTAACGAGGTCCATGGGCTGGCCACCAGCAAGGTCGAGGCGGATGACGGTCCGAGCCGTGGGGCCCGCACCTTGCCGATCCTCGACAAGGTGACCCCGAGCGCGGAGCAGGTAGAAGAGTTCTGCGTACGTCGGACCCTGCACCGACAGGTCACTGCCGAGGAGGCGAGCAGTGACGGCCGGGTGAAGGGGTTCGACATTTCCGCCGAGCTCGATCCTCGTGGCAGCCAGAAGCTCCGGAATCACCGTGAAGCAGGTCTGCTGGGCCGTGGCTTCGGAGGTGGCACTGCTCGCTCCATAGTAGGTCTGGATGGCGGCATCGGCCTCGACAGCGCTGCTGATGACGTTGGGCGCCCAGGGCCGGCCCTTGTCGTCGGACCACAGGTCAAGGAAGACGATCTGCTCACCGAGCGAGGGGACGACGCCGTACCCATCAGCAGCGTAGTCCTGGAGGCGGGCGCGGGCGGCAGGGCTGAGAGCCGGGTCATTGAAGGCCTTCACGAACCGGGCCTGAATGGCGTCGCTCCCAACGTAGATTTGGCGGAAGACGGGGTCGGAGGCCGGTACCCGTAGCGCCACCGACGAGCGCCGCGGGAGCTCGAGGGCATTGAGCTTGGTGACAAGCTCGCGAGTGGCTGCGGCTTCGTTGTTTCCCGCGCAGTAGAGAAGCGCTTCATCGAAGCTGTCCGGGAGCTTCTCCCCAAGCTTCCAGTTGACCAGTGTCCAGAGGGAGTCCTTCCACCTGTTCTCGCTTTCCCTCTCTTCGACTCGTCCCTCCCCGCGCTCCGGATCAATGGCGAGAAGGACATCGCGCACATCAACGCTCACGGGCCTCACTGTCTCCTCATCGTCTGTACCGAGGGGCTGCAAGCGCACGTTGAGGGAGCGCACTCGCTGGTCCGGACCCAAAGCAGCCTCGACCCGCAGGCGGCGTGCGATCTCGGGGATGAGGTCGCTGTCGACATCCTGCTCCTGATCAAGGCAGTCGCCGACAGTCGCCTGGACATGAACAGGGTTAGAAGCGGTCTCCGCAACCTCGGTCGCGGCCTGATCGCGAAGCCCCTTGTAGAGAGCGTCAAGGTCATCGACTGCCGCGTGAACGGACTCGACTTGCTGGCGCAGCTCCCTGAAGAAGGCAGACCCCCCATCAGCCCCACGGAGTTCCATCTGCATCCACCGAAGGGCTCTTACGCGATCGCGTTCGCGAAAGGTTGCGATCAGGCGATTCTCGGCGTTGCGCCGGCGGTTCTGGAGCGACGCCTCGTCCTTGCGGGGGCGGAGTAAGGCCCACGTCACCGTCCGGTAGGCGAGAACGGTGGCAAGAGTAACCCCGACCCAGACCAGTATCTCGGACGCGGACGTGTTGCCGAACTCGCCGAACCTGGAGATGCCTTCCCAGACGGGCTGGAGGGCCAACCCACCGACCAGAGCCACAACCACGGCCGTCCCTACAGCGATGAGACGCTGGAGAAGCGACGGACTAACTCGGACGTCATCGGGCTGGGCGAGTTTGTTCGTTCGTGTGTCGATCTCGTCGTCGAGGTCGGAGATCGTCGCTCCGCCGATGAAACTGTCCTCGCCGATGCGTTCCTCCAGCTCGCGGGCGTCCTCTTCGAGCCGGACAAGGCGGCTGCGGACATCCTCGATGCCATCGGGACGAGACCCCTCACTCGCCTCCCCGCTGAGCCATCCCTCATCGCCAAAGACAATGTCACGGAGCCAGTTGCCAAAGGCGGCCTCCTCACCGGCCCGCATGGCGGGAATCGCGCTCTGAAGCTTCTGTTGGTTGCGCTGGGCCTCCCGACGCAGTCCCTCAGTCAGTTCGGCGACGTACGCTCTCCACCCCTGTTCGTTGGAGTCGTAGTTGTCTCCACGGATGCGCGTTCCCCGAGGGACGGCCGCGTAGTCGTCGACCTCAGCCTCGGCATGGATGCGTTCGGTGAGCGTACTCGTTGCCGAGGAGGTCAAGGACGAGTGCGACGCTGTTAGAGCAAGAGAGGCGTTGCGCTGATCGTGTAGCCAGGACCCAAGCTTGCGCGCTGCGGCGGCACCTACATAGTCGAGCAGGGAGACCTCGCGGTCTGTGCTGTCACCACCCTCGTAGGTCCGACGGGCACTCCGGAGGCGATCGTACGCTGCCACAAGGACCCGGGAGACGAGCTTCCGCTGGACCCGGAGCTTGGGATACTCGACAGCGGTGAGGGCGCCGACCGACTGCAGTGGGTTTGCGCCTGTCTTCCCGCGGAGCTCCTCCGCGGTGTTGTCGGTGTTCAGGATACGGAGGAGGGCGCCTGCCTCTTCAAACGCGTCGCTGGGACGGTTGGCCCCGCGGCCGCCAAACCAGTACACACGGTCGAAGAGGTCCTGGCCGGGCACGTAGTCGAGGCCGGCGGCGGTAACAGGCAGGCTGCGGGGGGAGAACATCGCCTGTGGGTCCACTTCCCGGAGAAACGAGAGCTCGCGGAACATCGCGTAGGTGCCGGAGCGGCCCTTCGCGGCGAGTTCATCAAGGTTGGGGCTCCCACTGAGCACCGACGAGAAGGCCTCCGGCGTAACGGCGATGAGGGTGAGAGGAGCACCCCTGTACTGCTGCTTCAGCCAGAGTGCGAGGGGGATAACGGTACCGGCGCCAGTCCCCCCGGCAGTGGAGGTGATGAGGTTGATACGTGGGAACTCGTCGCCGGTCTTCTCTGACTCCACAGCCGTGTCGATGAGCTTCCGTAGGTCGTTGCCGGCCCCAGCGCCGGCGATGGCAAGTTCGGGGTCGAAGAGAGCCGAGAAGACGGTGAGGCCGTGACCGCGCAGCGCGAACAGGCCCCGGGAAGGAGAGGGGTTCTCTGCGATGCCGGCGCCAATAGCCACAAGGACGGCGTGCTCGGGATCCCGCTGTGGTCCCGGTGTGGCGGCAGACTCGTCGGGACCCACCCCTGGGCCGAGTTCGCGGCTCGCCCATCCCCGAGCGATGTCAGCGACGCTGTCATTGGTCTCCTGGGTCGGGTGGACAAATCCACGGAGGTTCACCCCCGCTCGCCTGGCCGGATCGAGGTCGAAGGCGATGGGTTCGCTGATCTGATGACCATAGAAGTCGCGGCTGTCCTGGATGTCTTCCGCGATGTGCTTCCCGGTGCCTCCGAGAAAGATGTTCACACTACCCATGAGGTTCTCCTTCGACGGGTCATGACCGGATCAATCCAGATTCTCTAGTTCAGTAATGGAGATGAAGACGGCAAAGTCACCGGGGTCGTCCGCATCGTCGGTCTTACTCATGAAAGACGCCACGGCAAGGGCGACTCCGCACTCATCGACGAGGGGGCCACCGCTCATCCCGCGGTCAACGCTGGCATCAGTCTGGATAATTTCAATGCCATCGGCGAGTGTCACAGCTGAGACCACGCCCTTGCTGGTCTGAAGGGGAATCGCCGCACCGGAGCTGCTGTCACCGACGCTTGACCATGGGTAGCCGAAGGCGCGTACATCGATGTCCCTGTCGTCATCCGTGGGAGGACGCGTCTCGAGGACGGCGCCAATCGCTCGGGCCCTAAGCACAGCTAGGTCTCGCTGCAGACCGAAATTCGAGAATGAGCCTTGCCGCTCCACAGTGGCAGGAAAGGACTGGTCGCCAGCGAGCAGCGTGACCAAGGTTCTTGTCTGCCCAGACTCATCCTGGATGACATGGGCCGCGGTCACATAGACCCCGCCGCCAATGTGGAACGCAGTGCCGCTACCTATGTCGGTGAAGACCTGCACGGTGGCAGCCCGAACAACGTCCGCTACGTCTCCGAAGTCGCACTCATCGGGGCTCGCGACGGCAGGTTCTGTGGTTGCCGTAGCCGCGACGGTAGGGGTTGCGGCGACGGTCGCCACAGCCTCCGTTGGAGCAGCTGTTGTTGCCGCGGTGGTCGGGGCTTGAGTGGGCACAGCCGTGGCGGCAGGGGTGGGCGTGGCGACCTCGATGGGCGCTTCTTCTCCCCCATCGGGGAGCGTGACGTAAACGACGAAGGTGATGACCGCGACTAGAACGATGAGCAGTTCGTCGAGTTTAGGACGAGACCAAAATGACACGAGGCCATACCTTAACCAGCCACCCCCTTTACTTCTAGCCAGTCCGCGCCCGCTCTCCAAGAGACCGTCGCCCTTCATTCACTCCCGGTGCGTGGCCACCTGTTGGCACGAGGAGGAGATGGGGCCCACTCCCGGTCGACTTACGAGCGACTACACTGGCGTCGGCCTACGAACTTGGACGCACCTTCAAGGCTCTTTAGCGAAAGCCAGGCCGGTCCCTGTCGCGTGGGAGTCGGGAACTAACCCGCAGCAGAAGGCAGGGGAGTCGCATGCCTCAGGAGGATGAG
The DNA here is from genome assembly GCA_965116915.1 of Tepidiformaceae bacterium. Taxonomy (GTDB): domain Bacteria; phylum Chloroflexota; class Dehalococcoidia; order Tepidiformales; family Tepidiformaceae; genus UBA2991. The sequence goes on along the minus strand of OZ220739.1, from coordinate 1,729,255 downwards.
TTTGATCCTGGAATAGCCGCAATCGGTTGCGCTTTGGGCTGTGGGCAACTCCTCCTCAGAGGGACCATGCTAGCGATTGTCCTGGGAGGCCTGGCCATCACGATTGCGCTAGTTGTCGCCTGCTTCCAGGTGGTCGTGTAGGACGACCCTGTTCGCTTCCGCAGAATTCTCGTTCTTGCCCCCACGACGAGGTGGACCGGCGGACACGTTCCCTTCGGGGTACATCAACAAGTGCCTAAGCCCCATGCTCTCCGCGACGGTCAGCAACCGAGAGAGGTAGTGCCAGGAGGGGACGACGCCCCGTCGCCACTCGCGGATCCGGTAGGGGCTGACCCCCAGAAGCCGGCCGAGTGGGCGGGGACCAAGACCACTCGCCTGCATGAACCGCTCCAGCCGTTTCCCGAAGTCCTCGGGGGGACTCTCGCCGACCAGCCGAAGGGTCTGCCTCGGAACCGACATGGCGCTACGCCGCCCGGCCGCCGGGAGGGTGGAAGGGTGGACCATCGCCAGTACTGGCCACCACCTCCTGGACGGCTGCCGCCTGCGGCCTTCCCCTGGGGTACAGCAACCTGTCGTAGGCGCCGGGGATGCGTTCCGCCAGGAGGACTATTGCGGCCATCGCGCCTCCGCTGGGCACGACGCCCTTGGTTCGCCAGCGCTCCACCTGCCGTGCGTCGGTCCCCAGGCATATCGCAAGCGTGTTATCGGAGTAGCCGGTGACCGCCTTGAGCCACTCCAGCCACGCTGGCAGGTTCGCGATCACGAGGGTCCAGTCGACGCAGAGGTGCCTGGGAGGGAACGTGTCACGACGCACGATACGGCTCCAGGATGAAGAGCTCGTCGAAGTCGGTGACGCCCAGGGCCGCCTGCAGGCGCCGCCTGACGCCCGGCGACGGAGAGCGCCTGCCGTTCACCAGGAGTGACATGTGGCCCCTGCTGATGCCCGCCGCACGGGCCAGCTCGTTCTGCGACATGTCAAGCCTGCTGAGGTGCTCCCACAGGGCCTGCGGATTGAGCCTCACCCGCGGTCGGGTGGGCCGCCGGCGCCTCACGCCGCACCGTCCTTCCGGTACCGCTCGCCCTCTGCGCTCGGGCGGCCGTTGGCCGGAGGTTCCTTGTCCTTGACGACCCTACCGGGGTACTTCTCGGGATGGGCGAGGGAGTGCCGCACGATGATGCGGGCGAGGATGCGCAGGCCCTCCAAGCGCATCCGCTCCTGTTCGTCGCTTAGTCGTTGCTGTGTACTCACGATCAACTCCCGCAGGTGCAAACCCCCGCGAGATCGGGGTGGCTGGCGCACCCGCTAGTAATGTAGGCTCCGCTCTCAAATGGAACGTACGTTCGTGGCACATGGCAGCCGCTTTACGCCTCCGACAGTCCCTTCCAGGGGACGTGCTCCCCGGCATTAACCGCGTCGCCCACCATGAGTAACAGCCGCTCGCGCCCCGGACAATCCCTTCCAGGGGGTGTTCACGGATGAAATGGGCAAATCGTTCACTCCAGTTTCACAAAACCCTAACCGCCCTTCGCTGAACCGGGCGGAAGCCCGCTACGCTGAACGACAACCGACGAGGAGAGCCTTTGATGTCTGACCGACCCGATCCCACGCCCGCCGCCCTCTACGCCCGCGTCTCCAGCGACCGCCAGGACGTCGACCTCTCCGTCTCCGCCCAGCTGCGTGCGTTGCGCGACTACGCGGAGAAGAACGGCTACCTGGTCGTGCGCGAGTACGTCGACGAGGCGGAGAGCGGCCGAATCGCCGATAGGCCCCAGTTCCGAAGGATGCTGGACGAGGCCAGCGCCGAGGGCGCGCCCTTCGAGGAGATCCTCGTCTGGAAGTTCTCCCGCTTCACCCGCAAGCGCGAGCACGCCGTCGCCTTCAAGTCGATGCTGCGCCGGCGCGGCGTCCGCGTGGTCTCCATCACCGAGCACGCCGACGACTCCCCCACGGGCAAGCTCATGGAGGCGATCATCGAGAGCGTCGATGAGTTCTACAGCGAGAATCTTGCCCAGGAAGTTGTCCGGGGGATGCGCGAGGCGGCCTCGCGTGGCTTCTGGGTCTCCCCCCACATCCCCTACGGTTACCGCAGGGTCCACGTCCAGGACGGCGCCAAGCAGCGTCCCCGCCTCGACCTCGATCCGCCCGCCGACGCGGTCGTGCGCCGCATCTTCCAGATGGCCTGCCGGGGCAAGAGCGTCCTCGACATCGTCGGCGTCCTCAACGAGGAGGGTGTGCCCACCATGCGGGGCGGGCGCTGGTCGAAGAACACCGTTCACGGCATGTTGACGAACGAGAGCTACACGGGAACCCTCGTCTGGGGCGTCAGGAGCAAGGACAAGGCTCCGCCTGTGCGCGTCGAGGACGCCTTCCCCGCGATCGTCACGAGGAACGAGTTCGAGCGCGCCAACCAGCTGCTGCAATCGCGCGCCCCGAAGGTCGTCCACCCCCGGCGCGCCTCCAGCCCCTACCTCCTCAGCGGCCTAGCCAGGTGCGAGAGCTGCGGCCAGGCTCTGACCGCAGCCGAGGCGAAGAGCGGCCGTTACACCTACTACGTCTGCCAGTCCCTCATCAAGCGGGGCAGGAAGGCGTGCGAGACGCCCAGGCTCAACGCGAAGCGCTTCGAGGAGACCATCATCGGCCAGATCCGCGACCACATCCTCACCGATTCCAACATCCGCGACCTCGTGCGGATGCTGGATGAGGAGATGGACGGCGTCGCCGGTGAGCAGCGCGAGCGGCTCGAGAGCCTCGAGCTGGAGCTGGTCGAGGAGCGCAAGAAGATGGAGCGCATCTGGCGCTTCGTCGAGAGCACGGACCTCGACTTCGCCGACGCCTCCGATCGCATCAAGCAGCACCGCGACCGGCAGCAGCAGCTGGAGGTCGCCGCCGAGGAGGCGCGGGCCGTGCTGGCCGAGCGCCGCGAGCTGCTCGACAGGGCCGACACCATCGCGACCTTCGCACAGGACATGGGCGAGTTCCTGCGGACGAGCGAGATCACGGAGACCCGGGCCTTCGTGCGCTCGTTCGTGAAGCAGGTGCTGGTCGGACCCGGGCAGGCCGTCATTCACTACACGCTACCCACGCCGGAGGACAGCCCCATCGGGGGCGCGGACGCTGCCGAGGTGGCGCTGGCGGGTGGAGTTATGAGTACCAGACTTAGTGGTAGGCCGGACTGTACGAAATCGAGAACAGGGGCTTCCTCGCTAGTCAGGCCGTCCGAGGGCATCGGGACCGTGTATGTCAGCTTTGCCTCGTTGCCGGTCACCTCGATGCCCTTGACGAAGTTGCGGATGAGCGCCTTCCGCTCAGGGATCGTCCCTTCGCACAGGAAGCTGCGGAAGTCTGCGACGTACTCGTTGATCTCTTTGGTCGTGGGCATCTCCACCCGGCGCCGCGACAGCTGGGCCGCAGCCTCCTCCCGGGCTGCTGCGAGCTGGTCCTCGCGGTGCCTCAGTTCGAGTATCCGCGGCGACAGCGCTTCCAGGGTCAGGTCGCTCTTCTCGAGGGCCTCGTAGAGCCGGCGCAGCCTGGCGTCCACATCGGCAAGCTCGGCCTCGATCGCCTTCAGCCTGTCACCGAGCTCCCCTGCCATCGCGTCCACCTCCTCGGCCACCAGCGTCACCAGTTCCGTGATGGTCTCGTTCGTGAGAATCCGCTCCCTGATCTTGCCGACGATAAACTCCTCCACGCTGTCCGCGTTCAGGTAGCGGGCCTCGCAGGTTCCCGCGCCCTCGCGCAGCAGCGTGCCGCAGACGTAGTAGGCGAAGCGGCCGCTCTTCGCCCCCTGACCGGTGTAGGGCTTGCCGCAGAGGCCGCAGCGCAGCAAGCCGCTGAGCAGGAACTTGCTCCCCACCCGGGCTGGCCGTTGCTTCGCCGGGGCTCGTTCCCGCAGGACCTCCTGCACCTTGTCGAACAACTCCTTGGGGATCAGGGCCTCCCAGGCCCCCTCCACCCGCACGGGATCGGAAGCCTTCTCGCCCTTCGTCCTGCGGCCCCAGACCGCGGTTCCTGTGTAGGCCTCGTTGGTGAGCAGGTAGTAGAGACCGTTCTTCTGCCAACGCTTGCCGTTCTTCGTGATCCCCCGCTCGTTGAGGTCGCGGCAGATCTCCTTCAGGCCGTTCCCTCGCAGCGAACTCTCGAAGATCTCCCGCACGTACGGCGAAGCAGTGGGGTCGACCTCAAGAGTTGGGCGTTCCCGCATCCCGTCCTTCACCTTCACCCGCTTGTAGCCGAAGGGGGCCTTGGGGCTGAGGAAGAAGCCGCGCGAGGCGGCCTCGCGCATCCCCCGGACCACTTCCTGCGCAAGGTTCTCCGAGTAGAACTCGTCCACGCTCTCGATGATCGCCTCCATGAGCTTGCCAGTGGGCGAGTCGTCAGCAGGTTCGGTGATGGAGACGACCCGAACGCCGCGGCGGCGGAGCATCGACTTGAAGGCGACGGCGTGCTCGCGCTTGCGCGTGAAGCGGGAGAACTTCCAAACCAGGATCTCCTCGAAGGGAGCGTTCGGTCCGCTGGCCGCATCCAGCATCTTGCGGAACTGGGGCCGGTCGGCGACGCGGCCGCTTTCCGCCTCGTCGATGTACTCGCGGGCGACGAGGTAGCCGTTCTTCTCGGCGTAGTCGCGCAGTGCCCGCAGTTGGGCTGCGACGGAGAGGTCGACGTCCTGGCGGTCGCTGGAAACGCGGGCGTAGAGGGCAGCGGACTTAGGGGTGGGTGGCGGCTTCATGGTGGTCTTCCTTCCTGTGCTGGGGACTGTCTGGTTGGTCTTCTTGGTAGGGCGGGAGCCTACCCTGCGTCCTCGATGGGAACGACGCGCAGCCGAAGGCCGAGCGAGGGAAGCACCTTGAGTACGGTGGCGAACTCGGGTCTGCCCGTGGGTGCCAGCGACTTGTAGAGGCTCTCCCGTCCCAGCCCCGTCTCCGCCGCCACCTCGCGCATGCTCTTTGCGCGAGCGATCGTCCCGAGCGTGGCCATTACCCGGCTCAAGTCGTGGGTGGCGAGGGCGGCATTCAAGGCAGCGGCAGCGTCCTCGACGGGCCACGGCTGGAAGTCCATCTTCGGCATGGCTGCCTCCTGCTCCTGGCTACGGGTTCAGACGCCAACCAAGGTATCTAACAGGATACCACGGCACGTGTCCGCTACCGCCCCTCCGCCAGCGTCTTGCTTCGCTGTGGCGAGCAGTTCGACACCGCTGCCGGCCCGTCTCTAGATGCCGTCACGGTCGCGATGGGGCGGGGAGGCTCCGCCGGAGTCGTCCCTGGCGTCAGGGCTGGCGCCGGCGGAGGTCAACGCCCCCTGACGGCGCAGGTGAGCGCGCGCGATCAGGCGCGCGATCATCCGCAGGCCGAACTCGAGTGTCTCGTCCCGCTCGGCGGCGTGTGGGCCCTGGTCGGTCGTGCTCTCCATCGCATCTTCCCGTGAGTTGCCGAACTGAAAAGGAGCCGTGGCGGCCCTGCTGGCAATGCACAGCGAGAGCGGTCCAGACTTGGCCGCGCTCCAGCTCCTGCGCTTCAGTATTGGGAGCGGGCAGGCCGGGCGGAACTGCCTCGAAGGGGGTTCACAAGCGAACCGTCAGCGGGCAAGGGTTGGAAGCTTGAGCGCGAAGAGAATTCCCTGAAGATGGCGGCATTCCCGAGCCGTTGGCACTGCGGGCGATCGACGAGATCACATGCCGCTTTGGGCTGATGTACTGGCAAATGCATGAATAGTCAGCGTCCCGGGCGTACCCCTCGACCACCACCGCCTTCGAGGGGATGCACCGCTGGCCTTCGGTTGCTGGCCTCCACACGGGCCCACGCTGCCCGCAACCTAATGCCGTGTCGCCTAATGTCCGGGCCGGAACGACTCTGACGGAGTCCGGGGGGACGCCCCCTGACCCGACATGGATCGCCCTGCGTTCGAAACCACTTAGGTGGGGGAGCTGTCGGACCCGGGCGGCCTGAGCCTCACCACCCCCGCGATTCACGGCGTCTACCAGATCACACCCCCAGGCTGGACAGGTGCGACCAAGACCCAGTACGAGGAGGACATCGACGACACCCCCGCTTACGACACCCCGGTCTTCACACGGAGTCTTGCAGAAGCTCGCAAGCTAGCGCATTGGCGTGATTCCGATCTGCCCGCAGGTGTGAACTGGTTGTTCGATCGTGCCGTCAGCGGGGGGCTCCAGGGGTTGGCACTGCCCGATCCTAAGCCGGCCTTCCCTTCGAGGTAGAAAGGGCCCGGGGGAAGCCTCCGCAAAGCCGTTGCACAAGAACTGATCGTTATTCCCTGCTAACTCACAGGTTGCTTACGAAATGAGCTAGCAGGGAAGAGACCCCAAGGGTAGGGTTCATCGCCGAGGCGCCCCCAGGTGGGGCGCCTTTCGCAGGGGAGGCGCTTGTGACCCCGACCCAGCCGACCGGCCCCACCTTTCGCGGCGGGCTGTTGCGTTGGTTCCTGGCCGCACTCTGCCTCTCGGTCACACTCGCGGTGGTCCTGCTGGTCGCGGGTGTCGGTGCGGACACCCGGACCGCAGGCGCACAGGGAGGGGACACCGCGCCATCGCAGCCTGAAGCAACGCCAACGGAACCGGCAGAGGAGGAGGTGGTCGACGAGGAAGGCGGGGAGGAAAGAGAGCCACCGCCGGAGGCGACGCCAACCGAACCCGCCGTGGAGGTGACGGTCGAGTCCGAGCCCACCCCGCAGCAGATGCCGACCCTCTCAGGCCCGGGCGTCATTCAGGGTGAGCCCGACGACAAGAACGCTGATGAGAACCAGCAGCGGACTCCCATCTATGACACGCCGCCTCCTGCGCCCACAGACTTCTCAGCCGATTCCACAACCGCCGACAGCGTCGAACTGAGTTGGACGGGGGCCTTGGGCGTCGCCCGCTATCGCATCACCTACAAGGGCGGGGGCGTTACCTCCTGGACCAACATCGCCAGCACCACCGATACCGACACCACTGTAAGCGACCTCAAGTGCAACACCTCCTACAGCTTCCGCGTGGAAGCTCTGGGCGATGGCATCATCTGGGAGGTCGACTGGAGCGACCCGTCGTCTGAGGTTGCTGAGACCACGGACGAATGTCCGCCTGTGCCGGCGCCGACAGGCTTGAGCGCGACACCCGACCAGTACAGCGTCAGCCTCAGTTGGAACAAGCCGACCGATGTCGATGTGGCGGACATTGTCTTCTACCGGGTGGACCAGCAGCGGAGCAACGGCACATGGAGGATTGTGGCCTACACCCAGAAGAACGTGACGACGTATGAGCGCACAGGCCTAATGTGCAACACCGCCTACAAATTCAGGGTCGCAGCTCGCGGGGACGGCCACCCTTATCTGGACGAGTACGAGGAGTTCGCCGAGTTTTCGGAGTCGACCACTTCAGCCTGTCCGCCCGTCCCAGCACCCGAGAACCTGAGGACCACTCCCGGCGTAGAGAGCATGAGCCTCACCTGGGAGAAGCCGGATGGCGTGGCGCTCCAGGACATCGTCTTCTACCGGGTCGAACAGCAGCGGAGCAATGGCACCTGGAGGATCATCGCCTACACCCAGAAGAACGTGACGAGCTATGAGCAGACAGAATTGACGCCCTGCACAGCCTACAGCTTCCGGGTGTCGGCGCGTGGACGGGGCAAGCCCTATCTCGATGAGTACCAGAGCTTCGCAGTGGTCTCGCCCACAACCACATGCCCGGTCGTGAAAGTCTCCGCCAGCAGCAGTTCCGTGACGGAGGGAGAAAGCGTCACCTTTACCGTGAGCGCGGATCCGGTGCCCTCCGGCGGTCTCAGCGTCGCCATCGAGACGACCCGCGTGGGCAGCTTCTTCTCGGGGGATGCTCCTACAACAGCCGCCATCGCGGCCGGCGAGTCAACGGAGGAGGTCGTCATCGCGACGATCGCCGACAGCGTCCACGAGGACGACGGGTCGGTCACGGTCGAGATCGTGGCGGATGACGACGCCTATGCAGTTGGGACAGCAGGTTCGGCCAGCGCCATTGTCAAGGACGACGATCCCGAACTCACCGCGCCGCCGGCGCCCACCGGCCTGAGCGTGACAGGTACCACGTCCACCAGTGCGACCCTGTCGTGGAGCCAGGGCGCAGGTATCTCGCGGCACCAGGTCGAGTACAAGAAGCGCACCTCGAGCACCTGGCTCACGCACGGGGGCACCATCACCACGGACAGCGCCACGAACAGCACCACCATCGGCGGCCTGGAGTGTGGTACGGGGTACAACTTTCAGGTGCGCGCGCATGGCGACGGCAGCACGTGGCTAGCAACCTGGGGCAGCTACGCGGGGACTTCTGCGCCACTGTGCAAGCCTGACCCGCCCACTGGCCTGGAGGTGACGGCCGACACGGATACCAGTGTCAGCCTCAGCTGGGACACGACTGCCGGGGTCTCCCGCTACCGGCTGCAGTACAGGGCGAGCGGGGGAACCTGGAGCGACCACAGCGAGGCGAACTCCACGGCCCGCAGGGTGAGCGTACCGACGTGTGGCACGGAGTACGAGTTCCAGGTCGAGGCGTGGGGAGATGGCACGGATTGGAAGGAGCTGTGGAGCGCCCCTTCGACCATCAAGAAGACGCCTCTCTGCACGCCCGATGCGCCCACCGGCCTGCGTCTGTCCGGCACAACTACCACCAGCGTGAACCTCACGTGGACCGATCAGGAGGGCGTCTCCCTGTACGAGGCGCAGCACAAGCTGAGCACGGCGAACTGGCCGACGGACCTCAGTGGCACGAGTGTGACCAATAGCGTCACCATCAGTGAGCTCACGTGCGGCACCTCGTACGACTTCCGTGTACTGGCACTGGGAGACGGCACGACCTTGCGGGCTACCCGCAGTGTCTACTCGAGTCCCCTTCGAGAAACACCCCCCTGCTTGCCCACCGCGGAGCCTCCCGACGACGTCACGGCCACCGCGTCCGATCGCACCAGCGTCACCCTTACGTGGAGCGACGTGGACGACACCAATGGGTACCGCATCGAGTACGTCGGGGTGGAGGGCTCGGGGGCGCCGGACTGGACCACCGCCACCGAAAAGGACGTGGATGAGAGCGAAAACGGTACCTACAAAGTCACCGGTCTCACCTGTGGCCTCACCTATCACCTCCGGGTCAGCTCCAGGGGTGACGGGACAACCACCGCAGACGGGTACGGAACCGCCTCGGCCGCCATCGAGCACGACACCACGAGCTGCCCCGAGGCGCAGCCGCCCAGTGGGGTGAGTGGCACCTCGACGCGGACGAGCATCAGCCTCACCTGGAATGAGGTGACCGGCGCGACGGCGTACCAGGTTCAGCAGCACGTGAGTGGCTTGAGCTGGAAGCCGGTGGGCACCGTGACCGACCTGGCCGACCTGCCGCACCCTGTCACGGGGTTGACGTGCGGCACGTCGTACCTGTTCCAGGTGCGGGCGAAGGGCGACGGATCACCGCACTCAACCACCTACGGCGAGTGGTCTACTCCCGCCGCTGGGGTGGATACCAGTACCTGCCCGGATGCCGGCCCCCCGCAGAACCTGATGGCGACGCCCGGCCAGACGACCGTGGACCTCACGTGGGACGCCCTGGCGGGGGCAACGGAGTACCGCGTCGAGCGCCTGTTCGATCAGGGTGACGACGATCCGCTCAATGACGAGTGGCGCCCAGTGCCCGAGGCGACAACCTCGGATACCAACATCACTGTGGGAGACCTGACTTGCGAGACGACCTACGGCTTCAGGATCCGCGCCAAGGGCGATGGGTCTCCGCTCTCAACGACCTACGGCGCGCACTCGGATTCGGTTTCTCCCACGACCACTGACTGCGAGACCCTACCCGCCCCGGAGGACCTCACCCTGGATCCCCTTCCTAGGCGTCGCGCAAGGCTGAGTTGGGGCCCGATTCTCCTCCTGCCGGTCCCCCCCGATGTCACCTACACCGTCGAAGCCAGAGGCATCTCGAGTGTTTCTTCCCGGACCGCCTGGACGAGAGTCGGTCGCACTGGGTCTGCTGCACTCGTGCTCGATCTCGATGCCGTTGTTGGAACCCTGGGCCTCGCCGACCACACGCAGTACGAGCTTCGTGTCCAGGTATCAGCTACTGTCGACAGCACCCCCCAGGTCAGCCCCTGGAGCGAGACCGTCTTCCTGGTCGACAACCCCATCGTGAGGCTGGATGGGAACAGTCGCTGGGGAACGCCCCAGTTCGCCGTGCTCTGGCCCGAGGCCATCGGGGCTACGACCTACACGATCCGGTACCTGTCGCTGGGGGCGAGCCACGCCAACGTCTTCTGGTCCTACCCCTATACAACTCCGGGCACGCTTGCCTGGGAAGAGGTTCCACTTGACTCGGCCGCCCTCGACGAACCGACCGCCACACCGCGCCACGACGACACCCTGCACCTCCACTATCTGAGCAACAGCTCGGAGACGCCCATCCTCTCCGGCGTTCTCTACGCCGTTCACATCACCTACACCAAGGACTCGAAGACCTACTTCGCCGCCCGCAACGCCTACGTCTGGCCGTCCGCGGTTGGCGCGTCCGATGGCCAGCGGGTAGCGACCTTCCCCCTCAAGCAGTCCCCCTCCGTCGACAAGACCCGAACCGATGACGGGTTGGCTCGGGTGGTCTTCACGTACCACGTCTGCGAGGACACCTTCCCCAGCGATGTCGCAGATTCGTGGAAGAAACTCATCATCCACGCCTTCGAGCAGTGGGACTTCGCGACCGATGGCCTCATCGACATGGTCTACGACTCGGGCGCCTGCGCTCAGTACAGTGATTTGCTCCGGGAGATTTGGGCCCACCTCATTCCTAGCCCCCTTATCGGAACGCCGGACCCGAATGCCTTCGACTCGCTGGAGGCGTTTGTCAAGAACCTCGACTTCTACACGGACTTTGTCGAGAGCGACCGGGAGATGAACGAGGTGATCATGGTGGAAGGCTTCCGAGAATCCAACCCGGACCTCTCAACCCTCTTTTCCCAGCTGGGGAATGACCTTGGGTTTGCCGAGTGCGGCTTTACTTCTGGTTCAACTGCTTGCGCCACCACGCAGAAAGGAAGAACAGACACTACGGACATTCTCCTGAAGCGGCTCAACATTCGAAAGCGGATGGACCTTGACCCCCCCGAGCCTTGGCCAGCCTTTCATCTGCCGGGAGGAGATAGTGCAGCAAGCCCTGGAGATGTCGCCTTCAACAGGTGCGCAGTAAGGAGCGAACCTCCGAACACTGAAGACCAGGAATATCCGTACTCAACCCTTGTGCATGAGGCCGGCCATGCCCTAGGGATACGGTCAGGAACGGCCGATGACAAAGACTTCAGAAGCCATCCCACAGTTCCCGGTTCCGTAATGAACTATGACCATCGACTCCGGGATGCAGCTGCAAACGTTGGACGTTCGATCGGCACCCCTGAGGAACCGGACTGCTACCCGCACCCGCTGGACGTGATGGCCATCTATGCGCTCTACCAAACTGTCTCGACGGCGGGGTATTGAGCCGTGATGCAGACGGGGTATTGGGGGCGGACGGGAAGGCGGGCGGGGTGCGCCCTCTTCGTAGCGACCTTGCTTCTCCTCGGGTGTCGAGGGGAGCCGAGTGGCGACGCCAACGGCGTCTACCCAGAAACTCCGCCCCCTGCTTCCTTCACCGGCGAACTGTGGGAGGACCGGACTTCTTCAGACTGTCGCAGGGATTACCTGTATGGGGGAGGCGGGGGAGTGCCGGCACTGTTGGAGTGGAGTCCCGACGGACAGTACCTGGTGTTCGGTGAAGGAGCCAAGTGGCATCAGTGGCATCTAACTGGGACGAAGCTACTTGTGGTGGATGCGAGCGGAACCCGTTTGCGGACGTTGGTTGTTGCCAGCGAGGACGTCTTCCAGTGGGGCTTTCGCGCTAGCGTGTCGCAAGTCAACTGGGATGTCCTGTACACGAGCTGCGAGTTTCCCCGGCAGCCGCTGAAAGCGTTGCAGCAGACCTACTGGGGGCCCGATGGGTGGACGCAGGAGCGCGGCACGCTCATCGAACCGGGGAGCGAATACGCCCACGAGCTTGCGGTTGTCGGCTTCGACGGCGCCGACAAGCGGAGGTTAACCCACTCGCGGGAGCCGGAGCTCGACCCCAGGTGGTCGCCGGATGGCAAGCGGTTCGCCTATGAGGGCGGAGGGCTACGGGTAGCGGAGGAAGGATCACTAGGCCGCAGGGTGTTTGCTGGACGCTGGTCCAACTGGGGGTATGGGTCCGGCGACCCGTGGCGGTGGTCGCCCGATGGCACGAAGATCCTCCTCGCGGCGTCCCCCTCCGTAAGTGGGCGGGAGGCGCTGCTCTACGTCGTTGACGTGGAGACCGCTCTGCAACGGAGAAATGCTGATGCGTTGACCAGGATTGCCGTCGCCGAACCGCACGTCAGCGAAGGTGCTCTGGGTTCGTTTTCTCCAGACGGCGAGCAGGTCGTTTGGGCGGAGGGGGGGGATGAAGGTCACGTCATCTATACGGGGAACGTGGACGGTAGTGGCAACCACAGCATTGTGGCTCTCCCCGAGTTGAAGCCCGCGAACGGATCGCTCTGGGAGTTGAGGTGGTCGCCGGCCGGTGGGCGGATCATGTTCTGGACGTACTCCATTCACTACGAAGACAGCGGCCACCGGAGAACGACAGCGGCCATCTACGTGGTCAACGAGGATGGCTCAGGGCTCACGAAGATATACGAGAGCCGATCGCAATACGCCGCCGTTCGGTGGTCGCCCGACGGCTCCAGGATCGCGATTCGGACAGAGGGCGCTGTCGTGACCATGGCTCCCGACGGAACGGATGAGCAGGTCCTTGTGGAGACGCAAGGGGACACCCCCGTCGCCGCGAATCCCCGTCCCGCCCACCCGCTGGCGGACCCGGCGTCCTGTTCCAACGGCGTCGTCATCCCCGATCCGGCGGCGGAACCCGGCCTCCTCGCCGACTGCGAGGCGCTGCTGGAGGGCCGGGACACCCTCGCCGCCGGCGTGTTCCTCGACTGGCACGAGGGGCTGCCCATCCGCGAGTGGGAAGGCGTGACCGTGGCGGGCCGACCGGCGCGGGTCACGGAGGTGGTGCTGCGGGGCCTCGGGCTTCAGGGCCGCTTGCCCGAAAGCTTCGGCAGGCTGGAGTACCTGGAGCGGCTCGACCTCTGGCACAACGAACTCGGTGCGTACCTACCGGTGGAGTTGGGTGGCCTGACGAGGCTTCGCTCCCTGGACCTCTCCTACAACTACATCGGGGGCTCTATCCCGCCTGAGCTGGGACGCCTGACGAACCTTGAGTACCTGGACCTGTCCCACAACCACCTCAGCGGTCCCCTGCCGGGCGAGCTGGGGGTGCTCGTCGACCTGCGCGTCCTGAAACTGCAGGACAACCGGCTGGGCGGCGTCTTCCCCGCCGAACTCGGCAGCCTCGGGAATCTTGAGGAACTGCGCGTCTCCCGCAATAGGGACCTGGAGGGCTGCGTTCCGGACACGCTCCGTGCCGTGGAGGCTGTGGGGACGCTGCTGCAGCGCTGCCGGCCGGAAGAGGACGAGTAGGAAAGGTGGCGCCCGTGAGGCAACTGGCAGTGGCAGCGTGCGTCGTGTTCACGGTCCTCCTTGTCGCCTGTGGTGGCAGGGAGGACGCAGTGAGTGACTCTCCGGAGCCAGGCGGCGAGCCCCAGGCGGCATCCGTGCCTGAGCTGCCCTCAGTGGCTGCCGAGAGCGCGCCTGAACGCCCCTCTGGCGAACCGTTGGTCCTGTCTGTGTCTGCACGTCCGGCCTGCACCGGGCCAGGAGGGCAGGCGGCGGGCTGCGGCGCCCGGAATGTCGGGGGGTATGGCCTCTTCTCCACCGCACCCGACGGAAGCGCTGCGTACATCGAGCCCGGCGCGCCCACGGTTGAGGAGGTGCTGGAGAGCGGGCTGAAGCTGGCCAAGGCCTCGCCCACGCAGCTCGCCTTCCGGGGGACGGCCGCGGCAGATTCCGTGCGCTGTAGCTGGCGGGGCATCGCCAGGACCAATACGCAGCGGGAGCAGGCCATCCGGTTCTGGCTGGGCCTGGATACCGACGACACGCTGCCGAGCGCGGCATTCCTCGAGACCCTTTTCCGGGTGACGCTGGACACGTTGGATCCAGAGTTCCGGGCGACGGCGAAGTCGAACTTCCTCGCCATCGCGCGCGGCGGGTTGACCACCGAGTACCTGTTCCTGACCTGCTACGCCGAGTACACGGTGCACGAGTACCTGCTCGGGGCCGGCCCGACGAAGCTGGTTGTGGCCTACGAGGACCGCGGCGAGACCCGCTCCTACGAGCTGTACCGGCGGGAGCACGAGAACGGCAGCTTCGGCGAGGAAGCGCTCCTGAGCGAAGCCGAGTTCGAGGAGCGGATGGATCGGGTGGTGTGGGAGGGGGAAGAGGAGCTGAGCGCCATCATCGCGGGCCACGAGAGCGTGGTCTTCGTGGCGCCGCTTGGGGCGCACAACGCGATCGCGGTGGAGGCGTGGCTGGCGGTGGACCAGTGGGACCTGCAGGAGGACGACGACGACACGGTGCACGCGGTTCGCTACGGCACGTCGACGGGCGACCCCGAGCACACGCAGACCCTGGCCGCGTTGAAGACGCGTATCACGACGGCCGCAGCGGCGGACGCCCACGCCACGACGCGCATCGCGAACGCGAGCGGCCTGAGAGGCTACTACCGCACGATGGGGGCCTATGGGGACATCACGCCTGGCGACGGCGAGACGACGACCTTCACCCCCGCACAGCCGCCGGCGGCGCTGACCTGCGCGGGGGGCACGGCCGTGACAGCGCCGGACACGAACCGCGCGCTCGTCCACGACTGCGAGATCCTGCTGGACCACAAGGCAGCGCTGGCGGGCACGGCCACGCTCAACTGGAGCGCGACCACGGCCATCGCCAGCTGGGACGGGGTGACGACGGGAGGCACGCCCCTGCGCGTCACGGGGCTGGCCCTGTCCAGCAAGAGCCTGAGCGGGACGATCCCGGCAGCGTTGGGGGATCTTTCGGAGCTGACCACCCTGAACCTCTCCAGCAACAGCCTGACGGGGGCGATCCCGCCCGAGTTGGGGATGCTCTACCAGCTGACGACGCTCCGGCTCTCCGGCAACAGCTTCACTGGCTGCATCCCCGTAGCCCTCGAGGACGTGGCCACGAACGACCTCAGCTCGCTGTCGCTGCTCTACTGCTCGCCGCCCGCGCCCGCGAAACCCGTGGCCGCCACGACGGCCGAGGGAAGCATCGGGCTGAGCTGGGGCGCCGTCTCCAACACGAGCAAGTACCGCGTCGAGTACCGTCGCGACCGGGACGAGGGCTGGACGGAGGACAGCGCCGCCGTAACGGGCACGACTCACACGGTGGACGGGCTGCTCTGCGAGGGCATGTACGTCTTCCGGGTGAGCGCCTACGGCGGCGGCACGACGTACGCCGCCGGCTGGAGCGCCCCCTCCGCGGCACTACGCACGACGACGAGCGACTGCACCCATCCCGAATTCGGCTCCGCCTCGTACAGCTTCACCGTGGCGGAGAACTCGGCCACGGGCACAGCCGTGGGGACGGTGGCCGCGACCGATGCCGGCGGCGACACCGTGACCTACGCGATCAGCGAGGGCAACGAGGGTGGCGCCTTCGCGATCGACGCCAGCACCGGCGCCATCACCGTCGCGGGCGCGCTCGACTATGAGAGCACGCCCGTTCACGCGCTGACCGTGAGCGCCGGGGATGCGGCGGGCGGCTCGGCCACTGCCACCGTGGCGGTGACGGTGACGGACGCGAACGATCCCCCCGTCGGCGAGGACGACAGCGCTACGGCCGTCGGCGTAGCGCTGCTAACCATTTCGGTGCTCGCCAACGACCACGATGAGGACGCCGGCGCGACCCTGACGGTAACGGCCGTGACCCAGCCCGCCAACGGCGCCGCCGCCGTCACCTCCGACAGCACCGGGGTCACCTACACGGCCAATGCCGGCTTCAAGGGGGACGACACCTTTACCTACACCGTCTCCGACGGCACGGAATCGGCCAGCGCCACCGTCACGGTGACGGTCACCAGCTACTGCTCGAACGGAACGGTGGTCCCCAACCCCGCCAGTAACCCCGGGCTGGTGAGCGACTGTGAGGCCTTGCTGGCGATCAGGGACGTGCTCGCGGGGGACATGGACACTACGGACTGGCATCCGATGGGCAACTGGAACACGAGCACGGCCATCAAGAGCTGGCGGGGCGTCAGGGTGAGCGGCACTCCCAGGCGCGTCACGAGGCTGGACTTCGGGGCAGACGGCCTCGAGGGGACGCTTCCGGCACAGCTAGGGGCCCTGACGAAGCTGGAGCGGCTCAGCCTTGGCTGGAACCAGTTGACGGGGCCTATCCCCGCGGAGCTGGGGAACCTGAGCTCGCTGACGAGGCTGGTCCTGCGCGACAACCGGCTGACGGGGTCGATTCCCACAGAGCTGGGGAACCTGACGGAGCTCGAACACCTGCAGCTCCAGGTCAACCGCCTGACGGGGCCGATTCCGCCGGAGTTGGGGAGTCTGGCGGACTTGATCTTCCTGGAACTCGACAGCAACAACCTGACAGGGTCGATTCCACCCGAACTGGGCGACCTCTCGGAGCTGCTGGTGCTGTCACTCAGCGGCAACTCGTTGACGGGCTGCGTGCCCCTGCCGCTGAAGGATGTGCCGATCCAAGACCTCAGCCGGCTCGGGCTCCCCGACTGTCCGCCCCGGAGCAGCCTGACGGTGACGGTGACGGGGGAGGGCGGCAGCGTCAGTCCCGCCGGCAGGACGTGGCACACGACGGGCAGCAGCGTGACCCTGACGGCGAGCTGGAACGACGCCACGCACAGCTTTGGCGGCTGGGGCGACGACTGCAGGGGCGCCACTTCGACCTGCGTGCTCACGATGGACGCCGCCAGGACCGTCACCGCCAGCTTCGCGGCCCTGGCGGCGGACCGCTGCGCCACGTCGTCCGAGGCAAGCTGTATCCGGGTCGTCTACCGGGGCGCTCCAGGCGACTACGCGCAGGCCTCGGACGTCCCCGCCTCGGCCATCCTCACGCCGAACAGCGACGGCCGCTACGAGGTGCGGCGCGGGCAACAGATCACGGTGATCACGGCCGCCCCGCTGCCGGACGGCTACACCCGCTTCTACCTGCAGCGGCAGTCGCAGCCGGGCTCGAGGCCAACGACGGCCGAGCGGCTCATCCAGCCGCTCGGGACGTCGTACACGTTTACCGTGGCGGCGGACACGGCCGATGGCACGCGCATCACCTACGACCTGACGGCGGCGCGGCCGCGGCCCCTGCCGCGACCGGGCCAGAAGCCGGAGCTGGGCGATGTCGTCGTGACCATCACCTTCCAGGTCGTTGTCGACTCGAACCCCTAGCCGTGGGCTGGGAGAGGGCAGCGTTCGTTCGGACGTCCTGCAGGTCTCCGGGCAGCCACGCCACTGGGAGTTCACGCCGTTGCTGTCATCTCTGAGTGGTCGGTAGACGGCACCATTCGCCCATGAGAAGGAGGCTCGCCGAGCTTGCCGGCCAGGTCATCGCACGGCGCACGACAAGCCTCGAGGAAAGCCTACCTCGCCCTACTCGCCGCCTCGTAGGCTGGGGCAGGTCGGAGGGACGAGTGCGCAACCGGAACGTCGCACCCAGCGCGGCCAGTCGGCCCGGCACCTCCGTCGGCAGCAGGGGCGCATGACCGTTCCTAGAGAGCCAGCCTGAAGGCCAGAGCGAAGGTTCTCGATTTTGTCCAGTCTGGTGGCGTACCAAGCCGAGGGATTCCCTCCCCCGACCTCTCCCGTTCCTTCCGCGCCTAGCACGGCGGGGAAGAGCGAACTGCCGGTAGACACAGCCTCGGTCAGAGGGAGAGCGCCTCTGCTGGGCCTTTTGCGCCCCGCCTCTTCAATTGACAGTGTGAACTCTGCGATTTCAGGCACATGACGCTCCACGGCCAGTTCCACGACATCAGCGCGCTGGTAGCCCGCAACGGGCTGGAAGGTCTCCAAACTACGGCGGCGGCGGTTATGCGCGGAGCCGGTGTTGATGGAAGACACTGTGACCCGGTGCCAGTGGCGTCTGAGTAGCTCAGCGGTGTCGACGGATAGCACGTCGTGCACGCGGTTCCGGTAGGGCTTCGCGTTCAGAAACCCGTCGAGGCGCTCTTCGGTCACCCAAAAGAACACCTTGCCGCTCTGGGCGTGTCGGCGGGTGGCGAGCCCGAGTCAGTCGGGCGTGTACGCCTCTGCGACGCAGTTCCCGTCCGCATCGGTGTACCCCCTACCGGTCTCGTGCTCATACGTAGGGCATGGGGCTGTCGGGTCCGGTTGGGCCTTGTACGTGCCCAGTCCTTCCTCCAGTACCGCTCCGTCCTCGGCGAGCATCACGTAGGCACAGTCCCCTTCTTCCCTGCCCTCAAATAGGGCTACGAGGCGCTCATCCGCTCGCCGCTGGTCGGACTCCTGGAAGGTTACCGTTCTCGCAGGGCACGTGATCTGCACCCGCACCGGGCCCTCGTAGGGCTCCTCTCCGCCACACGCGGCCAGCGGAAGCACGACCGATAGCAACGCCGCAAGCACTCTGATCAACATGGGACCACCCCCAGGGCAATCCCACCCTATCCGGTTGGAGTCGGTCTAGGCCAGGTCTCTTTCGTAAGCAAGATGTGATGTGGCGAGCAAGATTCGTGGGATTTTGTACTGTCGACCCAGCTCCCCCCTCCCATTACGCTTGTCCCCCTCAAGGCCATCTCCTGCCGGCTCTTCCTGGGCGGGAAACGGTCGTCGGGCATGGGCAAGATGCCTCCCGCGCCGTTACGTCCTCGAATTGAGCGTTGGAACTGGACTCCGAGCCGAAGCCTCTCGAACGATGCTGATCACCAGCAGCGCGACTACAAAATCCTGGGACGGCGCCAAGGGCCCATGCCAGGCTGTCCATCCGAGATGGGCCCCGTCAGCTGATTCCAGCCGAGGTGGAGCCACTCCAGCTTCTCCAGGCCCCCCAGCTGCGGCGGCAGCGTCCCCCGGAGGGTGTCTGCGCTCAGCCTCAGCCGCGTCACGCGACCGGGAGTGCCGCTCACCCCGACGCCACACCAGCTCCTGATGGCCGTGCTCCCGTTCCAGTTGCCCATCGGATGCCACTCCGAGGTGTCCCTGAGAGGCCGGAGATCCCGCAGCACCAGTCGCCGACTGACACAACCGACGCACTGCACCCGTTCAAAGGGCCACTGGGACTTGCACCGCCTCCTACATGGCCAGCCTGAAGACAAGAGCGGGCAGGCACGGTATCTGGGGAGGGCTCACGCTGCGGCAGTTCAAGGCGACTGCGAACTCCTTGCCGAGCACATGTCGAACGTTGCCGAGCTGGAGCGTCAAGTCGAAACCGCACTCGCATGAACCGCCCGGACGGTCCCGATCACGCCTCTTCGCTACCTCACGCCTGACGCTCGTCCAACAAGGCGAGCACAGGCACCGACCGCAACTAGGTGGGTTTGACTGTACGGTGGGAGGCAGCGGCTCAGCCTGCCAGGAGGAGCATTAGGCGTGACCAAGCCCACCGAACTGAGGACAGAACGCCTTCTCCTCAGGCCGTTTCGGCTCTCGGACACCGACGATGTTCTCCGGTACGCGAGTGACCCGGAGTGGGCAGCGTTCTATCCACGGCCCTACGACCGCGGCGTTACGGAACACATGGTTGCGCGATCAGTGGTGATCTCGTGGGACAAGGAAGCCGTGTTCGCGATGGAGTCCGAGGGTCGTGTGGTGGGTCTGGTGAGCCTCGAGGTCGATTCTGAGTCGAAGGTGGCCGAGTTGGGCTACGACCTTGCCAGGGACATGTGGGGGCAGGGTCTGGCGACTGAGGCCGCGGCCGCCGTGGTCGACTGGGGATTCCGGGCGTATGGGCTTGCGCGAATCTTCGCGGAAGCGGACGTGCGCAACGGGCGTTCGCTGCGCGTCATGGAAAGGCTTGGAATGACTCGCGAGGGCCTCCACCGGAGGGACCAGATCGAGCGAGGAGAACGCGAGATCGCCCGCTACGCGCTATTGAGGAGCGAGTGGAGTAGCCCTGGTGGAACGCTGCCCTCCGCTGTGCTCCCGTCCGGAGAGTACGAGACAACCGATCACAACCAGCTCCCGGAGCTGACTACCCCGCGGCTTGTCCTGCGACGGTTCCGGTCAAGCGATGTCGAAGACGTCTATACCTACGCGGACGACCCGGAGTGGAACCGCTATCTGGGGCTCCCCGAACCCTACTCCCGTCGCGACGCAGAGGAGTTCGTCGCGAAGGCCATGCTGTACGAGCCTGAAGCAGTCTCGATGTGGGCAATCGTCCACGAGGGGCTATGCTCTGGCAGCATCTACCTGCGCGGGGAAAGTCCTGGCTCTGCGACACTCGGCTACTCCATCGCCAGGTCACTCTGGGGACGGGGACTGATGACCGAAGCAGCACGCACAGTGGTCGCCCACGGTTTCGAGGACCGGGGGCTGGCCCGCATCTCTGCCTTCGTGATCATCGGCAACGACCCGTCGGCGCGGGTGCTTGAGAAGGTGGGGATGAAGCGCGAGGGCATCCTCCGCAGCAACCGCCTGGTTCACGGTGATCGCGTTGACGAGGTCCTCTACTCCATGCTGCGAGAGGAGTGGAGGACCTAGAGGTATGGCCGCTCACGCCTCCGTGAGGGAGGTTCGCGACGAGGAGTTGGAAGCGGTCCTGGCCCTGTGGCGCGAGGCCTAGGGAACCGTCGGCGCGACAGACTTCATCGGGATGTCTTGCAGGCGACGCATGGGAGCACTTCGGTGCTGCTGATTGCTGAGGTGGAGGGGCGCATCTTCGGGACCGTCATCGAAGGCTTCGACGGCTGGCGGGGCAACATCTACCGGCTGGCGCCGGCCTAACACTAGGCGTGGGCAATAAGATCCAAGACCAGCGGAAGCGAAGTGTAACCTACGAGCCCCGTGTGCTGCATAATGTAGTCACCCGTTTCGACACCTCCCCGATATACCGACCGCTTTACAGTCGGGAAGTGAGTGACAATGCCCGCGATGGTCCAATCGCCATCTCCCACCGGGAAAACCACCGCTCCGCCTGAAAAACCTGCGTTGATGTACGAAGCGCTGTAAGTGGACTCCCCCGAAGCTGCGAAGTTTGCCAAGACGAGTGAGGCTATCGGAATGGATCGCCCGCCGACCTCAGTGACGTGATCGGTTTTGATTCCCCCAAAGTCTTCCCACGTCGGAAACCCCAGGACGTATCCGACCCCACCGTAAACCATACCCTTTGGTTCCCCGTATTTTACTGGGATTCTCTGAGGATCAAGCACTGTGCTGGTTTTCAGAACCGCAACATCATGCTGTTTGTCGACAGCTACCGTTTGCCAATCAATCCGTAGCCAATCCCCATTGGTGCGAACGCGAGGATTCAGCCCGTGTTTCTCAATAACATGCAGGGCAGTAGCCAAATATTCGACACCGTCCACATGGATGATTACTCCACTTCCAGTTGATGCCAAAGCTCCGTTCACATGGCAGCCCAGCCACAGAAGCCGATTCAGTACATTTGCCGTTGGGGGCGTTTGGATCATGCCGTAACTTCTCACGTTAGTAGGGAAACAGATGCCCAGTAGCGTCGCGTCGAGTCCGTAGATTCCCACGCCCAGAGAAGCGCAGGGAGGGACGGCACAAGTGCGAGCGTCTTCGATCCAGCCAGTGGAGCACCGGGCACTCCCTCCGCTGTCACTCCTACGGGGCCAGTCTGCCTACAGGGTCAGCCTGAAGGCAAGAGCGAAGGTTTTCGACTTTGTCCAGTCTGGTGGCCAGCGTGCCCCCGTGCGGAGGCCCCGAACGTGAGTACCTGGATCCGGTCCTGCGAGCCGCAACGCTCGCAGGGTGGCGGCCAGGAGCCGTTGGTCGAGTTTCCGTGCGCGATATCCCAGCCTTTGGTGGGTTGTCGTCCTACATAGGGCTGTTTCTGGCTGGCGACAGGGAGTGGGTCGAGCCTGAAACAGTTGGCCCCGGCTGCGCGGTGCTGCTGAAGGGAGAGAGAGGGGAACCGTGGTGGCAAGTCCTCGATGAAGGAGACGAGCCCCGTACCGATAGCGAGTGCAACCGAGTGATGACCTCGCCGCCCGACTCCTGGGGGCGAGGTCAAGGAGACACCTTAGTCCTGCGCGAGGGTCTCGAAGACCTCTCGTATGAGATCGCGGCAGTCCAGAGCAAGTTCGTCCGCGCGTTCCAGGAGACGGCCAATGACTCCTCAACGCGCTTCCCCGAACACACAGGCCTGTCGTCGGTGACCGCCGACGATGATGGGATGGTGGGTCACATCAGCGCGACACGGTACGAAGCAAGGAGCCCCTCAACGTATAGCCGTGCGGCCCCGGCATGGAGGCTCTGGTCATCAGGAGGCACGGGCAGGCCGTCCGTGACCTCCTCAAAGCAGCCCTCGGGACAGCGGTCTGCGAAGAACACGAAGGCGAACCCCTCGGGCTCCCGGTGCGAACGCCATGTCAGGCCGCACGCCCGGGGTGTCCACCCTCGAATCGCCGAGGCCCAACGCCGGGTGCTCGCGTACTCGGCGGCGGGCGAGGCCGTCAGCCAGGCGTCCTGACCGACCGCGGCCAGGTCCCGACCCGACCGGAGGCTCACCAACTCAAGGTCGACCGTCAACCGCAGCCAGCCGATGCTCACCTGCGAGAGCCTGGACTGCGGGAGCAGACGTGCCCCGTACTCGTCCACCGGGAGGTCCCGCAGCAGTGCTTCGGAGACCGCGGTCGCGTCGTCCTCGGCGGCACACAGGAAGGCGTACTCGTCCTCCGGCGTGGCGTCGAACCGGCCACCCTGGAGGTCGTCGAGGGCGAGTGTCGGGTTGAACTGCGTGACGCCGAAGGCGGTGCTGTGAACGCGCGTCAGCGTCGTGCCGGCGGGGAGCAGGAACCGGGCCGGTCTTCCCGCGTACCGCGGAGGAGGCGGCTGGTTCGGCGACAAGCCTGCCTACCCGACTAGCTCGGTGGCCGCTGCCGCAACAGCGACGAGGTCGTCCCCCCGGTCGGTTCCCACGAGGTCCGCCGGGCGAGCGCCGAGGCGTGCATGGCGGGAGATCCACCAGGACGCTGCGCCCCAGGGGTCGTTCCCGGCCTCGAGTTGCTCGTTCACCGCCCGCACTTCTGCGAAGACGTCGCGCCGCTCGTGGTCGAACTGGAACGCCGGGTAGAGGTAGCCGCGGCCGGAGGGCAACCCCAGCAGCCAGGAACGCTCGCGGTACTGACGCACCTTCTCGCGGTTCGTCGCCTTTGCTCCAAGCGCCACCGCCGCATCCTTCGGCTCAAACATGGGCTCGCGCCAGATCGTCCGCATCGCGTCCCCCTGGAGCCTCGCCTGAGCCATGAGGGCCTGGCCGGCATCGTCAAGCACCTGGCGAGGGTCTCCCCCCAGCTGCCGGGCAAGGTCGCCACGCAGGGCGAGCAGCGCCAGCCAGCTCCGCAGCCGGGACTCGTCACCCTCCAGGGCGTGATGCCGCGCAGCAAGGGCGGCGGCAGCATCGAGCACATCGGACTCCTCCGCCGGCAAGGCGGCCGTGAGGTAGTCGAAGAACTTCCCCCAGGAGCCCTCGTCCTGAACCCGATGCGAGAGAAACACCGCGAAGCCGCGTGCAAGCTCCTCGTCGCCGAGTTCTCGTTCCAGGTCAAGGAGTCGCTCGTCGAGTTCGGACCGGCTTACCATCACAATACCCGCCTCTGACAGTGACCCGTCCATCTTACCACCGTCACTAGCGTCAGTTGAGGCTGTCGAGGACGACAACGACCCCCGGCTAGCTAGCCGCCGACACATCCGGCTCCGAGGGCAAGCCCGCGAGTGCGCGGCCGGCGGGCGTCAGCGTGAGCGAGCGCGCGAGGCGGGGCACCCGCCGGATCAGGCCCAGGCGCTCACAGATGTCCAACCGGTACGCCATCGCCGATGTCGAGTGGTACCCGACCTCGTCCTGCAACTCGCGAACGGTCGGCGGGAAGCCGTGTGCGATCTGGTGGTAGGCGATCGCCTCGACCACTGCACGTGTCCGGTCCTCACCGTGCGGCATGACGACCCCTCACAACGGGCAGCAGGTGGCCAAGATCCAGCGACGCCGCCAGATCCTGGAGCGCAAGGAGGTGCAGCGCATTGGGGCGGACCCCGTTGCGCCAGCGTCTGAGGGTGAGGGAGTTGGTCCCGAGGCGCCGGGCCAGTTCGGTCCAGGTCAGGCCGGAAGCCTCCTTGAACCGCTCCAGGCCACGGGGAAAGTCCTCGGGGAAGGTGTGCACTTCGCGGGGGAGCCTGCGTGGCATGAGGTCAGTCCTCCCACCCTGTCAGCTCGAAGTCCTCACCCATGATCAGCTTCACGCCGCCGCGTATGCGGCCCGCCACTCGCAGGAGCGAGTGCAGGGCCCCACCGCAGGGGTGCGCCCCGTGCCGCCAGCGGAGCACCTGCTTGGGGTCCGCCCCGACAGCCTCCGCGAAGTCGGTCCAGGTCAGCCCGCTGCGCTCGCGCAGCTGGCTGAGTCGCTGGGGGAAGTCCTCTGGGAGCTCGCCCGTTTCGTAGGGCACCGCGCGGCCTCCGATCCGGAGGCCACGAGCGGCAACCCCGGGCGGCTCGTAGTAGCTAGTCGTTCTCATCTCCGTCCTCCAGCTCGAACAGTTCGTCGAAGTCGGCGATGCCCAGGGCCGCCTGCATGCGCCGCCGGATGGGGCCCGAAGGCGCGTGCCTCTCTTTGATGAGGGTGGAGAGATAGCCGTGGCTCATCCCAACCTCCCGGGCGAGCCAGGCCTGGGAGACGTTGAGGGCCTCCAGGCGCTTCCACAGCACCTCCCGCTTCAGCCTGACCCTGGGGCGTTTTCGCATCGCTCTCCACCCTAAACAGCGATAAGGGTAGGATAGTAGTCGTTCTTCAGGTGACCGGCAAGGAACGTATGTTCGTATCCTTAAACGCCTACGAACGGGAGGCGCAGTGCGCATGACGGAGGACCGGGGCTACAAGTGGAGGGAGAGTGGCGCCCGCATCCGCGAGGCGCGCACGAAGGCGGGCCTCACCCAGAGGGAAGTGAGCGAGCTCCTCGGCGTCAGCTCCCACGCTGTCTGGTGCTGGGAGGCGGGCAAGACCAAACCCAGCGCGGAGCACCTGGTCCAGTTGGCCTCGCGCTGCCAGGTGAGCACCGACTGGCTGCTGGGACGAGAGGTGGTGGAAACGGATCTCCTCGAAGAGGTGGACGCCTCGTTCCGCAACGCAGTCGCCAACCTCCCTCCCGAGGACCTCAAGGAGATCCAGGACTTCATCGACTTCGTGCGCGAACAGAGGCGAAGGAAGTAGACAGGCCCTGGTCCTCAGCGACCGAGAGTCCTCGTACCGGAGCCGTCTCCGAATCACCACCTCCACGACCGTCCTATCCGGGTCCACGGGGCGATGTCGCATGTGAACGCGAGGCGGTAGGCGTGGCCCGGCGGCTCGCGAAGGCGGTTTACGGAGACCCGGAGGGTCGGCGCCAGAGCTCGTTTTGAGGGAGAGGACGCACGACGGAAGAACTCGATTGGGAGGCACTTCCCCGCCCACCAACACCAGGTACACGATGGCGCGGCCCCAGGGTTGACTCATTGCCCACGGCTCATGGCGACGGAGCAAACGCTACGGCTGGAACGCGAAGGGCGTGTAGGCGCGCACCATCTCGTCCGGTACGCCGAAGTGCTCCGCCACCTCCCACGAGTGGACGCACCCCTCAGCGGCCGCCTCGTGGGGATCCACCAGGAGACCGAAGGCGAAGTCCTCCGCTTCCCGCTCGAAACCCCGACCGAGGTCGGTATGCCTCCGAATCCAGAACTGGTTGCCCACGTGGAGGAACCCGTGCCCGACGGCATGGGCCACGACCCAGCGCCGCCACTCCGGTTCGAAGCGGTCCGCGACGGCGATGAAGTTCCCGAGGCGCATCTCCTCGAACACGCGGAAGCGTGAGCGCTTCACGACCAGCCCCAGGTGGTCGGTCACGGCCTGCGTGTCCACCTGGCCGCGCAGGCCCATCTCCCGGCGCAGGGCCGAACCCTGTTTGATCGCGCGACTCATGCCTGCCGATTGCTCACGGGGCGTTTGGGCTCAGAATCTTGCCGCGCGAGGGGCCCCGTGACGGACAGCGTTCCCGCTGCGACCAGTCCCAAACCGAGTCCGTACACGGCTCCCAGGATCAACCTCTCCACACCTGTGTCGGTAGCGATGCAGGAGCGCCGTCTACCCCCAAGTTGTCAGCTCCAACGACAGACCGGAAGGAAACACAGCAGCTATCCGAGCCCAAGCCCTCGGTTGTTCATGCGGTCCCCCGCGCCTTCTCGTCGATAGGCCAATCGGTCCCTCATCCTACGGATGTCGTGTAAGACTGCTGTGAGTTGCAGCCACAAAAGGCATGAGTTGGTGTGAGTCTTGGGGCCAGGACCCCCTATGCGGGCGAGACCCACCTTGGGGAAGGGGTCGCGGAAGGCACGGACGGACGCGGTGGGCAAGGGGGAGGCCGGCAACGCGTCGCCGTCCAGCCTCCGACAGCTCGTTCGCGAGCGAGACGCGGTGACAACGCCGAGTAAGGCGCCTGCACCCCGGCCTGCGAGATCCCTACAGAGGAGCTGGTCGCCGTCGCCAGGCAGGGGCAACCATCGGCTACTCTCGATTGAAGTCATACCGCAATAGCCCGGCCCCTAGTGGCGACTCCTGGGAAGCACCCACAGCGCGAACGCGGGTTAGAGCGGCCGCTCCTGCCGACCGTCGTGCGCGGGGCCAAGAGAAGCCCTGCACTGGGTGCGGATCTTGCTTGCGCCGGTCCCCGGCCCTTCCCGAACCGCATTACTACCGCCCTCTCCTCGCACCCATGCGACATCCCCGCGTGAAGCTTCCCAAAGGACAAACGCCGTAGACAAACTCGCTTCCGTCAGCGTGGTGACCCCGTGGTGTCGTGTCGCGATGGTCCTGCCTGCTCACGTCAGTTCCGCTGCTCCAGAGGGGTCTCACAAGGGACGATGTCCTCACCGCCTTACCACGCCCTGGATGTCACGCTGCGATGCCTCGTGGTTGAGGACGTGGTCGAGCAGGGAGAAGGCCTGGACGAGGTCCCGGTCTTCCCCGCCGGTCCCGCTTCCCTGCTCCTGGAGCAGAAGCGCGTAGGCGACGAAGCCCGCCAGTTGCAGGAGGTGGTCATCCTCGGCGCTGCGGAAGGCGGGGCCGCCGATGACGCGCTCCAGGGGGATGTTGCGGGTGGGGGAGCCGTCCGCCCAGGACTCGTAGCGGCTGGGGATGGGGTTGTGGACGCGCAGCCGCCGGTAGAGGCGCGTGATCGGCTCCTCGTGCACCGCGTCGAAGATGAGGAAGGCGTGGCGGCCCCCGCTGGCGGCCGAGGTGTTGATGCGGGTGAGCAGGCGGCCAAGGCTGACCTCGTCCGGGCGCCCCCGTCCCCCCTTGTCCAGGCAGACGTTGATCAACTCAATTCCGCCGCCACGGCGGGAAGCGTCCTCGAGGAGGCGCAGACCTCCCCGGAAGATGTCCACCCCTTCCTCCGGGGAGACCCAGCCGTCGCCCTCCTCGCAACCAGACGGCTCCTTCGGGCTCAGCAAGTCGAACGGGAGCAGCTCCACCGTGACGGGAATGCGGTAGCGCCGGCGCAGCTCCTGCCGCCAGTCGCGCACGGCCTGGAAGAGGTCGTTCCAGCCCTCGGCGTCGACCCCGAGGGCGGTGCGGACGTAGTGGCGGGCGCTCTCGCGCTCGTCGACGTAGTACAGCCTCATGGTCTCGCTCCTTCCTGCGCTGCAAACAGCGCCTCCATTGAGGCCGTGGCCGGCGACCCTTCGCCCGTCGGGTGCCAGGCACGCCCCAGCGGCCCTTCCCTCTCCAGGGCGGCCTCGTACGAGACCCGGAGGGGGACCTGCACCCCGGTGCGCTCCATCTCCGCCCTCGCCACGCGCAGGAAGTGGCTCGCCGCCAGGTCGTCGTGAAGAACGACCAGAACCTCGGGCTGCACGCCCTGGTCATCGACCGGGCGGGAGGTGGAGTAGTAGCGCAGGTAGGGAGCGAGCCGGTCAGCCATGGTCCTGGGCCGCACGGCCCGGCGCTCCCACTCCAGGAAGAAGGGGCAGGGACTGCCGCTCCGGCGCAGGAGCCCGAAGGCGTCGGGGCGCACCGAGTGCAGTCCCTCGCCCTGGCGGAAGTAACGCGACGCCCGGTGGGGCGGGTCGATCTGCGCGACCTCCCAGCCGCGGGCACGGGCTTGCCGCATGAGAGCCGCCACGAAGCCGTGCACGGCCGCCGTGTGCGTGAGGTGGCGCAGCAACTGGCGGCTGCGGGAGCCGCGCACGTTGCGCCAGGTGAGGGGCTCACCCGGCTCCAGGGGCGCGGCGCTCCAGCGCTTGCGCAGGGCGCCGGCGGAGACGCGGTCGCGATGGGCGATGAGGGCCAGCCCGCGATCCGTGAGCACCAGGCGGCGCCGTCCGGAGACGGGGACGCGCTCCGCGAGATCCAGGGCCTCCAGGCGCAGCGCGAGACGCGAGGCCCGCGCCCTGGAGACGGCCAGCAGGCCAGCCAGGTCGTCGAGGAGGAGCCAGGGCCAGTCGAGCAGGAGGTCGAGGGCCCGCCTCTCGACGGGCTTGAGCCGCGAGGGAGCGAGCAGGTGCTCCGGGATGGTGTCCCCGGGAAGCGCCGCCCGCAGGGGCCGGGGCTCCACCGGCGCGACGCCGCGCCGGCCGCTGAGGCGCACCGCCTCCGCCAGGGTGACCCTTCCTGGCAGCGAGGGCAGCCGCCAGACACGATCGCCTTCGTCCGCAAGCACCACCTCTCGCTCCGGCGCGAGGAAGGCCGGCAGCGGAGCGCCGCGGAGCAGACGGCGCGCGTGTCGCAGGCGCAGCTCATCGGGCAGGAGGAGCAGGAGGACGCCTGGGAGGGGTCCCTCAAACAGCCGCCGCAGCCTCCGGGAGAAGCCCGTTCGGTCGGAGGCCATGCCCTGCCGCACGACGCCTACGACGGGTTCGCCGGGGAGGGCGAAGGCGGCGTCGAGCGGCGCGGCGCGGTACCAGCGGACGCGCAGGGGATGCGCGCAGGAGGCCAGCGCTGCGGTGAGCCGGTAGATAACGGCGAGGGCGTCCAGCCGCTCCAGCAGGAGACGGCGCCAGTGCCGGGAGACGGGTCGCGTGCGCAGCAGCTCCTCCACGCGCACGCCCTCCCCGGACGCGAGCCGCCGCAGGCCCGCGTCCGTGAGGAGGAAGCGCCTCGTCGGGGGGATGAGGTCGGTGGCATGGGGGAGCGAGGCGGCCAGGCCCTCCTCCTCCAGCCGCCCGGCGGCCGCGTAGGCGGCGCCGTGCGACCAGCCCGAGAGGGCGGCGAGCTCCAGGCGGTCGGCCAGGGGCGTCTCCGCCAGCTGGCGCAGGAGCGCCCCCTCGCAGTTCTCGCCCCTCACGCTGCAGACTCCTCTCCGGCGTCGCCTTCTCGTCCGTCCCGGGGCCGCTTCTTCCGCCGCCTGCGCGGCTTGCCCGGCGGTGGCGAGTCGCCGTCCGGCGGGGGGTCGCCGGACTTCAGTCCCTCCAGTCCCGCGCGGTACTCCTCCACCCGCCCCCCGGCGTGGTCGGCTTCCCTGGCCGCCACCTCCGCGGCCGAGGCGCTGTAGGTCCGGGCCGCCTCGCGGATACGGGCGGCGACGGTGGCGTTGCCCGCATCGGGCTTCCTCACCTGCATAGAGAAAGCAGGCAGGCGCTCCGTGCCCACCGTGGCGCGTACGTAGCACTGGTGGACCGGCAGGGAGACGATGTCGTCCTCGGTGACGCGCTCCCGGTCGAGCTCCCAGACAAGCTGGCGCGCGTCTGTACCCGCCACCTGGAAGACGCAGAGGCAGCCCACGTTGGCGAGGACGGTGTCCTGCATGGTGGGAGAGAGGTCGGCGAGCTTGGCCAGGCTCTGGGTGGCGAGCACGAAGGAGGCCCCGTACTTGCCCAGCTCCGAGAGCATCGACTCGTAGTCGACGCCGGGCATGGACTGCATCTCGTCCACGACGACGAAAGCGCCCCGCCGCTGCTCCAGCGGCAGGCGCTCCTGCTCGCGGATGACGGCGTCGACAAGGTTGAGGATGGATGCCCCCACGAGGGCGGCCACGTCGCGCCCGACGGCGCCCTGGGCGGTGGAGACGAAGAGAACGCCACCGTCGAGGATGGTGCGGCGCAGATCGATGCTGGAGCGGGGCTGGCCGAGGATGGCGCGCGCCCGCTTCGAGGAGGCGTAGTAGGAGAGACGGGTCTGCACCGGGGCGAGGGCCTCGGCGCGGTACTCCCGCCGCCAGCCCCCGAAGTCCCGCGCCCACCACTCCAGCAGGTAGGGGTCGGTCACCCGCTCGAGCACCTCCGCGCGGAAGCCCTCGTCGGAGAGCAGGCGGAGGGCGTCGAGGATGGTGTACTGGTCGTCGGGGTCGAGGGAGGCGTTCGCTTCATGCAGGGTCTTGACGCTCTGCTCGAGGATCGACTGCATCCTCGGTCCCCACTGCTGCCACAGCCCCCTCGCCACCCTGACGACGGAGTCGGCGGTGCGGTCGCGGTCGCTGAAGATGCGCGTGTCGAGGAGGTTGACGCCGGGGAGGCCCTCCTCCGCGGCGAGGTCGATCAGGCGCACCCGGTCGATGAGGGACTCGGGCACCTGCTCGAGGAGCCCGGCGACGAGGTCGGCGTGGGGGTCGACGACGATGCTGGCGTCGCCGTCGCGGCCTGCCGCCTTCTCCTGCAGCTTGTGGGCGACGAGGCGCCCCATGACCGTGGACTTGCCCATGCGCGTGCGCGCCACGTAGAGGTGGTGCCGACGCAGGAGGTCGTCGGGGAAGCGGATCTCCCCGGGGGCGCCCGCCGTCGTCTCCCCCACGAGCGCGCCCCTGGCGACGCCCCTGGCCACGGGCGGCAGCGCCCTGGCGCCGGAGCGCTCGACGAGGGGCGTCTCGTCCCCGGCCCCCGGCGGGTGCCAGAGGGCGGCCACCTCGCGCACCCCGAGGACGCCGCGCTTCCCGAAGAGGCCCGGCGGGGCGGGATCGAGGGAGGGCGCGGGCAGGACGGGCCGCACCTTCCCAACCTTGAAACGCGCACCGGCGGGGTGGTCGTAGTGGCGGTAGGCGGCCGCCACCGGCTCCAGCAACTCGCGGGCGCGCTCGGCCTTCCCGCCCGGGGGCAGGATGGCGGTGACCTCGATGCTCGCCTCGAAAGCCCCGCGCGAGACCTTCTCCCTGACCAGGGCGGGGTCGTAGACGCGGTCGCGGCCGCCCTTCCAGCGCTGCCAGACCCAGAGGCCGGCGATGCTCGCGCCGAGCGCCCCCAGGCCGAGGAGGGCGGCCTTGAGGGGCTCGCCGCTCTGCACCCACTCCCAGCCCTTGAAGGCGACGAGCCCTACCACCGCGAGAACGGCGAGGGCGAGGGGTTCGGGGCCGCCCGAGGCGCCCTGCGAGGAGGGCGCGGGCTTCGGGGCCGGGCGCGGGGCGGCGGGCTGCCCGAAGGCGAGCTCCTGGTGGGGCTGCGACCAGTCGGGGCCGAGGGAACGCAGCAGGAGCCGGGTGACCACCCGCTCGCCTTCCTCCGGAGTGGCGAGCGCCCCCAGCAGGGCGAGGAGCGGGTCGGATCCGGCGTCGAGCAGGTCGTCATCGCGGAACGTCCGCAGCGGTACGTAGTCGGGGCCCGTCGTGGTGAGGGTCAGGCCCCAGGCCTGCTCCCCTTCGCTGAGCCGCAGGGGGTCCTCCGCTTCGGGGACCTCCGCGATGCGGGCCTGCGGGTAGTGGGCGGCGATCTGGCCGCGCACGACCTCGCCGTCGCGGCAGCGGGCCATGAGCGTTACGCCGGCGGCTTCGCCGGAGAGCTCCAGGGAGAAGGCCTCGGGCGTGGCGATGGAGGCGAGGAGGTTCTCGACGCCGAGGAGGGTGCGCTCACCCTTGCGGGGCGGCGTCACGGCGAGGAGGACGGGGGGCTTCGGGTCGGGTCGGTTGAAGGGGTTGAGTCGCATTTGCGGGTGGTCCTTTCTCTGCTACTGCGGGTTGGATGCTTCTGTTCTCTCTGCGGAGCCCGTGCGGAGCCATCAGCTCTGCCGGCCGGGAGAAAACTCGACAAGGGCGTGTTCTTCGGGCGTGGCCTCGATGCGGATGGGGAAGCGGTTGCCCCGCGCGAGCAGGAGGCCATCGCCCCGCTGGCAGGAGAGCAGCCACCGTTGCAGGTCCGGGGGCAGGTCGAAGGCGTCGCCCACCGTGCTGATGGCGGCGGCGTCCTGCTGGAGGAGGAGCTTGAAGGCGGCGTTCTGGAGGAGGGCGCGCCCGGAGTGGCCGGTGATCGTGCGGGAAGAGTCCTCGCTGAGAAGATCCTGCACGTCCTGCGTGATGAACTGCAGCCCCAGCCGGTGCTTCCGCGCCCGCTTCGCCATCGACACCATGAAGGCCGCACCCTGGGGGTGCTGCATGATGCTCCACACCTCGTCCACGACCAGCAGCCGGGGACGGGGGTCGCGCGCCGCGGCCGCCCAGACCGTCTCCGTGCAGACCATCGTCGCGGCGGGGCGCAGCTCCGGCTCCAGCAGGTGCAGGTCGAAAACCGTCACGAGCGCCTCCTTCGCTAGCAGGTCGTCGCCCTCGTCGGAGAGGAGGTGGCGGAGGCTGCCGGTGGCGAAGGGGCGCAACAGCTTCGCCAGATCGATGTCGCTCTCCCGGAGGAAGCGGTAGAAGTCGCCGAAGCCGGCGCCCTCGCGCGGCTCGGCGTAGTAGGCGGCGAGGACGTGGTCGAGGGCGGCGCGGCGCTCCGCCCCGAGCGGCTCGCCCACCATCACCTCGATGAGGCGGCGCAGGCTGCCGATGCGCTGCAGCAACTCCTCGCCGTCGCGGCGCTCGATGATGAAGGGGTTGAGGCCCTGGCCGTCCACGCCGGGTGAGAGCACGCGCCCGCCGGCGGCGCGCGCCATGGAGGCGTACTCGCCCTCCGGGTCGATGACGTAGGCGACGACGCCGCGGGTGATGCCGCGCAGCACCCCCAGCTTCGTCGCGAACGACTTGCCCGAGCCCGAGCGCGCGAGCACGGCCGTGTTGGCGTTGAGGTGGGTGCCGTCGAAGGGGTCGTAGACGACGGGGGCGCAGGCGCGCAGGTCGATGCCCGCAAGGGTGCCGCTGCGGGTGTCGAGGTCGGGCGGCGAGAAGGGGTACAGCCTGGCGATCGAGGAGGTGTCGAGCGTGCGCCAGGCGGCGACGGCGTTGAGGTTGAGGGGCAGCGTCGAGAGCAGTCCCTCGCGCTGGCGGAAGGCGAGCGCGTCGAGCTTCCCCAGCGTGGCCGCGAAGTGGGCCCGCGCCCGCTGGGTGAGGTCGTCGAGGGCGGGCTCGTCGGGCGCGTGCAGCGTCACCGAGAGGGAAGCGTGGAAGAGTCGCTCACGCCCGCGCTGCACCTCGTCCCGAAGTCGCGTGACGTCCTCGAGGGCGATTTCCGCCTCTGAGGAGAGGGTCTTACCGCGGCTGAGGGAGAGGCTCTGAGCAGACTCGAAGCGCACCTTCTGCCACTCGAGCGTGCGCGCCGCCTGCTCGGCGGGGATCGCGCCCAGGTGGAGGGAAAGGTCCATGGGCACGCCCGCCGTCATCAGCCCTTGCAGGAAGCCGGGGGCGAGCGAGCGCGGCCAGCGCCCGAGGTGCAGGGCGCGGGCGCGGTGGTCCCCGACCCTCAGGTCGCGGCGGTTCACCTCGACCTCCACCCCCGCTGCCTCGTCCCGCTCGGCGGGGGTCCCCCCAAGGGCCGCTGCCAGGAGCAGGCGGCGCAGGACGCCGCCCTTCAGAGGGTGGATGGAGAGCCCCGCCCTGACGAGCAGCGACCGCAACTCCTCCGCATGCTCCACCTCGGAGACCGCGTAGAAACGCCGGTCGAGGATGCCTTCGCGGCGCTCCAGGCCCTGCAGCAGGCCGTGCAGGGAGTCGGCCGCCGCCTTCGTGCGCTCGGGCAGATCCCGCGGCTCGTCTTCTCGCAGCGCCTCCCGCATCCGCCCGAGGTCGGGCGGATGCTGGCGCACGAGGAGTTGCACGGGGAAGTCGAGGGCGTTGAGGAAGCCGGCGAAGGCTCCCAGCTTGGGTTCGTCGAGCTCCAGACCCTGTACCTCGCAGACGCCCACCTTCGTCCCGTCGAGCCGCACGACCGCTTCCTCCTCCAGGTGGGAGAGCAGGAAGCAGTGGGGGAGCGGCAATGGGGGCTTCGGCTCGCGAGCGGCGGTCGCGCCGCCGCCTATGACGGGCGGTGGCGCCGTTCGCTTGAGTGTGAGTGCCGGCAATCGCATGGTCGTTCTCCTTGTCCTGGCTGGCGGGCGCGCCCGGAAGAGGGCGGACCCTTCGAAAGGCACTCCCGGAGGGGGTCTCAGAAAGAAGGGATGAGGCCGTTGCGGAGGGCGAGGGCGATGCCCTTGGCCGAGAGGACAACGACGAGGCCGACGATCGCCATGAAGACGGCGTTCTTCGCGCGTCCGCCACGTCCCTCGGCGCCCTCCGCCATGAGGACGACGCCCGCCCAGGCGATAGCGAAGACGGCCAGTCCCCCGGCCGCGTAGGCCATCGCCGTGAGCGCCTGGTCGAAGGCTTCGAGCATCGCCTGCTCCTCCTCCGGGGCCGGCGCCGCGCCCATCGAGAGGAGCGCGACGCCGGCGAGGAGCAGGACGGTTCCACCGCGCCACAGCACGGCTACTGCTCGCCCATGACCCCGAGGAGCCACTGCAGGACCTCGGGGTCGACGGCGGTCTGGATGGACGGAATCTCCTCCTCGTCTTCGGGCGCCTGCGCGCCGAGGGCGGCGTAGGGGTCGTCGGAGGCGACGCTCTGCGCCAGGGCGAGGGACTCGCTCCGGGTGCGGACGAGGGCGGCGCGCGCGACGACCTCAGCGCGCACGTGCTCCTCGTGGATGACGGTGAACACGACGTCCTGGCGGACGGTCGACTGGGGGACGTAGCAGCTCGCCGTGACGGTGTGCACCACCGGCACGCCGTCCTCGCCGGTGACGGTGACCGACTCGGTCACGCTGTCGCCGAAGGCGGGGATGGAGACGGAAGCGGTCTCTGTGAGCTGCTCCCTACGCTCGGCGTGGTGCGTCAGCTCCACCAGCGCCGGCAGCGGGGCCGTCGTGGTCGCCTCGAGGGCGGCCTCGATCGACACGGCCCGGATCCCCGCCCCACTCCCGATGGAGAGCCGGAAGGCGGTGTTCCCGTCCGGCACGAGCGCGACGCTCGTGGAGTACGCCCCGGACGTAACCGTGAGGGTCCCGGAGAGGCCGGAGACGGCCGCCTCGATGAGGGCCGTGACCGATTCCGAGTGGTGCCCGGAGACGACGGGCAGGTCGACCCGCTCCTCGACCTCGGTGACGCACGTGGAGGCGACGCCCCCCTCGATGCGACCCGGCGACCAGGAGAGGGAGGTCATCGACAGGGAGCAGAGCTCCCCTTCGACAGCTGGCAACGGGTAGGGAAGCTGCGCGCCCTCGAGGCCGAAAGCGCCCGCCTCCCCGAAGCCGTCCTGCCACGAGACGGTCACGGACGGGTATTCCCCCTCCAGGGGAACGTCCCAGCCGCGGCGCTCGCCGGTGACGAGACTCTCCTTCGCCTGGTAGACGAGGGCCTGGCCGTCGTCGCCGCCGTAGGCGCGCACGTGCACGTCGAGGTCGGTGGCGGCGCGCAGGGCGAACCCGGCGCGGTCGCCGTAGACGGTGAGCCGCTCGAGGAAGAGACGCTGGCCCGGGACGGACTCGGGCGTGAGCATCTCCTCCTCGAACCACTGGTCGTGGCCGTCGGCGCTGGCCGGCTGCGACGCGAGCGCCATCACCCCGCAGGCCGTGGTCACCCCGATGGAGGCGGCGAGGAGGGCGTACCCCGCCCGCTGCCCGAAGAGGCGGATGTCGAGACGCTTGCCTTTCCCGCCCTCGCACTGCCGCCGGAAGCGGGGCTTGCCGAAGCGGCAGTGGGCGCGGAAGGGCTTGCGCTCCCCGCGCCGCCGCTTCTTGCGAGGCCTGCGCAGGCCGCGGCGCGTTCGCTTCACGAGAAGCTGCAGGGGGTTCGGGGCCGGTGGAGGTGGTGGGGGCGGTTCGCTTCGGGCGAGGTCCGCCGGAGACCCGGCGTAGCGCCGCGGCCCCAGCCAGAAGCGGAGGAGGTCGGCGACCACCAGCGGCAGCCGCCGGCCCCCGATCTTGCCGACGACCGTGGCCGTTCCGGCCAGCGCAAGCAGGATGGCCAGGGCCAGCCTCACCCCGAAGGGACCGGGGGCGAAGCTGTAGAGCCCGTAGGAGACGGCCGCGACGGCCGTCAGGGCGACGATCTGGGGGAACGTGAACCAGAGCAGGACGCGGTCCTCGGCCTGCACGTGGGTGGGCACCTCGTGCTCGTGCATCTAGGCCCCCTGGACACGCAGCGTCCCGATCAGGGACGTGGTCGGGTCGGGGACGTCCCCCGGGTCGACGGCGGGGTCGACGACGGCGCCCATCACGAGCTCGACGATGCCGAAGGCCACCATCGCCAGGACGATGCCGGCGAGGGCCGTCATCATCGCGCTCTTGCCGCGTTCCATCTGGTGGGGCGCGCCCGATGCGGTGAGATAGAGATAGGCGCCGTAGATGAAGAAGCCGACGCCAACGGCCCCCACGAGGCCGAGGAGGATGCCGACGATGTTGGAGATGGTCTGGACAAGGTCTTCCATTGCTTCGCAACTCCTTGCGTGTGTTCGTGGTCGGTGCCGGTGGAACTGGTCCCTCGCCCTACTCGCACATCGCTCCGTCTCCTTGAGTCGTTCGCGGCGCGGCTTCCTCCGCGCCGGCGTGTGTTTCGTGTTGGCCGTTACTCGCTGGCGCTCCTGGGAAGCCCAGCGCCCTCGGCGGGCGTGCCCGTCTCCGCCGCGGAGCGCACCGCGCCCCCGGCCGCCAGGGTCGTGCTCGCCGCCGCGCCTGCCGCTCCCGCTGCGGTTCCTGCACCGGCCGCCGCCCTGCCCGCTCCAGCCACGCCCCTCCCGAACATCCCGATGGTGCGCGCCGAGCGCACCATGCTCCCGGGCAGGGCCATGCCGAAGTGAAGGGTGTGCAGCCAGGCATCGAAGGTGCCGGCGTTGCCCAGCAGCGAGGGGACGCGCGTCGCCAGGTAGATGAAGGCGAGCGAGAGCAGGAGCTTCCAGACGAGGTCCTGGATCGGCTCGAAGGCGGCGATGTCCGCGAGCAGGTTGAGCATCCCGAAGCCCATCGCCAGAGCGATGAGCTGGATGGCCTGCTGGAAGGTGGTCGTCATGAAGAGCCGCAGCCAGTGCCGGCCCCAGCCCGCCGTGTGGGGCAGGATCCAGAGCCCGAGCGCGACCGGCGCGAGCACGATCAGGAGGTCGATGAGGGCCAGCCGCATGATCAGCTGCAGCAGGACGTAGAGGACGAAGAAGCCGTAGACGAGGTAGAGGAGGGCGAGCAGCAGGGCCATGCCCACGCTCCCGACCTCGATCGCCGTCAGGAGGGTGTCCGCCGAGGAACGCAGGAGGTCGCCCGCGCTCAGGCCGAGGGAGGCGGCGACGAAGCCGGAGACGGCGTCGGCCACGTCGAGGACGAGGCCGCACCACCACAGGGAGGTGGCGGCCGCCACGAGTCCGAGCAGGAGCCGGGGAACCATCTCCCGCCAGCCGGCGGGCACCTGCCCGAGGTGCTCTTGGATGACGAAGCTCAGCCCCATCCAGCCGAGGATGGCGATGAGCATGGCGGAGGTGATGGCCCACACCACCATCCACGCCTCGCGCACGATGGGGTGCAGGTAGGTCATCTCCGCGGGGGTGCCGCTGATGATGTCCGGCATGGCCTACGGCTCCCGGCAGCGGTCGGCGTCTTCGCCCGTGGCCCGCTCCACCACCCCGCACAGCGTCCCGTGCGTCCCCTCGATCACCCAGCCCGCGATCGCCCTGCCCCACTGCTTCGGATCGAGCGCGCGCAGGATCTTGTTCCAGATGCCGCCGGGCCGGTGCTCGGGTATGGCCGTGTAGAAGCGGTAGGTCTCGCCCTGCTTGACGGCGAGGATCACGAGCAGGTAGGGCCGCTCCTTGTCGAGCTCCACCTGGCCGTCCTCGAAGGGATACTCGAAGGAGTACTCCCAGCCGTCCTGCCGCTCCTTCTCGCCGCCCCGGACGCTGAACATGGTCGTGAGCCACTCGCCCGTGTCGGGGTCGCGCACGCCGTAGTAGAGGGGACCGACGGGGTGGCTGAAGACGGGACGCGCGATGAAGCGCCCGTCGCCCTTGCGCTCGACCGGGTCCTCGCTGGCGTTGACGAAGACCAGCTCGTCCGTCGGGGGATCCTGGGCGAAGACGAGGGCGGCGGGGATGGCCACGGCGGCGATCAGCAGAAGCGCCGACAGCAGCGCCGCCACCAGCAGCGCCGGCCGCCTCTTACGGGACCTGAGAATGGGGATTCGAGTCTTCACAGTTGCCCCTCCGCGGATGTGGTGAAGGCAACCGAGTGTGAGCGCGGCAAGGCCCGCGGTTAACTGCCTGCAAGGGGGGTCATACGTGCACCCCTCCGAGACTTCCTCGCATGGAAGATGCTCTGAAGGCCCCCTCGGGATGGAGTTGTGGTGGCACTTAGCCCGACGGGGAGGTGCCTCGGTTGTGGCTGCTCACGGTGCCCGCACCGGGCTTGGGCTAGTTCTCGTTTCTGAAGCCCCTGCACGTCTCCGCTCTCCACCCGAAGGCCGACGCTCCGGTTCGAGTCCCGCCGAGAGTGCGGGAACCGCCCCAGGTGAGGCCGCCCAGGCGACCCTACCCTCGGTTAGTCACCATCGACCCCGAGCAAGGTGAGGAGCTCATCTACGGTGAGGCGATGCCGGCCATCAGCGAGTGGCGGGAGACACGCGAGATGCTCGCGCGGGTCAGGCGCCGTGGACAAGCTGGATGCGCGGAAGCGGATGGTGGAGTTGGAGGTCACCATCGTCGCGGACCACGAGCTGACCCTGCCCCAGCCGTCTACCCCTGGGACCGCGCCGACCGGCGCGACGAGGTGTGGCGGCGGAAGCAGTCGCTCAAGGACCTGCGGGAGTACAGCCACGCCTTCGGCTGCTCCATCGCCGGGGGCTACGTCTACCGGGAAGAAGACTTGCCCGAGCTACAGGGCTGGGACCTCTACAGCGACTTCTGTAACGGCCTCATCTGGGGCGTTCCGGCAGAGGCTGTGCTGGCCGGCGAGTACGTCGAGCCGGTGCTCCTCTGGGCTGGAGGCCCTCAGCGTGGCGTGTCATTCGCCGAGGACGCCTACGGGGAGCTCTACGTCCTCAGCTTCAACGATGAGCGCATCTACCGGGTTGCGCCAGCGCCGGGCGAGAAGGAAGTGGGCCCATGAACCCCTGGTGGAAGTACGGCTGGATCTTTGCAGGGGTGCTCCCCTGATGGCTATTCTCGTAGCAACCCGCTCGGGTCGGCGAACTCTCACCACTGCTACCCCCAATTTGAGCCCGCCCAGGGAGGGAGAATTTGACCAGGCATCAACTCCCTCTCCGGGTGGTCTGCGCGGGGTTCCTTGGCCTGATCCTCGTGGCCTGCGGGGACGACAGTGGCTCCCCCGGTGGCGCCAATGGCGACATCGCCGTTACGCCTGCAGAGACTGCCACCTCCTCACCTGAGCCAACGCCGGAGCCATTGAGGCACA
The DNA here is from genome assembly GCA_965116915.1 of Tepidiformaceae bacterium. Lineage (GTDB taxonomy): Bacteria > Chloroflexota > Dehalococcoidia > Tepidiformales > Tepidiformaceae > UBA2991. The sequence continues at coordinate 1,689,621 of OZ220739.1, read as the reverse complement.
TCTCCAGTTGCCGCGAAGCCAACCCCTGTCCCCAGGGGGGCTACCTCTACAGTGGAGAGCTCATCACCATTCCCTCGGGCTATGTGCTCACAAAATTCGACTGGTACGACATCGGGAAGACAGAACAACCCGGCTGCACGGAGGAGCAAGATTGTGAGGAGCGCACGACATACGAGACCTGGATGGACCTCACGTTCGAGAACGGCTGCACGATCAACGTCAACCTCGACGGGCAGGGCCTAACGATAGATGACCAGAAGGGCGCCTGCGATGAAGACGTGCTCCGGGGGATTGCCTACGCGCTGCGTGATGCGCACAGGTCCTGAACCAGGTCCACTCCCACCAACGAGTCTGCCTCCTCCGCCTCTCCGCCCCGGCCTGTGTCACCGACGCCCGGCACCTTCTGCGAAGCCTCGCTACGCGAGGGGGTGTGGAACATCCCCGATGACCTCTACGCCTTCGACAACGACCAGTACCGCTTCCGCGTCGTCATTGAGGGCATGCCCGATGACGTGTTTCTTACCGGAAACTGCGGCAACCGCGCCTGGTCCGTCCTCCGTTACTGGTCAATCGGGCGCGAGCACTAAGGGGTTCAGTGCGGTTACAGGGCTTCGCGCCCGACGACTGGGTGAACCGCCATAGCCTTCGGTGCGGGTCCATGTGGTGGCGGACTAGGTCCAGGAACGCTGTGCGGATGACAGCGCCCGCGGGACCATATCGAAATCCCTCCTGCTGGACGGCCGCGTCTTTCTGTGGAGCGCTCAGTCTCATCTCCCAGCTTGCTGATCGAACTCCAGCGGACCGCGAGTTGCACAACGGAAGCTCGCTGCGATTGGAGCGTGGGCTACCGCCAGCTTGCGACCGACACACGATGACGGTCACGGTTCCCGTCGAGCAGAACACGCGTACCGCTGGTGCGCCTCTTGTTGGGTACCTCTGGTCTCCCCGCTCAAGACGTGAAGCAGGTGAAGTGGACTGACCGCGCCCTGGGGAGCCGATGATGACAGGAATCCACTCCGGGCTCGCGCAGCCAGCAACTGAGATTGTCGTCTCCCTTCCATGTCAAGATGGAAGGGCGATTCAGCAGGAGGGCACGTGACGAAAGACCCAGCTGTCGCACCCGACGAGGGCGGGCTCGATCCGGATGTCCCCGAGCAGATGGGTGCCGCCGCGCTGGCTGTGCTGGCGGCCCTTGCTGAGCGGCTGCGGGAACTGAAGTGGCATCCCGACCACTGGCACTTCTCGCACTCGTCCGAGCGCCGCTCATCAGAGGATGGGGTACTCATTGAGTACGGGATCTCGGTTGACCTGGTCGTCTGCCCCGAGCGGGAGTGCGGCGCCCCAGATGACGGCGGCGTCCCTTCGTGGAGCCGGTGGGCACACGACAACCCTCTTCGCATCCTGGAAGGGACCGACATCCGATCCGATGAGGAGATGGCCGCAGCCGCCATACAGGCGGTGATACGGAAGGCGCACATCGCCAAACGGCGGGAGGACGGCGAAGGGTGCAAGGTGGACTTCAGGGTCTTCCTGCCCGATGGGACCAGCGCCGACGTCGAGGCAACGATGCACACCGACGGGGAGCGGCGGCGGCTGACCAGGGCTCGGCATACGGGGAGGGCTCCCGGCCTCAAGGACAACTGGATGGTCCTCGCCATGGACAAACGCTTACTGGGCGACTATGCCGGCGACAACGCGTTCCCGGTCAAGGAGGTACTGCAGACGGTGGCCGCTGTCCTGGCTCGCGTCGAGAACGGCGACTTCGGCCTCGTCGACGACGCGCGTATCGGAGAGCTCTGCGAAGAGGAAATCCGCAAGAGTTGGAGGTGGGCCACGAACGACGTATTGGAGTCGGAACCGCCACTGGCCGTGACCATCTTGCACAGGGAACCATCGAAGCGAAGCCGAGGCGAGGTCGATCTCACGGCAGCAACATCGGTCTTCCACTTCTCAAGGGTGACCGCCCTGTCCGGTTTGGTGTCGGCCGTGCAGCAGTGTGTCGACCGCAAGCTGGAGAAGGACCAGTGGGGAGACTCGCCAAACGCGAAGTGGCTCGTAGTGGTTCTCGATGAGGGCGAGGCGGCGACTCAGTTGAAGGGGGTGACCGAGTTTGACGACACCCTCCTGGATTTCAGCGGGCTGGCACTCTCGGGTCTTGACGAAGTATGGGTAGTCGCCTTCGAGGACGGCAGGCTCACTGTCCTCCGTTTCATGGGTTCATGCGATCAGTGGCACCGCTACCTGGACCTCAACGTGGAAGCGTGGTCTCCACTTGGGAGCGTCAGCGTCGTGGCCGCCGAGCATGGCAAGAGGACGGAAACGTAGAGGCGTGTGTATGCCTCGCACCTACCCGTACGCTTCGGTGTTCCTCGTGCTGCAGACGGGCATCGGTCGCTGTGGATGCCCCGTCCTCTGCAGAGCCAACCTGAACACCAGAAGGAAGGTTCTCGATTTTGTCCAGTCTGGTGGGCCACCCTTCGCCAACCGGACCAGTGAGGTCTTCATGTACCCCTAGGGTGGGTGAGGTAATTCGGTCTATTGCCTGCTAGCGTGGCGTGAGCCAGGAAGAGGCCGCGGACGTCCGCCACATCCCGATGTCCTGACACCGGCCGAGCAGCGGGTTCTCGAGGAGTTTCGCAAGGGCGGCACCAAACCCCGAGATCGCCATCCGTCTCGGCCGCAGCACCGAGACTGTCAGAACGCACATTGCCAGCATGCTCGCCAGCTCGAACTGGCCGTCCCCCCCGGGCGGCTCGACGGCGATGGTTGCGGTTGCGCCGGACTCCACCGCCCCTCGGCTACGACCGTCGTCTCCGTGACGCCGGCGGCGATGACACGCTCGAACTGGCCGTCCGCCCCGGGCCGGAACTCCCCGAGGTCGACGCCACTGAGGGCAGGAATCTTATAAAAAATCACCTAAATGGACGGTATGCTTATAGGAAGCTTACAGATGAGTTGGTAACATTCCTCGGGTGTCTCCATCTCTAGAACCTTCGGTCCTGGGGCCACCTTGACCCCGACCCGAATCGCCAACCACCGCCCCGCATCGCTCGGCGTCCTGGCGGGCCTTGCGGCGATTGCAGTAGCCGCCCTGCTGCTGCTGAGCGACGGGGGGCCTCCGCCGCTCAGCGCGCTCGACGTCACGGACGACGCCCAGGGCCCGCTGACGGGCTTCACCCTGGTGGACGCGTCGGACCAGTTCGTGCTGGCGAGCCTGACCGACGGGGCCAGCGTTGAACTGGCCGACCCGGACGGTGGCAGCTACGCCATCCGCGCCGACCTGGCCGAGGGCGAGACCGCGGGCAGCGTGCGTCTCGAGTTGAGCGGCACGAAGTCCGTGACCCGGACGGAGAACCTGGCGCCCTACTCCCTGTACGGGGACGGCGGCGAAGACGACCTCCACGGCCAGGCGCTGCCCGCCGGCAGCTACACCCTGACGGCGACGGCGTACGCGGAGCGGAATCTGGGCGGGGACGAGCTGGGGACGCTGGAGGTCTCCTTCACGGTGACGCCGGCCAGCCGGGCCCAGGAGTTCGACCCCGACAGGAACGTCTCCCCCCGCCAGGCGTCGACCGACGCCTCGCTCAGCGCGCTCACCCTGAGCAGCGGGCTGGACCCGCAGTTCGACTCGACCACGACCAGCTACACCAGCGCCGTGCAGAACTCGACGAGCCAGGTCACCGTCACCGCCACGGCCAACGATTCGAATGCCACGGTTGCCTATACCCCGGCCACCGACGCCAGCAACACCGACACCGGCCACCAGGTGGACCTGAACGAGGGCTCCAACACCATCACGGTCACCGTCACCGCTCAGGACACCACGACCACCGAGACGTACACGATCACCGTGTGGCGCCACCCCTCCACAGAAACAATCCTGCAGAACATAGACTTCACTGGCGGTCGCGTCCAGGCTCGGTTGACAAGCATCTTGATGACAAGGTTCACGACCGGGCCCAGCGCGGAGGGGTACGTAGTCAACGCCATCCGCCTGAATTTCGGCTCAGTGCCGAGCAATCCCGGACGTTGGACCCTGGATATCCGCAAGGACTCCGACAACTCCGTGGTCGGCACATTCCACGTCCTCGGACGCACGCTCACGACCGGTGCACACATCTTCCACGCGACCAGCCCGATTGAGCTGGACCCGAACACAACGTACCGGGCGCGGTTCCGCAAGGAAACGGGTAATTGGACAATACGTATGGGGCCTATCGACAGGGCCGGCGCGCACAGTTCATCCATGTTCGGATGGTCGATTCCGACCAGGATCTGCGGCGATGACGCCTGCACCGGCTTCTGGGACAACCGGGTGCTGGATTTCCGGCTGTTCGGCTCGGCGAAGGACACCACTGCGCCGGCGCTGCAGACGGCGGTGGTGTACCGCGACACCCTGACCCTGACCTACGACGATGCCCTGGACGAGCGGAAGACGCCGGCCACCAGCGCCTTCACGGTGACCAGCGACTCGTCCAGCGTCAACGTGGACAGCGTCGACGTCAGCGGCAGCACGGTGGTGCTGACGCTCGGCAGTAGGGTCCCCCCCGGCAACACGGTGACCATGACCTACACCGTGCCGGGAAGCAACAAGATCACCAACGCCGCGAACCTGGAGGCCGCCGCGATCACCTCCAGCCAGACGGTGACCAACCCGCCGGTGGGGACGGACGCCACCCTCAGCGCGCTCACCATCAGCAGCGCCCTGAACGTGGACTTCGACTCGGCCACGACCGAGTACAAGAGCGCGGTGCGGCAGGGCACGAGCCAGGTGACCGTCACCGCCACGGCCAACGATTCGTACGCGACCATTGCCTACAGCCCCGCCACGGACGCCAGCAACACCGACGAAGGCCACCAGGTGGACCTGACGGAGGGCGAGAACACCATCACGGTCACCGTCACCGCCGAGGACGGCTCCACTACCGAGACCTACACGATCACCGTGTGGCGCCATCAGGCCGATGGGATGCTCGCGCGGGATCTGCGTAACCCGACCGGTCAACAACGGGTGTGGTTGGACGACGGCGTGTCGCGTCTCGCGGATTTCGATACCGGTCCAAGTGAAGAGGGCTACGTCGTTACGTACGTAGTTCTGCAATTTAGCCACATTCAAACCGACTTCAGCGAATGGACCCTCCAGATTCGCGAGCTGGACGGCTTCAAACACGTCGGAGACTTTCACCATGCCGGATTCGTCACCGACGGGGAATGGAGGAAGTTCGCCGCGCTCGAACCGATCACGCTCGAAGCGAATACGCGCTACTACCTGCGATTGTGGAAGCGATCGGGGTCGGGGGATTTCGCGGTGCTGGGGAGGAACACCCGCGGCTGGGGGGCACACCATTCATCAGCGGCCGGGTGGCGGATACGGAACGCTCTCGAAAAGCAAAACGGTGTGGTCAACGGCTGGATGCTCAATATGGAGATGCGCGGCCATTTCGTGGACACCACCGCGCCGGAGTTGCAGACCGCGGAGGTGAACGGCCAGAGGCTGACCCTGACCTACGACGAGGCCCTGGACGAGCGCATTACGCCGGCCACCAGCGCGTTTGCGGCGACCGTCGGCAGTTCCAGCGTTTCCGTGTCCAGCGTTAGCGTCAGCGGCAAGCAGGTCATGCTGACGCTCGCCAGCAGCGCGACCAAGGACGACACGGTGAGGGTGGTCTACACCGTGCCGGCAAGCAACGCCATCACCAACGCCGCGCGTCTGGAGGCCGGCGCGATCGCCAACACCCAGGCGGTGACCAACAACACGCCGGACCAGGGCGACGCCACGCTCATCGCGCTGGACCTCACCGGCGGCAGGCGCATCGGCGGCCTCAACCCGGTCTTCGCCTCGGAGACGACCACCTACACCAGCGCCGTGCTGCACGGCACGGACCAGGTCACTCTCACCGCCACCACGAGCCACGGCGGCGCCACCATCGCCTACACCCCCGCCACTGATGCGGACAACGGTAGGGACGGCCACCAGGTGGACCTGAACGAGGGCGAGAACACCATCACGGTCACCGTCACCGCCGGGGACGGCATGACCACCAAGACGTACACGATCACCGTGTGGAAACACCCGGAGATCGACGGCTGGCTCGTCCGCAACAAATTTTCGGATGACGGTCAAGATCGCGCGCAAACTTTTGGCACCAGTGTCATGTCGAACCGGTTCACCACAGGCCCCAGCGAGGAGGGCTATACCATCAATGCCCTCCGGCTGCGATTCACCGCAATTCCAGACCCTCCCGGGGATTGGAGCCTCGCGGTCCGCAAACGGAGCGACGACTCCGTGGTCGGCACGTTCCACATTCAACGGACCAGCAGGACCAGGAGCGACTGGGAGATCCCCGCTACTGAGCCGTTCACTCTCGATCCAGACACCGAATACGCAGTGCGGGTCGAGAAAGGTGCGGGCACATGGACCTTGCTTGGATACAGGGTGGACGACCCGGGCGCGCACGGCGACAGCTTGTTCGGATGGACAATCGAGAACACGATCTGTCTCCAGGACGACTGCAGCACACAAAGAAGCGACCGGATGTTGGTATTCCGGCTGCGCGGCACGCCCGTGGACACCACTGCACCCGCGCTGCAGACCGCCGTGGTGGACGCCGACACCCTGACCCTGACCTACGACGAGAAGCTGGACGAGCGCAAGACGCCGGCGACCAGTGCATTCACGGTGACCAGCGCCGGGTCCAGCGTGAGCGTGGACAGCGTCGACGTCAGCGGCGAAGAGGTGACGCTGACACTGGGCAGCAGCGTTTCCAGAAGCGACACGGTCACGGTGACATACACCGTGCCGGGAAGCGACGCGATCACCAACGCCGGGGACCTGGAGGCCGCCGCGATCACCTCCAGCCAGACGGTGACCAACAACTCGCCGCCGGCGGTGTCCATCGCCAACGCGTCCGCCGAGGAGGGCGACGCCATGACGTTCACCGTCTCGCTCGCCGCGCAGGACGCCAACCCCGTGACGGTGCAGTACGCCACGTCCGTGGAGGCAAGCGATACGGCGTCGAGCGGCGACTTCACCGCGGCGTCGGGCACGCTGACCATCGCCGCCAACACGGACAGCAACACCTTCACGGTGCAAACGACGGAGGACATGACGACGGAGAGTAACGAGACGTTCACGGTGACGCTCACCAGCCCCTCCTCCAACGCGGTGCTGGGGACGGCGACGGCGACCGGCACGATCGAAGACGACGACACGCCGGCGTTCTCGATCGCCGCCGCGGACGCCACGGAGGGCGGCAACATCACGTTCACGGTCACGCTCTCGCCGGCCAGCTCGAGCACGACGACGGTGCGGTACGCGACGTCGGTGGAGTCCGGCGATACGGCGTCGAGCAGCGACTTCACGGCGGCCTCGGGCACGCTGACGTTCAACGCGAACGACACCAGCAAGACGTTCACGGTGGCGACGGCCGGCGACACGGTGGACGAGGACGACGAGACGTTCACGGTGACCCTCTCGAGCCCGAGCAGCGGCACGGAGATTAGGACCGCCACGGCGACAGGCACGATCAACGACAACGACACGGTGGCGTTCTCGATCAACGACGCCTCTGCCAATGAGGGCAGCGACGTCACCTTCACGGTGACGGCCAACCCGCGCAGCGCGAAGCAGGTGACGGTGGATTACGCGACGTCCAACGGCACGGCGACCGCGGGCACCCACTACACCTCGAAGTCCGGCACGCTGACATTCCCGGCCAACACGGCGACCCAGACGTTCAGCGTGGTCACGGCCGGGGACTCGAAAGACGACATCGACCGGACGTTCACGGTGACGCTGGACAACCAGTCCGCCGGGTCCCTCGCCGACGCGACGGGCACGGGCACGATCACGGACAACGACCCCGAGCCGACGCTGAGCATCGCCACGCCCTCGGCGGTGACGGAGGGCAACTCCGGCACCAAGACGATGACATTCGTTGTGACCCTGAGCGCGCGGACTCTCAAGCAGGTGACCGTGAATTACACGACGGAGGACGGCTCGGCGACGGCGAACGACGACTACACGTCGAAGACGGGCAAGCTGACGTTCGCCGCCGACACGGCGACACTGACCCAGAACATCGTGGTGACGATCGCCGGAGACGAGCTGGACGAGGCGGACAGCGACACCTTCACGGTGAAGCTGTCCAGCGCGGTCAACGCCTCCATCAGCACGGCGACGGCGACGGGCACGATTACGGACGACGACGACCCGCCCGCGCTCTCGATCGCGGACGCGGATTCGGGCTCGGGATCCAACAGCGAGTCGGGGACGATCGACTTCACGGTGTCGCTCGACGAACCGAGCGGCCGCGAGGTGACGGTGCAGTACGCCACGCTCACCACCGGCACGGCCACCTCCGGCACGGACTACACGGCGAAAATGGGCACCCTGACGTTCTCTGCTGGCAACACGGAGGAGACGATCTCTATCTCTGTGCGGGGCGACAGCCTGGACGAGGAAAACGAGACGTTCACGGTGCGGCTGTCCAGCCCGACGAACGCGACCCTCGCCACTTCGGACCGCGACGGCACGGGCACGATCAACGACGACGACGACCCGCCCACCTTCACATTTGTCGACAAAGAGGTGGACGAGACGAACGCGAACCAGACCGTGACGCTCACGGTGAACCTCAGCGCGCAGAGCGCGAAGGAGGTGACGGTCCAGTACGCAACCGAGAACTTCAGCGCTACGGCCGGCCAGGACTACACGACGAAAACGGGCAAGCTGACGTTCGCCGCGGGGGTTACCACCCAGACGTTCACGGTGACGGTGCGGGGCGACACGCTCGATGAGCCGCAGGAGCGCTTCAGGGTGAGGTTCTCCAGCGCGGAGAATGGCGCCTTCGACGGCGGCGACGACCTGCTCTGGGTGACCATCGACGACGAGGACCCTGAGCCGAACCTGTCGATCAGGGACGCGCAGCGAACAGAGACGGACGCTGCGGCAAGTCTGGTGTTCACGGTAAACCTGAGCGCGCAGAGCGGGAAGGAGGTGACGGTCGAGTACGACACCTCCGGCGGCACAGCGGAGGAGGGAACCGACTACACCGCGACGGACGGCACGCTCACTTTCTCGCCGGGCGATACCAGAAAAACCTTCTCGGTCTCCATTGCGGGCGACACGCTGGACGAGGACACGGAGACGTTCTCCGTGACGCTAGCCAGCGCGGGGAATGCGGGCGTGACCAGGTCCACCGCGACGGGCACGATCGTGGACAACGATCCGCTGCCCGCGCTCTCGGTCGCGAACTCCAGCGCGGCGGAGGACGCAGGGACGATGACGTTCACGGTGACCCTTGACCCGGTGAGCGGCCGGCAGGTAGAGGTCAACTACGCCACGCTCACCACCGACCGTACGGCGGAGGCCACGGACTACGGCGCGGCGTCCGGCACGCTCACGTTCGCCGCGGGCGAAACCACGAAGACGTTCCCGGTCGCCATCGTGGACGACACTACCGACGAGGACAACGAAACGTTCACGGTGCGGATCTCCAGCCCGACCAACGCGACCGTCGCCGCGTCGGACCGCGACGCGACGGGCACGATCAACGACGACGACCCACCGCCTGGGCTTTCGATCAACGACGCGAGCGCCACCGAGAAGGACCTCAATGAGACGTCGACGATGACGTTCACGGTCTCGCTGAGCGCGGCGAGCGAGAAGACGATTGAGGTTAACTACGAGACCTCGGGCGGCACGGCCACGGAGGGCACGGACTACACGGCAAAGTCGGGCAAGCTGACCTTCGCGCCGAGCGATACCACCAAGACCTTCAATGTGACGGTGAAGGGCGACAACAACCAGGACTCCAACCCCGCCGAGACGTTCACGGTGACGCTGACCAGCCCGACCAACGCAAACCTGACCGACGCGACGGGGACGGGCACGATCAACGACGACGAGGGGCCGTCGCGGCTGTCGATCGGCGACAAGAGCGTGACGGAGGGGGACTCGGGCTCCAAGAACCTGGTCTTCACCGTGGAGCTCCTGGGAGATCCGACGGACCTGACCATCACGACCGATTGGGAGACGGTGGAAGGAACCGGGGTGACGGCGGCGACGGCCGGCGAGGACTACACGACGTCGTCCGGCATGCTCACTTTTGCGCCACCCTCGCGGTCGGAGACCGTGACCGTGCCGATCCTGGGCGACACGCTGGACGAGTACGACGAGACGTTCACGGTGACGCTCAGCAACGAGAACAACGCGGACGTCGCCAAAGCGGAGGCAACGGCGACGATCACGGACAACGATCCCCTGCCCCGGGCCTCAATCCACAGCGATCTCAACATCGAGCAAGAGGACGGCACCTTTAAGTTGTTCATAGCTACCGCGGAGGAGGGGGAAGACCTCAAGGTTCCCGTTACCCTCTCCGAGGCAAGCGGTCGGGATGTGGTGCTGAACTACCGTACCCTGGACCCCCTCACGAGGCTGCCCGTGGCGGTAGCAGGCGAAGACTACACGGCGGCGGACTCGTCGATCACACTCGCCGCCGGGGAGACGCTCAAGAAAATCGTCATCACGACGATCGAGGACTCGGTCAGCAGGAACCCCGGCTTCCTGGACGTGCTGTTGAGCCTGCCCTCGTCGCCGCACGCCACGTTGGCCCGCGCCCGCACCCACGCCAGCATCAGTGACGACGAAGCCACGCCAACGTTTTCCGTCACGTCCGCGACGGCGGCCGAGAACGACGGGACGATGAGCTTCACGGTGACCCTCACTCCGGCGTCCGGCAGGCAAACGACGGTGCAGTACGCGACCGCGAGCGGCACGGCGACGCAGGGCACGGACTACACGGGGACTTCGGGCACGCTGACGTTCGCGGCGAACGCCATGAGCCAGACGATCACGGTGCCGCTGACCGACGACAGCCTCGACGAGGCGGACGAGCGGTTCACGATGAGGCTCTCCAACCCGTCGGTCCACACACAGCTCGGGACGTCCGCCGCAAACGGCACGATCACGGACAACGACGACGCTCCGGCGGCCTCGGTGGACGACGTGAGCGTGCGCGAGAACGCCGGCACGCTGCGCTTCCCGGTGAAGCTCGCGGCGGAGAGCGGCCGCACGGTGACGCTGGAGTGGTCGACAAGCGACGGGACGGCGACGGCGGGCGACGACTACACCGCCGTATCGGGAGGGACGATCACGTTCGCGCCGGGCGAGACGACCAAGCGGGGCGCGATCACGATCCTGCAGGACACGCTCGCCGAGCAGGACGAGACGTTCACCGTGGCGCTGGCCAGCGCGGACTCCACCGCCGACACCGCGGGCGCGACGGGGACGGTGACGATCGAGGACGACGAGGCGCGGCCCCGGCTGTCCATCGCCGACGCGATGAAGGGCGAGGACAGCAGCCCGATGACGTTCACCGTGACCCTCTCGGTCGAGAGCGCGTTCGACGTGACGGTCCAGTGGGAGACCGCGGACGGGACAGCGACGGCGCCCGACGACTACACCGCGGTGGCGGCAGGGACGATCACGTTCGCCGCGGGCGAGGTGTCGAAGGACATCGAGGTCACGCTCGTCGACGACAGTGTCCACGACGGGGACGAGACGCTCACCGCGACGCTCTACGGCGCGGTCAACGCGGACATCCAGAGGGCGACGGCGACGGGCACGATCATCGACGACGAGGGGCCACCGCGCCTCGCGATCGCGGACGCCGAGCTGACGGAGGGCGGCGCGGGCGAGACACCCATGATGGCGTTCACGGTGACGCTCACCGGGGACCCCGTGGGCAACGTCACCGTCGACTACCGGACCAGGGGTGGAACGGCCACCCAGGGCACGGACTACGAGGCTCAGACGGGCAGCCTCACGTTCGATCAGTCCGCCGGCGAGACCTCGAAGAACATCCAGGTGGTCGTCCGGGGCGACGCCGACACCGAGGACGACGAGACGTTCAGCGTGATGCTCTCGAACGCGCGCATGGGCAGCGACCGGGTCGAAATCCTCGACGCCGAGGCGACGGGGACGATCCTGGACGACGAACCCGGCGTGCGCGCCAGACCGCAGGCGCTGACGGTCGCGGAGGGCAGATCCGGGACCTACGAGGTGCGCCTCAAGACGCAGCCCACGGGCAACGTGACCGTCGACATCACCTCCGACAACGAGGACGTGACGGTCACGCCAACCAGCCTGACGTTCACCACCGGGAACTGGGATACGACGCAGCCCGTGACCGTCGAGGTGGCCGAGGACGAGGACGGGACCCACGACCGCGCCACCCTGACCCACGCCGTCACCGGGTACGGCGCCCTGACCTCCGGCCCGGACGTTCGTGTCTCCGTCACCGATGACGAGGCGCCGCCTCCGACGATCGGTCCCGGCGGCGGCGGCCCGTCCGGGCCCACCCCGAGCACGGTCGACTACGAGTGGACGGTGAAGCACGACATCGAGGCGCTGGACCCCGCCAACGAGACACCCACCGGGATGTGGTCCGACGGCACGACCCTCTGGCTCGTCGACAACCCCGACGGCGCGGGCGACGCCGTCTACGCCTACGACCTCAAGAGCGGCGAGCGGGTCGAGGGGCTCGAGTTCCAGCTCTCCGAGCGGAACCGCGCGCCCCGCGGCATCTGGTCCGGCGAGGGGATCGTGTGGGTCTCCGACAGCGGCCGCGACCGGCTCTTCGCCTACGACCTCAAGACCGGAGAACGGCTGGAGGCGCGCGACATCGTGCTCGCCGAGGGCAACCGCGACGTGCGCGATTTCTGGTCCGACGAGCAGATCATGTGGGTGCTCAACCGCAACCCCTCGCTCTTCTCTTACGACCTCGAGACCGGCGAGCTCCTCGGTAAGTACGCCTCGACTCCGGTAACCGCGACCCCCGCGGCATCTGGTCCGACGGGACGACCATCTGGATATCTGACGCCGGTGCGAGCCCCAGGAGCCTCTTCGCCTACCGCCTGCCCGTTCCGTCGGGCGAGGAGGGAGCACAGGACGAAGACAACGACCTGGAGCGTGTTCGGGAAGAGGACTTCACGGAGCTCTCGAAGGCCAGCAACAACAGCCCCCGCGGCATCTGGTCTGATGGCGACGTCATGTATGTCGCCGACGCGAGCGACGGCAGGGTCTACACCTACAACATGCCCGACGCCATCGACGCGCGCCTCGCCTCGCTCACCCTCAGCGGCATCGAGATCGGGCGGTTCGACTCGGGCCGCACGGAGTACACGGGCTTCATCAGAGAGGGCGTGACGGAGACGACGGTCGAGGCGGGGGCGGTGCAGCGCGGCACCACCGTCGTCACCAACCCGCCGGACGCCGATGGCCGCGCCACGAACGGCCACCAGGCAGCCCTCGAAGGCCTGACCGCGATCACCGTCACCGTCACCTCCGCGGACGGCAGCCGCACCAGGGTCTACCACGTGACCCTCCGGCCCGAGGGGGCGGAGCTGGCGCTGAGCCGCACCTGGACATCGTTCGAGTGGCCCGGCGCCGACGGCACGGCCATCGACGAGGCCGGCCTTCCCGAGGAGGTCATCGTCATCTATGCCTGGGACGAAACGGCGCGCCGGTGGCTTGGGTACTTCCCCGGCCTGGACGATGTGCCCGGCCTGAACACCCTGGCCGCGTTCTCGTACGGCGCAACCTACTGGGTCGTGGCTGAGGAAGACGTCATTTGGGCGATGTCGCTCAGGGGCAGCGCAAGCGGGGAGCCGGTGGCCGTAGCTGCCGCCCCGCCGGAATAACCCTGACGCCGGCCCCGCTGTGGCCGCGGAAATCGTGGAGGTCCCGCTCAAATCGCCGGTGCTCCCCAGAAACGTGTGGTGGGCCTGAGTTGACTGGATTGCGAACGTTCGAGCAGAAGGTGGCGCTGTAGGAGGATGGGTCAGGATGGGGAGGGCTCGACGACGGCCATCACCTCGAGTTCGCACTTTCGGGCCGGCTTCCTGTCTGCGCCAATGGCGAATCTGGAGTTGAAGAGCCCCAGACCTGAGTGCCAGAACCGGCTCAAGGAGACCGTCACGAAGAGCCGCCGTCACTTCCCGACGCCAGGCGTTCGATTTCCTGAAGAATCTCCGCGACGATGCTCGAAGCTCCACTTCGGATCCACGATTCCCGAGCATCCCTAGTCGCGGCTGGAGCCGCGTGCGTTGAGGCTGACCGGGACATCAAGATTCGCACGCGATCCAGGCCGCCTGGTCGCGGGACACGGGCGCCGAGAGCACGATACGGATGGACGAGGATCCGCTGCCCTCCACGGAGAGCACGGCGCGCGCGGCGCCTTCCGGGATCTCCGGCCCGTGCACCGTGCAGAGGCCGTACCGGTCCGATACCACCTGGAGCGAATAGGTTCCGTCCCCCAGCGGGAGGCGGAACGACCCGTCCCCCTCCGTCCACACATGGACATTTTCGCCCGGTCCATCGCCGTGGACCCACGCTCCGATCTCCACGCCGGAAGCCGGCTCGCCGTCGGCACCGGTGAGGACGCCCTCGATCCAGTGGAGCGGGACATCAAAATAGCACGGCGTCCAGGCCGCCCGTTCGCGGGACACGGGCGCCGAGAGCACGATACGGATGGATGAGGATCCGCTGCCCTCCACGGAGAGCACGGCGCGCGCGGCGCCCTCCGGGATCTCCGGCCCGTGCACCGTGCAGAGGCCGTACCGGTCCGATACCACCTGGAGCGAATAGGTTCCGTCCCCCAGCGGGAGGCGGAACGACCCGTCCCCGTCCGTCCACACATGGACATTTTCGCCCGGTCCATCGCCGTGGACCCACGCTCCGATCTCCACGCCGGAAGCCGGCTCGCCGTCGGCACCGGTGAGGACGCCCTCGATGGCTGGCAAAGGGGGAGCGACCTCGGCGCGGTGCGCCTCGAACGAAGAGTAGAACTCGGTGACGCCAAGGCCGAACACATCCTCGAAGGCCTCCTCCCAGGCTGGGTAGGAGAATCGCTGGCGGTAGTACTCCAGGATGCTGTCGTCGCCTGTGAGTTGCACCAGCCAGTCGACGGCAAGGTTGGCCACGGCATAGCTGACCTCGTCGTACGTGTCCATTCGTGCCAGCGGTGTCTCCGTCCGCCTTGTTTCTGGCAACAGGTTGTCGTTCCGCCGGTCGCCGTAGGTTCTATCGCCGACGTGGTCTTCGTACTGTCCCCGCCACCGATCCGCTACACCTTCCGTCAACCACGCCGGGCCCTGACGACCACCCGCTCCTGCCACCTGGAGTTGGATAGCGTGGCCGTACTCGTGGCTGGCGGCATCCACGCAGCGCTCTGTCATGACCACGGTTGGGTGGACGAAGACGCCGCAGGGCGCGATGTCGCCAACGTAAAACCTCACAGCTGTCGCAATAACCCCCATCCGCTCGGCGAAGTAGCCCACCACGGACTGCGTCGCGGCTGCGAGCCAGGTGCGGGTCTCGGCGGAGACCTCGTGGGCATACTGGAGCGGGGGCTGGAAACTCCCCGGCTGGTACCAGCGCCGCGCCACTGAGGCGTTCACCCACACCGCCCCTCCCCGAGTGACGGGCCACGGTGAAGCAGCGTGTGTGGGCGCCAGCGGGGAGTAGAAATCGAACCCTCCCGCTACCGGATCCCAGGTCGCGGCCGCTCGGAGTTCCGTGCCGAGGGAGGCGACGGCGTCCTTGGCACCGGGGGTGTCCTCGCCCAACCACGCCACGAGGTTCCATCCCTCCGAGAGCGAGACGAGTCCGCTTTCGGGCAGGAACGGCCGTCTCCAGGTGAACGCTTCCTCTCCTCCGAGGTAGAGCCAGAGCCCCATGCCGGTCTGCAGCGTCGAGAGCGACTCCGGCCCGCTCGACCCGTCGCCAACGGCCTCGCGGAACGATCCCGTTCCCGTGTCCCACGAGTAGGCGGCTTTCAGCGCCGGGATGTCGTCGAAGATCGCCGAAACATCGGACTCCGCCTCCGTCCACCCGGCCAGGTTCCACCCCGGACGCAGCTCCGTCGTGACCGTTTCGGGTGGGAACCAGCAGGTGAGCCACTCGGCGGTCGGGCTCGCAGGTCCAGAGACGACAAGCCGGAGGCCGGGTGACATCGCCGCCGCCACAGCCACTCCCGTGGACGCCCCGGTGTGGGGGTTCTCGACCCCTGCGACAGCGCACGCGCTGCCCGCGGCGGTATGGACCGAGAACTGATAGAACCCCTGCGGGCCCCGAAACGAAAAGGATCCGTAACGCGTGGTCCTCGTCCTGGCGTCCCTCATGACCAGCCTGCCGAGCCCGTTGGCGCCAACAGCTACATCGCCGAGCGGCTGACCCGTTGCATCGGCCACAAGCCCCCTGATCTCTCGACAGAGGTCGGCGGGTTTCTCTGGGAGCCGCACGCCTATTGCCTCGACTCCCGCCCCGTCGATGAGGATTAGCCGGCCAGAATCCAGTGTCACCGTTAGCCTGCGGAGTGAGTGCTTGCCTTCAAGGCCGGCCCATCCAAGGCTGCAGTCCTGTCCGTCGGACACGGCAATGAGTTCGAGGAAATAGGACCCCGCGGGGACCTCTAGCGCAAACGTCCCCGCGGCCGTGGTGGGTTGGCTGTCCCGAACGGAGCCCCCGTGCGCACGCACGGTAATGCCTTCGAGGGGCTCGCCGTCGGAACCCGTAACGACGCCCTCGATCCGGTGGAGCGGGACATCAAAATAGCACGGGGTCCGGGCCGCCCGTTCGCGGGACACGGGCGCCGAGAGCACGATACGGATGGACGAGGATCCGCTGCCCTCCACGGAGAGCACGGCGCGCGCGGCGCCCTCCGGGATCTCCGGCCCGTGCACAGTGCAGTGGCCGTACCGGTCCGATAGCACGTCGAGCCGGTAGCTCCCGTCCCCCAGCAGGAGGCGGAACGACCCGTCCGCCTCCGTCCGCACCGACTCCCACGTGTAGACTCCTTCGTCGCGTCCAGAGGGGACCCATACTCCGATCTCGACGCCGGAAGCCGGCTCGCCGTCGGGCCCGAAGACCGCTCCCCGGATGGCGTGCCGCGTCTCCTGCGCCGCCACCGTCGTCGCTGCCTCGCCAAGTCCCAGCGCCACCACGACCAGGGCGACGGCAGCGGCCAACAGTGCCAAACGCAGGCATGGGGGTAACACCGTCCCAGCCTAGCATCCACCCCCCAGCCTTCCCCCCATCCGTCCCGGCGGGACCCGCAACAAGATCCTGGACGAGTGGCAGGCTAGCACCAAGGGCGTGTGAATTACCCTGTCCGTTTGTTAGCGCCCAACCCCTCAGCTGCCGCCGAAAGCGTCGCGAATGTTCAAAGGGGGCGCCGGCTCACCAAGGGAGGCTGTACGACGAACTTTCGAGTTGACGGTGGCGCTGTAGGGATCCCTCGCCAAGAAGGCTCCGCCTGCGAACAAGCCGGGCAACAAGCTCTCTCACTTCTGGCCAAGGCCCGAAGGTCACGCCCAAACCAGCGAAGCCATGTTCAAGCCGGCCCCCTGGTGCAGGTCGGCCTGTCTCACGGGGCAGCTCGCAGGTCCGCCGGCACGCGCACCCCTCCGTTGGTCGGCCCCCAGCACGCAATCTCACCAGACTGCCGCAGTGCACAACCGCTGAACGGAAACGAGTCAACCGTCGCAACCGCGCGGAATGTCCCCGCAGGGGGTTCCAGCGGCACGTAGCTGCCGTCATAGGGGTAGACTTCTTCCGCAAACGGAGAATCTTCTGCGCCCCAGCAGTCAATCTGCCCTGACTGCCGAACTGCGCAGGTGTGGACAGATGCTACGCTCACAGAGATGTACGTTCCGGTGGGCGCATCGGTCTGGCCATACTCGTTCCACCCCCAGCAATCGATCTCGCCCGTCTCCCGCACGGCACAGGCGTGGGCGTTCCCAACACTGAGCGAGCGATACGTCTCCACCGGCGCGTCGGTCTGGCCGTAGTCATTCGATCCCCAGCAGTCGATCTCGCCTGTCAGGCGCAACCCGCAGGTGTAGCCGGCCCCTACGCCTAACGAACGATAGAACCCCGGTGGGGCGTCGGTCTGGCCGTATTCGTTCGATCCCCAGCAGTCAATCTCGCCGGTCGTTCGCACCCCGCAGGTGCGTTGACCTGAAGCGCTCACAGTGACATACGTTCCTGAGGGTGCATCTGCCTGACCGTCATCGTTCCATCCCCAGCAATGGACCTCGCCGTTCTCGCGCACGCCACAAGCGTGGTTCAATCCCAAGCTCACCTCTGCGTAGTTCCCGGGAGGGCTATCGAGTTGACCGTGTCTGTTTGGTCCTTCTCCCCATCCGAGCCAGCCTCCCCAGCAGTCGATCTCCCCTGTTTGCCGTACTGCACACAGGTAGTCCTCTCCCCCGCTGATCGACCGATAGCTCCCCGACGGCGGGCTTGTCCAACCGTAAAAGTCCCAGCAGTAGACGCCTCCCGCTTCGTTCACGGCGCAGGCGTGTACGAGTCCCACGCTCACCGAGCGATAGATTCCCGGCGGGTCACTGTTGCCTTGGCCGCCCCAGCACTCCACTTCTCCTGTCTGGCGGACTGCGCAACTCCTGTAAGGACCTGCGCTGACTGACTGAAAGAGGCCGGGGGGCGCAGCCGTCCGCCCCGCAACGTTGTTGCTGCCCCAGCAGTCAATCTCGCCCGTGTCACGGAGGGCGCAGGTGTGCCAGAGGCTGGCACTGAGCGAGGCGTAGATACCCGCAGGTGCATCCGCCTGAACGCTGTCGTTTGCTCCCCAGCAGTCGATCTCACCCGTCTCACGCAGGGCACAAGAATACGAAACACCCACACTGACCGACCGGTAGGCCCCGGATGGCGCCTTCATCCCCCTCGCGGTTACGTGCCCCCAGCAGTCGACTTCTCCCGTCTCCCGTAGCGCACAGGTGTGACTACTGCTTGTACTGACCACGCGATAGGTTTTCTGGGCAGTGCCACTCCCGCCAATGTCGACACTTTCACACTCCACCACGTCACCATCCGGCAGGCAGTAGCGGTCGTCGCCCCAACAGATGAGCTCACCCGAGTCTTGAACCGCACATGTCCGGTCGGCAAAGGAACTGATCGAACGGAACCTCCCCGAGGGAGCGTCAAGTTGCCCCTCGAGTTTCGCCCCCCAGCAAACCACATCGCCCGCCTCCCGGATTGCGCATGTGTGCCTGCCTCCAGCGCTTACTACGACCTCTCCGGCCAACGCCGAAGGGGTCCTGGAAGGTGTTGCGGTGGCCGTGGAGGTCTCCTCCTGAGCCTCGCCGCCGCCGCGCGTCGGCGTGACACTCTCCGTATCTGCTGTGGACAGGAGAGAGCCCTGCTCGTCCTCAGCGGCGCCAGGGAAGAAAACGAGCAGCACGACGACGGCTGCCAGGCTAGCGAAGCCAATGCCCACCCAGGCAATGGGACGGCCGAGTGAGCCAAGTGCTGAGGGCAGCGCCAGGAGTCCCGGGAGGCGCCTGCGTTCCCGGTCCGGTCGCCAGGCAGCGAGCTCGTTTCGATCCGCCAAAC
Source organism: Tepidiformaceae bacterium (assembly GCA_965116915.1). Taxonomy (GTDB): domain Bacteria; phylum Chloroflexota; class Dehalococcoidia; order Tepidiformales; family Tepidiformaceae; genus UBA2991. Next base: position 1,670,204 of record OZ220739.1, on the reverse strand, counting down.
CGAGCTTGGCCAGCATGCTGGCGATGTGCGTTCTAACCGTCTCGGTGCCGCGTCCCAGGCGCAGGGCAATCTCGGCGTTGGTGCCGCCCCTGCGAAGCTCCTCGAGAACCCGCTGCTCGGCCGGTGTCAGGACATCGGAATGTGGCGGACGTCCACGGCCTCTTCCTGGCATCACGCCACGCTAGCAGGCGATAGACCGAATTACCTCACCCACCCTAGGGGTAGTTGAAGACCTTCACTGGTCCGGTTGGCGGGGGGGCTCACCAAGGGAGACGATACGACGAACGTTCGAGCAGAAGGTGGCGCTGCAGGAGGATGGGTCAGGATGGGGAGGGCTCGACGACGGCCATCACCTCGAGTTCGCACTTACGGGCTGGCTTCCTGTCTGCGCCAAAGGCGAATCTGAAGTTGCAGAGCCCCCTGCCTCCGGGACCTCCCCCGCAACGCTCACCGTGCCCGCTTTTCCGACTAGGCAGTTGGGTGATAGACCGGGCCTGCAGGGCCTCTTCAGCGACGGACGCGGACGTTACGCCCACTGGCCGGGGGGGGCTATTGCTGACGACGGGTGGTTCATGATGGAGACGCCCCGCCCAGGGCGGTGGCGATCTCGGTGACGAGCTGCTCGGTCTCCTGCCAGCCGATGCAGGAGTCGGTGATGGAAACCCCATGCTGGAGCGTGGAGGGATCCGACTCGTCAAACTGCTGCTTCCCGGGCACGAGGTGGCTCTCAATCATGGCCCCGACGATGCCGCGGTCGCCGCTGGCTCGCTGCGCTACTACATTACGCAGGACCACACCCTGCCGGGTGTAGTCCTTTCCCGAGTTGTCGTGGGAGCAGTCCACCACCAGTCCTGAGGGTATGCCCGCCGTGCGCAGTCGCCTTTGTGCTTCAGCTACCGCCCCGGCTCCGTAGTTGGCGCCGCCACGGCCGCCGCGCAGCACGAGGTGCGTGTCCTCGTTGCCGGAGGTCCGGACCATGCTGGCTCGGCCTGCACGGTCGATGCCGAGGAAACCGTGGCTGGAGCGGGCGGCGATGATGGCGTCCACTGCAGTCTGCATGCTGCCGTCAGTGCCGTTCTTGAGTCCAACCGGCATGCTGAGGCCTGACGCCATCTGGCGGTGGATCTGACTCTCGATAGTCCGCGCTCCGATGGCTCCCCAGGAGACGAGGTCGGCCAGATACTGAGGGACGATGGGATCCAGAAACTCGGTAGCGGCGGGCAGGCCCAGGTCCGCCACCTTGAGCAGGATCCGCCTGGCTCTGTGCAGGCCCTCCTGGATATCGTAGGTGCCGTCGAGATGCGGGTCATAGATCAGACCTTTCCACCCCACTGTCGTCCGGGGCTTCTCGAAGTACACCCGAATCACCACCAGGAGACGTTCTCGCACCTCTCGGGCCAGATGGCTGAGCCGTCCGGCGTAGTGAAGCCCGGCCCTCTCGTCGTGGATCGAACAGGGGCCGATGATTAGGAGGAAGCGGTCATCCTCACCCCGAACCACACGCCTGACCGCCTCCCGATGTTGGTAGACCGACTCCAGGAGCTCCGTCGAGGCGGGCAACTCACGGAGTAGCTCTTCCGGAGGAAGGAGGCGCTCGGTGTGCTTGATATTGATGTCGTACACGGAGTGCGTCATGCGGAGCTCACTCTTCCATAGAGTAAGGGAAGGCGCGCCGGCGCGGTCGTAGCACTGGGCTGACCAACGACATCCGATAGGTTCCGGCGCCTGGAGGATTCTGCTCGTCTACCCAAGATGCGATGCCCCGCGGGGGAACCAGAAGCTGACGCATGCGATCTGGTTCTGTCTCCGACACAGGTCGCCGGAGCACCGCGGGGGATCGACGCCGACGGGGGCCACCCGTTGGCAGCAGCAGACAACCGGTGTGACCTCGGAGATTCGCCGGTGTCGGCCCCGCTGCGGACGCTTCGCCGCCAGCGGCCCCATGCATGGGCTACCGGGTCGGCTCTTCACCCTTCGCCATGCGGTAGCCAACGCGGGGCTCGGTGAAGATGTAGGTCGGGTTGTCGGCATCGTCTTCAAGCCTCCGCCGAAGGGTACTGACGACGGTGCGCATTGGGCGCACGTCGCCGCTCTCCGTGCCCCAGACCCGCCGGAGCAGGTGGTCGTACGTCAGCACCCGGCCGGCGTTCGCCGCGAGCTCCGCGAGCGTGCGGTACTCGATGGCGGTCAAGCGCACGGGACGTCCGGCCAGGGTGACCGTGTGCTCGGCGTAGTCGATCTCGAGATCCCCCCGCACGTACGGGTCCGTCGGGTGTAGCTGCGCACGCTTGCGCAGGGCCGCGCGTATCCGCGCCGCTAGTTCCCCCGGCGAGAATGGCTTCACCATGTAGTCGGCTGCTCCGAGATCCAGCGCTCGGCTTACCAGGTCCTCCTGACCATAGGCTGACACGAAGATGACCGGCGTTTCCCCGGCGCGGAGGATGTCGCCCATCAATTCAACGCCGTCGGCGCCCGGCAACATCAGGTCGAGCAGGACCAGGTGCGGCCGCCGTGTCGCAAACAGCTCAAGCGCCTCCTGCGGGTCACCGGTCACGATGGGTTCGTAGCCCGCGCCCGTGAGGGCGTCGCGCATGTGGCGTAGCGCGCGTGGGTCGTCGTCGAGGGCGAGGACCCGGACCAGATCCTCCTCGCTTTCCCGGGGAGTGCTCGTGAGCCGGGCGGGCGCCGAGTCCGCGCTTGCTGCCGTCTCTTCGATTGCGGGGATAGTGAAGGTGAAGCGCGTGCCACGGCCCGGGCCGTCGCTCTCGACCAGGATGCGCCCCCCATGCGCCTCCACAATTCCCTTGCAGATGGACAGGCCAAGCCCCGTTCCGTCGAGGTCGCGCTCCTGCTCGTCGCCCTCGATGCGCACGAACTTCCGGAACAGGTGCGGCAACTGGTGGGCAGCTACTCCTTCCCCCTCATCCGCGACGGAAATCGCGACATAGACGCCGTCGGGCACGGCGCTCACGTGGATGGGAGATGCCTCGCCGGAGTGTCGGGCAGCGTTGGCGAGCAGGTTGTTCAGCACCTGCACGAGGCGCAACCGGTCCGCCAGCACCAGTGGCAGGTTCGGGGCGAGGTCCACATCCAGGGTGTGCACGCCTCCACCGCTCAGGAACGCGCTCCGTGCCTCGTCCACGAGCTCCACCACTTCCACGGGCCGGGGGGCGACGGGGAGCGTGCCCGTTGCGATGCGGGCGACGTCGAGCAGGTCGCTGATCAGCTCCCGCATGCGGCTGGCCTGGGTATCGATGATGCGGTGGAACTGGACCGTTTCAGCCGCGTCGAGGGTTGCAGCCGGGTCGAGCAGTGTCGTGACTGAGCCCTTGACCGCACTAAGCGGTGTGCGCAGCTCGTGGCTCACCATGGCCAGGAACTCGGCCCGCAGCCGCTCCAGTTCATCGAGCGCCGCCAGATCCTGCAACGTCACAACGAAGGACTCGATCTCACCCTCGTCCGATCGGATCGGGGTCGCGTTGATCAGGGCCGTGACGCTGCGCCCGTCCGGCAGCTCGATCACGGCCTCCTCGGCCCGGATCGTCTCGCCGGAGCTCAACGCCTGGGCAAGCGTGAACTCCTGAAGCGAGACCTCTCGGCCATCGGGCCGGCGGAAGGTCAGCAGTTCGAGAGTCTGCCCGAGCGAGCCGTCCGGCACCAGCAGGTCACCGACGATGCGCCGCGCCTCGAGGTTCAGGGAGGTTACCTCGCCGTCACGGGCGTCGAAGACCACCACCCCCACCGGCGAGGTCTCGACCAGGGTTTCGAGGTCGTCGCGGGCGCGGCGCTCCTGGCGGTGACGGCGGGCGTTGGCAATTACCAGCGCCGCTTGAGAGGCGAACATGACGAGGGTCTCCTCGTCCACGTGGCTGAACCCTTCGCTCCCCTCGTCCTTCGCGAGGTAAATGAAGCCCATGTTCGCGTCCAGGTGGCGGATGGGAGCGGCCAGGAAGGCGCCCACGGCGATCGGTGGGCGCAACTCGGGCAGGCCCTGTGAGCGAAGGTGGCCGAGCAGGTCCGGAACGCGCAGCGGCTTCGCAATGGCGCCCAGGTAGTCGTACACGCCCATCGCCTCGGGTGCGCGTTGAAGCTGTTCCAGCTCGCTCTCCGCCAGGCCGGAGGCCAGGTAGCGCTCCACCTGTGCGTCGTCCCTGAGGAGCGTGGCCATCCCGTAGCGGGCTTCCGTCAGCGCACGGGCGCTGTCGAGCACGCCCTGCAACACGCTGTCGACGTCGAGGGTCGCATTGATGCGCAGGCTGGCCTCACTCAGGCGCGAGAGGCGCTCCCGCAGGGCCGCGTTCTCTCGCTGGAGTTCGTCCGTGTGTTGCATGAGCTGCTCCGACTCAAGGGCGTCAATCCCGCGCCGACTGGCGTTGAGCGTACCGACCCGCACCACTACTCACAAGAATTCATGAAAAACCGCCCCTGGGCTTACAAGAATCTTATCTGCATCTGGGATAATCACGATCTTCTGGCAAAGGGCGAAGACAGGCAGGGGAGTGATGCAGGACGGTTACGGCGGGGATGTGGGAAAGGATGACCGGGCCTGTGGGCGCCGTAGCGCAGAGCGGACCGCGAGAGTGAGTTTCCAGGGAGCCGGACTGTTGCCCACGGGGTCGATGTTCCAAGCTTCTTCCGCGGACTCCCCTCGACGTAGGAACGATCGGGGCTTGCGGGCGCGTACTTCTCTACGGATGCCGCATGTGCCACGACGGTGCGCAACCTCGCTGAGGGCTTTCGTCCTCAGCCTCGCCATAGGGTTAGGCGCAGGGGGGGTGGCGGTTGGGGAGGCACAGGACGCCACCGCGGCGAGGGTGGAGGTGCGCGTCTGGCAGCAAGTAGAGAACGAGCAGGGCATCCACATAAGTGCCCGGCCGGCCGACGGCGATTGGCGAACGCTTGGCACGGTCCCCCTGCCGCTGGACGACGGTCTTAGTTCATCAGGACGATACCGCTTCGGCGACATCTCGATCGAAGTGCCCCTCGACCGCCGGCCCAGCGTAACCATCGAGGTGCGCGTGTGGCAGGACGTCGAGGACAGCAGGGCCATCTACATCAGCGGTCGCCATGCCGGTGGCTCGTGGAGAACCCTGGGCACGATTCCATTGCCACTGGACGGACTCAGCTCAGCACAGACCTTCCGCTTCGGGGACATTGCCCTGGACGTACCGATCCCTGCGGATCCCGCCGCGGAAGCCTGTTCAAACGGCGTAACCGTTCCCGGTCCGGAGTCCAACACCCTGCTGGTGGCGGACTGCGTAACACTGCTCAGGGCACGGGACCTGCTGGTAGGTGATGGCCCACCTCTCGATTGGGGCGCCGACCGTCCGATTCAGGAGTGGACCGGAGTCAGCGCGTACGGAACCCCACAGCGAGTGACGGAACTCTCTCTCGAGAAAGACCTGTTCGGGCAGATTCCGCCGGTGCTGGCCGAACTCCGAGGGTTGCTCAAGCTCTCGCTTGAGAGCTATGGGTTGACCGGCGGCATCCCACCCGAGCTGGGGACCCTCCCAAGCCTTCAGATCCTGGTCCTGCGGTACTCGGGGTTAACGGGAGAGATCCCGCTTACGCTGACGAACCTCCCCAGCTTGTGGTACCTCGACCTCTCTGGGAACAGCCTTACAGGTGACATCCCGCCAGCCTTGGGGGACCTCGAACGGCTCTCCTATCTTCTCCTCGGCAGTAACGAACTCACGGGCGGGATTCCACCGGAGTTGGGGTCCCTGCTCAACCTCCAAGCATTGAGCCTCTCTGGGAACCAACTGAGCGGCGAGATCCCATCGGCTCTGGGAAACCTCCATCAGCTCTGGCATCTCGACCTGGGTGCCAATGAACTCACAGGAGAGATCCCATCGGCTCTGGGAAACCTCCATCAGCTCTGGCATCTCGAACTGGGTGCCAATGAACTCACAGGAGAGATACCACCAGCACTGACCGATCTCCAAAATCTCTCGCATCTCTACCTGGGCCATAACCAACTCACGGGCGAAATTTCTCCTGAGCTTGCCTTGCCGGGTCTGCAGGTCCTCTACCTGCAAGACAACCAACTCACGGGAGAGATCCCTCGGGAGTTCGGTGCGACTATGCTCAACAGTCTCTACCTGTACTCCAACCAGCTCACCGGCCGGATTCCGGCGGAACTCGGGCAACTCTCGAATCTGACGGACCTGAAGCTGGACGGCAACGGCCTGACGGGACGGATCCCACGTGAACTAGGCAGCCTCCTGAATCTGACCGATTTATCGCTGGCCGACAACGATCTGACGGGGCCAATACCGAGTGAACTCGGCCAGCTTTCGAACCTGTCGCTCTTGGCCCTCGACAGGAACAACCTGACGGGAGAAATCCCGCCTGACCTGGGCAGACTCTCGAATCTGACACGGTTGTTCCTGGGTGAAAACGATCTCTCGGGGCCCGTACCCGTTGAGCTTGGTCAACTCTCCAACCTCTACACGCTGACGCTCGGTGACACGCGGTTGACCTGCATGCCGAGGGGCTTGCAGGTGCGCTTCGACTCCTGGGAAACGGGCCTCACCGTTCCGACCTGCGAAGCTCTCGCGCTGGCACCCCCGAGCGCGGCATCGCTGGCAGCCTGCTCGAACGGCATCGCGGTCCCCGACGTAGCGGCCAACGCCGGACTTGTCCGTGACTGCGCCGCGCTGCTCGACGCGCGGGAAGTCCTTCTTGGTGACGAAGCTGAGTCGAGATGGAGTACAGACGGCCCCATTGAGGAGTGGGAAGGCCTCGTCATCGGGGGCTCGCCGCCTCGCGTCACGGGTCTGACGCTCGAGTACTCCGGCGGGCGTACGGATCTCGCAGCCAGCCTCTCCCAGCTCAAGCACCTGGAGACCCTGAGCGCAAGGGGAATGGAAGGCAGCATCCCGCCGCAGCTAGGACAACTCCCCAACCTCCGCGTCCTGAACCTTGAGAACAATGACCTAACCGGCGTGATACCGCCGCAACTGGCGGACCTCGAGAACCTCGAAGAACTCAATCTCAGCAGGAACGATCTGACGGGCGCGATCCCCCCCGAGCTCGGCGGACTGCCCAGGCTGCGCACGCTCAACCTCGAGAGCAACGGGCTGACCGGCGAGATTCCGCCAGAGCTAGGTGGGATTGCGAGCCTTCGGGAGCTGTGGCTGGATGGCAACAGGCTGAAGAGTGAGATCCCTCCGGAACTGGGGGGGCTGACCGCTCTTGAGGTGCTGAGGCTGTCATCGTATGGCGACGAGAACACGTTCACCGGGGAGATTCCCGCCGAACTTGGTCAACTTGCGAATCTGACGGCCCTCGAACTCTCGAGTACCGGGATCTCGGGAGTCATTCCGCCGGAGCTGGGCTCCCTTGCCAGCCTGGAGAACCTCGACCTCTCCGGCACCCAGCTTTCCGGCACGATCCCGCCGGAACTGGGCTCGCTCACGAGCCTCACGTATCTGAACCTCGCGGGCGCCCAGTTCAGGGGCGAGATCCCTCGGGAACTCGGGTTGCTGGAGAACCTGACGTGGCTGTACCTCTCCGGCAATGCGCTGGCGGGCGAGATCCCCCCGGAGCTGGGAATGCTCCCGAAGCTACGTGCGCTGTCCCTGAGCAACAACGATCTGACGGGACCGATTCCGCCCGAACTTGGCTCGCTCGCCGCTCTCTCGTCCCTGGACCTGCACGGTAACCGGCTGACGGGCGGGATTCCCCGCGAATTCGGCCACTTGACGGAGCTGGACTCCCTGAACCTTCGCGACAATCAGCTATCGGGATCGATACCAGCGGAACTCGGCGACCTCGAATTCGACGGATTTTTCGGGGGGCTTTGGCTGAGCGGCAATCAATGGGAGGGGTGCCTGCCGCTCGCCCTGCGTCCCCTTCTTGAGGAGACGGACTACACAAGGGCCAGCGACATACGGACCCTCGGCATGCGCTATTGCCAGTGTCTGCCGCCACCGGAAGGCAGCCTGTCGCCCGACCTCAGCGTGGGTGTCGACGGCATCCCGTACCTGCCTTCGTACGAGCCTACAGACGTTCCGGGCACCTACCGGCTGTCCTTTTCCCTCGTCATCGATCTGCCGGCGGGAGGAGTATTCAGCATCGGGGGACGGCAACCCGGACGAGACCACGGGGGCATACTGGTCCGCCTCTATGAAACGTCCTCAGCCTCGTATCTCACGCTCGACCCGTTCACGGGTCATGTGTACGCCCGGTCCGCTGTGGACGGGCCCGAAGACTGCGAGAGCAATCCTTCGAGTCTTCTTGATGCCATCGCCGCCTCAGCCCGGGAGCAGTTCCCTTATGTGCCACCCGTCCAGGAGGACATCCAGAGTGCCGACTCGGCAGAGTACCTCGAGGGAGGCAACTCCTACTGGCTCAACGAGCGCGCCCGTCTCGTGTTCGACGTTCCAGAGGGATGGAGGCTCACTCAGGAGTGGAGCGGTGTATGCCGCGATCCCGGCAGGTGCCACAGCTTCGTTGTACTGGTCGACGAAGAGAGCGGCTCACGGCTTCCCATTGACACCGACACGGGCGAGACCGAGTGGTGGGGCGAGGTAACCGAGGCCGGCAAAGCGCGAGGCGTCGAGGCGGTGTTCGATGCGATCACAGCCTCTGTGCGCCTGCATCCGCCGGCGCCCTCTTGCCAGGATCCGGCGACCGCTCCCGACTGCGCCGTCCTGCTGGAGGCTCGGGACACCCTTGCCGGTGACGCCGAGTTGAACTGGAGCGCTGAACTGTCGATCCGCTACTGGTGGGGTGTGTTCGTGGACAGGCGCACCGGGAGAGTGAGGGTGTTGGACGTCAGCTGGATGGGACTCACCGGTCGAATTCCCGCCGTCCTGGGCCAGCTCTCGGCCTTGACTCGGCTGCAGCTGGGTCACAACCAACTCACCGGCGAGATTCCCGGGGAGCTCGGGCAACTTGAAGGGCTCTGGGACATCGACCTTGGTGGCAACCAGCTCGAGGGGTGCGTCCCCGAGGCGTGGCGGGACAGGTGGATCGATATGGGAACCGCCGACAGCAACCCAGACCTTCAGCGCTGCCAATAGTCCGCCAAGGAGGCCAAGCGGTAAGCACCCGCTGAAGTACAGAACGCGCAGCGATGCCAGGGTTTGCGCCGGCAACTACCCGGAGCAAACCCTGTCGCCCCTCGTTCAGGCGCCGCTCCTCGCGCGTTTACTTCGTGCTGGCCCACCCCCGGCACTCCGCAAGGCTCAGGGCCCGAGTCGCAGCACTCCTTGCGTCTTCTTGGAGTCATGCCGTCCCGCCGCACTCGAAGAGGTGTGTGCTACTGCGACCCAGGCGCCGAGAGCCACCGGAGTCGTTCGGGCCCTGCATCTGTAGTCCCCAAACTAGCCGCAGGCTGCGAGCACAGACGGCCGTGAAGCCTGCTTGTACGGGAGATGGAAACGTTCACATCAGGGAGGGCAACGTGAAGAACTAGATCGTCGCCGCACTTGTTGCCGCGACTGCCTTCGCGGCGCTGTCAGCTCCTAGGTGCGCGAAGAGTGCTTGCTGGAGCCGTAAGCCCCCCCCCCCGGAGGGCTGGAGGCCGATGACGATCGGAGGGAGTCAGCCAGGGGCCAACGCGCGGCCTTTTGCCAGCGTCGACGCCTCCAGCGCCTCCATCGAGCTATGGCGGGGACGGAACCCGGTCGCGCGCGTCAGCTTCTCGTGGCTCGCCACCCACGGCCATCGGGCCATGGCGAGCCCTGAGGCCGGGGCGTCGCTCTGCAGCCTCAGCGCCCAACTCGTCTGCGCGATGAGCGCGAGGGCCGGCTCGGGCAGCGCCACGGAACGCACGCCGGCGACTCGCGCCAGGTCGCTGAAGGCGACTGTGCCCTCGCCCGTCACGTTGAAAACACCGGGTACGGGTTCCAGCAGGCACAGTTCCAATGCGCCCAGCAGGTCGTTCTCGTGGATGAACTGCATTTGTGGATTCGCGCCCCGCATACGCACTCGCGCGAGCCTCCGGAGGGCCCGCGTGGCGGGACTCTCCGACTGTGGACCCGCGACCGGGCAACTGCGCAACACGGTGACGCAGCTATCCGGACTGTCCCTTGAGAAGGCCTCGAGCATGGACTCGGTAGCGGCCTTGTCTTCTCCGTACAGGAAACCCTGGACGGGCCGCAAGGGAGAATCCTCCGCGTAGGGCTGCGGGTCGCCCGCGCGGGCGCCATACACGGTTGTGCTGCTGAGGTAGAGCAGGCGCCGCACCCCTGCCGCCTGGCACGCTCGCAGCACTTCGGCCGTGCCCTCCAGGTTCACCCGTCGCGCGGCCTCGCGGTTGCGCCCGGGGCGCAGCACAAAGGCCAGATGCACCAAGGCGTCGACAGCATGCAGCCGGAAGATGTCCGCAGCGGGTTGGCGGATGTCCTGCTGAAAGGACACCACCTTGGGGTGATCGACGACCACCGGACGAGCGTCGAAAGCGACCACGCGGTTCACGTCGTCCGACGCCGCCAGCCGCTCCACCAGCTTCGACCCGATGGACCCGGCCGCGCCGGTCACCGCGACACACAGTCCGCTAGCCATCCGGCACGCTGTCGATCCGGTCGAAGCGCAGCACGCGATGGGCTTTCGCGCCGGATGCCGTTCGAAGCGAGGGGGCTGAGGGCATGAGGCCAACGAGGATGAGCTTCGCCACGTGATTCACGCCCTGCTCGGGCACGAGCTCGGTTGGATGAAGGGAACCATACAGACTCCTTCGCCTGGATAGCAGGCTTGCGGCAGTAGGCCCTGGCTGTGAGGGTCCGGAGGAAGGTTCTGGCCCCTCTACGCAACGATTCCTGCGTTCGCGCCGCTCGGGCGTAACCCGTTGCTCAGCCGGATGAGGCCGTAGGGGTGGCATGGCCGGCCACGCCTTCGGGGTCGCGTCGTGAGCGCAGCCAGGACGGCTGGTACCCGAATGCCCTGTCCGAGCGCCCTCGCCGGCTGCCTAGCGAGGCGGTCGCCAAGGTGCCCACCGGGAACTCGCCGGGCAGTCTTGGGGGACCTCGACCCGTCGTGCGCAGCGCTGGCGGTACCTACGTCACCGACTAGCGGGGGTGACGGCTAGCGGGGCTGCGCGTCCCGGTTGCCCGGAGCAGCAGGGTCCATCGGGTCGAGAGAATCGTCGCTACGTGATGGGTCACCTGCCCCTCCCCTAGCCGGCCTTCACGACGGAGGAAAAGGATTTCTGGGCCTCCTGGTGGGGACCATACCGGGGCAGGGGAGGTCAGCTCTGGCCCTACTCAGTGCGCGTTACGGGAGTAAAAGACTGCTCATGAAGCTACCGGCCCTTCTCGTCGTCCCTCTGCTCCTCGTGGCCTGCGGCGGGTCCGCAGGAAACACCGAGACACACGAAGTCCGCTACGGCGAGGTGGAGTACTCGCTTCCGGACACCCCCGGTGGGTACGAGCTCGACATATCGACTCCCACTTGGATAGGTGAGGGTGGGCAGTGTGGGACCAGCCTTGCCTTCGCCCTGATCGAGGGCGGCGAAGAGGTGGCGCGGGTCAGCGTCGACACTGGAAACGCCAACTACTTCATCAGAACCCGGGCGCTTGAACAGGAAGGGCCCACTGTTGAGTGGGCGCGAAAGCTGGCCGCCACGGTGAAGGTGAAGCTAACGGACAAGATGACCTGCTAAGGTGCCGCATGAAACGACTACTCCTGGGCTCTCTTCTCCCCCTTTTCCTCCTGGCCTGCGGGGGCGACAGCCCAGAACAGGACCCCACGGTCACGGCGGAGACAGTCGCCCGGGTTCCCACGGCTTCGCCTGACCAGTTGGCGTGCGAGAGGCGCCCAGAGAAAGACGGCAACTGCTTCTGGGATAAGGAGACCCAATCCTGTCCCTGCGCGATCAACGGTCACACGCCCACGCCGCTCGCCTGCGGTACACCCCCTGACGACTGGCCCGTGCTGGAGCTCTCAGTCGACGACTTCCATGGGTTCGGCCCGCTGATTCACGAGGGGAGGTACAACCTCGGCGGCTACCGGCTGGAGGTACCCCGGGGGATGTGGGTTGAGCGCGGCATTGGCCCGTATCCGGTGTGCGTGGACGACCCCTGCCCGGTCGAAACGACAGAGATATACCTGAGCGACGGTGACCGGCCGCCCAACCCGTCGAGATGGATCCTGATGGAGTGGTACCGCGGGGACGAGCCCACGACCTGGCAGCGGTTCCCTGACACCGAAGTCGACTGCTCGTGCCCCGTGGCGGTCCTCGCCACCATCGCCTGCTACCTCGAGGGCTTGAAGTGACGCACTACCTTCGGAGGCAAGGGCGTACTCGGCGAGCAGGTCGCCGATCGCCAGGTCGTACCCGAAGAGGGCGTCCTTGCCGCTATCCAGCACCCCAGATAGTGCCGCCGCCGCCCCAGGTCGCGGTTGCGCCTGGCGAGGACGAGGTCGTGTTCGGGGAGTCGCTCGCCCTTCTCCAGGTCGTAGGCGAAGAGCTTGTCGCGGCCGCTGTCGGGCTTCGGCTGGGCGGACGGACAACGCGTCGAGGTTCTCGAGGAGGGCGGTGGCGGCTGTGCGGGCCGGTTGCGCGTCCTCGGCGGCGATGTCAGCTCCTCGGTGCGCGAATAGTACTTGCTGGAGCCGTAAGCCCTCCGGAGGGCCGGATGCCGATGACGATCGAAGGGAGCCAGCCAGAGGCCAACGCGCGGCCTTTTGCCAGCGTCGACGCCTCCAGCGAGCTCTGGCAAGAAGCACGGATCAAGCGAATCTAACAAGATATGACTCTAATGACCCGACACATGACAAAAATCTTACTGCTTGCCCTGTAGCATCGCGTCCCTGGGCTTGAGTTTAGGGGAGTTGATGCTCATGCATGTCCCGACTTCATCCGACCGCTGGTCCGTCGCCCGCTCCCTGCTCGACCTTTCGGTCACCATCGTGACTCTGACCATCGTCTCGCATGCGCCCGGCGCGCTCCTCACCGGGGAGCGACCTGGTGAGTAGCTCGATCAAGAACGCCATCATCGCCCTCCTCGCCGGGAGCCTCGCCCTCAGCATCACGCTGGTGGTGCTCGCCCAACAGCAACGCTCCGTGGATGTTGGGGTCTGGCAGAGCACGCAGGATTCGAGCGTGGTCTATGCGAGCCTGCGCTTTGACGAGGGAGAGTGGGCGAGGCCTCAGCGCATCGAGTTCAATTCGACCACCGAGAGCGGGCGCTTCACGTATGGCTTCTACCGCTGGCACTACGAGTCGCCGGTCGAGCCGGAGACCGCCACCGACGACAACGGATTGCGGTGGCTCCTGAAGTTGATCCTGCCAGCATTCGGCCTCCCGGCTGGCCTCGTCGATACGTTCTGCGACCTGACGGATGCGTGCTGAAGTAGCCACTGATCAGCTGGGAGAACCCGAGAGGACATGCTCATGGCCTTGGAAGCTGTCAGGTTCAAGCCTGGTTTCCGGGATGGCACAGTCGCCCGACGGATCCAGGGGTGCCCTTGTCTTCGACCCGCAAGAAGAGCGGTGGAGCGAGCCCGCTCTGGGCAACGCTGTGCTGGCCACAATCGCTCCGGACGGATCCGGCCTGCGTGTGCTGGTGCGGATTGGGTCCAATGGAAAGCTAGTCCCCGAGCGCGACCTCGTCTAAGACCGACGACAGCGTCCCCCAGGTTGGGAGCGCCGCGCGATGATGGTGAGACGGACCACCCTTTCCTTCGTTGCGCTTGTCGTGGCGCTGCTCCTAACCAGCGGCGGCGGTCGGAGCGAGCCACCCCGACAGCAGGCGCGGACTGAGGAGGCAGCCATGAGAGCGCTCCTCTTGGCCGTGCCCCTGACCCTTCTCCTCCTCGTGTCCTGCAGCGAGGACTGCCCGCCCGCACCCAAGGGCTCGGAGTACTTCAACAACTGCAAGGGCGCGGTCCATCGTGACGGCACGGCACCAGCAGACTACTGGCCCAGGGTGTGTGTCTATGGGCGGGGGGCGATTCACCTCGCTGAGCTGCCAGGGGGCGAGGCATGGGATATCGCGGACAGCAACGGCGTTGTGTCCGTGCGCATCGTCAATGCAGACGACGGCACGGACACCGGCGACTGGCTGAGCATGGACTACGCCAACCGGGAGGCCGACTATTACGTCCATAGCACGCGCAACGTCCACCGACAGGCTTTCAAACTGATGATGAGCACCGTTCGATGGGAGTGCAGCGGCGAGCCACGCTATAGGCCCGCGCCCACCCCGATCGCCCATGGGCACCCTACGCCTGCCGGTGCAGTGTGCCCCGAAGGCTACGAGCATGCTGGCAGGGCGTTTACCTGGTTCGGAGAGCCGGACGACCAGAAGAGGACCGAAGAGCTACGCGCCGAGGCGCTATCCCACGAGTGCGGCGAGCTTGTCGAGTGACCTGCGCCTGCGCCACAAGGTTGCCGTCCGCCTCGGCCTCAGTCCCGAGACTGTCAAGACGCATATCGCCAGCATGCTCGCCAAGCTGGATCTGGCCGACCGGCGCCAGCTCACGACGTGGCAGCCCCGCGAGAAGCGCGAACGCCGCCACGTCCTCGGAACGTTGAGCGTTCCCGCCGGCCTCGCGGCCCTGCAGCAGCCCTTGGTGTGGGCGGGGGTGGGTGTGGCCGGTCTGGTGGCTGTCGCTGTCGTCACCGTCGTCGTCGCAGCCGGGCTCGAGGCCAACGACGGCCGAGCGGCTCATCCAGCCGCTCGGGACGTCGTACACGTTTACCGTGGCGGCGGACACGGCCGATGGCACGCGCATCACCTATGACCTGACGGCGGCGCGGCCGCGGCCTCTGCCGCGACCGGGCCAGAAGCCGGAGCTGGGCGATGTCGTCGTGACCACCACTTTCCAGGTTCTTCTGGACTCCACCACCTACCGGGGAAGGGCGTCGTGCGGAAGCCTTGCGGCAGGGGCGCAGCACCCCCGGTCCAGGGTTGCCTCCGGCACGGCGCCCGCTGCGGTGCCTTCGCCACCGCCTCCTGGCCACGACTCTACCGAATCGGTCCTGCGGCACGAACTGAAAGGCGACCGGCTGCGGCTACTCCTTAACGCAACACAGACCACACATAGAGGGGCGCGGAGGGGAGGGGCGCCACCTGCGGCGCCCCTCCCCTCCGCATTCGCCTATCCGACTGCTCCCGCCAGCACCCCTTCGCGCTCGCGGTCCCGCGCCCACTCGAAGAGGGAGAGCGTCGGTGCCTCGTCGCGGCGACGGCCACGAGGTGGCAGCGGCTCCTCCGGAGTGTCCGCCAGGAACTCCGCCCATGAGAACAGCGTGCGCTGCCGCTCCGGTTCCACGGCGTCCACGACGCTCCCGGCGGCCACGGGAGCCCCGACCGCCATCGGCTCGGGCTCCGGCGCGTGCCAGCCCTCGTCGACCAGCAGCGCCTCGGCCTCCACCGCGACCTGCCGCGCCTGCTCGAACACCGACTCCACCGAGCCCGCGTCCTCCTCGCCCGCGACGATCTTCCTGGCGAGCGCCAGCATCAGGTCGTCGCCGTCGTCCCCGTAGGCGGCGAGGCCGTCCTCGGGCAGCTCACCCTCGACGGCGAGCGACGACTGGAGCTTCTGCGCCACGAGCTTGAGGGCGTCCGCCTGCAGGGTGTTCCGGTAGGCCATGAAGACGACCTGGACTGGCTCGCTCTGGCCGATGCGCCAGGAACGCCGTGACGCCTGCCGCATGGTGTAGACGGAGTAGTCCGTCTCGTACCAGCAGATCGTCGGGAACTCCACGAGGTCGAGCCCCGTCTGCACCAGCCGCGGGTGGCAGACGAGCACGTCGACGCCCTCCTCGACGCGTTTCGCCACCCACGCCTCGCGACGCTCGGGCGGCACGGCGTCGGCCTTCATCACCGCGACGCGAAAGCCGTGGCGGGAGAGGAAGTCATCCATCCGTCCGGTGATGTCGCGCGTGCCCGTGTGCGTGGCGTAGACCAGCACCCGGCGGCCCGCCAGCCGCTCGGCGGCGACGAGGTCGACGAGCGCCCGCTCCTTCGGGTAGAGCCGCTCCTCGGAGAGGGGCGGCACCTGTACGAGCACGTCGTCCGTTTCCGGGTCGAAGACCGTCTCGCCGCGCGTGCAGCCGTCCGGGTAGGCGAGGAGGGTCTGCAGGTAGGTGGCGAGGAGGCGCTTGGAGCCCTTGGCGAGAAGGTCCGTCAGCGCCGCCCTGAGCGTCCGGAAGAGCTCGTCGTAGGCGCTCCGTTGGGAAAGCCCGGTGCCGTCCTCCTCGGTCTCCATGTCCGAGAGGAGCACCCGCTCCTCGTAGGGCGGCAGCCCCGCGGCCACGTCCGACAGCCTGAGGAAGACCGAGTTGCCGATGAGGTGGAAGAGGGCGGCGGGGGCGAGCCCCGGTCGCTCGCGGATGACCTTGCGGTACTTCCGCCTGCGGCTCGTGCGGCCGTCCTCGAGGGACTCGCCGTCGTCGCGCCCGATGGTGTGCTCGACGAAGCCGTAGTGCTCGACCCAGCGGCTCTCCTCCGCGCGCCCGAACTCCCCCCGGATCTCCGGCGAGAACCGGTACAACAGGTGGAAGAGCGTCGACGAGTAGCCGCCCATGAGCGTGCCGCTCAGGGAGAGCGACTTGCCGCAGGCGTCGGCGAGGATGCCGGCGGCGATGCCCTGGGCGGAGCCGCGCCCCTTGTACTCGTGGACCTCGTCACTGACCAGCAGCTCGAAGAAGCCCCGCAGGTGGTGCTTCACGTAGTCGGCGAGCGGGTAGCGCTTCGGTCCCGAGGGGTCCGCCTTCCAGAGGGCGGAGCCGCACTCGTCGCAGGTGCGCTTCCTGCGGGCGAGGTCCTTCTGGGTGAGGGGCAGCCCGTCCTTGTCGACGATCGGCTCGAAGCAGTCCGGGCAGCAGGGTACCCGGAACGGCTCCAGCGTCTCCTCGTTGCGGACGAGCCTGCCGTCGGCGGTCGCCCAGCGCTCCACCACGGCGGGTAGCCAGCGGTAGGAGAGCTTCGCCCGCTCCCTCGACATGACCGCGAAGAGCGGCCCTGGCCCGTGGGAGAGGCGCAGCTTCTCGAGGTCGGTGATGGAGGCGACGACGGCGGCGCGGGCGTCGGGCACCGTCTCCTCCACTTCCCGCTTCCACTTCCTGGTGAGGTGCGGCGGGCAGAGGACGAGGATGCGGCGGAAGCCGGCGAGGTGGGCGGCGGAGGCCGCGATGAAGGTCTTGCCCGTGCCCATCTCCCCGACGACGGTGGTGCCGCGGTGTTCCTCCAGGGAGAGGGCGGCGCCGCGGATGGCGTCGGCCTGCGCCCCCAGGGGCGTGCGCAGCAGGTGCGGCAGGGGCTTCCCGCAGTCGGAGGGCCGGTAGCGGGGTGGGTAGGACTCCACCACCCGTTCGGCGATGGCGTCGCGGTAGGTGTCGATGAATTCAGCCAGGTCCATGGTGTGTCTCCTTGTCCCGTGAGGGACGACACCAGGACCTGGGCGCACTACCCCCCTCCCACGCAGTGGGGGATGGGGGGCTCCGCACAGAGCCTGAGGGAGCGTCCCCCCAAATGTCAGTGGTTGCTGCGAGGCCGCTGCCCCCACAAGGGAGGAGCCCCTCGTTCGTGCGGCCCGGGAAGGCCGTCTGGGCGGCGATGTCGGTGGCCTGCACCGAATCTGTTGTGGTGCTGTAGGGTTCGCGGGCGGCCGCGTATTGCGGCTGCTGTAGACATCGAGGCCCCGCCGGCGCCAGGGTGGTCCGGCGGGGCTTTGCTACGTGCGGCTGGGGGGTGGGCCGTCAGGCGGCTTCCGGGGTGCGACCGTCCTCGCGGCAGCCGCCGCCGAGATGGACGGTGCGCGCCGGCGAGGCGACGGCGCGTCCGTAGTCATCGAGGTCGACCGAAGTGGTCCGCATGACCGGCTCGCCCGGGCGGACGGGCCGCCCGCAGCGCTCGCAGCGCTCGGGGTTCAGGGTCTGTTGCATCGGGTCTCTCCTTTCCGGTTGGTGTGCCTAGACGTGGCGAGGCCCCGCCGCTTCGCCTACCGGCGCGACGGGGCCTCGTGGTTGCGGATCGGCATCGACCCGTCGGGAGCCGCCAGCTGAATGGCGGCTCGAAGAAATCAGGCGGCGATGTCGGTGACCTGGCCCGTGTCCAGGTCGAGGGCAACGACGGTGGTGAGGAGACGCTCGCGGAAGGTCTCCTTCGTGGGCGTAGATTCGATGAGGTGCATCTCCTTGGAGGTGCGGCCCTTAACGAGGATGCGGCTGTCCCCGGCTTCGAGTTGAAGGTTGTCGAGGAAGCCCGCCGCCACGAGCGTGGCCAGGTGGCCGCGCCTGAGCGGCATGAGCGGCCGCGTGCGCTGGTCCATGGCGGGCCAGAGCAGATCGGTGACGGCCGTGCTCGCCCAGAGCCCCGAGCGCCGCGCCTCGTCCGCCGCCGCCACCGGGTCGACGGTGCGGGTGGCGAAGAGCACGTCCCCCGCCGGCGTGGCCGAAGCCAGGTAGAGGGGGTAGCGCCGGGGAGCCAGCTCGGGAGCCTCTCCCGCGGCCCATCCGTGGATGCGCTCCTCGGCATGGGCGTCGAGGAAGATTTCCCCCTTGCGGTAGCCCATCAGGACGACCTGGTCGTACGCCGCCCGCTCCGGCTCAGGGAAGGCCCAGCAGTCGAGGCGCGCGAAGTGGGAGGCGAGGTACCGCGCCGACACCGCCAGCCGCTGCCTCGGCACGACGAAGACGAGCAGGCCGTCCTCCGCCAGGTAGCGGGTGCAATGGGTGAGGAAGCTGTGCTCGACGCGCTTCTCCTCTCCCGCATCGAAGTCGTAGGGCGGGTTGAGGTAGAGCAGCCCGAAGGCGCCGTTGGCGATCGAGGTGGCGAAGAGGTCCGTCCCGAGCACGTGGTCGAGGCGGCTCTTCGCCATCTCGGCGCGCTCGGTGTGGAGCTCCACCCCGTAGGTCTCCACCTCGGCGGCGTGGGGCTTCCTGAGGGCGTTCGCCAGCCGCACGAGGGCGTCGCCCTCGCCGCAGCAGGGGTCGAGAACCCGGAGCGTTTCGTCCTTGCGGGCGTAGCCCGCGGGCGGCTGGATCAGCTCCGCGATCAGGTCGGTCACTCGTGGAGGCGTCGGGTAGAAGCCGCCTTTTGCTTGCGCCGCAAGCCTCATCGGTTCTCTCCTTCCTGGTGGGTGGTCGGTGTGGATGTCTCCCCGTCGCGCGGCAATGTCAGGAGCCCTGACGCGACCGCCACGGAGAGGTCGTCCCGGAGCGCCTCCGCGTCCGGGTCGCAGCGGTAGGCGATCACGCCCTCCGACTGCAGGGGGACGGCTTCCTCCCGCGCCAGCGCCCGCCGCCAGAGCCAGTCCGCCCATGAGCGGTGCAGGGGCAGGGGGCTGCGACGGTCGAGGAAGCGGTGGTGCAGGTCCGGCGCCTCCTCCTCGCTCTTGGCCAGGAGAAGGAAGGCGTCCCGCTCGAAGGCGTACTCGGCGAGCCTCGTGTAGACGAGGGCGTGCCAGCCCCCTGACACGGGCAGGCGGGCGATCTTCGTCGTCCACGTCCCGACCGTCTCGCCGGGGACGTGGCAGTGCTGGTAGCCCCCCGAGAGGGCCATGCCGTCCGCGCCGCGGATGAGGTGGGCCGGGTCGGGCGGCTGCTTGAGCAGCGAGCCCCAGATCGCCTTGAGGGCGGTCTGGGAGCCCACCATGGAGAGGAACCAGAGGCCGCCGTCGTCGTCGTCCCTGGCGAAGGCGTCGGCCGTGGCGGAGAAGCCGCCGGCGGTGACGGTGTGGAGGTCGTCGGGCGTCACGCTGCGGCCTCCAGGTAGTGGGCGCCGAAGGCGGCGCCGAGGTCGCACCAGTCGTCCGACCGCAGGGACCACTCGCCGCAGGCGCAATGCCCGTCGTAGTAGAGCGGCCCGGCATCAAGCCTCACCGTGAGGTCGTGGGGAAGCGTCCACGAAGGCAGCTTCTGGAGCGTCGCCATCTCGGTGGCCAGGTGGCGGTCGCAGTAGTGACCCCAGGTGTCGTCACCGGGGTCGTCGAGGATCTCGGTGGTCGCGGGGTGCGGCTGCGAGCAGTCGTCGCAGAGCATCCCCTCGACCGCGGGCTGGGTGGTGAAGGTGTGCCGCCGGTCCTCGAGGACGGCACGGATCGTGGTCATGATTTCTGCTCCTTCGTATGGGTGGTCGGGGTGGACGCACGGGGACAAACCCCGCGTGATGCCCGGGCGGTCGTGGAACGCCGGTCGTGGTGGGTGCGGTCAGTCGAGGAGACCGCGGTCCTTGAAGCTGACGGTCTCGCTCCGGCCGATGACGACGTGGTCGAGCAGCTCGACGCCGAGCAGCTTCGCCGCCTCCGCGAGGTCCTTCGTGACTCTGATGTCCTGGGGACTGGGCGAGGCGTCGCCGGAGGGGTGGTTGTGGGCGACGATGATGTGGGGCACGCCCTCCAGCACTGCCGGGCGCAGCACCTCGGCCGGCCTCACGACCGACGAGTAGGCGTTCCCCTGGTAGATGACGCGCTGCCCGACGACGCGGTTGCGCCGGTCGAGCAGGAGCACGCGCACCTGCTCATGGGCGAGCGTCTCCATCTCCGGTCCCAGCAGGCGCTGCACGCCCTCCGGGGAGGAGAGAGCGGGGGCGTCGGGGTCGCGCTCGGGGAGCGTCTCGACCTCGTAGCGGACGGCCAGTTCGCCGAGCACGTGCAGGTTGGCGCGCAGCGCCTCCAGCAGCGCTTCGGTGTGCTCCGCGGCCGTCACGATCCCGTCTCCTCGCAGATGCAGTCCTCGTGGTCCGGGGACTCGGGCTCGGGGCAGGTGCGGCAGTTGCCGCACTGCGGGCAGGTGTCGGTCTGGTGGGCGGCGTCGCGGGCGTGGCGCCGGGCGACGGTGGCCTCCCAGCAGCAGTTGCGCTCGCAGTCCTCTTCGCACTCGTCGTCTTCGACCGCCTCCTCGCAGTCGCGGCAGTGCGTCCTTCCCTTGACGACGGGCGTGCCGCAGCCGCGGCAGTCGCCGCCGTAGTTGTCGATCGCCTCCAGCTCGGCCCTGACCGTCTTGCGGACAAGGTCGTCGTCCGTGGGCCGCTCGGTCGCGGCGATGTAGTGCCAGGCCCACTTCGTGCCGAGGTCGCTCCAGTCGTCGGTCCGGTAGGACCAGCGGTCGCAGGTGCAGTGGCCGTTGTAGTGGTCCGGACCCTCGAGCAGGGTCATGACGAGGGTGTGCCTGCTCACGCAGGGCAGCTCTTCGCGCGTGGTCGGTGACATGTCGGTTCTCCTTCTGGTGCTGGGTGGTCGGACACGAAAGCGGGGCCGCCCCGCGAGAGGGCGGCCCCGTGTGCGCTCCGGTGTGGGGGAGCGGCTCGTTGGTTGGCTGGTGGGCGCCCTGGGCGGGCGCCTCTCTGCTTGCAGGCGGGCGTTCAGGCCCCCTTCGTCGTTTCGGCGGCGCGGGGCTCCGCACCCGCCGCTTCCTCGCAGGAGTTGCAGCGGCTCCGTCCCTTGACGAGCGGGAAGCCGCAGCCTTCGCAGCCGCCGCCGTAGTCGTCGAAGGCCTGCAGCTCGGCCTTCACGGCCTGCCGGATGAGCGGGTGGTCGTCGGGCCGCTCGGACTCGGCGATGCAGTGCCAGGCCCAGCGGGCGCCGAGCTCGGCCCACTCGCCCGTCCGCCAGGACCAGCTGTGGCAGGCGCAGTGACCGTCGAACTGGTCGCCGCTGAGGTGCTCCGTGCCGTCCAGCAGGGTCACGATCAGCCTGTGCGTTCCGTCGTCCGCGTAGTACACGTCGGGTTCTCCCTCCGGCTTGCTGGGGCGCGGCTCGGGCCGCGCCGGGTCGGGAACGAAAGCAGGGCCGCCCCCGGAGGGACGGCCCCGTGATGGCGCTCCGTGTGGGAGCGGCTGGCTCAGGTGACTCGGACCGACTCGGTGGTCTGCTCCGTGACGATTTCCTGGCGCGTCTCCGCGTCGAGGAGGGCGTTCAGCCGTTTGTGGTCGACCGCGTAGCGCGTGCTGCGCACGAGGCTGACCGTGTGGTCGGCGAGCTCCGCCTTCGTGGAGCCCCGCCGGCGCATCCACGCCTTGAGGGTGTCGAGGGCCTCGCGCTTCGCCCCCTCGGGCTCGCGCAGGGCCTCCCGCGCGGCGACGTATGCGGACACCGCCGCGCGGGCCTCCTCGTCGCTCACCTCGGTCTCTTCGGTCTCCGGCGCTTCCCCGTCCTCCTTTGCGTCACCCGGCAGGCAGGTGGCGAGGAAGGGGCAGGAGTTGCAGCGCCAACTGCCCGCCTCGAAGTCGCGGTCGGGCAGGGCCTCGGGGTCGGCCCCGTGGGTGGCGTGGTGGGCGCCCAGCGGCGCGAGCCACTCGCGCGTCCGCTCAAGGGCGCGCTCGACCCGCTCCGCCGGGATCACCTCGTGGTCCCAGGCGCGGTCGCCCGTGTCCATCGTTGCGATGACGGCGTCGCGCGCCTCTCCGAAGATCCCGTAGGTGTAGAGCGCGGCCTGGGCGACGGAGTCGGGGTGACTGCGCTCGGCCCCGAGCGCCTGCCAGCGCTTGAATGCCGAGGGCCCGCGGGTCTTCACCTCGATCACGGCCTCCTCCCCGAAGAGGGGAAGGGTGCCGGTGGCGTCGGGATGGCCCGTGACCTTCACGGCCGGGGTGAGCTGCAGGACGACCTTCGTCGGCCGGCTTGAGTCCGCGGGAGTGACCTCCCAGCCGGCCCGCTGCATGGCGTGGAGCACGACCGGCTCCAGGGCGCGTCCTGTCTCGAGGACGGTCAGGGCCGCATCGTCCGGCGGCGCGGGCTCGTGGCCCGTGGCTGCGTACCAGAGGGCGCGCCGGCAGCTCATCGCCGCCGATGCCCGCACCTCAAGCTGCCCCTCCCAGTCGAAGCGGGCGTTGGGGCGGTCGTAGTCGCCAGCCCGAGCGGCGGGCCCGTTGACGGTTTCCTTCATGGGTGTCTCCTCTCAAACGAGAGCGGGGCCGCCCCCTTCGAGGGACGGCCCCGTGCTGCGTTCGCTTCGTGGCGTCTGCCTAGAAGGGCGTGGGCCCCGCCGCCTCGGCGACGGGCTCCGCGTCCCCTTCCTGCTCCCCGGAGCGGCCGTTCCCGTTTCCGTTGGAGTCGAGGAAGATGACCTCCTGGGCGTGAATCTCGGTGCGGTGGATGCGCTGCCCTTCCTCCGTCTCGAAGGTGTTCTGGGCGAGGGAGCCGGCCACGTAGACGCGGTTCCCCTTCTTGACGTACTCCGCTACCGCCTCGGCCTGCTTGCCCCAGCAGACGACGGAGTGCCAGTCGGCCTCCGTCTCGCCGTTCTGGCGGCGGCGGTCGGTGGCCACCCGCAGCTGGCAGATGGCGGTTCCGTTCTGGCTGTACTTCAGGTCGGGGTCGGTCCCGACGCGGCCCAGCAGCTCGACTCGGTTGATGGTGCGTGACATGTTCAAATCTCCTCTGTGTGGTGGTGGTTGGCGTCATTGGTGGGGGTAGCGGGATGACCGCACCCGGGCGGATGGATGGCGGGTCGCCTGTAGGGGAGGGCCCGTGGTGGGCGCTCCCTCGCGGGAGCGTCGGGGCGTGATGGTCAGGCGGCCTTCGGCTCATCCTCCGCGTCGGAGGACTGGAGCTTGCGGGCCATCGCCTCGAGGAGGCTCGTCAGCTCGGAGACGGGCACCTCGTCGAGTTCCTTGCCGGTGCGGCTGCGCACGGCGTCCCGCACCTTCCCCTCGTCGAAGCCCTGCTTGCGCCCCAGCGAGACGATCGTGCGGCGCAGCGCGGGGGCCACGTCGCCGGGGGCGCCGTCGCCGTAGAGGCCGTTCCCGAATTGCTCGCCGTAGCCCCGCAGGGCGCGCTTGAGCGCGTCCGTGACGCACCCCTTGAAGGCCGTCTCGTGACCTTCGACCGTCTCGTCCGTGACCGCGTGGAAGCCGGTATCGGTGCGCGGCGGCGACCCGGGGACGGTCACCCGCACGGTCGCGGCGTAGGCCCGCCAGGGCTTCGCCTCGCCCGTCTTCTGGTCGACGCTCTCGCCCTCGCGGACGGTCACGTCGCCGAGCAGCTCCCAGCCCCAGCCGCCGAAGCCGAAGATGGAGTTGGCCTGGTCGATGACGGCGTGGCCCTCGAGGTAGGCGAAGGTGCGGCCCTTGCGCCCCTTGCGGTAGGAGACAAGGCCTTCGTCGAGGGGCTCACCCAGCTTCTGCGTGACGGCGGGCGGGAGCCCGTCCCACAGCAGGTCGATTTCGCCGGTAGCGGGCTCGGGGTGGGAGCCGTTGCGGCTGACGAGGGCGGTGGTTCCGTTGGTCATGGTGCTCTCCTTCGTGGTGTGTGATCGGTTCGATGCGGGTCTCCCTGGTGGGGACCCGTGGGCGGGGCAAGCCCCGGCGGGTAGCGGTCATGGGACCTCCTTCGGTGCGGTTCGGGAACTGCTTGGGAGGGGGTTCACACGTGAACTCCCAGGGTCGGTGTGGATGGGCGGCAGGCACGCGAAGGTTGGCCGGCCCCGGAAGGGGGCCGGGCTCGTGTGCAAGCCGGGGTCGGTGTGGGGTGGTCTAGACGGCGTCCCTGGCGGCCTGTGCGAGCAGGTGGTCGAAGCCCGTCCGGCCGTGGGGCGAAGCGGCAAGCTCCGCCACGTCGGCGATGCCGGCGGGCAGGGCGAGGGGGGCGGCGCGGCGGCCAAGCAAGCCCGCGAGGCGCTCCGTGGCCTCGCGTCCCGCCTCGTCGTTGTCGAAGGCGAGGAAGACCCGCGGGCAACCTCGGAGCGCGTTGGCTACGCGCTCAAGGCCTTGCGTCCCGAGGGCAGCGCAGGCGGGCAGACCCCACTGCGCCAGGACGAGCCAGTCGAACAGCCCCTCGGTGACGACCGCCCAGGGCGGGGCAGGGCCAAGCCGCCCCAGCCCGAGCACGGGCTTGGCGCCGGGCAGGGACTGGAACCTTGGCGATCGCTCCCCGTCGATAGCCCGACCGGCAAGCCAGCGCACGCGCCCGCCCGCGACCTCGGGGACCGTCACCATGCCGGCGAAGCGCTCGCCCGCCCCGGTGAAGAGACCCGAGTCCCGCAGCCGCTCGCGGCTGAACCCACCCCTCGCGAGGAAGTGCCGCAGACCGTGACCTGGTGCGTAGCCCAGGCCCAGCCTCATGGCGGCCTCCAGGCCGATGCCGCGCGAGGCGAGGTAGCCCCTCGCTTCGCGACTGCGACGAAGCTCGCCGCCGTAGTGGCGTGCCGCCGCCGTCAGCAGTGCCGGGTCCCGCGGGGGCACCGCGGGTGGCGGAGCCGGGCGGTTGGATGGCGTAGAACGGACGGGCGGCGCCGGGGCGGCCTCGAGCCGCCGGATCGCCTCCGGCAGGTTTAGGCCCTCGAGGCGCTGGAGGAAGTCGAGGACGTCGCCGCCCTCGCCGCAGCCGAAACAGTAGAAGCGCTCGGTGTCGCCGTACACCGTGAAGCTGCCCTCCTGTTCTGCGTGGAAGGGGCAGACCGCCTGGCGGACGCGGCCCCTGCCCCGCAGGGGTACGCCCGCCTGCTCGACCACTTCCGCCAGCGGATGCCGGCGCTTCAGGGCTGCGAGGTCGACCGGGGCGGGTGCAGCCGCGGCGCTCACGATGTCCCTCGGTCGAGGGGCCGGAGGCCCCGCAGGCTGCGCCGCGAGACGGTCTTGCCGGGAAGCCAGCGCAACCCCAGGACGGCCAGGACCTCCAGGGCTGGGCCATCGCCCCAGGGCGCCAGCACGGCCGCCTTCCCTGTGTCGGGGCTGTAGACGAGCGCCCCGCTGCCGCCGAAGCGGCGGCGGGCGAGGTCGAGCCACTCGGCGTACGCCCACCGTGCTTGGCTGGGCTCCGGCGTCGCCGTGGCGACGCCGGCGAGGAGCGCGAGCGCCCCGTCGA
The DNA here is from genome assembly GCA_965116915.1 of Tepidiformaceae bacterium. GTDB lineage: Bacteria > Chloroflexota > Dehalococcoidia > Tepidiformales > Tepidiformaceae > UBA2991. The sequence goes on along the minus strand of OZ220739.1, from coordinate 1,644,500 downwards.
GGTCGCCCGCCTGCCGCAGCCTGCGGGCGTCGTGGACGGTCCGCGCGAGGCTCTGCTCGGGAGCCTCCGGGGCGCCGCGGAAGATGCTGTCGACGAGCCGGTCCACGAGGTCTTCGAGGGTGGGCCGGGGTGAGGTCGTCGTGAACGGAATGCTGCTGGTCGCCGTGGTCATCGTGTACTCCTCTTGGTGCTGGTGACGTTCCTCTCGGTCGGTCGGATGAGCTGGCGGAGCACGAGCGCTCCCAGGACGAGGCCCGCCGCGTTCAGCGCGAAGAGCTCCAGGTCGCCGGTCAGGGGCAGCGGTCCGATGAGCAGGACCGCGAACGCCAGCCGGGTGCGCCACCCCAGGCGGGTGGCGAGCGTGATGGTGTCGGTGACGAGTTCCGTGATGCGCATGCGCTTCTCCTTCGTGCATGTGGCTGGTCCGTGCCGGCATCCCCGGCGCGGAGGTCGTCGGTCGCTGGACACACTCCGCCCACGGTCGGATGCGAACCGGGGAAACGGGGGAGCGTGGCTTGGACCCGGAGCCGCTCGCGGTTCGAACGCAGGGGACCGGGTCGGGAAGACGTGGCGAGGGCTCGCCCGTGCGCCTCGGAAGAGTCGCCGGAGAGCCCCCGGTTGCTCATGAAGTGGAGTGCTTGCTGTCGGTGGGCCGGGCTGGTGGCCGGGGAAGCAGGTCGCGCGCGGAACGCACCTTCCCCAGGGTCTCCAGGTGCCGCTGGACCGGGCTGCGGGCGAAGGGCTTCTCACTCCGCTTCGCAGCGGTTTCCTCGCTGGTGACCCGTTGGGAGACGTTTGGTCAATCCCGCTGGATTCTCCGGGCCGAGGAAGGGACCCCCAGGTTTCTCAAGTGGGAAACGCTGGAAAGCCAGACAACGAGGATGAGTATCGCCACAGGATTCCAGGGCGCGCAATGACTTTCGGGCGCTTCCGGGCAAAGTCGTCGTTCCAGTTTCACGGAACCCTAAGCAGAGGCCGTTCTGGCGCTCTTCCCCGCCCTCCCGCGTCCGCCACGCAGCCCTCGTGCGAGAGGTGGCTACGAACCTCCCGCTCCGCCAGACTGGAGGCTGACCCATGTCGATGCGGCTGCTCCCCCGGCCACCCAGATGCGAGGGCCGCGCCCCAGGACCGGGGCGTCTCCTGCGGGTGGCGCTGGCGGGCCTGGCCATCACCGGCGGCGCTGGCCGCTCTCGTCGCTGCCCCGGTCCTGCTCGTGTCGGACTGCACCGGTGGCCCGGACAGCGACGACCCGGTGCCCGTGGTCCCGGTCAACCCGGCGTCGAGGAGCGCTCGATCAGCACCATGAAGGCCGTCAGGCCCAGCAGCAGCGCGGCGCTCAGCACCCGCCCCGCCCGGTACCGCGCCTCTCCCCACGCCCGCGCCCGCCGCGCGTCCCGCAGGGCCTCCCAGCGCCAGCCGAGCTGACCGTGCCGCCAGACGCCGCGCTGCGGAAACGTCGCCGGGGGCAGCGTCAGCCGGTGCTCCTCCAGCATCGCCACCTCCAGCTCCAGGATGCGCTCGTCCCGCCTCAGCCACCCCAGCCCCTTGCCCGGCCGCACGTGCGCCTTCCACAGCCGGCGCCACTCCTCCACCAGGGGCCACGCCTGGCCGTAGACCTCCTCGTCGTCGGGAGCAGGGTCCTCGGTCACGAGCTCGGGGTACAGCCTTGCAGGCATGGACTTCTTCGCCTGCTCCGGCAGCTGCCGTGGCTCCGCGTCCGGGTGTCCCGTCGCCCGGGAGGCTCCTCCCACCACCGGCTCAGGGTCGGGTGGAGGCGCTTCCCCCACGCCCTGGTCGCTCTGCCTCGCCGCCCTCGGAGGTGGGCCGCCGACCATGGCTTCCTGTTTCAGAGCCGGTGGTGCTTCCCTGCTGTCCTGGCTGGACTCCAGCCGCTCCAGCCGCTGTTCGAGCCGTCGCAGTGCCTCGGACTGCTCCTCCCGCTGCGCCTTCAACTCACCGGCGACCGCTTCCCGGAGGACGCGCGCTTCTCGCTCCAGTGAGCCTGCGTCATCCTTCTGCCCCGGTCCCGCGTCGAGCCTCCGCTCGAGTGCCGCGCGCATCAGCCTGGACGGCTTCCCCCGTTTCAGGCAGGCCGCCAGCGTGCGCGGATCGACCGCCAGCGCCTCCGCCGTGCGGGCGCGGCCCTTCTCCCGCACCAGGTCGCGCAGCGACGCCATCAACCGCTGGTCGTGCAGGTCCGCCCCGTTCCCGTTCGTCGCCACATCCATCCCGGTCTACCCTCCTGTGACCACCGAAACCCGCGTGTGGGGGCTCTGCACACTTGCCCTTCGGGGGTGCAAAGTTGCGCATTGCGCGTGGAACCCGCACGTCCGTGAAGAAACGGTTTGCTTCCTGCCGGGGTTCCCGGAAACGCCTTGTTTCATGGGGTCAGGACGGATATGCAACTTTGCGACAAACCGTCGTTTCCCTGTACACGTCGGGCGCGTCCAAAGAGGCCCCTTTCGGCAGCAAACGTGCATCTCAGATGACCACATCCGGCCCTCGCGCGGCAGGGCTTGGAAGGGGGTTCACCCCTGAACCTTCCAGGGGACCTTCCGGGGGCGCGAGCCTCCGAGTCTGTGCCGTCAACCCCGTAGGATTGCTCGATGCCTGAAGAAGCTGTTCATGGCTGGGAGCATTGGATCGCCGTCGCTGCCTTGGGTTTCGCCGTCGTCACCGAAGGGCTGAGCGCCTATTGCATCGGCCGCGAACGGATCGATGCAGCCCTCCGGCAGGCTGAGCCCGTTTCGACGGATACGTTCTCGGGAGTCATTCCCTTGGCCACGACGAGTCGCCCGATCAAATTCAGGTGGTGGTATCGCGCTTGGGGCCGGGAAGGCCTTGTCGCGACGGATGAGCGAATTCCTCAGCGTGGGCCAGGCCTAGTCAGCTACGTCGCGAACGAGGCCGTACTTCCGTACGGCTGGAACGCGTGGGCAACTCCGACGCTCGGTCATGCACTTCGGGGGATGGGCCGGCTCGGCCTCGCACTCACGTTCACGATCCTCTATGCGCTCGGCCTGCCCTTGCCCTGGGATCTGCCGTTCTGAGTACAGCCAGACCTTCGCCAGGGAGTGGCAACACGAGGAGGGCGTCGACGTGCTCGTCTGCCACCCGCGCCTCGTGCAGACGGGCCTCGACCTCGTGGAGTTCCCCACGATCGTGTGGGCGGAGACGGACTACTCGGTCCTCCAATCCGAACCAAACGCTGCGGTATACGTGGGGAGTGAGTTTGCCCCCTCCTCGCGTCGCGGCACGCCGCACAAGTCGGGGCGGGGCATCCCTCGTACCGGAGGGCGCCGGGCACAGCGCCCCCTCGACCCTTAGCTCCTGAGCAGCTCCGGCGAGTGCCTAGTCCGAGGCCGACCAGTGCACCGTCACCGAGGCCGTCGCCGCGTTCCGTCAGCCGAGAGTCGCGATAGACCCTTCTACCACCGGAGTGTCGGCTTGACGACCCGCTCGTGCGAAATGGGATGCGCTCGGTTCTACGTCGAGCTCGCGTTCTGAGGGATGGGTCGGCGTCGCTCCGTCGACCAAAGTGCTCGCGACGTTCGCGTCCCCATGGGTAGGTCTACACTACTGTGCTCCGACACTGCCTACGTCACAATCCGACCCGCGCGGTCAGTCACGCCAGCACCAAGTGGCTCACCCCAGGGGCATCAGGGCTGCACCGGATGCGGACAGCCACCCCGCCGCGGCTCGACCACGTCAGGACTTCCCGGTAACGGGCGCACCCCTCGGTTCCTCTGGCCCTGGTGGCCGTCTCCCGCGGCAATCGCCGAGGCACCAACAGCTGGACGCCATGTCGCCCGCTGCGCCAAGATGGGCGGGTGCCAGAGACGGGCGACGAAGGACGTTACCGACACCCATTGAGTGTGGAATCGGCAGCCGTGACACCAACGAGAATCGAGTCGGTACGCATTTCGGGCTTCAGGTCGCTTCGAGCTATCGAGCTGTCGAACCTGGCTGACGCTACCGTCCTGATTGGAGCCAACGGCTCCGGGAAATCGAACTTCATACGCTTCTTCGAGATGATGAGCTGGATGCTGCGCTCCCGCCGGCTCGGTGAGTTCATTGAGATGCAGGGTGGGGCCGATGACCAGCTCTACCGGGGCAACAGGGTTACGCCTCGCATGGAGGCGCAGATCAGGCTCCGAACCGCGAGGGGCACGAACGACTACAACTTTGCACTTTCGCATGCCTCCCCCGACCGCTTCTTCTTCAGCGAGGAGCGGTTCCGATTCAACGCCAGCGAGATGCCTGGGGAAGCACCGTGGCAGTCGGTGGGCAGCGGACATCGGGAGGCCATGATCGTCGAGGCGGCACAGTCCGGCATCGACCAGGTTAACTCGACGACAGCCTCAGTGATCGTCAACTTGCTCCGCAGCTGCTCCGTCTACCAGTTTCACGACACTTCGGCTGGCTCCAACTTCAAGCAGACATGGGACGCCGCTGAGAACAGCAGACTGCGTTCTGATGGCGGCAATCTTGCTGCGATCCTCTATCGTTTAGAGCGCGAGGACGTCAGGCGCTTCGACCTCATTTGTCGGCACATTGGGAGGATCCTGCCGGTCTTCGACCGGTTTACCATCGATGAGACCTACGGGAAGGTGCTGCTCAGGTGGAAGGCTAAGGGCACCGATAAGACCTTTGGTGCTCATCTCACGTCCGACGGGTCGTTGCGGTTCTTCGCCCTCGTCACCCTTCTGAACCTGCCGTCGGAGATGCTCCCCGACGTGATCCTGCTGGATGAGCCCGAGTTGGGCCTGCATCCGGCCGCCATCACTCTGGTCGGCGACATGATCCAAGCCCTCGCCAAGCAGCGCCAGGTCATCACTGCGACACAATCTCCGCTTCTGGTCGACACGTTTGGCCTTGACGAAGTCGTCGTGCTGGAATTGGACGAAGGCGAGACGGTGTTTCGGCGTCTCGACCCGGACTCTTACCAGACGTGGCTTGACGACAGTTTCACCACGGGCGAGCTCTGGCAGAAGAACCTGCTGGGCGGGCGCCCTTGATCCGACTCGCCATCGTCGTTGAGGGTGAGACTGAGGAAGAGTTCATCAAGTCCTTGCTGGCGCGCCACCTGATCGACTCAGATGTCGTGGCGATACCTGTCAAGCCTGGCAGACGGGGCGGGGACATCAGCGTAGAGCGCCTTGTTCCCGAGATGGTCAGACTCCACTGGAACTTCGACTACGTGACGTCCCTCGTCGACTTCTATGGGTTTCGCCGCAGACAAGAAGGCGAAACCGTCGACCAGCTAGAGGCGCGAATCGACCAAGAGGTCCACGCCCGAATCGCGACCGATCCGTCCCGGGTGTTCTCCTACGTTCAGCGCCACGAGTTCGAAGGGCTGCTGTTCTCCGAGGTCGGTGCCTTCCGAATCCTGCCCGGCGTTCGGGTCGAGGTAATCGACGCGTTGCGCGACGTGCGTGCTGCCTTCTCGACTCCTGAGGAAATCAACGATGACCGGGAGACTGCACCGAGCAAGCGGATCGCGGGCATCGTGCCCAGCTACCGGAAGCGTACCTATGGGCCCCTTCTTGCTCAGGAAATGGGATTGCCGAGGGTCCGTGCGGAGTGCCCGCGTTTCGATGCTTGGGTGAGTGGCCTAGAGTCCTTGGGCGGTTCATAGAGGCCGCAGGCGGGCATTCCGTAGTTCGAAGCCCACATCGGCGGCAGCTTGGTACGCAGCACCACTCTCGAAGGAGCCGATGGCAGCGGTCACTTCGCCTTCCGTGAGCGGTGGGAAGAAGTCAGCGAACTGTGCCGGGCTAGCGTGCAGGTAGATGCCTCCCTGGTCAGGTCGCACATACATCAGGTAACGGGTGCGGTAGGAAGTGGCAATCAAAGCGAAGGTCGTTGCCGTCTAAGACACTCGCCTTCCACTGCCCGTATGCGACTCCCCTGACGGGGGTTCGCGAGCGAGTATCCCCCCAGTTCTGTGATCTCACCAATATCCCAGCCCTAAGCGGCGCACATGGCTTCGTCCCAACCGCGGCGAAGTCGGTGTAGCCGTCACGGAACTGGGGGACGATCTCGCGGCGGGTAGCTTCCCAACGGCATGAGAAGTGGCCCTTCTGCGCTGGCCCACCCTGGCAGTGGCCGGCCACGCTCAAGGGCGCCGTCGCCCCGCGCCTAGTCCCAGTTCAGAGAGGGGCTGCCGCCTCCCCAATGATCCCACTCCGGCTCAGCCGGGAATCCGGACGGTCTTTCTGGTCCGTCAAGGAGCCACTGGTCAGGTGTAGGGCCAGCCGCGCCAATGGCAAACCAGTGCCCCGTGATTGTCTGCCGCTCGGCATACCAACCTTGCCCGTCAGGAGCCACGTACATCGTGATCCCGGACGGCCCCTGTAGGCCATCGAGCCCGAACGTGGGCTCCAGAATCTCAAGAAGATCCTCGCGGTACCTGCCATCGCGGTTACACCAGCCCATCTGGGCGACGGCCAACGACCGGAGCGCTTGCTGCGTCTCGGAGAACTCTCGCCGGTCGAGTTGCCGGCCGTCCCCATCCACACCAACTCGCCCAGCATTCTCAATGAGGCGCCGCGCCGCTGCCGCGTCAGTCAAGGCCTGTTCCCGACGTTCCTGCTTGACCTCTCCGATTCTGTTCCAGCTCTCACGGAGTCCGCTGGCGTTGGCAATCCATGGTTCGCGACCTGCGACAAGTCGCAAGTGTGAGAGAGAAATACCTGACCTCAGCACTAACGCGAGGCGCTGCCTGGCGAGTGGGAATTGATCGCGCGCGCCAAACCGCATTCGCACAAAGGCCTTCTCGTAGGCTGCTACGACCGCAAAGCCAAAGACGAAGAGCAGCGCAAAGGGAGTGAGCCAGATCGGCAGGAGGAACTCTCGGAAGAGCAAGCCGCGGTCGATCAGGGACCAGTCATCGACCACCTGCCACACACCCCACGCAAGCGCTGCTAGCCCGAAGAAGATGAGGTAACCGTTCGCGGTCCGCGCCGCGCGCGGATACGTCCCCGCCTGGACGGCTATGACAGCAGCCATAGCGGCCAACAGTTGGCCGAGGACTTCTGCCCAGAGCGGGAATGAAGAGAGGGTGGCAAGAAACTCGACTACTGCCACGACTGCCAGCATGCGAAGGAACGCACGCCTGAAGAAGCCTGGTTCATCGATCGCCGCATTGAGGCTGAACAGAAGCCCTAGTCCTGAAAAGAGCACCCAGCGTACCGTCGCGCCGACGAGGTCCGACTCCCACAGCCCCACCCAGGATGCTGGAACAAGCAATCCCGTGATAAACCCGATGTAGAGGATTATTGGCACCGACAGTTTCGGCCTGTTCAGGGTCGCAAGGACGGAGCCCGTGCTGCGGAGTACCGCAGCACGATTGCTGGACATCAGTGCCCAGGCAGCAAGAGCACCAAGCAGGATGACGGTGGCTAGTTCGCGGTTGGTGAGAACGGATTGGTGTTCCATGAGAAGGTGGTGGGGTTACAGGTCAACGGAGCCGATGGGAAGCCCGGCGTCCCGCCGGGAGATGGTGCCGACTTGGCCCGAGAGGAGCTATCAGTCGACGTCCAGACTGCGCTCCGCTCGCTCGACAACCTCGCCGGCCAGGCGCCGCTGCTGTTCCCCTCGGCTCCCAAACATGTTGAGAACCTCGGCCAGCACCATCTGGGTGGTCACGATGCGGCGAGATTCAAGCCCGCGCGTCAGAGCGAGTGCCTTCTCGTGCAGCCTGTCCCGACTGTCCTGCAACGCTGCCCAGTACCCGGTGTCGGCGAAGACCTCGCTCACGGAACCTCATCCTTGGGGTGGCCGTACAGATAGTGCTTGTAGTGCTCGGCGAGGTCAGCGGGCCGGTCGTCCGGCTCACCGACTAGCGCCGACGCGTGCAGCTCCTCGATCAGGTCCAGGAGGGAGGCTCCGTCTTCCTCCCCCGTCCCCGACGACTCACGCGGTGTGCCGTCCATCGAGACCATGACCTCCGCGCCCTCCTCGAGGTCGACGGGCTCTTGGGGCGTGAATACGCCGTTGGCGTACGTGGCCTTCACAGTTGTGGTCATGGCTGATCCTCCGGCGCGCCGCTCCTATCGTACCGCCTCGACAGCGGAAACCCGACTTTCACCCGCGTCAGTCGGATCGCTCGGCGGTGACAGGCGGGCTAAACCCTTCCGGCCACCGCGTCTGCTCGCCATACTTGGCACCGTCGAGGAGCGCGCCACGGAGGTCGGCCTCCCATAGGTTCGCGTTTCGGAGATCGGCGTTCCGAAGGATCGCAACCCTGAGTTTCGCGCGTCGGAGATTCGCGCCATGGAGATTGGCGCCCCCGAAGTTGGCTCCCTCGGCATTCACCGCCCCGAGGTCCGCGTGCTGAAGGTTCGCGAGACTCACGTTCGCATTCTCCAGGGTCGCCCCCCAGACCATTGCGCCGTCAAGGTCAGCCTCTCGCAGAAACGCCCCCTGGAGGTTTGCGCGTACGAGGCTCGCGCCACCAAGGTTCGCACCTGCGATGCTCGCAGCCCAGAGCTTTGTGCCTCCCAAGGAAGCGTTCTCGAGGTTTGCCCCATTGAGGCGGGCACCTTCAAGATTGCTGTCCTCCAGATAGGCCTCCTTGAGGTGCGCGCGAGCGAGTTCTGCGCCCTGGAGGTGCTTCCCACCGAGCATGACTCGCGGAACGAATGCGCCCGCCAAGTTGAGCGGTCTTTGGTTCGCCCTTCGCTCTGTGGGCCACAGACGCGTGATCGCCTCGATCGTGAACGCCACGTCCATCCGCTGGTGAATCTCCTGTGCCAGGGGCGCGAGTTCATCCCAGTGGTCGGCATCAGGAGCGCGGCTAACGGAACGAAGGTAGGCGCTCAAGATGTCCAGTATGGGCCAGAAGTCATCCTCAGACTCTCCGGCGATTCGCTCGAGGGAGCGAACACCACCTGCACGGATCTCGGGTGCAACCACGTTGTCGGATCGCACCGCGCCCAGCTGATCGATCGCCCTCGTAAACCGCTCGGTGATCTGGCCGAGCTGTGCAGTAACGACCTGTCTCTCCAGCGCGCTGACGCGACGCCAGTTCACCCACAGGCCGACCAGCAGTATCACGCCGCCGATGATGGTTGCGATCGTGAGTCGCGCCCGATCCTGAACCTCAAACTGGTCCCGTGCGTCAGGGAGTTCGGGCGCGATCAGAGGTGGAAGCAGGAAGAGCGCTGCAACGAAGGCGAGCACGACAGCGATCGCTGTGGCGGGCACCACAGCGGTCGTGACGGCAGTCCACCCGTTCCAACCGGCTAGCGCTCTGACGCGAAGTCGGCGATCTCTGGCCTTAGAGAGCCACCCTCGCGCACGTATGAGGTGGTTGCGCATCGTGCGACTCTAGGGGATCTGGGTAAGGGTGGTGGGGATTCGCTCGAAGGGTGGGCGACCCGCCACGGGAGAGTTCGTGGCGAAGGCGCCTATGCGGGTGAGATAGGGCCTTGAGCCAACAGTGGCAACCGCCGGCTAGCTGACGGATGCCGGCATGGAACTCGATGGTCGCGTGGGTGTTGGCAGCGGATCAACCAGGCTCGCCGGCTTACGAGGCACCTGGGCGGAGAGTACTGCTAGGAACGTGAGGTCGAGATAGGCGGAACGGGCCTGACCCTACACCTGATCTAACCCGAGCCCGCCTAGCACCCTTGACGAACGCGGCGAGTGAAACCATGCCCCCACTTCCATCGTGGAGTTCCCCGTCGCCAGAGCCCTCGCCTCTCAGCCCTCGGGGTTGAGGCCCAGCGTGATTGCGTTCTCGTTGCGGAGCTCTACCCCTTTCAGGTCTGGGCAGTCTTGTTCAATCCGTAGATGACAAGCACACCTCCGCGCCCCTACCTTCCTGCGTCGCATCCGATATGCGCGCCCATCGTCACCGAAGCAAAAATTCTAGGGGCGACGTAGCTTCGACTGACGCAACGGGGCTGGGGGGTAGCCACGTCAGCCTTGATCATCCTCCACCCAGGCCAAGCGAGAGCGCAGCGCATTCAGCTTTGAGTGCCAAGGTACGGCCTGCTGATGCTGCAACCGGCCGACCACAATGCCTGGGTGAATATTGAGGGAAGTGGCTATGGCCGTCACCGCTTGTGGCCTGAAGTCTGACCCAAGGACGAAGTCCTCCCAGACAGCCGACGGGATGAGTATTTCCTCGGCTAGGTGATTCGCTTCGGCTTCTCTCAGGTCACGCCTTGGGTTCCCCTCAATTTCGACGATGACCCGGCGAGGCTCGTGCATGAGTACATGAGCGGCCTCGTGGAAGAAGGTAAACCAGAAGATGTCGGCCCACCTATAGCGGAGATTCAATTGGATCAAAGCCTTGTGAGGCGTGAGCCACCGTGCAACTCCGTTCGCGCCGATCTTGGGGAACTCGGGCAACACAATTGCTGCGACACCCGCAGATGCGCACAGGCGCCGCAACTCTGTCCATGCTTCTTGCGGAGGATGCTTGGTCAGACTACGGGCACGCTGAAGGACTCGACGAAACGACGCCTCATTGTATTCGGCCGTCTGGACCGCGGCGCCGGCAAGTTCCCCTTGCCTGACCCATGCTGCAAGGGCCCCGGCGTCAACCTTGGCACCCCCGGTGATCCGGAAACCCAGCGTCTCTTCATACTCACCCCAATTTGAGAAGGAAGCTACGCCGAAGAACTGGAGCAGCGCACGCACTCTCTCAGCAGTGTCCTGCCCGGAAGGAAGCCAGCCCCGGCGTTCCATCTCTCGTACTGGAAAGTGACGTAGCCACTCAGCCTGTGTCTGGAGTGTCCGTATCTCGGCATCCCGCGCGAGAGCCAGCTGAAACCGGGCTTCGAGTTGCACCCACACCGCAGCGGGTGTCCCCAACACGCGCTCCAGTTCGAGGGCGGTCTCTTCGGTTAGGGACTTCTTTCTATTGATGATCTCGCTGACAACCTGAGCCGGGCGCCCCATCCGGCGCGCAAGCTCACTCTGGCTCATGTGCCGCGCAGACAGCTCAGTCCGGAGGTAGTCGCCCGGTGCGATGGCGCGCCCAACTTCGATGTGTTGAGGGGAGTCAGTCACTTGGGATCACCTCTGCGATGAACAGCGCCCTCCCCCTTTCAGCGACTTCGAGACGAAGCCGCCAGGTGTCCGTCAGGCGCACTGTCCAGTGTGTCCCTTCTGGCTTGGGTTGGACCGAAGCGTCGAGGAAAGCAAATCTGGCTAGGTCGGCGACCTGGTCGATACAGGTGAGAAAGGTCAGGACGAAGACGTACTGCGTGCCTACGTCGCGCCCCCAGCGCGCAACGGCCAACGCTTCCTCGCGAAAGCACTGAGCTAGGCTCTCGTTTCCGAACTGAACTCTCATGCCCCACTGTTACTCCGACATGAAGGCTACCATAACAGTTTGGCTTCAGTGAAAGACTGAATGTGAAGGCAAGCCTCTCTATCACCCGAAGTATGATCCTGCTACGATCCCGCAACGCCTAACGGCAGGTACCGCCAGCCCTGACCGATACCCGACGGCGGAGGCATCGCAATGAATCACACGCTCAGATTCTACCCACTAGGTAACGCTGACAGTTGTCTGGTCGAACTGGCCGAAGATCGGCCGCTTCTCATTGACTTTGCCGACACCCGGACCAAAGACGACCCTGATGACCCACGGATTGACCTTTCGCGAGCCGTCCGGGACCGCCTGGACGAACTCGGCCGAGATAGTGTGGATGTCCTGGCTCTCACCCACCTCGATGAAGACCACATTGTCGGCGTCTCGGGGTTCTTTTATCTCGATCATGCGAAGAAGTACCAAGACGGCGATCGCGTCAAGATCGAGGATCTCTGGGTACCCGCTGCTGCGATCACCGAAAGCAGGGACAATCTGAGCACCGAGGGCCGAATCGTTCAAGCCGAGGCACGCCACCGTCTCAAGGAAGGCAAGGGCATACGGGTCTTCTCACGAACTGCTGCCCTTGAGGACTGGCTTGATGAGCAGGGTCTGACGGTAGCCTCGCGGGAACATCTGATCACCGACGCGGGGCAACTCGTCCCGGGTTTCTCGAAGGAAGAGGACGGAGTCGAGTTCTTCTCGCACTCGCCCTTTGCCGACCGCGAAGATGGGAAGCTCGTCGACCGCAACTCCAAGTCCCTGGTGTTTCAGGCGACCTTTCTTTCAGGAAGCGAGGAGACCCGGGTGATCCTTGGCGGAGACGCACCGCACGAGGAGCTATCGAGGATTGTGACGACAACCAAGCGGCACTCCAACGAGAGCCGCCTTGAGTGGGATGTATTCAAGGTTCCGCATCACTGCTCGTATCTGTCCCTTGGCCCAGAGAAGGGGAGGGACAAGACCGAACCAGTTCCGGAGGTTGCATGGCTGTTCGAGGAGCAGGGGGCCCGTGGCGGACTCTTGGTATCCTCGAGCGACCCTATCCCGGATGACGACACAGACCAGCCTCCTCACCGTCAAGCCGCTGAGTACTACATCGATGTCGCCAGCGAGCTTGATGGCGAATTCAAGGTAACCATGGAGCACCCGTCAGAGTCGTCGCCAGAGGCTTTGGTGGTCTATATCGACCAGCTGGGCGCCACACTGAGCAAGCGCACTCGGAGGAGTGGCGCGGCCCTTACACAGCCAGCTCACCGAGCCGGCTAAGTGCTGGCAACGCCGCCGCCGCCCGGGGACTCCATCGACCGAGACGAACTTACCGTCCAGAGGGCCCGAGATGTCGCGCAGCTGATTGGCGCCGTGTCGCCCCCGTATGTGCGTCTGGTGGAGTGCCGTCGCCGGACCGATGCCTTTGACGGCGATGTCCTCGTGTTGGAAGTGGAAGTCGAACTACCGCAGCGACCTCTCCATGACATTCGCCGGCATGAGCCTCTCGCAGTCACATTTCTGACTGACGACCGGAACTACCCGGAGGTCGAGGCGCTTCGAACCGACTTCCCGCAAGTGCCTCACCTCAACCTGCGTGCCGGCGACACCCCCAAGAGCCTCTGCCTGTACGAAGAGCCTTGGGATGTTCTGAAGCTTCGGTGGAGCGCCGGAGCCTACTTGGAGCGACTTCGTGAGTGGTTGGCCCGAACCGCTCGAGGCGAGCTTCACGAGCCAGATCAACCTCTTGAGCCGATCTTTCTTCGCGCCCGCGACACGCTAGTCCTGAGCCATGCTGCCATCGAGGATGCCCACCGTGACCAGCCAACCGGCGTCTGGACGAGGGAGCACGATACTGAAGGCGGAAGTCGCGTCTTCCTGGCTGAGACGGGTGGCGGCTCGGATGGAGATGCCGACCTCGAATTCGTAATCATGGCTGCTAGGGCAGAACCGCGTACCGCTGGGGTCATCCGACGTACGCCGAACAACCTAGCCGAACTACATGATCTACTGGCGGAAGACGGCGACGACCTGATAGCTCAGTTGCGCGAGCGATTCGCCCACTGGAGCGAGCGCACCGACCTGCTCGACAAGCGCCTCCTTCTTCTACTCGTCATTCCTAAGGCCCGATCCGAGGGTGCCTCGGAGGAAACCCTTGAAATTCGGGCTTTCAGAACCGAAGAGACGGTTGCTCAGGTCGGCTTCGAGATCGACCTATGGGAGCAGCGTGGAGATGCCTTAGGGAGGGTCTTGGTTCCGGACACCTCGCGGCGCGGGGGTTCGGTCGAACTCTCGATGCTGAACGTCGTTCACAGACTGTCGCGAGCCGCGGCTTCGGCCCTCAACGGAGTCGATGGTAACTCCGTCCTGAAGGTCGTCGCTGTTGGCGTCGGCTCCCTGGGCTCTCAGGTCTGTCTGAACCTGGCTCGGGCTGGCTGGGGACAGTGGACATACGTGGATGAGGACCATCTCTTGCCTCACAACCTGGCCCGGCACGCGCTGCCGAGCTTCTGCGTCGGCATGGCGAAAGCTTCCATGCTGGCTGTCATTGCTAACGGTGTCGTCTCCGAGGATCCACTTGCGGACCCGATTGTCACGAATGTCCTCCACCCCGGGGCGTCGGCCAACCAGCTCGGCGAAGCCTTGGGTGCCGCGGATCTGATCCTCGACATGTCCGCGAGCGTGCCAACGGCGCGGGCTCTTGTGCACGACTTCGATTCGAATGCGCGGCGCATCTCAGCCTATCTCAGTCCGAGTGGCACGGATCTCGTTGTCCTCGCCGAAGATGTGGCTCGGGAATTGCGACTGGATTCCCTTGAAATGCAGTACTACAGGAGCCTCTCCAAGGAGCCCGATCTTGCGGGGCACCTCCGGCGGCCGAACGAAGAAGTTCGCTACGGCCAGACGTGCCGGGATGTCAGCTTCGTGATGCCCCAAGAGTTGGTGAGCCTTCACGCTTCAATAGCGGCGGGGCTTGTGAGACAAGTGGCGGAGCAGCCAAGTGCTTCCATATCAGTCTTCCGTGCGGATCCAGCCAACCTCACCGTCTCGAGGGTCGACGTGCCCACCTCCAATATGACTGAGCAACAGCTCGGCGCGTGGCGGCTTGTTGCCGATGAGGCCCTTCTTGCTCGGGTTGCGGAACACAGGCGTGAGCGCCTGCCAAACGAGACTGGCGGCGTGCTACTAGGCACCATAGATGCGCAGCGACACATCGTGTACGTGGCCGATGCGTTGCCTTCTCCGCCCGACAGCGAAGAGTGGCCCACCAGCTACATACGCGGCACGCGAGGTCTTGCCGCCGAAGTGGCGAGGATTCGCGAAGCCACTGGTGACGCAATCGACTACATCGGCGAGTGGCACTCCCACCCTGATGGCGCAGGGGTCTCCCCAAGCCCCGATGACCGGGATGCCCTCTCTTACCTGTTTGACCTGAGGGCGTCTGACGGTTCACCGGCCGCCTTCCTGATTGTCGGCGAGCGTGACGTTAGTTGGCATCTAACAACGGCGGAAGACCGCTAGAGTAAGGACAGCCCGTGCCGTCGCCAGTAACAAGTCAACAAGGCCCCCATGGCCCCACTTGACCAGTACACGTTTAGGGCGCGGGTGCAGTCAGCCCTCGTAGTGGTGCTTCCCATGGGGCTGTGGGCCACTGCATCGGTGCTCGATGCTCGGCTCACGCCGAGCGCCCTTTGCTACCTTCCTACTGTCCGATGTCCGCCAGAGAAGAGAGGGCTGTTTCGGGCACAAGGCAGTTTCACCTGTGTTGATGGCGGTGGGTCAGTCCCCTCCCAGCGACCGAACCGATTCCATGAGTTGCATCGCGTATGCCTCGGCCACAGGCTTGATCCACGATGGCTTCACCCAGAACAACCAGAAAACCGCGAAGCCTGAATTGGCGACTGCTACCGCAAGCCGGATCACGGCGGTGCTGTCGGGGTTGACCAGGACGTCCCACCACGGGTCCGGCCAAGGCCGTCCCCAAACGGTTAGCGCGAACAACGTCCACGCCACTAGGGCGAGTGAGGCCGCAATGGCCAATCCCCACGGCCTAAGCCCCCACATATTGCGCCTGAACCCGTAGTTGGCATTCTCGGCAAAGACCAACGGGAACCGTGACTTGTCGCGGGTGGCCGCAATGAGAGCCAGCGTGACCTCCTCGTATCGAGCGTCAGCTGACTCGGCGTCGGCCACCTCCTCTAGGTCGGTGGGAAGCGGTTGACTCCACCACTCCTCGACTCGCTGGCGCAACTCGGACGACATGGTGATGTCGCCGGGAATCTGTCGATGCCGGAGCAAACGGGTTGTTGGCGCACCACCCCACCCGTCCCAAAGTTCGCCTTGTTTTTTGCGCCCGCGATCACGCCCCAACTGGGCAAGAACGGCTGTCCCGCCAGCTGCACTCAAGAGCCCAAAGAACGCCGTCACGAAGAAGTGATTGCCTGGAAGGACGGCAAACATCAGGAACCCCAGCGGCAAGGCGACGGCAAGCGCCGGCTGAATGCGGGCACGGAAGGTGTAGAGGTCGGCGAATGGCAACATCTACTGGTTGGTGTTGAGGCTCCAGCCTCCTGCAGACTTGAGGACGAGCTTCATACTATGTTGTTGGTCCGTCCTGTAGACCTTGTTGCCCTTGTCTGATCCTGTAGCGTACTCCCGGTAAAGTTTCAGAGCTTTACTGTCCGGGTGGCCAAAGTTGTTATCCCCCACCGATACAACTACCATCGCGGGCTTTATCGCCTGCATATGACTTGTGTAATAGTGGCGGCTGTCGTTGGGGTCGTCGAAGAAATCTAGGGAGCCGTGATGGGCCGCCATCAGGATGCTACAGGACACGTCATCCTTGCTGTAGTCCTTCATTATCCCGTCCTTCCACGTTGCGTAGCTCCCATCACCGGTCAGGATCGTGCTGCTCAGGCCCTTCGACTTGGCAAGGTTCAACTCCTCTACCTTGACCACAATTCCCTGATCATTGGCATTCTTCGGCAACCTGTCGTCTTTGGCACTAAAGTAACGGAGTCGCGTGTACCCGAAGTCCCTCTTGGTTTGCTTCTTGATCACCTTGGTGCCCACGTCCCTACGTAGTTGCATGTATGCTCGGTACTCGTCGCTGTCGGTAGTCGTGCCGGGGTACTCGCTATCCCAAACGCTCCCGATGGGGAACCGAGTATGCAGAGCGCGTACGCCTCTCATGTGGTCGGCGTCCCGATGAGTGCAGATGAATGCATGCAGTCTACCCTTTTCGCCAATCTGCTTTGCCACATAATTGAGGACGCGGTCCTTGTTGGCATCGGTAATGTTGCAGTCCATAACGAAGTTTGTGCCGTCGGAACATTGGACTAGCACCATGTTGCCCTGACCGACGTCAATGAAGTGAATGGTGGTTGCCAAATGAAACTCCCAAAACGGTTAGGTCCGACGAACCTCGTGGACCACATCCAGTAGAGCACCCGCCTGGGGTTGTGTCACATGGGCACGGACGCGCGGGCGGGACTGGTGCACAGCCGGAACACGACAGCGGCGAACGTCGCCGACGTGTGACGGCGACGGACCGCCTGCTGCTTCATGCAAAAGCCCTGGGGCTGGCAACCGATTAGGCGTCACCACGTTCCGCAATGATTAGGTACCCAGGGCTGTAGAGGACGAATCCGAGCGTGAGGATGCCAACTACGATATTTTGGAGGTGCCGTCCCAGTGACCATCGGTCCTCAATGATGAACACGACCCTGTAGCCCTCTTCATTCAAGGCCTCGAGAGACCGGTCCATGATCGAGCCCGCAGACTCCCCGCGGAGAAGCCCAATCCACCCGGATCGGACGGCCCCCCTCAGTTGCGCGTTGTGCCCCTTCTGGATTTGCATGGTTCACCTCCCGAGCCGCGCATCCTAAGGGCCGAATGTGCCAGATCAACGTCTACCCACCGGTCCGCCCCATCCCGGGGGAACGTCGTTCCGCGGGGCAATTTCGACCCCGAGGCCTGGTCGGTCGTTCAACTGCGCTGCCAATTCGGCGACTACTCCTCGAGTGCCAGAGTGGGACTCCTCGGGAGGGTACTGGTTTGCCTCGAAGACTGTTGACTCTGCGTGGGAATCCGCGCCTCAGGCTGCAAGGTCACCCACGGCTGCCCGCCTTAACGTGAGAAGGGCCACCCAAAGGGACGTCGGGGGAGGCCGTCGCCCTGACGGCCTCCCCACTTCGGTCCTGGGGCGAGTCAGCCGGCTGCGCCGACCATCTCCCCCTGCTGTTCGCGCTCCAACGCCCACTCGAAGAGCGAGAGCGTGGGTGCCTCGTCCGGCCGGCGGCCGCGACGCGGCACCCGCTCCTCGGTGTCCGCCAGGAACTCCGCCCATGAGAACAGCGACCGCTGCGGCGCGCCATCTTCATCAACGCCGTCGTCCGCAGCCACCTTGAGGGTGACGGCTGCTGCAAGCGGCTCGGGCTCGGGCGCCTGCCAGCCCTCGTCGACCAGCAGTGCCTCGGCCTCCGCCGCGACCTGCTGCGCCTGGGCGAAGACCGACTCGACCGAGCCGGCATCCTCCTCGCCCGCGACGATCTTCCGCGCCAGGGCAAGCATCAGGTCATCACCGTCGTCCCCGTAGGCGGCGAGGCCGTCCTCGGGCAGCTCGCCTTCGACGGCGAGCGATGACTGGAGCTTCTGCGCCACCAGCTTGAGGGCCTCGGCCTGCAGGGTGTTCCGGTAGGCCATGAAGACGACCTGGACGGGCTCGGTCTGGCCGATGCGCCAGGAGCGACGTGACGCCTGCCTCATCGTGTAGACAGAGTAGTCGGCTCTGGTTCCGCAATCGGCACTAACTCTGCGTCGGCCGGGATGGCCAGCGTGAGCGTCGCGCGGTTCCCACCGCCGATCGTCACGTCCCAGATAAGCAAGTCGAGCAACTCGCGGCGCTCCTCGCCGCCGAGGCCCCGTCGAGGCCGTCGCTGCGCGTCCACTCGACGACATTCTCGAGCGTCACACGCCGGCCTGATGCTGCCTGCAGTCTGCGAGCGTTGACCATGATGCCTTGTGTGTGGGATTGCCGTGGCGTCGGGCGGTGCTATCCGCTTCCGAGGTCTTCGCTTTGCGTTCTGTCGCAATCAACTTAGGATCGACGTGCGAGCGAGCATCAAGGTCGGGACCGCCTGGCCGGAACATCAGCTCGCATGAGCGAGGCGATGGAATGACCGAAACACCGAGAATGAGTAGCAAAGGCGGGAAGAGCGGCGGCGGCCGGCCGCCCAACGCGCCGAGCACGACCGGCAAGCCCTCCGGCGGCGGACGAGGCAACAACCCGCCGAAGCGCTAGCGACTCGATCGGCTGATTCCGCGCACACGCCCTCCTGCGGTGCCGGTGCGGAGGTCACGTGCTGGCGCAACAACTGCCGCTACGTGTTCGTACTCGACGCTTCCTTCCAACTGGGCAACACCAAACTTCGCGAATCAGGTATTGGGCGGGATTAGCGCCAAGACGCTCCGCCAACGGATCAATCCGGGGTCTGGAACCTGGAGGATGGCCACTCACCGTGAACTTGCCTCTCCAAACCAGTCGGGATGACGCCTGAGACCTCTTCCCTGTCGAAAGAAATCTGGCGCAGGGCTGTCCCGTAAGGCACACAACCGTTCAGACGACCTACAGCGCTAAGGTGAAGGTCAGGGCGAAGGTTCTCGATTTCGTATAGCTTGGTAGCGCGTGCGGGATTCGAACCCGCGATCTCCGCCTTGAAAGGGCGGTGTCCTAGGCCTCTAGACGAACGCGCCTACCGGACTAGCAGTATAGCGCCGGGTGCGCTTTCGTCAGTTGGTGTGAGGCTAGGAGAGGCGGTTGCCGCTGCGGTAGCGGTCGGGGTCGTCGCGACGGTCCTCGCGCTCCCGCGCCCAGCGCGCGTTCCGCTGACGCATCACCTTCAACACCGTCTGGATGAGGGCGCCTCGTTCCTTCCAGACATCGGCGGCCAGCGCCTTCGCGGCGGCCAGCTCTTCCGGGTCGTGGACGTAGGCGTTGTCGACTTCGATGACCTCGACGGGGCAGGCGTCGATGCAGAGGTTGCAGTCGATGCAGCCGGAGGGCTCGATCGTGTGCTGAAGGTCGGGCGTGTCGTAGTAGCGGATGGTGTCCGTGGGGCAGACGTGGCGGCAGTTCCCGCAGTTGATGCAGCCCGAGATGATCTTGAGGGCCATGGCGCCCCTAGTCCTTGCGGGCGCCGCGGCGCGCCTTCTCCGGCATCACCGAGGGGCGGAACTTGGCGCGCGGAGCAAGTTCCTTCAGCAAGTCGTCCTGGTTTCGCTTGCGCGCCCACTCGCGCGCCTTGGCGAGGGCCTGCTCCAGGGCCTCGCCGCTGAGGACGTTGGTGTCATCGTAGGCGATGCAGTCGACGGGGCAGACGGGCACGCAGGCGTTGCAATCGATGCACTCCTCGGCATAGATGGTGTGCATGAAGTCGTCGGTGTCGAAGTAATGAATCGTCTCGGTGGGGCACACGCGGCGGCAGTAGCCGCAGTTGATGCAGAGCGCCTTGTCGATGACGTAGGTCACTCCTCGTCGTCGCTCCCGCGGATGCCGATAACGCCGCCGGCCTCGGTCAGCATCTCCTCGAGGTGCATGCGCCACTCGTTCGCGTGGCGGCGCTTCTTCGGCGTGTCGGCGAGCTCCTCGATCTGCGCTCGACCCCACTGGATGTGCTCTTCCTCGTCGATGAGGATGAACTTGAGGATGCGCACGGTGGGGGAGTCGACCACCTGGTCGGTGGCGCGCATGTGATAGAGGTAGTGCGTCGCGAGGTGGGGCTTGAGGACGCCAAAGATCCCCATCACGCGCAGGACCGGGTCCTCCTGGTCCTGGACTTCCTCCATGAAGGCGCGGAACTCCTCGTTGGGCGGGTCCATCTTCGGGGAAGTCATCAGGGGGTAGGGGCCCTCGGCGCCTTCCGTCATGCGCAACTCGGGGAGGCGCTTGCCGAGCATGTCGGCGTGCTGCGCGTCCTGGTAGGCGATGGGCCCGAACTCGACCTTGTGATGGACCTGCGGCTGCGTGGCGATCCACTGCAGCAGGGCGCGCATCATCTCCACTTCCGCGTAGCGGTAGTGCATGAGGCGGCGCGCGCATTCGTCCACGGAGAAGGCCCCGCCCAGCTTCCGCTGGGGATGCCACAGTTCGACCATCGATGACTCGCTTCCCGGCCCGGGGGCCTGGCGTTTGCTACTTCAGCTCTTCGCGGGGGGTGAAGTAGAGCGCCCCCGATTCGCACAGCCCGCAACGCTCCCAGTTGCTCCCGTCGAGCGCGGCCACGACTTCGTCTTCGGTTTCCCACATCGTGATCTGCTCATCTTCGAGCGTGGACACGGAGCACTCCGGCTTCTCGCAGACGAGATCGTGGATGACCATCGTCGCGGTATCGCCGCAGTAGCGCTTGAAGTTGAAGGGCGGCCGCCAGCGTTTCGCCATCGTCTGTCCCCTTGCCGGCGGCGCCTAGAGGGCGAAGTCCTCGGGCGGGAGCACCTCGTCGCCGGTGTTGAGAGCCATCACGAGCTCCTCGAAGGCTTGCTGGGCCTCCATGGCCTCGCGGCGCTTGGCGGCGTCGCCCTCCGTGAGCCGGGGCACCCAGTAGTTCCCGACCTCGACGTGCATCACCTCATCGGCGTGGTTGAAGTCGAAGGCGGTTTCCCACTGCTTGTCGCCGATGTTGCGGCCCATGTCGATGAGGGAGGTGAAGAGGTTCATAGCCATGCCCTCGCCGCCGCGATGGACGGCGGCCATGCTGTTCACCATGTTCTGCTCGCCGGTCTGGGAGACGCTGCCGTCGTCGGCGCGGTAGCCGTCGGCGAAGTCGCCCAGGGTGACGCCGTGCTCGGGCATCTTCGCGAGCACGATTTCCGCGTGACGGCACTCGTCCCAGGTGAGGCGCGCGTTGACCAGCGCCAGCTCCCAGGGAAGGTCCTCGCCGTCCCCGTCCTTCGTGGCCATCACGTAGCGCCGCGAAAACGCCTCTGCGCCCCCGATCTCGCCGTTGTACATGGCGTGCAGGAGGACTCGCCGCGACATCTTCTCGGGATCGCGGAGCAGGATGGACGCGAGGTCGATGCCGTTCTCGCGCCAGTTCTCCCGCTTGTCCACGGGAAGGTAGCGGTGCGGTGGGTCACGCCGGTGGTCGCCGGCGTTCAGGGGGCGGTAGAAGGGTCGCTCGGTGGATTCGGTGGCGGACATGGACTCCTCCCCGCTTGGGTGGGCTGCTGTGGCTGCGCGACGCTCCCTCGCGCCGGGTGCGAGCGCTCCTAGAGCGCGAACTCCTTGGGCGCGACGACCTCGTCGCCGGTGTTGAGGGCCATGATGAGCTCCTCGAACGCCTGCTGGGCCTGCATCGCCTCGCGGCGCTTCGAGTCGTTGCCCTCCGTGAGCCGCGGCACCCAGTAGTTGCCGACCTCGACGTGCATGACCTCATCCGCGTGGTTGAAGTCGAACGCCGTCTCCCAGTCGGGGTCGCCGATGTTGCGGCCCATGTCGATGAGGGCGGTGAACAAGTTCATGGCGAGGCCCTCGCCGCCGCGGTGCACCGAAGCCATGCTGTTGACCATGTCGAGGGCGGCGCCGGGGTTGGCGTTGCTGCTGGAGCCGCTGAGGCTCTCGCCGGCCATGTAGCCATCGACGAAGTCGCCCAGCGTGCAGCCGTTCTTGGCCATCTGCTCGAGGACGATCTCGGTGTGGCGGCACTCGTCCCAGGTGAGGCGCGCATTGACGAGGGCGAGCTCCCAGGGAAGCTGGTCGACCCCCTCCTTCGTGGCCAGCACGTAGCGGCGGCCGAATGCCTCGGAGCCGCCGATCTCGCCGCCGTACATGGAGTGCAGGAGCACCTTCACAGGCAGCTTCTCGGGGTCGCGCAGGAGGATGGAGGGCATGTCGATGCCCTGCTCGCGCCAGTTCGAGCGCTCGCTCACTGGCAGGTAGCGGTGGGGCGGATCACGCCGGATCTGGTCGGGCGTGGGATCCTTGTAGAAGGGTCGCTCCGTCGTCGCCTCTGCCGTCATGTTGGGCCTCCTGCTTTGCCTGAGGGCCACACCGGGCCATCCTCGAGAATGATAGCGTCTCGCGGCCCCGCTGGTTAGCCCACGACCTCGCGCAGGCGGTAGATGAGGTCGCTGCGATCACCGCGCGCCACCTGCGTGAAGTTGGCCGCCATCGTCGCGTTGTCGTCGAGGACGGGGTCGATGCGGCTCCAGGAGTGGACGACCGTGCGGTGCAGGATGAGCCAGGGCCCGCCGTCGCGCCGCTCGAACACGTCGACGTAGCGGCCGCCCCAGGTGAAGTCCGTGGCGACGCCGTCATCGCTGGCGGGGATGCGGTGGTAGGCCACGTGGTAGGTCTCCGAGTAGGCGCGATCGCCGTCGACCTCGATGTGGGAGTTGCCGAGGAAGTGCTCGGTGCACGTGAGGTTCGAGAGGCCGACCATGACGTGCTCGGCGAACTCGAAGGCGTTGCCCCTGAAGGTGCCGTGGTCGTCGTAGGCGTCGGGATGGTAGGCCGACTTCACGAGGTCGGGATCGAGCAGGTCGATGCCGCGCGAGTAGCGCATGAGGGCATCGCGGATCTCCTGCTTGGCGAGGAGTTCGTCGATCGCGGCATCGCGATCGATCTGCGTTCGGGGTTCGGTCGCCGTCATGACTGCCCTCCGCGCGCTGTTGCGCGACGGCATTCTAGCCCGTGCCCGGCCCCGCGATCGGCATCCGCGCGGGAGGCGTATCCTTCCGGCCATGCCCGCGACGCGCGCGCCAGAGACCGCAGGACGCATGGCGGACGCTGCACGCGACTTCCTCGCTTTGCTCGATCCGGAGCAGCGGGAACGGGCCGTGCGCCCGCTCCTGGACGATGAGGAGCGGCGCCACTGGAACTACGCCCCGATGAAGCGCGAGGGCCTGCCGCTGCTGGCGATGACGCCGGGGCAGCAGCAGGCGGCGAACCGGCTGGCGGCCACGGGACTGAGCCGCTCCGGGTACGTGACGGCGGCGGTGGTCATGGGGCTGGAGAACATCCTCGACGCGGTGGAGGCGTGGAGCGGGGGGCGAATCGGGGTGGACGTGGGGTCGGACCGCTGGCGCGATCCGCAGCTCTACTTCGCAACCATCTTCGGTGACCCCGACGAGGAGGCGTGGGGCTGGCGCTTCGAGGGGCACCACGTCTCGATTCACTACACGATCGAAGAGGGCGGCATCATCGCTCCGAACCCGACGTTTCTCGGGGCGAACCCGGCGGAGGCGCCATTCGGTGGCGCCGGTACGCTGCGGCCGCTCGCCGCCGAGGAAGACCTGGCGCGCGAGCTCCTGCACGCGCTCGACGGGGAGCAACGAGAGGCCGCGCTCGTCTCGACGGCTGCCCCGCCCGACATCGTGCAGTCGAACCGGCCCCGTGTAGAGGATGGGGCGCTGCCCGTCCCGACGCGGCGCCTCATGGGGCTTCCCGACGATCCGGCTTGGGACGAGCGCTGGCGCGCCGAGCGGGCGGGCCTCGGGTTCGGGTCCGAGCAGGAAGAGGCGGTGCGCTACTCCGTGACGCCGAGCGGCCTGGTGGCGGGGGCGTTGCGGGGCGCGCAACGCGAGATGCTGGAGGAGCTCGTGACGCTCTACGTCGACCGCCTGCCCGACGAGCTGGCGGGGAGCCAGCGAGAAGCGCTGGCGGCCGGCGCGCTGTCGGAGATGCACTTCGCCTGGGCGGGCGGGGCCGAGAAGGGCGAACCGCACTACTACCGGCTGCAGGGGCCGCGCTTCCTCGTCGAGTACGACTGCACGCAGAACGACGCCAACCACATCCACGCGGTCTGGCGCGACCCTGAGGGCGACTTCGGCGAAGATCTCCTCGCGCGGCACTACGGCGAGCACCACTGAGCGACGTCGGCGGACGCGGGGAGGCCTGAGCTTGCGCTACATAATTTACGGCGCCGGGGCGATCGGCGGGGTCATCGGCGCGCGGCTGCACCTGACCGGCCACGACGTCGCCCTCATCGCACGGGGCGCCCACCTGGAGGCGCTACGCGAGAACGGCCTCACGTTCGTCAGCGCTGAGGGGACGCAGGGTCTCGCGATTCCGGCGGCGGGCTCGCCCGCCGAGCTCGACCTGACCGCCGAGGACATCGTCATCCTCGCGATGAAGTCACAGGACACGGTGGCGGCGCTGGACGCGCTCTTCGCGAGCGCGCCCCCGGAGATCACGGTGGTGTCGGCGCAAAACGGAATCGTTAACGAACGCATGGCGCTGCGGCGCTTCCCGAACGTGTATGGCCAGCTCGTCATCCTGCCGGGGACGCACCTGGAGCCGGGAACGGTCATCTCCAGCGCGAGCCCGGTCTACGGCGTACTCGACCTCGGGCGCTACCCGCGCGGCAGCGACGAGTGCGCGGCGACGATAGCGAGCGACCTGACCGATGCCGGCTTCAGCGCCGTCGCCAGCGACGACATCATGCCCTGGAAGTACGCCAAGCTGCTCCGGAACCTGGCCAACTCGACCCAAGCGATCCTTGGCCTCGAGGAGCGCGCGGAAGGGCTGATGGCGCGGGCGCACGAGGAGGCGGTGGCGTGTTTCGAAGCGGCGGGCATCGAGCTCGTGGGCGACGACGAGTTCCGTGAGCGCTTCGAGGTGCTGAACCGCATCTTCGCCGGGAGCCCGGCGGCGCGCGCCGGGAACTCCTCGTGGCAGAGCCTCACGCGCGGGGCGACCACGATCGAGGCGGCCTACCTGAACGGCGAGATCGCGCTGCTGGGGCGGCTGCACGGCGTCCCCACGCCCGTGAATGCGCTCCTGCAGGAGGTCGCGGCCGAGGTAGCGGCGTCGGGACGGGGACCGGGCGCGTACACCCTCCCCGACCTCGAGGCCCGGCTGAACCGGGGCTAGCGCTCCATCTCACCCACGACGAAGTCGCGCACGAGCGGGAATACGGCCCGCCGCTTGGGCTCAAGGATGTCCTCTTCCCACGTCTCGAGCAGGAAGGCGAAGGTGAATCCCATGCTTGAGCCGTCTTCCGGCACGACATAACCGGCCGAGACGAAGACGTCGGGCTCTTCTTCCTCTTCGGGCGTCCAGTAGCCGGCCTTTTGCCCGTACCGGTACCCCTCCGCGCCGAACTCCTGGGGGAAGGCTTCCTTCCCCTCCGGCAGGACGACCTCGGAGGCGAGCTGCAGGAGGTGAGCGGTCCACCGCTCGTCGAGCTGTTCGCCGCGCACGATCGAGGCCCAGAAAAGCGCGAGCTCGTGCGGCGTGAACAGCGCCCAGCGCCACTGCCACTCCGGGTACCACCTTGCGGAGACGCCCGCCCGCGCCATCACCTCCCCCACCTGCTCAGGGGTGAGGAGCTCCGCGATCTCGTCGGTCTGCTTGTCGAGCGAGTGATGGAGCACGAGCTCGACGTTCTCCTCGATGAGTTCGAACTCGAGCAAGCCGTCCTGCACCGCCCGCAGACTCGCGGTCAGGATGACAATCTTGCCGGCGGAGGCCGGGTATTGGACGTGCTGCGGACGCACGACCACGGAGGAGCCGCAGTCGAGGTCGATGAGGGCCAGCCCCCAGATTCCCTCGTAGTCGATCATGGCCGCTTCGATGTCGTCGATGAGACGGGCGGCGCGCCCGGCCACCGTAGCGCAGCGGGAGGGGCGGCCGTTGGTGGTTTCGGTGGAGGTGGCTGCATTTGCGGTGGCTGGAGGGGAAGAGGTGGCTGTCGCCGTCGCTGCTCGAGTGGGAGTAGTCGTGGGATCTGTGGTCGGGGAGGGATTGGGGGAGGACGAAGCGGTGGCAGCGGGCGTAGAAGTCGGCGTCGCGGCGGATGTAGGCGTAGGTGGTGGGGTTGGAGAGGGGGTCGGGGTGGCGGTGTCCGGGTCCGGGGGAGCCGGGGTCGAGGTGGGTGGCTCGGGTGGCTCGGCGGGCTCCGAGGCCGGAGTGGACGATCCGTCCTCGAGCACGAAGAACAGCAGGACGGCGAGTCCGGCGACGAACGCCAGGATGACCGTGAAGACCCACCGGTTCGGGCGCATCCCTCCACTCTAGCCGCATCACCGGCAGGGCCAAGATGGGGCTGTCTTGTGGGAACCCCCCGGAGGCGGCATAGTCGCGCCGCCGGGCGGTTGGCCCGCAAGGGGAGAGCGATGGCAGGACTGAATCTCACGGGAATCGAGGGCAAGGTAGCGGTGGTGACGGGTGCTGGCCGCATGAAGAGCATCGGCCGTAGCATCGCCGTCGAGCTGGCGAAGGCCGGGGCCGATGTGGTCATCACCGGCACGGGGCGTCCCCCCGAGCGCTATCCCGACGACGAGAAGGCGGCGGGTTGGCGCGATATCGCCTCGGTGGCGGAGGAGATCGAGGCGGAGGGCCGCCGTGCCCTGCCGCTCGTGAGCGACTCGGGCGACGAGGGTTCCGTCCAGGAGCTGCTCGACGCCACGCTCGCCGAGTTCGGGCGCGTGGACTTCGTCGTGAACAACGCCGGAGCGGCGCGGGGTCCCGACCGCGTGCCCGTCGTCGACATGCCCATCGACGCGTGGGACACGGTCATCCGGGTCAACCTGCGCGGCCCGTTCCTCATGTCGAAGATATTCGGGCAGCAGCTCATCGACGCGGGGAACGGCGGCGTGATCATCAACATCTCCTCGATCGCGGGGAAGGTGCTCGGCCCGAATATGGCCGCATACGTCGCCAGCAAGGCCGGCCTCCAGGGGATGACCGGGGGCATGGCGCGGGAGATCGGCAAGCACGGCGTGCGCGTGAACGCCATCTGCCCAGGCCTCGTCGACACCTCGCGTATGGCGGACGTGTTCGACGACCCCGACTTCGCCGCGCGAGCCTCCATGATCCCGATCGGGCGCGCGGGCCTCGGCGAGGACATCGGCTGGGCCACCGTCTACCTGTGCAGCGACCAGGGGTCCTGGATCACCGGCCAGTCCATCAACGTCTGCGGGGGCAACGCGGTCGCGCATTGACGGGCGAACGCGAACCGCTGCGGGCGATCGTCGACACCAACCTCCTCGTCGGCGCGCTGGCGCGCCCCGACGGCTCGGCGGCGCGCATCCTCGATCACTGGCGCGCAGGCGACTTCGAGCACGTCGCCTCGACGGCAACCCTGCGGGAGGCGGAGCTGGTAGTGGGGGCGCGCTGGGTGGCGCGCATCGCCGACAGTCGCGCGCGGGACGCGCTCCTCGCGGAGCTGCGCGAACGGTCGATCCTCGTCGACGCCCCTGTGCTCGATGAGCTCACGCTCAAGGATGCGGGCGACCGTCGCCTGGTCGAGGCGGCGCACACCGGTGAGGCCTCCTTTCTCGTGACCGCCGACCGCGAAGTGCTCCTGGCGCGCGGCTACGGCGCCGTCCAGTTCGTGACGGCCGCGGAGTTCCTGCGGGCGCTCACCGCGCGCGCCGGTTGACGCCTCCCCCGGGCGCTCCTACGGTTCGCGGACCCGAGGAGGCGGAGCGATGACACTGAACCCGCAGGCGAAATTCCTTCTTGATCAGATGGCGGCGATGGGCATGCCGCCGATCCATGAGCAGGAACCGGAGGCCGTGCGCGAGGCGAACCGCCTGCCACCGGCGGTGCCCGGCGCCACGATGGCCAACGTCGAGGACCGCAGCATCCCCGGTCCCGCGGGCGACATCCCCGTGCGCATCTACCGCCCGACCGATGCCGCCGACCACTCCCTGCTCGTCTGGTACCACGGCGGGGGCTGGGTCATCGGCGACCTCGACGGGGCCGACGTGACCTGCCGCGAGCTGGCGGCGAAGAGCGGTTCGGTCGTCGTCTCCGTCGACTACCGGCTCGCGCCCGAGCACCGCTATCCGGCCGCGCACGAGGACTGCTACGCGGCGACCGTCTGGGCGGCGGAGAACGCCGCCGACCTGGGCGCCGACGCGAGCAAGCTCGCCGTCGGCGGCGACTCGGCGGGAGGCAACCTCGCGGCGGTCGTGTCCCTGCGCGCCCGCGACGAGGACGGCCCCGCGATCCGCTTCCAGCTGCTCGTCTACCCCGTGACCGACCACGACTACGGGACCGACTCGTACCGGGACAACGCGGACGGCTACCTGCTGACGCGCGACGGCATGGAGTGGTTCTGGAACCACTACTTGGGACCGGATGGCGACGGCTCGCACCCGCACGCCTCGCCCCTGCGCGCCGAGGATCTGTCGGGGCTGCCCCCGGCGCACGTCATCACGGCCGAGTACGACCCCCTCCGCGACGAGGGCGAGGCCTACGCGAAGCGCCTGCAGGATGCGGGCGTGTCCGTGACGCAGACGCGCTACGCCGGCCAGATACACGCCTTCTACGGCATGCACGGCGTCCTCGACGACGCCACGAACGCGGCCGACGAGTCGGCGGAGAAGCTGAAGGCGGCGCTGGCCTAGCCCTGCTAGGGCGCGAGGGCCTTCGTCTCCCGCTCCTCTTCGACGCGCGCGAGGAAATCGGCGAGTGGAACCGCGCCGAGGTCCTCGCCGGTGCGCACTCGCACCGCGACCGTGCCCGCCTCGGCCTCGCGATCGCCGGCGACGAGCATGTAGGGGATCTTCTGCAGCTGGGCGTGGCGAATCTTCGCGTTCATGCGCTCGCTGCGGGCGTCCACCTCCACGCGGAAGCCGGCCTCGCGCAGGGTGGCGGCGACCTCGTCGGCGTAGGGCTGGTGGCGGTCGGCGATGGGGATGACGGTCGCCTGCACAGGGGCCAGCCAGAGGGGGAAGGCGCCGCCGAAGTGCTCGATGAGCACGCCCAGGAAGCGCTCGGTCGCGCCCGTGACGGCCTGGTGGAGCATGACGGGGGTGTGCTCCTTCCCGTCCTCGCCGGTGTAGACGCAACCCAGACGCCCCGGCTGGATGAAGTCGACCTGGATCGTCGAGAGCTGCCACTCGCGACCCAGCACGTCCTTCGCGATGAAGTCGGCCTTGGGGCCGTAAAACGCGGCCTCGCCCTCCTCCTCGGCGAACTCCAGCCCCGAGGCCTCCATCGCGCTGCGCAACGCGGCTACGGCCTGGTCCCACTGCTCGGGAGCATCCACGAACTTGCCGTCGTCCCCGGTGTCGGGCAGGGAGAGGGCGACGCGGTAGTCGGTCAGGCCATACGTCTCGAACGCTTCCCGGATGAGCGATAGGCCGAGGGCGAACTCCTCCTGGATCTGGTCGGGCGTGCAGAACACGTGGATGTCGTCCTGGGTGAGGGAACGCACGCGGGTGAGGCCGTTGAGCTCCCCCGACTTCTCGTAGCGGTAGAGGGTGGCGAACTCGGCGTAGCGCAGGGGCAGGTCGCGGTAGCTGTGGGGCTCCGCGTTGAAGAGCATCATGTGCGAGGGGCAGTTCATCGGCTTCAGGAGGAACTCCGTCTCGCCGTCGACCATCGGCGGGAACATCGCGTCGGCGTAGTGCTCGCGGTGCCCGGAGCGTTCGTAGAGCTGCCCCTTCACCACGTTGGCGGTCCAGACGTGCTTGTGGCCCGCGCGCTCCTGCAGCTCGCGCACGTAGCTCTCCATCAGGTGCCGGACGGTCTCGCCCTTCGGCAGGAAGAGCGGAATGCCCGGCCCGACGACATCGGAGAACGTGAACAGCCCGAGCTCGCGGCCGACGCGCCGGTGGTCGCGCTTGCGGGCCTCCTCGAGCCGGCGCTCGTACTCGTCGAGCTCCTCCTTCGTCTCGAAGAGGGCGCCGTAGACGCGCTGGAGCTGGGGGTTGTTCTCGTCGCCGCGCCAGTAGGCCCCGGCGATGCTCATGAGCTTGAAGGCGGGGATCTCACCGGTGTGGTTCACGTGACCGCCGCGACACAGGTCGGTGAACTGGCCGTGCGAGCACTGCGTGATGGCGCCGTCCTCGAGGTCGGCCAGCAGGTCGAGCTTGAAGGGCTGGCCGGCCCAGCGCTCCGCGGCCTCGTCCCGCGTGATGGAGGCCATCTGGAAGGGAAGCCGTCGCCCGACCGACTTGCGCATGCGGCGGCGCAGCCAGGTCAGGTCTTCCTGGGTGAGGGCGCGGGGCAGGCGGAAGTCGTAGTAGAAGCCCGTGGCGGTCGGCGGCCCGATGCCGAGCTCGGCATCGGGCATGAGCTCGACCATGGCCTCGGCGAGCACGTGCGCCGCCGAGTGGCGCATGCGCGCCAGCCGGTCCTCCTGGTCGAGGTCGGCAAGGTCGACGTGGTCTTCGATGGGTTCTGGCATGGCTGGGAGTCCCCCGGACGATCTGGCGCCTGTTCAGGGACGGCGCGCGGCCCGTGGTCCCACCCTGATTCCCCGCGCGGCTGCGCGGGCTCGTTGCGGCCGGTAACGGAGCCATCCGTGCGCGCCTATCCGCCGGGGCTTCGGGCGCAGGCTCGCGGGTGGTGTTCGCCGCCGGACGCCGCGCTTCCAGCCAGTGGCGCGGCTCTCTGTGGGTGGCGGGTACTCGTCCCGGTCGTCGCCTCTCTCTCTGCGTCTGTCTGGTTCGAGTATAGCCAGTAGCGCGGAGGGGTCGAGGGGTGGTCAGAAGCCGCCGTTGTTGAGGTACACGACCACAAGCACAACGCCCACGGCGATCGCCGCCCACATCCGGCGGTTCCGGCGACTGCGGAAGAGGCCCCGGATCTCGCGCCGAAGGAAGCGCGCGAACCAGTCATCGCGAGGACGGCCGTACCGACGGCGCTGGTACGAGCCACGCCGGCGGGAGGGACGTAGCGCCGACAGCGAGGGGTTGCCGAAGGGGACTGGCTCCAGCCTCGTGTACTCGCGGAAGCGGGGCGAGCGCTGGTCCCGCAGCGACTTCAGAGCAGCCTCAAAGCTGGCAGCAGCATCGCGAGTCTCCATCGGACCAGATCGCCAAGCCAGCGTTGGATTGCCCCCAGCTGTCGACTCCGTTTCGCCGTCTTGGTGTTCCTTCAGTCGCCGCCCGATGTGAGCCGTGTGGCCGACGTAGTGGCCGTAATCGGTGTCGAGGACGTAGACGAAGAACCGCCGGTTGGGGTCGGCGGCGTCTCGAATATCCTGCTCGTAGCCGAGGTCTTCCGGCTCGTAGTACGTACGGCGTCTACGCATAAGGTGCGCCAGTATGCCAACCCGCGCTGTGCGGCGCATCGGCGGGAGCGTGGCAGCGCGAAACGCGCTAGGCTGAGCAGTCCGTGGGCGGTTAGCTCAGATGGTTAGAGCGCTGCGTTGACATCGCAGAGGTCACTGGTTCGAATCCAGTATCGCCCACCAGACTGGACAAAATCGAGAACCTTCGTCCTGATGTTGCAGTTGGCACTGTAGTGCCCTGAGCTGGGCTTCGGGCCTGCTGTTCGGTTGCTGCTGGGCGGTGCGCGTGCGCCTCTGTGTGTTCAGGGCTGGTCGTCTGACATCTCCTGTTCGCTGGAGCTCGCCGTGACGGAGGCGATGATCTGGTCAAAGAGCGCGCCCACGTTCCGTACGGGGTCGGCCAGGACCTCCCGCCCCAGCTCGGCGCCGGCCGTCGAGAGGGTCAGGTACGAGCCACTCCCCATGTCCTGCGCCGTCACGCTCGTCTGTCCCGCTTCGCCCGCCCGCAGGCGCATTCCGTCGGGGATCGTGATCACGAAGGCCATGTTGTGGAGGCGCCACTGCGTCTCGCCGTCACCCTCGGCGATGTGGTGGGCGGCGATCTGGGGATGGCCAGCCCCGGCCTCCTGCGTGGCGCCTTCGCTGGCGTTCGACGGCGTGCTCTCCGAGCCTCCCACGACGGGACGGACCTGGAAGCGGTAGCCGGTGGCGCCGTTCAGGCCGGAGACGCGGTAGGCGCGCGTGTCCGCCGTGCTGGCGGGAATGTCCGTCCAGTCGCCCCAGCTCTCCGCGCCGGCTGCCCGCATGCGGTACTGCCAGCGGCTTGCATTCAGCGGACCGCCGAGCCACTCAAGGTCCAGGGCGTCCGTTGCTCCGTCTGAGATCACCAGCAGGGAGAGCGGTGGGCGCTCCGCTGCGTCGGCCACGCCTCGTCCCGGCCCTTCGTTAACTCCGTCCGGCGACGCCGAGAGCGAGCAGGGTGTCGTCGACGCGGTGTAGGTGGCCGTCACCGTCTTGTCGCGGCTCATGTAGATCCGCGTCGTGCGCGAGGTGCTCGTGGAGTCGCCCGTCCACTGGTCGAAGATGAGGGAGAAGCCGAGCACGCACTGCGCCGCCGGTGCTGAGATCGACACCCAGGTGTTGGCGTCGTAGGTTCCCGAACCGGTTCCGCCGTTCACCGTGAGGGTGTAGGTCTTCTTCTTGAAATTGGCGGTGACGGTGAGAGCCGTCTCCGGCTTGGTGATGGTGATCGATGCCGTCGTCTGGCAGGTCGTAGCGGAGGCCTCCTGCCCGCCGAGCCCGCCGCCCCAAGTGTCGAAGCAGTAGTTCGTGTCCGCCGTCGCCGTGATCGTCGTCGAGCCCACGCCGCAGTGCACGTTGCCGCCGCCGCTCACCGACCCCCCGCTGCCGGCGGTGGCGGTCACGTAGCAGTAGCGCTTGTCGAAGCTGGCGTGGGCGCTCTTGTTGCTGGTCATGGTCACCGTGCAACTGGCGTTCGTGCCTCTGCAGTCCTTGCTCCAGCCCCGGAAGGTGTACTTCACCGAGTCCCAGGTGGCCGTCGCCGTGGCGCTCTCGCCGTGCTTGTAGGTGCCTCCGCCCGAGGCGCTGCCGCCACCACTGGCCGTGACCGTGAAGGTGTAGGTTCTCTTCTCGAAATTGGCCGTGACGGTGAGATCCGTCTCCGGCTTGGTGATGGTGATCGATGCCGTCGTCTGACAGGTGGTATCAGAAGTTCCTAGCCGACCGAGCCCGCCGCTCCAGTCATCGAAGCAGTAGTTCGTGTCCGCCGTCGCCGTGATCGTTGTCGAGCCCACGCCGCAGTGCACGTTGCCGCCGCCGCTCACCGATCCCCCGCTGCCGGCGGTGGCGGTCACGTAGCAGTAGCGCTTGTCGAAGCTGGCGTGGGCGCTCTTGTTGCTGGTCATGGTCACCGCGCAACTGGCGCTCGTGCCGCTGCAGTCCCCGCTCCAGCCCCGGAAGGTGTACTTCACCGAGTCCCAGGTGGCCGTCGCCGTGGCGCTCTCGCCGTGCTTGTAGGTGCCTCCGCCGAGGCGCTGCCGCCACCACTGGCCGTGACCGTGAAGGTGTAGGTCTCCTTCTTGAAGGTGACGTGCGCGGTCTTGTTGCCGTTCACGGTGAACGAGCAAGTGGTGCCGCTGTGGCTGCAGGCCCCGCTCCAGGTGTCAACCTCGTAGCCGGTATTCGGGCCGGCCGTCAGCGTGGCGGTCGTGCCCGCGTTGTACGTGCCGCCCCCGCTCACGCTCCCGTTCGCGCCCGCCGTGGCCGTCACCAGGTAGGTAATCCGCTGGAAGGTGACATGCGCGGACTTGTTGCCGTTCACGGTGAACGAGCAAGTGGTGCCGCTGTGGCTGCAGGCTCCGCTCCAGGTGTCAACCTCGTAGCCGGTATTCGGGCTGGCCGTCAGCGTGGCGGTCGTGCCCGCGTTGTACGTGCCGCCCCCACTCACGCTCCCGTTCGCGCCAGCCGTGGCCGTCACCACATAGGTAATCCGCTGGAAGGTGACGCCCGCGGTCTTGTCGCTGTCCATCGTCAGCTCGCAGGTGGTGGCCCTACCGCTGCAGTCGCCGCTCCAACTCGCGACCTCGTAGTACCGGTCCGGAGTCGCCCTCACCGACACGGAGTCACCGCGGTTGTAGGTGTGCGTGCCCGGCGCGGGGTCGATGCTGCCGTTCGCCCCGGCCGTCGTGGTGAGCGTGTACTGCCGCATGAAATGCGCCGTGACGGTCACCGTCGTCTCCGGTCCTCCACTCGTTCCCACGGTGATGTCCGAGCACTCTCTGTTCGTGCCGCTGCAGTTGCCACCCGACCAGCCGCTGAAGCGGTAGCCATCGCTCACGCCCGTCACCCGGGCCGTGCGTTCCGTCCCGCACGCTCCCGTCCAGTCCCCGCTCACCGTGCCCCCGGCCACGGGATCGGCGACAACATCGAGGCTGCATTGGGGCTCATCGCCCACCTTTATCGTCACCGCCACGGTATCGGCATCGCTGTCAGCAACGTTGTCGTCGGCGTCGTGCACCTTCAGTTCCGCCGTCGTCGTCCCCGCCGTCGTCGGGGTGCCTGAGATGGTGGGCACTCCCCCGACCACCGTCAGCGTCAACCATGCCGGCTTCGGTGAGAGGGTGTAGCTGAGGGCGCCGTTGCCCCCGGAGGCCTTCGGCAGTTCCACACTGCCTTCCATGTTCACCGTGAACGGCGCCCGGTACGTGTCCACTGCGAACATTGGAGCGGTGTCCGGCGGCTTCACCACGATGGTGACGGTGACGGTGTCGGCGTCACTGTCTGCGATGTTGTCGTCGGCGTCGTGCACCTCCAACTCCGCCGTCGTCGTGCCGGCCACCATCGTGCCGATCGTGGTGGCCTTCCTCGCCAGAACCGCCGTCTCCGTATCGAACTCGAGGCCCGCCGGGATGGGATCGAGGCCGTAGGTAAGGGCGCCGTTCCCACCTGTGGCCTCCGGCAACTGGACGCTCTTCTCCACCCCTACCTGGAACGTCTGGCTGTCCGTCTCCACCGCAAATGCCGGGGCCGTGTCGGAGTAGGTGAATTCGGCCACCACCGCCCGGTCGTCGTCCATTGCGACTACGCAAGAGGACGGACCACCGCAGCTGGTCGCTGAGCTGTCCCTCGCGCTTCCACTGCCTCCCGATGGGGCGCTGCTCTCGACGCCGGTCCAGCGCACAAAGGTGCACCGCACATCCGCCACTGTGGCCGTGACCGTAACCGAAGCGCCCTGCTCAACCGACCACTCCAGGTCGACATCGTCCTCGAGGTAGAAGAACAAGGCATCCGACACCGGCGTTGCATCGACCGTGGCGCACGACGGCCCAGAAGCAGGGAGCGTGGAAGTTGAAAGCTCCAGGGTGTACGTGTCCGGGCGCGTGAAGTTCGCCGTCACCTCCCGGTCCTCCGTCATCCGCACATCACAGGTATAGGTGTCGGCGTCGGTCGTACACTCGTCCGTTAGATCGGTTTCCTCTGAAAGCCCCGTGAAAGTGCACGTTGACGTGCTGCGGGCGGTGATCCGGACCGTGACTCCCGACGCGAAGGTCTGGTCCTGGACGCCGGGCGGGAGGAACTCGTCCGCCCGCGCCGACCTGCTGCTCGGGACGATTGCGGCGCCGATCTCCCCGCAGGCCTCATCCACGATTGTCCGAAGCCTCGGCCGCGCTTCCTGAAAGTGCGCCGTGACGGTCTTGTCCGCGTTCATCGTCACGGCGCACTGGCCCTTCCCCGTGCACCCGCCCGACCAGCGAGAGAACTCGTACCCCGTCTTCGCCGTTGCCGTCACATCCACCACCTCGCCCCGGAAGTACGCGCCTCGCTCGTCGGGCGTGGCCTCCAGGCCGATGCCCCGACCCTTGCCCTTCACGCTGCCGCCCACCGAGTCGTCGTCCGCCCCGTCGGTCTCCACCGCAAGCGTCAGGAACTCCACCGGCTTCGTGACACTTGCGGTGGACGCGAAATTCGCCGCTACCTCGTGGGCCTCACTCATAGTGATCGTCGTTTGGGCGATGTTCCTCACTCCCGATGGGAGACCACTCCAGCCCATGAAGACGTAGCCTTCTAGAGTGTTCGGCGTCGCGACCAGCAGGACGTTCTCGCCATCGGCATACGTTCCCGCACTGCTAGCGGTCGTCACGAGGCCGAACGTACCCTGCCCCACCCCCTCGGCACTGCCGCCACTGGCGGCGATAGTGATCGTAAGGTCATGAAGTGGTGCCGACGGGTCTGTCCGGGACGCAAAGTGGGCCTGCAGCAAGCGCCCCGACGACATCGTCACCGTCGTGGTCTGGGTGTTGCGAATCCACCCAGGAAGCACGGTCTCGCCTGGTACCCACCAGCCCACAAACCCATACCCCTCCTTTGCTGTTGCCGTGAAGCGCACAACCTCGTCAACCACATAAGGGCCGTCCACGGGAGCAGACGTTACCCTCCCACCCGATCCGTCTGCCGGCACCAAGACGGGCCTGCCTGAAGGACAATCAGTGGACGGCTCCTTGGTAGCCACTGCGGTTGGCGGGGACAGCGGGGCGTTAGAATCCGGCGACTTCACTTTCCAAACCCACATGGAAGGCGATACACACAACACCCGCGACAAATTGCCCGGTGGGATGCCCCTGTCCAGCGAATCGTCTGCCGAGCCACCATCTGTATCGTCATTGTCATATCTGTTGCGAAGTCCACTGCCAGTGAGCTCCAGTTGATGAAGATGGGGCCCTGACCAGTAATCCCTCTTGCTGCACGTCTCATCACCCCACTCCGCAATCACACGCCCGAGAACCTCCTCTGTATAGCCAACGCCACTCTCCGTCGTTCGCACGAGAGGAAATTCAGTTCCAAGGGTCACCGTTCGAACTATGTGCACATACTCCAGTAAGGCC
The DNA here is from genome assembly GCA_965116915.1 of Tepidiformaceae bacterium. Taxonomy (GTDB): domain Bacteria; phylum Chloroflexota; class Dehalococcoidia; order Tepidiformales; family Tepidiformaceae; genus UBA2991. The sequence goes on along the minus strand of OZ220739.1, from coordinate 1,607,811 downwards.
ACTCGGTTCCCTGCCTGGTCTGTAATCAAGACCTCGAGACCGCGACAAGAACCTCGTTGCCGGGTCCTGACTCTGGCCTCTAATTCCGCAGACCCTCTAACGTGCCTAAACGCTGCGTGGACCCAGGCGTGTGGCCTGGCATCCGTGGGTTGTTGTATTGGGTATACATAGGGGATCTTAGTGGACTCATTGTTCCAATTCAGGTCAATTCCATACCCTGTGCCTCCCTTGTCTGGGTCCGACCCAACACAACCAGAAGGCGTGTGCCACCCACAGGTAATGTGGAGATCTACGTCGTCAGTCGGAGCGTCATGAAGGCCAGGAAGAATGTCGTATTCGTACTCTTCTGGACCCTGAGCCAAGGAAGACCGCACGTCTAGACCTAAGGCCAAGACAGGAACTGTGCAGGCTAGAACAACCACTAGCGAGTGAGCTACACTCTTCATTTATGTTTCATCAGTTTTCTGGGGGAGATGAGCGGAATAGTGTAAGAAGTATTGCGATAGTGTGCTCGATCGGAGAGTGATAGAGGACGCTGTCCCCGGCATCGACTCCGTACTCAAGATTGGACGAAGGGTCAAACAGGAATGCTGTCTTTCCACCGCTTTCTGTTGGGTTGTAGTACAGCAAGAGAGGAACGCCATCGAGCATGCCAGCTTCCAAGATGTCCCCGCCACCTGGAAAGCCACGATACCTGGGCGAAACCTCTACATATTTCACTCCTACTTCGACCGCAAAGTAACCGCGTTCATTGTTGTACCTTTCGAGATAGCCGTAACTGCCGCTGCGCTCCGAGCCACTCTCCGCCGAGAAGACATACCACCCGGTTGGCAACCCCGCACCCACATCGCGCCATAGGGGATGCCTCCTCACAGTGGCTGGATCGTGGGACGCCAGGGCATTGCTGGTCCCAGCGTTGGCTTCGTCACCCCGCTCTTGACTCAACGCTGGTGGAGTTGTGCGCGTCAGTGGTTCGAGGCTCCAAGTGTCCCAGTCGTCAGGCAAGCCAGGGATGAGGAGCCACCTCCCATGACGGAGAGGTGAGTTGATTTGCGGCGACTGGATGCTGGGGGGAGCCCAGGCGATCCGGCGGCCACTGCTGGCCGGGATGGTGCCAGTGCAGCCGGAATAGGTGTAGGTCACCCACTCGACGGCGAGCAGCTTGCGCGGGATAGTCCCGGTGGGGTCGGGCTTGACCTCAGTCACCAGGTAACGGATGAAGCAGTCGTCGGCCTGGCGCCACTCAAGCAGGTCACCCGCCTCGACGTTGTCGTAGTAGTCCGCCCGCGATGAGCCATCGGCGTCGGATTTGTGCATGAGAAGGGCGGTGGTGGTGCCGTCGCGCAGGGCCTCGTAGGTGGTGACGGCGGTGGAGGTGTCGTCGGCGTCCGAGAGGAAGGCGTAGCTGCCGGCCGTCGCCACCGCGCCTGTCGTGTCGTAGGCGTTGTAGCGGAAGGTCGGAACCCGGAAGACGGTGGTGACGACGGCGTCGCCGATTTCGGGTTTGCCGTCGGGCCTGGGGCGCACGAAGGGGCGCGCCTGTTTCAGGTTGTAGGTGATGAGCGTGGCCGCGTCCTGATCGGTGGACACCGTAAACGTATACGTCGTCCCCACGGGTGGGATGAGCCGCGCGGCCGACACCGGCGGGGGCGTCCCCAGCGGCGTCCGGTCCAGGTAGAAACGGGTCCAGCCGGTCGGCAGCCGCGCCGCCGTTACCACCGTGTACTGCTGTCCCCGCTTGACGTAGTAGCGACCGTCGCTGTTCGCCGTCAGCAGCAGGTCGGCGGGGATGTCGGTCACCTGCGCGTAGTCGTCGGGAGCGCCCTTGTAGACGGCCCGGATGCAGTCCGCCGCCGTCGTCGTCGAGCAGCGGTCCGCCGCTAGCGCCGCAAACGTGGCCGTCACGGTCTTGTTCGCGTCTATGGTCAGCACGCAGGTCGAGGAGGTGCCGCTGCAGTCCCCGCCCCAGCCCGTGAAGCTGTGCGTGGCGTCGTTCCAGCTCGCCGTGAGCGTCACCTCGGCGCCGGAGTTGTGGGTCGTCGTACCCGCGGGCGTGACGCTGCCGCCAGGGCCGGTCACCGTCACGGCCAGGGTGTGCGTGCTCGGCTCGAAGGTGACGCTCGCCGTCTTGTCGGCATCCATCGTCAGCTCGCAGGTCGTGCCGCTGGCCTGGGTGCAGTCGTCGCCCCAGGAGGCGATGCGGTAGCCCGCGTCCGGCGTCGCCGTCACCGTCACACTCGTGCCCACTGTGTAGCTGTGCTCGCCCGCCGCGGGGTCGATGCTCCCGTTCGTCCCCGCCGAGGTCGTGAGCGTGTGCCGCGGCAACGCCTCGAAGGTGACGCTCGCCGTCTTGTCGGCGTCCATCGTGAGCGTGCAGGTCGTGCCGCTGGCGGTGCTGCAGTCGTCGCCCCAGGAGGCGATGCGGTACCCCGCAGTCGGCGTGGCCGTGACGGTCACGCTCGTGTCCTCGTCGTAGCGGTGCTCGCCCTCCTCCGGGTCGATGCTCCCGTTGGCTCCGGCCGAGGTCGTCAGCGTGCGCTGCGGCGGACAGTCCGGGAGCCGGAGCCGGCCGAGGTCATGGAGCGCGGCATCCTTCAGGGGTAGCGGCACGCACCCTGTTAACGAGTTGCCGCTGAGCGTCACCACTAAGAGGTCCGCGAGGTTGCCCAGCTCGGGTGGAATCGCTCCGGTCAGGCTGTTGCTGTCGAGCTCCAGCCAGGTCAGGTCCGAGAGGTCGCCCAACTCCGGCGGAATCGACCCCGTCAGGCGGTTGTCCTGGAGCTGCAGGTGCTCGAGCTCCGTGAGGTTCCCTAGTTCCGCGAGAATCGACCCCGTCAGCTGGTTGTCGCGGAGGATCAGCCTCGTCAGCGAGCTCAGGTTCCCCAGCTCCGCGGGGATAGGGCCTGTCAGCTGATTCGCGCCGAGGTGGAGCCGCTCCAGCTTCGCCAGATCTCCCAACTGCGGCGGCAGCGTCCCCTCGAGGCCGTCCGCGCTCAGGTCCAGCCTCGTGACGCGCCTGGGCGTGCCGCTCACCCTGACGCCCCGCCAGCTCCTGATGGCCGTGCTGGCATTCCAGTTGCCCATCGGATGCCAGATCGTGGTGTCCGTGTCCCCGAGGAGCACGTCCCTGATCGCCAGCAACGTCTCGCAGTCGCTCACCAGCCCGGGGTTCGCGGCGGGGCTGGGGACCACCGTCCCGTTCGAGCAGGCTTCCGCGGCCGTCGCCGTCTTCTCGTCCGAGGTGAGGAAGAGCACCCCGTACACCACCAGCAGCGCCACCCCTCCGGCGATGGCGCCACGCAACAGCCCACCGCGAAAGGTGGAGCCGGTCAGCTGGGTAGGAGACACAAGCGGGCCTCTCCTGCGAAAGGCGCCCCACATGGGGGCGCCTCGCCCGCATCACGCTACACGGACACACCCCCCGCTGTCAGGCCACTTTCGTAAGCATGCCATGAGTATCATCGAAAAATCGATGAGTTCCTGTAAGGCCAGCACAAGAAGGCTCCGGGACCCCTCAGGGCAGCCCCCACACCACCACCAGCACCACCCAGGCGACCCCAAAGCTGAGGGCGAAGCCGACCGCGATCCCCAGGGCCCCTCGTCGCAAGCCGCCTACGCCCTCCGCCACGGCTGCGGTAGACCCGCCGGGAGACCTTCTCCCCCAGCGGCCTCCCGCGACACACCGATAGGTGTGAGTGTGTTCAAGGTCGACATTCCTCTCGCGCCCGACGACATCAGGGTAATCTGGAAGCTGTCGTGGGGGCGACATGGTACGAAGTCCACCACGCGTCGCCCGGAACGCAGTTCGACTTAGAGGCCACCGTTGCGGACACGTACTACTTGGATGAAGTGGCCCAACGTGCTCGACCGGGACTCCTATATCGCCCGCGCTTGCAACCAGGCTGGCTGCTCCGAATTCAGTGCTGTTGCCACGCAATACTGAACCGGCTACGACCTCCGGCCCCCTCCAGCGCGAACGTCCTCCTTAGTGGGGGCAGCTCAGTCAACCTTCACCGGAGCCCCTTTCCCAGCCCTTCAGGAGTTCAGCGACCTCCTCGGTCTGCTCAACCCGTTTCTGAGTGCTTTCACGGACCGCGAGCTCTGTTTCTTCAGCAGTCATGTCGAAACCCCAGTTGTCTGCGATTAACTGCCACACCTCCTGCGAGGGGACGGCTCTCTTCTCGAGCATTTTGTCGATGAGGTCCCTCGACAATGCCCCGAATTGCGCTCCGCAGTATTCGCATTCGTAGGGACGGTGGCCTCCTATGTGTGCTTCACCCGATCCAAGGGACAGAGCACCACCTAGCTCCAAGTCCACTCTCGCCAGTCTGGCGAAGGCTAAGAACCCCTTCATGCGCCTAGTCAGTGCGAGCGTGTCGTTGGTCAGCTCATCCAGTCTCTCGGCGGTCCAGTGGTATGACCCTCGCACCTGCTGGGAGTTGTGGTAGACGAGCCCAGCGTCCGACGCTATCGCGTGCTCCAACTCGTTCCTCCGTTGCTTCAGGAATTCCCAGCTCCCCAGAATCCCAAGTGCGAACCGATCGTCGTTCTCCACAGCACGCTGCGTTGTTCTATCGATCCAGCTAGACAACTCCCGCATGCGGTTCCCGCCAGGCCCCATCTGAGTGCGTAACCATTGTTGGGGAGCGCGGGGATCGTAGTAGGCACACAGCTCCACGACTTGGCTTTCGAGTTCCCGCCACGCAGCCTTGAATGGCCCCTCGTCTAACGTTTCCACAACTACCTCGCCATCTCTTTGAGCCGCAACTCTGGAGTAGCCGCGGGTCAGGTCCACGGCTCGTCTGCCGTTTCTTTGACCGCGTCGTGCACCTCGCGCGCGAGCACCTCGGACGCCGTCTGCTGGAACTCGGCATCGTCGAGGTAGCGCCTCACGATGTCATCGTTCTCGCCCATGCGCTCGACCATGAGCTTGCCGAGCTGGGGGCGGAAGCCGAGAGCGAACTTGTCGAGCTTGTTGGCGAGGGCCATGCGGCGCACGTCCTCGTTGCGGAGTGCGCGCTCCTTGATTTGCTCGAAGAAGAGACGGTCCTCGTCGGTGAACTCCGTACCGAAGCGCTCGTTGAGGCGGGCGATGATTTCCGATAGCGGAGCCTTGTCCTCTTCTGGGTCGCCCGTGCCGACCTCGCCCGGCCCGGTGACGTACACGACCGGCTCCTCGGCGAAGAACATTTCGTTCTGGGACACACGCTGCAGGCGGTAGTACTCGAGCTCCACGTCGCCGCCAAGGTGGACTGCCTCGCGGTGGCCTGCCCGCAGGTGCGGGAGCAGCATGCGTCCAAAGGCGGAGAGGCGTTCGAGGTCGGCGTCGGCGTAGGGGATGATCTGGCTGAGGAAGGCGTAGAGGTTCACGAACGCGCTGAGGCGGTCGCGGAAGGCAGTCTGGTCGTCCTCGTTGAGGTTCGCGAACCGACCGACTGCTGGCTGTAGCTGCGCCTCCATGCGTGCGTGGTCGTCCGGCCGCCGCTTCGAGACCGGCAGGTAGAAGACCTCAGCGAATGCCTTCACCTCGGCCTGGTAGTAGACCTGCATACCGTCGAGTTCGTGCTTCAGCTCATCGAGCCGGTAGGAGTCGGATGCCTCCAGCAGCTGGGTCTGGTCGTAGTACGGCGCGAAGGCTTCTCGGATGTCCTCGGGGGCGTTGACGAAGTCGAGGACGAACGGCGGCGCCTTGCCTGGTGAGATGCGGTTGAGGCGCGAGAGCGTCTGCACTGCCTGCACGCCGTCGAGGCGCTTGTCGACGTACATCGCCTGGAGGAGCGGCTGGTCGAAGCCGGTCTGGTACTTCTCCGCCACGAGCAGGATCTGGTAGTCGGGTGATGCGAACCTGCCCGGCAACGCCGACTCGCTTATGGACTTGCCGGTCACGATGTCGATGTTCATGCCGGGCTCGGTGAAGTCCTCGCCCGTGTCGGGGTCCGTGACCGTGCCGCTGAAGGCGACGAGCGGGCGCACGTCGTCGTAGCGCTGCTCCTTGATGTAGCGCTGGAAGGCCTGCATGTAGCGCACCGCGCTGAGGCGTGACGAGGTGACGACCATCGCCTTCGCGCGCCCCTCCATGTGGTGACGGACGTGCTCGCGGAAGTGCTCGACGATCACCTCCGTGCGCTGGCTGACGTTGACCGGGTGCAGGCTCAGGAACTTCGCCAGGGCGACGGCCGTGCGCCGTTTGGGCAACTCCGGGTCGTCGTCGGCCTGCTTCACGATGCGGAAGTAGGTGTTGTAGTCGATGTAGTGCTGCAGCACGTCGAGGATGAAGCCCTCCTCGATCGCCTGGCGCATGCTGTAGACGTGGAAGGGCTCCGGTTTGCCGCTCGATCCCAGCCTGCCGAACAGCTCGATGGTCTTGCCCTTCGGCGTGGCCGTGAAGGCGAAGAACGAGAGGTTCGGTTGCGCGCCGCGTGACTCCGCGACGGCGTTGAGGATGTCTTCCTCGTCCTCCGCCGCATCAAGGGCATCCTGGGCGCGCGAGCCCAGCACCTCCTTCAACTCGCGCGCGCTCTCGCCCGTCTGGCCGGAGTGCGCCTCGTCGACGATGACCGCGTAGCGACGGTCGGCGATGGCCTTGCGCCACTCAGCCGCCTGCGCCTGCTCGGCCTCCGAGGGCGAGCCGGCTGAGTCGGCGCCTGCGATACGGAGCAAGCCCTTCATGATGAACGGGAACTTCTGGATCGTGGTGATGACGATCCTCGTCCCATCGACGAGTGCCTGTGCGAGTTGCTGCGAGTCCTCGTCGATCGCCTTCACGACGCCCTGGGCGTGCTCGATCTGGTAGACCGCATCCTGTAGCTGGCGGTCGAGGACGCGGCGGTCGGTGATGACGACGACGCAGTCGAAGACCTTCTCATCGGCAGCGGTGTGCAGGCTCGCGAGGCGGTGCGAGAGCCACGAGATGCTGTTCGTCTTGCCGCTGCCCGCCGAGTGCTGGATGAGGTAGTTGCGCCCCGGCCCGTCGCCGCGCGCGGTGGCGACCAGCCGGTTGACGGCGTCGAGCTGGTGGTAGCGCGGGAAGATCATCGTCTCGCGCTTCTCCGTGCGCGCGCCCTTCGGATCCTCGACCTTCTCCTCGCGGGTCTCGAGGAAGATGTAGGAGCCGAGGATGTCGAGGAAGCGCGCGCGTTCGAGCACTTCGCGCCAGAAGTAGTCGGTGCGGTAGCCGTCGGGGTTGGGCGGGTTGCCTTTCCCGCAGTGGACGGCGCCGGGGTTGCTCCCGCGGTTGAAGGGGAGGAAGCGCGTGGCATCGCCGGCGAGGCGCGTCGCCATGTGGACCTCATCGGGGTCGGCGGCGAAGTGGACGAGGGCGCGACGCTTGAAGCGGAAGATCGGCGCGTTGGGGTCGCGGTCCTGCTGGTACTGGCGGACGGCGTCGCGCCATGTCTGGCCGGTCATCGGGTTCTTGAGCTCGCACGTCGCCACGGGCACGCCGTTGAGGGCGAAGACGAGGTCGAGGGTGTCGCCCTTGCCTGGGTGGCACGGCGTCTGCCGCGTCACCGTGAGCTCGTTGCGTTCGAAGCGCGCGAGGGCGTCTGGGTTCAGGCCGTGCGCCGGCGCGAAGGACGCGATGCGGAACGTGCGCCCGTAGAACTTGAACCCGTGGCGCAGGACCTCGAGCGTGCCCTTGGTGTCGAGCTCGCGCGCGAGCGTGGCGACGATGCGCTCATCGAGGTCCGCGCCGTGCAGCGCGGCCACCCGCTCCCACTCGTCGGGCTGGGTGTCTCGGATGAAGGCGACGGCGCGCGCGGGAAACAGCGCCCGGTCGACGTCCCACTCGGCGAGGTCGCCCTTGCGCCAGCCGCCGTCGAGGAGCATGTACTCGACGTTGGTCTCGAACGCCTGCTCGGTGTGGATGGCGGTCATGGGGAGTTGGCCTGGCCGGGCCGGGCGTCAGTCGCCCTGCTGCTCGCGGGCGTGCTGGCGCAGGGCGTCGAGGGTCAACGGGCGGCCCTCGCGTTTCGCCTCCAGCCAGCGGCGGAATGACTCGGCGCCCTCGCCCGATGGCCTGCCCGCGAGCAGTCCCTCGACGCTGAGGTCCTCGTCGAGATCGGGCCAGTGGATGCCCTCGCCGTCGGCGATGAGCCGCCAATTGTCGCGTTCCTCCGGCGTGGCGTGGGTCAGCCTGGGGTACCAGTCGAGCGGCACCGAGATCGTGCGGCCGTCGGAAAGCTCGGCGGTCAGCGTGTCGGCGGAGACCGCGATGGTCTCCGCCGCGGGCACGCTCACCTCAAGTGTCGAAACGCTCATGCCACTCCTCCATGAATTGCCTCTCGTATTCGGCGACGGTCCTCGTTATCCGGCGAATCTCGGGCGGCCTGAATCCTCCGCTGCGTTCGAGCCTGACCGGCTGCAGCCAGAACTTGGCAATCTGCCGGTCGCGCTCTACGTGAACGTGCGGTGGTTCCTCCCGATCGCTCGCGTAAAAGAAGAAACGGTACGGCCCCTCCCGGAGTATTGTCGGCACCGTCTGATTGTAGCCCTGCCGACAGGGTGGCGGCTGCGGAAGCGCCTCAGGCGGATATCCCGCGAGCGGCGAATGGTCGCGACGCTCATCAAGTGTTACTCCGTAGGGCCGGATGTGGCGGCCGGCTCCCGCACATCGACCTTGCCGGTGATTGCCGCTGCGATGAGTGCGGTCCGGTACTCCTGCAAGCGCCCCATCGCCGCTTCGGCCTTGCCGATTAGCCCATGAATCTGCTTGACCTCGCGCTGCAGGTAAGTACCGATTGCGACCTGCTCAAGACGAGGGGGAATGGGTAGCCGCAGGTCGCCTAGAGTCTCGCGATTGATTTTGGGCATGGCCACTCTGTCGGCCTCGAGAACCGACCAAGCAACGAATCGGTCAGAAAGCAACAGCCAGTAGAGGTAGGTGCCCTCAAGCAAGCCGCGAGGGCGGAGCGGGTACATGTCTGCACTGCAGAGGCAGTCCTCTGGCGCGACAGCGACCTTCGCCAAGGCAGGCCGGATCTTGCTGTAGATGACATCGCCGGAGCGACAGAAGTACTTGCCGCTGATGGCGCCTTGTTCAGTTGCTGTCTCATAGTCCAAGAGTCTTCCGGTCCTGGACTCAACGTGATTTGGAGCGATGAGCAGCATAGAAGCGTAGGGCTCAAGCTCTGGATCGACTTGGCCTTCGGCGATTTCTACCTCGCGTGAGAAGGCAGTCAGCTCCCAGTGCTCCGGCACATCGCCGAGCCACTCGACGCCCGAGGGCTTGAGGCGGGACGAGGGGTCGAGGCCGGCGGCGCGGGCGGCGTCGGCCGGGAGGCCGCGCGTCACGGTGCGGGTGATGAGTGCGGTCCGGTACTCCTGCAGCCGCTCGATGAGCTGTCGCTTCTTCGCGACGAGCGCGTCGATGCGCTCCGTCTCCCGGTCGAGGTAGGCGGCGATCGCGCGCTGCTCGTCGAGGGGTGGGAGGGGAATAGGGAGAGTCGCCTGGTCACCCTCGCTCAGAGAGGGGACTGCTCCAGGGTTTACGTGCTCGCCGAAGTCGAGCAGCGACAAGACGTAGAGCGCCCACTGGGTCGTGATGCGGGCTCGGTCAGGCACGTACGCGCTCATGTTGTTGTCGATGCACGCTGGTCTCGTGGTGAGGCGTCGTCTGTTCAGGAGGAGCGCGGCACCTATCTTCGCGTAGACGACAGATTCGGGGGGGATTACTCGTGCTCGAATCTCTGAGGCGGTCTCGCGGCTGATTGTGTGCTCCGTGCCGTCGAGCCGGCGCCCATCAGTCGATTTCGCGAGGTCGCCCACCTTGAAGAACGGAAGCTCCTCCCCCTCTACACCCTGCAGGGCCTCCGGGAAGGCAATCCCCGCGACGAGACGGCCAACATCCTTGAGCCGACGCACCTCCCAGTGCTCAGGCACATCGCCGAGCCACCCGACACCGGGGGGGCGGTAGGCGGGGTAGGTAGGTAGCAATTTCATCGAGGCGTCTGCAGGAGGTCTATGAGCTTGGCCACATGGAGGAGACTTCCCTCGCTCAGTTCGTTGAAGCCCATTGCTTCCCGGGCGAGTTTCTTGAGCCGCCCATCCTCAGTCACGGTCCTTTCGGAGAATACGCCGGACGGAGGTGGATCCTCTCGATCCGGCCACATCGACTGCGAGAAATACGTCCAAGCCTCCCTGTCGGAGGAGTAAAGCGACACTTCTACGAGGTCGAAGGCCCGTTCTGTCTCCCGAGTCCGTAGCCCAGAGCTCTTGAACTTGCCTTCAAAGTACTCGACGACATCCTTAGCGCGACACTGCCTCTGCACCAGACTTCGAAACGTTTCAGGACTGTCGATCCTCAAGGCGACAAGAGCCACTAACAAGAAGGGATGCATGTAGTTCCTTGGCTCTACGCTCTTGCCAACCAGAGCAAGCGCCCGGACGCAATATTCAATATCGCGGAGGGATAGGCCCATAGATCGAAAGACGACCGGGGCTTGGCGCGCTATCGCTCTGAAGTCTTCGGTGTGGACCCGGCTTCTGGCATGGGCGGTCATCTGTTCAAAGAAAGGCCCAAGCTCGTAACTCTCAAAGAGCGCCGCACAAAACTCCTCTCCACCTGCTTCGGGCAGGATGAACTCCATATCGAAGAAGCGCCTCAGGTAGACGCCCGCTTCGATCTCGCCGTAGACCGACTCCAGCGCTTTGGTCAACTCGCTCCGGTTGATGCCGAAGACGAACACCAGGTTCGGCACGTCGAAGATGTGCTTGACCCGCTCCAGCAATTCGATGGCGAAGGTCGGGCGGCACCGGTCGAGCTCATCGATGATGAACACAAGGGGCTGCTCTGTCTCTTCGTGGACGGAGGCAGCGAGGCTGATTAGCTCCTCCTTCAGCTTCTTCTTGGTTTCTTGTTGAGCGTGGTAGTCGTCGAGCAAGCCCTCGGTAGTCAGATCTTCCAGGTGAATCGCGGTTCCGGTCAGGTGCTTCGTAAGGATTCCAAGAGCGGCATCAGCAACGGCGAACGCGGCCTTCTTGAGCGCACCATCGTCGAAGTACTCAGAGAGCTGCCCGATGATCGCGAGCAGCGGGTCATCGGAGAAGTCGTCCTCCCAGGCGTTGAAGTAGATGGCCTGCCAGCCATGGTTCTCCAAGTCCTGCCGCCAGCGCTTGAGCAGGAACGTCTTCCCCGTCCCCCAACCGCCGTCGACGCTTAGGACGAACGGGGCCTTCTGCCCCTCAACGATGCTCGTCAGGCGGTCGGCGATCTCCCGGCGCTGCAGCACGTCGTCGGACCAGGGCTCCTCGGGGTCGGGCTCCCGTTCGACAACCTTAAGAGGCGGCGGTGCTGGACGCGTCTCGGCGGACTCAGGCTCCTGGGTCATGCGTCAGCTCCTCACGACATCCGAGAGCAGGTCCGTAATCTCCTGCTCAAGTGCCTGAAGGTCGGACTCGATCTCCTCGAGCGGGCGCGGTGGCTCGTACACGTAGAAATGGCGGTTGAGCGGGATCTCATAGCCGATCTTCGTCTTGCTCTTGTCCACCCAGGCGTCGGGCACATGCGGCAGGACCTCGCGCTCGATGTACGCGTCGACATCCTCGCGGAGCGGCACCGTCTCGGCGTCGCGCAACTCGGTGTCCGGCTCGGGCTTGCCCTTGCGGTCGCGGCAGACCTCCGCGTCCGGGTCGCGCTCGCCGAGCGCCGACAGCACCCCGTTGCGCTCCGCCGCCGACAACTTCGCGCTTGCGGCCGCCTCGGCGCCTCGCAGCAACTCGACGAAGGCCTCGCGGTCGCGCACGACCTCCCCGGCGGTCTCGTCGACGAGCGAGCGCAGCAGGCTGCGGATTGCCTCCTGGCGTGCGTGCCCCTCGGCGACCTCGGCGTCGTGCGCCGGACCCGCACGCTTCTTGCTCTTGGTGAGGTTCTGGAACGCGCGCTCGTCCTCTATTCGCGCGATGCGCTCCTCGGTGGCCGCGAAGTTGAGCCGCAGCGGACGCTCGACCGTGACTTTGCGGTAGCCGAAGTCCTCGTTGTCGAAGACCTTGCTCACCACGCGTGGCCGCGTGCGCAGCTCGTGCGTGACCGGATCCGTGTACGGCAACTCGCGCGCCTCGCCGTCCTCAAACGCCCCGTGGATGCGCGTGAGGTCATCGATCTGTTCGGGAGAGAGTTCGTTCCGCTTGTTGCCAAGGCTCTTGCGCATCTTCGCGAAGAACTGCCGCCCGTCGATGAGCTGCACCTTGCCGCGCCGGCGTGGCTCCTTGCGGTTGGTGAGCACCCAGATGTAGGTGGAGATGCCGGTGTTGTAGAAGAGCTGGTCCGGCAACGCCACGATCGCCTCAAGCCAGTCGTTCTCGATGATCCACTGGCGGATGTTGCTCTCGCCACCGCCGGCGTCGCCTGTGAAGAGCGGTGAGCCATTGAACACGATGGCGATACGGCTGCCGCCGCTGCTGTCCTCCGCAACGGGCTGCATCTTCGACAGCATGTGCTGCAGAAACAGCAGGGAACCGTCGTTGATCCTCGGCGTCCCCGCGCCGAAGCGCCCCTGCTCGCCGAGCGTGTCGCGCTCGTGCTCGATGGCCTGCTTCTGCTGCTTCCACTCCACGCCGAAGGGCGGATTGGCGAGCATGTAGTCGAACCGCGAGGGCCGGCCTTCGCTGTTGGCAGGCGCGTAGCCGTCCCGGGTGAAGCTGTCGCCGAGGATGATGTTGTCGGCGTTCGCGCCCTTGATGAGCATGTCGGCCTTGCAGACCGCCCACGCCTCGTCGTTCCAGTCCTGTCCGAAGAGGTGCGGGCGCGCCTCGCGGTTGTGTTCGAGCAGGTAGTCCTCGGAGACCGAGAGCATGCCGCCGGTCCCGCAGGCCGGGTCGTAGATCGTCTTGATGAGGTGGCCCTTGCCGAGGTCGGGCTCGGGTGAGAGCAGCAGGCTCACCATGAGCCTGATCACCTCGCGCGGAGTGAAGTGCTCCCCGGCCTCCTCGTTCGCCTGCTCGGCGCCAACGCGGATGAGCTCCTCGAACACGTACCCCATCTGCACGTTGTCGACGCGCTCCGGTGAGAGGTCGACGTTGGCGAACGCCTGCACAACCTGGAACAGGAGGTTGCGCTCGTTCATGCGTCCGATGTGCTCCTCGAAGCCGAAGCGCTGCATGATCTCGCGCACGTTGGGCGAGAACGTGTTGATGTAGCGGCTGAGGTGCTCCGCGACCTGGTTCGGGTCGTTCAGCAGCCGTGCGAAGTCGAGCCCGGACGTGTTGTAGAACGGCCGCCCGGCGGCGTCCTCGAGCAGCCGGTGGCGCACGTTCGGGCTGTCGCCGGCGTATCCCTCGTCCGCGGCGAGCACCGCCTCCTTCGTCCCGGCGAGGATGCAGTCGAAGCGCCGCAGCACGGTGAGCGGCAGGATGACCTTGCGGTACTCGTTCCGCTTGTAGGGACCTCGGAGCAGGTTGCAGATGCTCCAGATGAAGTTCGCCAGCTCGCTGTGGGTCCGCGTGTTCATGCGTCCTCGCCTCGGTCATCGGGGCGGCTGAAGGATACTCGCGTCCGGGCCAAGGAGCAGTCCACGGGAACCAGACAGGCCACAAGCGTCGCCGCACACTGACTGGCTGCCTAGAACGTACGTACGTCGATGGTGCACCATGGGATGAGTGATGGAACCGAGACTGGCCGACGCCATCGGCGACTACCTGCGCGCGCACATCGAGCGCCACGGCCGCAAGCACACGGCCGAGGCGTTCGGGGTGTCGCGGCACACGCTGTGGCGCTTCCTCGAGCGCGGCCAGGCGGGCCGCGCCCTAACGCTGGCGGTGCTCGCGCCAACAGGGGCCGAGGGCTACGGTTACTGGGCTCGGGGACACGACACAGATACCTGATCCTCCGGCGAGTCCGTGCATGACTGTTCTTGCGATCCTCGGATACGTAGCGGCCATCGTCGTCGCCGTGATAACCATCTGGAACACCGCCACCGTTAGCCGCCTGCGCCTAAGGATCCGGGTTGCCCTCCATGCTCGACGCGATCGGAAGCACCAGACGGAGAGCACCAAACGCTTCGCAGCCGAGCCAGCCATGGTGGAGATGGAGGAACGCTTCGACGATCTTCACAAGGCCTTTGAGGCGAGGGATGTACCGTTTGACCTGAGGGTGCTCTGGGCCAAGGTCTTTCGGCTTGCCGACCGAGCACCGGTCAAGCCGCCCTTTCAGTACGGCGAACTTGTGATTCATTGGGACATGAGCGCCATGACCATTCGGAAGGGTGCCGCCTCAATCACCGGTCGGGAAGAACTCGACGCGCTCAGAATTCCCCCACCACCGCACTCGGCGATCGCGATGCCCGGTCTGCCTATCTCGGTGGTAAAGAGGATCGAATAGCACGATGCGCGACAGGAGATCGTCCGTCCCCACATGATGCCCTACGCCGTCCTCGTACACCCACCAGCTCACTCAAACCCCCTCGCTTCAGCGGCACCCCGGGAAGCGCTCTGCCTCGTCTCTCAGCCGACCTTACAGGGCGGAGATCGAAGGACTGCGGCCGGTCGTCTCGTTCCAGACCCGCGAACAGGCCCTCTTCGGCGCAATCCGTGCCGGGTGGGGAATCAGGCGGATGAATGCCTTGCACCAGCACCTTGACCAGTACGAGATGCGGACCAGGCGCGATTGAGGATCCAGCGCTGAATCCCGCTTAGTGGTACCGGCCTCGGGTCGGACCGGGTGATAGGGCTCGATGCCTGCCTCAGCTCGGGCCACGGGTTGATGCCAACTTACGCGGCCCCGCGGATACCCAGTTCAGAGGGCACCTCCTTCGCTGAGATCGAAGCCGTGCTGTGTGGCGAACCAAGCGAAGGCGGAGCCCATGTCAGGATCCTCGGTCAGTTTCGCCAGGTAGGTGCGCATCGTCTCGCGTGGGATAGTATCGATCTGCCGCTCCAGATCGATCAGCAGGAGAGCGGGGTCAAAGAGTGGTTGCACCGTCGCCGTCTCGCTGCCGGCACCGGCAGGAGGGCGCGTGTAGACCGTTCCGCACTCCTCGCAGACAGGAAAGGTGAATGGCTCTCGGTAGCCCAGCCTGCACTCATGGTGTGGTACACCTCGGCTAGTGCTTGTTTCTTCCATGGCGACTCTCCTTCCTGTGCTGTGTACAGCTAACCTACCAAAAGGCTTGTCCTGTCACCCGGATGCGCGGTGGCCAGTGGACTCGGGAAGGCTGAGGCTTCCTATACAAATGGGGCCATCCGGTGGTCGCTCGGACCGCAGCGCACCCCTGGGGCGCAGTTGCCGCGCTGGACAGCATGAGGAGTTAGCGATGCCCCTTACGACCACCGAACTCGAGTCCAAGCTGTGAGACGACCTCCCCGAGGACTTCGCGGCGCTGCTCAGGCTGTTCATGCACGCCCTGTGGGCCGCAGAGAAGAAGCCGGACCAAGTGCGCGTCGCAGACTCACTCGGCTTCACTCTTCCCATCACGCGGTCTAGGAGCCGAAGCCGGACCAGATTCTAAGGGGCGAGCCACGCTCGCGACCTAGGCATAGGTCTTGGTCACGGGGGACGGGAGGGTGTCTATCCATAGCTAGGCTCAGGAGGCGTTATCGCGACGACGTCAAGGCTTCTCGGGCGCAAGCTGCCGTCCATTACCTCAACCTCTACGCGGAATGTTCCCTTAGCCGGGATCACCGTCTCACCCAACAGGTACCGCTCATTCCAGTCCGAGAGCGAGGCGGAGAGGTCGTCATCCCACGTGTATGCGTCGGCTCTCCAAACGAAGAAGTTCACGCTTGCCTCACCCTGGACGGCCACTTGCACCGCTGCAGTTCCTCCGGGTAGGTCGACTACATAGCTGACGTACTCGACTTCAACCACGTCGAGCCCCTCGACCGTAGCGTCTTCAATCTCCGTATCGTAAGGGTGCCCGATCCCGGCGATCGGGTACGGCGCGAGGGTAGAAAACGCCTCCGAGATGAACTTGAGAAGCTCAGCCTTGATGGAGTCCTCCGCTAGTAGTGAAGCTGCCTTCGCTGAGGTTGGCAGAGTCGGCTCGACGATGGTGTCAATGAACTCGTCCATTGACGTGTAGAGGGTGATGGAAAGGCCTGCTGCTTCGCCCTCCATTCGGAGGTCTGGATGCAAGCTGCCGTCCTCGTCGGCGAAGTCTCGCGTGTTTGCTGTCAAGAACGCGACGGGAGTTCGCCGATCCTTGTCATGTTCTCGTACGACACTCCCCAGCGAGAGGATCGTCTCCCAGATGAGGTAGTCGCGATACCCCTTCTCACGACTGCCCTTGCCCGCGAACGGCTTTAGACCTGAGTGCAGCCGATCGATCACCTGTTCGTGGCTGATGGTCTCGGGAATCGGGGCAACGAGCGCCTCGATCTCTCTGAGGGAGTGGTCAAGATTTCCTAGTGCGAGGTTGACTTCCCTGTCCTCAGTGTCGCTAGGCACTTCAAGAACATCGCTGACGCCAAGCCTGCGAACCGTCCGAGCGGACTGCCGAGCTTGGGTGAACGCCTGCCTAACCTCATCCTCGATCCAGCGTCTCATTTCGAGCACTACAACATCAGGGATGACGAGGTGCGTGTCGTGGTGACCTGCGAACGCTTGAAGGTACCGGACGCTGACTCCTTGCAGTGGGTACTTGCCCCGTAGGACAGAGGTATCAATGACGACTTCCATGGACGAGAGCATAGCCGGTGTACGCGGCTCGGAAGCCTCAGTCGGCGGTCTCAATGGGCACGCGTCCGCCGTCAGTCACAGCAAGCACAGTTCATGCCGCTCCAGTAAGGCCATACCTGCGGGCGGGGTCGGTCCCAGCACGTCGGGTTCTACTTCCCGGAGCGCGCCCTCCCACAACAGCCAGCAAGCCAGATTCTCAATTCACGAGGGTCAGAACCAAGATGGGTCCCAGGTGCTTTCGAAGGTTCGCATTCCTGACTTTGGGATCGCGTGGTACTGGGCAGTAATCTATGACGTCCCCATCTGGAACGTGGTCATCCAGTCCTGCGAACCTCCCTAGGTGAGCACCTTCGTCGCCACCGGTTCTCCGCGAAGGTCTATCGGCCACCGTATTGGCGGCGGAGGACGAGACTCAGACAGCACGGAGACCGCGCACAGGAAGCAACAAGCTGGTTAGGCCTACGGGGCGCTCGGGTTTGCCCGAACCTTTTGGACGTCCAGCGAGCCCAGCCCCTCTTCCCCTTCCGCAGACCGCAGCCAATCGTTCTGCCCAGCCCAGGGCAGCGCCAGCAGCTCCGCGAGCTCGCTTGTGAGACGCGCGCCAGCGCGCTCTCGAACCACGTCCATCGGCAGATCGCCCAACGCTCTCAGTGCCCACAGGCGTTGGCTGCCGCTGGTCTCGCAAGCATCCAGGAGTTCCTCCACGCGACCGAGCCTCTGCAGAAGCCTTGCCGCAGATGCGGCCACCCTGGTTTCGGCGGCGAGCTACCCTACTAACTCCGACGCCTCATCGTCCGTGATCTGCTCGATCGCCGTGATCGCGTGGAGCGGGACGAGTGAGTC
Source organism: Tepidiformaceae bacterium (assembly GCA_965116915.1). Classification (GTDB taxonomy): domain Bacteria; phylum Chloroflexota; class Dehalococcoidia; order Tepidiformales; family Tepidiformaceae; genus UBA2991. The sequence goes on along the minus strand of OZ220739.1, from coordinate 1,590,359 downwards.
GCCATCCGACACGAGCGGAAGGAGGAACTCCTCCTCGTTGGTTCGTTAGCGGGGAGTCCCTTCCCTACCTGGGGCGCTCGGTGCGCCTCACGGTTCACCCCACCGACGCTGCTCAGGTCGGCATCAGGTTTCACCACTGGCAGTTCAACCTGGAAGTCCCGCGTTCGCTCCAGGGCGAAGAGCGTCTGGAGAAGGTGCGGGCTGCCGTCGAGGCGTGGTACCGCGAGCGAGCGGCCCTGAAGCTGCCCCCACGGGTCGACCGCATCGCGAGCCTGCTGGGCGTCCACCCGAAGGAAGTTCTCATTCGGAACCAGCGCCGTCGCTGGGCGAGTTGCGCTCCCGACGGGACGCTGCGGTTCAACTGGCGAGCGGTCATGGCCCCGCCTGCCCTTCTCGACTATGTCGTTGCCCACGAACTGGCTCACCTCCGCGTCCGCGGGCACACAACGGAGTACTGGGCCGTAGTCGCCCAGGCAGTGCCGGACTACCGCCTCCGCCGTGAGCGGCTTCGGGAGGTCGGACCGCTCCTGAGCATCTGACGGACCGGGCTCGGCTTCTCAGACAACGTGGAGCCTATCGCCACCACAACCCCAGCGTCAGAAGCCGCCGCACCCAGCGCCACAGCACCGCCCGGTTGCGCTCGACCCGCAGGTCCTCGAGCGACTGCTTCCGCCGCCAGACCTCGTCGCGACGGTCGGCGCGGTCCCAGGGGTAGACCGCCGGCGGCAAGGTCAGCTCGTGGTCCGCGACGATGGCGACCTCCAACTCCACCATCCGCTTCCGCGCGTCCAGCTTGCCAAGCCGGCTCCTGACCCGCTCGAGCATCTCGCGTGTCTCGCGCCACTCGGCGATGGCCGGCATCGCCTCACCGTAGATGAGCTCCTCACCTTGCTCGGGGTCGATGGTGACCAGCTGGGGGTAGGGCCGCCTCGGCGCCCTCACCTGCGGCGGTTCCCGCACTCCTTCAACCGCCCCCTTCACGCTGGGCGTGGACGGGGCTCCTGACCCGTTCCCAGACTCCTGCCGCGCTTCCGCCCGGGCGAGCCGGCGCTCCCACCGGTCCAGCGTCCGAGCCTGGTCCTCCCGCACTGCTCCCACGACCGCCTGCATGGTCCCCACGCGGGTTCGCAGCTCCGCGACCTCAACCTCCAGGTGCCCCACCCGCTGCTCCAACCCCTCCCCCTGGTCTGGCTTCGTCCCCGAGCCTTTCACCTCCCGCAGGTGCCGCTCCAGCGCGTCGGCCATGCGCGCGGTCAGCCGGCCCGACTCGACCGCCTTCGCCAGCGTGCGGTAGCTCACGCCCAGCGCCTCCGCCGCCTTCACCTTGCCCCTGGTCTCGGCCACGTCCCGCAGCAACGCCACCAGCCGCTCGTGGCGAAGCTGCTCCGGGCTCCTGCTCTCGCCGGCGGGGAGACGCTCCCGACCGTTGACCTGCTCGGTCCCCTCGCGGGTTCCCGCGGGGATTGCGGCCGTTTCAGGCCCGCCTTTCTGATTGCCTTTTGTCAATTCTCGCCTCGGCATTGGTCAATTTCCCGTGGAAGCCGCTCCGGAACCGAATTGCTTACCGCCTACGTCCGGTAGGGGCCGTTTCCCCTTGTACCGACTGGGTTTCTCGCCTCGATTGCCTTTCTGCAATCTCCCTCTTTTCTCTGTACACGCCCATGACATCACATCCCCCCCGGCAGCGGCAGACCCTGCAAGGGGGGTCGTTCGTGAACCCCGGTCGTTCGTGAACCCCCTTCCAGGCAGTTCCCCACGGCCCCCCGTTCGCCACACTCGACCGTCCGCGCCTGTCCCGGTGAACGGGTTCTGGTCCTCCTGTCAGAGCCGCCCGTGACGGCGCCGGGAAGGCGCGGGAAAACCGATAGGGAAAGGAAACCACGCCATGCGACTCAATCCTCTGCACCTGCTCTCCCGCGGGCCCGAACCGAAGCCACCCGTCCTCCTCGAGGTGACGCCTCCCCGCAGCGGCGAGCGCACCCTCCTCGGCGTCGAGAACCTGCTGGCGGCGATCGCCGTGCCCGAACCCTTCACCCTGGAGCTGGCGGGCGGCGCCGACGGCGTCACCCTCATGGCCCGCTGCCTCGACCAGCAGGCCGTGCGCGGCCAGCTCGCCGCCCACTATCCCCAGGCCGTCATCGACGACGTGCCCGACGGGGAGGATCCCCTGCGACTCAAGGAGGGGGAGCGGGCGTGGTCGCTGACGCTGCGCGCAAGCGGTCCCGACTACGTCCCCCTGCGCACCTACCGCGACGACGACCTCCTCGACCCCGGCTCCGATCCCCTCATCGCCCTCCTCGGCGCGCTCTCCGCTCCCGGGGAGGGTGAGCGCGTCGTGACGCAGCTGCGGATGCGCTCGCTCGGACCGGGGTGGGCGCAGGGGTACGCGGAGAAGGCCTTCGAGCGACCGCTCTCGCCCCAGGCGGCGCCGGCCGCCGCCGGTGGCCAGGGCCGCACCCACGGGACCGAGGGCCTGGCCATGGCCGTCCTCGCCGTGGCCGCCCTCGGCGCCGTGCAGGGCTACCGCTGGGTGCAGGCGGGCGAGCTCTGGAAGACGGCCCTGGCCGGCCTTGGCATCGTCGCCGCCCTCGGCCTGGCCGGCTGGGCGAAGCAGCGCTGGCAGCGCAACCGCAACCACATCCACGACCCGGCCCTCGTCAAGGAGAAGATCTCCCGGCTGGCCTTCGAGGCCGAGGTCCAGGTGACCGCCGTCCTCTCGGGGAAGGACCCCAGGACTTCCCGCAAGCGGGCGCGGGAGCTGCTCAAGGGAGTAGCCGCCGCCTACCGCCACTTCGACCACCCGCTGGGGGCGCGCTTCGACGTGAGCCGCGTGCGGGCCGCCGTCCCCGACCCGGAGCGGCTGCACCCGTCCGGTTCGGGACTCCTCGGCAGCCGCAGCGTCCTCGGCGTGCGCGAGGCGGCCGCCCTCTGGCACCCGCCCGGCGCAAAGGACGAGACGCCCCTCGTGGGGCGCTCGGGGGCGAAGGCGCTCCTTCCCTCCCCGCGCGACGTGCGCGACGGCGCCCTCGTGGGGGAGACGACGGCCGGCAGGCGGAGCCCCGTCCGCTTCGCCGGCGACCTCCTCCGCCGCCATCACCTCTACGTCGCGCGCACACGCATGGGCAAGTCCACCCTCATGCAGCACGCCATCGTCCACAAGCTGCTGGAGAAGGCGGCTGGCCGCGACGGCGACGCCATCATCGTCGTCGACCCCCACGCCGACCTCGTGGCCGACCTTCTCGCGCACGTGCCCGAGTCGCTCATCGACCAGGTGAGGCTCGTGGACCTCGGGCCGGAGGGGGGCCTCCCCGGCATCAACCTCCTCGACACGCGCATCTTCAGCGACCGCGACCGCACGGCCGACTCGGTCGTGCGCGTGGCCAGAGGGCTCTGGGACCAGTGGGGACCGCGCATGCAGTCCATCCTCGAGCAGACGGTCAAGACGCTGCACGAGGCCAACGCCCACCCCTCCACGGCGGCGGATGAGCAGCACACCATCCTCGACGGCCTGCGGCTGCTGGAGGACAACGAGTTTCGCCAGGAGGTCCTGGAGAAGGTCTCCGACCCCTACCTGCTGGAGTGGTGGGCGCGGACCTTCTCGGGCTGGCGGCGGGAGTACCGCTCGGAGGCGTTCGCGCCGGTGCAGACCCGCCTCTCGTACTACGCCTCCTCGAAGGTAGCGCGCGCCGTCCTCGGGCAGCCCCGCTCCACCATCGACCTGCAGAAGGTGATCCGCGAGGGGGGCGTCCTCTTCGTCTCCACCGCCCAGGGCACGGCGGGGAAGGACGTGGCCGCCCTCGTGGGCGCCTCCATCCTCAACCTCGTCGATGCCGTCATCCGCGAGCAGGAGCAGCTGCCCCGGGAGGAGCGGCGAGGGGCGCTGGTCGTCGTGGACGAGATGCAGTCCATGCCGGGCGTCGACTACGAGTCGATGCTCTCGGAGCTGGGCAAGTACGGGGCCTCCTTCGTGCTCGCCACCCAGTCCCTCGACAAGCTCGAGGACCTTTCGCGCACGATGCGCAGCACCCTCCTCGCCAACGTGGGTTGCCTCGCCGTCTTCCAGGCGGCCGCGGCCGACGCGCAGGACCTCGTCCTGGAGCTGGGCCGCGACCGCGTCTCCCTGGAGGACATCGTCTCCTTGCCGGTGCATCACGCCTACGTGCGCGCCACCGTGAACGGGGAGCGCGTGCCGGCCTTCTCCATGAAGGTGCGGGAGCCGGACGACGGCGACCCCGATACGGCCGCTCGCATCCGTGCCAACGCAGCGTCCTACGTCGTCTCGCCGGACGTGCTGGCGGCGCAGGAGGCGGAGGGGCGCAGGCGCGTGGAGCAGTACCAGGCGGGCCTCGAAGCCCTCCGCAAGGGCGAGGAGCCGGGTCCCGAGAAGGCCGACAAGGGCCGCGACCATCCCCGCGAGGCGCCCAGGGACCGGAAGCGGAAGAGGCGCAGGCGCCCGCGGGAGGAAACGCCCGCGGAGGGTGACGAGTGAACCTTCAACGGGACCTCCTGCGGCTGCTCGCCGCCACGCCCCTCGCCGACCGGCTGGAGATGGTCTCCCTCTCCGGCTGGTCGCGGGGGGCGGTCTACAAGGCGGTGGCGGCGCTGGAGGAGGAGGGACTGGTGGAGTCGGTGCCCCACGCTTCGGAGCTGATCGTTCCCACGAGGCGCTACTGCCTCAGCGCCGGGGGTGTTCGGTACCTAGCGCGGGAAGAGGGGGTGGGCGTGGAGGAGTTGCTCAGGGAACGTCCCGTCTCGCGCCGCTGGCGGCGCATCCTCCTCGAGCGCCTCGACGCCGTCGCCGTCATCTACCGCCTCGCCTCGGCCCTCGCCGGCGTCGCCTCCCCGCTCCGCTTCCGCTGGTACCGGGCCATGCCCATGGACGCGGCCGTCGCCCTCCCGGACGGGCGCACGATCGCCATCGTCCGGCAGGGCCTCACCTCCGACCGCACGGGCTTCGGCAAGCGCATCTGGCGGCTGCGGGAGGGACCGCAACCGGCCGCCGCTCTCCTGCTCATGCCCGACGAGGTGCGCCTGCGCCACGCCCGCGGGCTCCTGCGCGGAGCGGGCTTCATCTCATTCCTCGCCCTGGAGCGCGACGTGGCCGTGGCGGGCCCGCGCGCTCGCATCTGGCGCACGACTGGGGGCGTGACGCCCCTCGGGCTGAGCGAGGCGCTCTCCTACGTGCGGCCGGGTGGGGCGTGGCCGGTGGAGCAGCCGCTGGCGCGGCGCTCGCTGCCCGGGCCGCTTCCGGCAGGGCATGGGGCGGAACGGGACGAGCGCATGCTTCCGGCCCTGCTCAAGCCCATCGAGAAGCGCGCCCTCGACCTGGTCTCCGACTGGCCCTGGATCACGCCGCCCCACCTGGGCTCCCTCCTCGGCGTGAAGCGCTCGCGGCTGTCCGAGGTGCTGCAGCGGCTCGGGGAGATGGGGCTGGTCCTCGATGATGTCGTGGAAGGACAGCGCCGTGTCGCCTTGACGGATCGCGGCCTAGCCCTCCTGAGCCACCGCGACCGCACCTCGCTCGGGGTGGCGAGGAAGCGCTGGAGCGTGGCGCCGCTCGATCCCGGCGCGCCCCTCGGCTGGCGCAACGTCTCGGGCAGGAGCAGCCGCCAGCTCCTCCGCACCATCGACCACACGGACGCCGTCCACGGCTTCCTCGCGGCGCTTGTGGAGGACGCTCGCTCGAAGTCGCTGGAGGTGGTGCAACTCGACCCGCCGCGTCGGGCGTCGCGGTACTTCCAGCACGACGGGCGCCTCCACTCCGTTCAGCCCGACGCCTTCGGGATCCTGCGACGTGAGGACGAGGCGTGGCCCTTCTTCCTGGAGTGGGAGCGGCGGGCGGTGCGGCCGGTCACGATGGTCGCCCGCCTCGCGCCCTACCTGCGCTACTACGCCTCCCGCCGGCCTACCGACGACCATGGAGCGCAGCCAGCGGTGCTGGTGGTGTTTGACGACGAACTGGCGGCGAACCACTTCCTGCGCGTGGCTAGCGAGGAGATGGGGCGGACGAGGGTCGGGGTGTCCCTGTGGGTCTCGCACAGGCACCTGCTGGAGGGGGAGGGGCCGCTGGGGCAGGCTTGGCTCCGAAGCGGGAGAGAATCGGCTGGCATCTTCACGTCCCTAACGTGTTGACTTCCCGGCCTTAGACTTGCGGTTGACCCTCAGCCGCCTGGTATGCGTTGGTGCAGAGTCTGGCTGAGGCCCAGCATTGGCCCGCTCCCCTGAGACAGTAATGGGGCCGGGAGTCCAGGGAAGGGGTTGACCGATGAGCGTTGTGGAGAGCGAGGAACTCGACGTCGTCGAGCCAGCAGCGATCATCGCAGAGGCGATGCACGAGCTTGGCGTCGACGCCCCGAAAGACAAGCTATTGGAGGCGGCCAAGGGGGTGTGGCGGGGGATCGGTTCGGAGTGGGAGTTCGCCGCCTTGTCTGTTTGGGGCGGAGCAAGGCTAGTTCAACGCGTTGACTCGGGACAGTGGACGCCCGAAGCAACCAGCAAGTACAAGACGCCTGACCTGCTCGTCGTCGTACCCACCGCAGCGGGGAATGACGTCGCGTTTTGGGTGGAAGTGAAAACGTCCCGGAAGAAGAAGATCCGAGTCTCCGAACGTGACTTCGCGCGGATGAAGGCATTCCAGGCCACCACAGGTCTCCCCAGCCTCATGGCTTACAAGCATCGAGGCCACATCTGGTCACTTCGCGAGGTCGACACCCTGCACAGGCCAGAGACCGCCTACAGGCTCGACCTCAGCGACATGTACGACAACCTGATGGGGGTTCTCTTGAACGACTTCGCGTTCGCCGTCCGAGAGGGAACGGGGTGGTACATCGTCCTGGAGCGCCGGGATGGCCGACTAGCTGAGGAGCCAGGCACGGCCACCTTCACGGTGGTGGACTCCTACTTCGGTGACGCCGACGGCAACAGGCTCGATTCCCATCCCTGGATGCTCTACGCGCTGCTGGCTCTGGACCCCGTCGAGAAGTCCGAATTCTCCGGCTCGAAGATCACGATGTCCTTCACGAGCCCTGGCATCGAGAGGAGTGCGTTCGGGCACAACATCTTCGGCGTCTGGGCGTGGCTCCACCACGAACAGGCTGGGGAAGTCCCTTGGGGCGCTGTTCTTCGTCGAGCACAGCACGTGCCGCCGGCCTCGGAGGTCGCGAATGAACTGTACGCCCGGGGCTTCGCGTCCCACATCATCCATCAGCGTCCGCAGAGCGTGTCAGAAGCCTTCAAGGACTTCGCCTGAGGCGACGCAGCTTCCCTGTTGGAGAGCTAGGATGCGCTTCCTGAGAGCCTTGCCGCTGGCAGTCCAGGCGAGGCATGGGAATATCTGCAAGAAGGCGCCCTAAGGTGGGGGCGATGACCTCAGGTGGATCGCCCGTGCCTGCAAGTTCAATGCGCTGCGAGATCGTTCCGCCCTGAGTGTTGTGGCGAGCGTTCGTCACCAGCAAGGCTATTTCACTGTCATCGGGCAGCCGCATCGTGAACTCGCCGGGTGAGCTTGTAGGCCACGTCACTGCCTTCCGGAATTAGCACTGCTCGTGTGTAGAGTGTGACCATGCAGACGCAGGTTCGGAACGGCGCGATGACAGCTGACGTGATGGTGCCGGTGATGGGGATCGTGGCCAGCGCCTGCGGGTCGTGTGGGAACGTTCGCCCCCAGTGCCACGTCTGCGGCTGGGCCGGCGGCCGGCATGGCAGCCTCACGCTCGCCGAGCACGAACTGGTCGACCACGCCCAGAGCTGCGCGCCCGTCTCGCCCAAACTGCTTTATGGCGGAGCGGTTGGCGCGTGAGGTTGACTGGCTTCGGCGTGCCCATTGAGAACCTGAACAGCGATGAGCTGTGGCGAGCGCTCGGCGAAAAGCCGGAGGAACTGCCGTACCGCAGAGTGCAGCCTGCGAAGCTGAACCCCTTTCCCTTTCCGCTCGAGAGGGGCGGGCACGTCGTCAATGTGATTATCAGCGGGCGAGTCATCGGCAGGGTTCCAGACGACGTTGCCAGCGCGCTGATCGGACACGTACGCCCCGACGATGTCGTCGGCTGCGCCATCTCCGTGACTGAGTCGGACGAAGGCGTGCGGCTCGAGGGGTGGCTAGGCTTTCACGTGCCGCCGGCGGGGGGTTGGGATCGTCGAGTGTTTGAGGTGTGGCTCTCGGTTCCGCCCCTCGGCGCGGCGCTCGACCGCATCACTGTGGCCTTGCGCTCCCTGGCGAGGCGTCTCCGGTCGTGAGCATCATCGACTGGGCATCGATATGGCTCCTGCTGGCAGCGCTTCTCCTCGAAGCGCTGGCCGCGTGGTGCGCCCACGTGCCCCGCGCTGCGGCGGTATTCGAGCGCACCAGGACATTCGTCTGGGGCAACACGGTCGGAGTGAGCGGCCCCCCGCCCGTCCCCCTTTGGGCGTGGCTCTGGGGTAAGCGCCGCTACAACGGATGGTTCGGCCCCCGTTTTCCTGACGCGCAATGGGCTGTCGAAGAGTCCGCCCCCGCGTTCAAGGGCATCGCCCGCCTCACCGTAGGATTCACCGTCTGGCTGCGTCTTGTATCGGGGGAGCCGCTGCTGCAGTGGCTAGGTTTGTCATGAGCGCGGGCTGGGCGTGATACGCCTACGGGCACAACGGGAGGGGGAAGCCCCCACCACCTAGGGGAAAGTTCCTGTGTCAGTGCTTCAGGGCCACAACGTCCAGCAACGCGTTCGCTCGTCGTGACCGTGTGGGCTACGGGTTTGCACTCGCGCAGACATTTCCGGCCCCATTGGGAGGCGCTACCGACGGTATGGACAAGCGGCCACTGTGGTTGGGGCGCAGGTTAGGGCCGTGGGGTCACTTGGTCAGCGATAATCTGGAGGAACGCTTGGCCCGACTCACTCGCGGCGAATGTGTCGGATCCGGCTATCCCTGACGCCTCTGACGCGAGCCAGACCAGGAGAGTCGCACGGCCCTGCGTGAAAGACACGGCATGGTTGTAGTCGGCATCTGTCCGCGCTTCGCGCAAGAGTATTAGCGCCTCGGCGACCGTTCGCACATCCTCCACCTCCTGGAGTCCTGCGACCGCCGCCGCCCAAGTGGGCGGCGGCGTACCCGAGCCTGTGATCCAGAGGGAGACGCGGTGGAGGTCCCGATGCCGAAAGCGGCGAACCAGGCTGAAGCGTTCGCCGGGGTCGTCTCCCGACGCGTACAGATCGGCCGCACGAAGTGTGATGGCATGGAAGAGAGCGAAGTAGGCGGTCGAGACGGCCCGTCCCAAGGTAATCCCCGCCGGCTGCGGAGGCGGCTCGCTCAAGACCGTCCGCCATGCAGAGAGAATCCACGCGTTGGCAATGTACGAAGCGGGATGCAGGGACAATTCTGGGGGCACCGTGATCGACTGGGCGCCCTGCTCGCCTTCCTCAGGCATTCTTCAGATGGAGACCCCGCACTCCTTCGCTTCCGAGCGTCCGAAGATATGCAGAGTGACAGGGTGGTGAGGATCGATTCCGGCTGGGAAGTCGAGAACCGCTGCATAGTCTCGCGTCGCCTTCTCCGCAGCCTCCCTATCCTCGCGCGGCCAGAGGATCGTCTCGGCACGGTCCTGCATTGCTTGCAAATCGAGGTGCTCTTCGTCCTTCATGCAGAATTCGCGCCGTGGCGGATGCGGATCTTCAACGAAGAGTTCGATGACGATGTGTGGGAGTTCGCCGTCGAGGCGGTCGTCAGGGCGCGGCTCCCAAAGCCGGTACCGGAAGGCGAGGGGGGTCATTTGGCCAAAGCGCTGCGTGATGAGCCAATCGCCGATGGCTTCGGCAAACTCGCCAATGGCAGTGTCGTCGCGTGCCTGTGTGACCATGCGGCCATCATAGCAGCACGGGCAGTGATGGCAGTCGCTCCGCGCGTTCAGCGCGGCTGGACGGAGGAGTTCTTCGCCGCCATGTCGCGGCGAGAGTTGTCAGCCAGCCGCCAAAGCCCCGCAATCCTGCGGGACAAGTGTCGCGCGCCGTCCGCGCCCTGTGGTCTGACGCGCCCTCGGACGGGAACGCTTCGTCTCGCCCCCTACCTGCGCTCCTCCTCCTCCGAACGCCCCCTCGAAGACCACGGCGCTTGGCCTGCGGTTTTGGTGGTGTTCGACGACGAACTCGCCGGGGTCCACTTCCGGCGGGTGGCGCAGGGTGAGATGGACCGGACCGGGGTCGAGGTGCCACTCCGGGTTTCCTTCAGAGACGCCATTGAACGGAGAGGAACGCTGGAACCGGCGTCCTGGGACACGGTGGGGGATGGTGCTGGCTAGACTAGGAGACTCACTTACCCGACTCGGCCAGCTCGCACATCTTCGCTCAAGGGCAGGGGCGCGCTTGCCTCTTCTATCAGTTGTACTCCAAGCACTGCCAAGCGCAGCGACCCTCGCCTTGCTGGGTCGGGAGGTGCACAGAGCAAGCACCGCGGGGTCCCCGGCGCTCCGGGCGGAGGTGGGACCGCCAGACTGCTCCAGCGGCTACGCGGGAACGTACCACCAGGTGAGCTAGAAGCACCAAGGCCGCTCTACTCACCTCGCGGTACCGCTCCCAGCGGTACACCGCCTGTACAGCCGTCACCGCGGAACCCTTACCATTGCCGCTGCGACAGCTACGCCCTCATGAGACGAGGACCGATGGGCGGGACTTCACGTCCCCTTCGCCCTCGTCTTTTGGGTAGCTGTCGCAAGTGCCCGACTCATCGGGGTGCGGAGGGGGCTCCCATGTTCAAGAACACCGCGATCGCCGTCTTGGTCGCCGCCCTCGCAGCCTCGCTCGCCGTCACCGCCATCGCCAGCAACGACCTCTGGCACACCCACGGGGGAGCGGACGGCGGCCCCATCTGGCGCTCCCCGCCCACCTCGACCCCCGTGGCAACGCCCACGCCTGAGCCCGAGCCCGTCGTCAGGATCACGCGCACCGCTGTTCACACCTGCTCCACCTTTTGGAGCGCCGGCGTCCGGTACGCCTCGATGGCCGCCTACTTCCGCTTCACCGTCGACGAGAGCCAGGTCGATCCAACCTTCCACATCAAGGGCCCGTCCGCCGAATTCACCATGACCATCCGCGACCAGGACGGCAACGTGATCACCACCAGAACCGATCCAGTCGCCCCGAATACCCTCCTGACCCGCTGGCGAGACTCGCAAGGCCTGCACTACCGCTACTTCGCTCCCCAGCAGAGCCGAAACCCGGAATGGCGCGCACAGTTCGCGCTCGGCCCCCGCGTGGTCTCGGTCACTTGCCACGCTACGGCCCGACTCCGCTAGGGATGGCCTTGGGCTGCTGGGGAGGGGTCGAAGGCTGCGGCTAGGCCTTGCCCGCATAATTCTCCCTCTCCCCCTCGGGCGCGCGGTAGCGGCAGAAGGGGAAGTTGAGGCAGTAGAGGGTGCGCGCCCGCTCGCGGACTCGTCGAGGCGGCCAGTGCGGCAGCGCGGGCAGGGTGGCGTGTGCTCGCGCCGGAACTCCCCGAGACGGCGCACGCCGGGCGACTCGCGGAGCAACTCCTCCACAAAGGGGAGGAGCGCAGCACGTCGGCGACGAGGTAGGCGCCACGGCGCGCCCTCGTCATGGCGACGTAGAAGAGGCACCGCTCCTCGGCGTGCGGGTTCTCTCCCTCCGGGGGTGGCGGTAGCACGAGTTCAAGGAGGGGTCGTCCTCGACCTGCGAGGGGAAGCCCCGCCGGGCGTCGCGTAGGTCGAGCATGACCACGTAGTCGGCCTCGCACCCCTTGGCCGCGTGGACGGTGCTGACCTCGACGCGCAGCCGACCTGGGCGGCGAGGCGGGAGCGCCTCGCGAGCGCTGCGGTAGCGCCCGAGCGCGAGCACGGAGATGGGCGGGCCATCGGGCGCCCTCCCGTGACGCGATGTGGCGCAGGGCGTCCTCCAGCCTGCGCCCCGGATCGGTGGCGGTAACCACGATGATGCCGCCGTTGCGCACTCCCTCGGCGGGGCGCAGCGTGCGGCGGGTCTGGGCTGGGTTGCGCACAACGAAGGCGGTAGAGGGTTCCTGGATGCAGGCGGCGAAGCGAAACGTGCGGCCGAGAGCGCGCTCCCGCACGTGGCAGAGGAAGTGGCCGCAGTCGCGCACGAGCCCCACGTCGCTCCCCGCGAAGCGGTAAATCGACTGCCAGTCCTCGCCGACGAGGAAGTAGGCAACACCGACGCTTGCCAGTGACGCGCTCAGGCGTAATCGACTGACCAAGAATCCGGCAAGCCTGGACAGCCAGAAAGGGTGCCGCCTATGCTGTCCCGCTCACGCCCGTCGCACGAATGAGGAGAAGCCTGTGAGTGACTACAACCCGCTGGGGGGAGAGGACTGGCACGAGACGCCCATCAGGAGCGTGCAGTTCATGGCTCCCATCCGCCTTCTGGAAGCGGAGGAGATCAGCGGAATCGAGCACGGCGCGGACGACGTGATCGAGACGCGTTGGGACCATATCTCTATGGATAATCCGGTCCTCGACGTCTACCGAGGGAAGCCGCACTCAGTACGGGTGCACGTCTACATCCACGACGAAGATGGGGGAATCACGCCCTACCCTCTCGTTGTTCCGTGGCACAACATCGCCTCTATCCAGGTCGAGGACTGGGGAACGTAAAGCGGCGTCCAAGCAGGTACCCGCCGATCCCTAGTCGCACAGGTTGTCGATCTGAATGGCGGCAAGCTGGAGCAAGCCGTCGAGCACGCTCACGTTTGCCGTGGCAGCGTCCAGCGTTCGCAGATCCAGGCGGTCCCCCACGTCGATCATGTTCTCGGTCAGGTATTCGAGCTCCCATGCAATCCGGTCCAGCGTGTGGTCAAGGTCGCCCGTTCGCAGGGACGGCGGAGCGTCCAGCCCCGTGATCTGATCGATCACCAGCCGGAGCGCGACCAGCTCCCCGATCAGGTCGTCGCGCCACGACTCGTTGCGAGGAGGCACCCTCATCATCGCCGCCACGAAATTGCTCACCTAGGACTGTAGAGAGGCCCTAGCCGCCGCCTCCCCCACTCCTCCCCCTTCCGCTATAAGCCCCAACTAGGCCCGCAATCGTCTCGCCTATCTTGTCGATAGGGACCACTTCCGCGAGCCCAGAGTTCTCCGTTGAAACCGAAACCACCTGCCCAGTCTGGTCGCTTCGTGCCACGTCTCGATACGGCACATACCCAGCCACCATCCCTATCAACTTGGGATGAGTCCGGGTCTCCGTGTATGAGAACATCGTGGGCTTCGCGATGACCGGGCCGCCGCTGTTCCCTGGATAGACGAGCGCATCGATCAGGAACGTGTCAGACCGCCCGTCGTACCAATCCCTGATTCGCGCGACGACTCCCTGGCGCACGATCACATCGTTGCGTTCGTCGCCTGCAAGCCCCAGGGGGAATCCCAACGTGTAGACTTCGTCGCCTTCCATGAAGCCCACACTCTGTAGTTTCTCGCGGAAGTACACATGATGGTCGCTCAGGAACCACGATCTGAACCCCTCTGCTGCGAGATGAAACGGGGCGACTGCCACATCTACTTCCGGGTCTGGGTGAGTAGACCAGGAGTCCGGGCGCCAGAGAACCGGTGATTGAAGGCCATTGAGGCGCACCAGCAGATCGCTGGGGCCATCAATGACGTGGCGGTTGGTCACCAAATACGGGTAGTACTGCGGCTTCCCGGTCTCATCCACAGATGCAAAGTGCCCGTAGAGAAAGCCAGTGGCAACAAACTCGTTCGAGTCCCCTTTGCTGGAGCCAGGGACACCTAGCGCGACAACGTATTCCAGGAAGGACGGATCGACTAGCGACATCAGGAGTCCCTCTGAGAGGGCACTCTATCAGTCCTCCCGTTCGAACGGCGAAGGTCGCCAGCATGTGGGCTCAGGCCGCGTTTGTCCGTTCGTCTGGTGCCCAGTCGTCACTGACTTGGCGACCGTAGAGGGGTGTTGGGCCGGCCTCTCGCCCGTGGGAGCCGTCCTTATTGAAGATGGGCGCGGAGACCACGTGGCGCGCGATGATGCGGGCTAGGATGCGCAGGCCCTCGAGCCGCAGCCGCCCCTGCTCGTCGCTTAGCCCTGCCTCTGTATCCGCACTGGTCTCCTCCTAGCCCTCCGTCTGCCCACAGTCGAGGCTCCGACGCCAAAGAGCTGCTCTAGAGCCTTTAGCATCGGGGGGGGGGCGTGACAGTGAGACAGTCCTTTGAAAGGGAGTGCACAGGTGAAGCGTCGTTACGGTGATGCAGGATCGACGCCTGCGAGCTACCAACATGCCCTTGCCGAGGTAATCGCCGCCGCGGTGGTAAGCGGGATTGGAGGCTGGAGCGCTGCTCGCCGCCACTCGCAGCACCCCTTCACCTGGTGCGATGATGCATCTCTCCCAGTGTCCAGATGAGGCGGTGAGGATGATCAAGCAAGGTCGGGCGAGCATGGATGAACTGGGGAGCAGGCTGCGCTCCCTCGGTCCCGCTGATGTACGGCTCTTGATACGCCGGACTGGCGAAGGACTGTCCGTGGTCACCTGCGTCGTCAACGTGGGTCAGGACCTCGCTAAGTTGGCTGAAGGGAAGTACGACTATGGAGATGTTCTCTTCATCAAGGCCGTAGTCGATGGCGGCGACCTCGCAGGCTGGCTCGCAGGAGAGAGCGGCGAGGTTGACGGCTTGTCATTCTCACTACCGGACCCCAGCCCGGACTGCACATGGAGCCACTCGGAGAGCCTCACACATGCTCGGTACGGCACTCTCTTCAAGACTCCGCACACCGACTACCATGTCACCCCGCAGAACAGGATAGAACCGCCCATGCCCGGTGCAGTGCTCGCGGGGGCTGGCCTACCGTTCTTTCCGGACGTGAATGTCGCCGCCGACTCGATCCTCTTCGGCGAGCATTCGATGTCTGGCAACCGGACAATCCCTTCCGAGGTGGTGCTGGTCAGGATTGCTCACCCGGGGGCCTACCTCGGGCGGATCGAGGTGTCTTCGATGGCTATCGTCATCCCGGTGCTCGGCGAAGATCTCGAGGGGGTGCAGCTACAGGTGTCCTCGGCGAGCGAACCGCACGACGAACCTGTGGTCGCGCCGGGGAACATCCGCGTGCCGGTCAGCGGCGCCGACCGTTCCGATACGTGGGTGGCGCTCACGCGCGGGAAGGAGTGCCTCGACTTCCGCGCGATCAGCAGTCGCTGGCCGCTGTCGTTCGCGCAGGGAGGCGTCGTCTACGAACCCGACGATCTGGACGAGAGACTCAACCTGATGAGACTCGGCGGCGAGAGTGAGACGATCGAGTTCAAGGAGGCGTTCCCGGATGGTGACGGCATCGCCAGGGCCGTAGCCGCGTTCTCAAACGGCGACGGCGGAACGATCATCATCGGCATCCGCAACGGCACCGGGGAAGTTGTTGGAGTAGCGGGTGACGTGGCCGAGGAACGCGACAGGCTCGACAACATCGTCCGCAACAGGGTTAGCCCACCGCCCGACTATAAGCTGAGCACACACACGCTTGAAGGACGACCCGTGATCGCCATGCGCGTGGTGCCCGGCGATCAGCGACCATACGGGGTGCCGGTCGGGAGCGGAATCCTGCCCTACGTGCGCCGGGGTGCGAACAACTGGGCCGCTGGCCCCGACGAGATACGAGTGATCGCCCGGCCCCGCCAGTCGAACGACGAAGTGACCCTCGGTCGGCGGGAGTAACCAGCAACACATGACCACACTAAAGATCTTCGTCAGCTTCGAGTTCGGGAAGGATAGGGACCTCAGGGGCCAGTTTTACAGGCAGGCTAGTTCTTATGCCCAGCGATACCGCATCAGCAACTGTTCGCTCAGGGAGGCGTACAAGACCCAGGAGTGGAAGGACAAGGCGCGCGCCGCAATTCGCGAGTGCGATGCGGTCATTGTTCTGGTGGGCCCGGATACCCACAACGCGCCCGGTGTCAGGACGGAAGTAGACATGGCCCGCAGCTACGGAAAGCCGACTCTCCAGGTCAGGCCAGCTGGACGATCCTACAAGGGCGTCCCTGGCGTCAAGGAACTGATTCCGTGGAAGTGGCGGCGCATCGAGCAGTGGCTTGACCAGATATGAACCTTGAAGCCGCCAGGATCGAACACCTCAAGCTCATTCAAGCAGTTGTGGACCGGCTTGGGCGAAACTCCTTCGCTGTCAAGTCCATCGCGACAGCGTCGTCCGGGGCACTCGTGGCATTCACCACGAGCACCAATTCGCCCGTCTCCGCGCTTGCGTGGCTCGCCGTCCTCCCGCTGTGGCTGCTCGACGCCTTCTTTCTTGAGCGGGAACGAGGCTTCCGCCGGCTGTACGACTCAGTGAGGCAGCACCAACCTTCAGAGCATGGGCACCCTGGCTATTTCGCGATGGAGGTCCCCGCAACCAAACCAGCCTCGGGCGGCCTCATCAGAGCCGCCGTCAGCCCCTCCCTGTCGTTGTTCTACCCTCCACTCTTGCTGCTGGTGGCAGCGGCGGCCTTGATTGCCTTGCGCTGAGCGTTCCGTTCCGGCTTGCTGACCACGCTGTAAGGGCAGCGGGCTGTCGCGTAGAGGCGTGAGGACGGGGAGAGGAACGGTGGGACCGCGACGACCTCCAGGGGCTCGTTCCCCCTGTGTCGGGGGTTCACAGCGCTCGTGTCGAAGCCGCTGGAGTTCGCCGCCCTTGTCTAACCCTCACACTGCTGGCCGCTGTCAGTGACTCCGACTTAGCCCTCGCTAGAGGTTGTACGTATCACCCAGCGGATACGGGATTTCGCCCCGAGACATCAGGTTCATGGTACCGATCAGGTTGTCGTACGCAGCCTCGAAGCATCCGTTGCACAGCGTGCGCTCTTTTCCAGGCAGCCACATTTGAGGAACCCGGGTATCACCGGTTTCTTCCATGTGCCCGGCTGTCGTCCCGTTGATGAAGGAGTGAATCATCACGGGCTCGCCCGGAAGCCCGCAGCGCTCGCAGGTTGCTGGATTGTCGACCAGGGAGGAGTCACTGCTTTCCACGACGTTCAGTCCTCCGCCCGCAGGTTATGGGGTGGCGAATGGCTGTCGCAGTTGTGCGGGGACCACGTGCCGTCGTCGAGGAATAAGCACGGGGTCAGCGGGAGCCTGAGCTCGCGCCACTGCTCGATCTTCCACAGCTCGCGCTGAAGCTCCTGGGGATCAACCCCGTTCATGAGAAGGTCGAGAGCAGTGGTCGCAAGTTTCTCGCGCTCCTCGATGGGCTTTGTGGGCCATCCTCTGTCGCTGTGCCCGACCGAGCAGGCGAAGGCATCCTGTCCGGGCCACTGGTTGACCCACGGCGCAGGGTGAGGTCCCACTTTCACGCGGCCGGCATGAGGCTCGTCATCCCCACCTGGTACCCACGCTATCTCGTAGGGCCTCTTCGCACTGTAGATCGGCGCCGTAGGCATGCCTACCCTCCTTGGAAACGGTGTTCGCAATAGCGTACTGGACGGCACGGGATAACCCGAAGGGCCAGCGGCAAGATTGGCGGTTGAAAGGGCGTCTGACTAGGAGCCGCCGGTTGTCTGCGTTCGCTGCCCGCAAGGAGTTGGGCAACGAACGTACGTGCTAAACTGCTGGACCGGCTTGTGTAGCCGATAGCGAAAGGACCCGCCGTGAAGCACCCATCAGCCCCCAAGCCCGCCGCGCTCTACGCCCGTGTTTCAAGCGACCGCCAGGATGTCGACCTCTCCGTCGCCGCACAGCTTCGTGCGTTGCGCGACTACGCCGAGAAGAACGGCTACGTCGTCGCCCGCGAGTACGTGGACGAGGCCGAGAGCGGCCGCGTCGCCGACCGCCCCCAGTTCCGCAAGATGCTCGACGACGCCAGTGACACCGATGCGCCGTTCGAGGAGATCCTGGTCTGGAAGTTCTCCCGCTTCACCCGGAAACGTGAGCACGCCGTCGCCTTCAAGTCGATGCTCCGGCGTCGTGGCATCAGGGTGACCTCGATCACCGAGCACGCCGACGACTCCCCCACCGGCAAGCTCATGGAGGCGATCATCGAGAGCGTCGACGAGTTCTACTCGGAGAACCTGGCGCAGGAGGTCACGCGCGGGATGCGAGAGTCCGCCTCGCGAGGTTCCTTCCTCGCGTCCCGGGCACCCTTCGGGTACCGGCGCGTCAAGGTCAGTGATGGCGTGCGGGAGCGCCCCACGCTCGAGGTCGACCCGGCCACAGCTCCGGTAGTGAAAGAGGTGTTCGAGCGCTCGCTGCGAGGGAACGGCCTCAAGGAGATCTGTCGCGACCTGAACGAGCGGGGCATCACCAACCGGGGACGGCGCTGGTACCGGAACGGCCTTCACTACCTGCTCACGAACGAGGCCTACACCGGCACCGCCGTCTGGGGCCGCACGCGCAAGGACGGCAAGGCCCCCGACCCCGTGCGGGCCGAGGGAGCCTGGGAGGCGATCGTGCCGCGGGAGCTGTTCGACCGTGTGCAGGCAGTTCTGCAGGAGCGAGCGCCGAAGCGTCAGCGGCCGGCGCGGGTGGGAAGCAAGTTCCTGCTGAGCGGGCTCCTGCGCTGCGGCATCTGCGGCAAGCCCTACACGGGGCAGGGAGCGAAGGGAGGCCGTTACGCCTACTACGTCTGCGGCACGCTGCTCCAGGAGGGGGCCGGCTCGTGCGAGGCGAGCTACCTCAACGCCGAGAAGATCGAGGGCTTCATCCTCGAGAAGATCAGGGAACGCATCCTCACGGATGAAACGATCACGGAGCTGGTGACCCTGGTCGCCGAAGAAGTGGACGCGCTGGCAGGGGAACTTGGTGAGGAGTTGAGGGTGATCGAGGCTGAGCTTGAGGATGTCCAGTCCCGGCTCCTGCGGCTCTACGAGGCGCTGGAGAAGAGCTCCCTCACGTACGAGGCCCTGTCGCCGCGAATCCTGTCCCTGCGGCACCGCGAAGACCAGCTTGCGGCCGCACGGGAGGAAGCCACAGCCCGGCTGGCGCACCGGAAGGTGGTGTTGCCCACGACGGAGGAGATCAAGGAGTACGTGGCCGACTTCCGCAGCTTCCTGGCGGAAGGGACGATCCCGGAGCAGAAGGCGCTCATCCGCAATTTCGTGCAGGGCGTCGAGGTGAAAGGGGAAGAGGCCACCCTGACGTATGCGATTCCGATGCCTTCGGACGGCGTGACAAGGGAGGGGACCCCGGTTCTCGATTTTGTACAGTCCGGCCCACCACGAAACCCCGGACGGCGCATGGCGATTGGGCGATCCGCGCTCCCGCGCGCGGCCGTACCCGCCCCCGAGACGAGGGTGTCGCATGACCACGCAAGACCGCGACCTGCAGAGCAACGCCCGCGCCACGAGCCGCCTGCGGGACCTCGTTTCGCGGCTGGACGAAGCCGCGATGTCCCGCTCCCTCGGGGGTGGCTGGACGGTCGCCTTCGCCCTCGTGCATCTGGCCTTCTGGGATGTGCGCCAGGACGCCGCCCTGCAGCGCTATGTGCGCGGTGGCGAGTTTCCCGCCGAGGACGTGACGACCAACGCAACCCTGGAGGCGATCGCCCCGCTCTTCGATGCCGGGGCGGTTGGCGCCATCGCCGTTCGAGCGGCGGAACAGCTCGATATCACCCTGGGGTCTCTCACCAGCGACCAGCTCGAGTCGCTGCGCCAGGCGGGCGTCGCCTACGCGATCGAGCGCTGGCGGCACCGCGAGGATCATGTCGCGCAGATGGAGGCGGTTCTGCCCTGAGTGAGGGTCCCCACCTTCGACTGTGCCTTGACCGGCCCTGCCCGCCGCTGGTAGGGATACAGCATTACCGGTTGGAGGAACAACATGGGGAAGTACCTGCTTCAGGCGAGCTACACGCAGGCCGGGCTTGCGGGCCTGGTCAAGGAAGGCGGAACGCGCCGCCGCGCGGCCCTGACGGAGACCATCGAGGGCGTTGGCGGCTCTGTGGAATCCCTCTACTTCGCGTTCGGCAAGAACGACCTCTTCATCACGGCGGACCTTCCGGATGACGCCGCCGCGACCGCCGTCTCGCTCGCCATCAGCTCCGCCGGGGCCCTTGGCGTGAGCGTCACTGTGCTGCTGACCGCCGAGACCGTGGACGAGGCTGTCGCCATGGAAGTGCCCTATCGCCCTCCCGGCGCATAACCCGCGACCGGTTGTCGCCTTGCCCTGTTGGGTAAGCCGACTCACACCGCAATCGGGAGTGCGCCACCAACAGGCCGGCGCTTCTCCATAATGGCTCGAAGAGACTCCTCTACAGGGAGACTCCGTTCGGGGTAGCAGCGCATGTCGGCCAACGAGCAGTCCAGCCCCTCAATGCAACCGGAGTACGCCGGCGGCGAGCCAATCGCCATCGTCGGGATGGCCTGCCGCTTCCCCGGGGCAAACGACCTCGAGTCCTTCTGGCGTCTCCTCGAAGAGGGCGGGAACGCGATCACCGAGAACGTCCCCGGCGCTACCGGGGGACGCATGGGGACGCTCTTCGGCGATGCCGAGCTTCCGAACGAAGCCTGCCGCTTCGGCGCGTTCGTCGACGACATCGAGCAGTTCGACGCCGCCTTCTTCCGCATCTCCCCTGTCGAGGCGCAGCTCCTCGACCCACAGCAGCGCATGATGCTGGAGACGACCTGGCTGGCGCTCGAAGATGCGGGAATCGACCCGGACAAGCTGCGGGAGACGCGCACCGGCGTCTATACCGGCATCAGCAATGACGAGTACCGCATGCTCGTCCTCGATACCACCAGACCCACCGAGGCCGCCGGCTCCCTCTACGCCCTCAGTGGCACCAACCTGAACGGCACCAGCGGGCGCGTCTCCTTCGTCCTCGGCCTCATGGGCCCCGCCAAGGCCGTCGATGCCGCCTGCGCGTCCGCGCTCGTGGCCGTACACGACGCCGTCGCCGACCTCCAGGCGGGGAAGGCTGACATCGCCATCGCCGGCGGCGTCCAGGCCATCCTCAACGGCCGCATCTACGAGCTGCGCGCCGACGCGATGATGTTGTCCCCGGATGGGCAGTGCAAGGCGTTTGACGCGTCCGCCAACGGCTACGTGCGCGGCGAGGGGTGCGGCGTCGTCGTGCTCAAGCGGCTGAGCGAGGCGGAGGCCGACGGCGACCGCATCTGGGCCGTCATCCGCGGCGCCGCCGTGAACCATGGCGGCGCCAGCGTCGGCCTTACCGTCCCCCACACGCCGGCGCTGGAAGCGGTCATCAAGGCGGCGCACGCCGATGCCGGAGTCCCTCCGTCTGAAATCGACTACCTGGAAGCCCACGGCACCGGAACGGCCGTGGGCGACCCCATCGAGATCAACGCCGCCGCGAACGTGTACAGCAAGGACCGCGACCCCGACCGTCCTCTCCTCGTCGGGTCCGTCAAGACGAACGTCGGTCACCTCGAATCCGCAGCCGGAATCGCGGGCCTGATGAAGGCGGCCCTTGTCTTGAAGCGGGGCGTAATCCCCCGGCACCTGCACTTCAACGACCCCAACCCCAGCCTCGACTGGGAGAGCCTGCCCCTGCAGGTGACATCCGAGATGATGGAGCTCCCCCAGCGCGACGGCCGCCCTCGCCTCGCGGGCGTGAACTCTTTCGGCATCTCGGGGACGAACGCCCACGTCGTGGTCGAAGAGTATTGCCGCTCCGACCGCGAGCCCGGTGAGGACGCCGGGCCAGAAGGCGCCCCGCAGATCGTCGCGGTGTCACTGCCCGCTCCCCTGGAGGGCCTTCCCCTGCCGGAAGAAGCGCCCGACGCCCGCCCAACGCGACTCCTCCCGCTCTCGGCCAAGTCCGAGAGCGCCCTCCGGGACCTTGCCCGGGGTTACCTCTCTTGGCTCGACGAGCGAACCGGCCTCCCCTCGGGAACCGCCGCCGACCCCCTGCTGTCGGATGCGGCATGGACGGCAGCCGTTGGCCGCAGTCACTTCGACTACCGGGCGGGCATCGCCTTCGACGGCATCGATTCGTTGCGGGACCGTCTCGGCGAACTGGTCGAGGGAGCTGAGCCGCTGGAGCCGCGCTCGGCGAGCACGGTCGCGTTTGTGTACACCGGCCAGGGGAGCCAGTGGGCCGGCATGGGCCAGGCCCTCTACGAGAGCGAGCCCGTCGCCAGGGCCGTCTTCGACCGCTGCGAGGCCGTGTTCCGCGAGGCGCGTGGCGCCTCCCTTCTGGACGTCATGTTCGGTCGCGCGGAAGGCCAGGGCGACCTCGGCGATACCGCCTGGGAGCAGCCCGCCCTCTACGCGCTCGAATGCGCGCTGACCGCCCTCTGGTCCAGCGTTGGCATCCGGCCCGCCGTGGTAGTCGGCCACAGCGTCGGCGAGATCGCGGCCGCGCAGGCGGCGGGCGTCTTCAGCCTTGAAGACGGCATGCGCTTCGCCGAGGCGCGGGGCTCCCTGCTGTCCGGCATGGAACAGGGCGGCATGGCCGCGGTCTTCGCGCCCCCGGGGCAGGTGGCGGAAGCGGTTGAGGCGTTCAACGCGGAGTCGGACGGCGTCGGGCTGAGCATCGCGGCCGATAACGGCGCCCACCAGGTCGTCAGCGGACCTGTCGCGGACATCGAGGCCCTCTCCGAGCGCCTGGAGGCGCAGGAGCTCCGTGTGCGGCGGCTCAACACCGCCAAGGCCTTCCACAGCGCCCTCGTCGAACCGGTCCTGGAGGGACTGGAGGCCTCGCTGGAGGGCGTGGAGGTCCACCCGCCCGACCTGACCGTCATTAGCAACGTCACGGGCCGGCCGGTCGAGCCCGGCGCGCTGCTCGACGCCGCCTACTGGAAGCGCCACGCGCGGCAGGCGGTGGCCTTCGCCGGCGGCGTCGACTCGCTGGCGGAGCTCGGGGTCGACCTCGTCGTGGAGATAGGCCCGGACGCCGTCCTGGGCACGATGGCGACGCTGTGCTGGCCGTCCGGCAGGGCCGCCCCGGCCGCCCTCGCCAGCCTGCGGCGTCCCCCCAGGGACGGTTCCTCGCCCGAGCCCGAGTCCGGTTTCGTCGACGCTGTAGCCGAAGCCTACGAAGCAGGGCTGGAAGTCGCCTTCGAGGGACTCTTCGCCGGGGAAGCGCGCCGTCGCATCTCCCTGCCAAGCTATCCCTTCCAGCGCGAGCTTCACTGGGTCGGGGGATCGAGGCGACGGCACCTGGGCGCGGGCCACCCGCTACTTGGCGCCCGCCACGAGTCCGCCCGGGGCGAAGTCACGTTCGAGACGGAAGTCTTCCCCTCCGATCCCGCCTGGCTGGAGGACCACCGCGTGTTCGGCCGCTATGTGGCCCCGGGCGCGCTCTACGGCGCCATGGCGGCCACGGCCTCGCTCGTCGAAGAGAAGGCCAGCTCGCTCGTGATCGAGGACATGCAGCTTCACAACCCCCTGGTCTTCGCCGAGCAGAGCTCCGATGACGACGCGGTCGAAGAGGGCCGCAGGATGCAGGTCGTGCTCGACGTTGCCGAGGGGGCTTCGGCGCGGCAGGTCCAGGTCTTCAGCAAGGGCGCCGAGGACGGATGGACGGTCCACCTCGAGGGTCGCGTGCTGCCGGGCGCCCCCATGCCGGAGGCTGGGGAGCGCATCGACCTCGACGAGCTGAAGGCTCGCCTCTCACAGGCGGACGTGTCCGACTACTACCGCGCCAAGGCCGCCACCGGCATCAATCTCGGACCGTTCTTCCGCACGCTCGGAAGGGTCTGGTCCGCGCCGGGGGAGGCGCTGGGCGAGGTCTCCCTACCGGACGCCCTCGGCCGGAACGATCTGGACATCCACCCCCTCGTGCTCGACGGCTGCTTCCAGGTTGTGGGCGTGGCCCGAAACATGTCCGGAGCCCCCGGTGAGGCCACCTATCTGCCCTTCGGCTGGGATCGGATGTGGCTGAACGGCCGGCTTCCCGACCGAGTGCTCTGCCATGTGGTCATGAGCGAGTCCGACCCCGACCGCGAGTCGAGCGAGACCCCCGAGGTCCTGACCGGCGAGGTGCGTATCTACGACACGAACGGCGTCCTCCTCGGCGGGCTCGGCGGGTACACCGTCAAGCGCGCCACCCGTGCCGCCCTCCTCTCCGCCGTCGAAGGCGTGCGCGACCTGCTCTACGAGGTCACCTGGCGGGATCGCGCCCTTGAGTCCGGGATCCAGCCCGCCGACTTCTTCCCGAGTGCCGCCAGCGTCGCGACCGCCTCGGACTCGTTCGCCGAGTACCTTGCCGCCGCCGAAGTCGACCCCGACGACCGCGTCGCCCTCCTCGCCGACCTGGAACGCTGGTCGCATGCCTACGCCCTGTTGAACCTGGAGAAGCTCGGCTGGGAGCGCCGGCCCGGCGAGATCGTCGACCCCGACGACCTGAGGCAGAGCCTCGGGGTTGTCGAGGAGCACGACCGCCTCTTCCGCCGGATGTTCGAGATGCTCGCCAGGGCCGGCGTCGTCGAGGAGAAGGACGGAAACTTCGTCGTCGTGGCCGGGGCGGACGATCCGCTCCCCGAGCAGCTGCCCGCCGACCCCGAGGGCTACGCTGCCGAGATGACGGCCCGCTACTCCCACGGGCTGACCGAGGTCGGGCTGTTCAGCCGCTCCGCCGGCGCCCTCGCCGACGTGCTTCGCGGCGAGATGGACCCGCTAACGCTCCTCTTCAGCAGCGGCGAACCGACCGCCGGCGACCTTTATCTGAAAGCGCCTGTCGCCCGCGCCGCCAACGGGATGCTCGCCGACGCTGTCCGCGCCCTCGTGGCCGAACTGCCAGAAGGACGGCGGCTGCGCGTGCTGGAGGTCGGAGCCGGCACCGGTTCGGCCACGGCCTCCGTGCTGCCGGAGCTGCCCGAAGGCCGCTTCGAGTACACCTACACCGACATCTCCGCCGGTTTCTTCGCGGAAGCGGAGGAACGCTTCGGCGACGGCGGCGGGAGCATCGACTACCGGCCCCTGGACATCGAGAGGAACCCCGTCGAGCAGGGCTTCGACTCCCACGGCTACGACCTCATCATCGCCTCCAACGTCCTCCACGCGACGCGCTACCTGGGTGAAACGCTGACGCACTGCCTGGATGTGCTCTCACCGTCCGGGCACCTCGTCGCCCTGGAGAACCTTCGTGGCCTCGGTTGGATGGACCTGACCTTCGGCCAGCTCGATGGCTGGTGGCGGTTCGCCGACCCGTTCCGCACCGAGCACGCCCTCATGGGCCCCACCATGTGGCGTCAGGCCCTCCGCGATGCCGGGTTCGAGGAAGCCGAGGTCATCGGCGTTGCCGAGACCGCCCCCACCGAGAAGCTGGACAAGGGCGTGATCGTGGCCCGCGGACCCGCGCAGATCACAGAGCCGCCCGGTGTCTGGATCCTGACGCCCGGCCCGGACGCCCTGGCGGAGCGGCTCGCCGCCGCGCTGACCGAGCGCAACCAGACCGTCGTACTGGCGGGCGAGCGGGCCGTAGACCCGGCGAGCCGCGAGTCGTGGGCGGCGCTTATCGAAGGCCTCCCGGACGACCTCCCGCTCAACGGCGTGGTCCACCTCCAGTCCCTTGAGGGCCATGGTGAAGACGCCGCCACCAGCGAGATCATCGAGGACGTCAAGGACGCGGGCGCGAGCGGGCTCGCGCTCGTGCAGGCCGTCTCCGACTCCGACGTCATCCCCGAGAAGGGCATCTGGTTCGTTACGCGCGGGGCGCAGGTCATCGAGCGTGAGCGCGGCGGGGAGCTCGCCGGCGCCGTGCTCTGGGGCTTGGGCAAGGTAGTCGCCCTGGAAGCCCCTCACCTCCAGCCGCGCATGATCGACCTCGATCCCGCGGGGACGGGCGCGCTGTCCGATCTCGTGAACGAGCTGCTCCATCCCGACGAGGAGAACCACATCGCCTACCGCCTCGGACGCCGCCTCGGCGCGCGCCTCGTGCGGCCCGAGGACGCCGCCTCGCGCCTGGCCCTGCCCGAAGACTCCGAGTGGGTGCTGGCCCCGGACAGCGCCGGTGTCTTCGAGCGCCCCGAGGTCAAGCAGCTCCCCGCACGCCCCCTCGAACCGAAGGAGGTGCGCGTCGCCGTCGAGGCCTCCGGCCTCAACTTCTGGGATGTCTTCCGTTCGCTCGGCTTCATCGAGGAGGGCGACCTCGGCCGGGAGCTCTGCGGCTTCGTCGTCGACACCGGCTCCGAGGTCTCGACGGTCTCGCCCGGCGACCACGTCGTCGGGCTTGGCTTCGGCGCCTTCGCACAGGAAATGGTCACGCGCGAGGAGCTGGTGGCGCCTGCGCCCGAGGGCGTTTCCGTTTCGGCCCTCGCGACCATCCCGAGCGCGTTCGTTTCCGCCGACCTCTCCTTCCGCTTCACCGGTCTCGAGCCCGGCGAGCGCGTCCTTATCCACGCCGGAGCGGGTGGCGTCGGGCTTGCGGCCATCCAGCTCGCGCAGGCCGCCGGGGCGGAGGTGTTCGCCACCGCCAGCGCCCCCAAGCAGGACTACCTCCGTTCCCTCGGCGTCGAGCACATCTTCGATAGCCGCACGACCGACTTCGGCGAAGAGATCCTCGCGGCCACCGGCGGCGAAGGCGTCCACGTCGTGCTCAACAGCCTCACGAGCGAGGGCTTTATCGATGCCAGCCTCGCCTGCCTGGCGAAGGGTGGCCGTTTCGTCGAGATGGCCCGCCGCGACATCCTCAGCTACGAGGAGATGGCCGCGCTCCGCCCCGACGTGCCCTACCACATCCTCGAGCTCGACGTCCTCAAGAAGACCGACCCCGCGCACGTCGGCGTCGTCCTGACCGACCTCATGGCGCGCTTCGCCGCGGGCGAGCTGAAGCCCATCATCCACAGCCGCTGGCCGCTCGCCGAGGCGGGGTCGGCGCTCGGCTTCATGCGCTCGGCCCGGCACATGGGCAAGATCGTCCTCACCGCGCCCCCCATCGTGGACGGGCAGCTGCGGCAGGACCGCACCTACCTCGTGACCGGCGGCCTCGGCGGCATCGGCATCGCCGTCGCGAACTGGCTCGCCGATCACGACGCCGGCGCCATCGTGCTCAACGGCCGCCGCGACCCCGACCCGGAGGCGGTCGAGGCTATCGAGGCCCTGCGCGCCCGCGGCGTCCGCGTCGAGGTCGAGCTCGCCGATGTGACCGACCCCGCCGCTATCGACGCCATGCTGGCCCGTATCGACGGCAGCCTGCCGCCCCTCGGCGGCGTCATCCACAGCGTCGGCGTGCTCTCCGACGCCGCCCTCGGCAACCAGACCTGGGAGAGCTTCGAGACCGTCCTCTGGCCCAAGATCGTCGGGGCCTGGCACCTCCACCGCGCGACCATGGACCGCGATCTGCACATGTTCGTGCTCTTCTCCAGCCGTGTGGGTGTCATGGGCAATCCGGGCCAGGCGAACCACGCCGCTGCCAACGCTTTCCTCGACCAGCTTGCCGGCCACCGGCGCGCCCTCGGCCTGCCCGGGCAGGCCATCGCCTGGGGCGCCTGGTCCGAGATCGGCGAGGCCGCGGAGCAGCGCGAGCGCATCGAACGCCAGCGCGCCTCCCGCGGCGGGCGCTGGTTCACCCCGCAGCAGGGCATCAGGGCCCTCGAACGCATCGTGCGCCAGGACGCCACCACCTCCGTCGTCATGTCGATGGACTGGTCCGTCTTCGAAGAGGCCGTGGAAGAGCGCCCCGCATTCCTCGAAGACATGCTGTCCGTCTCCGACGACGGGGCCGACGATGCCACCTCGTCCGAAGACGTCCTCTCCCAGCTCCGCATGGCCTCGACCGCCGGGCATGAGGAGCTGCTCGTGTCCTTCCTCCAGCAGGAGGTGCGAGCCGTCCTCCGGTTGCCGACTGCCCCTTCGCCCACGATCGGCTTCTTCGACCTCGGCATGGACTCCCTCATGGCCGTCGAGCTCCGGAACCGCCTCAACCGCGCCTTCGCGGGCGAGTACGTCGCCTCCAACACGGTCGTCTTCGACTACCCGGACATCTCCAGCCTCGCGCGTCACCTCGCCGAGGAGCTCGGCGAGCCCGGTGAGCCCCGCGAGGCCGCCCCGGCCCCCGAGCCTGCCGCCCCCGAACGCCTCGTGCCTGGCCGCACCAACGACGACGGCATCGCCGTCGTCGGCATGGCCTGCCGCTTCCCCGGTGCCGCCGACCTGGCAGCCTTCTGGGAGCTCCTGGAGTCGGGCGCGGACGCCGTCACCGACGGTCGCCGCGACGCCGGTTCCTGGAGCGGCGCCGTCGGAGACCCCGAGGCGACCGATGTCGCGAACCTGCGCGGCGGCTTTGTCGACGAGGTCGACCGCTTCGATGCGCGCTTCTTCCGCATCTCCCCCATCGAAGCGCGGGCGATGGACCCCCGCCAGCGGATGATGCTCGAGACGAGCTGGGAAGCCCTCGAAGACGCCGGCTTCGCTCCCGAGCAGCTTCGCGGCAGCCGCACCGGCGTCTACGCCGGCGTCGGCGGCAGCGAGTACCGCGACCTGGTCGCCGCCAGCAACAAGGACCAGAGCTACCTCGGCACCACCGGTAGCGTCACCGTTGGCCGGATCGCGTTCGTGCTGGGCCTGGAAGGCCCGGCCATGCCCATCGACCTCGCCTGCGCCTCCTCGCTGGCGGCCGTTCACCAGGCGGGCGTGGCCCTGCAGCGCGGCGAGGTCGACCTCGCCCTCGCCGGTGGCGTCAACGTCGTCCTCTCGCCCGAAGTCTCCCGATTCATGATGGAGCTCGGGATGCTGTCCCCCACGGGCGAGTGCCGCCCCTTCGACGCCTCCGCCAACGGCTACGTCCGAGGCGAGGGCTGCGGGATGGTCGTGCTCAAGCGCCTGCGCGATGCCGAAGCCGATGGCGACCGCATCTGGGGCGTGATCCGGGGCTCCGCCGTCAACCAGAACGGCGCCAGCGCCGCCCTGACGGTCCCCAACGGACCCGCCCAGGAGCGCGTGATGGCCGAGGCGCTGGCCCAGGCCGGCGTCCTGCCTTCCGAGGTCGACTACCTCGAGGCCCACGCGACCGGCTCCCAGCTCGGCGATCCCATCGAGCTGAACGCCGCTGCCTCCGTCTACGGCGAGGGCCGCGACGCCGACCGGCCCCTGCTGGTCGGCTCCGTCAAGTCAAACATCGGCCACACCGAGTCGGCGGCCGGGATGGCGGCGTTCATCAAGACCGTCCTCGCCATGAACCGGGGAGTCATCCCCAGGCACCTCCACTTCGAAGACCCAAATCCCCACGTCGAGTGGGACGGCATCCCCGTGCGCGTCGCCTCCGAAGCAACCGACTGGCCGGATGTGTCTGGTCGACGGCCCCTGGCGGGCGTCAACGCCTTCGGCCTGTCCGGCGCGAACGCCCACGTCCTCGTCGAGGGTTACGAACCGCCGCTCGGAGCTTCCGGGAGCAATGGAGCCGCCGTACCCGAGGGCAGTTCCCGGCCCGTACCCGTGACGCTCCCGGACTCGCTTGCGGCAGCCGGTGAGGAGTCACTGGAGCGCGCCACCCGCTTCCTCCCGCTCTCGGCAAGGTCCGCGGGCTCGCTACGCGACCTCGCCGAGCGCTATCGCTCGTTGCTCGACGGCGAGGATGGTTCCGCCTCATCCGAAGCGCTGTCCGACCTCGCCTGGACGGCGAGCGTTGGCCGGGGCCACTTCCCCCACCGCGCCGGCGTCGTCTTCACAGATGCCGGGCAGCTCCGGCAGGGACTGGAGACGGTCGCCGCCACCTACGATGCCCCCGACCAGCCGCCGCCGGAGCCTGCGACCCGGGTTGCGTTCGCGTTCAGCGGAACCGGGAGCCAGTGGGCGGGCATGGGCGAGTCGCTCTATCGCAGTGAGCCGGTCGCACGCGCGATCCTGGACCGCTGCGACGAGCTGATGCGGGAGGCACGAGGCGCCTCCCTCCTTGATGTCCTGTTCGGCCGCGACGGTGCAGAGCAGAACCTGGACGACCCAGCATGGTCGCAGCCCGCGGTGTACGCGCTTGAAAGCGCCCTGACTGCGCAGTGGGCGAGTGTCGGCATCCGTCCGAATGCGGTCCTCGGGAGTGGTCCCGGAGCGCTGGCGGCGGCGCAGGCCGCCGGAGCCATCAGCCTCGAGGAGGGCCTGCGGCTTGCGGCAGCGTTCGGAGCCCTGGAGGCAAGCCCGGACGAGGGCGCGCTCGAAGGCCTCGAAGCCGCGCTCGCCGCTGTATCGCCCGAAGCCCCGTCTGTCTCGCTGGTGAGCGGTGTGACCGGCCACGCCGTCGAGTCGGTCGACGAGATCGGCGCCGGCTACTGGCGCTCCCAGTCCCGGGATTCCGTCGCGCCCGAGGCGTGCGCGAAGACGCTCGCCCAGCTCGGAGTCGACATCGTCATCGAAGTGGGGCCCGATGCAGCCGTTGGGTCGGGCCTCAGCGAGGCCTGGCCCGAATCCTCCGACCCGCCCGTTGTGCTCTCAACCCTGGCCTGCCCGCCTGCGGAGGGAGCGTCGCCGGAGCCCGTTGACGGGTTCATGAACGCCGTCGCCTCCGCCTACGACGCCGGGCTCGACCTTGCGTTCGCGGGGCTCTTCGCCGGTGAGGCCCGCCGCCGCGTCGCCCTCCCGACCTATCCCTTCCAGCGCAGGCGGCACTGGTTCTAGCCGAGCCTTACTCCTCGGTCTCGGCCTCTGGCTCCTGCCAGTGGAGCACGGGCCGTCGCGCGGCCTTCGCCTCGTCAAGGCGCCCGATCGGAGCGGTGAGGGGCGCCGCGTGCAGCGTGTCGGGGTCGCGTTCCGCCTCCTCGGCAATCGCGATCATCGCCTCCGCCAGCGCCTCGATCGCTTCCGGCGGCTCGGTCTCCGTCGGCTCCATCATGAGCGCCTCTTCGACGATCAGCGGGAAGTAGACCGTCGGCGGGTGGAAGCCGTGGTCAATCAGCCGCTTCGCGATGTCGTACGTACGCACGCCGTGCTCGCGCCGCTGGCGCGACCCGGAGAAGACGACCTCGTGCAGCACCGGACGGTCGTAGGGCAGGTCGTAGTACCCATGCAGGAGCACGCGCAGGTAGTTCGCGTTGAGCACCGCCTGTCCGGAGACGGCCCGCAGCCCCTCCAGGCCCAGCGCCCGCATGTAGGCGTACGCGCGAATCAACACCCCCACGTTGCCGTGGAACTGCTGGAGCTGACCGATGCTGCGCTCGGGCGCCGTCAGCCGTACCACCCCGTCCTCGCACTCCTCCACGACCGGCGTCGGGAGGTACGGGGCCAGTTCCTGGCTGCAGCACACCGGTCCCGCCCCGGGACCGCCCCCGCCATGCGGCGTGCTGAAGCTCTTGTGCAGGTTCAGGTGCACCACGTCGAACCCGAGATCGCCGTAGCGCACCCGCCCCATGATCGCATTGAAATTCGCCCCGTCCCCGTACAGGTAGGCGCCCGCGTCATGAATCAGCCCCGCCACCTCCTCGATCCCCTGCTCCCACAGCCCGAGTGTGTTCGGCGCCGTGACCATGACTGCCGCGACGCTCTCGTCCAGCTCCTGCTCGATCGTCGCCCGGTCGAGCGACCCGTCGGCCGCCGTCGGGATCTGGGTCACGGTGAAGCCGGCCATCGCAGCCGTCGCGGGATTCGTTCCGTGTGCCGAGTCCGGCACGAGGATGCGGCGGCGTGTCTCCAGCTCGCCGCGGTCTTCCAGTGCCCGCGTGATCATCAGGACGCCCGCCAGCTCGCCCTGCGCCCCGGCTGCGGGCGCCAGGCTCACCGCCGGCAGGCCCGTCGCCTCGGCCAGTCCCCGTCGCAGCTCCAGCAGCGTGCGCAGCGTGCCCTGCGCGTCCTCCTCCGGCGCCTGCGGATGCGCGCCCGCGAACCCCGGCAGCGAGGCCACGAGGTCGTCGACCTTCGGGTTGTACTTCATCGTGCAGGAGCCCAGCGGGTACGTCCCCGAGTCGATGCCGTAGTTCCGCGCGGAGAGCGCCGTGTAGTAGCGCACGAGCTCGCCCTGGCTCAGTTCCGGCAGCCGCAGCGAGTCGCGCAGCAGATGGGCGTCCGGGAGCGGCGTCGCTTTCTTCCCGCTCCACGCCGGTACGTCGACCGCTCGCCGTCCGGGCCCGCCGCGGTCGAAGCTGAGGCGCGCGCCGAAGTCCTCGCCGCCCGGTCGTAGTGCGCTCACGCGTCCGCCCCGATCTCTGCCAGCGCCTCGACCAGCGCGTCGACGTGCGCGTCCGGCGTCGCCTCCGTCACGGCGAAGAGCAGCGCCTCCCGCGCCTCCGGCTCATCCCGCGAGGACACGTCGAGCCCGGGCCCGATGCTCCGTTCCCTGAGTCGCGCGGCCAGTTCCGGCGCCGGAATGGGCCCGCGCACGAGGAACTCCTGGAACCACGGTCCGCGGTCTGGCGTCTCGTAACCGGGCAGCGCCGCGATCCGCGCGCTGGCGTCGTGCGCACGCTGGTAGCACAGCTCCGCTGCCTCGCGCAGGCCCCGCGGTCCGAGCGCCTGCACCGTGATGGTGAAGGCCAGCGCGATTAGCGACTGCGCCGTCGAGACGTTCGAGGTCGCCCGCTCGCGCCGGATGAACTGCTCCCGCGCCTGTAGCGTGAGCACGTAGCCGGTGCGGGGCTCGCCTCCCTCCGGCGGCTCGTGCAGCTCCTGCGTGCGCCCCACGATGCGCCCCGGCATCTGCCGCATGAACGGCGATCGCGCGGCAAACAGCCCCAGCGACGGGCCCCCGAAGGCGGGCGCTCCCGCCAGATCGCGTCCCTCGCCCGTGACGATGTCGGCCCCCGCGTCGCCCGGCGAGCGCAGCAGACCCAGCGCGAACGGATCGGCGACCGTGACCAGCAGCACGCCGCTGGCGTGCGCCGCCTCGGCCAGCGGTTCGAGGTCCACGATCGTCCCAAGGAAGTCCGGTTGCTGCACCACGAGGCACGCGTGCTCCTCGCTCACCGCCTCCGCCGTCTTCAGGATGTCGACGCGCAACCCCGCGCCGCGCGTGTAGGTGCGAACCACCTCGATCGTCCCGGGGTGAATGGGTTCCAGCAGGGCCACCGCGCCGCGCCTCGTCGCCCGTGTTGCCAGCAAACAGGCTTCCGCCGTGGCGCTGGCGACATCGTAGAGGCCCGTGTTTGACACGTTCATCCCCGTCAGCTCGCACACGACAGACTGGTATTCGAACGCCGACTGCAGCGTCCCCTGGCTGATTTCCGGCTGGTACGGCGTGTAGGCCGTAACGAACTCGGAGCGCGAGGTCAGGTGCGCGGCGACGGCGGGAATCGAGCGCTGGTAGGCGCCAGCCCCGAGAAAGTTCGGTCGCGAGGCGTCCGCGTTCTCCCCCGCGCGGGCCTCCAGCAGGGCGATGAGCTCAGGCTCCGTGAGCGCGGGGGGAAGGTCGATGGCCGGGTCTCGCATCGCCGCCGGCAGGTCTGCGAACAGCGAGTCGAGGTCGGCCACGCCGACGCGTTCCAGCATTCGCGCGCGATCAGCCTCGGTGGCGGGAATGTACGGATGAGGCGCCCCGCCCGGCGCCGGCGATGTCAACGCTAGTCCTCCGGAAGCTGTGCGCGGTAGCCGGCGGCGTCGAGGAGGGAGTCGAGCTCGCCCTCGTCGGAGATGCGCACACGGATCATCCAACCCTCGTCGTAGGGGGACGCGTTGACCAGCTCCGGCTGGTCCTCCAGCGCCCCGTTCGCCGCGATCACCTCGCCGCTGACAGGCGAGTACAGGTCCGACACCGTCTTCGCGGACTCGATCTCGCCGCACCGCTCTCCGGCGGTCACGGCGTCCCCCTCGGCGGGCAGGT
Organism: Tepidiformaceae bacterium; assembly: GCA_965116915.1. Taxonomy (GTDB): domain Bacteria; phylum Chloroflexota; class Dehalococcoidia; order Tepidiformales; family Tepidiformaceae; genus UBA2991. The sequence goes on along the minus strand of OZ220739.1, from coordinate 1,556,805 downwards.
CAAGGTAGACGACATCGCCTACCTGGTCCTGGGCGAAGTCGGTGATGCCGATCGTGCCCTCGTCGGGGCTTCCGGCGTCACGCCGCAGCCACTCGTGGTTCGGCGAATAGAGCAGCTCGTCCGGGGTTTCGTGGTCCATCGTCCTAGTCCTTCGGTTTTCGATAGAACGGCCGGCGCACCACCTCGACCGGGAGCGCGCGGCCGCGCACGTCCACCTCGAGCATGACGCCGGGTTTCGCAAGCCGCACGGGAAGGTAGGCCATGCCGATGCCGAGGCGCAAGCTGGGGCTGAAAGCCCCGCTCGTCAGGTGCGCCACCGGCTCGCCGCTTCCCGGCTCGTGTACCGCATAGTGCGCCCGCAGGACGCCCCGCTCCCTGGCGACGACGTGGGCGAGCCGTCGCGTGCGGGGCTGCGCCTTCGCCTCCACCAGCGCCTCCCGCCCCGTGAACGGCGCGCCGTCGTCGAGCGTTACGGCGAACCCGAGCCCGGCCTCGTAGGGATGCGTGGTGGTGTCGATGTCGTTGCCGTGCAGCGGCAGCGCCGCCTCCAGCCGGAGCGTGTCGCGTGCGCCGAGCCCGGCGGGAGTGGCGCCCCCCTCGATGAAGGCGTCCCACAGCGCCGTCGCGTGGTCGGCGCCGATGATGCACTCGCCGCCGTCCTCGCCCGTATAGCCGGTGCGCGCCACGAGCACGGACGTGCCGTTCCAGTCGAGCTCCGCGCAGTCACGCTGCTCCAGTCCCGCAAACCCGTCGCCGAGGACGTTGCTCAGCAGGGAGACGGCCTCCGGGCCCTGCACCGCCAGCATCACCGTCTCGGGGGTCACCTCGGAGGCGGCCTCTCCGGCGACGGCGCGCAGCCGCTCGAAGTCAGTGTCCGCGTTGGCGGCGTTGTGGATGACCAGCCAGCGGTCGCCCGGCAGGTGGTACAGGAAGATGTCGTCCTCGATGCCGCCGTCCTCGGTGCAGTAGAGCGAGTAGTGCGCCTTCCCCACCGGCAACGTGGTCACGTCGAAGGTCGTCACCGAGCGAAGTAGCGCCGCCGCCTGCGGCCCCTCCACCCAGGCGCGTGCCAGGTGCGAAACATCGAACACGCCGACGCGTTCACGTACGGCGTGATGCTCGCCTACGATTCCCTCGTACTGGAGCGGCATCTCCCAGCCCGCGAACGGCGCGAACCGGGCCCCGAGCGCCTCGTGGCGCTCGCGAAGAGCCAGCGTCGTGAGCATACCGCTGCTGCCGGAGTGGTCTGATCCAGCCATGCTCCGACTGTAGCCCACCGCCCGCCGGGGCCGCCAGCACCCCGGTAAAGGCAGTTGCCGCCGCCCCGGCCCTGCCGCCGCCGGGAGCGCCGCACTGGGCAGGCGATGCGCTAGGCTGTGCCCGTGGCCATCCGCGGACTCTGGAAGCGAAGGCACTGGGGCTTCGGGAGCGGCGCCGAGGCGCGGGATCCCTCGGCCGAGGAGGAACGCATCCTCCTGCGGGCGCTCCAGGACCTCGCAGGCGCCGCTCGCGGCGTCATCTACGATGTGTCCCGCGCCGACCGTCCCCTCCGCCTGCCGCTCAGCCCCGTCTACCTGGAGGGGTCGTCGTCCTGGAGGCGCTTCCTGCGCACCCGTCGCGCCCTCGATGACGGCCACCTCACCCTGCTCCTCTCCCTTCGCCAGTTGCCCGAGGACGAGCGCCGCCTGGTTGTTGACTGGGGCACCGCCCATGCGAACTCCTTCCTGCTCGTCGAGCCCGGCGAGCCCGGCTGCGACCTCACCGACCTGCGCACCCCCCTCGCCCACGAGGTCCGCGACCTCTGCCGGCAGGCAGCGACGGTCGAACCCCCCGACGGTGGGCTGCACGAGCCCTGGACCTCGCGCACCCCCCTGGGCGAGCGCCTCCGTGAGCTGTACGGACGCTGGGTCTGGTGGGACGAGCCCCTCCCCGCGGGCTGGTCCCGCGAGGAGCCCCTGCGTCTGGCCGGCCCCTCGGACACGCTCTCCGTCCACCTCCTGCCGTTGCTCTACGAGCGCTTCCCCCAGGAGAGCTTCGACGTGGCCCTTGCCGAGTTGCAGTCGACCGAGCGCGAGCTCTTCGGCGGCGAGGTCGCGACCGCCCGCTCCGTCTTCCGCACGCGCCTCGGGCTGCCCGTCCTCCACGACGCCCGCGCCGCCGACCGTGCCGTCCGGCAGCTCGTCAACCTCGGCAGGATGTCCGTGACGACCGGAGGCGCCGAGGCCATCGTCTTCGGCCCCGGCAGCCCCGTCCCCGAGGACATGCCCGACGAAGAGTTCGAACGCCTCCTGATGGTCTAGACGCGTTCTGCCTTACCGAAGTACCATTTTGGTAAGGAGCTCTCCGTGATGATCGTCAAGGTCACCTCGAAGCGCCAGGTCACCTTCCCCAAGCGCGTCCTCGAAGCGCTCGGCGTAGGCCCCGGCGACCAGATCGAACTGCAAGAGCACCCCGACGGCTTCATCCTTCGCCCGAAGCGCATCAAGCTCGAAAAGTTGGGAACCCTGAAGATTCCGCCCGGCACTCCGCCCTTTGACATCGCGAAGTTCCGGGAAGAAGGCTATGACTGGTCGCTTCGGGATTGATACGTCCGTCCTCGTACGGCTAACCGCCAGGCAGCCCGAGCCGGAATTTCTGCGCTGTGTCGGCGAGCTTGGTGCGCTGTTGGAAGAAGGCGCCGAGATTGTCGCCTCGAACCAGGTCATCGGAGAGGCCTACGTGGCGATTCAGCACCACTATCGGGTCACCAAGGTAGCTGCGCGCGCCACGCTGCTGGATGTGCTCGAAAGCGGGATGGTCACGCCCCTGAACGGTGACTCCGCACTGGAGCTGCTGCGGGAGCCGGGTGGCCCCGGCCTCGTCGACCGGCTCATCGTCGACGGCTACTCCCGGGACGACGTCGAGACCCTGACCCTGGACCGCAGGATGGCCGGCCTTCCCCGTTCACGACTCCTGTAGCGGCCCGCGTCCTAGAATTTCCGGTATAGCGCTTATGCCTGAACGTGACGCGGGCCACCCGGAACCCCTCTGGACGCTGGTCCAGCGGCAAGGGATGCCCCGCCGCCGCTTCCTCCAGCTCCTCGCCGCAGGCGGCGCGACCGCCGTCCTTGCCGCCTGCGGTGCGGACACAGACCGCGACGACGCCTCCGGCCCGGCGAGTTCAGCGCCCCCGTCCCCCGAGCGTTCGGGCTGGTTCAAGGACACGGGGCCTTTCATCGCCCACGCAGACGGCAAGAGTCTCGAAGCGCGCCTCGAGAACATGCGGGGCCTCATCACGCCCGTCCCCCTCTTTTTCGTCCGCAACAACTCCGTGAGCGTCGACGTTGATGTCGATCGCTGGCGGCTGGTGGTGGAAGGCGATGCGGTCTCCGACCGGGTCGAGCTCTCCTACGACGCCATCCGCCAGTTGCCGAGTCGCGCGTTCATCTCCTACCTCGAATGCGCCGGGAACCACCGGGCCATGTTCGATCGTGTGCAGGGACGGCCCGCGGAAGGCACCCAGTGGGGTACCGGCGGTGTCGGAAACGGCGAGTGGACCGGCGTCGCCCTTCGCGACGTCCTGGAGCTGGCCGGGATCCGAGACAATGCCGTCAGCGTCCTCCTCGTCGGCCTCGACAAGGAGTCGCCCGAGGAGGGCTTCCGCCGCGCCCTCCCGGTCGAGAAGGCCATGCACCCCGACACGCTCCTCGCCTACGCCCTCAACGGCGAGCCCCTCACCCGCGACCACGGCTACCCCCTGCGGGCTGTCATCCCCGGCTGGGTTGGCGCTGCGAACATCAAGTGGCTCGGCCGTATCGTCGTCTCCTCGGAGAAGCACTGGACCCGCAACAACACCACCTCCTACGTCCTCATCGGCGACGACTACCCGCCCGAGGGCGAAGCGCTCGGCCAGCCCGTGACCACCCAGACGGTGAAGAGCGCCCTCGCTCTCCACTGGCCCGCCGAGCTGGCCCCCGGCCCCCACCGCCTGCAGGGCTTCGCCCACTCCCCCGACGGTCCCGTCACTCGCGTTGAGTGGAGCGACGACTCGGGACGGACGTGGCGCGAGGCGTCCGTGCTGAAGCCACAGTTTCGCTACTCCTGGGTGCGGTTCGAGTTCGCCTGGGAAGCGCGCCCGGGCGAGCACACCCTCATGACGCGCGCGACCGATGCCTCGGGGGCCACACAGCCCCAACGCGTCCCCTTCAACAGGAAGGGCTATCTCTTCAACCAGCCCGTTCCCCACCCGATCCGGGTGGGCTAGGAGCGCTTACGCCAGTTTCGTGAAGCTCAGCTTCAACCTGATCGGAATGCGCTGGATGACGCTCGGGACGTAGGGCGGATCGCCCTCCATCATGCGGATGTCGCCCATGCGCCGCAGGATCTCCTGCATCGCCACGCGACCCTCCTGCCGCGCCAGCCCCGCGCCGGGGCAGTAGTGCACCCCGTGCCCGAAGCCCAGGTGCGGGCAGGTCTGTTCGCGGCCCAGGTCGAACACCTCGCCGTCCTCGAACTTCTCCGCGTCGTGGTTCCCCGACCCGTAGATGACCATCAGCTTTTCGCCCCGCTTCACGGGAACGCCGCCGACGCTCGTGTCCTGGAGGGCAATGCGGAACACGCCCGGCACGGGTGTGTCGTACCGCAAGACCTCTTCGATGAAACCGCCCGCGAGGGAGGGGTCGTCCCGCAGCGCCTGCATCACGTCCGGCTGCCGCAGCAGCACGAGCATCGCGTTCGTCATCAGCTCCGGCGTGTTCGCGTCGCCCCCCGCCGCGTACAGCAGCGTGATCATGCTCACCAGGGACTCCAGCGGTACCGGCTCGCCGGAAGCGACGAAGGTGGCGTTCGCGAGGTCGCTCATGATGTCGCCCCGCGGATGCTCCCTCCGCTCCGCCATCGCCTTCATGAAGTAGTCCGTGAGGAACTCGTTCTCGGTGATCTCCTCGCGCTCTTCTTCCTGCCGCTGGTAGGCGCCCGTGGGGTCTGCCGCCGCCTTCGCCATCACGGCCAGCCGGTCCATGAAGTACTGCTTGAAATAGTCGTGGTCCTCGGGTGGCAGGCCGATCAGCTCGCCCACGACGAGCCTTGGCAGCATGTGCGAGAACTGGGTGACGAATTCGACCTCGCCCTCGTCGATGAACGTGTCGATGATCTCGTTCGTGATCTCGCGCACCCGCGGCTCCAGTCCCGCCACGTGCCGCGGTGTGAAGAAGCGGTTGATAAGCCGCTTGTGGCGCATGTGGTCGGGCGGATCGTTCGAGAGGATCTTGTCGCTGAAGGGCTGCGAGTCGCGCCACTGGGGCAGGTCTTCGAGCGCCGCCGGCGGGTCCGTGTACGGCGCGTTCGCGACGAGGATGCTCGAGAACACCTCGGGCTGCGCGTTCACTTCCAGGATGTCCTCGTAGCGGCTGAGCAGGAACACGCCGTAGTCCGGCTCCCGGTAGATGGGCGACTGCTCACGCAGCGCCCGGTAGAAGGGGTACGGATTGGCCAGGATCTCCTCGTTAAGCTTGAGGAAACCGTAGTTCTCCAGCGCCTGCGTCATCCCCTACTCGACTCCCAGCCACTGGTCGTACAGCTCGTGGAAGTGCCGGATCTTCCCTTCCGAGTAGGCGGAGAAGTAGACGTACGGGTCCTGCTTCGTCTTCAGGCCCTTCTGGATCTTCGGCAGGTTGTAGCAGTCCTGGTTCAGGACGCGGGCCAGCCCGCCCATCTCAGGCGCGAGCGTGAAGTCCTCGTCCTCCTCCAGCCAGTGCATCTGCGCCGCCGGCGGCATCTCCTCGCCCTCCGGCCACGGCACCAGGTAGAGCACCTCCATGATGCTGCGGTCGGGGTCGTCGCCGTACGGGCGGAAGCGGTACACGATGCGGCTGAAGCAGCCCCACGGGTGGAAGTTCGGGAACAGGTTGTTGAAGTACCCGTCCAGCACCTCCGCGTCGCAGAAGGTGTCGGCCTTGTCGCCCATCACCTGGCGCAGGCCCTCGCGGGCCATCTCGGCGCCGCCCCTGCGCATCGCGAAGATCTCCTCGTTGTCCGGGTAGATGCCGCGCTGCGGGCTCGTGTTGGCGCCGACCGTGATCGCCCGACACCAGTTCCCGAAGACGTCGTACTGCATGTTTGCGCCGTCGCCGCCGAAGGCCATCGCCTGCGGGTGCGTCGCCATCACGTGGTAGCCCTCCATGAAGGCCTCCTGCGTGATCTTCCAGTTCGCCGCGATCACCTTCGCCACGTGCATCTGCTTGTAGCGCTTCTCGTACTCGTACTTCGCGTAGTGCTGCGGCAGCGACCCGATGAAGTCCTCGAAGGGCTCGCAGTCCGGATCCGGGTTGATGAACACGAACCCGCCCCACGTGCCGACCTTCGCCTCGCGCAGGTGGCTGGCGTCCTCGCGCACCTCGGGGAAGTCCCACTCCGAGGGAATCTCGCGCAGCGATCCGTCGATCTCCCAGCACCAGCCGTGGAAGGGGCAGCGGAACTCCGTCGCCTTCTTCCCGTCGAACTCGCGCAGCTGCCTCCCGCGGTGGAGGCAGGCGTTGTTGTAGGCCTTGAACTCGTTCTCGCCTGTCCGCACGACGATGTACGAGAGGTGGGCGATGTCGTAGACGAGGTAGTCCCCGACCTCGGGAATGTCGTCGACGTGGGCGGCGTACTGCCACACCTTCTTCCACAGCTTCTCGACCTCGAGGTCGTGCCACTCCTTGCTCGTGAAGCGCTCGGTGGGCACGCGCGTGACGCCGCCCGGCATGGGCGAGTCCTCCCACAGCTCCGGCGGGATGCGCTCCGGGTAGGTATCGCCCGCCAGCACCTCGTGGAAGGAGATGCCCTTCGAGCGCGGACCCTTCTCCGTCTCCCGACCGGGGTCGCCCACGTACTTCGCGACCGTCGTCTGGCCCTGCGCCATGATCATGTTGCGGACGCCGTAGCGCGGGTCCCGCACCGAGCCCGTGTAGGCGTCCTCGGCCAGATCGCCGGCGCTCAGCTCCTGGGTCTCCTGTTCCGCCTGCGCCGCCTTCTCGCGCGCCGCATCGAGCTGGGCCGCCATCTCGTCGACGCCCGGCGGCAGGTCGGGCCCGCCCACGTACTGGAGCAGGTGCGGGTCGGCGCGCGTGATGTCGCCCTCTTCCCAGCGCCCCTCCCAGTCGAAGATGCCGTAGCTCTCTCCCTTGTGGACGCGCACGCGCCCATCCCCCAGATCGTCATAAGTCACGCCACTGATGGCATGCACTTCACTTCGCATCGTGGAACCCCCACAGGCCGCCGAGGCCGTTCATGCCCGCAATCCTACGCCGGTGGCGTGGGGCTGGGAGCGTGGTCCAGGGCTAGCCGCAACCCGTCGCGACGGCAAGCGCGCGACACACCTCGCGCATCTTCGTCGGGCTCAATTCGCCAACGTAGCCCCGTAACTGGCGCTGGTCGACGGTCTGGACGTTGTCCAGGCTGACGGCGGAGATACCCTTGAGCCCTTCGTCCGGGCCAACGATGACCTCGCTTGAGATCCCTCGGATGGTTGAGACGATGGGGGCGACCATCGCCGTACGCAGGAGCGGTAGCGCTTCTGGACGGGTCAAGACGACAGCTGGACGTCGCTTGTCCGGCGGCGCGAATTGGCAGCGCCAGATTTCACCGTAGCGAGGTGGCATGCGGTTACTCCTCTGGCCACACACCTTGCCCAGCCCATTCGATCTCTTCGTCGGACTGGGGGAATTTCGTGTAGCCCTCGCGATATTCGCGAGCGATGTCCTCAGACCGCTTTTCGGCCAGGTAGGCTGCCGTCATCTCGCGCAGAACCCTGGAGCGACCGTGCTCCTGCACTTCGGGGCGCTCGTCAAGCTGCTCCAGCAGGTCCTCGTCGAAGGTCACCTGTATAGCTTTCATCCATATGATTGTACCACATGACTGGTAGGGGGATTCCGTTGGGTCTCATGCCCCCGCGCTCCCCAACCCCACCCGTTATCCTGACCCCGCCATGACCGCCGACACCTTCGACGCCGCCCTCCTCGAGGGCGAGGCGTTCCACCTGAACCCCTACCCCGCACTCAAGCGCCTGCGTGACGAGCACCCGGTCTGGCAGCACCCTCGCGAGAAGGTGTGGTTCGTGACCCGCTACGAGGATGTCGTCGACGGCTTCCTCGACCACGACGCGCTCTCCAGCACCATCTTCGAGTCCTCCCACAGCGCCGTCTTCGGACCCTCGCTCACGGCCATGGACGGCGACGAGCACTCCCAGAAGCGCGCCATCATCGCCCCCGAGTTCGTCGGCCGGAAGCTCGAGGCGTTCCTCCCCGTCATCGAGGACAACGTCCGCCGCCTCATCGTCGGCTTCACCGAGAAGGCAGCCCGCGAGCTCGTCGAGGGCTTCATCGACCGCCGCGAGACCGACCTCGTCGACACCTTCAGCACGCGCCTCCCCGTCAACGTCATCGTCGACATGCTCGCTCTCCCCCAGTCCGACCACGACCGCTTCCACTACTGGTACCCCACGTTCCTCGCCGGTCTCGCCCCCGATCCCGTCCTCCGCAAGAAAGGCATCGAGGCCAACGCCGAGTTCCACGACTACCTCGAACCGTTCGTCCAGGAGCGCCTGCGCAACCCCGGAGACGACCTCATCTCCAAGCTCTGCGAGGCCGAGGTCGACGGCGAGAAGCTGACCGTCCACGACATCAAGTCGTTCACCAGCCTCCTCCTGACCGCCGGCGGCGAAACCACCGACCGCGCGATCGCCAACCTCTGGTGGCTGCTCCTAAACCACCCCGAGCAGTTCGAGGCGGTGCGCCAGGACCACTCCCTTATCGACCAGGCCTTCACCGAGACCATGCGCTGCGAAGCCCCCGTCGGGGGAGAGGTCCGCCTCGTTATGCAGGACTGGGAGATGCGCGGCGTGACCGTCCCCGCCGGGAGCGTCGTGAACCTCTCGATCCACGGAGCCAACCACGACGAGCGTGTCTTCGGCGACCCGGAGACGTTCGACATCTTCCGCGACGACCTCTACATCGGTCGCGAGATGCGCGTCGGCTACCACGAGGCGGGCAAGTCCAGCCACATCGGCTTCGGCCTCGGGAAGCACTTCTGCGTCGGCTACCAGCTCGCCCGCACCGAGGCCGTCGTAGGGACGCGCATGATCCTTGAGGCCATCTCCGACGTGCGCATCAAGCCCGGCCGCAACCCCGTCATGGGCGGGAACGCCGGCATGCGCTCCGTCACCTCCCTCGACATCGAGTTCGACCCCGTCTGACTCACCGGGCGCGCCCCGCGTCCCGTTGCCCTACACTGCCCCACGCGAACGAAACCCTCAGGAGGCGCACCCCCTTATGGAATACCGCAACATCGGCAGCTCGGACCTGCAGGTCTCGGTCGTTGGGCTCGGCTGCAACAACTTCGGCATGCGCATCGGCCAGGACGGCGCCAACGCCGTCGTCGACAAGGCGATCGAACTCGGCGTCAACTTCTTCGACACCGCGGAGATGTACGCCGGCGAGCACGGGCCGTCCGAGGAGATTCTGGGCAAGGCCCTCGGCGACCGCCGTGGCGACGTCATCATCGCCACCAAGTTCGGCATGCCCACGGCCATGACGCCCACCGGCATCCAGTCCCCCGGCAGCGGTACCCGCGAGTACATCACGAATGCGGTCACCAACAGCCTGCAGCGGCTCGGCACCGACTACATCGACCTCTACATGGTCCACTTCCCCGACCCCGACACCCCTGCCGCGGAGACCGCCGGTGTCCTCGACGACCTCGTGAAGGAGGGGAAGATCCGCAACGCTGGCATCTCCAACGTCAACGGCGAGCAGATCCGCGAGGCGAAGCAGGTCACCGAGTCGAATGGCCTTGCTCCCTACATCTCGGTGGAGAACGAGTGGAGTCTCGTCGACCGCAACATCGAGGCCGATGCCGCCCCCGCTGCCGTCGAATGCGGCTACGGCATCTTCCCCTACTTCCCCCTCGCCGGCGGCTTCCTCACCGGCAAGTACAAGCAGGGCGAAGAGATGCCCGCCGGCGGCCGCCTCACCGAGGGCGCCCTCGCCGGCCTCGCGGGCAAGTACATCAACGACAAGAACTGGGGCATCCTGCACGCCGCCGAGGCCTACGCCGCCGGCCAGGGCCACTCCGTGCTCGACCTGGCGATCGCCTGGCTGCTGGCCCAGGACGGAGTCCCCAGCGTCATCTCCGGCGCGACTCGCCCCGACCAGCTCGAGTCGAACGTCGCCGCCGGCGGCTGGAGCCTCAGCGACGACGACGTAGCCGCCATCAACGCCTTCGCAAGCTAGCCGTTGGCGATCCTGCCGAGCTTCTCGCTCAACCTCGGGAGCCCCGAGCCCGAGCGGTTGATCGCGTTCTACCGCGACACGCTCGGGCTCACTCCGGCCCCCGAGATGAGTCCGGGCGCCTTCGCCCTCGGCAGCAGCTTCCTCATCATCAGCGGCCACAGCGAGGTAACCGGTCCCGCCACCGACGCCGTCCGGTACCTCATCAACTTCGTCGTCGACGACCTCGACGCCGAGCAGGCGCGCCTTGAGTCAGCAGCCGTCGAATTCCTGCGAAGCAAGGGTGAGGAGCCCTGGGGCGGACGCATCTCCACCTTCCTCGACCCCCACGGCAACTACTGCCAGCTCATCGAGACGCCGGAGTTGCGGGAGGCTGGCGCTTAGTTCGGGGGCGGTTCAGGGAAGGTCGAGCTCGGCGATCGCGATCCCGTGTTCGCCTTCCACGGCGTACAGGAGCCAGGACCGCCCGTCCTCCTCGAAGACCGCCGGGTCGCGTAGCTGGTTCACCGGCTCCGGAGCGTAGCCGCGCACGCTCGGGGCGAGCGGCAGGTTCGCCCCTTCCCAGTCGCGCTCCGGCCGCAGCACCTCCTGGGCGGGCCCCGCCTCCCACTCCCGCCAGTCCCCCCGCATCGACACCGGCGAGACGAGGATGCGTTCCGGCGCGTCGCCCACGTTGCTCCAGAAGACCCACAGCGTGTTCCCCCGCCTGAGCAGCGCGCAGTGGCGCGTCGTGTCGGGAAAGAGCTGCGGCCCGCGTTCGAACCCTCCGAGCCCGTCCTCGGAGCGGTAGACGATGCCCGGCATCGACATGCCGTACCAGCCGGGTTCCGCAACATCCTCGAGACGGATCACGCGGAGGTAGCTGGTCGACAGGATCTCCTCCCGGGCTTCGAAGTGGACGCCGTCGCTGGAGAGTGCGAGCAGGGACACCTGGCGGCCATCTCGCAACTGCCCGTGGTAGTAGAGCCGAATCTGCCGGGCTTCGTCGTCGACGTGCGCCTCGGGCGAGGCAACGTGGGGATACACCTCACCCCGCGCGATCGCGTCCGCCAGCTCGGGAGCGAACTCGTCGAATGCCGCTGGAAAGTGCGACTCCTCCAGTTGGAGCGTGCCTGGCTCATGGGTCGACCAGGGACCGGCCAGGTCGTCCGCATAGGCCAGGCGGATGTAACGGCCCTTGTGGTGGGCGAAGTACAGGTAGTACTGCCCCAGCCGCCCCGCCTCCGTTCCGGATAGCCACTCCGGTGCGCGAATAAGCGAGGGCCCATTGACGTTGTCGCCCATGCGGGCGTCCATGTCCGGGTGGATCACGGGTGCGTCGACGAGTTGGGTGGCGCGAATCGACATCAGCAGTGTGGCCAGCCTGCTTCCCGGCGAGGGCCGGGTCAACGCCCGCCCGCTCCTCGACGTCCCAGGACACGCGTGAGCAGGCGCACCACCAGCGACGTTGCCCCCGCACTCGCCGTGAACGAGGCGACCGCCGCGGCGATGTTCGCCGCCATGCTGCTCCCCGAACCAGCCTCCGCGACATAAATTTCATTCAACTCTGCCCGTGAGGCGTGCCCCTCGTCCAACCCTGGCGTCTGCGCAGTCGGCGCCGGTCTTGCGGTCGGTGGCGGGGCCTCCGGAGTGGCAGTCGGTGCCGAAGCGGGAGCCCGCGCGGGCATGGGGATTCGGGTCGGCGTCGCTGGAGGCGTCGGTACCTGGGTGGGGGTGGGAGAGCGGAGCGCTCTCCGTGGAGTCTCTGGTGCTGCCGTCGCCGTCGCCGTTGGTGTTGGTGGTGTCGGTGTCGAGGTGGGGGTTGGGGATGGCGTGGGCGTAGCTGTCGGAGTGGGAGTCGGGGTAGGAGTGGGCGTGGGAGCAGGAGTGGGAGTTGGGGTAGGAGCGGGAGTCGGGGTAGGAGTGGGCGTTGGGGTAGGAGTGGGCATGGGAGTGGGGGTAGGGGTCGGAGTTGGTGTGGGGGTAGGGGTCGGAGTTGGCGTGGGGGTAGGGGTCGGAGTTGGCGTGGGGGTAGGGGTCGGAGTTGGCGTGGGAGTAGGGGTCGGAGTTGGCGTGGGAGTAGGGGTCGGAGTTGGCGTGGGAGTAGGGGTCGGAGTTGGCGTGGGAGTAGGGGTCGGAGTTGGCGTGGGAGTTGGCGTCGGCGTAGGTGTTGGTGTCGGCGTGGCAGTCGGCGTTGGCGTGGGTGTCGGGGTCGGTGTGGGCGTTGGTGTGGGCGTTGGGGTCGGGGTTGGTGTGGGCGTTGGGGTGGGCGTTGGTGTCGGTGTTGGTGTGGGAGTTGGCGTCACAGATGGCCGCGGGTTGATGGATACCGTCAGCGTGCGCCACGCCCGCTTCGTTCCTTCCGCGAACGAGAACTCAGCAGCCCCACGGTCGCCAGGCGCTGTCAACAGCGCGTCGGCCGCCCCTGCCTGGACGCCCGTGCTGCCCCTGCTGCTTCTGGAGAACCGGTCCTTAGTGTCCTTCGGCGCAGCGATGACGCGGTCCCCGTCACCGACCGCATAGATGTACAGAACTCGCGTGCCAGCCACCGCCTTCACGGCAGGAGCGACTGGCGCGTTCCCTTTCCCCGTACTCGTTGCAATGGTGCCGATCGGCGCCGTGGGGTTGATGTCGCCGTAGCGGAGGATGGCTCCCACAGCCTGGCTCTCTCCCCATAGCCAGCTCAGGGTGTGGCTCGTCAACTCCGTCCCATCCGCCAGGCGGTACCACACCGCCAGAGTCGCTTCCTTGTCGAAGGCCAGCCCGCTGTCGATGAGCGTCCAGCCCTCTGGCGCGCTCGGCGACCGCTCGTGACGAGTCGTGAGGATGGCCACCAGCAGGTCCCCTGGCTGTCCCTCTGGCGTGCTGATCGTGAGCTCCTGACTCCCTCCGCTCCGGGTCTTCGCCTCCGACTCACTCCCGAGGAACTTCGCGCCTTGAGGTGCAGGCGTCGGTGTGGGAGTCGGCGTCGGCGTGGGGGTAGGTGTGGGGGTCGGTGTTGGTGTGGGGGTCGGTGTTGGTGTGGGGGTCGGTGTCGGTGTCGGTGTCGGTGTGGGTGTCGGTGTCGGTGTGGGGGTCGGTGTCGGCGTGGGGGTAGGCGTTGGCGTGGGGGTAGGCGTTGGCGTGGGAGTAGGGGTTGGCGTGGGAGTAGGCGTTGGCGTGGGAGTAGGCGTTGGTGTGGGGGTCGGTGTTGGTGTGGGGGTCGGTGTTGGTGTGGGGGTCGGTGTTGGTGTGGGGGTCGGTGTGGGGGTAGGCGTTGGCGTGGGGGTCGGCGTTGGCGTGGGAGTAGGAGTGGGCGTGGGAGTCGGCGTTGGTGTGGGAGTCGGCGTCGGTGCGGGAGTCGGTGTCGGTGTGGGAGTCGGCGTAGGCGTAGGCGTGGGGGTAGGTGTCGGCGTGTGAGTCGGCGTCGGCGTCGGTGTGGGGGTAGGTGTCGGTGGGGGCGTCGGCGTAGGGGTCGGTGCCGGCGTGGGAGTCGGTGTCGGGGTAGGTGTTGGCGTTGGCGCGGGCGCAGGATTCAGGACGATAGTGCCGGTTCGCCAGGCCCTCCCTTTTGGCAGATCCAGGTTGAAGACGGCGGAGCCGGTGGCCCCAGCCACCGTAAGCCCCGAGTCCGCCCCGCCCGCGATCACGCCGTTGCTACCCTGCGCGCCCACGAAGAAGCGCTCCTCGTGGCCCGCCGGGGGACCACTGGTCTCTCTGATTGAGGCCCCGAACACCGCAAACACCCGCAAGACGCGGACTGCCCCGACCGCCGTGGTCACATCTGGAGCCGTTGGAGGATCGCGGGTCTCGCCGGTGGTGAATTCGCTCAGACCCAGGGGTTCCGCCGGATCGACACCGCGGTATCGCAGGATGGCCGCCCCGCCCCGGGCCCTCCCTTCCCAGGTGAAGGCATACGCCTCGCCCTCCGAGCCGTCTGCAACGCGGTACCAGACTCCCAGCCGCGCCTCGTCCTCGTCCGCCACCCCGCTGTCGATGAGGGTCCAACCTGCCGGGGCGACGATGGTGCGGTCCCGAGCCAGTGCGACCACCGCGATGAGCAGGTCACCCGCGTTGCCCGGCGGCGTCGCGATCTCGATGCGTTGCTGTCCGCCGCTCCTTCGCTTCTCCGCCGTCTTCACGTCGATGAACTCCGGCGCGGGCGAGCCGGCCCCCGCGCTGAACGGTGGCCGGACCAGGAGTGCTGCGGTTACGACTCCCAGCGCAAGTGAGAGTCCAGCCGCTGCGACGAGGGCGCGGAGCTCCACGAAATGCCTCTGCGAACGGAACGGTCAGAGTCACGACGCTCCGTGTCGCGCGAAAGCATACATTTAATACAACAACGGTTGTGTTGGAGGCGCTGGCTTTGCCGGCCGTGATTCACGGGCGTCCAGCCGCACGGACTGGCCTCGCGTACACTTCCCGAAATCTCTTCGCAGGAGCGTGCGCATGGGCATCCTCGATCTGTTCAGCCTGGAAGGAAAGATCGCAATGGTGACGGGCGGCGGGGGCGGCATCGGCCGCGGCATCGCCCTCGGCCTCGCGGAGGCGGGCGCTGACGTCGCCGTGGCCGGGCGCCGAGAGCAGCTCCTCAAGGATGTCGGCAAGGAGATCGAGGACCGCGGGCGCCGCACCCTCGCCCTCCCCACCGACGTTCGTGACTGGTCCAACGTTGAGGGCCTCGTCCAGTCGATGATGGACCACTTCGGCCGCATCGATGTCTGGGTCAGCAACGCCGGTGGTCTCCAGGAGCAGAGCGTCAACTTCCTCGTGAAGACGCCCGAGGAGTCGTGGGACGCCACCACCACCCTCAACTTCAAGGCCCCATGGATGTGCGCGAAGGCCGTCTGGCCTGCGATGCGCAGCACGGGCGGCGGAGCCATCATCAACGTCAGCTCCGTCGGCGCTATCTCCCGGGGAGCCCCCACCAACGGCGTCTACACCGCCTCGAAGGCTGGCCTCAACCACCTCACCAAGACGCTGGCCCTGGAGATGGCCCCCTTCAATATCCGCGTCAACGCCATCCTCCCCGGCTCGGTCCGCACCGAGGACTACGAGGACGCCTCCGGCGGCGACGACGAGTACTTCGCGAAGATGGCCGAGAACGAGCCGCTCAAGCGTCTTGGCAAGGAGGAGGACTTCGGCGCCGCCGCCGTCTACCTCGCCTCCGACGCATCGAGCTGGGTCACCGGCACGCTGCTCATGGTCGCAGGCCACCCCTAGCCCCGGCCCTTTGCGGACGCGCCCCGGTCTGGCTACCGTACGCCCCTGACTCCAGGGAGGTTCATCCAATGCCCGAAGGAATGCGCGACCACGAGGTCGTTTCCGTCTATCCCTACAGCGAAGAGCAGATCGACCAGCTCATGAACGACGCCAGCGAGTGCATCCTCATGTGGGGCACCAAGGACGGGTGGCCCGTGGGCGTCTACCACTCCTTCGTCTGGAGGGACGGCAAGTTCTGGATCACCTGCGCGGCGCACCGCCATCGCGTCGCTGCCATCCGCCGCGATGGCCGCGTCTCCGTTGCCGTTAGCGGCATCTCCGCGACGAGCCCGGACTCCCCGCGCGGCGCCGCCACCGCGAAGTGCCGGGCCGTCGTTCGTGAGGACCAGGAGACCAAGGACTGGTTCTATCGCGCCCTCGCGCACAAGGCCAACCCCGACGACAAGGCCGCCGAGGACGACTTCGTCGAGCGCCTCGACTCGCCCCTGCGCATCATCATCGAGGCCACGCCCGAGAAGTGGATCACCTTCGACAGCGCCAAGTCCGGCAAGGACGTCGCCGGCACCCTCACGGATGAGGAGCGCGGCCCGCGCCTCGAGTCCGACGCCGTCCGGATGCGCGCTGAGCGGGAACGCCGCGGCCTCGACCCCGACGCCCGCTAGGGGGAGACGCCCTCACACCACGTCGAACTCGAGGTCCAGCCGGGGCTGGTCGTTCATCGGGCCGGCCACCTGGATGTGTGCCGCCCCGCCCGCCTTCACGCGCGGGTTCCCCATCGCCTTGAGCAGCGCCTTCGACCCGATGACAGCCTCCGAACGCGCCAGCTGGTAACCCACGCAGAAGTGCTTCCCCAGCCCGAAGCCGAGGTGACCTGCGCGGCCGCCCTCGAAGTACCCCGACCGTAGCTCCCGCCCGAAGTAGAGGTCGTCCCGGAAGATGTCGAACTCGTCCGGGTGGTCGAACACGCGCTCGTCGTGATTCGCCGCGAATATCGAGAAGTGCGCCTCCGCCCCCACCGGGATTGTCTGCCCGTACAGCTCCACCGGCTTCACCACGTCCCTCGACTGGCTGCCCGCCGGGGGCGTGATCCGCATCGTCTCCGTGAACACCCGGTCGAACAGGTCCGGGTCGCGTTTCACCTCCGCGAACTGATCGGGGTTCTCCATCATGTGCACCCACATGTTCCCGATCGCCTTGTCCGTCGTCTCGCCGCCCGCCACCAGCAGCAGGCTCGAGAACGCCTTGATGTCTTCCTTCGACATCCGCGCCCCGTCCACCTCCGCGATGCAGAGCTTCGAGATCAGGTCCTCGCCGGGGTTCACGCTGCGCTCGTCCACCAGCTTGTCGATATAGGCGTGGAACTGCTGGTTGCACTCGATGCCGTACGTGCGTTGATCCGGCGTGCCCGTCAGGCCCGCCATCATCGCCGGGTACCACTCGTGGAACAGGTCGTGGTCCTCCTGCGGCAGACCCAGCATGTCGATGATCACCATCACCGGCAGCCGGGAACTGAACGCGTCGATCAACTCCACCTCGCCCTCTTCGGCGAACCCCTGCGCCAGACGCTCCGCCGCCTGCGCCGCGATCCGGTCGACAAGGTCCTGCGTGTTCTTCTCGATGATCGGGATCAGCGGGTCCATCCGCCGCCCCGAGAACTCCGGCGCCACGATGTTCCGCCGCTTCGTGTGCTCCTCCCCGTCGAACTGCATCATCGTCGTGCCGAACACGAGCGCCATCGAGCGCTCCAGGTTCTTGCTCGAGTAGTGCACGTTGTCCTTGAAGGCGTTGCACACGTCGTCGTAGCGCGTGATGTACCAGAGCCCGTGCATTTCGTCGTGGTACACGGGGAAGTGGTCTCGCAGCACCTTCAGGTGCGGGTACGGGTCGCGCCAGTACTCCGGCGTGTCGAACACCGCCGGGTCGAAGCTCACGGCTGTCATCGCGTCCCTCCCGCTAGGTCGGGTTCTCCCAGATCGCCGGCTCGAGCCCCATCAGTCCGTGGTGGAACTGCTGCGCCGGCAGGTTCGAGACCGGCTGGCCCAGCCCCGACCGTGGCGGCAGCTCCACCGGGTGCCCCGGCTCCGACGAGATCAGGTCGCCGGTGCGCCCGTCCTGCAGCAGGTCGAGCATGAGCTGCGCCTGTTGCGCCGGCGTCATCCAGCCCGCCACGACCTCGTCCGGCGGGCTCCCGCCCGGGAAGACGCCCCGCAGCATCGGCGTGTCCGTCGCTCCCATGGCGATGCCGTTCACGCGAACGTTCTGGCCGTTCGCCGCGAACCCCAGCGCCCACGCCTGGATGTAGCCGTTCAGCACCCACTTGGAGGCGTCGTACAGGTCCGTCGACGGTCCTCCGCGCGTCCCTCCCGGCTCCAGCGGCGGCAGGATGTGGTCCGTCGAGATGACGACGATGTCGCCCTCCCGTTCGACCAGCGAGGGCGCGAACGCCCGCTCCAGCACGTAGATGCTCTTCACGTTCGTGTCCATGAAGCGCTGGTACTCCGATAGCGCCTCCTCGCGCGGCAGGTCCATCGGCGTCGAGCCGTAGATGCCCGCGTTCATGACGACCACGTCCACGCCGCCGAAGTCCCGCAGCACCGCATCGACGAACCCCTGTACCGCCTCCGTGTCCGAGACGTCGCACGGGTACGCGCGTACCGTGCGGCCGCTCGTCGCCGCGATCTCGTCCGCGACCGCGCTTACCTCCGGCTTCACGTCGCACACCGCGACATCCGCCCCTTCGCTCGCGAGCGCCCGCGCGTAGGCCGTCCCCAGCCCCTGCGCCGCCCCCGTCACGACTCCGACCTTTCCGTCCAGGAATCCCATGATGCCCCTCCTACGCCTCGAAGGCCGACTTCATAACGCCGACCTTCAGGGAGAAATCGTCGGTCTGCGGGGTCAGGACCACCGGATCGTTCACCCAGACCGGGATGTTGTAGCCGCTGCGCCCGTCCTGGATCAGGTCCATAACGACCTGCGCCACGTCCGCCGGCTTCATCCAGCTCGCGATCAGCTCCGGCGTCAGGTTCTCCTCGCCCGTGAAGCCCCGCAGCATGTGCGAGTCCGTCGCGCCTAGGCAGATGCCGTTCACGCGGATGTTGTCCGGCTCGCCCGCCTTCGACCAGCTCAGCAGGAACCCGTTCAGCCCCCACTTCGAGGCGTCGTACGTGTCCATCACCCAGCCACCGCCCGTGGGCCGGTTCTTCTGCGTGAAGATGTGGTCCGTGGCGATGTTCACGATGTCACCCCCGCCCTGCTCCTGCATGATCGGGAACACCGCCCGCGCGAACAGGTAATAGGCGCGGTTGTTCACGTTCATCACGAGGTCGTAGTCCGCGATCGACTTGTCCAGCGGGTCCGTCGGCGAGGTCATCGCGATCGTGCCCGCGTTGTTGATCAACACGTCGATCCGCCCGAACGCCTCCATCGTGCCGTCGACCACGCGCCAGCAGTCCTCCGGCACGCCCGTGTCCGCGCGGAACGAGGCCGTCTCGACCCCGTGCGCGTCCCCGATCTCCCGGGCACGGTCGTCCACGTTCTCGCGGATGTCGCAGATGGCGACCTTCGCGCCCTCCGCCGCGACGGCGTTCGCGAAGGCGACGCCGACTCCCTCGGCGGCGCCCGTTACGAGCGCCACCTTCCCGTCAAGAAATCCCATGACAGCCTCCGGTTCGCGTCCGCGGCTACGTATCACGGAGCGCGATGCACGCGCATCCTACGAGCCTCGGCAACCCCTCGCACGGCCATGCCTGCCGGCCACCAGCCACCGATCACCGGCGCCTACCGGTTCTTCTGGACGTGCTCCCGCCGGTCCGCCGAAGAGCTCCAGGTCAGGATCCGGGTCGGCTTGTACGACACCACCACGCGATCCGGCGTGTTCGCGATGTGCTCGTAGCTGCTCTCCCAGTTCTCGCCGCCGTACTTGCGCGCGATCGTCTCCGTCACCGTCCCCAACCCTGGCGTGATCGTGCAGGACTCCGCCGCCAGCACCACCGTGCGCTGGTCCGGGTCGCCTGGCTCGTCGACGCAGATCGAGACGCGCCCGTCGCGCTCCAGGTTCCTCGTCTTCAGGCGCGGCGCGGTCGTGCTGAAGTAGACCGTCCCGTCCTCCCAGTGGAACCAGATCGGCGTCAGCTGCGGGAACCCGTCCGGGTTCACCGTCGCCACGATTGCGTTCCGGGGCTCCGCCAGGAACGCATCCATCTCCTCACGGGACATCGGCATATCGCCACCTCCACGGCCCACGTCGGGCCGCGCGCAAGTGTAGCGCGGCTCCGGGAATGGGAGGCGAAGGCCCGGCTCGGCCCCGCCCCTACCCCACCGGTGCCTTCGGGAACTCGTAGACCGGCGGCTTGCCGCCCCGCTTCGCCTTGCTCGCCGGGAGCGACTCAGTTCGTTTCGTCCACTCGTCCGGCGACCAGCCCCAGTTGCTGATGATGCGGTAGTGCGAGATGCGCCACTTGTCCCCGTCCGGCACGAACGTCCCCTGGTACAGGCCTCCGCCCAGGCCCCCGTGGCCGCCCGAGGTCATGAAGTAGGCGCTCAACTCCGCGCTCGAGCAGTCCTCCGCCACGTTCACCTGCACGTTCGCCGAGTGGTGCCCGCCCGAGAGCGTCGGCTCCGCGCTCGAGTGCGGCCCGTACAGCTCGCGCATCGCCTCGCGACCCTCGAACCGGAGGTCGTCCATCGTGCCCGGCGGGAAGTTGATCACCTCCAGCAGGGCGTCCTCGTGGAACACGTCCAGGATCCCGTCCGTGTAGCCGATATCCATGTTGTAGAAGTACTCGTTGAAGGTGCTGATCACCGCCCGCTCCGCCTCCAGGCGGGCGACCCGCGCGCGCAGTTCCGCAAGCTCGTCCGACATCGCTCTTCGCTCCTGTCTCTGGTTGCCGGGGAGGATGGACCGCCCGCAGACCCTTCGCAAGGCCCCCGCTCCTGGCGCCCTGCCCATCCCTGCTGCGTTGACATGCCCCGTGCGCGGCCTAGACTCGCTCTCAAGCCCATCCCGTGGCGGCGAGGCGACTATGACGGCCCCAACCGAAGCCCCCATCATCGAACCCGGCGAGTTCCTCACCGAGGACCACCGCCTCAACCCCTTCCCCCTCTACAAGAAGATCCGAGACTGGGAGCCTGTCTACCACGACCGCCTCCAGAACCGCTTCTTCGTCAGCCGCTACGAGGACATCTGGGACGCCTACAAGCGCAGCCGTCCCGGCGGCGACTTCACCCGTGGCGTGTACGACATGCAGGGGAAGTACGACTTCGGTTCCGAGTCGCCCCTCGGCGAGACCATCCTCGATATGGGCGAGGGCCCCGAGCACCGCTGGAGCCGCGGCATCGTCGCCGGTGAGTTCGTCGGCAAGAAGCTGGTCACCTGGCTCCCCGTCATCGAGCAGACCGCCGCCGAGATGATCGAGCAGTTCTCCCAGGAGGCCGCCGAAGATCTCGCCGCCGGCATCGCGAAGCAGGGCGAGATCGACCTCGTCACGCAGTTCAGCCAGCGCTTCCCCATCCGCGTCATCGCCGGCATGCTTGGCCTGCCGCGCGAGGACTTCGACTACTTCGAGAGCATCTACAACACCCTCTTCGCCGGCATGGGCTACGGACGCGCCTACTTCCGCTCCGCCGAGAAGGCGAAGTTCGCCCTGCACGACTACCTCACACCCATCATCGCTGACCGCCGCGCCAACCCCAGGCAGGACCTCATCTCCAAGTTCGTGGAGGCGGAGATGTCCGGCGAGATGATGACCGACCACCAGATCAAGTCGTTTGTCGCCCTCCTCCTCGTTGGCGGTGGCGATACCACCCACAAAGCCATCGACTCCATGTGGTGGAACCTGCTCAGCAACTACGAGCAGTACGAAGCCGTGCGCGACGACCCCGAGCTGATGGACCGCGTCTTCACCGAGATGCTCCGCTTCGACGGCTCCAACCACTACCAGCCCCGCCGCGCCACCCGCGAGACCCAGCTCGGCAACCGCGTTATCCCCTACGGCGCCAACGTCGCCCTCTGCCTCGGCTCCGGCAACCGCGACGAGCGCGTCTTCAAGGATCCCGACACGTTCAACATCTTCCGCGACGATCTCTACTTCGGGAAGGAACTGCGTGTCGGCTACTGGCAGGACGGCGTCGCCAGCCACCTCGGCTTTGGCCAGGAGCGGCACTTCTGCATGGGCTACGCCATGGCCCGCCAGGAGGCCGTCATGGCCGGCAAGATGCTTCTCCAGGTCCTCAAGAACCCGCGCCTCAAGGACGTTCCCAACGACGGCATCGTCTTCCCGCCTCCGGGCAAGGGCGGCGTCCGCGGCGTCACCCACCTGGAGATCGAGTTCGACGTTTCCTGAACCCGGCAGCAGTGGTGGCCTCCCCACCGACCTCCGCCGCGAGGGGTGAAGTCGTGCGCGCCGGCTGATTGAGGCCGCGCGAGGGCAAGTGCAACCCTCTATCATGCCCGCGCGGCGCAGGCGCTCTCCCATCGCGACGACAGCCGTCCGGGCGCGCCAAATCCAGCCGATCCAGAGAAAAAATGGCGACGATTCTGGCCCACATCAAGATCAAGGAAGGCAAGGAAGCCCGCTTCGAGGAGCTCGAGGGCGAGCTCTGGCGCGACACCCACGAGAACGAGACGAACGTCCGCCGCTACGAGTTCTGGCGCGGCGCCGAGAAGGGCTCCTACTACGGCCTCCTCTCCTTCAACAGCTACAACGGCTTCATCGAGCACCAGGCCAGCCCCCACCACGAGGACTCCGGCCTCGGTGAGGTCATCGAGGGCATCCAGCTCGAGTGGATCGACCCCGTCCCCAGCGCCTCCGACCTCGCAACCACCGACACCGAGCCCCTTTTCGAGGGCGCCAACGACCTGCAGAAGCAGTACCACGCCAACTTCCAGCCCGACGTTCAGGACTGGTGGAAGGCGCTCCGCGCGGGGGCCTAACCCCTCTGGACGTATTGCCAAGCGGCATACGCATCCGCCAGAATCGCCGCGTCCTGCGGCTGGCCCCGGCCGGCCGCGGAGCGTGAGGGGGAGACATGCGGACTTACATCCTCCGCCGCCTCATCGCCATTCCCCTCATGCTGCTGCTCCTCTCCCTCGTCCTTTTCCTGCTCATCTGGACGCTGCCGGGCGACGCCTCTTTCTCCGCCGCTCTGAGCATCTCGGACGTCCCCAATCTCGAAGTCGCCCGCGAAAGGTTGGGGCTGGATCGTCCCTGGTACGTTCAGTACTTCGATTGGCTGGGAGGCATCTTCCAGGGTGACCTTGGCGAGTCGCTGACGCCCCCGCACGACTCCATCATGGGGTCCGTCAAGGAGCGCCTGCCGAAGACCCTCGAGGTTGGCCTGTTGACGATCCTCTTGTCCGGGGCCCTCAGCGTACCCGTGGGCGTCATTTCAGCGGTGAGGCGCAACAAGCCCGAGGACTACGTGCTGCGGGCGGGCACCATCCTCGGTATCTCCGTCCCCAACTTCTGGACGGGCACGC
Organism: Tepidiformaceae bacterium; assembly: GCA_965116915.1. GTDB lineage: Bacteria > Chloroflexota > Dehalococcoidia > Tepidiformales > Tepidiformaceae > UBA2991. The sequence continues at coordinate 1,533,903 of OZ220739.1, read as the reverse complement.
TCATCATCATCTACGCCTTCGTCTGGTTTGAATGGAACCCTATCCAGGACTGGGTCGACTTCACCGAGGATCCCCTCAAGAACCTCGCCATCGTCATCTTTCCTGCAGGCGTGCTGGCCTACGCGGGGGCGGCCTATACGGCCCGCATCATGCGCTCGGCCATGCTCGAGGTGCTGCACTCAGACCACGTTCGCACGGCCCGCGCGAAGGGGTTGCGCGAACGGGTCGTCATCTTCCGGCACGTCTTCCGCAGCGCCCTCATCCCCGTGCTGACGGTCGTGGGCCTCCAGCTCGGGACCATCCTCGGCGGAGCCATCGTGGCCGAGCAGATCTTCGCCATCCCGGGGATGGGACTCTTCGCGCTGGAGCGGCTCATAGCGCGGGACTACCCCGCCGTCCTCATGATCACGATGATCTTCGCCGCGATGTTCATGGTCGTTACGCTTCTGGTTGACGTCCTCTACACCTACGTCGACCCGCGGATCAGGTACTAGCGATGAGTGACGCGTCGGAAACGGCCTCCACGCCTGCGGCGGGCACGCTCCTGGAGCAGCAATATGCGATCCCGCCCCAGCAGCGCTTCAATCCCCTGAGCTGGGCCCGCCGTGAGCCGGCGGGCGCCCTCGGCGTCGTCGTCATCATCATCGTTGGCTTCATGGCCGGCGCCGCGCCCCTCCTGAACACGACAAACCCCGACACGCTGGAGTCGTTCACACCCCACGTCCTTGTCGGGCCGAACAGTGACTACTACTTCGGCACTGATCGCCAGGGGAGGGACCTCTGGTCGAGCGTGCTCTACGGCGGCCGAATCTCCCTCAAGATCGGTTTGGCCACCGTGCTCGTGGGGACGGTCGGAGGCACGCTGCTTGCCCTCATCGCGGGCTTCCTCGCCGGCGCCGTCGACTTCGGATTGAGCCGCGTGGCCGACATGCTGTTTGCCGTCCCCTCCCTCCTGTTAGCAATGATCATGGACATTGTCCTGGTGGATAAGCTGCCCGACTTACCCGCCCTGCCGGCGGAGGAGTTGGCGCGGGTGCTGGCGATCGCCTTCTTCTTCATGCCGGGCGCCTTCCGCATCATGCGCGGATCGGTGCTGGAGCAGCGCAGCGCGCAATATGTGGAGGCGGCCACGCTGATTGGCGCGGGTCAGTTCCGCATCATGCTGCGCCACATCCTGCCCAACATCACCGGCCTGATGATCGTGCTCACGACCATCAGCCTGCCCGCCGCCATCCTCACGGAGGCGACCCTCTCCTTCCTGCTCGGGTCTGACGCACCATCCTGGGGGGCCGAGCTCAGCGGGGACTCGCGCCAGTTCTTCAGGCGCGCGCCCTGGCTCGCCATCTTCCCCGGCGCGGCGCTGGCAGTAACGGTGTTCGCCTTCAACATGCTTGGCGACTCCGTCCGCGATACCCTCGACCCCCGCCTCCGGGGCCGCATCTAGCCGTCTGCTTCACGTTCGACCCGTTGAAACGCGATCCCCGCACGGGGTATTGTGCGCGCCACAGCATCTGCTGAACGCCCCGGCAAACTTTCGGGAGCGGGGAGGGCATTGAGATGCGCGATCGAGACAACTACTGGCTTCGCCTCCGCGGGCGCCGCCTCAGCCGTCGCGGTTTTCTAGCCGGCACCGGCGTAGCCGCTGCCGGGTCGGCGGCAATCCTCGCCGGCTGCGGCGACGACGACGATGACGACGACGACGCTGCTGCCCCGGCTGCCACGCAGGCTGCCCAGCAAGCCGCCGCCGCTACAGAGGCCGCCGCTGATGACGGCGACGCTGCTGCCGCCACGGACGACGAGGCTGAAGCCACCCAGGCTGCCGCCGCTGCGGCCGAAGAGCCTGCGGGCGGCCCCAGGCGTGGTGGCACGTACCGGTCCTGGAAGCGGACGGAAGACATGGGCATGGACCCCGCCGTCTTCCACACCGATAACCAGGAGGTCGTCTACCAGGTCTTCAACCACCTGCTCGACTTCCAGGTGAGCAAGGGCACTTTCTCGCTGGACGGCGTCGTCGGCTACGAGCAGGTCGACGACACCACCCTCGTCTGGAGCTTGCGCGAGGGGATGCAGTTCCACAACGGCGACCCCGTCACCTCAGAGGACGTTGCCTTCACCATCGAGCGGCCCCCTGAGTTGCTCGCCTCGCTGGGCGCCACCCACGTGCCCGCCAGCATCTACAACTACTTCGACAGCGTTGTGCCGGTCGACGCCACGCACGTCCAGGAGAACTGGACCGGGCCTCGTGCCGATGCCCTGCTCCATCGTTCCCGCCAGTACTTCGGCATGATCAACAAGAAGCTCGTGCTGGCGCAGCCCGATCAGACGGGCCAGGAGCACGTGCGCGGCATGGCCGCCGGGCCGTACATCCTCTCCGAGCGTAGTGCCGAGGGAACCCACCTCGTCCGCAACCCGGACTACTACGCCCATCCCAACCCCGATGACGGCTTCGTGGAGGATGGGCCCTACATCGACGAGTACGACGTCCGCATCGTCGCCGACAACGTGACCGCCCGGTCCCTCCTCGAAAGCGGCGACCTTGACGCCTACGGCTCCATCGACGCCCTTGAGGCGGAGGGGCTGGAGGGCAACCCGAACGTGGCTGTCGAGGGCGCGCCCGCCGGCGGCTGGGCCGTTCTCGGATTCGATGGCGGCAAGTGGCGTGACGAGCGCGCACGGAAGGCGATCCGCAACGCGTTCAACTACCAGGCCTTCATCAACAGCATCCACGCCGGCAACGCCAGGTTGCAGGCGCCCCTCACCATCATCAACGCCCGCTTCCAGCGCCTCACCCAGGAGGATCTGGCCGGCTACTACAACTACGACCCCGACGAGGCCCGGGCCCTCTGGGAGGCCGCCAAGAGCGACGCTGCCTCCCGTGGTGAGGACCAGGCCAAGTACGACTCCATCTACGAGTACGTCGACATCCACACCATCCAGGGACCGGCCTACCTCGCTATCGCCGAGTTCGCCGCCACCAACCTCACCGAGGTGCTCGGCACCACCTTCGAGGTGTCCAGCGCGGACATCCAGACGTGGGTGAGTGCCGCCAACGACAACACCGACGACGTGAAGCCCTGGGGCCTGCTCCAGAGCGGCACCGGCGTCGGCGGAGGCACGGACGGCGCCCCCGACGCGTCCTACCTCTCGTGGTTCGACCCCCAGCAGTACGGCAGTGTGGCCTTCAACTTCCGAACCGACTCGCCGCACCCCGAGATCGCCGAAGGCTCCGCCCATGTCGGCGAGCAGATGCTCGCGCAGACGCAGGAGCTGGACCACGAGACCCGCGTGCAGATCATCACCGACCTGCAGCGCTGGATCCTCGATCGCGCCTGGGGCATCTTCACGATGCCGATGGCAGCCGAGTCCTACCTTGCCGTCAGTTCGCGCCTGCGCGACTACGGCAAGGATGACTGGTTCAACGGCTACTCGGGCAACAACACGCCACGCCGCGAGACGGCCTGGCTGGACGACGCCTAGACCGGCTTGCGCCGGTAGCACCGGAACCGACCGAGGGCCCCGGGGATTTCCCCGGGGCCTTCTCTGTGGCTGAACGGCGTGGCGGCGGCTACGTGGGAACCCGCTACACTGGCGAGTAGCCATGCCCGACCAGGTAACGCCTGCCGCGCCCCCCTCCCCGACGCCCGTCCCGCGCGCCCGCGGCATGCGCGATCTGCTCCCCGATCAGATGCGCGCCTTCCGCCACGTCGAGGACGCCTTCCGCCAGGTCGCCCGGCACTGGGGCTACGAGGAGATACGCACGCCCACGGTCGAGAGCTACAGCCTCTTCACCTCCGCCGGCGCCCTCTCCCCGGAGATGCTCGCCGGCGCCTACACCTTCCTTGATTGGGACGGGTGGAGCGGCGAACGCGTCATGCTGCGCTACGACTCGACCATCCCCGTCGCCCGCGCCGCTGCCGACGCCGGTATCGAGCCCCCCGCGCGTCTGCTCTACGTCCAGAGCGTCTTCCGCGGAGCCGAGGGCGAGGATTGGCAGTGCGGTCTCGAATACCTCGGCGCCCCGCCCGTCGTCGGTGACCTCGAAGTGCTCGCCGTCGCCGCCGACACGTTCGCCGCGCTCGCCCTGCCGGTCGATCTCCGGCTCACGCACGCGGGCGTCGCCCGCGCCGCCGTCGCCGCCGCCGGCCTCACCGACGTGCTCGCCCGCCGCGCCCTCCTCGACGATGTCGCCGGGAACGGCCTCGCGGCCGTCCGGGACGCCTTCGCCGGCCAGCCGGCCACGCTCGCCTTCGTCCAGGCGGCGCTTGGCGCCTCGGGCGACATCGCTCTCGTCGACAACCTCGTCGCACTCGCTCGGACTGGCCTACCAAGCGCCGTTGCCTCCCTGGAGGAGCTGCGGGAGGTGGCCGCCGCGCTCGTCGCGACCGGCCGCGCCGTCGCCATCGACTTCACCCTGCCCTTCGACTTCGACTACTACTCTGGCGTCACCTGGGAGTTGCGTGGCGAGGGTGGCGCCTGGGGACGTGGTGGCCGCTACCAGCCCGCCGGCCCCGGCGCCCCCGAGAGCGCCTGCGGCTTCGCCCTCGACGCCGACCGGCTCTCGGGGCGCCTCGCCGCCGCGCCCTCTCGCGGCGCCTCCGTGGCCATCGTCGCCGAGCGCGAGGCCGGTCTCGCCGGCGCCCTGCGCCTGGCCAGTTCCCTGCACCGCCACGGCATCTCCGCCGCCCTCGGCGACGCCCGCGACGCCTCCATCCGCCTCATCGTGGGGCCGGAGGGCATCTCCGCCTCGTCGTCCGGCTCCTCCCTCGACCGCGCCACCTTAGACGAGGTGGTGCAGTTCGTGCTGCAGCACAAATGAGCAGCCCCGGAACCCCGCTCGGCCTCGCCGTGCCGACCGGTTCGCTGCGCGAGCCCGTGGGTGAGCTGCTTGCCTCGCATGGTCTCGTCATGGACGGCTATGAGCCCGGCTCCCGGCTCTTGCGCTCCGAGGTGAACGACCGCGGCTTCCGCTTCCGCGTCTTCCGCGAACGTGACATCCCCATCCAGGTCGCCCTCGGCAACTACGACCTCGGCATCTGTAGCGACGTCTGGGTGGCCGAGCTGCAGGCACGCTTCCCCGGCCAGCAGGTCGTGCGCGTGGGAGCCCTGCCCGGACCCGCGACCGAGGTCTGGCTGTGCGCTTCCCCGGCTGCCGGGCTTGCCCCCGGCGAGGTCCCCGACCCCCGTTCCCTCGACGGCGTCCGCCTCGCGACCGAGCTTCCCAACCTCACCGACCTTCTCGCCGCCCGCCTCCGCCTTCCCCGCTACACCCTCCTCGACCTCTACGGCTCGGTCGAGGCCTATCCCCCCGAGGATGCCGACCTCGCCGTCGTCGCTGCGCCTGATGCAGCCGGCGTGGAAGCCCTCGGCCTCGTACCCCTCCACCGCCTCTTTCATGGGGGCGTCGCCATCGTTGCGAACGCCGGCTCCCTCCGCACGCGAGACTGCAGCGCTATCGTCGAGCCGCTTACGCCGGCGTTCGTCCCCAGCGAAGCCGCCCTGACCCTCCCCGATCGCGCCACCGATGTGCCCCTCGGCCGCGTCGCGCGCGACGCGAACGTGCTGCGCCTCGCCCTTCCCGACGGGCACGCCCAGCGCCACACCTTCGCCGCCCTCGCCGATGCCGGGCTCGCCTTCGAGGGCTACGGCGAACGCGACTTCGTTCGCCGCCCGACTTCTCCCATCGAAGGCATCGAGGTGAAGGTCGTGCGCCCCCAGGACATGCCCGCCCTCGTCGCGATGGGCGCCTTCGACATCGCCGTCAGCGGCGTCGACCGGCTGCGCGAACACCTCGCCTTCTTCCCCGGCTCCCCCGTCGAGATGGCGCTCGACCTGCGCCGAAGCCGCTACCGCATTGGCCCCGTCGTCCACAACGAATTCCCCGCCGAGACCACGCAGGAAGCGCTCTCGATCTGGTCGCGCCTCGGCCGCCCCGTGCGCATCGCGAGCGAGTTCCCCGGCCTCGCCGAGGAGTGGGCCCGCGAGCTCCGCCTCCCCCACACCGCCATCATTCCCATCGCCGGCGCCAGCGAGGCCTTCGTCCCCGAGGACGCCGACATCCTCGTCGAGGGCACCGAGACCGGCACGAGCCTGCGTGTGAACAACCTCCGCATGCTCGACCCCTTCCTCGATTCCACGAACTGCGTCATCGCTGCCACGAACCCGCGGACCTCCCGCCGCGACCTGCTCGACATGCTCCTCGACCGGCTGCGCGAAGGCGTACGCGCCGCTGCCGCCGGGGAGGCCGAAGCGGTGGCGCAGGGGGCACAGGGGGGCGCCTGATGCCGCCCATCACGCTCCACATGATCCTCGCCCGCAAGCTCGGCGAGGCCATTCCCGAAGACGCCCTCTCCCCCGGGTCCGGGCACTACCTGCTGGGAGCCACGGCCCCCGATATCCGCATCCTCACCCGTGCCGACCGGCGCACGACCCACTTCTTCGACCTCTCCGTCTTCGAGCACCAGGACTCCGTCGCGGGCTTCTTCGAGGCGCACGGCCGCCTCGCCGACCCCGCTCGCCTCAACGACGAGACCCGCGCGTTCGTCGCGGGCTACCTCACCCACCTCGTGCTCGATGAACAGTACATAACAAGCATTTACCGCCGCTTCTTCTACCCCCACGACACGATGGGCGGTCCCCTGCGCGCCAACGTTATGGACCGCCTCCTCCAGTTCGACCTCGAGCGTGCACACGGCGACGTCGAGCTCCGCGCCGACATCTGCGACGCCCTCGCCTGCACCATCGACACCATCGACGCCGGCTTCGTCGATGCCGAGACGCTCGAACGCTGGCGGCAGGTCGCCTGCGACATCGCCGCGCGCGGCATGGACTGGGATCGCGCCCGGGGCATGATCGAGAACCACCTCCGCCGCAGTGGCGTCGACGACTCCGAGGGCGAGCTCTCCGGCTTCCTCGATTCGCTCCCCGACCTGCTCGGTGAGACAATCGGCCACGTGACGAGCGCGGAGGTCGACGCCTTCATCGAGCGCTCCACCGAAGCCGCCGCCGCTGCCGTCGCGAGGTACCTCGAATGCGGATAGTCCGGAACGCCGAGGAAGGCCGCCGTACGCTCCTCGCCCGCGCCCCCCTCGGCACGGGCGAGCTGCCGCTCGAGGTGCGCGAGACGACCTTCCGCACGTTCGGCAAGGAACTCGAGCCCGACGAGGTCGTCCGGCGCATCCTCCGCGACGTCCGCGAGGATGGCGACAACGCCGTCCGCTACTACAACGGCCGCATCGACGGCGCCCAGGTCGAGGATCTGCGCGTCTCCGACGAGGAGGTGCACGCCGCCCACGACCAGGTGGAACCCGAGGTCGTCGAGGCGCTCAACTTTGCCGCCGGACGCATCCGCGCCTACCACGAGCAGCAGCTCCGCGGCGCCTTCGTCGACTTCCAGCTGAACGGCCTCGGACAGCTCACGCGCGCCATTCAGCGCGCCGCCATCTACGTGCCCGGCAGCGCCGCCCCTCTCCCCAGCACCGTGCTCATGTGCGCCATTCCCGCGCGCATCGCCGGTGTCGACGAGGTCTACCTCTGCAGTCCCGTCCTGCCGGACGGCTCCGTGCCCCCCGTCAAGCTCGTGGCCGCCGAGATCGCCGGTGTCGACGGCGTCTTCAAGGCGGGCGGCGCCCAGGCGATCGCCGCCTTCGCCTACGGCACCGAGACCATCCCCAGGGTCGACAAGATCTGTGGCCCCGGAAATCTCTTCGTTACCCTCGCGAAGAAGCAGGTGTTCGGCGATGTCGGCATCGACGCCGTCTACGGTCCCACCGAAACGATGATCATCGCCGACGAGAGCGCCGACCCCGAGCTCGTCGCCTCCGACCTGCTCGCCCAGGCCGAGCACGACCGCCTCGCCAGCCCCATCTTGCTGACTCCCTCGCACCACCTCGCCGAGCAGGTCGGCGCGGCCATCCGCCGCCAGGTGCGCGACCTCGACCGCAGCAAGATCGCGAACGAGGCCATCGAGACCCGCGGCGGCTGCGTCCTCGTGAACGACATCGACCACGCCATCGAGTTGGCCAACGAGTACGCCCCCGAGCACCTCTGCCTCATCGTCGAGAACGCTAGCGCCTACGCCATGAAGGTGCGCAACGCCGGCGGCCTCTTCCTCGGCGAAAGCTCCCCCGAGGCGGTCGGCGACTACACCGCCGGACCGAGCCACACCATGCCCACCGGCGGCAGCGCCCGCTGGAGCTCGCCCCTGGGCGTGAGCGACTTCCTCAAGACCGTCAGCCTCGTGAACATCCCGCCCGACGAGGTCGAGGAGCTCGCCGAGGCCGCCCGCGTCATCGCTCGCGCCGAGGGACTCGACGGGCACGCCGCCTCCGTTGAGCGCCGCCTCCAGGGTCGCTAGCGAGCCGCACCGTGGACCTCCGCCGCTACCTCCGGGACGACATCGACGATCTCGCGCACTACGCGCCCGTGCAGCCCCTCGACGTGCTCGCTGCGGAAATCGGCGTGCCCGTGGACCAGCTCGTCAAGCTCGACGCCAACGAGAACCTCTACGGCCCCCCCGAGGCCGTCCGCGAGGCCGCCGCCGCCGCCCCTCTCCATATCTACCCCGACCCCGACCAGACCGGCCTGCGTGCCGATATCGCCTCGTACCTTGGCGTCAGCCCCGGGAACGTGGTCGCCGGTTCCGGCTCGGATGACCTGCTCGATGTCGTCCTCCGCCTCGCCCTCCCCGACGCGACCGCCACGGCCACGCCCACCTTCGGCATGTACAGCTTCCTGAGCGGTGTGGCCGGTATCCGCCACATCGAGGTGCCCCGCACAGCCGGCTTCGGGCTCGACCTCCCCGGCATCCGCGCCGCCGTCGAGGACGGCGCCGGCGTCGTCTTCGTCGCCTCGCCCAACAACCCGACCGGGAACGCCGCCGGCCTCGAAGAGGTCGAGGCCCTCTGCGCGCTCGATACCCTCGTCGTCGTTGACGAGGCCTACGCGGAGTTCGCCAACACGACCGCCGTCCCCCTCCTCGAATCCCATCCCAACCTCATCGTCATGCGCACCTTCAGCAAGTGGGCGGGCCTCGCCGGCTTGCGCGTTGGCTACGCCGTCGCGCACGCTGACCTTGTGGAACCGATGCTCGCCATCAAGCAGCCCTACAACGTGAATGCCGCCGGCGACGCCGCCGCGCGCGCCGCGCTCGCCCACCGCGACGAGCTTCTTGCGAACGTGCGCGCCATCGTCGCCGAGCGCGATCGCATGGCCGGGGAGGTCGGCGCCCTCGGCTGGCTCGACCCCCACCCCTCCGACGCCAACTTCGTGCTGTTCGATGTGAAGGCGGGCGACTCCGGCGAGATCGCCGCCGCCCTCCGGAAGCGAGGCGTCCTCGTGCGCCGTTACGACCGGCCCGACCTCGCGAACAAGCTCCGCATCAGCGCCGGACGTCCCCGGGACACCGACCGCCTGCTCGAAGCACTCAAGGAGGTCGCCCGCCGATGAGTGACAGTGACCGCGCCGCCACCGTCAGTCGCCAGACCGCGGAAACGACCATCGCCATCACCGTCGACCTCGATGGCACCGGCCAGTTCGAGATCGCGACGGGTCTGGGCTTCTTCGACCACATGCTTAGCCACATCGCCAAGCACGGCGTCTTCGACGTCGCCATCAAGGCCGAAGGCGACCTCCACGTCGACGCCCACCACACCGTCGAGGACACCGCCCTCGCACTCGGCGAGGCCTTCCGCGAGGCCCTCGGCGACAAGGCCGGGATCGTGCGCGCCGGTTCGGCGCACATGCCCCTCGATGAGGCCCTCGCCTTCGCCGCCGTCGACCTCAGCGGCCGCCCCTACGCCGAGCTCGACCTGCGCCTGCTCGGCCGCACCGTCGGCGAGCTTCCCGCCGACTTGCTCGCCCACTTCCTCGAATCGTTCGCTGCGTCCCTCGGCGCGAACCTGCACGTCCGCACGCTCGCCGGGGCGAACGACCACCACAAGGCCGAGGCCTGCTTCAAGGCGCTCGCCCGCGCCCTCGACGCCGCCACCCGCGTCGACCCACGCCGTGGCGGCGACCTCCCCTCCACCAAGGGCGCGCTCTAGCCGTTCGCGTCCGGTCGGCGTCGTTTGACAGCCTGCGCGGGCGCGTTGACCATGCCCCGCGAGTCAACCGCATGGCCCTCCAGGACCGCACCGCCGCCTCGCTCAGGGAGCAGTTACGCGACGCCCTCGCCGCGTACGAACCCGGCCGCACCGACCGGCGCGAGGCGAAGCCGGCCGCCGCCCTGCTCCTCCTCTACGAGCGCGATGACGGCATCCACCTCCTCTTCCAGGAGCGCTCCCACCTGGTCGAACATCACAAGGCCGAGATCAGCTTCCCCGGTGGCGCCCGCGATGAGGGAGACGGCAGCGCCGCCTTCACCGCCCTGCGCGAGACGCACGAGGAGGTCGGCGTCGCCCCCGAGGATGTCGACCTGCTGGGGGAGATCGACGAGATCTGGACGCGCAGTGACTTCCGCTTGCGCCCCTTCGTCGGCTGGCTGCGCGCGTGGCCGTACACCTTCGAGTTCGCCCCCGAGGAGGTCGCCTCCCTCCTCGAGGTGCCCCTCGACCACCTCACCGACCCCGTCAATCTCGTCGACGACGTGCGCGAGATCGATGGCCGGCGCGTCGTCCTCCCCTCCTACCGCTGGGGTGAGCACCTCATCTGGGGCGCCACTGCCCGCGTGCTAACCAATTTCCTTGACCTGTGTCGTACCCTCGATGACTGAACAGCTCGGCGCCGGACGCGACCTATGAGCGACGCTCGTGTGCTTGCATCGCTCATCGAGGAGATTCCCGGCGCCGAGCTTGTGCGTGGCGACGGTGACGTCGTCATCGAGCACGTCGAGCACGACTCCCGCCGCGTCGCAACAGGCGCCCTCTTCGTCGCCGTTCCCGGCTTCACCGTTGATGGTCACGCCTTCCTCACCGACGCCCTTGATGCAGGGGCGGCCGCTGTTGTCGTCGAGCGTGGCCGCCGGGGAACCTGGCGCCACCTCCCCGGCGACCAACCCATCGTCGCCGTCGAGGACACCCGCATGGCGCTGGCGCAGGCCGCCGCCGCCCTCCACGGCCACCCCGGCCGCGAGCTCACGGTCATCGGCATCACCGGTACCGACGGCAAGACAACCACCGCCTACATCCTCACGTCCATTCTCGAAGCCGCGGGCGTCCGCGTCGGTCGACTCGGCACCGTGGACGCCTACGTGCCCGGCGCCGACATCGAGAGCCACACCCACCGCATGACCACCCCCGAGGCGCCCGAGGTGCAGCGCCTGCTCCGCGAGATGGTCGAGGCCGACTGCGAGTACGCCATCGTCGAGGCCACCAGCCACGGCCTCGCCCTCCACCGCCTCGACGAGGTCGCCTTCGATGTCGCCGTTCTCACCAACCTCACCGGTGACCACCTCGACTTCCACGAGAGCTTCGAGGCCTACCGCGAGGCCAAGGGCCAGCTTTTCGCCGCCCTCGACCGCACTCCCGTCGCCCCCGGCAGGACCGCCGTCGCCAACGCCGACGACCCTTCCGCCAGCTTCTTGCTCGGCCTCACCTCGCAGCGTGCCGTCCGCTACGGCCTCGAGACGCCCGGCGTCGACGTCACCGCCCGCCACATCGAGCTGCACGCCGACGGCAGCCGCTTCCGCCTCGCCCTTCCCGGCGCGGAGGTCGGCACCGAGATCCGCATGCCTGCGCTCTTCAACGTCGCCAACGCGCTCGCCGCAGCCGGTGCCGCCTTTGCCCTGGGCATCGAGCCCGAGGCGATCGGCCGCGGTATCGCCGCCTGCCACGGCGTGCCCGGCCGCATGGAGCGCATCGACATGGGCCAGCCCTTCAGCGTTGTCGTCGACTACGCCCACACCGGCGACTCCGTTCGCAAGGTGCTTTCCGTCCTGCGCGAGATCGCCGACCGCGACCTCATCATCGTGGCCGGCGCCGCGGGCGAGCGCGATCCCGGCCGCCGCTTCGGCGTCGGTCGCGCCGCCGCGGAAGGCGCCGACTTTGCCGTGTTCACGAACGAGGACCCGCGCGGCGAGGATCCCGCCACCATCGTCCGCGAGATCGGCGGTCACGCCGAGGAGGCCGGACGCGTCCGCGGCAATGACTTCATCGAGGTTGAGGACCGCCGCGAGGCCATCGCCGCCGCGCTGGCCCGCGCCCAGCCCGGCGACAGCATCGTCATCTGCGGGAAGGGCCACGAACGCTCGATCGAGCTCGGTGGCGAGTCCATCCCCTGGGACGATCGCGAGGTCACCCGCGAGGAGCTCGCGAAGCTTGGCCACACGGGTGGCTGAGGCGGGGAAGTTTCGCCTAGCCCCCGCCTTCGTATACTCGCAGCCGCAGCAATGACGCCAGTAGCACGACCGCACGCCGAGGGCCGCCTTGCCTCCTAACCGACGACGCCAGCAGCGCAGCCAGCAGCACCGGGGCCAGCGTCAGCGCCGCCAGCGGCGCTACGTCAGCGGCGGCCAGGGCCAGTCGTTCAAGCCCGGTTTCCCCATGAACCTGTTCACCGGACGGGCCGCCCTCGCGACGTTCGCTGCGGTTGGCGTCGTGCTCATGGTTGCCGGCATCTCCCTTGCTGCGTTCTTGCCGAACACGGGCGGCGATGCCGACCCCGAAGACCTCCCCACCGCGCCGGCCGCCGAGGAGACCGCTGCCGCAGAGCCAGCCGAGGAGGAGGAGCCCGCTGACGTCATCGTGCGGAACTACGAGTTCGCCGACTTCGTTATCAAGCCCGATTTCGAGCTGTACACGGCCACCATCTCCACGTCGAAGGGCGACATCGTCATCGAGCTCTTCGCCGCTGACGCCCCCAACACCGTCAACAGCTTCGTCTTCCTCGCCGAGAACCGCTTCTTCGACGGCCTCGTCTTCCATCGCGTCGTGGAGAACTTCGTCGTCCAGGGCGGCGACCCCACCGGCACCGGCCGTGGCGGTCCCGGCTACATCACCGGCGACGAGCCCAACGAGGTTCGCAACGAAGCCGGCACGATCGCCATGGCGAAGGGCGCCGGCCAGCCCTATTTCGGCAGCCAGTTCTTCATCAACCTGAAAGACAACCCCGCCCTCGACTTCGATGCGGGCAACCGCGACAGCTTCTACCCCTTCGGACGCGTCATCGAGGGCATGGCCGTCGTCAACGCCATCGAAGTTGGCGACGTCATGGAGTCCGTCACCATCACCCGCGCTCCCAACCCCGACGCCCCCACCCCGGAGGCCGAGGAAGACGGCGAAGGGGGCGAAGAGGGCGGAGAGGAAGAAGCCGGGGACGAGGACCCCGGGAACTAGGTGTGTGACTGCACGTTCGGCTCATCGGCGGTAACCCCGTCGGCGTAGAGCCGCGCGATAGTCTCCTCGTCCAGCCCCAGCAGGTCGCGGAACACGTAGCTGTTGTGCTCGGCGAAACCGGGCGCGGGGATCCGCGCGTGTCCGGGCGTGCGGGTCAGGTTCCAGGGGGGCGTCTCCACCTCCCACGTGCCCGCGTCGGGGTGGACCTGCTCCGACCACGCCCCCCGCGCCCGTAGCTGTGGGTCGCTCATCACCTCGGGAATCGTCAGCACCGCCCCCGCGGGCACCCCGTGGCGCTGCAGGATGTGCATCGCCTCGTAGTGCCCCCACGTCGCCGTCCACGCCTCGACGATGGCGTCCAGCTCCCGCTCGTTCGCCTTGCGCGCCGCCATCGTCGCGAAGCGCTCGTCGTCGGCCAGCTCTTCCTGCTGCATGGCCCGGCAGAGCCCACCGAACTGCTCGTCGTTCTCGCACGCGATCGTGATCCAGCGGTCCTCGCCGCCGCTCCGGTAGACGCCGTGCGGCGCGAAGTGCGGGTGCGTGTTGCCCGCCGGCGCCCGCAGCTCCCGGTTCATGCTGTAGTCAACGAGGTACTCGCCCACGAAGCCCGTCAGGTTCTCGCGCTGCGCCAGGTCGATGTGGACGCCCTCGCCCGTGCGGTTGCGCTGGCGCAGCCCCAACGCGACCGCCGCCGGCACCGCCAGTCCCGCCGTGGGATCGCCGTAGCTGAACCCGGTCTTCAGCGGCTCCCCGCCCTCGTACCCCGACACCGAAACCAGCCCCGCTAGCTGCTCGACGTTCGTGCCGTACGTGACGTAGTGCGCCTCAGGACCGGTCTTGCCGTGGCCCGGCATCGACACGTAGACGATGCGCGGGTTCACCGCCCGCACCTCCTCGAAGCTCAGCCCGAGGTTGTCCATCACGTTCGCGCGGTAGTTCTCGACCAGCACGTCGCTCTTCGCCAGCAGTTGCAGGAGCAGGTCGCGCCCCGCCTCCTGGCGCAGGTCGAGCGCCGCGGAGTATTTGTTCCGGTTGTTGTGGTTGAAATAGGCCGCGCGGTTGTACCAGCGGTCAACCGTCCGGGGGATGCCGCCCAGCCCCCGCAGCAGGTCCCACTGTCCCGGCCCTTCGACCTTGATCACCTCCGCCCCGTAGTCGCCCAGCAGACGTGTCCCGAACGGCCCCGCCCACACCATGGTCAGGTCGACCACGCGGATGCCGGCGAGTGGCGCCGTCATGGCGAGCCCGCCGGTCGTGCGAGGCTGGGCGGCCCCTCCCAGCGCTTCCCGCTGTCGAGCTCGACCCGAAGCATCGTCCCCGTCGCCTCGACCGTCCCCGCCACCCAGTCCTCCGGCGGCGGGAAGGCCACGCGCCGGGGCACCATGATCCGAGCGCCCGCCGGAAACTCGGCCGACGCCGCGATCTCCAGCGTCTCCGTGCGCCGCCCGATGGCGCGGGCGAGCGCCTGCAGCTCCGCGAAGTCCTTGGTGCGTTCCACCAGCCGGCGAGCGTCCCGTTCCCGTGCCGGCGAGGCGGGGGGCGGCTCCTCCGCCGGTGCGGGGATGGCATCCTCCCCGCCCTTCGCCATCGCCTGCGCGACGAAGCGCTTCGTCCGCCGCGCCACCACCGCCAGCAGCTCGTGCAGCAGAACCGGGTCGTCGCACTGCTCGAAAAACGCGACCGCCCGCGCCAGTTCGCTCATGCCGGCTCTCCCGCGAGGGTCGCGATTTCGGATTCCGACAGGCCCGCTTCCGCCAGTACCGTTTGCGTGTCCGCGCCCAGCAGGGGCGCTGGACCGTCACGCCAGGCGTCCGGGCCCATCCACCACGGCGGCCCCGGGTACGAGGCCTCTCCCGCGACCGGGTGCTCGATGCGCCTCAGGAAGCCCCGCGCCTCGAGCTGCGGGCTCTCCAGCAAGTCCTTCATCGTGTGGATGAACGTAATCGGGGCGCGGAACTCTCCGCCAAGGGCGTATGCCTCCTTCTTGCGTATCCCCGCCGCCCACGCGATCACCTCCGCCATCAGGACGTCGTCGTGCTCGCGCCGCGACTCGGCCGTCGCGAAGCGCTCGTCCTCGAGCCACTCCGGGTGGCCCGTCGCTTCCGCGAATGGCGGCCAGTTGCGCGCCATCACGTGCACGCCCACCTGCCCGTCCAGGCAGGGGTAGACGCCCATGAAGCTCGACATCAGGTTTCCCCGGCGCTGCCCCAGCCACAGGCCGTTGTACGAGTAGAAGGGGACGCCCGCCTCCAGGATCGGCGCCATGCAGTGCTGCACGCTGATGTCGACGTGCTGCCCCTCGCCGTCGCGCTCCGCCGCCAGTAGCGCCAGGTTCGCTGCCGAGAACGCGTTCAGCCCGCCCTGGTAGTCGGCCTGGTAGCCCCCGTTCTTGACCGGCGGCTTGTCCGGATCGCCCGTCAGGAACATCTGCCCGCCCATGGCAAACGCGATGAGGTTGTTCGAGCGGTATTCCGCGTACGGACCTTCCTGGCCGTACGCCGTGATCGAGACCAGCACGAGCCGCGGGTTCACGGCCCGGAGGCGCTCGTAGTCCAGCCCGAGGGCGCGGGCGTCGCTCGGCCGGTAGTTCTCGATGACGACATCGGCGTCGGCCGCCAGCCGCAGGAAGGCGTCGCGCCCAGCCTGCGACCCCAGGTCGAGCTCGACGGACCGCTTGCTCGTGTTCAGGTAGAGGAAGAGCGCGCTCGTCTCGGGGTCGGGCACGCCGTCCTTGAAGGGTCCGTGGGCCCGGGCGATATCGCCGCTCGGCGGCTCCACCTTGATGACCTCTGCGCCGTAGCCCGCGAACAGCCGCGCGCAATACGGCGCGGAGACGAACGTGCCCACCTCCAGCACGCGGATGCCTTCGAGCGGGAGGGGCATCGTGGCGTGCCTACGGTCGCGAGGGGATCTCGACCTGCACGTTCCCGCGCACGGTGGGCTGGTCGTCCGCCAGCGTCACCACCTCGAGCTCGACCACGTTGACGCCGTCCTCCTGGCGCTTGTCGACCACCCGGCCCGCCAGCGTCAGCGGCCTGCCCGCGATGTCGGGGCGCCGGAACGCGACGCGCACGCTGCGCAGATTCGCCTCCGACCCCGCCCACATCCCGACATAGTTCGTGATCCAGGAGAGCTTGAGCAGTCCCGGCACGAGCGCGCCGCCGAAGCCCATGCGCCGTCCCGCCTCGGCGTCGCCGAAGGCTGGGTTGGTGGGGTTGTCGCGCCCGAAGAACTCGACGGCCTTGTCCTCGGTGGGGAGCTGCTCCCGCGGCTCCAGCTCGTCGTCGGTGGCAATGTCTTCGAAGTAGCGCTGGGTCATGGCTAGGACTCCGGCCGGTCGAACTGCGTGATCGTCCGCAGGGAGGCGGCCGCCTCCTCTCCGTCGCTGTTCAGGTACGAGGTCTGGAACATCACGAGCACGCTGTAGCCGTACCGGCCCCCGAGCCGGTCGCGCACGTCGATCAGCTGCGTCACCGCCTGCAGCGGCTCTTCCAGCTTGATCGGCTGGCTGAACTTCCACTCCGTCTGCGTCAGGATGCCGCTGGAGAGCACCTGTGGCGATAGCTCCGCCGGCAGGCGCGGCTCCAGCATCGCGAGGATGTACGGCGGCGCAATGCCAGTCCCGTCCGCCCAGCGTGGGTCCGTGTCGCCCAGCAGGTCGCGCATGCGCTGCGCGTCCGCCGTCCGCGGCACTACTTCGATGGGGTCGCTCCGCTGCCCGATCATGGCGCGGTGTTCGTCGGTGATCTTGCTCTCGGTTACGTCAGCCACGGTCGCTCCTCGGCGGGAGAATAGCACGCTGCTCCGCGGGGGCGCGGAGCCGGAAAGGACAGGCTAGCGGGGCAGCCCGACCAGGACCTCGTCGTTCTCGACGCGGACGGGGTACGTCTGGATATCCTCGGCGCCCATGTTCCAGAAGAAGAGCTTCGACTGGAATGCCCCGAGGAACGGATGGTTCGAGTTGAACTCACTGCTGAACGGCTGGCGAACCACGCTCCCGTTCGAGACGTCGAAACGCGCCCCGTGGAACGGGCACATCACGCAGCCGTCGCGAACCGGCTCCGCCTTGATCGGCGCGCCCGGAAAGCTGCCCAGCGGAAGCCGTGCATGGGGACACAGCGCCGCCATCGCGCTCACCTCTTCGCCCTGCCGCACGATCGCCACGCGCAGGCTGCGAAGCCGCACCTCCGTGGCGATGCCGTCGGGGAAGCTGCGGAGGGGACCCGCGTTCGCCCATTCCTTCATGCGGTCGTGCGAGATGACGCTGCTCGCCTTAATGGGAAGCGGCGGATCGAGGCCCATCAGCGGCATCGCCACGATCTGCATCAGGCCGCCCGAGATCAGGCCGGCAATCAGCAGAAAGATACCGACGGCCAGGCCGCTGGAGACGGTCTCGGCGTCGCCCGGAGCAACGATCAGGACGATGCCGCTCACGATGAGGGCGATCGTCGCGATCCCCCATGTCCCGAGGACCGAGACTCCGACCAGCGCCAGCGCTACCGACACGACCTACCCTCCCCGGAAGCGGATCGTACGCGTCTGCCAGCGCCTGTGCAAAGTATCACGAACGCCCGGATCGCCCCGTCTCAGTCGAGCCCGTGGTAGCCGCGCCGGAAGTACATCAGCGGCTCCTTGTCCGGGTCGGAGGCCGCCCCCACCACGCGTCCCAGGGCGATCACATGGTCCCCGCCGGGCACGATGGCCTCAAGCTCGCAGTCGAGGTGGGCGATGGCGCCGTTCACGATCGGGCAGCCTGTCTGGTCGGTGAACGTCTCGAAGCCGTCCAGTTCCGGTCCCGGGTCGCGGCCCGAGATCGCGAAGTGGTTGGAGACGTCGTCCTGGCCCGTCGCCAGCACGCTCACCGCGAACTTGCCCGAGGCCGGCACCATGCGCTCCAGGTGGTTCCCGTTCTGGATGCACACCAGCACCAGCAACGGGTCCATCGAGAGCGTCGAGAAGCTCGAGGCGGTGATGCCGTACACCTGCCCCTCGTGCTCCGTCGTCAGGACGGTGACCCCGGAAGCCCAGGAAGCGAGTGCGTCTTTGAAGGTATCAGCGTCAACTGGTGACATTGGCGTCACGCATTCTCAAGCGCGGGACCCATGTCCCAGATGGCGTTCGCCGTGACGCTGCTGAAGTAGCGGCCCATCGGCAGTCCGGCGAGGATCTGGTCCATCTCCGCGGCGTCCGCCACGTCGAAGATGGCCAGCACGCCGATGCCCGTCTCGCGGTAGATGGCCTTGATCT
This sequence comes from Tepidiformaceae bacterium, assembly GCA_965116915.1. Classification (GTDB taxonomy): domain Bacteria; phylum Chloroflexota; class Dehalococcoidia; order Tepidiformales; family Tepidiformaceae; genus UBA2991. The sequence continues at coordinate 1,515,388 of OZ220739.1, read as the reverse complement.
TGCCCTCGTCCCGGAGCGCTTTCGTCGCTGCCAGCTGTTGGGCGACGACACCCTGCCAGGCCTCCGCATCGAGGTCCGCGGGCTGCCTCGAAACCAGCCGTACCGAAAAGAGCACTCCTGCCACCCCCCGCTCCGGGCCCGTGACGCCCGGGCGTGATGTCGGAAGGCTACCGTACGGGCGCCTTAGAGCGCCAGACGCAGACCAGCCGTAGCATTGCCCGTGTGGCCCGCTCCCGATTCCTCGTCACCTTCGACATGGACGGCGTCCTCTGCCGCAACCCGCTCGGGATAAACCCCGGCGGGGTCAGCTCCGACTCCACCTCCCCTCCTCGCCTCCCCCGCCCCACCTGGCCCATCGAGCGCTGGCTCTATTTCCGCCGCAAGCCCATGCCCGGCGCCGTCGAGGGGTTCCATGCGATTGCGGAGCGCTTCGAGTGCGCCGTTGTCTCCGCCCGTGGCGAAGGCTCCCGGCCCCTTACCGAGGACTGGCTCGCGCGCACCTTCGGGGTCTCCCCGCCGGTTCGCCTGCGCTCCTCCTGGCGCGAGCGCTCATCCGCCTTCAAGGCCCGCGTCATCCCCCCGCTCAAGCCCCTCGCCCACTTCGAGGACGATCCCAACACCGCCCTCCTCCTCGCCGAGCGCATCCCCCACGTGTTCCTCGTCGACTGGCCCCGCAACCGGGGCGTCGAACGCGACAACATCCACCGCATCGAACGCATCCCCGACGCCCTCCCTATCCTGGAGGCCGTCGCCGGAGACGCGGCGTCCGGGGCCTAGCCCCCCGACATCTGCTTCTGGAAGGTCCCCAGGTCGAAGTAGTCGCGCCAGGACGCAATCTTCCCGTCCCGCAGCTCGAACACGCCCATTACGGGCAGCGCCACCTCGTTGCCGCCCGCGTCGAACTTGTCGACCCGCTCCGTCATCACGACGTCGCCCTCGGCCACGATGGTGAGCACGTCCCAGCCCTTGCTCACCATCGCCCCGGCCATGCCCCCGAGCGCGTTCCGGATGTTGTCGCGCCCGCTGATCGGGTCCATCGGGATGTTGTGGTAGAACGCGTCCTCGGTGAAGTACGAGGCAAGCGTGTCCCCGTCCGGAGCAGGCGCGTCCCACTCCGCGCAGAAGTTCCGCACGATCTCGGCGTTGTCCATCTTGGTTACTCCTCCAGGATGCTGGTTCGCAGCAGCATCAATGCCGTCGTGATGGCGCGCCGCTTGGTCGCCGCGCGCCCCTGGGCCATGACCATCTTCATCGAGCGCCGGTCCCCGGACGGACTCGTAACCGCCACGAAGAACGTTCCCGGCTGCTCGACCGTTGCGTCCCCTTCGAGCGAGGCCGTGATGCCGACCCCGTAGTCGCTCCCGAGCCGCTCACGGGCGGCGCTCGCCATCGCCTCCGCCGTCTCCGCCGAGACATCGGCGAACTCTTCCGTCGCGCGCGGCGAGACGAGCCCGCCCGCGAACGAGCCGCCCGCCTCGGGCGCGTCGCTGAGCGTGCTCGCGAGCAGTCCGCCCGTCGCCGTCTCCAGCGTCCCCACCGTCTGGCCGCGCTCGCGCAGCGTCTGTGCAATGAACCCCTCGAGCGTGTCCTCGTCGCGACCCCAGATGGCGTTGCCGAAGATAGCGTCCAGCTCCCGCTCTGCCGGCTCGATGAGCCGCTGCGCCTCCTCGCCCGTCGCCGCCTTCGCGCCGATGCGCAGGTGCACGCCGTCCGCGCGCGCGTACGTCCCCACGCCGATGCCTGGCATGTCGAACACGGGCCGCGCCATCTCGTCGACTGTCCCCTCGCCGAGGCCGGCCGTCTTCAGCGTGCGCGTTACCAGCACCGACCCCGAGCGCCCTTCGAGCTGCGGCGAGACCTCGTGGATCCACATCCGCTCCATCTCGGGGGGAACGCCCGGCATCGAGACGATCACGCGACCCTCACGCTCCGTCCACCAGCCCGGCGCCGTCCCGCGCGGGTTGTCGATGACGCGCGCACTCGGGATGAGCCACGCCTGCTTGATGTTCGTCTCCGGCATCTCGATGCCGCGGCGCGAGAAGAACGATCGCAGCCGCTCCTCCAGTTCGGGCACGACGTGCGGCTCCTCCCCCAGCAGGTTGGCGATCGACTCGCGCGTGAGGTCATCCTCGGTCGGACCGAGCCCGCCCGTCGTAATCACGAGGTCCGAGCGTTCCCAGGCGCGCCGCAGCGTTCCCGTCACGCGATCGAGGTTGTCGCCCACGACGCTCGTGTGGTTCAGGTCGATACCGAGGGCGGGAAGCTGCTGCGCGATCCAGGCGCTGTTCGTGTCGACGATCTCGCCAAGCAGGATCTCGGTGCCGATCGCGACAATCTCCGCCTTCACGCGCGCGAGTCTATCAGCCCGTCTGGAACAGGGGCGCCAGGGCTACACGAGGATGCGGAACGAGTGCCCGCTGCCCCCGATCAGTTCTTCGATCTCCCGGGCGAAGGGCACGTCACCAAGCTCGATGCCGTCGCTTGCGCCGACGAACTCGACACCGATCACCGAGCCGTCAGCCGAGTGGTCGATTATTCGAAGGTCGTCGAGGTAGGTTTGGCGCGCGACCGCTTCGTCATCAAGGAGCCGTACATAGAGGATATCGGCGTCAGCGTCGTAGTTGGCAGCAGGCATCTAGTCCTCCCAGGCGACTGTCGTGACGACTGGCGGGTCGGAACCCTGTCGAACGTAGACGCGGAGTGTGCGGTTCTGCCATGTCCCTACGTAGATCACGGCTGGCCTTGCTCCCGGACGACGGCTTGCAGGTCGACTAGTGTGATAGTTCGCCAGGACCGCATCAACTGCCTCCTCGGGGACACCTCGCTCGCGCATCCGCTGGCGGGCGTGTCGGGTTGTCCGCTTCACTCAGACCACCAGCGCGCACAGGACACAAACATTAGTGTACAGCAAGATTGTGATGTTCTTGGCGTTCTCCCTCCCACCCTCCCCTGTACAGTTGATCCCATGCCCCCCGCCCTCCCCGACCCCTACACCGCCGCGGCCGTGCAGTGGGCGCCTGCGTTCGGCGACCTGCAGGCCGGGGTCGTCCGCGCCATCGACGCCATCGACGAGGCCGCCCGCGAGGGAGCCAGCCTCATCGTCCTTCCTGAGGCGTGGCTGCCCGGCTACCCCTACTGGTGTACGGAGCAGCGCCCCAACCGCGCCGTCCGCGACCTGTTCCGCAACCTAACTGAGAACAGCATCGAGATTCCCGGAGCCGAAACCGAGGCCCTTGGCGAGGCCGCGAAGCGCGCCGGCGCGACCGTGGTCATCGGCGTGACCGAGCGCGCCGGCGGCACCCTCTACAACACCCTCTGCTACTTCGGGCCCGACGGCGCCCTCCTCGGGAGCCACCGCAAGCTCGTCCCGACCCTCTCCGAGCGCACCGTCTGGGGCATGGGCGACGGCTCCGACCTCGACGCCTACGACACCCCCGCCGGCCGCCTCAGCGGCCTCATCTGCTACGAGCACTTCATGGCGCCCGCCCGCTACGCCCTCGCCGGGCTCGATGTGCAGGCCCACGCCTCCGTCTGGCCCGGCTATCCCTTCCTCCACGCGAACGTCAACGCGGCCACCCGCCTCCTCGCCGTCGAGAATGCCTGCGCCGTCGTCGTCGCCCGCGAGGTCATGTCCGCCGGCCGCCTCCCGCCCGGGACCCCCTTCGCCGAGCACCCCCGCATGTGGGAGATGAACGGCGGCAGCGCCATCATCGCCCCCGGCGGGAAGTACCTCGCCGGGCCCGTCTACGACGACGAAACCATCCTCTACGCCGAAGTCGACCCCGCCGACCTCGTCGAAGCGAAGCGCTGGGTCGATGGCGTCGGCCACTACAGCCGGCCCGACGTCTTCCGCCTGCACTGGGACCGCAGCCCCAAGCCGCCCGTCGTCCCCGAGTAGCCCCGCCCCGCCTCACCCCGCCCGGCGTTGTAGAGTGCCCCGCATGCCCGACGGGACCGTCCCCCTCGACTTCCGCGTGCTCAACCTCGCCCGCGGTGTCGCCGGCGCCTACGCCACCCGCCTCCTCGCCGACCTCGGCGCTCGATGCTCCTGGTGGCGCTGGACCGAACCCCGCCCCGGCGACTGGCCCCCGAGCGAGCTCGTGTACGCCTACTTCGAGGACGGCGTCGAGCTCCATGACGACCCCCTCGACCGCGACGCGCTCCTCGCTGCCCTCCCCACCCTCGCCCCCCACTTCGACCTCGTCCTCACCGACTTCTCCCTGCCCGAGCTCGAGCAGGACGCGCTCTTCGAGCTGCTGCGCCCCTCCAACCCCGCCATCGTCGTCGCCAATGCCGACCACTTCGGCCGCACCGGCCCCTACGCCCGCTGGGCCGGCGACGAGCTGACCGATTACGCCCTCGGCGGCTACTGGTCGATCGCCGGCCATCCCGAGCGCGAGCCCCTCCGCGTCCCCGGTCACCAGGCCCAGTTTCACGCTGGCCTCCAGATTGCTTTCGCTTCGCTTGCAGCCCTCCGCCACGCCCGCCGCACCGGCGAGGGTCAGGAGATCGAGGTTAGCGCCGCCGAGGCCATGCTCGGCGCCCACTGGAGCACGACCGTCGCCTGGACCCACGAGGGCCGCGTCTTCATGCGCACCGGCTCCGACCTCGTCCGCGCGAAGGACGGCTGGGTTCACTTCTTCTCCTTCCTCGTCCACCAGAACGTCCTCCTCCTCTGCGACCGCCCCGACCTCGCGAACCACGAGGACTACCAGACCATCCTCGGCCGCCGCGACCACCTCCCCGAGATCGAGGCCATCGTGCGCGAGTGGTGCGCCGCCCACCCCATGATGGAGATTGTCGAGAAGGGCCAGTCGATGCGCGTGCCCGTCGTCTACATGGCCGATGCCCACTGGCTCCTCGCCGACGACCACCTCGCCGACCGCGAGTACTTCCGCGACTGCCGCGGCAAGCCCATGCCCGGCCGCCCCTACCGCTGGACCGACCCCTGGCGGGAGGCCGGCGCCCCCGACATCCTCGCTCGAGCCCTCGCCGGCGACGTCTCACCGCCCCCGCCGGGCGAGCGGACGCCGTCCGCCTCGCCGTTCGAAGGCCTGCGTGTGATCGAGGTCACGAACAACTGGGCCGGCCCCATCGCCTGCCGCCACCTCGCCGACCTCGGCGCCGAGGTCATCAAGGTCGAGCTGGCGACCCGCCCCGCCACCCGAGGCAGCCACTACCCCGGCCTCGACCCCGGCAAGTACCACTACAACCGTTCCGGCTACTTCAACGAGATGAACCGCAACAAGCGCGACATCTCCCTCAATATGGCAACCGACGAGGGCCGCCAGGTCTTCCTCGACCTCGCCGCGAAGGCCGACGTCGTCATCGAGAACAACAGCGCCCGCGTCATGCCCAACCTCGGCCTCGCCTACGAGAAGCTGGCCGAGGTCAACCCCCGGCTCGTCATGGTTTCCATCAGCGGCTTCGGCGCGACGGGCGTCCGCCGCGACTGGATCGCTTACGGCTCGAACATCGAGGCCGCCAGCGGCCTTGCCTCCACCACCGGCTACCCCGGCGACGAGCGCCCCTACCGCACGGGCTCCTTCATCGCCGATCCCATCGCCGGCGCCCACGCCGCCATCGCCGCCGTTGCCGGTCTCGAGCGGCTCGAACGCACGGGTCGCGGCTCGCACGTCGACATGGCCCTTACCGAGTCCGCGATGACCTTCATGGTCGCCGCCTTCGCCCACGTCCACGAGCAGGGCGAGTCGATGCCCCGCCGCGGCAACATCGAGCCCGCCGATGCCCCCACCGGCGCCTACCCGGTCGACGGCCGCGACGACTGGATCGCCGTTGCCGTCCGTAGCGACGAGCAGTGGCGCGCCCTCTGCGAGGTCGCCGGCCTGGGCGACCTCGCCTCGCTCGACGGCCCCGCCCGCGTTGCCCGCCGCGAGGAAATCGACGAGCGCCTCGCCGAGTGGACGCAGCCCCTCACCCGCTTCGAGGCCGTTCGCGAGCTGCAGGCGGCCGGCGTCCCCGCCGCCTCCATCCTCCACAACTGGCAGCTCCACCCCGACCCCCACTTCCACGCCCGCGGCTCCTTTATCGATATCGAGCACCCCGATACGGGCGTCTACCCCTATCCCGGCTTCATGTGGCGCTTCTCGAAAACCGCGCCCTCTGTGCGCAGCCACGCCCCCCGCTTCGCCGAGGCCAACGACTACGTCTTCGGCGAGCTGCTCGGCCTCGACACCGACGCGATCGCCCGGCTCTACGAGGTGGGCGCCACGGCCGACGAGCCCGCCGTCCCCGTCCCGCCCTTCGTCATCGCCCCCCTCACCACGCCCTGACCCCCTACAATCCCGCAACCTGCAGGAGGCCCCACATGCCCGAGTACGAGAACATCCTCTACTCCACCGAAGACAAGATCGCCACGATCACACTCAACCGCCCGGAGAAGCTGAACGCCCTCAACCGCGACCTTCGGGGCGAGTTCGTCGACGCCCTCAAGGTCGCCGAACGCGACGACGACGTGACCGTCATCCTCGTGCGGGGCGCCGGCCGCGCCTTCTGCGCGGGCTACGACATCACCCCCAACCAGCCCGCCGACGCCCGCGCCGGAATCCTCGTCTCGGAGAAGCACTTCGACACCTGGACCGATCCCTTCGCCCGCAGCTGCGTCCGCGACTGGATGACCATCTGGGACCTGCTCAAGCCCGTCGTCGCCATGGTCCACGGCTACTGCCTCGCCGGAGGCTCCGAGCTCATGTCGATGTGCGACATCGCTTTCGCTTCCGACGACTGCAAGATCGGCTACCCGCCCATGCGCGGCATGACCACGCCCGACGTCATCTACTTCCCCTGGAAGCTGCAGATGGGCCGCGCCAAGTACCTCCAGCTCAGCGGCAACAGCCTGACCGGCAAGGAGGCCGCCGAGTGGGGCTGGATCGCGAAGAGCTTCCCCGCCGACTCGCTCGAGGAGGAGGTCATGAAGGAGGTCCGCGCCCTCTCCAGCATTGCCCCCGACCTGCTCGCCGCGAACAAGCTCGCCATCAACCAGACCTACGAGATCCAGGGCATCCGCACCGCCCTCAACACCGGCCCCCAGTGGCATGCCCTCAGCGGCCGCATGCGACCCGGCGCCGGCGAGTTCGGCCGCATCTCCAACGCCGAAGGCCTCCGCGCCGCCCTCGCCTGGCGCGACGAGCCCTTCAACCGCGAGGGCTTCAGGCCATAGTGGTTAGTGACTGGTGATTGGTAGTTGGTGCTCCGACAGTAGCCACCAACGATTCGTGAACGGCTACTACTCACCATTCACTACTCACCATTCACTACTCACTAGTCACTACTCACTACGCCTCCGTACCCGGAACCATCACCGGACCCGAGTGATGGTGCGTCATGCGCCACGACCCCTCCTCGCGCAGGAAGACGTTCGTTGCGTAGAGCGGGCTCCCCGAGACCACCTCCCGGCACAGCACGATGGCGGTGTCGCCGTTCACCGTGACGCTCGCGCCGCCGCCCACGATGCGAGGCTGGTTCGGGTTCGAGAGGATCGTGCGCCAGCTCTCCAGCACGTCCTCGCGGCCGGTCAGCAGCGTCCAACCGGGGTGCAGGCACGTCACCGGCGAGAGACGCGCCCACACGTTCTCCATCGCGCCCATGTCCGAGTTGCCGAGCGCGCGGTAGAACCCCTCGTTCGCGAGGAGCGCTTCCTGCTCCGCTTCCGTGTACGTTCCCGGTTCCGGCACGCGCAAAGGATAGCCGCCCCGCTCGGCCGCCGTGCGTCCGCCCGGCCCGACACGAGAACGGGGCCCGTCGAACGGGCCCCGTCTGGTGTTGTGCCGAGTCGCTTGCTGGCTAGCCTTCCGTACCGGCGGCGATGCCCGCCTCGTAGCGGTGCTCCAGCTCGTCCTCGAAGAAGAACTTCTCCTCCCCGAAGGCCGGACGCAGTTCGTTCAGCCACGTGGCCGACTCGTCGTACTGGGCGAAGAACGGCCGCCCCACCCAGTCGGGATCGCGGCCCTGCAGGAAGTTGAGCGTCAGCACCTTCTGGCCGGCGACCTCCGCCGGTCCGCTCACGGCGACCTTGCCGGGCTCCGCCGACATGCTCGGCCCGCGCACGGTCCGAGCCAGGCCGCTGACCTGGTTGTAGGCGCCGCGGAAGATCTCCCACGCCCGCACCAGCGGGATCTCGAAGAAGTGCTTCGCGCCGGTGTCGCGCGCCACGAACATGTAGTACGGGATCATCCCGAGCCGCACCTGCTCGCGCCACATCTCGGCCCACGCGTCCGAGTTGTCGTTGATGTTCCGCATGATTGGCGACTGCGTCCGGATCTGCGCCCCGGTCTCCCGGATGCGCTCCGTCGCCTCGCGCACTGCCGGCGTGCTCAGCTCTCGCGGGTGGTTGAAGTGCGCCATGATCGAGAGGTGACGCCCGGTCGCCGTGATGCGCCGGAAGACGTCCAGCATCTCCTCCGCGTCGTCGTCGGTCGTGAAGCGGTATGGCCAGTAGCCCAGCGCCTTCGTCCCGATCCGGATCGTCCGCAGGTTCGGCGGATCGTCCTCCAGGATGGGATCGATGTACTGCTTGAAGCGACGCGTCTTCATCACCATCGGGTCGCCGCCGGTGATGAGTACGTCGCTCACCCGCGGCCGCTCGCGCAGGTAGGCGACCAGTCCGTTCGCCTGCTTCGTCGCGAACTTCAGGTCGTCGAGCCCCACGAACTGCGGCCAGCGGAAGCAGAACGTGCAGTACGCATGGCAGGTCTGACCGTTGCTCGGGAAGAGCAGCACCGTCTCTTCGTACTTGTGCTGCAACCCCTCGACCGTCTCCTCGTAGAGGACCGGTACGTTGTGCTCGAGCTGCCCCGCCGGGTGCGGGTTCAGGGTCATGCGGATGCGGTTTGCCGCCTCGTCGATCTCGGCGCGCGAGGCCTCCCGCGAGACCAGCGTCGCCACCTCGTCGAAGTGCTCGTCCTGCAGCATGTGCTGCTGCGGGAACGTCAGCGTGAAGATCGGGTCGTTGGGAACGTCGTCCCAGTTGATCAGCTCGTCCACGACATAATTGTTCGTCTTGAACGGCAGTACCCGGGACACCACGTCGATCGCGAAGCGCTGATCGTTGCTCAACCGCTCGGCCTGGGGCAGTCCCGCGATGTTGTGGAGGGTGATCGCGCGGTATTTGGCGCGCTCCGGGGATTCCTCGGAGAGGTCAACAACTGTGCTCGTCATAGGGGGTGCCTCCTCTGGCTACTGTATATCCCGCCACAGGGGCGGGGGCGGGCGTTCTCTCCTCGAAACCACCCGACTGGGAGGCTGGTCGCGTAGTCGCGAGCCTCCGAACGCCTGCGGGGTTAGCTGACGGGTTCGGCGTCGGAGATCGCCTGTGCGCTCTCGCGCACTTCACCCCAACAATGGGTCCCCCGCTCCCCGTGCGACCCGGGTGAGTCGCCCGGGGATTCGGCCCTTCCAGTTTATCATGCGTTATGGAACCCCCCGCCGTGATCTGACCTACACGCGCCGGTGGTCGTACACTGACAGGTGCTGCCGACATAAGTTGGCATTCCCGGAGGCGCGCAAATGCCCCGAGCGATCTGGAAGGGTGTCATCAGCTTCGGCATGGTGAGCATCCCCATCCGCCTCTTCCCCGCCACCGAGAGCAAGGACATCGGCTTCCGCCAGCTTCGCCGCAACACGAACACGCGCGTCCGCATGCTCCGCTGGGACCCCGTCGAGGAGCAGGAGGTGCCCTACGACGAGATCGTGAAGGGCTACGAGTACGCCAAGGACCGCTACGTCGTCCTCGACGACGAGGACCTGGAGAAGCTGCCCCTTCCCACCAAGCACACCATCGAGCTCACCGCCTTCGTCGAGGAATCGGATATCGATCCCGTCCACTACGAGAAGTCCTACTACCTCGCCCCCGAGGACGCGGGGATCAAGCCCTACTCCCTCCTCATCCGCGCCATGCAGGCGAAGGGACTCATCGCCATCGCCAAGGTCGCCATCCGCACCAAGGAGCGCCTCTGCGCCCTCCGCGCCCGCGGCGACCAGCTCATCCTCGAAACGCTCTATTACCCCGACGAGATCCGCGACCCCGGTGAGGCCGCCGCCGTCGACGAGGTCTCCGAGGAGGAGATGGAGATGGCCCGCGCCCTCATCGAGATGCTCGAAGAGCCTTTCGACCCGGAGAAGTACAAGGACCAGTACCGCGAGGCGCTGATGACCATCATCAACGCCAAGCTCGAAGGGCAGGAGGTCGCGACCCCCGAGGCGGCCGCGCCGCAGCCCGCCGTCGACCTCATGGCCGCCCTCCGCGCGAGCGTCGAGGCCGCGAAGGCGCGCAAAGAGAGCGAGTCCGCCCCCGCCGCCGACAACGGCGCCACCGCCGAGAAGGCCGCCGTCGCCGCCGACTAGGGGCGGCGATCAGGGAAGCGTCCTGTCGGAGAACACGGGCATTTGAGTAGTCCACGGGTTTACGGCGAGTGTTCCAAATGTGGAGGACCGAAGGCCATGGACGCCGAGGCCATCTGCGGATCCTGCCAGGAGAGGCTTCGCATCCAGAAGAGGCTGGGTCGGGTTCGGGCATTGAGCTTTGCCGGGTTCGTGGTGCTCGTGCTGGTTGGCCTGGTCGGGATCTTTGTGCTGGCGGTGTATCTCACTTCGTGAACCGGCTCGACCATTCCGTTCAAGCAGCGGTTGCGTCGTGACCCCGCCCCCTATGCCCGATAATCGCACCGTGAGCGCACTCTCTGTCGCCTGCCCCGCCGCCTCAGTGGCCTCCCGGCGCCGGAGCGCGTCATGACCGAGCCCCTCGACCAATACCGCGAGAAGCGCGACTTCGCGGCGACGCCTGAGCCCCCCGACGCCGTCCCCGACGGACGTGCCGGACCCCTCACCTTCGTCGTCCAGAAGCACGACGCGACTCGTCTCCACTACGACGTCCGCCTCGAGGTCGGCGGCGTCATGAAGTCCTGGGCCGTGCCCCGTGGCCCCTCCAGCGACCCCACCGTCCGCCGCCACGCCGTCATGACCGAGGACCACCCCATCGCCTACTCCGCCTTCGAGGGCGTCATCCCGAAGGGCCAGTACGGCGCCGGGCAGGTCATCGTCTGGGACGCCGGCACGTATGCTCCGGAGCACGAGCGCGTCTTCGACTTCTCCTCCCGCGAGGAGGCCGAGGCCGCCATGGAAGCGGCCATCGAGGCCGGCAAGATCTCGGTCCAGATGCGCGGCCGCAAGCTCAAGGGCTCCTGGTCGCTCGTCAAGACCTCCACCGACTGGCTCCTCCTCAAGCACGACGACCCCCTCGCCGACCCCGACGCCGACCTCACCGTCCTCGATCGCTCTGTCGTCTCCGGCCTCACCCTCGACGACATCCGCGACGGCCACCTCCCCCGCCACCGCAAGGCCCCCTCCGACTACACCCCCGACGCCCTCAACGGCTCCCGCCCCGCGCCCTTCCCCGACACCCTCCCGCCCATGATGGCGAGCGTCCGCGAGCCCTTCTCCCATCCCGACTGGCTCTTCGAGCCGAAGCTCGACGGCATCCGCGCCGTCGCCCACGTCTCCGGCGGCGAGGCGCACCTCTACTCGCGGCGTGGCACCGACCTCACCGCCACCTACCCCGGCCTCGTCGCCGCCCTCGCCGCCCAGCCCGTCGCCGAGGCGGTCTACGACGGCGAGATCTGCGCCTTCGACGAGCGCGGCGTCCCCTCCTTCGAGCTCCTCCAGCAGCGCATGAACCTCGCCGGCGAGCTCGACATCGCAGCCGCCGAGGCGCGCGTTCCCGTCTCCTACATGGCCTTCGACCTGCTCCACCTCGACGGCTTCGACCTCACTGCCGTCGCCCTCGAGGAGCGCAAGGAGTCGCTCGCCCGCGTCCTGCTGCCCGTCGGCCCGGTCGCCCTCGTCGAGCACTTCCAGGCCGAGGGCAGGGAAGCCTACGAAGGCGCCGTCGCCCTCGGGCTCGAGGGCGTGGTCGCCAAGCGGCGGGGCAGCCGCTACCTCCCCGGCAAGCGCTCCGACTCCTGGGCCAAGGTCAAGGCCCGCCAGACTGCCGAGTTCGTCGTGGCCGGCTTCACGCCCGGCGAGGGTCTCCGCGAGCCCACATTCGGCGCGCTCCTCCTCGCCGCCCGCGAGGAAGGCGGCGCCCTGACCTACCGCGGCCGCGCCGGCGGCGGCTTCAGCGACCCCCTCCTCGTCGACCTCCGCGCCCGGCTCGACTCCCTCGCGACCGACGACTCCCCCTTCCCCGAAACCCCACCTGAAGCCGAGAACGCGACGTTTGTCCGCCCCGAGCTCGTCGTCGAGGTCGAGTACACCGAGGTCACGTCGCAAGGCCTCCTACGCGCCCCCGTCTTCAAGCGCCTCCGCCCCGACATTGCACCCGAGGACGCCGTCTTCGTCGCGACGCAGCCCGCCCCCGCCCCTCCCTCCGCCCCGTCGCTTGCGAGCCAGGTTGCCTCGGTGCTCGCCCAGCTCGACGAGGATCGCGAGGAGCTACGCCTCGACGTCGACGGCCACGAGATACCCGTCACCAATCTCGGCAAGGCGCTCTGGCCCGAGCACAGCTCCCAGCGCGCCGTCACCAAGCGCGACCTGCTGCGCTACCTCGCCACCGTCGCCCCGATGATGCTCCTCCACCTGCGCGACCGCCTCATCACCCTCACCCGCTACCCCAACGGCATCGGCGACCTCCACTTCTACCAGAAGCACTCCGAGGGTCCGCCCCCCGACTTCGTCGAGACGGTGCCCGTCCATTCCGAGGGCGCGAGCGGCGACCGCGACTTCCTCCTCTGCAACAACCTCGCGACGCTGCTCTGGCTCGGGCAGCTCGCCAACCTCGAGTTCCACGCGACCATGGCCCGCGTCTCCCCCGACCCCGACGCCCGCGCCCTCCCCCGCGACTTCACCGGCTCGCGGGAGAACGTCGAAGCGTCCGTCCTCAACTACCCCGACTTTCTCCTCTTCGACCTCGACCCCTATATCTACCGCGGCGACGAAGCCGCCGGCGAGGAACCCCAGCTCAACCGCAAGGCCTTCGCCAAGACGGTCGAGGTGGCCCGCGCTTTCAAGGAGATCCTTGACGCGGCTGCCCTCCCCTCCTACGTGAAGACCTCGGGCGCGACCGGCCTGCACATCTACGTCCCCGTCCTCCGCCAGTTCCCCTACCCCGTCATCCGCTCCCTCTGCGAGACCGTCAGTGGCGAGCTGCTCGCCCGCATGCCCCGCGACGTGACCCTCGAGTGGGCCTCCGAGAAGCGCACCGGCAAGATCTTCCTCGACGTCAACCAGAACGCCCGCGCCAAGAACGTCGCCGCCATCTTCTCGCCGCGCGCGAAGCCCGGCGCTCCCGTCTCCGTCCCCGTCCGCTGGGACGAGCTCGACGAGCTCTACCCGACCGACTTCACCGTCCTCACCGCTCCGGACCGTTTCGCCCACACTGGCGACCTCTGGTCCGGCATCCTCGCCGCCAAGCAGGACCTAACCGCCCTCCTCGGGATCGATGCATGAGCGAAGACCGCCCCCTCGACTTGCGCGGACGCGACCGCAACGAGGCCATCGAGATCGTCCAGCGCGCCCTCGTCGACGCGGGCTACGAGGCGAGTGACCGCGTCGATGTGCTGGGCGGAGCGTTCGTGTCCGCGGCCGTTCGCCGCTACTGGGCCGAGGGCCTCAGTGCCGCCGAAGCGCACGACCGCCTCTGCGCCGAAGACCCCGAGCTCGCCCGCGCCATCGAGGCGCTCGCGCCTCTCCTCCTCGATCGCGCCGAGGCCCGCGACCAGCGCGAGGCTGCCGTCGCCGCCGTCGAGCTCCTGCTCGCCGGCAGCGCTCCGGAGCGCGATCAGCTCCGCCTGCCGCTGAACCCGGACGCCCCCTAGACCTTCGCCCCCGCCACGATGTCCTCGACGACCGCGGGGTCGGCCAGCGTCGTCACGTCGCCCACGTTCTCGGGCTCGCCCTCGGCAATCTTGCGCAGGATGCGCCGCATGATCTTCCCCGAGCGCGTCTTCGGAAGGCCGGGCACGAACTGGATCTGGTCCGGCGTCGCGATCGGGCTGATCTCGGTGCGAACCGCCAGCCGCAGCTCCCGCTCGATCTCGTCCGAGCCGCTCCAGCCCTGGTTGAGCATCACGTACGCGTAGATGCCCGTCCCCTTCACGTCGTGCGGGTACCCGACCACCGCCGCCTCCGCGCAGGCTTCGTGACCGACCAGCGCGCCCTCGATCTCGGCGCTCCCCAGCCGGTGTCCGGCCACGTTCATCACGTCGTCCACGCGTCCCGTGATCCAGTAGTAGCCGTCCTGGTCGCGGTGGCACCCGTCGCCCGTGAAGTACTTGCCCGGGTAGGTCGTGAGGTACGTGTCGATGAAGCGCTGGTGGTCGCCGTAGACCGTGCGCATCATCCCCGGCCACGAGGCGAGCATGCAGAGCCGCCCGGTCACCCCGTTGCCCTCAACGACGTTGCCGCCCTCGTCCACCACCGCCGGCTCCACCCCCAGGAATGGGAGCGACGCCGAGCCCGGCTTCATGTCGTTCGCGCCGGGAAGGCCCGTGATCATGTGGCCGCCCGTCTCCGTCTGCCAGTACGTGTCAACCACGGAGCAGCGCTCCCCGCCGACAACGCCGTAGTACCAGCGCCAGGCCTCGGGGTTGATCGGCTCGCCCACCGACCCCAGCACGCGCAGGCTCTCGCGGCTGTAGCGCGTCACGTGCTCGTCGCCCTCCGCCGCGATCGCGCGGATCGCTGTCGGCGCCGTGTAGAAGCTGTTGATCCCCAGCCGGTCGACCATGTCCCAGTAACGGCCCGCATCCGGATACGTCGGCACCGACTCGAACAGCACTGAGGTCGCCCCGTTCGCGAGCGGCCCGTAGACGATGTAGCTGTGCCCCGTGATCCACCCGACGTCCGCGGCGCAGCAGTAGATGTCGCCGTCGCGGTAGTCGAACGTGTAGCGGTGCGAGAGCATCGTGTACAGCAGGTAGCCCGCTTGCGTGTGCAGCACGCCCTTCGGCTTCCCCGTCGAACCGGACGTATAGAGGATGAAGAGCGGGTCCTCCGCCCCCATCTCTTCCGGTTCGGCCTCTGTCGATTGCCCCGCCAGCGCGTCGTCCCACCAGACGTCGCGCCCCTCGGTCATGGTGATGTCGGCGTCCGCCCGGTTGTAGACGATGACGAACTCGATGCTCTCGCCGCCCATCGTCAGCGCTTCGTCGACGTTCGCCTTGAGCGCCACCGGCCGGCCGCCCCGCTTCCCCTCGTCCTGCGTGATGATCGCTTTGCAGGTCGAGTCCTCCACGCGGTCCACGATCGACCGCGGGCTGAACCCGCCGAAGATGACCGAATGCACCGCCCCGATGCGCGCGCAGGCGAGCATCGCCACGACCAGCTCCGGCACCATCCCCATGTAGATCGCGATGCGGTCGCCCTTCTGGATCCCGCGCGAACGCAGGGCGTTCGCCAGCCGCCCGACCTCGTCGGCGACCTCCCGGTAGGTGAGCGAGCGGTTGTCGCCCGGCTCGTCGCCCTCCAGCAGCAGCGCCACCTGGTCTCCACGCGTTGCCAGGTGCCGGTCGAGGCAGTTCACGCTCACGTTGAGGGTCCCCTCCTTGAACCACGCGATGTGGCCCGTCGTGAAGTCCTCCTCGACCACCGTCTGGAAGTCGCTCATCCACTCGAGGTTCGTCCGCGCCTGCTCCGCCCAGAACGCCTCGCGATCCTCGATCGAGCGGCGCCGCATCTCGTCGTACTCCTCGCGGGAGCCGACGTAGGCGCCCTCGCGCACCCGCGCCGGGGGCGCGTAGCTCTCGTCGACCGGCAACCCGATGTCGGTGCTTCCGTTGCTCACGTCTGGCCTCCTGCGCGCCCACGGGCACGCCTCGTGTGAAGGTTCGTGCGCGGGATTCTACCGATACGCCTCGCGCTTCCGCGCCACTCCGCCCCACGGTACGATCGCATGCGATGAGTTCCCGTCGCCCCCGACGCCAGCGCCGCCGCCGCGAGCGCGCCTCGACCCTCCCGCGTCCCGGCGCGACCCCTACCCCCCAGCCCGCGAGCGCGACCACGGCGCGTATCCCCGATCAGACCCCCCGCGAGCACCACGTCGCCACCGACTACCGCTACGTTCGCCGCGACCTCGTCGCCGTCGCCGTCGTCAGCGTGGTCACGCTCGCCTTCGTCCTGGTCGCCGCCGTCATCGCCTGACGCGTGCAGCGATTGGGTCGAAGCACGCCCCCTGCTGCCGCTCGCTGGTTCATTGCCTTCCTCGCGGGGGCGCTCGCGCTCGCAGTGGCGCTTCCCGCCGGTGCGCAGGACTCGACCTCGACCGTCGAGCTGCGCGTCTGGCAGGGCATCGCAGACCCGCTCCGTATCTACGTCAGCGCCCGCCATGAAGCGGGGAGCTGGGATACGCTCGGCACCATCCCCCTCGCCCTCGAGAGCGAAAATAGCCGCGGCACCTTCCGCTACGGCGACATCTCCCTTGAAGTGCCGCTGGCCTCCGGGAACCTGACGACGACCGTCGAGTTGCGGGTCTGGCAGCGCATTGCCAACCCGCTGGTCATCTACGTCAGCGCTCGCCACGAAGCGGGGAGTTGGGCCACGCTCGGCACCATCCCTCTCGCCCTCGACAGCGAAAGCAGCCGCGGCACGTTCCGCTACGGCGACATCTCCCTCGAAGTGCCGCTCCCGTCCGGTGAACCGTCGCCACCGCTTGCCGAGACCCAGAACCTGCGCTGGTTGCAGCACTATCACCCGGACCTGTACCGGCAGCTCACGACCCTGCCGTGGGTCAGCGACGGCGTCACCGCACTGGAGACCACAGCCGTCGACAACCTGCTCTACATCGGCGGGAACGACATCGAGAATCTGCGCGCCACCCTGCGTTTGGAGTGGGTCCGGGATGGCGTGACAGCCGTGGAAGGCGACGGCATCGAGTGGTTCCTCTGGCTGGGTTATGCCAATGCTGACGCCGCTGCCAGCGTCCTCGCCACACCCTGGTTCCGGGATGGGCCCACGGAAACGGAAGCGAAAGCCATTCGGTCGGTGGCCTGGCTTCGCGATGAAGACGATGCCAGGGGCGCAGCCATCGTCGAGGCGGTAGTGGCCCTGCCCTGGTTCCAGGACGGCATCACCGAAATTGAAGGCGAGGCGCTCACGCGGCTTCGGTCGCTGGACTATTGGAGCGAGGAAGCCGCAGTAGCAGTGATCGCCCTGCCGTGGTTCGGGGATGGCGTCTCGGAAACGGAAGTCGGGGCTATTCGGTCACTGGGCTGGCTTCATGACGAAGACGATGCCAGCAGTGCTGCCGTCGTCGAGGCGGTAGTGGCCCTGTCGTGGTTCCGGGACGGCATTGACGAAGTCGAAGGTGAGGCGCTTGGGTGGCTGGAGGGGCTGGACTACTGGAGCGACGAAGCTGCCCTGGCAGTGATCGGCATGCCCTTCCTGGCTTCTGTCGAAGGCGATGACGTACTGGCGCTGCGCAGCCTCCACAGCCTGGCCTTCCAGCAAGATGGCCGCCTGGACGCCGTGCTGGAGCACCAGGACTTCGGCGATGGCATCACTGACGATGAGACGACTCTCGTGGTGGCGGCCGGGACGATCCGCACCGCCGACGCCATCCGCAACCTCCTGGGACGCGGCGCCGCGCGCACCGAAGTGGCTTTTGAGGGGACGGCCCTGACGCCGGACCTCAAGATCAGCGTCGTCCGCACCGGCACCCAGTCTCGACAGTCGACGGTGGACGACGTCAGGGACACGGTGGAGTTCGTGGAGCGCGTCATGCAGCGCCCCCTGCCCGTGAACCACGTGGTTGTCGTGTTGGACGACTACGCCGTCACAGAGAACTACGGCGGAACGAATTTCGGGTTTGCCTTCAGCCTCCTGTCGGACAGCGAGCAGCATGAGACGCCATACGACACGTTCGTCTTCAGAACGAACCTCGTCCACGAGATCGCCCACTTCTTCTGGAGGGGCCACATCGCCTGGATCGACGAAGGTGTGGCGCGCACCTTCGAGTACCTGTACGGAGTGGACGCCGGGGTGAGTCCGGGGCTGCTGGCAACGCCCCGCCGCAACGGCTGCGAGGCCGACAATCTGGCGATGCTGACGGAGTGGAATCCATCGCCGGGGCAGGAGGGACGCTACTTTTGCAACTACTTCCTCGGCCAGATGCTCTTCCAGGAGTTGCTGGACACGTTAAGGCGCGAGGCATTCACGCAAGAGCTGCGAGAGTTGTACGGGCTGGCGCTCGCGACCGAAGAGGACGGCGAGACCGCTGATGTCGCGGAAGTGTGGGGAGCGTTCGACGGCCAGGCGGCCATCGTCGAGAAGCACTGGTCCGGCGCCCTGAACGCCCCTGAAAGCCGCCCCTTTGACGAGGGCGTGTCCCGCACCAGCCACGCCCTGATCCAGTGGGACCAGCATCCCACCTACGACGGCGAATTCGTCACCTTCAGCGGTACGCTGCTGGGTGATGCGGTCCTCGTGAAGGAGACGATTGCGGACGCGCGGTCGGGCGGTCGAACGAACTTTACGCTCGGATCCGCCGACGACTACGACCATGTGGGCTCCATTCTCCCTCCGCTCGTCTCCGGTCAGTGGAACCTCAACGACCCGGGGGATGTCGTCGCCACCGAATACGTGCTGGACGACAGAACATTGACCGTCACGTTCCGGTTCCCGGCGGCGCTCGGCGACGCGTCGGACTACGTGATCCGGGTCCGGGGCTTCCCGGATGCGAACAGGGTGCCGTTCATCGGTGCCGAGATCGACGTGCTCGGGTACGCCCGCATCCGCGCCGAGTAGCCGTTCAGCTGGCAACCGGCCGGGGGTTCGCATCGCTGTCCGGAGCCTCGTGGGGGCTGTCCGCGACGGGTGAACAGCCCGTGGGTTAGCGCAGGTTCTGGTAAGCGAACCAGACGCCTATCCCCGCCGCCACCAGCCCCCACAGCGCGAAGTGCTGCCCCCCGAACAGGATCAGCACCAGCCACGCCAGCACGATCCCGCCGATCGCGAACCCCACCATCCCCGGTCCCCGCTTCCCGCCCGTGGCGAACTCCAGCAGTCGCGTGAAGCCGTAGCCCAGCGCCACACCCACGATGAGTGCGAAGAACCCTCGCGTGAACGGCAACAGGATGACGGCCCAGAGGAGGCCCATCACCACCCCGCCCACGACCGACGCCAGCCCGGCCCGCAGCATGTTCTGACCCGAGAGCACGTACATGGGCGCTCGCACCACCCGGGCGCAGTCCGGGCAGCGCGCCCCCACGGGCGACTGGATCAGGCAGGACGGACAGATCGGGGCTTCGCAGCGGCTGCAGCGCAGGGCGGTCTCGACCCCGGCATGGCGGCGCACTCCACCGTTTCGGGCATCGAATCCATGCTAGCAGACGCCCCGGGCGCCTCCGGTAACGGTCCGTGAGGGGTGTGAACGGCCTACTGGCCGGTCGGGTTCTCCACCAGGGCGAACGAAATCGTGCCGTCCGCCACCACTTGCCCGTCGACGCTCGCCTCCACCGACCCCCGCCCCACCGGCCCCCGCATCCGCTCCAGCGTGAACGACAGCCGCAGCTGGTCGCCCGGAGTCACGGGGCGCCGGAACCGCATCTTCTCGATGCCCCCGAACATCGGGATCTTGCCCGCCTGGTCCACGTCCCGCAGCAACGTGATCGCGGCTACCTGCGCCAGCGCCTCCACGATGAGCACGCCCGGCATCACCCGGTTCCCGGGGAAGTGCCCCTCGAAGAACCACTCGTTCGCGGTCACGCTCTTGATGCCGATGCCGCGCGCCCCGTCCTCGATCTCCACCATCCGGTCGACCAGCAGCATCGGGTAGCGGTGGGGGATGATCTGCTCGATCTCGTCGGCGCCCAGGTTCACGTCCATCACGATGCTCCTGCCTGCGCGAGCCCCGGGACCGCGCGCTCTTCAAGGAAGGCCACGAACGCCGCGACGGCGCTGTCCTCGAAGGGTATGTCGCCGATCTCGCGGTCGTTCGGATTGCCCAGCCCGTGGTAGTCGCTCCCGCCCGAGCGGGCCAGCCCGAGCTTTTCCGCGAGCGCTTCGTGCGCGGCCACGGTTTCCGCATCGTAAAACTTGTAGTACGTCTCGATGCCGTCGAGCCCCATCCCCGAGAGTTCGGCCACCCGTTCCTCGTAGTCGTCGCCGAGGTAGACGGGATGCGCAACGAAGACCGCCCCGCCCGCCTCGTGCAGCAGCGCGATCGCTTCCGCCGGGGTCAGCCGGTCGCGGGTGATGTGCGCCGGCTTGCCGTCGCCCAGCCACGTGTTGAACGCCTCCGCGACGCTCTCCACGTACCCCGCCTCGACCAGGGCGCGCGCCACGTGCGGCCGCCCCACGCTCGCCTCCCCGGCGATCTCCTGGACGCGCTCGGCATCGAGCGTCACACCGTGTTCGCCCAGCACCCGCACCATGCGCTTCATGCGCCCCACGCGGCCCTCGCGTTGCTCGCTCAGGTACGCTTGCAGCGGCTCGTGCCCGAGGTCGAACCCGAAGCCGAGCAGGTGCGCGTCCGCCCCGTCGATGTCCACGCTCAGCTCGATGCCGGAGATGAGGCGAAGTCCCGCCCGCTCCGCGGCGGCGCGCGCCTCCGCCAGCCCTTCCGTGGTGTCATGGTCGGTCAGCGCCAGCGTGCGAACGCCGTTGGCGGCCGCCGTCTCCATCACCCACGTAGGGCTGCGCACCCCGTCGGAGGCGGTGCTGTGCAGGTGGAAGTCGCCGGTCGCCACGTTGCCGCCTAGCGCGCGTACTCGGTCGCGCGCGTCTCGCGCACGACCGTTACCTTGATCTGCCCCGGGTAGTCGACGCTCTCCTCGATCTTCTGGCTCACGTCGCGCGCGATGCGCATCGATTCGAGGTCATCGACCTGCTCGGGGCTGACGACGATGCGGAGCTCGCGGCCCGCCTGGATGGCGAACGCCTGCTCCACGCCCTTCTGGTCCTTCGCGATCTGTTCGAGCGTCTCGAGCCGCTTCACGTAGCTGTCGAGCGACTCGCGTCGGGCGCCGGGGCGCCCGCCGCTGATGGCGTCAGCCATCTGCACGATGACCGCCTCGACCGTGCCGAGTTCGACCTCCTCGTGGTGCGCCTCGATGCAGTGCGCGACCTCTTCGCGTACCCGGTAGCGCCGCGCGATGTCCGCCCCGATGAGCGCGTGCGTCCCTTCGACCTCGTGGTCGACGGCCTTGCCGAGGTCGTGCAGAAACCCGCCGGCGCGGGTGATGTTCTCGTCCGCGCCAACCTCGCGCGCGATCATCGCGGCGATGTGCGCCGTCTCCACGGAGTGGCGCATCACGTTCTGCCCGTAGCTCGTGCGGTACCGCAGCCGCCCGAAGACCTTCATCACTTCGGGGTGCAGGTTCAGGACGTCGGCTTCCGCTGCCGCCGCCTCGGCCGACTCGGCCATGGTCGTGTCGACGTTGCGCTGCGCCTTCGTGACGGCCTCCTCGATGCGCGTCGGGTGGATACGCCCGTCCTGCACGAGGCCGGCGAGCGCGACCCGCGCGACTTCGCGGCGCACTGGGTCGAACGAACTGATCGTCACGGCGTCGGGTGTGTCGTCGATGATCAAGTCGACGCCCGTCGCGGCTTCGATGGCGCGGATGTTGCGCCCTTCACGCCCGATGATGCGCCCCTTCATGTCATCGCTGCCGATGGGCACGACGGAGACCGTCGTCTCCGCGGTCACCTCGCCTGCGTACCGCTGGATCGCCGTCGCAATGACCTTGCGGGCGCGCGTCGCCGCGGTCTGTTCCGCTTCCCGCTCCATCTCGCGAACGCGGCGGCTTGCTTCATCTCGGATTTCATCATCGACGGCCGCAAGAAGCTGCTCGCGAGCCTCCTCGCGGCTCAGCCCGCTGACCCGCTCGATCGCACGCTCCTGCTCCGCACGCAGCTCGGCGATCTCCTCCTCGGAAGCGCGAAGCGCCTCCGAGCGGTCCTGCAGGGTGATTTCGCGCGAATCGATGCCCTCGGCCTTGCGGTCGAGGTTCTCCTCACGCTGGGAAAGGCGGTTTTCCGTCCGCGAGAGCTCCGAACGCCACTCGCGGATATCGGCTTCTGCTTCGTTTCTGAGCTTGAGCTGCTCCTCCTTCGTCTCCAGCTCAATCTCGCGGCTCTTGGTTTCGGCCTCAGAGAGTATCTGCCGGGCGTCCTCCTCCGCCTGCTGCAATGAGTGTTGCGCAGAGCGGCGGCGCAGGACGTAGCCCACGCCGATCCCGATCAGAATACCCACGAGGCCGGCGATAACGGCAATGATCGCCGGCATGGTCTTGCTCCAGGTGAATCGCAAGTTGCGACATAGTGTTCCCAAAGCGGCGGTACGCCGCTCTGCAGGCGATGGTACGGCTCGCCGCAAGAAGCCGTCAAAGCTTTCACGGTGCAATGAGCGCCACCCGCGGGTGCGCGGCTACCGCAGCTCGGACTCCGGTGCGTTCTCGTTCCAGACCGTTCGCACTGCCTCCTGGATGTCGTCGTAGGCGAACCCGCGACGCCGCAGAAAGGCCCCCAGCCGCTGGCTGAACATCCGGAACTCGAGGCCCGCGAGCCGGTGCGCCCGCCCCCTCGCCACCGCCAGGGCGGCCGTCCGGTCATCGACCGACAGCACTGCCTCATCGGCCACCTCGGCCTGAACGCCTTTTCCGAGCAGCTCGTAACGCAGCAGCCGCTGCCCCCGCGGGGCGCTCGCCTGGCGCTCCCCCACCCACGACTGCGCGAACGCCTCGTCATCCAGCAGCCCCGCGCCCCGCAGCCGCTCCACCTCTTCTTCTGCGACATCGGGGGCAATGCCGCGCAGCCGCAGTCGCTGGCCAAGCTCCCGCTCGCTGCGGGGCCGGTGCGACAGCAGTCGCAGCGCCGCCTCGTGGGCCGCGCAGCGCTGCTCTTCCCGATCGAGGCGTTCACGCGCCGTCTCGTCGAGCAGGTCGTCCTGCTGGAGCTCCGTCCGGTCGAGCGCCTCCGCGTGCACCGTCAGCGTCTCGCCGTCGCTGGTCGTGACTGTGACACGCCCCCGCGGGCGGCGCTTGATCGCCGTAACCCGGGGAGACTCGTCCCGTTCGTCCGCGGGCATCGAAGCGCTCAGGACCCTCCGGCCGCCATCGCTGTATCGACGGCCTCGCTACCGCCCTCCCCCTCGTCCGCCACGGGCAGACCCGCCTCGAGCCGCAGTTCGCGCTCGATCGCTTCGAGGATGTCGAGGTTCTCGTGCAGGAACGCCTTCGCCGCCTCGCGCCCCTGCCCGATGCGCAGGTCGCCGTAGCTGTAGAACGCCCCCGACTTCGTGAGGATGCCCGACTCCGCGCCCAGGTCAACCACGTCAGCCGTGCGGCTGATGCCTCGCGGCGCGGTGAACATAATGTCGAACTCCGCCGTGCGGAAGGGCGCTGCCACCTTGTTCTTCACGATCTTGGCCCGCACCCGCCGCCCCATGACGGTCGTACCCTTCTTGATGCTCTCGATGCCGCGGAGTTCGATGCGCACGGACGAGTAGAACTTGAGCGCCCGCCCGCCCGGCGTCACCTCCGGGTTGCCGAACACCACGCCGACCTTCTCCCGGAGCTGGTTGATGAAGATGACCGCCGTGCTCGTGCGCGAGATCGTCGCCGTCAGCTTCCGCAGCGCCTGCGACATGAGCCGCGCCTGCAGGCCGACGTGCGAGTCGCCCATCTCTCCCTCGATCTCGGCGCGGGGAACGAGCGCGGCCACCGAGTCGACGACGATGCAGTCAATGGCGTTGGAGCGCACGAGCGCCTCGCAGATCTCCAGGGCCTGCTCGCCCGTGTCCGGCTGGCTGATGAGCAGGTCTTCCGTGTTGATGCCGAGGTCCTGGGCGTAGGAGGGGTCGAGCGCGTGCTCCACGTCGATGTAGGCCACCGCCCCACCGCTGCGCTGTGCCTGCGCGATGACGTGCTGGGCGAGCGTGCTCTTGCCCGCCGACTCCGGCCCGTAGATCTCGGTGACCCGGCCCCGGGGCAGGCCCCCGATGCCGAGAGCGATGTCCAGCGAGAGCGATCCCGTGGAGATGGCGCCCACCGTCATGTTGGCGGTCGCGTCGCCCATCTTCATGATGGCGCCGCTGCCGTACTGCTTCTCGATCTGGCTCAGCGCCAGGTCCAGCGCGCGCTTCCGATCCGCTTCCTGCTTCGCCGTCTGGGCCATGTCGTGCTCTCCCGTCGTGCTGGATGGCAATGCTACGGTACTAGAACGCCTGTTCGCAACCCCTGAGGAGCGCCATTACCAGCGGGACTCGGGCAAGTCGAAGCACGTCCGCCCTCAGTCGACGGCCTGAAGAACCCCAACGAGAACTCCGAGAACGGCCACTCCCGCCGCCACTGCCCCAAGGAACAGCCGGGTGAGGCGAACTTCCAGTTGAGCCAGCCGTCTCTCCAGTCCGGCCTCAAGCCCACTCAGCCGCGTCTCCAGTCCGCTGGAACGGTTCTCGCTCTGCCTCTCGAGCGCGCCGAATCGGTTCTCGCTCTGCCTCTCGAGCGCGCCGAATCGGCTCTCGAACTGCGTCTCGAGTGCGCCGAATCGGCCCTCGAACTGCGTCTCGAGTGCGCCGAATCGGCCCTCGAACTGCCTCTCGAGCGCGCCGAATCGGCTTTCGACCTGCGTCTCAAGTCCGCCGAACCGACTTTCGACCTGTGTCTCGAGTCCGACGATGCGTGATACGAGTCGAGTCTCCATCTCCGCCATCTGCGTCTTCACATCCGCGATGCTCGTATCGATCTTCGTATCGAGTGAGAGCCGTACCTGCTCCACATCGCCCCACGTCGCAGGGCTGCTGAAGTCCCGGAGCGATTCGCCTGACTGTTCCGCTGATGCCATCTCGCGACTCACACGTTGTGTGCAGGAAGCATTGTAGCACAGCGATGTCAGCTCAGAACACGTCGAACAGGTTGAATCGGGGTCCGTCCTTGCAGCAGAGCCGAACGCCGTGGCGGGTGAAGATCGCGCACCCGTAGCACAGCCCCCAGCCGCAGGGCATGTTCTCTTCCATCAGGATCTCGGGACGCTGGCGGCGTCCGTTCTGCCGCAACGCCTCCGCCATCGACGCGAACATCGGGTTCGGACCGCACGCGTACAGCCTGCTCGACCACGCTACGTACTCGTCGAGGTGCTCCGTGACCCGCCCCCGCAGCCCCTGCGACCCGTCCTCCGTCACGACCACGTACTCGACCTCGCTCGGCCAGGCCGAGGCCGGCAGGAGCTGCGAGGCCGTGCGCGCTCCCATCATCGCCGTCACCTGGTGGCCCTGCGCCAGCGCGACCTCGGCCAGGTCGACCATGGGCGCGACGCCCACGCCCCCCGCCACCAGCAGCAGGTTCCCGGAGCCGTCGGGGAGCCGGAAGCCGTTCCCGAGCGGCCCGTAGAGCGACACCGCGTCCCCCCGGCGGCGCCCCGCCAGCCACGCCGTTCCCCGCCCCGCGACCGTGTAGAGCAGCGCGACCCGCCCCTCCTCTGCGCGGTGGTAGCTGAAGGCCCGTGAGAACTCCGGATCCCCGCCCTCGGGGGCGCAGCGCACCATCACGAACTGTCCGGGCGTGTGTCCCGCCGCCGCCAGGTTGGGTGCATCGAGCCAGATGACGTAGCCGCCTTCGTAGCACGGCTCGTTCGAGAGGACCGTCCCCTCTTCGCGGATCATCGCGCCACGTACTCGTCCAGCCGCGCGACGTCCGGCGTCACGGTCCCGCGCATCGTCTCGATGGCGGCCCGCGCCGTGTCGATCGATGTGAAGCAGGGGATACGCTTCTCCGCTGCCGCCCGGCGGATGTGGAACCCGTCCCGCAGCGAACCAGTCATACGGTTTTCCGACGTGTTGAGCACGCAGCGCACGGTGCCGTCCTCGATCACGTCCACCACGTTCGGGTGAGCGCCGCTCAGCACCTTCGTCACGACCGTCGAGGGAATGCCGAGCGCGTCCAGCATCGCCCCCGTGCCTTCCGTGGCGTAGAGGTCGCAGCCAGCGTCGTGCAGGGCGTGCACGAGCGGCAGCGCTTCTGCCTTGGTCTGGTCGCTCAGCGAGAGCAGGACGGGCGTTCCCGCCTCCACGGCCAGGTCCGAGGCGACGAGCGCCTTCGCCAGCGCTGGCTCGTAGGCGCTGTCGATGCCCATCACCTCGCCAGTGCTCTTCATCTCCGGCCCGAGGTACGTGTCGACCTCGGCCAGCTTCGACATCGAGAAGACCGGCGCTTTCACCGCCACGAGGTTCTTCTCCGGCCAGAGGCCGCCTTCGTATCCCTGGCTCTCCAGCGACTCGCCGCACATCGCCCGAACCGCCAGTTGCACCATCGGTACGCCTGTTACTTTCGAGATGAACGGCACCGTGCGGCTTGCCCGAGGGTTCACCTCGATCACGTACACCTGCGGCTGGCCCGAGGCGTCCCGCGGGAGCACCACGTACTGGATGTTCGTGAGCCCAATGGCGCCCATGCCGAGCACGATCTGCTCCGTGTGGTGGCAGATGGTCTCCCGCTCCTCCTCGTCGAGGTGGACCGGTGGGTAGACCGCCATCGAGTCGCCCGAGTGAACCCCCGTGCGCTCGATGTGTTCCATGATCCCAGGGATGAGGACGCGCTCACCGTCGCAGATCGCGTCCACCTCCACCTCCCGGCCCTCCAGGTACTTGTCGATCAGGATCGGCCGCCCCTCCGCCGCCTCCGCCGCCTGCGCCAGGAACCCCACCATCTCGCGCGGGTTCTGCACGATCTCCATCGCCCGCCCCCCGAGCACGTACGAGGGCCGCACGAGCACCGGGTAGCCGATCGTCTGCGCCGTCTTCAGCCCCTCCTCCAGCGTGCGCACGGCCGCGCCCGGAGGCTGGGGAATGCCGAGGTTCTGCAGGAAGCGCTCGAACAGTTCGCGGTCCTCGGCCGTATCGATCGCCTCCGCGCTCGAGCCGATGATCCCCTGTCCCGCTCGCCACAGCGGCTCCGCCAGGTTCACCGCCGTCTGCCCGCCGAACTGCACAATGCTCGTCGGCGTCTCCCCCGTCTCCCCCGCCTCGTTCTCGAGGATGTTCCGCACCGCCTCCTCGTCCAGCGGTTCGAAGTAGAGCCGGTCGCTCGTATCGAAGTCCGTCGAGACCGTCTCCGGGTTCGAGTTGACGAGGATGGCGCGACGCCCCGCGTCCTGCAGCGCCCAGGCGGCGTGCACGCTCGCATAGTCGAACTCGATCCCCTGCCCGATCCGGATCGGACCGCTCCCCAGCACGACCGTCGAGACGCCCGGCTCCGGCGTCGCCTCGTTCTCCTGCTCGTACGTCGAATAGAAGTACGGCGTGAAGGCGTCGAACTCGGCCGCGCAGGTGTCGACCATCTTGTAGACCGGCCGCATCCCCAGCTGGAGGCGCAGCTCCCGCACGTGCTCCGCGAGCCGGTCGGCGAGCTGCCCCACCATCTCGTCACTGAACCCCATCTGCTTCGCTTCCAGCAGCAACTCGGCGTCGAGCGGCTCAGAGAGCAGCCGGCGCTCCACCGTGACGATCCGTTGCAGCCGTTCCAGGAACCACGGGTCGACCCCCGTCTCCGTGGCGAGGTCGGCGATGGGCACGTCCCGCCGCAGCGCCGCCATCAGCGCCCAGAGGCGCGTGTCGGTGGCGCGCAGGTCGATCGCCTCGGCGTCGCGCCAGGCCGCGTCCTCCCAGAGCAGCGTGCGCCGCCCGAACTCGAGCGAGCGCACCGCCTTGTTCAGCGCCCCCTCGAAGGTGCGGTCGATCGCCATCACCTCGCCCGTGGCCTTCATCTGCGTGCCCAGCCCCCGGTCGCCCAGGGCGAACTTGTCGAAGGGCCAGCGGGGGATCTTCACGACGCAGTAATCCAGCGCTGGCTCGAACGCCGCTGTCGTGCGTTGCGTCACCGCGTTCGGGATCTCGTCGAGCGTCTTGCCGCAGGCGATCTTCGCCGCCACCCGCGCGATCGGGTAGCCGGTTGCCTTCGAAGCCAGCGCCGACGAGCGCGACACGCGCGGATTCACTTCGATCACGAAGTACGGAAGCGGTTCGCTCGGGTCGCCCTCCCAGTCGCGTACGTCCTTGCGCGGCGCCATCGAGAACTGGATGTTGCACCCGCCCTCGATGCCGAGCTCGTCGATGATGCGCAGCGCCGCCGAGCGCAGCATCTGGTAGTCCTTGTCCGTCAACGTCTGCGAGGGCGCGACCACGATGGAATCGCCCGTGTGGACGCCCATCGGGTCGAGGTTCTCCATGTTGCAGATCGTCACGCAGTTGCCCGCGCCGTCCCGCATCACCTCGTACTCGACCTCTTTCCAGCCGCCGAGGTAGCGCTCGATCAGCACCTGCGTGATCGGGCTCGCCGCCAGGCCGCTCGTCGCGATCGTGCGCAGCTCCTCGGCCGTGAAGGCGATGCCCCCACCCGTGCCCCCGAGCGTGTAGGCGGGCCGGATAACGACCGGCAGCCCGATCCGCTCCGCCGCCGCCTCGCACGCCTCGACCGTTTCGCAGGGCTCGCTCTCCAGGACCGGTTCCCCGATCTTCGCCAGCAGGTCGTTGAACAGTTCCCGGTCCTCCGCCCGCCGGATCGACTCCAGCGGCGTGCCCAGCAGCTTCACGTCGTACTTCTCGAGAATCCCCGCGTTTGCGAGGTCCACGGCGAGGTTGAGGCCGGTCTGGCCTCCAAGGGTGGGAAGCAGACCGTCCGGCCGTTCCCGCGCGATGATGCGTTCGATCGTCGGCACCGTGAGTGGCTCGATGTAGACGGCGTCCGCCACGTCGAGGTCGGTCATGATCGTGGCCGGGTTGGAGTTCACGAGGATGCTGCGCACCCCCTCCTCGCGCACGGCCTTGCAGGCCTGCGTGCCGGCGTAGTCGAACTCCGCCGCCTGCCCGATCACGATCGCCCCGGACCCGATGATCAGGACGCTCTCCGGCTTCGTCATCGCGGCCTCCCCCCGGCCCCGCGCTGCATCAGCCGCCCGAGCCCCTCCCGCAGCGGCGGTGTCGCCAGCAGGAGCAGTAGCAGCGGCGTGAGCACCGCTCCGCGGCTCGCCCCGTCCAGCACCAGCGCTCCTACGATCACGCCCGTCGCGGTTCCGGTCGCGACCGGAACCAGGTAACGGCCGCGCTCTTGCGCCCCCTCGCCCAGCAACACCAGCCCCAGCATCCCCAGGAACAGCCCGGAGAGGCCGAGCCCGGCCGCGAACAGCAACGCCCAGAACCGCCCCGCCGTGTCCCCGGCCACGTTCTCGCCGGCGAAGGCCGCGATGAGCACGAACAGGGCCATCGCCAGCGCCGTCGCCGCGAGCGCGATGAGCACGTCCGTCCAGCTCGACGCTACACGCGACGACGCGGCGCGCCGGACGGCTCCGCCGCGGCTTGGCGGCAGGGGGCGGCGCTTGCTGCTCACGGCTGCCATCTAGAGGGGCAGCTCGAAGGTCATGTCGGGGTTGCGCAGGGGAACCATCCCCCCGATGGACGAGAGAAAGCTCAGGGCGGGCTCGTTGCCTTCCGGCAGCCGCCCGCGGATGCGGCGCAGCCCGCGCTCGCGCGCGAGCGCCAGCAGCTCTTCCGCGAGCTGCGTGGCGATGCCCCGCTGCCGGTGGTCGGGCAGCACCCAGACCCCGAGCTCAGCCGTCTCCGGCTCGTCGGGGCTCGCCTCGACCATCCCGAAGGCGACCGGGATCGACCCGTCGAGGGCGATCGCGGCGGCGCCGCGCTCCCCGATGCGTGTCAGCCAGGCGCGCGCCATGTCGGTGTCGAGGTCGGGCGGAAGGCTCGTGTTCGATTCGTCGCGAAGGGCGTGTGCGATCGAGGCGACTGCCCCCGCGTCGTCGGCCGTGGCCGGTCGCATCGCCGTGGTTCGGGTCATCGCCTGCCTCCTGCCGAGTCCATCATCTGCACGAAGCGGTCGAACATCCCCATGCTGTCGAGCGGCCCCGGACTCGCCTCCGAGTGATACTGGATGGTCATCACTGGCTCGTCGCGCATGGTGAGCCCTTCGACCGTGCCGTCGTTCAGGTTCACGTGGCTTACCTCCGCCGAAGCCGCCAGACCTTCGGGGTCGACGGCGTATCCGTGGTTCTGGGCCGTAATCGTCACGGTGCCTGTCCGCTCGTCGCGAACGGGGTGGTTCCCGCCCCGGTGCCCGAACGGTAGCTTGAACGTGCCCGCCCCCAGCGCCCGCGCGATCACCTGGTGCCCCAGGCAGATGCCGAACAGGGGAACCGTGCCGATCAGCTTGCGCGTCTCCTCGACCTGCACGTTTTGCACCTGCGGGTCGCCCGGCCCCGGCGACCACAGGACGCCATCCGGCCTGAGTGCGAGCACGTCCTCTGCGTTCGCGTCGATCGGGAGAACGGTGACCTCGCAGTTGCGCGCGACGAGTGAGCGCATGATGTTGCGCTTCACGCCACCGTCGATGAGCACGACTCGCTTCGGGCTCCCTGTCGCATCCGCGTGTGCCGGCTTGACGACCGCCTTGTTCGCCCGCAGCTCCATGGCGGGGCGGAGCTCGTGCTTCTCAGCGAACGACTCCCAGCCGTACTGCTCCGCCGTCGAAACCTGCGACGCCCAGTCGATGCCGTCGTACCCGGGGAGCGCGCGTACCCGCTCCAGTGCTTCCTCGGCCGGCTCGTTCGTGATTACGCCCAGCATCACGCCGTGCCGCCGGATGCGCCGCGTGATCGCGCGCGTGTCGACCCCGTCGATGGCGACCACTCCCCGTTCGGCCAGGAACGTCGCGAGGTCACTCGTAGAGAGCGGGTGGCTCGAGACCGGCGCTACCTCGCGCACGATCAGTCCCCGCGGCTGGATCTGCCCCGACTCCTCCACCGCCGTGTCCACACCGTAGTTCCCGATCATCGGGTACGTCAGCGTCAGCAGCTGGCCCGCGTAGGAGGGGTCCGTCAGCATCTCCTGGTAGCCCGTCATCGAGGTGTTGAACACCACCTCGCCGCCAACCGACCCGGTCGCCCCAACCGCGCGGCCCTCGAACACGCTCCCGTCGGCGAGCACCAGCCTCGCGCTAGACATGCACCGCCTCCACCGCGTGCCGCAGCTCGCCCTCGACCACGACCGCCCGCACCCGGCCCTGCAGTTCGAGACCCGCGAGTGGCGTGTTCTTCCCCTTCGACGCGAAGGCCGCCGGGTCGACCGTCCAGCGCTCCTCGGGGTCGAACACGGTCACGTCGCCGGGCGCTCCGACCGCGAGCGTCCCGATGCCGGGAACATGGCCATCGAGCGCGAACGTGGCCGCCGGCCCCTGCGTCAGCGCCCGCAGCGCCGCGCCCAACTCCAGCTCCCCGCGCGACACGAGCGTCGTCACCGTCGCAAGCGCGGTCTCTGCGCAGCTGATGCCGAACGGGGCCTGGTCGAACTCGCGCAGCTTTTCCTCCGGCGCGTGCGGCGCGTGGTCCGTCGCGATTGCGTCGATCACGCCCGAGTTCACGCCCGCCAGCAGGGCGAGCCGGTCGGCTTCCGTGCGCAGCGGCGGGTTGACCTTCGCCGAGGTGTCGTAGGCCGGAGTCAGGTCACTCCCCGCGACTGCCTCGTCCGTGAGGAAGAGATGGCTGGGGGTCACCTCGCACGTTACCGGCAGCCCGCGCTCCTTCGCGCGCGCCACCTGCTCAACGCCTCTCGCTGTCGTCACGTGCATGATGTGAAAACGTCCGCCGGTAAGCTCGCAGAGTTCGACGTTTCGGGCTATCGCGACCGTCTCCGCCGCCGCCGGTTGCCCCTCCAGCCCGAGCCGTTCGCTCACGGCCCCCTCGTGCATCGAGCCCTTCCCGCTCAGCGAGGGCTCGTCGCAGTGCTCCGCCACCACCAGCCCCAGCGCCCCCGCCAGCGTGAGCGCGTTCCGCATCAGGTTGCCGCCCGGAACCGGGCTGCCGTCGTCGCTCAGCGCGACGCATCCCGCCTCCGCCAGCTCGCTCAGCGCCGCCAGTTGCTTCCCCGCGCGCCCCACCGTCGTCGACCCCACGGGCAGTACGCGGATGCGCGCGTTCTGCGCCACCAGCTTCAGGAACCCCTCCACCGCGGGCGCGCTGTCCGGCGCCGGGTCCGTGTTCGGCATCGCGCACACCGTCGTGAAGCCGCCGCGCAGCGCCGCCTCCGTCTCCGTCGCGAGCGTGCCCTTCTGCTCGAACCCGGGCTCGCGCAGATGCGCGTGCAGGTCGATGAACCCGGGCGTCACGATGCACCCCGCCGCGTCCACCACCTCCGCCCCGTCGGCGGCGAGGCTGCCGCCCGCCGCGCTCACGCGACCGTTCTCGATGAGCACGTCGCCCTGCTCGTCGCGACCCGATGCCGGGTCGATTAGCCGTCCTCCGCGAATCAGCACTCCGCTCATCGCCGCCTCGCCGTCGCCATCAGGTAGAGGATGGCCATGCGCACCGCCACCCCGTTCGTGACCTGCTCCTCGACCACCGAGCGCAGCCCGTGCGCGACCTCGGGCGCGATCTCGACGCCCTCGTTCATCGGGCCGGGGTGCATCACCAGCGCTCCTGCGTTCGCTCGCTCCAGCCGCTCCTCCGTGATCTGGTACTGCCGGATGTATTCGCGCAGGGAGGGCAGCAGCCCCTGGTCCTGCCGTTCCCGCTGGATGCGGAGGGCCATCACCACGTCCGCGCCCGTCAGCGCCCCCTCGAGGTCGGTCGTGACCTCGCAGCCGCCCGGCCCCTCGTACCCCGGCAGCGTGCGCAGCGACTGTGGCAGCAGCGTCGCCGGTCCGCAGAGCGTTACCTGCGCCCCCGCCGCCCGCAGCGCCCACAGGTTCGAGCGCGCCACGCGGCTGTGCAGGATGTCGCCTACGATGACGACCTTGCGTCCCTCGAGGTCGCCCACATGCCGGCGCATCGTGTACAGGTCGAGCAGCGCCTGCGTCGGGTGCGCGTGCGACCCGTCGCCGCCGTTCACGACGCTCGCGTCCGTGTGCCGCGCCGCCAGCGCCGCCGCCCCCGAGTTCGGGTGGCGCATCACGAGAATGTCCGCCCCCACCGCCTCGATCGTGCGTACTGTGTCGACCAGCGACTCCCCCTTGCCCACGCTGCTCCCCGACGCTGCGAGGTTGATGACGTCCGCGCCCATCGCCTTCGCCGCAATCTCGAAGCTGGCCCGTGTGCGCGTGCTGTTCTCGTAGAAGAGGGTCACGACGGTCGTGCCCCGCAGCGTCGCGACCCGCCCCACCGGCCGCTCCCGCACCTCCGCCATCGCGTCCGCCGTCTCCAGCACGAGGTCGATCTCCTCGGCCGAGAGCGTGTCCGTATCGAGCAGGTCCTTCCGCACCCAGACGGTGGGGTCCTCCGTGACGGCCGGCGCCTGCTGCTCGTCCGGCTCCGTGGCTGTCGGGGCGGCCGGTTCAATGCTCACCATGACTGTCGGCTCCCTCCATCAGGTAGATCGCGTCCTCGCCGTCGGTCTCCGCCAGCCGCACCTCGACCGTTTGCGAGGGCGCCGTCGGGATGTTGCGGCCAACGAAGTCGGGGCGAATCGGCAGCTCGCGGTGGCCGCGGTCCACCATCACCGCCAGGCGCACCCGCGCCGGCCGCCCGAAGTCCATGATTGCGTCCATCGCCGCCCGGATCGTGCGCCCCGTGAAGAGCACGTCGTCGACCAGCACCACGGTGGCGCCGTCGACCCCGAGGGGGATGTCGCTCGGTCGTACGGGAGGAGGGGGGTCGCGGTGGGCCACGTCGTCCCGGTAGAGCCCCACGTCGAGCCTGCCCACCGGCGGGCACTCCCCCTCGAACGCCTCGATCGCCGAGGCCAGCCGCCCCGCCAGGGGCGCGCCCCGCGTCAGCAGCCCGACCAGCACGAGGTTCTCCGCGCCGCCGTTGCTCTCCACGATCTCGTGCGCGAGCCGCCGGATCGTGCGCGCAACTTCCTGGCCCCGCTGCAGCTCGACGGGACTCATTGCGGAAACAACCTGGTCAGGTGGGGGGTATTCGGGCCTGCGCAGGGCCAGCCGCTCATGGCGGCGCCTCCTCCCTTGGCAGCCTCTCGGGACCGCTTTAAAGGGCTAACCAAGATTAGCGAATGTCCCCGGATAACGCCAGCGGCGAACGTTTAGCTTCCGGCCGCCGCCTCGCCCGCGATCTGCGCCTCTGCGAACGGTGTGATCGTCTCCGCCACGTCCACCGTGCTGTCCAGCCGCTTCTGCAGACCGCTCATCAGCCCCAGCACCCGCAGGATCAGCAGGATATCCGGCGGCATCTCCGTCACCGGGTTCTCCGACAGCAGCCGCGCCAGACGCTCGTTCACCTCGCCGATCACCTCCGCGTCAGCGTAGGGACGCTGCTCCGGCCCCGCCGACTCGAAGAACGAGCGCCCCAGCGCCACCAGCATCTCCGGGTCGTCGTACCGCGTCCGGAATCCGAGGTCCTGGAACCCCTTGAGCATGCCCGCGTCGTTCTGGCTCAACACCGCCAGCGTGAAGCGGTTGTAGGTCTTGCGGAAGTCATCCGGCAGGTGCTTGCTCATCCCGAAGTCGAGGAACACCACCACCGGACCCGGCAGCACCAGCAGGTTCCCCGGGTGCGGGTCCGCGTGGAAGAAGCCGTTCACGAGGATCTGCTCGCAGTACGCCTCCATCATGATCTGCGCGACCGCGTCCGGGTCGATCCCCGCCGCCACCAGCTCGTCCGTCGCCGAGATCTTGATGCCGTCGATGTACTCCATCGTCAGCACCCGCCGCGCCGTGTGCTCCCAGACGATCTCCGGGACGCGTACGTCCGTCCGGTGCGACAGCTCGCGGCCGACCCGCTCCGCGCTCTGCCCTTCGACGACGAAGTCGAGCTCGCGCGGCGTGTAGTCCGCGATCTCTGCGATCAGCATGCGGAAGTCCCAGCGCCGCTCGATGCGCGCCAGGATCTCGATCAGCCCGCTGATGCTGCGCAGGTCCGTCTCCACCACCCGCGAGATGCCCGGGTACTGCACCTTCACGGCCACCTCGCGACCGTCGTGCGTGACGGCCCGGTGCACCTGCGCCAGCGACGCCGCCGCGATCGGCGTTCGCTCGAAGCTCGCGAACGCCTCCTCCGGCGCCTTGCCCAGCTCCCGGCACACCTGCCCCGCGATCTCCTCGTACGACCGCGGCGGCACCGAATCCTGCAGCCGGCTCAGCACCGCCACCAGCTCCGGCGGCGCCACGTCCGCCCGGCTGCTGAGGAACTGGCACGACTTGATCAGCAGCCCCTGCATCCGGATCGCCAGCCGGTAGAGCCGTTCGCCTGTCGCCCGATGCTGGTCGCGGTAGCGCGCCTTGCGCTCCGCCTCGCTCAGACCGGGCGTCTTCTGGATGCGCTTGTAGCCCAGGTAGAGGACGACGAAGTTCCAGGCGACGAGCCCGAATCGCCAGATTCGTCGGGGCCAGGGCAGGGGTTGGAGACCCGTGTGAATCCTGGCCATGAAGCCACTGTAGCAGAGCCGCCGATAGAGGCTGTCCGGGGCGAT
Source organism: Tepidiformaceae bacterium (assembly GCA_965116915.1). Lineage (GTDB taxonomy): Bacteria > Chloroflexota > Dehalococcoidia > Tepidiformales > Tepidiformaceae > UBA2991. The sequence goes on along the minus strand of OZ220739.1, from coordinate 1,480,020 downwards.
TTCGGATGCTGCGCCTGTTGCCCGTTCCCCCGCCCCGCCCGAAACTGAGAGCCCGTTCCCCGGTAGCTCAACGGTAGAGCGAGCGGCTGTTAACCGCTAGGTTCGAGGTTCGAATCCTCGCCGGGGAGTTTGCTAAATTGCAAACGACTGCTGTGTTGGGAGTGATAACACCAACACGCCTGATTCCCTGTGGGGGCCCACCTTGCGCGTCAGGTTGAGCTTTCCTCAGAAGTCGCACACGGTCTTGCTCAGTCTTGTGGTTGCTCCACATCCACGCCCACTCCGCCTGTGGGCCGAACCCGTCCGTCAGTTCCCCGCAGGGCCTCTCGATCCAGCCGAGGCGCTCCAAGCTGCAAGCGGTTTCTCCGCGACGTTGAGCTAGTTGAGTTTGATGGAGGTCATGCCTGCTCCTCCGCAAGGAGGCGCCTCAATGCGCCGAGCAGGTCGGGAAGCTCGTTCTGGATGATGTCCCAGATCACGTCGTCGTCGATTCCGAGGTAGGCATGGGCGACGCGATTCCTGGTCGCCACGATCTGCCGCCACTCGATCTGCGGGTGCTCCCTTTGCACCGACTCGGGGACATGCGTCGCAGCTTCGCCGATGAGCTCGATGTGGCGGCACGTACGCTTCCCCGGACACCACCCAGCGGAAGCGGCTCTCCCATCCCTCGCGCTCGTCTGGCACCAGGTGCGAGAGACGCGCCCGCATCTCCTCCCACTCGGCATCGGTCAAGGACCCCAGCGTTTCGCGCCTCCTCCACAGGTTCCACTCTCGGACCAACACGTCCGTCTCCGTCACCTCCAGAATCCACGCCCCCGGCAGCACCTCACCGGCATGGCTCCAGGTCGAGCCAGCATCGCGGGACACCCACACATGCTCGGCTGCGTCGGCGCTGGGGTGACCAACTCCCAACTCGCACAGGCCGGCGCTGCAGATGGCGGCAGCCACCTCCTGACCGACAGACCGGACCGGCAGGGGGCCACGGTCTCGAGATCGCACGTAATCGACCGGCCAGGGAGGCACGCGCGACGGGCGATCACCTCGGGGCCTACCTCATCGAGGTTACCTTCGCGAAGTAGTCGCAGCGGCGAGCGAGCGTCGAACTGGGGTTCAGGCCCTGGAACTAGGCCTGAGCGACGGCCGCCGAGTACTAGGCAGAGGCTTTCTCCGACTTCTCGAAGCCAGCAAAGCAGCCCGCGGGGCATCACCGGTGCTTCGTCATGCTACCATGGTTGGCCAGAGGGCCCAATACTTGGGTGTGCCTGCGAGGGTTGAAGGGGGAGCTTCGGGTGTTGCCGCCGACTGACCCTTCGGTTACTCTCTGCTCTCCCGCAGCGAGGCTCTGACGGTGCGCTGGCTTATTCTTCCAGTGGGCATCCTAGGGCTGGCCCTGTCACTGGCGGGCGCGGTTGTACCTCTAACGGAGGTCACGGTCGAGAGGGCCGTAGTCCCTGATGAGACTCCCTATGTCCTGAAGCCCGCCTACTACCACGACGTATTCTCAAAGGCCCTTCCCCTCCAGGAGAACTGGCCAGTCGTGAACGGCAAGTGGGTCTTCGCCCTCGCCCTCAACATGGTTCCGTGCCTCCTCCTCTTGCTGTTCTGGCGGTCGCGCTGGGCGTCGCTTCCACTCCTCGCGAACGCTTCGGCATTGATGGCTGCTTTCGTCGTTGTCGACCCCGCCAACCAAGTCGGGAGCGCTGAACTGGTACGGGCAGGTACTAACGACGTCCACGTACCGATCAGCAGTACGACTATGCTTGTCCCGGCTGGCGCAGCATTCTCAGGTCTCGCCGGCTTGGTCAGACTCGGGGGGGCGCGGTGGCCTCTATGCAATCCCGACGCGCCACAGGCTGCTGTCGCGGTCACTCTGCTGGGAAGTGCCCTCGCCGTTTGCGCCCTGTTTGTTCCATTGGCTTGCACCGAGGCCTTCCAGGGGTAGCAGTCGACCTGGAGGTGGTGTGAACCCTTCGTTCGGGTCAGGATCTAGGTGCGGTTGGCCAGGACGTCTGGCTGACCGCCTCACTCGCCGCCGAGTACGCGAGCACTTGGCGGTGGGCCTCAGCGACCCGAGGTTGGGCGCCCCGGGCGTACGGTCTGACGTGGCGCTCGCCCCGGGAGCTTGAGGGGTTCGCCTACGTGTTCTTCGCAGACCGATTTCCCGATGGCTGTTTCGAAGATGCCACGGACGCCCTACCTGTGCCTCTTGGTGACCAGAGCCTCCATGTCGGGGCCGCGCGGCTCTACGTAGAGGGGATCCTCACTTCTTCGTACCGCGTCACTTTGATGTAGCCTCTGAGGCGTGGGGCGCGGTTTACCTGTCTCCCTGTGCTGCTACGTTTGGCACTGGGGCCTCGCCCGACCGCTGCAACACCAACTGGCCGCGCGGCCGTCCCTGCAGCTTCCCTGTTTGTCTCCGTGTCGGCGAGCGCGGGCGTGGCAGAAAACTGGAGTGTGTCGGGTTTGCCCAGAGCCCCGGTACGAGGTCTGGGACCATAGGGCAGCCCGCCTCGTCAACCCGCTGCTGTTCTACTGCCATTTGACCAAGATCCGCACCCGCGCCGACGTAGTGGCCCCGCTCTCCGAGCTAGATCGTCCAGTGCCCACCTTGTCGTTGCCGCTGCACAGGATGCGGTGCTTCGTGTGAGCCCCGCCGCCTGGGGGACAGTTTGACCTTCCCCTTGAGGTGTGTTCTCGGGCGGCGTTAGCTGGTGCCGGGGCCGTGACCTGCGCATACCCGGTCTGGACGTCAGGCACCAGCGCTCCTCGATGGCCGGGACCTCGCTCCGGGCCACGGCGACGCTCCAACTGAGTCTGTCCTTTCCTTCACCTGGACACCTCCTGGATTGAAGCGATGAGTTGGTCGAATAGGGGACCGACGGTTTGGGAAACCTCCGGGGCGATGTGGCGCTCCAACACCTCCCCTGTATCGGCGTTGAGAGAGATCCACGAGTCACTCGCTAGGTGGAAGAGAGCGACGCGGAAGATGCCATCTGAGGAGAGAGTTCCACCACCTGCCTTGAGCCGCATTCCTGAGGGAATGGTGATGACGTACGAGAGCCCGCCGATGCGCCATTGCTGCGTTCCGTCGCCTTCCACGATCTGGTTGGGATCCATCTCGGGGAGGCGGGAATCGGAGTACTGGGTAGCACCCGTAGCGATGTTGGAAGGCAGGCCCTCTAGCGGCCCTACGATGGCACGCAGCTCAAAGAAGTACCCCGTATAGCTCCGCAGCCCGGTCGCACGGTAGCTGCGCGTGCTCGCGTCGCTGCTCGGAATGTCTGTCCACGCCCCCCACGGCTCCTGCCGCCACTCCGATTGATTCCAGTACGTCGTCCGGTACTGCCACTTCGTGGCGGTGGACGCTCCTCCGCCCCACTCGAGCAATAGCGTGTCCGCCGCCCCGTCCGAAACCACGATCAAACGCGACGCTGACGGCTGGCAGTACGCGATGGCGAGAGTGTCAAAGTCGTTGTTTGGTACTGCCCACAAAGCAGCCGGTATGCATCCGTCGAAGTCGTTACCCCCCAAGTAGGCGTGCGTGATGCTGGTGAGCTGGCCCAGCGTCGAGGGGATCGGCCCTGTGAGGGAGTTGTTGTTGAGCCGCAGCTCGGTCAGCCCAGCGAGGTCGCCGAGCTGTGGCTGGAGCTCGCCGGCAAGGTTGCTGCCGGCCAGCTCCAGCTTCGTCACGCGCGGGGGCATGCCAGCGACGGTGACGCCCTCCCAGTCGGTGATGGCCCTGCCTGCGCTCCAGTTGAGGGTGGCCGCGCCCGCCAGCCGGTCCTCGGCCTTCAGCAGACTCTCGCAGTCCTCTACCAGCTCCACGTTCGTGGTGGGACTGGGTACCGCTATGCCGGATTCGCAGGTCACCACCTCAACGGCGGTGGTGACGATGACATCGCTGGGTGGGGTCACGTTAGAAGCCGATCGCGGAAAAAGGGTTGCCGTGACTGCAGGGCTGGGCATCCGGGGGGATGCGCTCTGCGGCGTCGGGTTAGGCTGCACGGTCTCAGCGAGTCGGGGGTTGGCGACTGCTGGTTCGTTGGCACACCCCACTGCCGCCATTAGAATCACAGCCGTGGCAGTTGCACCCGCCAGCGGTGCTGCTGCCGTTCCTCGACAAACTAGGGGTCGCGCCAGAAGCGCGACAATTGCCTTACGTGGCCGCCGAAGGCGCGCTCGCAGGGCAGCGACCCCGTGCCCGTCCTTCCTAGGCATGCGGGTGTCTCACTTTAGCGGGGTCGGCCTTGAGACCTCGGCGGAAAGCATCCCGTCCGTCGTACCTACTCTCCCACAACGCGTAGGGCAGGAGTGCTGAGCGTGCTTCGGGAGTTCTCGTTCCGTCCACCGCTGGGCTCCGCTAAGTCACCCGTTAGTCTAGAGCGTCTTAGATCGGCTTGCACCACGCGTTTGGCCCCATGCCTCTGCCAGCCTCACGCCAGTCAGCAAGTGGTTGAGCGCGAGTACATTTCTGAGCGAGTTCCCTGGCTACAGGACTTCGAGGCTTGCCCCGGCACACCGCGGGGCAAGTGCTGGCAGGCTTCGCGGCGGGAATACCGGGGCCGGGCTTCGCCCGAGTGCAAACTTGGCGCTAGTGCGAACCCCGCTTGGCAAGTGGAGCAAAGGGGCACCCCTTGCGAGGTCGCCTCGCCATCGTGCTGGGTGTGGTGACCCTAAACCGGCTGCGGTCGGAGTCGCGGATGAATGTGTTCCGCGTGCCCCTAGCGTTAGCAAGTCGACCTGAAAGGCCCCACTCCCGTGGTTGCTCGGAAGCAGACGGACATCGGCAGTGTCGATCCCCATTCCGCTATGTCAGCCAGATACCTGACTTCAGCCCCGACTTAGAGAGGAACTACGACTGCTTGGACGTTGAATACTCCCAATGTCGGGCCTCCACAGTTGGCGATCACCCAATTGACGGCAGCTGCGGCCGCAGCGTTGTAGGTAGCGTAGTCTCCCATGCTGTGCGTTTGGCCATTGATGCAACTAGCGCTCCACCTATAGACAGTGACGAATATCGGCGGTGGCGGGGGTGGCGGGGGCGGGGCGTAAGTCGGCGACGCTTCCGAAACTCCGTTCCGGCTATCGTCGACGGCATCCGCCCCAAAGGCGTCCGTTACCGCGACAACGCGGTACCTACCCTTCGCACTCGGCCTATCGACAACATGCTCGCCCTGGTCCGCGTCCACTGTTCCGACCGTTGTCCAGGTGCTGTCGGCCTGCCAGTCGCCATTATCGTCTACGAGCCGATATTGGACCACAAACTCCTTCTCCACGCGTATGTGCTCAACATCCCATGTAACCCGCACGCTCTGCCCGACATCATTTGCGGTAAGGTTCTTCGGGGCGTTGGGGGTCAGGACCTCTTCATAGACTCCCCTATCGTGTTCAGTTATTTCATCACTGAAGCAGTCTTCAGTCGGGAGCATTATGGAGTTCACGTGAGCCTCTGTTATTCCAGGAACCTTCATCGTGCCTGGTACTGATAGATCTATTACGTCAGGAGGACATCCCGAGATGTGGAAAGTAGCCTGGTAGGGATGGGAAAAACCAAGCGCATGGCCAATCTCATGCATTATCAATCCAGTCCTGTTTTCGTCTCCGGTATCGACCGCATCAGAATCAAGATTGTCGAATTTCATTTCGTTAATTCTAACTTCACTCCGCCCTGTATAGGTGAAAGACTCTGGAGAAACTCCAGAAGGCTTGGTGCAGCCTAGCGGAACACCTGAGCAGTCCATTAGACTTGCTTGGGAGCGGATAACAATGCTTGCAACTTCCGTGCGTTCGCTTGTTAAGGGACAGTTATTGCTGGTAGTGACGTAGGCCGTCACCTCGTTTTCTCCGGGAATTGGCGAAGGGGCGCTCATCTTCGTCGTCGTTTCGAACCCTTGGTATTCCAAGACTTCCGTGCCGACGCCGGCGTTCCAGTTTGCTATCGCCTGTCTCGTCGCTGTTTCGTAGTGAGGCTCGCTGCAGACTTTGATGGGATCACTTTCCTTTAGCGTTACCAAATTGCGTGCTATCGCGGGGGTGCCATCGTTGGAAGGTCGTACGTACCCGAAGCGGTCAGGCTCCCAGTTGCGGTTGATCTTGGGAGGTGTGGGCTCCTCATCGGGAATGTCGGCGTTAGCATGTTGTGTTGAAGGCGCTGCAAGGAGTGCCACTACAGTTGCAAGCAGGGCTGCGAAAACCAAGAGCGACTTCACCTGGACACCTCCTGGATTGAAGCGATGAGTTGGTCGAATAGGGGACCGACGGTTTGGGAAACCTCCGGGGCGATGTGGCGCTCCAACACCTCCCCTGTATCGGCGTTGAGAGAGATCCACGAGTCACTCGCTAGGTGGAAGAGAGCGACGCGGAAGATGCCATCTGAGGAGAGAGTTCCACCACCTGCCTTGAGCCGCATTCCTGAGGGAATGGTGATGACGTACGAGAGCCCGCCGATGCGCCATTGCTGCGTTCCGTCGCCTTCCACGATCTGGTTGGGATCCATCTCGGGGAGGCGGGAATCGGAGTACTGGGTAGCACCCGTAGCGATGTTGGAAGGCAGGCCCTCTAGCGGCCCTACGATGGCACGCAGCTCAAAGAAGTACCCCGTATAGCTCCGCAGCCCGGTCGCACGGTAGCTGCGCGTGCTCGCGTCGCTGCTCGGAATGTCTGTCCACGCCCCCCACGGCTCCTGCCGCCACTCCGATTGATTCCAGTACGTCGTCCGGTACTGCCACTTCGTGGCGGTGGACGCTCCTCCGCCCCACTCGAGCAATAGCGTGTCCGCCGCCCCGTCCGAAACCACGATCAAACGCGACGCTGACGGCTGGCAGTACGCGATGGCGAGAGTGTCAAAGTCGTTGTTTGGTACTGCCCACAAAGCAGCCGGTATGCATCCGTCGAAGTCGTTACCCCCCAAGTAGGCGTGCGTGATGCTGGTGAGCTGGCCCAGCGTCGAGGGGATCGGCCCTGTGAGGGAGTTGTTGTTGAGCCGCAGCTCGGTCAGCCCAGCGAGGTCGCCGAGCTGTGGCTGGAGCTCGCCGGCAAGGTTGCTGCCGGCCAGCTCCAGCTTCGTCACGCGCGGGGGCATGCCAGCGACGGTGACGCCCTCCCAGTCGGTGATGGCCCTGCCTGCGCTCCAGTTGAGGGTGGCCGCGCCCGCCAGCCGGTCCTCGGCCTTCAGCAGACTCTCGCAGTCCTCTACCAGCTCCACGTTCGTGGTGGGACTGGGTACCGCTATGCCGGATTCGCAGGTCACCACCTCAACGGCGGTGGTGACGATGACATCGCCGAGTTCAGGCTTGTGGGTGGGACGCACGGGGTGGGGTCTGGCGGCGTGGAGGTCGAAGGTGATGAGCGTCGTCGGCCCCTGTGGATCGGTCGTGACGGTGAAGGTGTAGGTCGTCCCCACCGGCTGGATGAGCTGCGACGCTGCGACCGGTGAGAGCGTCCCGTACTGCAGCGGACTCCACTCCAGCCAGAACCGCGTCCAGTCCGTCGGCAGCGGCGCCGCCGTCACCACTGTCACCTGCTGACCACGCTCCACGTAGTAGCGCCCGTCGCTCTCCGGCGTAAGCCGCACGTCGGCGGGGATGTCCACCGCCTGGGGGTAGTCCCCCGGAGCACCCAGGTAGACGGCGAGGACGCAGTCCGCGTCCGTCGGCGCCGCGCAGCGCGTCGCCGGCAGCTCCGAGAACGTCGCCGTCACGTCCAGGTCGGCGTCCATCAACAGCGTGCACACCGAGCCCGTCGTGCCCGCGCAGGCGCCCCCCCAGGTGAGGGCGTGCGTGGCGTCGTTCCAGCTTGCCGTCACCGCCTGCTCGGTTCCGGCGTGGATGAAGCTCCGTCCCCCCGGCGTGACCGTGCCTTCACCCGTCTTCGTCATCCGCAGGCGGTACACCAGCGGCTTGAACACCGCGTGCGCCGTCCTGTCGGCGTCCATCGTCAGCGTGCACGTCGTGGACGCTCCGGCGGAGGCGCAGTTCCCCGTCCAGAGCGCCACCTCGAACCACTGGTCCGGCGTCGCCCTCACCGTCACGCTCGACCCCTCCAGGTAGCGGTACGTCCCCGGCGGCGGGCTGATGCGCCCCTTCGGCGCCGACGACGTCGTCAGCCGGTACGTGGTCGTCGTCGTGCAGTCGGACAGTCCCAGGTCGTCGAGGTCGTGGACGGTTACGCCCCGCAGCCCCTGCGGGATGCAGCCCGTCAGCTGGTTCCCGCTCAGCTGCAGCACCGACAGACCGATGTCGCCCAGCCCCACCGGTATCGGCCCGCTCAGCTGGTTGCCGTCGAGGACGATGCCCTGCATGTCCAGACGGCTCGCGGGGAAGGGGGGAATCGAGCCGCTGAGCTGGTTCCCCGAGAGGTCCACGTACTCCAGGTAGCGCACCCCCCAGAGCGCCTCCGGGATGGGGCCGCTGAGGGCGTTGTCGGCGGCGTAGAGGTAGCGCAGCTGATCGAGGTTGACCAGCTCTTCCGGAAGCACGCCCGTGAGGTCGTTCTCGCCGAGATCCAGCAGCGTCAGCTTCGCCAGCCGGCCAAGCTCCGGGGGAATCGTCCCCGTGAGGGCGTTGCCCTCGAGGTCGAGCTGCCGCAGCTCCGCAAGGTCGCCCAGCGCGGCCGGGAGCGTCCCGTCCAGGCCGGCGTAGGTGACGACTACGTGCGTCACGCGCTCCGGCGTCCCGCCCAGCGTGACCCCCGTCCAGCTCGACATCGCCAGACTCGCGCTCCAGTCGAGAGTGGCCGTACCCCGCAGCGTGTCGCGCGCAGCAAGCAGGACCTCGCAGTCAGCGACCAGGTCCGGGTTGGCCGTGGGGTTGGGCACGACCGTGCCGCTGTCACATGCAGGAGTCGTCGCAACCGCCGATGCAGGTCCTTGCGTCTGGTTAACTGTGGCGACGGTAGCCACCAGGGCCATCAGAAGGACCGTGAGGCCAAGCCAGAAGTTACGCGCACGCATGGTTTGAACACCTCCGAACGGTGTGAGGGAACAGATCGCCGGGGGCCAGCCACGGCCGGACTCCCCGGTGGCCCTGCAACCTAGACCGGGCTTGAACCTCACGTAAGGCGTCCCCCGGGGGGATCACCGATACGTCACAAACAAATCACCCGGAATCACCCGAAAGGCTGCCGAAGCCCGTTTCCAAAGACTCAGCACGCTCCAAGTGAAGCGAGTCGGTCTCTACGTCCTGTCACGCAAGCTCACGATTGGCGAGGTGGCGGCTCGGAGCGGGGTGCGGACCTCGGCGCTCCGTTCCTACGAGGAGCGGGGGCTGCTCACGTCAGAGAGAACGACGGGTAGCCAGCGGCGGTATGCCCGGGAGACCCTGAGGCGCGTCCCGTCATCCGTGCCGCGCAGGTCCTCGGCCTCACTCTGGACGAGATCCGGGCAGCGCTGAACGAACTCCCCCGCGCACGGACCCCGGACGAACGTGACTGGGAGCGGCTCTCCCAGTCCTGGCGCAACACGCTTGAAGGTCGCATCGCTGAGCTTCAGGCGCTGCGGGATAGGCTCTCCGGGTGCATCGGTTGCGGTTGTCTCTCGCACGAACGCTCCGTCATGCCGACAATCCAGTGGTAGGGAGATTGCCTCACGACTTGAGGCTCCTGCCGCTGCCAGAGCCCCTGCGCCCGCCGCGTAGATCGCGCTGTCTCGGCTGGGGCCCATCGGCTTCCCAGAAGCGACCCCGGAGCGGAGACTACGCTAGCTGCGGCTCCCCACCCACCGGAGGGGTCCGTACACCAACGCCGGCGAGCCCGTGGTCAACCACTGCCGACCAGGGGGTGGTGACCGACTACGCCAGGCCACTGAGGAAGTTGAAAGCGGGCGGACACGTCGGCATCGAGCGAGCGACTTCCCCTGCGGGACGCCGAACCACCATCTCGGTCTCCTCCAGTGGGGACTATCCCTAGGGCCTGTCTATGTACGCCCGACGAGGCGTCACACGTTCTGCTCCTACCGGACGAAGGGGCAAGGCCCCAGGAGCAGCTGCAGACCCCGGCCTGGTTGATGGGTCGCGTCATGGCGATACAGATTGTCCTCTTCGCCCTAGGCGAGTTTCTCGGGGCATTGCTCGCGAGAAGCGAGGTCCTGCGGAGCGACGGTTGGGTTCTCGCCGCGGTAGTCGTCCTGGTGGCGGTAGCAGCGCTGGTGCTGGCGAGGGGGGCGTCGTTGCGGCGCATGTCCACATATCCGGAAGCGACTGAAGAGCCGCCGTAATTTCACACGAGGGGATGGGTTTCGACGAAGAAGCCTGCCTGTGCTGCGAAGCGGCGTTGCAGCGTCCGGTGCCCCCTTGACCATGGTGTTGCCCTAAGCGCACTCCCTGCCCACCCTTGAAACGCAGCACCATGCGGATCGAACTCAAGCGCCCCCACAAGTCCATCGAGACCTTCCCGACTATGGACCTTCCCGGCTTCGCCGTCCTGATCGGCCGCAAAGGCGCAGGCAAGACCCAGCTCCTCGACGCCCTCAGGCAGGGAGCGGCCGAAGTTGCCGGCATCAGCATTCACGATGTCGAGATGTACGACATGGCCACCTTCCATCCTCCTGACACCGGCGGGGCAAACCGTCACGGCAACAACTTCGCCAAGTCGACCGCTGACGTCTATCTGCTGTCTCAGCCTGGCGGTCCCTCGCCCGCCGAGACGGCATCCGCCATCTTCGACCAGTTTGCGGGCGACATCGCACGGACCTCCGGCCCTGGGGCTCGCGAGGACTTCGTGCACAGCCTGCGAACCGAAGTCGAGGATCTGGCCGACTTTGCCATCTTCGGGTCCGGCGACGAGGGAGATGGGTACATGGCGACCCTCTACCGGGATGTCCTGGCGCCACTGGTTGGCCCGGGCAGTGGACGTCGGGGCAGGAGTTCACCGAGTCCATCCGACACCGGCTTCAACGGCAACAAGGCAGCCCTGCTCAGCGCCGCGATGAAGCAGGGAGGGAAGCTCCCTCACGAGCTGGCGCGGGACGACATCCTGCGGGCCGGGCACTTCGAGGGCGAGACGCTCTCGAACACCCTCAGCGATGTCTTCGCGGCCTACAAGGTCGACCAGTTCGTCTGGGCGCACAAGCGGGTCGAAACGGAGCACATCCCCTACGCGGACCTGGTGAACCAATACCGGACCAAGTACCCCCCGCCCTGGCGGGTGTTGCGGGAGATCCTGTCCACCATGCGGCACGCAGCGGGTACCGAGAGCCTCTTCGACTTCGACTTCTCCGACCCCGAAGACTACGAGCTCGACATGGGTACCTATGAGGCCTTTGGCTTTCGGAGCGAGATGACGAACCGGACGACCGGGGCGCGGTACGACCTCAATTCGCTGTCCTCGGGTGAGAAAATCCTCATGGCGCTCTGCCTGGTGTCCTTCAACCAGTACCTTGGCCGGCGCCGACCGAAGCTCCTCCTCCTGGACGAGCTTGACGCCGTGCTCCATCCCTCCATGGTCACGGCGCTCGTAAGCACGCTGAAGGAGCTCTTCGTCGAGCGCGGGACCAGGGTCCTGATGACCTCCCACTCGCCCATGACCGTGGCCGCCCTGGACGACTCCGAGATCTTCCGGGTCGCCAGGACAGGCAGTCGCGTCGAGGTGGTTCCCGCCACTAGGGCGGAAGCCATCAGCGAGCTGTCCGAGGGGATTGCAACGGTGGACATGGGCCTCAGGATTGCGGCCTTCGACGAGGCACGGGTGACGATCATCACCGAAGGGCACAACGCCAAGCACCTGAAGCGATGGGCGCAGTTGACCTTCCCCGAGGAGGTTCGCGTCTTCGAGGGACTCGAGCAGCACACGAGCGACGGTCAACTGCTCGCCTATGGGCGGCTCCTCGGGAAGATGAAGCCGAACACCCACTTCGTGGTCGTTTGGGACTGCGACGCCGCCGACAAGGCCGAGGACTTGCGCCGGGAACTGCCGGACGGCGCCCCGGTCACGCCCTTTGCGTTTGCCAGGCGTCAGGAGAACACGATCGCTCAGAAAGGCATCGAAAACGCCTACGACGAGAAGATTCTCCAACCGTTCTCGATCACGAAGTCGGACAGCGACGGCGCCTTCCTGGGTCGGGAACTGCCCCGCAACCGCAAAGCCGAGTTCGCAGACCACGTCCTGCGAGAGGGGACAGTTGAGTACTTCACTCACTTTCAAAACCTTGACGCCGTTGTCGGCAGGATCCTCGCGCAGCCCGACCCTTGACTGGCGTCGAGCGCCGGTCCCCTGGGCCCGGGCCCTACCTCCTCGCAACCCCCTGAGCGTCTCTCACCGAAGCCTCTCGATTGAGAGCCGATCAAGGACTGAGAAGAGCCGGACGAGCTCGGCGCCGTGGACGTCACCCTCTTCCTGCCACAGGAGGGCATGGGCGCCGAGCCGGCGAGCTGCAGGATGGTCCGCAAACGGCCCCTGAGTCTCCCTTGGCAGCGGGCCTGTCACATTCAAAAGGACAGCGCCACGCAGAAACGAGCGCATCCCTTTTCGCACGAACGCTCGGTCATGCCGATGTCCGTCCAGTGGCAGAGAGCATTCGGTGGGTGAAGCGCCCCGCCGTTAGAACGCCACCGTCAGCTCGAAAGTTCGTCGTACAGCCTCCCTTGGTGAGTTTGCTACATTGCGAACGACTACTGTGTCGGGGTTCCCAGCAGGGATCCCAACAACACGCTTGATTCCCTGTACGGGCCCACCTTGCGCGTCAGGTTGAACTTTCCTCAGAAGTCGCAAAGGGTCTTGCTCAGTCTTGTGGTTGCTCCACATCCACGCCCACTCCGCCGGTGGGCCGAACCCGTCCGTCAGTTCCCCGCAGGGCCTCTCGATCCCGCCGCGGCGCTCCAAGCTGCGAGCGGTTTCTCCGCGACGTTGAGCTAGTTGAGTTTGGCGGAGGTCATGCCTGCTCCTCCGCAAGGAGGCGCCTCAATGCGCCAAGCAGGTCGGGAAGCTCGTTCTGGATGATGTCCCAGATCACGTCGTCGTCGATGCCGAGGTAGGCATGGGCGACGCGATTTCTGGTCGCCACGATCTGCCGCCACTCGATCTGCGGGTGCTCCCTTTGCATCGACTCGGGGACGTGCGTCGCAGCTTCGCCGATGAGCTCGATGTTGCGGAGCGTGGCGTCGTAGGTACGCCGGTCGGAGGTGAACGCTTGCTGGTCAAGCCCCTCCGCGTAGCCGACAGCCTGTTCGGCGAACTCGACCATGTCCTGGACGTAGAGCCGCCATTCGCGAGTTCGTTCGCCAGGGTCAGACATCCACGGCCTCGCGCTCCACGTAGGGACGGAATTGCGGGCGGAGCGCCTTGTCGGTCACGAGGTCGACGGGACGGCCGAGCAGGTCTTCGAGGTAGAACTGCACACCGAAGTACGACTTCGATGTGGCTGGCCCGTCGAACCGGACGAGGATGTCGATGTCGCTCGCATCCGTGGCTTGGTCGCGCGCGAACGAGCCGAATAGGGCGAGCCTGGATACGCCGAACCTCATTGCCAGCGTGTCTTGGTGGGCTCGCAAGGTGTCGAGGACTTCGTCGCGCTTCATAGCGTCATTGTACGAGGTGGCTGATGAGGCTCCCCAGGAGTCGCCGGCGGGAAGCCCCGGGCCCTCCTGCCCGGTGTGAACCTCCTGAAAGGAGTGGTTCGCCGCTGGGATGGTCACCAGGGTGTGGTCGGGGATGGAGCCAGGCGACGACCGGGCTGGCTACGCCGTCGAGCCGGCCCCGTCCTCGCCTCCGGCTGGACCCTCGGGCTTCGCCATGCGGTAGCCGATGCGGGCCTCGGTGAAGATGTAGGTCGGACTCGCGGCGGCGTCGCCGAGCTTGCGGCGGATGCTGTTGATGGCGGTGCGCATCGGCCTTACATCGTCGCCGGCCTGCAGACCCCACACCCGTCGCAGGAGTTGCTCGTGGGTCACCACGCGGCCCGCGTTCGCCGACAGCTCGACGAGCGTCCGGTGCTCGATCGGGGTCAGGGGGACCGGTTCGCCGGCAAGGGCCACCCGCCGTTCGTTGTAGTCGATGACGAGGTCGCCCATCACGTACGGCTCCACGGGCTCGGACACCGCTCGCCTGCGAAGGGCCGCCTTGATCCTCGCGCCCAGCTCCGTGGCCGAGAAGGGCTTCACCACATAGTCTTCGGCGCCCTCTTCGAAGGCCCTGGCGATGAGCTCGTCCTGTCCGTAAGCGGAGATGAAGATGACGGGCACGTCCGCCATGGCCGTGATCTCCGCCATCAGCTCGATGCCGTCGGTCCCGGGGAGGCGCAGGTCGAGCAAGGCCAGGTGCGGCCGTTCGTCCTTCATGAGGGTGAGGGCATCCTGGGGTTCGGTCGTCGCGACCGGCTCGTAGCCACTCTCGGTGAGCGCGGCGCGGATGTAGCGGAGCGCCTCGGGGTCGTCGTCCACCGCCAGCACGCGCACGCGCTCCTGCTCCTCCGGTCGCGCGGAGCGGGCGGACGGCTGGGGGGTCTGGGCCGGGGAGGGGGCCTCGACGTTTCCCACAGTGGGGATGGTGAAGGAGAAGCGGGCGCCGGTCCCCGGGCCGTCGCTCTCCGCCCAGATACGGCCGCCGTGGGCCTCGACGATGCCCTTGCAGATGGCAAGGCCCAGGCCCGTCCGCGCAAGGTCGCGCTCCCGGTCCTCGGCGGTGATGCCCGAGAACTTTCGGAACAGGCTCGGCATTCGGTCGGCGGGCACGCCGCTGCCCTCGTCGACCACCGCGACGGTGACCTGAATCTCCCCACGCTCGATCAGCACCCTGATGGGAGAGGTCTCCTGCGAGTGCCTGGCGGCGTTGAACAACAGGTTGTTCAACACCTGGACCATGCGGAGCCTGTCGGCCATGACGAGGGGAAGCTCAGGCGGGAGGTCGATGAGCAGCGTGTGCTGGCCGCCGCCACTCTGGAAGGCCTCCCTGGCCTCACCGACGAGGGTCGCGAGATCCGTGGGTTCCGGAGCGACGCTGAGCGTGCCGGTGTCGATACGCGCCACATCGAGCAGGTCGGCTATCAACTCGCGCATCTGGTCGGTCTGGGAGTCGATGATCCGGTGGAACTGGCGTATCTCGGCGGGGTTCAGGGGGCTTGAAGGGTTGAGGAGGGTGGTGATCGAGCCTTTGACGGAGGTGAGGGGGGCGCGGAGCTCGTGGCTCACCATGGCGAGGAACTCGGCCCGGAGCCGCTCCAGCTCCCGCAGCGGCGTCATGTCCTGAACGGTGGCGACGTACCTCTCCAGCTCCCCGTTCTCCGTACGGATGGGAGTGGCGTTGAGGAGGACGGTCAGCGAGCGGCCCTCGGGCATCGTGAGGGTTATTTCCTCGCCTCGTACCGTCTCTCCGCCGCGGAGCGCCTCCGCCAGCGGGAAGTCGGGCAGGGCAACCTCGCGCCCATCCGCGCGCTGCAGGGTCAGGGCTGTGAGGAGTTCCGCCGGCGGCTGGCCGGGACCGAGGATATCGACGAGCCTCTTCGCCTCCTGGTTGACGGACACGAGGGCGCCTGTCGTCGCGTCGACGACGATGACGCCAACGGGGGCGGTGTTGACCAGGGTCTCGAGGTCGCCCCGGGCGCGCTGCACATCCCGGTGCCGGCGGGCGTTGGCGATGACCGAGGCCGCCTGGGAGGCGAACATGACCAGCGTCTCGGCATCCTCTTCACTGAACCTCGCCTCCGGCCGGTCATGCCCCAGCCAGATGATCCCCACGGGTTCGCCGCGATGTCGCATGGGCGTGGCCATGCCGGCGAACACGGTCATGGGCAGCTGGCCATCGAGTCCAACCGACGCCGCGTAGTCGCCCCAGTCCCCCAACCGGAGAGGCCCCGTGATCGTGCTGAAGTGATCGAAGATCCCCATCCCGCCCGGCAGTGAGATGAGCGTGTCGTGCTGCTCGTCCGTCGTCCCGGAGGTGAGGAGCGCGCCCAGGCCACCGGTTTCCCGCATCGTGGCGACTACGCCGTAGCGGGCGCCGGTAAGGCGCCGTGCGTTGTCGATGGCCTCCTGGAGAACGACGTTGAGGTCGAGGCTCTCGTTGATGCGGACGCTGGCTTCGCTCAGCCTCGAGAGGCGCTCCCGAAGGGCCTGCGTTTCGAGCGCCGGCGGCGTTTCTTCCTGGCCCATGACTACCCCTGCGGTCGGGCCCTTGCCTGGGCGCCGCTACAAAATACTAACAGATATCTTACGCTCTGGAGGGCACATCTTATACTCCCCTGATATAGCAGCCGTTCCACTCCCCTATCTTTTCACCTGTGTTGGGTCTTCGACCTCCAGGGCCTCGGCGCGCCGGGGACCCCTGGGTGAAGCACCGCGCGTCGTGGACGCACTTTCCGTTCCTTGAGCGCAGGCGCGTGTGCCGCCTGGTCGCCCCGGCCTCCGTCCTCCTCGTGCTGCTGGCGCTCTTGCTCACGCGCACGGACGGCGTTGGCGCCGACGCGACCTGCAGCGTGCCTCCGGTCAACCTGACGAGCGCCCTCAGCGAGGACGGCTCGGCCGTCGTGCTGACCTGGGAGGCCTCGCCCGACTGCACGCCCGACGAGTACGCCGTCTACCGCCGCGACATGGACGTCCAGGGCGCACGCATGACGAAGATCGACAGCGTCGACGGCAGCGTCCTGACCTACACCGACACGACCGTCACGGCCGGGCAGGACTACCGCTACCGGATCCGCTCGAACGACCAGGGGGCGAGGTCGGGCCGGACCGACATCACGATCCCCGAGGCCACCACCCCCGAGCCCACGCCCGAGCCCACGCCCGAGCCGACACCCGAACCCACGCCGGAGCCGCAGCGAGCTGAGCGACCCTTCCGGCAGAACTTCGATAACACTCCCCCGTCACTGCTCGTGGTGAACGTGGACGGAACGTCCCTGGTCATCATCTACAACGAGCTCCTGAATGAGAGCTCCACCCCCGCGACTACCGATTTCACCGTGGACATCGGCGGCACGGACTACACCCCGTCGAGCGTCGTCGTGCGCGGCGTTGAGGTGGCATTGACGCTCTCGACGGGCGCCGCAAGCGGCGACACGGTGACGCTGGACTACACAATCGGGACAAACCCGGTGCAGGACGATGCGGCCACGCCCAACAACGCGCCATCGCTTACCGCCCAGGGAGTAACGAACCACACCGGCGCGACCAATGACAGGCCGGTCTTCTCGTCCGAAACGCTCACCATCTCCGTCG
This sequence comes from Tepidiformaceae bacterium, assembly GCA_965116915.1. Lineage (GTDB taxonomy): Bacteria > Chloroflexota > Dehalococcoidia > Tepidiformales > Tepidiformaceae > UBA2991. The sequence continues at coordinate 1,462,879 of OZ220739.1, read as the reverse complement.
ATGAGAACACGGCTGGCTCGATGAATGTCGGGAGCGCGATTGCCGTCACGGGCAACACCTCCGGCGACACGCTGACCTACTCGTTCCCCGCGACCTTCTTCCATTTCACCATTGACGCCACCGGTCAGGTAAAGACGTTCAACCCGCTGGACTTCGAGACCACACCCTCCTACGTCGTGCCGCTCTACGTTCGCGACAGCAAGGACCCCAGTGGAACGGCCGACAGCATCTGGGACGACAGCCTCAAGCTGACCATCAACGTCAACGACGTCAACGAAGAGCCCACCATCGCAGGTGACACTGACCCCGAGGTTGATGAGAACACAACCACCGTGGCGACCTACACGGTCACTGACCCGGACCCGGCGGACACCCACCTGTGGTCGATCGAAAGCGACACCACCACTGCCGAGAACCAGGATGGATCGCTGTTCGAAATCGGTTCGACCACCGGCGTACTCTCGTTCAAGGACGCGCCGGACTACGAGACGCCGGGCAGCCTGGCAACTCCCCCCGCCAACACCTACCAGGTGACCATCAAGGTCACCGACAGCGGTTCGCCCGCACAGACCGACACCCACGACGTCATCGTCAATGTCGAGGACGTCAACGAGGCGCCCGTCATCACGACCACCGGCTCCTCCCACACCAGCATCAGCAAGCCCGAGGGGACGCACACCACGGAAGTCCTCGCCACTTACGCGGCGGACGACCCGGAGAACGACACACTGACGTGGACCCTGAGCGGCGACGACGCGTCGGACTTCACCATCACCAGGAACTCCGACGGGGAAGGCGTGCTCAGGTTCCAGCACCTCACCGACTTCGAGTCCCCTTCGGACACCGGCGGCAACAACGTCTTCAACGTCACCGTCGAGGTGAAGGACACCAATGGCTCCGCCGTCGACGACGACATCAACGTCACCGTGACCGTCACCAACATCGACGAGCCCGGCACGGTGACGCTTCCCGGCACGATCACAGCCGGGTCCCCGGTGACCGCAACGCTGTCGGACCATGACGGGACGACCAGCAGCGAGTCGTGGTCGTGGTCGCGGTCCGACACGCCGGGCGGGACGTTCACACCCATCAGCGGGGCCACCTCCAACCCCTACACGCCCGTGGCCGCCGACGTGGGCAAGTACCTGAAGGCCACGGTGTCCTACACGGACCCGCACGGCTCGGGCAAGTCCGCAACCAGCGCCGTCTCGAGCGCCGTGGCGGCCGGCAACGTCAATCCGTCGTTCAGCGCCATGACCGCCACGCGCAGCGTGGCGGAGAACAGCGAGGTGGGGACGGTCGTCGGGGATGCGGTGTCGGCGACGCCCGGCGACGGCGACACGCTGCACTACTGGTTGACCGGCACGGACGCATCGTCTTTCGACATCGTTTCGACGAGCGGCCAGATCCAGATCAAGTCCGGGATCACCTACAACTTCGAGTCCAGGAGCAGCTACAGCGTCACCGTGAACGTGCGCGACAACAAGGACGAGGCCGGCAACGCCGACACGGTGACCGACGACTCCATCGCCGTGACCATCAGCCTCTCCAACGTGGACGAGGCCGGCACCGTGACCATCACGGGCACGGAGTCGGGGGGCGAGACGCTGACGGCGTCCGTGACCGACATCGACGGGACCGTCAGCAGCCTGACGTGGCGTTGGCAGCGGGAAGGTTCGACGCCGGGGTCGTTCTCGAACATCAGCGGAGCGACCTCCAGCACCTACACGACAGTCGCCGCCGATGTCGGCAAGAAGCTGAAGGCCATCGCCTCGTACACCGATCCGCAGGACTCAGGTAAGTCTGCCGAGGCCGAGACGATGGGCCAGATCGGCGCCAGCAACGCCGAGCCGGAGTTCCCGTCGAGTGAGACGGGCGCCCGGAGCGTGCCGGAGAACAGCGGAGCGAATGTCGACGTCGGCGATCCCGTGGCAGCCTCGGACGACGACAGCGGCGACACGCTGCACTACTCGCTCACCGGAACGGACGCATCGTCCTTCGACATCGTTTCGACGAGCGGCCAGATACAGACGAAGTCGGGGATCACCTACAACTTCGAGTCCAAGAGCAGCTACATGGTGACCGTGCGTGTGCACGACAACAAGGACGCCGCCGGCAACGCCAGCACCACGATTGACGACACCATCGCGGTGACCATCACCCTCATCGACGTGAACGAGCCGCCCTCCATCACGACAACCCAGACGACGGCGTCGGTGGCGGAGAACACGCCCACCACCACCAACATCATCACCTTCGCGGCCTCCGACCCGGACGCCTCGACGACCCTCAGTTGGTCCCTGGAGCCCGCCGACGACCACGACCAGTTCGACATCAGCTCCGGTGGCGTGCTCACCTTCAAGGCCTCCCCCGACTTCGAGAATCCGACCGACGACGGCACCAACAACGTCTACAACGTGACGGTCAAGGTCACGGACAACGGCTCGCCCGCGATGAGCGATACGCACCAGTTCGCCGTTACCGTCACCAACGTCAACGAGGCGCCCCGGATCACGAGCAGGGGGAGCGGCCACACCGACCCCACCTTCGACGAGATCGAGTACGACGCCGATGCCCAGGGGCAGACCGTCAGTCTCGTGGTCGCCACGTACACGGCCAGCGACGTCGATGCGGACGACACCGGGACGAACTGGACCTGGCATCTGAGCGGCAATGACGCAGGCGACTTCACGATCGCCAGGAACGCCAGCGGCGAAGGCGTGCTCTCCTTCAGCCAACGCCCCAACTTCGAGATGCCGGCCGACGCCGACACGTTGAACGACTACGACGTCACGGTGATCGTCAGGGACGACGGCGGCTGGAAGACACGCTGGACGTCGATGTCACGGTCGAAGACGTCAACGAGCGGCCGAGGATCATCGGCGATACGTTGGTCGACCTGGACGAGATCGAGTTCGATCTGACCGACGCCGAAGTGGCCACCGAGCGTCTGCTGGAGGTGTTGGACTACGACGCCACCGACCAGGAGAACGACACGATCAGCTGGTCGATCCACGCGGACGCGACGGATAGCGCCTCGGTGGGTCACATGGAGATTGACGCGACGACCGGCCTCCTGTCGTTTAAGTCCGGTAGCCGGCCCAACTTCGAGGCGCCCGCCGACGGTGACTCCGACAACACGTACGCGGTCACCGTACGGGCGACCGACGACGACCCGGGCAATCCTCGCCACCGGGACGTTGGCGTACTGGTCCGCATCCAGAACAAGGACGAGACGCCCGAGATCCCGCTCGGCGTTCCTGACGAGAGCTTCGCGGAGATCGAGTGGGACGACGCCTCCCCGGACCTAAACGTGATGACGTACATCCCTCGTGACGAGGAAACAATCACCCTCACCCAGCTGTCGTGGTCCCTGGCCGGCACGGACGCCGCCGACTTCCAGATCACCGAGGACTCCACAACCGGCCACGGCACGCTCAGCTTCCGCAACCCCCCCAACTTCGAGGATCCGACCGACCGCGTGAACGCCACCGAGAGCCACGCAGCGGATGACAACCTGTACGAGGTCATCGTGAAGATCAGCGATGGCCTGAACACGCGCGACTACCCGATGACCGTGACCGTCACGAACGTCAATGAGCGGCCGGAGTTTACCCGCCTGGTGGGCCCGGGCCTGCACGCCAACGAGATCGAGTACGACTCGGGGATCACGGCGGCGGACATGGCTTCCATCCCCGCCACACCGGCAAACCTTGCCTATTGGTACCCGTTTGAGGCCCGCGACGAAGAGGGCGACGACATCATCTGGACCATCACCGGGCTTGACGCTGAGGACTTCGTCATCACGGAGAACTCCAATCTCGATAGACCCAACTCTGACGAAGGGGCCAGCGTCCGCTGGAACATCGTGCCGGACTTCGAGAACCCGCTGGGTTCTGGTTCTGGCGGGCCTGAGTTCTACGTCGTCACAGTGAACGCCTCCGACGGCGCCAATGTCGCGGAATACGATCTCTTCATCCGGATTGACGACGTCAACGAGCGACCGGAGTTCACGGGGACGCCCACGGCAACCCTGAGTCTCGACGAGCACGATGCAACCCTCGACGCGACCTTCCAGGAGCCGCCCTACGCCTTCCCGGCTATCGCCACGTACACCGGTCGTGACGAGGAGGGTGGGGTCACATGGTCACTGACCGGCACAGACGCGGGCGACTTCGAGATCGACAGCGGCGGCAACGTCACCTTCAAGGAGACGCCCAGCTTCGAGGACCCGAAGGACTCCGGTGGCGACAACGTCTACAACTTCACCGTCGTCGTGAGGGACATCCAGAGCAAGACGAACCGGCGCACCGCCATGCAGCCCGTCACCGTGACGGTGCGCGACATCGAGGAGGCCGGCGCGATCAGGGTGGACAACCTGGATCCGGTGGTGGGGGACACGATCACCTTCACGTTGTCGGACCCGGACGGGGGCATCGACACGAACGCAGTCAACATCAGCTGGACCCTGAGGGCACAGGGGCAGCCAATCTCCGTCCAAGACCCCGCCTCGACCACGCTGACGTACACCGTGGACGAGGACGATACCGGGAAGCCCCTGCGCGCCGAGGTGTCCTACTTCGATCGGCGAAACGCGGACCGCGTCTTTGCCAACCGGAAGATGCTGACCAGCGGAGAGACCGCGGCCGTGCAAGCGGACCCCATCCCCAACGCAGCACCGCGCTTCCGCACGGGCACCTCCCAGGCCGTCCCTGAGACGGGCGCCGGCGAGGATGTCGGCGATCGCGTGACGGCGACCGACCGCGATAACGACACCCTCACGTTCGCCATCGGCGATGGGGCCGACGGCGCGCGCTTCGAGATCAACCCATCCACCGGCCAGTTGCGGACCGTCCAGCCGCTGGACTTCGAGACGACGCCGGGGCTCCTCCTCGTGCCCGTCAACGTGAGCGACGGCAAAGACGACCAGGGCACCGTCGAAACCGAGCGCGTGCCCGACGCCTCTACGACCGTCTCGATTCGCGTCCTCGACGTGGAGGAGGAGGGCGTGGTCACCCTCTCCGTGCCGGAGCCGGGGGTCGGCGTCACGGTGCAGGCCAGCCTCAGCGACGGCGACGGCAGCATCAGCGGGCGCAGCTGGCGGTGGGCGCGCTCCAGCGACGGGCGCACGGGCTGGTCCAACATCCCGAACACCACCTCCAGCGCGACCACCAGCAACTACACCACCGTGCTGGCGGACGCGGGCTTCTACCTGCGCGCGTCCGTCACCTACACGGACAGGCGCGGGGGCGGCAAGCGCGCCGAGGAGATCACCGCGCTGCGCGTCTTCGGCGAGAACCAGCAGCCCATCTTCCCCGCCACGGAGGACGGCGCACGGACCGTGCCGGAGAACAGCTCGTCCGGCACGAGCATCGGCGATCCCGTGGCCGCCGAGGATCCCGAGAACGACCGCCTCACGTACTCGCTCAGCGGGACGGACGCCGCCTCTTTCAGCATCGTCTCCGGCAGCGGCCAGCTGCGCGTGAAGGACCCCCTCGACTTCGAGACGAAATCGACCTACCGGGTCACGGTCGACGTGCACGACGGGAAGGACGGCCTCGGCAACGCCTCTGCCACGATCGACGACTCGATCGACGTCACGATCACGGTCGGGAACGAGGAAGAGCCCGGCACCGTCACGCTCACCACGCTCACGGCCACCATCCAGGCCCGCGTCGAGGTCACGGCGGTGCTCGAGGACGACGACGGCCCGAGCTCCGTGAGCTGGGCCTGGGCGCGCTCGCCCAACGGCCGCACCGACTGGGTCAACATACCCGGAGCAACCGCCGCCAGGTACACGCCCACGCTGGTCGACGCCGGCAACTTCATCCGCTCGACAGCCTCCTACTCCGACGGCCACGGCCAGAACAAGACCGCCTCGAAGGTATCGCCGCGCGTGGGCGACCCGCCGCCGGTCAACTCGGCGCCGGCGTTCCCGGCCACAGAGGACGGCAGGCGAGAAGTGCCGGAGGACGCTCAGGGCGGCGATGCAATCGACGATCCCGTGACCGCGAACGACGTGAACGCCGGCGATTCAGCCGTCAACGACCCCCTCGCCTACTCGCTCACGGGGACGGACGCCGCTTCGTTCACCATCGATGCGAGCAGCGGGCAGATCAGGCTCGCGCAGGACGTGACCCTGGACTTCGAGGGCAAGCGCACGTACCGCGTCACCGTGGAAGTCACCGACGGACGGGACCAGAACGGCGACGATGACGACGACGCCATCGACGACCGGCAGAACGTGACCATCACGCTCACGGACGTGAACGAGGAGCCGGTCGTCACCGGCGACACCACCCCATCCGCCAGCGAGAACACGAGCGCCGCCGTGGCCTCCTACACGGGCGCCGACCCGGAGCGAAAGACGCTCGAGTGGTCCGTCAACAGCAACACGTTCTACATCTCCAGCCGCGGCCAGCTGTTCTTCGCGACACCGCCGGACTACGAGAGCGGCAACACGACCTTCTCCGTCAGGGTGACCGCGGAAGACCCCGGCGGCCTCACGGGGAGCCTCGACGTGACCGTCACGGTGACGGACGTGGAGGAGGCGGGCGTGGTCACCATCACGCCGCCACGCGGCTGGGAGAGCACGCGCTTCGACGCCGTTCTCAGCGACGACGACGGCAACGTGACCGGTCAGGCCTGGCAGTGGGCGCGGTCCACCAACCGCTCGAGCTGGGAGGACATCGCGGGCGCTACCTCGGCCTCCCACACCGCGGGCGCCGACGACATTGGCCACTACCTGCGGGTGAGCGTGGAGTACTCCGACCGGCGGGGCAGCAACAAGACGGCATCGGCAGTGCTGGCCGAGCGCATCGGGGACAGCCAGCCCTCCTCGAACGCCGACCCCGTCTTCGACGAGGCGGAGGTACCTCGCTCGGTCGGCCAGGGAACGAGGGCCGGCCGATCCGTGGGCGCGCCCGTGAAGGCGAGCGACCCCGACTCCGATGACGTCCTCACGTACAGCCTGAGCGGGCCCGACGCTGACAAATTCGAGATCGACCCGGAGACGGGCCAGATCCGGACGAAAGCGGTGTTGGACCCGGACGTCCAGGAGACCCACAACGTCACCGTCGACGTGAACGACGGGTTCAGCCCCAGCTACAACCCGTCCGGCGCGACCGACGCCTCCGTGGACGTGATCATCACGGTCTCCAGGTCCGCCAGGTCCACCTTCGGCGGCTTCGCCGGCGGTGGTGGCGGCGGTGGTGGTGGCGGAGGAACGGGCCCGAGCCCGAGCACCGTCGACTTCGAGTGGACCGTGAAGCACGACATTGAGGCCCTGGCCGGCGGCCACGACTACCCCACCGGATCCTGGTCCGATGGCACGACGTTGTGGCTGCTCGAGAACGGTCCCGGCGCCGACGACGCCGTCTACGCCTACGACCTCGACACCGGCGAGCGTGTCGAGGAGCGCGAGTTCGCCCTCGACGAGCGCAACCGCGCGCCGCGCGGTATCTGGTCGGACGGCACGACCATCTGGGTGTCCGACAGCGGCCGGGACAAGCTCTTCGCCTACGACCTTGCCACCGGCGAACGCCTCCCCGACCGCGACGTCGAGCTGGCCCCGGACAACCGCAACCCGCGCGGCATCTGGTCCGACGGCGGGACCATGTGGGTGCTCAACCTGAATCCCTCCCTCTACGCCTACGACCTCCCGACCGGGGCCCTGCTCGGGCGGTTCACCCTCGCTGGGAGCAACAGCGACCCGCGGGGCATCTGGTCCGATGGCGTCACCCTCTGGGTGTCCGACCCCAGCTCAAGTCCCAGGCGGCTCTTTGCCTACCGCGTCCCCACCCTCCCCGCTGCAGGGGAAGCCGAGCCCGAGGAGCCACCCGCCCTCGAGCGCGTCCGCGAGGAGGACTTCGCGGAGCTGAGCGGCGCCAGCAACAACAGCCCCCGCGGCGTCTGGGCCGACGGCGACATCGTGTACGTCGCCGATGAGAGCGACGGCAGGGTCTACACCTACAACATGCCCGACGCGATCGACGCCCGCCTCGCCTCGCTCACCCTCAGCGGCATCGACATCGGGGCGTTCGACCCGGGCCGGACCGACTACGTGGGCGTCATCGCCGAGGGCGTGACAGAGACAACGGTCGAGGCGGGAGCGGTACAGCGCCGCACGAACATCGAGATCAAGCCGGAGGACGCGGACGTGCGGGACAGCGGCCACCAGGTGGCGCTCGCGGGAGTCGATGCGGTCACTGTCACCGTCACCTCGGCGGATGGCACCCGCAAGAAGACCTACCGCATCGCGTTCGGGCCCGCTGTGACGGAACTCGCGGTCGGCCCCGCCTGGACATCGTTCGAGTGGCCCGGCTCTGATGGCGTGGCACTCGCCGAGGCCGGACTCCCCGAAGAGGTCGTCGCCGTCTATACCTGGGACGAGAGCACGGGCCGGTGGCTTGGGTACTTCCCCGCCCTAACCGGTGTGCCCGGCCTGAACACCCTGGCCGCGTTCTCGACCGGCACGACCTACTGGGTCGCAGCCGAGGAGAGCGTCACCTGGACCCTGGGGGGAACCGAAGCGGACGAAGAGTAGGTGGCCTGGGGTCAGTGTCAGAACGGCGGAACCACGAAGAACTACGCTGGCGGCGGGCCGTTGGTTAGCACCGACGCTGAAAACTAACACAAATCTGACGTATTAGCGACTACACTTTACAGTCTGCTCACATCTTGTCGGGCTCGGTCGACTATCGTTCCGGCGCGTGTGGTCCGGCGGCGTCACGGCCCCCTCCGTCACGCACATGAGCGTCCGCTCGCTCTCGCGCGCCCCGCGTCCGTCCGTTCGGGCGCGGGTAGTGGTGGCGGCTACCACCCTCGTGCTGGCGGTGCTGGCCTTTGCGGTGCTCGCTCCCGACTCCGCGGGGCGCCCGGCCATGGCGACGGCCCCGGCCATCGTCGGAGACACCTCGGTTCAGGCCGCCTCCCAGAGCGGCGCCTACCAGGCCGTGGCCGCCGGCGGCTCCCACACCTGTGCGATCGAAACCGACGGCACGCTCACGTGCTGGGGGGGCACCGGTAGCGGGCAGGCGAATGCCCCGGAGGGCACCTTCACGTCGATCCATGCCGGGGCGCGCTACTCATGCGCGCTCGGCACCGACGGCGCCATCACCTGCTGGGGCGAGAGCTTCGGCGGCGACGTCGAGGCGGCGCCGGGAGGCACGTTCACGTCCCTCGTCGCCGGAGGAAATCACGCCTGCGCGATCGGTACCGACGAGAGCATCGCCTGCTGGGGATACAACGCCTGGGGCCAGATCAACTCTCCGGACGGCACGTTCGTTGCCCTCGCGCTCGGCTGGGAGCACACCTGCGCCATCGCCACCGACGGCGCCATCTCCTGCTGGGGCTATCACTTCGGGCGCCCGTCACCGCCGTTCGCTGGCACGTATAAGGCGCTCGCCTCGGGCGCGGTGCACATCTGCGCGATCAAGGACGACGACACCATCGTCTGCGCGGGAGAGCGCAACGACCTGAACCGTGGAGCGACGATCGCGCCGGCGGGAACCTTCAAGGCCGTGAGTGCCGGCCGGCATCACAACTGCGCCATCAAGATGGACGACACGATCACCTGTTGGGGAGCCAATAGATCGGGACAGACCGACGCCCCCACGGGCGCCTTCAAGACCGTAAGGGCGCGCCAGAATCACACCTGTGCGATGCGGATGGACGACACGATCACTTGCTGGGGATCGAACAGCAGCAAGCAGTCGGAAGCGCCTGCAGGCACCTTCACGGAGATAAGCCTCGGGCACCTGCATACCTGCGCAGTTCGGACGGACGGCGCCATCGTTTGCTGGGGAACCCAGCACTTCGGGCAGACGGAGGAAGTGGAGGGCCACTACCGAACGATCCAGAGCGGCCGGAACCACACCTGCGCGATCGCTACCGACGACACCATCGTCTGCTGGGGATACAACGACCAGGGGCAGTTAGATGCGCCAGGCGGCGCCTTCAGCGCCATGTCCGTGGGCGGGGAGCACGCGTGCGCCCTCGGCTTCGACGGGGCCGTCACCTGCTGGGGATACAACGTGTTTGGCCAGGCCAACGACCCCGCCGGTACCTACAAGGCCGTGAGAGCGGGAGACTTCCACACCTGCGCGATCAGAACCGACGACACCATCGCCTGCTGGGGATCGAGCACGGACGGGTACACCAGTGCGCCCGCCGGCGCGTTCAAGGCCCTCGAAACCGGGTACTTCCACACCTGCGCCATCAGGAACGACGACACCGTCGTCTGCTGGGGGCGCAACAGGGATGGACAGGCCGACGCCCCGGCCGGGGCCTACAAGGCCATCTCCGTGGGCGACGCCCACAGTTGCGCGATCAGAACCGACGACACCATCGCCTGCTGGGGCACCAATGCCAACCGTGAACGCCGTGCGCCGACCGGTTCCTACAAGACCCTCACCGGGGGCCGGAAGCACACCTGCGCCATTGCAGCGGACGACACCGTCACCTGCTGGGGTCCCAGCAGCCGCGCGCCCGCAGGCACATTCACGTCGCTCGCTATCGGCAACGCCCATACCTGCGGTCTCAGGAGCGACGGCAGCGTCGCCTGCTGGGGAGGTAATTCAAACGGACAGTCCGACCCCCCCGAAGGAACCTTCAAGGCTCTCTCGGCGGGCCACCGGCACAGCTGCGGGATCAGGAGCGACGACTCCGTCACCTGCTGGCCGCGGCTCCCCGAGGGCGTGACCTGGTCGACGGCGGACGCCATGACCGTCCACGACCGCCCGGACGTGACGGTGATGTTCGACGCAGCCAGCTACACCGTGTCGGAGGGAAGCAGCGTGAGGGTGACGCTCCGCCTGAGCGCCAACCCAAAGCGCACGGTCGTGATCCCGCTCACTGCGACGAACCAGGGGGGCGCCGGCAGCGACGACTACTTCGGGGTGCCTGCCACCGTCGCCTTCCGAGGTGTAGCCGAGCTGGCATTCTCCCTCACCGCAACTCCTGACTCGGTGAGCGAGGATGGCGAGAGCGTCTTGATCGGCCTTGGCGCGCTACCCGGCGGCGTGTCGTCAACCGCGCCGGCCCAGACACGGGTCGACATCATCGACAGCACCAGGACGGTGAGCTTCGAGCAGGCGAGCTACACCGTCGGCGAAGGCGGCTCCGCCACGGTCAAGGTGACGCTGGACTCCGCCGCCGGCGCCCGCGTCGACATCCCCCTGGCCGTGACGAACCAGGGCGGCGCCACCAGCGCCGACTACACGCTCTCGTCGACGACCGTGACCATCGCCAGCGGCGCCGACGAAGGATCCGTGACGTTCACGGCCGTGGACGACGCGGCCGTCGAGTCGGGGGAGTCGGTCAGGCTGAGCCTCGGCACCCTGCCCGCCGGGTACCGGGCGGGTGCGACTAACGAGACGGTGGTCAACATCACCGACGACGATGTCGCACAGGTCGCGGTCAGCTTCGGCAGCGCCACGTACAGCGTCGCCGAAGGCGCCTCGCGGAGCATCACGGTCAACCTGGACGCGGACCCGCAGCGCACAGTCACAGTTCCACTGAGCCAGACCAACCAGGGCGGCGCCTCGAGCAGCGACTACAGCCTTCCCTCAAGCGTCACCTTCAACAGCGGCCAGACGACCAGGACGGTCACCTTCGCGGCGACGCAGGACTCCGTAGACGACGACGGCGAGTCGGTCAGACTCGGCTTCACCACCCTGCCCGCCGGCGTCTCGGGGGGGTCGCCCGCTCAAACAGTGGTCAGCATCGTCGACGACGACCATCCGGCGGTGACCGTCGGCTTCCAGCAGACGGCCTACACGATCCCGGAGGGCGACGCCGAGACCGTAGCGGTGGTGCTGGACCGGGATCCCGAGCGGCGCTTCGAGATTACGCTCACGGTGACGCCAGTCGACGCCATCGAGACCGACTTCGATATCGATTGGCCCGACTCGGGCAGGCCGGGCGTGCTCGTCTTCGATGCGGGCGTGACGGAACGGACCTTCACCTTCAGCTCGCTCACGGACGACGAAGACGACGACGGGGAGATCGTCACGATCAGCATCGACACGCCATCGGCGGACCGGGTGACGCTCGGATCGCCGTCCGAGATGACCGTGACGATCGAAAGCCAGACGCGAGGGTCGCCCGGCGGCGGTGGTGGCGGTGGCGGCGGAGGAGGTGGCGGTGGTGGTGGCGGTGGCGGAGCGACAGGCCCGAGCCCGAGCACCGTCGACTTCGAGTGGACCGTCAAGCACGACATCGAGTCGCTCGACAGCGGCCACGACAACCCCACCGGGTCCTGGTCCGATGGCACGACGTTGTGGCTGCTGGAGAACGGCGACGGCGCCGACGACGCCGTCTACGCCTACGACCTCAAGACCGGCGAGCGCGCCGAGGATCGCGAGTTCGCACTCGACGAACGCAACCGCGCGCCCCGCGGCGTGTGGTCAGACAAGGGGACTATGTGGGTCTCCGACAGCGGCCGCGACCTCCTGTTCGCGTACGACTTGACCACCGGCGAGCGCCTCGAAGACCGTGACATCGAGCTGAACGAGCGCAACGCCGATGCGCGCGGCATCTGGTCCGACGGCGAGACCATGTGGGTGCTCGACGAACGCCGCAACGCCGTCTTCGCCTATGACGTCGAGAGCGGCGCCCTCCTCGCCGAATACGCCCTCGACCCCGCCAACGGATCCCCCACGGACATCTGGTCCGATGGCGTAACCCTCTGGGTCTCCGACCACGGATCAAGCCCTCGCCGCCTCTTCGCCTACCGCCTCCCCACCCGCGAGGAGGTGGAAGCAGCAGGCGATGACGCCAGCCTGGAACGGGTCAGGGACGAGGAGTTCGAGGATCTGAGGAACGCGAGCAACAACAGCCCCCGCGGCATCTGGTCGGACGGCGACGTGATGTACGTGGCCGATGCGAGCGACGGCAAGGTCTACAGCTACAACATGCCCGACGCGATCGACACACGCCTCGCGTCGCTCACCCTGAGCGACGTCGACATCGGCGCGTTCGACCCGGGTCGGACCGACTACGAGGGCGTCATCTCCGAGGGCGTGACGGAGACGACCGTGACGGCCGAGGCCCTGCAGCGCCGAACGAACGTCGACATCGACCCGTCCGATGCCGACGGCGACGACACGAACGGCCATCAGGTCGCCCTGGAGGGCCTTGAGGAGATCACCGTCACCGTCACCTCGTCCGACGGGAGCCGTACGAAGGCCTACCGCGTGGTCTTCGAGCCCACGGCGGTGGAACTCGCACTCGGACCGACGTGGACCTCGTTCCAGTGGCCAGGAGCCGACGGCGCAGCCATCGACGAGGCCGGCCTTCCCGCAGAGGTCGTCGCTGTCTACACCTGGGACGAGACCATGGTCTCGTGGCTCGGCTACTTCCCCGGCCTGGAGGGCGTGCCCGGTCTCAACACCTTGACCGCGTTCTCGTCCGGCGTCACCTACTGGGTCACAGCCACCGAGGCCGTCATTTGGACGCTGGGGAGGACCGCAGCGGGCGGAGAGTAGCTGCCTCGTGGTCACTCTCATAACGCGAGCACCACGTAGAACCGAGCGCACCCCATTTCGCACGAGCGCACCGTCATGCCGATGTTCGTGGGGTGGCGAGAGGGCCTTCGGCGGATGAAGCGCCCGCGCCTACAGCGCCACGGTCAACTCGAACGTTCGTCGTACAGTCTCCCTTGGTGAGCACCCGTCCTAACTCCGAGGATTCAGGAGAGCACCGGACTCGCCCCATCGCCTGACGCGTGTCACTCTCCCCTGCGCCTCAGTCGGTAGCCAGCAACGCCCGCGCCGATGGCGGCGAGGGCGACCACGAGGGCGACCACTCCCGCGGACGTCCCCGCGCTCCGCTCCACGCCGAGTCCCGCGTTGCCTGCATCCGCTACGGCCGGGGGCTCGGCGCTCTTTGCGACGATGGTGAGCGTTGCCGTCGCGACCCGGTCCTTCACGCCGCCGCCCAGGCCGACCGTACCGCAGGGCGCGACGCCGTCCTCGGGATAGTCGCCGTCGGGCCCGGCCCAGCAGGAGATCGCCACCAGCTCGTGCTCCCCGGCCGGCAGGTCGTCGGGCAACACCAATGTCGCGGTGAACGCCCCGTCGGGCGTGAGGCCCGGAGGGTCGATGTGGATGTGCTCGGCGATCCACTGGCCCGAGTCGGAGTACCTGCCGGCGTGGAGGAAACCCGACTCTGGGTCGACGCTCGCCACGCCCGCAATCGGCACGCCGCCGACGGTGATGGTCGAGCTGTAGATGAAGGATCCGTCCTCCTCCACCCGGAAGCCGGAGGCCTCTATTGTGATGGTGTCGCCCGGCTGCGCTTCGCTCACGCTCAAGGTCAGCTGCGGCGCCGGTTCCTCGGTGTCGTCCTCCGCCCGGACAGAGCCCGTCAGGACCGTCAACGTGGCAGTCAGCACTGCAGTCACGACCACCAGTGAAATCAGGGCGCGGAAGTCCCGCGTTGGCAATTGCTTACCCATGGCGCGTCTCTCCTGGGTTGCGATAGTAGCGGCCATCTTATCCGCCCCCACCCATGGCCCTTCCCCGCCGGGAAGCACTAAAGCTCCTGGCAGGGAACGATTCCCGCGGTGGCCGCATACTCTCTCTATGGCGGGAGGGGAGTGAACCGGTGACGCTTCTCGTGTCGCATGCCCTCGTAGTCGCCGTCTTCGCAGTGGTCGCCGCTGCGGCAGCCGCCTGTGGGTCCGGATCGGAGGCCGTCATCACGGGCGAGGTGCGCTTTGCCCGCGACGTTGACCTGCCCGAGGGCTCCGTCGTCACCGTCAGGCTGTTGGACACGTCCCTGGCCGATGCGTCTTCCGTGGAGCGCGGCCGCCACGTGATCGAGAACGCCGACCGCCTTCCGGTCCACTTCCGCATCGAGTACGAACCCGACGAAATCTCCGAACGCAACGAGTACTCCCTCAGCGCCAGGGTCGAGCACGGCGACGACCTGCTCTACATCAACGACACCGTTCACACCGTCCTCACCCGGGGCGCTCCGCGGAACAGCGATGTGGTGGTGGTCTCCACCAACCCCTTCGACGCATGTGTTGAGCCCTTGCCGGGGGTGATTCACTCAAGCTTCGACGATCGTGACCTGCCTGCGGACGCCGTGCTCCACGTTCGCCTCGTTGACGTGACCGACCCCGAAGAGCCGGTCGTGGTCACGCAGACGACGCAGGGCGACCTTGGCGACTTCCCGATCGAGTTCGAGCTGCCGCACGAGGGCGTCGAGATCAGCCGTCACCACCGCTACGAGCTGGAAGCCGAGATCGTGGCCGGCGGCGAAGTCCTCTTCCACATCCCCAGGGAGGAGTGGCGCCGGAAGTGGCTCCCGCACTGCCCGAACGACGACCTGCAGCTCGTCACCGACGTCTTCCCCGCCGACGAGTTTCCCGAGGAGTAGTAGCCGGGGCCGCTTCGATCAGCGCGGCTCTCGCGACTTCTCCACCAGGGGCTCGCTCGCTTCCCACAACCGGATGCCGTTCTCCGGATCTGAGGCGGTCGGAGAGACAGCCTTGCGCTGCATCAGGTGGAGGTACATGCCCGTCGTCTGCCCCGCTTCCTCCGCGCAACACAGGTAGATGACGGGCCCGATCGCCTCGTCCGGTGACTGGAAGTAGTGTCCGAGCACGGCGTTTGCCAGCGGCTTCAGCAGGAGCGGCGTGTCCCGTGCGATGTTCGACGCCACGCCTCCCGGGCACATGGCGTGCACCGCCACCTCGACCCCTCCCTCCGGGTTGAGCCTGCGCGAAAGCTCGGTCGCGAACGTGCACTGCACGAGCTTCGTGAGGCCGTAGCGCACCATGCTCTCGTTCATGCCGTAGTCCACGAAGGCGCCAAATCGGTCGAAGTCGATGGTGTGGCCGGACCGGTGTGCCTCCGACGAGACGAAGACGACCCGCGGAACCTCGCCGGCGACACTGGCAGGTCGAAGCACCCCGTCCTCGAGCCAGCGGTCGAGCATCACGCGGCTGGACAGGAAGTGGACCGCGAACATCGTCTCGTACCCCTGCGGAGTCTTCTGCGCCGTTCGCGGCATCAGGCCGGCATTGAACACCGCGATGTCGACCCGAACGTCGCGCTGGGCGAGACGGTCGCAGAGGTGGTGCACCGAGGCCAGGTCCGCCAGGTCCACCTCCATCATCTCCACCGTCTCGGACCCCGACAGCCGCGCGATCTCGTCCCGGATGTCCGCGTGCCCCGGCCTGCAGGCCAGGATCAGGTTGCCGCCGCGCCGGGCCAGCTCCACCGCCGCCGCCTTCCCCAATCCGCTGTTGGCTCCCGTGATCAGACACGTCTTGCCGTCGATGCGGGCGTCCGCCGGAGCCGGGTCCACCTCCGCGACCTTCGGAGCCCTGAGGTCCCGAATTGCGGCGACAAGGGCGTTCAGGAAGCTGCCGTCGCCCATCTGCCTCGTATCGCTTCCCATCGGGTTGTCCCTGCTCCTACGCGTCCCCTTCGAACGGAATGGCGTGCTTTTCCCGGTAGGTCGCGAACTCCCGGTCGATGGTTTCCTCGTCCAGCCCGAAGTCGTCCAGCCGGTACGTATGTCTGCCGAAGCGGTTCTGGGGATTGGCCTTCACGTACTGCTCGGCGTTCCGCACGGCCTCACCGTCGAACGCAATCCCCGCGCGCTCCGTAATTCGCCGCAGCTCGCCGATGGGGTCGTCCATCAGGTCGTAGTACGACACGTCGATGAACTGGTCCGGGTTCGCGCTCGTCCGGGTCTGCATGGCCGCCTCCACCATCCGCCGGGTCTTCCTGAGCCAGTGGCCGGCGATCTCCTGCGGGTCGATGGCGTCGCTGAAGATGCCTCGGCCGTGCGCGACCATGCTGCAGAACGACGGCACGGTCTTGCGCGGATCGCGATGCGTCTGGACCACCAGCGCCTCGGGAAAGACCTTCAGGAACACGTCGAGGTGCTCCATGTGCTGCGGCGTCTTGAGCACCCAGTGCCGGCCGGGATGCCGCCAGCACAGGACTCTCAGCACCTTCGCCAAGTAATCGTAGGCCTGCGTGTGGTCCTGTTCCTCCAGCCAGCGGGCATACGTCGGGACATGCATCGTCGCTTCCGGCGTCTGACTCACGAAGCTCAAGTCGAGCAGCATGATGTCCTCTTCCGGCTCCCCGGGGTCGATCGGATGAATCGTGTTGAAGTTCGGGGACAGGTACCCGATCGCGCGTTGCGCAAGCGTGGCGCGGGTGATAGGGATGGCCGCCCGCCGCCCGTTGACTGCCTCTGCCGGAACAGGCTCCATCGCCTCGAAACCCGTCACGCCGCGAATCTCCGGATGCGAGAACAGCAGGCGATGCAGCAGCGTCGTGCCGGTTCGCTGCAGCCCCGTGATGACGATGATGGAGCCGAGTTCGACATCCAGGATTTCCGGGTGTTGCCCGAGCAGCTCCTCGATCCGCAGGCGCTGCACCAGCGCCCCGTCGAGCCGCGACCGTTGCACCAGCCTGCCGGTGGCCGTCAGCCGGGCCTCCTCGTTCATCGACCGGACCAGGATGCTGAGCGCCTCGGCGTGGCCGTCGTCGCCGAAGTCTGCAAGCCCCGTCTTCCGCTTCGCCCCATCGACCAGCGCCTCGACCTCCAGCGCGTTCGACCAGCCAACCGCTTCCCTGGCCCGGCCAATGGCATTGAACGCCCGAATCGGGAACGGCCGGTACGGGTGCCGGTAGTCGGTGGAGGTTCCTTTCGTGCGGGCGGCCATGTCCGTGTGTCCCGCTACCGCAGGCTGCTCAGCTTGACCAGGCGCGTCTGCGGCTGCGGGTGCGCCTCCGCCTGCACCCAGCGGAAGCACATCGTTCCCGACGTGTGCCCGGTCGTCTCGATCCAGTTGGGATGGCCCGGATCCGTGTGCGCTACCACCAGGCGAATCGAACCGTCGTCCTCGTAGCTGGCGAGATGCTTGTTCGTGTGGATCCGGTGGTGGCGGTAGTCCAGCGACTCCATCCAGTAGTTGTTCAGCTGGAAGTTCCAGTACTCGCACTCCGGGGGCGTCACCTCGATCACGAGCGCCTCGTCCTCCGCCACCGCCCAGTGGCTGTGGTAGTAGGCGATGTTGGGATCGCCTCCCGCCGCGAGTGATCGCTCCGGGTCGAACTGTGGCAGCTCGTTGCTGTGCTGCTGGAAGTCGCGCGCCCACTTCGCGAACAGCAACGGGGCGCCGGCCACCAGCGCGCCCGCCTGTTGCAGGCCCTCGTCGAGCTGCGTCGCCGTGAACGGCGAAGGGCGGCGCTCATCCTCCGGGCAGTTGATGCGCTCGATACGGAGGTCTGCCGGCGCCTCCCTCTCCCGGTCACCGTAGGTCTGCCGGACGACCAGGGTGCGGGTTTCCGGCGCCATCGGGAGCCAGTTCCCCTCCTGGGGGCGGCTGCTCAGGATCAGCTCGAAGTTGCCGTCGCCGTCCATCTCGATCTGGTCGGATTCGATGTGCCCCGTCGGCGGCAGCCCGCGCCCCTGGCCGTAGTTGCCCGACTGCGTGCCGAGGCTCAGGTAGGCGATGGTGTTCCGGCGTCCCGTGATCCGGTACTCGTACTCGCCGTGCAGCGCGGCCGTTTGATAGAAGTTGTCGGGGTTGTCCGCGCCCAGCTTCGTGATGTCGTTGACCACGCGGTGAAGCACCGGCGCCTTCGGGTCGGAGTGTTCAATGAACGCCATCAAACCCGCCCTCGTAAGACGGCTCAGGTACCGGTAGCCCTCTGCCTGGCTGAACGCGTCCCGGGGCGCCCCGGGGAACTGCAACGCGACGCCCGCGGCTTTCAGCGTGTCACAGAAGTCACTCCATGAATCACCCCGGGTCACGCGCTGCGCGGTCACGTCCTCTTCCGTCTTCCCGCGCAGTTTCCAGAACAGCAGGGAGATCCATCGAAACAGGGCAAGCAGGCGAACGGCGAACTTCGGCAAGGCGCACCTCCTTGCGGCGTAGCTGGTCCGGGCCAGTCTACTGGCCCGCACGACGCCGTCCGCCCGGCCCTGCGTCCGGTTAAGCCGCCTGACCGGGAAGCGCCCCCGCAATCCGTATCATTGGTGGCGGAAGCGCAGCCCGTGCCCACGAGGCGCCCCGGCCGCGCACCGCAACACACACAGATCGAGAGGCGCAGCCATGGCCTGGCTCTTCGGCAAGAAGCACGAGCTCCCAACCGCGGAGGAGGCCCTGCCGGGCCGCTCCGAGCGCATGCCCGTCCCCCCGCAGCACTACGTCCACGGCAGCCCCCTCGAGGGGCCGTTCCCCGAGGGCCTCGAGCGTGCGCTCTTCGGGCTGGGCTGCTTCTGGGGCGCCGAGCGCATCTTCTGGGAGCTTCCCGGCGTCTACAGCACCGCCGTCGGCTACGCCGCCGGCCACACCCCCAACCCCACCTACCACGAGGTCTGCAGCGCCCTCACCGGCCACAACGAGGTCGTCCTCGTCGTCTTCGACCCCTCGCAGATCAGCTATGCCGACCTCCTGCGCGCCTTCTGGGAGGCCCACGACCCGACCCAGGGCATGCGCCAGGGCAACGATGTCGGCACCCAGTACCGCTCCGGCATCTACGTCTACGACGCGGACCAGCGCGAGGCTGCCGAGCAGAGCCGCGACCGCTACCAGCAGGCCCTGACCGCTGCCGGCTACGGCCCCATCACCACCGAGATCCTCGACGCCCCCGAGTTCTACTACGCCGAGGACTACCACCAGCAGTACCTTGCCAAGAACCCCTTCGGCTACTGCGGCATCGGCGGTACCGGTGTCGGCTGCCCGGTCGGCGTCGTCGAGGCGAGCTAGCGCGCCTCCGGCTTACTCGTCGCCGGCACTGCTCTCGCGGATGAGGCTCAGGTAGGCCTCCTCCAGCGACGGCTCACGCGTCACGATGCTCTGGATCGCGTCCGCGCCCGTCAGGTTCCGCAGGCCGGAGGCGACATCCCTTCCCGCATCGGCGTAGACCTTCACCCGCTGCGCCGCGCCCTCCATCTCCGACTCGACCGCCGCGACCCCGCGGAGGGCCCGCAGCCGCTCCGCGAGCCCCGGAGCGGACGCCCGCAGCGTCGCCTCCGTCACCTGCCCCTGGCCGAAGCGCCGCTTTAGCCCCTCCGGCGTGTCGAGCGCCACGAGTCTTCCGTGGTCGATCACGGCGATGCGCTCGCAGAGGACGTCCGCCTCGAGCATGTAGTGCGTCGTGAGCAGGACCGCCTTGCCCCGTTCCCGCAACTCCGGGACGAGCCGCCGGAAGTCCTGCGCCGCCTCCGGGTCCAGCCCGATCGTGGGCTCGTCCATGAAGATGACGTCCGGGTCCGGGAGCAGCCCCCGCGCGACATGCAGCCGCTGTCGCATCCCCCGCGAGTACTGCTCGACCTTGCGGTCGGCTGCGTGCGACAGCCCCACCTCCTCCAGCGCCGCGTCCGCCCGCTCCGCCCCCCGCCGGGGGCTCATCAGGTAGAGCGACGCGAAGTACTGGAGGTTTTGCCGCCCCGTGAGGCGCTCGTAGAGGCCCCGCTCGCCCCCGAGGATGAGGCCGATGCGCCGCCGTACCTCGCCCGCCGCCTTCACCACGTCGTGCCCCATGACGTGCGCGGAGCCCGCCGTGGGGATAAGGAGCGTCGAGAAGATGCGGATGGCGGTCGTCTTCCCCGCCCCGTTCGGCCCCAGCACCCCGTACACCTCGCCCGGCTGTACCTGCAGGCTGAGCGAATCGAGCGCCACCACCTCCTCGCGCTGGCCCGTAAACCGCCACGAGGTGAACACGCGCCGCAGCGCCTCGCACTCGATTGCGTATCCGCCCGTCATCCCTCGCTCCTATCCTGCTCGCGCCAGGACGCCGCGCCGTTTCGCCTGCACCTCGGCCAGCCGGAAGAGCAGAAGCCCCACCACACCGTACCCGAGACCAAGGAGCGCCTCCCGCGCGAGGTCGGGCCAGTAGCCCGAGCTCGGCCCTCCCGCGAACGCCTCCCGCAGCCCGTCCAGCCCGTGCGTGACCGGCAGGATCTGACCGAGTTCGAAGAGCACGACCGGCAGCTCTGCCGTCGGGATGATGATGCCGGTCAGGCTCAGCAGGAGCCCGTCGAGAATGATGATCCAGTTCGCCCAGCCCGTGCCCGAGAGCAGGATCAGCGTCGCCACGAACAGCGAGAACAGCATCGTCGAAAACGTCATTACGGCGAACGTCGCGATCAGCCCGCCCCAGTCGACCTGCGGGAACCCGAGGTCCAGGAACACCGCCGCGGATATGAGCACGCTCGCGGCCACGAGCGCCGCGTTGGGCACGTGCAGGATGCAGCGGCTGAAGTAGAGCATCCCCCGGTTCACCGGCGAGGCGTACACCGCCGCCAGCGTCCCGAAGGCGGCGTCACGGTAGAGCGACTGCATCACGCCCCCGGCGATGATGCGGCCGAGGGAGTAGCCCGCCAGCCCCACGGCGTAGCCCCGGGCCGTCTCTTCGTCCAGCGCGTACTGCGCGAGGAACCCGAACATCATCACCGCCAGCACCGGCCGAAGGACGACGTTCGACACGTAGCTCACGGGCGTCAGCCACAGGAACAGCCCCCGGTACGACAGGTACGACTGCAGGGCGAAGCGGCGAACGCTGGTCAGCAGCATCACAGCGCCAGATCCCCCGAGATTCGCACCTTGCGTTCGACCACCCGCAGCAGCGCCTGCGCGAAGCCCAGGAACACCACCATGAGCAGCACGCCCAGTGCCAGCTGCCCCGCGATCTCGCCCCAGGGGGCTCCCCGGATGGAGCCGTCCACCGCCCGCATCGCCCAGGCTGTCGGCCAGAACCAGGTGAACACCTCCAGTCCTATGGGAAGCACCGGCGCCGCGAACGTGAACCCGCTGATCACAGCGGCAAAGGGCCGCACCGCATTCGTGAACCCGCTCCGCTCCCGTGAGAGCACCATTAGCGGTGAGAGCAGCAGCCCGAGGCACAGCAGCGTGGCGTATCCGAATACGGCCGAGAGAGCGAAGAGCGGCACGTTCGCAACCTGCAATGGCACGTTCGCGATCGCCGCGATCGTGAGGACGCCTCCGACTGCGGCCACCAGTCCCAGCGTCAGGTCGGACGCCACCCGTCCCGCGAGAATCACGAACAGCGGCGCGCGCGTGAGCAGGCTCGGCCCGAACGTCCCAAGGGAGAATTCCGTCTCCAGCGCGAACCCGGTCCGGAAGGCGGCCCCGTTCCAGACCCCGAACAGCACCACCCCCACGCACAGGTACGTGAAGATCGCCTCGTCGCCCCGCGAGTTCGCCACCCACGCCACGACCGCCGCTGTCGGCACGCCAGTGGCCAGACCCATCAGGAACGCGTCGAAATCCCGACCCTCGCGCAGACCCTTCGCGTACGACCCCACGAACGCGTGCACGTAACCCAGTTCGATCACTTGTGCTCTCCCGCGAGCACGTTCACGCTGAAGTGCGACACCCCTGACAGATTACAGACGAATACCGCAAGTGGCCGAAGCGCCCAAACATGACCAGACCAGCCTGAGGAGTCCGAAGTGCCCGACGTCCGTATCGAGTCCGACACGATGGGAACCGTCGAGGTCCCCGCCGATCGCTACTGGGGCGCCCAGACCCAGCGTTCCCTCCAGAACTTCCGTATCGGCGGCGAACGCATGCCCCGGCCCATCCTCCGCGCCCTCGGGATCGTCAAGCACGCCTCCGCGACTACCAACGAGGCGCTCGGCAAGCTCGATGCCGAACTCGCCGGCGCCATCCGCGAAGCCGCCCAGCAGGTCATCGACGGCGACCTCGACGACCACTTCCCCCTCGTGGTCTGGCAGACCGGCTCCGGCACGCAGTCCAACATGAACGCCAACGAGGTCATCTCGAACCGCGCCATCGAGCTCCTTGGCGGGGAGATCGGCTCAAAGTCGCCCGTTCATCCCAACGACCACGTCAACATGTCGCAGTCCTCGAACGATGTCTTCCCCGGGGCGATGGCGGTCGCCACCGCCGAGCAGACCGTGCACCACCTCGTCCCCGGCCTGCGGCATCTCCGCGATGTCCTCCAGCAGAAGGCGGACGAGTGGTCCGAGATCGTTAAGATCGGCCGCACCCACTTCATGGACGCGGTTCCGCTCACGCTCGGGCAGGAGTTCAGCGGCTACGTCCAGCAGGTCTCCTACGGCATCGAACGCGCAGAGCAGGTCCTCCCCCGCCTGTACGAGCTCGCCCTCGGCGGGACCGCGGTCGGCACCGGCATCAACTCGCACCCCGAGTACGCCGGGCGGGTCGCCGAGGAGATTGCCCGCTATACCGCCCTCCCCTTCGTGACCGCTCCCAACAAGTTCGAGGCCCTTGCCGCCCACGACGCCCAGGTCGAGCTGGCCGGCGCCCTCAACACCCTCGCCGTGTCCCTCATGAAGATCGCGAACGACGTCCGCATGCTCGGCTCCGGCCCCCGCGCCGGCCTCGGCGAGCTGCAGCTCCCCGCCAACGAGCCCGGCTCCTCGATCATGCCCGGCAAGGTCAACCCGACGCAGTCCGAGGCCATGACGATGGTCTGCGCGCAGGTCATGGGGAACGCCGTCTCCGTCTCCGTGGGCGGAGCCACCGGCCACTTCGAGCTCAACGTCTTCAAGCCCGTCATCGCCTTCAACAACCTGCAGAGCATCCGCCTCCTCGGCGACGCCGCCGTCTCCTTCACCGACAACTGCATCGCCGGCGCGGAGCCCAACCTGCAGCGCATCGACGAGCTCATGCGCTCCTCCCTCATGCTCGTCACCGCCCTCAACCCGCACATCGGCTACGACAGCGCCGCCGCCATCGCCAAGAAGGCCCACGCCGACAACAGCACCCTGCTCGAAGCTGGCCTCGCGCTCGGCCTCCTGACCGAGGAGCAGTTCGCCGAGTGGGTCCGACCAGAGGACATGACCCGCCCGTGATGAGTGGATGACGTGAACCTCCCGCGCGCCCTCCTCGTCGACCTCGACGACACCATCCTCGATGCCCACCGGAACCCCGACGAGGCCTGGATCGGCGTCTGCCGCGAGTTCGCCGGCCGCCTCGGCGCCGAATCCCCCGAAGCTCTCCACGGGGCGATCCTCGAGTCGCGCGACTGGATATGGGGCGACCCCGAGCGCTCCCGTCGAGCCCGCCTCAACATGACCGGGACGCGTCGGGAGATCGTGCGGCGCGCCCTTCGCGGCCTCGACCTCCCCTATTCCGCCGAGGCTGAGGCTATGGCCGATCGCTTCACCGTCCTCCGCCACGAGGCGATCAGGCTCTTCCCCGGTGCCACCGATACCCTCCGCCGCCTGAAGGATTCCGGTGTCCGCCTGGCGCTCCTCTCCAACGGCGACGGCCCGACCCAGCGCGGCAAGATCGAGCGGTTCGCCCTCGAAGGCTTCTTCGACCACATCCAGATCGAAGGCGAGTTCGGCGTCGGCAAGCCCGACGAGCGCGCCTTCCGCAGCGCCCTCGCCGCCCTCGACGCTGAGCCAGGGGACGCCTGGATGGTCGGCGACAACCTGGAGGCGGACATCCTCGGCGCCCAGCAGGTGGGCGTCCACGCCATCTGGGTCGACCCGAACGGGGACGGCGTGCCCGACGGAACCCGCGTCCGCCCCGACAGGATCATCGGCACGCTATCGGACCTCCTCGCCTGACCCCGCCGCCTTGGCGGCAGTCGCGGTACAGTCGTTGGAGGGCTCCTGCCCACCAGAGGCGCGCCATGGCCAACGTAGACCCCTCGACGTACGGCGACCGCTTCGCCGGGATCTACGACGAAGTCCACGCGCAACTGAGCACGCCCGAGGTCGTTGACCCTATGGTCGACGTGCTCGCCGAACTCGCCGGCGACGGTGCGGCGCTCGAGCTGGGCATCGGCACGGGCCGAGTGGCCCTGCCCCTCGCCCGGCGCGGCGTCGAAGTCCACGGCCTCGACGCCTCCGAGGCCATGGTCGCGAAGATGCGCGAAAAGCCGGGCGGCGACGGCATCCCCGTCAAGTTCGGCGACTTCCAGCAACTTGGCGCCGAGGGGCCCTGGTCCCTCATCTACGTCGTTTTCAACACCCTCTTCGCCCTCCCCTCGCAGGAAGCGCAGGTCAACTGTTTCCGCAGCGTCGCCGAGCACCTCACCCACGACGGAGCCTTCCTCATCGAGGCCTTCGTGCCCGACATGACCCGCTTCGACCGTGGCCAGCGCGTCTCGACGGGCATCGTGGAGCACGACCTCGTGTCCATCGACCTCGACCGCCACGACCCCACCACGCAGACGGTCGCCTCATCCCATATCTACATAACGCCAGAAGGCATCCGCATGTTCCCGGTCGATATCCGCTACGCCTGGCCCTCCGAGCTCGACCTGATGGCCCAACTCGCCGGCATGCGCCTCCGCTCCCGCTGGTCCGACTGGAACCGCAACCCCTTCACTGCCGCCAGCACCGGCCACGTCTCGATCTACGAGCTGGCGTAGGCCCCACCCAGGAAGGTTCGGGGAACGTGACCGCCTTTGAAGAGCGCGTGACTGTGAACGGGGCTGCCCTCTGGACCGCGACCCAGGGAGCCGGGCCTCCGGTCGTGCTTTGCCACGGAGGACCGGGAATCTACGACTACCTGGAGCCTGTCGCGGCCATGATCGACGACTTCGCCACCGCGCACCGCTACGACCAGCGCGGCTGCGGCCGGTCGGAAGTACAAGAGTCCTACGACATTGCCACCTTCCTCGCCGACCTCGACGCCCTCCGCGCGCACTGGGGCCACGAGGCGTGGACGATCATCGGCCACTCTTGGGGCGCGACTCTCGCTCTGGTGTATGCCGCCCGCTACCCCGAACGCACCGAGCGCCTCGTCTACATGTCCGGAACCGGCATCGACCCTGTCTGGCACCACGACTACCGTCACGCCCGCGATGCGAAGCTCCAGCCCGCCGCAAGCGAGCGCCTGCGCCGTCTGGAAGAAGACCGGACGGTAGCGACAGGTGCGGAGCTGGACCGCATCAACGCCGAGAGGGCGGACCTCCTGGAAGTCACCGAGTACTACGACGCGTCCAGCTGCGACGAGCTGCCCCGCTACGACCGATTCCCGGTCAACTACGACCTCAACGCCGCCCTCAATGCTGAGATGAGGAGCCTCGAGGAGAGCGGCGCCCTGCCTGCCCAGGTGGCTAGCATCGTGGCGCCAACCCTCGTACTCGACGGCGAGGGGGATCCGCGCCCTCGTTGGGCTCGGGCCCAGATTGCCGAGCTCATCCCGGATGCCCGCCACCTGACCATCGAGCGGGCTGGACACGACCCATGGGTCGAGCAGCCCGAGGCCACCGCCCGCGCCCTGCGCGACTTCCTGATAGACACCGCCTAGCTGCTAGGTTCGGTCCGCGTCCCGCGCTTCGAGGATGACGGATGCAGGAATGTGGGTTCCCGACTCTTCTACGCGCTTGCGAACCCGAGCGAGCCACTCATCCACAGTTGGTTCGGAAGCAATCCTCTCCAGTTCGCCCAGAAGGAACGCCTGCATCGACTGCCCCTGTCGGGCAGCTCGTTTCGCGAGATCGTCGCGAACATGTTGAGGGACGTTCCGGACTGTGATTGACACGAGCATGAATGTACTTTGCAAGGAGCAGGGCGCACTGGCAAGCGGGGTGAGGTGCTAATCGCCCCCAGCGTCCTGCCACGGAGCCGAGGTCAGCTTCGGGTGCCGCTCGACAATCTCCCCGCCCAGCGCATCCAGCTCCCCCTCCGTCAGCTCCGCCTGCGCGGCCTCGAACAGCTCCCGCTCTTCCCAGCGGATGTGGTCATGAAGCGTCGCGCCGAACTCGCGCAGTGCGTCGCGCCGCTCGCCCTGCGACGCGGCGTCCTGCATTCGCGAGACCAGTCCGTACATCGTCAGGTGTTCCCGGTGGAGCCGCTCGATCTGGGGGTCGTCCAGCGGCCGGTGCCGGATGAGCCGCGCCAGCAGGCACTCGCTCTCCGTGTGGAAGTGCGGCAGCAGCCCGCGCGACCAGAACTGCAGCAACTGCGAGTAGAGGCGCTCGATCTCGTCGTCACCGGCCTCTGGCAACTCGCGTTCGATCCGGAGGGCGAACACCAGTCCGTGGTGATGCTCCTCCGAGAGGCGGGCCAGCCGTGGATCCCGTTGCACCTATCCAGCATAGCCCCGCGAGCCGTCCGCATCCCCAAGCGGGCGCGCTGCTACCATCGGGCGGGCGCGCCGCAGCGTCGTCGCCCTGGGGAGGCCTCCCGTTCTCGCTCGCCTGCCGGGACTGCAGCAAGTCGCCCACCCCAGCCAGCTCTTCTACGGCTGGTGGATCGTGGGCGCGGGCATGGTCCTCAACGCCCTCATCGGCGCCCTGGTCATGCACGCCTACGGCGCCTACGTCGCCGTCTTCAAGACGGAGTTCGGCTGGAGCAGCACGATGCTCGCGCTCGGCTACTCCACCATCCAGGGCACGAACGGGGTCGTGGGCCCCGGTCAGGGCTATCTGACCGACCGCTTCGGGCCCCGCGCCATCATCCGCGTCGGGCTCGTGATCCTCGCCGGTGGGCTCATCCTCTTCAGCCGGATATCGGAGCTGGGCCACCTCTTCCCCACCCTTTTCGTGGTTGCGATCGGGATGAGCCTTGGCGGCTTCCTCTCCGTCATGGTCGCCATCGTCAACTGGTTTGAGCGCTACCGCGCCACCGCCATCAGTTTCATCACCGGCGGCTTCGCCATCGGCGGCGTGGTCGTCGCCCTCGTCGTGCTCGCAATCGAAGCCTTTGGCTGGCGCACGACTGCGTTCAGCTCCGCCATCATCGTGCTCGCCCTTGGCCTGCCCGCCTCCCAGCTCATCCGCACGCGCCCCGAGGACTACGGCGAGCGCATCGACGGCGCCCCTCCCCCGGAGCGTCCCGCCTCCGCTGCCCCCGGGACCGTTGCCGAAGTCCCCCACGAGGCGTCGGGCTTCACCGTCGGCGAGGCCCTTCGCACCCGTCAGTTCTGGTTCATCTCGCTCGGCCACGGCTCCGCCCTCCTCGTCGTCTCCGCGGTCATGGTCCACCTCATCACGCACCTCACGGAGAGCCTCGGGTACTCGTTCACCGAAGCCGGCATCATCCAGAGCATCATCCCCATCGCCATGGTCGTCGGGACGCTCGGCGGTGGCATCCTCGGCGACCGCGTGAACAAGCGCGCCCTCGGCGCCGGGGCAATGGTCACCGCGGGCATCGCCATCCTCATCCTCGTCGCCGCCAACGCCCTCTGGATGATCTTCGTTTTCGCCCTCCTGCACGGACTCGCCTGGGGCGTCCGCGGCCCCGTGCTCCTCGCCCTCCGCGCCGACTACTTCGGTCCCCGCGACTTCGGCAAGATCATGGGCCTCTCCCAGCTCGTCATGACCTCCGGCATGATGACCGGCCCGCTCTTTGCCGGTCTCATGCGCGACCTCACCGGCGGTTTCGAGACGGGCTTCTTCATCGTTGCCGTTGTCGCCCTCTTTGGAGCTCTCCTGATCGTGTTCTCCCCCCGACCCCAGCGACCGCTCGCCGCCGCATCCTGAACCGTACAATCGCGCTTCCACCACCCCGGAGGCAGCTACTTCCATGACTACCGACCACGGCCCCGACCCCGGCGTCGCCCAGTTCGCCGTCAGCGCCAGCGACATGCCCCGCGCCGCCCAGCTCTACTGCGACGTGCTGGGCTGCCTCAAGGCAGGGGGCCTCCTCATCTGGGGCGACTTCCTCGCCACCCTCCAGAAAGTGCCCGACCCGGCCGCCGCCCTCTGGTGGCTCATCGACCGCCAGGACTTCGTCCAGCTCGAGGTCTGGGGCTACACCCGCCCCGTCCCCCGTCCACTCCCGCTCGACTGGCGCCCTTGCGACATCGGCTACACCCGCATGTCCTTCCACGTCGACGACTTCGACGCCGTTGTCGCCCGCGTTCCCACCGTCGGCGCATCCACGGTCACGCCGCCTATGGGACCCGCCGGCGATCGGCGAGTCTGCATCCGCGACCAGGACGGCTTCATCATCGAGGTCATGGAGCGCGACCCGCTCGACGACCTGCGTCCGCCGCGCTGGCCCGAGGCCGGCTGCGCCGTCCGCGCCGTCAGCCTCTCCGTCCCCGACCTCGACAAGGCCCGGCGTTTCTGGGTCGAGACGCTCTCCCTCGAAGTCGTCGACCCCGCCCTCCTCCACACCCCCGACATGGAAGCGCTCTGGGGCCTCCCCGGCGCGAAGTCGGAAACCCTCCTCCTGCGCGCCGGCGACCAGCTCATCGAGGTCCAGCAGTACAGCGATCCCGAGCCCCGACCCCGTCCCCTGGGTTACCTCCTGAGCGATGTCGGCGTCCTCAACATCGCCCTCGGCTACCGCACCCGCCCTGCCTTCACCGAGGCCTTCACCCGCCTCATCGAGAACGGCTACACCGCTAACGTCCAGCCCAACGACGAAGGCCCGTTCACGTCCTCGTACGTGAACGACGACCAGGGCTTCTCCCTCGAGATGTTCCACTGCGCCGAGGAGATCGACGGCTACCTCGGCTTCATGCCCGAGGGCACCTGGCGCTCCGCCACGGGACGCCCGCCCCGCTAGGTAAACGGCCCCGCGAACCAGTCCGCGATCGCCTCAACCGCCTCGATCGCCGTGAAGCTGTCGAGCCACTTCCCCCCGTGCAGGGCGTATTCCTGGAACACCTTCAGCGCCGTCAGCGGGATGAGCGCCAGGATGATGTTGCGCGTCGAGAACCGGAAGTCCGGGCGCCAGTGCGGCAGGCTCGCCACGAACAGGAACCACACTTCGAACACGTTGGGCACGGCGAGCAGGACGTAGCGCTCCTCCGTGAATTCGAAGATGACGAACCCCACGAGCCGGAACGCGAACAGCCCCACCGCCACGTTCCGCGCTGCCCCCTTCCAGCGCAGCGCCACGAGCAGGAACGCCACCATGTAGACCTGGTCGAGCCACTTGTCGAACGCCTGGTAGTTGCTCACCCCGCCCAGGTCGAGCAGGTTCCGCAGGAAGAGGTCGCTCAGGTCGATGAGGATCGCGACCCAGCCCCCGATGAAGGCCCACTTGAAGACGACCAGCGAGCCCAGCACGCGGACGATGGCGATGATCAGCTCTTCAAGGGTCATGCCCGCTCCCTGCGCAGGCCTTTCCGGCTGCTTCCGGACGCCCGCCTATACTACGGTCGCGGTCTACCGCTGACAGGGAGCCTTGGAGCCTTATGGACAGTGACCCCCACGCCGGCAACCTGCTCGACGACGTAGGCGCCCAGTTCGAGCGGGCCGCCGTCTACAGCGACTACCCCCGCGGCCTCCTCGACCAGGTCAAGATGTGCAACGTCGTTCACCGTATGAGCTTCCCCGTGCGCGACGACGATGGCTCCATCCGCGTCGTCGAGGCCTACCGCGCCGAGCATAGCTTCCACCGCCTGCCCACCAAGGGCGGCATCCGCTTCAGCCCCGACGTGACCGAGGACGAGGTCTGCGCCCTCGCCAGCCTCATGACCTACAAGTGCGCCATCGTGGAGGCCCCGTTCGGCGGAGCGAAGGGCGGCGTCTGTATCGACTCCCGCAACGAGAGCGAGGGTTTCCTCGAGCGCGCCACCCGCCGCTACGTCGCCGAGCTCAACCGCAAGAACATGATCGGCCCCGCCGTCGACGTCCCCGCCCCCGACTACGGCACCGGCGAACGCGAGATGGCCTGGATCGTCGACACCTACACCGCCCTCAATCCCGACCAGCTCAATCCCTTCGCCTGCGTCACC
Organism: Tepidiformaceae bacterium; assembly: GCA_965116915.1. GTDB lineage: Bacteria > Chloroflexota > Dehalococcoidia > Tepidiformales > Tepidiformaceae > UBA2991. The sequence goes on along the minus strand of OZ220739.1, from coordinate 1,432,230 downwards.
GGCAAGCCCATCTCTCTCCACGGCATCTCCGGCCGCACGGAGGCCACCGGCCGCGGCGTCGCCATCGGTATCGCCGAAGCCGCCGACTCCGCCGAGGACATGGAGGCTATCGGCCTCACGCGCGGCATCGAGGGAAAGCGGGTCATCGTGCAGGGACTGGGCAAGGTCGGCTACCACGCCGCCCGCCTGCTCCAGGAAGCGGGCGCCCGCATCGTCGCCATCGCCGAGTACGACGGCGGCATCGCCTCCGATACGGGCATCGACGTCGATGCCGTGCAGCGCCACCGCGCCGAGACCGGCTCGATCCGCGGCGCCCCCGGGACCCGCACCATCGACACGCCCTTCCAGGTGCTCGAGCTCGACTGCGACATCCTCGTCCCCGCCGCCCTCGAGAACCAGATAACCGCCGACAACGCCCCCCGCGTCAAGGCCCGCATCGTCGCCGAGGCCGCCAACGGACCCGTCGACAGCGAGGGCGACGCCATCCTGCGCGAACGCGGCATCCTCGTCATCCCGGACCTCTTTCTGAACGCCGGCGGCGTCACGGTCTCCTACTTCGAGTGGCTCAAGAACATCCAGCACGTCTCCCCCGAGCGCCTCACGAGCCGCTACCAGGAGGTCGCCACCACCCGGGTCGTGAAAGCCCTGGAGGGCGCCACCGGCGCCCACCTCAGCGAGGTCGACTTCATGAAGGCCGTCAAGGGGCCCGAGGAGATCGACCTCGTCGAGGCCGCCCTTGCCGACACCATCACCCACGCCTACCACGCCGTCCACGACCTGTGGAAGTCGCGCGCCATGCCCGACCTGCGGGTCGCTGCCTACACCCTCGCCATCAACCGAGTCGCCCAGTCCTACCAGGTCCAGGGCATCTTCCCCTAGGGAGCGCCGTGATGATCACCTTCGACGACATCTACCACGTCGGCATCATCGTCCCCGACATGGAGGCGGCCATGGACGAGCTCGGTCGCCGCTTCGGCTGCGGCTGGCGCGACCCCTCCACCGCCACCGTTCGCGTCCGCGACGAGGGTGGCGACCGCATCCTCTCCCCCCGCGTCACCTTCTGCGACCAGAGCACCCCCATCGCCCTGGAGCTGATCGAAGCCCTCCCCGGCACCGTCTGGCACGTCGGCGAACGCTCGCAGCTCCACCACTTCGGCCTCTACGTCGACAGCGTCCAGGCCGCCATCGACGAGCTCGGCCCCGGCATGACCCTCGAGATGGCCGGCCTGGACCGCGACGGCATGCTCGCCGGCTTCTGCTACGTCACCGATGACCTCGGCGTCCGCATGGAGCTCGTCGCGCGCGGCGGCCTCCCGCCCCTCGACGACTGATGCGGCGCACCCTCTGGCTGCTCGCGGCCCTTCCCGCCGCCCTCGCGCTCGCCTGCGGCGGCGGTTCCACCAACCCGGCCCCCGCCACCCCCGACGCCGCCACCCCCGCGCCCGCAACCGCCAGTCCCACCGCCACGGCCACCTCCGCCCCCGCCTGGTGGGAGGAGGAGACGCCCGAACCCACGCCCGACCTCCCCATGTCCCGCGTCTGGAACGTGCGCGTCGAGGCCACTTCCGGCGACGAGGTCACCCTTACCTTCGACTACCACCTCGACCTCGCCCCCGAGGCCAACGTCTTCGTCCACATGGGCCTGCTGCCCAACGTGAACATCGGCCTGCTCGACTCGGAAGGCGAAACCATCGACTGGGTCGGCGGCGAGCTCGACCCCACCGAGTTCGGCGACGACACCGTCGGCGGTCAGGGCACGTTCACCTTCGCCACCGCTCGCTTCGACGACGTCGTGGCCGTGCACTTCTGCATCCGGGTCGTCACCGGCAACTACGACGACTTCACCGGTCGCACCGAGATATTCTGCGAGCCCATCCCCGCCGAGCGGGTCGAGCCGTAGCCCGGATGCGCCGCGTTCTCTGGCTGCTGGTCGCCCTCCCCGCCGCCCTTGCGATCGCGTGCGGGGGTGGCTCGGCCGACCCCGCTCCTGCCCCCGCCCCACCAACCGCTGCCCCCGCAACCGCCAGCCCCACCGCCACGGCCAGCCCTGCCCCCGCCTGGTGGGAGGAGGAAACGCCCGAACCCACGCCCGACATCCCCATGTCCCGCGTCTGGAACGTGCGCGTCGAGGCCACCTCCGCCGAGGAGGTCACCCTTGCCTTCGACTACCACCTCGACCTCGCCCCGGAGGCCAACGTCTTCGTCCATCTGGGCATACTGCCCGACCTGAACGTGATGCTGCTCGATGCGGATGGCGAGCCCATCGAGGGTGTTGGCGGCGAGCTCGACCCCACCGAGTTCGGCGACGACACCGTTGGCGGTCAGGCCACCTTCACCTTCGCTACCACCCGCTTCGACGATGTCGACGCGGTCCACTTTTGCATAAGGGTCTACACCGGCGCGACCGACGAATTCCTCCGACGCGCCGAGATCTTCTGCGAGCCCATCCCCGCCGAGCGGGTCGAGCCGTAGCCCTAGCCTGTTTCGAAGTGCAGGTCGGTCAGGTTCAGGCTGGGCGATCGCTTCGAAAGGCGCAACATCTCCACACCTACGACTTCATTGGCTTCGTTGTAGTCGAGCACCACGCCGGGCGAGACCTCTTCGGACTGGACGATCTCCGACTCGTCAAGGCTGAGGTACAGCGCGCCAGCCTCGCTATCTACATCGAGCTTCACGACTGCCTCCCTAGAGCAGCACGTAGTCCGCGGGATCCATCGTCTTCGTCTGCTGCCAGTACTCCAGCAGCGTGAACGGCCAGTTCTGCGCCACCCGCCCCGAGTCGCTCTTGTACCAGCTCGGCACGCTCGAGACGCCCCACGCTCGCTTCAGGTTCCCCGCGTCGATGCGCTCGTTGTAGGCGTCGTGCACGTCCGTGCGGCAGTCGATCGCCTGGTGCCCGCTCTGCAGCAGGAACTTCAGGCACTCCAGCAGGTACTGCACCTCGCACTCCGAGAAGTACACGATGCTGCCGTTCACCACGATGTTCGTGTTCGGCCCGTACAGGAAGAAGAAGTTGGGGAAGTTCGGCATCGTGATGCCCAGGTAGGCCCGTGCGTCGCCGTCCCACTGCTCGTGCATGTCCGCCCCGCCCCGGCCCACCACCTTCATCGGCGTCAGGAACTTCGAAGCCTGGAACCCCGTTCCGTAGACCAGCACGTCCAGCGCATGCTCCTCGCCGTCCTCCGTCAGGACGCCCCGCGGGGTCACTCGCTCGATCGGCTCCGTGATCAGGTGCACGTGCTCCTTCAGCAGCGTCTTCGGCCACGTCCCGTTGTCGACCACGATCCGCTTCGACGCCGGCGGGAAGTCCGGCAGCGTCTTCTCGATCAGGTCCGGACGGTCCGCCAGGTAGTTCCGCATCGACCCCGCCAGCAGGTCGCGAAGCTCCCCGTTCAGCTTGCCCGTCACCTCGTCCCCCGGCTGCCAGTCGTCGTCCACCTCCACCATCGGCAGGAAGCCGTCCGAGATCGCCCAGAACAGCCAGAACCGGTACCACTGCGCGTACGTCGGAACGTGCGTGGCCAGCCACAGGAACCCCTCCGCCACCCGCTCGTGGTAGTTCGGCGAGGGTGCGTACCAGTTCGGCGTGCGCTGGAAGATGCGCACCTCGTCCGCCCATTCCGAGAGGTGCGGAATGAACTGCGACGCGCTCGATCCCGTCCCGATCACCCCCACCGTCTTCCCCGCGAAGTCGATCGAGTGGTCCCACTGCGCCGAGTGGAAGGCCGGCCCCTCGAAGGCCCCCACCCCCGCGATGTTCGGCATCTTCGGACGGTTCAGCTGCCCCACCGCGCTCACCACGGCCTCCGCCTCCAGCGTTTCGTCGCCCTCCGGCCCCTGCACCTTCACCGCCCACAGCGCCCGCGCCTCGTCGTACGTGACCGACTCGACCTCCGTGTTGAAGCGGATGTTGTCGCGGATGCCGAACTCCGTCGCGCAGTCGCTGAAGTACTCCAGCAGCACCTCCTGCGGCGAGTGGTGGTAGGGCCAGTCGAACTTCTGCATGAACGAGTAGCTGTAGGCGTGGTTCGAGGAGTCCACCCGCGCCCCGGGGTACGTGTTCTCGAACCAGGTGCCCCCCACGTCCGCGTTTTTCTCGACTACCACGTAGGGAATGCCCGCCTGCTGCAGCCGGTGCGCCGCCAGGATCCCCGACATCCCCGCCCCGATGATCAGCACCCGCATCGACCGGTCCGCAGCGATCGCGTCCTTGCTCCACTCGGGCGCGCGCGCGTCTTTGTCCGCGAAGGCCAGCTCCTCCAGCAGGAGGGGCAGGTACTCGTCGCTCACGTGCTCCCCGATGAGGAAGTCCATCATCCGCCGCACGTCCGTCATCGACGGAGGCGGCGCCACCACCGACCCCGCATCCCGCCACTCGACGAGCGTCCGCAGCGCCAGCTCGCGCGCCTCCGCCTGCGCCTCCGCCGAGAGCCCGCCCTGCGGGTCCGTCAGCAACACCGTCTCCGGGAACAGGTCCTCGCGCAGCAGCGACAGGTCGCCCGTGATCTGCGCCAGCGCCGGCAGCAGCGACGGCAGGTGCGCATCCTCCAGCGCCTTGCGAATGGGCCCCTCGTCGAGCGGAAGCGGTTGAATCTCGCGGCTAATCGTCATAGCCCGTCAGCCTAGCGGCAGCAGGGGTGTCGGGCCAGCGTTCCCTATTACCACCCCCGTACAATTCCCTTCCCCTGAAGGAGGCCCCGCCATGATCCACGAGCTCCGCATCTACACCGCCCACCCCGGCAAGCTCCCCGCCCTCCAGGCCCGCTTCCGCGACCACACGCTCGGCATCTTCGAGCGCTGCGGCATCAAGAACGTCGCCTACTGGACCAACTCTATCGGCGGCCGCAGCGATGAGCTCTGGTACGTCCTCGCCTTCGACGACATGGCCCAGCGCGACGAGGCCTGGGCCACCTTCATGAGCGACTCCGAGTGGCGCCAGGTCCGCGCCGAGTCCGAGAAGGACGGCCCCCTCGTCCACCACATCGAGAACCGCATCCTCGCCCCGACGGACTACTCCCCGCTCCAGTAGAAGCCCGGCACACTCGTGCTTGCGGTTGTCGCACCGGCGGTGTGCTAGGGTTGCGCCGGGTGGGGAGGCTGGAGGCGTATGCCATGAAGAACTGGATCATCGCCGCGCTCGTCGCCGTCATCGCCATCGGCGGCGCTATCGGCGCCTTCGCCGCTACCCGTACCGTCGACCGCGCCGTCGAGGTCCGCGTCTGGGAACACGCCGACGACCCGTCCCGCAATTACATCAGCATCCGCACCCAGGGCAGCGCCTGGAGCGAAACCATTGCCGTCGACGCCGACGACGGCGACAGCTCGGACGGGCGCTTCCGCTACGGCGACCTCACCGTCGTCCTCCCCTTCAGCGTCTCCGCGGTCGATCAGTCCGTCCTGGGAACGCAGCAGTCCTCCGGACACTGGTCCATCAGCCGCCTCTACGACCCGATCTACGACATCGAGACCGTCTCTGCCATCCTCGGCAGCGAGGCCGTGATCGACAAGGTTTGGACCACGGCCCAGTACGACGACCCCTTCATCCAGCTCTACTGCCGCGGCGACGAGCTGCAGGCCCTCGTCTACTGGGACCAGCCCATCTTCGCTCCCGTCCGCCACAACCCCATCCCCACCATCCGGAGCGTGGCCGCCGTCTGGCGTGTCGATGGCAGTGAGCCCACGTCCGAGCGCTGGCTGCCCGCCACGCACGGCATGGCCACGTTTGCGCAGTACCCGGGCGACTTCATCTCCGGCATCCTCGGCGGCGAAACCCTCATCTTCCGCGTCATCCCCTCCAACGGGGAGGAGCACACCCTCACCATCGACGTCACCGGTCTCACCGACGTCCTGGGCAACCTCACCTGCTACCCCCGCTAGAGACTGGAGTCTGCCACGGCGACTTACACCAGCTGGCAACGCGCAGTTGAATGGATTCGTCGCAGCACATCGCCCAGCGACGACGAGCAGAGGAAGCTCGCAGCCATGTTCGGGGTAGACCTTCCCGAGGAATTTCCGCGCATTGTGGCGTCGACGCGGCTGCAGGAAGCCTTGGCACGGCCCCTGGGACTCCGCGAGAAGGAGCCCGTTACCGCTCGGCAGACGGTGTACTTGGAATCACTCGCTAAGGAGGCACTCCATCAGATCCCCCTTCCCGAGACCAAGGCTGAGGCCAGCGCGTGGATTGAGTACTTTCGATTGAGAAAGCGGGAAGAGGTCCTGAGTGAGCTTCGGCTGAACAGGGGAGATGTTGTGAGCGGAGATTCCGTCGTCAGAGGAGAAGCTGAGGTCGTCTCCATCGGCGAAGCGGGTGTGGTTTACCTGAAGCAGCAACACGGAACAGTCTTCCCGGACACTCTCAGTGTTGTTAGTCGTGGTGGGGCTGGGCACGTAGACTGCGAGGATGAGCAAGCTGAGTCCTGAGGAGGAACGTCAGCTCATCGCTGACGCGGAGGCTGCCCGGGACGACTCCGATGCTCCATTGGTTTCGGTTCCGCTGAAGGTAGCCGAGGACGCCGGCGTTTCACTCACGTTGAGTCTTCCTTTCGAGACGTTCATCCGCCTGGAGAGAGCTGCGAGTGCTGGGAACCTGACTATGTGCGAGGTCATCGTGCGGGCGCTCGACGCCCTGGAAGGCGCCAGCGCTGCCCCTGCTGAGGAGGCGCCCGAGGCCACCCCTCCACCCCGGCGTCGCCGTAAGTCCGCGAAAGCCAGCTAGCCCCTCCCCCTCCGTACCCTGACTCCGCTACCGTAGCGCCACATGACCTTCGAACCCCTCCCCCTCACCGTGCTCGTGCGTACGCGTTCGCGCGTCGCTACGCCGCTTACGCGGCTGCTCGGCGCGCTTGGCATCGCCACCGAGCCTGCCGCCGGCAACCTCACGGTCTCCGTTCACGACGACGGGGACACACCGGCGCCGGAGGCGGACGCCTGCGTGGGCCTCGCCGCCACCGCCGACGCGTTCGACCGCGCCCGCCGCACCGTCGGCGCCCGCAACCCCACCCTCGACCACCCCGGCCAGGGCCTTATGCCCCCCGAGGGTCACATCGCGACCGTCGTCGCCGAGGTCGCCACCTCGGCGGCGTTGCTGCAGGCGCTCTCGCTCGCCGCCGGCGACCGCCCCGGCCCCGCCCGCATCGATGTCGAGCAACTGGCCCTGCACATCATCATGCCCGTCGTCTCCGCCCTCTCCGTGGGCGTGATGCGCTCCCCCGTGCGGCCCCCCAGCCGCATCACCTACCCCCTCGGCATCGTGCCCTGCGCCGATGGTGAGGTCGGCGCCTACCAGGCCGTCCCCACCGAGTGGCCCCGTTTCTGCGCCATGATCGGCCGCGACGACCTCGTCGATGAGCACCCCACCGTCGAGTCGCGCCGCGAGAACGGCGCCGCCATCTGGGAGGCCGCCGCGCCCTGGTTCCGCGCCCGCCCCGTCGACGAGGTTGTGCGCATCGCCCAGGAGGCGGGCCTCCCCTACGCCGCCGTCCTCCCCATCGCCGCCCTCCCCGCCTCCCCCTACCTCCACCGCCGCGGCGCCATCGCAGTTGGCCCCGACGGCGAGCTCGCGCCGGGCGCCCCCTTTCGCGTCGAGCACGCCACCGTCGAGGGCGAACGCCACCCCCGCCGCGAAGCACTCCGCACCGCGCTCGCCGCCGCCCTCCCCCCGCCCGTCGCCGGACCGCTGTCGGGTCTCGTGGTCGTCGAGGTGACGCAACACTGGGCGGGACCGCTCGCGGCCCGCTTCCTCGCCGACTACGGGGCCCTCGTCATCAAGTGCGAGCCCATCGGCGGCGACTTCTGGCGTGTAACCGGCAACCTCCGCGACGAGGGCATCTCCTGGACCTTCGAGCCCATCAACCTCGGCAAGGGCTCGATGACGATGGACCTCCGCGACCCCGCCGACCGCGCCCTCCTCGAGGCGCTGCTGGGCGCCTGCGACATCCGCATCGAGAACCTCTCCCAGGGCGCCCGCGATCGCGCCGCCCTCGCCTTCGCCGACGTCGCCGCCCGCAGCCCGAACGTCATCGCCGTCTCCCTGCCCGGCTACGAGACGGTCGGGCCGCTTGCGGCCCTCCGGGGCATGGGCTGGTCCTTCGAGGTCGCTTCCGGCTACGCCTCAGCCCTGGGCGGTGGGAAGGCCGCCAACTCCGGCTACCCCTACGGCGACCCTATCGGCGCGATCACCGCCTTCCTCGCCGTCTTGCGTGAGCTGGCCCGCCGCCGCCTCGGTGGCGGCGAGGGCGCGGCCCTGCTCGACATCGGGCAGGTGGCGGCGCTCTCCTACACCCTCGTCGAGACGCTACGCACCGGCGAAACCGGCCCCGCCCTCACCACCCTCGACGACGCCATTGCCGGAGGTCGCCCGGAGCCCTCCTGGCCCCTCGACCGCATCGTCACCGCCAGCGGCCGCCCCATGGACCACCCCGGACCCCTTGTCCCGCTCGCTGGCCAGCCGTCCCGCAACCGCGCCCCCGCCCTCGACGAGCACGGCGAGGCCGTCCGCAAGGCGGTCGCGCGAGCGCTGGAGAAACCGGGAACCTAGCGGGACTGCTGCTCGCGGAAGGCCGTGTAGCTTTCCCGGATGTCCTCATGTGCGAGCGAGAGGATCGAGGCCGCGAGGTAGGCCGCGTTGCGCGCCCCCCAGCCTCCGACCGCGACCCCTGCCACCGGCACGCCGGGCGGCATCTGCAGCACCCCGTGGATGGCGTCCTGCCCACCGGCCACCTCGCTCGTCGCCAGGGGTACGCCGATCACCGGCACCGTCGTCAACGCCGAGACGGCCCCGGGGAGGGCCGCCGCCCCGCCCGCCGCGCAGATGAACACCTCGATCCCCGCGTCGCGGGCGCTCTTCGCGAAATCGTGCACCTTTTCCGGGTTGCGGTGCGCCGACATCACGTGCGTCTCGTACGGGATGCCGAGCGAGTCCAGGATCTTCTCCGTGGCCTCCATGGCGGACATGTCGTTCTTCGAACCCATCAGGATCGCCACCAGTGACTTGCTCATTCCGTCTCCTCTATCTGTGCGATGTCCTCGCGCATGTACGCGCCTTCGAACCTCATCCGGCGGGCGTTGTCGTAGGCCTTCGCCCGCGCCGCCGCGAGCGTCGGCCCCCGCGCGGTCACGGTCAGGACGCGCCCTCCGTTCGTGATCACGCCCTCGGGCGTCTCCTTCGTGCCCGCGTGAAACACCTGCACGTCCTCGTCGATGTCGTCGAGCCCCCCGATCAGGTGGCCCGTCGTGTACGACTCCGGGTACCCGCCGCTCGCCACGACCACGCCCACGGCGGGCTCGTCTGACCACTCGATGTCGACCGAGGCGAGCTTCCCGGCCGCTGCGGCCGAGCAGATCGTGAAGAAGTCACTCTCGAGCCGCATCATCAGGATCTGCGCCTCGGGGTCGCCGAGGCGCGCGTTGTACTCGAGCACGTAGTTTCCCGCCTCCGTAATCATCAGGCCCGGGTAGAGCGTGCCGTTGAAGGGCCGCCCCAGCGCCGCCATCCCCGCGATCGTCGGCTGCACCACGTCCCGGTCGATGGCGGCCGTCATCTCCGCCGTCACGTCGGCGCTCGGGCTGTACGCGCCCATCCCGCCAGTGTTGAGTCCGAGGCCGCCCGTCAGCGCACGCTTGTAGTCCGTCGATGAGGGCGTCATGACGGCCGTCTCGCCGTCGCAGATGGCGTGCGCGCTCGTCTCCCACCCCTGCAGGCACTCCTCGACCACGACCTGGTCACCGGACGAGCCGAACTCGCGCTTCACCATGATCAGGTCGAGAGCCGCCAGCGCCCCCTCGTGGTCGTCGCACACGAGCGCGCCCTTGCCCGCCGCCAGTCCGCTCGCCTTCACCACCAGCGGCCCCTCCGGAAGCGATTCCACATAGGCCACGGCCTCCCCGTGGTCCGAGAACGTTCGGTGCGAGGCCGTCGTGATCCCGTGGTCGACCATGAACTGCTTCGACCACGCCTTGCTCGCCTCGATCTGCGCCGCGTCCGCCGTCGGACCGTAGCAGGGAAGCCCCCGCTCGCGCAGCCGGTCGACGAGCCCCAGCGGCTGGGGGTCGTCCATCGTCGCCAGGTAGAAGTTGATGCTCAGGTCCGCCGCCGCCTGTACGAGCCCTTCGATGTCGCGCGGCCCGATGGGCACGTTCGTCGCGACCTGCGAGGTCCCGCCGTTCCCCGGCGCGACATAAATCGCATCGACCTCCGGGCTCTGGCTCAGCTTCCAAGCGACCGCGTGCTCGCGCGCCCCCTGTCCAACCAGCAGCACCCGTGCGCCCACTAGCCCCTCACTCCCACTCGATCGTCCCCGGCGGCTTGCTCGTGATGTCGTAGACGACTCGGTTCACGGCGTCGACCTCGTTCACGATGCGGTTCGAGACGCGCGCCAGCAGGTCGTAGGGAAGGCGCGCCCAGTCCGCCGTCATCGCGTCCTCCGCCACTACCGCTCGCAGCCCCACCGCGAAGCCGTACGTGCGGAAGTCCCCCATCACGCCCACCGTGCGCGTGTCCGTCAGCACCGCGAAGCTCTGCCACAGGTCGCGGTAGAGCCCGGCGGCGCGAACCTCTTCCATGAATATCGCGTCGGCCGCTTGCAGCACGGCCACCTTCTCCTCCATCACCTCGCCGATGATGCGCACGGCCAGCCCCGGCCCCGGGAACGGCTGCCGCCACAGGATCTCGTCCGGGAGCCCCAGCTCGGCCCCGATCCGCCGCACCTCGTCCTTGAACAGGAAGCGCAGCGGCTCGACCAGTTCCAGGTCCATGCGCTCCGGCAGCCCCCCGACGTTGTGGTGGCTCTTGATGCGTGCCGATCCCGCCCCGTGCGAGGCGCTCTCGATGACGTCCGGGTACAGGGTCCCCTGGCAGAGGAAGTGCGCCCCCTCGATCGTCTTCGCCTCCGCCTCAAACACCTCGATGAACGTGTTCCCGATGCGGATGCGTTTCGTCTCCGGATTCGTCACCTCCGCCAGCGCCGAAAGGAAGCGGTCACGTGCGTCGATGTGCCGCAGGTTCATGTGCAGGTTGCGCTCGAACGTGTCGACCACCTCCTCCGCCTCCCGCGCCCGCAACAGCCCGTTGTCGACGAAGATGCACGTCAGCCGGTCCCCGATGGCGCGATGCACGAGCGTCGCCGCCACCGCGCTATCCACCCCGCCCGAGAGTCCGCAGATCACCTGCCCGTCCCCCACCTGCGCCCGGATCGCCGCGACCGTCTCCTCGATGAAGTTGCCCGGCGTCCAGTCCGCCTCCGCCCCGCACACCCCGCGCACGTAGTTCGCAATCAGTTCTCCGCCCCGCGGCGTGTGGACCACCTCCGGGTGGAACTGCAGGCCGTAATACCCCCGCTCGATATCCGCCATCACAGCGATTGGAGAGTTCTCGGAGACCGCCAGTGACGCAAATCCCGCCGGCAGCTCCTCGATGCGGTCGCCATGGCTCATCCAGACGTCAAGCTCGGCGGGAAGCCCCGCCAACAGCGGCGCGTTCACGGAGGCGGTGATCGTCGCCGGGCCGAACTCGCGCTCCCGTCCCGGCCCCACCTTGCCCCCGAGCTGGTCCGCCATGAGCTGCATCCCGTAGCAGATGCCCAGCACCGGCAGCCCCGACTCGAACACCCAGTCCGCGGCGCGCGGCGCGTCCGGTTCGTAGACGCTGTTCGGCCCGCCCGAGAGGACGAAGCCGCGCACGTCGAGATGATCTAGAACGGACGCCTGAGCGTTGTAGGGAATGACCTCGCAGTAGGTGTTCAGCTCGCGGATACGGCGCGCGATCAGCATGCTGTACTGCGAGCCGAAATCGACGACGACGATGGCCGCATGGGGCGAACGCGAGGTGATCGTGTTTTCCGCTTCGGTCAGGGTTTCGGCCAAATCTGCTCAGCGCTCCGTCATCGGAAGCTAGCAAAACTGTATAGTTTGGTCAACGAATTCATGGGTTCCCCTCCCGCTTCTGAACCTTCCTCGCAATCCATCGCCCGGACCGTCGCCGCATTGCGTGCGGGTGGCCTAGTCATCCTCGCCACCGACACGGTCTATGGGGTCGCCGCCGACATCCGCCGCGACGACGCCGTGCGCGCCCTCTACGAGGCTAAGCGCAAGAGCCCCGCGGAGCCCCTCCAGCTCCTCTTCCCCGCCGACCCCGCCTCCCTCCTCCCCTACGCCCACCTCAGCCCTGACGCCTCCCGCCTCATCGACGGCTTCGGCCCCGGCCCCTGGACCATCATCACGCCCGCCGCCGAAGGCTGGTCGAGCCCCGCCCTCGCTGGCGGCGGCACCGTCGGCGTCCGCATGCCCCCGGTGGACACCCTCCAGGCCGTCCTTGCTGGGCTGGGCGCCCCCCTTGCCGCCTCCAGCGCAAACCGCCACGGCGACCCCAGCCCCACCACCTGCGCGGACGCCCTCGCCTCCCTCGGCGAGCACTGCGCCATCGCCATCGACGACGGCCCCACCTCCCACGGCCTCGACTCCAGCGTCATCGACTGCAGCGTCACCCCGCCCCGTATCCTTCGCGAGGGCGCGCTCCCGGCGGCGACGATCGCCGGACACCTCGGCCTCGCCGAGATCGAGGTTGTGCGGCGCGCGGGAGTAAACGGGTGACCGCAGACGGCATCGGCAAGCAGACTGTGCGCGACATCAACATCCAGGGAGAGCGCGTCCTGCTGCGCGCCGACCTCAACGTGCCCCTCGACAACGGCGCCGTCGCCGACGACACCCGCGTCCGCGAGTCCCTGCCGACCATCCAGTACCTCGTCGCGGGCGGCGCCTCCGTCCTCGTCTGCTCCCACCTCGGTCGTCCGAAGGGCGAGCGCAATCCCGACCTCAGCCTCGCCCCAGTGGGCGAACGCCTCGCCGAACTGCTCGGCCAACCCGTCGCCTTCGCCGAAGACTGTATCGGCGCTCCTGCCGTGGAGGTCGCCCAGGCCCTCGCGGCCGGCGAAGTTGCCCTCCTGGAAAACCTGCGCTTCCACCCCGAGGAAGAGGCCAACGACCGCGTCTTCGCCGCCGTCCTCGGCACGCTCGCAACCGTCTACGTGAACGACGCCTTCGGCGCCGCTCACCGCGCCCACGCCTCCACAGTCGGGGTCGCGAACCTGCTCCCCGGCGTCGCCGGCCTGCTCCTGGAGAAGGAAGTGCTCTACCTCGGCTCCCTCGTCGCCGATCCGCCCCGGCCCTTCGCCGCCATCGTCGGTGGAGCCAAGGTCAGCACCAAGATCGCGGCCATCGACCACCTCCTGCCGAAGCTCGACCGCCTCATCGTCGGGGGCGGCATGGCCAACACCTTCCTCAAGGCGAAGGGCGTCGACGTGGGCGCCTCGCTCGTGGAGGACGACCTGCTCGATATGGCCCGCGACATCCTTGCCCGCGCCGAGGCCGCCGGCGTGACCGTCAGCCTCCCCGAGGATGCCGTCGTCGCCGCGAAGCTCTCCCCCGAAGCCGAAGCTGACACCGTTCCCATCGACGCCTTCCCTCCCGACCGCATGATTCTCGACGTCGGACCGGCCACGCTCGACTCGTTCGAGGCCGCTCTCTCCGGTGCCGCCGCCGTTGTCTGGAACGGGCCCCTGGGCGTCTTCGAAATCGAGCAGTTCGCAGGCGGCTCTTTCGGCCTTGCCCGTGCCCTCGCCGAACTCGACGCCACGACGGTCGTCGGCGGCGGTGAGACCGCCGCCGTCGTCGCTCGCTCCGGCCTCGCCGAAAGCTTCACGCACGTCTCGACGGGCGGGGGCGCCTCCCTCGAGATGCTCGAGGGCCGCGAGCTCCCCGGCGTCGCCGCCTTGCTCGACGCCTGATTTCGACCCTCCCCCATCGCGCCCGTAAGATCGCTGCATGGACCTCGACCTCGCCGCGAAACTGCAACAGCCTGCCGAATCCAAGGTCGTGCTCTGCGTGCTCGATGGCCTTGGCGGCATGGCCCGGCCCGAGACCGAACGGAGCGAACTGGAGCAGTCCGACACCCCGAACCTCGATCGCCTCACCGAAAACTCCGACGTCGGCCTCACCATGCCCGTCGGCGTGGGCATTACGCCGGGCAGCGGTCCCGGCCACCTTTCGCTCTTCGGCTACGACCCCTATCGGTTTGACATCGGCCGCGGCGTCCTTGAGGCCGTCGGCATCGACTTCGAGCTTGGCCCCGATGACGTCGCCGCCCGCGGCAACTTCTGCACGCTCGACGCCGACGGCAACATCAGCGACCGCCGCGCGGGCCGCATCGCCAGCGAGAAGTCGGCCCCCCTTGTCGAACGTCTTGGCGCCATTGAGGTCGATGGCGCCGAGCTGTTCGTCGAGCCCGTCCGCGACTACCGATTCGTCCTTGTCCTGCGCGCCCCCGGCCTTGGCGAAGACGTCACGACCACGGACCCGCAGCGCGAAGGCGTGCCGCCCGTTCCGGCGGAAGGCGGCGACGACGCCGGCGAGCGCACCGCCGCCCTCGTCAACGAGTTCGTCGCGAAGGCCGGTGAGCTCCTCGCGGACGAGGAGGCTGCCAACGGCCTCACCCTGCGCGGCTTCGCGAAGTACCCCTCCCTCCCCCAGATCGAGGACGTGTGGGGTCTCCGCGCCGCCGCGCTGGCCGTCTACCCCATGTACCGTGGCTTAGCGAAGCTCGCGGGGATGCGCGCCCTCGCCTGCCCCGGCGGCATGGAAGAGCAGCTCGCCGTCGCCCGCGAGCGCTGGGACGAGTTCGACTACTTCTTCATCCACTACAAGAAAACCGACGCCGCCGGTGAGGACGGCGACTTCATCGCCAAGGTGCACGCCCTCGAGGAGTTCGATGCGCACGTGCCCGGCCTTACCGACCTCGGCGCCGACGTGCTGATGGTCGCCGGCGACCACTCCACCCCTGCCCTCATGGCCGCCCACTCCTGGCACCCCGTGCCCTTCCTCCTCCACTCCCCCTTCGCTCGAGGCGGAAGCGTTCAGCACTTCACCGAGCGCGAATGCCTCGGTGGCAGCCTCGGCATCTTCCCCGCCGTCGAGGCCATGCCCCTCGCCATGGCCCACGCCGGCCGCCTGCAGAAGTACGGAGCCTAGGAGAACGCCATGCGCCGTCCCTTCATCGCCGGCAACTGGAAGATGAACACGACCGAGGCGGAAGCCGCCGAGCTCGCCCGCGGCGTCGCCGAGGCGACCGCTGGCGCTCCCTGCGACATTGCCGTCTGCCCCCCCTTCCCCCACCTCGCCGCCGTCCGCGACGCCGTTGCCGGCAGCGAGGTCGCCGTCGGCGCTCAGGACGTGTACTGGGAGGCCTCCGGCGCCTTCACCGGCGAGGTGAGCGTGGCCGCCCTCGAGTCGTACTGCCGCTACGCCATCGTCGGCCACAGCGAGCGCCGCGCCCTCTTCGGCGAAACGGACGAGTCCGTAAACCGTAAGACCGCCGCCGTCCTCGCCTCCCCCCTCGACCCCATCGTTGCCGTCGGCGAGACGCTGGCCCAGCGCGAGGCCGGCGAGATGGCCGATGTTCTCGACCGCCAGGTCCGCCGCGGTCTCGCCGGCCTGGACCTGAGCGCCCGTGTGACCGTCGCCTACGAACCCGTCTGGGCGATCGGCACCGGCCAGACCGCCACCCCCGAAATGGCCCAGGAAGCCTGCGCCCTCATCCGTAGCCTCCTCCGCGAGCTCGGCGGCGTTGCTGCCGACGCCATCCGCGTCCAGTACGGCGGCAGCGTGAACCCCGGCAACGCCGCCGAACTCCTCGCCCAGCCCGACATCGACGGCGCGCTCGTCGGCGGCGCCTCCCTCAAGGCCGAGCAGTTCGCCGCCATCGTCGCGGCCGCGGGCTGACCCCGTGCGGCGGCTCGTCGCCGTCGTCGGTCCGACTGCCGCCGGCAAGTCGGCCCTCGCCCTAGCGCTCGCCCAACGCTTCGGCGGCGAGGTCGTCAACGCCGACAGCCGCCAGGTCTACCGCGGCATGGACGTAGGCACGGCCAAGCCCTCCCCCGAGACGCGCTCCCTCCTTCCCCACCACCTCTACGACATCGCCGACCCCGCCGACGCCTACAGCCTCGCTCTCTACCGCCGTGACGCACTCACAACGCTGGAAGCCATCTGGGCGCGCGCCGAGTTTGCCTGGCTCGTCGGCGGCACGGGCCAGTACGTCTGGGCGCTCCTGGAGGCCTGGCAGGTGCCCGATGTCGCCCCCCAACCCCCCCTCCGCGCCGAACTCGCCGCTGTCGCCGAACGCGACGGCCCCGAGACGCTCCACGCCCGCCTCCGCGCTGTCGACCCCGAGGCCGCCGATCGCATCGATGCCCGCAACGTCCGTCGCGTCATCCGCGCCCTCGAGGTCTACGAGGTAACCGGCAGGCCTATCACCAACTGGCAGAAGAAGGGCGTCCCCGACTTCGACTTCCGCATCCTCGGCGTCCAGTGCGAGGAGAAGGAGGTGATCTGGCGCATCAACCGCCGCACCGAGGCCATGTTCGCCACCGGCCTCGTGGACGAAACGCAGGCCCTCCTCGACGCCGGCGTCCCCCCGGACGCCTCCGCCCTCTCCTCCATCGGCTACGCCGAAGCCCTCCGCGAGCTCCGCGGTGAGATCACCCGCGACAAGGCCATCGAGCTCACCAAGCGCTCGACCAAGCGCCTCGCCCGCCGCCAGCGCCAGTGGTTCCGCCCCCAGGACCCCCGCATCGCCTGGGCGACCGACGCCGAAGGCGCGGGCGAGTCGCTTGTGGAGTTCCTCGAGCCCAGCTAACGACCGTCCTCCCCGTCGGTCGGTTGTACACTCGCCAACATGCGCGTGACCAAGATGCACGGACTCGGCAACGACTACGTCTACGTCCGCCCTGAGGCGGAACAGGACTGGTCTGCCATCGCCCGGCAGGTCAGCGACCGGCATTTCGGCGTCGGCAGCGACGGCCTCATCCTCGCCCTCCCATCCGACGTGGCCGACCTTCGCATGCGCATGTTCAACGCCGACGGCTCCGAGGCGGAGATGTGCGGCAACGGCATCCGCTGCCTCGCGAAGTACGCCGTCGAGGAGGGCATGGTCCCCGCCGACATCGAGTCCGTCACCATCGAGACGCTCGCCGGCGTCCTCACCCTCCAGCTCTTCCGTGAGAACGGTGCCGTCAGCGCTGCCCGCGTCGATATGGGCCCGCCCAGCTTCGACCCCGTCTCCCTCCCCGCCGACGTCCCCGGCCCCGGTCCCGTCATCGACCACCCCTTGGAGGTCGACGGCATGGAGCTGCGCCTCACCCTCGCGAGCATGGGCAACCCCCACGCCATCCACTGGCTCGATGGCGACGTCGACGACTTCCCCCTCGAGCGCATCGGCCCCCAGGTCGAGCACCACCCCCTCTTCCCCAACCGCACCAACTTCCAGGTCGTGCAGGTCGTGAACCGCGAGCACGTCCGTCACCGGGTCTGGGAGCGCGGCGCTGGCATCACGCTCGCTTCTGGCACCAGCGCTTCCGCCGTCTGCGCCGCCGGGCGCCTCACCGGGCGCACCGGAGACTCCATCACCGACTCCCTCCCCGGGGGCGACCTCCAGCTCTCCTGGGACGGCCAGGGTTCGGTCTTCATGGCCGGCCCCGCCGCCCGCGTCTTCGACGCCGAGTGGCACGAGGGCTAACGCCCGATGCCCTTCGTCCGCGCCGGCGACATCGACGTCTATTACGAGCTCCAGGGAGAGGGCCCGCGCGTCCTCAACATCAGCGGCACCGGCGGCGATCTCCGCCGCCGCCCCGGCCTCGCCTCCTTCCTCGGCGAGGGCTTCACCATCCTCTCCTACGACCAGCGGGGACTCGGCCAGACCAGCATCCCCGACGGCCCCTACAGCATGGCCGGCTACGCCGCGGACGCCGCCGCCCTGCTCGACGCCCTCGGTTGGGACCGCTGCATGGTCATGGGCACGTCGTTCGGGGGCATGGTCGCGCAGGAGTTCGCCGTCACGTTCCCCGACCGGGTCGAGAGACTCGTTCTGAACTGCACATCGAGCGGTGGCAAGGGCAATCCCTCATACCCCCTGCACGAGCTCCAGGACCTCGAACCCGAGACCCGCATGCGCACCCAGATACGCCTGAGTGACACGCGCGTCACGCCCGAGTGGGAACAGGAGAATGCCGCCGAACTCAATGCCCTCCTCGACCAGCGCCGCCAGATGGCCCGCATCGGCGCCGACGAGCCCCGGCGCGAGCTCGGCGCCCGCCTCCAGCTCGAAGCGCGCGTCCATCACGACGTCTTCGATCGCCTCCCCACCCTCGCCATGCCCGTCCTCATCTGCGCCGGCACCTACGACGGCATCGCGCCACCCGGAAACAGCCGCGCCATCGCGGGACAGGTCGCGACCGCTCGCTACGAGGAGTTCGAGGGCGGCCACGGCTTCTTCTGGCAGGACCCCCGCGCCGCCGAGGTCATCACCGCCTTTCTCCGCGGCGACACCGGGGAGGCTCGGTAGCCCGCGGGAGCCGAGCCCTTTGCGGGGCGCTAGGGTAGGAATGGAGGCGCCATCCATGACGAGCCCAACCGAGATCGTCTTTAAGGTGAGTGAGGACGAGAGCGATGGTGGATACTCCGCCACTGCTCTCGGCTATGGCATTCACACCCAGGGCGATACGGTCGAGGAACTGCAGGAGGGTGTCCGCGAGGCCGTCGAGTGCTACTTCGACGAGACGATGCATCGCCCCGCGGTAATCCGCCTCCACTTTCCCCCTCCCCTCGCGCCCCGACCACCGCTGGCGTAGCATTGCCGGTATCACTGAGCGTTGCCGCGCCCGGGCGCCGCGCGCTGCTGGAGAGCCACTGCATGGTTATCGAAACCGGGTATGTCACCCCCACCGAGAAGGCCCCCGAGCCCTCGATGGGCACCGAGCTCATCCCCAAGGAGCGCTACACCTCGAAGGAGTACATGGAGCTCGAGTGGGAGCGCATGTGGACCCGGGTCTGGAACATGGCCGGCCGCGAGTCCGACATCCCCAACGTCGGTGACTACTTCACCACCGAGCTTGGCCCCGAGTCCTTCCTCATCGTCCGCGAGACGGAGGACAAGGTCCGCGCCTTCTACAACGTCTGCCCCCACCGCGGGAACCAGATCCGGAACCCGGGCATGGGCCACGCGGAATCGTTCCAGTGCGCCTACCACTTCTTCGAGTTCAACCTCGACGGTTCGAAGAAGTTCGTCCCGGATGAGGACACCTTCACTCAGGGCGTTCCCCAGGAGACGGCCCTCATCGAGGTGCCCTGCGACACGTGGGGCGGCTTCGTCTGGTTCAACATGAACCCCGACGCCGAACCGCTGCTCGAGTTCCTCGGCGTCGTCGCTGAGCACCTCGCTCCCTACCATTTCGAGGAGTACGCGATCGTCGGCGACATGACGGTCGAGTGGGATACCAACTGGAAGGCTTCCGTCGATGCCTTCAACGAGGTCTACCACGTGCAGGGCATCCACCCGCAGCTGCTGGAGTCGCTCGACGACATCCATGTGCAGATCGACCTGTACGAGCGCCACAACCGCTACCTCGTCCCGTTCGGGCTCGTCAGCCCGCGCTATCCGAACCAGCACGAGGTCACGCAGCCGCTGAAGGAGTTCCTCCGCGGCTCCGGCATCGACCCCGACACGTTCGAGGGCGACATGAACGACGTCCGTCCGGCCATGCAGAAGTCCGTCCGCGCCGCTGCCGAGGCCCAGGGCATGGATGTCTCCGGCCTGAACGACGACCAGATGTCGGACGACTACCACTACTACCTCTTCCCCAACCTCACCTTCAACATCACCGCCCTCGGCTTTGGCTTCTTCCGCCAGCGCCCCCATCCCACCGACCCGAACAAGATGTTCTTCGACCTGCAGAGCTACGCGCGCATCCCCCAGGGCGCCGACTGGCCCCCGCGGCCCGTGCACAGCCAGTTCAAGCACGGCGAGATCTCGATCGGCCTCGTGATGGACCAGGACTCCTACAACCTGCCGCGCGTTCAGAAGGGCATGAACTCGCGCTCGTACAAGGGCCTGCTCATCAACTACCGCGAGCGCCGTATCCGCCACATGCACACGGTCCTCGACGGTTACCTTGAGGGCCCCGACCGCTAGCCCGCCTCTCGTTCAGGCACAGCCCGGAGCCGGACCCGTGGGTCCGGCTTCGTTGATCTCGGTGCCTCGACGCCCCTCGTGACGGGGCGGTATCGTCCCCGCACGTCCACTCCCGGAGGCCCCATGGACCACGCCAGCACCCTCCGCGCCATGCTCCACCGCCCCGAGATCGTCGTCCTCCCCGGCGCCTACGACGCCCTCTCCGCGCGCCTCGCCGAGCAAGTGGGCTTCGAAGCGCTCTTCACGACCGGCTTCGGCTTCTCCGCCTCCGCCCTCGGCGCCCCCGACATCGGCCTCCTGACCATGTCCGAGACCATGGAGCGCGTCCGCCACATCGTCCGCGCCATCGACGTCCCCCTCGTCGCCGACATGGACACCGGCTACGGCAACCCCCTGAACGTCATCCGCACCGTCCGCGAGTGCGTCGAGTCCGGCGTTGCCGGCATCATCCTTGAGGACCAGGAGTGGCCCAAGAAGTGCGGCCACTTCGAGAACAAGCGCGTCATCCCCGCCGAGGAGCAGGTCGCCAAGCTCCACGCCGCCGTCGAGGCTCGTGGCGACAGCGACCTCGTTATCATCGGCCGCACCGACGCCCGCGGGCCCCTCGGCCTCGACGAGGGCATCCGCCGCGGCAAGCTCTACCACGAGGCCGGCGCCGACCTCGTATTCGTCGAGGCCCCGCAGTCCCTCGACGAGCTGCGCGCCATCGCCGGCGCTTTCCCCCGCGGCACCCCCCTCTTCGCCAACATGATCGAGGGTGGCAAGACTCCCCTCCTCACCGCCGCCGAGCTCCAGGAGATCGGCTTCACCATGGTCGTCTATCCCCTCTCCGGCCTCTTCTCCGCGGCCAAGGCCATCGGCGAGACCTATCGCGCCCTCCACGACACGAAGACGACGGCTTCCCGCCGCGATGACATGGTCGACTTCCACGAGTTCGAGGGCATCGTCAACGCTCCCGGCTGGCGCGACATCGAAACCCGCCACTCGGTGCGCTGATGCCAGAGTTCGATACCGAGACCGAAGCCACCCTCGACCAGCTGTCGCGCTTCCTCCCGCCCGGCGACCGTGAAGCCGCCCGCGAGGCCGCGGTCTACGCCATCCTCATGACCGAGAGCGACATCGCTCCCGGCACCGCCACCGTCGCCGCCTGGTGCTACGAGTACGCCAGCGAGGGCATCGCCTACCACCAGTGGCCCGCGCTCGTGGCTGCCCGCAGCCTCACCCCCGACCCCGCTGACTCCCCCTCCGCCCGCGCCCACGCCCGCGCGAAACGCGACTCCATCGCCCAGGGCCTCACCGACAAAGGCGAGATTCCTTCCTAGTCCGACCAACGCAGCCGAGGACTATTCGTCCTTCTTGAAGAGGCGCTCCGCGATCCTTGGGGCCACGACAGCGGCAATCGCCGATATCACGGTGGCCAGGACAAGCACTTGAAGCAGTGATAGCCAGGGACTGAAGACGATGACAACGATGACGATCGCCAGGATCGAATACATGGCTGAAGAGACACTGCTCACTGGTAGCAACCCCCGCGGGGACGATATCTGACGACTCAGACATTTACCCCCACCCCCCTGCCTCTTGCTACCGCCGCCGCGCCGCCTGTTCCTCCGCTGTCGAGACATCGATGCCCGCGTCGCTGAACGCTTTCTCGACCGCCGCCCGGCTGATCTTCGCCTCCGGCGTGTCCGCCACCCATTCCTGGCTCCCCCGCTTGGCATCGAGCTGCCCCCGGAAGTGCGGGATGACGTAGCGCGAGAACAGCTCGAAGCTGCGCACCGTCTGCTCCCACGTCCCCCACTCGTGCGCCCGCGCCAGGAAGCCCCCGAACCCGCCCGTCATCTCCAGCAGTCCCTCGATCGCCGCGATCGCGTCGCCAGGCGTCCCGATGATGGCGCCGCCTCCCGCGATCCCCGCCTCGATCGTCGAGGCGTCCGGCGCCATGCGCGAGGTGATCGTGCCGCTGAAGTAGTCCACCAGCTCCCGCTCATACCCCTCCTTCGCTTCCGCGATCGCCTGTTCGCGCGAGTCCGCCAGGAAGAACGGCACGCCCAGCCGCCACTGGTCACGCGAGACCGTCTGCCCCGCCTCCCGCGCCGCCTCCTCGTACCACCCCCACGTGCGCGACAGCGCCTTCCCGCTCTCCTCGCTCAGTCCCCCGAACGACACCATGTCGATGCCGTACCGCCCCGCCGCCTGCGCTCCCGCCGGCGACCCCCCGGCCGCCACCGCCATCGGTGGGTGCGGATGCGTGTAGGGCGCTATCTGCAGCCGCGCCTCCCGCAGCCGGAACCAGTCCGTCTCGCAGGTCACCACCTCGCCCCGAAACAGCCGCATGATCACGTCCAGCGACTCGTTCATCATGCGGCGCTGGTCCAGCGGGTCGATGCCAAGCATGTACGCATCCGAGGTCAGCGCCCCCGGTCCCATCCCCAGGATCGCCCGTCCCCGCGTCATGTGGTCGAGTTGCACGAACCGATCCGCCACGATCAGCGGGTGCTGGTACGGCAGGCTCAGCACACCCGACGCCAGCCGCAGCTTCTTCGTGCGCTCCGCCGCCGCCACGATGAACAGCTCCGGCGAGGCGATGATCTCCCAACCCGCGCTGTGGTGCTCCCCGATCCACGCCTCGTCGAAGTCGAACCGTTCCAGCTGCTCCAGCAGCTCCAGGTCCCGCTCGAACGCGACCGTCGGATTCTCCTCAAGCCGGTGGAACGGCCCCATGAAAATGCCGAACTTCATCCGCGGCGGTCGATACATGCCCATCGCCGGCTCATCCTACAGCCGGCAACCGCTGGCCGCCGTCCACATCACTGCACTGCCTTGAAGCCGGAGTACGATGGCGGCCACGCCTACGGAGTAAGGAGCGGGTCACCGCGTGGACATCGACTATCTGATCCTCGCCGACTGGGCAGAGGTCATCAACGGCAAGATCTACGTGCAGGGTGGCGGCTGGACGACTATCAACGCCCATGAGCCCCTGCCCGTCAGCCGCACCATCGCGATTGCCGTCTCCCCCCGCGTCGAGTGGCACGAGACCAACGCCCCCCACGAGCTCGTGGTCCGCATCATCCGCGAGGAGGGTCAGGCCGAGCTCGCCAGGATCGACGCTCGCTTCGAGGTAGGACGCAGCGCCGGTCTTCCCCAGGGTGCCTCCCAGCCCCACCCCATCGCCGTCAATCTCCCCCTCACGTTCGAGCACGCGGGCGAGTACGAGGTCCGAGCCTCCATCGACGGCGAGGAGGCTGCCACCCTCGCCTTCCGCGT
Source organism: Tepidiformaceae bacterium (assembly GCA_965116915.1). Taxonomy (GTDB): domain Bacteria; phylum Chloroflexota; class Dehalococcoidia; order Tepidiformales; family Tepidiformaceae; genus UBA2991. The sequence goes on along the minus strand of OZ220739.1, from coordinate 1,408,952 downwards.
CGATCAGAAGGCCTCCTAGCCGCCGCCCTTCCCCGTCAGGCCGTACTTCGGAACCGCCCCGAAGGCCGCGCACTCGAAGTGCGCCGACCCAACCTGGTCGCCGCTCTTCAGCAGCACGAAGCTCTCCGCCAGCACCGTCGGGTACTCCTCCTCCTCCCCCTCGCTGTTGATGATCTTGACCGGGTGCGTGCAGTCCCAGACCTCGCCCTCTTCGTGGTACTCGCCCCGGTAGGCCCCCTGCCCCAGCCGGTCGTTGAAGCCGCCGAAGTAACCCCCGCCCTGGCAGTACACCCAGCCCATGTCCTCGATCTCGAACTCGCGCGTGACTCCCTCCGAGTCGTGGATCGCGATGCTGCCCCCGCTGATGCGGCTCGTGCCCTCGTAGAACGTCAGGTCGTGGTCGACGTCCGTCACGAAGACCTCGCGGTCCTCGTGCAGGATCTCGCCCGTCATCTTGTTCCAGGAGCCATCGACGTTCGCGATCGCGCCCGACCACTTCGTCCCGTCCGGATCCTCGATGAACTCGTAGAACCCGGCGTGGTCCGGCATCGTGTAGAGCACCCAGTTCCGCAATCCCGTCGGGCGCGTCACCTGTGGCTGAGGCGAGGCGTGCATGGGCGGTCCGCCCCGGCCCCGCAGGACCCCCCACGAGTGGTTCCGGAACACCCCCGACCGCTCCGGCGTCAGCTCGAAGCGCTTCCCCGCCACCTCGATCCACCCCTCCGCGCGACCCGCCACCTCGTACGTCATGCGCTCCATCAGCAGCCACCCGTCGATCCGGTTCGTGCTGAGCGGACCGTGGTACGGCCGCCCCACCGTGTGGCAGACGATGTCGCAGGAGATGCCGTAGTCGTTCGGCTCCAGCACCAGCCGGATCGCCTTCATCGGTTCCACCAACTCCACCCGCAGCGGCCCGACGCGGTACTCGAAGTCCGGCCGCAGCTGCCGCGACACGCGGATGTTGTACTGCATCCCCTCGTGCCGGATGCACACGAACCCGTCGAGCACGTTCGTGTTCTGGTAGAGCCGCACCGTCGAGACGAGCGACACGTTCCCGTCCATGTCGCACAGGCAGATGTAGTGCCCGTCGTTCCAGTGCTTATCCGAGGTGTGCACCGCCGCGAACGACTCCGCGATCTGGTGGAACGGGTACTCGTCGGCCTTGATCAGCATGGCTCTCTCCTCAAGCGGCGTTGGTCGTTCGCTGCGTGCCCCGCGTCCGCAGGTCGCGGTGCGTGATGACCCACTCGTGGTCGTCCCCGACCCGCGTCATGTCGTCCACGTAGGTGGCCCAGAGCGTCATGATGGTGTCCGGGTCGTTGGCAATGAAGTGGGTCGCCTGGAGGTCGGTCTCGACGTGCGCCGCGTCCCCGTCGAATGCGACGACCTGGTTGCCGAGCAGGTGCTGCGTGGCCCCGAAGGGCAGGAGCAGCCGGCGGATGGTCTCCGTATAGGTGTCGCCCCCGTGCTGGGCGTCCGGCGAGCCGATGTTCAGGAAGATGAGGTCGTCGGCGAAACAGGAGCGCATCGTCTCGAAGTCGTGGCTGTCGACCGACCTCGCGTAACGGATCAGCAGGTCCATGATCGCCAGCCGGTCCAGTTCCTGGCCGAGGTCGTTGCTCATCGCGCTGCTCCGGTTGGCGAGCCTACACGTCGTTGGGGGTCGCCGTACGAACGAGGGGGTGGCGTCAGCCACCCCCTCGCGACGGTCGAGTTGCTAGTTGGCGGCCGCCGCCTGCCGGCCGGGGATGGCCGCAGCCCCCTCGCCCGTGTAGAGCGGCATGCCGCTGTCGTTCACGTCGCGCCAGTGCGTGTGCGCGAGCGTGTGCATGATGAACACGGCCTGCTGGGCCGTCCACAGACCCTGCGCGTCCTGCGTCTGGTTGACCGCTTCCTTCGTGATCTTCAGGCCGAAGGACGGCTTTTCCGCGATCTTGCGCGCCAAGTCTTCGACGTACTCGCTCAACTCGTCGCGCGGCACGACCTCGTTCACCATGCCTGCCTCGTAGCACCGCTGGGCGCTCACCCAGTCGCCCGTGTAGAGCATCTGGCGGGCGAGGCGATGGCCGAACTCCCACGGGTGGGCGAAGTACTCGACCCCCGGGATGCCCCAGCCCACGACGAGGTCGCGGAACTCGGCGTCGTCGGAGGCGATGATGATGTCGCAGACCCAGGCCAGCATGAGGCCGCCGGCGATGGTCTTGCCCTGCACCTCGGCGATCATCGGCTTGGGCAGGTTGCGCCAGCGGCGGCACATCTGGAGGTAGATCTCCTCCTCGCCCGCCATCGCGCCCTCCGCGCCGGGCGCGTCGAAGTTCGCCCACGTGCCCACCGGCTTGAAGTCGGCGCGCGTGGCCCCGGTGCCACCGCGCATGTCGTGGCCGGAGTTGAAGTGCGGCCCCTCGCCGCTGAGGATGATGACCTTCACCTGGTCGTCCTGGTTGGCCGCGTCGAACGCGTCGTTCAGGTCGTAGGTCAGCTGCAGGTCCTGCGCGTTGCGCGCCTCCGGACGGTTCATTCGCACCCGCACGATCTCGGGTGTCAGGTTTTCGTACAGCACGGTCTTGAATTCGGGCATACGTACCTCCTGTCGTGCCGGGAATCTTAGGGGACTCCTGCGCTGACCGCCCGCTACGCACCCGCCGCCCACGCCACGCGCTCGTCGATCTGCCGCTCCAGCGTGTACTCGACGGGCGCGAATCCGTTCGCGAACCAGAACGGTTCGCCGCTGTAGTTCGCCGAGAGCACGTGCAGCGAGCAGCGCTCGTACCCTTCCTCCCGCGCCCACGCCATCCCCCGGTCGAGCAGCGCCCGCCCCACGCCCCCGTCCTGCGCCTCCGGCTCTACGATCCCCATGAACAGGTACACGTTCTTCTCTGCACTCACATAGGGCGGGAAGAACCCCTGCTTGAGGAAGCTCGTCAGCCCGACCGGCTCGCCCCCGCGGTACGCCACGAAGTGGGGGTTCCCTTCGTCTTCCAGCAGCGACGAGAAGAGGGTTCGCGCCATCGCGTTGTTCTCGGGCAGGACTGGCCAGTACATGAACATGGGCGGTCCGATGTGGTGCAGCCCGAGCGTCCGCGCGAGCCCCACCAGCACCTCCGCGTCCTCGCTCCCGCACTCCCGTATCTCGATGTCTCCGGCGTCCACCCCCGCCACCGGCCCCGTCCCCTCCCGCACCGCCATCGACACGGTTCGCCCGAATCCCAGGTTGAACCACGCATCCTGCAGCCGCTCCTCCCCCTCGATGAGGTGCACGGAGTGGTTGTAGTAGCCCGCCGCCACCCACGCCCCCGCAAGTTCACGGTAGAGCAGCCGGCACACCGCCCTGGCGTCATAGCCTGCCGCAACGGCCTGGTCCCGGGGGCCCATCCTGATCGTGCGAGGGTGCGCGAGTTGCCCCATGTAGCTGTCGGGCGCCGCCCCCGCCAATCGCTCCCCCATGGCGAACCCCGCCAGCACGTCGCCATCGACCGCCGCCGCCCCGTCCGTTCGCTCGTTCTCGAGCCACTCCACCAGCATCTTCCGCGCCTCGCCCTCGTCCGCGAGCGACTCGACGAGCACGGGGTGACGCTCGCGGTCGCGCCGGTGCGCTTCCGCCACTAGCGCCGCTGCCCCGTCGAGGTCGCCGCGCTCGAAGGGCCGGACCGTCACCCGTGCCATCCGGCCTCCCCCCGCCGCCTGTTGCGGCGCGAACCTCTACCCTACGCGCTCAGGAGGTGCGAGATGGATCTCGGACTGGCAGGACGGAAGGCGATCATCCTCGGAGCGAGCCGCGGCATTGGCCGCTACACGGCCGAGACCCTCGTGGACGAGGGCGCCAACATCGCCATCTGCGGGCGCGACCCCGAGCGACTCTCCCGGGCGCGTGACGAGCTCGCCGCCCGCGGCGACGTGACCGTGCACGCTGCCCCCGCCGACCTCGCCGACTCCGACTCCACCCGCGCCTTCGTGGCGGGCGCCGTCGAGACCCTCGGTGGACTCGACATCCTCATCCACAACGCCACCGGCCAGTCCGGCCAGGACGCCGAGGGCTGGCAGAGCACATTCGACGTCGACGTCATGGCCGCCGTCCACGCCGTCGAGGCGGCCCAGCCCGCCCTCGAGGAGAGCGATGCCGCCAGTGTCATCTTCATCGGCTCTACCGCCAGCAAGCAGTGGTTCGGCCGCTGGTCCTCGTACGGCCCCCTGAAGGGCGCCATGCGCGTCCTCGCCAACGAGCTCGGACAGGCGCTCGGCCGCAAGGGCATCCGCGTGAACGCCCTCTCCCCGGGCGCGACCCTCATGCCCGGCGGCAACTGGGACCGCACCCGCCAGGCCAACCCCGACTTCTACAAGAGCGTCGAGCGCAGCATCCCCTTCGGCCGCCTGGGAAGCGGCGAGGAGGTGGCCCGAGCCATCACCTTCCTCGCCAGCCCCGCCGCCAGCTGGATCAACGCCACCCACATCATCGTCGATGGCGGCCAGGGCAAGTTCGTCGACTAACCCTCGCCAGGCGTCAACCCGCTACGGGGCGCGCGGATTGATCCGCGCGCGCAGTGTGGAAGCGGCCTCCGAGTCCCGGATCAGCAGCGCCGCCAGGATGCCCGCGCCGATGAAGATCGCCGTCACTACGAAGCCGTCCGAGAAGGCGCTGACCGAGGCTGCCACGTCGTCCAGGGGGCTCAGGGTCGCGCCGTGGTGCGCCAGCCGGCTCGTGAGCACCGTTGCGATGATGGCCACGCCGAAGCTCTGCGCCACTTGCCGCGTCGCGTTGAAGAGCGCCGTTGCCCGCCCCGTGTCCGCCATGCTGATGCCGGCGAAGGCGGCCGTCTGCAGCGGCACCAGCATCATGCTGAAGCCCATCCCCCGCGCGAACATCGCTCCCCGCACCCACCAGAGATCGGTTTCCAGGTCCATCAGGATGAGGGGCACGGTCGTTGCGCTTGCCACCAGCAACCCCACCGAAACGAGCCGTCGAGGCCCCACGATCGGATAGATGCGCGCCATCACCGGCGCCATCGCCATCACGCCCAGCGCCAGCGGGAAGGTGGCCAGGCCCGACTCCAACGGGCTCAGGCCGCGTTCGAGTTGCAGGATGAGCGGTAACAGGAAGATCGTTGCCGCGAACCCCATGAACGCCACGCTCTGCGTTACGTTCGCGAGGGCGAACATGCGGTTCAGGAACAGCCGCACGTCGATCAGCGGCTCTTCCGTGCGCAGTTCGACCAGCACGAAGATGGCCAGCAGCACGAGGCCTGCGCCCCCGAACCCGAGGACTACCGGGTCGCCGAACCCCCGCTCCCCCGCCTCCGCCAGTCCGTACAGGAAGACCGCCAGCCCGCCCGATGCCAGCATCAACCCGGGGATGTCGATCCGGCCCGGCGTGTCCTCTCGCTGCTCTCGCAGGAACGCCACCGCCAGCAGGATCGCGACCACCCCGACGGGGATGTTCACGAGGAAGATCCACGGCCACGACAGGTAGTCGAGGATGATGCCCCCGATCAGGGGACCGCTTGCCGGCGCGAACGTCGTCGGCACCACGAGGATGCCCGCTGCCTTCGACCGTTCCTGCTGCGGGAAGGCCCGGAACACCATCGTCTGCGAGACCGGCATCAGGAAGCCGCCGCCCAGCCCCTGCAGGATCCGGAACAGGATCAGGCTCTCGATGTTCCACGCCACCGCGCACAGCGCCGACCCGATCGTGAAGAACCCCAGCGCCAGGACGAAGATGATCTTGGTCCCGAAACGATCCCCCGCCCAGCCGCTCACCGGGATCGCTACCGCCACCGCCAGCAGGTAGCCCGTCACCACCCACTGCACCTCCTGCGCGGAGGCGTCCATCTCCGAGGCCAGCACAGGCACGGCGACGTTCACGATCGTCAGATCGAGGAGGTTCATGAACATCCCGAACACGCTGATGAGCGCGACGATGTACTTGTGCTCCAGCCGCATCCGCCCCGCCGCTATCCGGCCTGCTCGCCGTCGGGTTCATCTGCGAGGTTGCGCGCCAGCCCCTGGAGGAAGTCCCGGATGAGGATGCGGATCGAACCGCCGATAAAGCGGCCGCCCAGCCGCGTCAGCGCCCCGTGCACCGTCAGGTCGCCCCGGTACCGGAACAGCACGCCCTCTTCGTCCTCGTGCAGCGTGATCGTGCCCTGCGCCATCGCCGTCCCCTCCGCCGCCGCCCCCGAGAGCCGCAGGTGATACGACTGCCCCTCGACGATGTGGCTCACCCGCGCCAGCCCCCGGAACCGCCCCCAGAACCCCCGCACCTCCACGAACGCCACCAGCTCGTACGTGTCCTCGTCGATCCGTTCCAGCGACTCGAAGGCGGGAAGCGCCGCCCGCAGCGCCGCGGGGTCGAACAGTGCCTGCCACAGCGCGTCATTCGCCGCCTCGAAGCGGTGCTCACCCTCGATCTCCACCACGGCCCGTCCGCGCGAAGTGGCGCGCGCGGCACATGCTACCCCGCCTGCCGCTCGCTATGATGCGCCTCCCATGCTCGATCGTTTCCACGTCCCCGACGACATCGCCGTCCGCGTGCCGCCTCCCCTCATGAAGGCGACCGTCCGGAGCATCTTCGAGGCGCTCGGTTCACCCCCCGAGGACGCCGAGCGTTGCGCCGAGACGCTCCTCTATGCCGACCGTCGTGGCATCGACACCCACGGCGTGAGCAACATGATGCGGGTCTATGTCGCCGGCATCCGCGGTGGCGCCATCAACCCCGCCCCGAAGTGGCGCATCGTCCGCGAGGCCGAGGCCACCGCCACCATCGACAGCGACGAGGGGCTCGGCCTCACCGTCGGGCCCCAGGCCATGGACCTCGCCATCGAGAAGGCGCGCAAGTGCGGCATCGGCTCCGTCGCCGTCATGAACAGCCGCCACTTCGGCGCCGCCGCCTTCCACGCCCACCGTGCCGTCCCCCACGACATGATCGGCGTCGCCACCACAGTCGGTGGCAAGCAGGTCGCTCCCACGTTCGGCGCAGAGGCGCTCATCGGCCTGAACCCCATCGGCGTGGCTGTTCCCGCGCGCGAGGAAGCCCCCTTCGTCTTCGATGCCTCCATGAGCTCCGTCGCCGGCAACAAGATCCGCCTCGCCCGCCGCCTCGGCGCGAGCGTGCTCCCCGGCTGGATCGCCGAGGCCGACGGCACCCCCATCATGGAGGAGCGCCCCGTCCCCGATGAGTTCATGATGTTGCCCGTCGGCGGCACCCGCGAGATCGGCTCGCACAAGGGCTACAGCCTCGCCATCGTCGTCGACGTGCTCAGTGGCGTCCTCTCCGGAACCGGCCCCGGCTTCGCCACGCGCACCGGGAACGGACACCACTTCCTGGCCTACCGCATCGACGCCTTCACCGACCTCGACCAGTTCAAGGATGACATGGACCTCTACCTGCGCACGCTCCGCGAGAGCAAGACCGCCCCCGGCCAGGAGCGCGTCTACTACGCCGGCCTGAACGCCTCCGAGAAGGAGGAGGAGCGCGCCGAGCTGGGCATCCCCTACCACCCGGAGGTCATCGGCTGGTTCCACGAAGTTCTCGGTGAGCTGGACGTCCCCGACGAGCTGCCCGCCGTCTGATCGCGCCGCACAGCCCGCGCGGTCGCTAGAATCCGCCGACACCACCACCTGGCAGGGAGGCCACCATGGAAATCTCGGGAAAGGTTGCGCTTGTCACCGGCGCCTCATCCGGCATCGGACGCGCCACGGCGAAAGCCCTCGCAGCTGAGGGCGCCAGCGTCGCCGTCGCCGACATCGACCGCGCCGGCGGCGAGGAGACCGTCCGCGCCATCGCCGACGAGGGCGGCGAGGCCTGCTTCTTCCACGGCGATGTCTCCACCCCCTCCGGCATCCAGTCGCTCTTCGCCGCCGTCGAGGCTGCCTACGGGGGTATCGACATCGTCCACAACAACGCCGGCATCATGACCGGCGACACCCCCGGCTGGCCTGAGGTCGGCCTGGACAAGATTCACCTCGTCGTCAGCGTCAACGCCGCGGGCGTGATGATGGGCACCGGAGCCGCGGTCCGCGCCCTCCGCAAGCGAGGCGGTGGTGCGGTGGTCAACACCGCCTCCGTCGCCGCGCTCGGCCCCATGCCCTTCGACCCCATGTACGCCGCCACCAAGGCCGCCGTCGTCAACTTCACCGAGGCCTGCGCCATGCTCGCCGAGAGCGAGAACATCCGCGTCAACGCCGTCCTCCCCGGCATGGTCGATACTCCCATCATCGGCAAGACCGGCGACGGCGAGACGCCCGCTGCCTGGCTCGCCCCGGCGATCGCGGCGACGACCATGCTCCAGCCCGAGGAAATCTCTGACAAGGTCATCGAGCTCATCAAAGACGACTCGAAGGCCGGCGCCGCCGAGCTTGTCGTCCAGCCCGACACCCCTCGCGCCGCCGAGATCGCGGCCTCCGCCGAGGACTAACGCGCCGCCCGAGCCCTCGGGACCCGCGGAAACTCCAGCCGCGCGTCCCCGAACGTCGCGAACGCCGTCACGTTGAAGGCGGGGCGAAGCTGCCGCCAAACGCCCGCGCCGCGCGGCATCGTCGCCTCCCAGTCGCGCGAGAGCGTGCCCTCCACCTCCGGAAGCGGGATACGCACGCCGTAGCGCAGCAGCGCCGGCGCGGCCTCCTCCTCCCCCGGAACGAGCAGCGCATCGAACTTGAGCATGGTGGCGTCGCAGCGCCGCAGGTCGCCCATGCGGATGCGGCACAGCTCGCCTTCTTCGCCCGCGATCACGGCGTTGATGCCGTCCTCGCCAACGTCGAGCTCGATCGTCCCCGCCCGTCGTGACCCCCCGAAGCAGCGGCGGCTGCTCGCGAGCTGCTCGTCGCCCTGCACGATCGCGTCCAGCAGCACGTTTCGTATCTGGACCCGGTCCCGCGCCCCCAGGTACAGCCCCGCCTCCCGGTACGGCCCCGCCGGTGAGTCCGGTGCGTCCACGATGATGACCTTCGCGTACGGCGGCACCGGCCGGATCAGCCCTTCCGGCAGCAGGTCCATCATCTGCGTCTTCGAGAGCTCGAACGTGAGGCTCACCACGCGTGTATCGGACAACTCCCAGCCGTCCTCCCCCTCGCCCTCCCCCGGCGCGATGGCGAGCAAATCGGGAATCGACGCGAGCGTGCGCGTCCCGAAGTCAGGCACACTGCCTCCGCCGCGCTCTCACGCCTGCGCTCGCGGCGCCAGCGCGAAGGCGAGCGCCTCTCCGAAGTGGGTCACCAGGAAGGTCGGGAGCTCGCACGCGTGCCATTCTACGGGCGCGGGCGTCGCCTGCTTCCACGCCTCCAGTCCTTCCGGCGCGTTCGCCACCAGCCCCACGCCGCCCGCCGCCGATACGGACGCGAGCGCTGCCTCCGCGGCCTCCTCGATGCTCTCGAACCCTCCCATCACCCGCGAGGCCAGCCGCACCCGCAGGAGCGCGTACGGCTCCTCCGGGATTCCATCCGGCGCTTCGATGAAGGCTTCCGCCGGCGCTGTCTCCAGGCGCTCCGACTCCGCCACCACCCACATCCCCGTCGCCACGCCGGCGTCGTCGAGCCAGGCCATCGCCTCGTCCGGCGGCAGTCCGCCGTTGGCCAGGCTCGCCGTGAGTGCCCCCAGCCCGAGGAAGCTGCGTCCCACGTTGAGCACGTGCACCCGGTCCGGGTCGATTTCCTCGCGGGCGAGATCGTTCCTCCCGCCCGCCGCAGCCGTGAACGCCGGCGAGTAGCCGTACGGGCCGACGAGGCACAGTACCGGCTCGGGCCCCTGCCGCAGCGCCTCCCGGAGGGCGGCCGTGTACGTCGCCCTGGGCGCCGGGTCGCCGAAGCGCTGCTTCCCCTCGTCCGGCGCAATCACGTCGACGTTCGCCAGCGACCCCGCTTCGAGTGCGCTCGAGTAGTCGACGACGATGCGGGCCGCTTCGCTCACGGGCGCAGCCCGAAGAGCTGCTCCGCTTCGCGTTGCAACTCCGGGCGAAAGTCCGGGTGCGCCACCGAGATCAGCTCCGCCGCCCGCTCCCGCGTGCTCTTTCCGAAGAGCTGCGCCACCCCGTACTCCGTCACGATCGTGTCCGCCAGCGACCGCGGGATCGTCACCACCGTGCCCGGCTCGTGCATCGGCACCACCCGCGACACCGCCCCGCCCAGCGCCGTCGATTTCATCACCGTGATCGCGCGTCCGCCCTTTGAGTACATCGCCGCATAGTGGCTGTCGGGCTGGCCGCCCGTCCCGTTGATCATGCGCGGTCCGTGCACCGTCTCCGCGTTGATCTGCCCCTGCAGGTCGATGTTGATGGCGCTGTTGATGGCGTGAACGCGGTCGTTCGCCGCCATCACCTTCGGGTCCAGCACGAAGTCCGAGGGGTGCAGCTCGCAGCGCGGGTTCTCCGCGATGAAGTCGAGGTCCTGCGGTGTGCAGCCGGCCCAGCCCGCCGCCACCGCCACCCCCGGCCGGAACGCCTTGTTCAGGTCGTCCAGCTGCCCCTCGCGGATGAGCTTCGTCCACCCCGGGATGATCATCTCCGAATGCAACCCCAGCCCCTGTTTCTCGTCGAAAGCCCCGCCCCGCACGAGCGAGCTGCTCGGCTCCCCCACCCCGATCTGCAGGTTCGCCCCGTCCGACACCACCTCCGCCACGTTCGCCGCGATCGCCTTCGACTCCGCGTCCGGCTCCGGACCCTTCCCCAGCAGCGGCGCCACCGCCGCCGGGTCCAGCTTCTCGAAGAACCAGAAGCTGCGCCGCAGCATTCCCCGCAGCCAGCGGTCCGGCACCGAGTCCATCAGGTCCAGCAGCCCCTCGCGTTTGCGCTCGTCCTCCACCGCCTCCACCTTCGCTCGGATCTCCTCCGTGCTCGGCCCGTACTCGCCCTCGACCAGGTAGTCGATCTCCGAGACGTGCACCGTGCAGTCCCCGTGGAACACCGGGAAGGTGTCGTCGATCTCGGCGATCACCGTGCGGCAGTTCTGCACGTAGCCGCGCTTGTTGAACATCATCGGCCCGAAGTTCACGTACCCCTTCTCGTTCGGCCGGCTCACCCGCGTGATGAACACGTCCGGGAAGAGGCAGTCGTCGGGCCGCTCGATCTGCTTCATCTCCGTCGAGAACAGGTTCGGGATGTACGACGCCACCTTCGAGTCCGTCGCGTACCGCGCGAAGTCCCCGATGAAGATCTGGAAGTCGACCGTGAAGCGCTCGTCCCCCGCCTCGGGCGCGAGCCAGCCCGGGTCCTGCCCCGGCGTCGTCAGCCGTACGCGCACGTCCTTCAGGTCGCGCCGTGCCGCGATCGCGTCCAGCACGTAGTCCAGCGACGTCAGCGAGCAGTAGAGGACGTCCCCGTCCCGGACCCCCGAGGCTGCCTCCTCCGCCGAGACCGTGCGGTAGGCCGCCGTCGCCGTCATGTCGAGGCCCCGCTGGCCACGGGTTCGTCGAGGAAGGCGGGCATCACCTCTTTCGCGAACAACCGCATCGACTCCAGGTTCTGCTCGTGCGTCGACCAGCGCCCCGTGATGCCGATGTTGAGTGCGTCCACCCCCAGCTTCTGCCAGTCCTCCACCGCCTTCGCCACCTCATCGGGGTTCCCCACGAGCTTGCCCACCTGGTCCGCCCCCAGCGGTGGCCGGAAAGCCGCCCCCGAGCCCAGCGAGTGCGCGTGGTACGCCGGGCTCGGGTAGGTAGAGCCCATCGTCATCAGGTACGAGCTCAGCGGCCCCGCCAGCTGCTCCTCCGCCTTCCCCGCCATCTTCTGCGCGAAGTCCGAGTCCGGGTGGCAGAAGAGCCCGCCCTGCGCCCGCACCTTGTTGTTCACCGTCACCCCGATCGGTTCCGCCTCGCGGCTCGCCCGACGGTAGTCCGCGATCAGATCCGCGTATTTGGGGATGCCGCCCAGCGTCACCCCCAGCATCCCGATCCCCTTCTCCCCTGCGAGCACGGCCGTTTCCGGGCTCTGCACCGCCACCCAGATCGGCGGATGCGGCTCCTGCACCGGCTTCGGCAGGACGTTCCGAGGCGGCATCGAGAAATGGCGCCCCTTGATCGAGAACTCGTCGCTCGTCCACATCTTCACCACGGAGCGAGTCGACTCTTCCCACATTTCCTTGGTGTCGTCCGGCTCGACGAGGAACCCGCCCAGCTCCGTCCACGTCGCGCTTCGCCCCGTCCCCAGCTCCACGCGCCCGTTGCTGAGGATGTCCAGCGTCGCGATGCGCTCCGCCACCCGCGCCGGGTGGTTGATGTTCGGCAGCATCAGGTAGATGCCGTGCCCGAACCGGATGTTCTTCGTCCGCGCCGCGCAGTACGCGAAGAACATGTCTGGCGCCGACATGTGCGAGTACTCCTCGAGGAAGTGGTGCTCCACCGACCACGCGCTGTCGAACCCGAGCTGGTCCGCCAGCTCCACGATCTCGACCGCCTCGTGAAAGGTGCGTGACTCGCTCATCTTGTCCCAGGGCTTCGTCACTACGGAGCCAACCGAGATTCCGAACTTCATGCGCGGCCTCCACCCGCCGGCGCGGGCCGTCCGCATCTTGCCACGTCCGCACGATGCTGGTCAGTCACCGGGTCCGCCGCGGACGAAGAGAGACGCCCCCCGGGGGCGTCTCCGGTCGTGTCACGTTGGGAGAGAAGGAGCGCGTTACGCCCAGCGGTGTGCCGTCTCCAGCTCGACCACCGCCGAGTCGTCGAGGCCTGCCGCCTCAAGCGCCTCGGTCACGTGCTGGGCCTCGTGCTGTGTCAGCAGGCTCAGCACCGTGCCCAGCGAGAAGCTGTTCCCGCCGAGCGAGAACTCCTGCGCGAGGTCCTCGTCGCTGAAGCGCTGGACGTACATCCAGATGACCCCGTGGGCCGTGTTCAGCTCGATGCGCAGCATCTTGTAGTCGAGCGAGGCGAACTTGTCGACGCCGGCCTGGTTGCCGCTCTCGTCCGCGGGAAACTCGCCCGTCGCGATCATCGCGCGAACGTGCGCCGACGTGTCGTGGCTGATCGCCGTGATGTGGCGGATCACATCGCCCACCGACCAACCGTCGTAGGCCGGCTTGTCGAAGTGGCTGCCGAGCGCGCCGATCGCGTCCTCGGTCCTCTGCCACGTCTCACACATCGACTGGAACAACGCCTCTCGCGTAACCGCTGCGTCAGCTGCCATGGGTCTGCCTCCGTGCCCTCGGGGAAGTGCGACCCGCATTGTGGCCGATCCCGCGGGGCCGGTCTAGCGCCCGCCATCGATGCGCTACCCCATCCCAGCCACCGCTCAACCCGGCACGACAGTTGGGCCAAAGCCCCCACCGTCGCGGGCGCCACTCTTTCCTCAGCCGTGCATCGCGAGCGCGCAGCAGTCGCGCGCGGGGAATCCTCCCGCGACGCCCACTCTTTCCTCAGCCGCGCGTCAGCGCGGCGCTCCACTCGTTTAGGTCCAGCGATGCGCCGTCTCCACAGGCACGATCACCGACTCCTCCAGCCCCAGCGCTTCCAGCGCCTCGTTTACGTGCCAGTTCTCGTGCAGCACGCGCTGCTGGATAACCTCACCCAGCGTGTGCTCCTCGTCGAAGATCGTGAACGTCTGCGTCAGGTCCTCGTCGCTGAACCGCTGGATGTACATCCAGACCACCCCGTGCGCCGTGTTCAGCTCGATCCGCAGCATCTTGTAGTCGAGCGAGCGGAACTTCTCGACGCCCTCCGCGTTCCCCGAGTCGCCCGGGAAGGGCAGCTCCCCCGTGGCCAGCAGCGCCCGGATGCGCCCCGACATGATGTGGCTCGCCGCCGTCAGGTGCCGGAACGCGTCCCCGACCGTCCAGTCGCCGGCGCACGGCTTCTCGAAGTGCTCCCCCAGCGCCGCGATCGCATCCTCCGTCCGCTGCCACACCTCGCAGACCTCCCGGAACAGCGCTTCCCTGGTCATCCCTTCGCCGTCAGCCATCGGTGAACCCCCTGTCAGGCAACCTCGCGAATCTTGCCACTCTTTCCTCAGCCGCGCGGCAGCGCGGCGCTCTTCTCATCCTCAGCCCCGCGGCAGCGGGGCGCTCCACTCGTCAGGCCCAGCGGTGTGCCGTCTCGACCGGCACGACCGCCGACGCCGGCACCCCTGCCGCCTCCAGCGCGACTGCCACGTGATCCGCCTCGTGCCGCGCGACAACCCCCAGGACCTGCCCCAGCGTCCAGTCGTTCCCCATCAGCTTGTACGTCTGCGCCAGATCCTCGTCGCTGAACCGCTGCACGTACATCCAGACCACGCCGTGCGCTGTGTTCAGCTCGATCCGCAGCATCTTGTAGTCCAGCGATCGGAACTTCTCGACCTCCGCCTCGTTCGCGTCGTCGCCCGGAATCTCGTACTCGCCCGTTGCGAGCATGGCCCGAACGGCTGCCGACTCGCGGTGGCTGATGGCCGTCAGGTGCCGGAAGATGTCGCCCACCGTCCAGCCGTCGTGCGCCGGCTTGTCGAAGTGCTCCCCGACCGCCGCGATCGCGTCCTCGGTGTACTGCCACTGCTCGCACAGCGCCTGGAACAGCGCCTCGCGGGTGATCGCCTCGCCTTCTGCCATCGTTGCCCTCCTGACGTGCCCGCCGCAGTCTGACCGATCGCTCCACCGCCGGTCCACTCCCCCGCTTCCCCGTACAATCCCCCGACAGCGCGCCGCCCAACCGGCGCCCCCCGGGAGACACCTCATGAAGCTTGGCATCAGCATCGGCTACTCGGGCCCGCAGATGAAACTGCCCGTCGAGAAGGTCCAGATGGCCGAACGCCTCGGCTACGACTCCGTCTGGACCGCCGAGGCCTATGGCTCCGACGCCGTCACCCCCCTCGCCTACCTCGCCGCCGTCACCGACCGCATCCGGCTCGGGACGGGGATCATGCAGCTCGCCGCCCGAACCGCCGCCAACTGCGCCATGTCCGTCGCCACCGTCGACGCCATGGCCGGCGGCAACCGCTTCATCGCCGGCATCGGCGTCTCCGGTCCCCAGATCGTCGAGGGCTGGTACGGCGAGCCCTGGGGCAAGCCCTACTACCGCATCCGCGACTACGTCCAGATCATGCGCAAGATCTTCGAGCGCGAGCGCCCAGTCATGCACGAAGGGCGCGAAATCTCCCTCCCCTACGCCGGCGAGGGCTCCAGCGGCCTCGGCAAGCCCCTCCGCTCCATCCTCCACATGAACAACGTCCCTATCTGGCTCGGCACCGGCACGCCCGCCAACACCCGACTCACCGCCGAGATCGCCGACGGCTGGCTCCCCCTCGGCTACGTGCCCGGCAAGAAGCTCGACCACTTTATGCCCTGGCTCGAGGAAGGCTTCCGCCGCGCTGGCGGCGGCAAGAGCCTCAAGGACATCGAGATCCAGGTCGGCGCCACCGTCCGCATCACCGATGACGTCCAGGGCGCCCTCGACGCGATGAAGCCCGGCACCGCCCTCTACATCGGCGGCATGGGCCACCGCACCAAGAACTTCCACAACGACAACATGGTCCGCCGCGGCTACGCCGACGCTGCCAAGCGCATCCAGGAACTCTTCCTCGCTGGACGCAAGGAGGAGGCCGCCGCCGCCGTCCCCGACGAGTTCCTCGACGAGACCGCCCTCATCGGCCCCGTCGAGCGCATCCGGGAGCGCTACAAGCTCTGGGCCGACGACCCCATCACCGGCATCACCGTCAACGCCACCCAGCCCGAGGCCATGGAGCTCATGGCCGAGCTCGCCGAGGTCGAGCCGGTCAAGGCGTAGAGGGCGCTCGTTACCCCATCCGCCCCAGGAGCGACCCGTACTCCGCCAGCCCCACGGGCCGCACGACGCGCCCCATCCCCGACCAGTGCTCCCAACGCCAGTTGCCCGTCGCGCGCGGCTGGCCGGCGGGCTCCCGGAGCGGCGAGACCTTGCTCGCCAGCATCAGGTGGTAGTGCTCGCTCAGCGGGAGCGACTCGTTCACCAGCCCGATCCAGTACCGCAGCTCGCCGCCGTCCGGGGAGAAAGTCGTCCCCAGGTAGCGGTAGCGACCCTGCACGGGCGTCGACGAGCTGTTCTCGTAGCGAACGCCGTTCCCGAACCGCTCGCGTAGCGCCGCCCCGCCCAGCGCGTACAGCCGGTTCGTGTGGAGCGCGTCGTCGAGCCCTACCTCCCCCAGCCCCAGCACGTCGCGATGCACGAACTCGGCGAACTCCCGCGCCAGACCGTCGGTGTCGTCCGCGACCGTCTCCGCAATGGCATCCCACGTGACCGCCCCCGCCACGTGGTCGTCGAAGCCGACCCGGAGCCGCACGCCGCCGGCGTCCGGCCGCTCGACCGCCTCCCCAGGCGCCACCTCGATCTCGACGAGCGCCTCCCGCCCGTCTCCGAACGTGATCCCGAGGTCGGCAACCGCGGCCCCCGCCCCCGGCTGGACCGTCACGTCCGTGACAGCCGCTCCTCCCGCCCCCGCCGCGTCCGCGAAGAGCGCGACCAGCGCCGTCCGGTGGGTCGCCAGTAGGTACGCGAGACCGTTGGTGCAGTAGTCCTCGAAAGGGGAGGTGCCGGCGCCCGGCCGGTAGGCCGAGAGCATCGTGAAGAGGTTCGCGCCGTCCACGCGTCCAGTATGAACACCGCCCCCGCGCGGTCCAGTCAGGCAGCGTCGGCGAGCGCCCGCAGGACCCGCACGAGCAGCGGCATCCAGTCCGTGCCCGCCTGCTCCCGCGCGATGCGTACCTGCTCCGGCCCGACCCGCGCGCCGGCCACGCCGAGCGCGTCGACCGCCCGCTGGTGGCTCCGCGTCGTGCCCCCGCGCAGCCGCAGGTGGAAGCTCTCCGGGCTGGTCGAGATGCGCTCGACCCCCGCCTGCCGCCCCACAGCCTTCAGCAGCGCCACCCCCAGCAGGTTCTGCACCAGCGGCGGCGGCTCGCCGAAGCGGTCCCGCAGCTCCTCCTCCATATCCGCTACCCCGCGTGGCGACTCGATCTTCGCGATGCGCTCGTAGATCGCCAGCCGCGTCTCCATGTCATCGACATAATGCTCCGGTATCGACGCACTCACCGGCAGGTCGACCCGTGGCGCCGGTGGCAGCGACGGCCCCGAGGAGCCGCCACCCTCCAACCCTTCCCGCAGCGACTCCACTGCCTCCCCCACCAGCTTCGAGAACAGGTCGAACCCCACCGCCGCGATGTGCCCGCTCTGCTCCGCCCCTAGCAGGTTCCCCGCCCCGCGAATCTCGAGGTCGCGCAGCGCGATCTGGAACCCCGACCCCAGCTCCGCCGCCTCGAAGATCGCCGCCAGCCGCTTCTGTGCCGCCTCCGAGATCGCCCGGTTGCGGTCGTAGAGGAAGTACGCGAATGCCCGGTTCGCCGAGCGGCCCACCCGCCCCCGCAGCTGGTAGAGCTGCGCCAGCCCGAACTGGTTCGCGTTGTTGATGATGATCGTGTTCACGTTCGGCAGGTCGAGCCCGCTCTCGATGATCGTCGTGCAGAGCAGCACGTCGTACTCCCCTGCCCCGAACTCGACCATCACCCGTTCGAGCCGCTCCTCCGGCATTTGCCCGTGCCCGATCGCGATTGCCGCTTCCGGCACGAGTTCCCGCAGCCGTATCGCGATCCGTTCGATGTTGTGCACGCGGTTGTGCACGAAATAGACCTGCCCGCCCCGCTCCATCTCGCGCTGAATCGCCTCGCGCACGATCTCGTCGTCCCACCCCGTCACGTACGTGCGAATCGGCAGCCGCTCCTCCGGCGGCGTCGCCACCATCGACGTGTCCCGGATGCCCGCCAGCGACATCTGCAGTGTCCGCGGGATCGGCGTCGCCGACATCGTCAGCGTGTCCACTTCCGCCCGCATCTGCCGGAAGCGCTCCTTGTGCGCGACCCCGAACCGCTGCTCCTCGTCGATGACCACCAGGCCCAGGTCCTTGAACGCGATGTCCCGCTGCAGCAGCCGGTGCGTACCGATGGCGATGTCGATGGCCCCGCCCTTGATGCCGTCCACGATGTCGTGCTGTTCGCCCGTGCCGCGGAACCGCGAGAGCACCGCGACCTCGACCGGGAACCCGCTCATCCGCTCCCGAAACGTCTGCCCGTGCTGCTCCGCGAGCACGGTCGTCGGCACGAGCACCGCCACCTGCCGCCCCGCCATCACCGCCTTGAACGCTGCCCGCACCGCCACCTCCGTCTTCCCGTACCCCACGTCCCCCGCGATGAGCCGGTCCATCGGCTTGGTCGACTCCATGTCCGCCTTCACGTCCGTGATCGCCTGCATCTGGTCCGGCGTCTCCACGAAGGGGAAGGCGCCCTCCATCTCGATCTGCCAGGGCCCGTCCTCCGCGCACGCGTCCCCCACCGCCACCGCCCGCCGCGCGTACAGGTCCAGCAGCTCCTGCGCGATCTCGGCGACCGCCCGCCGCACGCGGCGCTTGGTGTGCGCCCACTCCTGCGAGCCCAGCCGCGTCAGCGAGGGCGGCCGGTCGCTCGGCCCCACGTACGCGCTCACCGCGTCGAGCTGGTCCGTCGGAACGTAGAGCCGATCACCCTCCGCGTACTCGAGCTCCAGGTACTCCCGCTCGACCCCATCCGTCGTCCGCCGCGTGAGCCCCGCGAAGCGTGCGATTCCGTGGTCGATATGCACGACCGAGTCGCCAGGCTGAAGCGTGGTCAGGATGTTCGGCGTGATGCCCCGCCGCCGCCGCTGGGGACGCCGCGTCCGCCGCAACCCGAACACTTCCTCGTCGCTGATCAGCGCGAACGTCTCCCCCAGCAGGAACCCGCCCGACGCCGTCGCCGGGACGATGGCGACCACCCCCGGCTCCGGCGCCGTGTCGAGCTCGCGCGTCAGCCGCGGCGTCAGCCCCGCCTCCTCCATCAGGTCCGCGAGCCGCAGCGCCTGCTGCGAGGCCAGCACCACCGCCCGTCCCTCCTCCGCCCACTCCGTCGCCTGCCGCACCACCTCCCGGATCCGCCCCCCGAACGAAGGCGGCGTCGCGAACGGCAGCCGCTCCGCCCCCAGCTCCTCCGCCCCGAACCGCCCCAGCTCGACGCGCGCCTCGTGACCGTCCAGCAGCCGCCCCACCGCCTCTGGCTCGAGTCCCAGCGCCGGCAGCCCCTCCGGGATTTCCCCCCGCCGTTCCAGCGCTCCCCGCGCCTCCTCCTGGTGGCGAACGTGCAGGTCGAGCGCATCCACGCCCTCCTCCCGCTCGTCGACAATCACCAGCGTGTCGGGATCGAGATAGTCGAACGCCGTCCCGCGGTTGAGCAGGGGCTCGAAGTACCCCGGGAAGCGGCTGCGTTCCCCGCCTGCCAGCAGTTCCAGCTCCTGCGCGATCGCTTCCGCTCCTTCACCCCCGACGGTGATCGAGTCGCGAACCTCGCGGGCGCGCCCCTGCGCCTCCGGCGTGTGGCTCGCCAGCGGTGGCAGCACGACCGACTGCACCCGCTCGATGCTCCGCTGCGTCTCCAGGTCGATCCGCCGGATGCTCTCGACCTCGTCCCCGAAGAACTCGATCCGCAGCGGTTCCTCCGCCCCCGCCGGGAACACGTCGAGGATGCCGCCCCGCCGCGCCGCGACGCCCGGTTCCTCCGCCAGCGCCTCGAACCGGTACCCCGCCTCCTCCAGCCGCCGCTGCAACGCCTCGGGGGCCATCGCCGCCCCCACCCCGGCCTCCGTCCCCACCGCTTCCACCTCCGGTCCCGCCCGGAACTCCGCCACCGCCGCCCACGAGGCCACGACGATCGCCGGCTCCTCCGCCCGCAGCTGGCGCAACGCGCGGTCACGTTCGGCGATTGCCGCTGGGTCGTCCTCCGTCAGCTCGTACGGGAGCCGTTCCCCTGCCGGCAGGCGCACGACCGGAAGCTCCCCCGCGTACAGCGCCAGCTCCTCCGCCAGCAGCGACGCCCGCCCCGGGCTCGCCGCCAGCACCAGTATCGGCCCCTCCCGACCCGCCGCCAGCGCCGCCATCGTCACCGGCTTCGCCGCCTCCGGCGCCCCCAGCGCGACCGCCTCCCGCGCACGAACCACCGCGCCGAGGTGCCCCTCGACCGCCGCCCGGACGCCTGCCAGCTGGCTCGCCATCCCGCGCTCCAACGCCGTTTGGCCCGAGCGCTGAGCGCTCGGGCGTCGCAACAGGGTAGCAAGTCACGAGTGGATAGTGACTCGTGGCTAGTGGTTAGTGGCTTGTCGCTCGCTTCGAGAGCGGTGCCGGGTGGCGGTGGGGGCTAGCCACCAGCCACCAGCCACCAGCCACTAGTCACTACTCACCGCCTCATCGAGCGCCTCCGCCAGGTGCAGAACCCGCGCCTCGATCCCCGCCTCCCGCACCGCCGCCTCGTACTGCATCTGGCACCCCGGATTCGCCGTCACGATCACGTCCGGCCGGTGTTCCCGGAACTGCGCCGCCTTGCGCGCCCGCAGCTCCCCCGACATCGCCGGCTGGATGAGGCTGTAGATGCCCGCCGCCCCGCAGCACATGTCCGCCCCCTCCGTCTCGACCAGCTCGCACCCCTCGACCGCGCCCAGCAAGGCCCGCGGCTCCGCGCTGATCCCCTGCGCGTGCGCGAGGTGGCAGGCGTCCTGGTACGCGACTCGCGCCCTCATCCGCCCCGCCGGCAGGTCGCGGCCTGCCAGGTACTCGCTGAAGTCGACGACCTTCCCCGCCACGGCCTCCGCCCGCCCCGCGAACTCTGCGTCCCCCGCCAGCAACTCGCCGTACTCCTTCATCGCCGCGCCGCACCCCGCCGAGTTCACGACGATCGCCTCCGCCCCGGATGCCTCGAACGCGGCGATGTTGGCTCGCGCCAGCCGCCGCGCCTGTTCGAGGTCACCGTCGTGCGCGCTGAGCGCCCCGCAGCACCCCTGGCCCCGCGGCGCGAACACGTTCGCCCCGCTCCGCTCGAGCACGCGCACGCTCGCGCGATGCACGTCCCCGAACAGCTCGCCCATCACGCACCCCGTGAACAGCGCGACATCGCCCGCCCCCACGGCGTCCTGCGCCCGGAACGGCCTCCCCGGACGCCCGAGCTGCGCTTCCAGCCGTCCCAGCGGCCCCGCGAGCCGCAAGATGCCCGATGCCCGCACCAGCCGGCGCAGGGGCGACCGCGCGAACCAGCGCACCGGCGCCAGCATGGCCGCGAGCACGCGCGGCCTCGCGACGACGTTCCGCAGGGCGAAGCGTCGCAGTCCCCGCTGCCACCCCTTCGATGGCGGCGCCGCGTCGAGCTGCGCCCGCGCGCGCTCCATGATGCGTCCATACGGCACCCCGCTCGGGCAGACCGCCTCGCAGGCGCGGCACTGGAGGCACAGCTCCCAGTGCCCCTGCACCGCCTCCGTCAGCGGGATGCGGTCCTCCGCCACGGCCCGCGCGAGGTGGATGCGCCCCCGTGGCGACTCTACCTCCAGCCCCGTGATCGCGTACGTCGGGCACGCGTTCACGCAGAGCCCGCAGTGGACGCACTTCGCCAGGTCCGCCGTATCCGGAGCGTCCTCGGCGAGCGGCCAGCCGGTCATCTAGAGCCCGCCCACGTACCGGCCCGCGTTCAGCCGCCCGTCCGGGTCGAAGGCCGCCTTCACCGCCGCCATCCGCGCGAACGTCGGCGGCCTGCCCCACGGGTCGAGCGTGCCCCGCAGCTCCGTCGGGATGCGTTCCGCCACGAGCCCCCCGCCGCTCTCCGCCAGCCCCGCCCGCAGCCGCCCCACCGTCCCCGCGACCGTGTCCGCGTCCGGCAGAGACTCCTCCTCCCACGTCGCCCGCACCTCCCGCGCGAGCGGCCGCACGAGCATGCGTGACGCCCCCAGCGCCTCCAGTGCCGCCGCCGTCGACCCGATCGCGCTCGTCGGGCACGACGCCCGCATCGTCAGCGCATCTGTCGGTCCGAAACCGAGGTCGCGCACCGCCAGGTAGTCGCCCCCGCCGGCCGCCGCCAGGTCCGCCTCCGCGATGCTCTCCGCCTTCGGAACAGCCCCCTCGACCAGCCGCACGACCCCCGCCCAGCCGCCGTCCTCCCTCGTCAGGTCCAGAAACTCGGGCCGCAGGTCCGCCCGCAGGAACCGTTCCGCCAGCGCCTGCCCCTCCGCCAGTGACCCCACCTCGAAGCGCAGATCGATCGTCTCCACGCGCGGCAGCACCCGCACCGCCACCGACGTGACGATGCCGATCGTCCCCAGCGAACCGCACCAGAGCCGCATCAGGTCGTACCCGGTCACGTTCTTCACGACGCGACCGCCCGCCTTCACCAGCTCGCCGTCCGCGCGCAGCACAGTCATCCCCAGCACGAAATCGCGCGGCAGGCCGTGGCGCGTGCGCAGCGGACCGCCCGTCCCCACCGCCAGCACCCCCCCGAGCGTGGCCTGCTCCGCATGTGGCGGGTCCAGCGGTAGCCGCTGTCCCGATCCGGCGAGCTGTGCGTTGAGCTCCCCCAGCGTGACCCCTGCCGGCGCGACTGCCGTCAGGTCCGCCGGTTCGTGCTCGACCTCCCCCGCCAGCGCCCCGCGCACATCGACCAGCGTGAACGGCTCGCGGGGAGCGCCTCCCAGCGCGAGCTGCGTGCCCGCGCTCACCGGCACGAGCGTGCGCCCGTCCCGTTCCGCAATCAGCTCCCGCAATTCGTCGAGGCTCGCGGGCGCGACCACCGTCTCCGGTGCGCATCCCGCCACGAGCGGCGGCGCCGGCGCCGCCGCCTCAGACATAGGCGTCTGGACCGGCGGCCGCCAGCGCTCCCTTCTGGTGCGCCATCTCGCCGCAGCCGGTGCCCTCGGGCAGCACCTTGCAGGGGTTGAACCCGCCCTCGTTCCCGAAGACGCCCCGCACGCGCCGCATGTTCTCCAGGTCCTCCTCGCTGTACAGCCACGCCATGAACCGGTTCTTCTCGAACCCCACGCCGTGCTCCCCCGTCAGCGCGCCCCCCGCGTCGACGCAGACCCGCATGATCTCCGCCCCCGCCTCCAGCACGCGCGCCGTCGCCCCCTCCTCCCGCTCGTCGAAGAGGAGACAGGGATGCAGGTTGCCGTCCCCGGCGTGGAACACGTTCGCCACCGGGAAGCCGTACCCCTCCCCGATGCGCGCCACCTCCCCCATCGTCTCGACAAGTTTCGAGCGCGGCACCACCCCATCGAGCAGGTAATAGTTCGGCGCGATCCGCCCCAGCGCCCCGATCGCGCCCTTCCGCCCCTTCCACAGCAGCTCCCGCTCCGCGGGTTTCGTGGCCGTGCGAATCTCCGTCGCCCCGTGCTCGTTGCAGGCCGCCCGCGCCTGCGTCACCTGTCCTCGCACCACCTCGTCGATGCCGTCGAGCTCGATCAGGAGCACCGCTCCCGCGTCAGGCGGATAGCCGCAGCGAAGCCCCGCCTCCGCCGCCTGCAGCGTGACCGTGTCCATCATCTCGAGCGCCGCCGGGACCAGCCCCGCCCCGATCACCGCCGAAACCGTCTCGCTCGCGCTCTCCACGTCGTCGAAGATGGCGAGCAACGTCACGACCGTCTCCGGCACCGGCAGGAGCCGTACGACCACCTTCGTCGCGATGCCCAGCGTGCCTTCCGATCCGATGAACAAGCCCCGCAGGTCGTAGCCGGTCGGCTCCGGGCCGCGGCTCCCCAGCCACTCGACCTCCCCGCTCGCCGTCACGACCTCCATGCCGATCACGTGGTTCGTCGTGACCCCCAGCGCGAGACAGTGCGGCCCGCCCGCGTTCTCGGCCACGTTCCCGCCGATCGTGCAGGCCTTCTGGCTGCTCGGGTCGGGCGCGTAGAAGAGCCCGTGTTCCGCGGCGATTTCCGAAAGGCGGATGTTGGCGACCCCCGGCTCGACCGTCGCCGTCCGCTCGATCGGATCGACATCGAGGATGCGTCGCATACGCGCCGTCGCCAGCACGACCCCCTGGCGCGTCGGCACGGCCCCGCCGCTCAGCCCCGTGCCCGCTCCTCGTGGCGTCACGGGAACGTCGAGGGCGTTGCAGGAACGCACGACGCCCTGCACCTCCTCGGTGTTCGCGGGGAACACGACCGCGTCCGGCAGCGACCGGTCGATGGTGCCGTCGAGCTCGTACACGAGCAGGTCCTCGGGCTTGTGCAGCACGTGCTCCCGCCCGACCACGTCGCGAAGCGCCTTCAGCAGGTCCGCGCTCACGGCTTCGCCTCCTCCCGGCACTCCCGGCAGACGCCGAAGATGGCGAAGTGCTGGAGGTCGGCCTCGAAGCCGAAGTCGCTCCCGACCTCTTCCGCGAGCCGTTCCAGGTACCGGTGGTCGAGCACCTGCATGCTGCGGCAGCTCGAGCAGATCAGGTGGTGGTGCGCCTCGCCCGCCGACCACTCGAAGAGCAGGTCGTCGCCGCCCATGTCCGTCACCGTCGCAAGCTGGAGGCGCTTCAGCATCTCCACGGTCCGGTATACGGTGCTCAGGTCCACCATCGGGTAGACGGTGCGAACCTCGTCGGCGATCTCAGCGGCGCTCAGGTGGCGTCCCGCGTGGCGCAGCGCCGACGCGACGAGCAGCCGCTGTGGGGTTACGCGGAAGCCCGCCTCCCGCAGGGTGTTCGCGGTCTCCTGTTCGCACGCCATCGGACAGGCCTAGTCTACAGCCGCTCCCAAACGGCCCCGGGACGGTGGTGGAGGGGGATCCTGCCTGGAGCGGCCTACCAGATACCGAGCGCCATCTTGACGTCTTCGCTCGCCATCGTGCGTGGGTCCCAGGGCGGGTTCCAGACGATCTCGACATCCACGTCCTCAACGCCCGGCAGGTCCTTCACCTTCGCGTAGACGGCGCCCCGGATGATCGGGCCGAGCGGGCAGCCCGGGCTCGTGAGCGTCATCTTCACGTTCACCGTGCCGTCGTCCCACTCGATCTCGTACACGAGCCCCAGGTCGACAATGCTCATGTCGATCTCGGGATCCTTCACCTCGCGAATGCGCTCGCGCAGCTCCTCGTCCGTCGGTCGGGTCTTCGTCTCGGCGTCTGCCATGTCACCCTCCTTGCGGGGTCGTCGTCGCTTCGCGTTCGTCAATGTTCAGGGCTTCGCGCAGCACTTTCCAGCAGAGGAGCGCGCACTTCACCCGTACAGGGAACTTTGCCACACCCTGCAAGGCCTCGAGGTCGCCCAGCGCCGGATCGGGCTCGGCTGCGTCGACGAGTTGCGCCTCGAAGAGCTGCATCACCCTTCGTGCTTCGCTGATCGTCCCGCCACAGACCCGTTCCGTCATCATCGAGGCGCTCGACTGGCTGATCGAGCAGCCCTGCCCGCGAAACGCCACCTCGCAGATGACGTCCCCCTCGATCGCGACGTCCAGCTCGATCTCGTCACCGCAGACCGGGTTCGCGCCCTCCGCCTGGTGCGTGGGCGCCGCCAGCGCCCCGGCGTTCCGGGGACGCCGGTAGTGATCGAGGATCACCTCGCGGTACAGCTCGTCAAACTGCGGTTCGGCTCTCGACACGTCCAAACACCCGTTTCGCCTCGTCGAGCGCCTCGATGAGCGCATCGACTTCGCGTTCTTCGTTGTAGAGGTAGAAGCTCGCCCGGTTCGTCGCCGGAACGCTGAGGTGGCGCATCAGCAGCTGCGCGCAGTGGTGACCCGCCCGGATCGCGACCCCGTACGCATCGACGATCGTGCTGACGTCGTGAGGATGCACCCCGTCAACCTCGAAACTGACCGCCCCGCCCCGCACCTCCACGTCGTGCGGGCCGTGCACGGTGATGCCGCCCGACCCCTCCAGCGCGTCGATCGCGTAGGCAGTGATGCGCTTTTCGTGTTCGCGCACGGCTTCCATGCCGAGCTCGTCCAGGTAGTCGAGCGCCGCCCCAAAGGCGATCACGTCGGCGATGTTTGGCGTGCCCGCCTCGAACTTGTGCGGCCCCTCCGCCCAGGTCGAGCGCTCCGGCTTCACGATCGCGATCATCTCGCCGCCCCCCAGGAACGGCTCCATTTCGGCGAGTAATCCCGGTCGCGCCCACAGAACGCCGACGCCCGTCGGCCCCAGCATCTTGTGCGCCGAGAAGGCGAACACGTCGCAGCCCAGCGCCTCCACGTCGACCGGGAGGTGCGGAGCGCTCTGCGCCCCGTCGACGAGGAGCAGCGCGCCCGCCTCCCGCGCCCTCTCCGCGATCTCCGCGATCGGGTTGATCGTGCCCAGCACGTTCGACATGTGTGTGACGCTCACGAGCTTCGTCCGGTCGCCGATGAGCGAGCGTAGTTCGTCGAGGTTGAGCCGCCCCTCCGCGTCGACGCCCGCGTAGCGAAGCTGCGCGCCCGTGCGCGCCGCCAGCAGCTGCCACGGCACGATGTTCGAGTGGTGCTCCATCAGCGTGAGCACGATCTCGTCGCCCTCCCGCAGGTTCGCGTCGCCCCAGGCCCGAGCCACGAGGTTGATCGACTCCGTCGTGTTCCGCGTGAAGACGATGTCTTCCGCGTTCCCCGCGCCGATGTGCCGCGCGGCCTTCGCCCGCACGCCCTCGTACGCCTCCGTCGCCTCCACCGCGAGCGTGTGGATGCCCCGGTGGATGTTGGCGTTCTGCGTCTCGTAGTAGTGCGTGAGTGCGTCGATGACCGCGCGCGGCTTCTGCGTCGTCGCGGCGTTGTCGAGGTACACGAGCGGACGCCCGTTCACCTCGCGGCTCAGGATGGGGAAATCCTCCCGCAGCCGAGCCGTGTCGATGCTCATGTCCCCGCCCCCAGCGCCGTCAGCTTCTCCTCGACCAGCCCGCTCAGCTCCTCGCGCAGGCCCTCGCCGAGCGCGCTGCGATCGAGCGGCTCGCCCAGGAAGCCCCGCACCAGCAGCCCTACCGCCCCCTCCCGCGTCAGCCCCCGCGACTGGATGTAGAACAGCTCCTCTTCGTCAACCGGCCCCGCCGTTGCGCCGTGGCTGACGCGCGTCACGTCGTTCGTGAGGATTTCGAGCACGGGGTCGCTGTCCGCCTTGGCCGCGCGGCTCAGGAGCAGGTTGCGGTTCTCCTGGTTCGCGTCCGCCCGGCGCGCCCCCAGTCCCACCTTCGTGAGCCCGTAGTACACCGCCCGCGACTGCTCGCCCAGCGCCGACTTGAACAGCAGGTCGCTGCGTGTGTCCTCCGCCACGTGGTCCTGGAGCGTGTAGAAGTCGACGTGCTCCTGGCCCCCACCCACCGTGATGCCGTACATCTCGCTGCTCGACCCGCGCCCCTCCAGCGACGATGTGATGTGGCTCTTCACCAGCCGCCCGCCCGTCACGAGGCTCAGGCTCCGCACGTCCGCGTCCCGCTCCGTCACCGCTCGCTGCTCGCCGAAGACGCGTGTGCGCGCGCCCCAGCGGTGCAGCGACGTGTAGTTCACGACCGCCCCCGGTCCGACCAGCAGCTCGACGGCCGGCAGGGCCGCGAGCGGCTCGCCGCCCGACCGGTACTCTTCGATCACCGTCAGGCGGCTGTTTACCCCTGCCACGATCAGCGTGTGCGGCGTCGCCAGCTTCCCCGCTTCGGAGTGCTCCCGCGTGAGACGCACCGGCTCCGCGATCTCCGCGTTCGCCTTCGTCTGGATGAGCACACCCCCCCGCAGGAAGGCATAGTGCAGGGCCGTCAGTCGGTCGCCGTCGACTGCCACGGCCTCGCCCAGCCGATCGAGCGACCCCTCGGGAACCCCGGCGAAGTCCGCAAGCGTGAGCCCGTCGATCGATGGGCCGCGCCCGGCGGCGGCGCCGTCGCGCATGAGCAGTGCTCCCGCGGGAAGGGCTTCGTCCCAGGCCGCGGACCCTGCGCCCGGTGGCGCAAAGCCGTCGAGGTCGAGCGCTGCCGGGTCGACGTACTTCCACGGACGGTCCAGCGCCGGCGATGGCATGGCGACGCTATCGAGCAGTGCGGCCCCGCTCGCGCGCAGCCTCGCGACGGCCGCGCCATCGCCGAGCGCCTCGCCGAGGGCGCGGCTCGCCTCGGTCGTAAGGAACGAGGCGGCGGTGCTTGGGGCTGATGTCATCCGGTTCGCACTCCTCTTGACGCGCGGTGCGCAGGCGATCGCCGTTCCGGCTCCGCCTCGCGTGGCGCTGTTCGCATCTTGGGCCTAGCCGATGGCGCCTTCCATCTGCAGCTCGATCAGTCGGTTGAGCTCGACGGCGTACTCCATCGGCAGTTCCTTCACGATCGGCTCGACGAAGCCGTTGACGATCATCTTGGCGGCGTCATCCTCGCTCAGGCCGCGGCTCTGCAGGTAGAAGAGCTGCTCCTCGCTCAGCTTCGAGACGTACGCCTCGTGCTCGATCGACACGTCGGGCGCGTCCACCTCCATCGTCGGGTAGGTGTCCGAACGCGACTCCTCGTCGAGCAGCAGGGCGTCGCAGCGCACGCTCGAACGCACGTTGTCGCACCCCTCGTAGACCTTCAGCAGACCGCGGTAGCTCGTGCGCCCGCCGTCCTTGCTCAGCGACTTCGACACGATCGTCGAAGTCGTGTCGGGGGCCATGTGGACCACCTTGCCGCCTGCGTCCTGGTGTTGCCCCTCGCCCGCGAACGCCAGCGACAGGATCTCGCCGTGCGCCCCCGGCTCCATCAGGAACACGCTAGGGAACTTCATCGTGAGCTTCGAGCCCAGGTTGCCGTCTACCCACTCCATCACCGCGTCCTCGTAGGCCGCCGCCCGCTTCGTGACGAGGTTGAAGACGTTGTTCGACCAGTTCTGGATCGTCGTGTACCGGACGCGCGCGCCCTTCTTCACGATGATCTCGACGACCGCGCTGTGCAGCGAGTCGCTGCTGTAGACCGGCGCCGTGCAGCCCTCGACATAGTGAACCTGGCTGCCCTCGTCCGCGATGATCAGCGTCCGCTCGAACTGCCCCATGTTCTCCGTGTTGATGCGGAAGTAGGCCTGCAGCGGGATGTCCACCTTCACCCCCTTGGGCACGTAGATGAACGAGCCGCCCGACCACACGGCGCTGTTGAGCGCGGCGTACTTGTTGTCTCCCGGCGGGATCACCGTGCCGAAGTGCTCCTTCACGATGTCCTCGTACTCGTCCAGCCCCTGGTCCATCCCCAGGAACACGACTCCCAGCTTCTCCAGGTCCTCGCGGATGTTGTGGTACACGACCTCGGAGTCGTACTGCGCGCCCACGCCCGCCAGGTACTTCTTCTCCGCCTCGGGAATCCCCAGCTTGTCGAACGTATCCCGGATGTAATCCGGCACGTCGTCCCACGAGCGCTCGTCCCGATCCGTCGCCCGCACGAAGTAGTGGATGTTGTCGAAGTCGATCGTCTCCAGGAGATCGGTGCCCCAGGGTGGGTTCTCCATCTCGTTGAAGCGCTCAAGCGCGTTCAGCCGGAAGTCCCGCATCCACTGCGGTTCGTCCTTCATCTCCGAGATGGTCGCGACGATCTCGGGCGTGAGCCCCTTGTTCGCCTTGAAGAGCGCTTCTTCTTCGTCGTAGAAGCCCCACTTATAGCCGTCCTCGCGGACCAGTTGTTCCGGTGTGGAGGTCATGGCTCGTCTCCTGTCAGGCCGTCGAGGCGGCCGCTTCGATGGTGTCGTACCCGCTCTCCTCGAGCTCTTCGGCGAGCTCGGGACCGCCCGAGCGCACGATGCGCCCGTCGATCAGCACGTGTACGAACTGTGGCTTGATGTAGTTGAGCAGCCGCTGGTAGTGCGTGATCAGCAGCAGGCCCATGTTCTCGTGCATCAGCGCGTTCACGCCGTCCGCGACCGTCCGCAGGGCGTCGATGTCGAGCCCCGAGTCCGTCTCGTCCAGCACCGCCATGCGCGGCTGCAGCATCGCCAGCTGCAGCATCTCCGCTCGCTTCTTCTCGCCCCCGCTGAACCCGTCGTTCAGGTAGCGGCGCGCGAAGTCGCGGTCCACCTTCAGGAGCTCCATCTTCTGGAACAGCTCCTGGCGGAACTCCCGCACGGGAACCTCCTCGCCACGGACGGCGTTCACCGCCTGCCGCAGGAAGTTCACGACGGTCACCCCAGGTACCGCCACGGGGTACTGGAAGGCGAGGAAGAGCCCGCGCCGCGCGCGCTCGTCCGGGACCATCCCGTCCAGCGCCTGCCCGAGGAAGCGGACCTCGCCGCCCGTCACCTCGTAGCGGGGGTTGCCCATGAGCGTGTTCGCGAGCGTGCTCTTGCCGGAGCCGTTCGGCCCCATGATGGCGTGCACCTCGCCCGGCCGAATTGTCAGGTTCAGCCCGGTGAGGATCTCGTTGCCCGCCACGTTGGCGCGCAGCGCGTCGATTTCGAGAAGCGGTGCTTCGGTCATGCGTTCCCTTCGGCGGCGTCGCTCACGGCGGCGCCTTCGTGTTCAGGTTCGGTGTTCAGCTGCACGCGATACTCGCAGCAGGACGAGCCGTCCACGATGCGTTCGATCTGCTCCACGTCCTTGCCGATCAGCAGGCTGATCGCCTGCCGGTCGGCCTCGCAGGGCAGCCGCGAGAGCTCCGCCGCCTGCGGATACGGGCAGCACGAGTTGACGAGGTGGAAGCCGTCGTCTTCGGCCCGCCACGTCTCCAGGATGCCCTCGCGGCGAAGGCTCTCGGTCACGTGCTCGACGAGGTCCTCGCCGTCCTCGGACCCGGCCACTTCGTCCCGGTGCCGCTCGGCGAGCGAGGCCGCGACGCCCGTCGCCACTGCCTCGTCGATGTGCTCCTTGCCGAGCCACCCCAGGACGCGCGCGAACAGGTCCGCGTAGGCGGGTGGCGCCTCCCCGGCGCCCTTGGCCGTGGGGTACCAGCTCAGGAACGGCCGGCCCGTCGCCTGCTTCACCGGGCGCGACTCGATCAGCCCGTCGGCGCGAAGGTGGTCGAGGTGGCGCCGGATCGCTGCGGCCTTCACGCCCAGCGCATCAGCCACTTCCTCCACGCGCGCGCCGTGGTGCTCGATTACATAATCGAATACGCGCTCCCGGGTCCCGTGCAGGTGCGGTTCCATGCCCCGATCGTAGGTGGGGCGGCCCTCACAGGCAAGGGTTTTTCGATCATTTTGTAGCGAAAGTTCCGTCCCGGTAGCCGTCCCCGCGAACGGTAGACTCGCGGCCACCGTGAAGCGCGCCCTCCTCCTCCTTGCCGCCCTGCTGGCCCTCGCCGCCTGCGGTGGCGCCGAAGACGCCGCCCCCCCGCCCGAAACGCACGCCGATACCCCTATCCCCGACACCGCCACGCCCACGCCCACGCCCGTAGCCCCAACGCCCACCCCCCGCGCGGCCCAGCCAGCCCCCTGTTCCGGCCCCGAGCCGCCCATCGCCGCCGCCCCCGACTGGCCCCACCCCAACTACGACGCTCGTGGCAGTCGCGCCACCCTCGCCTCCACCATCACCTCCGACAACGTGAAGAAGCTCGAGGTGGCCTGGCGCTACGAGCTGCCCAGCGGCGGCGCGTTCGGCATCATCGCCACCACCCCCATCGTCGCTGGAGGCGTCGTCTACCTCGGCGACCTCCAGACCAACGTTCACGCCATCGACCTCGAGTCCGGCAACCGCCGCTGGATGGTCGACGTGGAGCAGTGGACGTACGGACCCAGCGGTGTCGCCGTCAGCGGCGGCTGCGTCTTCGCGAATCTCGGTGGCCACTCCATCGCCGCCTACCGCGCCATCGACGGCGAGCGACTCTGGAGCACGTACCTCCTCGGCAACGGCGGCGCGGTGAACTTCCAGCCCCTCGTCGCGGACGGGACCGTCTTCGCCGCCACCAGCTCGCTCTCCCAGCCCGGCGCCCGCGGAACGCTCTACGCCCTCGACCCCTCCACCGGCGAGGTCCGCTGGTCCTTCAACACGATCCTCTCCGAGGACGTCTGGGGAAACCCCGAGATCAACAGCGGCGGTGGCGCCTGGTACCCGCCTTCCCTCGACCTCGAAGCGGGCGTCTCTTACTGGGGCACCTCCAACCCCTACCCCTACCCCGGCGTCGAGGGCTACCCCCTCGGCGCGAGCCGCCCCGGCGACAACCGCTGGACGAACTCCATCCTCGCCCTCGACATCGCCACCGGTGAGCTCCGCTGGGGCGTCCAGCACATCCCCCACGACATCTTCGACCGCGACGCCGTCCTCACCGGCATCGCCACCCTCGACGACGGCGCTGAGGTCATCATCAGCACTGGCAAGCTCGGCCGCGTCTTCGGCCTCGACCCAGACGGCGCCGTCCGCTGGGACACCGCCGTCGGCCTCCACCAGAACGACGACGTCACCGAGTTCGAGGGCGAGATCGAGGTCATGCCCGGCAACGCCGGCGGCGTCGTCACCCCCATCGCCATCGCCGAGGGAGTCGTCTACCTCGCCGTCGTGAACGCCCCCACGAAGTACAAACCCGACGTCCCCGAGGGCGTCGGCACCAGCCTCAACGTCCATCCCAGCCAGATGGTCGCCATCGATGCTCGCGACGGCGAGATCCTCTGGGAAACCGACCTTCCCGGCGATGCCTTCGGCGGCGCCACGGTCGTGAACGACCTCGTCTTCACCTCCGTCATCACCGGCGCCATCCTCGCCCTCGACCGCGAGACCGGCGAGATCGTCTGGGGCCACCAGGCCGCCGGCGGCATCAACGGCTGGCCCGCCGTCGCCGGCGACACCCTCCTCGTCCCCGTCGGCTTCGGCGACCCCGGCTTCCTCCTCGCCCTCAGGCTCCCCCGCTGAGCGCCGCCAGCGCCTCCGCCCAGCACGGCCCCACCCGCTCCCACCCGAACCGCCCCGCCGACGCCCGCACCGCCTCCCGGCCCGCCTCGCCTGGTGGCGACGCGATTGCCGCCCGCGTGAGCGCCAGTAGCTCCCCTTCCCTCTCGTAGAGGCAGCGTTCCTGCAGCTCCTCCGGCACAAGGGCCGGGTAGTTGTAGCGACGCGGCGCGATGGGGAGGCACCCGCACCACATCGCCTCCACCGTCGAGATGCCGAAGAACTCGTGGCGCGTGCTGCTGATGCTGATGTCCGCCTCCCACAGCAGCCGCGCGTACGCCTCCCTGCCCTCGACCGGCCCAAATTGCACGAGCCGCTCCCCCAGCCGTCCCGGCAGCTCATCCATCGCCGCGCTCGGGTTGTCGCCCCGTTCCCCCGCCACCGCCACCCGGAAGTCGAGCCCCTCCTCCGCCAGCGTCGACACCGTCCGTACGAACGCCTCCGGCGACTTGTCAAACTCCCAGCGGTGGTTCCACAGGATCAGCGGGCTCCCGCCCGACCGCGCATCCGCCCCCTTCCCCAGCGACCCCAGGTCCACCCCCACCGGCAGCACCACGCTCTTCCCCCGGATCGCGTCGATCCCCTCGACCGTCAGCCAGTTGTTCGGCTGCCGCTCAAGCTGCTCCAGCGCCCCCAGAAAGTCCTGGCGGTGGTACTCCGAGTTGAACGCCACCCGGTCCGCCGCCAGCGCCGACAGGTAGTTGATCTGCCCGAACCACGAGTTCAGCTTCGTCCCCCGAAGCCGTGGGTACGTCAGCTGGTTCTCGTGCATGAACAGCAGCACCGGCGTCCGCTCGAACCGCGGCCGCGTCAGCGCCAGGAACGCCGGCAAATCCAGCATGTCGCTGACCAGCAGGAAGTCGAACGCCCCCTCCACCTCCGCCGCCCGCCCCGCCAGCACCTGCGCCCCCAGCCGCATCCGCCGCCGCCACTCCCGCCCCGGCAGCGTCAGCAGCTCAAGCTCGTGCCCCCCACGCGCCACCAGCCCCTCCGCGAACGCACGGTGGCTCCCCCCGAGGAACGGCTCCACGAACAACCCACGCGCCATAGAACAAGCTACCCTAGCTGCGGAGGAACCTCAGGCACACGCCAAATCATCAGGGGTTCACCGCACGCCGGAGTGGGGCACTCTAGATGGTCGTCACAAACTCCGCGATAGCCGTCTTGTAGCGATCGAGCGGCCCGCGGTTTACTTGGGGATTAGTGTCATGCACTTCGTATTGCCCTGGCTGTACGCTGTACAGAGGTCGACCTAAGTGCGAGCAAACGATGGCGACAGAGTGAGCATCCGGGATTTGAAAGTACCGTGTCGAACCTGACGTGAAGCACTGAGGATCCGTCTCCTTTAGGCTGTCAGTCCGCCGCCTGATTTCGTCAAACATCGCACCGAAGGCCTTGCTCGCCTTCTCGCTGTACCAAGTCGACCTATTGAGCATGACAGAGTGAATCAATGGCGGAGCCATGTTAAACGAACTCGCTTTCGACGCAAAATTCGCAGAGTCGTAAACAGAGTCTCCGATGCCGTACAAGAGTGCTCCTATGTTGTCAATTGCCCTCGCGGAGGAGCCATCGCTAGAACAAGGGATGATGAGGTTCTCTGCGGCCGTCATTGCAAGCTCGGTGTACGCTGAAAAGCTGGGGTTGCAGTCGATAATCACCGTGGTCGAGTCAATCCCTAGCTTTCTGACGCAGGCGCTAACGAGGTCAAGGAGCCAGCTATGGACATTCTTCCAAGCGTCTGGCGGGAGTGTTTGTCCACTAATCTGACTGATTACTTGAGCTTGAAGTTCAAGGCTAGGGTCACCAGCAATCAGATAGAGATTCTTGGGAAGGTTGTCATTATGCTGACTAGCACCTATGAGGTAGTCAGTCTCGCTGCCCGTCTGTTGATGAGGGGAAGCAATACGCGAGTCAAGGTAACCGCCGATGGTGAGCCTTGGACTCTCCTTCAGGAGGGTTGCAAGGCGCTTGGCTCCGTCGCCGTTTCCTCCTAGCACCACCTCGGAGAGGTTGGCCTGAGGGCACATGTCGACCAGGATGACTCGGTGATCTGGGTCACGGTGTGCTATCTCGGTGCCGAGTACAAACGACAAGAAGCTCTTGCCGACGCCGCCCTTGTTGTTCCAGATGGCGTAGCGCATGACTTGGTTCCTTTGTACGGACGCGTCCGGCGAAGGCGGCTCGGTGTCCTAGCGAGTGCGCAGGGGAGCCACCACTGATCGGAATGTTGTCACAGGTCCCCGCGCTCCGCCAGCTTCTCCACGATCTCCAGCAGCTCCCGGTCGCTCTCGTTCACTTCCTTGTACTGCGAGACGCAGTAGCCCCCGTACTTCTCCACCAGGTACCAGTCGTCGTCGATGATCACGTCCGGCGTTGGGTCCACCCGCGGATGCTTGTCGAAGCACCCGTCGACCCACTCCGAGAGTCCGTGCCGCTCCACCGTGCGCTCGCTGTACAGCTGCCCACCCGCCGACCACACGTAGATGCTGTGTCCCGCGCCCTTGATCCGCTCCATCGCCTCGTGCGCCCCCGGACGCAGCGCGCTCATGTCCTTCGTCGTGTAGACCAGCGTGTGGTCCACGTCGAAATAGACGTTCAGGGAGCGGGTCGCTTCGGTCATCGGGTGGGCGCTACGCCTCGGCGATCGTCAGGCCCCACACCGGCCGGTAGCGCCACGTGCGGATGCCCTTGTAGCTGATGCCGTGCTTCCGGCAGAGCCTCTTCGCCTGCTGCACCTGACCCGCGGGCACGTACAGCAGCAGATCGCCCATCTTCGAGAACGGCAGCCACTTCTTCTCGGCCTGCTCGTCCGTCATCGTGTCCGCCGTCTCCACCTGCGCCACGAACTCCAGCCACTGCCCCGGCCGCCGCACGACCACGATGTCCGGGTAGAGCGGCTCCCCCTCCCACTCGCCCACCGAGATGGTCGGCTCGGGGTCGTTCAGGAGCGTCTCCAGCTCCGGGTGGTCCTCGCTCGGGTAGGGGAAGCGCGACTGCGCGACCTCCGCGACCGTGCCCGTGTGACGCTGATCGCGCAGCTCCTTGACCGGCACCGGCGACTCCTTCCCTACTCCAGGATCACGAGGGTCTCGCCCTCGGATACCTGTGCGCCCTCGCTCACCGTCACCTCTTTCACGGTTCCGGCCTTGGGCGCGTTGATCTCGTTCTCCATCTTCATCGCTTCGAGGACGAGCAGCAGCTGACCCGCCTCCACGGCGTCGCCCGCCTGCACCTCGATCCGGAGCACCTTACCCGATAGCTGGGCTGCCACGCCTCCCGGAACGTTCGAGACCGCCGGGGCGCCGCCCGCCGCCGCGCTCGACGCCCGTGCCGTGGACCGCGCCGGACCGCCGCCCAGCCGCCCCTCGTACTCGAGCGTGAACGGCCGGTGGTCGACCTCGATCGCCATGCCCGATTCGCGCGCGTCCTCGGGGGGAAGCGCCACGCGGTAGCTCACCGCGCCCGCCGTCACCGTGTCGTAGGCGTCGCCGCGCGCGATCGTGACGGGAAATTCCTCGCCGTCGACGACGACCGTGTCGCCGCGTACTTCGACCTCGTAGGTGCGTCCGCCGATCGTGACCGTCGCCATCGCTACCGCATCTGCCTCATGCGCCCGAACTGCCGCCACGCCGCGCCCGGCGCCGCGCCGTTCTCCGAAGGAGCCGCCGGTACGCCCCGCGCCGCTGCCTGCGGCCGGTCCTTGATCGCCATCGCGCCCACGACCGCGGCCACGAGCTCACGCTCGGGGCCGCCGCCCTCACGCCGCCACTCCAGGAACTTCTTCGCCGGCTGCGGGAACATCACGTACGAGAGCACGTCCTCGGGGGTCTCGGCGAGGTCGCCGATCTCCTCCTTCGCGCTCTCCAGCTCCGGCTCGAGGTCGTCCGCCGGACGGTGATCGATCTGGGGGACGTCGCCCAGGACCAGGTCCAGCACTTCCTGCGTGATCGGCTCCGCCGTCGCCCCGTAGAGGCCCTGCGCGAGGTTGCGCGTCTCCTTCGTCACGACGCCGTAGCGCTTGCCCGTCAGCACGTTCAGCACCGCCTGCGAGCCCACGATCTGCGAGCTCGGCGTCACCAGCGGCGGGTAGCCGAGGTCCGCGCGCACGCGTGCGTTCTCCTCCAGCACCTCGCCCAGCTTCGCTTCCTGGCCCTGGTCCCGCAGCTGCCCCACGAGGTTGGAGATCATGCCGCCGGGAACCTGGTGCCTCAGCACCCCCGCGTCGACGCCGAGCAGGTTGCTCTCGTGCTTCCAGTACTTCTTCCGTACCCCGCCGAAATAGTCCGCCGTCTCGACGAGATCGTCGAGCGCGATGCCCGTGCCGTTGTCCTCGTCCTCGCCCAGCGCCGCCACGAGCGTTTCGGTGGCCGGTTGCGAGGTGCCCCCCGCGAGCGGGCTGATGGCTGTGTCGATCGCGTCCGCACCGGCGCGAACGGCCAGCAGGTACGCCATCTCCGAGTAGCCGGAGGTGTCGTGGCAGTGCAGTTGCAGCGGCACGTCGGGGTGGTCGCCCTTGATGCGCGTCACCAGCCGCTCCGCCATCACCGGGCTCAGCAGGCCCGCCATGTCCTTGATGCAGAGCGAGTCCGCGCCCATCTCGACGAGCCGGTCGGCGAGCGTCCCGAAGCTCTCGACGGTGTGCACCGGGCTTGTCGTGTAGCAAAGCGTGCCCTGCACGTGCCCGCCCGCGCGCTTCACGCCCTCGAACGCCGTCTCCAGGTTCCGCGTGTCGTTGAGCGCATCGAAGATGCGAAAGATGTCCATGCCGTTCTCGACGGCGCGCTCGCAGAA
Source organism: Tepidiformaceae bacterium (assembly GCA_965116915.1). Classification (GTDB taxonomy): domain Bacteria; phylum Chloroflexota; class Dehalococcoidia; order Tepidiformales; family Tepidiformaceae; genus UBA2991. Next base: position 1,371,678 of record OZ220739.1, on the reverse strand, counting down.
CTCGAGCACGACGTCGTCGGCGTAGTGCCGGTAGCCGACCGCGTTCTGGCCGCGAAGGAGCATCTGCGTCGGCGTGTTCTTCAACCGCGCCTTCACCTCGCGCAGCCGCTCCCACGGGTCTTCCAGCAGGAAACGCATGGCCGTGTCGAAGGTGGCGCCGCCCCAGCTCTCGATGCTGCCGTAGCCGATCGCATCCATCCGCTCGAGGGCGGGAATCATGTCCTCGGTGCGCATCCTCGTGGCCAGCAGCGACTGATGCCCGTCGCGGATGGCGGTCTCCGTGATGCGTACCTGGCCCATGCTCGGCGAAGTCCCCTGCCGCCTGGATCGGCGACTTTGCGGCTTTACGTGAACAGTATCACAAGCGCCCTTTACGGCCAGCGCCAGAAGGCCGGTTCGGCGTGCTTCTTACAGCGGGATGTTGCCGTGCTTCTTCGGCGGGTTCCGGTCCGCCTTGTTCCGCAGCATCTCCAGCGACGTGATGATCTTCCCCCGCGTCTCCCGCGGGTCGATTACGTCGTCGACGAAGCCCCGCCCCGCCGGGATGTACGGGTTCCCGAAGCGCGCGCTGAAGTCCTCCGCCAGCTCCTCGCGCTTCGCCTCCGGGTCGTCCGCCTCGGCAATCTCGCGCCGGTTGATGATGCCAACCGCCTGCTCCGGACCCATCACCGCCACCTCCGCCGCCGGCCAGGCGAAGTTCATGTCCCCCCGGAGGTGCTTGCTCGACATAACCAGGTAGGCCCCGCCGTACGCCTTCCGCAGCACGACTGCGATCTTCGGCACCGTCGCCTCGCTGTAGGCGAACAGCAGCTTCGCCCCGTGCGTGATGATCCCGCCGTACTCCTGCGACGAACCCGGCAGGTACCCGGGGATGTCGACCAGCGTGATGATCGGGATGTTGAAGCAGTCGCACGTGCGCACGAACCGCGCCGCCTTGCGGCTCGCCTCGATATCGAGCACGCCCGCAAGGTGCATCGGCTGATTCCCCACGAACCCGACCGTCTGTCCGCCCATCCGTGCGAACCCGACCACCACGTTCGGCGCGAAGCTCTCGTGCACCTCGAAAAAGTCCGCGTCGTCGACGATGAGGTAGATGATGTCGCGTACGTCGTAGGGCCGGTTCGGCTCGTCCGGCACGATCGTCAGGAGCTCCTCCTCCGGCGAGTGCGTCGGGTGCTCGGTCGGGAAGAAGGGGGGATCCTCGGCGTTGTTCGAGGGCAGGTACGAGAGCAGCCGCCGGACCTCCGAAAGCGTCTCCTCCTCCCCCTCGATGGCGAAATGGGCCACGCCCGAGCGAGTCGCGTGGATAGTCGCCCCACCCAGCGTCTCGTGGTCGATCTCCTCGCCCGTCACGTTCCGGATCACGTCCGGACCCGTGATGTACATCTGCCCCGTCCCCGAGGTCATGAAGATGAAGTCCGTGATCGCCGGGCTGTAGACCGCGCCCCCAGCGCACGGCCCCATGATCACGCTGATCTGGGGCACGACCCCGCTCGCGAGCGTGTTCATCGCGAACATCTCGCCGAAGCCGCGCAGGCTTTCTGGCCCGTCCTGGATGCGCGCCCCGCCCGAATCCTGGATGCCGATGATTGGCGCCCCCGTCATCAGCGCGAGGTCCATCACCTTCAGGATCTTTTCGCCCACGGTCTCGCTCAGCGATCCGCCCGAGACCGTGAAGTCGTACGAGAACAGGTAGACCGGGCGCCCGTCGATACGGCCCCAGCCCGTCACCACCGCCTCCGGTCCCCGGTCCGCCCCCCGCGGCCGCACCAGCGCGTCGATCTCCTCGAACGTGTCCTCGTCCAGGAGCAGCTCGATGCGCTCCCGCGCGGTCAGCTTGCCGCGCCCGTGCTGGGCCTCGACCCGCCGCTCGCCGCCGCCGGCGCGCGCCTCGTCCTTCCGTTCGTTCAGCTCCGCCAGCCGCTCCTGCACGGTCTTCGTCATCGTTCTCTCCTCCGGGCCCTTCGCCCGCGGAATCGTGCCGTTCCTCGCCCGTGGCGCGGAGCGCTCGCGCGCGTCATCGGTGTGTGGTTGGTGGAGACAGGGGGAGTCGAACCCCCGACCTCAGCATTGCGAACGCTGCGCTCTCCCAACTGAGCTATGTCCCCACGGCTTGCCGCGATCGTAGGGACGCCCCTTCGAAGGCGTCAAATGCCGCGTAGGACACCAACCGCCGATCACCGACGACCGGCCGCAGGGGCAGGGAGGGAAGGGGTGGGGGAACCTAGCGTCGCCGGGAGGAGCCTCGTCCGATGCGGTAGCTCGTCTCGCCGGTGAACTGGCGCTCTTCGCCGCACTTCTTGCAGCGGCCGAAGGTCAACTCGCCTCTTGGTGGGTCCAGAATCCAGTGGTGGACACAACTGCCTACGACTTGAAGCGACTCGGCCTTCGCCATCGCCATTCCCCCTCGACTGGGTATCGGCGCGCAACTTCCGGGAAACACCCCGCCCGTCGGCCGCTTGCCTCAAAGACGCATCGAGTCTAGCGGGCGTAAAGATGCCTTTCAACGTTTTTATGACGATTCGTCGCCAAGTGATAGCTCGTTTGTGATGAAAAGCACGCCTTTCGCGACATCGACCGCTTGCACAACCGACTCGATCGCCGGCACCAGCGTCTCTCCCGAGGGACCCTGGACGACATAAACATCGTTCGCCCCTGTGTTCAGCACCTCGCTGATCTCTCCCAGGCTGCGCCCGTCCTCCCGCACCACCTCCAGCCCCACGATATCGGACACGAGGTACGCGTCCGCCTCCAGCATCAGCTCATCCTCCGCCACCTCCAGCAACTCCCCACGCGTGTCATCGACGTCGCTGCGGCGCTCAAGCCCCTCCAGACGCAGGAGCACCCGTCCTCGGTCCCAGCGCACCCGCTCAATGCGTCGTCGCTGCCCGAGCAGCCAGACCTCCCCGTCCGGTTGCAGGTTGGGAATCTCCGGGTTGAAGGGCGCCACCCGCAGTTCGCCGGTGTTCCCGTGCGGACGCAGCACGCGCCCGACCGCAATGAAGCCTTCGCGGGGCTCGGTGGGACCGCCGGGATGGGAGGGGGGAGGCTGTGCCGCGCTCGCGGTCAGTCCCCGATCTCAAGGCCGACGCGCTCATCCTCGCGGATGGCCGCCACCTTGATAAGCGAGCGCATCGCCGTCGCGATCCGCCCGTCTCGGCCGATCACCCGGCCAACGTCGTCATCCGCCACGTCCAGGTGCACGATGATGCGGCCGTTGTCGTCGTGTTCGGTCACGCGCACCTCGTCCGGCTCGTCCACGAGCGACTTGGCGATGTATTCGATCAGGTTCGACATCATCGAGGCCATGGGTTAGCTCTCCGTGCCTTCGCCGGCGAGTGCGGGCTCGGTGCCGGCAGTGGCTTCCTCCGCGGCCTCAGCCTCGGCCGGGGCGGCTGCTTCGGCCTCCGGCTCCGTGGCCTCGGGAGCGTCCGCGACTGCCGCGCCGTTCAGGATGCCTGCTCGCCGCAGGACCTTCTCCGCCGCCTCCGAGGGTTGTGCCCCCTGCGAGAGCCAGTGGCGAGCCCGGTCGGCGTCCAGGTCCGACGAGGGAGGCGTGGCGTGCGGGTCGTACGCACCCAGCGACTCGAGGAACCTGCCGTCGCGCGGTGCGCGCTGGTCGGCCACTACCACGCGGTAGTACGCCTGTCCCTTCTTCCCTACACGTCGCAGCCGGATACGCAGCACTCGCCGATCCCTCTCGTTTCGCTGTCCTGGATGCTAACCCACGTCCCCGCTACGCGCCCGCTTACTGCAGCCCCGGGATCGCCGGCATCTTGCCCGTGCTGATCTGACGCGCGAGCTTGCGCGCCTCGAAGAACTGCTTCAGCAGCCGGTTCACGTCCGCCGGCATCGTCCCGCTTCCCGCCGCGATTCGCCGCCGCCGCTTCCCGTCGATGCGGTCCGGGTGGCGACGCTCCCACGGCGTCATCGACAGCACGATCGCCTCCGCGTGCCCGAAGTACGACTCGTCCAGGGAGTCCACGTTCAGCTGCGACTTGATCGAGTTGAACCCTGGCAGCATCTGCACCAGCTGCCCGATCGGCCCCATCTCCCGCACCTGCTTCAGCTGGTCGATGAAGTCCTGCAGGTCGAACGACCCCTTCCGCATCTTCTCGTTGAAGCGCTCCGTGTCCTCCTCCCCCATCGTCTCCTTCGCCCGGTCGATCAGGCTGAGCATGTCGCCCATGCCGAGGATGCGCCCCGCCAGCCGGTCCGGGTGGAACGGTTCGAGCGCGTCCGTGCGCTCCCCCACGCCGATGAACTTGACCGGCACCCCCAGCACCGAGCGGATGCTGAGCGCCGCCCCGCCCCTCGCGTCCCCGTCGAGCTTGGTCAAGACCACCCCCGTGATATCGACCTGGTCGTGGAACTCCTTGGCCGCCGTCACCGCGTCCTGCCCCGCCATCGCGTCCGCCACGAACAGCACTTCGGCCGGGTCGAGCTGCTTCCGGAGGTCGGCGACCTCCGCCATCATCGTCTCGTCCACGTGCAGCCGCCCCGCCGTGTCGACCAGCACGTGCGTGACCGCCGTCCGCTGCGCCTGCGCCATTCCCCGCTCGGCGATCTCCCCCGGCTTCGCGCTCGTCCCCTCCTCGTAGTAGGGAACGTCGATGCTCTTCGCGAGCGTTACGAGCTGCTCCACCGCCGCCGGCCGGTAGATGTCGCACGCGACGAGGAACGGGCGCTTCCCGTCCGCCTTCAGCCTCGCCGCGAGCTTCGCCGCCGTCGTCGTCTTCCCCGACCCCTGCAAGCCCACCATCAGGATCACCGAAGGCGGTTGCGGGGCGTTCGCCAGCCCCGCCGCCTCCCCGCCCAGGATCGCGGTCAGCTCCCGGTTGACGATATCGATGACCTGCTGCGCCGGCGTCAGGCTCTTGAGCACGTCCGCGCCCAGCGCCTGCTCCCGCACGCTCGACGTGAACTGCCGCACGACGCGGAAGTTCACGTCCGCTTCGAGCATGGCCAGCCGCACGTCGCGGAGAACCCGGTCGAGGTCCTCCTCGGTCACCGTGCCACGGCTCCCGAACCGCTGGAACGCGCCCTGCAGCTTGTCGGTAAGCGCTTCGAACATCAGTGAGAGTCTACGTCCGCGACGGCCCTAATACATGATCAGCCGGGCGGGAACGAGCCGCTGCAGGACCGGGTCCACGGCCAGTCCCAGTCCCTCGAGCGTGTACGCGCCCAGCAGCGCCGGGGAGCCCTCCTCCCCGAATGCAACGACGGTTGTGACGCTCTGGTCGCCGAGCGTCGCCCTGGCCTCGCCGATTTCCGTTTCCACAACGTGACCGTCGGCGAGAACGAAGCGGCGCACGTCAAAGGGCTCGACGCCCAGATCTCTCAGCAAGCTCCCGGGGAGGGTCGTGTAGGCGGACCCCGTGTCGACCGTGGCCTCGACGTCCATGGAGGTCCCGCCATTCATCCCGGAGAGGCGCACCGGGACGCTGAGTGTTCCCATGCAGCGATCCTCCCCGCTCGCCGGTGAGCCCCCCGACGCCTGGACTAGAGGCCGCGCTCCACGAGCATCGCGCTCAGGTCGCTCAGGCGGCAGGCGTAGCCCCACTCGTTGTCATACCAGGCCGCCACCTTCACGAGGTTCCCGCCGACCACGTTCGTCGAACGCCCGTCGACGACGCTCGAGCGCTCGTCGCCCTTCAGGTCCATCGAGACTACCGGGTCGTCGGTGATGCCGAGGATGCCCTTCATCTGCTCGCCCGCCGTCTCCGCGACGATCGCGTTCACCTCTTCCTTCGAGGTCTCCTTCTCCGTCAGCGCCACGATCTCGACGATCGAGACGGTCGGCGTCGGCACCCGGTAGGCGAGCCCGTCGAGCTTGCCCTCGACCTCGGGAATCACGAGGCGCAGCGCCCGCGCTGCCCCCGTGGAGGTCGGCACGATGTTGAGGGGACCGGAGCGCATCTCGCGCGGGTCGCCCCCGCCCGCCTGGTCCAGGATCTTCTGCGAGCTCGTGTAGCTGTGGACCGTCGTCATCTGGCCCTTCACCAGCCCGAAGTTGTCGACCAGCACCTTCACGACCGGCGCCAGCCCGTTCGTCGTGCAGCTCGCGTTCGAGATAACGTGGTGCGCCGAGGGGTCGTAGCGCTCGTCGTTCACGCCCAGCACGACCGTCAGGTCCTCGTTCCGCGCCGGCGCGCTGATCACGACCTTCTTCACGCTGTCCCGCCGGTGCGCCGCCGCCTTCGTCGCGTCGGTGAAGAACCCGGTGGACTCGATCACGATCTCGACGCCCACGGAGCCCCAGGGAATCTGCCCCGGATCGCGTTCGCTGAAGACCGTTACCAGCCGCCCGTCCACCGCGATCCCGTCGTCGGTCGCCCGCACGTCCCGGTCCCAGGGACCGTAGTTACTGTCGTACTTCAGCAGGTTCGCATTCGTCTCGACATCCACCAGGTCGTTGATCGCGACCACCTCGAGCGTGTCGCCGTGACGCTCGCTGATCGCCTTGAAGACCTGCCTGCCGATCCGTCCGAAGCCGTTGATTCCAATCTTGGTCGCCACCGTGTACCCCGTTGTGTTGAGTAGGTGAGTGAAGCCTAGCCCCCGTTCGGCGCAGGCGATAGCCCGACCGCCCCCAGCCCCCAGAGCAGCAGCTTGGCAGCCTCCGACGGCGCCCCCAGCTCCCCGCTACCGCCCCCTTCCGTCCGTGGCGACCACCCCGCCCGCAGCCCCACCAGCCCCATCCCCCGGGCCGCCTCCACGTCCCGTGCCTCCGCCCCCACGAACACGCACCCCTCCGCCTCCCGCCCGAAGTACGAGAGGCATTCCGATGCGCGCGTCTGCACCGCCCACGTCTCCCCTTCGGGCGTCGCCGAGAGCACCGTCAGGAAGCGGTCGACGCCCGTCGCCTGCGCCTGCTTCAGCGCGACGGCGTGCGGCAGCCGCGAGATCGCCCCGATCTCGATGCGCGCCGCCCGGATGTCGTCCAGCGCCATCCCCGTCCCTTCGAACACGAGCAGCCGCTTCATCGCGCTGCGCCCTTCGATGCGCTCGCACAGCTCCTCCGCCCGCCGCCGCTCCTCCGCGTCGTCGAGCACGATCGCGAGGCTGTCGCGCCAGGGGCGGCGGTGGTACTCCTCGACCAGCGGGCGCGCATCGATGCGCCGGTTGGCGACGCTCATCAGCGTCTCCTCGAGCGTGTAGCGCCAGGCCGGCCGGCTGTCGATGAGCGTTTCGTCGAGGTCGAAGATGACCGCCCGGTAGGCGGGCTCGAACATGCGCCCCGAGGTCACCGTCCTTTAGGAATCGCCGGCGAGCGCGGCGATGGCGGCCTCGTAGTCGTCGGGCGTGTTCAGGTCGAGCAGGCAGCGCTCGTCGCTCGGCACGTCCACGATCTCGTCGACGTGCGCTTCCATGACGCCCCGAAGGCCGCGCTCGTCCTCGGTAGCGGCCAGCAGTTCGCCCCGCAGACGACCCGCCACCACGACCGGATGGCCGTGATGGTCACCGTGGACGGGCCTCGTCGCGCTGTCCGCCGATGTGTGCCCCTCGATGACGGACCGGATCAGGTCTGCCGGGCGCGGCTGGTCGACGTTCAGCAGCACGATCGCCGAGGCCTCCGGGCTGACAGCCTTCGCTCCCGCTCGCAGCGACCCCGCCCGTCCCAGCTGGTAGACGGGGTTCAGCACGCTCCGGTAGGTGAGGCCGTGCAGCTTCCGGTGGATGTCGTCGGCGCGGTATCCGAGCACTACCACCACCTCGTCCACCCCCGCCTCCTGCAGTTGCCGGATCTGGTAGCAGATCAACGGCTCCCCGCCCCAGTCGAGCAGCGCCTTCGGCTGCCCCATTCGGGTCGACATACCTGCCGCGAGGAGGATGCTGGAGATCATGCTGGTCGCGCCCCTTCTGCGTGCCCGCAGTCTAGGCGCGGCGCGCGGTTCGGGCGAACCCGACGGCTAGATCGGTTGAACGCCCCGCTTCTCCACCACCACGTCCCCCTCCACGTGCGCCTGGCACGCCAGCCGCAGCCGCGGATCCTCGATCGAGCGCACCCCCCGCTGCCGGATCAGATTCTCGCGTTCGTAGCGACCCATCGTGCTCAGCCGCCCCACCCCGGATATGACCTCCATCGCGCAGTTCGTGCACTCGCCGATCTTGTCGCAGCCGATCGGCCAGAAGTAGCCCTGCGCGCAGACGGCGTCCATCACCGTCTCGCCGTACGGCGCCTCGACTTCGATTCCCAGCGGCTCGACACGAACCCGTGGCATGGCCCCAGCTTACTCCCCCTGCGCCCAGACACCCTCGACCGGCACGTCGATGCTGGTGTCGCTCCAGAACGCCCCGTTCGGCGCCGCCGCCGGCTCCGGGTCGTGCGGACCCGCCCGTATCGCCTCGAACGCCTCGCTCATCGACGTCGCGAACGCGACCGGCACCCCGATCGCCTCCGCCACCTCCGCCACCGTCATGCTGTCGAGGAAGCGCTCGCCGAAGTAGTCGAGGCTCGTGCGCGGCAGCAGCACGAGGTCCGCCTCCATCCCCGCCAGCGTGCGCACGTAGTCGCCCCCGCTCAGCAGCCCGCTCACGTTCACCCGTTCCCCGAACAGGGTGTTAGTCACCGGGTGGACGCTCGCGACGATGCCCGTCTCCGCGGCGAACGCCTCGGCCAGCCGCGTTAGCGTCGGCCCGATGAGCGTCCCGCACGCGATCGCGACCCGTTTCCCGGCAAGCTCCGGTACGGGCGCCGCTCGCAGCCGCCGCCGCAACCGCGACCAGTCGTCGAGCAGCGTCCGCACCATGCCGATGCCGTTCTCATACTGCGGGAAGCCGTCGTAGCGGCGCGCCGCCGGCACGGGACGGCCCGCCGCCAGGTAGTACTCGTCCGCGCACTGCACGACGCTGCACCCGTGCGCCTCCTCGCAGGCGCGCTGGAAGCGCCGGATCGTCGCGATGAGCGAACGCGCGAAGTCGCGCTCCGGCGCGACGAGCTCGATCCCATCCCGGTCTCGCGACCACTCCTCCAGCCGCGGACTCGCCCCCACCGGCACCACCGAGACCGTCTGAACGGTCGGATACAGGTCCGTCAGGTCGCGCAGGGAGCGCTCCAGCGCCTCGCCGTCGTTCACCCCCGGGGTCAACACGATCTGTGTGTGTGCGAGCAGTCCCAGGTCCCGCAGCCGTTCGAGCTGAGCCACGACGTCCGGTGCGCGCTCGTTCCCCAGCAGCTTTCGCCGCAGGTCGACGTCGGTCGCGTGCACGGACACGTTCAACGGGCTCAGGCGCTGCTCCTCGAGCCGTGCCCAGTCGTCCTCCGTCAGGTTCGTCAGCGTCACGAAGTTCCCGTGCAGGAAGCTCAGCCGGTAGTCGTCGTCTTTCAGGTAGAGCGGCTTGCGCAACCCCTTCGGAAGCCCCTTGAGGAAGCAAAAGAAGCACGTGTTGTTGCAGACCTGCACCCCGTCCCACGTCGCCCGCTCGAACGCCATCCCCAGGTCCTCGTCCGGGTCCTTTTCGAAGACGACGAGGTCCTCGCTCCCGTCCGCCTTGCGGAAGCGCGCCGTGATCTCCGGCTCGGCCGCATAGAACTGGTAGTCGACCGCGTCGCGCAGGGTCCGCCCGTCGATGGCGACGATCGCGTCACCGGGGACGATGCCCGCCGCTTCAGCCAGGGAACCGTGGACGACGGACGAGACGACGCCGCCCTCCGGTGCCTTCACGCTGCCTCGGCCTCGTGTTCGAGGCGCAGTGCTTCCAGCTCTTCGCGGATCCGCTCCGTCAGCTCCTCCACCTGCGGCGCCAGCGGCCCCTCCGCCCGCTCGACTGCGAACGGCTTCCCGATGCGCACGGTCAGCGTCGGACGGGGAAAGAGGTGGCCCTTCTTCCCGAGGTGGTTCGTGTTGAAGACGCGGACCGGCAGGATGGACGTGTTCGTGCGCAGCGCGATCAGGGCAGTGCCCCCCTGCAACGGCCCCAGGTTGCCCGTCTTGCTGCGCGTGCCCTCCGGGAACATTCCCAGCAACCCGCCGCTGCGCACCTCCGCCTCCGCCTTCCGCATCGCGTTCCTGTCCGAGGCCCCCCGGTACAGCCGGATCGGATTCCAGCCGATGACGAACGGCGTGAGGATGTACCGGAACAGCTGCTCCTTCGCCATGAAACGGATGTAGCGTCCGCATGGCGCAAACGCGATCGCAAGCATCATCGGGTCCACGTTCCCCAGATGGCTCGAGGCGAGGATGAGTGGCCCGCCCGGAACGTTCTTCCGGCCCCTCACGTGCCACCGCGCCATCAGCAGGAGGATGCTGTAGGAGGTCCACACCGACCACCAGTAGAAACACGGAACGTAGATCGCCCACAGGAAGCGCCCCACTGCCTTCACGTCGTTCGCTCCTCTATCGCAGCCATAGCCGCCGCAATCATCGCACCAGAGTCCAGTTTCCCGGTATCGATCACGATCGCTCCCTCCGGAACCACCAGCGGGCTGGCCGCGCGCGTGCTGTCGATCGCGTCGCGGCCGGTGATGTCACGTTCCGCCTCGCTCGCGCTCTGCCGCTCCCCCCATTCCGCCGCCTGCTCGCCCCGGCGCCGCGCCCGCACCTCCTCCGACGCCTCCAGGTAGAACTTCACCGGCGCGTCCGGCAGCACTACCGACCCGATGTCGCGCCCGACCAGCAGCGACGGCTGCATCGCTGCGAAGAAGCGCTGCTGCGCGACCAGCTCTCGCCGGACTCCGGCTATTGCCGCGTAGTCGCTCACCGCCCCTTCGACCTCGGGCGCTCGCAGCAGGTCGGTCACGTCCTCGTCGAGGAGGCGGACGCGTGCCTCGCTGCCCTCGATGGCGAGCCGTAGGTCGCCGCTCCCCGCCAGTTCCGTGCAGGCGTCGGCGTCGCTGGCGGGAACGCCTGCGCGCTGCGCCCCCAGCGCGATCGCCCGGTACATCAACCCCGTGTCGAGCAGGACGTATCCGAAGCGCTCGACTAGAGCACGGGCCAGCGTGCTCTTGCCCGAGGCGGCGGGCCCGTCGATTGCGATCGGATGGGGCGCTTGCGGTTTCATCGGCGGTTCGGGGTCGGCTGTCGACGCTCGCGCCATGCTACCGCCCTCTCGCGCCTCCGCCCGCTTCGCGGCGCCGTACAGCGCTTCGACCTCCTCCGGCGTCAGCTCGCGGTGCTCGCCTGACCCCAGCGTCCCCAGCGCCAGCGGCCCGATGCGGATGCGCCGCAGCGTCACCACCCGCCTCCCGACCACCGAGAGCATCCGCCGGATCTCCCGCTTGCGCCCCCCGTGCAGCGTGATCAGCAGCCAGCGGGCGTCGGGGTGATCGGGCGAGCCGCTCGGGCTCACCACCTGCACCGAGTCCGCCTTCAGCCGCTCGCCCTCGTGCCGCACCCCCCGCACCAGCCGCTCCCGGCCCCGCTTCCCCAGCGGCTGGTCGATAGCGACCAGGTACTCCTTCGAGACCTCGTGCCGGGGGTGCGTGAGCAACTCCGTCAGCGCCCCGTCGTTGGTGAGCAGGATCAGCCCTTCGCTCTCCAGGTCCAGCCTGCCGACCGGGCGGAGCGTCGCGTCGGGAATGTCGACCAGCGACGTGACTGTCGGTCGCCCCCGGTCGTCGCGCACCGCCGAGAGGATCCCGGTCGGCTTGTGCAGCGCCACGTACCGGTAGCGCTCGCGCAGCACCGGCACCCCGTCGACCGTGATTTCGTCTTTGTCCGGGTCCGCCCGCGCCCCCAGCGCGTCCAGCGTCTTGCCGTTCACGGCCACGCGGCCCGCCACGATCATCGCCTCCGCTGACCGCCGCGATGCCACTCCCGCGTTCGACAGGATCTTCTGCAGCCGCTCAACCGCCACGACGCCACCTCCCCGGCCCCGCCTGCCAGGCCCCCCGCAGGGCCGCCAGCACCAGCACCATACTCGCGCCGGCCGCCGCCCCCAGCACGATCCATGGCGCTGCACCGCCCGGCTCCCGCTCGAACCGGGTCGGCAGCGCGACCGGTGTGCGCGCGGCCTCCGAGGTCGCACCGGGGCCGGCAACCGTCGCCTCGACCGGAGCCGGCGTGGACGCCGCGCCGGCCGCGACAGGCGACCGTGGCTCTGCTTGCGTCACGGTCGGCGTCACGGTCGCGAACGCGTTCGTACCGCCCGGCGACGGTCGCAGCGTCACGCCCCAGCGTGACGCGTCCGCGACACCCTTGTAAGCGCGGGCGCCAAGCGTCGCGCCAGAGCGGGCAGCCTCGGGCGGTGAGTCGAACACCTCCCTATTCTCGCCAAACGACAGCGCATCGACGACTTCCCCCGCCGGCGACAGCAGCCGGACCACGTCCCCGGCGTTGTTCAGACCGTTGCCGATCGCGCCGTCCGGCGCCCGCACGACGAGCACGTTCACCGGCAGGACCGCCGCTTCCGCCGCCACCACGACGTACCCGCCCGGCGGCACCTCCACCCCCGGCAGCGCGTCGAGCGAGCTCCCGTCGCCGATAGCCCACCCCTCCGTGCTGACCACCTCCGAAGCCGTGTTCACCAACTCGACCCACTCGTAGGCGCGGTCCACCCCCGGCTCGACCGGGTCCGCCAGCACCTCCGAGATCCGCAGCGCAGGCGGCCCCGGCTCCGCCACGGTGCGCCCTTCCGCAGCCGATTCGGTGGCGCGTGATGGTGGCGTGGATCGAACGGCAGTCGACGTCGGCGTCGCAGCAGGTGTCGGGGTTGGTGTAAGAGTCGGCGTGGGTGTCGGGGTGGGAGTTGGAGTGGGTGTCGGTGTCGGCGTCGGAGTTGGAGTGGGCGTTGGAGTCGGCGTAGGGGTCGGAGTGGGTGTAGGCGTAGGCGTAGGCGTTGGAGTCGGCGTAGGTGTTGGCGTCGGCGTCGGCGTCGGCGTTGGTGTTGGCGTCGGCGTTGGCGTTGGTGTTGGCGTCGGCGTGGGTGTGGGAGTAGGCGTCGGCGCCTCCCCGACGCCGAACCACGCGTCGTCGAACACCACCACCGCCCCGCTCCCCGACGCTGGCTGGAACATCAGCCGCAAGACCGCCGACCGCGCCCCCGCCGGCGCCCGTACTGGCCCCACCGATAGCGCCGTCCACGACCGGCTCCCCGACCCATCCCCCGTCACCGTGCGCAGCTGCCGCCCGCTCCCGTCCCCCGACGCATACCACGCGATCCGCAGGAACGCCTCCCCCTGCCCCGTGACCACCCGCCCCCACGCTTGCCCCTCGTACCACGCCCCGCCCTCGACCGTGACCGCCTGGTACAGCCACTTTGTCGACGACGTTGCCGACGTGAGCAGCGCCGCCCGCTCTCCCGTGAACGGCAGCGCCACCACCCCCAGATCCCCGCCCTGTCCCCGCCAGCCCACCGGCCTCCCCTCCCGCGTCTCCTCGAACCCGCCGTTGGACAGACCCGGCCCGACGGGAGGTGGCGTCGGCGTGGGTGTTGGCGTCGGTGTCGGCGTGGGCGTGGGTGTAGGCGTTGGTGTGGGTGTCGGCGTCGGGCGTGCTCTGACCGGACGCGGCGCCGCCACCTCCGCGACCCCCAACCCCTCGAGCCGCGTGCCTGCGCACCCCGCCGTCCCCACCACCCGCACCGTCGCGATGTACAGCGCCGCCCCCTCCGGCGCGACCACGCTCGCCGTGAGCGATACGGGGCTCCCGTACAGGTTCGCCGGCTGCACCGCAGGGGCGATCGGCCGGGCGTTGTCGTCGAGGATGTCCAGCGATAGCGTCGCCGCCTCCGCCCCTTCCCCCGGCCGCACTGTCACCGACGCCCGGTAGGTCGCGCCGGCCGCCGCCACGCCGCTTACCCGCCCGCACTCCTCCCGCTCCTGCCCCCCGACCGATCCGCCCCAACCCAGCACGATCACGGCCGCCATCACGACCGCAAACACTGCCGTCAGCACCTTTGGCGAAAACAACGGTGGAGACTAGCATATTCGACTCCCGCCCGGCGTTGACACCCGCCCCAGCGGCCCGAACAATGCGGCCCGTCCCCGGAACCGGCTCACATCTCCTGGACCAGCCCCCGGGGCGAATCTGAGCAGCCCAGGGAGGCTCCAATGAAGGCCGCAGTCATGTACGGCGTCGACCAGCCCCTCGTCATCGAAGATGTCGAGCTCGACGAGCCCCGCGCCAACGAGGTCGTCATCCGCACCAGCGCTACCGGAGTCTGCCACTCCGACCTCCACTTCATGGAGGGCAAGTACCCCATGGCCTGCCCCGCCGTCCTCGGACACGAGTCCGCCGGCACCGTCGAGAAGGTCGGCGACGAGGTCACGAACGTGCAGGTCGGCGACCGCGTCGTCGTCGCCTTCGTCGCCTCCTGCGGCCACTGCGACAGCTGCGTCCAGGGCCGTCCCTTCCTCTGCTTCAACACCAACCGCCTCGGACGCCAGGACCGCCTCAACATGGGCGGCCAGGTCGTCACCCAGTTCGCCGGCATGTCCGCCTTCGCCGAGCAGCAGCTCGTCAGCGACACCGCCCTCGTCCACGTTCCCGACGACGTCCCCATGGAAGCCGCCGCCCTCGTCGGCTGCAGCGTCATGACCGGCGTCGGCGCCGCCACCAACACCGCCCGCGTGCAGGCCGGCCAGACCGTCGCCGTCGTCGGCTGCGGCGGCGTCGGCCTCAACGTCATCCAGGGAGCCGTCGCCGCCGGCGCCTCCCGCGTCATCGCCGTCGACATGCTCGAGAACAAGCTCGCCGCCGCTAGGGAGTTCGGCGCTACCGACATCGTCGACGCCTCCCAGGGCGACCCCGTCGAGGCCGTCAAGGGACTCGTCCGCGGCGGCGTCGACTACGCCTTCGAGGCCATCGGACTCGTGCAGACCGCCGAGCAGTGCTTCGAGATGGCCAAGCGCGGCGGCCGCGCCGTGGTCGTCGGCATGCTCCCCTTCGATTCCCACGTCAGCCTGCCCGGCGCCGCCTTCCTCAACGAGAAGGGCATGATCGGCAGCTTCTACGGCTCTACCCGCCAGACCTACGACATGGCCTGGCTCATGGAGCTCTATCGCCAGGGACGCCTCAAGATCGACGAGCTCATCTCCCGCCGCTACGACCTCGGCCAGATCAACGAAGCCTACGACGCCCTCAAGGCCGGCGAGGTCAACCGCAGCGTCCTCATCTTCGATAACTAGGGACTGGTGGCTGGTGGCTGGTGGTTGGTGACTAGTGACTGGTGACCTCGTTCCGACCACTAGCCACTAGCCACTATTCACTATCCACCACGAGCGCAGCGTCGCCCGGCGCTAGCCGGCGACGCAAGCGAGCACAGGACCATAGTCCGGAAGCTCGACGACCGCCGGCGCCGTCTCGATGTGCGCCACCTTCCCCTCCCCGTCGACCACCACCACCACGCGGTTCGCCATGTTCATCCCCGGCAGCAGGACGCCGTACGCCTCCGCCGTCGCCCCGATCGGGTTGAAGTCGCTCAGGACCGGGTACGTCACCCCCGTCTGCTGCGCCCACGCCGCCAGCGTCCACGTGTTGTCCGTCGCAATCGCGACCGTGACCGCCCCCTCGAGGCTCCCCAGCTGCTCCTCGATGATCGGGAGCTGGTTGCTGCACACCGGCGAGAACGCCGCCGGCACGAAGTTAATCACCACCGTCGACCCACGATGGTCGCTCAGCTTGAACGGACCCGGGTCGCCCATGGGGCTCGCGGGAAGCTCGAAATCCGGGGCCGCATCGCCCACCTTCAAAGTCGCCGTCTCAGACATGTCCACGCCTCACACTACAAATTGGGCCGCGATCGTACGGGGAAGCGGGTGGGGGCGCTAGGCCGAGCGGCGTGTGCAACGCCCGCTCCACTCCAGTAGTATTCGAGGCCTTGACTTGAATGGTCAAGGGCCTACTTCTTTTCACCATTTTGAAAGGCGCGCGTCAGATGAGCCTGAGTGCCGAACAGCTGCTCCAGGACGAGTCGTTCCAGGCGCTGGGGCGGCGCGTGCTGACTGGAGATGTCTCGATCTTCCTGGGTGCAGGTTCCTCCTTGGGATCCGGGGCGCCCAAGACAGAGGAACTGGCCCGGATCATCGGGAGGGAAGTGCTTCATACCGAAGATCAATACCCGCTCTCAGACATGGTCGACTATGCCGACAGTGGGCCGGGCCGCCGAGCTGTCAACAGAGTAGTTGTTGACACGCTCACGCCTCTTTCACCAGCACGCTCCCTTCTCGATCTGGCATCGCTGCCCTGGCCTCGTGTGTTCTCGGTCAACTTCGATGATCTATTCGAAAAGGCACTGCGGTCACACGATCGGGATCCGATCACTTACTGCTCCCCGTCAGATTTCGATCGCCCACCGACGGACCGTGTTCCCCTCTATATGCTGCACGGCTCTATCAAGAAAGCAAACGACCCCGATATGGGGCTTGTGCTGACTCACGATGACGTAATCAGAGCAGCCACCAAGCGCGAGGCGTTCTATCACCAGCTGACGGACAGCATTCAAACCTCCGAATTAGTCTACGTCGGTTTTTCGCTTTCTGATCTGGATTTCCGTCGTGTAGTGACTGAGCTACATGACTCGGTTGGAGGTCACAAACATCTCATTCCGAGAGGCTACGCCGTAATTCCCGATCTCCCTTCCTTTGCAAAGACCTTTTGGGACACCAAAAAAATCTCAATTATTGATGCGACTATGGAGGACTTCGTCGCTGCGATTTTGGAGTTGCGCCGGGGAACCTCAGTGCCGGCAATTCCCGTTGGCGGCACTCCCCTTCTGCCGGGGTTCTTGTCCAGCGTCAGCCCAGCTTCCGAGCATGCGGAAGAGATGGCCTGGGCATTTGACTTTCCGGAACTCGACGAAGGCGAGCCCGACCCGGCGGCCTTCTTTCGGGGTGCTCCTCCCAATTGGCCCGCCATTAGGGACGGCCTTGACGCAGTTCGAGACGTGAATGACGCCCTTACGGAGGACCTGTTGGTCGATCCGGCTGATGAACCCCGGCCGGGAAGTGGGAGCGCCACGAACTTCATTCTCATTTCTGGGTATGCGGGCTCGGGAAAGACGACTCTCGCGATGCGGGTTGCATGGACGCTCGCTGTGACTTGGTCGCGCCCAGTTGTGTGGTTGCGACAACCGTCTCGACTCCGTTTTGACCTTGTTGAGAGAGTCCAGGGCCTAGCCGAGGAGCGGCTCTACGTCTTCATCGACGGCGCCGCCGATGCAGGATCTGCGGTCGTCGAGGTCATAAAGCGCTCTCGCCGGGTCGGCATGAGGGTGACTTTCGTTGTAGTCGAGCGGCTCAACGAATGGTCCGCAGCCACCGATCGCAACCCGCTGGCTCCTGACAATGGCTACGAGCTTAGGAAAATCTCCAACGAGGAGGCGGCCTCGCTGCTCGATCAATTGGCCGTTACCGGTGAACTCGGAGTGCTCTCGCCCCTTCCCCGAGAGGAGCAGCTTGCTAGGTTGATAGACCGAGCTGGCCGTCAGTTGCTTGTGGGACTCCGGGAAGCAACTGAGGGGAGGGCTTTTGACGAAATCATTCAGAGTGAGGTCGACCGGCTTCCACGTGAGTCTGCCCGTAGGGCCTACATCACGGTGTGTACTCTATTCCAGTTTGGAATTCCTATCCGGGCTGGCGTCCTTAGTCGAACAACGGGGATTCCGTTCGAAGAGTTCCGCGAGCAAATCCTGCTTCCAGCCGAAAGAGTAATCGTCGAAGAGCAGCACAGCGATCGTGAGCAGCCACTGTATTCTGCGCGTCATAGTGTCATAGCTAACGTCGTATTCCGGAGAGCCGTCCAAACGTCGAGAGACCGAGTAAATCAGATCAAGCAGTTGCTCCGGAATCTCGACTACGGATATAGGGACGATAACAGGGCTTTTATGCGTCTCATCAGCGCACGTTGGCTTCACGAAGTAGGGATTGTAGGAGAGGAAGAGGCTGAGATTCACGCTCTGGCCCGAGAGATACGGCCAGATGACGCGTCGGTCATCCAGCAGGAAGGATTGTCTCACCGTTTCACGGATCCGAACCTTGCGTCTAGTCTCCTGCATGAAGCACAGCAATTAGCTCCAAATGACGACACCATTCGACATAGCCAAGCCCTACTCATACTAGATGAAGCTAAAACCGAGCGAGACTCCAACCGCCAAGAGCGGTTGTTTGCGCAGGCAGAGGAAGCATTCCGAGGACTGATTCGCCGCCGAAGAGACAACAGTGCTCCGTACGTGGCCTTGGCATCGCTAAAGCTAGCTCATAGCCGCGCTGCCGCAGCCTCGGACGTCAAAGTTCGTCTTCTCACCGAAGCCGAAAAGACGATAGACGAAGCCTTCCTCAACTGTGCGTCAACGCCGCACATGTTTGATATGGCTGGAGACGTTGCCGAAGCTGTGGGGGATGTTGGGGCTGCGGAAAAGGACTTCGAGCAGGCTTCCGTGGCCGCTGGGCTCGATCCCCATGCTTGGATTACCTATGCCCGCTTCCTGAAGCGTCACCGTGGACCGCGAGCAGCTGCCGATGCGTTGAACCGAGGTATCGACCTCCATCCAGTGGAGCCATCGATGAACTACGAGCTTGCTCGCCTGCTTCAGGACATAGAGCCCCCGAATGACGTGGCGATCCAACGAGCTTACCGGATCGCTGTGGCCGAACCTGTTAGGGGCCACTACCCGGAGCTGGACTACGCCATATATCTGCATCGCACGGGCCGTGTCTCAGAAGCAGAGGAGCACTTTCGGAATCTTCGCTCGGCAAGAGTCCCATACGCTCTAAAGGCGAAGCCCAGACTCTGGCTGCGCGACCCATCAGGTGAACGAGCAATCTATGCTGGCGAAGCCGGTGATGTTCGCCTAAACCACGCTTACTTGACCGTGCCTGGAGTCGAGGGGCCGATCTACCTCGACTACCGGGACATGGATGATCCCCCTCCGCGCTCGGGTAGCACACTGGAGGTTCACGTCTACTACAACGCCTTCGGTCTCCGAGCACGCGAAGCCAGGCGTGAATCTGCTCCGTGAGAGCGTCTGTTTCCCCCCACCACTGCCACCCACCCCTTCCCCCTCCCATCCCCCGACCCCACCCTCCCGCCAAAGGCTGCCGCTGGGACTGGACTACGGTGACGAGTCGTAGCACGGACGGGCCGGGTGGGACCGCAGCGCCCAACCCCTCACCGGGGCCGGGGCGCCACACGCCCGCGTATCATCCCCTCCCATGCCCGGCCTCCCCCTCTCCGGCATCCGCGTCATCGACCTCACCTGGATCATCGCCGGACCCACCGCCACCCGGTACCTCGCCGATTTCGGCGCCGATGTTATCAAGGTCGAGCACGAGCAGGCCGTCGACCCCATCCGCCTCGGACGCCCCATCGTCGGCGATAGCCCCACCCTCAACAACTCCGGCTTCTTCAACTACGTCAACCGCAACAAGCGCAGCATCCTCCTCAACGTCCGCCACCCCTTCGGCATGGACTTGTTGAAACGCCTCATCGCCGTCTCCGATGTCGTCATCGAGAACTTCTCCGCCGGAACCCTCGCCTCCTGGGAGCTCGACTACCCCCAGATGCGCGAACTCAACGAACGCATCATCTACTGCTCCGTCTCGGGCTTCGGGCACACCGGCCGCGACCGCGATCACACCACCTGGGGACCCACCGCCCAGGCCCTCGGCGGCCTCACCCTCACCTCTGGCCTCCCCGGCATCACCCCCGCCGGCTGGGGCTACAGCTTTATGGACCACACCGCCGGCTACTCCGCCGCCATCGCCATCCTCATGGCCCTCCACCACCGCAACCGCACCGGCGAGGGCCAGCACATCGATATGTCCCAGGTCGAGGCCGCCACCGTCCTCAACGGCCCCGCCGTCCTCGACCGCACCGTCAACGGCCGCAGCTGGCGCCGCGAGGGACTGCCCCCCGGCAACCGCGCCTGGGAGCCCGCCGTCGCCCCCCACAACACCTACCCCTGCGCCGGCGAGGACCGCTGGATCGCCGTTGCCGTCACGAACGACGCCGAGTGGGAAGCCCTCGTCCGCGCCATGGGCGAACCCGCCTGGTCCCGCGACGCACGTTTCGGGTCGAACGCGGACCGTCTTGCCAACCAGGACGCCCTCGACGAGCACATCGCCGCCTGGACCGCCGAACGCGACGACTACGACCTGATGGCTCTCTTGCAGGCGTCGGGCGTGCGCGCGGCCGTCTGCCAGAAGCCCGGGGACCGCGTCGAGAGCGACCCCCAGTTCGCCGCCCGCGGCTGGTGGCAGACCCTCCCCCACCCCGACATGGGCGACACCCCCCACGACGGCGTCGCCCCCCGCCTCTCCTCCACCCCCGGCCTCCTGCAGCGCGCCGCCCCCCGCATCGGCGAGCACACGCGCGAGATCCTGGCCGAGGCGCTCGACCTGTCCGAGGCCGAGATCGACGAGTTCGCGGAAGCGGGGGTGTTCATGTGAGCGGTCCCCTGACCGGTCTGCGCGTCGTCGAAATCGCCGACGAGCTGGGGCAGTACGCCGGCAAGCTCCTCGCCGACATGGGCGCCGACGTCGTCAAGATCGAGCCCCCCGAAGGCTCGCAGGCCCGGCGCATCGGCCCCTTCGTCAACGACGAGCCTGGCCCCAACCGGTCGCTCAACTTCTGGTACCACAACACGAACAAGCGCTCCGCCGTCCTCGACCTCGAGGGCTCCGAAGCCGACCGCGAGACCGCCCGCACCCTCCTCGCCCGCGCCGACGTCTTCCTCGAGGCCCTACCCCCCGGACGCGCCGCCGCCCGCGCCCTCGACTACGACACCCTCGCCCCCGCCAACCCGCGCCTCATCCACTGCGCCCTCACCCCCTTCGGCCAGGACGGCCCCTGGGCGCACTACCGCGTCACCGACCTCGTCGCGCTGGCGGCCGGCGGTCCCATGAACATGAACGGCTACGACCCCGAGGACGCCCCCGGCGCCCCGCCCATCCACGGCAAGGGAGACCAGGCCTACAACACCGGCGCCCACTTCGCCGTCATGGGCATCCTCACCGCCCTCGTGGGTCGCGATGCGAGCGGCGAGGGCCAGTACATCGACTGCTCCATGCACGAGGCCCTCTCCTCCGCCACCGAGGTCGGCCTCCCCCACTGGCTCTACACGAAGACGAACATCATCCGCCAGACGGGTCGCCACGCCGCCACCGTCCGCACCGAGCCCTGGATACACCGCGCCCGCGACGGCAAGGACGTGCTCGTCTTCAACATCGGGCGCAGCAACGAGTCGTGGGGGAAGCTGAAGCGCTGGATGCAGTCCCGCGGCTTCGGCATGAACTTCGACGAGGAGCGCTTCGACGACCCCATGAACCGCATGGCAGCCCGCGGTACGCCCGAGGCAAAAGAGATCTTTGAGGAGGTCTCCCGCTTCATCAAGATCCTCGACGCCGAAGAGGTGTACCGCGGCGCGCAGGCCTGCGGGCTCCCCTGGGGCACCGTGCGTTCCCCGGACGAAGCCGTCGACGACCCCCACCTGCACGACCGCGGCCACTTCGTCGCGACGACGGGCGAGGGGCTGGACGGCGAGGCGCTGATGCCGGGCGCGCCCTACGTGCTAACCGCGACCCCCTGGGAGTTGCGCCGTCCCGCCCCGAAGCTGGGCGAACACACGGACGAGGTGCTGGCGGAGCTGCGGGACCCTACTCCGGAATCGTGACTTCCTGCCCGACCTGGATCGTGAGGCAGGACTCCTCGTCCAGTCCGTTGGCCACCATGAACGTCTGCACGGAGATATCGTGGTCCTGCGCGATGGCAACGCACGTATCGCCCGGAACCACGATGTAGGTGCGGCCCGTGGTCGGGCGGTCCTCGGCCTGCTCTTCGGCCTCTGTCACGGCGTTCGGGTCGGCCGCCGGGATGTTCAGGGTTTCGTCGACGTGAAGGTTCGTGCAGTCCTCGTTGATGCGGGGGTTCGCCGCCAGCAGGTCCGGGACGGTGATGTTGTGCTGCGCGGCGATGGCGCCGCAGTTGTCCCCTGGCTGCACGACGTAGGTGCGCGCCGGGAGCGGCTCCGCCTCGACGGTGGCGGAGGGAGTGTCGCCGGGGGCGTACACGTGCGGCGGGTCGATGATGTAGGGGTCGCGCTCCTCGTCGGGCACGGCCGTGGGGACGCTCGCCGGATCGCTCAGTGTTGGACGCCCTTGCGGCTCAACCACATCGTCGTCGTCACCGCAGCCCACGATGAGCAGGGCGAAGAGACAGGCCACAGCGAGCGTTCGGGTGAGCACCGTGGGCCATGCTAGGTTCGCTACGGGCCTCCGGCAATCTCGGCCAGCAGAACGCCCAGCATGAGGGCGGCGCCATCGCCAATCCGGTCGAGGGCCTCCGGCTCGACGAGGTCGAAGATATCGGCGGGCGTGTGGATCAGCGAAACGTCGCCGTCCGAGAAGAAGAGCACGGGGACACCGGCATCGGCGAAGCTTGAATGGTCGCTTCCGTATCCCTCCGGCAGGGAAGACGCATACGCGGGGAACCCCTCCCGCTCCAGGAGCTCGACCGTCCGGTCCACCAGCTCCCGCGTGCCGATCACCTCGATGGCGTCTCCCCGCGCGGTCACGTCGAAGTTGACCATGATCTCGGGAAGCTCGCCCTCCTCGGCCATGCTTCGGGCTAGCGCCCTGCTCCCGAACAGGCCCGACTCCTCCGCGCCAAACGTCGCGAAGCAGAGACCCTCGTCGAGACCGTCGGCGGCGAAGGCGCGTGCCAGCTCGAGCACGATGGCCACGCCGCTTGCGTTGTCGACCGCGCCCGGCGATGCCGACACGGTGTCGTGGTGCCCTCCCGCGAGGATGTCGCAGCGAGCGTCCTCGCCGGGGCGCGCAATGACGTTCATGGCCAGCGGACGTGCGGGGCCAATGTCGATGCTGATGGAGGCTCCCTCCGCGATCGCTCGCGCGAAGCGGTCCGCCTCGGTGTGGGCCACGAGGACGACGGGAATGGCGTCGCGGGCGGGAATGGGGAAACCGGCCAGCCGCCATGGTTCGTGGTTCACGATCACGAGCCCCGCTGCCCCGTTTCTGGCAGCGGCCAGGTACATCATCGAGTCTTGGGGCCGGGACGTGTTCCGGCTCCCAATGGGGATCGCGCCACTGAAGGAATCGTTGCCGGTGAGCCCCCCATCGACCGCCCGCCCTTCCGCCGACTTCGCCGAGGTGGCCTCACCGTTCAGCGCGACCCCTTCGATCGTTTCGCCTCCCACCGTCACGCTCGCCTGCCGGAAGCGGGTCTCATACCTGAACTCCATCACCTCGACCGCGTAGCCGTAGTCCCGGAACGCCTCGGCGATGTACGCGACCGTCTCCCGCGCCTCGTGCGAGCCGGACACCCTTGGCCCGATGGCCACGGAGAGCACCTGTATGTGCTCCATGGCGCTATCGAAGTCATGGTCGAGGCGCTCCCCGACCCCGGGCACTGCGATGGTCGGAGTAGCCGGCTCGGTCCGTGTGGCGTCCGCGGTGGTGGGCGTTGCGGTAGCCGTCGATGCCGGAGTCGTCGGCGGGGGCGACGCGTCCTCGGAATCGCCACCCGAGCAGGCCGCCGCCAGCACCGCAACCAGTCCGGCGCAGAGGAGCATTCGGCCTGTCAACTGGAGCATGGACGGTCCTGGGGTGAGGGGGTCGCCCTTAGCGACCGCGAAGGGCGCGCTTGATCCGTGCCAGCACGCCCGGAGGAGCGGGCTCGTACTCGACGTAACGTCCACGCCAGTGTGCCCCCTTTGCCGCGGGCGGAGAGGCAACGCCAGCTCGCCTGGGTCGCACGAACGACCAGATGAACGCGGCCAGGAAGAGCACGACGCCGATGAACGCCATCCAGATGAGCGCGGCCCAGATCGCGGCCAGGATGAGTCCTGCCACCATCACCCCGGCGCCCGTGAAGAGCATGGAAGCGGGAGTCGGACCGTTCAGCCTGATACCGAAAGCCGAGACGATGCGGGACGAGAACGGCTGGCCCCGTTTTCGCCTGCGACTCTCCAGCGAGATCGGTTCCTCGCCCGGCTTTGGAGGCTCCTCTCCGAGGCGGGCCAGGATCTCCTCGATCTCGCGATCGATGCGGTCGGGCATGGCACTGTCCACGATAGGGGATCAGCGAGTAAGCCGTCGATGCTCAGTCGTGGGCGCCCTTACCCCAGCCTCCCCCGCCGGGTGTACGGACCTCCACGCGATCACCGGCGTCTACCCGGAGCTGCTGCTGGCCGGCGAGGGGCTCGCGCTCCCCGTTGGCGCGGATCAGCGTGTTCTCGCCGTGTTCGGCCGCCTCTCCGCCCTGCGTCCCCGGTGGCCCGACGGCCCTCCGGTCGCCGATGAGGGAGACGTCCGCCTCCGCCAGGAATTCGATCTCGCGCACGACCCCATCCCCGCCACGGTGCCGCCCGTCCCCCCCGCTCCCGTTGCGTAACTCGAAGCGCCGGACTCGCACGGGAAAGGCATTCTCGATCGACTCGGCGGGCGTGTTGGCGGTGTTCGTCATGTGCGTCTGGACGCCGCTCTCGCCATCGCTGTTGGGGCCCGCCCCGGCTCCGCCCGGGACCGTCTCGTAGTACGCGAAGGGTTCGCCGCCGGGACGCACGCCACCGAAGGTGAAGTTGCTCATCGTGCCGGCGCTCGCTGCGGGGATTCGCTCCGGCAACGCCCGGTCAAAGGCGGCGAGCACGACATCGGTCACACGCTGCGAGGTCTCGACATTGCCCGCGGAGACGGCGCGCTGGGGCTGGGCGTTCACGATCGAGCCCTCCGGCAGGACGACCTCGATGGGCCTGAAGACGCCCGCGTTGGAGGGAGCGTCAGGGGGCAGGAGGCAGCGCACGCAGTAGGCCACCGCCGATCGCGTGACCGCAGCCACCGCGTTGATCGAGGCGGCCTGCTCGTCCGCCGAGCCGGTGAAGTCGACCGTGACCGCGTCGCCGTTCACTACGACCTGCGCCTTCACGGGAAGCAGTGTTCCGTCCGCGCCTTCCATCACATCCTCAGCTGAGTAGTCGCCGTCGGGAACCTCGGCGATGGCGGCTCGCGTGAGCCGCTCGGCGTAGTCGGTGAGTGCAGCCATCCAGCGCGCGAGCTCGTCGTTGCCGTAGCGGGCGGCGAGGGCTTCGAGGCGGGCGGCGCCGGTGCTGAGCGCCCCGAGCTGGGCGTCGAAGTCGCCGCGGCGTTCGGCGGGGGTGCGGACGTTCCGCAGGATCAGCGTGAAGAGCGCCTCGTTCAGCCGTCCCGCCTCGCGCAGCTTGAGCGGGGGGATGATGACGCCCTCCTGGTAGAGCTCCGTGGCGACCGGCATCGAACCTGCCGACATGCCTCCGATGTCGGCGTGGTGTGCGCGGTTCGCGACGAACCCGATGAGTTCGCCGGCGGCGAAGACGGGCGCCACGAGCGTCACGTCGGGCAGGTGCGTGCCACCGAGGTACGGGTCGTTGACGATGGCCACGTCACCCTCGCGCCAGGGTGCGAGGGTGGAGACCGCGGCAATCGACTCGGGCATGGCTCCCAGGTGGACGGGGATGTGGGCGGCCTGCGCCACCATCTCACCGTCCGCATCGAAGACGGCGCAGGAGAAGTCGCGGCGCTCGCGAATGTTAGGCGAGTGGCTTGTGCGCCACAGCGTCACCCCCATCTCCTCGGCAGCCGAGGCGAGGAGCGCGTTCCAAACGGCGAGGCGGGCGGGATCGTCGGTCATCGTGGGGTCACCAGGAGGTTGCCGCTGGCGTCCACGGTCGCCTGCCAGCCCTCGGGGATGAAGGTGGTGGCGTCCGGCTGCGTGATGACGGCAGGCCCGTCCAGCTCGGAGCCGACGGCAAGCCCTGCCCGGGAGGCGTGCAGCGCGCGGACGCCGCCTGCCAGCGTGATGGGCTCGGGCTCTTCCGCGTCTTCGGTGGTGTCGGGGTCCAGGGCCGGCAGCGTTCGGGTGGCCCCCTGCGCGCGGCAGCGCAGAGCGACCAACTCGACCGGGCGCTCGGGAGTCGAGAAGCCGTACTCGCGCTCGTGGGCGGCATGGAAGGCGGTGGCGATCGTGTCGGGGGCGGGCCGGTCGATGGAGACACGCAGCTCGTGAGCCTGTCCTCGGTAGCGCACGTCCGCGGCCCAGGTGAGCTCGGTGAGCGTCCCGCCTGCGGCCTGCAGGTCCGCCCTTGCCTGCTCCTCGAGTGCTCCCGCAGTCTCGCCGACCGTGCTCGACGCTTCCGGTCCCAACGTGGTCAGGAGCCCCTGCCCCCGCTCGATGACCTCCGGGGCGGTGGCGATTCCGACCGCGGACAGCACTCCGGCGTGGCGGGGCACGAGCACCTGGTCGATGCCGAGTTCGGCCGCGAGCTCGCAAGCGTGGAGGGGGCCGGCGCCGCCAAAGGCCACAAGCGTGAAGCCGGCGGGGTCGTAACCGCGTTCCAGGCTGACGCGCCGCAGGGCTCGCGCCATGGTCGCGTTCGCAACCTCGACCACCGCTGCCGCCGACGCATCGGGATCGCCGAGGGTGGCGAGGGCCTCGCGGGCGCGGTCGGGGTTGGGGATGACGGAGCCGCCAAGGGGTGCGTCGGGCCGCAGGCGTCCCAGCACGAGATTCGCGTCGGAGACGGTGGGGAGTTCGCCGCGTCCGTAGCAGGCCGGTCCGGGGTCGGCGCCCGCGCTCTGTGGCCCCACGGCCAGCGCCCCGCCCGAATCGAGGCGCGCGATCGACCCGCCGCCGGCGCCCACCGTCACGATGTCGACCATGGGCGTATGCACGGCGAGGCCGTCGACCTCGGTGGCGGAGCGGTAGCGCGGCTCGCCCGGGCAGAGCGAGACGTCGGTACTGGTGCCGCCCATGTCGAACGTGATGATCTGCTCGTGCCCCGCGGCCTTCGCGACCGCGAGAGCGCCGAGCACGCCGCCGGCGGGCCCGCTCGTGACCATCGAGACGGGGCGGTCGCCAACCGTCGCGGCGTCGGTGAGGCCGCCGGCCGAGTGCATCACGCGCAGCCCGGGGAAGCGCTCGTCGATACCGTTCAGGTAGCGGCGGGCGGCGGGCTGGAGAAAGGCGTTGATGGCGGTTGTGCTGGCGCGCTCGTACTCCCGGTGCTCGGGAAGGGTCTCGTGGGAGGTGCTCACCGCGAAGCCCGCTTCACGCAATGCGCTGGCGAGGCGGGCCTCGTGTTCTGGTCGCAGATAGGCGAACAGCAGGCAGATGGCGACTGCTTCCGCGCCCAGCTCGCGTGCCTCCTGGACCACCCGCGCGACCTCCGCGTCGTCGAGGGCTGTCACGACCTCGCCGTCGGCGCCGATCCGCTCCCGCACGGTGATGACATCGCCGCGCGCAACGACGTGGGGCGTCCGGCGGGGCTCAAGGTCGTAAAGGGAGGGGCGCTCCTGCCGTCGGATGACGAGCAGGTCGCGGAAGCCTTCGGTCGTGACGAGGACGGTGCGGGGTCCACGGCGCTCGAGGAGGGCGTTCGTGGCAACGGTGCTTCCGTGCGCCAGGCGCTGGTCGGTCAAGCTGCCAGCGCCGGCCAGAACGGCTTCTTCGGGGGCGGAGGGCGTTGAGAGGCGCTTCCAGGTGCGGATGCCTGTCTCTTCGATGGCGACGAAGTCGGTGAACGTGCCGCCCACGTCCACGCCGAGGACGCCTCCTTCCAGCGCCTCGGCCACCCTAGACGTACTCCTTGACCTTCTCCGCGAGCGAGCGGGTGTAGCCGGCGGTGCTCGCGATCTCCTCGACGCCTGCCTCGCGCACGGCCTTCAGCGAGCCGAACTTGCGCAGGAGGGCGCGCTTCCGCTTCGGCCCGACGCCGGGGATGGAGTCGAGGACGCTGGCGGTAGCGGCCTTGCGGCGCACCTGGCGGTGGTAGGTGATGGCGAAGCGGTGGGCCTCGTCGCGAACGCGCTGGACGAGGTAGAGGGCTTCGGAGCCGCGCGGCAGGATGATGGGCGCCTCCTCGTCCGCGGCGAACAACTCCTCGTGGCGTTTCGCCAGCCCGAACGTGGGAATGTGGTACACCCCGAGCTCGCGCATCACCTCGACGGCGGCGCTCAACTGGCCCTTGCCCCCGTCGACAATGACGAGGTCGGGCAGGTCCCAACTGTCGTCGTCGCCTGTCTCGGCATCGCCGCCTTCGAGCGTCTGCTGCTCGATGCGTTTGGCGGCGCGCTTGAAGCGGCGGCGCAGAACCTCCTGCATGGTGGCGAAGTCGTCCGCGCCCTCGACCGTCTTGATGCGGAACTTGCGGTACTGGCGCGGGGCCGGCTGTCCGTCGAGGAAGACGACCATGCTGGAAACGGGGCTCGCTCCCTGGATGTTCGAGTTGTCGTAGCACTCAATGCGGTGGGGCGCCTCGGGCAGGGCGAGCTCCTCGCGCAGCTCGTCGAGGGCGGTGGCGGTTTTGGTCTGGTCACTGAGCCAGCGCACCTTGAGGTTGTCGAGCGCCTCAGCGGCATTCTCGCGGGCCATTTCGAGGAGCTGGCGCTTCTCGCCACGCTGGGCCACCCGAATCTCGACGTTGGCGCCCCGCTTCTCCGTGAGCATCGTCTCCAGGTCGACGCGCCCTTCCGGCTCGATGGGTACGACGACCAGCTTTGGGATCGACTGCGCGCTCTCGTAGTACTGCTGCAGAAGGCTCCCCAGGACGGCCTCGTCGGATTCGCCCGTCACTCCCTCCATCACGAAATGATCGCGGCCCGTCATCTGGGTACCGCGGACGAAGAAGACCTGCACGCAGGCGCGGTCGCCCTCGCGGGCCAGTCCGTAGACATCGAGCTCTTCCTTCTTCGTGGTCGAGAGCATCTGCCGTTCGACGGTGCGCTCGATGGCGCGGATCTGGTCGCGGAGCATGGCCGCGCGCTCGTAGTCGAGGGACTCGGCGGCGGTGTCCATCTGGTCCCCGAGCCGGTCGAGCACGTCCGACGCCTTCCCTTCGAGGAAGAGGATGATCTGGTTGATGACCTCGGCGTACTCCTCGGAAGTGCAGAGCGCCGTGCAGGGCGCGATGCAGCGCTTGATGTAGTAGTCGAGGCAGGGGCGCGGGTCCGTTCCCGTGATCTCCTTGGTGCAGGAGCGGTAGGGGAAGAGCTTCTTGAGCAGGTCGAGGGTGGCTCGGACGGAGCCGGCGCTGGCGTACGGGCCGAAATAGCGGGCGCCGTCCTTCTCGATGCGACGTGTGATGTAGACGCGCGGCCACGGATTCTGCACGTCGATTTTGAGGTAGGGGTAGCGCTTGTCGTCCTTCAGGCGAATGTTGAAGAACGGCTGGTGCCGCTTGATCAGCGTCGCCTCGAGGATGAGCGCCTCGCCCGCGTTGGCGCAGACGATGTACTCGAAGTCCTCGATGTCGGCGCGGAGGGCGCGGGTCTTGGGTTCGAGGCTGCGGGGCGAGCCGAAGTAGGAGCGCACGCGGTCCTTGAGGCGCGCGGCCTTGCCGACGTAGATGACCTCCCCCTTCTCGTTGCGCATGAGGTAGACCCCCGGCCTCGCGGGGAGCGCCTCGATCTGCTTCTTGAGCCGGTCGGGAAGGGCGGTTGCGACCACGTGGCTAGTGTAGCGCGGCCCTCAGCGAGACAGTTCCGCCAGGGCGTTGGCGGGCGAGAGGACGGGGATGGGCGAGGCCGCGAAGTCGCCCTCGTTCCGGGTGACGATGAACTGAGCGTCGCAGGCGCGGGCGGCAGCTACCTGCATTGCGTCCTCGAAGTCGTCCATTGGCAGGGAGAGGGCGAAGCGGAGGTCGTCGGTGCTGGTTCCCGCGACTTGCGCGTATGTCATGAGGTCGGCGACGACCCGTCTGGCGAAGTCGGCGTTCCGCTGGCGCTGCACGTTGTAGAAGAGATTCGAGACGGTGTGCCATGCGACGAACAGCGCTTCGCCCCGCTCGCGGAGGAGGTCCATCACCACCGAGGAGTCAATGAAGAACGGCTCGCGGCTCAGCGCCACATCAATGAGGACGTCGGTGTCGACGAGCCATCTAGCCACTAGTCAAACGGTCCGTACTTCTCGACCATGCGTTGGTGCCGCATGTCGTCGAGGTCCTGGTCGGTAAGCGGCTTCTTGGGGCGGGCCTGCCCCAGGAGGCGCGTCCCAAAGCCCAGGGTCCTGTCCTTCCAGCGCGCGTCGCGCTCCTCCTCCGTCTCAAACGGGAGGTGCACTGCAATCTCCTCGATGGTCTTGCCTGCCGCCCAGGAGGCACCCTTCGCGGCGGCGTCCTCCTTCAGCGCATCGCGAAGGATCTGCTCGATAACAGAGGAGAGGGAGACGCCCCGAGCGCGGGCGTATTCCTTGGCCTGAGGGAGCACCTCGGAGTCGA
Source organism: Tepidiformaceae bacterium (assembly GCA_965116915.1). Lineage (GTDB taxonomy): Bacteria > Chloroflexota > Dehalococcoidia > Tepidiformales > Tepidiformaceae > UBA2991. The sequence continues at coordinate 1,341,534 of OZ220739.1, read as the reverse complement.
TGGTCACGGTCAGCTTGGTCTTAGTCTGCATGGCTCGACTTCCTCACTAGATACGTATACGTATTGTAGCAGTACGTATACGTATCTCACGATTTCTCGCTCAAGTCGCGGAGCTCCCGCAGTCTGCGCCGCGCGTAGTCGGACTCGAGCTGCCAGCAGACCGCGACTTCCCAGGCGACCGAGGCCCGTTCGGCGCGGGCGAAATCGGCCGGGGGCAGGCCGGCGGACTCAGCATCGGGCAGGGCGCCAAGGTCGAGGAGTGGGGAGTCGACGCGGGCTTCGTCCCAGTCGAGCAGCCCCACCCTGTCGCCCTCGATGCGGATGTTGGTGGGGGAGGGGTCGCCGTGGATCACCGCCGGCTCCCGCTCGGGGAGTTCCCTCCAGGCGGAGCGGCAGAGGGCGGCGTCCTCGGGCGGGAGGAGGGACATGTCGACGTCGCCACCACGGTCGGTCGTGATCAACTCGTGACAGGTGCGGAAGCCGGGCCGCTGGGGGCGCGCCGGCATGAGGCTGTGCAACCGCCGCAGTTCGTCGCCGACCAGCTCGGCGTCGCGGTTACCCTTCGGCTCCCGCCCCTCGATAAAGGACAGCACGACAAGCCCACCGACGCGGCGCTCGCCCGAGGCGGTCGCAATCGGGAGGGGGACGGTGAAGCCGTGTTCGTGCAGGGAACCAAGCAGGTCGAGCTCCCAGTCGAGAACCTCGCCGCTGCGGGCGTTCTGGCGGGCGACACAGCGTTCACCACGCAGGCGGATCCTCCAGACGCGGTTGCGCAGGCCGCTCACCTCAGCTTCGACCTCAACCGCGCCCCACGGTTCAAGCGCTTTCTGGAGTTCGGTCTGGGTGGTCATGGGGGAGTCTCCGTGGCAGTCAGCGTACGGGGTGTACGCCCGCGAGCCAGCTAACGCTCCCCGCCGGTACAATCGCCGCCGTGGAGTACGAACACATCCTGTACGACGTCGCGGACGGTGTCGCGACCATCACGCTGAACCGTCCGGAGCGGCTGAACGCCTTCGACAACCTCATGCTGAGCGAGTGGCGGGACGCCATCGAGCGTTCGGACGCCGACCGCGAGGTGCGCGCCATCATCCTGACCGGTGCGGGGCGCGGGTTCTGCAGCGGTATGGATGTCGCGCACGAGACTGCCGGTGAAGGGGTGCTGCGCACGGAGGAGAGCGTCGCCGAGCGGCGCCACAGCCTCCGCAACAGCGTCCACCACATCCCGCGGGCGCTGGTCCAACTCGAGAAGCCGTACATCGCGGCGGTGAACGGGGCGGCCGTGGGTGCGGGGATGGATATGGCCTCGATGGCCGACATCCGCTTCGCCAGCGAGCGGGCGCGCTTCGGCATGGGCTACGTGCGCATGGGCCTCATCCCCGGCGACGGCGGCGCCTACACGCTTCCGCGCATCGTGGGTACGGCCAAGGCGCTGGAGCTGATCTGGAGCGGTGAGTTGATCGACGCCCAGGAAGCGCTTCGTATCGGCTACGTGACCGAGGTTTGTCCACCCGAGGAGTTGCTCGACCGCACGCGCGAGTTCGCCCTGAAGGTCGCGAAGGGGCCGGCGACGGCCATCCAGCTCGCGAAGAAGCTCGTCTACCGCTCCGCCAACCTGACGTTCGACGAACACCTCGACTTCGCCCAGATGGCGATGACCCTCGCGCAGTCCACCGAGGACGCGAAGGAGGGCCCCCTCGCCTTCACCGAGAAGCGCGAGCCCAACTTCAAGGGCTACTAGCGACAAGGAGAAACAACATGCCCCCAGCACCCGGTGACCGCGCCCCGGCCTTCACGCTGATGAACAAGGACCGGGAAGAGGTCACGCTCGACTCATTTCCCGGCAAGAACATCGTCCTGGCGTTCTATCCGCTCGCCTTCACCGGGGGGTGAACGTCCGAGATGATCGCCTTCCGCACGCACACGGATGCGTTTGCGGAGGCCAACGCCCAGGTTCTGGGCGTGAGCGTCGATTCCTTCGCCGCCGTCGGCGAGTTCCAGGAGAAGCTCGGGCTGGAGTTCCCGCTTGTCTCCGACTTCCCGAAGAACCAGGCGGGGCGCGACTACGAGATCTTCAACGAGGACTTTGGTTTCCATAACCGCGCGACCTTCGTAATCGATAGCGAGGGGATCGTGCGCGACGTCTACCTCGAGCCGCGCGACTTCGAATCGCACGCTCCGCACGCGCTCGAAGCGCTGCGCGAGCTGAACGAGGGCTAGGTCGCCGTGCTCTTTCGCGACTCGCCCGAGCAGGCCGCCTTCCGTGCAGAAATCCGCGAGTTCCTCGACGCGGAGCTGCCCGCGGAGATGTGGAACATGCGCAGCGATCGCGAAGAGATGGACGAGGAAGAGGCGGCCTTCGCGAAGCAGTTCCGGGCGCAGCTGGCCGACCGCGGCTGGCTGACGCTGGGCTGGCCGACCGAGTTCGGCGGCGGCGGCGCGGACTTCGTGACGCAGACCGTCTACATGGAGGAGATGAGCTCGCGGGGCGCTCCCGGGGCCTATGACCAGGGGGTCTGGCTGGCGGGGCCGGCGCTCATGCACGAGGGCACCAAGGAGCAGCAGGACCGCTGGCTGCCGGGCCTGCGCGACGGCACCTCCCGCTTCTGCCAGCTCTTTTCGGAACCGGGCGCGGGCTCGGACCTCGCCTCGCTGCAGTCGAGCGCCATCCGCGATGGTGACGAGTACGTCCTGAACGGCCAGAAGATCTGGACGAGCTGGGCGACCGGCGCGAAGTGGGGCATCCTCCTGGCGCGCACGGACCCGGACGCGCCCAAGCACCGCGGCATCAGCTACTTCATCCTCGACATCGAGTCGCCGGGGGTGAGCGTGCGGCCGCTGGTGAACATGATGGACGCGGCCCACTTCAACGAGGTCTTCTTCGACGATGTGCGCATCCCCATCGACAACCGCATCGGCGAGGAGAACCGGGGCTGGTACGTGGCGGCCGCCACACTCGACCAGGAGCGCAGCTCGATCAACCGCATCGTCATGACGCGTTCGACGCTCGAAGCGCTTATCGACTACGTGCGCGAGCGCGACGGCGGGTCGACGTCGCACCACATCCGGCACGAGCTGGCGTCGCGGGCGATCGACTTCGAGCTGGGGCGCTGGCTCTGCTACCGGGTGGCGCAGATGCAGAGCGAAGGGGAGAACCCGAACTACGAGGCCTCGATCTCGAAGGTGTTCGGCACGGAGCTCCAGCGCCAGATGGGCCAGACGGGGATGCGCGTGCTCGGCATGGAGGGGCAGCTCGAACCGGGCAGCCCGTACGTCCCCCTGCAGGGGCGAGTCGAGCGCTGGGCGCTGGCCGGCCCGAGCTACACGGTCGCCGGCGGCACGAGCGAAGTGAACCGCAACATCATCGCGACCCGGGGCCTGGGTCTGCCGCGCTCGTAGGGAATCTGCGCTAGAGCCGGTTCGGGCTGGTCCAGTGGGGCTCGTCGTGGATGGCGAGGAGCTCGGACTCGGGGATGTGGGCGTAGGTGGGGGTGGGCCAGGCGGGGTCGGGGCGCCAGTCGCGCATGTCGCCGGTGAAGGGCCAGTCGCCCTGCTCGATGTCGGCGATGGCGGCTTCGCCCTCGGCACGGGCGCGTTCGGCAACGGGTCTGGAGATGAGGCCACGGTCGAGCACCCGCTCCAGGTGGTCCTCGTCCTTCCAGCGCCAGCGGCCCTCGGCGTCGGCGACGACATCGAGCCAGAGGTCGCGGGCATCGAAGCCGAGGGGAGTGCGCCGGATGGGCTCCTGGAGGTTGACGTACCAGCCGAGGAACTCCCACTCGGGCGTCCACCAGACCCAGGTCGCGCGCCACTGTCCGGGGACCATGAGGAAGAGCGCGTTCCAGCGCTCCCAGATGCTGTCGACCAACTCCCACTCTCCCTCGAGCCAGGGGATTGGCTGGTCGCGGACGATGGGCAGCGAGAGCTTCGTCGGCGTGCCCGCCGGCAACCAGAGGGAGACGAGGTCGGGGGTGTCCTCGACCACGACCATCGGCTTCACGTCGACGATGACGGGGCCGTACTCGCCGTTCTCGGCGACGAGGGGGATGCGGTGGATAACCACGTCGCCGGGCCGGAAAGGGGTGTCGCCAGGCGCGGACATGGGTGAATGGTAGCAGCCGGGATAGGGGCCCCTGCTAGAATCCCCGCCCCATGACCCAGACCGTGATGACCGAATCGGGTGAGCGCCACTTCCGCTACCTGATGCCCGTCGCCGTCATCTTCACGGGCGCCCTGATCGTCTCGAACATCATTGCGATCAAGGTAGTGGACATCTCGGGGCTTGTGGGCGGGGCGTTCGACTACTTCCAGCCTGCCGCCATCATCATCTTCCCGGTCTCCTACATCATCGGCGACATCCTGACCGAGGTGTATGGCTACTCCGTCGCGCGGCGCGTCATCTGGTCCGCTTTCTTCGCGAATGCGCTCGCGGTTCTGGCGATATTCGTCGCCCAGGAGATACCGTCGGCGCCGTTCTGGGCGGACCAGGAAGCCTACGAGGCGATCCTCGGGCAGACGTGGCGGATCGTGGGAGGCAGCTTCGTCGCATTCCTGGTGGGGGAGTTCGCGAACTCGTACGTGCTTGCCCGACTGAAGCGGGCCACGCAGGGACGGTTCCTCTGGACGCGCACGATCAGCTCGACGATCGTCGGACAGGGGATCGACTCGGCGGTGTTCCTGACGATTGCCTTCTTCGGGACCGCCACCATCCCGAACGGCGAAGCGCTCTGGGCGTTCGTGTGGCGAGCGTGGCTCATCAAGACGGTTTACGAGGTGATCGCGACGCCGCTCACGTATCTGGTGGTGAACACGATGAAGCGCCTCGAGGGAGTCGACGTGTACGACACTGACACGGACTTCAGCCCGATCCCGGTTCCCTCGGCGCTTCGCTTCGGGCGGTAGCGGAGCGCTTGCGCGCTCGCGTCGCGAGTCGCACGCTGACCGGGATGGGCGCCAACGAATTCGCCACCGACGGCACGATCGACTCGTTCGAGAACCAGCACCCCGGGCGCGACTACGAGATACGTTTCGACGCGCCGGAGTTCACGAGCGTGTGTCCGATGACGGGGCAGCCGGACTTCGGCACGATCACGCTGATCTACGTGCCCGAAGCGCGCTGCATCGAGCTGCGCAGTTTCAAGTTCTACCTGCAGTCGTTCCGCGAACGCGGCATCTTCTACGAGGACGTGGTGAACGTGATCCTCGACGACGTGGTGGCCGCGATCGCCCCGCGACGGGCGACCGTCATCGGGGACTTCCATGCTCGCGGGGGGATCACGGCGCGGGTGACCGCCACGCACCCGCAGGCGTAGCATCTGGCGCTCATGGCGGTGAAAGGAAATCCCGGCGGCTTTCCCCAGCGAAAGTTGAAGGACACGCCGACCGTCACGCCCGGGCAGATGCGCGAAATCCAGCGCGCCGCCCAGGAAGTGTTCCACTTCGACATCCTGCAGGCAGTCGAGAACGCCGGTCTGGCGACGGCGCAGTTGGTGCTGGCGATGCTGAGCGGGAGCGCGAAGGGTCAGCGGGTGGTGGTGCTGGCGGGCGGGGGGCACGTGGGGGCGGCGGGACTGGCGGCGGTGCGGCACCTCGACAACTGGGGCGTGCAGGCCGAACCACTGCTCGGTGAGGTCGAGACGCAGATGAGCTTCGTGACGCGGCGGCACCTGCACATCCTGGCGGAGTCAGGGATTGCGGAGCCGCACGACAGCGATACGAGCGAGCACACCGCCGAGGACCACCTGCAACGCGCCGACCTCGTCGTCGATGCGCTCGTCGGGTACGGGCTCGAGGGGGCGCCGACGGGCCTCGCCGCAGCCGTCACCCAGATCGCGGCGGCGGCGCGCCGGCCTGTCCTGGCTCTGGATATTCCGACCGGTGTGAATGCGGAGACGGGAGCCGTGAGCATCCCGGCAGTGACTGCAGCCACAACGCTCGTGTTCGACCTGCCTAAGACGGGGCAGGTGCTGCCGGTCTGCCAGAAGAACGTGGGCGAACTGTACGCGGCGGACCTGGGCGTACCGCGGGCGGCCTACGAGCGGCTCGGGATCAGCACGCGGGGCGTCTTCGCCGAAGGTCACATAGTGCGGCTGCGGCGGTAGCGGCTCGATCTAGAAGCGGCGCGAGTCCCAGAGCACGTCGCCGTGGCCGCTGAGCTGGTTCTGGAGGCGGGAGGCGACGAAAAGCAGGTCGCTGAGGCGGTTGAGGTAGGGGGAAACGAACTCGCCTACCTGCTCCTCGCGGCCAAGGGCGAACGTGAGGCGCTCGGCACGGCGGCAGATCGTACGCGCGAGGTGGAGGTGGGCGGCGGTGGGATCACCGCCGGGAAGGACGAAGCTCGTGAGGGGCTCCAGGTCGTCGTTCCACTCATCGATCCAGGACTCGAGCTGGTCGACGTGGCGACTCTCGACGTGCGGGCCGGTGGCCTCTTCGCCGGGGTCGCGTGGCGTGGCCAGCTCGGCGCCGAGGTTGAAGAGCACCTGCTGGATGACGCCGAACGGCTCGGCGAGCGGAGCCTCGAGTCCCGTGGCGACGGCGATGCCGATTGCGCTGTTCAGCTCGTCCACGGTGCCGTAGGCCTCGATGCGGAGGCTCTCCTTGGGGACGCGCTGGCCGCCGGCAAGAGCGGTCGTGCCGTCGTCTCCGGCGCGCGTGTAGACGCGGTTGATGCGAACCATGAGTCAAGCATGCCGGAGGGCGTGGTCGCGGGCCAGCCGCCCCCCTTTCGCCGATGCTCGCGGACGCGGAGAATACGGGCGGAGGTCCCGTGCCCGAGACGATCCGCTGCGAGCGCTGCCTCACCCCCATCAAGGGCGAGCCCCACATGATGTCGACGCGCCGTTACTGCTGCGCGAGCTGTTCGGTGGGCTCCGTGTGCGAGCACCAGGGGGTGCGCCGGGGCTCCGCCATCCGCCGCTACGACGGCAACTTCGACCGCTTCCGCGAGGTCGCCCGGCGTTCGGGACCGTACGAGCGGGAGCGCACTTCCCGCTCGGGTTGACCTAGCGCGCGACCCTCTCCACCATCGCGGCATGGCTCTCTACGAATACCAGTGTGCCGAGTGCGGCGCGCGCTTCGAGAAACGCATGCCCATGGGCGACGCCCTTCAGCTCGTACCCTGCCCCGGGTGCGACGCGCAGGCGAAGAAAGTCATCGGGAATTTCGCCGTCGTGGGGCGCGCGGAGGCGGGCGTAGGCGACGGCCCCGCGCCCTGGGAGGACGGCGGCGACGGTGACGGGGAAGGTGAGGGCGACCTCGATGCCGGCGGTGCGGACGACCTCACCCATCACGGCCACAGCCACGGCCCCGGCGGACACTCACACGGGCATCCCCATCCGCACTAGGGCAGCCGAATAGCCACTTGTAAGTCAGGGTGCAATGGTGTATGGTTGTCCATATGAAGAAAACGACCATCAACATTGAGGACGCCGTCATGGAACGGCTGAAGGAAGAGGCCGCCCGCCGCAAGACCACCATGGGCGCGCTCGTGGAGGCGGGCATCCGGCGGATACTGGGCGAGGAGCAGACGCCGACGCCCATGGCTGGTGAACTGCCACCTCTGCCGGCATACGACATGGGTGAACCCCTTGTGGACGTGGCCGACCGTGACGCCCTCTATGAAGTGCTGGACCGGGAACGGGATGAGCGCCTCTACGGGGCTGGCCGGAGCAGCACAGGGAACAGTGCTCTCCGCACGCCGGAAACCAGGGCGGTAGCCGAGGATACGGCGCCCTACGACGCGGACCGTGACACGCACGATCGACCGGACGACGCCTGAGTGTTGGCGGTCGACACGAGTGTGCTCCTGTACGCAGTCAACGCTCGCTCCCCGTATCGCGAGGTTTGCCATCAAAAGCTCGAAGGGTGGCGACTCGACGCAACCCCGACGTTCCTGACCTGGAGCGTGGTCTACGAGTTTCTGCGGGTGAGTACTCATCCCCGTGCGTTCTCCTCGCCGCTGCGGGCGAGCGAAGCCTGGGGTTTCATCCGTGAGCTTGTGGAGTCACCCGGGTTCGAAGTACTGACCGCGACGAGCCGGCACCCCGCCGTACTCTCCCAGACACTCGCCGAAGTGCCTGACGTGCGGGGGAACTTCGCCCACGATGTCCACATCGCGACGGTGTTGCGAGAGCATGGCATCAGCCAGATCTGCACGAATGACGGGGACTTCCACCGGTTCCCGTTCCTGACGGTCATCGACCCGCTCGATTGACGCGAAGAGGCCCCGCCATCTGGCGGAGCCTCGCGCCTGATTGCCGGAACCGACTGACTAGATCTCCAGCATGGCCGCGACTTGCTCGCGGTGGAAGTCAGCATCGCCCCAGAAGAGCTCGGCGCGCTTCTGGCGGCGGAAGTAGAGCTGGATGATGTAGTCCTTGGTGAACCCTATGCCGCCGTGGATCTGCTGGCCGTGGGCGACCACGCGCCGGCTGGCCTCGCTGCACCACGCCTTCGCCATGGAGGTGTCCATGTGCTGGGACGGCTCGTTCTCGCTGGTGGCCCAGGCGGCCTTGTAGGTGATGAAGCGCATGCCGTCGACATCGGTGACCATGTCGGCGGCCTTGTGCTGGATCGCCTGGAAGGAGCCGATGGGGCGCCCGAACTGGACGCGCTCCTTGGCGTAGTTGACCGCGATCTCGAAGTCCTTCTGTGCGAGTCCGACGAGATAGGCGTTCTCAAGGTTCACGGCGATATTGCGGCCGCGCATGCTCGTCTCAGAATCGACGGGCATGACGTCCTCGGCGCTCACGCTGACGTTGTTCAGGACGACCTCGGCCTGCTTGTCGCTGGCGATGGTCTTGAGGAGGTTGACCTCCACGCCCGCCTGGTCGCGAGCAATGATGAAGTTCGCGAGCCTGCCGTCGGGCGTGTTGGCGATGACGTGCAGGTAGTCGGCCACGTTGGCGTCGGGGACAAACAGCTTGGTGCCGTTGAGCACGTAGCCGTCGCCGTCGGCAGCGGCTGTGAGGGTGTAGCCGCCGCGATCCCAGCGGCCCGTCTCCTCGGTGACCGCGTAGGTGTGGATGGCCGTGCCGCTCGCGATGCCGGGCAGGTACTTCGCCTTCTGCGCGTCGCTGCCGGCGACCACGAGCCAGGCGGCGCAGGTGGCGTTGGGGATAAAGGGACCGGGAACGAGCGCGCGGCCGAATTCCTCGACGAGGACGCAGAGGTCCAGGTAGGAGAAGCCGGAGCCACCGTGCTCTTCGGGGATCATGAGGCCCTGCCAGCCGAGCTCGGCCATCTTCTTCCAGAGGTCGGGGCTGTAGCCGGCCTCGTCCTCTTCCATGGCCCGCACGTGCTCTTCAGGGCACTCGTTCTCGAGGAAGTCGCGCGCCGATTCGCGAATCAGGGTCTGCTCTTCGCTGAGGCTCAGATCCATCGTTGTCCGTCCTTCACCAGGGTCGCGAAAACAGGCGCACGTAAACGCGCCCCCTTCGCGGGGGTTAGCCGCGCGAGTCTAGCACGCACCTTCGTGAGCGTCAGGCGAGCTCCACCCAGGAGTCGAAATAGCGCTCCTGGAAGTCGAGGGCGGCGAGGATTGCGGGGGCGTCCCACGTTCCTTTGTCGTCGAGTACGGCCACGAGCTTGTCCTCGACGTCGTCGCGGCGACGCACGATGGCGATGACGGTGGCCTCGCAGCGGTCGAGGGGCTCGGTGGCGTCGAGCACGTAGACGTCGATGGGGTGGCCGTCGGGGGCGACCGTATCGGGAACGAAGCCGTAGTTGACCGGGTAGAAGATGTCCTCCTCTCTCGGGTGGCGGCTGCCGAGGGGGCGGTCGATCTCGACGGTCACGCGCCGGCCGAGCCAGTCCGCGAGGGCGAGGTTGGGGTCCATGGGGGGCGGCTAGCGGTTGCGCTGGACGAAGCGGCCGATGCGTTCGAGGGCGCGTTCGATCTGTTCGTAGCCGCTGGCGTAGCAGGCGCGCACGAAGCCCTCGCCGCAGGCGCCGAAGGCGGAGCCGGGGACGACGGCGACCCGCTCCTCGGCGAGGAGGCGCTCGCTGAAGGTGGTGCTGTCCATGCCCGTGGGGCGGATGTCGGGGAAGGCGTAGAAGGCGCCGCGGGGGTGGAAGGCGGGGAGCCCGACGGCGTGGAGGCCATCGACCATGAGGCGGCGGCGGCGGTCGTACTCGGCCAGCATCTCCTGGACGAAGCTCTCGCCATGCTGGAGGGCGGCGAGAGCGGCGTACTGGGCGGCGGTGGGAGCGGACATCATCACGTACTGGTGAACCTTCATGGCGGCTTCGGCGAGGGGGGCGGGGGCGGCCAGCCAGCCGATGCGCCAGCCGGTCATCGCGTAGGTCTTGCTGAACCCGCCGATGAGGATGGTGCGGTCGCGCATGCCTTCGATGGAGGAGAAGCAGGTGTGCTCGCCCTCGTAGGTGAGGCGGGCGTAGAGCTCGTCGCTGATGACGGCGAGGTCGTTGGCGGCGGCCACCTCGGCGACGGCTTCGAGGCTGGAGCGGTCCATGGTCGCGCCGGTGGGGTTGGCGGGGTAGCCGAACAGGAGCGCCTTCGTCTGCGCGGTCACGCGCTCGGAGACATCGCTGGCGAGGAGGCGGAATTCGTGCTCGGCACCGGTGGGGACGGGGCGGAAACGGCCCTTGGCCATGGTGACGGCGGGCTCGTAGGCGACGTAGCTAGGGTCTGGGCAGAGCACCTCGTCTCCGTCGTCGAGGAGGGAGCGGAGGGCGATGTCGAAGGCCTCGCTGGAGCCGCTGGTGACGACGATCTCGGTGGCGGGGTCGTAGGAGACGCCGTAAAGGGTCTCGAGCTCCTCGCTGAGGGCCTCGCGCAACTCGAAGAGGCCGTAGTTCGAGGTGTAGTGGGTCTCGCCCTTTTCGATGCTCTCGAGGGCGGCACGGCGTATGGGCTCCGGAGTTACATAATCCGGTTCGCCGACGCCAAGGGAGATGACGTCGTCGATGGTGCTGAGCAGGTCGAAGAACTTGCGGATGCCGCTGGCGGGCACGGAGGCGAGGCTCCGCGAGATGAAGCGTTCGGCTCCCGGGGAATCGTTCTCCACGGCCCCGTTCCTTCCGCCTCCCGCCGGTGGCGGATACGAAAGAGCCGCCCCGCGGGCGGCTTCGTGTGCTGTGCGTCCTTGAACCGCTCGCATGCTACCTGCGCGCTTGCGCTGCCGCCGCAGCGGCAGTGGGGAGACACGTGGCGATCAGCTGACGGTCCACGATTCGGACTCTGGGCATGGAGGGCATTACGGTCAAGGGTTGGGGAAGGTCGGCGGCCTAGAGCGGAGCGAGCTTGTTGGCCTCGTCGAGGGCTCCCTCGAAGGCGTGGCCGATCTGAAGGATCGTGCCCTCGGCGCCCACGTCGCCGATGATCTGGAGGCCGACCGGCAGGCCTTCGCTGAGACCGCAGGGGAGGCTGAGGGCAGGGAGGCCGGCGACCGCGCTGGGGAGCGTGTAGATGTCGTTGAGGTACATCGCGTAGGGGTCGTCGAGCTTGTCGCCGACGGGGAAGGCGACGCCGGGGGTGGTGGGAGTCACGAGGGCGTCGTAGCGGGTGAAAGCGTCGCGGAACTCGTTGGTGATGAGGGTCCGGACCTTCTGCGCCTTCAGGTAGAACTGGTCGTAGTAGCCGGCGCTGAGGGCGTAGACGCCGAGCATGATGCGGCGCTTGACCTCGTCACCGAATCCTTGCTCGCGGGTCTGCTCCATGTTCTCCCACATGCTGCCGCCACGCTCGCTGAGCCCGTACTTGACCCCGTCGTAGCGGGCGAGGTTGGAGCTCGCCTCGCTGGGGGCGATGAGGTAGTAGACGGCGAGGGCGTGTTCGGTCATGGGCAGCGAGAGGTCGGTGTCGACCTCGCAGCCCAGCGACTCGAGACGCCGGAGCGCTTCGTCGATGCGCATACGCACGCCGTCCTCCATGCCCTCGATGAAGTACTCCCGGGGCACGCCGATCTTCTTGCCGGCGACGTCGCGGCCGAGGTAGTGGCGCATGTCCGGTCGGGGTGCGGGGTCGCTGGTGGAGTCGCGGGGGTCGTGGCTGCCGATGCCGTCGAGGATGGTGGCGACATCCTCCACGTCGCGGCCGATGGGCCCAACCTGGTCGAGGGAGCTACCGAAGGCGATGATGCCGAAGCGACTGACGCGGCCGTAGGTGGGGTCGAGGCCGACGACGCCGCAGAGGGCGGCGGGCTGGCGGATGCTGCCGCCGGTATCGCTGCCGAGAGCGGCGATGCACTCGCCCGCTGCCACGGCGGCCGCGGAGCCACCGGAGCTGCCTCCAGGCACGCGGTCGGTGTCCCAGGGGTTGCGGGTGGCGCCGTAGGCGGAGTGCTCGGTGCTGGAGCCCATGGCGAACTCGTCCATGTTCGCCTTGCCGATCATCACGGCGCCGGCGCGCTTCAGCTGCTCGTAGACGTGGCTGTCGTAGGGCGGGACGAAGTCGCCGAGCATGCGCGAGCCGGCGGTCGTACGGACGCCCCTGGTGACGATGAGGTCCTTTACCGCGAAGGGGATGCCGGTGAGGGGGGTGGCGGTGCCGGAGGCGAAGCGGGCGTCGGCCTCGCGGGCCTGCTCGCGGGCGACCTCATCGGTGCGCGTGATGTAGGCGTTGACGCGGTCCTCGACGGCATCGACGCGGGCGAGGACCGACTCCGTCAGCTCGACCGAGGAGAATTCCTTCGCACGGAGGCCGTCCTGGGCCTGGTGCGCCGTCAGCTCCCAGAGCTCGCTCATTCGAGGACGGCGCGCACGCGGATCAGGCCGTCTTCGACCTCGGGCGCGTTGCTGAGCGCATCGTCGCGCGCCAGGGAAGGCGCGACGGAGTCGGTGCGCATGACGTTCTGGAGGGGCAAGGGGTGGGCGGTCGGCTCGACATCGCCGGTATCGACGGCGGCCAGCGCCTCGAAGTGGTCGAGGATGTCGGAGAGCTGGACGGTGAGGCGGTCGATCTCGGTGTCGCTCAGGCCGAGGCGGGCAAGGCGGCCGATGTGGAGCACCTGGTCGCGGGAGATGGGCATGGCGCGATCGTACACACGGTGTCCCGCACGTGCCCGCAAGGGGCCGCTTTGCTAGGCTCGAAGGTGATGCGGCACCCCGCCCATCCCTCGCACTCGATCCCGTTCGTTGCCCCGGCCGACTGCGCTTCCGACTATGTCTAGCCGCGTCGTCATCCGCCGCCGGCTGCGCGCGCGCCGAGCCCGGCAGAAACGGAGCGGGCTCCCGATCTGGGCAATCCTCTTGCTGGTGGTGGGGTTCATCGGTTCGGCCACGCTCGCCGCGGGCGCGGGGAGCGTCTTCGCCGTCTACCAGCATTACGCCCGGGACTACGTGCCGATCGAGGACCTGCTGATCGAGCGGCAGGTGGGGATCACGCGCATCTTCGACCGGACGGGCGAGGTCGAGCTGGGGGTGTTGACCAACCCCGCCCAACAGCTCCTCCATCCCGTGGCGTTGGAAGACATCTCGCAGAGCATGATCGACGCCACAGTCTCGACGGAGGACAACGCCTTCTGGACGCATCCGGGGGTGAACTACCGGGGTCTGGCGCGCGCCGCCTGGGAGAACTACGTGGGCGGTGGCATCGGCACGGGGACGGGCGGTTCCTCGATCACGCAGCAGCTGATCAAGAACGTCTACATCTGCGGGAGCTTTACCGATCCCGATGACCCCTGCGTCGCGGAACGCACGGTCGACCGGAAGCTGCGCGAGATCGCCTACGCGATCGAGCTGGAGCAGGACTACACAAAGGTCCAGATCCTCACCTGGTACCTGAACCAGATCTCGTACGCCGACCGCTACGTGGGGGTGCAGGCGGCGGCGCAGGGGTACTTCCGCAAGGATGCGGCGGACCTGACCCTGGCGGAGTCGGCGATGCTGGCGGGGATTCCGCAGTTCCCGACGCTGTACCACCCGCGGCTGAACTGTCTGCGGGACGACGAAGACAACTGCGTTCTCGATTCGCTCGGACGGATGACCGTGGGTGGCCCGGCAAAAGTCCGCCAGGAGGACGTGATCGACCTGATGGTGGCCCACGGCTGGATCACGTTCTCGGAGGCTTCGGACGCGAAGGCGGAGACGCTGTACGTGTATCCCGCCGCGACGACCGCAGCCCAGGACGCATCCGCGTTCATTGATAACCAGGTGGAGCCGCGGCTGGTGCGCATGTGCGAAGCGGGGTTGCTGCCGAGACTGGAGAACGTTGAGGACTGCCTCACGAGCGTGCACAGCGCCGGCTGGACGGTTCGCACCACGCTTGACTGGACGGCAACCCAGGATGCGTTGGCGCTGGCGCGGGAGGCCATAGAGCGAGGGCTGGAGGCGGGGTGCGAGTGCCACAACGCGGCGGTCGTGACGATCGAGCCGGAGACGGGTGAGCTGCTGGTCTATGCGCCCAATCGGGATCCGTCGGTCACGGCGGACCCACGGGTGGCAGGCAATGTCGACCAGCTCGTGGAGATCAACCAGCCGGGGTCGGCGTTCAAGCCGGCGGTCTACCTGGCCTGGTTCGAGTACGCGCAGAAAGCACCGATGAGCATCCTCTGGGATACGAACCCGCTGGAGCTTGAGGGCGAAGAGGTCGAGATCATCAATCCGCGCACGGAGCCGCGCACGGAGGGGCTGATCTCGGCGCGGGCGGCACTGGGGGGCTCGCAGAACGTGGCCGCCTACCGGGCGGCGCAGGAGGCGGGCATCGAGAACGTGATCACGATGGCGAAGCTGCTGGGGATCACGACGATCGACCAGCAGTTCGACCCGACCTTCGTCTCGCACCTCGACATCTACTACGGCGCCTCGATCGCGACAGGCGGCGCAAACATCCGCGCGGTCGACATGGCTTACATGAACGCAACGATCGCCAACATGGGGGTGATGGTGGGGGTGCCCCACCACGCCACGACGGTCGCCCCCGACACGCTCAACAACACGGCGTTCGACGAGGGCATCGACTACGAGAACGCGCTCCAGCAGAAGCTCGACTTCCAGCGCGGGCACCTGCGGCTGCCGGGGACGCGCCCGCTCGATCCAGTGGTGGTGCTGGAGGTGCGCGACATCAACAACCGCGTCATCTTCCAGCACCAGGGGCCGCAGCGGATTCGCACGGTCGATGCGGGGAGCGTCTGGCTGCTGCACAGCGTCATGTCGGACTGCACGGCTCGCTTCGTCATCTGGAGCTGCGGCCAGAGCAACGAGGACATCCGGCTCGATCCGTTCGTGAACGGCGAGAAGCTCCCGGCCGGGATCAAGACGGGAACGCAGCAGGGCCCGCTGGACGCCGATGACACGCTCGAGACGTGGATGAACGGCTACTCGCGGCACGCTGCCACGGCGGTGTGGGTCGGCAACGCCACGAACGAGCTCGTGATCGACGGGCGCAGCGGCGAATACGCCTCGGCCCGGACGACACTGTGGCTCTTCAAGAACTGGATGGGGGACTACCACACCTACCTGCTGGCGGAGGACCGCATCGAGGCGATTGCCGACTTTGAGGAGCTGCAGCCGGACAACGTCGAGCTGCAGGACTTCAACACGCCCGCGACCGACCGCATTCTTGACGGAGGCTGCGAGCAGGTCGTGGAAGCGTGGGTTCGCACGGATGTCGAATACGAGGAACCGTGCGAGCCAGCGGTGATCGACACGCGCAACGGGCTCCTTGCCTCGAGCAAGACGCCGCTGCGCTACCGCGAGGTCCACCGCTTCGTGAAGCTTCCGGAGTGGGAACCCGAACTTGCGATCAAGCTGGTGGAGGAACCCCCCGAGGACCTGGATGTGTTCATTCCCCTGATGCCGGAGGAGGAGAGCACGGGATTGCGCGCCGTCGAGATTGCCTGGCCGCCGGAGGGAGAGGACGTGGGGCTGGGGACACAGGTGCTGGGGAGCGTGAACGTCGGTCGCCTGACGGAGTGGCTGTTGGAGATCGGCCCGGGAACGAACCCTGGAGAGGACGACTGGGTGGTGCTCGCCTCAGGCGAAGAGAACGTGTTGGGCGAACTGCTCGGGACCATCCAGCTGGAGGAGTTCGCGCCGCGGGCCTACACGTTGCGTCTCACGGCGAGGCAGGGACTGTTGGCGCCGCTCCGGTCCACTATCCAGGTGAACGTGAACGACGGACCACCGACACCTCCCTTCAGGACAGTGAGCTCAGACCCCACATCGCCGAGCATCCCGTTCGACGAGGGACCGCCGGAGCCGCAAGAGCCGGACGACTTAGAGGAGCCGCCAGAGCCAGAGGAGCCAGAGGAGCCAGAGGAGCCGTAGCGACCAGAGGCGCTAGCGGAAGCGAGCGCCCACCTTCAGCCCGATCTCGGCGGCCCACTCGCCGGCGTTCACCTTGCGCGCGCCCTGGGGCTGCACGCGCTTGACGTGCAGGACGCCCCCGTTGAGGCGCAGGTCGATGCCGTCCTCCTCGATGCGGAGGACGGCGCCGGGCATGCCGGGCTCGTCACGGAGCGAGAGGCGGCAGTCGAAGACGCCAAGCCGCTCTCCGCGGCGAGTTGTCCAGGCGCCGGGCTGGGGGTTGCAGCCGCGGATCAGGTCGTACACCTGTTGGGCGGGAAGGTGCCAGGGAATGCGGGCGTACTCCTCGCCACAGGGGGGTTCGTAGGTCGAGAGGGCGTGGTCCTGCTCGATGCGGGGTGCGTCGCCGGAATCGACGAGGGCGACGGCCTCGGCCAGGGCGTCGACGCCCATGGGGAAGAGCCGCTCGAAGTAGAGAGAGCCGAGTGTGTCGTCGGGGCCGATCTCGCAGG
Source organism: Tepidiformaceae bacterium (assembly GCA_965116915.1). GTDB lineage: Bacteria > Chloroflexota > Dehalococcoidia > Tepidiformales > Tepidiformaceae > UBA2991. The sequence continues at coordinate 1,324,819 of OZ220739.1, read as the reverse complement.
TCTTCTGGAGGAGGACGGGGCCCGTATCCATGCCCTTGTCGGGCCAGAAGATGCTGAGGCCCGTCTCAGTTCTGCCGAAGATGATGGGCCAGTTCATGGCGGAGGAGCCGCGGTGGAGGGGCAGCAGGCTGGGGTGGTACTGGATGGTGCCGTGCTCGGGGGCGGTGAGGGCTTCCTCGGGCAGCATCTCGGTAACGAAGGCCATGACGCCCAGGTCGGCGCTGGCGGCCCGCCAGGCGGCAAGGCCCTCCTCGCCCTTGAGTGTGGCGGTATCGATGGGGGCAAGGCCGGCTTCTTGGGCGGCGACCCAGAGGGCGTCGGGGCGGCCGCCCTCGCGCGGCTCGGGAGCGGAAGCCGCGACGATCTCCACACCGTCATCGAGCAGGCGTTTGAGCACGGCTTCCCCGAACGCGGCCTGACCGATGATCGAGACGCGCATGCCTTCCTCCCCGGGCCCAGTCGGCTCAGCGGGAGCCTACACCAGCGCGCAGGGCGAGCGTGTAAGGCCCAAGGGGGCCTACACTCACCCTACGATGCTGCAGCGACCAGTATCCGAAGGAGCCCCCCAGGGCGGCGTTCAAGCCGCCCTGGCGCGCGGCGGAGCCGGGGCCGGGCCAAACGCCTGAGCCTCGTCAGCCGTTCTGTCCCGCGTACCTGGAGGTTTTCCAATGGTCTGTGTCGAACCGGCCCGCCTGAGCGATGCCGATGCCATCCACGCCCTGATCGACGACTGGGCGCAGCGTGGCGAGATGCTCGAACGCCCGCTCGGCGAAATTCACGAGGCGATCCGCGACTTCAAGGTCGCCCGTGAGGGGGATGAGGTGGTTGGGTGCGGCTCGCTCCACATCATGGGGACTGATCTCGCCGAGATTCGCTCGCTGGCCGTGCGCGAGGATCAGCACGGCAAGGGCGTGGGCGCGATGATCGTGCGGGAGTGCATCGAGGAGGGCAGGGAGATGGGCATCGAGCGCGTGTTTGCGCTCACCTACCAGCCCGGCTTCTTCGAGCGGCAGGGGTTTGTGCTGGCGAACGTCATGGACTTTCCGCAAAAGGTCTGGAACGAGTGCGTACGCTGCCCGTTCTTCACGGACTGCCGGGAGATTGCGGTCGTTCGTGATCTGCGGGTGGAGCGCGGGGCGCCCTGAGCGCCAGCGCAAGGATTCTTGTGGCCATGCTTGTCCTGTAGCATGACTGTGCCGGGAGGATGAGCGTGGCAGCTTCCACCTTCGATTCGCGCGAGGCGTATCACCGGCTGCGTGAAGGCGGCATGGATGAACCGGCTGCCGATGCGGTCGTCGAGATACTGAGCCCCTTCGTCACGCGCGACATCCTGCGAGCAGAGCTGGCAACCGTCCGCGCCGAGGTGAAAGCCGACCTCGCGAGCATGCAGCTCAGGATCATCACGTTTGTGGCGGCCCTCAACATCGGTATCGCGACCATCGCCGTGGCCGTCGCGACGCAGGTGACGTAGCTACGCGCGCTTCCGCGTTCGGGCGCGCGAAGCCGCCTCCTGGTCCTAGAACTTCGAGATTTCTATTTCCTTCTGGGTGATGAACTCCAGGAGGGCTGGATTGCCGGCTTCGGTCTGGGCGATGCCGCGCTTGATGGCGGGCACGATCTCGGAAGCGTCGGTGACGCGCTCGCCGTAGCCGCCGAAGGCCGTGGCCATGTCGGCGTAGTTGCCGCTGATGTCGGTGCTGCGGTACTTCTCCGTGGCGGCCTGCATGATGGGCAACTCGATCGCCATGGAGAAGTTGTTGAGGAGGATGGAGAGGATGGGGATGCGCTCGCGGACGGCCGTCTCGAAGTCCATTCCGGTGAAGCCAATGGCGGCATCCCCCCAGACGTTGATGCAGAGCTGCTCGGGGCGAGCGAGCTTCGCGCCCATGGCGTAGCCGAGGCCGGTCCCGAGCTGGGTGGTCTTGCCCCAGCCGATGTAGCTGAGGGGCGTGCGGCTCTCCCAGAAGGGGGAGAGCTGGTCGCGGGGGCTGCCGGCGTCGTGCGTGATGATGGTGTTCTCCACGTCGACCGTGTGGAGCAGATCCCAGATGACGCGGTAGGGCGAGAGGGGGGAGGAGCCGTCGGTCAGCTTCGGCTTCCACTGCTCCAGCCATTCCGCCTTGATGGTGGCGATGCGGTCGGTGACGCCGTCGCGGGAGGCGCTGGCGCCGTCGAGCTCGCAGAGGAGGGCGTCGAGGGTGAGCTTCGCGTCACCGATGAGGGCGTGGGCGGAGGCGACGTCCTTGTTGACGTCGGCCGGGTCGAGGGTGGCGTGAATGATCGTCTTGCCCCTGGGCATGGCGACCCCGAAGCCGGTTGCCGCGAAGCTGCAGCCGATGCCGAAGATGACGTCGGCGTCCTGCAGGAACTCGTGGACGGCGCGGGGAATGGCGCGTCCGCCCGAGCCGAGGGAGAGGGGGTGGTTCTCGGGGAAGGCGCTCTTGCCCTGGAGGCTCGTCGTGACGGGAATCTGGAGGCGTTCGGCGAGTTCGCGCAGCTCGTCCCAGGCCTTCGCATAGTGGACGCCCTGTCCGGCGTAGATGACGGGCCGTTCGGCGTTGCGGAGAACCTCGGCGACGGTCTTGACGGCCTCGGGGTCCGGGCCGGAACGGAGGGCGGGAGCGGGCTCGTAGACGAAGTCGTCGGGGACGTCTTCCTGGAAGACGTCGCCGGGGATCTCGATGAGGACGGGCCGGGGGCGGCCGTTGCGCACCTGCGTGAAGGCGCGGCGCATGACATCGGGAACGGTCGAGCCAAGGGTGACCTGCTCGGTCCACTTGGTGACGTGCTGGAAGTTGAGGAAGGAGTTGAAGTTGGGGGCGGTGTTGGTGATACGGCGGGCGTAGCCGCCCGGCATCACGAGGATGGGGACGGAATCGCCGTAGGCCTGGGCGACGCCGCCGAAGGCGTTCTCGGCGCCGGGGCCGTGCTGCATGGCGAAGACGCCGATGCGGTCGCCGGAGTTCACGCGACTGAAGGCGTCGGCCATGTGCAGGCCGACGCGCTCCTGGCGGACGATGATCGTGCGCACGTCCGCGCGGGCGGCGGCCTCGATGATAGGGTTGACGGGATAGGCGACGAGGAACTCGACGCCCTCCCGCTTCAGGATTTCGGCTACGGCATCGGCGACCTTCATGGCATCTCCCTTGCGTGCCGCGAGGGGTGTTCGCGGCGGCGCCAGTCTACCGGTCGGCGGGGCGCGCTTGCCGCAAGCGCGGGGTGGCGCGCACAATTCGGCGCGATGCCCCTGCTCAGCGTGATCTCCGACACCCCGGGCGCCGGCAAGACCGGTGTCGCCGCCACCATCGCCCGCGACCTCGCGTACACGGGCCAGCGCGTCTGGCTGGTTCGGGGTCAAGGTCCCGACGACGCCAGCAACGCAGCCGCCGATGCGCACTGGTTCTCGACGCTCGAGTTCGCGCCGGGAAGCGCGTCGACGCCCGTCGGGGCGAGCGTGATTCCGCCGCCGAGCGGGGACGAGATCGTCGTGGCGGAGCTGGACGAGCCGCTGGAGCGCGCCGACGCCACGATCCTCGTGACGCGCGGGCTTCCCGACGAGGCGCGCGTGGCGGAGGTGGCGCCGACCGCGGTGGTCGCGCTCGACGTGGCCGCCTCGGCGCTGGCGGATGCTCCGGAAGAATGCGGCGGCGCGGCGCTGGTCGCGGTCGCCGAGGACCGCACGCTGGCGGGCTTCAGCGTGTCGGAAGCGCAGTCGGCCCTGCGGGCGGAGACGCTGGTGGAGGGCGATGGGCTCGACCCGACCTGCGACCACCTCGTGATCGCGCCGATTGGGTCGGACTCTGGTCAGCCGTACCTGGAGCGCTTCGAGCCGAAGGCGGTGGTGGTGCGGTTCGACAAGACGGACCAGCACCTGGCGGCGCTCGCGACGGAGCCGGCGTGCCTCATCCTGACGGGCGGGCGGCGTCCCAGCGAGTACCTGTTCGATGCGGCCGCCGCTCGCGGCGTTCCCGTCATGCTCTCGCGCACGGATACGGAGAACACGGTCATCGCGCTGGAGGGCATCTTCGACCGGACGCGGTTCCACGGGGAGCGCAAGCTGGAGCGGATGGCGGAGCTGCTGGCGGCGACGTCGCTCTCCGAGCGGGTCGCGGCGGCGTTGAGCTAGCTACCCCGCCTTCGCACGAGCGAGGTTGAGCGGCGGACGAGTCCGCCGAGCGGGCTGCGACCGGCTTCCCCTTCGATGTGGTTGGCTGCGGGGCCGGGGGCGATGGCGGGGGCCTTCTCGTGGCCGCAGTACGGACAGGCGAGCCAGCCGAAGTCGAGGGGTTTGTCGCAGGCTTCGCAGCGTTCCTTGAGTTCGACCAGGCAGAACGGGCAGACGAGGTAGTCGTCGCGCACACGGCGGCGACAGGCGGGACAGGCCTTCTGGTCGTCGAGATCCTGGAGGATGGCCTCTTCCTCGAGGGAGCGCTCGTACAACTCGGTCAGCGTTTGGCGGGGACGGAGGATGAGGTAGACCCAGTGTCCAGGCAGGAAGAAGGCGAGGACAAGCAGGATCGAGATGAGCTGCATGATGGGGTCGCGGGTGCGCTGGCGGATGTCGCGGAAGACCCAGAAGATGAGGGCGACCCAGATGACGGCGCCGTAGATCGAGAGCACCGTGAGGACGAGCCGTACGGTGTCCTGCCAGGAGCCGCCGGGCCAATCGAACATCGAGAATTCCTTACCTCTGGGCCACGCACTCGACGCGGGGGGCGCTCGCCGCGCCGCCACAATCTGAGGGTACAGCATCGCCCCGTAAGCGCGCGACGAAACTGTTCAGCCTGCTGATCACACTCGGGCGCGGGAGGTCGGGAGCCGATACGATAGGTGGGTGCCCGCCGCCCAGCATCCGTCCCCTGCCGTCGAGGGTCTGAACCCGGCGCAGCGCGCTGCTGTGGAGCACGGCGAGGGGGCCCAGCTCATCCTGGCGGGGCCGGGCAGCGGCAAGACGCGCGTGATCACGAACCGGATCGCGTGGCTGGTGGGAGAGCAGCGGATCGCGCCCTGGCGCATCCTCGCGGTGACGTTCACGAACAAGGCGGCGCGGGAGATGCGGGCGCGGGCGCAGGGGTTGCTGGGCGAGGACGCTGCGAAGCTGCACCTGGGGACGTTCCACTCGATGTGCGCGCGCTGGCTGCGCATCCACGGACAGGACATCGGGCTCTCGCCCGACTACGTCATCTACGACGATGCCGACCAGACGGCGCTGATGAAGCGCGTGTTGGCGTCGCTGCATGTGGACGCGCGACAGTTCACGCCACGGTCGGTGCTCTCGGCCATCTCCAGCGCGAAGAGCGAGATGCGGGGCGCGGACCACTTCGAGCGGCAGAGTGAGAGCTACTTCCAGGAGATCGTGGCGAGGGCGTATGAGGGCTACCAGAAGGGCCTGCGCGAGGCCTCGGCGCTGGATTTCGATGACCTGCTGACGGAGACGGTGCGGCTGTTCCGCGACTCGGAGGAGGCGCGGGAGCGTCGGGCGGGGCAGTACCTGCACGTGCTCGTCGACGAGTTCCAGGACACGAACCCGGCGCAGTACGCGCTCTCGCGGCAGCTGGCTTCGGAGCATGGGAACATCTGCGTGGTCGGCGACCCTGACCAAAGCATCTATTCGTGGAGGGCGGCGGACTCGCGCAACACCCAGTACTTCCTGCGCGACTTCCCCGACGCGACCACCTACCTGCTGGAGCAGAACTACCGCTCGACGCAGCCCATCCTCGACGCGGCCAACGCGGTCATCGAGAACAACCGCAGCCACATCGAGCGTGCCCTCTGGACGGAACGGAAGGACGGCCAGGCGCTCACCCAGTACGAGGCCTACAACGACGAGGAGGAGGGGGAGTTCGTCGCGCGGGAGGTGGAGCGCCTTGCGACGACGGACACGCCACTGGGTTCGATCGCGGTGCTCTACCGCACGAACGCGCAGTCGCGGCCGATCGAGGACGCGCTTGTGCGGCACCGGATCCCGTACCGGCTGATCGGGGGGGTGCGCTTCTACCAGCGACGCGAGATCAAGGACCTGGTCGCCTACCTGCGGCTCGTCCACAACCGGCTCGACGAAGCGAGCCTGCTGCGCATCATCAACGTGCCCGCGCGGGGGATCGGCGACACCACGCTGGCGCGCCTCTCGGAGTACGCGGGCTCGACCGGACTGGCGGTGTGGGACGCCTGCGAGGCGGTCTCGCGGGGCGAGCCGGTTCCCGGCATCGCCGCCCGGGCGGCCACGGCCATCCGGCGCTTCGTCCACGCCATCGAGGCGATGCGGGACCAGCGGGAGCGTCCCCTGGCGGAACTGCTCGACTACGTGCTCGAGGAGAGCGGGTACGTCGAGTACCTGCGGGACCGGGAGGAGGGGGCCGAGGAGCGGCTGGAGAACGTGTTGCAGCTGCGCACGGTGATGGCGCAGTACGAGGACACGACGGGTGGGGAGGCGGCCGACCTCGCGAGTTTCCTGCAGGACGTGGCGCTGGTGGCGGACGTCGACGAGCTGGAGGGGGCGGTCGAGGCAATCACGCTGATTACGCTGCACGCGGCCAAGGGGTTGGAGTTTCCGATCGTGTTCCTGGTGGGGATGGAGGAGGGTGTGCTGCCCCACATCCGATCGTTCGACGACCCCCGGCAGCTGGAGGAGGAGCGGCGGCTGGCGTATGTGGGGATCACGCGTGCGGAGACTGCGGTGTACCTGACCCGCGCCTACCGGCGCTACCTGGGCGGGCGGCCGCTCACGAACCCGCCCTCGCGCTTCCTCGGGGAGATCCCGGAGCACCTCCTCCAGCCTTACCGAAGCGGCGAGAGGCGCCAGGTGCAGGAGCGGGTCGTCCCGGTGGCCGCGCCGGCCCGGCCGGAGCCGTCAGACGCGACGGCTGCCGCCGAGCCGCAATGGCAGGCGGGCGAGCGGGTGCGCCACTCGCACTTTGGCGAGGGGATCGTGGTGAGCTGCCAGGAACGGCGCGGAGACGTGGAGGTGGTGGTGGCGTTCGACGACGAGAAGGCGGGGGTCAAGCGGCTGCTGCAGAGTCTGGCGCCGCTTGAGCGGGCCTAGCCGCTACTCGCCGGTGTCTCGCCTGGGGACCATGACCTTGCGGGTGAAGGTGAGGACCGTCTCGCCGCGCTGGTTGTAACCGCGCGTATCGACGGTGACGATGCCGCGGTCGTTGCGCGAGCGGGACTCGACCTTGTCGGTGACGGTGGTCTCGGCGTAGACGGTGTCGCCGTGGAAGGTGGGGGCGGTGTGCTTGAGTGACTCGATCTCGAGGTTGGCGATGGCCTTGCCCGAGATCTCCGTGACGGTCATGCCGAAGACGATCGAGTAGACGAGGGTGCCCACGACCACGTTCTTGCCGAACTGGGTCTCCTCCTCGGCGTAGCGAGCGTCGATGTGGAGGGGATGATGGTTCATGGTCTGCATGCAGTGGAGGACGTCGTCGTACTCGGTGATGGTGCGTCCGGGCCAGTGCTTGAAGACGTCGCCGACCTCGAACTCCTCGAAGTAGCGGCCGAAGTCCTCGCGCCCGTCGTGAACAGTCATGTGTGGCTCCTGGCTGTTGGTCCTCGCCCGGCCCCGGCCCGACTAGTCGATGGCGTAGTCGCGGAGGAGGTTGCGGGCGATGACGATCTTCTGGATGTCGCTGGTGCCCTCGGCGATGACCATGACGGGGGCGTCGCGGTAGTAGCGCTCGAGGGGGAGCTCCTTGCTGTAGCCGACGCCGCCGTGGAGGCGCAGGGCTTCGAGCACGACCTCCTGGCAGACCTCGGTGGCGAACAGCTTGGCCATGCCCGCGTCGAGGTCGGAGCGGGCGCCGCTGTCCTTGCGGCGGGCGGCGTCGAAGGTGAGGAGGCGGGCAGCGCGGATCTTGGTCGCCATGTCGGCGAGGCGGATCTGCTGGGCCTGGTGCTGGGCGATGGGCTTGCCGAACGCGTGGCGCTGCTGGGCGTAGGCGATGGCATCGTCGAAGGCGGCCTGGGCGACGCCGACGCCGCGGGCGGCAACGTTGATACGGCCGACCTCGAGCGCGCTCATGACGTGCTGGAAGCCGCGGCCTTCGTCGCCGCTGAGGAGGTTGCCGGCGGGGACGCGGGCGTTGTCGAAGGCGAGCTCGGTAGTCTCGACGCCCTTGTAGCCGAGCTTCTCGAGCTTGCGGCCGACGAAGAAGCCCTCCATGCCGGGCTCGACGAGGAAGGCGCTGATGCCGCGGTGGGCGGGCTGGGCCTCGGTGTCCGTCTTGGTGAGGACGAGGTAGACCCCCGCGCGCTGGCCGTTGGTGACCCACATTTTCTGGCCGTTGATGACGTAGTCGTCGCCGTCGCGGGTGGCCTGGGTCTTGATCGCCTGGGCGTCGGAGCCGGCGTCGGGCTCGGTGATGCTGAGGGCGGCGCGGATCTCGGGGTCGACCATGCGCGGCAGGAAGCTCTGCTTCTGCTCGTCGGTGCCGTAGGTGGAGATGGCGTAGCCGACGAGGACGTGCGTGTTGAGGACGCCGGCGAGGCTCATCCAGCCGCGCGCGACCTCGACGCAGACACCGGCGTAACACTCGAAGCTGAGGTCGAGGCCGCCGTACTCCTCAGGGACCTTGATGGCGAAGAGGCCCATCTCGGCCATGCCGGCGACGAGGGGCTCGGGGTACTCGTCGGCGTGCTCGTACTCGCTGGCGACGGGCTTGACCTCGCGGTCCACCCAGACGCCGACGTTGGAGACGATCTCCTGGGCGATGGGATCGAGGATGTCGGCGGCGAAGTCACGCGCCATCGGGCAGGCCCCTTCCTGGTGTTAGGTGATGCGGCCGCCCGCTCGCGGCCCTAGCTCCGCCCCTGACCCTCTTCGGTGGCGCCGACGAGGATGGCCATGTTGCCGTCGGGGTGGCGGTTTTCGAACATAAGCTGGTGGCAGGCGCCCGTCTCCTCGAAGGGGAAGACGCGGGAGAGGCAGGGGTCGATCTTGCCCTGGATGACGAGGTCGTTGAAGGCCCCCGCCTGGTCGTCGTTAGCGAAGTGGGAGCCCTGGAAGCGCTTCTGGCGCATCCAGAGGTAGCGCAGGTCGACATCAGCGTTGTAGCCAGTGGTGCCGGCGCAGATGACGACCATGCCGCCGGTGTCGCAGACGAACATGGAAGTGGGGAGCGTGTCCTCGCCGGGGTGCTCGAAGACGATGCGCGGGCTGCGGCGCTCCCCGAGCACGTCCCAGATGGCTTTGCCGAAGGCGCGGGCGCCTTTCTGGAACTCGCCCATGCCGGCGGCGTCTTCCCAGTTGGGGAGGCGGCCCCAGTGGTCGAAGTTCTTGCGGTTGATGTAGCCGACGGCCCCGAGCTGCTTGCAGAACTCGCCCTTCTCCTCGCTGGAGACGACGGCGATGGGCTTCGCGCCCTGGAGGGCGGCGAGCTGGATGGCCATCGTGCCGAGGCCACCGGCGCCGCCCCAGATCAGGACGACGTCGTCTTCGCGGACGTCGTGCGGAGGCCAGGAGAAGAGCATGCGGTAGGCGGTTGCGCCCACGAGGGTTGGGGCGGCCGCTTCCTCCCAGGTGAGGTGGGGGGCCTTGGGGAGGCACTGGTGGGCCTGCACGCGCGTGAACTGCGAGAACGAGCCCCAGTTGGTCTCGTACCCCCAGATGCGATAGGAGGGGTCGTACATGGGGTCGTTGCCGGCGGCCACCCAGGGCGCGTGGATGTTCCAGATGCCGCAGTGGATGATGACCTCGTCGCCAACTTTGACGTTCGTGACGTTCTCACCGACGGCGTAGACGATGCCGGAAGCATCGGAGCCGCCGATGTGGAAGTCCTCGACTTCGCCGGCCTTCTGGCGGGCGGCGATAACGTCGATGGGGACGCCGCGGCCGGCCCAGACGTTGTTGTAGTTGACGCCAGCGGCCATGACGTAGACGAGGGCGTCGTCGGGGCCGACGGGGGGGATGTCGACGACTTCGGGCGCGAATGCCTGGAGAGGCTCCCCGAAGCGGGACTCGCGGATGAGCTGGGCGTGCATGCGCTTGGGGACTTCGCCCAATGGAGGCGCTTCGCCGAGCGGATACAGATCGCTGCCGGTGCCGGAGGTCATGCGGCCCCTGATCGGGAAGGTGGCCGAAATGTTACGCCCACGACTCGCACGGGCAACCGGGGGCCGGGGTAGGGGCAAGTGGGGATGTGGGGAGGGGCGTAACGCGCCATTCCTGGCCGCCTCTCTCGATCGCGCCGCTGATTCCTTGACGCTCCGCCGAACCGCCCTCTACGGTGCGATGCGTCCAACCACGCGTCATCGGCGCGTGCTTGCGGCAGGGGGGACTCGTCCAGGCCCCTGGAGGCGCGGCGAGGCAGCTCGATGGCAACTGACCGCTCGGGGTGGAGGTCGCTCGGTCCGGCGAAGCTTGCGGGACTGGCCGTTGGGACCGCGCTGGTTGTGGGGGTTGTTCTTGTGGCCTCATGGGGCGATGGGGCTGATGAGGACGGGGACGCGTCGCAGGGCGCGGCCCGGGTGGAGACGGATACGGAGGCCGGCGGGGAGCCCGCATCCAAGTCCACGCCGGAAGCGACTGAGGTGGTCCAGTCCAGCCGCGAAGGGGTGACCTCGGCAGACGAGGAGGGGCAGGCCGGGCCGGCGACGGCCACGCCCGCAGCGGCGACGGAACCGGCAGAGGTTTCGATTGTCGCGGTGTCGCGGATTGTCACGGAGGCAGCGCCTGCGCTGTTCACGCTGACCCGCGCGGGGGAGGCCGGGACCGCCCTGACGGTTGCCGTCGGCATGGCGGAAAGCGGTTCAATGCTTGCAGGCGACGGGCGGGAGACGGTGACGTTCGCGGCCGGTGAGCGCAGGACGACCCTGTCGGTTGAGTTGGCGGACGACAGCGTTGTGGAGGGGACGAGCAGGGTCTCGGCGACGATCACCGCCGGGCCGGGCTACGTGGTATCCGCGCAAGGGGGTTCGGCCCACGTGTACGTGGCCGACAACGACCGCGTTTTCCTGCTTCCGGACCTGGTGAGCGATCCACCCGTCCCTTCCGGCGAGGCGGAGGTGGTCCAGTGGGACGGCAAGGAGATGCTGGTGCTGCGCTTCGAGGGGTACGTGACGAACCTCGGTGAAGGTCCCCTCGATCTGACGGGCAACCCCCAGCTGTCCGATCCGGGCGACCCGACGAGCCATGACGTCTGGCAGCGGGTCCGGACGTCGACGGGCGACTGGGTCAAGCTCACGAAGCCGCCCGTGCTGTACGAGACGGCCGACGGACACAACCACTTCCACCTCAAGGAAATCGTGGGCTATTCGTTGTGGGACGAGGCAGGGACGGTCGAGGTGGCGCGGGGGCAGAAGGTCGGGTTCTGCATGCTGGACGTGGAGAGCCTGCCCGAGCGGCATCCCTCGCCGGGGGAACGGGCCTACGAGGAGAAGGTGGTCGAGAACTGTCGCGCCAATGAACCGGAGGCGGATTTCCTGCAGATGGGGGTCACGGAGGGGTGGCGGGACGTGTACGAGGGGAAGGTGACGTACCAGTGGGTGGACGTGTCGGAGCTGAGCCCGGGCCACTATCGGCTCGCGGCGGAGGCCGATCCCCACGACATCGTGGTGGAGAGCGACGAGACGAATAACGGGATCGCCATCTCGGAGACGATCAGCGTGGTGCCGGGCTACGTCGCGCAGCCGCTGGAGGTGGGGACGGAGCCCGATACGGCGGTGCAGGTCGTGCTGGAGGCCGCGGTCTTCGGCACGCCGGGGGCGCGCGTGTTCCGCGTCGTGACGCCGCCCGCCAACGGAGTCCTGGATGCGGCCACGGGCGTGAGACTGTGGGGAACGGTCCTGTGGTACACGCCAAACGAAGGGTTCTCCGGTGTCGACACGTTCGAGTACGTGGCCTTCGACGGGAACAGCGCCTACCCGCGCACCGACCCGGTCGCGACCGTCACGATCGAGGTTGGCGAGTAGGGCTTCGCGCTGCCGAGGCCGGAGGGTGGGGGGCCGGCCTTGCACAAGGTGGTTGCGGATGCGCAGGCAGAGGTGCTCGTGGCGCCGCTGGTCAGGGCGCCCTGAGGGTCCGTTGCGGGGTCGTGGGTGGGGCCCTGCAGGGGTCTGCGGTTTGGTCCCCGAAGGGGCGTCCGTGCTATAGTGCCGCGGGTCTTCGCGAGAGATTTCACAAACGGCTGGGACGTGCTCCACGAATACGGCCACATCGCCATTCTTGTCATCATCGCGCTTATCTTTCCGGCGGGCGCGATCGTGCAGTCGTGGGCGTTCAAGTTCGTCAACATCCGCCCCGAAGTCCCCTCCGACCCGGTCAAGGAAGACACGTACGAGTGCGGCATGGTCACTCGCGGGTCGGCGCTGACGCAGTTCAACTTCCGCTTCTACTACGTGGCCCTGCTGTTCCTGCTGTTCGATGTCGAGATCGTGTTCCTGTTCCCCTGGGCGGTCGTGTTCGAGGATGCGGGGCTCGTGGGGCTGGGGAAGATCGCGATCTTCGTGGGGACGTTCGTCGTGGGCGGCCTCTACGCCTGGCGCAAGCGCGCGCTGGAGTACTCCTGATGACGCGCTGGTGGACGGGCCAGGAGCTGGGGGCGGCGGCGGAGCGGCTGGTTCCGGGTTCGGTTTCGCACACGACGGAGACGGCCTGCGTCCTGACGGCCGAGCACGCGGTCGAGACGCTCCGCGCGCTTCGGGACGACCCGGAGACGAACTTCGCGCACCTCTCGAACCTGTGCGGCGTGGACCAGTGGGACCGCTTCGAGGTGGTCTACCACCTGCAGTCGCTGGAACGGAACCAGATGGCGTGCGCCAAGGTGGAGGCGCACGACCGCGAGAACGCGTCCGTGGCGAGCGTGGTCGATATCTGGCAGGGGGCGTGGATCCAGGAGTCGGAGACGTACGACCTGTTCGGCATCCGCTTCGAGGGGCACCCGAACCTTCAGCGCATCCTGCTCTGGGACGGCTATCCGGGGCACCCGCTGCGCAAGGACTTCCTCTCGATGCCGGGCGGGTTGCAGCCGGGCCTCAACGAATTCGCGGGCACCTCGGCGAAGCCGGAGCCGCCGGTACGGCCGGTCACATGAGCGAGATCGTCCAGTCCGAGCCGTTCGTGATGAACATCGGGCCGCAGCACCCGTCGACGCACGGGGTATTCCGGGTGAAGGCGACCGTCGACGGGGAGAAGGTGGTGGATGCGGAGATGGTGATCGGCTACCTGCACCGCTCGATGGAGAAGCTGGCGGAAGAGCGCACCTACACGCAAAACATCCCCTTCACCGACCGCACGGACTACCTGAGCAGCATGTCGAACAACCTCGGGTACTGCCTGGCGGTGGAGAAGCTGGCAGGCATCGAGGTGCCGCCGCGGGGGCAGGCGATCCGCGTGATCATGGCGGAGCTGCAGCGCCTCGCGAGCCACTGCATGGGGGCCGGCGCCTTCGCCAACGACACGGGCGCGTGGCAGACGCCGATCATGTGGTTCATGCGCGAACGCGAGAAGATTCTCGACATCTTCGAGATGACGAGCGGCGCTCGCCTGACCTGTAACTACATGCGCATCGGCGGAGTCGCGTTCGAGCTGCCGGAGGGGTTCGAGGAGCAGGTGCGGGCCCTGATCGGGCCGCTGCGCGGGACGATTGCGGACGGCGAAGGGCTGCTCTCGGGGAACGAGATCTTCCTGGCGCGGGCGCGGAACGTGGCCGTGGTTCCGCCCGATCTGGCCGTGAACGCCTCGCTGAGCGGGCCGATGCTGCGCGGGAGCGGCATCGCCTGGGACATCCGCAAGGCCGACCCCTACTGCGGCTACGAGCAGTACGACTTCGACATCCCGATCGGGTACCAGGGCGACGCCTACGACCGCTTCATCGTGCGGCTGGAGGAGATGCGCCAGAGCCTGAACATCGTGGAGCAGGCGCTGGACGGGCTGCCGGGCGGCCCGCACAGCACCGAGGTGCCCCTGGCGCTGCGCCCGCCCGCGGGCGAGGCCTACGCGCGCATCGAGAGCCCGCGCGGGGAGCTGGGCTACTACCTCGTCAGCGACGAGGGCCCCTCCCCCTACCGCTTCCACATCCGTCCGCCCTCGCTCATCAACCTCAGCGTGCTGAAGGAGATGACGGTGGGCGGCTCCATCGCCGACGCCATCGTGGCGCTCGGCTCGATCGACATCGTCGTTGGCGAGATTGACCGCTGATGGAAATGCTCGCGACGGACCACTGGTACGACTTCCGCGACCTCTCGAACCTGTCGCGCGTGATCCTCGAGGGGATCGACAAGGTCGCGCCCTACGAGTTGGCGTACATCGTGGCGCCGATCATCGGGTTCGTGGCGGCGTTCGTGATCTTCGTGCTGCCCTCGCAGCTGTTCGTGGGGGTGTACGGCGAGCGGCGGCTGATCGGGCGTATCCAGTCGCGCAAGGGACCGAACCGGGTGGGCCCATTCGGACTGCTCCAGCCGGTCGCGGACGCGCTCAAGCTGCTACAGAAGGAAGCGCTCACGCCAACGGCTGCCGACAAGACGCTGATGTGGGCGGCGCCGGTGTTCTTCGTGGCGCCGGCGGTGCTGCTGTTCGCGGTCATCCCATTCGGGCCACGGATGGTCTTCGCGGACGTGCCCGCGGGGCTCATCTTCTTCATCGCCGTGTCGGGACTACCGGTGCTGGCGGCGTTTATCGCTGGCTGGAGCTCGAACAACAAGTACAGCCTCTACGGGGCGATGCGCATCGTGGCGATGTCGGTCAGCTACGAGGTACCGCTCGTGCTGATGCTGCTGTGCGTGGTGGTGTTCACCAACACGATGAGCCTGCCGGGGATCGTCTGGTTCCAGAAGGACGTGGACCTGTGGCTGATATTCATGCAGCCGCTGGCGTTCGTCGTCTACTTCATCGCGGTCAGCGCCGAGTTGAACCGCACACCCACCGACATCGCCGAGGCGGAGTCGGAGATTGTGGCGGGCTACCTGACCGAGTACAGCGGTATGAAGTGGGGCCTCTTCTACGGGATGGACATCGGCTACGCGCTGGCCGCCTCGGCCTTCGCGGCAACGATCTTCCTGGGCGGCTGGTCGATGTGGGGGCTGGAGCAGTGGGTGCCGCCGTGGGTCATCTTCATCGCCAAGACGCACCTCTTCTACATGGTCTTCATCTGGACACGGGGCACGCTCCCGCGTCTGCGTATCGACCAGCTGATGGGGTTCGCGTGGAAGTTCCTGCTGCCGCTGGCGGTCGTGAACCTGTTCCTGGTGTCGCTTGAGCGGCTGTGGTGGTCGGAGAGCGACCTCGGGGGCGGGATCGTGTTCGTGATCGCGGCAATCAACATCCCCGTATCGGCAGTGGCGGTGTATCTGTGGGCGCGGTTCCTCGGCTACAAGCCGGAGCGCGTCCCCACGCGGCCACGGCTCGTCCAGGAAGCCGGCGGCTACGTGCCGGTCGAGGACCCGGCGACGGGAGGGGGCAAGTAGATGGAAGGCGCAGGCGTGAACATCGCGTTCTATGTGCTCTCCATCCTCACGCTGGTGGCGGCGGGCGGCGTGATGGTGTCGCGCAACCTGCTGCACGCGGTCCTGTTCCTGATCGTGGCCTTCATCGGAGTGGCGGGCTTCTTCGTGCTGCTCTCGGCGGAGTTCATCGCGATGGCGCAGATCGTCATCTACGTGGGCGCGATCGCCGTGCTCATCCTGTTCGCGATCGTGCTGACGCCGCGCTCCGTGCGAGACAACTCGGAGACGGCGATGGTGGGCCCGGCGATCCTGCTGGGGGTGGCGCTGGCGACGGTGTTCCTGTTCGTCATCCACGACACCGGCTGGATGACCGGCGCCGGGGACCCGGGCCTCTCGGCCAGCGACCTGGGGCGGGCGCTGCTCTCGACGTGGGTGCTGCCCTTCGAGATCGCGTCGGTGCTCCTGACGGCCGCCCTGGTGGGCGCAATCATGCTCGTTCGCTCCGAGACCGAGGAAAGCGAGGACGTGCCCGATGCTGACGCTTGAGCACTTCCTCACGGTCGGCGCCCTGCTGTTCTGCCTGGGGCTCGTGATCGCCCTGAGCAAGCGGAACGCGATCGGGGTGCTGATGGGCATCGAGCTGATGCTGAACTCAGTGAACCTGACGCTGATCGCGTTCTCGCGGTTCAGCGATGGGCCTGCGGAGATCGCGGGACACGCCTTCGTGGCGTTCATCATCACCGTCGCCGCTGCGGAAGCGGCCGTCGCGCTCGCACTCGCGGTGGCCGTCTACCGGAGCCGCCAGACCGTCGAGGTCGACCAGCTCGACCTCCTGAAGTTGTAACGCCATGTGGGTTGAATTCATGAGCGTGGCAAACGGGTACGTCGCCGAGACGTGGCGTGAGCTGTTCGCGGCCGAAGGGCTGCGGATCGTGATCATGCCGCCCGTGGGCCGCGGCGAAGACGCCTCCATGCGCGACGAACGCACCATCTACGTCCCCACGGGCAAGGCGCACGTGGCGCGCGAAATCCTGAGGAAGATCTGAGCCGATGATCCCACTCTTCGCAGCCGCGACGGGGGAGGCTCCCGGCATCAGCGAGGCCGTGCTGTGGGCGATCATCCTCTGCCCGCTGGTCGCGTTCGCCGCGATTACGCTGTACGTGCGCCACCTGCCGAAGATCGCGGGCTACCTGAGCATCCTCGCGATCGGCGTCTCCTTCGTGCTGTCGCTGATCGCGCTGATCGACGTGCTCGGGGCGGGCGGCGGCATCGCCATCTACTCGCACGACTGGTTCCGGGCGGGACCGCTCGAGCTGGCCCTCGGGGTACGCATCGACGGCCTGACGGCGGTGATGCTGGTGGTGGTCTCGAGCGTGTCGCTGCTCGTGCAGGTGTACTCGCAGGGGTACATGGAGGGCGACCCGGGCTACGGCCGGTACTACGCCTACATGAGCCTCTTCATCACGGCGATGCTGGGGCTGGTCCTGGCCGACAACCTGTTCATGCTCTTCATCTTCTGGGAGCTGGTGGGGCTCTCGAGCTACCTGCTCATCGGCTTCTGGTTCCACAAGCCGAGCGCCGCCTCGGCCGCCAAGAAGGCGTTCATCGTGACGCGCATCGGCGACCTTGGCCTGCTGGCCGCGATCCTGCTCATCTGGACGCGTCACGACACCCTCGCCATCCACGAGATCCACGATCTGGCGCTGGCGGGAGTGCTCGGCGGCACGACGCTGACGCTGTTCGGGCTGGGGCTGTTTGCGGGCGCGGTCGGCAAGAGCGCGCAGTTCCCACTGCACGTCTGGCTCCCGGACGCGATGGAGGGCCCCACGCCGGTCTCCGCGCTCATCCACGCGGCCACGATGGTCGCGGCTGGCGTCTACCTGATGGCGCGCTTCTTCCCGGTCATCGAGGCGTCACCGGATGCGCTCAACGTGGTCGGCTGGATCGGGGCGGCGACGGTGGCGGTGGGGGCCTCGCTGGCGCTCGTGCAGACCGACCTGAAGCGCGTGCTCGCGTACTCCACGATCAGCCAGCTCGGCTACATGATGCTGGCGCTGGGCGTGTTCGGATACGCGGTGGCGGTCTTCCACCTGTTCACGCACGCCTTCTTCAAGGCGCTGCTCTTCCTCGGCAGCGGGTCTGTGAACCACGCGACGAACACGTTCGACATGCGGCTGATGGGCGGCCTGCGCACGGTCATGCCGATCACGTTCTGGACGTTCCTGATCGGCACGCTCAGCCTCTCGGGCATCTTCCCGCTGGCGGGGTTCTGGTCGAAGGACGAAATCCTGCTGGAGGCCTGGGTGAACAACAAGGGCCTCTACGCGGTGGCGGCGATCGCTTCGTTCGTGACCGCGCTCTACATGTTCCGCGCGATCTTCCTGACGTTCTTCGGGACGTACAAGGGCGGCGAGCCGGTCGACCACGAGGACGAGGACTCGCACTTCCACGGCGATCCGGCGCACCCGCACGAATCGAGCTGGGTGATGACGGTGCCGCTGCTCATCCTGACCGCGGGCGCGATCGCGGCGGGCTGGTGGGCCTGGGGCAAGGAGTTCCACCACTTCGTGGAGGCAGCGGTGCCGGGTGGACTCCACAAAGCGCCCGACTTCAGCTACTGGATCGCGATCACGTCCTCGCTCATCGCGGTGGCGGGCATCGGGACGGCGTGGGCCATCTACCACCGGGGGCTCGTCTCCTCGACCGAGATTCGCAAGGTCGCGTTCCCGCTGGTCGCGCTCCTCGAGAACAAGTTCTTCCTGGATGACCTCTACGAACGCGCCTTCGCCGTGCAGGCGTTCCAGCGGGGCTGGAACCGGCTGGTGGAGGTGTTCGATACGACCGCCGTGGACGGCACCGTGAACGGCGTGGGCTGGGTAGGGACGCAGTCGAGCCGGGTGCTGCGCCACGCCCAGACCGGCCAGGTGCAGCTCTATGGCCTGGGAATCGCCGCCGGCGTCTTCATCGTCGCCATCATCGTGTTCATCGCGAATCCGCTGTAGGAGGGTGGAATGCTGCTGACCGTTCTCGTGTTCCTGCCCGCCTTCGCGGGGCTGCTGATCCTGCTGCTGCCCGCGGACCGAGCACGCTATTCCCGCTGGCTGGCGCTGCTGGGGTCGCTCGTGGCTTTGGCCATCTCGATCGGGATGTTCTTCGACTTCCAGACGGGCGGGGGCTTCCAGTTCGTGGACCGGGCCTCGTGGATCGACGTGGGGTCGTTCGAGATCCAGTACTTCCTGGCGGTCGACGGGCTGAGCATGCCGCTGGTCGTCCTGACGACGTTCCTGACAGTGGCGGCGGTGCTGGTGTCGTTCAGCATCGAGCAGCGGCCGCGCGCCTATTTCGCCTGCCTGATGGTGCTCTCGACGGCCGTCCTGGGAGTGTTCACGGCGATGGACTTCCTGCTCTTCTTCCTGTTCTGGGAGCTGGAGCTGTTCCCGATGTACCTGCTGATCTCGGTCTGGGGATCGGGCCGGCGCGAGTACTCGGCGATGAAGTTCGTGCTGTACACGGTGGCGGGATCGGCCTTCATGCTCGTCGCGATCCTCGCGCTGGCGTTCAGCGCGGGCACGTTCGACATGGAGGTACTGGGCAACTCGACTATCACGACCGCGGTGCTGCCACTGGGCTGGGTGTTCCTGTTCCTCTTCCTCGGGTTCGCGGTGAAGCTGCCGATCGTGCCGCTGCACACGTGGCTGCCGGACGCGCACAGCGATGCGCCCACGGCCGTCTCCGTGATGCTGGCAGGCGTGCTGCTGAAGATGGGCGGCTACGCCATCATCCGAACCTGCGTCACCATCCTGCCCGACCAGGCGAACGACTACGGGATCTGGCTGGCCACCATCGGCTCGGTCAGCGTGCTCTACGGTGCGTTCGTGACGTTCCGGCAAACGGACGTGAAGCGGCTGATCGCGTACTCGTCGGTGAGCCACATGGGCCTCGTTTTGCTCGGCATCGGGGTGCTGGGTACGACGGCGATGGTGGGCGCGGCCTACCAGATGCTGGCCCACGGTCTGATCACGGGGATGCTCTTCGTGGTCGTCGGGCTGATGTACGAGCGCACGCACACGCGCGAAATCGGGCGGCTCGGCGGGCTCGCGCGGCAGATGCCGCTGATCGCGACGGGGCTGGTGTTCGCGGGCTTCGCGAGCGTGGGGCTACCGTCGCTGGCCGGGTTCATCGCGGAGATCACGGTCTTCCTGGGGGCCTTCCAGAAGCACGAGTGGGCGGTGATCATGGCGATCTTCGGCGTGGTCCTGTCCGCGGGCTACATCCTCTGGACGCTGCAACGGGTGGTGTTCGGGCCGGTGCGGCACGAGTGGGATGAGGCGGACGACCAGAAGCACTGGTGGGAGCACGCGAGCGTCATCGGGCTGGCGGCGCTGGTGATCCTGCTGGGCGTCTATCCGAGCCTGATCATGGACATGCTTGACCCCGCCATCGGGGTCGTGAGCGCGAGGGTGGCAGGGTGAGCGAACTCGACATCGTTGGACCCCAGCTCGCGATCCTGCTCGCTGCCGGCGCGGTGCTTGTGTGGGACGCGCTCCTGCCGAGCCAGCGCAAGGCGCTGCCCTTCATCGCGCTCGCGGGCATCCTGGGGGCGGCCATCTGGACGTCGACGTGGGTCATCCGGGGCGACTTCCAGACGGCTTTCGACGGCACCTTCGCGATCGACCAGTACGCGGTCTTCTTCCAGTACGTGTTCGCGGGGATCACGGCCATCGTCGTCATCGCGTCGATCGACTGGGTGGACCGGGTGGGGCGGCGGCAGTCCGAGTACTTCGCGCTCGTCCTGACGGCCTCGGCCGGCTTGATGTTCCTGGCGGGCGCGCGCGACCTGATCACGATCTTCCTGGCGCTTGAGCTGTCCTCCATCCCGCAGTACATCCTCGCCGGCTGGGGCAAGGACCAGCGTTCGAGCGAGGCGGGCATGAAGTACCTGCTGCTGGGGGCCATCGCCTCGGCGCTGCTGCTCTACGGCATGGCGCTGCTCTATGGGTTCGCGGGATCGACGCTCCTGACCGACATCTCCGCCGCCATCAGCGAGCACGGCGCCGACAACCGCTCGCTGCTGGTGGTTGCGAGCGTGCTGCTGATCGCCGGGTTCGGCTTCAAGATGGCGGTCGTCCCCTTCCAGATGTGGGTCCCGGACGTGTACCAGGGGGCGCCCACGCCCGTGGCCGCGTTCCTCTCGGTGGGGTCGAAGGCGGCGGCGTTCGCCGTTGTCATGCGGCTCTTCTTCGAGGGGCTCGGCGAGCAGTTCCTGAGCAATGACTGGGCCATGATCTTCGCGGTCATCGCGGCAGTTTCGATGACGCTCGGGAACGTGTTCGCGATCGTCCAGCGCGACATCAAGCGGATGCTGGGGTACTCGTCGATCGCACAGGCGGGCAACTTCATGATCGGGCTCGCGGCCATCTCGATCGCGGGCGAGCACTTCGTGCAGGGCGCGAGCGGCGTGCTGCTGTTCGTGGCGGCGTACGCGTTCACCAACCTGGGCGCCTTCATCGCCGTGATCGGCATCTCGCAACGCATCGGCAGCGATGACATCGCCGACTACGCGGGGATGTGGCGGCGGGCGCCGCTGCTGGCGCTGGCGCTGGCGTTCTGCCTGATCTCGCTGGCGGGCATCCCGCCGACGGCCGGGTTCTGGGCGAAGCTGTACGTGTTCAACGCGGGCATCCAGGCGGACCTTGTGTGGCTCGTGATCATCGGCGTGCTGAACTCGGTCGTGTCGGCGTACTACTACCTGGCGGTGGTGAGGCAGATGTTCCTGGGAGAGGCGGAGGAGGAGCAGCGGCTGGCCATCTCCCCGACGGTGGGGCTGGCGCTGGGGGTGGCGACGGTGGGCGTGATCGTGTTCGGCATCATCCCGACGCCGCTGGTCGACGCGGCCCGCGAAGCGGCCGCCATCTTCGCCGCCAGCTAGCGCGGCATGGCCCACACCATCGACTTCGTGGTCGAGATCACACCCGAGGGCGTCGATCTCGGGGCGCTCGAGGCGCTCGCGGGACAGGTGCTGGCGGGGGAGGGCGTGGCCGACGGGGTCGCGCTGACGGTGCTGACGACCGACGACGAGACGCTCCAGGACCTGAACCACCGGTTCCTCGGCATCGATGCGCCCACGGATGTGCTCGCGTTCCCGGAGGCGGCGGAGGCGCCGCTGGGGGAGGGGGAGCCGCCGAGCCTGGGGGAGATTGCCATCAGCGTGCCGACGGCGGTGCGGCAGGCTTCAGAGCTGGGCCACTCGCTCGCGGACGAGCTGGCGCACCTCCTGACGCACGGCATCCTGCACCTGTGCGGGTACGAACACGAGGGCGGGGGCGAGGGGGCGGCGCGGATGCGGGCTCGGGAGGAGCACTACCTGGGCGGCATAAGGGGACACGACACGGACGCGGGCTAGCGACTCTCCAGTGCCACCAGAATTCCCGTGGCGTAGGTGATGGCTCCCAGCAGGAGGGTCGTCGACGCAAGGAGCATCAGACCGAAGTTGATGGTCAGGCTCCGGACCAGCCCATCCTTCACGCGCCGAAGTTCCCGAGTGCCACATTCCCGCGAGGTCACTTGCCAATGGTAGTCGATGGCAAGGGTGCGCTAAACCCAGAACGTGGGTGGATGCCCGCTATTGGCTTCCGCGTAGGATGAGCCGCCGCACAGACCAGGAGGGCAAACGATGGCGACACTGAACCGGGACGGCGTGAACCTGTACTACGAGGTCGAGGGCGATGGGCCGGCGATCCTGCTGACGCACGGCTTCGGGGCCAGCTCGAGCATGTGGCGCGGACAGATGGACGCGTTTCGCGATCGCTACCGGATCATCGCCTGGGACATGCGGGGGCACGGGAGCACGGACAGTCCCGACGATGCGGGGGAGTACTCCGAGCCGGCGACCCTGGCCGACATAGCCGCCATCCTCGATGCCTGCGGGGTGGAGAGCGCGATCGTGGGCGGGCTCTCGCTGGGCGGCTACATGTCGCTGGCGTTCAACCTGGCGCACCCGGAGCGGACGCGGGCCCTGATGCTGTTCGACACGGGTCCGGGGTACAACAACCCCAAGGGGCGCGAGGGCTGGAACCAGTTCGCGATCCGGCGGGCCGAGGCGTTCGAGACGCAGGGGCTCGCCTCGCTTGGCGACTCGGCGGAAGTGAAGGCGGCGCGGCACAGGTCGGCGGATGGGCTGGCGAAGGCGGCCCGTGGGATGCTGCCCCAGCGCGACGCGAGCGTGATCCAGTCGCTGACGTCGATCGACAAGCCGACGCTCGTGGTGACGGGCGCCGACGACCAGAACTTCCTCGCGGCGCATAGCTACATGAGCGAGAACATCCCCGGGGCGATGAGCTTCATGATCGACGACGCCGGGCACGCGGCGAACATCGACCAGCCGGAAGCCTTCAACGCGGCCGTCGAGGCGTTCCTCGCCTCGCTCGACGGCTAGAAGCGGGACTTCTTCGACTCGTAGTTGGAGTGCACGTCGATGAGGACGGTGTGGCCCTCGGCGTTGAGCGTGCGCGCGGTGCGGATGGCGTCGCCGAGATCGTCGGGCTGGGTGACGGTGATGCCCGTCGCGCCGAGGCCCTCGGCGATGGCGGCGTAGTCGCCTGCCATGTGGGAGACGCCGAACTGGGTGCGGGCGGTGGGGAAGCCGCCGGGGTAGGTGGCCATGCCCCCGTTATTGAGGAGGACGGTGGTGATGGGGAGGCCGGCGCGGACGGAGGTCTCGAGGTCGAGGCCAGACATGCCGAAGGCGCCGTCGCCCATGAAGTTGAGGCAGAAGCGATCGGGGCGGGCGAGCTTGGCACCGATCATGACGGGGATGCCGAAGCCGAGGTGGGTGGTCTTGCCCCAGCCGATGTAGCTGTGCGGGGATGTGGCGGTGAAGAAAGGCACCATCGAGTCGCGGGGAGCGCCGGCGTCGTGGGTGACGATGGTGTTCTCGTGGTCGACGTTCTGGTTGATCTCGTGGATGACGCGGTAGGTGTTGAGGGGCGCCTCGCTGGAGGTAAGGAAGGGGGTCCACTCGGCCATCCACTCGCGCTGCCTCTCGGCGAGGCGAGCGGCGTCGTCGGAGGTGCGGCCCTGCCCGTCGGTCCGGGCCTTCGCCTCCTCGATGAGCGCCTTGATGGTGATGCGCGCATCGCCGACGAGGGCGATGGCGCAGGGGGTGTCCTTGTTCACGTCCTCTGGGGCGTTGGTGTTGTGGATGACGGTCTTGCCGGGGGGAACGATCTGGGTGTAGCCGTTGTGCGTGAGGCTGGCGCCGAGGGCGAGGATCGCGTCGGACTCGACGATCCAGGCGTGGGCAGCGCCGGTGGTGGCGCGGCTCCCGGCGCCCAACGAGAGCGGGTGGCGCTCGTCGAAGGCGGACTTGCCCTCCATGGTGGTGAAGACGGGGATGTCGAGCAGCTCTGCGAGCTCACGGAGGGCGTCCGTGGCGCCCGCGGTGAGCACGCCCGAGCCGGCCCAGATCATGGGGCGGTCGGCGGCGAGCAGGGCGGTCACGGCGGCGCGGATGTCGCCGTTCGAGGGGCTCTGGCGGACCTTCCCGGGGGAGTCGTAGCGTTGGTCGGCCTCGGGGACCTCCTGGGCGCAGACGTCGGAGGTGAGCTCGACGACGACGGGTCCGCCGCGACCGCTGCGGAGGGCGTGGAAGGCGCGGCGCATGGCGGGGGCGATCTGGGCGGGCGTGTCAATGGACTCGACGGACTTGACGATGCCGCGGTAGTTCTCCACGGCGGAGAAGTTGGGGCGCACCTGGCGCTCGATGAGGGGGTAGCCGCCGGGCAGGACGAGGATGGGAACGTTGTCGCCGAAGGCCTGGGCGATGCCGCCCATGGCGTTCTCGGCGCCGGCGGCGTTCTGCGTGGCAACCACGCCGAAGCGCTCGCCGTCGCTGACGCGGCTGTAGCCGTCGGCGGCCATGACGGCGCCGCGCTCGTGCCGGAACATGATGGGCCGGATACCGAGCTTCGCCACCTCCTCAATCAGGGGGTTGTTGGGGAAGCAGGTCATCTCGGCGACTCCCTCTTCCTTGAGGATGCGGGCGACGAGCTCGTTACCGTTCATGGGGTACTCCGTGCGCTGCGGTCCGTCGGGCGGGTCCGTGCGATGGGACGATCTCAGCGCACGGGGGCGGGAGGGGCAAGGGCGGAGGCTGGGGCGTCTGGTACGATTTTCGGCAGATACCGCGCTCCATTCCGGGAGGAACGCCCGTGCTCACGATCATTTCGCCTGCAAAGGCACTCGATTTCTCGCCCGCCGGGAACGGGCTCGACGTAACGCAGCCGCGCTTCGTCGACGACACCGCCTCGCTGATGCAGACCTGCAAGACGCTTGAGGCGAGCGACCTGCGCAAGCTCATGTCGCTCAGCGACTCGCTGGCACAGCTGAACCACGCGCGCTTCCAGGAGATGAGCCTGCCCCTGACCGAAGAGAACGCGAAGCCGTGCGTGCTCGCGTTCCAGGGGGATGTCTACAAGGGTCTGGATGCGTCCAGCCTGGAGTCGCGAGACCTGGAGTGGGCGCAGGGCCAACTGCGCATCCTCTCGGGGCTGTACGGGCTGCTGCGGCCGCTGGACCTGATCCAGCCGTACCGGCTGGAGATGGGCACGAAGCTCTCGAACGAGCGCGGGAAGAACCTGTACGAGTTCTGGGGCGACCGGCTCGCGAACGCGCTCAACGACGAGGATGCCGATCCCGAAGCGCCGGTGCTGAACCTGGCTTCGCAGGAATACGCGAAGGCGGTGCCGCCAAAGAGCCTGACGCGTCCGCTCCTGGTCGCCGACTTCAAGGAAGAGCGGAACGGCGAGTTGAAGACGATCGGGCTGGTGGCGAAGCGCGCCCGCGGCCTGATGGCGCGCTACGTCATCCGCAATCGCATCGAGAGCGTCGAGGACCTGAAGGACTTCGACGACGAGGGCTACGGCTTCCGGCCGGAGCTCTCGAGCGAGGACCGGCTCGTCTTCAGCCGCGCGAAGGCGTAGAGCCGATCTCACTCATCCATCTCTCGTGACTGAGATCCAACTCGACATTCGTGGCTGGCCTCCCGCCAAAAGCGAGGCTCTGTCGATGTTTGGGCGGTCGCATCCTCACCGCCCTCGTGTTCTCGCGCTGCTTCAAGCGACCCAGAAGGCGCTGCGAACAGCGGCGTGGAACTCGCTTGAGAAGCGGCCGATAGGCCTAGAAGTTGTGGTGGTTGCGCCGGGCACTCAGGCCCCATCCGACGCGACGAACTTGTTAGGTGGTGTAGCCGATGTGCTCCAGGCGAACCGCATCAATGCAGACCTCTCACACCTAGGAGAGGCGGCCTCCGCGTCGCTATACCACGACGACAGGCAGATTCAGGAAGTCTGGTACTCGGTCGAACCAGGTGACGAGCCCGGCTATCGCGTGAGGGTCTGGCTTTGTAGCTAGACTCCCCTAGCCCTCTTCGATCATCACCGTGCCGGTGGAGCCGTCGATGCTGAGCATCGTGCCGGTGGCGATGAAGTCGGTGGCGCCGCGGATGCCGGTGACGGCGGGGATGCCGTATTCGCGAGCGACCGTGGCGGCGTGGCTGAGCAAGCCGCCGGTCTCGACGACCACGCCGGCGGCGGGGAGGAAGAGCGGGGTCCAGGGGGCATCGGTGACCGGGGCGACGAGGATCTCGCCGGGGAGGATGGTTGCCTCCGAGGCGCCGTCGGCGCTGAGGACGACGCGCGCACGGCCCCGCGTCTGACCGGGACTTACGCCGATGCCCTGGAACGACGTGTCGCCGCCGGCGTCGGCGGTCTGACGGGGGGTGGCCTCGACCGGGCGCTGGAAGATGATGGGCAGCTCGTAGTCGTGGAGCATCTCGTAGCGGGTGCGGCGCTCGTCGATGGCGTCCTGGATCTCGGCGGCGGAGAGGCCGGCGTCGAGGGCCTCGGGGAGCTCGGCGAGCCGCAGGAACCAGACGTCCTCGGCGTTGTCGAGCTCGCCCCGCTCGGCCAGGCGCCTGCCGATCTCGAGGACGGGCTGCCGGTAGGTCCGGCAGAGCCGGGTCCAACTGGCCTTGGTGGTCTCGCGCTTCCCGTTCATGACCTGGACCAGGCCGAGGAGGCGGCGGAACTCGGCACGCTGGTCCTGGGGAAGGGCCGCGTCGACCTCGGCTTCGAGAGCGACGCGCTCGGCGGCGGAGCGACTTTCGCGCAGGTAAGGGCTGTGCTCCTCATCCAGGGCGAGGTCGGCCTGGAGGCTGCTGAGAACGAACTGGGGATTCTCGTTCCAGGTGAGGCAGGAAGGGTCGGTCTCGCGCTGGCCACGGAAGCCGAGCTCGGCGATAAACGTGGCGTACTGGCCGGCGAAGGCGGTCCAGTCGTCGCTGGGGGGTGAGGCGAGGCGGGCCTGGAAGGCGTCCACGGAGATGCCGGCCATCTCCTCTGCAAGGGCGGGGCGCTCGAGGACGAAGCGGCTCAGGTCCCAGATGGCCTTGGAGGGGCGGGAACTCTCGACGTCGGTGAGGCCGCTCGTGAGCCCGGTCATCCATCCGGCGGGGTGGTCGGGGACGTGCTCCGCCAGGAGGCCGTCGAGGAGGGTGGTCTGGAGGCCGCCGCCGCTGCTGCACCAGTAGTGCGTGTAGAAGATGTCGCCGATGTGGTCGGTGGTCTCGTCGATGGCGGCGAGAAGGCCGGCGTCGTCGACGGTGGTCCAGTCGCGGGCGAGGGTGGCCGCGTAGTGCGCTTTCGCGCGATCGGCGTCGGCGTCGACGAGCTCGCGAGCGCGCACGAAGTTGGCCATGAGGCACCCCTGGACCGCCTCGGCGCGGGAGGTGTCCTGGGCGACCTCGGCGGTGATCTCCTCCTCGCCCTCGAAGAACTGCTTGAGGTAGTCGGCACTGCCGCCGGTCTCGAAGGAGGAGGTGAGGGCGTTGACGACGCTGATGTTCACGCAGAAGCGGCCGCCGACGACGGGGAGCATGGTCGTGCCCGGCTTGTCGGGGATGGGCACCAGATCCTCGATCTGGAGCTCGCGGGTACCGACGACGAGCCACTGGTAGTTCCACTCGCGGATGAGGTCGGCGGGAAGCGGCCTCGTGATGCCGGGGAGGACCTCGTCGGTGTTCCCGGTGGTGTAGTCGTTGTAGCGCTCGTCGATCGTGCTGTCCCAGCTGCAGAGGGGCTCCTGCAGGTTCGCCATGGGTCTCTCCCGCGCGCGGGGTGCGCGCACGATCGCGGACTCTACCGGGAGCGCCGGTTAGGGGCTGAAGGGCGGGGACTGCTAGGATGCTCGCGGCCCCGCAGCGGCCCGGGCGAGGTAGTCGTTGACCACATCCGTTTCGTCCGAGCCTGTGCTGGGCGTTCTTTTGAGCGAGCGCGAGAAGATGCTGCTGCTCCTCGCGCTGGGCATGTGCATGTTCCTCAGCTCGCTCGACGGCTCGATCCTGGCCACGGCTTTGCCGACGATCTCTTCGGACCTGGACGGGTTCAAGCTGCTCCCGTGGGTCCTGACGCTCTACATGCTGACGTCGACGGTGGTGGTGCCGATCGTGGGGAAGCTCTCGGACATGTTCGGGCGGCGGCCGTTCGTCATCTCCGGGGTGGTCATCTTCCTGATCGGGTCGCTGGGGGCGGGGCTGGCGCCCACGATGCTGACGCTCATCGCAGCCAGGGGCGTTCAGGGGATCGGGGGCGGCTTCATCCTCGCCTGCGTGCTGGTGGTGATGGCGGACATGTACACCCCCATCGAGCGAGCGAAGTACGTGGCCTACATCCTCGCGATCATCACGGCCGGGACGCTGCTCGGGCCTCCGGTGGGAGGCTTCTTCGCAGACGGACCGGGCTGGCGCTGGTGCTTCTTCATCAACATCCCCATCGGCGTGATCGCGCTGGCGACGATCTGGACCACCCTTCCGAACACGCGCCAGGGGGGACGGATCTCCGACATCGACTTCCTGGGGGCGGCCGTGCTGACGACCGCAACGGTGGCGGGGCTGCTGGCCGCGGGGTGGGCGTACGAGGCGTATGGGTGGGCCTCGGCGATCACGGTGGGGCTGCTGGTTGCGGCAGGCGTATTGCTGGTGGGGTTCATCGCCATCGAGATCCGGCACCCGAACGCCATCATCCCCATGGAGCTCTTCCGCAACCGGATGTACGTGCTCACCGGGGTGATCGCGGTTCTGTCGAGCGCGGTCCTGTTCTCGGTGCCCATCTACCTGCCGACGTTCATCCAGACGTCGCTTGGCGCCTCGGCGCAGATGTCCGGGTTGTTGATCATGCCGCAGGCAATAGCGCTGGTGGTGATGAGCTTCATCGCCGGGCGCGTCGTCGAGCGGACGGGGCGCTTCAAGCAGCTGGTGGTGGTGGGATGCGCCCTTTCGGGGCTGGCGGCGTTCCTGCTGCAGACGATGGGGGTGGGAGACCCGCTCTGGCAGGTGGCCCTCTACATGGTCATCTTCGGCATGGGATCGGGGCTGGTGACGCCGCTCATCAACGTGATCGTGCAGGCCTGCGTGCGGCAGGAGGACACGGGCGTTGCGACGAGCAGCCAGATGTACTTCCGCCAGATCGCAGGCGTGATCGGCGTGGCGCTGTTCGGGGTGTTGCTCACGACCACGTACAGCTCCTCCTTCACCGAGAACCTCGACGAAGAGGTTCAGGTGGCCATGCCGGTGGCAGTCTTCGAGGAACTCAGGGACGACGCCACGCTCAGCATCGATGCCGAGCGGATCGAGGAGGTGCGGACCACATTCTTGCAGGCGGGAGGTTCGGAAGTGCTCTTCGAGCAGGCGCTGGGAGCGCAGCAGGAGGCAGCGGCAGCGGCGAACCAGCGACTGTTCCTCATCTCGGCGGTCGGCGGGTTGATCCTGGTGGTGCTCGCGCTCGCGTTCACGGAGATTCCGCTGCGGGGACGAACGCCCTCGCGGGAAGAGGCGGAGGAACAGCCGGCGGCGGTCTCGGCCTCCCGCTAACGGGAGGAGGCCAGTAGGCTTCCGGGCAGTTAGGAAGGCGACGGGATCGCCTTCCCGCTTCGGTTAGGTTTTCGGAGAGAGACAGCATGGAGTTCTGCCCCAATTTCATCAGCGTCGACGACGACCCCGCGCAGTGGGCGCGAGATCGCGAGGCGGAGGGCTACCCGATCATTTCGGTGGCAGACCACATCTCCTCGCCGCAGCCCCACCCGCACGTGTGGGTGACGGCGACGACGTTCGCGCTGGCGACGGAGCGCATCCGCGTGATGATCGCCTTCTCGAACAACCTGTTCCGCTCCCCGGTCGAGTTCGCGGCGGCGGCGCTGGCGCTGCATCGGGTGAGCGGCGGGCGGTGCGAGGCGGGGCTGGGGGCGGGCTGGGCGGAGAACGAGATCACGGGCATGGGCTGGGAGTTCCCCTCGGCGCGCGACCGGGTGGGGCGGTACGTGGAGGCGCTGCAGATCTCGCGGGAGCTGCTGCACACGGGCTCGTGCAGCTTCCACGGGGAGTACTACGACATCGAGATTCCGCTGATCGGGCCGTTGCCGAAGCCGGCGCCCCTGCTGATGGCCTCATCGGCGGGGCCGCGGACGCTGCGGGAGTGCGCGCCCCACGTGGACCGGATGGAACTGATGGGGTTCCCGGTAAGCGACGTCGGCGACCCGGCGGAGTTCGCCGGTCGGGTGGCGTCATTCGACGAGGACGCCCTGCGCAAGCGGGTGGAGATGGCGCGTGAGCTACGGCCGGATATGCCGCTCGGGTTCCTGGCGCTGGTGGGGGCAGGGGACGACCCGGAGCTGCGGGAGCGGGGCAAGGCGATGGGCGACCGCATCTTCGGCGGAATGCTGGGCGAGCCGGAGCGGGTCGCGACGAACCTGCGGCGGCTTGGCGAGCTCGGCATCGATCGCGTGCAGATGGCGCCCTCGACGCCGGACACGCTGACGCTGCTGGCGCCCTACCTGAACGAGGGCTAGCAGAGAGCCAGCGCTACCACTCCCGCTCGAGGTAGGTCTCGAGCACTGCGTAGAAGTGGCGCAGCTTCATCTCGTTGTAGTCGGCGAGCTGAAGCGTGCCGCCCTCGAGCGAGTGCACACCCTTCTGGACCCAGGGCATGTTGCCCGTGTCCTGGTCCATGACCATGGCGAGACCGCCGATCTCGGGGGCGAGGGTCCAGCTGTCGTCGACATCGAGCTCGTGGACGGGCGGCGCCGGCGGGGGCTCGGTGCCCTCGGGCGTGGGGGCGACGCAGATCGCCTCCATGATGCACTCCTCCGGGTTGTTGCCATTGGGGCGGAAGCGGAACCAGATGGCGAGGGGTCCCCAGGAGCTGCTGGGCATGAGGTTGGGGAACAGGTTGTAGTAGATGTTCCCGGTCAGCTCGGTGTCGGAGACCTTGTCCACGAGGTCGCCGAGGAGGGGCCGCATGGCCTCGCGCATGTCGTTGGCGGCCTTGGCCCGGACGGCCGCCGTCGCACGGATGCGCTCCTCGCGCGTCTGAGGCTCGGCGGGAGCGGCCGGCGCGTCGTCCTCGATCTGGGCGTAGAGCTCGGATCCGTCGGGTGTGGCGCCGTTCTCTGAGGGCGCTGAACCGTTCTCGCCGGGGGCCGAGCCGTTGTCGTCGAGCCGTCCGCCGGTGCTGTTGGGATCGAGGTCCTCGGGGACCGCCATCTTGAGGTGGTCGGCGACCTGCTCGCCGCCAACCCACTGGCAGAGGTGCAGGTCGGCATGGCCGAGCTCGCCCTCAACCCAGACAGCCTGGCGCGTGAAGACGCCGCTTCTCCCATCGGGCATGGTGACGTCGACGTTGCCGTCGGGACGGCGCTCGTAGATGGCGCCGGTGAAGGCGTGGCGCTCACGGGGAACGCCGTCGGGCGAGGGCGGGAGCGGGGTCCACTCGATGCCCTCGAGGTGGGGGCTGGGGGCGCCGGCGGGGTTGTGCTGGCGCGAATAGTTCTTGAAGGCGTCGAACTGGGCGTTGCAGTCGCCGAAGCCCCAGACGACCTGGGGGTGGGTGGAGAAGACGTGCCAGGACTCGGCGAAGGCGTCCTGGGCGACCTTCCAGTTGGCGCGGATGACCTTGCGGACCTCGGCGACCTTGTGGCGCTTCTCGTAGGGGAGGAGCACGAAATTATCGGGGAAGTCGTCGAGGAACTCCTCGAAGGGCTCGCAGTCGGGATCGGGGTTGATGAAGATGAAGCGTCCCCAGCGCCCGACGGGCACCTCGGGGAGGTTCTGCTCCTCCTTGACGACGTAGGGGAAGTCCCACTGGCAGGGGATCTCCTTGATCGTGCCGTCGAGGTGCCAGGCCCAGGCGTGGAAGGGGCAGCGGAGCTCGTGGGTCTTCTTGCCGGCGCGCTCCTTGATGCGGCGGCCACGGTGGAGGCAAGCGTTACGGAAGGCCTTGAACTCGTCCTCGCCGCTTCGAACGATGAGGAAGCTGAGCTCGCCGATCTCGTAGGGGAGGTAGTCGCCGACGTTGGGCAGGTCGTCCTCGTGACAGGCCATCTGCCAGACGTGCTTCCAGAGCTGCTCCATCTCGCGCTCGTGGTGCTCGCGTGAGAAGTAGAACTCGGCCGGGACGCGGGTGGGGCCCGGGGGCATGGCCGACTCGCGGCTGAGGTACTCGGGGACCTCGTGCGTGTCGTACTTGATCAGCTCCTGGACGGAGAGCCCGGCGGAGCGGTTGGTGCCAGTCAGGGTTTCAACCATGGGAATACCTCTTGAGGGCGAGATTTTACCGGTTGACCAGAAAAGGGGGGAGTGCGGGCGGCGGGCGGCTCGTGGGGGCGGTCGGGGCTACGATAGGTGCGGGCCCGTAGCTCAGCTGGAAGAGCAGTGGACTTTTAATCCATTGGTCGGGAGTTCGAGTCTCCCCGGGCCTACGAGCTCTACGCTGATCGTTTCCACTCGTTGTAGCCGATGTTGCTCAATGCCGTGGCGAGGCTCAACACGCCGGCGACGGCCACAACCATCTGTCCGGGACCAGCAGAGAGAGGGGATATCCCGCTATCGGGCGGTGGTTTCGAGAGATCGACCAGGAAGAGGCAAGGAGGATGAAGAACCCCTTTGCGGCGAAGAGGCCTCGCAGGAGGCCGTCATCGGAGCGAAGATTCAGGAGGAAGAGGAAACCCGAGAGGAAGGCCGGGACCACAACATACCTCCCGCCGGCGACGGGCCAGTTGCCGGACGGATGCACACCCACTACATCGGACCAGTAGCTGTAAGTGACATCGAGGGATGGACCACCAGTGTGGTAGAGGGTATAGCCCGTCGCCGGTATCACGACTCCCCCACGGCCGTCCCCGCCGCCGCAAAGGCCATGGCGAGAAATACCCAGCGTCTACCGGGGACGGCATGGAGGTAGCGAGTCGTGCGATGGAGCATCTGCACATTCCAGTTGCGGAGAGAGTAGCCCAAGCCGGTCACTCCCGGAGAGCTGGCGGTTGTTCGAACGGGGTAACTCGCTCCTGGAGTCCCTATACTGGCCGGGCCAGCGGGCACAGGAGCAGCGAGATGACTACGGACACTGTCGCAGCGAGCTACGACCTTGACCCGGCCGATCCGGTCGCGGGGATTACCGATGAGGTGATTGCGCGGTGGCAAAAGGATGGCGTGGTGATGCTGCGCGGGGCGCTCGGTCCCGAGTGGATGATGCTGCTGGCGATGGGGCTCGGGCGGGTTCTCGCCGACTCGGGCATGCAGCGGGCCAAGTTCTTCGAGGGCACGAGCGGGGAGTTCGAGGAGACCGTCCGGAACTTCGATCGCTCGTTCGAGATCAGGCGCCTGCTCTACGATTCGCCGATCAAGAAGATCCTGGGGCGCTTCATCCGGTCGGAGAACGTCTGGTACTACTCGGACGAGTTCTTCCTGAAGCACGAGGGCGGGGCGGAGCGCACGCCGTGGCACCAGGACACGCCGTACTACCCGATCGGGGGCTCGCAGTTCGCGTCGATGTGGATTTCGCTGGATGAGCTGAAGCGGGAGGAATGCCTGGAGTTCGTCGCCGGGAGCCACCTGGGGACCATGTACGACGGCTTCAACCCGTCGAAGCCGGACGACCCGTCGAGCGGGTTCTACGGCGAGGAGCTGCCGATCCTGCCGGACATCCAGGCCGACCGGGACAGCTTCCCGATCGTCGGCTGGGAGGTGCACCCGGGCGACGTAATCGTGTCCAACCCGCACATCATCCACGGGGGCGGTCCGACGAACCTCGACAGCCAGCGCCGGGCACTGGCGGTGCGGATGTTCGGCGACGATGTCGTCTTCGCGGAGCGGCCGGCGTCGCGACCGACGGTGCCGATGACGCCGGGGCTGGGCATTCACCTGAAGCCGGGGGAGCCGCTGCGCAGCCCCTGGTACCCGCAGCTCGACCCGCCGCCCCCTTCGGAAAGCTACGGCTAGGGCGCAAGGGGTCCGAACCCCGGATTTGCCGGGCGATGCACTAAGCTGAACGCGACCCTCGCGAAGGAGGTTCGCATGACGCTTCGCGACACCTTCCGATCGGCCATCGCGCCGCTCTACATCCGCGGCCGGCTGCTCCAGGAACGGATGCAGTCGGGGGTGGCGTGGTACCCGCTCGATCCCGGGTACATCGCCGACCCCTACCCGACCTACCGCAAGCTGCGGGAGCGGGACCCGTACCACCAGAGCCGGTTAACGGGGATGCTCATCGTCTCCCGCTATGAGGACGTGGACGCCATCCTTCGCGACCACCGGCGCTTCCGGAACAGCGATCGCGACTGGGAGCGGGACGGCCTCGTAAACACGAGCATCCGGCGGGAGCTTACGCCCTCGCTGCTCTCGCTCGATCCGCCCGACCACACGCGGCTGCGGGGGCTCGTGAACCGCGCGTTCACGCCGCGGGTGATGGCGCGGATGGAAGACCACGTGCGCGAGACGGCGCATGCGCTGCTGGACGAGGTCGGGGACAGCAACGAGTTCGACCTGATGTCGAACCTGGCGACGCTGCTGCCGATGGTGGTAATCGCGGAGATGATCGGCGTGCCGACGAACGACCGCGAACGGTTCAAGACGTGGTCGGACCGTTTCGCGCGGGTGCTCGAACCGAACCTGACGGCGGAGGAAGGCCGTCTGGTGCTGGAAACGGCGGACGAGTTCCAGCGGTACTTCGCCCCGACCATCGAAGAGCGCCGGCGGGAGCCGAGGAAAGACCTCGTGTCGCGACTGGCGCAGGCCGAGGAGGACGGCCAGAAGCTGACGAACGAGGAGACGCAGGTGACGCTGCGCCTCCTTCTGGTGGCGGGGAACGAGACGACCACGAACCTGATCGGGAACGGGCTTCGAGCCCTCCTGCAGCATCCCGAGCAGCTGCAACTCCTGCGGGAACAGCCCGAACTGATCCCGAACGCGATCGAGGAGCTGCTGCGCTACGACGCGCCGGTGCAGCTCGACGGCCGGTACCTGGCGGAGGACGTCGAGATCGGGGGGAAGCTCGCGAAGAAGAACTCGCGGATAGGGCTGACCATCGGCGGGGCGAACCGCGATCCGGAGCAGTTCAGCGACCCCGACAGGCTCGACTTGACGCGGGAGGAGACGGTCAACATCTCCTTCGGGCGGGGCATTCATCACTGTCTCGGGGCGCCGCTGGCGCGGCTCGAGGGGCGGATCGCGTTCGAGGTGCTGCTGGAGCGCTTCGACCAGATCGGGTTTGGCTCGCGGGAGCCGGTCTACAAGCCGAACATCGTGCTGCGTGGCCTGAGGCAGTTCCCCATCCGGGTGCACCACCGGAGCAGCCGGAGCTTCACCGGAGCGGAGCCCGAGCCGGCGGCGGCGGGGTAGGCCGCCCGGACCGCCTGCATCGGGGCCAGCGAGGATCCCTGCGGACAACGTCCGCATACGCAGTCTGCTGTGCTTCTTTTCACGAGCTGGACCGGTGATTCTTTTCACATATTGCAGGGCTAGTTGTGCGAATTGCATCATCGAATTCGTGCGCTGTAGTGCCTTGACGAGCCAAGTACGATTGCGGAACACTCGATCCGAAGGGACGGAAAA
The DNA here is from genome assembly GCA_965116915.1 of Tepidiformaceae bacterium. Taxonomy (GTDB): domain Bacteria; phylum Chloroflexota; class Dehalococcoidia; order Tepidiformales; family Tepidiformaceae; genus UBA2991. Next base: position 1,289,504 of record OZ220739.1, on the reverse strand, counting down.
CGACACCGCGTGAAAGGGGGTTGAGATGGTGACAGAGAGTCGAGAACAGGCAGCAGACCTGGGGGACGGCGAGCGGCTACGCGGACCGGAGGCGCTGCACCATGCGCGGGAGCGGATGGATACCGCCATCGTCGCGTCGGCGGAGGACGCAATGGGCTGGGCCGGCGGCTTGCACGACGCGCTCGATGAGCTGGCCGACGTCCTTCGCCGGCACCGGGATGCGTCGGAGCGCCCCGGGGGGAGCCTCGAGGAGATGGAGAGGATGGAGCCACGGCTCAGCGCACGCATCGAGCAGTCGCGGGCGGAGCATCAGCCGCTCATCGAGCGAGCGGAGGAACTACGGGACACGGTGGCGCGGCAGATGGAGGGGGGCAAGGTGGAGGTCAACTACCTTCGCGGGGTTGCGGGACGCCTGGAGAGCGACTTCCGCCACCACATCGCGGCTGGTATCGAACTCACCTACGAGGCCTTCGAACGCGACATGGGCGGGGAAGGCTAGGCCCGAATCCAGGGGAACAACGCGGGAACGCGGGAAGGAGCTTTTCCATGGACGAGCCACACACCTACAAGATCGTCGAACTTGTTGGCTCCTCGCCGGACGGCGTGGATGCGGCCATCGCCAACGCGCTCGAGCGCGCCAGCCGGACGCTGCGCAACCTCGACTGGTTCGAGGTGCGCCAGATCCGGGGCGCGATCAGCGACGGGCACGCGGCGGCGACGCAGGTCACGCTTGGCGTCGGCTTCCGAATCCTCAATCCGGAGGACCTGCACCGGGAGTGACGCTCGGAATACGGGCGGCATGCCGGCACTTGCTGTAAACTGCACATAGCTGGAAATCAGCGCGAGGAGCACCTCTCCGGCATGCCGCCCGAGGGCGCTGCGGCGCCGTTCACCGATCGCTACCAGGACGACCATTCCGTACAACCGATCCTCACGCCCATCGGGAACGAGGTCGGCTGGTACCGCGAGTGGATGCGGCTGCACGCCTCGCCGGTGTATTACGGGCGCGGCGTTCCCCATGGGAACGGGGAGCCGGTGGTGGTCGTACCCGGATTCATGGGTACCGACCTGTCGTTGATGGAGCTGTTCTGGTGGCTGGGGCGGATCGGCTACCAGCCGTACTACTCGGGCCTGGGTTTGAACCTCGACTGTCCGAACGCCTCAAGCGATCTCGTGCTGGGGACGGTGCGGCGAGCGGCTGAGGAGACCGGGCAACGGGTACATCTCATCGGGCACAGCCTGGGTGCGCTGATCGCCCGCAGCGTTGCGTTCGAGCACCCCGAGTCGGTGGACCTGCTGATCTCGCTGGCGGCGCCGTTCAACGAGGTGGCGTACGTCCACCCGGCGCTGATCGAGGCGATGGCGGCGGTGCGCAGGGGGGCGGGCTCACACCTGACCTGGAACGTGTCGCCGGCCTGCTACAGCGGGCACTGCACGTGCCGTTTCACGGCCAACATCATGCGCCCGCGCCAGCCGACGTTCCGCCGCCGGGCGCTCTATGCGGAGCGGGACGGCTTGGTGAGCCCGGAGAGCTGCATCGAGGACGAGCCCGAGTACAACGTCGGGATCGCGACGAGCCACTACGGGATTATCTACAGCAGCGAGGCCTACCGAACGGTGGCCGAGCTACTGGCGGAAGCGAACGGCTAGACCTTCGCCCCGGTCTTCGTGTTCTTCTTCGCGGCGGTCCCGCCGGTGGCGGTCGTGAAGCTCTCGATGCCCTTCTGGAAGAGGTCGGCCCAGGGGTTCGAGGCCTGCCACTCGCGGGAGAGATCGAGGGCCGCTTCGGCGGCGGTGCGGCTGGCGTTGAGGAGGCTGTCGAGCGCCTCGCGGGCCTCGCCGCTGGCGGCGACGGCTTCCTTGTAGGCGGTCTGGGTGAAGTCGAGGGCCTGGCTCTGGGCGGCCACGGCCGACTCCATGATGGCCGAGTAGGCGGCAGCCATGTCGGACGGGTTGGAGGCGACCTGCTTCGCGAGGTCGAGGGTCTGGCGCTGGGCGGCGGTCACCTCGGCGAGGAGCTGGCGGGAGAGGCCGAGGCCGCGCTCGTTCGCCTGCTCGATGGCGCGGGTGAGGGCGTCGTAGCTCTCGAGGAGGGCGTTGAAGTACTGCTCGGTCTGGGAATTGGCGCTCATGGTGTGGCTCCGCTGCTGATTCGTGATGAGAGCAGATTAGGGCCGGCGGCAGCTACATGCAACTTGCATATTGCGCGTATCGGCACCTAGCAACAGAATGTCCCCATGGCCGAGAACACGGGACGCAAGCGCACCACCTCGGAGCCGCGGCTCCACGGGGAGATGCTGGCCACGAGCCTGCTCGCCTTCCTGAAGGGCTGCAACGCCTACGGCTACCAGCTCAGCCAGCAATTGAGCGAGTCGGGACTGCCCCAGTCGGATAGCGGCACGGTCTACCGCGCCCTGCGGCAGCTGGAGAACAGCGGCTTTGTCTCGTCTTTCTGGGACACCTCCGACCAGGGGCCGGCGCGGCGCATGTACTCGCTGACGGCGGCGGGCGAGCTGTTCCTGCGGACCTGGATCGACGCCCTGAACCGGTACCAGGAGGTGCTCACGGGCGCACTGGCGGGCTTCGACGTTCCCGCCGCCACCGAGGGCGACAGTACCGAAGAGGAAGTGACATGAGCACGAACGAAACCGCGGCGCCCGACTTCTCCGAGGCGTGGCGACAGTGGGCCACGCAGTCGGAGCGACAGTGGAACGAATTCTTCAACCAGATGATGGGGACCGAGGAGTTCAGCCAGAGCCTGGGCCGGAACCTCGACGTGTTTCTCCACTTTCAGAAGACGATGAACGAGGCGATGGGGTCGTTCTTCACGGCGATGAACGTTCCCACGCGGACGGACGTGCTGGCGCTGGGCGACCGCATGCTGGCGATCGAGAACCGGCTGGCGGCGCTGGAAGCGCAGCTCTCGGCTGCACTGGCCGCCGGTCCGTCCACCAATACGAACGCCAAACCGGCACGGCCGAAGCGGACCAAGCGACCCCCGGCAGCCGCGAAGGAAGAGCCGGGGAATTAACGCCGCGGTAACCCGCCCAGTACATCCCCCACCGAGAATCAGTTGTGTGTTGCGGGTCGCGCCCGCACCGTGGACTAGACCGTGACGACTGCCTCCGCCTCGCCCGATGTTGCCAGCCAGATCCAGACGACCGTGGACACGATCCTGCGTCGCGGGCTGGTCGGGCTCGAGTACATCTCGCTGGAAGACCCGCAGGTCGGCTCGACGCCGAAGGACACGATTCACACCGACGGGTCGATGAAGCTGTACCACTACCGTGCGCAGACCGAGGAGGTCTACCGCGTCCCCCTGCTGGTCGTGACCTCGCTCGTGAGCAAGCCGTACATCCTCGACCTGACGCCGGGCCAGAGCATGATGGAGTACCTCGTGCAGCAGGGGTACGACGTGTACCTGATCGACTGGGGGGTGCCCCGCAACGAGGACAGCGTCCTGCGGCTTGAGGACTACGCCCTCTCCCGCATCCCGGAGTGCGTCGACCGCGTACTGGAGGACTCGGGCGAGGAGGAGCTGAATCTGCTGGGGTACTGCGTGGGCGGATCGCTGGCGCTGATGTACATGGGGACGCACCCGGAGGCGCCGGTGGGGAACATGGTCTGCCTGACTACGCCGGTGAACTTCAAGGGGATGGGGCTGTTTAGCCAGTGGACGGACGAACGCTACTTCGACGTTGACCGCATCGTGGACACGCTGGGGAACGTGCCCGGGGAGATCCTGCTGTCGGCGTTCGACATGCTTCGCCCCACGGGGCGCCTCACGAGCCCGATCCAGGTGCTCGACCGGATCCGGGACGACAAGTACGTGAAGTCGTTCATGATGGTCGACCGCTGGGCGGCCGATCAGATCCCGTTCCCGGGCGAGGCCTTCCGCCAGATGGTGAAGGAGCTCTACTGGAAGAACGCGATGCTGGAGGGGTCGCTGGAGCTGGACGGCCGGCCCGTCGACCTTTCGACGATCGACGTGCCGATGATTCACGCGATGGCGCAACACGACCACATCGTGCCGTACGAGGCGGCCAAGCCCGCGCTCGAGCAGGTGGGGTCGGAGGACACGGAAGAGGTCGTCCTGCGGGGCGGCCACGCAAGTCTCGTAGCCGGGGGGAACGCCATGTATCGTCTCTGGCCAAAGTTGGACCAATGGCTTTCGGTACGTTCGATCTGACCTCGACAACCCGCGACTCGCGTTATCCGGCGGCCGGCACGGTCGGCGGGCAGCGCGTCACGCTCCGGCTGATGGATGCGGGCGACGGCGACGGAATACTCGCCTTCGCGCGCGGCTTGCCCGAGCACGACCTGCTTTTCCTGCGCCGCGACATCACGCGGGCGGACCAGGTCGAGACATGGGTGCAGCGCCTTGAGGCGGGAGTGACGACCTCGCTGCTGGTGCTCGACGAGGACGAAAGCATCGCCGGATACGCAACCGTGGACAGGAGCGACCTGCCCTGGTCGCAGCACGTGGCGGAGTTGCGGGTGCTGGTGGGGCCCACGCTGCGGGGCCGGGGCATCGGGCGGCTCCTGACGGAGGAAGCCTTCCGTATCGCCCTGGGCATGGGGGTCGACAAGATCATCGGGCAGATGACGGTCGACCAGCACGAGGCGATCGCGGTCTTCCGCTCGCTCGGCTTCCAGCCGGAGGCGCTGCTGCGGGACCACGTGAAGGATCGCGAGGGCGAGAAGCACGACCTCGTCATCCTCAGCCACGATGTGGCGGCGGCGCAGCGGACGATGGCGGCCGTGGGCGTGCTCGACGCCGTAAGCGAGAACCAGGCCTAGCGCCTTGGACGACATAACCGCCCGCATCATCGAGTTCTACGCGACTCCGCCGGCGCCGGACCTCGCACGGGTGACGGGGCTCGAGATCCGCGAGCGCTGGGCGATGACGGCGAGCTTCCTGAACCAGGACGGGCCGGACCGCCCGGTCGAGCGCGGCGTACAGGTGGCGACGCGCCGGGGCGAGCCCCTGACGGTCGACCTGTACCGGCCCGATGGGACCGGCCAGCATCCCGGGATCCTGTTCATCCACGGCGGCTCGTGGGTCGCCGGCTCCCCGCTGACGCACGACAAGCTCTCGCAACGGCTGGCGGAACGCGGCTACTCGGTGGTCAGCGTCGACTACGCGCTGGCGCCTGAGCACAAGCACCCCGAGGGGCTCGACGACTGCGTACTGGCCGCGGACTGGCTGACGGCCGAGGCCGAAGGGCTCGGCATCGACCCGGGACGGCTCGCGATCATGGGCGACTCGGCGGGCGGGAACCTCGCGGCAGCAACGCTGCACCGCCTGCTCGAACGGGAAGGGGCGACCCCGTTCCGGGCGGCTGCGCTGCCGTACGGGGTCTACGACTTCCCCGCGATGCTGGAACTGCCCGAGGACGCGCCTTTCGTGAACGGGCGCATCTTCGTCTGGCAGGTGGAGGACTACCTGGGAGTGGCGCCCGACGACCCGAAGCTGGCCTCGCCGGCGGTGTCTCCGCGCTTCAGCCCGCACCTTGCGAGCTACCCGCCGGTCTTCATGACAGCGGGAACGCGCGACCCGCTGCTGCAGCAGTCCCTGGACTTCGCAGAATTGCTGCGGGGGGCGGGAGTCGACACGGAAATGCTGGTTTGCGAGGACGCGACGCATGCGTTCCTGCAGATCGAGGCGGTAGACGCGGCGGGGGAGGGGCTGGAGGCGATCGTGGCGTTCCTCGGGAGGAACCTGGGGGGCTAGCTCAGGAGGGCTCCGCAGCGGCGGAGGAGGCGCTTCTCGGATGCGGGGAGGAGGGCGAGGAAGGGGCGGGCGGCCTCCTTGTCGCCATCGATGAAGTGGAGGATGGCGGCGACCCGGGCGAGCATGGTGTGGTCGAACCCGGCCAGGTCCTCGCTGAGGAGGGCGTCGACGGGATGGATTCCCGCATCCGCCAGGGCGCGAAGCATGATCGCGAGGCGGGCGGCCTCGAGGGTCTCGCTGAAGGGGTCCTCGATCGGGTCAGGGGAGAGGGTGTCGGCGCGGATGGCCCGGACCTCCATCTCGTCCTCGTCCCAGACACCGTAGTGGCGCAGCAGTGACTCGACCGTGACGGCGCGCACGAGCCGGGGCTGGGGAACGGGCTCGCCGAACGCCCGCATCGCGACGCCTTCGCGGACGCCGCCGGAAGCGACGGTGAGCCGGTCGGCTCCGAGGTGCCGCATCATCTCCTCGAGGATGACGGCGCCGCCGACGATGGAGTCGGCACGGCCGGCGCGGACCCCGTCGATGGCGCAGCGCTCGACCGAGCTGTGTCCGGCGAGGAACGCGCCCACGTCGCGAAGGGTGTCGCTGTCCAAGGTGTAGCCGTGGGTGCGCGGGATGGGGTAGGGAGCCTGCCGCTGGGCAAGGCGTGCGAGCGTTCGCGTACTGCCGCCGGTGGCCACGAGTTCCTCGCCTTCGGCCAGGCCGGAGGGAGCGCTGGTCGCGAGCGTTTCCGCGACCATGCGGCGCATCGCCTTGAGCTGCTTGCGCGTGGGCGGGTCTTCGGTGAGCCACTCGGCGCTTGCGGTGAGCGCCCCCAGGGGGAAGCTCCAGGCGCCGACGATCCTGCCGGCGATGACGCGGGCGACTTCGGTGCTGCCACCGCCGATATCGACGATGACGCCGGAGCGGATGGGGAGGCCGTGCAGCGCGCCGGTGGCGGCGTACTCGGCTTCCTCCGAGCCGTCGAGCACCTCGATGGCGAGGCCCAGCTCGGCGTGCACGCGAGCGAGCAGTTCGGCGCGGTTGCGTGCGGAGCGGATGGCGGCCGTGGCGACGACCCTGATCGAGTCAGCGCCGGCCTCGCGGGCAAAGGCCGCGAATTCGCCGACGGCGTCGATGGTCCTCGCGATGCCGCGATCGCTGAGACGGGAGTGTTCGTCGAGCTCGGTGGCGAGGCGCAGATCGAGCCGCTCCTCGGCGACGATCTCGATCACGCCGGGGATGGGGTGTTCGACCACGACGACGCGGGCCGAGTTCGACCCGAGGTCGACGATCGCGACCGGGGCCTTCGAGGGGGAGCTAAAGGAAACGCCGTCGGCGACGGCGGATGGAGCAGAACCGGCTGGGAAGACTCCCATCGAGCACACCATAACGGGTGGGAGTCAAAGAAATGTTAACAAGCGTTCACGAATTCGCCAGGGCGCCCCTGAGGGCGTGCCAGCGGCGTCCGCGGAGGCGGGCGTAGCGCTTGGGGAACTTCCAGCGGTACCCCTCAGCCTCGGCACCGGCATTGGCAGCCAGTTCGCCGGCAGCACGGAGGCCGCCCTTGCCCAGGGTTTCGTCCTTCGCCAACCCGGAATAGAACTCCGCCGCGATCACGGCGTCCTGGTGGTCTCCAAGCAGGGTCTGGAGCCTCGTCACCTGGCGGATGTAGGTTTCGGCAGCTTCACCGCCGAGCGGTGAGAAGAACTCCAGCACGTAGCGCAGGTCCCGCACCTCCAGGCGAAGGGCGTGGTAGTCGGCATCCGGGGAGGTTGCCTTGATCGCGGAGCCAAGGCGCCGGGCGCTGCGACGCTGGCTCTCGATCAAAGGGAGGGCCTCTTCGAGGGCCAGGTCTTCGCCGAGCCCCGGGACCGGTCCGGCGCGCAACAGGTCCGACATCGCATCGGTCATTGCGAGGTACCGATCGGAATCGAGGGAGGCCAGCACTGCTTCCCGGGCGCGGGTGTGGCGCTCGTCCATGATCTCGCCGATGGCAGTGGCGGCCTTGCGACCGATGAGCGGCGCGGCCAGGGCGAAGCGCTCTCGCTGGACGTCGAGGTCGCGGGCCTCGCCGAGGGAGCGTCCGAGCCAGCGCAACTCCTTGCGCTGATCCGCGAGCTCCGGCGGCAGGATGTCCCCGAAGGTGTCGAGGGCGGCGCGCAGTCGGCGCGTGGCGACACGCATCTGGTGGATACCCTCGATGTCCTCACCGAGACGCGCCATGGGTTCGTGTTCGATGAGCCGGAGGAAGTTCCGCCGCAGGGAGGCGTAGGCGACCTCCGCCAGGGAGCTCAGCCGGTCGACAGTCATGGGGCCGAGGGGGCGGGGCTCCCAGCCGGGTGAGGCGCCCGACGCAGCCAGGGCGGCCGCCAACTTGCCCGTGGGGGCGGGGCGCAGGCCGGCGCCTTCCTGCAGGGCGTCGACAAATGGTCTGGCGCGGTCGACGGCATCGTCTTCAACTTCTACCTCGACATACTGCAACTCGTGGGCGCGCGACCCCTCGCCGACCGTCGTGCGGTCGAGTGAGATCTCGCCGAGAGGGCCCTCTCCATCGGCGAGGGTGAGCGTCGTGCGGTGGGTGGTGAGGGCGGCGACGCGGGTGAGTGGGTGGGGCCCGGCCAGCGTTCTCAGGAGACGGCCAGCTTCGCCCGCGGGCCTGGCGATGTTTCCGGCGAGCCCGCCGAGGGCGTCGATGGGCTCGTTCATCTCCACACGGCGACGCATGTGCGCATCACCACCGGAGAGCCCCTTGAGGGTGAGCTCGGCTGCCTCGGCCCGGCGGCGCACGCGGCAGGCGAAGCCGGCCCGCCAGACGAGCCAGCCAGCGGTGTCCCAGTACTCATCGTGCTGATCGTGTTCGGGTTGGGCGCACACCTCGAAGGTGTCCGGGGTGTGCTCACCGAGCCAGGTGCGCACAGCGGCGAGGTCGTCGGCGACGAACTGCCACTCCGTTTCCATAACCGTACCCGGGTTTGTCATGGATTTTGTATCGTAAACGCTCCAGGGAGCGGCGCGTTCAGACACGGATCGTCAACTCCGGGACCACCCAATGGAAGGAGCCTCGTCGTTGGCCTCCACCGTTCTCTCCCGCGAACGCTCCTGGCTGCGGTTCAACCACCGCGTGCTCCTGCAGGCGACGCGCGACGATGTTCCGCTGCTGGAAAAGCTGCGCTTCCTCGCGATCTTCGCGGCGAACCTCGACGAGTTCTTCGCGGCGCGCATCTACGGCGTGTACGAACGCGAACGGAGCGGCGGGCGTCAGGAGCAGGACGAGTACCGGGCGGTTCTCGCGGAGGCATACGAGAGCGCGCTGCAGGCCACCGAGATCCACGAGCAGCTGCGGAACGCCCTGACGGAGGTCGGGTTCCTGCTGTTGGAGCCGGGGGAGCTGACGCCTCTCGAACGGAGCTACTTCGGCGCCTACCTGGCGGAGGAGGCCTCGCCGCGGGCGGACCTGCTGGACCCGGGGGCGCTGGCCGGCCTGTCGAGCAGGGCGCTCTACCTGGCGGCGGGGCGTGAATCGCTGGACTACCTGGTGCGCCTCCCCGACTCGCTGCCGCGCCTGCTGTCCGTGCCCGGGCGGCCGGGGGCCTTCGTGCGGCTGGGACCGCTCGTGCGGCTGCGCAGCGACCTCTTCCTTCCGGAAGACCTGCCGATGTACGAGATGCGGCTCACGCGCCTGGCCGACCTCGACGTGCAGCGCGTCGACTGGGACGACCTCGCGCAGGCGATCGAGGACCGCCCCGAAGGGCCGGCGACGCGCCTGGAGGTGGAGCGGGCGTTCCCGTGGGTGGCGGACGTGCGGGAGGCGCTCAACCTGCCCGAAGAGGCCGCCTTCCGGCTCTCGCCGCCGCTGGATCACCGCTACCTGAACACGCTCATCGACGAGGATCCGCCGAGGCCGAACTCGACGCCCCTTCGGTACGAGCCGATCGAGCCACGTGAAGCCCCGGACTTCGAGTCCGACCCGTTCGGACTGCTCGATGACCGCGACGTTGCGTTCTACCACCCACTGGATGACTACGGCGCCGTCGAGGCGTTCGTCGACCGCGCCGCAGAGGACCCGGAAGTCGACCAAATACGGGTCAGTCTCTACCGGCTGGGGGCCCGCAACCCCATCGCGGAGGCGCTGATGCGGGCGGCGGAGGCGGGGAAGGACGTGGCCGTGCTGCTGGAGGGGCGGGCCCGCTTCGACGAGCTCCAGAACCTGCACTGGAGCCTGCTGTTCCGGGCATCGGGCATCCGCATCCTGCCGCTGCCGGTGGGATACAAGGTGCATGCCAAGGCGCTCTACGTGCGCCGCTCGGGGCGGGGGTACGTGCACCTGTGCACGGGGAACTACAACCCGATGAACGGGCGGCTCTACACCGACATCTCGCTGTTCAGCTCGAACGCCGAGCTCGCGGGGGATGCGCTGGAGTTCTTCGAGGCGCTCGAGGGCGGGGAACCGCCCCAGCTCCAGCGCATGCGCTACGGGGTCGACGCCCGGGACGCGATGCTGGAGAAGATCCGGTCGGAGGCGAACCCCGGGGGGCACATCATCCTGAAGATGAACCACCTCACCGACCCGGCCGTCTTCGAGGCGCTGGGGGAGGCGGCGGACGCGGGGGCGCGCGTGGACGTGATCGCGCGCAGCACGCTGACGCTGCACGACGAGCGTTTCACGATGCGGAGCATCGTCGGGCGCTTCCTCGAGCACGCGCGGGTGGCGGCGTTCCGGTCGGGCGGGGCGTGGGAGGTGTGGGCCGGCAGCGCCGACTGGATGCCACGGAACTTCGAGGAGCGGATCGAGCTCATCTTCCCGGTGCTGGATACCGACATCGCGGCGCACATCGTCGAGCTGCTGCACCGGCAGATGGAGGACGACGTCAACGCTTTCGACATGCTGCCCGACGGGACGCACGAGCCCCGCTGGGGCGGCGCGGTGAACGCGCAGCTCGTTCCCCTGTAGGAGCCACCAGACCAGTCACCCGGATCCCGGAGGTCGCAACACCGGCCTAACGGGTTGCGCTACCGGATTTGCGCGCGCACGCTGAGCGCACATGCGAGTGTCCGCGCGCCGCACGGTGCGACGGCGGCTGATGGGCTCACGAACCATCAGTATCGAGCCACCGAGCCGTTCACGCCCCTTCGGCTCGGGCGGCATCCGCATCCTCATCGGATTCGGACTGGTCCTCGCGATCGCCACGCCCCTGCTGCACCTGCCCATCTCGCACAGCGGCCAGGAGCCGACCGTGCTCGAATCGCTGTTCACGGCGATCTCGGCGATCTGCGTGACAGGCCTGGTGGTGGTCGAGACACAGACGCACTGGAGCCACTTCGGCGAGGCCGTGATCCTCGTGCTCATCCAGGTGGGCGGGCTCGGCTACATGGCCGGGATGGGGATCGTGCTGTGGGTGCTGGGTCGCAACCTGGGCCTGCGCGACCGCAACCTGATGCGCCTCTACTACGGCGCGCCGAGCATGCGCGAGTCGGTCTCGTTCGTACGGACGATCGTCCTCTACACGCTGACGTTCGAGGTACTGGGCACGCTCGCCCTTTTCGGGGGCTTCGTGAGCGCGGGCGTGCCGGTCGCGCGAAGCGTGTGGTGGGCGGTATTCCACGCGGTCTCGGCCTTCAACGTGGCCGGCTTCAACGTGACGGGGGAGGACATGCGTCCCTTCGCCGACGATCCGGCGGTGCTCATCCCCATGATCATCCTCTGCCTTGCTGGCTCGCTGGGAGCGGTGCCCGTCATCCTGGGCGTGCTGCGGCTCGACCCACGGCGGATGCCGCTCGACGCGAAGATGGTGCTGGCGGCGGCGGTCTGCGTGGTGGGCGGAAGCGCGCTGTTCATCGGCATCGCGGAGTGGGCCAACACGGGCACGCTGGCTACGGTGGCGGAGAGCGATCGCCCGGTGCTGGCGCTCTTCCAGGCCTCGATGTGGGTCTCGGGTTTCAGCGCGGTCGAGACGGGCCTGCTGCACGAGCACACGAAGCTGTTCGAGTCGGTGCTGATGCTCGTGGGCGGGGCTGCCGGATCGCCGGCGGGAGGGCTGAAGCTGGGGACACTGGCGGTGCTCGTGGCCGGCACGGTGGCCGCCCTGCGGGGCCGCGACGGCGTGCTCGCCTTCGGGCGGCTGCTTCCGCAGGCGGTCATCCGGCAGGCGGTCGGCATCGTGTTCGCCTTCGCCACCGTCCACTTCGTCGTCTCGATGATCCTGCTGCGGTTGTCGAACGAGCCGTTTATCGACGTGCTCTACGAGACGTCCTCGGCGGTGGGGACGGTGGGGTGGTCGACGGGAATCACGGCGGACCTGAGCACGGTCGCCACGGTGGTGGTGATGGTCACGATCCTGGTGGGGAGGTTCCTGCCGCTGCTGCTGGTGCTCCAGATTGCACGCAGCCGCAAGGCGCCCGTCGGCACCCAGGTCGTCGACAACGTGCGGCTGGGGTAGCTGCGCCCAGTTCGCCCTAGGGGTTGAAGCCGGGGGGCAGGCGGAGGTGCGAGGGGTTCAGGTCCTCGACAGAGGGGCATCCGAGCAGCGTGAGCGTTCCCGCGATGCCCTGGCGGTAGACCTCGAGGATCTGGCGGACGCCCTGCTCGCCGCCGGCGGCGAGGGCCCAGATGTAGGGACGGCCAACCATGACGGCCTTCGCGCCCAGCGCCACCGCCTTCACGACGTCGCTGCCGCGGCGCACACCACCGTCGAGGAGTACCTCGAGGTTGTCGCCGACGGCGTCGACGATCTCGGGGAGGACGCGGATGGTGGCGGGGGAGCCATCGAGAGAGTTGCCACCGTGGTTCGAGACGGAGATGGCGTCGACGCCCTCGTCGACGGCGCGGCGGGCGTCGTCGATGGAGGTGATGCCCTTCACGACGAAGGGCCCGTCCCACTGCTTGCGGGCCCAGACGATGTCGTCCCAGGTGGGGGGATGGGCCATGATGCCGGCGCCCACCTGGCTGGCGGTCAGGTTCGCGTTGCCGGGCGCGTTGGGGAAGACGAGGTCGACGCCGCCCTTGAGGAAGTTGAGCGCCCAGAGGGGTCTCGTGATCATCTCGGGGGCGTACTTGAGGGCGGTGGGCAGGTCGACGGTGTCTGGGACGCCGGGGTGGCCGCGCTGGTAGTCCTGGCCACCGGACAGGGCGGCGAAGTCGACGGTGATGATGAGAACGCGGCAGCCGGCCGCCTTGGCGCGCTCGATGGCGACGGCGGACCCTTCGCGTCCGCCGAGCATGTAGAGCTGGAACCAGACGTCGCTGGCGTTGGCGGTGATGGTCTCGATGGAGTAGCTGGAGAGGATGCCGAGTCCGACGGCCGTGCCGGCGGCCTCGGCGGCGCGGGCGACCCCGAGCTCACCGTCGGGGTGGGCGATGCGGATGAAGCCGGCGGGCGTCGTGATCAGGGGCATCGAGATCTCGCGCCCGAGGACGGTGGTCGAGAGCTTGCGGGGCTCGTGGGAGTCGAGGATACGGGCCTGAAGGCCGATCTCCTTGAAGCCGTCGCGATTGGCGCGGACGGTCCGGCGGAGCTCCGTACCTGCTTCGGTGTACCAGTAGATGGAGCGGGGCAGCTTGCGCTTGGCCTCGCGGCGCGCGTGTGCCACGGACGTCAAGGGGACGGTTCCCAGACCCAAAACCATTGGGCTCCTCCTGGAGCGACGAGCCCCCTGAGGGGCGACTCTGATGTGCCGTGGTAGCAGGGGAGAGACTCGAACTCTCGACCTCACGATTATGAGTCGTGCGCTCTTACCAGCTGAGCTACCCTGCCACGAAGGCTCAAGGGTACGGAGCGCCCGCGCGTCGGGCAATGCGGGGAAGGTAGTCGCGATGGCTGCGGGGGCGGGCGCCTGGAATGCGATTCGCCGTCTCGTCCGCTTGCCGCGGAGGCGCAGGCTCTCGGCGGAGGCCATCAGCATCCTGCTGGAGACCGCGAGGACGGGGGAGCGGGATTTCCCCGAGACGATCGAGGGCCGGGAGGCCGTGGACGAGTTGCTAGACGGTGGGTATGTGGAGATCCATCAGCCCACCGAGGGCGGTCCGGTCCACACGAGACGGGGGAGCCTGCAGGAAGCCTTCGAGGTGCAGACGTTCGCGACCCGTCCCCGGCTTGTCGTCACCTCCAAGGGGGCCAGGTTCGCCGCTCGGCTGATGCCCGGCGGCCCCGACCAGCGCTAGCGCACCACGGCCAGTGAGCCGCGCTCGGGGTCCTTCGTGACCTCGATGCGGCGGCCGAAGCTCTCGCGCAGCTCCTCGATGTGGGTGACGAGCAGGATCAGGCGGAACTCGGAGCTGATGGCGTTGATGGCGGCGACCAGGCGGTCGCGTCCCTCCTCGTCCTGTGTGCCGAAGCCCTCGTCGATGATGAGTGTCGGGAGGGATGCGCCGGAGCGCATCGCGAGGAGGCGCGAGAGGGCGATGCGCAGGGCGAAGTCGACGCGGAACTTCTCGCCGCCGCTGTACATCTCGTAGTCGCGCGTGCCGAGGTCGTCGCTGATGTGGATGTCGAGGGTCTCGACGGTCTTGCCGGATGCGCTCTCGCGCTGGGTGCGGAGGGAGACCTGGGTGCGGCCGCGCCCCTCGGTCAGCTGGTCGAGGAGGCCGTTGGTGATGCGTTCGAGCTCGGGCAGGGACTGCTCGATGAGCATGGCCTGGACGCCGTCGCGGCCGAACGCGCGGGCCAGGTCCTCGTGGAGCTGGGCGGCGTCGCGAGCGGCGGCGAGGCGGTCCTTCGCCTCCTCGACACGCGCGGCGAGCTCCTGGAGGGCGTCGCGGCGCTCCTCGAGGCGGCCGTGCTCCTTGTCGAGGGTTGCGAGACGGTCGCGGCACTCCGCGACGGCATCTTCGACGGCGGCGAGGCGGGCGGACACGTCCTGGGAGGCGTCCAGCTCCGCACGAGCCTCGGCGAGGGACTCCCGGGCCTCGGCACACTCGGTGGTCTCGCGGCGCAGCTCCTCGCGGGCTCCGGCGATGCGGTCGCTGAGGCCCTCCGCGCGCGCCTTCGCCTCGGTGAGGGCGTTGTAGTCCGCCTCTGCCGGCTGCAGGTCAGCGACTCGCTGGCGGGCGCCGGCGTGACGGTCGCGGTCGTAGCCGAGGGCGGCGAGCTGGTCGCAGGCGGCGGAGCGGCGTTCGCGCGCTTCGGGGGCGAACGCTTCGGTCTCGACAGTCTGGCGGAGGGCGGCGAGCTGGGCGGCGAGGTCGGGGAGCGCGCTCTCGGCGTTTCCCGCTTCGGTCAGGCGCGCAGCGAGGCCCTGCTCGCAGGAGCGGACGCGGTCATCGAGTTCCGTGCGTTCCCGCTGGAGGCCGGTGGCACTTTGCTGGTGGTGGGCGGCGGCCGCCTTCGCCTTGTCGACAGCGGCCTGGGCGGCGTTGTACTGCTCGCCGAGCTGGCGGCGTTCCTGACGGTACTGCTCGACCGTCGCGTGCAGCTCATCCGGGGTCAGGGGCTTGCGGCAGACGGGGCAGAGCGGTTCGCCCTCCGCTGCGGCGAGGGTGGTCTCGCGATCCTTAAGTTCCTGGGCGCGGGCCTTGTATCCGCCGGCCTCGCCGGCGCGGTCGGCCTGGAGGCGCTGGGCCTCCGTGGCCGCGTCCCGCTCGCCCTGGATGTCGCTGTCGAGCTGGGTGAGGCGCGCGCGTTCCTTATCCAGTCCCGACTCCTCCTCGCGGAGGGCGGGCAGGGTCGCGACAAGGGCGAGCGCACGCTCGTGCTGTTCGCAGAGGCCACCGATGGTGGTTTCCAGGCCCCTGTGCTCCTGCGCGATCTCGCTGTCGGCGGTGGCGATGGCGTCCTCAAAGTTCCGTGCCTCTGAAGCGAGGTCCGCGAACGCACGCTCTTCACCGCGCGCCTGCTGGAGTTGTTCGTAGGCATCCTCGATGCGGGGCGCGTGCGCGAGCGTCTCACGCACCGTTTCGAGGTCGCGTTCGAGGGCGGCGATGGCCTCGGTGCGGCGCTCCACGGCCTCGTCGCGGGACGCTAACCGGTCGCCGGCTTCGGCGACGGCGCGCTCGCGGCGCTGGTGCTCGGCGGCGGCGAGGCGGAGATCCTCTGCTTCGGCTTCCTCGGTTTCGAGGCGGAATCGGACGTCCTTGCGTTCACGGGCGACGGCTTCGAGCTTCTCCCCGATCGCCGGCGCCTCCGCCAGACGCTCCTCGTCGTCGCCGATGAGGCGCTCCTCGATGGCGGCGTCGGCCTCGGCGGTGCGGCGGCGCTCGTGGGCATGACGGGAGAGCTCCTCGTAGCGGTCGAGGCCTAGCACCTTGCGGAGCACCTCCTTGCGCTTCGAGGGGGTCTGCACGGTGAACTCGTTCGAGCGGCCCTGGACGAGGAAGACGCTGTTGATGAAGGTCTGGTGGTCCATGTGGACGCGGCGGTTGAGCTCGGCCTGCGTCTCGCGGGCGGTGCCGCCGGTAATGGGCCGGAGGCCGCCCTGGCTATCGACCTGGAAGAAGTCGAGGGCGCCGGAGCGGCCCCTGGTGCGCTTACGGAGGACGCGGTAGCGGTCGCTATCGACCTCAAAGTCGAGCTCGACGCGCATGTCGTCGGCTCCGTGGCGGATGCGATCGTCCTCGACGCGGCCGCGCGCTTCGCCCCACAGGGCCCAGGTGATGGCGTCCAGCAGGGCGGACTTGCCGTCGCCGTTCTTGCCGGCGAGGGTGGCGAGGTGGAGGGGGGAAAAGTCGAGCTCGCAGTCGCGGTAGGAGAGGAAGTTGCGGAGGCGGAGACGACGGGGGATCACGGTGAGGTCTCCGCGGGATCGAGGCTGTGGGCGTGCCAGCGCACGCTGGCGGCATCGAGATCGACGACGACGGCGACGCCGTAGCCGACATCGCCGAGAGAGGCGGGCGAACCGGAGTAGACGGCGGTAGCCCCGGCATGGCTGACGTCGCTGTGGACGTCCCAGTGGCCGAGGGCTATGTACTCCCACTGGGCGCTCTCGGCGAGGTGGGGCGGCGTAATGCGCAGGGAACGCTCCAGCTGGGCGTCCTCGGCGACGGAGTGGCCGTGGGCGATGGCGACGTTCCAGGCGCGGTCCGGACGCCGGGGCGGGGGCTCGGCAAGGGGTCGTTCAAGCACGTCGACGGTGATGGCGCGCCCCCAGATGGCCAGGTCGAGGTCGGGGAAGTCGAGGAATTCGCCTTCGGGGTCGCGGACGAGGCGGAGGCGGGGGGCGAGCCCTTCGAAGTCGTGGCGCTCGTAGGGGCCGTGCGCGCCGATAGGGTCGTGGTTTCCGGGGAGGAGGACGGTCTGGCCGGGGAAGCGGTTGATCTGGTCGGCGGCGAAGGCGACGACGTCGGGACCGATGCGGGCGTGGTCGAAGAAGTCGCCGGCGATGAGGAGGAGGTCCGCTTCGGAGCCGCGGGCGAGGTCGATGACGGCCTCGAAGCCGGCTTCGAGGCGGCGGCCACGGGGTTCCTCGCGTCCCCGGGGGCTGGCCGAGTAGGCGCCCAGGTGGACGTCGGAGGTGTGCACGAGCCGGAGGGGACGGGGTTCAGACGCCAACGGGTTCGCTCTCCTCGATGATCTCGGCGGCGGCGGCGAGCAGGCGCTCGCGGCGCTCGTCCGGAACCTCGCGCAGCTTGAGGTACGTGTCCAGCGTCTCGATGGGGGAGGCGGCATCGGGCTGGACGTTGGGCGGCAGGGGCGAGCGGCTCTCGTCGGGCAGAACGGTGCGGATGCCGGCGATGACGTGGGCGTCGGCGAGGGCGGTTCGCGCTTCGGAAAGCCTCAGGAGCGTTTCCTGGTCGCGATCGAGGTGTACTTCGACCTTCACGATGGCGTCCGTCACGTCGTGCTTCGCGATGGTGGCCAGGACTTCTTCGTTCGGGTCGGCGTCGCGGGGCTTTACGGCGATGCTGACGAAGGGGCGGCTGGGAGCCTCGACGAGCCGGGGAGCGCGGCTGCCCGTTAGTCGCTCGCCGCGGGGTTTCGAGGTGTCGAACTCGAGGGCCATGAAGCCCTTGGCCGTGCGCGCGTCCCCGAAGTCGACCTCCTGGAGGGCGCCGGAGTACCAGCAGGGCGGATTCGTGTTGAGCTGCATGGCGTTGTGGTAGTGGCCAAGCGCGACATAATCGAACTTGTCCATGTGAAGTGCGCTGAGGGGGACGCGGGGGACGGTGCCGCTCTGCATCCAGTGCTCGCTACCGCTGTTCTCGGCGACGAGCCGGTCGCTGAGGGAGAGGTGGCAGGTCAGGATCGCGGGAACATCCGGATCCACCTGCTCGCCCTGGGCGACGACGAGGTCGGAGATGGCGCGTTCGATCAGCTTGTAGAGCTGCTCGATGGAGGCGCTCTCCGCTTCCTCGCTGTTGGCGAGCAACTGCGAGACCTGCGGCCAGGGCACGAACGCGACCTGCAGGGGACCGGCGCGCGTCTGGAGGACCTGCGGAGCGTAGCCCTCCCGCTGGAACCAGCCCGCATCGCCGACGGCGACGTTGGGGACGTCGAGGGTGCGGAAGATCTCGAGGGCGTGGGCGCGGGACTCGGCGTTGGGCAGATCGTGGTTCCCCACGAGGAGGAAGGTCGCGACACCGGCTTCGCTGAGGCGGCGGATGCGGCTGGCGAACTCGCGCTGGTGGGTCTGGCTGGGCTCACGGGCCTTGTAGGCATCGCCGGCGAAGATGACGGCGTCGGCCTGCTCCTCGAGGGCGTAGTCGACAAGGAAGTCGAAGGCGTTGAGAAAGTCCTGCATGCGCGTCGACCAGGGCTTGCCGGGGAGGGGCCGCCCATAGAGCTCGACGCCGATGTGGAGATCAGCGAAATGGAGTACGCGCATTTGCTACCCCAATCGTACCTGCCTGACAGGTGCGGGAGGGCGATCCTGGGGCGTGAGGGGCGTATCTTTCACCGCTTGGGAGGGGTTACGTTGCTGGAAGCGTTGCGATTGGATGGACCGCCGCGGCGGGTCGCCATCGTCACCGGGGGGAGCCGGGGGCTGGGGCGGGAGATGGCGCGGTCGCTGATGCTGGCGGGCGCGGACGTGTGCATAGCCTCGCGGACGCCGGCGCAACTCGAGACGACGGCGGCGTTTCTGGCCGAGCAGAGCGGGCGTGAGCCGCTCACGGTCGCGACCGACATCACGTCGAGCGCGGAGTGCGACCGGCTCATCGAGGCGACGGTGGAGCGCTTCGGGCGGCTCGACATCATGGTGAATAACGCGGGCATCGGGGACTCGCCGGGGCGGGGGAAGGCGGTCTGGGAGCTCGAGGACGAGGACTGGCTCGGCGGGATCGCGGTCAACCTGAACGGGACGTTCTTCTGCACACGGGCGGCGCTGCGGCACATGCGTCCGCAGGGGAGTGGGGCCATCCTCAACATCGCGAGCGGCATGGGCATGCGGGCGACGCCGCAGAGCCCGACTTATGCTGCGGCAAAGGCGGGGGTCATCAACTTCACGCAGACGGTGGCGAGCGCGGTGGCGCGCGACGGCATCCGCGTGAACTGCATCACGCCGGGGCTGGTCGAGCAGCGTCCGACCGAGACCGAGGAGGAGGCGGAGGCGATCCGCAAGCGGGGGAGCTACATCACGGCGCGGCGGCTGGGGCAGGCGTGGGAGCTGGGGCCGCTGGCGCTGTTCCTCTGCAGCGACGCCTCGAGCTACGTGACGGGCGCGAACTATCCGATCGACGGCGGCGGACTGGCCGGCGGCATCGCGCCGACGGGCCACGCGCCGGACGAGGTGGAGGCGCGGACCAATGGCTGACTGGGAGCGGCAAGAGGGGTACGACCTGAGCGGGAAACGGGCGCTCGTGGTGGGTTTCGCGAATCCGTCGGGGCGCGCGATCACGGAGGCGCTGGCGGAGGCGGGGGCGGACGTGGCGGTGGCCTCGGCCACGATGGACGGGGACGAGGTGATGGCGGCGAAGCGCGCGAGCCGCGCCGTAGCCGCCCTGGGGCGGGAAACGTTCAGCCAGGGCTGGGATGTGACGCTGCCGACGAACGTACGGGTGGGGCTGCGGCAGCTCGTGAAGGAGTTCGGCACGCCTTCGGTGCTCGTCTACAACGCCGACCTGCCCCTCGCGAAGCCAATCGACAAGACGGGCGACGCGGAGTTCGCCAACGTGCAGGCGGTGAACCTGAGCGGGGCGTTCTATGCGGCGCGGGCGTGGGTGCGAGAGCTGGGTGAGGGGGAGCGGGGGCGGCTGATCTTCGTGAACAGCATCTTCGGCGCGCGGGGCGTGAACAACCTGAGCGCCTACGCGGCCGCGAAGGCGGGCGTGTTCGGGCTGGCGGCGTCGCTCAGCCAGGAGCTGGCGCCGGCGGTCACGGTGAACAGCATCGCGACGGGCTGGATGGACTGGACGACGGGGCGCGGGGGCGACGATCCGGGGGAGAACCTGCTGCTGCGCTTCATCCCGATGCGGAGCTTCGGGGGCGCCGAGAACCTCGGGCCGCTGGCCGTGCTGCTGGCGTCGGACGCGGCGGGGTTCCTGAGCGGGCAGGTGTTCCGCGTCGATGGGGGCGTGTCGGCCCACCTGTAGGAACGAGACTGCTACTCCGGCGTCAGACCCAGAACGAGGTCGCGCAGCGTAACGAGGCCCCGGGGCGCCCCGTCGTCGTCGACCACGAGGGCGCGCGAGACGCCGAAGCGCACGAGCAGCCTGACCGCGTAGCGCGCGAGCATTTCCGAGCGCACCGTCAACGCCGGCTTGGTCATGATCTCGTAGACGTTGACCCGCTCCGGGGCGCGATCGTGGGTGACCACTTCCCGCGCCAGGTCGGTGACGGTGACCACGCCGAGCTCGTCGTCGTCGTGGCGGCGGGTGACCACCAGCGAGCTGATGTGCAGCTGCTTCATCGTCGCCATCGCCTGGGCCGCCGTCGCCAGCCCGTCGATCGTGTGCACCTCCGACCCCATGAGGTCGGACACGCGTATCACCCTGTCGTCGCCCTGGTCGTTCATAGCGCGCCTTCCAACTCTTCCATGAGCCTGGGGAGCTGCGTCGAGAGGCCGACGGCGTCCTCGATGTTGATCTGGAAGGCGACGCCGGCGCCGCTCTCGCTGTCCATGTCGCCGGCCACGGCGATGCGTTCGAGGATGTCCCGGGCTCGGGTTTCCGCCACCAGGAAGAGAACCACGTCGCGTCTCGCCGTCAGGTCGAGCCCGAAGAAGGTCTTTCGCGGCTTCAGTCCCTCGCCGCGGACGCTGCTGATGATGGTGTCGCCCGTGGCGCCGCCCTCGCGGGCAGCCTCGATGATGTGGTCGGTCTTCTCGTCGCTCACCAGGGCGACGACCAGCGCCATCTTCATGGCTCCACCTCCTGGCGTTCGCTCCGCCTGCGCCAGCGTCCCAGCCGATCGGCGACGATGGCGTAGCCTAGCACCGAGATGATGGGAAAGACACTGGCGAAGGCGATGAGCCCGAAGCCGTCGATCAGGGGGCTGCGCCCGGGGACGTTGGCGGCGAGGCCGAGCCCCAATGCCGCCACCACCGGCACCGTGACGGTCGAGGTGGTGACGCCACCGCTGTCGTAGGCGAGGGGGATGATCGTGCGGCTGCTGAAGTAGGTCTGCACGATGACGATGACGTAGGCCGCCACGATGTACCACGGCAAGGGCGTGCCCGTCACGATGCGGAAGCACCCCAGCGACACGCCGATGGCCACGCCCACCGCCACGGCGATACGCAGGCCCCAGGCGCTCACCGCGCCGCCTGATACTTCCCTGGCCTTGAGGGCGACGGCGATGAGGGCCGGCTCGGCCACGGTCGTCGCGAAGCCGATGGCGGCGGCGAAGAGGTACACCACCCAGTAGTCCTGCCAGCGCACGGCGTCCGCCAGCGCTCCCGCTCCGGCGCCCGCCTTCTCCGTGAGCTGCTGCGCCATCGTCTCGCCGACGGGGAAGAGCGCCTGCTCCAGCCCGATGAGGAACAGGGCCAGCCCCAGCAGCACCATGACCGACCCGGCTGCGATGCCGCGGATGTTGGGCAACCTCCGGCGCAGCACCGCCACCTGGAACACGACCAGGATGACGACGATGGGGGTCACGTCCCGGAGGGTCGAGAGCAGGGTTTCGCCAACGTCGGCCAGAAACTCCAGCATCACACCACCATCCCGTAGCCGAGGACGCCGATCATGGGCGTGAGGCTGGCGAAGGCGATCAGCCCGAAGCCGTCGACCATGGGGCTGCGCCCGCGGATGGTCGAGGCGAGGCCCACTCCCAGGGCAGTGATCAGGGGCACCGTGATCGTGCTGGTGGTCACCCCGCCCGAGTCGTAGGCGACCCCCACGATCTCCTCGGGCGCGAACAGGGTCATGACCATGACGAGCACGTAGCCGCTGATGATGAAGAGGTGAATGGGCCAGCCCTTGAGGATGCGCAGCACCCCCAGGACGATCGCGATGCCGACGGCGACAGCCACCACGAGGCGCACTTCAAGGGCGTAGCGGTCCTGGGCAGCCTGGCTATCACCGATGAACTGCGCCTGCGCCGCCACCTCCGCTCCCTTGTCCGCTATGGCGATCAGGGCCGGTTCCGCCACGGTGGTGCCGAAGCCAAGGCAGAAGGCCAGGGCTAGCAGCGCGACGGCGCTTCCCTTGCGGGCCATCCCCTGGGCCAGCGCCTCGCCGAGCGGGAACAGGCCACTTTCCAGCCCCTGAACGAACAGGGCCAGCCCCAGGACCACGCAGACCAACCCGACAATGACGTTCGCAAGGTCGGGAAAGGGCTGCCGCAGCACCACGATCTGGAAGAAGATGACCACGGCGAAGATGGGGGCCAGGTCTCGCAGCGCGCCCAGAGTCTGCTTCGCCATGGCCAACGCGAATCGCGGCAATCCAGGCTCCTCGCGCGTGTGCTGCATGGGGTTCGATGGGCCTGCGCGGCGCGGCTACACCGTACGAAGCTGCGCAGGGCGGGTCAACGAATACTTCGGCGTTTTGCGCCTGGCAGGAGGCCACTGAACAGGCGCCGCCCTCGCGCACTGGGGGATCGCTCCGTACGATTTCGCGCGATGGCAAACTCGAGCACACCGCTGGCAGGGCTCCGCGTCGTCGAGCAGGCGGGCTGGGCCGGGGCATTCGCCGGACGGCTGCTCGCCGACGGCGGCGCCGATGTCGTGCGGGTGACTCCGCCGGGTGGCGACGAGCTCGAGTCCGAGCCGCCCTTCTTCGGCGAGAGCGGTGTCTCGATCCAGGCGGCCTGGTACAACGCCGGGAAGCGCGTGGTCACGCTCGATCTCGCGAGCGGCGCGGGACGCGAGATGCTGGCCGGGGCCGACCTGCTGATCGAGGACTGGCGCGGCGACAAGGCCCCGTTCGACGCAGCAACGCTGCGCGAGGCGTTCCCGCAGCTGGTGCGTCTCTCCGTCACGCCGATGGGTCAGGAGGGGCCGTGGGCCGGGCTGGCCGTGAACGATCTCGTCGTGAACGCCCTGAGCGGGGCGGCCTCGATCACGGGGACGTCGGAGACGCCGCCGCTGACGGGGTACGGGAACCAGACGGCGCACATCGTCGGCTTCTACGCAGCCTGCTGCGCGCTCGCGGGCATGCGGCTTCGCGATGCGAGCGGGAACGGTTGCCACTTCGACCTCTCCAGCCACGAGACGCTCGTCGCGAATACCGAACAGATGCTGATGCAGTGGTTCTTCCCCGAAGGGGGCCGCTGGACGACGGCGATCGCCCAGCGCCAGGGAAGCTTGCACTGGAGCGGTGGCTACGAGTGCTACACGGATCGCGACGGCAACGGCCTGATGGTGACGCCCTCACTCGGGCTGATCGACAAGCTGATCCCGTGGCTCGAGGAGACGGACTCGGCCGGGGACCTGACCGATCGGGAGCGCTATCCGGACCTGATCGCGCTCGTGAAGGACATGGCGCATGTGATGGAGACGCTGCGCGACTGGACGGCGGAGAACAACGCGGACCAGCTGTTCATGGAGGCGCAACGGAAGCGCCTGCCGTTCGGGGCGGTGTGGCCGGTACGCAAGGCGGTGGCGACGCCGCAGATCGAGGTGCGCGGGTACTTCCAGGAGCGGGAGGTCGAGGGATACGGGAGTGTGCGCTTCCCGGGGCGTTTGATCTCGACCGAGGCCGATGGCCCCGCTCCGGGCCCACCGGTCCGGGTCGAAGAGGCGGTCTGGGGGGAGCGCCGGAAGTTGGAAGCGGTACCCGGGGCGCCCTCGGCGGCAGCGCCGCTGGCGGGACTGCGGGTGCTCGACTTCACGCACGTGCTGGCGGGGCCATTCGGGACGCGCGTGCTGGCGGACCTCGGGGCAGATGTGATCAAGGTGGGGACGGCGGCGCGCAACGCGGGCGCGAATACGCTCAACCACCCGTACTACCTGAGCTGGAACCGGAATAAACGGAACATCTGCCTGGACATGCGCCGCGAGGAAGCACAGGAGCTGGCTCGCGCCCTCGCGGGCCAGTGCGACGCGATCATCGATAACTTCAGCGCGGGGGTGCTGGCGCGCTGGGGGTTGAGCCGGGAGGGGCTGTCCGAGTCCGCGCCCGGCGTGACGGTGGTGGCGATGGGGGGCATGGGGAACTCCGGGCCGTGGCGCGACTTCGTGACCTTCGCGCCGACGATCCACGCCATCACGGGGCTGACCTACCTGACGAGCGTTCCCGGTCGCCCGGACATCGGGTTCGGGTACTCGCTGACGGACCACCTGAGCGGCGTGGCGGCGGCCCTCGGCATCCTCGAGGGGGTCGAGCACCGGCGCCGCACGGGGCAGGGACTCGATGTCGACGTGGCGCAGTACGAGCTGGGGCTGGGGTTGATGGGGCCCGCGTTCCTCGACCACTTCGCGAACGGGACCGACCCGGAGCCAGTCGCGAACCGACACCCGTTCGGGGCCTGGGCGCCCCACGGTATCTATCGCACGCTGGGCGAGGATCGGTGGGTCGCGATGGCGGTACGGGGCGACGAGCAATGGCGCACGCTGTGCGGCGTGATGGGCGCGCCCGAGCTCGCCGGCGATCCGCGCTTCGCCACGCACGAGGCGCGCGTCGCGAACCAGGACGCGCTCGACGACTGCGTGTCGGCCTGGACGGCAGAGCGGGATCGGTACGAGGTGATGGACGTGTGCCAGGCGCACGGGATCGCGGCCGGGGTGGTGCAGGACGGGGGCGACATCGCGACGAGGGACCCGCACCTGGCGTATCGCGAATTCCTCGGGACGATCCCGACCGAGGACGGCGGCGAGCAAGGCGCGGAGCGCTTCCCCGCGCACATCGATGGGCAGCGGCCAACGACGGGCTACGCGGCACGCTCGCTGGGGGCGGACACGTTCGACGTGCTCACGGAGCTGCTGGACATGTCGCCGGAGGCGATCGGCGAGCTCGTGGCGGATGGCGTTCTCAGCTAGCGGCCCGCAGGTGGGTGCTCTGGTACGCTTCCTGCTCCAGAGGACGCCCGGGAGCGGCCCGTGACCCTACACCTGTACTCCTCGCTGGGACGCGCCAAGCGTGAGTTCGTCCCGCTCGTGCCCGGCGAGGCGCGAATCTACGTCTGCGGCGTGACGCCGTACGACGTGACGCATCTCGGGCACGCGTTCTCCTACGTGAACTTCGACGTACTGCGGCGCTACCTGACCTGGAAGGGCCTGAACGTTCGCTACGTGCAGAACGTGACGGACATCGACGACGACATGATCATGGTCTCAAAGCGCGAGGGCGGACGGCCGATCGCGGAGATCCGGGACGAGAACGACGCCATCTTCCGGGCCGACCTGGACCGCCTGAACGTGCTGCGGCCGACGGCGTACCCGTTCGCGACGGACCACATCGACGCGATCATCGAGACGACGAAGGCGCTCATCGCGTCGGGGGCGGCGTACGAGGCCGATGGGGACGTGTTCTTCGAGGCTCAGCGTTTCCCCCGCTACGGGCAGCTGAACGGCATCTCGATCGAGGAGCTAGCCAAGCGCGAGAACCCCGAATCGAAGCGCGAAGAGAAGAAGCGTGGGCCGCTCGACTTCCTTCTCTGGCAGCGCTGCGAGCCGGACGAGCCGAGCTGGCCGAGCCCGTGGTGCGATGGCCGTCCGGGCTGGAGTATCGAGTGCACGGCGATGTCGCGGGGACACCTGGGGGACCAGATCGACATCCACGGGGGCGGGAGCGACCTCATCTTTCCCCACCACGAGAACGAGATCGCGCAGGCGGAGAGCGCGACCGGGATGGCGCCGTTCTGCGGGTACTGGATGCACAACGGCATGCTCAAGCTGGACGGGGTGAAGATGAGCAAGTCGCTGGGCAACCTCGTGCTGGCGCGCCACCTGATGGAGCGCTACGCCCCGGACCACCTGCGGCTCTACCTGCTGAGCGAGCACTACCGCACCGACGCCGACTACCGCGAGGGCGCGATCGAGGCGCTCGCGGGGCGCTACGGGCGTCTCCGCGAGGTCTGCGCGCGACAGGGCAAGGCGGATGAGGCACTCCGGTCGGAGTTCGAGGCGGCGATGGACGACGATCTCGACTCGCCGCGGGCCCTCGACGTGCTCGACGAGGCGGCGTCGAGCGTCCTGGGCGGGGCGGCGGGCGCGGACACGCTGCGGGAGTCGCTGGGGGTGCTCGGCTTCGCCTTCGCGGGGGCACGGGGGCCGGCGACGGGCGACCTCAGCCCCTGACCGAAGCGACGGTGCATCGTGCTACCGTCATGTTCTGATGACGGTTCGCCTCCCCGATTCCCTGCTCCCTCCTCGGGCGCTGTGCCTGGACCTGGACGAAACGCTGCTCAACAACCACGGCGTCCACAACGACGCCATCGCGCACACCTCCCAGGCGATTGCCGGGAGTCAGCCGGGGATGTCCGGCACCCGGCTCATCGGGACGTACCACACCGTCGTCACGAACTATGGGGCCGAGGTGGAAAGCAAGTGGGATGGGGGCGATCTCGATGCAGCCTCCTTCACGCTCGAAGCCTGGCGCCGGGCGCTGTCGGCTTGCGGCTGCACCGACGAGGCGGTCGCAGTGCGCGCGGCTGAGATGCACTACCGGCTGGCTGAGAGGGGCTATCGCCTGTTCGACGACGCGCCCCCACTACTGGAGGCGGCGAAGGGAGCGGGATTGCCGCTGGCGCTCATCACGAACGGTCCCACCGATCTGCAGCGCTCCAAGGTTAGCGTCCTGGGCATCGGCCATTGGTTCGGGGTAGTAGCGATCTCCGGGGAAGTTGGCGTCGCAAAGCCCGACCCGCGGATCTTCGAGCACGTCCTGCGGGGCCTGGGGGTGCCGAACGATGGGGTCTGGCACGTGGGCGACAACTTGTCGAGCGACGTGGCGGGCGCGAACGCCGCGGGACTCACGTCCGTCTGGCTCAACCGCACGGGAGGGTCTCGAACGGAACGTGACCCGGCGCCCGACATCGAGATCGCCTCGCTGTCGGAGTTGGTTCCACTCCTGAAGGGTGCGGCTGGCTTCAATCCCTAGCCGAAGCGTGAACCGTCAGGAGGCGGCGCGGTCGCGGCGGTGGATGCTGAGCCCGAGCTGGAGTTGCTCGATGGCTACCTGCGCGAGCTCCAGCATCTCGGTCGAGGGGCTCCCGCCCAGCCAGGCCTCATAGGCCGCTTGCACGACACGCTGCGCACCCAGCTCTCGCTCGGCCTCGGCCAGGCCCTCGGCGCCGGCCGAATGATGTTCCCTCAGGCGTTCACGCAGGATGAAGTTCATCAGATCGAGGGCGCGCTGCCGGGCATCGGAGTCCGAGAGTTGTGGCTCCCTGAGCTCGCCGATCTGGCGAAGGCGGTTCGCGACGGGCTCGGCTTCGTCATCGCCGTCCGACCCGTCGATGGCTTCCAACTCGTCGTGCAGCCATCGTTCGGCGATCTCTCGCTGGAGCGTGTCCCAGAAGAGTCCGGGCAAGGGGTAGTTCCGCAGGTCGGCGCGCAGGCCTGGATGGCGCAGGAGTGTCGCCAACAGGTGCTCTTCAAGGGTTGCCCGTTCCCGTGTCAATTCGGACTCAGGGCGGGCCTGAGGCCGGCGACGCTGACTGCGGACGCGGTCCAGAATCGCCCGCTCCGAGACCCCGAGCTGGCGGGCAGCCTTCTGGGCATTGGCCGACTGCTCGACGGGGTTGCGGACCGCCAGCAACACGGGCGTCAGCTGGTCGATGATGCGGCCCACGTCGACGGCCGAATCACCACGCCGCGCCGCGATGAGCCGGGCCAGCAAGAATTCGGTGAACGGCGTCGCGTTGTCGATGGCGGCGCGCCAGGCCTCGGGGTCCTCGCGCGTAAGGTCGTCGGGGTCCTTGCCGGCGGGCAGCGGGGCGACGCGCAGGTCGAGGTCGACGTTGGCGGTGATGGCCTCAGCGCTGCGCTGGGCGGCGCCCATCGCCTCCGGGGAATCGAAGTTGAGGAGGAGGGAGCCGGCGCGCTCGGCGGCGGCCATGCCCGCGCTGTCGGGGTCCATGGCGAGCACGACGCGCGAGGCGAAGCGCGTGAGCCGGGCGGCGTGGCGCTCGGTGAGCGAGGTGCCCATGGTCGCGACGAGGTTGCGGAAGCCGGCCTGCCAGGGACCGATGACGTCGAGGTAGCCCTCGACGACGACGACGGTGCCGCTTTCCCGAGCCTGCGGGCCGGCGACATCGAGGGCGTAGAGCGTGCGTCCCTTGTCGAAGATGTCGCTCTGGGGGGAGTTCAGGTACTTGGGTTCGCCGTCGCCCAGGATGCGCCCGCCGAGACCGACGTACACGCCTCGGTCATCGGCGATGGGGATGATGACGCGGCCGCGGAAGCGGTCGTAGGGGGCGCCGCCGGAGTCGCTTTCGTGGAGCACGCCGGCGGCGAGGGCATCCTCATCGCTGTAGCCCCGACCCAACAGGTAGTCGCGCAGCAGGCGCCACTCGTCGGGGGCCCAGCCGAGGTGAAAGCGCTCGATCGTCTCGGGGTCCAGCCCGCGGGTCTCGGTGAGGTACCCACGCGCTTCCGCGCCGCCATCGCCGGCCAGCTGCTGCTCGTAGAAATCGACGGCGGCGGAGACGATGCCGCTGAGCCGCTCGGCCCGGGTGCGCTGTTCGGCGGCGCGGGCGGAAAGCTCGACGCCCGCCTCCTCCGCGAGGATGCGCAGCGCTTCGCGGAAATCGACGTTCTCACGCTTCTGGACGAAGGAGAAGATGTCGCCCCCTTCGCCGCAACTGCCGAAGCAGCGCCAGGAGCCACGATCGGTGAAGACGTAGAACGAGGGGGTCTTCTCGCTGTGAAAGGGGCAGAGGGCGCGGAGGTTGCGCCCAGCCTTCTGCAGCTTGACGGAGCGGCCTATGTACTCCGCCGGATCGATTCGCCGCTTGATTTCGGTGACGGCGTCCACGCCGGAATCCTACTACTCTCCCGGCTCGGCCGGCTCCTCGGGCTCCTGCGGTTCTTCCGGCTCGATCGTGGCGCCCTCCGTCGGCTGGGTCCCGGAATCCTGTCCGTCCGGCGGGACATCGACGACGTTGGGGTTGGGCACGCTGGCGGTGGCCACGTTGATGCCGTCGATGAAGAGCGTGACGCGGATGGACTCGCCCGTCCGCGGGGCGGCGATGCCGTCGATGGTGGCTGAGTCGTTCTCGGCGATGGCCAGCGGCGAGATGGTCCGGGTGGTCGTCTCACCCGGGACGCTCACGACGAGGCGCGCGTCGTTGGTGGTGAGCTCTCCACCGTCGTTCTGGATGACCACGGAGAGCATCCCGCCGGTGACACTGGCCCTGAGCGACAGGACCGGCCCTTCGGGCGGCGGCACCAGGATGAACTCGGTGACGTTGTTGTCCTCGTTCGCCTCGGCGATCGCATCGTCGGGGTCGAGTGTGACGGTGACGGTCGTCTGCTCGGTGATGGGCGGGTCGAGGTCGAAGTTGAGGGCAGCCGTGCCGTTGGGCTCCATGGAGACGGTGAGGACCTGCTCGGCGGGGCTGGCGGGCACGCCTTCCACGAGAACGGCGATCGGCCCCGAGAAGGGGTTGGTCGAGGCGTTGGTGAGGGTAATGCGGAGGATCGTTCCGCCCTCGATCGGCTCGGCGTTGGTGGGGATGAAGTCGGGTGCATTGGGCGGGGGCGCAGCGGTGCCGGTCGCCGTGGGGGTCGGCGTCTCTGTGCCGGACACCTGGGTGGGGGGTGGTGTGGGCGTATCGACGGGAGCCGGTGGGGGCTCGACCGCGGGAACACTGGCAAGGTCTTCGGGTGAGATGTCGACGGCGCTGAAGCGCACCCAGAGCCCGCCACCGGTCTCGACCTGCAGCCACTGCTGGTTCAGTGTCTTGCCGATGACGGTCACGACCTGACCGGGTTCCAGTGTTCCGGCCTGGTTGCAAGCCTCAAAGGGGCATACGCGAAGGCTCGTCAGGGCCACGACCTCCGCCGTGATGACAACCCGGGGAGTCTCCTCGACCGGGGGCGTGGCGCGGACCCGGATGGGTTCCGACACGAGCTGCTCGCCCGAGGCGGTGTAGGCACGCACGACGAGGTCGTAGGCGCCCGCCGCCTCGAACCTTGCGGTGAGGACGGCTGCGTAGGTGTTCTCGCCCGTGACCCTGCCGGAGAACTCCTGGTCGGTCACGATTCCGCTGACGAGCAGCTCGAACCGCACGATCTCCTCTCCCGAGACGACGCGAACGATGACGGCGGTGTCCTCACCCACGGGAACGGTGGCGCCGGGAGCGGGCGTCTCGATGCTGGCCTCGGCATCGACTGGCGGCGGCGGCGGCGGGTCCACGGTGACGTCCGGCTCGTCGTTGAGCACCTGGAAGAGCAGGAAGATCAGGACACCGCCGATGGCGAGCGCGACGAGTGTGAAGAAGTAGATGGCGATCGTGCGCCCCGGAGAGCGGTTGGTAGCGCCGTAGTAGCCGGCGCGGGGTCCATCACGGCCGTAGTCGCGCCGATCGGCGCGATCGCGGCGGAGGCGCTGGGCCTCCCAGGGGTCCACGGTGCGGCGCACGGGCTCACGCGGGGTGACGCCGATGACGCCCTCTCCGTCGGGTCGAGGTGGGGGGCTGCCGGGGGAGGGGGGAGGGTCGGACGGCTGACCCCCGATCAGAGGTTCTTCGTCGGGAGGGCCCGGACGGTCCTGCTCACTCACACGCGATGCGCCTTCGCCACCACCGCCTCAGTATCCCACCCCGTTCGCAGGAGGCAATCCGGCGCATCTAGAGCGGCCAGTCCCGGGCGTCCTCACAGCCGAGTCCGGCGGCGAGGCGAATGGCGTAGCGATCGGTCATGCCGCTGACGAAATCGGCGGCGCGACGGGGCAGGGGGTCATCAGGGAGGGCGTAGCCGGAGGAGATGGAATCGGGGTGCGATACGGCGTGGTCGAAGAGGAAGCGCACGATGTTCTTGGCGTGCTCCACCTCGGCGCGGCGTTCGGCGAGCAGGTAGACGTGCTGGAACATGTACTCCCGCAGCTCGTTCACGGCTTCGTGCACCCTGCGGCTCATGGTGATGGCGGGAGTCCCGCCGGCCTCGTCGCGCTCCTCGCCGGTGGCGGCCCAGCTCGACTCGACGACGTCGGTGACCAGCACTTCGAGGCGCTCGCCATGCGAGCGTCCGAGGACGTGCTGCGAGACGTCGGGCAGGTCGTCCTCGCCGATGATGCGGGCGCGGATGGCGTCCTGGACGTCGTGGTTCAGGTAGGCGAGGGCGTCCGCAAGCTTGACCACCTGGCCCTCCAGCGTCTCGGGGACTCCCCAGCCCTCGGCGAGCACGTCCTCGCGAGCCTTGCTGGACTTGCGCACGCCATCGAGGACGGCGTGGGTGAGGTTGAGACCACGGCCGTCGTGCTCGAGCTTGTCGAGCACGCGCTCGGACTGGTAGTTGTGGCGGAAGCCCTCGGGGAGGCACTCGGCGAGGGCTTCCTCGCCCGCGTGGCCGAAGGGGCCGTGGCCAATGTCGTGGCCGAGGGCGATGGCCTCGGCGAGGTCCTCGTTGAGGCGCAGGGCGCGAGCGATGGTGCGGCCCACCTGGGCGACTTCGAACGTGTGCGTGAGGCGCGTGACGAAATGGTCCTGCTGAGGGGCGATGAAAACCTGCGTCTTGTGTTTGAGGCGGCGGAAGGCCTTGGTGTGGATGATGCGGTCACGGTCGCGCTGGAAGGCGGCGCGGACGGAGGAGGGGTCCTCAGGGCGGGAGCGCGTCGCGTTTGCCGAGCGGGCGGCGAAGGGGCTCAGGCGCTCCTCGTCCTCCTCGATGCGGCGGCGCACACGGTGCAGGTCCAACCGTCGCTCCCTCCGGAGTCTGGTTCAGCTTCCCCCGGCGAGTGCGGCCTGGGCGGCGGCAAGACGGGCGGTAAGCACGCGGTAGGGCGAACACGAGACATAATCCAGCCCGACGTCGTGCCCGAAGGCGATGGAGGCAGGGTCTCCGCCGTGCTCGCCACAGATGCCAAGCTTGAGGTCGGGCTTGACGCCCCGGCCGCGCTCGATGCCGATGCGCATCAACTCGCCCACGCCGTCGCGATCGAGCTCGACGAAGGGGTCTTTGTCGAGCACGTTCTGGCTGATGTAGTCGGGGAGGAAGCGGCCCGCATCGTCGCGGGAGAGGCCGAAGGTGGTCTGGGTGAGGTCGTTGGTACCGAAGGAGAAGAAGTCGGCGTGCCCGGCGATCTGGTCCGCAACCACGCAGGCGCGGGGCAGCTCGATCATCGTACCGATGGTGTAGTCGAGGCTCACCCCGCGTTCAGCGGTGACCTGGGAGGCGATGGCCTCGACGCGCTCGCGCAGGCGCGCCAGCTCTTCGGCAGCGCCCACGAGGGGGATCATGATCTCGGGCTGGGCGTCCACGCCCTCGGCCCGCAGGTCGCAGGCAGCCTCAATGATGGCACGCGTCTGGACCTCGTAGATCTCAGGGTAGGTGATGGCAAGGCGCACGCCGCGGTGGCCGAGCATGGGGTTGAACTCCTGCAGGGCCAGTACGCGCTGGGAAACGCGCTGCGGCTCGACGCTGATGGCATCGGCGAAACGCTCCATCTCCTCGGCGCCGTGGGGCAGGAACTCGTGCAGGGGCGGGTCGAGGAGGCGGATGGTGACGGGGAATCCGGCCATCGCGCGGAGGATGCCGTCGAAGTCCTGGCGCTGCATGGGGAGGATGCGGGCAAGGGCCTCGCGGCGGCCGGCCTCGTCCTCGGCGAGGATCATCTGGCGGACGGCGAGGATGCGGTCCTCACCGAAGAACATGTGCTCCGTACGGCAGAGCCCGATGCCCTCGGCGCCGAACTCGCGAGCCCTGGCGGCGTCCTCGGGGGTGTCGGCGTTGGCGCGAACGCCGAGGCGGCGGGCGTCATCGCCCCAGACCATCAGGCGCGTCAGGTCGTCGGGAAGCTCGGGGTCGGCGAGGGGCACAGCGCCGAGCATGACCTCACCGGTGGTGCCGTTCAGGGAGATGACGTCGCCGCGGCGAATCGTGAGGTTGCGGCCGCCGGCCCCGACGCGGAAGGAGCCGGCGGCGTAGTCGATCTCGAGCTCGCCGCAGCCGGCCACGCAGCACTTCCCCCAGCCACGGGCCACGACTGCCGCGTGGGAGGTCATGCCGCCGCGGGCGGTGAGGATGCCCCGGGCGGCGAGCATGCCCTGGATGTCCTCGGGGCTGGTCTCGACGCGTACGAGGATGACGTCTTCGCCAGCCTCGGCCTGCTCGGCGGCTTCCTCGGCGGAGAACACGACCTTGCCGACGGCGGCGCCAGGGGAGGCGGGGAGGCCGGTGGCGATGACGTCGGTCTCGGCGCCGTCGGCGAAAACGCTGTGCAGCAGCTCGGAAATCTGCTCGGGGTCCTGGCGGCGGAGGGCCTCGTCGCGGTCAATCAGGCCCTGGTCGACGAGGTCGACGGCGACCTTGACCATGGCGGGGCCGGTGCGCTTGCCGTTGCGTGTCTGCAAGACCCAGAGCTTGCCGCGCTGGACGGTGAACTCGATGTCCTGCATGTCGCGGAAGTGGTCCTCGAGGCGCTGGGCGGCGGCGAGGAGCTCGTGGTAGACAGTGGGCTGCGCCTCCTCCATGGAGGGCGGGCCGTCGTCGATGCGCTCGGCGAGGCGGATGGGCTGAGGGGTGCGCACGCCCGCGACGACGTCTTCGCCCTGGGCGTTGATGAGGTACTCGCCGAAGAGGCCGGTCGCGCCATTCTTGGGGTTGCGGGTGAAGGCGACACCGGTGGCGCAGTCGTCGCCGAGGTTGCCGAAGACCATGGCCTGGACGTTGACGGCCGTGCCCCACTCGCCGGGGTAGCCGTTCAACTGGCGGTAGACGATGGCGCGGTCGCTCTCCCAGGACTCGAAAACGGCGCCGATGGCGGCCCAGAGCTGCTCCCAGGGGTCGTCGGGGAACTCGATGCCGAGCTTGGCCCGGATCTCGGCCTTGTACTCGGCCACGATCTCGCGGAGGGCATCGGCGGGGAGGTCGGTGTCCTCGGAGACGCCGCAGGCTTCCTTCTTGCGCTCGAGGATGGCCTCGAAGGGATCCTCGTCGAGGTCGGACTCGCGCTTGAGGCCGAGGACGACATCGCCGTACATGGCGACGAAGCGGCGGTATGAGTCGTAGGCGAAGCGCTCGTCGCCGGACCTGCGGGCGAGGCCCTCGACGGTCTCATCATTGAGGCCGAGGTTGAGGACGGTGTCCATCATGCCGGGCATGGAAACGCGCGCGCCGGAGCGGACGGAGACGAGGAGGGGGTTCGCCGCATCGCCGAAACGGGCGCCGACGATCGACTCGACGTGGGCGATGCCCGACCGAACCTGCTCGTCGAGGCCGTCGGGGTAGCGGCGGCCGTTCGCGTAGTAGGCGCTGCAGACCTCGGTGGTGATGGTGAGACCCGGGGGAACAGGGATGCCGAGACTGCTCATCTCGGAGAGGCCAGCGCCCTTGCCGCCAAGGAGGTTGCGCATGTCAGCACCGCCCTCAGCACGTCCGTCGCCAAAGAGGTAGACGAGCTTGGCTGAGTGCTCCGTGCCCGACTGCGGGCTGGCGGTGGTGCTGGTCATGGGGGGTCCTCCGGGTGTCTGCGAACCGCGGCTCTTGCGATGCCCCGAGCGTATCCCGGCGGGGGGACCCAGACCAGCGGAAACGCCCGGATTTCGTTGAACGTTAATGCGGCGTCGCGGGGCCGCTACTCCACAGTCACGGTCTTGGCGAGGTTGCGGGGCTGGTCGATGTCGCAGCCGCGGGCATCGGCGGTGGCATAGGCGAGCACCTGGAGGGGCACGATCGCGGCCAGCGGCTCGAGCAGGGCGGGCACCGAAGGCACGGTCAGCGCCTCGTTGGCGAGGGCGATGAGCTCGTCGTCGCCCTCGGTGACGATGGCCAGGACCTCGCCGCCGCGGGCACGTATCTGCTCGATGTTCGAAACGATCTTGCTGCGCAGGGCATGTTGTCCCGCGAGCGCGACCGTCGGGAACTCCGCGTCGATGAGGGCGATGGGACCGTGCTTCATCTCACCGGCGGCGTAGCCCTCGGCGTGCACGTAGGAAAGCTCCTTCATCTTGAGGGCGCCCTCGAGGGCGATGGGGAGGGCGGGGCCCCGCCCGAGGAAGAGGATGTGGTCGGTCGTGCGGAAGCGGCCGGCGGCCTTCGCGATGGCGTCGAAGGACTCAAGCTGCCGGCCGACGATCTCGGGCATGGCGGCGAGGTCGCGCACGTAGCGGGCGAGGTCGTCGTCGCTGATACGGCCGCGGACGCGGGCGGTTTCGAGGGCGAGGGCGAAGAGGGCGGCAATCGAGGTCGTGAATGTCTTCGAGCTGGCGACGCCCCGTTCGAGTCCGGCGTAGGTATGGACGGTGCCGTCGGCGACGCGGGTGGTCTGGCTGCCGGGGGTGTTGCAGATCGTGATCTGGGGGGCGCCGGAGGCGCGCGCGACGTTCATTGCCTCCAGCACGTCCACCGTCTCGCCCGACTGGCTAACCGAAACGACAAGTGTCTCGGGGCCGAGCACGGGCTCGCGGTAGCGGAACTCGCTGGCGTTGTCGGTGTCGGCGGGAAGGCGGGCGATCTGTTCGAAGTACCAGCGTCCGACCATGGCAGCGTGCAGGCTCGTGCCCATCCCCACGAGGAGGACGCGCTCGACGCGCTCGAGCCAGGGGCGGGCATCGCCGAGGTCGTCGAGGGTGAGGCGGGCGGGCTCGACCGTCATGAGGCCGCCGATGGTGTCGGCGAGGGCGGCAGGCTGCTCCATGATCTCCTTGAGCATGTAGGTCTCGTAGGGGCCGCGGGCGGCGCTGGCGGGGTCCAGCGAGACGGTGCGGGGCTCGACCTCAGTGGCGGCGCCGTCAAGGCTGGCGTACGTCGCGCCCTCCCCGGTGAGGCGGACGAGCTGGCGGTCGGCGAGGAAGGCGACGTTGCGGGTGTGGGGGAGGAGGGCGGCGAGGTCGCTGGACAGGAGCATCTCGCCCTCGCCGTAGCCGACGACCACCCCGCCGGCGTTGCCGATGCGCGCCCCGACGGCGACGCCGGGCTCGCGAGGGGAGAGGGCGACGATGGCCTGGGAGCCGGTGAGACGGCCACAGGCCTCTCGCATGGCGTCGAGCAGGTCGCGGCGGGCGATCAGGCTCTCCTCGAGCAGGTGGGCGATGGTCTCGGTATCGGTTTCGCTCTCGAAAACGTGGCCGCGTTCGCTCAGCTCAGCGCGGAGAGCGGCGTAGTTCTCGACGATGCCGTTGTGGACGACGACGACCTCATCCCCGCAGCCGGTGTGGGGATGCGCGTTCGTGTCGCTGGGCGAGCCGTGGGTGGCCCAGCGGGTATGGCCGATGCCGGTGTGAGCGGGCGGCAGGCGGTGCGCGCCGATGGCGTCGTCGAGCTCGGCGATCTTGCCGCGGCGCTTGGCGACGGCAGGCGCGTCTCCCACATCGGGCAGGAGGGCGACGCCGGCCGAGTCGTAGCCGCGGTATTCAAGGTCGCGGAGGCCGGCCAGCAGGATGGGCGCGGCCTGACGCGAGCCGGTGTAGGCGATGATCCCGCACATACAGCTTCCCCGTGGCACTCGTGGGGACGCGCACGCCCCCGGTCGATGCTCGGTGTGCCTGGTGGGGGAGAGGGCCGCGAGCCCCCTGCACGTGGCCGGGGTTTTGTCAGACGGTTACCCGTTCTGGTTTGTTTCCAGCCTTACGACCGTGCCGCCGGGAGGCCACCCGCCGAATGGTTCGATTCTGCCTCCGCCTCGTCATCCGCGCGGTGCGCGGACCTGGCGCTTGACCGATCCCACCTGTGGTCGATTGGTCAGATGTGCGACTCACCTCCCGATGGGGCGTTGTCCTGAGTGTCGGGCGGCGCGGGGACGGCGTCAACGGCTCCGGGGCGAGATCAGCTGGATTCGCGGGGGATGCCGGCGATGCCGAGGAACTCATCCTCCCAGCCGAGGACGGACTCGATAGCGCGCTCGTCGGTGGGGGAGAGGAGGTGGCTCTGCTCGCGGAAGGCGGCGGCGACGCCCGCGGCGATCTCGGGGAGGGGACTCGCCTGCAGGTCGAGCTCGCGCTCAGTCGTAAGGATGAGCTCGATGAGTTCGCCGGGGACGAAGAGGCCCTCTTCCTGGATCTGCTCCCAGATCCACTCGGCGCACTCCTCGAGGAGGGCGCCTTCGAGCCTGCGCGTGCGGCCTTCGCCGTTGCTCACGAGCCGTCAGGTCCCGGTGCGCCGACTTCTTCGCGGATGCGCTTCAGGCGGTTGACGTTCTCTTCGTCGGGGCCGCCGCCCTCGATGCCGG
This sequence comes from Tepidiformaceae bacterium, assembly GCA_965116915.1. Classification (GTDB taxonomy): domain Bacteria; phylum Chloroflexota; class Dehalococcoidia; order Tepidiformales; family Tepidiformaceae; genus UBA2991. The sequence goes on along the minus strand of OZ220739.1, from coordinate 1,252,206 downwards.
GGACCTCGAGAAGGAGGGGAGCGTCCCGGAAGGCACCGTGGGCGAGGATGTTGCGGAACCCATCGAGGCCCATGTGCCCGTCGCCAATGTTCTCGTGGCGGTCGCGAACGCCGCCGAGGGGCATCTTGCTGTCGTTGGCGTGGACGGCGCGGAGGCGGTCGAAGCCGATCTCGCGGTCGAACTCGGACATGGCGAGCTCGCAGCCCTCGCGGGTCGTGATCTCGTAGCCCATGGCGAACGCGTGGCAGGTGTCGAGGCAGACGCCGATGCGGGGGTGGTTGTCGCAGCCGCGGATGATCTCGCCGACCTCGGCGAAGGTTGACCCGATGCCGTTCCCCTGGCCGGCGTTGTTCTCGATGAGGAGCATGGAGTCGTTGTCGGCGGCTTCAAGGACTTCGAGCATGACGCGGCAGATCTGGTCGCGGACGGCGTCGAAGCCGGCGCCCTTGTGGCTGCCCACGTGGAAGATGGTGCCCTCGACGCCAAGCGTTCCTGCCCACTTCACGTACTGCTTGAGGGAACCGGCGGAGCGGTTGAGGAGCTTCTCGTCCTGCGTGCCGAGGTTGACGAGGTAGACGCCGTGGAAGAAGACCGGTACGGGGACGCGCTCATGCTCCTCGTGGAAGGCGGCGACGGCCTCGTCGGCGACGTTGGGGGGGCGCCACTGCTGGGGCGCAGAGATGAAGAGCTGGATGGCCTCGGCGCCGATCTCCTGGGCGCGCGCGAAGACGTTGTGGGGACCTCCGGAGGAGGAGATGTGGGCGCCGACTCGCATGGCGGGGAGTGTACGCATTGACGGGTTAGGACGCAGGTTTATAGGATAGGGGGTACCCTATTAGCGGAGGCGCGACATGCTCCCTGAGACGCAACAGCAAGCGAGCCGCCGGCTCAAGATCATCGCTGGACAGGTGGAGGCGCTGCAGAAGCAGGTCGAGGAAGACCGCTACTGCGTCGACCTCCTGGACCTGTCGCTCTCGGTGCAGCGCGCGCTGCGCAGCCTCGACGCGCTGGTGCTCGAAGGGCACCTGCGCACGCACGTGATCGAACAGGTGACGAGTGGGGAGTCGGAACGCGCGGTGCAGGAGCTGCTGCGCGTGTACAAGATCCAGGGGCCCGTGGAGGGTTCCCAGGCAGCACACAACGGAGGACACCATGGCTGAGACGATCGAACTGAAGGTTGACGGAATGACCTGCGACCACTGCGTGCGCGCGGTGACCGAGGCGATCACGGGGGTGCCAGGCGTGGCCGGCGCCAGCGTGGACCTGGATGCGGGGGCGGCCACCGTCACGGGCGACGGGGTGGACCTTGGGGCCGTGGTGGCGGCCATCGTGGAAGAGGGGTACGAGGCCGCGCCGCAAGCCGCTTCATGACCAACCCCGACCGCGCCGTCACCCTGCGAATCGGGGGGATGACGTGCGCCTCCTGCGTGCGGCGGGTGGAGCGCGCGCTGAATCGCGTCGAGGGCGTCGATGAGGCGAGCGTGAACTTCGCCTCCGCCACGGCGCGGGTCTCGCTGGGCGATGCGATCGTGGCGGATGACCTCGTGCAGGCGGTCGAGCGGGCGGGGTACGACGCCGCCGAGCTCGACGCGCGCGCCGAGGCGCCAGAGGAGGACGCGCGGGCGCGCCTGGCCATGCTGGCGACGGGCGGGATCGTCGCCGTGCCGGTGATCATCGCGAGCATGGCAATGGACATCGCCGGGCTGGCGTTGTTCGGGAGCGAGCGCGTCACGGGGTGGCTGCTGCTGGGCGGGGCGGGGATCGTGCAGGCCCTGCTCGGGTGGCGGTTCTACCGCGCCTCATGGCCGGCCCTGCGAGCGCTGACGCCGAATATGGACGTGCTGGTGGCGCTGGGCACGACCGTGGCGTTCGTGTTCAGCGCGTGGGTGGTTCTGGCCGACCGCAGCGAGTCGATGTTCTTCGACGTGAGCGCGGCCGTGCTGCTGTTCGTCAGCCTGGGGCGGTTCTTCGAGGACCGGGCGCGGGCGAGCGCGGGCGGGGCCATCCGCGCGCTGCTCGGGCTGACGGCGAAGTCGGTGAACGTGCTGCGCGACGGGGAGGAAGAGGCGGTACCGGTCGAGGCGGTAGTGGTGGGGGAGGTGTTCCGCGTGCGGCCGGGCGAGCGGGTCGCGCTCGACGGCGTGATCCGGGCGGGGCGCAGCGCCCTCGACGAGTCGCTGCTGACGGGTGAGTCGATGCCGGTCGAGCGGGGACCGGGGGAGGCGGTCGTGGGGGGCGCTCTCAACCAGCAGGGCGTGCTCGAGGTGGAGGCGACGGCGGTGGGGGAAGACACGGTTCTGCAGCGCATGGCGGCTCTGGTGGCGGAGGCGCAGGGGTCGCGGGCGCCCGTCGAGCGGGTGGTAGACGCGGTGGCGGCGGTGTTCGTGCCGATCGTGCTGGTGCTGGCGCTGGGCACATTCCTGGGGTGGGGCTTCTTCGACGACTCGTTCGTCCGGGCGATGGTGTTCTCGGTGGCGGTGCTGGTCATCGCCTGCCCGTGCGCGCTCGGGCTGGCGACGCCGACGGCGATCATCGCGGGGACGGGGATGGGGGCGGAGCGCGGCATCCTGATCCGGAACGCGGAGGCGCTGGAGACGGCGACGCGCATCGATGCGGTCGTGCTGGACAAGACGGGCACGCTCACGGAGGGGCGGCCGGAGCTGGTCGAACTGACGCCGGGTCCGGGGTTCGGCGAGGACGAAGTGCTGGCGCTGGCGGCGGCGGTCGAGGGGTTGAGCGAGCACCCCCTGAGCGCGGCCGTGGTGGAGGCGGCTGAGGGGCGGGGGCTGGCGCCGGCGAGCGCGGACGGCTTCGAGGCGCTGCCGGGGGCGGGGCTGAGGGGGGAGGTCAACGGGCGCGCGGTGCTCATCGGGACGCGGAGGCTGTTCAAGGAGCGGGGAATAGCCCTCGAGGAAGAGGCGGAGGCCGCGCTGGCGCGGCTGGAGGGGGAGGGGCGCACGACGGCGCTGGTCGCGGTCGACGGGGTGTACGCGGGGACGCTCGCGTTCGCGGACCCGCCCAAGGCGAACGCGGCGCAGGCGGTCGCGACGCTGCGGTCGCTGGGGGTGCGCACGATCATGGCGACGGGCGACAACGAGCGGAGCGCGCTCGCCGCCGCCCGCACGCTCGGCATCGAGGAGGTGCGCGCGGGGCTGCGTCCGGAGGAGAAGCTGGCGCTCGTGCGGGAGCTGCAGGCGCAGGGGCTGCGGGTGGCGGTGGCGGGCGACGGCATCAACGACGCGGCCGCGCTCGCGCAGGCGGACGTCAGCATCGCGATGAGCACGGGCGCCGACGCCGCCATCGAGGCGAGCGACGTGACGCTCCTGCACGGCGACGTCGCGAAGATCGCGGAGGCGATCCTGCTGAGCCGGGCAACGCTGCGGACGATCCGGCAGAACCTCGGCTGGGCCTTCGGCTACAACGTCATCGCCATCCCCATCGCGATGGCGGGATTGCTGAACCCGATCGTGGCCGGCGGGGCGATGGCGCTTAGCTCGGTGAGCGTGATGGCGAACAGCCTGCGCCTGCGGACGCAGCGCCGGCGCATCGTCGAGGCAAGCGGCGGCGCCTACGAGGGCCCGCGCGAGCGGTTCACGTCGATGAACCGCGGCCCGCTGCTGGCGCTGGCGTCGATCGTGGTCGTGCTGCTGGCGCCGTTCGTCGCGTTCACGGGTATCGAGCGGTCATGGTGGGGGTAAGCGGGCTGCTATCGCGGTTCGCCGGACTCGGGCTACACTCCCCAGCATGAAGCGAGCAGCAACGCGTGCCGTGAAGGCGGGTTCGGTCACCATCGGCGGCGGGGCACCCGTCGTCGTGCAGTCGATGGCGGCGACGAAGACGCAGAACGTCGAGGCGACGATCGACCAGGTGCGGATGATCCACGGGGCCGGCGCCGGGCTCGTGCGGGTCGCCGTCGACAGCCGCAAGGACGTGGAGTGCCTGGGACAGGTGCGCGAGGCGGTTCCCGAGGCGAACTTCGTGGTCGACCTGCAGGAGAGCTACCGGCTCGTGACGCAGGTCGCGCCGCACGTCGACAAGGTTCGCTACAACCCCGGCCACCTGTACCACCACGAGAAGTCGAAGCCGGTGGCGGAGAAGGTGGCGTTCATCGCGGAGACGGCGGAGAAGCACGACTGCGCCATTCGCGTGGGCGTGAACTGCGGGTCGGTCGACCCGGCCATGGACGAGAAGTACGAGGGCGCGGACGAGCCCGGGCTCGAGGGCGTGACGGCGATGGTCGAGAGCGCACTCGAGCACGCGCAGATGCTCGACGACATCGGCTTCACGCGGTACGTGGTTTCGATGAAGGACAGCGACCCGCGCAAGGTGATCGCGGGGAACAAGCGGTTCGCGGAGGCGCGTCCGGAGATCCCGCTGCACCTCGGCGTGACCGAGGCGGGGATGCCACCGGAGGGCGTGATCAAGACGCGCATCGCCTTCGAGCAGCTCCTGAGCCAGGGCGTGGGCGACACGATCCGCGTCTCGCTGACGCTGCCGTTCGCGGAGAAGTGGCGCGAGGTGGAGGCGGGGAAGTCGATCCTGGACGACATCGAGGCGGGGCGCTTCCGCTCGGTGCCGGAGTTCCTCGACGGGGGGCTGAACATCATCAGCTGCCCGAGCTGCAGCCGCGTGGAGAACGAGGCGTTCATCGAGCTGGCGCAGGACGTCAAGGAGATGACGACGTACGCGAAAGAGCACGACATAACGATTGCGGTCATGGGCTGCCGCGTGAACGGTCCCGGGGAAACGGACGACGCGGACCTGGGGCTCTGGTGCGCGCCCACGTTCGTGAACCTGAAGCGGGGCGAGGAAGAGCTCGGCGCCTACCCGTACGACGAGGTGCTGGGACGGCTCAAGGTCGAGCTGGACGCGCTGATCGCGGCGAAGGCCGGCTAACGGGAGCGCAGCAGCCTAGAAGGGCAGCCCTTTCTCGCCCTGTACGCCCCTGAGCGCGGCGATCTCGCCCCAGTGGCTGGCGACGTGGGCCACGCCCACGTTGGCGAGCATGTCGATGGCGCGCTGCTCGCCCATGGGCGTTTCCATGGAGCGCTCAAGCACCTCGTCGGCGGCCTCCGCGAGGAAGGCGTCCGTGGCGGCCTGCACGGCGGCCACGTAGCCGCGGACGGTCGCCAGGTCGAAGCGCTTGTCCGCCCACGAAGAGGCGTCGCGGGGGCCCGCCGCTTCCAGGCCCAGCTTCGTGTCCCAACCCTCCGACTCTAGGAGCGTCGGGCGTCCCTGGGCGAGCCCGTGGACGATGCCGTCCTGGGTCATGGCGATGTGGGCGTAGATGGCGGAGATGGGGCTGACGGCCCAGCCCTCGCCACGATGGTCGGCCGTCTCCTGGGAGCAGTCGCTCATCGTGCCGTCGAGGAGTTGGTGGACCCACGCGAACTGGGCGCGGAGGAGGTCACGGGCTTCCATTTGGGGCTCCTTTCCAAATGCGTGTTGCGCCGCCGGGGCGAGCCTACTTCTCGGCGAGGATACCTTCGACGTAGGTCCGGAAGGCCCACTTGAAGGGCGTGAAGTCCATGTCCTGGAACATCAGGTCGGCGTTCTGGCGGGTGATCTCGCGTTCTTCCCCGCAGCGCCTGCACTCCAGGCAGTCAACGGGCTCTTTCATGATGGGCCACACGTGCTTGCACGACTTCGGCATGGGGTCCCCTCCCACGTGGCGGCTAGCATACGACGGGGCCCCGCGCGTGCGGGGCCCCGTTCGGTGGCGTTGGTGGAGACGCGGGAGAATCGAACTCCCGGTCCAGCCAGGGTCTGCTCCGAGTTGTCCTACAGGCTTTCCCACCAGTTGGAGTCTCGTTCCATCGCTTCGCAGGTGGGGGGCGAATACGGTGGAACCAGCCGATGAATCTTAGGTGAGCGGTATCGGCGTCAGCTCACAGCGCCCCAACTTTTGTGGCGCCTCACCGTGCTCCGTCGGGGAAGGGGCTATCGGTGAGACGTCTCACGGGCTATGCCGCGAGAGCGAGTTCGCGATCTTCGGCGCTTACTCAAATGGCCGCCTGATTAACGAGGGTGACGACCAACCTCGGCCTGCTACCCGGTTACGTTCCCTCCTGTCGATACCTTTCGTCCCCAGATGCATCCAGCGTAGCACAGGCGTTTCGCCGGACAAGCAAGGGGTGGCGCAGGTTCAGACGGAGTGGCGGAGGGCGCGGGCGACCTGGCGGCCTTCCTCGCGCTCGCGGATCTTGCGCCTCTTGTCATAACGCTTGATGCCGCGGGCCACGCCCAGCTCGACCTTCGCCATCCCCCGCTTCAGGTGCATGTTGAGGGGCACCAGCGTGAGGCCGCGCTCGTCGAGGGCCTCGCGGATGCGGCGCAACTCCTTCTTGTGGAGCAGGAGCTTGCGGTCGCGGCGCGCCTCGTGGTTGATGTAGCCAGCGTTCTGGTAGGGGGCGATGTAGGAGTCGAGCAGCCAGGCTTCGCCGTTGCGGATGCGTCCGTAGGCGCCCTGGATATCGACCTTGCCCAGGCGGATGGACTTGATCTCGGAGCCGGTCAGCGCGAGGCCGGCCTCGTATCGCTCGAGGATCTCGTAGTCGCGACGTGCGCGGCGGTTCTGGGCGACGATCGCCTCTCCGGGGGCCATGGCTCCAGTCTCGCACGCACCGGGGCGGGGCCCAACCGGGGCGGGGCTACTCCTCGTCCTCGGCCGCCTCCTGGGCGTGGGGGTCTTCGCGTTCGATGACCTGCGGGATGTCGGGCCGCTCGTCGTCGTCCTCGTCGAGGACGCGCTCAGGCGGAGGCGGCGGCTCGATGCCGCGGAGGATGTCGATGGCGGCGAAGACCTGGAGGTCACCGTAGTCGATGTAGTCGTCGCCCGTCAGCGGGATCTCGTAATCGGGAGCGATGCCGAGACCCTCGATGACCTGCCCGTTCGGCCGCAGCCAGCGACCGACGGTGATATAGAGGGCGCCGCAGCCGGCCGGGTCGCCGCAGCGGGTGAGGGGGTGCAGCTGGTTGACCGTGCCCTTGCCGAAGGAGCGCACACCGACGACGACGGCGCGGCCGTTGTCGACGAGGGCGGCGGCGAGGACCTCGGAGCCGCTGGCGCTGGCCTCGTCCTGGACGAGGACGATGGGGATGGAGGTGGCGATCCCGCCCTCCTGGGCGCCGAACGTCACCACGTCGCCGTCGGCGTCGATCTCGCTGAGGATGACGGCGCCTTCGTCGAGGAATTCGTTCGTCGCTTGCACGGTCTGGCGGAGGAGGCCGCCGGGGTTGCCGCGAACATCGACGATGACGCCGATGTAGCGGCCGCTCTCGGCATCCCGGAGCGCGGAACGCAGCTCGGAGGGCGTCTCGCCGTGGAACTGGGCGATGTTGATGTAGAGGATGTCGTCGACGAGGTTGCCCTCGCGATCGACGAGGTCGGCACCGGTCTCGCCGGGTACGAGCTCGAGGCGCGGCTCGGTGAACACGCTCTGGATCAGGATCTGACCGCGAACGATGGTGATGTCCTCGATCTCCGGGGGCGCGCCGCCGGTCGCGAGGTCGGTGTGCTGGACCGTGAGGGTGACCTCCGTGCCGCGCGGTCCGCGGATTCGCTGGACCGCCTGGTTGCTGGTCCAGCCATCAGTCGACTCGCCGTCGACGGCGAGGATGATGTCGCCCGGGCGGATACCGGCCTCCTCGGCGGGGGAGCCGCGGAAGGGGGAGACGATCTGCACGACGCCGTTGCGGTCGGTAACGGTGGCGCCGATGCCCTCGTAGGTGGTCTCGATGGCGCCGATGCCGAGGGCCAGGTCGCCGGGGCTGAGGTACTCGGTGTAGGGATCGTTGAGGGAGTCGATGGCGCCGCGGATTGCGGCGTCGCGGAAGGCGCGCTCGTCGAGGATCTCCTTGTCGACGAACTCCTCCTGGAGGACCTCGAAGGTCTCCTCAAGGATTGAAGCGCCGACAGCCAGCTCGGAGCGCTCACCCGATTCTTCCCGCGCCTGTTCCTGGTCGGTCTGCTGAGCGGCGGCGGGTTCCTCGTCGCCTTCGGCCTGCGTCACGATGCGGACTTCTTCGTCGCTGGTGAGGTCGCTGACGCCGTAGCCAAGACCAAACATAAGAAGAAGCCCCGCAATGGCGAGCAGCGCGACCGCGACGTTGCGAACGGCGCTCGAGCCCCGCGACGGGGATGCGGGGGGTTCTGGAGTGATCTCCATCAGGTGCTCCGGGGGGCCGGTTGGGCCTGCGTTCGAGTGTAGGTGGGGGTGTCGCGGGCGGCAACGCGCACGCCCTTACCCCTTGCCGAAACCTTATTCGGGCGCGGGCGGTGGGGCGAAGAAGCCGATTCCGGCATCGGCGATGCGCTCCAGGGGAGCGCCGCGCTCGGGACGCCAGGAGAGCAGCGCATCGTGGGAGCCGTCGCTGAAGGCGACGGCGGGGGAGTCGGTGAGGAGGCGGCCGCCTGCGAGGAATACGGAGCCGTCGGGGGCCCACAGGCGATGGGAGCGGCCGTACTGATCGAAGAAGCCCGCCATGGTCTGGTAGTCGGGTGAGGGGGTGAAGGGGGCGCTGGCGCCCAGGAACTCGCCCGTGGCCGTGCGGGCCTGCAGGGAGACGGAGCCATCGCCCGTGGCGGAGGGGACGATGAAGGCGAGCTTCTCGCCGGTGGGATCCCAGAAGACGCTGGTGAAGGCGCGCCGCAGGAGGAGCTCGGGCCTGCCATCGCCGGCGAGGTCGACGGCCCAGAGCTCGTCGAAGGCGCCGGAGGAGGGACGCGTCGTCACCGCGAGGGTCAGGGTGCGCGTTCCGGGGCGGAAGGCCAGGGCGACGCCGCCGGGGAGCTCGTGCACGGCTTCGGTGGCCTCTCCGGAGCCGGTCGCCACGCGGACGACGACGCCATCGCCCGTGCCATCGGGTGTTGCGAAGGCGAGGAGCTCGCCGTCGTCGCTGAAGGCGGGGGTGCGGAAGCCGCGGGCGTCGGCGGAGATGGGTCGGGAGGCGCGAGCCTCGGCGAGCTCGAGCACGGAGAGGTTCACGCCGGCGTGGACCGCGAGCCGGCTCCCATCGGGCGAACAGGCGAGGAAGAGGGGCGCGCCCGTCTGGATGGGGTCGGCGATGAGGGGACCGTCGGCCTCGCTCAGAAAGAGGGTAAGGCCGGCGCGTCCCTGGGCGACGAGCGCGAGCCGGTCGCCTCCGGGCGACCAGAGGGCGTAGTGGGGCACGTTGGGCGCGATGACGGCGTCGCCGCCGAGGGGGCTCTCGTAGAGGGTGCGGAGGTGGTTGCCGTCGAGGTCGAGCATCTCGATGGCGCTGCGCTGCCGCTTGCCCTCGTCCACGACGACGGAGACGGAGACGGCGTCGTGGCCCGGCCGCCAGGCCGGCCAGAAGCCGGCGCGCGCGACGGTTGAGGCGCGCCAGCCGTCCTCCTCCTGACGGAGGATCGTGACGGCCTTCCCCGGCTCAACGGCGATGATCGGTGCGGACACGATTCGGGTTTCCTCGGGCGGGATTGTAGGGGATGGGTTGTCAGGCGCAGGTATGGGAGGTCGGCGGAGGCCCCGGGAAGTGGCTGTGCTCACCCACCGATTTACTTCGCACTATTCCAGTTATGTGCGTGAATCGGCGGATCTGGGGCATCAGGGCCGGTCTGGATGGGGTACGGGCACGACCTGCAGGTCGGTGATCCCCAGGAAGTCGGCAGGGTTTGCGGTGTAGAGCGGAAGGCCGTTGGCGATGGCGACGGACGCGATGAGGGCATCGAACGCACGCGCAATGGGTTTGCGTCCCGCCCTACGGAGGTCGGAAGAAACACGCGCGTACGCTCTCGCCGCATTCACATCAAACGGAAGCGGGTCGAATAGCGCCTCGGCCTGCTGGAGGGTGGCCTGGCGCTCAGCCCTCTCGCCCGCTGAGGAGGCAAGCAGAGGCCCCACCGACAGCTCAGCGAGCGTAATCGTCGAAATGAGGGGCGCCCCGGGTAACGGGCCATGATCGATGATCCGCGGGAGGAGGATGACAAGGTTCGTGTCGAGAAGGCCCGCGGAACCGCCCGGTGACGTCACAGCGACTGGTCGACCACGCTGTCGACGTCACGCCGCCACGCGTCCGGATCTGCTGGCGGAAGGTGCCGCCACCGTTCAAGCAGGGTAGCGGCATCAAGCGGCTTGCGGGGGAGCGGACGCAGCTCGGCAACCGGCCGGCCGTCCCGGCTGACGATAAGGGACTCACCCGCCTCCACGCGGTCGATGACAGCGCGACCACGGTTGCGAAGTTCGCGGATCGTCACAGTGTCCATGAGCCGAGTGTATCACAGGTGATACACCGCAGTTGAAGAAGCGCCAATTTGCGCTCTCCCCGAACCTTTACCTTACGGTCCCCGGTCTTGACCTAGGCTAGGATCAAGACGATCGCAAGGGAGAGGCCATGCGAGTTCTGGTGGTTGAAGACGAACAATCCCTCGCTTCCGCGCTTGACCGGGGTCTGACGAAGCTCGGCTACGCCGTGGACGTCGCCTACGACGGTGAGGAGGCGCTCGACAAGGCGGGCGGGACGCCCTACGACGTGGTGTGTCTCGATCTGAACCTGCCCAGGGTCGACGGCATCGAGGTGTGCCGGCGGCTGCGCGCCGACCGTTTCGGCGGCGGCATCATTATGTTGACCGCCCGCAGCGGCATCAAGGAGCGTGTCGAAGGGCTCGACGAGGGCGCCGACGACTACCTCGTGAAGCCGTTCGCCTTCAGCGAGCTGGCCGCCCGCATCCGGGCCGTGACACGACGCGAGGGCGCGCCCCTCGACCCCGTCCTCTCAACGCGCGGGCTCGAGCTCGACCCGAACACGAACCTGGTGCGGCGCGAGGGGGTTTCGATCCACCTGACGCCGAAGGAGTTCGAGCTCCTGTACTACCTGGCGAAGCACGAAGGACGGGCGATTCCCCAGGAAGAGCTGATCGAGCGCATCTGGGACGAGCGCATGAACCCGTTCACGCAGACCGTGAAGGTCCACATGAACAACCTCCGCCGCAAGCTGAACGACGGGTTCGAGGAATCGATGATCACCACCATCCGGGGGAAGGGCTACGTCCTTTAGGCCGACACTGCCACCGGTTGTGCGGACCGTTCGCTTCCGGCTGACGGTCTGGTACTCCACGCTCCTGCTGATCCTGGGCCTCGCGTTCATCCTCTTCCTGAACGTGGCGGCTCGGCTCGACGAGCCGGACGACCAGGCCGTGATGGAGGAGATGGGGCTCGACCAGACGGAGTGGCAGGCCACGGGGGTGGAGGCCACGAGCGAGGAAGCCGGGGGCATGGGCGACATGACGCCCGCCCAGCTGGTCGACGAAGCCGGAGAGGAGTTCCAGGCGGAAAACCTCGACCGGCTGCGGACGTGGTCGATCGTGGCGGGCTTCGGACTCGCGTTCATCTCCGGATTCGGGGGCTTTGCGCTCTCGGGGATCATCCTGCGGCCGATGCGCGACATCACGGAGGTCGCCTCGGAGATCAGCGCGACGAACCTCTCGCAGCGCATCAACCACCAGGGACCGGACGACGAGCTGAAGCAGCTCGCGGACACGTTCGACTCGATGATCGAGCGCATCGAGCGGGGATTCGAGGCGCAAAGACGCTTCGTGCAGGACGCCTCGCACGAGTTGCGCACGCCGCTGGCCGCCATCCGCACCAACATCGAGGTCGCGGAGATGGCCGGCGATACCGGCAACGACGAGCAGCGGGCCCTGCTGGAGACGGTGAAGGGCCAGACGGAGCGCCTGACCCGGCTGAGCGAGGACCTGCTGCTCCTGACGGCGCCACAGGCGTCCCTACCGGTGGAGACCGTGATCCCGGACGAGCTGGTGGCGATGGCGCTCGAGGAGATCGGCCCGCTGGCCGAGCGCGCCCACGTGACCCTCGCAGCCCATGCCCGGGGCGGCTGCGAGGCGGTGGCGAGCACGAATCTGCTCTATCGCTGCGTGCTCAACCTGGTCGACAACGCCGTGAAGCACACGGGCGAGGGCGCCACCGTGACGGTCGAGAGCGGCTGCGAGGACGAACGGGTGTGGATCCGGGTGCGGGACACCGGGCCGGGGATCTCGGCCGAGGACCAGGCGCACGTCTTCGAGCGGTTCTACCGGATCGATCGGAGCCGGGTCCGGGGACGCGGCGGTTCGGGTCTTGGGCTGGCGATCGTGCGGGAGTTGATGGACTCGATGAGAGGCTCGGTTGAGGTTGCTTCGACGCCCGGCGAGGGGGCGACTTTCACGCTCCGCTTGCCCCACGCCAACACGACAAACGGGGCTTCACCCCATCGACAGGGAATTTCCGGGCCTTAACCTTTCCTTGACCTTTTGCCTCCGGCTCGCGTATACGACCGGAAAACGATTCGACGGACGCGGGTAAGCGTCCTAACTGCGGCACGGAGCCGCAACGGGTTCACTGCCATCAGGGGAATCCCCAAGGAGGCTTCTCATGAGCCTTTTGCTTGACAAGATCAACTCTCCCGCCGACCTGCGCGGTCTCTCGTCCGAGGAGCTGGAGCAGCTGGCGACGGAGATTCGCGAAGAGCTGGTCAATACGATCCAGGGGATCGGCGGCGGCGGACACCTCGCCTCGAACCTCGGGGTGGTGGAGCTGACGCTCGCGCTGCACCGGCAATTCGACTCGCCCAAGGACCGCATGCTCTGGGACGTGAGCCACCAGGTGTACGTCCACAAGATGGTGACGGGGCGTCGCGGCCAGATGGAGACGATCCGGCAGTACGAGGGCCTTTCGGGGTTCGCAGACCGGAACGAGAGCCCCCACGACCTGTTCGGAGCGGGGCACGCCGGCACGTCGATCTCGGCGGCGACGGGGATGGCCGCGGCGCGCGACCTTCGCGGCGAGGACCACCACGTGATCGCCGTCATCGGCGACGGCGCCATGACCGCGGGCATGGCCTTCGAGGGCCTGAACCACGCCGGCCACCTCGGCACCAACCTCATCGTCATCCTGAACGACAACTCCATGTCGATCTCGCCCAACGTGGGCGCGCTCAGCCGCAACGTAAACAAGCTGCGGATCGAGCCGCACTACCGGCGCTTCAAGCAGGAAATCGAGGGCCGGATCGACGGCATGGTGGAGCAGTTCCCCATCGGGCGGAACCTGGCGAGGGACGTGTGGCAGGGCGCGCAGCGCGTGCAATCGAGCATGCGCGACCTGATCGTGCCGGCGAGCTTCTGGGAGCAGTTCGGCTTCGACTACTACGGACCCATCGACGGCCACAACCTGGGCGAGCTGGAGGCGACGCTCTCGGCGGTGAAGAAGGTGCGGGGCAAGCCCGTGCTGCTGCACATCCTGACGAACAAGGGCCACGGCATTCCCGAGGCCGCGGCCGACCCGGTGAAGAGCCACAGCGGCACCTTCTGGCTGAAGAAGCCGGCAGCGCCGGACGCTCCGAAGGCGCCACCCACCTACAGCCAGGTGTTCGCGAAGGCCGTGGGCGAGCTCATCGAGCAGGATCCACGGGTGGTCGCCATTACCGCCGCGATGCTGGAAGGCACGGGGCTTGCGGCAACACAGAAGGAGCACCCGGAGCGCGTCTTCGACGTGGGCATTGCCGAGCAGCACGGGGTCACGTTCGCGGCCGGGCTGGCGACGCAGGGCATGCGCCCCATCGCGGCCATCTACTCGACGTTCCTGCAGCGGGGCTTCGACTCGATCGTGCACGACATCGTGGTGCAGAAGCTGCCGGTGATCTTCGCGCTGGACCGCGCCGGATTCGTCGGCGACGACGGGAAGACGCACCAGGGGTTCATCGACACGTCCTACCTGCGCTGCCTGCCGAATATGGTTGTGAGCGCGCCCAAGGACGAGGCGGAGCTGCGCGACCTGCTCTGCACGGCGGTGGCGCACGACACGCCGTTCTCGGTGCGGTACCCGCGCGGGGCCGGTCCCGGAGCGCCCACGGACCAGCCGATGAAGAAGATCCCGGTCGGGCAATCGGAGCTGCTGCGGGATGGCCGCGACGTCACCCTCATCGGCTTCGGCGCCTCGGTGATCGAGTGCGTGAAGGCGGCCGACCTGCTGGCGCTCGAGGGCATCGACGCGCGCGTCATCAATGCGCGTTTCGCCAAGCCACTCGACGAGGACGCCATCCTGGCAGCCGCGCGCGAGACGGGCGGCATCATCACCGCCGAGGAGAACGTCCGCGCCGGCGGCTTCGGCGAGGCGGTGCTGGCCGTGCTGGCCGACAACGGGCTACCCGAGACGCTCCTGCTGAACCTGACGATGCCGGACGACATCGTGGACCACGGTCCGCAGAAGGTGTACCGGGGCGTGTACGACCTCGACGGCGACGGCATCGCCCGGCGGGCGATGGAGGTCCTGAAGGACCGCGGGGTCGAGCGCAAGGAGAGCCTCGCAACCGCCTGAGCAACGCGAAAGGGGGAGCAGGGCCGCATGACGACTGCCGCAGCATCGCCTCCAACGGCGTTGACCGCCCACCTCGACGCGCTCGAGGACGCCCTTCGCGCTGCCGTCGGTACGGACGAGGGCGGGCTGGCGGCGTCCGCTCGTTATGTCATGGGATGGGAGGACGAGGAGGGGCGGCCCGCCACCACCGGCGGGAAGCGCATCCGGCCGGCGCTCTGCTTGCTGGCAGCGGAGGCGCTGGGCGGCTCGGCCGCCGACGCCATGCCCGGAGCGGTGGCGGTGGAGCTGGTGCACAACTTCTCGCTGGTGCACGACGAGATCCAGGACCGCGATGCGGAGCGCCACCACCGGCCGACGATCTGGCGCATCGTGGGCGAGGCGCAGGCGATCAACGTCGGCGACTTCCTGCTGACGCGCGCGTTGCGGGCGCTGTCCGACTCGGAGGCGCCCAGCGAGCGGCGCGTGGCCGCGCTCGACGCCCTGCTGGCGGCAACGGACGACATGATCGGGGGGCAGTGGAACGACCTCAGCTTCGAGCCGCGTGAAGACGTCTCGGTCGAGGACTACCTGGCGATGGTGGAGGGGAAGACGGGGGCGCTCATCGGAGCGCCGCTGCAGATGGGCGCCATCCTGAGCGGAGCGCCGGCCGAGCAGAGCGACCGCATTCGCGACTGGGGGCGCAAGGTGGGGCTGGCGTTCCAGGTACGGGACGATATTCTTGGCATCTGGGGCGACCCCTCCGTGACGGGCAAATCGAACCAGAACGACCTCGCCCGGCACAAGAAGACGCTCCCGGTGATAGCAGCGCTGTCGGAGCCGCGCACACGGACGGCGATCGAGCGACTGTACGCTCACGACGAGCCCCCGGCAGCGGAGATCGAGGCGGTCTCGGCACAGATGGAAGCGGACGGGATCAAAGCGGTGGCGGAGGAGCACGCGCGCCGTTATGTCGATGAGGCCAGCAGCCTGCTCGACAGCCTCGGCCTGAGCGAGGACGAGCGCATCCTGCTCGCGGCGGTCGCGCGCTATCTCATCGAGCGGGCGGGGTAGGGGAGCGGCTCAGCAGGTCACTCCTGCGAGGGCAGCACGTTGTCCGGCCTCGGCTATGATCGGTGCCATGCCCGCGCTCTCGCCTTTGTGGTCCGAGGACTTCCTCGCCACCGAGATCACTGAGCAACCCGAATACCAGGCAATCCTCGAAGAACCCGCTGACTTCGACCAGTTCGTCGCGACCGTTCGCGAGTTGCTCGCGCCCGTGACTGGTCTGAGTACCCCGGACGAGGCGCTCACGATCCAGCTTGCCATCGAGCCGACCCTCCAGGCCCTCGGCTGGCCCTCCACTCTTCCGGCACGCCGGTTGACTTCGCAGGACGAAGTCGACCTGACGCTCTTCGAGAGCGACGAGTCCCGCCAATCCTCGCTCACGGCAACAGAACGTGAACAGGTGCTCCGGTCAAACGGCATCGTGGAGTGCAAGGCCTGGGGTCGTGACTTCGACGCGCGAGGCACAGGAGTGCGACGCGGCGAGACCGCGGCCCAGCAGATCCAGCGGTACTTGCTGATCGCGGGCACGGACTCAGACGAAGCAGTGCGCTGGGGCATTCTGACCAATGGCGCTCGCTGGAGAATCTACTCCTACCGCGCCCGCCCCCGGGAACGCGCCTGGGAGATAGACCTCGCGGGACTGCTCGTATCCGGCGATCTCTTCGCACAGGTGCTGGGAGATGACGCCCTGCACGAGTTGCGCGTGGGCTACCTCCTGCTCAAACGGAGTTCATGGGTCGCCGGCGAGGGAGAGCGTGACTGCCTCCTCGACCGCCTCCTTGCGGCCGGCCGGCGCAATGACGAGCAGGTGGCCAGCAGCCTTTCCGATGTTGTCTTCAACAGTGTCTATCCCCGGCTCGTCGAACTCTTCTGGAAGAAGCAGCCTGAAGCCTCGGCTGACGAGGTCGCCCGCGCGTCGCTGACGTTTCTCTATCGGCTTCTGTTCCTCTACTACGCCGAGGATCGGGGCATGCTCGACACGGAGGACGAGCGGTACCAGCCCTACAGCTTGAGACACGGCGTACGCGACGAGGTGGCCGGTCATTACAACGCGGCCTCATTCTCCACGGTCTCAACTCGCTTCTGGTCCCATCTCCGCACACTCACCAGAATCGTGGACCAGGGCGATCCGGCCCTGGGGCTCCAGGCCTACAACGGCGGGCTCTTCGCGAGCGGGCACGCCATCGTGGACGAGGTCGAACTGAGCGATGCCGAGCTGGCACCCATCATTCACGACCTTTCTCACACCCCCGGCGGCGCGTACATCTCCTATCGCTCCCTCGAAGTCCAGCAACTCGGCAGCATCTACGAGCGTTTGCTCGAACGTGTTCCGCGCCGCGACGAAGGGGGCCAGGTCCAGGTCACGGTCTCCCCGTACGCGCGTAAGGATTCCGGTTCCTACTACACACCGCAGGAACTGGTCGACCTCGTCGTCGAGCAAACGCTGACGCCGCTGGTGGAGGAGCGAATCGACGCGTTTCGTCGCGACCCTGTGGCCAACCACGATCCAGCAGCAGCAATCCTGGACCTCACCGTGCTCGACCCTGCGATGGGTTCCGGCCACTTTCTCATCACGGCCATCGACTGGCTTACTGATCGGCTGAACAGCCTGGTCAACCGCGAGTGGGAGGAGGCGCCGGCCTACGTATCGCCAATCCGCGCGCGCCTCTGGGAACTGCAGGACGAGCACGAGGGGCTTAGTGACGACACGCTTCTCCAGCGCATGGTCCTCAAGCGCTGCATCTACGGCGTCGACAAGAACGACATGGCGGTCGAGCTGGCCAAGGTCGCGCTCTGGCTGCACACGTTTACAGGGGCGCTGCCCCTTCCCTACCTGGACCATCGCATCCGCGCCGGAGACTCGTTGCTTGGGATCAGCGCCCAGACAGCACGGGAGTACCTCGCCGAGTGGGGACCGGACATGCTCAAAGAGGCCTTTCCGCGCAACGCCGCCCAAGCCGTTGAACCTGGTCACGCCGCCTCCAGTGTGCTCGACCTCTCGCTTGAGGAGATTAAGGTCTCTGACGACCTGCACGACGACATGCGCACCTCAGTCGAGCGTCACAACGGGCCCCTGAGTCTCGTGGCCGGTCTGCGCTGGCTCTCGGCCGGTATGACGAAACGCGAGCGAGCTCAGTTCCACGAGCCCCTCTCAGAGATCCTGCGGGGACACTCGGGCCGAGCCATCTCAATCCTCTACAGCGGCGAGAATCGCGAGGGTCTCACCCCCACGACCCCCGAGTACCGCGAGGTCCGTGACCGCGCGCAGGCGATTGTCGACCGGGAGAACATCATCCACTGGGAGATCGAGTTCCCCCACATCATGACAGGGGAGACACCTGGCTTCGACGCCGTCATCGGCAATCCGCCGTGGGACCGGATCAAGCTGCAGGAGGTTGAGTGGTGGGTCGCCCGAGATGAGGACGTGGCCAAGGCGCGTACCGCCGCCGAACGCAGGCGGATCATCGGCGAGCGCCGCTCCGAGGGCGACCCCACCGTCGCGGCCTTCGACACCGCCGCCGAACAAGCCACGCAACTCTCCGCCCTGCTACGTACGGGCGGCGACTACCCGCTGCTCGGCAAGGGTGACATGAACCTATACAGCCTCTTCGTCGAGCGCGCCTTCTCGCTCGTCCATTCGCAAGGAGTCATCGGGCTCCTGACGCCCTCCGGGATCTACGCCGACCTCACGGCAGCCGACTTCTTCCGCTCCATCTCCACAACCGGGCGCCTCTCGGGCGTCTACGACTTCGAGAACCGTCGCTCCGCTAACCCCGATGCGGACACCGCCAGGTGGTTCGGGGACGTTGATTCACGGTTCAAGTTCTGCGCGCTGATAGCGGGCGGGGCCGGGCGCGCGTTTGAGGAAGCACGCTGCGGGTTCTATCTGCACGAGCAGGCCGACCTCGCGGACAGCGACCGCGTCTTCTCGCTGACGGGGGATGACTTCGCGCGAATCAACCCGAACACGGGGACCGCATCCACCCTGCGCTCGGCGCGCGACGCGCGCATCGTACGCGCGATCTACCAGTGCCATCCAGCGCTGGTGGACCGATCACGTGGCGAAGAACGCAAGCTCTGGCCCGTTCGCTACGTGCGAATGTTCGACATGACAAACGACTCCCACCTCTTTGAGACCGCGGAGCAACTCGAAGCCGGTGGAGCGTACAGCACGGCCCCCAACCGGTATCGGCGCGGCAATTCCGAGTGGGCGCCCCTCTACCAGGGCCGCATGATCCATCACTTCGACCACCGCGCCAACGCGGTCGACTTCAACCCGGAGAATGTGAACAACCCCTATCTCAGCGTGCCAGTCAACGACGAGCAGCACGCCAACGCGAGTTTCTTCCCCCACACGCAGTACTGGATATCCACGACGGAGATCGAAAGCCAGTTTCCCGAGCGCCATGGGTGGGCTGTTGCCTTCCGCGACATCGCCCGGTCAACCGACGAGCGCACGATGATCGCGACCATTGTCCCGTGGGCAGGGTTCGGGAACACGCTCCCACTGCTCCTGCCAACTGGCATCCTGTCGGCCTCCGAGGGCGCGCGCATTACCGCCAATCTGAGCAGCCTCGCACTGGACTTCATCGCGAAGCTCAAGGCTCAAGGCACGCACATGAACTGGTACATCGTGGAGCAGCTCCCGATGATCGCGCCTGAGGACTTCGACAGGACGTTCGGTAGCAGCACCGCGGGCGACCTGGTCCGGGACCACGTCTTGCGTCTCTGCTATACCGCCCACGACCTGCGGGCCTTCGCCCATGATCTCGGCCACGACGGCGACCCCTTCCCTTGGGACCCCGTCGAGCGCAGACAACTCCGTGCCCGACTCGACGCGCTCTTCCTGCATCTCTACGGCCTCGACTACAACGATGCGGGGTACATCCTCGACCAGTTTCGGGTTCTCGAAACGAACGACCACCGGGAGCACGGGCGCTACCTCACCAAGGAGTTGGTGCTCGGCCACTATCGCGCGCTTGAAGCCGGCGACACGACCGCGGTCATCAACGTGGTCTGAGACTGAGGCCTACGGCAGGGACGTTTCGCCCATCA
Source organism: Tepidiformaceae bacterium (assembly GCA_965116915.1). Lineage (GTDB taxonomy): Bacteria > Chloroflexota > Dehalococcoidia > Tepidiformales > Tepidiformaceae > UBA2991. The sequence continues at coordinate 1,232,755 of OZ220739.1, read as the reverse complement.
GGTAGCGGTCGATGCCGCGGGCGGCGTCGCGGCCTTCGGCGATGGCCCAGACGATCAGGGACTGGCCGCGGGTCATGTCGCCGGCGGTGAAGATGCCGGGGACGCTGGTCATCTTGTTCTCGTCGGCAGCGACGTTGCCGCGCTCGGTCAGCTCGACGCCGAGCTGTTCGAGCATGCCCGGGCGCTCGGGGCCGAGGAAGCCGAGGGCGAGCAGCACGAGGTCGACGGGCTCGACGAACTCGGTGCCGGGCACTTCGGTCATCTGCATGCGGCCGTCCTCGCCGGGGGCCCACTCGAGGCGAACGCCCTGGAGGGCAGTCAGGCGGCCGTTCTCGCCGGTGAACTCCTTCGTGAGGATGCTGTAGTCGCGATCGCCGCCCTCCTGGTGGGCGCCCGAGGTGCGGAAGATGTTCGGCCAGGTCGGCCAGGGCGTCTCGGGGGGGCGGCTGTCGGGGGGACGGGGAAGGAGCTCCCACTGCTTCACGCTGAGGGCGCCGTGACGGTGCACGGTGCCGAGGCAGTCGGCGCCGGTGTCGCCGCCGCCGAGGATGATGACGCGCTTGCCGGCGGCGGAGATGACCTCGCTCTCGGGGACGTCGTCGCCGGCGAGGAGCTTGTTCTGCGGGGGGAGGAAGTCCATCGCGAGGTGGATGCCGTCGAGCTCGCGGCCGGGGATGGGGAGGTCGCGGGAGTGGGTGGCGCCGCCAGACAGGCAGATGGCGTCGAACTCGTTCACGAGGTCGCGCGCGTCGACATCGACGCCGATGTTGACGCTGGGGCGGAAGACGACGCCTTCGGCCTCCATCTGCTCGAGGCGGCGGTCGATGAAACGCTTCTCCATCTTGAATTCGGGGATGCCGTAGCGGAGAAGGCCACCGATACGGTCGTCGCGCTCGAAGACGGTGACGTCGTGGCCGGCGCGGCGGAGCTGCTGGGCGGCGGCGAGGCCGGCGGGGCCGGAGCCGATGACGGCGACGCGGCGCTCCGTGCGCTGCTGCGGCGGTTCGGGGCGGATCCAGCCCTCGCGCCAGGCGCGCTCGATGATGCTGACCTCGACCTGCTTGATGGTGACGGGGTCGTCATTGATGCCGAGGACGCAGGCGGCCTCGCAGGGCGCGGGGCAGAGCCTGCCGGTGAACTCGGGGAAGTTATTGGTGGCGTGGAGGCGCTCGATGGCGTCGCGCCAGTGGCCGCGGTACACGAGGTCGTTCCAGTCGGGAATGATGTTGCCGAGGGGGCAGCCCTGGTGGCAGAAGGGCACGCCGCAGTCCATGCAGCGGGCGGCCTGCTCGTTGAGCTGCTTGGGCGGCATCTCCTCGTAGTACTCGAGCCAGTCGGTTACGCGCTCAGCCACGGGGCGGCTGGGCGGCCCCTGCCGCGTGAACTCCATAAAGCCCGTGGTCTTAGCCACCGGGGGCCCCCACCTGCGCGCGTTCGGCCTCCTCGCGGGCCTTCTGCTCGTTGAGGACGCGGCGGTAGTCGAGCGGCATAACCTTTACGAAGCGCGAAATGGTGCCCTGCCAGTCCGCGAGGAGACGGTCGGCGACGGCGCTGCCGGTGTGCTCGCGGTGGCGCTCGAGGAGGCTGCGCACGAGTTCGACGTCCTCGTCTTCGACGAGCGGCTCCAGGTCGACCATCTCCTTGTTGCAGCGGATGTCGAAGTCGCCCTCGTCGTCGAGCACGTAGGCGATGCCGCCGCTCATGCCGGCGCCGAAGTTGCGGCCGGTGGGACCGATGATCACAACGCGGCCACCGGTCATGTACTCGCAGGCATGGTCACCGGTGCCCTCGACGACGGCGTGGGCGCCGCTGTTGCGCACACAGAAGCGTTCTCCGGCGACGCCACGGATGAAGGCGGAGCCGGCGGTCGCGCCGTAGAGGGCGACGTTGCCGATGATGATGTTCTCCTCGGGCACGAAGGTGGAGTCGGGTGGCGGGGCGGCGACGAGACGGCCGCCGGAGAGGCCCTTGCCGAAGTAGTCGTTGGCATCGCCGGAGAGAAGGAGGGTCATGCCCTTGGGCACGAAGGCGCCGAAGCTCTGGCCGGCGGAGCCCTTGAAGCGGAAGGTGATCGTGTCGGGGGGGAGGCCGGCGGCGCCGTGGCGTCGCGTGACCTCGCTGCCCAGGACGGTTCCGACGACGCGATTTACGTTTCGGATAGGTACATCGACGTCTACCGGTTCGCCATCCTCGAGGGCGGGACGGGCGAGCTGGATGAGATCCTGGTCGAGCGCGTGGCGGAGGCCGTGGTCCTGCTCGGCGATGCGGCGGGTGGCGATGTGCTCGGGCACCTGCGGGCGGTAGAGGATGGCGGAGAGGTCGATACCCTGCGCCTTGTAGTGGTCGACGGCGCGGCGCGCGTCGATGAGGTCGCTGCGGCCGATGAGCTCGTCGAGGGAGCGATAGCCGAGCTCGGCGAGGGTCTCGCGGATCTCCTCGGCGACGAACTCGAAGAAGTTGACGACGTGCTCGGCCTTCCCGGTGAACTTCTCGCGGAGCTGCGGGTTCTGGGTGGCGACGCCGACCGGGCAGGTATCGAGGTGGCAGACGCGCATCATGATGCAGCCCATGACGACGAGCGGGGCGGTCGCGAAGCCGTACTCCTCGGCGCCGAGGAGGGCGGCGATGACGACGTCGCGGCCGGTCTTCATCTGGCCGTCGGTCTGAACGATGATGCGGTCGCGCAGCTTGTTCAGGACGAGGGTCTGCTGGGTCTCGGCGAGGCCGAGCTCCCATGGCACGCCCGCGTGCTTGAGCGAGGTGAGCGGACTCGCGCCCGTGCCGCCGTCGTGCCCGCTGATGAGGACCACGTCGGACTTGGCCTTGGCGACGCCCGCCGCGACCGTCCCGACGCCGACCTCGGCGACGAGCTTCACGCTGATGCGGGCACGCGGGTTCGCGTTCTTGAGGTCGTGGATGAGCTGGGCGAGGTCCTCGATCGAGTAGATGTCGTGGTGCGGCGGCGGGCTGATGAGGCCCACGCCGGGGGTGGAGTAGCGCACCTGCGCGATCCAGGGCCAGACCTTATGACCGGGGAGCTGGCCGCCCTCACCGGGCTTGGCGCCCTGGGCCATCTTGATCTGGAGCTCGTCGGCGTTGACGAGGTACTCGCTGGTGACGCCGAAGCGCCCGGAGGCAACCTGCTTGATGGAGCTGCGGCGGAGGTCGCCGTTCTCGTCGGGGGTGAAGCGGCGGGGGTCCTCGCCGCCCTCGCCCGTGTTGCTGCGCCCGCCGATGCGGTTCATGGCAATGGCGAGGGTCTCGTGCGCCTCAGCGCTGATCGAGCCGAACGACATCGCGCCCGTGGCGAAGCGGGGGAAGATGCTGGAGGCCGGCTCGACCTCCTCGATGGGGATGGGCTCGCGGTCGGAGCGGAACTCCATGAGGCCGCGCAGGGTCGCCATCTGGCGGGCCTGGTCGTTCACGAGAGTGGTGTACTCGCGGAAGATCTCCCGGCGCTTCGTGCGGGTGGCGTGCTGCAGCTTGAAAATCGTGTCGGGGTTGAAGAGGTGGAACTCGCCGCCGTGGCGCCACTGGTACTGGCCGCCCCAGCCGATGTTGTAGAGGCCGCCGTCGCGCTCGGGGTAAGCGCGGGCGTGGTGGGCCAGCATTTCCGCGGCGATCTGCTCGAGCCCGGCGCCGCTGATACGCGAGACCGTGCCCGTGAAGTAGCGGTCGATGAGGTCCTCGTTGAGGCCGACGGCCTCGAAGATCTGGGCGCCGCGGTAGCTCTGCACCGTGGAGATGCCCATCTTCGACATGACTTTCACGACGCCCTTCTTGAGGGCCTTGATGAAGTTGCTCTCGGCCTCTTCCCAGGAGATATCGCTCTCGAGGGAGCCCTCGGCCTTCATCTCAGCCAGCGTGTCGAGTGAAAGGTAAGGGTTGATGGCGCCGGCGCCGTAGCCGATGAGCAGGGCGAAGTGGTGGACCTCACGCGCCTCGCCCGTCTCGACGACGAGCCCGACCTTGGTGCGCCGCTTGTTGCGCACGAGGTGGTGGTGAAGGCCGCCGGTGGCGAGCAAGGCGGGGATGGGCGCGCGGTCCGCGTCGATATCGCGGTCGGAGAGGATGAGGATGTTGGCCCCGTTCTCGATGGCCTCGTCGGCGCGCTCGAAGAGCTCGTCGAGGGCGGGCTGCATACCGGCGGGACCTTCGGCTGCAGGCATCGTCATCGGGAGCACGGCGGAGCGGAAGCCACCCTCACCGTCGAGGCTGCGGAGTTGCGCCATCTCGGCGTTCGTGGGGAAGGGCGTGGGCAGCGCGATCATGCGGTAGCCGTCGTCGAGGCCCTCGCTGAAGAGGTTGCCCTCGGCGCCGATGAGGGAGTCGACCGAGGTCACGATCTCCTCGCGGATGGCGTCCAGCGGCGGGTTCGTGACCTGGGCGAAGAGCTGCTTGAAGTAGTTGTAGAGCGGCTGGGGGCGCTCGGAGAGGACAGCGAGGGGCGTATCCGTGCCCATCGAGCCGATCGATTCCTGGCCCTGGCGGGCCATGGGCCCGAGGTGGTACTTCGCGTCCTCGACGGTGTAGCCGAAAGCGATCTGGCGCTCGAGCAGGTCGGCGCCGGCGATCGGGGCGGGAGCCTCGGCGGCCGGAAGGTCGGCGAGGCGCGTAAGGTTCTCGCCGAGCCAGCCGTCGTAGTCGTGGGCGCGGGCGAGCCGCTGCTTCAGCTCGGTATCGCCGATGATGCGGCCCTCCTCGAGGCTGACGAGGAACATACGGCCGGGCTGGAGGCGGCCTTTCATGAGCACGTTGTCGTCCTCGACGGGGAGGACGCCGGACTCGGAGGCCATGACGACGAGGTCGTCCTTTGTCACGAGGTAGCGGGAGGGGCGCAGGCCGTTGCGATCGAGGACGGCGCCGATGGTGCGGCCGTCGGTGAAGGCGACGGAGGCCGGGCCGTCCCAGGGCTCCATGAGGAGGCTGTGGTACTCGTAGAAGGCCTTCTTCTCGGCACTCATCGTCTCGTGGCCGGACCAGGCCTCGGGGATGAGCATCATCATCGCGTGCTCGACGGGTCGGCCGCCGAGGGTGAGCAACTCGAGGGCGTTGTCGAGGCAGGCGGTGTCGCTACCGGCCTCGTCGATGATGGGGAGTATCTTCTGGATGTCGTCGAAGTGCGGGGTCTCGAGAAGCGCCTCGCGGGCGGCCATCCAGTTCTTGTTCCCGCGGAGGGTGTTGATCTCGCCGTTGTGGGAGATGGTGCGGTAGGGGTGGGCGAGCTTCCAACTGGGGAAGGTGTTGGTGCTGAAGCGGGAGTGGAACATCGCCAGGGCGGTGACCATGCGGCGGTCGCGCAGGTCGGGGTAGTACTCGGGCAGCTGGAGGGCCGTGAGCATGCCCTTGTAGACGACCGTGCGGCAGGAGAGGCTGGGGAAGTAGAAGTCCTCGGAGTCGCCGATGCCGCGCTTCTCGACCTCGCGCTCGAAGAGCTTGCGGATGACGAAGAGGCGGCGCTCGAAGTCGTCCTCGGTCTCGACCCAGGTTCCGCGCCCGATGAAGACCTGGTGCACGGAAGGCTCGGCGAGGAGGGAGGTCTCGCCGAGCATGGAGTTGTCGGTGGGGACTTCGCGCCAGCCCAGGAGGTGCTGCCCTTCGCCCCGGACGAGCTCGGCGAGCAGGTTCATGGCGAGGCGGCGGGCGTCTTCGTCGCCGTGGCAGAAGAGCATCCCGACGCCGTACTGGCCACGCTGCGGGAGCTGGATACCGAGCTGGGCGCACTCATGGTGGAAGAACTCGTCGGGGGTCTGGATGAGGAGGCCCGCGCCGTCGCCGGTGTTGACCTCAGCGCCGCTGGCGCCGCGGTGGTTGAGGTTGGCGAGCGCCTCGATCGCCTTCTCGACGATGGTGTGGGAGCGGTGTCCCTTGAGGTGCACGAGGAAGCCGACGCCGCACGAGTCGTGCTCGAGGCGGGGATCGTAGAGTCCCTGCTTCGGGGGCCGGGTATGCGCGGCCACTGGCGCCCTCCTGTCGTTCTGTTCGCCCGGTGCGGAGCCGCCCGAACGGGCGGCCCATGCGCGAGGTAACACGTTCCCGCGCCTCGCCTCGCGAGGCTTACGCCTCCGAACGCACACACGGGTGAACGATAAGTATAGCGAGATCAAGCAGCGGAGATCGCCCCCGTCCGTTACACGCGTGTTAACGGGCCGCCAGCGGAGGGGCGCTCCTGCTCGCCTGTGAGAGGCCCCAGCGCCATACTGAGGCCATGCCCGAGACCTCTTTCTGGACCCAGGACGCCCTTGACGACCTCGTGAGTGCGCGCTCGAAGATCATGGGCGCCGGCGTGTGGGCCGCGGCCCGCCCCGACGACCGTCCCGTCATCTCGTTCGCGGGCGGCCTGCCCGACGTGCCCTCGCTGCCCGACGAGGAGCTGCTGCGCGCCACCCGCGCCGTGCTCGACACCGAGCGTCGCGAGTCGCTCCAGTACGGCGGCACCTTCGGCCCGCAGCCGCTGCGCGAGGCGATCGCGGAGCGTTCCTCCCGCATCGAGGGCATCCCCCTGACGGCCGAGCACGTGACCGTGACGTCGGGGGCGGCGCACGGGATCGGGATCGCCTGCGAGGTGCTCATCGACCCGGGCGACACCGTGCTCGCGGAGAGCCCGACGTTCCCGGGCAGCCTGCGCACGTTCGTCTCGTTCGGGGCGCAGGTCGAGGCGGTGCCGATGGACGAGGAAGGTATACGCGTCGACCTGGCCGAGGAGGCGTTGAAGCGGCTGGCGGACGAGGGACGGCGGGCGAAGCTGCTCTACCTGATTCCCACGCACCAGAATCCCGTGGGCTCAACGCTGCCGCTGGCGCGTCGCGAGCGGCTGCTGGAGCTGGCGCGCGAGCACCGCGTCCTGATCATGGAGGACGACGCCTACGGCGAGCTCTGGTTCGGCGACGAGCCGCCGCCGTCGCTGTTCTCGCTCTCCGGCGGGGAGCTGGCGATCAAGGTGGCGAGCTTCTCCAAGATCATCGCGACGGGGCTGCGGCTGGGGTGGAACCTGGCGCCGCCCACGCTCATCACGCGCATGGCCGCGCTCCGCTACGACATGGGGTCGAGCCCGTACCTGGGACGCACTGTCGCGGAGATGATCCGGAGCGGCGACCTCGACCGGCACGTGGAGCGGCTGCGCGGGATTTACCTGCGCAAGCTCGACCGCCTCTGTCAGGCGATCGACGAGCATTGCGGCGACTACGTGACCTACCAGCGGCCGGGCGGCGGCTTCTTCGTCTGGCTGGGGCTTCGTCCCGGGCTCTCGGCGATCGAGGTGCAGCGGGTGGCGAACGAGAAGGGCGTCCTGATCGGCGCGGGGCCGCACTTCTTCGCCGACGGCAACGCGACGGAACACCTGCGGCTCGCCTTCAGCTACACGCCCGTCGAGGAGATCGAGGAGGGCGCGCACCGGCTGGGCGAGGCGCTGCGCGAGGTGGCGGCCGGCTCGTCGGTCAAGTAGCCCCTACCCTGCACGGTTCTGGCTCGGGACACGGGCAGCGCGTAGGCTCGATTTCCCAGATTTCGACCCACCCGGAGTGCCCCCATGCCGCTTGATCCACGCCACCGCAGCCGCACGCTGGTCGACGGACCCGACCGGGCGCCGGCGCGGGCGATGCTGAAGTCCGTCGGCTACGACTCGGAGTCACTGACGCGCCCGCTCGTGATGGTCGCGCACAGCTGGATCGGGACGATGCCGTGCAACTTCAACCAGCGCGAGCTGGCGGCCGAAGTGATGCGCGGGATCCGAGACGCGGGCGGCACGCCCATGGAGATCAACACCGTCTCCATCAGCGACGGGATCGCGATGGGGACAGAGGGGATGAAGGCTTCGCTGATCAGCCGCGAGGTGGTGGCGGACAGCATCGAGCTATGCGGACGTGGCTACCTGTTCGATGCGGCCGTCGTCATCGTCGGCTGCGACAAGACGATCCCGGGCGGCGTCATGGGGCTGTCGCGGCTCGGCGTTCCGGGGCTCGTGCTCTACAGCGGCTCGATCGCGCCGGGGAACTACGAGGGTCGCGACGTGACCATCCAGGACGTGTTCGAGGCGGTCGGGAGCCACGCCGCGGGCGGCATGACGGACGCGGAGCTAACGGCGCTCGAGGACGTGGCCTGCCCCGGCGCCGGCGCCTGCGGGGCGCAGTACACGGCGAACACGATGGCGACGGCGATCGAGTTCCTCGGCATCTCGCCGATGGGGAGCGGTTCGGCGGGAGCGACCGACCCCCGCAAGAACAGCGCCGGCTACGAAGCGGGAACGCTCGTGATGGACGTGCTCGCCCGGGGCCAGCTCCCCGAGGACGTGATGACGCGGGAGGCGTTCGAGAACGCCATCGCCTGCGTGGCCTCGACGGGGGGCTCGACGAACGCGGTCTTGCACCTGCTGGCAATGGCGCGGGAGGTCGGCGTCTCGCTCGACATCGACGACTTCGACAACATCAGCGAGCGCACGCCGATCATCGGGGACCTGCGGCCGGGCGGGCGTTATGTCGCGCTCGACATGGACCGGGCGGGGGGCACGCGGCTGCTCGCACAGCGGCTGCTGGAGGGCGAGAAGGTCCACGGCGACCAGGTGACGGTGACCGGCCGCACGCTCGAGGAAGAGGCGGCGGACGCGCAGGAGGCGCCGGGCCAGGACGTGATCGTGTCGCTGGACGAGCCGATCAAGGAGACCGGCGGGCTCGTCATCCTGAAGGGGAACCTTGCGCCGGAGGGGTGCGTCATCAAGGTGGCGGGGCACGAGATCATGCAGCACCGCGGACCGGCGCGGGTGTTCGACCGCGAGGAGGACGCGTTCGCGGCGGTGTCGGAGCGGCGCATCTCGCCGGGCGACGTGGTCGTGATCCGCTACGAGGGGCCGAGGGGCGGCCCGGGGATGCGCGAGATGCTCGGCGTGACCGCGGCGCTCGTGGGCGAGGGGCTGGGCGACTCCGTCGCGCTGCTGACGGACGGTCGCTTCAGCGGCGCGACGCACGGCCTGATGGCCGGTCACGTCGCCCCGGAGGCGGCGGCGGGCGGCCCCATCGCGGCGATCGAGGAAGGCGACATCATCTCCTTCGACATCGACGCGCGGCGGCTGGACGTTGAGCTCGACGAAACGGAGATCGAGCGCCGGCTCGCGGCGTGGTCGCCACCGGCGCCGCGCTACGAGCGGGGCGTGTTCGCGAAGTACGCGAACGGCGTCTCGAGTGCGTCCGAGGGCGCGGTCACGAGCTAGCGGCGGCGGCGCGGGCGGCCCTGGGGAGGACGGTAGCGGGGGGTGGAACCGTTGGTCAGGAAAAGGCGGGCCATGAAATCCTGCCTGTGCCGATGGGGCCGGGCAACGCTCTCGATAACTCCCTCGACAAGCGCGAGGAGGGCAGCCGTGGCTTCGCGCAGCGCCTTCACGAGCAACCTCCACGCCTGTGGTCCAGCGGAAGAAGCGAGCGCACGAGCTAGCGGCGGGGTGGGCGGCGGTTGGGGTCGGGGCTGGACCCCTCGGTGACTTCCATGCGATTGATAACGCGCCGGCGCATCTGCTCCGGGCGGACCACGCTCTCAATGACACTGTCAATGAACGCGAATACGGCGATAAAGGGTCTCAGTAGCTGTCTCACCGGCTTCCCCCTGGTGGACCGAGCATAGCAGGGGCGTCCAGCGGGGAGACCCTCGGGCGGTAGAGGCGTTAGCGGCGGGGTGGGCGGCGGTTAGGGTCGGGGTTCGAGCCGGCCCTGGCTCGCGTGTGCTGGTAGCGCCTTCCCGGCAGGTTGGCGGACCGACGCTGGTGGTCCCGCAGTTTGGCCTCCGGCGTGCGCCCCAGCGCCCGCCTTCCGCCCGGGGCCGTGAAGCCGAACAAGGACGCAAGGATGTCATCGACGAGGATGGCCAGTGCGGAGAGCACTCGCTCATGTGACTCGACCCCTGATCGAGCATAGCAAGCACGCGGAGGTGGTGAGTTCAAGAAGAAAGCCCCTGCCGGCTGGCAGGGGCCTTTCTGGAAGTGCTTCTGGCGACCCCGATCGGATTTGAACCGACGATCTCCACCTTGACAGGGTGGCGTGTTAGGCCGCTACACCACGGGGCCGCGGCGCGTCTGATCGTAGCGGGTCGCTGCGGACCAGCCAACCTGCCCGGCACTCACTACCTCACGCCTTGGCGCGGCTCGCCGGGCAGCCGGCTGGCGTATGTTAGTCGCGCACAACCCCACCGACACCCACCGGGGGAGACGAGATGAGGGAAAACCCACTGGGAAAGGCCATCATGGCCCTGCTTCACCTCGTCGAGAGCGTGTTCACCAGCAGCGACGCTCCCAACGACGTACGGGACTACGTAGACACTCCGAAGGGCATCCCGAATGACCCCGGAAGCCGGCCTCCGAAGCGCTAAGGCTCACAGCGAACCTGTCCGGAACTCTCTGTCTCACCGCTTGGCGCGGCTCGCCGGGCAGCTAACACAGCGTATGCTGGCTGGGCAGAGTTCCGGGACACTCTGGAAGGGATAGGAGATGCGGAATAACCTACTCGTGAAGGCCATCATGGCCCTGCTGCACCTCGTCGACAGCGTGATCTCCAGCGACTTCAGTGCCAACAAGGTAAGGGACCGCGCGCAAGCCCAACGGGGCGTCCACAACGACCCAGGAGGCCGGCCGCTGAAGCGATGAAGCCCGCGGCGAACCGGTTCTGGACCTAGGCCAGGAGCGGGGCGCCGTCCTTCATGATCGACCAGCCGCCGCTGTCACGATCGATGTCGTACAGGACCACGTGGCAGTTGCCGCAGATGGGCCCGGTCACCTCGCGCTCGCCGTTCGAGACGGTGTGCTCATCGCACACGCCCCCGTAACGCTCGACGCCATCGAGGTTGCAGAAGATGCACGTCAGGTGGGGCGTGTTCTCCTTCGGGCACTTGGAGCAGGTCGAGCCGGCGGAGAAGTCGCAGCCGCCGGGGCCGCAGTGATACTTCTCCAGGTTCTCAAGCACGTAGTTGCTGGCCATGATTCGCTTCCCTCCCCTAGGAAACCGCGGCGGCGTTGCGCGCGCGCGCCCACTCGTGGGCCTCGTCGGAGGCGACCCACTTGATGGCGTTGGCGAGCAGCCGGCGGTAGTTGGAATTGTTGTAGGAGGTGGGCACGTCGCCCGCCTGCACGTAGACGATGGGGCTGTTGCGGTAGTTCTTCGCCCAGACGACCAGGTTCGGGGTCGGCGGGTGGGTCCAGTCACCGCGCTCGTACATGCGGCCGTGGTTCACGACGAGCGAGGGCGAGAAGAAGTTCTTGTAGGTGAAGTCGAAGTCGCTGCGGACGAGGGGCACGAGGCTGTCCTCGTGGTAGGGGGCGAGGTAGATCTCGTCCTGCAACTCGAACGCGGGATCGACGCCCTCGAGGACGGGATGGTCCGCCTCTTCCTCGACGACGGTGCAGGTGTGGTTGGCCGCGAGCAGGTAGCCGGAGTCGGGGTAGTCGACGCCGCGCAGGCTGCCGGGGTTGTAGAAGAAGCGGCCACCGATGATCTCGGCGTACTCCTCCCAGCCGGGCCAGGAGCAGATGTTGTGGTGGATCATGACGAGGCCCTTGCCTTCTTCGGTGAGGCGCATGTAGCCGTCCTTCAGCGCCTCCGGAGGATCGGGCGGGCCGCCAACGCCGAAGACGCCCGGCATCGAGTAGTCGACGATGCAGTCGTAGTCGCGGGAGTTCTCGGGCTGGAAGAAGAGCTGGGCGGCCGGCTGCTCGACGTGTGTCCAGGCCGAGATCTCGCCCTCCTGCTGGAAGGCATCGAACATCTGGAAGAAGGGTTCGCGCTGGAAGGGGTGGCCCTTTGAGGCAAGCAGGACATTGGGGGCGCTCATGGCGGTTTCCTCCGTCTGACCTAGAGTGGGCAGCATTCTACGAGGTTCGAAGGGCGAACCTCTAGAGCCGCGATTTCCCTCCCGCGTGCTGGCGAAGGGGCCGCGCGCCGGGGCAGGGAAAGGCAACCTTTCGCAGTTGCTACCGTTGCCAGAGAACGTCAGACTGCGGCAATGCTTGCGCGAGTGCAGTCGAGCGCGGTCGTGGGGCTCGATGGGGTCATGGTGGACGTCGAGGTCGACATCTCGCGCGCCCAGAACCCGACGACGGCGATCGTGGGGCTGCCCGACGCGGCCGTCCAGGAATCGAAGGAGCGGGTGCGGGCGGCGATCCGCAACAGCGCGCTCACGTGGCCGTTCAACAGCCGCATCGTGGTGAACCTGGCGCCCGCCGACCTGCGCAAGGAAGGGCCGGCCTATGACCTCCCCATCGCCGCCGGCGTGATGGTGGCCAGCGGGCAGGTGGAGTCGGACCTCGCCGACGCGGTGTTTGTGGGGGAGCTGGCGCTCGACGGGGAAGTGCGCAGCGTGCGGGGGGCGCTGCCGATGGTGGCGGTCGCGCGCGACCACGGGGCGCGGCGGGCATTCGTCCCCGTGCCGAACGCTCCCGAGGCGGCGCTTGTCGAGGGGCTCGAGGTGTTCCCCGTGGAGTCGCTGACGCAGCTCGCGGCGCATCTGCTCGGGAAGGCACCGATCGCACCGTATGCGCCGCCGGACGACGCGGAGGAAACGGAACCGGCCGGTCCCGACCTCGCGGACGTGATCGGGCAGGAGCACGCCAAGCGAGCGCTGGCGATGGCAGCGGCGGGCGGTCACAACCTCCTGATGCGTGGCCCGCCGGGGAGCGGCAAGACGCTGCTGGCCAGGGCCATCCCCTCCATCCTGCCACCGATGACGAACGACGAGGCGCTGGAGGTCACGCGCATCTACAGCGTCGCGGGGCTCCTGCCCTCGGGCACGGGACTGCTGCGCGAACGGCCGTTCCGGGCGCCGCACCACACGATCTCGCACGCGGGGCTGGTGGGGGGCGGCTCGGTGCCGCGTCCGGGCGAGATCACGCTGAGCCACCACGGCGTGCTCTTCCTCGACGAGCTGCCGGAGTTCGGCACGCAGGTGCTGGAGGTGCTGCGCCAGCCGATGGAGGACCGCATCGTGACAATCAGCCGGGCGCGGCAGTCGGCGACGTTCCCGGCGAGCTTCGCGCTGGTGGCGGCGCAGAATCCGTGTCCGTGCGGGTACCTGGGCGACCCGATCCGGGAGTGTCGCTGTCCCCCGAACGCGGCCGCCCGCTACCAGCGGCGCGTCTCGGGGCCGGTGCTGGACCGCATCGACATCTTCATCGACGTGCCCCGCGTGGAGTACGAGAAGCTGGCGGCAGGGGCGCGCGGCGAGCCGTCGTCGGTGGCGGCGGAGCGGGTTCGGGCGGTGCGCGAGATACAGCAGGAGCGGTTCGCCGGGACAGGCACGCGCCTGAACGCGGAGATGGGACCGACGGAGGTGCGCGAGCACGCGCAGTGGAAGCTGGACGAACCGGCTCAGCGCATCCTGAGCCAGGCGACGGCCCAGATGGCGCTCTCGGCCCGGGCCTTCCACCGCGTGCTCAAGGTCGCGCGCACGGTTGCGGACTTCGAGGCAAGCGACGCGATCGGCACCACGCACGTAGCGGAGGCGCTGCAGTACCGGGAGCGGGCTGAGTAGGCGCCAAACCCGTTCGAACATTTGTGTTGACAGGCGAACGGGTGTTCGCTACGGTATGCGGACCCTGCGAACGGATGTGCTAGCCATGGTGAACACGATTCCCACCATCATCTTCGACGTACTGCTCGCCGGCGCCGCGGTGGCGCTCCTTGGGGCGACGCTTCGCTCCATGCTTCCGCGGCGGGGAGCAACGCGTCGGGGTGGGCTGCGCCACGAGAGTGGTGCGCGCGTGACGCTGTGGCAGCCACGGGAGCCCGTTCGAGGAGAGTTGCGTCCGGCCCTGGGCCGCGTGGAACCCCTCGCCACGCGGCGCCAGGAGCTGGCGCGGCGCGCGTCCTAGCTGCCTAGCTGGATTTGCGCGCGCAGTTGCGCACGCCGCGAATCGTCTCGATGCGCGTGAGCAGCCGCGAAATCTGCGAGAGCCCGCTCGTCTCCAGGGTCGCCAGCACCGAGACGGTTCCGTTGCCGTTCTTGGTCGTGTTCACGTTGACCATGTTCACGTCCTCGGCGGCGACGACTGTGCTGATATCGCGCAGCAGGCCCACCCGGTCCCAGGCATCGATCTGGACGGTGGCAGGGTAGCGCTGCTCTTCCGTCGGCCCCCAGTCGACGTCGATGAGGCGGTCGCGCTCGCGTTCATTGAGGACGTTGTGGCAGTCGGAGCGGTGGACTGTGACGCCGCGGCTGCGGGTCACGTAGCCGCGGACGCTGTCGCCGGGGACGGGATTGCAGCAGCGCGCGAGCGTCGTCTCGAGACCTCCCGCGCCGAGGGCGCGCAGGCCGGCGCCCGTGCCTCGCCGGGAGGGGCGCCCGAGGGGAATCTCGTCGATCTCGTCGGGCTCCTGGTGCTTCTGGAGCAGGGTGCTCGCCTTCCGGACGACGGACTCCACGCTGATGTCGCCATAGCCGATGTTGGCCATGAGCTCGTTCCAGGTCTTGCCGGGGAAGAGGGCGAGCACCTCGTCCTGATGGTCGGCAAGGTCGAACGCGAGGCGACGGAGCTCGCGTTCGAGCATCTCGCGGCCCCGTTCGATGCTCTCCGCACGGCGCTGCTTGCGGAACCATTGGCGCACCTTCTGGCGGCCGGTGGTGGTCTGGAGGTAGCCGAGATTCTCGCTGAGCCAGTCTCGCGAGGGGCCGCTGCGGGAACGGCTGCGCATAATCTCGACGACGTCGCCGTTTTGGAGGGAGGAGTTGAGGGCCGTCATCTTGCCGTTGACCTTGGCCCCGATGGTCTGGTGGCCGAGGTCGGTGTGGATGCGGTAGGCGAAGTCGAGAGGGGTGGCGCCGGTGGGGAGGTCGAGCACGTCGCCCTTGGGCGACAGCACAAACACCTGGTCGTCGAACACGTCGGTCTTGACGCTCTCGACGAATTCCTCGGCTCCGGAGAGCTCCCGCTGCCACTCGAGGAGCTGGCGCAGCCAGGCGATACGCTCCTCGTCCTGGGCGGAGCGGTCGGTGGCGCCCTTGTAGCGCCAGTGCGCGGCGACGCCGTACTCGGCCACGCGGTGCATGTCGTAGGTGCGGATCTGCACTTCCAAGGGGCGGGCGCCGGGACCGATGACGGTGGTGTGCAGGGACTGGTACATGCTCGCCTTGGGGCTGGCGATGTAGTCGTCGAACTGACCGGGGAGGGGGCGCCAGGTGGCGTGCACGACGCCGAGGGCGGCGTAGCAGCCGGCCACGTCCTTCACGAGGATGCGGAGAGCGAGGAGGTCGTAGATCTGGTCGAACGACTTGGCCTCGCGACCGTAGCGGCGGGCCTTCTGGTGTATCGAGTAGATGTGCTTCGCCCGACCCGTGACCTCCGCCTCGATGCGCGCGTCGTCGAGCTGGACGCGGAGGCCGGCGGCGACGTCCTCGATGTAGCGCTCGCGGGCGAGACGGGTGGCATCGAGGCGGGTCGCGATCTCCTGGTAGCGCTCGGGCTCGAGGTAGCGGAAGGCGAGGTCTTCGAGCTCCCACTTGATCTGCCAGATGCCGAGGCGCGTCGCGAGGGGGGCGAATATTTCCATCGTCTCGCGGGCGATGCGGCGCTGCTTGTCATCGGAGAGGGCGTAGAGCGTGCGCATATTGTGGAGGCGGTCGCAGAGCTTGATGAGCACGACGCGCACGTCGGCGGCCATGGCGAGGAGCATCTTTCGGAGGTTCTGGGCCTGGACACCTCCGCCCTCCTCTTCGGTGACGCGCAGGGGGAGGCTGCCGAGCTTGGTCAGTCCTTCGACGAGCTCGGCGGATTCGGTGCCGAAGCGCTTCGCGATCTCCTCGTTGGGGACGTCGCAGTCCTCCTGCACGTCGTGGAGGAGGGCGGCGATGAGGGAGGGCTGGTCCAGCTCAAGGCCGGCGACGAGCTTGGTGACTTCGAGGGGGTGGGAGATGTAGGGATCGCCGGTGCGGCGCATCTGGCCGTCGTGGCTGGACTCGGCGAACTCGTATGCGTCGGCGATTAGCTCGATGCGGTCCTCGGGGAGGTAGGTGCGGACACGCTCAAGCAGGTCGGCGACGGCCGGGGATTCCGGAGAACGCTCCAGGACGCTCACACGCTTTCTCGTTGCCCCGTTTCTGCCAGTATCTTAGCAGGCGACCCCATCACGACCTGACGGGACGGGCATGAGCGGACGGTTCCAGACGCCGCGAGGGACAGAGGACATCCTCCCCGAGGAGCAGCCGTACTGGCGCGCGATTGACGACGCCGCCGAAGAGGTGACACGGCTGTTCGGCTACGAACGTCTCGACACGCCCACCTTCGAGGACGCCGCCCTGTTCGAGAAGGGCACGGGTGGCACGACGGACATCGTCGAGAAGGAGATGTACAGCTTCCAGGACCAGGGTGGCGAGGCGCTCTCGCTGATCCCCGAGGCGACACCGGCGATCTGCCGGGCCTACCTGGAGCACGGTCTCGCGAGCCGGCCGCAGCCCGTCCGCCTGTTCACGATCGCGCGCATGTTCCGCTACAACCGGCCGCAACTGGGCAGGCTGCGCCAGTTCAACCAGTTCGACTGCGAGGTGCTCGGCTCGGGCACGGCGCTGGTCGATGCGGAGCTGATCGAGCTGCACTGGCGTTTCTACGAGCGGCTCGGGCTGGAGAATCTGGAAATCCGGCTGGGGAGCATCGACGACCTCGAGGCGCGGCGCGCCTACCTCGAGCGGCTGCGGGACTACTACTTGCCCCTGCGCGACCAGCTTTCCGAGGACAGCCAGCGGCGGCTCGACCGAAACCCGCTGCGGCTGCTCGACAGCAACGACGCGCGCGACCAGGAGTTGCGCGAGGGCGCCCCGACGATGATCGACGACCTGAGCCCGGCGGCGGCAGCGCACTTCGAGGGCGTGAAGGACGGCCTCACGGCCGCGGGCGTGCCCTTCGTGGTCGACCCGCTGCTCGTGCGGGGGCTCGACTACTACAACCGCACGGTCTGGGAGATCGTCCCGAAGGGCGACGGACGGCAGCAGAGCTCTATCGGGGCAGGGGGGCGGTACGACGGCTTGATCGAGACTATCGGCGGGAAGCCGACCCCGGCGAGCGGGTTTGCGACGGGGCTGGAGCGGGTGATCATCGAGATGAAGCGTCAGGAGCTTCCGCTCACTGAGGCGGGCGCGCCGGATGCTTTCGTGGTCCACGCGGGGGAGGCAGGGGCGCGGACGGCTGTGCGCGCGGGAGCAGAACTGCGAGCGGCGGGGTTCGCCACGGTGCTGGGGGAGTCGGGGCGTTCGTTCAAGGCGCAGATGCGCCGGGCGAACGGGAGCGGGGCGCGATTCGCCGTGATCATCGGGGAGGATGAGGCGGAGCGGGGCGTGGTGGCGTTGAAGGACCTGCGCGAGGAGGGCGACCAGGTGGACGTGCCACTAGGAGATATCGCCGCCCGGCTCGGGCAGCAGCTGCGCTAACCGAGCGCGAAGCTCGTTCCGCCCGCAGAATAGAGCGATGGACGACGCCGTTCGCCAGAGGCTCAGCGACATCCGGGTTCGCTTCGACGCGGTTACGGAGGAGATGGGGCTGCCCGAGGTCGCGGCAGATTATGACAAGGTCGCCCAGCTTGCGAAGGAGCGCTCCGACCTCGCGCCGATCGTCCAGCTGCTGGACGACTACACGCAGGCGGAGACTGCCAGGGGAGACGCCCAGGAGCTGCTGGACGAAGGCGACGACGAGCTGCGCGAGCTGGCCGAGACGGAGTTGCGGGAAGCGGACGGGCGCCTGGCGGCGTTCGACGAGGCGATCCTGCGGGCGCTCCTGCCCAAGGACGAGCGCGACAGCCGCAACGTCATCATGGAGATTCGCGCGGGCGCCGGGGGAGAGGAAGCGGCGCTCTTCGCGCAGGAGCTATACCGCGCCTACTACCGCTACGGCGAGCGTCGGGGCTGGCGCACACAGGTGCTGAGCATCTCCGAGACAGGCATCGGCGGGTACAAGGAGGTCATCTTCAGCGTGACGGGCGAGGGCGCCTTCTCGCGGCTGAAGTACGAGAGCGGCGTTCACCGCGTGCAGCGCGTCCCCGAGACGGAGGCGCAGGGGCGCATCCACACCTCGACCGCCACGGTTGCGGTCCTGCCCGAGGCGGAGGACGTCGACGTCGAGGTCAACGAGAAGGACCTGCGGGTCGACATCTTCCATGCGTCCGGCGCGGGCGGTCAGAACGTGAACAAGGTCGCGACGGCGGTTCGGCTGACACACCTCCCCACGGGCCAGGTGGTGGTCTGCCAGGACGAGCGTTCCCAGCTGAAGAACCGGGCGAAGGCGATGACGGTTCTGCGCTCGCGGCTGCTGGCGATGGAGCAGGAGAAGCAGGACGCCGAGCTGGCAGCCGACCGCCGCACGCAGGTGGGGAGCGGCGACCGGAGCGAGAAGATCCGGACCTACAACTTCCCGCAGGACCGCATCACCGATCACCGCATCGGGCTGACGGTGCACAACATTCCCGACCGGCTCGACGGGAACATCGACGACATCATCGACGCGGTGGCGGCGGCGGAAGAGGCGGCAAAGCTGCAGGCCACGGCGTGAAGGCGCGCGCGGCGGCGGCCCGCGTTCGCGCCGAGCTGGAAGCCGCGGGGATTCCCGACGCAGCGTTGGAGGCGGAGGTGCTCACCCGCCACGCGGGCGGCCTCAGCCGCAGCGCCTACTTCGCCGACGAGCCCGTCGCCGAGGGGGCCTGTGAGGAGCTCGATGCGCTGGTGGCGCGCCGGCTGCGGCGGGAACCCGCCCCGTACCTCACGGGCATGCGCGAGTTCCACGGGCTGGAGTTCCTGGTGGGGCCGGGCACGCTCATCCCCCGGCCGGAAACGGAATTGCTGGTCGAGATCGGCGCGGCGGAGCTTGCGCAAACACCCGATGCGACCGTGCTGGACGTCGGCACCGGCTGCGGGGCGATCGCGATCGCCGTGGCGAGCGCTTCTCCGGGGGCGAACGTCATCGCGGCGGACGTGAGCGCCGACGCGCTGCGGATCGCGGCGCTGAACGTCGCGCGGCACGACGTGGCGGTCTCGCTCGTGCAGAGCGATCTGGCCGCGGGTGTTGCCACCGCCGACATCGTGCTCGCGAACCTGCCGTACGTGCCGGCATGTGACATCGAAGGGCTGCAGCCGGAAGTGCGGCAGTGGGAGCCGCGGGTCGCGCTGGACGGGGGGACGGACGGGCTCGACCTCGTGCGGGGGCTGCTCGCGGACTGCGGGGCCCGGCTGCGGCCGCGGCTGGCGGCGTTCGAGGTGGGGATGGGACAGGCCGGGCGCGTCGCGGAGGAAGCGGAGCGGCTGGGGGCGAGGGCCGGCATCGTGCACGACCTGGCGGGCTGGGAACGGGTGGTCACTGCGCGGTGGGAGTGAGGCTGGTCGCGCTCGACATCGACGGCACGCTTCTGCCGTACGAAGGCACATACAAGGGCGAGCTTTCGCCGCGCGTCCGGGCGGCCGTCACGGCACTGGTCGAGGACGGGCGCACGGTGGTGCTGGCCAGCGGACGGATGCGGGCGGGTGTGATGAGCATCGCCCGGGAGCTGGGTCTCGACACGCCCTTCATCGCGCAGGAAGGCTGCCTGATCGCGAACGCGGACGGGACGCTGCTGCGTGAGATCAAGCTGGACCGGGAGCTGGCGCTGGCGGTGACGGCCTATGCCCGGGAAGCGGGCTACCAGTACGAGTGGTTCAGCGCGGAGCGGTACGCGGCCACGGAGCAGTCGCCCGCCACGGACTACTACGCGAGCCTCGGCGACGTCACGGCCGAGTACCACCCCGAGCCGGAGACGCTCGGCATCGACCCGAGCGGTGTCGGCATCCTGAGCGACCGCGAGGCGTCGTCGGAGGTTCACGACGAGCTGGTCGAGCACTTCGGGAACACGCTTCACGTGCTCGATTTCCCGTTCGTGACCGTGGCGCTGGCGCCGGAGGCCACGAAGGCGAACGGGGTAGCGTTCGTCGCGAGGGACCTCGGGATCTCGGCCGCGGAGACGCTGGCGATCGGGGACAGCGTGAACGACGCGTCGATGCTGGCGTGGGCCGGTCGGGGCATCGCCACCGCAAAGGCCGACCGCTACGCCCGGAAAGCAGCGGACGAATCGCTGCCGGACGAGGAAGACTCGGTCGCGCGGATGCTGGAGGAGCTGCTCTAGCCTTCCGGATCGATCCGGTGCCAGATACGCAGCAGGACGAGCGCGATCGCGAGGATGACAATGGCCGCGAGGGTGACGGGCAGGACGACCCGGAGCCAGTCGATCGACGCGCCTTCGGACTCGTCTGTGGCGAGCACGGCGTACTGGCCCGTGACCTCGCGGATGCGCGTCACGAGGTCGTCCTCGGAGAGCGAAACGGGGGCTTCGCCGCCGTTCGTGGCGACCCCATCGTGAATCACGAAGAGGGCGGCCGGGACGGGCCACTGGAACGCTCCACCCTCGTGGCGGAGCGCCGCGAGCACGCGGGCGCCTTCGGCGGGGAGGACGGCGCGGTCGCACTCGGTGGGGCGGTCGGACAGGGGGAGCGCCTCGGCGATGGCCGGGCCCTTCAGGTAGGCCTCGGGAGCGATCGCGGGCGTTCCCGCCTCGGTCACGAGCTCACCGACAACGATGACGTCGACGTCCTCGGCCGAGGCAAACAGGTCATCGAGGTCGAAATGGGGGCAGTCGTCGTGAGCGCTGGCGGTCTCGCCGGCGCCGAGGGCGAAGAGGGACGCGAGGGTTCCCAGAGCAAGCAGCGCCGGGAGCACGGCTCGAGGGCGAACGAAGAGCGGCGTCGCGTGGCCTACGATTCGGCCTGCGCGAACTGGTAGATCTTGCCCTCGGTCTTGATGGAGGGCGCGATCACCATCTCGGCGTCCTGGAACTCACGAATGGTGTGCGCACCGCACATGCCCATCGCGGTCTTGAGGGCGCCGGCCAGGTTCTCGGTGCCGTCGGTTCGGCTGGTGGGACCGAAGAGCGTCTTCTGGAGGGTGGTGTTGACGCCGACGAAGACGCGGGTGCCGCGGGGGAGGTCGGCATGGGAGGTGGCCATGCCCCAGTGGTAGCCGCGGCCGGGCGCTTCGGTGGTAGCGGCAAAGGGCGAGCCCATCATGACGCCGTCGGCGCCGGCGGCGAAGCACTTGCAGACGTCGCCGCCGGTGCGGATGCCGCCGTCGGTGATGATCGGCACGTAGTTGCCGGTCTCGGCGAGGTAGGCCTCGCGGGCGGCTGCGCAGTCGATGGTGGCGGTGACCTGGGGAACGCCGATGCCGAGGACCTCGCGGCTGGTGCAACCGGCTCCCGGCCCCACACCCACGAGGACGCCGGCGACGCCGGAGCGCATCACCTCGAGGGTGGCGCTGAAGCCGACGGTGTTCCCGACGACGACGGGGATGTGGATGTGTTCGAAGAGCTTCTCGAAGCGCAAACCCTCGATGCTGGTGGACTCGTGCCGGGCCGTGGTGACCGTGCTCTGCACGACGAGGATGTCGGCGCCGGCTTCCTGCACGAGGGGCGCGTACTGCTTGGTGGCTTTGGGGGTCACCGACACGGAGGCGACGGCGCCGCCCGCCTTCATCTCCTTGATGCGCTGGGCGATGAGGTCGTCGCGGATGGGCTGCTGGAAGGCGGACTGGAGGATGGCCGTGGCCTCGTCACGATTGACGGATGCGACTTCGTCGAGGATGGGGCGGGGGTCGTCGTAGCGGGTCCAGATGCCCTCGAGGTTGAGGACGCCGAGGCCGCCCGCCTCGTGCATCAGCAGGGCAAACTCAGGATCGACAACGGCATCCATGGCGGAGGCAATGAAGGGGAGCCCGAAGTGGAACTGCCCGATGTCCAGGCCAATCTCGACGAGCTCGGGGTTGATCGTGACCTCGCCGGGAACGATGGCGACATCGTCGAACCCGTAGGCGTGCTTGAGCTGCTTGAAACGCGGTGCGGGCACGGACAAACCCTCCTCCTGGGTATGCAAAACGCCGCGCTCTGGCGAATCAGGCGCGGCGAGGGTTGCGGATGCGGCGTCGGGGCTCACCGAAGCCACTTCCGTTCGGTGGTGAATGACTCGAATGGGAGTGTCACGGCTATGCAGAAAGCGTATCGCGGGGGCCCGTGTAGGGTCAATGAAACGAGGACCAGAATTCGCGCTCGTCGCGCGCTTCTGTGAAGCTGACCGAAGCATGAATGAACTCGCACCCGGCCTCTACGTGGTCGCCACGCCCATCGGGAACCTGGGCGACCTGAGCGAGCGCGCGGCGGCGGTTCTGCAGGCGGCCTCGCTTATCGCCGCCGAGGACACGCGCGTGCTGCGGACGCTCGCGACAAGGGTCGAGACTCACGCAACGGCGCTGAGCGTGACCGAGCACAACGTCGAGGCGCGAATCCCGCGCTTGCTGAATGCGGCGCGGGAGGGGGTCGTGGCGCTGACCTCCGACGCCGGAACGCCGCTGATCGCGGACCCCGGAGCGCGGGCCGTGGAGGCGGCGCACGACGGGGGCATCCCCGTGTTCGCGGTGCCGGGACCGTCGGCGCTGGCGGCGGCGGTGTCGGTGGCGGGGTTCGGGGGGAGCGACGTTCACTTTCTCGGCTTCCTGCCACGGGGACAGGGAGAGCGGCGGCGGCGCCTGGCGCAGGCGGCCGAAGCGGCGGAGACGCTCGTCTTCTTCGAGAGCCCGCGGCGGCTGGCGGCATCGTTGGCGGACGTGGCGGATGCACTCGACGACCCGCCGGCGGTCGTGTGTCGCGAGCTGACGAAGGTTCACGAGGAGGCGGCGCGGGGGGCGGCTTCGGCGCTGGCAGAACGGTTCCGGGAGACGCGGGGGGAGTGCACGGTGGTGGTCGACGCGCGGGGCTGGGCGGCAGGGAGCGACGAGCGTGAGCTCCGCGCCTACCTGGGGGAGATGCGGGGGGCGGGCGCGCAGCGCAGCGCAGCGGCGAGCGCGGCTGCGCGACGGTTCGGGGTGTCGCGGGCAGAGGCGTACGAGGCCTGGCCGGAGGAGAAGAAATAGGAAGGGCATCCTTTACCCGCCCTAAGCCCTAAAGCGACACGGTGCTAGACTCGCGTGAGCGCTCCAGAGGGGAACCCATGGCCGAACGCATCTTCGTGGCGGTGGCATGGCCGTACGCGAACTACCTGTTGCACGCAGGCCAGGCGGCAGGAGCGTACCTTCCCGCCGATATCTTCGCCCGCTACCACCGCATGCGCGGCAACGACGTGCTCATGGTGTCCGGCTCGGACTGCCACGGGACGCCGATCACCGTGGCCGCGGACAACGAGGGCATCACTCCGCAAGAGGTGATCGACCGCTACCACCCGAAGATCCTGGAGGCGTGGGAGCGTTTCGGCATCTCGTTCGACCTGTTCACGACGACGCTGACCGACAACCACTACGAGACGACGCAGGACCTCTTCACGCGGCTGCTGGAGAAAGACCTGCTCTACACAGGCACGCAGGACCAGCTCTACGACCCCGAGGCGAAGCGGTTCCTGCCCGACCGGTACGTGGAGGGCACCTGCCCGCTCTGTGGGTACAAGGAGGCGCGCGGCGATCAGTGCGACCAGTGCGGGTCGCAGCTCGACGCCATCGACCTGATCGAGCCACGCAGCAAGGTGAGCGGGGCGACGCCCGAGGTTCGCGAGTCGGAGCACTTCATGCTGCGGCTCTCGGCGTTCAATGAGCAGCTTCGCGAGTGGGTGAGTGCGCAGCCGCACTGGCGGCGGAACGTCTCCAACTTCACGCTGGGCATCCTCGAAGAGGGGCTGAAGGACCGCGCGATCACCCGGGACATCAACTGGGGCGTGCCCCTGCCGGTCGAGGGGTACGAGGACAAGCGGATTTATGTCTGGTTCGACGCCGTCATCGGGTATCTCTCGGCGGCGAAGGAGTGGGCCAGGCAGAGCGGCGACCCGGAGGCGTGGCGGCTCTACTGGGAAGACGAGAACACGAAGGCGTACTACTTCATCGGCAAGGACAACATCGTCTTCCACACGCTCATCTGGCCGGCGATGCTGCTGGGCTACGGCGGCCTGAACATGCCGCACGACGTTCCCGCGAACCAGTACGTGAACTTCTCAGCGGGGCAGAAGCAGAGCAAGTCGAAGGGCACGGCGACGTGGCTGCTCGACCTGCTCGACACGTACGACGCCGACGTCGTGCGCTTCTACCTGACGCAGATCATGCCGGAGACGAGCGACTCCGAGTTCCGCGAGGAGGAGTTGATCCGCGCGAACAACGAGGTCCTGATCGCGACGTGGGGGAACCTGGCGAACCGCGTGCTCGCGATGATCCGGCGCAATTTCGACGGCGTCGTTCCCGATCCGGGGACACCGGGGCCGGAAAGCGAAGCGCTGCTGGCAACCCTCCGCGAGGGGTTCGAGCGGGCGGGCGCCGAGTACGCCGCCTGCCAGTTCCGGGGAGCGCTGCGGGAGGCACTGGCCGTCGCGCAAGCGGCCAACAAGTACCTGGACGAGCGCGCTCCCTGGCGAGCGGTGAAGGAAGACCGCGCGCACGCCGCCGAGACGCTCTACACCGCGCTGCAGGCTATCTCCGGCCTGACGGCGCTGCTGCACCCGATCCTCCCTTTCTCCACGAGCACGCTGCACGCGACGCTCGGGCACGAGGGCACGCCCGAGTCGGCGGGCTGGATGCTCACGGACGTGCCCGCCGGGCGCGCGCTCGGCGAGGGGGGCGCGCTCTACCGCAAGCTGGACGTGCCCGAACCGGTCGCGACCTGATGCGCCTCTTCGACTCCCACAGCCACATTCAGGACGCGCGCTTCGACGAGGACCGCGAGGCGGTGCTCGCACGGGCGGCGGCGGCCGGCGTGACCACGGTGGTGGTGTGCGGCGAGGATGTGGCGTCGAGCGAGGCCGCAATCGCGCTGGCCGCGGGCACAGACTCGCCGCGGCTGCTCGCGACGGCGGGCTTCCACCCGCACGAGGCGTCACAGGCGAGCGAGGATGCGCTCGATCGCATCGAAGAACTGGCCGGCTGGGGGAACGTGGCGGCAATCGGCGAGATCGGGCTCGACTTCTACCGGGATCTGTCGCCCCGCAACGTGCAGCGCCGCATCTTCGACGCACAGCTCGCGATCGCAGCCCGGCTAGGTTTGCCGGTATCGGTCCACTCTCGCGATGCGGAAGAAGACCTCGAGCCGCACCTCGCGGGTTTCGCGGCGGAGTCGCCGCTGGCGGCGCAGGGACGATCGCCGGGCGTCCTGCACGCGTTCGGGGGCACGCTGGAGCAGGCACGACGGTATGCCGGGATGGGGTTCCTGGTCTCGCTGACGTGCTCGGCGGGTTACCCGCGCAACGACGAGGCGCGCAAGGTGGCGGCGGGGCTTCCGCTCACCTCGCTCCTGATCGAGACGGACAGCCCGGCGCTGCCGCCGCAGTCGCGGCGAGGCACGCGCAACGAGCCCGCGAACGTGCGGGTTACAGCCGAGGTAGTGGCGGAAGCGCGGGGCGTGAGCGTCGAGGCCGTGGCCGAGGCGACGACGGCCAACGCGGAAGCGCTCTTCGGGGTGCCGGCGGCGGTGGAGGCGAGCGCATGACGCAAACGCAGCCACAGGCGCTCTACGGCCCGGTCGCCGAGGACCTGATCCTCGTCGAGGATCTGCTGGAGTCGGTGAAGCGGGTCGACCTCGCGCCCCTGCGCCTGATGCTGGACCACGCCCTGGCGCCGCGGGGCAAGCGGCTGCGGCCGGCGCTGGTGTTGCTGGCGGGCACCTTCGGCGACTACAACCTGAACCGGCTGGTGCCGCTGGGCACGGCCATCGAGCTGCTGCACACGGCCAGCCTTGTCCACGACGACGTGGTCGACGGGGCGACGAGCCGGCGGGGGCGGCCGACGGCGAACGCGGTCTTCGACAACGCCCTGACCGTGCTGCTGGGCGACTTCATGTTCGCGAACGCGGCGGAGATGGTGACGCGCACGGGCAGCCTGCCCGTCACGCGGCTGTTCGCGCTGGCGCTGATGAAGATGACGAACGGGGAGCTCGACCAGGACTCCGCAGCGTTCGACGTGGGTCGCGACGTGCAGCACTACCTGTGGCGCATCGGGGGCAAGACGGCGGCGCTATTCGGGCACTCGACGCAGGGCGGCGCTCTGCTGGCAGGGTGCAGCGAGGCGCAGGTCGAGGCGTTGCGAAGCTACGGCTACAACCTCGGTATGGCCTTCCAGATCGTCGATGACATCCTCGACTTCACCGGGGACGAGGCGGAGATGGGGAAGCCGGCCGGGGGAGACCTTCTCGAAGGGACGATCACGCTGCCGGCGCTGTTCTACCTGGAGACGGCGCCCGGCGAGAACCCGGTACGGAGCTTCCTCTCGGCGGACGGCGACCGGGCAGCGTTCCTGCCTGAGGCGCTAGCGTCGGTTGTCTCGTCTGACGCGATCGGACGCGCGCAGGGAATAGCCCAAGAATTCGTGGATCGCGCGCTCGAGGGCCTCTCGGCCCTCGATGCCACCGACGCTCGCCGCACGCTCGAAGAGCTGAGCGGCTACGTGCTAAGCCGTCGCAGCTAGCGGAACTTCTTCTTCATGTCCTTGTGGATGCGCGCGGGCACACCCTTCTTGATCACGTCCCGGCGATCGTAGGCCTGCTTCACCTCCCTGGGGGAGATGGGGTTGTTGTACAGGTCGACGAGGTCGCCCTTGGCGGCGACTTCGCGCATGTCGTTGAGGGCCGAGCGCTCGCCCCGGGTGAGGCCCTTTTTCGGCTTGGGCTTGTTGATCTCGGGGTGCTCGTTCGGGCGCCCGCCGGTGACGCGCTTGGAGACCTTCTGACCCAGGTGCCAGTAGGTGCCGTCATCGGGAATCTTGCGAGGATAGCCATCGCGGAAGGTGAAGGCCGCGAAGGACGTGGGCATGATGCGGTCCGCGTCCTCGTAACACTCGGGGCAGGGGACGGCCTCGCCGGCCTCCCGCATCGGGCGCAGCTCTTCGAAGACTCCGTGACAGGGACCGCAGTAGTACTCGTAGAGGGGCATGGAAAACCTCCGCTCGCTGGGAGCGACTCTTCGTGCGAACAATTCTACCGCGTTCGTCAAAGCAGGGAGCGTTCTCGGCTAGTCCTTCCGTTCGAGCGCGTTTACTCCCTCGACAAAGCGGCGGGCGTTGGGGTCGCGGTCGAGGTGGTAGCGGACGAGCTCGGCGACGGCCGCCCGCAGCTCCTGCTCGACCTCGGGCGGAGCGTCAAGGGCAACGAACTCCGTCGCTGTGGCGCGCCTCGCGAAGCGCATCAGCTTGACGACCGGCACCGACACGATGCGTCCCCCGCCGGCCTCCGCGCGGCACCCGCGGCAGACCAGCCCGCCGGCACCGGGGGAAAGCAGCGTCTCCTCCTCGGGGAGGCGGTCGCCGCAGAGGACGCAGCCATCGATGTGCGGCTCGTATCCGAGAAGGGCGAGCAGGCGCAGCTCGAAGTGGCGGGTCACGGAGGCGCCGTTCCCCTCTTCCAGCAGACCCAGGGCGGTCAGGAGCAGGGCGTAGAGCTCAGGAAGGGGCTCGCGCTCGACGGTGAAGCGATCGACGAGCTCGAGGCAGTAGAGGGCCTCGGCGCTCGCGTCGAGGTTCTCGCGCAGGCGGCGGTAGGCGTCGACGGTCTCGGCCTGGGTGAAGACGTCGAGGTTGCGTCCCTGGGCGACGAGCACGCGGCTGCGGGTCAACGGTTCAAGGTGGCCGCGCATCCGGCTGCGGGCCTTGCGCACACCGCGGGCGATGGCCTCGAACTTGCCCTCGTTGCCGCTGAAGACCGTGAGGATGCTGTCGGCCTCGCCGAGGTTGCGGCGACGCAGAATGACGCCTTCAGCGCGATAGACGCGGGGACGCGCGGCCACGCTACAGCTCCTGCCGTCCCTCGAGCGCGCGGGAGAGGGTCAGGTCGTCCATGTACTCGATGTCGGCGCCGCTGGGGAGGCCGCGCGCGAGGCGGGTGACGCGAATCCCGAGGGGTTGGAGGAGGCGCTGGACGTACATCGAGGTAGCCTCGCCTTCGAGGCTGGGGTTGGTGGCCATGATCACCTCGACAACCCCGCCCACCTCGACGCGCCGGAGCAGCTCCTGGATGCGGAGTTGCTCGGGGCCGACGCCATCGATCGGGTTCAGGGAGCCGTGGAGGACGTGGTAGAGGCCGCGGAAGCCGCCCGTGCGCTCGACGACGAGCACATCGAGGGGCTGCTCGACGACACAGACGAGCGAGCGGTCGCGCTGCTCGTCGTCGCAGAGAGTGCAGGGGTTACGGACGGTGATGTTGAAGCAGGTGTCGCACAGGACGACGTGCTCCTTCACGTCGGTGAGCGCCCCGGCGAGCGCGCGGGCGTCCTCCTCGGGAGCGCGAAGCACGTGGTAGGCGAGTCGCTGGGCGGACTTGGGTCCGATCCCGGGGAGCTTCGAGAACTCCTGGATCAGGCGGGCGATCGGCTCAGGCGCGCCTGTCTCGGGCACGCCCGCTCAGCCGCCGAGCCCCGGCAGGTCGAGGCCGCCGGTGAGCATCCCGAGGGAATCGGCCTGGAGGGCGTTGGCGCGCTCGGAGGCGTCGTGGATGGCGGCCAGCACGAGGTCCTCCAGCATCTCCACGTCCTCGGGGTCGACCACGTCGGGGTCGATGGCGATGGCCTGGACCTTCTGCTCGCCGTTCATGGTGACGCGGACGGCGCCGCCGCCGGCGCTGCCCTCGACGGTCTTGGCGGCAAGCTCCTCCTGGGCGCGCTGGAGCATGGC
The DNA here is from genome assembly GCA_965116915.1 of Tepidiformaceae bacterium. Lineage (GTDB taxonomy): Bacteria > Chloroflexota > Dehalococcoidia > Tepidiformales > Tepidiformaceae > UBA2991. The sequence goes on along the minus strand of OZ220739.1, from coordinate 1,204,110 downwards.
CTGGGCCTCGGCGAGCTGGCCGGTCTGGGCGGCGCCACGGCCACGTTGGCCGCCGCCTCCACCGCGCCGCATGTAGCGATTGCGACCGCTGCTCTTCGCCATCAGAAGTCCTCCTCGGTGGGGCGTGGGCGCGGAGGGGGCCCGGACTCGACGGGCTTCGCCCCCATCTCACGCGCGGCTGCCGCCAGATGCCCGCCCCGGGCCGGGCGGCTTGCGGGCGCACTGCGCTCGATCCGCTCGACGGCGAGGGTCACGGGGCGCTTCAGCAGCTCCTCCGCCTTCTGCTCCACGAGCGTGCGGCCATCGTTCGCGATCTTCTGCATGTGGATGGGATGGTAGAAGCCCAGCTTGAGCTCGTCACCATCCATGGCGAGCACCTCGCAGGAGCCGTTGAGCCAGGCGGCAAGTGCCGGCTGCGTCATCCGGCAGCGTTCGTACAGCTCCCGCAGGAAGCGCTCCTCGCGGCTCTCGTCCTTCGGGTCACGGCGGCGGCCCTGCGGGCGGCGCTGGGGTCGCTGGCCGCCTCGCGCGGGTTGCCCGTTCGCTCCGGCAGCGGCTCCCGCGGGAGCGGCAGCGGGCTGGGCGGGGCCGAGCACGGCGGCCGCACAGGCGACTTCGAGGGGGACGGGGCTGCCGGGGTCGCGGCGGAAGTCGGCGCCGGCAAGCTCGGCGACGGCGGTCGTCAGGACGCCGAGGTCAGGCGTGCGGTCGCGCGCGGCGACGAGCAGGCGCTCGCGCAGGGTGTCGATGGTTTCGCGGGTGAAGCGGGCGATATCGAGCCCGTCGCCGGCCACTTCGCGGGCGATCTCGAGGGCGGAGCCGAGGTCACGCTCGGCGAGGGCGCCCGCGAGCTTGTCCGTACGCTCGTCGCGCACGAGGCCGAGCGATTCGAGCACGTCGTCGGTGCTGGGGGAGGAGCCGTACATCGAGGCGATCTGCTCGAGCAGCGTGATGGCATCGCGGAGGGCGCCCCGGGCCTCGCGGGCGATGGCGAGCAGCCCCTCGTCCGGGACGCTGTACCCCTCCTGCTCGGCGACGAAGCGCAGGCGGGCGACCATCGCCTCGATGGGGATGCGGCGGAAGTCGAAGCGCTGGCAGCGCGAGGTGATGGTTGCGGGGATCTCGTGGAGCTCGGTGGTGGCGAGAATGAAGATGGCGTGCGGAGGCGGCTCTTCGAGCGTCTTGAGGAGGGCGTTGAAGGCGCCCGTCGTGAGCATGTGGACCTCGTCGAGGAGGTACACCTTCCGCTCGAGGTCGCTGGGGGCGAAGGCGATCTTGTCGCGCAGCTCGCGGACATCGTCGATGCCGCGGTTGCTGGCGGCGTCCATCTCGATCAGGTCGAGGGCGGCGCCGCGGTTGATGGCCTCGCAGGAGCGGCAGGCGTTGCAGGGTTCGCCGTTGGTGAGCTCGCCGCAGTTGACGGCCTTGGCGAGGATCCGGGCGGTGGTGGTCTTGCCGGTGCCCCTGGGTCCGGCGAAGAGGTAGGCGTGGGCGACCTTGTCGGTCGCGAGGGCGTTACGCAGCGTCTCGACGACGTGGTCCTGGCCGACCACCTCTTCGAATCCACGTGGGCGCCACTTCCCGTAGAGCACCGTCCCTCCCGGACCATGGATCGGTTGTCCGCAAGTATAGAACGGATTTTCGCCCGCGGGATCACAAAGGCGGGAGCCAAGTGGCTCCCGCCTTGCGTTTCTACCCAGACCGGAGCCCCGCGCTCAGGCGAGACCCCGCGGAGAGGCGGTTACGCCGCCCGCTCAAGCTCCTTCCCCTTGAGGAAGACGTCGACGGGATGCTCCTCCGCTTCGATGTCGCGGGCGCGCGCCTCGTCGGCGCGCAGGGCCTGCCACTCCTTGCGGAAACGAGCCTCAGGCGAGTTTGCCTTGATGACGCGCTCCAGAAGGACCGACCGAACCAGTTCATGCTCAATCACAGATACACCTCCGATGAGCAATGGCGGCGGCGTTCCCGCCACGGGAACAACGCCAGGTGTCGTCGTCGGGGTCACACGACTGCTTACGGTCGTTTCGGGTCTGGGCGCTTCGCTGCGAACCGAGTCGAAGCATCGAGAGACCCCCACGTGAGGTCCCTCCTACGCCGGCGGGGTTAGCTGTCGGGCTACGACTGGAGGTGCCGTCCGCTTTCGCGGTACGCCCCATATGTGGCGGTTCCCCCGCTCCCCCGAAGGGGATTTGGCGACAGCAGAAGCTGTACATCCAGCGTTGCAGGTGATCGGTTAACGCGCCAGCGGGGGATGGCAGGCGGGTCAGAAGTGGATGGCGAGCCAGACAGTGGGCTCTTCGGGATCGGTCCAGGCGACGCGGTGGCGGCGGTGGGCGGGGATGTCGGCCCAGCCGCCCGGCTCCAGCTCCAGCGACTCGCCGTCTGCGAATTCGAGGCGGGCGCGGCCCTTCAGGACAAGGACGAACTCGCGCCGGGGCTGGTCGTACCAGAAGCCCTCGGGGGAGGCGTGGCCGGTCGAGACGATGCGCTCAATGCGCACGGAGTCGCTTTCGGTGAGCGTCTCAACCAGCTCTTCGGGAAGATGGTCGGGGAGGTCGCGGAGGAGGTCGCCGCCGGTCATCGGGCGGCGGCGAGCACGGAGCGTGCAGCCTCGGAGGCGAGGCGAGCTCCCTCCTCGATGGGGTGGCTGCGCAGCCAGTCGCTGAAGACCTCGACGGCGGTAGGCCCCTGCCTGCCGATGTCGTCGAGGATGCGGAGGAGACCGGTGAGGTCGATATCGCCGTGACCGGGGAGGAGGCGGTGGCCGATGGTCTCCTCGATGACTCTGGGTGCGGGGTCGGCGGGGGCGTCGCTGATCTGGAGGTGGATGACCTTCTCGCCGGGAATCTCGCGTAGCAGGTCCGGGTCGGGCCTGGAGCGGAACCAGTGCCAGGCGTCGAGGACGAGGCCGGCGTTGGCGCGATCGGCGTCGCGGACGATGGGCCAGGCGGTGGCCACGTTGGGGATGCCGGTCCAGGGCAGGAACTCCACCCCGAGGCGCTGTCCATGGCGAGCGGCCACATCGCAGGCGATGGCGAGGCCAGCGGCGGCCGCAGCCGTGTCCGTGGAGGGCTCCATGGTCACGGCCAGCACGGTGTCGGAGCCAAGCTCCTCGGCGATCGCGCAGATGCGCGCCGTCTCCTCTTCGATGGCAGCGCCGTTGGCGGGGCCTTCGGCCCAGGCGGTGATGTACTCCAGCATCGCGAGGACGACCCCTTCGCGGTCGAGGATGGCGCGCATCTCGGCGTTCGAGAGTCCCTCGGCGCGGGCCTCGTCGTAGTGCGACATCCACATGGAGAGGCCCGCGAAGCCGTTGGCGCGGGCGGCGCGGACGCGCTCCGCGAAGGTCGCGGTTCCGACGGCGCCGAGGCAGAGGACGAGATCAGCGGGCGTCAGCACCACCGGTCTCCCAGGTGATCAGCAACCCCTGCAGGGGAGGCCGCCAGTTCGGACGCCACTCGTCTCCATCGCGGGAGAAGAGCTCGCCGAGGTGGCGGGAGACGCGATCCCCGGCCCCCGACACGCCAGTTGCCTCGACATCTTCCAGCGCAAACGCGACTGCCTCCTCTTCGGTCGTGGGGAACTCCGCGCGCTCGGGCCAGGTGAACGGCTCAGGCAGAAGGCGCACCTCGGGAAGGAGGCCCGCTTCCCACATCACGGGGAGGAGCTCGCGATGGTCGGGAGCGCACTCCAACGGGACGCCGTGGGCGATCTCGAAGAGGCGGGCGTTGCGGGCGGGGGGCGTCGGGCTCCAGATCCAGATGGCGGCGCGCCGCGAGGCGGCCCGGTCGAGCTTCAGGACGAACTCGTCGATTTCCCGCACGAAATACACGACATCGACGCTGATGACGAAGTCGCCCTCAGCCTCGGCATCGAGCCAGGAGGCTCGTTCGAGCGTCGCGTTGGTGATGCCGGCCTCGCGGGCGGAGGCGAGGAACTCGTCGCCCATGCCGGGGGAGGGCTCCGCGTTCGTGAGGGCGCGGCAGCGGAGCGCGAGCGGCAGCCCCACGCGTCCTGCGCCGCCCCCGACGTCGACGACGTGGTCGTCAGGCCGGATGAGGGCGGCGATCACCTCCTCGTTCGCGTCCAGGTCGCGGCGAGGGTCGAAGCGGAAGGCCTCCGCCCACTTGCTCCAGCGGTCGGAGTCGTTCGCGACCAGTTCGAGTTCGCCGCGCTGGGCGTTCACGGCATCGATGCGGGCCTGGTAGGCGTCGAGGGCGGTCATGGCGCGCAGGATAGCCGTTCGAGCCGCGCCGGGTGCGCTAGCGCGAGTCCGCTTCGGGGGAGCGGCCCGCCCGCAAGAGGGCGTAGATGAGCACAGCGAGGATCGAGCCGGCGATGGGACCGACCCAGTAGATCCAGTGGGCGCTCCACTCCGACCCGAAGATGGCAGGGCCGAGGGAGCGGGCGGGGTTCATGGAGGCGTTCCCGACGGGACCCCAGGCGAGAATGGCGAGGCCCACGTAGGAGCCGACGGCGATGGCAGCGAAGCTGCCCTGGGCACGCTCGTCGGTGGCCACGCCCATGAGCACGAGCACGAGGAAGAACGCCAGGACGATCTCGGCGAGGAACGCGGCCTCCACGCCGCCGATACGGGGAGCGGTGGCCCCGGCGTCGCCGGCATCTCCGACGATCGCGACGATGGCGAGCCCCGCGAGCACGCTACCGGCGAGCTGCGCGATCACGTAGACGAGCGCCCGCAACGAGCCGATGCGACCGGACAGGCGGAAAGCGAGCGTGACGACGGGGTTGATGTGGGCACCCGAGACGTGGCCGAGTCCGAAGATGACGGCGACCACGACGAGGCCGGCCGCGAGCCCCATCCCCACGGGCGTGACAGCGCCGTCGCTGGCGGCGTCGACCGCCACCGCGCCCGCGCTGAAGAAGACGAGGGCGAAGGTTCCGAGCACCTCGGCGATACAGGTCGCGGCGATGCTCCGGCGATCGGCCAGCCAGTCAGCATCGAGGTCGGAGCCTGTCACGGTTCTCCAGAGCGAGGTTCCGGCCTGCGGCTGGGTCACGGTCAGGCACCTCCGGCGCGGCGGCGGAGTATACGGGCGGGATGTGATCGCGCGGGTGGCGAGTCAGCGGACGGACTGGTCGTACTCGGTGGCAATGTGTCCCTCGGCGACGAGGCGGTCGTACTCCTCATCGGAGACGCCCAGCAGCTCCCGGTAGACGTAGTCGTTGTCCTGGCCGAGGGCGACGGGGGGGCGGCGGATGCCGCCCTCGGAGGCGGGCAATTCGTAGAGGGGTCCGGGGTAGGCGTACTCACCGATGTCGTCTTCCAGCTCGCAGGGCTGGTAGAGGCCACGGGACTGCACATGGGGGTCGGCGAGCACGCGCCACGAGTGGAGAACCGGGGCAGCGGGGACACCCGCTTCCTGCAGGCGGTGGAAGAGCGCCTCATCCCGGAACGTACTCGTCCACTCGGCGAGCTTCTCGTCGAGAAGGTCCTGCCTGGAGGCCCGGCCCTTCCCCGTTGCGAACTCGGGCGCGGCAGCCCAGGCCGGGTCGCCCATGACGGTGCGGAGGGCCTCCCACTCTGCGTCGCTGGAGACGGTGATGGCGATCCAGGAATCGCCACCTTCCTCGTGGTGCTCGTCGGGAAGACAGGGGTAGACGCCGCAAGGGGCCACCCCCTCGGCGGCGTAGACCGAACGGTTGCCGATGGCTCGCTGGACGTTGCCGGTGAGCGAGTAGTCGAGGTACGCGTGGGAGAACATGGCGACGGCGTTTTCGGACTGGGCAAGCTCGATGAGCTGCCCCTCGCCCGTGTTGTTCCGGTGCCACAGGGCGAAGAGCACGGAGAGCGCGATCTGCGTGCCGCTCACATAGTCGGCGGCGAAGAGGCCGATGATGGGGTCTTCGCCCTCGTAGCCACGGAGCATCTGGTGGCCCATGACGCTCTCGAGGTGGATGCCGAGGGTACGGGCGTCGGCGTAGTCGCCGCTCAGGCCGTAGCCGGAGGCGCGCACGAAGATGATGTCGTCGCGCTGTTCACGCAGCCACTCATAGGTGATGCCTAGCTTCTCCATCGTTCCGGCAAGGCTGTTTTCGATAACCACATCCGACTGGGCGATGACGCGTCCGAGGATCTCGCGGCCCTCGGGGCGGCGGATGTCGACGGTGAAGCTGCGCTTGTTGCGGAACATGCCCACGAAGAGGGAGCAGTAGTTCCAGGAGCGGCTACCGGGGTCGTTGTTGGGAAAGCAGATGGTGCTGGGGTAGTTCTTGACCTCTGCCCGGGTTGGGCGCGCGCGCGACCCGCGGGTGAGCGGCTGCCAGACGTACTGGTTCTCGGCCTTGAGCACCTCGGCGCCGAGGTCACCGAGGATGGCGGTCGAGAACGATCCCGCCCAGACGCCGGTGAGGTCGACAACACGCACACCTTCGAGGGGCAGGGGAACGCTCACGGCGCGCACCGTACGCCCCGGGAACGGGAACCGCGAGCCCGGCGGGGGTCAGAGGAGGGCATCGGCGAGCTCGGTGAAGGTGGGGACGGTGAGGTCTGGCTGGAGGGGCGAGTCCTCGTAGGGCGCGTCCAGCCGGTTGACGAAGGCCGCGCGGAAGCCGCAGGCGCGGGCGCCGAGGACATCGAAGGAGTTGGCGGAAACCATGAGGCACTGGGCCGGTTCGAGCCCGAGCCTTGTGGCGGCATGGCGGTAGACCCCGGGGTGGGGTTTGAACGCCCCGACCTCGGCGACGGAGATGATGGCGTCGAAGTCCCAGCCGATGCGGTTCGTGGCAAGGTGCTCGAGGAAGTGGGGTTCGCCGTTGGAGAGGGCGACGAGGTCGTAGCGCTCCGTGAGGCGGTGGAGGGCGGGGAGCACCTCGGGGAAGGGGTCGAGGTTCTGCCAGAAGGCCATGATCTCGTCGTCGTCGCCGCCGTCGAAGTCGATGCGATTGAGTCGGAGGACGTAGCGGAGGGCTCGCCGGCAGGTCTCGAGGTAGCCGCTGTGGCCGAGCAGCAGGATGTTGTCCTGGTACTGCTCGATGCGCTGCCGAGCGCGCCACTGCGCCCAGAACTCCGCGGGGTCGACGTCGAGGCCGCGTTCGGCGAACCAGCGCCCGAGGGGCGGCTCGAGGCTGCCGCCGAGGTCGAGCACGGTGCCGAACAGGTCGAAGGTGAGGGCGCGGACGCCATCGAAGCCGGACATGGGGCGGGAGGATAGCGGGTCCGGGCGCGAGGGTTCGACAAGAAGGGCGAAAACGCCCACGATTGCCCGTGACCCGCGACAGGCCGGTCGGCGGGGGGAGCTACGTATGAAGTTCGGCGTCTTCTTCGAGATATCGGTGCCGCGTCCATGGGGCCCGGAGACCGAGTACACGGTCTACCAGAACTGCCTGGAGCAGGCGCGGCTCGCGGACGAGCTGGGTTTCGACCAGGCGTGGGCGGTGGAACACCACTTCCTCGAGGAGTACTCGCACTGCTCGGCGCCGGAGATCTTCCTGACGGCGATCGCGATGCAGACGAAGCAGATCCGGGTGGGGCACGGCATCGTGACGTGCGTCCCCGAGCTGAACAACCCGATCCGCTCGGCGGAGCGGGCGGCCGTGCTCGACCTCGTATCGGGGGGACGGCTGGAGTTCGGCACGGGCCGCTCGGCGACGTGGACCGAGCTCGGCGGTTTCGGCGCGAACCCCGACGAGACGAAGAAGACCTGGGACGAGTACGTGCGCGTCATCCCGAAGATGTGGACGCAGGAGCGCTTTGGCTGGCAGGGGCGGGCGTTCTCGATGCCCGAGCGCTCCATCCTGCCGAAGCCGTACCAGAAGCCGCATCCGCCGATGTGGGTGGCGGTGACGAGCGTGGGTACGGAGATCGACGCGGCCGAGCGCGGCCTCGGAAGCCTCGGGCTCTCGTTCGGGGGGGTGGGCGAGCAGGCGCAGAAGATCGCCGGCTACCGCAAGCGCATCCAGTCGTGCGATCCGGTGGGCGAGTTCGTGAACGAGCAGGTGAACACGGTCAGCTTCCTCTATTGCCACGAGGACGACGAGAAGGGCATCACGACGGGCCAGCGCATGGCAGGCACGTTCAACTACCTCTCGGAGCAGACGCTGGCGACGCGACAGGCGTTCCCGACGCCGTCGTACCTGTCGCCGGGGCTGCTCTACCAGCTGCGGCAGGAGTCGACGAGCGGCCCCGAGGGCCGTGTGCCCGAGGGGCTCACGATCGGCGACCCGCACCGCGTCGCGCAGGCCGTGGCCCGCTGGGAAGAGGCGGGGGTGGACCGCATTAACTTCCTGCTGAACGTGCACGAGATGGTCCCGCAGGAGGACGTGCTTGCGTCCATGCGGCTGTTCGCGAAGGAAGTGATGCCGCAGTTCCAGCAGGACGCGTCGCCCGAGCCGGCCGGCGCAACGGCGGCGGGTGGCGCCTGATGCCACTGACGGGAACGCGCGATCTCTCGACGATCGCCGACACCGCACCGCTCCTGACCAGCCTCGACACCGAGCCCTGGGAGCTGAAGGGGGCGCAGCACCTGCAGCTCCACTACGAGCTCGGCGGCGACCGCCAGGCCCTGCTGCCGCCCGCCCTGCACCCCAGCATCCCCCCGACGCTGCTCATCAACGTGACGCACGCGCCGGACAGCGAGGTGGGGGCGTTCACGCTGGCGACGGTGCGCGTCGGGTGCCGCGCGGGCGCACGCCCGCGGGGCCTGCTCGTGCGGGGTTACTGCGACTCCGCCGCGGCGGCGAGCGTCCTGCGCGAGCGCTGGGGCTTGCCCGTCGACGTTGCGGACGTGCACCTCGACCCGAGCTACGCGCGGGCGACGACGAGCGTCACCCTCGACGGGACGGTCATCCTCGCGGGCGAACTGGTCGACCCGCAGCCGATCACTGGCGCGGACGTGCAGTACATGGCAACGCTCGCCCTTGCGCGCGTGGCCCGCGACGGCGAGGAGACGCTGCTGATCCAGGTCGATCCGGACTACACCTTCGACCGGGCGCAGCGCGGCGTCCCGCGGCTCACGGCGTTCGACGCGGAGGCCTGGAACCTGCCCGGCGCGAGCGGAGCGCACCCCATCTCGGCCTCGCTGACGACGGTCGACATGACCCTGCCACGCCTTCGCTACCTCGTCCACCCGGACCGGGATCCGCTGAAGGCGGTCGAGCGACTACCCCAGCCGCAGCCAGCCTGAGGGTGGGGGCAGGAGATCTGTTGCCGAAACCTACTCTTGCCGGGTTATACTGATCGCACAACGCCGTGAGGTAATCCCGTGACGACAGAGAAGGCGAAGGTCGAGGCGGAGGATCTGCTCGATTGCGACCCCCAGGATCTGGTCGAGGTCGGGCCGGACGGCGTCGAGCGCTTGTTTGGGATGACGTTGGAAGAGCACAAGGCGTTAGAGCGAGAGCCCACAGCCGAAGACATGGCCTGGGCAGAGAAGGCAATAGACGAGCACATCGCCCGCAACGGTGAGTAAGCCCACCGTTACCCTCAGCGACGATGCTCGCGAACAAGCCCGGCGGCTCCAGCAGCAGGTTCCCACCTTCGCCGAGGCAGTCCTGTCGGTGCGGTGGACACTGGCCGACAACCCCAGAGCAGGCAAACGAGCCCCTCAAAGGGGCCACCACACGTACCGCCGGGATCCCGCCCCCGGCAGCCCCGGCATACGCGTGACCTATCGGTACGCCACCGGAGAGGTCGTTATCACAAACGTGGAGCTTGTGGACTAGCTGCGGCCGAAGAGCTTGGAGCCGAGCCAGCGGATGGGGTCGAAGTAGCGGTCGGCGACGCGCTCCTTCAGGGGGATGATGGCGTTGTCCGTGATGTGGATCTCTTCCGGACAGACCTCGGTGCAGCACTTGGTGATGTTGCAGTAGCCTACGCCCGCGTCCTTACGGGCCAGCTCGAGCCGGTCCTCGGTGTCGAGGGGGTGCATCTCGAGCTCGGCGAGGCGCACGAAGAAGCGCGGTCCGGCGAACTCGGGCTTGTTCTCGGGATGGTCGCGGATCACGTGGCAGACGTTCTGGCAGAGGAAGCACTCGATGCACTTGCGGAACTCCTGCCCGCGCTCGATGTCCTCCTGCATCATCCGGTAGGTGCCGTCGGCCTCGGGAGCGCGCGGCTTGAAGGCCGGGATCGTCTTGGCGACTTCGTAGTTGAAGGAGACGTCGGTGACGAGGTCGCGAATGAGGGGCCACGTCTTCATGGGAGCGACGGTGATCTGCTCGCCGGGCTCGAAGAGGTTCATGCGCGTCATACACATGAGGCGGGGTTCGCCGTTGATCTCCGCGCTGCAGGAGCCACACTTGCCGGCCTTGCAGTTCCAGCGGACGGCGAGGTCGGGGGCCTGCGTGGCCTGGATGCGATGGATGACGTCGAGTACGACCTGGCCCTCCTCGACTTCGACCGAGTAGTCCTGCCAGTCGCCGCTCTCGGCGTCGCCACGGAACACGCGCATGTTCGCTGTTTCGCTCATGGTTACTCCTCGAACAGCTCCTGCAGTTCGGCGGGCATCTCGGGAAGGGGCGAGGTCGTAACCTCCATCTCCCCCTCTGCGCCCTGGCGGATAACGACGTTCTTGTTGCCCCACTCGGCATCGTTCGGACCGGGGTAGTCGTCGCGGGTGTGACCGCCACGGCTCTCCTGGCGCACGTTGGCGGCGCGGGCCGTGGCCTCGGAGACGGTCAGAAGGGCCTGCAGGTCCATTGCCAGGTGCCAGCCGGGGTTGTACTGCTGGTGTCCGTAGACGCCCACGTTGGCGGCCCGCCCCTTGTAGCCATCGATACGCTCGCGCGCCTCGATCAACTCCGACTCGGTGCGGATGATGCCGACGAGGTTGTGCATCGTGTCCTGCAGGTCGCGCTGGATGTCGTAGGGGCCTTCGGCGCCGTCGCGCTCGAAGGGGGCGCGCATGTCAGCGACGATCTCCTCGACCTGGGCGTCGTCGGCCTCGGGGCCGGCTCCCTGGGCGGCGGCGTCCTCGGCGGCGCCGAGGCCGGCGCGACGCCCGAACACGACGAGGTCGGAAAGGGAGTTGCCGCCGAGTCGGTTGGCGCCGTGCATGCCGCCGGCGCACTCGCCCGCGGCGTAGAGCCCCGCGACGGTCGTGGCCGCGGTGTCGGCGTCAACGCGGATGCCGCCCATGATGTAGTGCATCGTGGGCCCGACTTCCATCGGCTGGGCGGTGATGTCGACGTCGGCGAGCTGCTTGAACTGGTGGTACATGCTCGGCAGGCGGCGGCGGATGTACTCAGTAGAGCGGCGCGTGGCGATATCGAGGAAGACGCCGCCGTGGGGGCTGCCGCGGCCGGCCTTCACCTCGGAGTTGATGGCGCGGGCCACCTCGTCGCGGGGGAGGAGGTCGGGGGTGCGGCGGTTGTTCTCCTTGTCCTCGTACCAGGCGTCGGCTTCGTCGATCGTGTCGGCGGTCTCGGCGGCGAAGAAGTCGGGGATGTAGTTGAACATGAAGCGCTCACCGTCGCTGTTGCGCAGCGTGCCGCCGTCGCCGCGCACGCCCTCGGTGACGAGGATGCCGCGGACGCTGGGGGGCCAGACCATCCCGGTGGGGTGGAACTGGACGCACTCCATATCGATAAGCTCGGCCCCGGCCCAGTAGGCGAGCGCGTGGCCGTCACCGGTGTACTCCCACGAGTTGGAGGTGACGGCGAAGGCTTTGCCCGTGCCGCCAGTGGCGAGGACAGTAGATTTCGCGTTGAAGACGAGGAGGTTGCCGCTCTCGCGCCAGTAGGCGACGGCGCCGGAGACGCGGTCGCCGTCCTTCAGGAGGCGGGAGACGGTGCACTCCATGAACACGTCGATGCCGTTGTGGACGGCGTGCTGCTGGAGGGTGCGGATGAGCTCAAGGCCGGTGCGATCGCCGACGTGGGCGAGGCGGGCGTAGCGATGGCCGCCGAAGTCGCGCTGGAGGATGCGGCCGTCGTCGGTGCGGTCGAAGAGGGCGCCCCACTCCTCAAGCTCGTTCACGCGGTCGGGGGCTTCCTGGGCGTGGAGCTGGGCCATGCGCCAGTTGTTGAGCATCTTGCCGCCGCGCATGGTGTCGCGGAAGTGAACGCGCCAGTTGTCCTGGGGCCAGACGTTGCCGAGCGCGGCGGCGATGCCGCCCTCGGCCATAACGGTGTGGGCCTTGCCCAGCAGCGACTTGCAGATGAGGGCGGTGCGGGCGCCCTGCGCGGACGCCTCGATGGCGGCGCGCAGGCCGGCTCCACCGGCCCCGATGACGATGACGTCGTAGTCGTGGCGTTCGTACTCAACCATCGCCTAGAAGTGGCTCCAGGTGTTGGGGTCGGTCATGTGCCCGCTCGCGACGAGCCGGATGTAGACATCGACGAGGACGATCACAAGGAGGCTCGACCACGCCCAGAAGCGGTGGTTCTCGTTCCAGATCGTGACGTAGTCCCAGACGCGCTTGCGGGCGCGGGTGAAGGCGGAGCAGCTGAAGCAGTTGAGGCCGCCGCCCACGAAGTGACGCAGCGAGTGGCAGGAGAAGGTGTACATCATGAGGAGGAAAGCGTTGAGGATGAGGAGAGCCGAGCCGACCCCGATGCCCCAGCCCTCGCCTGAGACGTAGAGACTGCGGATGGCGCCGATCCAGAGGAGTGGCACGAACACGAGGGCCACGTACATCACGTAGCGGTGGACGTTCTGCATGATGAGGGGGAAGGTCGACTCGCCCTTGTAGGAGGGACCCACATCGCCCACGGCGCAGGCGGGGGGGCTGAGGAAGTAGGAGCGGTAGTAGGCGCGGCGGTAGTAGTAGCAGGTGGCGCGGAAGGGGACGGGGCCGATGAGCACGATGAAGGCCGGCGAGAGGTACCAGGCGCCCTCCCAGTCGGCGTTGATCATGGTGAGCCAGGTGGGCTCGAAGACAGGGCTGAGGAGGTGGGTGCCCTCGACCTCGTAGTGCCCGATGGGGCCGAAGTCCATGATGATCGAAACGGTGAGCCAGCCGAAGAAGAGCGAGAGGCTGGCAAATACGAGTGCCGGTTCGACCCACCACCGGTCTTCCCGGAGCGTGGTCAGAAATCCGCGTCGGAGGGGCGCGGCGACAGCCTGAGCCATGGTTACCCTCGGAAGTGTCAGGCCTGCGGAACAGGGCCTTCGGCATCCTACCGCCGGCCCCAATAGCGGGCAATTGTGGGGCGGGTCATGGCGATCGGTGATCGACGGTCGGTGGTAGCGACGCGTTGACGGCGCTCATGAGGGCGTGCTACCAAGCCTCCGCAGGAGTAGCCATGCTGGGATCGCGTGACCTGACCGTGCTCGTGGGAACCGCCCGCTTCGACGAGGCGCGTACCTTCTATCAGGAGACCCTGGGGCTCGCGCTCGTCTCCCAGGACCCCTTTGCCGCCGTCTTCGACGCGAACGGCACAACGCTGCGCCTCTCGAGGGTCGAGGAGTTGACCCCGCAGCCGTTCGCCGTGCTGGGCTGGTCCGTTCCCGACATCGAGGCGGCCGTGGATGCCCTCAAAGTGCGCGGCGTCGAGTTCGAGCGGTATCCGGGCATGGAGCAGGACGAGCGCGGCCTCTGGCAGGCGCCGGGCGGACCTCGAATCGCCTGGTTCCGGGACCCAGACGGGAACACCCTCTCACTGACCGAGGCATTCGCATGACCGCCACCGCCGACCTGAACCCGTACAACGCCGACGTGATCGAATGTCCATACCCCCTGTACGAGCGCATGCGCGAGCAGGGGGTGTATTACCTCGAATCGGCCGACGCCTGGATCGTCACGCGCTGGGAGGACGTGCAGTTCGTCCTGAAGCGGTCGGACCTGTTCTCGAACCTGCCGCAGGTGGACCCGCACAGCCTCCCCGCAGAGCAGGCGCAGCTCGCACGGGAGACGGGGGCGCTGCCGGGCAGTGACCCGCCTGAGCACACGCACTACCGCCGCCTCGCCGGGCCGTGGCTCTCGAAACGCGGGATCGAGTCGTTCGAGCCCAACGTGTACCGGGTGATCGACGGGCTCATCGACCGCTTCATCGACGACGGGGAGGTGGAGCTGGCGAGCCAATTCTCGACACCGCTGACGGTGCTGGTGTTCGTCGAGCTGATGGGCATCCTCGACGAGGACATTCCCCAGGTGACGAGCTGGGTGAACGACACGATCGAGGCGATGGGCGCGGGCTTCGGCCTCGTCGAACGCGAGCGGCTGGCGGAGCTGATGGCGAGCGGCGCCGAGTTCCGCCGGTACCTGCTGGACCTGGCCGAGGAGCGCCGCCAGAACCCCCGCGACGACATGCTCACAGACCTGGTGACAGGCCCCATGAAGGGCTTCGGTGGACGGACGCTTCACGAGCAGGAGCTGCAGGGGATGCTCGTGACGCTGCTGATGGGGGGCACGGAGACAACCCTGAACATGGTCGACAGCGGCATATGGCTGCTGCTGGAGCACCCCGAGACGCTGGCGGAGCTACGCGCCGACCACTCCCTCATCCCGAACTTCGTGGAGGAAGCCCTGCGGATCGAGTCGCCGGTGCAGCAGCTGGGGCGGCACGCGATCGTCGATACGGAGATCGGAGGCGTGGCGGTGCCGGCGGGCGCGCGTATCTCCATCTTCTACGCGGCCGCCAACCGCGACCCCGAGCATTGGGACGCCCCGGAGGCCTTCGACATCCACCGCGAGGAGGCGAAGCGGCACCTCGGTTTCGGGGCGGGCGTGCACTACTGCATCGGGGCGCCCCTGGCGCGGATGGAGGGGCGCATCGCTTTCGAGCGGCTGCTGACGCGCCTCGACAACATCCGCTACAGCCCGGGCAAGAACGACTTCCGGCACGGCCCGAACCACGTGATCCGGGGCTTCCAGGAGCTGTGGCTGGAGTTCGACAGGGCGTAACGGGTACGGCTCCGGCAAGCGCCGATGGCCAGTTGCCAAATTTTGCCAACCTGCCTACCGTTGCGGCATGAGCACGATGAACATCTCCCTGCCCGAGTCCCTCAAGACCTTTGTGGACGAGCAGGTCAGCGCCCGCGGGTACGGCTCGACGAGCGAGTACGTCCGCGAGCTGATCCGGAGAGAACAAGACATCCAGCACCTGCGCGACCTGCTCCTTGAAGGGGCCGCATCACCAGTCGCGGGTGTCGCCGACAAGGCCTTCTTCGAGAGTCTCCGTGAGGAGATCCGGGAAGCCGAGCAAGAGTGAGCCCGAAGCCTGTCGTCTACCGTCAACGGGCGAGACGCGACATCGATGAGGCCAAGGGGCGCTACCTGTCCGAAGCCTCGGCAGCAGTAGCCCTGAGATTCCTTGATGCCCTTGAACTCGCCTTCGAGCGCATGGGGGAGCACCCTGCCAGTGGTTCGCCACGGTACGCGGGCGTTCTGGGCATCGCAGGCCTGCGGACCTGGAACGTGACAGGGTTCCCCTACCTCATCTTCGCCGTTGAGGAAGAGGCCGTCGTCAACGTCTGGAGGGTCCTGCACGCGGCAAGCGACATCGCCGCGTGGCTGCAGGAGGAATAGGCCCCTCCCGGCAGTGGCCAGCGTTCGACAGGGGCGCAGGGAGGACATGAGCGGGCGTGCGCCGACCCGCGGGCGGGGAGGGATACGGGTTGAATCGGCGTCCCGTCCTCGGCCCTCCGGGGTTCCGTAGGATGGCGGTCAGGAATACGCATAGGCCATAGCACCGGATCGGGCTCGGTCGCGGAGTCGACAGATGGCGGAACACATCCGATACGAGCCGGAAGAGAAGTCTCCGCCTCTGACGACGCTCGTGGTGGCGTTCCAGGGCACGGCCCTGGTCGTGTCGAACACGGTCATGATCGCGAGCATCTTCGCGGCCGCGTTCGACGACGATGGGAGCTACCTGGAGTGGGCGCTCTTCGCGGGGCTCATCGTTGCCGGGGCGGTGGTAGCGCTGCAGGCGACCAGGTACGGGCGGCTGGGATCCGGGTACGTGCTGCTGATGGGCCCGGGCGTGCCCTTCCTGGCGGTGTGCGTGCTGGCCGTCCATGAGGGCGGACTGGCCCTCATGTCGAGCCTCGTCGTCGCCTCATCGCTGGTCCAGTTCGCGGTAGGGGCCTGGCTTGCACAGCTGCGCCGGCTAATCACGCCCGTTGTGGCCGGGGTGGCCTTCATGATGATCGCCGTCTCGGCCATGCCCATCGCCATGGAGCGGCTCAACGACGTACCTGATGGGGCCTCGCCGGGGGCGGGTGTGGCGGTTGCGGCAGTCACGCTGGGGGTGGGGGCGCTCCTGATGCTGCGCGGCGGAGGGCTGTGGCGCCTGTGGGCCCTGCCGATCGCCATCGTGGCGGGCTGCGCCGTCGCCGGGCCACTCGGCGTTTACGACGCGCAGCGGGCGCTCGACACACCGTGGTTCTACCTCCCGAGTGGCTCCAGTTGGCCCGGCTTCGCCTCGATCCTGAACGAAGACTTCTGGGCGCTGCTGCTCGTGTTCCTGGTCGTGAGCGTGGTGGTCGCCGTGAGGGCCAGCAACGAAGGCGCCGTGATCCAGCAGGTGTCCCGGCGCACCCCCCGCACGATCGACTTCCGGAGCGTGCAGGGCACGCTGAATGCAAGCGGGATCGCCATCCTCCTCTCGGGAATCGCGGGCACGCCGCCGACCATCATTTACCTCCCCACCACGATCTCCCTTATCGACTTCACCGGGGTGGCAGCGCGGCGAGCCGCCGTGGTCATGGGAGCGATGGTGATCATGCTGGCCCTGCTTCCGAAGATCGTCGCGGTCTTGCACACGATCCCCCGACCCGTTACGGGCGCCCTGCTGCTGATCATCATGGGGCTGTTCTTCGTCGAGGGAACGCGAAGCGTCTTCCGGGAGGGGCTCAGCCGGCAGCGGGCCTTCATTGTCGGCGTTTCGCTCTCGATCGCGGTCGGGCTGCAGAGCCAGAACGTCCTCGCGGGCGTCATCGCCAGTCCATGGGACGTGGCCCTCGGGAACGGGGTAGTGCTGGGCGTGTTCGTCGCGGTGCTGCTGACCGTGGTGCTGGACGTGACGGGTACCCGCCGCAGGCGCCTCGAGACGGAGTTGGCCGATTCCGCCTTCCCCAATGTCGAGACGTTCCTCCGAGACCTCGGCGCCGGAGCGGGGTGGAGCGAGACCGCAAGCGACCGGCTGTGCGCGGCGGGCGAGGAGACCGTGTCGGCGATGCTGCAACTACGCGACGACTACGAGTCCGAGAAGCCTCCGCGACTCGTGGTGCTCGCACGCCCCGCAACGGAGGCAGTCGAGCTGGAATTCCTGGCGGTGTTCTCCGAGGAGAACATCGAGGACCGCCTCGCCTACCTCAGCGAGCAGGCCGAGGAACCCAACGTAAGCGACATCTCGTTCCGCCTGCTGCGCCACTACGCCTCCTCCGTCCGCCACCGCAAGTACCATGGCCTCGACATCGTCACGGTGGAGGTCGAGGGTTCTCGGCAATGAGTCCGCCTGCGCGGGGCCGCATGGCAGAATGCGCGATGTCCTACAGGTTCTGAACAGAGGAGTTACGCACATGAACGGCTACATGATCATCAACACAGAGGTCTTTGACCCGGACGTATTCGCCGAGTTCCGCCCGAAGATCGCGGAGGCCATGAAGGCTCACGGGGGAAGGTTCCTGGTTCGCGGCGGCACTGTCGACGTCACCGAAGGGGACTGGGAGTTTCAGCGCGTCGTGATCATGGAGTTCGACAGCTTCGAGCGGGCACGCGGCTTTGTCCGGTCACCCGAATACACAGCGCTGCAGGACCTGCGCGATCGATGCATGCACTCGAAGACGATGGTGGTGGAGGGGTACAACCCGGACGCCGATTCCTAGTGGGTCTGGGGGGCGGGGCTGGAGTCCTCATCGGCCGCGCCCCGGGCACGGACGACTTCGAGCATGGTCGAGCCACGTCATCCGGGGCTCAAGGGAGCTGAGGCTGGATTTCGAGAAGGCGAAGGCCAAACGGGGAGCTACTCGCTCCGCGACCAAGCTATGCTCGTAAGGCAAACTCGGCGTGGGGGAGTAGCGACGGTATGCCGTCAAGTCGGCACGAACGACAGTGTATCCAAGCCATCTGTCAGCACCTCCAGCGCACCTTGGGAGATGGTTGGGAGGTCGACCGCTGGCTCGACGATGAGTACCCCAACCAACGCAGCCCAGATGTGCTCCTGACCGATGGGTCAAACAGCATTGCGATCGAGATCAAGAGGCTCACTGATGGAGATACCTTCCACGAATACGAAGAAGCTCTGCAGTCGCTATACCAGGGACTGGCCCCCGACCGAGACCGCAATTTCACCTTGTTGCCGCCACCCTCAATTAGGCTGCCACTCGGGCGTGCGCTGGTCCGAAAGCTCAGGCCTCGGGTAGCTGCCGCCGCCTCAGGACTTGATGCGGACGAAACTGCGACAGTCTCAGTACCACGGCAAGCGACTGTCAGGTACTACCCGCGATCCGACGGCGGATTCATCCACTGCTCGCATGCACGCAGCGACGAATTCTTGGCAGTCTCTCCCGAGGTCTCTGGGGCCTACTTCGTCGAGGAAGACGATGGGCCAGACCACCAGTTCCTCTCTGATGAGTCCCGCGCGCAATTCCGCCAGATCCTCATAAGGGCGTGCGCGCGCAGCCAACAACGTGGGCACGCGCAAATGCAGTGGTGCGAAGATTGGGAGCTGCAGCGAGGCCAAGATTCGACCGAGGGCAAGGGTGGAGTGCATGTCGTTGCAGCCACTGCAGACTTCGTAGAGTCAGCAGCAAAACGAAGCGTTGAGAAGGCGGTCTGCTCAGCAAAGACGAAGTTCGGGGCGGTGGAGTGGGCCGGACGCACGGCACTGGCACTTCATGCGGGAGAGCAACAGCACAAGCTCTCACCTTCACTACTTGAGGCCGCGATCGACCGACTCCGGCCCTCTGACCTGCAACCCATCGACTCCGTGTTCTTTGTAGACGGCACAGACGTCCGAGAGTTCGACTTCACAAGCTAGCACGCAGCGCGCCCAACCACCGACCCTTCACCATCGAAGCGACGGTCTGTTTCTCCTCTTGGGCTAGCACACCACCGTCAGGGCGTCGACGGCCGAGCCACGGAGGGCGAAGGGGCCAGCGTGGTCGATGTGGACGTCGACGAGGGCGCCGGGGCGGGCGGGAGCCTCGAGGTGGACCAGCTTCCCGGTGCGAGTTCGTCCGTAGTGCTGACCCTTCTTGCTGACGCCCTCGACGAGGATGGTCTGGGTGGTACCGAGGAGGGACGCGTTGATCTCGCGGGAGATGCGCTCCTCGACGGCGTTGAGGCGCTGGAGCCGCTCTGACTTCACGTCGGCGGGGACGTCGTCGGGCATCGTGCGCCAGGCGATCGTGCCGGGGCGAGGGGAGTAGGCGGCCGTGTGGACCTTATCGAAGCGCAAATCCTCGATCAACTCGACCGTATCCTCGAAGTCGTCCTCGGTCTCGCCCGGGTAGCCCACGATGACGTCGGTGGTGATGCCGGCGTCGGGCATGAGGGCCCGCACCTCGGCGACTTTCTCCAGGTACTCGGCCTTCGTGTAACCGCGGCGCATCGAGTCGAGGACGGCATCGCTGCCGGACTGCACGGGCAGCGAGAAGCACTCCATGACCTTCGGGAGCTCGGCGACGGCCTCGAGGATGCGGTGGGTCATGTCCTTCGGGTAAGAGGTGAGGAAGCGGATGCGGGCGAGCCGCTCGATGGCGGAGAGCTCACGCATCAGGTCGCCAAGGTCGGGGGTGTCATCGAGGTCGTGGCCGTAGGCCTCGACCGTCTGGCCGAGCAGGGTGACCTCGCGGACGTCGTTGGCGGCGAGGTAGGCGACCTCGCGCACGATCTCGTCGATGGGGCGGCTGCGCTCGCGGCCGCGGCGGTAGGGGACGATGCAGTAGGTGCAGAACTTGTCGCAGCCGTGAACGATGGGGACGTAGGCGGCGGGGCCTTCGGGGACGGCGAAGGTAGAGGGCCAGAACTCGCCGCCGAGGTCCTCTGAGGGGCCTTCGACAAGCTCCATGATGGGCTCGAACTGCTGCGGCCGGGCGAACACGTCGACGAAGGGGAAGCGCTTCTCGAGGTCGCGGGTGCGCTGACCGACCATGCAGCCCATGACGGCGACCTTGAGGCCGGGGCGCTCCTCCTTGACGAGGCGCACGCGGCCGAGCTGGGAGTAGGCGCGATCCTCGGCGTGCTGGCGCACGCTGCAGGTGTTGATCACGACGACGTCGGCGCCGCTGGCCTCGGGGACTGGCTCCATACCGAGGCGGGTGAAGCCCGCGGCCAGCTTCTCGCTATCCGCGACGTTCATCTGGCAGCCGACGGTCCAGAGGAAGTAGCGCTCGGTCATGAATGCTCTCGGGTCTCAAGTGGCGGAGGGGGAGGGATTCGAACCCTCGACCGACGTTTCCACCGGTAAGCGCTTAGCAGGCGCCCGCACTAGGCCACTATGCGACCCCTCCGCAGGCATTGTAGGCACGGGATTGCTTGCGCCACATCCCGCGGGTCGCCTTCACCCCGCCCACACCCCGCGACCGCCGGCAGGTCCTACACTTGCGGCATGGCGCCCGCGGTGGTCGTGGTCATCTTCACCGTGCTGGAGGGACGGCTCTCCGTGCTCCTGATCGAGCGCGCGGCGGAGCCCTGCCAGGGGGAGTGGGCGCTCCCCGGAGGCCTGCTCCAGCCGAACGAGACACTCGACGGGGCGGCGAGCCGCAAGCTCCAGGACGAGACGGGCCTGACGGACGTGTTCCTCGAGCAGCTCTACAGCTTCGACGCGACGGACGAGGGCAACGCGGGGATCGTCGTGGCCTACTTCGCGCTGCTACCCGCGGCGCAGGCGCGGCTGCGCCGCGAGCTGGAATGGCGTCCGGCCTGGCACGCCCTCCGGGACCTCGACTCGCTGGCATTCGAGAACGAGCAGATCCTCGAATACGCGCGCGAGCGGCTGCGGAACAAGCTCGCCTACACGAACGTGGCCTACAGCTTCCTGCCGCGGCGCTTTACCCTGCGGGAGCTGCAGGGCGTCTACGAGGCGATCCTCGAGGAGCCGGTCGACAAGCGGAACTTCCGCCGGCGGATGGTCGGGCTTGGCATCGTCCAGGCGACCAACGAAACCCGCAAGGAAGGCGCTCACCGCCCCGCCCGCCTCTACGAGTTTTCTTCCTGAAGCCGGCAGTTCTTCGAGGCCAGCACCACTGGCCGCACTGCAAGGATCGAGTAGAAAACAGGGCCAGCCACGGCCGCTGGGAATTACGAGGGCGGCGCCCACTCCTCGCGGAGGGCTTCGTAGAACACGTCGTCGACGCGGGCGCCGCGGTGGAGGCGATTCTGGCGGGCGATTCCGATGCGGGTCATCCTGACCTTCTCCATGACTCGCCAGGAAGCGGCATTGCGAACGTCGGTGGAGGCCTGGATTCGGGCGAGGTCAGCCTTTCCGAAGCCAAAAGCGAGGATCGCGGTCGCGGCCTCGGTCATCAGGCCCTGGCCCCAGAGGGGAACAGTGAGGCTGTAGCCCATCTCGGCGGAACCAGGTCCGTAGACGGCCAGGCTGATGCCGCCGGCTACACGGTTCTCGTGGACGATGGCCCAGATCGGGGCCGTTTCGGGGTCGGCGAGAACCGCCCGGGCAACGTCGGCTTCGGCGCTGCGACGGGTGTAGGGCTGCGGCACGTCGAGGTAGCGGCCCCACTCGGGGTCCTTCCCGTATTCGAAGACCGCCTCCACGTCGGCCATGCGGTAGGGGCGGAGGAGGAGGCGGTTGGTGCGGAGTTCGGGCGGGCCTTCGGCGGCGGGAGCTTCGGTAGTCTGCTCGTCTGGCGGTGACCAGCCGTCCCGGACCACCGAGTAGAGGACATCGTCGACGTACTCGCCGCGGATCATGCGGCGACGGCGGAGGAAGCCCTCTCGCTTCATCCCGAGCTTCTCCATGACTCGCCAGGAAGCCTCGTTGTGGACGACTGCGTAGGCGTAGATCCGGGCCAGCCCCAGCGAGTCGAACCCATGCCGCAGGGCGGCAGCGGCAGCCTCGGTCACCAGGCCCTGCCCCCAGAGAGGCCGAGCAATGCCGTAGCCGAGTTCGGCTGCGCCAGCTTCAGGCATGAGGTTGACGAACCCCGAGACACGACCCTCGTGGACAATCGCCCACCTCAGTTTCGCTTCCCCATCGGACGCATCGGAGAGGACCGCACCGGCCACAAACTCTTCCGCGTCGCGCCTGGAATAGGGCCAGGGAACCTCAAGGTAGCGGCCCCACTCCGGGTCGGAGGAGAACGAGAACACGTCGTCGACATCGTCCGCGCGGAAGGGACGCAGAAGGAGGCGATCGGTGCGAATCTCGGGCGGGCGTGCAGTCACGACTGCGTCACCCGGAGGTCTCCGGCGGCGACCACTCCTCGTGGAGGATGGAGTGGAAGACATCGTCCACGTACTCGCCGCGAATCAGGCGATGGCGGCGCAGGAGGCCCTCACGCTTCATGCCCAGCTTTTCCAAAACGCGCTGGGAGGCTGCGTTGGCCGAGACCGCGTAGGCGAAGATGCGGACGAGGCTCAGCGACTCAAAGCCGTAGGCGAGGGCTGCCGTCGCAGCCTCCGTTGCCAGTCCCTGCCCCCAGAGCGGCCGGGCGAGAGCGTAGCCCAGTTCGGCTACACCCTCAGGCCCGGGGGTGAGGTCCACATTCCCCGCCACACGGCCCTCGTGAACGAGCGCCCAGCGCAGGTTGTCCGCCGGATCGGTGAGGACCACACGGGCGACAAACTCCTCGGCGTCGCGCGGGGTGTAGGGGGCAGGAACCTGGATGTAGCGCCCCCACTCCGGGTCTGAGGCGTTGGCGAAGACGTCATCGACATCGGCCATGCAGTAAGGGCGGAGCAGGAGGCGGTCGGTCCGGAGTTCGGGCGGGCCTGCTGCCGCAGGCTGCTGGGCAGCCTCCTCGTCGTGTGGGGACCAGCCGTCCCGGACGAGTTCGTAGAACACCGAGTCGACGCGCTCTCCATCGACGAGTCGATCCGCGTGCGCCACGCCGACTCGCTCCATACCCAGCTTCTCCATGACCCGCCATGAAGCGGCGTTACGGATGTCGGCGAAGGCCTGGATGCGGGCGAGGCCGAGCTCCTCGAAGGCGTGCGCGATGACGGCGCTCGCTGCCTCGGTCGTCAGGCCCTTCCCCCAGAGCGGGCGGGCAATGCTGTACCCCAGCTCGGCCACGCCGGGACGCCGGATGGTCAGGCTGAGGCCACCCGACACTCGGCCGTCATGAACGACGGCCCACTCGAAGCGCTTCTCGCCATCGACGAGGATGCACCCCGCCACGAACTCCTCGGCGTGGCGCCGGGTGTAGGGGTCCGGGACGGGCAGGTAGCGGGCCCAGTCCGGGTTCGATGCGTAGGCGAACACGTCGTCGACGTCGCCGCTGCGGAAGGGGCGGAGAAGGAGGCGCTCGGTGCGGAGTTCGGGGATGGCTTCCATCGATTGAGTATTCGGCATCGAGGGGCTTTACGCGAGGGTAGGGCGGTGCTGCGGTATCCTTGAGGGACGAGGCCCAGGCCGTGCATCCCTATGTCGCGCAGTTCACGCTTACGTTTCTGACGATCCTGACGTGGTCGATCGTGGCGCGCGCGCTCATCAGCTTCCTGCCCATCGACCAGGGCAGCACGATCTACCAGGTGCTGTTCCGGATCACGGAGCCGGTGATCGACCCGATCCGGCGGGTGCTGCCGAGCACGGGGATGCTGGACCTGAGCCCGCTCGCGGCGATCCTGCTGCTGATCGTGCTGCAGCAGATGGTGATCAGGCTCTCGGAAATCGGCTAGCGCCAGCGGTCAGGCGGCGATGGCTTCCTTGGCACGCTCGGCGACCCTGGCGAACGCATCGGGCCGCGTGACGGCGAGATGCGCGAGCATCTTGCGGTCGAGATCGATGCCGGCCTTCTTCAGGCCGTTCATGAGGCGCGAGTAGCTGAGGCCCTCGCGGCGGGCGGCGGCGTTGATGCGGATGATCCAGAGGCGGCGGAAGTCGCCCTTGCGGGCGCGGCGGTCCTCGTAGCTGTAGCGGAGGGCGTGCATGACGCTCTCGTTGGCGCGGCGGAAGACGCGGTGGCGCTGGCCGTGGTGGCCCTTCGCCAGCCCCAGGATCTTCTTGTGGCGGCGGTGCGAGGTGACACCGCGCTTCACTCGACTCATTTCGGTGGGCTCCTTCGTGAAACCCGGCGCCGAAGCCGGGTGAGCAGGATTGCTATTTGACGAGCATCTCGCGGATGGTGCGAGACTGCGACGCGGAAACGGGAACGGTTCGGCTGTATTTCACGCGGACGGGCTTGCGCTTCTTCCGGCGAAACTTCTGGCGATTGCCGTACATCCGCATGATCTTCCCACCGCCGGTTACGCGAAAGCGCGAGGCGGCGCCCTTGTGGGTCTTGATCTTTGGCACTGGCTAGTCCCCGGACGCGCCCGCGGTAACCGGTTCTCCGCTCTCGCCCTCCGGCTCTTCCGTATCCAGGGCAGCCCCGTTCTGGGCTTCTGCCTCGGCTTCGGCGGCACGATCCCGAGCCGCGATCCCGCGCTTGTCCGGGATCAGGATCATCGACATGTGCCGGCCTTCGAGCGCCGCGTCCTTCTCCTTCGTCGCTACATCTTCGAGGTTGTCGAAGATACGATCGAGGAGGTTCTTGCCGATCTGGGGGTGGGTGATCTCCCGGCCCCGGAACATGACCGTCACCTTCACCTTGTCGCCCTGGCGCAGCAGCTTCTCAACGGTGCGCGTCTTGAAGTCGATGTCGTGCACGTCGATCTTCGGTTTCATGCGCACTTCGCGCAGGCGGGTCTTGGCCTGGTGCTTGCGCGCCTCGCTCTCCTTCTTCGACTGCTCGTACTTGAAGCGGCCGAAGTCCATGAGGCGGGCGACGGGGGGCGTGGCCTGGCCGGAAACCTCGACGAGGTCAACGTCGCGCTCGCGGGCCATGGCAACTGCGTCTGCGGTTGGGAGCACACCTACCTGCTGACCCTCTTCGTCGATAACCCGCACTTCGGGAACGCGGATGCGCTCGTTAATGCGCGGCTGCGGCGGTGGTGGCTTAGGCGGAACCTTCGAGCGTCGTTTTCTCAAGCTGCTCCCCGTCAGACGTGCGGTGGATGATAGCACCCCCCTTGTCGCGCTGTATATCGGAACGGCCCGGCGCTCTACCATGCCGTTATGGCGTCCGTGCGACGAGCGGTCATCCTCGCGGCCGGGCTCGGCACGCGCATGCTGCCGGCCACGAAGTCGGTGCCCAAGGAGATGCTGCCGGTCGTGGACCGGCCCATCATCCAGTACGCGGTGGAGGAGGCGGTGGCAGCCGGCATCGAGGAGATCGTGATCGTGCTGGCGCCCGACCGCGTCGCCATCCGCGAGCACTTCGGCGGCGGGTCGCGCATCGAGACGATTGCCCGCGAGCGGGGTGATATCGCCCTTGCCGAGCGAGTGCTGGCGCCGGAGCGACTGGCGACGTTCACCTTCGTCGAGCAGCGGGAGCCGCTGGGGACGGGTCACGCCGTCCAGCGGGCGCAACCGTATCTCGCGGGCGAGCCGTTCGCGCTGCTGTTCCCGGACGACATCATCCTGGGCGCGACGCCTTGCACGGCGCAGCTCGTGGCGGCCTACGAGGGCTGTGGAGCAGCGACGGTGATCGCGG
Organism: Tepidiformaceae bacterium; assembly: GCA_965116915.1. Taxonomy (GTDB): domain Bacteria; phylum Chloroflexota; class Dehalococcoidia; order Tepidiformales; family Tepidiformaceae; genus UBA2991. Next base: position 1,178,546 of record OZ220739.1, on the reverse strand, counting down.
TGCAGCAGGTCACGCCGGAGCAGATCCCGCAGTACGGCATCGTCGACCCGGACGGCCCCGGAAACCCGGCCCGCCTGCGCGGCATCGTGGAGAAGCCGTCGCCGAGCGAGGCGCCGTCCGACCTGGGCGTGGTGGGACGGTACGTGCTCGGCCCCTCCATCTTCGACCAACTCGAGACGCTGGAACCGGGCGCGGGCGGCGAGCTACAGCTCACCGACGCGATCGCCGGACAGATCGCGGCTGGCGAACCCGTGTGCGCCTGCCGCTTCGAAGGTCAACGCTACGACGCCGGGCGCCCCGCGGGGGCAATCGCCGCCGCCGTCGCCGCCGCCATCGACCGCGAGGAGATCCGCGCGGACCTTCTCGCCCACCTCACCGCCCTCATGCGAACGGAGCAGTAGCCATGCGCATCCTGACCATCGGGTACTCCCTGCCGAACCAGATCGTGGACAACCACACGATCCTCAACTCGCCGAGCTTCACTGATTACGACGCGGTCTTTATCGACCCGGAGGCGATCACGATGGCTGTCCAGCAGCTGCTCGACGGGGAGCGGCCATTCAACGCCCAGGACGGGCGTCCGGTGGTGAACGGGGCGACGACGGCAACCCAGATTTCGGCTGCCGACCAGCTCACGCGGCGCGCCGAGGAAGCCAGGCGCTTCCTGGAGCAGGGGGGCACGTTCTTCGTGATCGGGCGCCCCAACGCGGTGTTGCCCGGGGTTGTCGGCTTCGAGGGGTTCGACCGCTACAGCTGGCTGCCCGCGCCAAAGGGCGGGAGCTGGAACCCGCCCCACGTCCGGGCGGGAGAGGGGAAGACCATCAGCATCGCCGATGACCGCCACCCACTCAGCCCGGTGCTGCGCGAACACCGCCGCCACCTCTCCTACCGGGCCGTGCTCGACCCGGCCATCGGGACGAGGGACCACGAGGGGCACGTGATCGCTACCGGCGGCTCGAACATGCCCATTGCCGCCGAATTCTCGGTGCTCGCGGGACGGATCGTGGTGACGCCCGTGTTCGCCACCGTGACGGGCACGGCGCGCACGAAGCTCGCCCAGTCGCTCGTCGACGCGATGACGGAGGTGGCCTCCGGCGCGGTGAGCGAGGATGCGCCGGGCTGGACGCGCACCCACGCCCTGCCGGGATCGGAGCAGATCGAGGCAGAGCTGGAGGAAGCGGCGGAAGCCGAGTCGGCGGCTGCCTCAAGGGCGGCAGCCGTGCGGGAGCGCCTGAACGCCCTGACCGCCCACCGCCGCCTGCTGTGGGCCACCGGTCCGGCGTTCGCGGCCGCCGTACAGGAGGCGCTTGCACTCCTGGGATTGAACGCGACGGATGCCGACGACGGCCTCGCGGTCACCGAGGGGGAGCACACCGCCCTCGTCGAAGTCGAGAGCTCCCGCGAAGACGTTGCGGAGTGGCCCTACGTGCGGCTGCAGCGGCGCCTGGAGCGTCACCTGCTGGAGGAGGGCGAACAGCTCCGCGGCATCATCGTGGCGAACGGCAAGCGCCACATCACGCCTTCGGCGCGCCGCGGTCAGCTCACGGATGCCCTGCGCATCGCCTGCGAGAACTACGGGTATGCGCTCGTCACGGGCGAGACGCTCTTCGCGCTCGTGCAGCGCGCGCTGGGAACCGATGCCGAGGGCGCCACGCCTTTCGAGGCGGCGGGACGGCGCCTCCTCTTCGGTCGCGGCCTGGTCACGACGGAGCAGGCGGTCGGCGAGGCGGAAGAGGAAAGCGACGCCAGCATCTTCTAGGGAGCCGGCGCGCTCCCTACCCGGACAGGACCGAGTCCTCCCAGGCGTCCACGTCTGCGGGATCGAGCCGGGTGACGCCGGGCAGACGGTCGAACCCCCTGTCAGCGGAGATGATCCGCTGGACGCCGATGCGCCTCATGACAGCAGCGTGCAGGAGGTCGCGTGCACCTATTCCTGGATGCTCGTCCGCCAGGCCCGACGCCACCTCCACGTCTTCCGGAAGGACCAGCTCCAGTCGGTTCCGCATCACACCGGCAAACACACGAAGCACATCCCTGCCGAAGGCCCACCGCCCGGAAGCCAGATAGCGGTGCATCAGTTCCTGAAGGACCTCTACATCGGATACGAAGGCATCCGGCCGATCGGCCGCCACCAGCATGATGCGAGCGCAGGGAGCCTTGTGTTCGTGGCTTCGGCCGGCAGCGTAGATGGGAACATTGGCATCAAGGAAGGTCGCCGGGGCTCATACCTTTCCCCAAGCTCTCGCGAGAGGGTGTCGGGATCGGGCACATCCTCACCATTTAGGGCGATCAACCGCTCCACCGCCGCGATGCGGCGGGTGCGCATGACCTCCTCCCAGGCATCGTCGATCAGGCGCCGGACCACCTCAGACGTGGAGAGCCCCTCTGCATTCCTCAGTTCCTCGAGGCGCTCCTGCCGCTCGTCGTCCAGGCGTACTTCCAGGCGCGCCGCCATCGGGTTACTCCTGTACGGGAATCACCGTACGGCTTCCAGTGTACGGCAGGAGGCGTACGGTAGCGAGGAGCCGGCTAGGAGTCGGGGAAGGTGACACAGGTGGTTGTGCTCTCGATGCCCCCGACGACGCGGATGTGCTGGCTGATGAGGGCGGGGACCTGCGTGATGCTGGGCGCCTCGATCACCGCCACGATGTCGTAGGGACCCATCACCTGGTAGACCTCGGAAATGCCATCCACTCCCTGGAGGGAGTCGAACACACTCTGGGTCTCGGCCGGGTCCACCACAATGAGCACGAATGCTTTGATCATCTTTCGCTCCTAGTCCTCGCGTAGCTGCAGGACGGCCATGAAGGCCTCCTGCGGAATTTCCACGTTGCCGACACGCTTCATGCGCTTCTTGCCCTCGGCCTGCTTTTCGAGCAGCTTCCGCTTTCGCGTTATGTCGCCACCGTAGCACTTGGCGAGGACGTTCTTGCGCAGCGCGCGGACCGTTTCGCGGGCAATGATACGGCCACCGATCGCGGCCTGCAGAGGCACATCGAACATCTGGCGGGGGATGAGACTGCGCAGCTTCAGCACGAGCGAGCGGCCCTCGCGGGACGCGTTTTCGCGGTGCGTGATGATGGACAGCGCATCGACGACCTGGCCGTTGACGAGCACGTCGACCTTGACCAGCGAGGCGGCGCGATAGCCGGCGGGCTGGTAGTCGAGACTTGCGTAGCCGCTCGTGGAGCCCTTCAGGGTGTCGTAGAAGTCGACGAGTATCTCGGCCATGGGGATCTCGTAGGCGAGGAGGACCCGTGCCTCCCCGGGGGCGAGGTCGCTCTCCGGTTCGAGGTACTCCATGCGCAGGAACTGCCCGCGCCGGCTCGTCACGAGGTCCATCACCTGGCCGATGTGACGGCTGGGCGTGACCACGTCGATGGTGGCCCAGGGTTCGCGGATCTCCTCGATATGCGAGGGGTTGGGCAGGCGGGAGGGGTTCTCGATGGCGACAACTTCCCCGGAGCGCAGCTCGACCTCGTACTCGACGCTGGGGGCGGTCGTGAGCAGCCCAAGGTCGTACTCGCGCTCGAGGCGCTCGACGACGATCTCGAGGTGCAGCAGGCCGAGGAAGCCGCAGCGGAAGCCGAAGCCGAGCGCCGCCGACGACTCCGGCTCGTAGACAAGGGAGGCATCGTTGAGGGCGAGGCGCTCCAGCGCCTCTCGCAGCTCCTGGTACTGGTCGGAATCGGTGGGGTAGATGCCGGCGAAGACCATCGGCTTGGCCTGGCGGTAGCCGGGAAGGGGCTCGGCGGCGGGGGCCTCGGCGAGCGTGACGGTATCGCCCACGCGGCAGTCGGCGACCTCCTTGAGGCCGGTTGCGATGTAGCCGACCTCGCCCGCGGCGAGCCCTTCGAGGGGCTGCATGCCGGGGGCGAAGATGCCGAACTCGAGCGGCTCGAAGGTCTTGCCCGTCTGCATCAGGCGGAGGTCGGCGCGGCCGTGCATGCCGCCGCCGACCACGCGCACGTGCGCGAGCACACCCTTATAGGCGTCGTACTTGGAGTCGAAGATGAGCGCCTTCACCTCGCCTGAGCGATCACCCTCGGGGGGTGGGACGCGCTCGCGGACGGCCTCGAGGATCTCGTCGATGCCGCTGCCTTCCTTGGCGCTGGCGAGAATGATCTCCTCCTCGGAGAAGCCGACGACGCGTTCGAGCTCGTGGGCGACGCGCTCGGTCTCGGCGTGGGGCAGGTCGATCTTGTTGATGACGGGGATGAGCGTGAGGCCCTGATCGAGCGCGAGGTAGACGTTGGCGAGTGTCTGCGCCTCGATGCCCTGGGATGCGTCGACCACGAGAATAGCGCCTTCGCAGGCGGCCAGGGAACGGGAGACCTCGTAAGTGAAATCGACATGGCCGGGAGTGTCGATCAGGTTGTACTGGTACTGCTCGCCGTCGTTGCCCCGGTAGGTCATGCGCGCGGCGGCGGCCTTGATGGTGATGCCGCGTTCGCGCTCGAGGTCCATGGTGTCGAGCACCTGGTCGGCCATGGCGCGCACGGCGACGGTACCCGTCACCTCCAGGAAGCGATCGGCGAGGGTCGACTTGCCGTGGTCGATGTGGGCGATGATGCAGAAGTTGCGGATGCGGGACTGATCCACAGCCTCAGTGTATGGGCTGTCCGCGCTGCGAGCTTCCCGCACGAGGGCGGCGGTCCCTAGGGGAGGCCCGTGCTAGTCTCCCGGCACCACATTGCACCCCCAAGAGGAACACGATGGCACGAAAGAAGGTCACGATCGTTGGCGCCGGCATGACGGGCGGCGCCATGGCGCAGCGGCTCATTGAACGCGACATCTGCGACGTCGTCCTGCAGGACGATCCGCAGTTCGCCGGCACCATGCACTTCGGCAAGGCGCTGGACGAATCGCAGGCGGCCGCCTGGAGCGGATTCAGCGCCTCCATCAGCGCCACCAACGGCTGGGACGAGACGGCCGGTTCGGACGTCGTGATCGTGACCGCGGGCGCCCCGCGAAAGCCGGGCATGAGCCGCGAGGAACTGCTGAACAGCAACGCCGCCATCGTGCGCGCCAAGGTCGCGGACGCGGCGAAGGCCTCGCCGGACGCGGTGCTCGTGATCTTCTCGAACCCGATGGACGCGATGTGCCACGTCGCCCTGGAGGCGAGCGGCTTCCCGCGCGAGCGGGTCATCGGCCAGGGCGGCGCGCTCGACAGCGCCCGCTACCGGCACTTCGTGGCCGACGCCTGCGGCGTCTCGCCGCAGGACGTGCACGGCTACGTCATCGGGGGCCACACCGACACGACGATGGTGCCGGTTGTCTCACAGACGCGCATCGGCGGCGTCCCGCTGACGCAGCTGCTCCCCGCCGACAAGGTCGACGAGGTGGTGGCGCGCACGATGCGGGGCGGGGCCGAGATCGCCGAGCTGATGCGGGTCGGCAGCGCCTTTTATGCCCCTTCGGCGGGGACGATCGCGATGGTCACGGCGATCCTGCTCGACCAGCGCCGCCTGCTGCCGTGCTCCACCCTGCACCAGGGCGAGTACGGCATCGAGGGCGTGTTCTCGGGCACGGTGGTCCAGCTCGGCGAGGGCGGCATCCAGCGCACCTTCGAGCTGGAGCTGTCCGACGACGAGCGCGCACGCGTCGTGGCGGCGGCGGAGGCGACGAAGGGGCTGGTCGCGCAGCTGGACTAGGGGCGGCTAGCCAGCCGCCACGCGGGTCCAGGCAAGCTCGTCGACGTGCTCGAAGTGGGAGTCGGCCGAAACCAGGTCGGCCCCGGTCTCCATGGCGTGGGCGGCGATCCACATGTCGTTGGTGGGGATAAGGCGGCCCTTTCGCCGGAGGGCAGTGACTATCTCGCTGTAGCGTTCCGCCGTGCCAAGACCTATCTCGGCAAGGGAGACAGCGGGGCTTTCGAGGAACTGCCTGAGGCGATCGAGATTCCACTCCACCCGCGAGCCGAACCGGAAGCCGTAGAGCAACTCCCTACAACCACGGCGGAGAGCACTACCCCTTCCGCCCGCTCCACGACCTCCACCACCCCGGGGGTTCCACGCATGTAGTAGGTGTAGGCGTTGGCGTCAAGGAGGACCCTCAACGCCACTGCTCCTCGTCGACAACCTCGCACATCTCCTCGATGGCAGCGTTGATCTTGTCGGCTTCCTCTTGAGTCATGCTGCCGACCAGGTGGTCGAGCGACTTGCCAATGGTGCGGGGAGAGAGAGCCTTTTCCGGCAGTCCGGCTCCCTTTCGGAGCAGCCGCAGGGCAGCCTCACTCGACGTTATCCCCTCGCGAGCCGCCAGCTCACAGATGCGGGAGTCGAGTTCACTATCGATGTCGCTGACGGTCAGTTGGCTCACGCTGCTCCACCCCAGTGGCTTACATTGTAAGCAACAAAGACTAGGCCCTGTCAGTCCCCAACCTCGGTGCGGAGCGCCTCAGCAGCCTCGCGGACGCGGACGGGGGCGGTTCCGCCGATAGCGTCGCGGGCAGCGAGGGCAGCGTCGACGTCGATGTCGAGGACGTCAGGCTCGAAGAGGTCGCTGGCGGCGGCGTAGCGCTCAAAGGGGAGCTCGTGGAGCTCGCAGCCGCGCTCCTCGGCTTCCCGCACGAGGGCGCCGGTGACGGCGTGCGCCTCGCGGAAGGGCATGCCCTTGCGGACCAGGTAGTCGGCCACGTCGGTGGCGAGGGCGAAGCCGCCCGAGGCGGCGTCCCGCATCCGGTCGAGGTCAAACTCCAGGTCGGGGACCATCGCCGCAAAGATGCGCAGGCTGGGGACCACGACGGCGGCCGCGTTGAGGATGGCGGCCTTGTCCTCCTGGAGGTCGCGGTTGTAGGCGAGGGCCTGGCCTTTCAGGTTGGTCAGCAGGTTCACCAGCTCGCCGAGCACGCGCCCGGAGCGGCCCCGGGCCAGCTCGGCGACGTCGGCGTTCTTCTTCTGGGGCATCATGCTCGACCCGGTGGCGAAAGCATCGGGCAGGCGCACGAAGGCGAACTCGGCGGACGACCAGAGCACGATCTCCTCCGCCAGACGCGAGAGATGCACCTGCGTGATCGCGCAGGCGGCAAGGAACTCGATGGCGTAGTCGCGGTCGGCGACGGCGTCGAGGCTGTTGCGCGAGACGCTGTCGAAGCCGAGCTCGCGGGCGACCATCTCGCGGTCGAGGGGGTAGGGGGACCCAGCGAGGGCGCCGGAGCCGAGCGGGAGCACGTTGGCGCGGGCGCGGCAGTCCCGGAAGCGGTCGCGGTCGCGCAGCAGCATCTCGCCGTAGGCGAGCAGGTGGTGGCCGAGGGTGACCGGCTGGGCGCGCTGCAGGTGCGTGTAGCCGGGCATCGGGTCGGCGGCATGGGTCAGCGCGAGAGCGCAGAGGACCTCGATGAGCGCCTCGGCACCGGCGGCGGCGAGGTCGCACTGCTCGCGCACGAGCATGCGGTTGAGCAGCGACACCTGGTCGTTGCGTGAGCGAGCGGTGTGCAGCCGTCCGGCGGCGGCGCCGGTCTCCTCGCGCAGGAGGACCTCGACGTGGGTGTGGATGTCCTCAAGCTCGGGGCGCCACTCGACTTCGCCGGCGCGGAAGCGTTCGAGGACGCGGCCGAGCCCGGCGACGATCGCCGCCGCCTCGTCCGCGGGGATGATGCCCGTTGCGCCGAGCATGCGCGCGTGCGCGACCGAACCGGCGATGTCGTGTTCGTACAGGTCCCGGTCGACGCCGGCGGTGTAGTCGCGCGTGAGGTCATCCATTGACCCCTCGAAGCGACCGCCCCAGGTGCGCTGTTCCCCAGTCATGCCTTCAATTGTCCAACGCGAAGCCGCTTTGTCCTACCGCGACCGAAAACGGGCAGGGAATCCTCGCCGCGTAGACTGCGCCCATGGCGACCGAATCGGAGCCGACTCGCATCCCCGACGACCTGCGCCAGTTCGAGGCGCTAGAGGCGATCATTCGCCGCCTGCACGGCCCCGAAGGGTGCCCCTGGGACCGGGAACAGACGCACGAATCGCTGCGCCCCCACCTGCTGGAGGAGGCTTACGAACTGCTCGAGGCGATCGACTCCGGCGAGGCGGAGGCCATCGCCGAGGAGCTGGGCGATGTGCTCCTGCAGGTGCTCATGCACGCGGCGGTGGCGGAGCGGCAGGGGGAGTTCGAGTTCGGCGACGTTTACTCGCGAATCGCGGCGAAGCTGGTGGCACGGCATCCGCACGTGTTCGCCGACGCCACGGCGGAGACGGCGGAGGATGTGCGCGAGAGCTGGGACGTGCTGAAGCAGAAGGAACGGCCCGACAAGCCCCGCCTCGAAGGGGTGCCGGCGACGCTGCCCGCGCTGGCGGAGTCGCAGACGATCCAGGGGCGGGCGCGCCGGGCCGGCTTCGACTGGCCAGACATCCACGGGCCGCTGGAGAAGCTCTCCGAGGAGATCGCCGAGCTTGCCCTCGCCGAGACGGAGAAGGACCGAGAGGAGGAGTTCGGGGACGTGCTCTTCGTGATCGCCCACATCGCGGCGACCATGGGGATCGACGGGGAGCAGGCGCTGCGGCGCGCGAACGGGAAGTTCCGCCGCCGCTTCGGGTTCGTGGAGCGCCTCGCCGCGGAGGGGTCGCTGGACCTGAGCGACATGGACATGGACGCGCGCGACGAGCTGTGGGAGCGGGCGAAGGCGTCCGAACGGGGCGAGTTGTAGCGCCAGCGCGACGCCGATAGGCTGACTGCAAGCGACACACGACCGGGGAGGCCGCAGTGGCTCAGGCAACGGAATCCGTGATCACGCGCGAACGCTTCGCGCAGGGAAAGACCTACGAGGAATACGTCGAGTCGGGCATCCGCAACCGGGAGCAGTTCGACGACAACTACGCGAATCTCGCGATCAGCGAGGAGCAGCGGTCCGCCCTGAGCGAGCTGGCCTCGAAGGCGAACGGGCCGGACCACATGGTCATCATCGGCGAGGACTGGTGCCCGGATGTCTACCGGGGGATGCCGGTGGGGGTCCGCATCGCCGAAGCGCTGGGGATCGAGGTGCGCATCTTCGAGCGCGACCTGAACAAGGACATGATCGCGGAGTACCTGAAGGACGGGGAGTTTGAGTCCATCCCCGTGTACATCTTCTACAACGCGGAGCACGTGGAGTTGGGTCACTTCATCGAGCGGCCGGTCCTCGCGAACGAGCAGATGGACCAGTTGTACGAAGTACTGGGGGACATGCGCCCGGAGGCGATCGCGCAGCGTCTGGGGCACGAACCGAGCGAGGAAGAAATTCAGCAGGCGCGGGCCGAAGGCCGCGAGCGCTACCTGGAGTGGCAGCGAACGAGCGAAACGTGGGCGAACTGGCGCGTGGCGGCCGTGGACGAAGTGATCGAGCTGCTGCGCGGCGCGGTCTGAAGTATTGCCGAATCGTTTCGGAGTTGTTGTCGCGCGTGAAGGCGCTTGGGTATACTCCGCGCGACCTCGGGGCCGCTAGCTCAATTGGCAGAGCAAGTGACTCTTAATCACTAGGTTGAAGGTTCGAGTCCTTCGCGGCTCACCACTTCGGAAAGGTCTCACCGGATGGTTCGCCAGCCGGGTCGGGCCGGGGAAGTGTCGGAATTGGCAGACGAGCATGATTTAGGATCATGTGCCGCAAGGCGTAGGAGTTCGAATCTCCTCTTCCCCATGGCCGCATGGGGAGCCCGTTTCTCGTCAATGGGTGAAGCAGGCAAATCCGAGTCAGGCGAAAGGGGGCGTCATGGCGCTTCTTGAGGTAAATGACCTTCGGACGTACTTCTACACGCAGGAGGGCGTCGTCAAGGCAGTTGACGGCACGTCCTACTCAGTGGAGGAGGGCGAGACGCTGGGGCTTGTGGGTGAGTCGGGCTGCGGGAAGAGCGTCTCGGCGCTTTCGATCCTCCGCCTGATCCCTTCGCCCCCAGGCAAGATCGTCTCCGGCGAGATCATGTTCCAGGGACGCGATCTGCTGAAGCTCGACGAGACCGAGATGCGACGCATTCGCGGCAACGACATCGCCATGGTGTTCCAGGAGCCGATGACGTCGCTTAATCCCGTGCTCACGATCGGGCGGCAGATCACGGAGTCGCTGGAATTGCACCAGGACCTTCGTGGCCGGGCAGCCCGGGAGCGGGCCGTCGAGCTGCTGGAGCTGGTGGGTATTCCCGCGGCCCGCAGCCGCATCGACGACTACCCGCACCAGTTCTCGGGGGGTATGCGCCAGCGCGTGATGATCGCGATGGCGATGAGCTGCAACCCGAAGATCCTGCTGGCGGACGAGCCCACCACCGCGCTCGACGTGACGATCCAGGCCCAGATCCTCGAGGTTATGGCCCGGCTCAGTCGCGAGTTCGGGACGGCGGTCATCATCATCACGCACAACCTGGGCGTGGTCGCTCGCTACGCCGACCGGGTGAACGTGATGTATGCGGGCAAGGTGATCGAGCGGGCGGATGCGGGCGAGCTGTACGCGAACCCCAAGCATCCCTACACGGTGGGCCTGCTCAACTCGGTGCCGCGTCTCGACGAGCACCGGCAGGAGAAACTCATTCCCATTGAGGGGCTGCCGCCCGACCTGGCGCACCTGCCGGAGGGCTGCAGCTTCTATCCGCGGTGCGACTGGCGCACGGACCAGTGCCTCGCGCAGTATCCTGACACGGCCCAGATCGAAGGCGAGCACCAGGCCGCCTGCTGGGAGTGGCAGAACGTCGGAAGGGAGAGGCCAGTTGTCGCAACAAGCTAGCACCGCCGAGGCCGCACCCGGTATGAGCAACGGGGCGGGAGACGCCCTTCTTGAAGTCGAGGATCTGGAGGTCTACTTCCCGGTCACGGCAGGACTGATCTTCCAGCGCCGCGTGGCGGACGTGAAGGCCGTGGACGGCGTCACGTTCGACGTGAAGCGTGGCGAGACGCTGGGGCTCGTGGGCGAGTCCGGTTGCGGGAAGAGCACGACTGGCAAGGCCATCCTCCAGCTGAACCGCCCGACGGCGGGAACGGTGAACTTCGGAGGCACGGACCTGACGCGCGTGCGGGGCCGTTCCCTGCGGAACTACCGGCGCCGCATGCAGATGATCTTCCAGGATCCGTACGCGAGCCTGAACCCGCGTATGTCGGTCGGGTCGATCGTCTCGGAGCCGATCACCATCCACAACCTGGCGCGCGGGCAGGAGAAGCGCGATCGCGTTCACAGCCTGCTGCAGACGGTGGGCCTGAACCCGTACTTCGCCAGCCGCTACCCGCACGAGTTCTCGGGCGGCCAGCGGCAGCGCATCGGCATCGCCCGGGCGCTGGCGGTGGAGCCGGAGTTCATCGTCTGCGACGAGCCGGTGTCGGCGCTCGACGTGTCGATTCAGGCGCAGATCATCAACCTCCTGCAGGACCTGCAGGAGGAGTTCAACCTCACGTACCTGTTCATCGCGCACGACCTCTCAGTAGTGCGTCACATCAGCGATCGCGTGGCCGTGATGTACCTCGGGCACATCATGGAGCTGACCGACCGCGACACGATTTTCGACGACCCGCTGCATCCCTACACGAAGGCGCTGCTCTCGGCGGTTCCGATTCCGGACCCCGAGGTGGAGCGCGAGCGGGAACGCATCATTCTCCTTGGCGACGTGCCCAGCCCGCTGTCGCCGCCGCCGGGTTGCGTGTTCAACACACGCTGCCCGATCGCCGTTGACCAGTGCCGCGAGGAAATACCCGAGTGGCGCAACGTGGGCACTGGCGGCAAGGAACACTGGGTCTGGTGCCACCGCGTCTAGCGCGCGGCTCACGGAACCAACACAGAAGGGGTGGCCTGAGGCCACCCCTTTCTTGTTGCCTAACGACAGGGCGCTACCGGAGCGGCGGGAGCCCCCCTGGCTCAGCCGGGCTAGTTGCCCTCGTTGAGCCAGGACATCATGCCGCGCATCTCCGCGCCGACCTGCTCCACCTGGTGGTTGGCGTCGCGGCGACGCATGGCGAGGAAGCTCGATCGGCCAGCCATGTTCTCCAGGATGAACTCCTTGGCGAACTTGCCAGTCTGTATCTCCTCGAGGATGCGGCGCATTTCAGCGCGGGTCTCGTCGGTAATGATGCGGGGACCACGGCTGTAGTCGCCGTACTCGGCAGTGTCGCTGATGGAGTAGCGCATGTTCGCGAGGCCGCCTTCGTAAATGAGGTCCACGATCAGCTTGAGCTCGTGCATCGTCTCGAAGAAGGCGCTCTCGGGCTGGTAGCCGGCCTCGACGAGCGTCTCGAAGGAGGCCTTGATGAGCGCGGAGAGGCCACCGCAGAGGATGACCTGCTCGCCGAAGAGATCCGTCTCGGTCTCCTCGAGGAAGGTGGTCTCGAGGACGCCGCCGCGCGTGCCACCGATGCCCTTGGCGTAGGCGAGCGCGAGCTGCGAGGCGACCTCGCTGGCGTCCTGGTGCACGGCCAGCAGGCAGGGCACGCCACCGCCTTCGGTGAAAACGCGGCGCACGAGGTGGCCGGGACCCTTGGGGGCGATCATGGTGACGTCGACGAAGTCGGGCGGGTCGATCTGCTGGAAGTGGATGTTGAAGCCGTGGGCGAACATCAGCATCTTGCCCTCGGCGAGGCCGGGCTCGATGGCCTTCTCGTACACGTCGCGCTGGAGGTGGTCGGGGATGAGCACCATGATGATGTCTGCCTCGCGGGAGACGTCCTCGACGGTGCCGACGCGCAGGCCCGACTCCTCGACCGAGCTCCAGGAGCGCGACCCCGGATAGAGGCCGACGCGCACGTCGAGCCCGGAGTCGTGCAGGTTGAGGGCGTGAGCGTGACCCTGGGAACCGAAACCGATGACCGCAATCTTGCGGTCCTTCAGCAGCCCCAGATCGGCGTCGTCGTCGTAGTACATCGTGGCCATGCGGGCACTCCTTGCGATGGTGGGCCGCGGTAGCGAGCGCGGCGGTTGGGTGTTCTATTTCGGCAGGATCACCTGGCGGCTGTGGCGATCGCGAGCGTACTCGACGAAGGGGTTAATGCCGATCTCGCGCAGCATCCAGTGCCGCTCGATGACCAGCACCTTCCCCTCCACGACCCGCACCCAGTCGGCGATGCGGGGGCGAGCGGGGTCGATTGCGATCTCGACGGCGGCATCCTTCTCGCCGGCGACCACGGCCGTCAGGCGGGGGTAGCCGAAGGCAGGCCGGGGGGTCGCCTCGAGCAGGTCGAGCACCGCATCGACGCCGGAAACGATGCCGTAGACCGAGTCGATGAGGGTGACCTTCTCGTCGAGGGATTCGGCGGCCTCGTCGCGCTCGGAGGCGATGATCTTCTCGTAGAGGCCGCGCACGAGCCTGCGCGTGGAGCGGGCGGAGCCGCCGCGGAAGGCGTTGGCGGCGTCCATGGCAGCGAGCGCGGGCTTGTCGAGTTCGATGTCACGCATCATGCCGTAGAGGCGGCGGTCGACGATGAGGTCGTCCTCGACGCGGCTGATGTCGAGCACGCGCTGCTGGAAGGCGCGCCAGTCGTAGCCCTTGGCCTCGATGGTGGCGCGAACGGCAACGGCGCCGCCGTCCTCGACGGCCTCGACTTCCGTGTAGGTGCAGTCGGCGTAGCGCTGGAGCAGCTCGTGGTGGAAGTCGCGGACGGCCACGCTGTCGCGCAGCATGGGGCTGCGGAAGGAGTGGAACACCACACCCGGGGCGTGCAACGCCTGGATGTCTTCGAAGCGGTCGTAGTTGATGGCGGTGACGAGCGCCTCGACAACGTCACTGTTGGGCATGGAAGCGGGACACCTCGGGCTGAGCTTGGCCGATTGTACCCCGCGTCACGAACGCGGGACAGGAGCGACCGGCCTGACGCTGAGGGCGGGGAGCGGTAGCCTTTGCGGGCTACCCACCGCCGACAAGAATCGAGGCACCCCGTGACCGAGCCCACCCTCACCCAGGAACGCGACATCCTCACCGAGACCGACGCCTCGGCGAGGGCGGAACGCGTCTCCAACTGCCGCTACGAGCTCGTGCTCGACCTGACCAAGGGCGCCCCTACGTACGGCGGCGCCGTCACCATCACGTTCGACCAGAGCGGCAGCGGCGACCTCATGCTGAATTTCCGGGGGAAGCGCATCGACCTGCTGGAGCTGAACGGCGAGGCGGTCGACTTCGAGTGGCTGGGCCGCGAGCTGACCCTGCCCGGCTCGGCGCTCGCGGGCTCGAACACGCTGCGCATCGAGTACGAGAACGACTACGACCACGGCGGCGACGGTATCCACCAGTTCATCGACCCCGAGGACGGCGAGGAGTACCTGTACACGAACTTCGAGCCCTTCGACGCGCACCGGCTGTTCCCCTGCTTCGACCAGCCCGACATCAAGGCGCGCTACCAGCTCACGGTCACGGCGCCGGCGGAGTGGACGCTGACGGCGAACTCGCAGGAGGTCTCGACCGAGACGCTGACGGACGGGCGCATCCGGCGGGTGTACGCGGAGACGCCGCCGTTCAGCACCTACCTGTTCGCGCTGATCGCGGGGCCGTACCACGTGGCCACGGACGAGCACAACGGCGTCCCGCTGGGGCTGCTCTGCCGGAAGTCGATGGCGCAGTACCTCGACACGGACGAGCTGTTCACGATCACGCGGCAGGGGCTCGACTTCTTCGGGGAGTTCTTCGACTACGCCTACGCGTTCGGCAAGTACGACCAGATCTTCGTGCCGGAGTTCAACCACGGGGCGATGGAGAACGTGGGCGCGGTCACCTTCAACGAATCGATGGTGTACCGCGACCCGCCGACGGAGAACCAGCGGCGCCGCCGAGCGGAGGTGATCCTCCACGAGATGGCGCACATGTGGTTCGGGAACCTCGTGACGATGCGCTGGTGGAACGACCTGTGGCTGAACGAGAGCTTCGCGACCTACATGTCGTACCTCGCGATGGAGGGGGCGACGCGCTTCCAGTCGGGCTGGCAGGACTTCAACAACGGCATCAAGAACTGGGCCTACCGCCAGGACCAGCTCATCACGACGCACCCCATCGCGGGGACCGTGCGCGACACGGACGAGACGTTCCTGAACTTCGACGGCATCACGTACGGCAAGGGCGCCTCGGTGCTGAAGCAGCTCGTCGCGACGATCGGCATCGAGGGGTTCCGGGAAGGGATGCGCCACTACTTCCGCACCTACGACTACGGCAACGCCTCGCTGCACGACTTCCTCGGGGCGCTGGAGGAGGGTAGTGGCCGCGAACTCGGCGAGTGGTCCCGCCTCTGGCTGGAGACCTCATCGCTGAACACGATCCGGGCGGACTGGGAGAGCGACGGCGAGCGCGTGACGCGCTTGGAGCTGAGCCAGACCGCGCCCGCGGACTACCCCACCATCCGGCCGCACACGCTTGAGACGGGGCTGCTCACGGACGACGGCGCCTCGACGGCCATTGAGGCTGTGCCGGCGGTGCTGGAGGGCGAGCGCACGGAGATCGAGGCGGCCCGGGGCCGCCCGCGACCGGCGCTCGTGTACCCGAACTTCAACGACCACGCGTACGCCAAGATCGCGCTCGACGACGAGTCGGTGGCCTGGGCGCGCGAGAACATCGAGCGGGTCGAGGACGACCTGCTGCGGCAACAGCTCTGGTCGACGCTCTGGAGCATGGTTCGGGACCAGCAGCTCAAGTCGACGGACTTCCTCGCGATCGTGCGGGAGAAGATCGGGTTCGAGCAGAACATCGAGCTCGTCGACTCGGTGCTCGGACACGCGCTCTCGGCGCGGAACGCGTACGTGCCCGAGGGCCGGCGAGACGCCGAGGCCCACCTGCTGTTCGAGACCGCCCGCGAGGGGTTGCTGGCGGCCAACACCGAGGACACCCGCATCATCTGGGCGCGGTCGGTCGTCGGCTTTGCTCTGGACCCGGACGACCTTGCCTACATCGGACGGCTGGCCGACGGCGACGAAGTGATCGAGGGCTTCGAGCTCGACCAGGACATGCGCTGGGGCGTGGCCGTTCGCCACACCGCCTTCGGGATTCCGGGGGCGGCGGAGCGGGTCGCGGCCGAGGCGGAGCGCGATCCCTCCGACCGGGGCCAGCGGGCGCAGCTACGCGCGGAGACCGCCGTCCCCTCGGAAGAAGTGAAGGCGGAGGCGTGGGAACGCTTCGGGGACGAAGGCTACGGCTCGGTCTACCTGAACCGGGCTGCCATGAGCGGATTCAACTGGACGCACCAGGCGGACCTGCTGGCGCCGTACGTCGACGCGTTCTTCGAGCAAGTCGGGAGCATCTTCCTGGAGCGCGATCGCGAGTTCGCGACGGCGTTCTACGGGGGGCTGTTCCCGAGCTACCGCGTCGAGCAGGACACGCTCGACCGGGCGCAGGCGCTCCTGGACGAGACGCCGGAAGAGCAGGCGGTGCTGCAGCGGATGCTGCGCGAGGCGATCGACGACCTCGGGCGGGCGATGGCCTGCCGGGAGTTCGCGGCCAGCTAGCTAACGCCCCGCTTCGTCTTGCTGCGGGCGACCTCGTAGAACGCGAGGAATTCATCGACGCTTGTGCGGGCGATCGCCTGGCCGATCACATCGAGGGGCAGGTTGTCGAGCCGTTTGAAGCGCACGCAAGACTTGCCAATGTCCAACCGCTTGCCGCTCGCCGCGTAGGCCAAGGTGAACCACTCGCGCGTGTCCGCGTCGCTGTAGACGTTGTTCAGGTAGAGCGCCATGTGGCGCTTCTGCGAGGCGAGGGCCGCCAGCTGGAGGGGCAGCTTGTTGTACGTGTCGGGATAGCGGCTGAGGGGGACAACCCAGGCGATCATCCCGTGGGACATGCACTCCTCGTAGCCGTCGGGCAGGTTCTCCAGCACGACGCGGCGCACGGCCTCGATCGCCTGGCGCCGGTCCTCCGGCAAGCCGGCCAGGTATTCCTGCACTGTCGCCGCATCGCTCTTCACGATCGACCTGCCTTCCCGGGAGGGTCTAGCGGACTCCGGGGAGGCGCTCGGCGAGGGCATCGACGAGGCCGGCGATGGGGACGCGCACCTGCTCCTGGGAGTCGCGCTCGCGGATCGTGACGGCCTCGTCCTCAAGGGTGTCGAAGTCGACGGTGACGCAGAGGGGCGTGCCGATCTCGTCCTGGCGGCGGTAGCGGCGGCCGATGGACTGCGTCTCGTCGTACTGGGTCATCCAGTGCGAGCGGATGAGCGCGTGGACGCGCTTCGCCGTGGGCGTGAGAGTCGCCTTCTTGGAGAGGGGCAACACCGCCACCTTGATGGGCGCGATCGTGGCGGGCAGCTTCAGCACGACGCGCTCGTCGCCCTTCTCGTCGGGCTCGACCGTGTAGGCCTCGAGCAGCGCGACCGCAAGGGTGCGCGTGAGGCCGGCGGCGGGCTCGATGACGTAGGGGGTGAAGCGCTCGCGCGTCTCCTCGTCGAAGTAGCTGAGGTCCTGGCCGCTGTGCTCGCCGTGGGCCTTCAGGTCGAAGTCGGTGCGGTTGGCGATTCCCTCGAGCTCGCCCCAGCCCCAGGGGAACTCGTACTCGATGTCGCTGGTGCCGGCGCTGTAGTGCGAGAGCTCCTCGGGCTCGTGGTCGCGGATGCGCATGCGGACGGGATCGATGCCGATAGTCTCGGCGTACCAGCGCTGGCGCTCGTCGATCCAGTAGCGGTGCCACTCGGCGGCGTCGGAGGGGCGGCAGAAGTACTCCATCTCCATCTGCTCGAACTCGAGCGTGCGGAAGATGAAGCGGCCGGGCGTGATCTCGTTGCGGAAGCTGACGCGCGTCTGGGCAATGCCGAAGGGGAGCTTGCGGCGCATCGAGCTGCGCACGTTCTCGAAGTTCACGAACATGCCCTGGGCGGTCTCGGGGGGCAGGTAGGCGACGGAACCCTCGTCGACGACCGTCCCGACCTGCGTGCTGAACATGAGGTTAAAGAGGCGCGGCTCGGTCAGCTCGCCGCCACAGCTGGGGCAGCGGAAGTTGCCGTCGGCGTCCCGCTCGACCTCGCCGTACTGGCCTTCCTCGATGTGGTCGGGGCGGAAACGCTGGCGGCAGGTCTTGCAGTCGACCAGGGGGTCGTTGAACGTCTCGGTGTGGCCGCTGGCGACCCACACCCGGGGGTTCGTCATCATGGCCGCGTCGATGCCGACGACGTCGTCGCGCTCGCGCACCATGGCGCGCCACCAGGCGTCGCGGATGTTGCGCTTCAGCTCAACGCCGAGCGGGCCGTAGTCGTAGGTGTTGGCGAAGCCGCCATAGATCTCGGAGGAGGGGAAGACGAAGCCCCGGCGCTTGGCCAGGGAGACGATGGTATCGAGGTCGGGTGCGGGCACGGGTGGCTCCAATCTCGCGCTGGCTGCGCGGCGTGGGAGGCTTCACCTTCGCGCAACGGGGAGTTAGGCGCCAGAGTCGAGCGCGGCGACCAGCATCCCGAGGGCGTGCTCGGCGATCTGCTCCATGATGGCGACGCGCGAGCCTTCGAAGTGCACCTCTTCGCTGACCGTGCCGTCGGGGCTGGCGACAGCGAAGGAGACGCCGCCGACAGGCCTGGAGGTGCGGCCCTTGATGGGCCCCGCCATCCCGCTCTCGGCAACGACGTAGTCGGCGGCGCTGCGGGCGAGCACGGACTCGGCGATCGCGGCCACGGCGGTGGTGCTGACGGTGCCGTGCTCACGGAGGAAGTCGATGCTGACGCCGAGCGTGTCCGGCTTCGAGGGCATGGTGTAGGCGACGAGGCCGCGGTCGAACCACTTCGAGGCGCCGGAGACGCTGATGAGGCGGGCGGAGATGAGGCCGCCGGCGGTGCTTTCGGCCACGGCGACGCGGGCCTCGCGGGCCAGCAGCAACTCGCCGACGCGCGCGGCGAGGGCGTCGTTCTCTTGAATGGACATGGGCCGATGCTACGCTGCCGCGATGCCCGAGTACGAGATCAGGATCGTTGATTCGTTCACCACCGAGCGCTACGCGGGGAATCCCTGCGGCGTCGTCACCCACGCCGAGGGGCTCACGCCAGAGCAGATGCAGGCGATCGCGCGCGAGATGAACCTGAGCGAGACGGCGTTCGTCACCCCCTCGGAGGTGGCGGATGTTCGCGTGCGGTTCTTCACGCCGCGGAAGGAGATTCCGCTCGCGGGGCACCCCACCATCGCGACGATGCACGCCCTCGTCGAAGAGGGACGCTTCGAGGTGGTCGGTACGCCTCGGCGGATCGTGCAGGAGCTGAACGTGGGCGTCTTGCCGGTTGACCTCTCCCGCAGGGAGGACGGCCACGTGCGGATCGCGATGACGCAGGCAACACCCGAGTTTCACCAGGAGCTCGACCCCGAGGCGTTCGCGCGGGTGCTCGGCATCGCCACCGCGGACCTGCTTGAGGGAGCGCCACCCCGGGTCGTGAGCACGGGAACACGCCAGGCGATGATCCCGGTCGCCTCGCTGGCCGTGCTGGAGCGTGTTCGCCCCGACCTGGAGCGGCTGGCGGAGCTGGAGACGGCGGAGAGCTACTTCAGCACGCACGTGTTCACACTCGAGACGTACGACCCGGCGAACCGGGTGCATGCGCGCCACTTTGGCCCGTCGTCGGGGGTCTGGGAGGATCCCGTGACGGGGAGCGCGACGGGCGGGATGGCGGCCTACCTGTGGCGGCACGGGCTCGTGCGCGAGCCTGCGTACACGGTGGAGCAGGGGCATATCATGGGGCGGCCGGGGCTCGTCGAGGTGGAGGTGGAGGCAGAGGGGGACATGCCCACGACCGTGCGCATCGCGGGCACCGCCGTGACCGTGCTGCGGGGGACGATCACGGTCTAGCGCACCGCCGCCTGCTGGACGCTCTGCTACGCTGCCCGCCATGACCCGCACCATCGACATGGCCGGCGCCGAACAGATGCTGCTGGAGGCGGAGTTCGAGGACCTGAAGCTGCTCTGGTCCTCCAGCAACTACGTGTACCTGGCGCGGCTCTGCGCAGGTGACGGGCAGGAGATCGCGGCGGTCTACAAGCCCGAGTCGGGCGAGACGCCGCTGTGGGATTTCCCCACGGGGACGCTCTATGCGCGGGAGGTGGCGGCCTACCAACTCGCGCAGCTGCTCGGCTGGTCGTTCGTGCCGCCGACGGTGGTGCGGGACGGGCCGCAGGGGGTGGGGTCGCTTCAGCTGTACGTGCCGCACGACCAGTCGTCGCACTTCTTCGAGCAGCGGGACGACCCGGAACTGGTGCCGCAGCTCCAGCGGATGGCGGTGTTCGACTTCGTGGCCAACAACGCCGACCGCAAGGGCGGCCACTGCCTGCTCGACGAGCAGGGCCGCATCTGGGGCATCGACCACGGGCTTTGCTTCCACCGCGAGTACAAGATGCGCACGGTGATCTGGGACTGGGCGGAGCAGCCCATCTCGGACGAGTGGCTGGCGGACGTGGAGCAGGCGGCAACGGCGGTCGCGGGGGACGAGGAGGAAACCGAAGCGTTTAACGCGCTCCTCTCGCCGGACGAGGTCGGGGCGTTCCTGGGACGGGCCGACCGGCTTCTGCGCACGCGCGCGATGCCCGCTCCCGGTCCGCACCGGAGCTATCCCTGGCCGCTGGTCTAGGACTCCTCGTCCGGAAGCTGCAGGAGCTGGAGGGTGTTGCCGTCGGGGTCGGCGAAGGTCGCGACCCAGCCGCCCCAGCGCTCCTGCTCGGGGGGGCGCGAGAACTCGACCCCCTGATCGACCAGCCGCCGGTGCGTCGCGGCGATATCGGGAACGGCGAAGTGGACCATGATGCGCAGGGGGTCACGGGCGGGGCCGTGGACCTCGTCGTGGGCGGCGACGCTGAGGCGGAAGCCGTCCCACTCGAAATTCGCGAAGGTGGGCCGCTCGCTGCGTGGGGTCAGGCCGAGCACGTCGCGGTAGAAGGCGAGCATTTCGCCGTACCGGTCGGTCCAGATGATGACGCCGGCAACGCCCTCGATGTCCCCGCCCATCCCTGCCATCGGCGTCAGTCGAGGGGGCGGTAGGTGCGGCCGCCTTCACCTGCGACGGCGTGGCCGAGACCGGGGAAGGGGAAGTGGCCGCTGGCGATGAGGGCGCCCTCATCCTCGATGCGCGCCATGAGCGCCTTGCGGCTGGCCGCCGAGGCGACCTTGTCGACATCGGCGCCGGCGCACCAGCCGTCCTCGCGTACCTGCACGGGCTGGTGGGCGGCGTCGCCGATGAGGTAGGCGCGCTCGCCGGCGCTCGCCAGGACGAACGACACGTGTCCGGGGGTGTGGCCGGGTGTGGGGACCGTCACGAGCTCGCTCGTGACGGCGTGCTCGCCCTCGACGAGGTCGAGCAGCCCGCCCGACTCGATGGGTCCGAGGACGTTGTCGTACTGGGCGGCGGCGCGCAGCTCGTCGCTGCCGGTCCAGTAATCCCACTCCGTTTGCTGGACGACATGGCGGGCGTTTGGGAAGAGGGGGACGGCGGCGCCGCTGTCGTCGATAGTGGTCCAGCCGGTGTGGTCGAAGTGGAGGTGGGTGTAGACGACCGTGTCGACATCGCCGGGCGCTACACCCGCCGCTTCCATCACGGAAGGCAGCGCCGTGTCCTCCTTCAGGGGCATGGGCGCGGGCCGTCCGCCGAGGCCGGTATCGACAAGGATCGTGTCGCCCTCGCTCACGACGAGCCAGGCGCCAAGGTTGAGCGTCAGGTTGCCGTCGCCGTCGAGGAACTCGCCGTAGTCGGCCCAGGCGTCGGCGGGGATGTCGGGATAGAAGGCCGAGGGAGGCATCGCCGTCCAGCTGTCCTGGAGGGCGATGATCTCGGCGTTGCCGACCTGGTGGCGCTGGAACTGCCCCATCTCGAACCTCCTGCCGCCCGTGGCGGGCGCAGGCAGTATGTGACGTGCTGGCGGGTCGCGTCTATGGGGCAGCTAGCAGGGAACGAAAGGTGCGCCCTCCCTCTGCAGGAACTGCGTATCCAAGGCCAGGGAACGGAAAGTGACCTCCGGCGATCAGGGCGCCTTCCTGTTCGATTCGCCCGAAGAGCGTCTTGCGGCTCGCAGTTGAGGCAGCCTGGTCAACGGCACCAATGTCTGTCCAACTGTCCTCGCGAACCTGCACCGGCTGGTGGGCAGCATCGCCAATCAGGTAGGCCCGCTGGCCCCGGCTCGAAAGCACGAAGGAGACGTGTCCGGGCGTGTGGCCCGGCGTTGGCACAGTCACGAGCTCACTGGTTACGGCGTACTCCCCCTCTACAAGGTCTAGGAGCCCCACCGACTCGATGGGCTCGAGGACGTTGTCGTATTGGGCGGCAGCGCGAAGCTCAGCGCTGCTGGTCCAATAGTTCCACTCAGTCCGCTGCACAACATGGCGGGCGTTGGGGAAGAGAGGTAGGACAGCGCCACCTTCGTCGATGGTGTTCCAGCCGGTGTGGTCGAAGTGGAGGTGAGTGTAGGCGACGATGTCGATGTCGCCCGGCTTGGCGCCGGCTGCTTCCATGACGGAAGGAAGCGCCGGCTCTACTCCCAGCGGAGTCGCCACGGGGCGGCCACCGAGGCCTGTGTCCACCAGAATTGTGCTGCCTTCGCTTGCCACCAACCAAGCCCCAATGTTGTGTGTCAGATTCCCGTCAGCGTCGAGAAATTCTCGGTAGTCAGCCCAGGCGTCCGCCGAGACGTCGGGGTAGAAGATCGATGGGGGAACCGCCACCCAACTGTCCTGGAGTGCAATGAGTTCAGCATTGCCGACTTGTGTCCGGTAGAACTGTCCCATCTCTGTCCCATCTCTGTCCCAATTGCACTCCCGGGCGAGCGCGCAGTATGTGACGTGCCGGCGCCTCGCGTCTATGGGCGGGACGACGACCGCTAGAATGGCCCTGTGGACGACGTGGCGAGGGACGTGATCGCGGCCAGGCGGGGCTTCACGCTGGGCGAGGTGGCGGTGGCGTTCCGGGGCAGGTGGGTGGAGCTCTCGGGGCCACGTTCGGGGACAAACGCGCGCGAGCTCGCGGGTACGGTCGAGGCGTTGCGGGAGCACGTGCGTTTCGACGACGACGGTCGCTACCGCCCGCTGTCCGGGGCGCGGTCGATGCCGGCTAACTGGCGGGTTTCCCTACCCGAAACCCTAGCCGAAGCGGCAATCGAGGCGATCTACCCGCAGGCGCTGTTGCACCAAGAACAGGCGTCGCAGGGAGCGCTCCAGGTCGTCGCGCTGGACGAGGTGGTGGCGCGGCAGCGGGGGCGCTACCGCACTGCGGGCGATCTCGACAAGGAGGGTCGGGAGCGGGCACGCGCAACACTCTGCGGGCAGTGCGTGCGGACGCCCGTGTGGGCAGGGGAGGCAGCCTCGGAGGGCGCGATTCCCTGCCCGGAACCGTGCAGCGTCATGGTCGCGCTCTGTCGCGAGGCGGCGCTGTGGCAGGAGAACCCGCCGTCACCATCGACCCCCGACCCGGGAGTCGCGTTCGCCGACTTCTCGACGCCCGGAAACGAGGTCCGCGAGGCGTACCTCGCGCGAACGCATGCCGGGGCCACCAGTGGATAACGCCGACCTGCGCGAGCAGGCCGGATCTCTCTTCCCGGGAGGCGTCTCCAGCCCCGTGCGCTCGTTTCGCTCGATCGGGGGAGAGCCGGTCCCCATCGCGCGGGCTTCCGGGGCGCGCCTATACGACGCGGAGGGCACGGAGTACATAGATTATGTCGCGGCGTACGGGCCGCTCATCCTCGGGCACGCGCACCCGGCGGTGGTGGCGGCGCTGGGGGAGGCGGCCGCGGGAGGGACGGCCTTCGGGGCGCTCTCGCCGGGGGAGGTGGAGTTGGGGAGGCGCATCAGCGAGGCCACGGGACTCGAGCGGCTGCGGTTCGTGAACTCGGGGACGGAAGCGACGATGACGGCCATCCGCCTGGCGCGGGCAGCAACCGGGCGCGACCTCGTCGTGAAGTTCGAGGGGTGCTACCACGGCCACAGCGACGGGCTCCTGGTGAAGGCGGGAAGCGGGGTGGCAACGCTCGGGCTGAGCGACTCGGCGGGCGTGCCGGAATCCATCGCCGCCGGGACCGCCGTGCTTCCCTACAACGACGCGGACGCGCTCGCGCAGTGGTTCGAGGCGCACGGCGACGAGACCGCCGCGGTGGTCGTCGAGCCGGTGGCAGGAAACATGGGCGTCGTGCCTCCGGAGGACGCGTTCCTCGAGGCGCTGCAGACGGTCCCCCGCCAGCACGGAGCGCTGCTGATCGACGACGAGATCATCACGGGGTTCCGGTTGCGGTACGGGCTCAGCGGCCTGTTGCCGGAAGCCGACATCGTCTGCCTGGGCAAGGTCATCGGGGGCGGGCTGCCCGTGGGGGCGCTGGGGGGACGGGCGGAGCTGATGTCGCTGCTGGCGCCGGAAGGGCCGGTTTACCAGGCGGGAACGCTCAGCGGGAACCCGCTCGTCATGGCTGCGGGCGTCGCGACGCTGGACGTGCTCTGCGACGGGCGTCCATACGCGCGCGCCGACGAGCTGGCGCAGCACCTCGAAAACGGCCTCGGGACGGCGGTGCGGCGTTCCGAGGCGGAGGCGTGCGTCGTGCGGCGAGGATCCCTGCTGTCGCTGTTCTTCCGCTCGACACCGCCGCGGGACTACGCCGGGGCCGCGGAGAGCGACACGGACACGTTCGCCACGTTCCACCGGGGGATGCTGGCGCGCGGTGTGATGCTGCCGCCTTCGCAGTTCGAGGCGTGGTTCATCTCGGCGGCGCACACGGAGGCGGATATCGACCACACGGTCCGGGCCGCCGCGGAAGCGCTGCGCGAGGCAAGCCCCGGGCCGGTGGCGAGCCGCGGTGGCCCGTGACGACGCTCCGGCTCGGGACGCGCGCGAGCCGGCTCGCGCTCCAGCAGACTGAACTCGTGGCGGTTCGCCTGAGGGCGGCGTGGCCGGACGTCGTGCTGGAGGTCGTCGAGATCACGACGGCGGGGGACCGGGACCGCACGAGCCCGCTCACGTCGGGGGAGGGCGCGGGGTGGTTCACGTCCGCGATCCAGGATGCGCTGCTGGCGGGGGAAGTGGACGTTGCCGTCCACAGCTACAAGGACCTGCCGACGGCTCGGCCCGACGGTCTCGTCATCGCGGCCGTGCCGGAGCGCGCCGACCCGCGCGACGCGCTGGTGTCGCGCGATGGTTCGACGCTCGCGGAACTGCCCGCGGGGGCGGTGGTCGGGACCAGCAGTCCACGCCGGTCGGCGCAGACGCTCGCCGTGCGGCCCGACCTGGAGCTGCGACCGATTCGCGGGAACGTGGAGACGCGGCTGGAGAAGGTGGACGCAGGGGAGTACGACGCGGCGCTCTTCGCGATCGCGGGGCTGGAACGGCTGGGGCTTGCCGAGCGCGCGAGCCACGTGTTCGGGTTCGAGGAGATGCTGCCCGCGCCGGCGCAGGGCGCCCTCGCAGTCGAGTGCCGCCGGGAGGACGCGGAAACGCAGGGCCTGCTCGCGGCCATCGACGACCGGGAGCTACGGCAGCTCGTCGGGGCGGAACGGTCGTTCCTGGCGGCGCTGGAGGCGGGCTGCAGCTATCCCGCCGCCGCCTACGCCGAGAGCTTCGGCACGACGCTGAAGCTGCACGGACTGGTCGCGCCCGAGGGCGTCATCGTGCGGTCGAAAGTGGGCGGGCCCGTGGGGGCGGGACCGGGGCTGGGGCGCGCGCTCGCGCAAGAGCTGCTGGAGATTGCCGAGCAGCGCGGGGCGTAAGGGCCTAGCCGACGCGCACGATGACGGCATCGCCCTGACCACCGCCGCCACAGAGCGAGGCGGCTCCGAGCCCGCCGCCACGGCGCCGCAGCTCGTTCAGGAGCGTGACCATGAGCCGGGCGCCCGTCGCCCCGAGGGGGTGGCCGAGCGCGACGGCGCCGCCGTTCGGGTTCACGCTGGCGGGATCGAGGTCGAGCATGCGCGCTGACCAGAGGGCAACGGAGGCGAAGGCCTCGTTGATCTCGACGACATCGAGGTCGGAGGCGGACAGGCCGGCGCGATCGAGGGCGGCTTTGATCGCCTCGGCGGGGCGCTCGTGCAGGGTGGCGTCGGGGCCGGCGACCTGGCCGTAGGAGACGACCTCGGCGATCGGTTCGGCGCCCAGGTCGGCGGCAGCGCGTTCGCTGGCGACAACGACGGCGGCCCCGCCGTCGCTGATCTGCGAGGCGTTGCCGACGGTCGTCGTGCCCTCGGGCGTGAAGACGGGTCGGAGTCCGGCGAGGGACTGCACGGTGACCTCGTCGCGGATGCCCTCGTCGTGCTCGACCTGGACGGTCTGGCCGCGGCGGGCGGGCACGTCGACGGGGACGATCTCGCGGGCGAAATGGCCGCTGTCGCGGGCGGCAGCGGCGCGCTGGTGGCTGGCCGCCGACCACTCGTCCTGCTCCTCGCGGAAGATGCCGAGGGCCTCGTTCTTCAGGTCGGCCGACTCGCCCATCGAGCACTCGTCGAAGGCGCAGAAGAGGCCGTCGTGCTGCATCGCATCGACGAGCGGGCCGTGGCCGAGTCGGCCACCCCAGCGGGCGTCGGGGAGCAGGTAGGGCGCGTTGCTCATCGACTCCATGCCGCCGGCCACGATGACGTCGGACTCTTCCAGGCGGATGGATCGATCGGCCATGGCGATGGCGGTGAGTCCGGAGAGGCAGACCTTGTTGATGGTCGTGGCGGGGACGGTCATGGGGATGCCGGCGCCGGTGGCGGCCTGGCGCGCGGTAATCTGTCCCGCGCCGGCCTGGACGACGTGCCCAAAGATGACCTCGTCGACGGCATCGGGGGGCACGGCGGCGCTCTCGAGGGCGCCGGCGATGGCGGCCGAGCCGAGCCCGGTCGCGGACAGGGGCTTCAGGCCCCCGCCAAAGCGTCCGATGGGGGTTCGGGCCAGACCAACGATCACCGACTTCATGGCTTGTCTCCTCTTCGCTCCCAAGACTGTACGCCAGAGCGGGCGGCGAGCGATGGCGAAGCGGGTGGCCGGGCGGTAGGGTTCGCGCGATGAGTCCAGTCGCGATCGTGACGGGGGCGGGTTCCGGGATCGGCAGGGCCGTGTCGCTCGCGTTCCTGCGCGAGGGGTACTCGGTCGCGCTGGCGGGACGGCGCGCGCAGACGCTGCGGGCGACCATCGCCGAGGCGGGCGCCGACGGCGACCGCGCCATCGCGGTCACGACAGACGTGCGCGAACCCGCTTCCGTGAAGGAGCTGTTCGACTGGACGGTCGAGCGCTTCGGACGGCTCGACGTCCTCTTCAACAACGCCGGCATCGGCGCGCCGCCGCGGCCACTGGAGGAATTGACCTTCGAACAGTGGCAGGCGGTCGTCGAGACGAACCTGACGGGGGCGTTCCTCTGCACGCAGGAAGCGTTCCGCGTGATGAAGGCGCAGGACCCACAGGGCGGGCGCATCATCAACAACGGCTCCATCTCGGCGACGACGCCGCGGCCGAACTCGGCGCCGTACACGTCGACGAAGCACGCGATCACCGGGCTCACGAAGTCGACGGCGCTCGACGGGCGCCAGTACGACATCGCCTGCGGGCAGATCGACATCGGGAACGCGACCTCGCCGATGACGGCGAAGATGGAGCGGGGCATGCCGCAGCCGGACGGGAGCGTTCGCCCGGAGCCGACGATGGACGTCGAGAACGTGGCGAAGGCGGTGCTCTACATGGCGAGCCTGCCGCTCGATGCGAACGTGCTCACGCTGACGGTGATGGCGACGAAGATGCCGTTCGTGGGGCGCGGCTAAGGGCGTGCAGACCCGTATCGTCGTGCTGGCGCTCCTGGGCGTCGCCGTGGTGACGCTCGCGGGCTGCGAGGAGTGGGGCGAAGGCGGGAAGGCGTGTCCCGAGGGCACGGACCGATGGACCGAGTACCAGCTCTTCTTCGGCCTGAGCCAGAGCGACGGCGGGACGATCTCCGAGGAGCAGTGGCGCGAGTTCCTGGCCGATACCGTCACGCCGCGCTTCCCCGATGGGCTGACGGTGATCTCCGGGAACGGGCAGTGGCGCGACTCGAGCGGCGAGATCCTGCGGGAGGGGAGCAAGCTGCTGATCATCTACGCCCCGCCCGGCGAGGACGGCGGGCGCCCTATCGACGAGATCTCGGAGGAGTACGAGCGCCGCTTCGACCAGGAGAGCGTGCTGCGCGTGATCAGCAGCGCGTGCGTCTCGTTCTCCTAGGGCCTGTCTATAGCAAGCGGTAAGTTTATGTTCTTGACGAAGGATTCGGGTTCAGCATAAGCTCCCGGCCCCGTCAATCGACCAAGGTCAAGGAGGGACGACCATGGACGTGCCCGAAGACCCTACCATCCCTTTCCCCTGCCCTAGCTGCCGCTACGAAACGCGCGAACTCCTCAGTCGGCTCGACCTTGATGAGCCACTGGTATGCGGGAAGTGCGGCACTAGCTTCATAATCGACGCAGCTGCGAGAGCGCTCACCGTGGAAGTTCGGAGACTGACAGAGATCATTCGCGACGAGCGCTTTGCGTAGCAGTTCTTCCGCCTCGTCATATTCGCTCGTGTCTATATAGACCTTGACCTTGCTGAACCAGATTACCCTCGTGTCTTCCTGCTCTGAGTGATCCATCTGACCTCTACCATCCACTCAGGATTCAGCTGGTCCGTGGCCCAAGGACTGTACACGGATGTACCTGCCCCAAGAAGGTTCTCCTAGGAGAACTTTGTGAAATCCCCATCCTTATGAACGCACCACGCCTGTACGCCTACCAATTTGGTAACAGGCCCTAGGAGCGCGCTGAGCCGCTACGCTACCGGGGCCGTGACGAGCGAGCTGCGTTCCGCCACACCAGAGCCGTTCCCGCTGGTCGAGCGCGCCTTCGTCGAGGTCGTGGTGAACAGCGGGCAGCCGGCGCGCCATCCCTTCACCTACGCGCGACCGGAGGGGATGGAGGTGCGGTTGGGGCAGGCGGTGTTCGTGCCGTTTGGGAGCCGCCTGTTGCAAGGGATCGTGCTGGGGGAGACCGACACCCCTCCGGAACAAGAGGCGCGGCCGGTCGAGGCGGTCGCGGACCCGGAGCCGGTGCTCGACGCGCCTCACCGCGAGCTGGCCGGGTGGCTCAGCGACCACTACCTGGCGCCGCTGTGGGAGTGCGTCACGACGTGCCTTCCGTCGGGGTACGGGCAGCGGTCGGTGACGATCGTGTCGCCGGTCGATGTGCCCCTGCTCCTCCCCAGCGACCCTGCCGACCAACGCGTGCTGCGTTACCTCGCCGAGAACGGCCAGACCGCCCTCGACACGCTCCGCGAAGCGCTGGGACAGGTGCCGATGGACTTGCTCCGGCGGCTGCAGGAGAGCGGCCACCTGACGGTCGCGCAGGGGCTGGCGAGGCCAGCGGGGCGACCGCGCATGGAGCGCCGCGTGGCGCTCGCGGCGGAGCCGGAGTTCGCGCGGCGGCACGCGCGCGAGCTCGCCGAGCGCGCGCCGCGCTCGGTGGCGGCGCGCATCCTCGAACGGCTGGCGGAGGCACGGGACACGACGCTCACCGAGATCCGGGAGCTGGGAGCCCAGCGCCGCCACCTCGACGAGCTGGCGGAGGGGGGGTGGCTGCGGGAGTACGAGGCGCGCGTCGAGCGCGACCCGATCGCAGAACGCCGGCCGGAGCCGCTGCCTCCAGCGACGCTGACGGAGGAGCAGGCGGCGGTAGTCGAGGCCATCACGGCGGCGCCGGGCGAGTACCTCCTGCACGGGGTAACGGGGTCGGGAAAGACCGAGGTGTACCTCGAACTGGCGCGGCGGGCGCTGGAGGCGGGGAAGGGCGCGATCGTGCTCGTCCCGGAGATCTCGCTGACGCCGCAGGCGATCCGGCGCTACGGGGAGCAGTTCCCGGCGGAGATCGCGGTGCTGCACTCGAGCCTCAGCACGGGCGAGCTGTACGACCAGTGGTACCGCATCCAGGGGGGGCAGGCGCGGCTGGTGGTGGGGTCACGGAGCGCGGTGTTCGCGCCGGTGCAGGACCTCGGGTTGGTCGTACTGGACGAGGAACACGAGTGGACCTACAAGCAGGTCGACCCCCAGCCCCGCTACCACGCCCGCGACGCCGCCGCCGAGCTGTGCCGCCTGACGGGCGCAACGCTCGTGCTCGGCAGCGCGACGCCGGACGTGACCACGTACCACCGGGCCGAGGTCGGCACGCTGACGCGGCTCGACCTGCCATCGCGGGTGATGGCAATCGACGGAGGCGACACACAGGTGGTCCCGCTTCCCGACATCACCGTGGTCGACATGCGGGAGGAGCTGAAGGCGGGGAACCGGGGCGTGTTCAGCGTGCCGCTGCGGAACGCGCTCCGCCGGGCGCTGGAGGAGGAGGAACAGGCGATCCTGTTCGTGAACCGGCGGGGTGCGGCTCGGTTCCTGTTATGTCGCGCCTGCGGGTACCTGCCGACGTGCCCGACGTGCGCCCTCGCGATGGGTCTCGACACGCGCGACCTGCTTCACCCACGCGTCTTCTGCCACCACTGCGGGCGCAGCCGCACGCAGGAGACGACCTGCCCCAAGTGCGGCAGCGCGCGCTACCGGCCCTTCGGCGTGGGGACGCAGCGGATCGAGGCAGAGGCAAAGCGCGCGTTCCCCGGGGCACGCGTCACGCGCTGGGACAGCGACGCGGCCAGCCGCAAGGGGAGCCACGAGCAGATCCTGCACGCGCTCGAAGCGCGCGAGGTCGACATCCTCGTGGGGACGCAGATGCTGGCGAAGGGACTCGACCTGCCCGCGATGACGGTCGTGGGGGTGGTGGACGCGGACGTGGGGCTGAGCCTTCCCGATTACGTCGCGCACGAGCGCACGTTCCAGCTCCTGAGCCAGGTGGCGGGGCGAGCGGGGCGGCGGGAACGGCGGGGGGAGGTCTACATCCAGACGTACGAGCCGGACGTGCCGCCTATCCGCGCCGCCGCCGAGCACGACTACGGCGGCTTCTTCGCGCACGAGACGCAGCACCGGCGACGCGCCAGCTACCCGCCCTTCGCACGGCTGGCGCGGCTCACGTACCGGCACGCGAACCAGGAACGGGGCCTGGAGCACGCCTCGCAGGTCGCGGGAGAGTTGCGCACGCGTCGCGACGCCGCCGGCTGGCCCGACCCGGACGTGCTCGGCCCGACACCCGCCTACGTGCGCCGTCTACGGGGCGAGTACCGCTGGCACATCCTGCTCCGCGGCCGCGACCCGCGCGCGCTGCTCGAACAGGTCACGCTGGGGCGGCGCTGGAGCGTCGATGTCGATCCGGTGAGCCTTCTCTAAACCTTTCCGTTCCCTATTGTGTTGACGTGGGCTCTGCTATCCTCGGGCCTGCCCATGCGCGGTATTCGCGCGCGGGCGAGGATTCATGCAGCGAGACGTCGGTCCCTGGCGCCGAATCGCCCTCATCTTCCCTGGTCAAGGCTCCCATAGCGTCGGCATGGGCGAACGCCTGTATCACGCGTCGCGAGCGGCCCGGGAGGTCTTCCGGCGCGCGGACGAAGTGCTCGAGACGAAGCTCTCCAGCCTCTGCTTCGAGGGGCCCAGGGAAGAGCTCGAACGGACCATCAACCAGCAGCCGGCGACGTTCGTCATCTCGATGGCCTGGCTTGAGGCGCTCAAGGAGCGCTGGGCGGCAATCGACCGGAAACTGCAGCCCCACGTGCTGGCCGGGCACTCGATGGGCGAGTTCACGGCCGCGGTGGCGGCGGGCTCGCTCGAATTCGAGGAAGGCCTGCTGCTCGTGCGCGAGCGCGGCCGCGCCATGGACGAGGCCGGCCAGGAGAACCCCGGCGGGATGGCCTCCATCCTCGGACTCTCCGAGGACTCGGTGCTCGCCATCTGCGACGAAGCGACCGGCAGCGACGGCTACGTCGGCATCGCGACGCTCAACTGCGAGGGACAGAACGTCATCTCGGGCGCTGTCGGGCCGCTGAAGCGGGCCATGGACGCCGCCCAGGCAGCGGGCGCGCGCAAGGTCGTGCGGCTGCCGATCACCATCGCTTCCCACTCGCCGCTGATGCAGCGCGCGAGCGACACCATGAGCGGCTGGCTCGAGCGCTTCCCGCCACGGGAGCCGGACGCCCCGGTGGTGGGCAACATCAACGCCGATGTGCTCCGCTCCCCGGGCGAGGTTCACGCCGAGCTGCGTGACCAGCTGACCTCGGTCGTGCACTGGCAGCGCGGCGTCGAGCGCATGCAGGAACTGGGCGCCGACCTGTTCGTCGAGGTCGGGCCGGGCAACGTGCTCACCAAGCTGGTGCGTCGCATTGACCCGAAGACGAACGTGGTCAGCCTGAGCGACGACCGCACGGGCCTGCTCAGCGAGCGTTTTGCCGCCGTCGAGAGCTCCACGCAGTGAGCCGCCCCCGCGTCGTCGTCACCGGCGTCGGCGCAGTCACCCCAGCCGGGAACACGGCCGAGGAGACGTGGGCGTCGGTGCTGGACGGCCGCAGCGGCATCGGACCGATCACCCTCTTCGACGCCGAGCCCTTCCCGGTGCGCATCCAGGCCGAGGTGAAGGACTTCGCGATCGATGAGCGCGTCGGCGCGAAGCAGCGGCGCCACATGAACCGGGGCGTGCGTTTCGCCATGAACTCCGTGCTGGAGGCGCTCGACGACAGCGGCCTCGAGATCACCGAGGAGAACTGCGAAGACGTCGGGATCATCTTCGGGAACGGTGGCGGAGGCTACGAGGAGATCTGGGAAGGCGACCAGGCGCTGCAGACGCGCGGACCGAGACGCGTCTCGCCCTTCCTTATCGCCAACTTCATCGTCGATGCGGCCAGCGGCCACATCTCCATTCACACGGGCGCGCGCGGACCGAACGTGGCCGTCGTGAGCGCCTGCGCGACGGGGGCCGCCGCCATCGGGGCGGGAGCGCACGCGATCCAGCGCGGGGACGCCTCGGCGGTCATCGCGGGGAGCTGCGAGTCGGTGCTGGTGCCCGTGTTCCACGCGACCTGGTGCTCGATGCGGGCGCTGGCGAGCGACAACGAGAACCCGGAGAGGGCGGTCAAGCCGTTCGACCTGAACCGCGACGGCTTCGCCGCGGGCGAAGGCGCGGGGGCCGTCATCCTCGAGGAGTACGAGCACGCGCGGGCGCGCGGGGCGCGCATCTACTGCGAGCTGCTCGGTTCGGGCACCTCGAACGACGCCTACGACATGATCGCGCTCGACGAGGCGGGGAGGGGGCTGCGCCGCTCGATCGTGGGCGCCCTGCGCGAGGCCGACATCGATGCCGCCGAGATCGACTACATCAATCCCCACGGCAGCGGCACGAAGCTGAACGACCGGATCGAGACCGTCGTCGTGAAGGAACTTATGGGGGAAGCGGCCTACGAAGCCTCGATGAGCTCGATCAAACCGGTGACCGGGCACGGCATGGCGGCAGCGGGTTCGATCGAGGCGATCGCCTGCATCCTCGCCATCCGCGACCAGAAGGTCCCCCCGACCATCAACTACACAACGCCGGACCCCGAGTGTGACCTCGATTACGTGCCGAACGTGGCGAAATCCCGCCCCGTTCACACGGCGCTGAGCACCTCGGTTGGGCTCGGCGGCCACAACGCCGCGGTGATCTTCCGCGCCATGAACGGAGCGGTTTGATGACCAGCGCACTCGTAACGGGAATCGGGGCGACGACGCCCGTGGGCCTCACGGCGCCCGAGTCGTGGCGCAACCTGCTCGCCGGGGTGTCGGGCATCGCGCCGATCGAGGCGTTCGACGCGAGCGAGCTTCCCGTCCGCATCGCCGGGGAGGTGAAGGGCTTCACCCCCAAGGGGGTCGACTCGAAGGCGGCGCGGCGGATGTCGCGCTTCGCCCAGTTCTGCGTGGCCGCGGCCCACGAAGCGGCCGAGGACGCGGGACTGGAGCTGACCGACGAGGAGCGCCCGCGCGCGGCGGTCGCGCTGGCCACGGGCGCCGGGGGCGTGCTCAACACCTTCCTCGAGACCGAGAACTACATCGCCAAGGGACCTGCGCGCGTGTCCCCGTTCTTCGTGCCCCTGATGGCGCCGAACATGGGCGCCTGCCAGGTGGGCATGCAGCTCGGTCTGCGCGGACCGACACTCGCCTCGACAGCGGCCTGCGCGAGCGGCCTGTACAGCTACATCGAGGCGAAGGCGCTCATCGAGAGCGGCCTCGCCGATGTGGTGCTGGCCGGGGGCGCGGAGGCCGCGCTGCACCCAGTGTCCGTGGCGGGACTGGCGAACATGAAGGCGCTCAGCCGGAACAACGACAACCCCGAGGGCGCCTCGCGCCCCTTCGACCGCGACCGCGACGGCTTCGTCTTCGGCGAGGGGGCATCGGTGTTCGTGGTGGAGTCGGAAGAGCGGGCGCGGAAGCGCGGGGCTCGCGTGTACGCCGAGATCGCGGGCGGCGCGCTGAGCAGCGACGCGTACCACATCACCGCTCCCCGCGACGACGGCAGCGGGGCGGCGCAGGCGATGTCCTCCGCCCTCGACGCCGCCGGCATGGGGCCCGAGGCGATCGACTGCATCTCCGCGCACGGCACGGGCACGCCCCTGAACGATGTCTCCGAGACGCTCGCGATCAAGATCGCGTTCGGGGAGCACGCCAACTCCGTCGCCATCAGCGCGACCAAGTCGATGGTCGGACACCTGCTGGGCGGGGCCGGGGCGGTGGGGGCGATGGCGTCGGTGCTGGCGATCGCGGAGGGCTGCGTGCCTCCGACGATCAACCTGGACAACCCGGATCCGGAGTGCGACCTCGACTACGTGCCCAATGCGGCTCGCGAGATGACCGTCGACGCCGCGATGGTCAACGGGTTCGGCTTCGGCGGCCAGAACGGCAGCGTGATCTTCAAGCGCTACAAGGGCTAGCCCGGGGCGAGCGCCCGCAGGCGCTCGACGATCTCCGGGAGCTGCTCTAGCACGTACTCGATCTGCTCGTCCGTGTTGCCCTTGCCTACGGTGAGACGGAGCGAGGCGTGGGCGAGGTCGTCTTCGATTCCCATGGCCGTGAGGACGTGCGAGGGCTCGAGCGAGCCGGTCGTGCAGGCGCTGCCCGAGCTGGCGGCAATCTCCACCATGTCGAGCCCGAGCAGGACGCTCTCGCCTTCGACGTTGCGGAAGCAGCAGCTGAAGCTGTTCGGGAGACGGCGGTCGGGGTCGGTGGGGCCGGTGACGACCGTGTCGGGAACGCGCTCGGGGAGCTCGAAGAGGAGGCGATCGCGCAGGCGGCGGTAGTGGGCGACGCGCTCCTCGCGCTCCTGCCAGGCAAGCTCCATGGCGACGGCAAGGCCGAAGGCGCCGGCGACGTTCTCGGTGCCGGCGCGGCGCTCGCGCTCCTGCGTTCCGCCCAGGATCTGGGGCTGCCAGGGGGTTCCCCGGCGCACGTAGAGGAGCCCCGTGCCCTTCGTGCCGTAGAGCTTGTGCGAGGCCATGCTGAGCAGGTCGACGTCGAGGGAGTCGGGCGTTATGTCGATCGAGCCCGCAGCCTGCACAGCATCCGTGTGAACGACCACGTTCGGATTGCGGGCCTTCGCCAGCGCCGCCGCTTCCGCGACCGGCTGCAGCGTGCCTACCTCGTTATTCGCTGCCATGAGCGTGAGCACGGTCGTTTCGGGGCCGACGGCCTCCTCAAGGGCGGCGAGGTCGACGCAGCCGTCGGAGTCGACGGGGAGGTAGGTCGCGCGGAAGCCATCGCGTTCGAGCTGCTCGACGGTGTGGAGGACGGCGTGATGCTCCACCTGGCTCGTGACGATGTGGTCGCCGCGGCCGCGCTCGCGCTGGGCGAGGGCGGCCCCGCGGATGGCGGCGTTGTCGGACTCGGTGCCTCCGCTCGTGAAGATGATCTCGCTCGGCTCGGCGCCGAGGAGGCGGGCGCAGCGGGCGCGGGCTTCGTCGAGCCAGCGGTTGGCGGTCTGGCCCTCAAGGTAGATGGAGGAGGGGTTGCCCCAGTCACGGGAGAAGACGGGCCACATGGCCTCGAGCACGCGCTGGTCGGGGGGCGTGGTGGCGGCGTGGTCGAGGTAGACGCGCTCCATGCTTCCCTCCCGATGACGCGCCGGCGGGCGCTTGGGCCATCTCTCTTGCTATACTTTAGCCGCGCCCGGCGTTCGAGCGCCGGATTTCATGCGAACAACCTCCAAGGAGTGCACATGACGACCGAAGCCACCACCGAGACTCAGCTCGTCACCATCACCGACGCGGCCGTTGAAAAGGCGAAGGCGCTCCTTGAGGCGCGCGACCTTCCCGAGGGCGCGCTGCGCGTGTTCGTGGCCGGCGGCGGCTGCTCGGGCTACCAGTACGGCATGGCCCTCGCCCGCTCGACCGAAGAGGACGACCTGGTCCTGGAGCAGGGCGGCGTCCGCATCGTCGTCGACCCGGAGAGCGCCCAGTACCTCGACGGCGCCGAGATCGACTACGTCGACGAGGTTATGAAGAGCGGCTTCAGCATCTACAACCCGAACGCGACCAAGAGTTGCGCCTGCGGCTCGAGCTTCCAGACGCAGGACGGCGGCGGCGAAGCTCGCCCCTGCGGCCACTAGACCTCACCTGGTCCGGAAATCGAAAGGGGCGCATCTGCGCCCCTTTCTCGTGTCCGGCCTCCCGCGCGTGCCCTAGAGGACGTTCCGCATCAGCTCGACGTGGGTGGTGAGGAAGGCCATCGCCTCGCGGGTGGCGCGGCGGAAGCGGGCGAACTCGGCGTCCTGCAGGGCAAGGTCGTCGAAACGCTCCAACTCGGCCATCGAGTCGAACTCGCCGGCGATGGCGATTGCGTTCGTGCCACCGGACAACGCGCTCCAGACGCTCGTGGTGGCATCGACTCCGCGCTCACTCTGGTAGCGCAGCGCTTCCGAGAGGGAAAGCACGAACTCGCGGCCCTTGCCCGGCAGCACTTCGCCCGTCATGAGGCGCAGGAAGCGGCGGGGGGCGGTCGCCTCCTCAGCGGAGATGAGGCCTTCGGAGTGGTAGGAGAGGCGGTGGATGGAGGCATCGGTGCGACCGGGGAGGAGGTGGCGCTCGACATCGGCCCAGATCCCGGCGAAGGTCGAGTCCTGGGTGGCGAGGTCGTTGAGGCGCTCAAGCTCCTCGAGCGTGTTGAAGTCCATCACGATGGAGATGGCGTTCGTGGGACCGGTCATGGCCGCCCAGAGGGCCGTGCGCGCACGGATGCCGCGGTTGTCCTGGTGCTCAAAGGCGACGCGCGCGGCGGCGAGCAGTTCAGCCGTCTGGCCACGCTCGACGATGCCGCGGATCAGGCGCCGGTACATACACGCTCCTGGCCGTTCGAGGCCCGCGCCAGTGTAGCAGGCGCGCTCAGCAGTCCCGGACTCAGCGTCCCTTGACTCATCGACCTTTGAACTCGGGGTCGCGGCGTTCGAGGAAAGCGGTCATGCCCTCGCGGAAGTCCTCGCTGGTGAACATGGGGCGGAGCTGCAGGTAGGTGTGGTCGACGGCGGTCTCGAAGGTCTCGTCCATGCCGAGGCGCATCATGCGCTTGGTCGCCTGCACGGAGTAGGGCGCGTTGCTGGCGATGCGGCCGGCCACGGCGCGAACCTCGTCCATGAGGTCGTCGTGGGGGACGACGCGGTTCACGAGACCAAGCTCGTGCGAGCGCTCGGCATCGAGCACGTCGCCCATGAAGGCGATCTCGGCGGCCTTCGCCCAGCCGACGAGACGGGGCAGGTACCAGGTGCCGCCCGACTCGGGCAGGACGCCACGGCGTACGAAGACAGCGCCGAGCTTGGCGCGGTCGCTGGCGATGCGGATGTCGCAACCGAGGGCGAGATCCATGCCGTAGCCGGCAGCGGGGCCGTTGAGGGCGCAGATCAC
Source organism: Tepidiformaceae bacterium (assembly GCA_965116915.1). Classification (GTDB taxonomy): domain Bacteria; phylum Chloroflexota; class Dehalococcoidia; order Tepidiformales; family Tepidiformaceae; genus UBA2991. The sequence goes on along the minus strand of OZ220739.1, from coordinate 1,140,962 downwards.
GGGCTTGTCCATGCGATGGAGGACGAGCGGAGGCGTGTTGTGCAGGTCGAAGAGGCGCAGGTCGGTGGCGCCGCTCATGTCGTCGCCGTCGGCGCGGGCCTTCAGGTCGAGGCCGGCGCAGAAGCCGCGGCCGGCGCCAGTCAGCACGACCACGCGAATCTCGGGGTCGACGTTGGCGCGGTCCAGCTCGGAGGAGAGGGCGGCGAGCATGGGGCCGCTGATGGCGTTGAGCCGCTCGGGGCGGTTGAAGGTGAGGGTGAGCACGCCGTCGCACTGGTCGACGATCAGTTCATCAGTGGCATCGGTGGACATGGGGTGGCCTCCTGTCGGGGGCGAGTCTTACATCCGCCCGAGTGGCGGGCAATCAGCGCAGGAGGAACTGGCCGAGGGTGAGGCCGCTGGCGCGTACCTCGGCGGCGAGCTCGCGGCCGACCCAACGGAAGTGCCAGGGCTCGAACGCGTAGCCCGTGACAACCTCCTTGCCCTCGGGGTAGCTGAGGATGAAGCCGTACTCGTGGGCGTGCTCGGCGAGCCAGCGACCCTCGGGCGTGCTCCCGAAAGCCTCGACGAGCTCGTAGCCCACAGTCGTGCTGGAAAAGTCGACGGTTGTGCCGAGCTGGTGCTCGCTGTGGCCGGGACGGGCGCTCACGCGGAGGGCTTGCTCGAGGCCGAACTCGTTGACGTGGTATTCGAACGTATTGCGCTGGGTCTCGTAGCTGCGGTAGCTGCTGACGACCGCAACCAGGTGTCCCGCTTGCGACGCTGCCTCCAGCAGGGCGAGGAGGTCGGGGAGGACGCCCTCGACGACTTCCTGGGGACCGTAGGCGTATTCACCGGGCACGGAAACGAGGGCCTTCGGTGCGCAGTCCTCGGGGAGGCGGTGGACCTTGTCGAGGGGAACGTAGAAGTCGTGGCAGGCGACGATGTAGACGCCATCGGCGTTGGGGGTGGCGGTTGGTGGCGCCGGGGTGGAGGTCGATGCAGCGTCTGCCCCCGACGGGGTGGCGTTCGACTCCACGGCCGGGGTTTCTCCGGGAGCCGGTGAGCGGCGCACCAGCTCGTCGTCGACGCCATCCCCGTCGTCGCCGCAGGCGACGAGCGCGAGGGGAAGCAGCAGCGCAGCAACCAGGAAGAGTGGTTGCTTTCCCGGCATCGCCCTCAGTATCGCGCGGGACACGATCGCCGCTAGCTGGTGGTGAAGGCGCTGATGCGCGGGTCGCGGCGGACGTCGTCGACGAAGGCGCGCAGGAGGGCGTTCGTCATGGCGGGGTTCTCGAGTTGGAGGAAGTGCCCGGCCCCAGTGACCGGCTCCTGGCGGAGGAAGAAGGTGATCTGGCGCAGACGCTCGGGGTCGCCGAGGGGGGCGTTTCCCCAGAGGGCCATGAACGGCTTCTTGTCGGCCGCCTGCAGGAGGGCGCCCAGGTTCTGGGAGAAGTAGCCGTTGTCCGTGAGCTGACCAGCAGCGACCTGGGGGTCGCAGGCCATCATTCGCTCCTCCACATGCTCACGGATGTCGGGGTCGGAAGCTTCGCTGAAGAAGCGGTCGAAGAAGATGCGGGCGGGCTCCATGGAGCCGTCGTCGCGGAGCTGGGCGGCGAGACCGCCCATCGCGCCGCGGGCGGCGGAGTCGAGGGGCGGATCGACCATGACGGTGCCGATGACGCGGTCCTTGTGACGGCTGTTCGCGAGGAGCGCGACCAGCCCGCCGATGTCGTGCCCGGCGAGGATGGCAGCCTCCATGCCACGCTCCTCGATGACGGCGGCGATGTCGTCGGCGGCCTGGGTGAGGTCGTAGGGGGGATCCAGCGAGGACTCGCCGCAGCCACGCAGGTCGAGGGTGAGGCAGTGGAAGTCCCGCGAGAGATCGTCGACCTGGGGGCGCCAGAAGGAGCGGTCGCCGGCCCAGCCGTGGACGAAGACGAAGGCGGGGGCGCCCTGCCCCGCCTCGTCGTACCCGAGCGAGGCTCCCTCGACGGTGAGTTGCGGCATTACGCCTCGTCGTCCCTTCGTCCCCTGCGGAATCGGGAGAAGAGGAATGCGCCCGCGGCGGCGACGGCGGTTACGGCCACGGCCGCCCCGGCGACCAATGCCACGCCCGGAATGCGACGCTCACGGGCGCGCCAGCCGCGGCGCAGCTCATCGATGTCGTCGGGGATGGGGATCGGGGTGGGGTCAGCCTCGTCCCCGGCTTCGGGGAAGCGGCCGGCGCCGACATCGTCCAGGAAGGCGGTCACGGCTTCGGTGAAGCCGTCCGGGTTGTCTCCGGGCACGCTGTGGCCGGCTTCAGGGATGACGACAAGGCGGGCGGCGGGGATCTCGCCCGCGGTCCGCTCGGCGACCTCCTGGCTGAGGATGTCGCTCTGCTGGCCACGCAGGAGCAGCACGGGCGGGGCAAGCTCGCGGAAACGGCGCCAGAGCTCGTCGCTGCTGAGCTCGCTGCCGGAACGGACGGCGCCCTCGCCCTCGCGGAAGCGCTTGTCGAACTTCCAGGTCCACTTGCCGTTCTCGAGCGGGCGCAGGCGGTGGCGCATGCGCTCGCGGATATTCTCCTCGGTGCGGCGGGTGTTGAAGCGCATGGCGTTCTGGACGAACTCGTCGAAGTCGAGCTCGTCGGGGCCACGGGTGAACCGCATGATGTTGTCGACCCCTTCCTTCGCCGCCTCGGGGCCGACGTCGACGAGGATGAGGGCGCTTACCCGCTCGGGATGCTGGAAGGTGTACTCGACGGCGTTGAGGCCGCCCATGCTGTGGCCCATGAGGATTACCGACTCGAAGCCGAGCGCCTCGCGGACGGCCTCGACATCCGCGACGAACGCCTCGCGGGTGTAGTCCCCGTCGGAGGCCCACTCGCTGTCGCCGTGACCGCGCTGGTCGAGGTTGATCAGTCGGTAGCGGTCCGAGGCTCGCTGGCCGAATTCGTCGAACATGTGGCCGGAGACGCCAAAGCCGTGGAGGGCGAGGATGACAGGTCCGTCATCCGGCCCCCACTCCTGGTAGGCCAGCTTCAGGTCGCCACTGGCAGTGGTCCGCTCGCGGTAGGTCGCAGTCAGGGTTCGGGGCCTCCGCGGAAGTCTCGCGGCGCAGGCGATGCCGCCGCGGGTTCTCGATGATAGCACCGGCCGGGGGTTACGCCGGAGCGGGAGAGGTCAGGCGCTCGACTCGATGTAGCGCTCGACAACCCAGCGGAGGGCGTCGGAGGCCGTGACGACGCGATACCCCTGGCGGGTGCCCATGGGCACGTGGCGGAAGCCGCCGTCGGCCATCTTGTGGAGGGCGACGGCAACGGTCTCGTTCTCGCGGACGACGACGGGATCGGTCGTCATGTACTCGGCCACGGGGGCATCGAGGGCGCCCGGGCGGCCGGCGACCTTCTTGAGCACGTCCCGCTCGGTGAAGATGCCGGAGAGGGAATCCCCGTCGACGACGAGAACGGCGCCGCCCTTGTTCTCGACGAGCAGGTTGACGGCATCGCGCACGCTTGCGGTGGGGGCAAGGGCGGGAGGGCGGAGGAGACGCAGGGACGCCAGGGGCGCACTGAAGGCGCTCTCACTGATGGCCTGCTCCGGCTCGGGAATATCGACGCTCCGCAGGGGCTGGAGGCAGTTCTCGCAGCGATCAACGCCCGCGATGTTCTCCTCCCCGCAGAAGGGACAGGTCACCAGTTCGGATCCGGAGTGTTGGGGCATGGCGTTTCTCCCATACGCCGGGCGGCACGGTGGCCGCTAAAGCACGTTCCAGGTCTCGGGGCCGGCGATAAGGGCCTCGATGTCCGGTTCCGGAGAGAGGCGAGACACGTCGATCTGGTCTTGCACCAGCCCGTCGTACGTCTCGCGTTCGACCTGCCGGAAGACGCCCAGGGGCACGGGAAAGTCGGGATAGTCCATGCCACTGAGGATCATCGGCAAGGCAATGTCTTCGCGGCCGGTGTCGTGCACCAGCAGCTCGTCGTCGCTCATGGGGTTCTCGACCACCTCGGGCTGGAAGCCGTTGAGGCGGACGCCGTGCTCGAGGTGCTTGCCGTAGCGGAGCGGCTTGCCGTCCTCGAGGTAGACCATGCGGTCCTGGCGCACGTCCTTGTCGGCGAACGAGGCGAAGGCGCCGTCGTTATAGATGTTGCAGTTCTGGAAGACCTCGACGAAGGCGGCGCCCTTGTGCTGGGCGGCAGTGGACAGGGTCGCCTCCAGATGCTTCGTGTCGCGATCGACCGAGCGGGCGACGAAGGTCGCGCCGGCGGCGAGGGCAAGCTTGATCGGATCGAGCGGGTTCTCGGTCGTGCCCATGGGGGCCGACTTGGTGACCTTGCCGATTGGCGAGGTGGGCGAGTACTGGCCCTTGGTAAGGCCGTAGATGCGGTTGTTGAAGAGCACCACCGTCACATCAACGTTGCGGCGGAGGAGGTGCATGAGGTGGTTCCCGCCGATGCTGAGGCCATCGCCATCACCGGTGATGACGAAGACGGTGAGCTCAGGGCGGGCGGTCTTGAGGCCGGTCGCGATGGCGGGGGCGCGGCCGTGGATGGTGTGGAAGCCGTAGGTGTTGACGTAGTAGGGGAAGCGGCTGGAGCAGCCGATCCCGCTGACGAAGACGATCTCCTCACGGGGAATGCGGAGGCCGGGCAGGGTCTTCTGCATCTGGGCGAGGATGGAGTAGTCCCCGCAGCCCGGACACCAGCGAACTTCCTGGTCGGAAACGAAGTCCTTCCGCGTGAGGAGAGGGATCTCCTCGTCGAGCGCTCCGTTGGAACTAGCTGCCGTCACTGGATAGCCTCCCGCGGCGAAGGTCGCCGCTAGAACTGGAACTCGAAGGGGCCGCCCACACCGAGGACCTCATCGATCTTGCCGGAGATCTCGGAGATCTTGAACGGTTGGCCGGCGATCTTGTTGAAGGGGATCGCGTCCACCAGGAACTGCGACCGAATGAGCACCGAGAGCTGTCCGTTGTTCAGCTCCGGAACCAGAACCTTGTCGTAGCGCGAGAGGACCTCGCCGAGGTTGGAGGGGAAGGGATTGAGGTGGCGGATGTGGGCGGAGGCCACCGACTTCCCCTCCGAGCGGGCCCGCTCGCCCGCGCTGGTGATGGCGCCATAGGTGCCGCCCCAGCCCAGGAGCAGCAACTCGCCCTCCTGGGGACCGGTCACCTCGATCTCGGGAATGTCGTTGGCGACCTTCGCCACGCGCTCGGCGCGGGTCAGGGTCATCTTGTGATGATTCCCCGGCTCGTAGTTGATGTCGCCGGTCTCGTACGACTTCTCAAGGCCGCCGACGCGGTGCTCGAAACCGGCCTGGCCGGGAACGGCCCAGGCCCGCGCCAGCGTATTCGGGTCACGCTCGTAGGCGTGGGAGGCGCTGGCAGGGTTGGCGTGGCTCCACTCGACCGGCGGGATCTCCGCCAGCCGGGGGATGGGCCAGGGCTGGGAGCCGTTCGCGAGATAGCCGTCGCTGAGCATGATCACGGGGACCATGTACTTGAGAGCGATGCGGAAGGCCTCGATCGCCATCCAGAAGCAATCGCCCGGCGTGGAGGGCGCAATGATGGCGACGGGGGAGTCGCCGTTGCGGCCGTACATCGCCTGGAGCAGGTCGGCCTGCTCGGTCTTGGTGGGCATGCCGGTGCTGGGGCCGGCTCGCTGCACGTCGAGGATGACGAGGGGGAGCTCGGCCATGACGGCGAGGTTGAGGCCTTCGCTCTTGAGGGCGAGACCGGGACCGCTGGTGCCGGTGAGGGCCATCTGGCCCGCGTAGGAGGCGCCGATGGCGGCGCAGACCGCGCTGATCTCGTCCTCCGCCTGCATCGTCTTGACGCCGAACCGCTTGAAGCTGGCGAGCTCGTGCAGGACGTCGGAGGCAGGGGTGATCGGGTAGCTCGCGTAGAAGAGGGGCAACCCCGCGAGGTGCGAAGCGGTCACGAAGCCGAGAGCCGTCGCCTCGTTGCCGCTGATGTGACGGTAGACGCCGGGCTCGACGTCGGCGGGAGGCACCTCGTAGCGCTCGTGCACGAGCTCGCTGGTCTCACCGAAGGCGTTGCCGGCGCGCAGCGCCCGCAGGTTCGCCTCGAGGACGACCGGGTTCCGCTTGAACTTGTCCGTCGCCCAGCGGACCACGGTGTCCATGGGGCGGGTGAAGAGCCAGAGGACGAGGCCGAGCGCGTAGAAGTTCCGCGAGCGGAAGCGTTCCTTGGCGCCGAGCTCGAGCCCGTCGAGGGCGTCGGCGTTGTTCTTCGTGATGTCGATGCGCATGAGGCGGTAGGACGAAAGCGACCCATCCTCGAGGGGGTTGTCTTCGTAGCCGGCCTTGCGCAGGTTGGTGGCGTTGAACTCGCCCTCATCGACGATGAGCAGCCCGCCGGGGACGAGGTCGCTCAGATTCGTCTTGAGGGCGGCCGGGTTCATGGCGACTAGCGCGTCCGGGTTGTCGCCCGGGGTGTGGATGTCGTTGCTCGAGAACGAGAGCTGGAAGCCGGAAACGCCCGGGAGCGAACCGGTTGGGGCGCGGATTTCGGCGGGGTAGTCGGGCAGGGTGGCGAGATCGTTCCCGTAAACGGCGGTCGTGCGGGTGAACTGCGTCCCCGTGAGCTGCATCCCGTCGCCGGAGTCACCAGCAAAGCGGATCGTGACGCGATCGCGCGTCGTGGTGGCTTCGGACAGCGGTGACTCGATTTCGGTTGTCATCCTGTGACTATCCCCCCTCCCGCTTCGCCACGACCTGGTGGGGACGCGGCGGCAGGTTCAGCACTTCCTCGGGAAAAGATTCGGCGAAGTGCTGCAAGAGCTCGCCCAGACGTACGAGCCCGATGACGGCGCCATCTTCCATGACCGGCAGGGTGCGATAGTTGTAGCGCTGCATGAGCGCGATCGCATCACCCACGGTGGTCGAGGAGGCGATGGTGACCGGATTGCGGGTAAGCAAATCCGGGTCGAGCGGCTGATCCCAGTCGAAGTCTCCAGACATGCAGCGCGTGAGCACATCCCGTTCGGTGAAGATGCCCACGAGCTCCTCCTTCTCCACGGCGAGGACGCAAGAGCGCGCACCCGAGTGCATCCGCTGGACAGCGGTGCGAACAGAGGCCGTGGGCGGGAGAAACACTGGTTCCGCGAGTGGGAGTTCGCCCACGCGCTGGTCTATGAACTTCGCGAGCCGGGACCGATCCATCCGTTCCTGACTGCTTCCGCGAGCCGCGGGGTCTACCCCCGCGGTAGCGCTTAGCTCTGCATCGGAGTGTAGCGCCTTTTGTGCTTATACACGCCAGTGCAGCCACCGGCTACGGTCTCGCTTACATCCGGGGGGAGCTCCGGCATCGGTCACACTTGCAGGACGGCGAGAGGCGTTACAATCCCGCCGCATAAACGCTTGCCCGAGGGGGCCAGGGATGAACATTCGGATCGTGGCGATTGCCCGGCCCGTGGGAACGGCCGGGGAAGAGATCGCCCAGCTGACCGCAGAGAAGTTGGGCTTCCGTTTCTACGACTACCAGGTCGTGCAGACGGCTGCCCAGGAAGCGGGCGTCTCGCCCGAGACGGTAAGCGAGGCGGAGCACACGCCCTCGCTGCTGACCCGCATCCTGGAGGCGCTGGCGCGCAACCCGAGCATGCCCGTCGCCGCCTGGGCCGACCCGGTCCCGCTCGCGACCAACCCCCTCCTCACGTCCACCGAATACCGGCGCTTCATCGAGGACGTGATCCGGGATCTCGCCGACCAGGGCGAGGGGGTGCTGATGGGACATGGCGCGCCAATGGTCCTGCAAGGCCGGTCCGATACGCTCAAGGTGCTCACGACCGGTTCCATGGACCAGCGCGCCCAGCGCATCGCTGGCGGTATGAACATCGACGTCGACAGCGCCCGCAAGACGGTGGAGAAGACGGACGCCGAGCGGCAGGACTACTTCCGGCGGTTCTACAACCGCGCGTGGCTGGCCACGGAGAACTACGACCTCTGCCTGAACACGGACCGGCTTACGCCTGACCAGGCGGCCACGATCATCGCGCAGACAGCGCAGATGCACTAAGGCGGGCGATCAGGCCCACTCGAAGGCGACGATGGCGGCGCCCAGCAGCACCGCCTGAATCAGCGCAGCCGAAGCCAGCAGCCAAAGGCCGGCCGCCCGCTCGCGGGCGTGCAGGATGAATCCCAGAGCCAGGTTCACGGCGACGATGCCCCCGCCCACGGCGCCGATGCGCAGAAGCTCGGAGCGCTCGCCTACGCGCACGATGCCGGTGCTCTTGGGAAAGTCAATCTGCACGAGCGCGGGCAGATCCGGGTACTGGGTGAACAGGAAGCCGCCAAGCACCCCGAGTCCTACAAGGACGAGACTGAAGACGAACCAGACATCGCCGTCGCGCCAGAGGGGGAGCAGGGAGAACCCGAGCGGTTCGGAGCGCTGGGGCTCTCCTGGCTCGAAGCCGACGATGAGGCGACGCGAGCAGGCCTCGGCGAAGGCAACCTGATCGGGCACGGTGAGGCCGTAGGTGCGGCCGGGCGTGACCACGAAGACGTTGTCCTCGGGGCGGTTGTGGGTGGCGAAGAAGAGCGTGGGACCGAGGGATGAGGCCACGCCCCGGCCGATGTGGCAGCCCCACCAGTTCAGTCCGGTGACGGACTCCTCGCCGACGGTGCGGCCGGGGACGACGCGCTGGATGTCGACCACGGGGACGATGACCTCGCCGCCGGCCCAGCGAATGCGGAGAGCGTCGTCGTCGATCTGATAGGCGAGCCGCGCAACGGCGACCGTCCACCAGCCGAAGAGGAGGGCGACCGCGGAGAAAAGGGCGACGACCACCCAGGCGAGGAAGGTGGTGGGCTCGACGGCGGCGCCACCTGCCAGGACTCCGGCCACGAGGGCGATGAAGGCCGCCCAGACCGTAAACGCCCCGCCGACGATCACGCCGAGGGCGCGAGGCGGCCGGAAGGTATCGGCGTCTACGACGCCACCCGCACGCGTGCCGGGGTGCACCACTGGCGATACTTCTCGCTCTTGCCGCGAATGGCATCGAAGAAGAGGCGGGAGAGCTCCCTCGTGATGGGGCCCGGCTCTCCTCCCTTGACCACTCGGCGGTCGATCTCGGTCACAGGTGTGAGGTGAGCGGCGGTGCCCGTCATGAACACCTCGTCGGCGATGTACAGCTCGGAACGGTCGATGGACCGCTCGACGGTCTCGATGCCGAGCTCGTTGGCGGCGAGCTCGACGACGGTGGCTGCGGTAATGCCCTCAAGAACGTTGTCGGATGGCGGGGGCGTGATGATCGTGCCGTTACGCACGATGAAGATGTTCTCGCCACTGCCCTCGGAGACGTGGCCGTCGGAGTTGAGGACGATGGCCTCGTCGAAGCCGTTCAGCTCCGCCTCGGACTTGGCAAGGGCGCTGTTCACGTAGATGCCCGTCACCTTGGCGCGAGGCGGGATGCCGGTATCGTCGACGCGCCGCCAGCTGCTGGTGTGGCAGCGGGCGCCCTTGTCGATGTCGAGATAGGGGCCGAAGGGGGCGATGAAGATGAGGAGGTCGCTCTCGAGGCCGTGCAGGCGGACGCCCAGCACCTCGGAGCTGAGGTACACCATGGGGCGGATGTACACGTCCTCTTCGTAGCCGCTGCGCTCGACGATCTCGACGGTGAGGTCGCAGAGGCGGTCGATCTCCTCGTTCATCTCCAACCCGAGGATGAGGCTGCTCTGGGCGAGGCGCTCGTAGTGCTCGCGCATGCGGAAGAGGTAGAGACAGCCGTCGTCGGCGTTCCAGTTGCCGCGGATGCCCTCGAAGACCGCCGTTCCGTAGTTGAAGGCGTGGGTCATCACGCCCACCTTGGCCTCCTCCAGAGGGACGATCTGACCTTGGAAGTAGGCATAGGGCGTGGGCATCGGCGGGTACTCCTCGGGGCGGCTTGGCGACCTCAGTATACGCGCGAGCCGCTACTGGTCCGCCTGCGGACCGTTGAAAAACGTGGGCTCCCTGCACTCCTCCACGGAGCGCTCCTTGTCCGCGAGCCGCTCCCGCACATCGTCGTCGGGAAGCGGGGGCGCAAGCACGAGCGGACTGGTGGGATCGTCGACCGCTTCCTCCAGGTACTCGATGAAGGCCTCGTGGAAGTCGCGCAGATCGGCGGGCGGCTCGACCGCCTCAAGCTCCTCGATGAAGTCCTCGATGACCGCTGCGATGTCCGCTTCCGCGGTCGCCTCCATGACCGCATCGGAGAAGCGGTCGAGGTTCACGCACATGACGGCGAGGTACTCCTCGTCGGCAACGGGGTCCGGGGGCGGCCCGTCGTCGCAGGCGAGGGCCAGCAGGCCGAGCAGCGCCATTAGCACGAGGGCGGCAAGGGGACGGGCCATCGCGGAAATCGTACGCGGGGGTCCGGCTCGCGGCGAACGTGGAGGCAGCGAGTCTAGAGGACGATGCGCCGAGTCGCGCCGGCGGGAGCGCGCCGCCAGTTCTCGACGACGAAGCGCTCCGCATCGTCGATCTCGCGGCGCTCGATCCGGCAGCGGCGGGGCTCTTCCAGCTCGCGCCGGGCTGCGCGTGCCCAGCGGGTGAGCGCCTCGGGATCGGAGTTGGGCAGGACATCCCCGGCTTCAAGAAGCACCTCGACCCTCGCGACGCCAAGCGCCAGCAGCCAGCCGCTCGTCAACTCGGCAAGGGCCATATGGAAGTCGCGGTCGGCGAAGGTGACGGCGAGCCGGCCAGGGCCGCTCTCGCCGCCCGTGAGGAGCAGGGTCGCGCCCGGGGACGGCTGCGCCAAGGCCTGCGTCGCGTCACGCACATCCGCGAGGAGCTGCGGGAGTTCGGTCGCCTGCGGGGCCTCGCCGAGGGAGAGCTGGGTCGCGTGCGCTTCGGGCATGTCGCTCACGCCGTCCGCATCGAGCAAGTCCTGCCAGGCAGCTGCGCCATCGGCGAGGAGCGCGGCGCAGGCGGCCTCGTGATCGGCAGCCGAGGCGACGAGGGGCACGGCCGCCGCGTAGGCGCCCGCCTCGATGGCGTGCAGGGCCTCAAGGCGGGCGCTCCACGACCGCGAACCGGTCGCGAGCAGAGCGGCGACCGTGACGTTGCGGTAGCGCGAGCCCGCAGCCTCGCTCGCGACGGCCGATTCGAGGCGCAGGCCGTCGAGCACGAGGTCGACGGTTTCGCCGAGAACGAACGTGGTCTGGCGGTGGGCGTCGACGGAGCCGGCAGAACCGGCGGGCGGTCGCGACGAGCGCTCCGCCTCTGGGTGGATACTGGGCGGGGAGACGCGGAAGCCGGCCATCGGCTAGTGCCGGTCGCGGGGCCTGCGGCGGCGGCGGGAGCGGCTGGGCGGGGCGGGAGGGGTCTCGGCGGGGGGACGCGGGCCGAGCTGGCGGATTGCCTCCCAGCCCGCGTAGCTCGCGGTCGCGCCCAGCTCCGTCTCGATCTCCAGCAGGCGGTTGTACTTGGCGGTGCGCTCGCTGCGGGCCGGTGCGCCGGTCTTGATCTGGCCGGCGCCGGTGGCGACGGCGAGGTCGGCGATGAACGTGTCCTCGGTTTCGCCGGAGCGGTGACTGATGACGGCGGTCCAGCCCGCGCGGTGAGCGAGGGCGATGGCGTCGAGGGTCTCGCTGAGCGTGCCGATCTGGTTCAACTTGACGAGGACGCTGTTGGCCGCGCGCTCGTCGATTCCGCGCTGGATGCGCTCGGGATTCGTCACGAGCAGGTCGTCACCGACGAGCTGGACGGTCGCGCCGAGGCGCTCGACGAGGGCGCTCCAGCCGGACCAGTCGTCCTCGGCCAGGCCATCCTCGATGGAGGCGATGGGGTAGCGGCTCGCCCAGTCCTCCCAGTGGTCGATGAGGCCCTCGCTGGTCAGCGTACGGCCCTCCTTCTCGAGGACATATTCACCACCCTGGTAGAGCTCGGTCGTAGCCGGGTCGAGGGCGAGGACGAGGTCGGCGCCGGGGCGGTAGCCGGCGCCCTCGATCGCTTCCAGCACGACCTGCACGGCCTCCTCGTTGCCGGGCAGGGAGGGGGCGAAGCCGCCCTCGTCGCCGATGGTCGTACTGAGGTTGCGGTCGGAGAGGAGGCGCTTGAGCGACTGGTAGACCTCGGCGGCCATACGCAGTGCCTCGGAGTAGGTCTCCGCCCCGACGGGCATGACCATGAACTCCTGGAAGTCGGTCGAGTCCTCCGCGTGGCGACCGCCGTTGAGGATGTTGAACATGGGGACGGGGAGGCGGTTGGCGGCAGCCCCGCCGAGGTAGCGGTAGAGCGGCTCCTCGGCGGAGTCGGCGGCGGCGCGGGCGATGGCCAGGGAGACGCCGAGCATCGCGTTTGCGCCGAGGCGGGCCTTGTTGGCGGTGCCGTCGAGCTCGATGAGCTGGCGGTCAATGGCGCGCTGGTCGGCGGCGGGCTGGCCGATAAGAGCGGCGTTGATTTCGCCGTTCACGTTCGCGACGGCCTTGAGGACCCCCTTGCCGCCGTAGCGGCGGGCGTCGCCGTCGCGCAGCTCGACGGCCTCGTAGGCGCCGGTCGAGGCGCCGGAGGGGACGGCGGCCTGGCCGACGGAGCCGTCATCGAGGAGGACGGAGACCTGAACCGTGGGGTTGCCGCGGGAGTCGAGGATCTCGCGCGCGACCAGCTCTTCGATCAGCATCAGGACGCTCCTGCCGCCAGCCGCTCGCAGGCGTCGATGGCCGCGCCCGCATCGTCGCACGACACGAGCGGGGCGGTGGCGCCGTCGGGGAGGGTCAGGTCCCAGCTCCCCATGGTGACGACGGGCTTTCCCGCAATGAGGGCGAAGGCGATCTCGCTGAGGGTTCCGTAGCGGCCGCCGACGGCCACGAGGGCGTCGGCGGTGCGGGGGATCATGGTGTTCCGGGCGAATCCGATGCCGGTGACGATGGGGACGGTGACGAATTCGTTCATGTCGGTGCGATCGTCGCCCGGAAGGATGCCGACGGTCACGCCGTCTTCGGAACGGGCGCCACGACAGGCTTCGCGCATGACGCCGCCCCTTCCGCCGCAGACGAGGGTATGGCCGCGGGCGGCCAGCTCGCGCCCGACGGCGAAGGCAGTCTCGCCCTCGGCGGGGCTGCACGTCTCGCCGCCGATGACGCCGATCATCACTCCTCTTCCTCCCCTTCCCCCTCTTCCTCCGGCGCAATGTCGACCCGGACGAGCGCGTCGGGGCTGTCGAGGTAGTCGATATAGAGGATGCCGTTGAGGTGGTCGATCTCGTGCTCGAGGGCCTCGGCGAGGAGGTCGTCTTCGGCGCGAATGCGGACCTCCCTTCCGGTGGTGGGGTCGATCCCCTTCACGAGAACCTTCACCGAACGCGTGATCTCGCCGCGGAAGCCGGGCACGGAGAGGCAGCCCTCGTGGAGCTGGCGTTCACCCGAGCGCTTGATGATTTCAGGATTGAGCAAGGCGAAGGGTTCGGCGGGGGGCGTGTCGAGCACGATCACCTGGAGGGGGATGCCGATCTGGGGGGCGGCGAGGCCCACGCCGGGCGCGTCGTACATCGTCTCGAACATGTCCTCGATGAGCTGCGGGAGGCTGGAATCGCGCACGCGGACGCGCCTTGCCTTCTGCCGGAGAACGGGGTCGCCAGCGCGCCGAATAGGGTGGATCGCCACCCCTAGCATTGTACGGAGGCGCACGATTGGGGCGACTCGCGGGACCCCACGGACGCGTCGCGGGGACTTCGTGTACGACGTACACTAAGTCCCGTGAGCGATCCCCCACGGGCGGATGGCCGGTACCGGGCGATCGTGGTCGGGAGCGGCATGGCGGGGCTCTTCGCCGCGCTCGAAGCAAGCGCACTGGGTCCCGTGCTCCTTGTCACGAAGGGGGAGTTGCACGAGGGCAGCACGCGCCACGCCCAGGGGGGCATCGCCGCTGCCATCGGCCCGGACGACTCCACCGAACAGCACCTCAAGGACACGATCGCGGCGGGCGCGGGCCTCGTCGACGAGGCTATGGCGCGCATCCTCGTGGAGAGCGCCCCGCGACGCATCCGGGACCTCGAACGGTACGGCGTCAGCTTCGACAGCGAGGGGGCGGATCGCGCCTTCGGACGCGAGGGCGCGCACCGCAACGCGCGCGTTCTGCACGCTCGCGGCGACCGCACGGGGGCAGCCATCACGACCGCGCTGGCGGAGCAGATCGAGAGCGGCCGGATAGCCGTCCGGGAGCACACACTCGCGACGGATGTCGTGCTGGAGAACGGCAGGACGGCGGGCGTTTGCGCCCTCGACCAGGAAACCGGGACGGAGTGCACCTTCGAGTCGGACGCGGTCGTGCTGGCGACGGGCGGGGCAGGGGCGGCCTTCTCGCATACGACGAATCCGCCCGTGGCCACGGGCGACGGCGTCGCCCTCGCCTTCGCCGCGGGGGCGGAGGTGACGGACCTCGAGTTCTACCAGTTCCACCCGACGGCCTTCCGACAGCCCGGAGCGCCGCCCTTCCTCATCTCGGAAGCGCTTCGGGGGGAGGGGGCGGTGTTGCGCAACGCCGGGGGCGACGCCTTCATGCCGCGCTACCACGAGCTTGCCGACCTCGCGCCGCGCGACGTGGTCGCGCGGGCGATGGTCGCGGAGATGCGGGAAGCGGGCTCCGACCACGTCTGGCTCGACTGCACCGCGCTCGACCGTGTGGACCCGATCGAGCGGTTCCCGGGAATCGCGGCCTTCTGCCGCGAGCGCGGAGTCGACCTGCGCCGCGATCCGGTACCCGTGGCCCCCGCCGCGCACTACCTGATGGGCGGCGTGCGCACGGATTCGTGGGCGCGCACGACGGTGGCGGGGCTCTATGCCTGCGGGGAAACGGCGGCGACGGGCGTGCACGGGGCGAACCGGCTCGCGAGCAACTCCCTGCTCGAGACGGTCGTGTTCGCGAAGCGGGCGGTCGAGCACATCGCCGAGGGAACGGGCGGGACGATGGCGCCCTCTCCGGACTCGACGGCGCTGGCGGCGGGGAGGACGGCGCCGCCCGACCACGTAGCCGTCCAGCGCCTGCTCTGGGAGCGCGCCGGCATCGAGCGCTCGGGCGACGCCCTCCAATCGGGGCTGGACGCCATCGACGGCTGGCCCGGGGGCGAGCCGGAGGCCTCGCGAGAGGGACACGAGCGGCGCTGGCTGGGGGTCTTCGCGGAGCTGCTGCTGACGGCGGCGCTCAGGCGCGAGGAGAGCCGCGGCGCACACTTCCGCACCGACTTCCCCGAGCGCGACGATGCGCGCTGGGCGAGACGGCAGGTGTTTCACCGTGCTGGTTGAGCCGCCCCCGGTGGCAGCCGTCGTGGCCGCTGTGCGAGCAGCGCTCACCGAGGACCGCGCCGGCGACGACCTGACGACGCAGGCAGTGGTCGGGGCAGGACTCACGGCACGGGGGCGGCTGGTGGCACGGGAGGCGGGGGTGGTCAGCGGGCTCATCGTGGCCCGGCAGGTCTTCGCGACCCTGGACGAGCGGGTCGCGTTCGAGTCACACGTGGACGACGGAGACAAGGTCGGCAGCGGGACAGCGCTCGCGACCGTTGTCGGACCCGCGCAGGCGATCCTTTCGGGGGAGCGGACTGCGCTGAACCTCGTGCAGCGCCTGTCCGGAGTTGCGACGCTCACGGAACGTTATGTAGAGGCGGTTGCGGAAACGGACTGCGTCATCCTCGACACGCGCAAGACGACGCCCGGACTGCGAGACCTGGAGAAGTACGCGGTTCGCTGCGGGGGCGGTGCGAATCACCGCCGCGACCTCGCCGTGATGGCGATGATCAAGGACAACCACCGCGAGGCGCTCGCGCGGCAGGGCAAGACGCTCGCGCAGGCGGTGGCGACGATCCGCCAGCACGCGCCGGAGACGCCCGTCGAGGTCGAGGTCGATACGCTCGAGGAGCTGCGGGACGCGCTCGACGCGAAACCGGAGTGGATCCTGCTCGACAACATGACGACGGAGCAGATGCGAGAGGCCGTCGCCCTCGTCGCGGGGCGGGCAAGGCTGGAAGCGAGCGGCGGGATCACGCTGGAGCGGGTCGCGGAGATCGCGGCAACGGGCGTCGACGCGATCTCCTCAGGGGCGCTCACGCACAGCGCACCCGCGCTGGATGTCGCCCTGGACATCGACTTCGAGGACGAGGGCGGTTAGCCGAGGCCGACCGACCGGAGGAAGGCGGGCGCGGCACGGACGTCGTCGTCGCTCTCGCGCTGGTCGATCTCGAGCGTGATGGCATCGAGCGAGCTGAGGCCGGCGGCGACCATCTCCCAGTCGAGCTGGGCCGTGCCGGGGGCGCGGTGGTCGACGACGCCGCGCACGTCGTGGACGTGGGCGCCAACGAGGCGGTCGCCAACCTCGTCGAACCAGGCGCGGTGGGGCAGAAAGCCGAGACGGTCGAGCACCTCGGCGTGGCCGGTGTCGTGCCAGTGGCCGACCTCGTCGGGCGTGAAGCCCTCCATGAGGGCGATCGACTCGGCGGGCAGGGGAATCTGATGGTAGTCGAGACGGTTCTCGATTCCGATGAGGATGCCGTGGGGGCGGGCCGCCTCGACCAGTTGCTCGAGCGCCGCGCGGGCCACCTCCAGGTTGGCGGGGGCCGCTTCGGCGCGGCGCTGCTCCATCTCGGCACGGGCCTCGGCGGCGCGGTTGTCCCTGATGCCGTGCTGCCGGAAGAGGCGGTAGAGCTCGGCGGTCGTGCCCGAGAAGGAGCCCTCGACCTCGCCCAGGTGGACGACGAGCGCGGAGGCGCCCGCCTCCGCCGCCCACTCGATGCTGCGGAGGGCGTGCCTGACCGCGCGGGCGTGCTCGCTTCGCTTCGTGGAGGCGAGGTTCAGGTCGTGGTTGCTCTTGCCGCCGTCGACTTCGACGAGCGGGGCGGGCTGGTGGATCGAAGTCACGGGGAGGATGCCGCTGTCGAGGATTTCGCGGAGTTTCTCCGGCGATGTCGAGTGGGAAACCTCGATGGCGTCGTAACCAGCATCGGCGGCGTACCGTGCGAAGTCCGCACCGTTGTCGAAGCGCTTCTGCTGGGCGTACATGGTCGAGAGGGCGATGGTCATGGCTTCATCCCGGGGCTCCAGGCTGCCGGCGGCGCGAGATCCGCCGGACGGTCAGCAGCAGGGTAGGGAACGCCAATGCTACGACGAAGCTGAGGATGAGGCCGAGGCCATCGTCGCGGACGAAGGAGACAAGGAGGCCGCCGACCGCGCCCGCGGCCATGCTGGGCAGCAGGTAGCGCATCCCGGCGTTCCCGCCAGTCGCTACGCTCAGCACGAGCCAGGGCACGAATCCGAGCGCGAGCCACCCGATGACGAACAGCGTGATGAAGAGGGCGTCGAAGAGCACGGCGACGCGTCAGGTGATGAGACGGGAGATATCGAAGAAGGTGATGACGAGGATCCCCGCCAGCAACACAGCGAATCCAACGAAGTGGACGAAGCCTTCCTTTTCGGGGGAGATGCGGCGGCCGCCACGCAGCATCTCGACGACTACGAAGAACATGCGGCCACCGTCGAGGGCGGGTATGGGCAGGGCGTTGAACACCGCCAGGGAGAGGCTGAGCAGGGCGGCCAGTTCGATCAGCGGCCGCCAGCCGGCCTGCTCGACGATGTCGCCGGTTGTGCTGGCGATGCCGACGGGCCCGGAGAGGAGGGGCTGGTCGGGGGCGGCGCCGGTGCTGCCGTTCACCCGCACCTGGATCTCGTTCTTGGTGACGATGACCGCGTCGATCATGGCCTGCCAGCCGCGCGGAACCGCTTCCCAGGGCGGGTAGGAGACGTTCTCGGTATAGGGGAAGCGCTGGCTGCAGCCGATGGGGTTGCCATCGGCGTCGATGTCGGTGCAGACGGTGGGGGCGCCGACGCGGATGCCGGTCGGGCCCTGGCCTTCGGGGGGCCGCCAGCGAGCGTACAGCTCGGCTTCGAGCGTTGAGTTCGCGCGCGAGATCACCCAGGTCTGCGTCTCTCCGATGAAGCGGCGCGTGTGGAAGATGAGCTCGCTGACGTTGCGGACCTCGCGGCCGTTGACCTCCATGACGACGTCGCCGGGCTGGAGGCCCTGGGCGGGCGCGGTGCCGTCGCGCAGGGTTCCGGTGATGGTCGCCATCGAGGCGGGGGAGTCGGGCATGACCTCGGCGACCTGCGCGAGGTTGAGGGCGCGTTCGCGCGGGGCCATGAATCCGACGGTGAAGAGCAAGAGGGCGAGGGCGACGTTCATGACCACGCCCGCTCCCATTACGGTGAGCCGCTTCCACGGGCGGGCAGCGGCAAGGGAGCGGGGGTCGGTCGGGTCTTCTTCGCCCATCATGCGGACGAAGCCGCCGATGGGGAGCCAGTTGATGGTGTACTCGGTCTCGCCGCGTCTAAACGAAAGGCCCTTGATGCGGGGCGGGAAGCCGATGCCGAACTCGAGCACCTTGATGCGGAACGCCTTCGCCGCGAGGAAGTGCCCGAGCTCGTGGATGACGACGAGGGGAACGAGGAGGGCCGCGAAGATCAGCGCCGAGCGAAAGACATCGACGAACTCGAAGGCGGCGAGGAAGGTCACGCGCGGGCTCCCGCCGGAGCCACCTCCGCCGCGGTGCGCGCCCACTGGTCGGCGGCGAAGACCGCCTCAAGGTCGGGATCGGGAGTCGACTCGTGCCGCTCCATCACGCCCTCGATGATGCCGGGGATGTCGAGGAAGCCGACCTCACCGGCCATGAAGCGCTCGACGGCGACCTCGTCGGCAGCGGCCATGGCGGCCGGGTAGGTTCCGCCGAGGCGCCCGGACTCCATCGCGAGGCCGAGGCAGGGGAAGCGGGAAATGTCGGGCTCGCCGAAGGTGAGCTGGCCGGCCACGGCAAGGTCGAGGGCGGGGGCGGGGGGCTCGGGCATGCGCTCGGGGTAGGCGAGGGCGCACTGGATGGGAAGGCGCATATCGGGGACGCCGAGCTGCGCCTTCACGCTGCCATCGCTGAACTCGACGAGGGAGTGGACGATCGACTCGCGGTGGAGGACGACCTGGACGGCTTCCATGGGCACGTCGAAGAGCCACATCGCCTCGATGGTCTCCATGCCCTTATTCATGAGGGTGGCGCAGTCGACGGTGATCTTGTCGCCCATGTTCCAGGTGGGGTGCTTGAGCGCCTGCGCGGGGGTGACGGCGGCGAGCTGTCCGGGGTCGAGGTCGCGGAAGGCGCCACCGCTGGCGGTGAGCATGATGCGGCGGATTCCGTGCTCCTCCTCGCCCCAGAGGCACTGCCAGATGGCGGAGTGCTCGCTGTCGACAGGGCGGAGGTCGCCTCCTCCGGCGACCATGGCGCGGCGGATGAGGTGCCCGGCCATCACGAGCGCTTCCTTGTTGGCGATGGCGACGGGCTTGCCCGCCTCCAGCGCGGCGATGGTGGGGAGGAGACCGGCGGCGCCGCCGGTGCCCGCGAGCACGATGTCGACATCGTCGGCGACGGCCATCTCGTCCATGGGGAGCCAGGTCGCGCCGGCTGCCTCGATGGCGTCGTCGAGGGTCGCGTCGCGCTGGGCGGCGTAGACGTAGCGGGGGCGCAGGTCGGCGACCTGTTCGGCGAGTCGGGCGGTGTTCCGCCCGGCCGCCAGGGCCGTGATCTCGAAGAACTCCGGAAGCTGCCGGGTCACGTCGATGGTCTGGCGGCCGATGGAGCCGGTCGAGCCGAGGACGGCGATGCGTTTGGGCGCCATGCCCCCATCGTAGCCCGCCCCCGCGCCCGTGTCTGCGATCCGGCCCGACGACCCTTTCCCGTAGCATGATCGCCATGCGCTGCGTGGTGACCGGAGGGTGCGGGTTCATCGGGTCGCACATCGTCGATGCGCTCGTGGGGGAGGGGTACGAGGTGGCGGTGCTCGACGACCTCTCGACGGGCAACCTCGAGTACCTGAACCCGGCGGCCGCGCTCGTGGAGGGGTCGGTGGCGGACGCGGAGGCGGTGCTGGCGGCGGTGGAGGGAGCGTCGTGGGTGTTCCACCTGGCCGCCCTGCCGCGCGTCCAGCAATCGGTCGACGACCCCATCGGGACGCACGCGGTGAACGTGAACGGCACGCTGAATGTGCTGCAAGCGGCGCGCGAGCACGGCGTCGAGCGGGTGGTGGTCTCGTCGTCGTCGAGCGTGTACGGGGACCAGGAGACGCACCTGATGACGGAGGACCTTGCGCCGAACCCGCTCTCGCCCTACGGGCTGCACAAGCTCATCGGGGAGCAGTACGCGGACCTGTTCGCGGCGCTCTTCGGGATGCAGATCGTGTCGCTGCGGTACTTCAACGTGTACGGGCCGCGACAGTCGGCGGAGGGGGCGTACGCGCTCGTGATCCCGCACTTCCTGCAGCTGCGGAACGAGGGCAAGCCGCTGACCGTCTACGGCGACGGCTGCCAGACGCGCGACTACGTCCACGTGGAGGACGTGGTGCGGGCGAACCTGAACGCGGCGAACTCGGAGCTGCCCCAGGGGCGGGCGGTGGCGTTGAACGTGGGGTCGGGCGAGGAGACGTCGGTGAATGAGATCGCGGCGATGGTGGGAGGCGAGGTGGAGCACATCATTCCGAACCCGCGGGGGGCGTTCGAGGAGCTGCGCAAGTGCGCGGACACGTCGCGGGCGAAGTCGGTGATCAGCTGGGAGCCGGGCATCCTGCTGGCGGAGGGGATCAAGTCGGTCCTGTAGGAGCCGGCGGGTAGACTGGCGGGGCGGGCGATTAGCTCAGCTGGTTAGAGCGCTTCGCTTACACCGAAGAGGCCGGGGGTTCGAGTCCCTCATCGCCCACCAGCCCAAGGAGGAGAGGCACCAAGTCAAGGCCGTGTAGCCCGTGGTAGGCTGCTTCAAACCCTTCCTTGGTCGCAAGTCCTTCGATCACACACCAAGCTCCTCAGCCCCAGAGCACAGTTCACTAGTTTCCATGCCAAGACGCTCCAGAGCCGTCCAAGAACACCTGCACAAGGCGCGGGAGGCTGCCGTTGCAGCAGTGGACAACTACAACCGGCCTGGCGTCAGCTTCCGCACACGGACTTTTGTCCTACTTATGACCGTCGCATGGACTTCCCTGCTCCACGCCATCTTCTATAAGGAGCGACTCAAGCCTTGGTACGTCAAGAGCGGAACAGGGAAGGGCACACGGTATGACCGTGTGGACGGCGACCCCAAGCACTGGGAGCTTGCAACTTGCGTGAAGCAGTACTGGAAGGACCGGAATCCTCCCGCGAGGAAGAACATAGAGTTCTTCCTCGGTCTCCGAAACAAGATTGAGCACCGTTATCACCCAGAGCTCGACCCAGCGCTCTACGGTGAGTGTCAGGCGATGCTTCTGAACTTCGAAGACCTCCTTACCACCGAATTTGGAGACAGCTCTGCGATTCTTGATCAATTGGGTGTCGCCCTACAGTTCTCGGCACTTAGGCCACGGGAGCAAGAGGCTGCGATACGCCGCCTTCAGAGTCTCGCTTTGACTGACATCAGGGACTACATCGAGACATTTAGGGCGGGGCTTCCCGCGGACATTCTGGATAGCTCCGAGTACTCTCTTCGCGTTTTCCTGATCCCAAAGACCGCAAATCGAGAGAACGCCGCAGATTTGCCGGTGGAGTTCATCCCGCTTAGCTCTGTAGACCCCGAAGAGAGGGAACGCCTGAGGAAAGTCACGGCCTTGATCACCCAAAAGCGTGTACCTGTCGCCAGCGAAGGGCTGCTAAAACCGGGAGAGGTAGTCGCAAGGGTGCGAGAGGAACTCCCCTTCTGGTTCACCACGGACACTCACACGCGATGCTGGAAGTACTACAAGGTGCGACCGCCAACAGGAAGCGAGCGCCCAGAGGACACGCGGGCTGACTTTTGCATATACGACGAGCTGGCGAGAGCACACGGCTACACGGAGGCTTGGGTCAGGTACCTCTGTCGAGAGCTCGCCAATCCTGCTACTTATGAAGCCGTTACAGGCAAGGAGCCTGTGCCACGGTGAGCCTATTCGCTACCCACCTTCATCCGTAGGGACGATGACGCCGCAGGCGAGGCGGCTGCCGGTGTCCGACTCCTCTTCTGCGTAGGGATCGGGGCGCTCGTGCACGATGATGGCGGAGCCATCGCCGTCGAAGACGGAGTGGCTCTCGCCCGTGTCCAGGGTGACGCCGGCGGTCAGGAAGTCGGCGCGGGCCGTGCTGTCGGCAGTAGCGAGCTCGACTGGCTCGGCCCTGCGCGGCGTGGGCGTCTCAGTGCCGGCCCCGGAGGTCATGGCTGTCTACAGAACCACGGCCCAGCTGAAAGTTCGCAGTACAGTACGCGTAGGCCCACGAGTTCCGGCTACGCGCAGCCTCCCGCGAACCGATCGCTACCCTCCCCTGGCTGCCGCGGCTGGAAGGCATCGCCCGTCGCTGCAGGACTGCGTGGGCAGTGGCCCGACGGCAGCGAAACCGTGATCTCCGACGGCGAGGGGAACCAGCGCCTGGTCGTCAGTCAGCCGGATCCGCAGGCAGCGAGCGCCACCCCTCCGCCCTCTAGCTACCCGGCGTCCACGAGTAGATCTGCGCGAGGCTGCCCCCCATGAGGGCCGCTCGCTCTGACTCCGTGAGTTGGTCGGTGACGCGGAACGCCTCGACACCCTGCTCGTAGGTCAGGAGCTCGACCGCGCGGGTCCAGTCGGTGCCCCACATGCACCGCTCGAACCCGAATGCCCGGAAGACCTGCCCCAGAGGCTCCCAGATGTCGTCGTAGGGAAACGGCTCCCGCGACAGCGTGCACGCCCCCGACACCTTGATGGCGACGTTGTCGAGCTCCGCCAGTTCGAGGACGGCAGGCAGATCGGCGAACGGTCGCTCGAGTGGCGGCGGCGCGAAGGGCTGGGGGAGGCCCAGGTGGTCTATCACGACCCGGGTGTTGGGATGGCGCCGGGCGAGCTCCTTGATCAGGTCGATCTTCTGCCAGCACAACACGTTGATCGGAATGTCGTTCGCCGCCCCCGCGGCCAGGATCTGATTGAGCCCGGGGTGATCGGCCGTCGGGTCGGGATCCATACGGGTCAACATCATGCGTGCCCCGACGACCCCGGGGGTTGCCGCCCAGCGGGCAACTTCGTCGCCGATGTCGGAGGCTTCCGGGTCGATCGGCTTGATCAGGCCGAAGCGCCCGGGATGCCGGGCGTGCACTTCGAGCGCGTAGCTCGCGTCGTAGCGGTACATGCTGTGCGGGGAGACCAGGAGCGCCCCGTCGACGCCAAGGGCATCCATCGCCGAGACCATGTCGTCACCGGTCACCTCGGAGGGGCCGACGAGCGTCCCGGCCCAGGGTCGCTCAGGGCGGTCGCGCTCATACGCGTGAACCTGACAGTCGATCGTGAGCAATTCCCGAGTCCTTCTTGTGGGCCCGCCGCGGGGCCGCCACTGACAGTCATCCGGCGGCACGGTATCACCTCCGGAGGACTCAGCGTGCAGCGTCACCGCCCCGCGGAACGTCGCAGTACAGTACGTGCAGACCCACCAATGGGACTTCGTTACTAGTCGTACCCGTGGCCGCGAACGCGATGGCGGCGCCAGATCACCACCGGGATGACTCTTCTGCGTATACATGGTCGGGCAGCTTGCAGGTGATGCGGAGCCGCCGGTGCGTGGTAGGCCTGCGCGCTAGCCGCCTTCGTCCGTCGGCACGATGACGCCGCAGGCCAGGCGGCTGCCGGTGTCCGACTCCTCTTCTCGGTAGGCATCGGCGTGCTCGTGCACGATGATGGCGGAACCGTCGTCGTCGAATATGGAGTGGGGCTCGCCGGTGTCCAGCGTGATGCCACCGGTCAGGAAGTCGGCGCGGGCGGAACCGTCGGCGGCGGCGTAGATGTTGAGGAGGTCGCCACCGTGGCCGCCGGAGTCACCACGCTTCCAGGTCGAGTGGACGAAGCCGTGGTCCTCGCCGGTCGGGTTGAAGTGGTCGCCGGCGGCGCCAAAGTTGGGCGAACACGCACCGACCTCGTGGATGATGAAGGCGTGGCCGCCCGGGGCCAGTCCCTCCACGTCCGCCATGATCAGGACCCCATTGGCGGTCTGCCGGAACGTCACCGTGCCAATGTCAGCGCCGTCGGGCGAGGCCAACGCCGCCTCAGCCGTGAGGCCGACGGTGGGCTCAAATTCGTCGCCGCACCGGACGAACGCCAGGATCACGATGATGATCACCAGGGGCGATGCGGCGACGGCCGCCGGCAGCACCACCCTAAGCACGTGGGGCACCCCGCCGGTTCGACCACCCGCACGACGGTGGAGTTGTCTGCTCCCTCCGGGAGCGGGGGCTCGGTTTCGGTTGGGCTACTGAGCGCATATCCGGCCTGCGGAGCCCGCATATCGGGCACGCCACACGATACCACCTCTGTCAGGGGCCCCAGCGCGCTCAGAGGTCCGGGGCTAGTTGGTGCGGGACGCCAGCAAGTCGGCCGCCTGGGTTGCGGCCCGCTCGCCACTGGAGAGGGCGCCGTTGACCGACGGGATGCCCATGTAGTCGCCCGCCAGGAACAGGTTGTCGATGCGCCCGGCGAGTTGCTCCGGGACATTTGCCAGCGCGGCGAGCATCCCCGGCGTCCCCATGCACAGCGCCTCCTCCCAGCGATACACGCGGTAGAACAGACCCTCGTCGTCCTCGGGGAGCGCGGACCCCGGGGGCGCCTTGCGGCGAGCGGCTCCGAGCAGTTCGTGTTTGATCTCCTCGTCGGCGAGCGGGAGGAGCTCTTTGGCGCGGTCGCGGCCGATGAGCAGGTCGAGGAGGGCCTTGCCGGGAGGGGCGCAGGCAGGAAGGAAGACCGATCGGTCCAGCAGGAGCGGGGTGTCGTCGTCCTCCGGGAAGAGCGCGCCGTGCCAGCCGGGTGGGAGCGGGGGGTGGTCGAGGCCGATTACGACCCGACAACCGGTCGAGTAGCTGATGGTGCCGAGCGCGCGGCGGGTCGCGTCCGGCAGCTCGGGGACGAGGTCCGGGACCTTCGTGCCGGGGACGGCGCAGATGACCGCGTCCGCCTCGATCGTCTCGCCGTCGACGACGACGCTGGTCGCCGCCCCGTCTGCGACAACGACTCTGCTGACGGGGGCCGAGACGCGAATCGCATCGGAGCAGTGGGCAGCGAGCACTGCGCTCAGGGAGCCGATGCCTCGCTCGGGCATCGACACCCTGCCGTCGTTCAGCATCGTTTCCCCGATGTACGCCCGCATCAGCGCCTGACCTGCGGGCTCCGGGTCGCCCAGGATCATGTCGAGGGGCCCTCTGAGCGTCACCTGCAGGTTCTCGGGGACGCCGAGCCGCTCCAGGTAGTCGCCGAAGCTCTCATCGTCGTCGATCTCGGCGAGGGGGCTGTCGCTGGCGAAGCTCATGTAGGGCTCCTCGCGATACATCTGCCGCATCACCCTGGAACCAGCCCGCAGACCCGAAGGTGAGAGGAAACCCATGGTGATGGCGGTCCGCAGGTGCCGGACCACATTCCAGAGCGATTGCTCCGGCGTCGTGGTGACCCACCGCCCGCTGCGGTAGTGGCCGAACTTCATCTGGGAGGGCACGAGCGGCAGTCCCAGCTCCTCGCACAGGCGGAAGGCGGTGTCGTAGGTAGAGGTGAAGACGAACGCGCCCATGTCCAGGGAGAACCCGTCCACCGTCTCGCCCTTGCCGCGTCCGCCGGCACGGTCCCCGGCTTCGAGCAGGAGGGGCGTGACGCCCCGCTTCATCAGCGTGTAGGCGGCGCTGAGCCCGGCGAACCCCCCACCAACGATGACCACCCGCCCGCTAGTCACACGCGGCTCCCTTCCCGCCACTCTCCACCTATTCCGCAGGCATCTGGCGCGGAGGCGTAAGCCCGCCGGGGGCTCTGACCTAACGGTGGGGAGCTACCGCCTTTCGAACTGGAACCTGCGTTGTCGCACACCCTCGCGTGGCCAGGAACTCGAGGGAGTTCCCGGGTCCCGCTAGGGCGCTTCTGGAATGTCCGGCTGGTCGTCGTAGTAGCGGGACATGAAGAGCAGCCCGTCATAGCGGATGGCCCACGTATGCGCGTACAGGGTTTCCGAGGACCTGATGTTGGGGAAGATGTTGCTTACCCAGATGCCATCCTCGGTGGCCGCTGCAAGCTCCTGGCCGAGATGCCGGTCTCCCGACGAGGGGAGAGCCTTCAAGTCCGTGCCAATGAACTGCGGGGCGATGTGGGCGACCAGCAGAATGTCGTTCTCGTCCGCCAGCGTCAGCCCCCACTGACCGTCAAGGCTCTCCTCGCTGCTATAGAGGGCGATCGTGGCGTCCAACCCATTGCTCTCGTAGTAGTCAATAGCCTGCTGCACATAGGCCCTCGTGTGGCCCACAGGGTCTTCGATCCGCACGTAGTAGCCGGAGGCGAAGAGCATGCCATCGCGACGCACCGCGTACCCAACCTTGGGGACTTCCTTCAGCGTGACCGGGTGAGGCCACAGGTATTCCACCCAGACCCCCTCCTCGGTGGCCTCGGCCAGCGCCTTGCCCAGTTCGTAGCCGTCGGAACCGACCACGTCCTTGATGTCCGTCCCGATGAGCACCGGCAAAAGCGGGTGGACGTGATAGATGTCGTTTGCGTCGGTGGCGAAGAGATACCACTCGCCCTCGAAACTGGCGACGCTGTTGTAGTAGTTGAGCATGGACTGCAGGCCGTCACGCTCGTATCGCTCGATGGCCGCGTGCACGTACTGAACGGTGTATTCCCTCGGGTCGGCGCCCCGCCATGCGGGGGGTCCGGTTTCGGGCTCGCCGGCGTAGTAGCCGGAGGCGAAGATCAGCCCGTCGTGGCGGATGGCCCAGGTGACCTTTTGCTGCTCCTTGCGGGAGACAGGATGGGGCCACAGGTACTCCACCCACACGCCTTCCCCGGTGGCCTGGGCAATCTCCTTGCCTAGTTCCTGCCCGTCGGAGCCGACCACGTCCTTGATATCCGTGCCGATCAGGTGCGGGAAGATGGGATGAGCCAGGTAGATGTCGTCCTCGCCGATGAGGAACAGGTAGAACTGTCCTTCCAGGCTGTCCCGGCTGTTGTAGAAGGTGATAGCAGCGTCGAGGCCGTCCGCTTCGTACCTTGCGATGGCCCTGCTCACGTATTCCTGCACGGATTCCGCAACGTCTTGCACCAGGGCCGAATGGCTGGCCGCGAACACGAGGCCGTCGTGAAGCACGGCGAGAATTCGCCGTGGTTCTTCCTGCTTGGTGTCCGGGTTTACGCCCCGAGTCGTCGCCCAGGAACCTTCCTCGGTCGCAAGTTCTGTCAACTGTGCGAAGCCGGGAAATGATGAGTCCGGGCCAACGTATTGGCCCTGTAGCGCGGGGAGAGCGTGATGGACCAGCAATATGTGATCAGCTGTGTCCACTATGGTGAGCGCTCGCCCGTCCCCGAGTCCCGCCTCGGACCTGTAGAACTCGACGGTCGCGTCCCGGCCGTTCTCCCGGTAGTACTCAATGGCGCCTGTGACAAAGGACAGGGTCAGGTCCTCGTCGGTCAAGGGCGCCGGTTCCGGGGTCGGCTCCGGGGTCGGGGTGGGCGTGGGCTCCGGGGCTTCAGTGGCGGTGGGAGTTGGCTCCGGTGTCGCGGTGGCTGTGGGTTCAGGCGCTTCGGTGGCGGTGGGAGTTGGCTCCGGTGTCGCGGTGGCTGTGGGCTCCGGGGCCTCAGTGGCGGTGGGCGCCGGCGCCGGGTCAGGGTCGCCGCCGCAGGCAACGGCAACGACTGCAATGGAAGCCACGAGTAGAAGCACGAACAATGCGTTTACGCCAACTCGTGCTCGCCGGTACTTCATGTCTGTCCAACTTGCCCGCGGTTGCATTCTCTCTCGGTCCACAAGGTTCCCCTAGAATCGTACTGTTTGCGACTGCGTATCATACGCGGTGCGCTGCTGTCTATGAGCAAGATGACACGAACATCGCAGGGCCGACCTGCAATTCACTACGAACCTGATGAGAAGTGCCCGCCACTGTTGGCGATACTCTCTTCACTTCAAATATTCATTCCGAACACCATTAGCCTCATCATATTGGCGGCGCTTGTGGTGCGTGCATCCGATGAGTCGGATGCCTATCTGTCGTGGGTGACGTTTACCGTGCTGGCAGTCACCGGAGCCGGCATGATCCTGCAGACCCTGCGACTACGTCATGTGGGCTCGGGTCGCCTCATCGTCGCGAATTTCAATGTCCCGTTCCTGGCGGTCTGCGCATTGGCGCTCTCGGTCGGCGGACCTGGTTTGCTGGCCAGCCTGGTGATCGTTTCCACCCTGGTTCAGTCCGTCCTGACGCTCCGTCTCGCCTCCCTCCGTCGAGTATTCACCCAGACGGTGAGCGGGGTGGTCGTGATGCTGGTGGCGGTCTCGGCCATGCCGTTCATCATCAGCCGAGCGGTTACTCCGCCGGAAGGCGAATCAACGCTGCTCTTCCTGGCGCCGGGGATGGCCGCTCTGGCCGCCGGGGTCCTGATATCCCTCCAGGACAAGCCGGTCTGGCGCATGTGGATCCTGACGGTCACCGTGGCCGTCGGTTTGCTGGTGGCCGTGCCCCTGGGCTTCTATGACACGGCCATCATTGCCGACACTCCATGGGTCAGCCTGCCCGACTTCAGGTGGCCTGCGCTGGATCTGGTGGTCAACGCAGACTTCTGGGCCCTGCTCCCGGTCTTCGTTGTCGTGAATCTCACCGCCTTCATGAAAGCGGTGGGAGATCTGTCGGTGATCTACCGCGCTTCCTACCGGACCCAGTCCGCGGTTGACTTCCGGACGGTCCAGGGGGGGCTGAATATCTACGGCGTGGGCACCCTTGTTTCCGGCCTCCTGGGAACCCTGCCCGTGGCTGCGCCGTGGGCTGCTACCGCCGTCTACATCGGCTTTACCGGCGTTGCGGCCAGAAGTGTCGGGCTCTACCTGGGCGCATTGACCATCGTCGTCGCGTTCTTCTCCAAGTTCCTCGCGTTGCTGGTCGCGATTCCCAGCCCGGTGGTGAGCGCGGCCTACATCATCATCTTCGCCATGCTCTTCATCGAAGGGGCGAAGACAGTCTTCACCGGGCAGGTTGACCAGCGGAAAGCCACCATCACGGGCGTGTCGATGGTCCTGGGTTTGTCCGCAGCGGCCTTCAGCAGCTTCTTCGAAGGGGTCACCGGCCACCTGGTGGGCAACACGATTGTGGTCGGCGGCATGGCGGCTATCGCCATGACGCTCTTCACGGAACTGTCGAGTCTTCGCGCCAGGAAATTGCAGACCGAGCTGTCCCAGTCTTCCCTCGCGGCCATCGACGACTTTCTCTCCCAGTTCGCCGAAAGCCATTCCTGGACCGAGGAGGGAGGAAACCGGCTGCGCCTGGTGGGCGAAGAGGCCGTCGTGAGCCTGCTCGAAGAAGAGAAGGACGGTTCAGCAGAGCAGAAGCGCCGATTGGTCGCCACGATCCGGCCTGACGGCGGCTCGGCCGAGCTCGAGATCGTTGTCGCCTCGGACGACGCCATCCAGGGGAACATCGAGAATCGCATGGCTTATCTGGGCCAGGACCAGGCGTTGGAGGACGAGCAGGAATTGTCCGTCCGGATCCTGCGGCACTACGCCTCATCGGTACACCATCGCAAGTACTACGGGATAGACATCGTCAGCTGCCGCGTGGATCAGTAGCGCAGCAGGGTCTTCACCGTCCGATGCGAACCGGCGACAAGCAGGTCCCGGAACGCCGTCGCGCCGCTATCGACCGCCCCATCTGACGTTGGCTGGTGGAGCTGGGGGGATTCGAACCCCCTACCTTTTGACTGCCAGTCAAACGCTCTCCCAATTGAGCTACAGCCCCACAGGAGCGCGATCGTAGCAGGCGACCGGCTCCCGGTCCCCCGGAGGGCCGGGATGCAGTGCGTCCAGGCGACAACACTCGTGAGGGCGTGGCAAGGGGCTGGGCGCGCGCGTACACTGAGGGAGCGGTGGGGTGTCGACCGGTTCTCTTGCGTCGATTGCCTTCGTTTCTCACGAGGAGAGCTTGATGCGAGCAGAGACCAACGATGTCGCCTTTCGACTCCTTCTCGCCCTTGGCGAGAACTGGGACGCTCTCCAGCGAGCCTCAATAGACCCCTCCGCTAAAGGCCTCTACCTCACCAAGGAATATCTCGGCGGCTACACCCGCTTCAGCGCCGGTCCCTCGACAAGCCCCCGCCTGATCGTCGAGTGGAATGAGTCAACCCGTCACCTGCGCGTGCTGCGTTGCCACGAGTGGCCCGGATTCGAAGCGACAATCTCGAGCACGGTGGCGTACGTTCGCGACGAGGCTCGCGACCACGGCATCATCGACAGCGTCGACAACGTGTTCGTGCGCGCCTGCCAGGAGCCCTCGGCGCCGGCGCGGCGCACGGTGCTCCCAGGGGCGATGGACAGCGCCAGCGAACCAGTCCGGAAGCGCGCCTAGCGAGACGCAACAGGCCGGCGTTCGACCACCACCAGCCCGGGCCGATGCCCGGGCGTTTTTCTGGCTAGCGCATGATCTCCGGGTCGGCGGGGGTCTCGGCGAGGCGCGGGGAGCTGCGTGGATGGCGTCCCATGCGGCGACGCCAGTGGGCGAACCGGTCGGTGAGGTCGGCGACACGGCGTTCGATGCGTCCGCGCACCCAGGCGTGGGTCTGGCCGGTGTTCCGGTAGCGGTCGCGGCGTTGGTTGAGGCGGCGCTTGGGGCGCTCGCGCTGGATGGCCGTGAGGGAACGCACGACGGAGCGCCGCAGCAGCAGCGAGGCCTCGTCGTGGTTCGTGTGGGCGCCCTCGCCGGGCTCGGGCACGACACTGTCGACGATGCCGAGGCGGAGGCAGTCGTGCGAGGTGAGGCGCAGTCGCTCGGCAACCTCGTCGACACGGGACGAGGCATCGCCGTAGAGGCGTCGGGCGGCATCCTCGGGTGAGACCACCTCGTACACCGCGTTCTCAAGCATGAGCACGCGGTCGGCCACGCCCATGGCAACGGCGGCCTCGGAAGCCCCTTCGCCCGTAATCACCGCCAGGGAGGGAGACGGCACACGCAGCATCTCGCGCATGCAGCGGGCGATGGCGTCTCCGAGCCCGGCTTCCTCGGCGACGAGGTCGGGTCGGGCGCCGGCGGAGTCGAGGAACGTGATCAGAGGGAGGCGGAACTTGCGTGCGAGGCGCATGGCCCGTCGCGCCTTGTGGAATCCCGAGGGTCCGATCGTTCCGGGTCCGGCGAGTCCCTGGAGGCGGTTCTGGCTGATAAGCATCACGGCTTCCCCGCCGAGCAGCCCGATGCCGGCGCTGACGGCGGGGTCGTCCTCGCCGCTGCGGTCGCCGTGGATCTCGACGAAGGTGGTCGTGATACGGCGGACGAAGTCGGGGGCGGTGGGGCGGTTCTCGTGCCGCGAGAGCTGCACCTGACGCCAGGCCTCAAGGCGCGCGTACTCGCGCGGCTCGCGCTCGGGGCGTCCGACAGGTCGGAGCTCGTAGTTGCTCATGAGCAGGTCGATGAGCAGCCCAAGGGAGGGGCGCAGGTCTTCACGCTTCACGATCGCGTCGATGAGGCCGCGCCGCAGGTGCGACTCGGAGGTGTGCGCGTCCTCGGGGAGCTCCTCGCCCGTGCGCTCGCGCATCTCGCGCAGGGCGGAGTACCCGACGAGCGCGTTGGGCTCGGCGATGATGAAGTCAGCGAGGTTGGCGAGGCCCGCGAAGGCGGAGCCGGTCGAGGGGTCGGAGAGGAGGGTGATGTGGGGGAGGCCCTTCTCGGCGAGCTTCTGGTGGGCGGTAGCGAGGCGGGGCAGCTGCATGAGCGCGAGCAATCCCTCGCGCATGCGCACGCCCGAGGTCGAGAGCACGGTGACGACGGAGAGACCGCGGCTGGCGGCCCGCTCGAAGGCGCGCGCGAGGCGCTCGCCGCTGGCCACGCCTATCGAACCGCCGAGGAAGCTGAAGTCGAGGGCGGCGACGACGACCTCGCGGCCGTAGAGGGTTCCCGTGCCCGTAAGGGCGGCTTCGGCGAGGCCCGTGCGCCGCTGCGCCGCGAGGACGCGGTGGCGGTAGGACTGGCGCTCGCGGAACTGGATCGGGTCGAGGGCGGTAACGCTGCGGTCGGTTTCCTGGAAGCTGGCCGGGTCGAGGATGCCGGCCACGCGCTCGCGCGCGTTGAGGTGGTAGTGGTGCCCGCAGGCGTGGCAGACGCGGAGCCGCTCGTAGCTGCGGGAGTCCCTCAGGTCGGCGTCACAGGCGAAGCAGCGCTCGAGCCGTTCCTCTCCAGAACGGTCCCCGGCCCCATCGCGACGAAGCAGCCCGCGAAGCGTCATCCCTGTGAGTGTATCAAGCGTCCTCTTCGGGGGCTGTCCCGACAAGGACCTCGCGGGACTCTCCCTCGATCCTCGGGCCGAGGACGCCCTCGCGCTCAAGGGCGGTAATGAGGCGTTCAGCCTTCAGGAAACCGACGTTCAGGCGGCGTTGCAGGAGCGAGGGAGAGAGGCGCTTGTGGCGGCTGGCGAGGTCGCGCGCGTCGTCGAGGAGGGGGTCCTCCTCCTCGAGCTCGATGTCGTCGCTGCCGTTCTGGGCGATGAGGGCCTCCTCGAGGAGGTCGTCGGCAGTGTCGGGGCGGAGGGCGTGGAAGCGCTCGTCGGCCCAGAACTCGACGAGCCGCTCGACCTCGGCATCGGAGACGTACACGCCCTGGATGCGTTTCGGCTTCCCGGCGTCGGTGGGCAGATAGAGCATGTCGCCCTGGCCCAGCAGTTTCTCGGCGCCGCCCATATCGAGGATGGTGCGGGAATCGGTGATGGAGGTGACGGCGAAGGCGACGCGAGTGGGGAAGTTCGCCTTGATGAGGCCCGTCACGACATCCACCGAGGGGCGCTGGGTGGCGACGACGAGGTGGATGCCGGTGGCGCGCGCCAGCTGGGCGAGGCGGCAGAGCAGCTTCTCGACCTCGAAGGGGGCGACCATCATGAGGTCGGCGAGCTCGTCGATGATGAGCACCCAGTAGGGGAGCTTCTTCAGAACGCGGGCGTGGCGGTTGTAGGCCTCGATGTTGCGCACGCCGACTTCGGAGAACTTGCGGTAGCGCGCCTCCATCTCCGAGACGATGGCCTGGAGCGTGCCCACGACCTTGTCTAGGTCGACGATGACCTCGCTGAAGGCGAGGTGGGGGAGGCGCCCGTAGGTCGTCATCTCTACCCGCTTGGGGTCGATCATGATGAAACGCACTTCGTCGGGCGTGGCGTTGGTGATGAGGTTGGTGACGATGGCGTTGAGGCAGACGCTCTTGCCGCTGCCGGTGGCGCCGGCGATGAGGAGGTGGGGCATCTTCGCGAGGTCGGCGACGACGGGCACGCCGGAAACGCCCTTGCCGAGGGAGATCGCCAGCTTCGACTTCGCGCTCATATCCTGGTACTGCGAGCTCTCCATGACGTTGCGCAGGGTGACGACGGTGGCCGTCTCGTTCGGCACCTCGATGCCGACAATGGCGCGGCCGGGTACCGGCGCCTCGATGCGGAGGCTGGGAGCAGCGAGGGCGAGGGCGAGGTCGCTCTGGAGGGCCGTGATCTTGTTGACGCGCACCCGCGTGCGGCCGGTCTCGACGCGCTCTTTGGCGGGGCGGCCGTCTGGGCCGAGGACGGGCTTGCCATCCCCATCCTTGACGGCGACGTCCTTGTAGCGGATCTCCCAGCCTGGTTCGACCCCGAACTGGGTGACTGCTGGACCTTCGTTGATCTCGACGACGGAGGCATCGACGCCGAAGCTCGCGAGGGTATCGACGATGAGCTGGGCGCGGGCGGCGTTGTCGTGCTTGTGGTCGCGGCTTGGCTTGGGCTCCTGAAGGAGCTCGACGGGCGGGAGCTGCCAGCCGCTCTTGTCCTCGAAGGCGAGCTGGTGGGGCTCCTCCTCCTCAACAGGATCGGGCACGCCGTCCGGGGCGTCTTCGTACGAGTCGACCGGGTCGGGTTCGGCGGCCGTTTCGGATTCGTCCTCGAACCGGGCGGGGGGTGTGGCCGTCGGGGGGGCGTCGGCGACCTCGTCGGCGTGTGGGGCGCCAGGCTCGACACGCGGGCGGAAGATGATGGGGGAGGCCTCGAACTCGACGTTCGGGCCGGCGGGTTGCGATGCCAAGCCGCCGATGACGGGAGACCCGGCGCCCTTCCGGCGGCGGAAGAGGCGAGCGATCGTCGTGAGGCCGCGCCAGAAGGAGGCCAGCACCTGGTGGGGCCAGCGCCTCTCCCACGCGTAGGCAATACCACGACCGGAGTAGCGGAGGGCCGTGAGGGAGGAGTGGGGCGCGAGGAGGGCGAGGGCGACGACCGCCGAGGCGATCCAGACCAGCACATTGATCCAGCCGGTGACGATCGTGTGGCCGATTTCGCCACCCAGGGTGACGTCACGGAGCGGGACGCCGGCGACCGTCCAGTCGGCGGTGTTCAGGCCGAGGGCGCCCCACGCGAAGAAGGCAAGGACGGGGTAGCCAAGGATTCGGCGCCAGAACAGCAGGCGCTCCTCGCGGCTACCGCGCCAGGCGGTGATAGCCCAGGCGAGGAGCACGGCGGCCACGATGATGAGACCGAGCCCGAACGTCTCGATCACCCAGGTGCGGACATCCTGGGCGATGCCGACGACATCGAAGAACCAGGGAAGGGCGGCAATCGCCGCCGCCAGCACGACGACAAGGACGATCTGCGCGCGGAACATGCGCGACTGCGGAAGGGCAAAGCGGGAGGGGGCGTCTTTGGGCCCGGACGTGGACCGGGCTCGGG
The DNA here is from genome assembly GCA_965116915.1 of Tepidiformaceae bacterium. Taxonomy (GTDB): domain Bacteria; phylum Chloroflexota; class Dehalococcoidia; order Tepidiformales; family Tepidiformaceae; genus UBA2991. The sequence goes on along the minus strand of OZ220739.1, from coordinate 1,106,355 downwards.
ATCCACCAGCCATTGGGACGGTACCCCGGCGCGGACGAACTCCCCACCGGCGCTGCTCAGGTCCAGGGTTTCTCGACTACACCTCGACCGTGACGGGCAGCACCATCGGCCGTCGCCGTGTTTCATCGTACAAGAACTTGCTCAAAGCGTCCTTCAGGCGCGCGTTCACTTCGCCCGCGGGAGCGGCATGCTCGCGGCCCTCGAGGGCGCCTTCGGCGACGCGGGCGGCACGATCGAGCAGGGCCGCGTTCTCGTCACTATCGACGAACCCGCGCGAAAGCACCTCGGCCGGACGCACGAGGCGGCCGGTCTGCGCATCGACGGCGACGATGACGACGAGGACGCCGTCAGTGGAGAGGTGGGCGCGGTCGCGGAGGATGTACTCGTCCACGTCGCCGATGCCGAGACCGTCGATATAGACGTAGCTGGCCTCGACGCGGCCTGCGAGGCGGGCCTCTTCCTCGTCGATCTCGAGGACGTCGCCGTCGGTGAGGACGAAGGCGTTGCCTTCGGGCACGCCCACGCGCTCGGCGAGGCGCGCGTGCGTCACGAGGTGGCGGTACTCGCCATGGATGGGGACGAAGTACTCGGGCTGGAGGATGCTCTGGATGATCTTGAGCTCGTCCTGGCTGGCGTGGCCGCGGACGTGCACGTTCTCGACGCGGTTGTAGAGGACGCGGGCGCCCTGCCGGAAGAGGTTGTCGACGTTGCGAGCGACGGCCTGTTCGTTCCCGGGGATGGCGTTGGCGGAGAGGACGACGGTATCGCCCTCGGCAATGGTGATGTGGCGGTGGGTGCCGTTGGCGATGCGCGTGAGGGCGCTCGTGGGCTCGCCCTGGCTGCCGGTGGTGATGATGGCGAGGCGCGAGGGGGGCGTCTTCCTCATCTCGTCGACGCCGACGATCGTGCCCTCGGGAGCGTCGAGGTAGCCGAGCTGACGCGCCATGGCGACGTTGTCGATCATCGAGCGGCCGGTCACGAATACCTTTCGGCCCGTGAAGACAGCGGCGTCGACCACCTGCTGGGCGCGCGAGATGAGGGAGGCGAAGGTGGCGACGATGACGCGCCCCTCGGCGTTGACCATGATGTTGCGAAGGGAGTCGCCGACGAGCTGCTCGCTGGGGGTGTGGCCCTCGACCTCGGCGTAGGTGGAGTCGGCCAGCAGGAGCAGGCAGCCCTCGCCGCCGATCTGCCCGAGGCGGGTGAGGTCGGTGTGCTGGTCCATGACGGGCGTGTGGTCGAGCTTGAAATCGCCGGTGTGGACGAGCGTGCCGAGGGGCGTGCGGATGATGAGGCCGCAGGCGTCGGGGATGCTGTGGGCGACGGGGAAGAACTCGACCTCGAAGGCGCCCGCCTTGACGGTCTCGCCGGGCTGCACCTCGTGCAGGGGATCGAGGGGGAGCTTGTGCTCCTGCAGCTTCACGCGGACGAGGCCCTGGGTGAGGCGCGTGCCGTAGATGGGCGCACTGAAGTCGCGGCAGAAGTAGGGGAGGGCGCCCACGTGGTCCTCGTGGCCGTGGGTGAGGAAGACGCCGCGCAGCTTCTCGACGTTGGCCTGGAGATAGGAGAAGTCGGGGATGACGAGGTCGACGCCGAGCATCTCCTCCTCGGGAAACATGAGGCCGACGTCGACGACGATGATGTCGTCGCCGTACTCGAAGAGCATCATGTTGCGGCCGATCTCGCCGAGGCCGCCGAGGGGGATGACGCGGAGGGTGGAGTTGGTTGTCGGGTTGGTCACGGGGCTACTCAAACAGCTTCATCTGCTGGGCGGGCGGCGCTTCTTCGGCCGGTTCGGCGCCACCGGCGCGGCTGGCGCGGGCGCGTTCGAGCAGCTCGGGGAGCGTACGGAAGTCGTCGATGATGACGCCGCGGAGGCGCTGCTGGTGGAGGGCGGCAGCGGGGTGGTACATCGGCACGAGGATACGGCCGTTAGCCTCGCGGGGCCGTCCGTGGATGCGGGAGATCGCCTGATTGGGGAAGAAGCGCGACATGGAGTAGCGCCCGAGGGTGACGATGAGGAGAGGGTCGATAAGGCGGATCTGGGCGCTGAGGTAGTCGCTGCAGGCCTCGATCTCGGTGGGGAGCGGATCGCGGTTGCCGGGCGGGCGGCACTTGAGGACGTTGCAGATGTAGACCTCGGGCCGGGTGAGCCCGGCCTCGCCCAGCAGCTCCTCGAGGAAGGCCCCGGCCTGTCCCACGAAGGGACGTCCCTGGCGGTCCTCGTTTACGCCGGGAGCCTCACCGATGAACATCACCTCGGCGTCGAGCGGCCCCTCGCCGGGGACAGCGAGGGTTCGGGTGCGGGCGAGGGTGCATCGCTGGCAGCCGCGGACCTCTTCGTAGAGCTGCTCCACTTCCTGCGCAACGGTCACGCGGCGGCCTCCGGAACCTCAGCCTCAGTCCCGTCACGCGGCGTGTACAGGATCTTTGCGAAGAGCACGCCGAGGAAGTAGAGCCCAAGGAGCGGGATGGCGACAACCGACTGGGTGAGCGGGTCGGGCGTGGGGGTAGCGATGGCCGCGAGGATGAAGACGAGGACGATGGCGTAACGCCAGAAGCGCAGGAGCTGGCCCGCCGTCACCACGCCGACGCGGGCGGCGACGGCGAGGACCATGGGGAGCTGATAGGCGATACCGATCCAGAGAATGATGCGCGTGACGAAGCTGATGTACTCGTGGATGCCGGTCACATTCTCGACGTTCTCGGCGGCGACGCCGAGGAGGAAGTCAAGAGCGCGGGGGAGCACGACGAAGTAGGCGAAGGCCATACCAGCGAGCATGAAGAACATGCAGCCGAAGGTGCCCAGCAGGAGAGTCCGACGTTCGCCCCTGGTGAGGCCTGGGACGATGAAGGCGAGCACCTCGTAGATAATGATGGGGAGGGCGAGAAGGAGGCCGCCGTAGATGGCGATCTTGAAGATGGCGGAGATGCGGTCGGTGGGGGAGAAGGAGGCGAGGCGGAAGTTCTCCTCGCTCTTGCCGCCGAGGTAGTCGACGGCGTCCTGGACGGTGACGATCTCCTCCAGATCGGCGTAAGGCACCTCTGGGGTGCTGAGGCCGCGCGAGGCGCGGCGCAGGACCTCGTGCAGGATGTCCTCGATCTGGCCATCGGCCAGGCCCAGGCATTTGCGCTCGCAGTCACCGCGGAACTCGGTATCGGGCGGCACCTTGCTGGGGTCGGGATTCTCGCGGTGGACCTCGAAGGCGGTGACCTCCTGGACCAGCCCGAGATTGACTTCGATGCGGTCGCGGGCAGGCATGAGGAGGATGTCGAAGGTGTTGGGGAGGTTGTCGGGAGGGTCCCAGGTGAAGAACAGGACCGCGATGACGCCGACAAGCAGGGCGGCAGCGGCAACCATGAAGCGGTTCCGCAACTCGATGAGGTGCTCGATGATCGTGAGATCCGAGCCTTCCTCCTGCTCGATAGCCTCCTCGGGCCCCTCATCGGGGTTGACGACCGTGCTGTCAGTGACCATGTGAGCTAGAAGACGAGCGGCTTCTCAGCCTTCGCCTCAGCCTCTTCCTCCGCCCCTGCTTCTGCTTCTTCAGTCGCCTCGGATTCGGGCGCTGCCGGTGTCTCGTGCGATTCGAGCGTGCCGATGGCGGGCATGTAGGAGGGACCGGGCGTGCCCCGCGGCAACTCGGCGCCGTTCGCGTCCGACCCGGCGGCGGCGCCGTTGGCGCCGGCGGCCGCAGGGACCGGTGCAGGCTTCGCCTCCGCCGGCGTGCCGCTCATGGGCTCGCCAGCCTCGCCCGCGCTGGTGGCGGCTTCCTCGATGTTCGTGCGGACCACCCCCAGCTCCTCGGCGGCTTCGGAGGTGACCTCCTCCACTTCCCCGCGAACCTCGGTGATCTCGTCCTGCACCTCACGCACCGTCGTACGCATCTCCTGGACGTCGGCGCGGACGGCTTCCATCTCCTCGTTGAGGTAGGCAAATTCCTCGCTAAACTCGTCACGCACGACGCGCGCGTAGCGCTGGAGCTTCTTCACTCCGCGGCCGAGATAGTAGGCCATCTCGGGCAAGCGACGGGGACCCACGACGATGACGATGAGGGCCACGATGAGCAGGATTTCCTCGAGGCCAATGCCGAGGAACTGCAAAGCTGACGCTCCAGAGCGGCGCCGGGACAGGGAAGCTTAGTCGCCGTCCTCGATGCCGTGGTCTTGGACATAGTCTACCGCGTCCTGCACGGTGACGATCTTTTCGGCATCTTCGTCGCTGATCTCGAGCTGCACATCACCGGAGAACTCTTCCTCCAGGGACATGATGAGCTCGACCAGATCGAGGGAATCGGCTTCGAGGTCGTCGACGAACGAAGCCGTGGGAACGACATCGGCCTCATCGACACCCAACTGTTCGACAACGATGGCGCGGACACGCTCAAAGATTGATGCCATCTAGGTCTCCTCAGGGGTGCTTGTTGGCTCGCTCGGCTCTTGCGCCCGAGCAGCGCTGATCTCTCTGCTGACCGTCCGCAGAACCCCGTTTATGAACCCGGCTGAGGTCTCGCTTCCATAGCGATGGGCAAGCTCGACAGCCTCGTTCACAACGGCTCCGACCGGCGCAGAATTATCGTGAAGCAACTCCCAGAGCGCAAGTCTGAGAATGGTTCGCTCGACGGCGGGAAGGGTTCTGAGCGGGTGGCGGGGGGCGACGGGCTGGAGGCGACGATCGAGGTCCTCGCGGGAGTCGAGGACACCCCGGAGAACCTGGCGCCCGAAGTCGGAGGGCCGCCTGGACGCCACCTCCCGGTCCTCGCCGGCGACCTCCTGGAGGCGGCGGTCGTAGGCAGCCTCGGCGTCGTGGCCGGAGGTCTCAGCTTCGTAGAGGGCCTCGACGACGAGGCAGCGCGCGCGGCGCAGAACGTGATCGGTCACGCCATCACCATGCCGCCATCCACGTGGATGCACTGGCCGGTGATGTAGGAAGCTCCGGGACCGGCGAGGAACCGCACGAGGGGCGCGACCTCCTCCGGGCCGGCAAAGCGATCGAGCGGTACCTGGCCGAGCACGTTCGCGCGCTGCTCCTCGGTGAGGGGCGCGGTGATGTCGGTCTCGATGAAGCCGGGAGCGATGGCGTTCACGGTGACGTTTCGCGAGGCGACCTCGCGGGCGAGGGAACGGGTGAAGCCGATCAGCCCCGCCTTGGAGGCGGCGTAGTTCACCTGGCCTGCGTTCCCCATGACGCCGACGACGCTGGTGATGTTGATGACGCGACCCGCCTCGGAGCGGAGCACCTGCCGCATGGAGGCCTTGGTGACGGCGAAGACGCCGCGCAGGTTCGTGCGCTGGACGACGTCCCAGTCGTCTTCGGACATACGCATGAGGAGGCCGTCGCGGGTGATGCCGGCGTTGTTCACGAGGATGTCGAGGCCGCCGAGCTCGCCGGCGGCGGCCTTGACGAGGGAAGCCGCCTGGTCGCTTTCGGCGATGTCGCCGGGGAGGGCGACGGCAGTCCCGCCCTCGGCCTCGATAGCGGCGACGACCTCGCGGGCGGCGTCTTCGCTGGCGTTGTAGTTGACGGCAACGCTCGCGCCGGCGCGGGCGAGCTCGAGGCAGATGGCACGGCCGATTCCGCGCGAGCCGCCGGTTACGAGGGCGCGGCGTCCTTCAAGCTCGGACACGGCTACAGCTCGACGTGGACGGACTCGGCGCTGTTGACGGTGATGCAGGTGGAGCGGCGCAGCATGCGCTTGATAATGCCGCTGAGCACGCGCCCGGGGCCGAACTCGATGAAGGTATCGACGCCCTGCTCGCCGAGAAACTCGACCGTTTGCGCCCACTGGACGGGGCGGTGGACCTGGTCGACAAGCTCGTTGCGAACGGTCGTTATGTCGTCGATAGCGGTGGCGGTGCAGTTGGCCACAACGGGGACCTGCAGCTCGGAGAAGCTGGTGGTGGCGACGGGGTTGACCATGCCCTCGGCGGCGGAGCGCATGAGGGAGCTGTGGAAGGCGCCGCTCACGCTGAGGGGGATGACCTTCTTCGCGCCGCGGGCCTGGGCGTAGTCGAGTGCGCGGACGACGGTGTCGCGCGGGCCGCCGACCACGATCTGGCCGGGAGCGTTGACGGTGCAGATCTCGGCGCCGGACTCGCGGCAGACGTCCTCGCACTCGCTGACGTCGAGGCCGATGACGGCGGCCATCGTTCCAGGGCGGGCTTTGCCGGCGGCGGCCATCAGCTCGCCGCGAGTGCGGAGCAGGCGGATGGCGTCGTCGAAGGTGAGGGCGCCGGCGGCCACGAGGGCAGGGTATTCCCCGAGGGAGTGGCCAGCAACGAAGGTGGGGCGTTCGAGCAGGTCGGGGTTCAGGTCGGTGGCGACGCGCAGGAGTGCGAGGCTGGTGACGGCGATCGCGGGCTGCGTGTTCTGCGTCTGCTGCAGCTCGTCTTCGGGTCCCTCGAAGCAGATGCGCGAAAGGGGGATGCCGAGGATCTCATCGGCGCGGTCGAAAAGCTCCTTCGCCGCAGGGAACTCGTCGTAGAGGTCCTTGCCCATGCCGACGACCTGGGCGCCCTGCCCGGGGAAGACGAAGGCGCGTCGTCCCTCGTCGCCTTCACGCAACGACAGGAAGGCGGTGGAGGACGTGGGAGCTACCCTTCCAGATCCGGATCGGGCATGCGCAGGACTTCCCGACCCCGATAGAGCCCGCACACCGGGCACGTCTGGTGGGAGAGCCGCGGCGCCCGGCAGTCGCTGCAGGTCACGACGTGGGGGACGCGCAGGCGATGGTGCCCGCGACGCTTGCGCTGGCGAGTCTTGGGGTACTTGCGCTTGGGAAGGGGGGCCATCGGTTCGCTCCCGGGGTAGTGTAGCGCTCACGGCCTTCTTGCTCATGGTGATCGGTTGGGGCACGCGAGTCAGGATTCGCTCTCTCTCAGCGAGGCCAGAGCCGCCCATCGAGGGTCGCTGGCCACCGGCTCACAGGCGCATTCGCCCGCGTTTCTGTCGATTCCGCAGCTCGGGCAGAAGCCCTGGCAGTCGGTGCTGCAGAGCGGCTGCATGGGAGCAGCCGCTTCACAATACTGCCGCACACCTTCCGTAATGTCGATCAGGTGGTTGCGGGAGATCGAGAAGGCTTCGGGGTCGCTGTCGGGGTCATCGAGGCGGGCGCCGCTGGCCACGTCATAGCGCTGCTCGTACACCTCGTCGAACGCGATGGCGGTGGGGATAGCGATGGGCGAGAGGCAGCGGGAGCACTCGCCATCGAGGGTGATCTCGAGGGAAGCGCGCACGAGCGCGCCGGCCCCGATCCGCACGAGCTCCACCCTGCCGCCAGTGAGGGCGCCTGAGGGCGACAGCTCGTGGACGCGCGACGCGCCGGAACCGTCGGCGAGCAACTGGGAAGCGTTGAAAGCGAGGGGCGGGAGTTCCATGCCGGCCCTCCTGCGCGCCGAAGCACGGCGCCAGACTCAGTATAGCGCCGGGGCGGTCGGGCCCCGGGGAACATAAACGTGCGGGGGCGGAGACAGATTCCCCGGGGAGGGTCGAAACGCCGTTTACTGGCCACCGGGCGCCGCCTACGCTTGTCGCTAGGGTTAGCCTCCGATGCCACAGGTCGCAGACCTCGCCTCGCTCCAGGACTACGACGACATCCTCGCGGGATTGACCGCCGAACTGGAAGAAGCGCGAGCGGACCTCGAAGACGACGAAGCGTTGCAGGCCGCGCAGACCGCCGCCACCGAGGCGGACGAGCGCTGCGCATCCCTGGAGCGCGAGCAGCGGCGGCTGGAGGGCGAGATCGACGGCCTCGTGGCGAGGGTGGAGCGCGAAGAGAAGCGGCTCTACGACGGCTCCGTCAAGCTGCCCAAGGAGCTGGAGGGCATCCAGCAGGAAGTCGCCTCCCTGCGGTCCCGCCTTTCCGACGTCGAGGACACCGAGCTGGCCCTGCTGGACAGGCTGGAGGAAGCAGAGGCGGCGCGCGACTCGGCACGGGACGCGCTGGCACGGGAGGAGGCGGCATTGAAGGAGAAGCACGAGCGACTCAGTGGGGCGGTCGCGGGGCTGGAGGGCCGGATCGAGGCGACGACGAGGGAGCGGGACGCGTGCAAGGGGCGACTGACGGCGACCCTGGTGGCGCAATACGAGGACCTGAGGCGCCGGAAGGGCGGCGTGGCGGTAACGCACCTGCGGGCGGGTGCCTGCACCGGCTGCCGCGTGAGCGTGCCGCCCTCGGCGCGCAAGCGGGCGCTGGACCCGGAAGCGCCCGCGCTCTGTCCCAACTGCGAACGGATCCTGGTGGGGTACTAGCGATGAAGGCGATCGGATACTTCGTCGAGGGAGCGCAGGTCAACGGAGCGGAGCGTTCGCTGAGCCAGCAGACGGAGCAGTTCCTGGCCTTCTGCCAGGAGCACGGCTACCAGGTGGCGGCGACGTTCGTCGACACGAAGGAGGCGGAGGAGGCGGACAGCGGCTTCCGCCAGATGCTCAACTTCATCGAGCGGGGCGATCACGGGTTCGTGGTGGCGGTGGTGGACGGGCTGGGGGTGTTGGGAACCGACCTCGGGCGGGCGGCGCTCAAGATGCTCACGATCGAAGCCGCGGGAGCGACGGTGTACGAGGCGGGGAGCGGAGAGGAAGCGGCGCGGTCGATCGTGGCGCAGTGGGGCGGACGGACGGCGCGGGCGCCCGTCTCGGAGCGGGTGCGGGCGGCAATGCGGCGGCGGGCGGTGCGGGGCGAAGCGCTGGGGCGCCCTCCCTACGGTTACTGCGTGGGGGCGAAGCGTCGCCTGGAGATCGTTCCGGACGAGGCGGTCGTCGTGCAGTACATCTTCCGGCTCTACCTGGAGGAGGGCCTGGGCATCCGGCGCATCGCGGGGCGGCTGAACGAGGAGGGCATCCCGACGCGCCGGGGCGGGCGCTGGAGCATGGTGAGCGTGCGCGACATCCTGCGGAACCGGGCCTACCTGGGGACGTACTCGCGCTTCGGCGTGCGCATCCCCGACAGCCACCGCGCCCTCGTGAGTCCCTCGGACTTCCGCAAGGTGCAGGAGAACATGGCGAAGCGTCGGCGAGGGGGCACGGGGCGGTCGCTGCAGCCGTTCCTGCTCAGCGGTCTCGTGTTTTGCAGGCGTTGCGGCAACCGCATGATCGGGGTGAGCCGCCGCCAGCACTGGACGACGCGGGCGGGCGAGGAGCGCAAGGCCACCTACCGCTACTACCAGTGCGAGAGCCGCACCAACCAGAACACGTGCTCCTACAACACGCAGCGCGAGGCGGAGCTGGAGGCGCGGGTGCGGGAGATGCTCGCGGAGCCGAACGGGACGGCGAAGCGGCTGCAGCGCGCAGGCGGAGCGGACGCTTACGCCAAGGAGATCACGGACGACATCGAGCGTCTCGAGGGGCGTCTGCGGCAGAACCGCCGCCAGGTGGAGACGCTGGTGGGGGAGGCGGCGAGCGGGCAGCTCCCGGTGGAGCGGATGAAGGCGATCGGGGCGGGCTTCGCGAAGGACCAGCGCGATCTGGAGCGGGAGGTGGAGGAGGCGAAGGCGCGCCTCGCGGCCGAGCGCTCCGAGGCGGAGCGCGAGGAGCAGGCGGAGGCAACCTGCAAGCGGCTGTTGACGCGCTGGGACGACCTCAACCTCGAGGAGCGGCAGGCGCTCCTGCGCGAGGTTATCGACCGGATCGAGGTCGACGGCGACGAGGCGCGCCTGCTGAGGCGGCACTGATGCGCCTCGTCGTGTACGCCGACGGCGCGAGCCGCGGCAATCCCGGGCCCGCCGCCATCGGTGCGAGCGTGCAGAGCGCAGCCGGCGACGAGCTGACATCAGTCAGCGAGACGATCGGGCGGACGACGAACAATGTGGCCGAATACCGCGCCGCCATCGCGGGCGTGCGCGCGGCGGGCGACCTGGGCGCGACGAGCATCGACCTGCGGCTCGACAGCGAGCTGGTCGTGAAGCAACTGGCGGGGCGCTACCGGGTGAAGAACGCGGCGTTGCGACCGCTGTTCGCGGCGCTGGTGGAGGCGCTGGAAGCGGTGGGGCCGTACACGGTGGGGCACGTTCCGCGGGCAAGGAACAAGCGCGCGGACGCACTCGCGAACGAGGCGCTGGACCGGGCGCGCCGCTAGCGCTGGTCTGGGGTGTGGCGCCGCCGTACGCTGGGAAGCGATCAGTGGGCCGGGCGATCGCGCCGGGACGTTCGCGTTCCGGCGAGGAAAGTCCGGACTCCGCCGGGCAAGGGTGCCAGGTAACGCCTGGGCGGCGCGAGCCGACGGAAAGTGCAACAGAAACATACCGCCCGCTGTGCTGCGGGTAAGGGTGAAATGGTGCGGTAAGAGCGCACCGGTGTCCTGGAGACAGGGCAGCCGTGCAAACCCCACCCGGAGCAAGGCCGAATAGGGGAGAAGGGCGCCCGGCCCGTTCGAACTCCCGGGTAGGCCGCGTGAGCGTCGCAGCGATGGGGCGCCCAGATAGATGATCGCCGCCTTCCGGCTGACCCACCGGAGGCACAGAATCCGGCTTACAGGCCCGCTGATCACCTTCCTGTTCGCTCCCGTTCCTCCGCCGCCGGACGCACTCCGAAACCGAGCGCCGGACGCCCCGAAACGGGGTCGCTGAGTTGACACCATGGGGGACCCGGCGTACAACCAAATTTGGTTTGCGCCGCGATTCACAATCTCCCACGAAGCGCGATTTCGAGAGCGTTCGTGCCACCAACCACAGAAGGGTGAGGCGAGGAGGAGGCGAGATGCTCGGCATGCCACTTCGCCGCCGCCTGCGCCTGTTGATTGCCACGGTTGCGGCGGCGCTTCTGGCCCTGCTGGCGACCGGCACTGCTTCCGCTATCCAGCCCCGCGGCATCACCGACGAAGCGCACATGATGAACGATCTGTTCTGGATCGTGACCATCGCGGGCCTGGTCGTATTCGTGCTCGTGGCGGCGGCGCTGGTCTACGCGATGATTCGCTACCGCCGCAAAGGCGATGAGCTGCCGCCGCAGTTCCACGGGGGCGGCAAGATCGAGGCCGCGATGGTGGGCGTGCCCGTCCTCATCGTGATCGGGCTCTTCACCATCTCGATGATCACGCTCGTCCAGATCGACGACAAGGCGGAGGACGAAGCGCTCACCATCGACGTGACGGGCTTCCAGTTCTCGTGGCAGTTCGCCTACAACCTCGACGACCTGGGGACGAACACCGATCCGAACGCCGAAGGCACGATCGCCGTCATCGGCACGCCTGCGAACGACCCGATCCTGTACATGCCCGTCGATGAGCCGGTGGAGTTCCTGCTCAAGTCGAACGACGTGATCCACTCCTTCTACGTGAAGGACTTCCTCTACAAGCTCGACCTGATCCCGGGCCGCGTGAACTCGTTCACGGTGACCGCGCGGGAGACGGGCGACTTCAGCGCGCAGTGCGCGGAGCTCTGCGGCACGAACCACGCCCTGATGCGCTTCACCGTGCGGGTGGTGGAACGAGACGAATTCGACGCGTGGGTGGCTGCCGAGGCCGCTCGCCAGCTCGGGGACGGCGCACTCGTGTCGACCTCGGGGACGCAGGGAGACTGAGGAGGCCCGATGGCAACGGTCGCAGTACCACAGCTGAGCGGCTACCACCGGCCCGCCGTGCTCGACTGGATCATGACCGTCGACCACAAGAAGCTCGGCATCCTCTACCTGTACTTCACGCTCTTCTTCTTCGCGGTAGGCGGCATCCTCGCACTGCTGGTGCGCACGCAGCTGGCGGTGGCGGATAACTCCTTCGTCGGGAACGACGCCTACAACCAGATCTTCACGATGCACGCCTCGGCGATGCTGTTCCTGTTCATCATTCCGGTCTGGGCGGGCTTCGGGAACTACCTGGTGCCGCTCCAGATAGGCGCGGCCGACATGGCCTTCCCGCGCATCAACGCGCTCTCGTTCTGGATGCTGCCACCGGCCGGCATCCTGATGTTCGCCGGCTTCATCGTCGACGGCGGGGCAGCGGACGGCGGGTGGACGGCCTACAGCCCACTGGCGCAGCAGACGGGCGTGGGCATGGACATGTGGATCATCGCGGTGATCGTGCTTGGCATGTCCTCCACGATCGGCGCGGCGAACTTCCTGGTGACGATGTTCCGGATGCGGGCGCCCGGCATGACGATGTTCCGCATGCCGATCTTCTGCTGGACGATGCTGGTCACGGCGCTCCTGCAGCTGCTGGCGACACCGGTGCTCGCGGCCGCGCTTGTAATGCTCTTCATCGACCGGAACTACGGCGGCCAGTTCTTCGATCCGAACGGCGGCGGCAACGTGGTGCTGTGGCAGAACGTGTTCTGGTTCTACTCGCACCCGGCGGTCTACATCATGATCCTGCCGGGCATGGGCATCGTGTCTGAGATTCTGCCCGTGTTCTCGCGCAAGCCCCTCTTCGGCTACAAGGCATTCGTCTTCGCCACCATCGGCATCGGCGGCCTCGGCTTCAGCGTGTGGGCGCACCACATGTTCACCACCGGCTCGGTGCTGTTGCCGTTCTTCGGCTTCATGACCTTCATGATCGGGGTTCCGACGGGGGTCAAGATCTTCAACTGGCTGGGCACGCTCTGGGGCGGGTCGATCTCGTTCCCGACGCCGATGCTGTTCGCGATCGGCTTCGTGAGCATGTTCCTGATCGGCGGGATCAACGGCACCTACAGCGCCGCCGTGCCCGTCGACTTCGCCCTGCACGACACCTACTTCGTGGTGGCGCACATCCACTACGTGCTCTTCGGAGGCTCGGTGTTCGCGGTCTTCGGCGGGCTCTACTACTGGTTCCCGAAGATCTGGGGCCGGAAGCTGAACGAACGGCTCGGGAAGCTGCACTTCGTGCTCATGTTCGTGGGCTTCAACGTGGCCTTCTTCCCGATGCACATGCTCGGGCTCGACGGGATGCCGCGACGTATCGCGGTGTATGCGGACAGCGCGGGCTGGGAAGCCCTGAACATGCTCTCGACGGGCGGGGCCTTCCTCATCGCCGTGAGCATGATTCCGTTCCTTATCGCGGTTGTCATGGCCTTCATGCGGCCGAAGGACCAGCCGGACGATCCGTGGGAGGCGAACACGCTCGAGTGGGCGACGACCTCGCCGCCCCCGCACTACAACTTCGACAGCCTGCCGCCGGTGCGCTCGGAGCGCCCGCTCTTCGACGCGCGGCATAACGGTGAGGGGCAGGGACACTAGTCATGGCTGCTCACGGCACGGCTGAACGGCAAGGCATGACGAACTCGATGCTCGGGTTCATCCTGTTCCTCGCCTCCGAGGTGATGTTCTTCGGCGGGCTCTTCGCGGCGTACTTCATCGCGCGCGCCGACGCGCCGGCGTGGCCGCCGCCGCTCACACCCGAGCAGATCGCCGAGGGCGTGAAGCTCGAGCTCGAAGTGCTGCTGCCGGCGATCTCGACGGGCATCCTCGTGCTCAGTTCGATCACGATGCAGTACGCGGTGTGGCAGATCCAGAAGGGCAACCAGGGCGGCATGCTCTGGGGCCTGTTCATCTCGCTGGCGCTGGGCATCGTCTTCCTGGCGGCGCAGCTCTACGACTACACGCAGCTTCACTTCCGGGCCGACGACACGATCTACGGCACAACCTTCTACACGCTGACCGGCTTCCACGGCGCTCACGTGGCGGGAGGCGCGCTCTTCATCGCAGTCGTGACGGTGCGGGCGCTCGGCGGACAGTTCACGGCAGAGAACCACGAGGCGGTCGAGGCATCGTCGATGTACTGGCACTTCGTCGACGTTGTGTGGATCGCCCTCTTCACGGTTCTCTACATCATCAAGTAGCGACAAGGACGAACGACTTTTGGAGCACGAGAGCAGCGAGCACGAAGCCCACGTCGGACCCGATGTCCATCTGCCGGATCCGAGCATCTGGCCGTTCGTGGCGGGCCTCGCGATCATGCTGCTCACGGCGACCCTTGTCTGGTGGGCGAGGGTCGAGGACCAGCGCAGCCTGAGCGGCCCGCTGCTGGGCGCCTCTGCCGCAATCACGCTCTTCTCGGTGGCGGGCTGGGCCTACGAAGACGGCCGCATGCGCCAGAAGGCGCGCGAGCAGGAAGAGCACGCACGCCAGGGCGCGCGCCGCACACAGGTCATCACCTTCGCCATCGCCGAGGGCCAGCTTGATACGGCTGTCGGGGAGGGCGGCGTCATCGACGCCATCCAGAAGGCGCACGACGACCTGCGCGCGGCTCCGGGCTTCGAGGACCTCCGCATCAACGTCTCGAGCGCGGAGGACGGCCCCTCGCAGGTCATCGTGGAGACCACGTGGTCCACGGCCGACGATCTTGCGGCGTTCGAGGAGACGGAGCGCGCGATCCTCGACCTGATCAGCCAGCACGGGGACGAGGTGCTGGCGGGTTCGCCCCAGACGTTCGACATGCAGGTGGTGCGCGACACGAAGGACACGACGGTGCGCTTCAGCATGGGCGCGGCCGTCTCGCTGTTCGGCGCCCTGCTGGTCGGCGGCTTCGCGGTGGGGGCGGGGCTCAACCTGTTCGCGAGCGAGGCGGAGGCCGGCGAGGGAGGGGGATTCGTAGCGGTCGAGCTTGGCCCGTTCCTGGACACCGTCACGATCAAGGCGAGCGATTTCGACTACAAGGAGATCACGCTGCCGCCGGGTGTCGAGTTCACGATGACCCTGGACAACCAGGACGACTCCGTGGCCCACAACATCATCTTCTACCAGGGCGACGTGGCGGCACTGGACCAGCCGGTCCTGGAAGGTTGCATCGCTGGCTGCGAGGACGACGGCACAGCCGTGCGGACCGAGCTCGCGACGGGCATCGTGCAGCACACCTTCACGTTCACGACGCCGCCGCCGGGCCAGTACGCGTTCTGGTGCGATGTCCACCCCGACACGATGATCGGCATGCTCATTATCGAGGAGGGCGCGCCGCTGCCGGGCGAGGCGCCCGCAGCCGAGGAGCCGGTCGAGGGTGAAGGTGAGGGCGAAGGCGCCGAAGGTGAAGGCGCCGAGGGCGAGACCGAAGGCTAGGCAGCCCGTCCCGGTCCCCTATTCCAGCGCACCGTCCAGGAGCAGTTCGGTGAACTCCTCGTCGCTCAGGCCGAGGGTGTCCTTGAGCACGCGCTCGGTGTCCTCGCCGAGCAGGGGGGCGGCCTTCGAGGGGCCGCCGGGAGTCTTCGAGAGGCGGAAGGCGGGCGAGTCGTAGGTGCGCAGCCCCATCGTGGGGTGCTCGAGCAGGGCGTAGTGGCCGCGGTGCTTGAGCTGCGGGTCGCGGTGCATCTCCTCGGGCGACTTGACGATGCCGGAGGGCACGCCGTTGTCGCGCATCGCCTTGTAGGCCTGCGCGGCGGTGCGTTCCCGGCACCAGAAATCGATGTGGCGGTCGATCTCCTTCTGCTCGTTGAGGCGCGACCACTTGCGGCGCATGCGCTCGAGGTCGGTCCAGTCGGGCCGCCCGATGGCGGCGCGGAAGCCTTCCCAGTCCTTCTCCGTGAAGCAGGCGAGGACGACGTAGCGGCCGTCCTTGCAGCGGTAGGCGCCGTGGGGAGCGGCCTCGGGGTCGCGGTTGCCGAGGCGTTCGGCCTCGCGGCCGTTGGCCGTCCACTCGAGGATGCTGGTCCCGAGGGCGTGAACGGCGCCCTCGAACTGGGAGAAGTCGATGTACTGGCCCTTGCCGGTGCGGCGGCGGTAGTCGAGCGCGGCGACAAGGGCGATGGCACCCATGTGGGGCACGAGGAAGTCCGTGTACGCGACGCCGGTGCCGATGGGCTCACCGTCGGGCCAGCCGGTCAGGTGGTTGAAGCCGGAGGCGGCCTGGAGCACGTGCCCATAGCCCATGTAGTGCGCCCAGGGACCGGTCTGGCCGAAGAGGGGCATGGAGATCATGACGAGGTCGGGCCGCACCTTGCGCAGCTCCTCGTAGTCGAGCCCGAGCTTCTTGAGGGAACCGGGCGTGAAGGACTCCGTGACGACGTCGGAGACGGCGACGAGGCGCTTGAGGAGCTCTTTGCCCTTCGCGGTCTTCAGGTTGAGAGTGAGGCCGAGCTTGGAGCTGTTGAAGTTGGCGAAGTAGCCGGAGTTGTCGTAGTGGGGCTCGTTGTTGGTGAAGGGTCCCGCGCGACGCAATCCCTCCATGCGCGTGGCGGACTCGACGCGGATGACCTCAGCGCCGTGATCGGCGAGGTACCTGGCCACGGTAGGCCCGACCCCAACCCAGGAGAGGTCGGTGACGCGAAGGCCTTCGAATGCCTTTGGCTTCCCCTTGCTCCCGTTACCGGCCATCTCAGATCACCATGCTACGCCGCAACTTCGCGACTTCGTCCGGGCCGAGCCCGAGGACGTCGCCGTAGACCTCGGCGTTGTGTTCGCCGAGGTGGGGGGCGCGGCCGCGCTGCTTCCAGGGCGTCGCCGAGAGTTTCCAGGGGGCACCCGGATAGACGAAGGTCTCGTCGATGTCCTCGTGGTGGACCTGCACCCAGTAGTCACGGGCTTCGAGCTGGTCGCTCTCGACAATCTCGCGGGGGCTGTAGACGGGCGCCCAGCCGGCGTTGCGCGCCTGCGCTTCGCGCACGAGGTCGTCCTTGCGGCGGGTACGGCAGAAGCTCTGCATGACGCCGACGAGCAACTCCTGCTCCTCCGGTTCCAGCGGCTGGACGACGGCGAGACGCTCGCGCCAGTGGGGGGCGGTAAGGGGGCCGGCCTCGCCGGTCTGGTCGAGCCAGTCGATCATGGCCGGGGAGGTGGGGCCTATGAGGCCGCCCATGCCCAGGGCGGCGACCCAGCCGTCCGCGCACTCGTAGATGTAGCGGGGCCCCTCGCGGCCACTAACCATGCGGCCCGAGCCGGGCCCGCGATTGTTGATCTGGAGGATGTCCCAGGTTTGCTGGGCGTTGTCCATGGCGTTGGCCATGGACTCCTGCATGGAGACATCGACGTGCTGCCCGAGCCCACCGTTCATCCCGCGGGCGTAGAGCGCGATCACCGCGCCGACTGCGGCCTGGAGGTTGACCTGGGCGTAGGCCTGGGGTGCGGTGGTGCGGACAGGGCCGCGTTCCTCGCTGCCGTTGAGATACATGTGACCGCCCATGGCGGAGCCGACGATGTCGGTGGCGGGGAGGTTACGGGCGGGTCCGGTCTGGCCGAAGTTCGTGATGCTGACGACGACAGCGCCCGGGTTCACCTTCGCGAGGGTGCGGGGGTCGGCGCCGGTGTCCTTCGCCGTGCCGGGGGCGCTCGTCTCGATGACGGCATCGGCACCGGCGACGAGGCGATGGAACAGGTCGCGGCCCGCGTCGAGGCGTAGCTCACAGGTAACAGAGCGCTTGCCGGCATTCATGGCCCACCAGTAGAGGCTCGACTCGCGGCCTTCCTCGTCGCGGAAGAACGGACCGTTGGCGCGGGTGGGGTCGCCGGCGCGGGGCTCGACCTTGATGACGTCGGCGCCCAGTTCGGCGAGGAGGCGGGCGCAGAGCTGGCCCTTCTCGTCGGCGATGTCGACGACGCGGTAGCCGCTCAGGGGGCCATCGGGGTGGGGGTGGGGAACACCGTCGGGGCGGTCGGTCACGCCGGAGTTCTACCGCCGCCTGGTGGCTGTGCGCAAGGGCGTCGCGCTACAGATCACCATCCGTGAGCGTCTTCCCCCAGATACGCGCTATCAGGAGCTCGGGGCCCGGAAGCCACAACGCGAAGGGAAGCAGAGCAGCGGTGGCGAGGAGTTTCGCAGTGATCACGATGGCTTCATACAGCCACTCCATGGCTCGCTCTACGAGGAAGGACACAGGCCGTCGTCGATCCTCAGCGGCTGTGCGCGAGGGCGACGGCGCCGTTGTCTTGCGCGCCGGGGCGGTCGTCGAGCACAGCATCGATGGCCTCGCGGAGGGCATCGATGCCCCAGCCACGGCTCGCGGAGATGTGGCGGATGTCGCCGGGGACGGGGCCGGCGCCGTCGAGGAGGGCGCGAGCCTCGGCTTCGGTCTCGGGCTGAGAGCCATCGTCGCAGGTGAGGGCGTCGATCTTGTTGAGGGCGACGATGGTGGGGCGCCCGAGCACGCTCAGGTCGCGGAGGACGCCCTCGACGGTCTCGGCCTGGGTGCCGGCGTGGGGGTGGGAGACGTCGACAACGTGCAGGAGCACGTCCGATTCCTCCAGCTCCTCGAGGGTCGCGCGGAAGGAGGCGACGAGCTGGGTGGGGAGCTTCTGGATGAAGCCGACGGTGTCGGTAAGGAGGGCGGGACGGCCGATGGGAGGGCCATCTTGCGGGTGACGGGGTCGAGGGTGGCGAAGAGCTTGTCCTCGGCGCGCTGGTCGGCGCCGGAGAGGGCCCGCATGAGCGTCGTCTTGCCGGCGTTCGTGTAGCCGATGAGGGCGACCACGGGGACGCCGGAGCGGCGGCGCTTGCGCCGGTAGAGCTCGCGCTGGACGCGGACCTGCTCAAGGTCCTTCTTGAGCTTGCTCATGCGGCGCCGGACGAGGCGGCGGTCGGTCTCGATCTGGGTCTCGCCCGGACCGCGGAGACCGATGGCGCCCTCCATGCGTTCGAGGTGGCTCCACTGGCCGCGGAGCCGCGGCAGGAGGTACTCGGTTTGCGCCAATTCCACCTGGAGGCGGCCTTCCCTTGTGCTCGCCCGCATGGCGAAGATGTCGAGGATGAGCGCGGTGCGGTCGATGACCTTGAGCTGCAACTGCTCCTCGAGGTTGCGTTGCTGCGAGGGAGAGAGCTCGTCGTCGAAGATGACGGTATTGGCGCGCTGCTCAATGCAGGCGTCGGCGACCTCGCGGAGCTTTCCGCTGCCGATGTAGGTAGCGGGCTGGGGGCTGCTGCGGCGCTGCAGCGCACGGCCAACGACCTTCGCGCCGGCGGTGCGGGCGAGCTCGGAGAGCTCGGCGAGCGACTCACGGGCAGGGAGGACCGCGCCCGGGGAGTCCACGGCGACGAGGTAAGCGCGATCGCGCGTCGGGGCGGTGGAGTGGAGGCGTTTCGCCATCGACTCAGCTTAGCCCATCGCCGGCGGACCGGAACACCACCGCCCCCTAGCATGGCGCGATGCGTTCGTTCGCCACGCTCCTGGCCGGCGCAGTCGTCTGTGCCTTGCTCGCTGGTTGCGCCGGCGGCGACGACGCCGCGCCGGAGCTCGAAACGTCGTCCGCCACACCGACGGTGTCCGGAACAGCAACGGCAACCGCAACGCCAACGGCGAAGGCCGCGGCCACGAAGCCCGCTGACGAGGATGATGAGTGGGAGAAGGAGCCGGAGGAGGGCGCGCGGCCCTGGGAGAACCCGGACGGCCCGCCGGCGACCGCGATTGGCGGGGGAGAGCGTCCGGCAACGCTGCTGCTCCCACGGGACGCCGACCGCTCCGAGCCGCGGCCACTCGTTCTGCTGCTGCACGGGTACGGCAGCAGCGGCGAGGGGGCGGACGCCTACTTCCAGTTCTCGGCGCACGTGAACGAGCTGGGGTTCGGGCTGATCCTGCCGAACGGCACGGAGGACCCGGAGGGCGAGCGCTTCTGGAACGGAACGACCGAGTGCTGCGACATGCTCGACACCGGCGTGGACGACGTGGGCTACCTGCGGGGACTTATCGAGGAGGCGCAGGCGCACGCGGCCTTCGACAGGGTGTTTGCCGTGGGGCACTCAAACGGCGGGTTCATGGCCTACCGGCTGGCGTGCGAGGCTATCCCGGGACTGACCGCGATCGTGAGCCTCGCGGGGGGAACGTACGCCCACGCGGATGACTGCCGCGCGCCCTCGGCGGTTTCGGTGCTGCAGATTCACGGCAACCGCGACCTGGTCATCCGCTACGAGGGCGGGCCGCTGAAGGGTCCGTCGGGATGGACGGAGTCCGTACCCGGCGCTGAGGCCAGCGTGCTGCGCTGGGCGGAACGCGCCGGTTGCGACCTCAACGCCGTCGAGGACCTGACGCCGATCGACACGGACCTGTTCGTGGAGGGCGCGGAGACGAGCATCCAGCGCTGGCGAGAGGGCTGCGCGGGGGGCACGGCCCACGAGCTGTGGACGATCAAAGGCGGGGGTCACGTGCCGCTGGTCTGGGGCACGGAGTTCACGCGGCGCATCCTGCTCTGGCTGAACGACGCCTACACGGGCGAGGTCACGATCGAGGCGGGCGGCAGCGAGTAGCTGGGCGCTAGAAGCCCTTCCACTCCTCCCTGCTCTGTCGCGCGGGGAGAAGCCGTCACGCTAGGCCGGGGTCGACTCCCGGGGGGCGGGGGCTCCCCGCAGAAGGCCCTCGGTGCTCAGGTCCTCGTCGATGTCGGGCCAATGTATCCCGAAGCCACCGCCGGCAACTTCCCAGTTGTCCCGCTGCGCTTCAGTGGCATGGAGCAGCCGGGGGTACCACGCAAGCGGCACGGAGATCGTGCGCCCGTCGAGCAAATCGACCGTGAGCGCGTCATCGGACACGCGCACGTCTTGCACCTTCTCTCCAGCCCTAGGTTCCGAAACGCTCATCCCAAGCCTCAAGGAGCATTGTCGCATAGCGCTCCACAAGTCTCTCGACCCGTCGGAGCTCGACTGCACGGAAGCCGTAGTTTGCCGCCAAGGCGACGGGACGAAGCCAGAACTTGGCCGAGTCAGCGTCGCGATCGACGTGCACATGCGGGGGTTCGTTCGGTTCGTGACTGTAGAAGTAGAACCGGTATGGCCCTTCGCGAACGAGCGTTGGCAAGCGCTAGAAGCCCTTCCACTCCTCCATGCGCTGACAGCCTTCCTCGACCTGGTCGTCGGGGGTGGTGACGGAGAGGCGGACGTAGCCTTCGCCGTTGAGCCCGTAGCCGCGACCGGGGGTCACGACGACGGCGCACTCGTCGATGAGGCGGGCGGCGAAGTCGCCACTCGTGATGCCGTCGGGGAGCCTAGCCCAGACATAGAGCGAGGCCTTGGGCGGATCGACCTCGAGGCCCATCTTGCGCACGGCCTCGACGATGCGGTCGCGGCGGCGCTGGTAGATGGCGTTGTGCTCGTCGATGACGTCCTGGGGGCCCTCGACGGCTTCGATGGCCATCTCCTGGATGGCCTGCGGGATACCGCTGTCGATATTCGACTTGACGCGCATGAGGGCATCGACAAGCTCGCCGTTACCGACGGCCATGCCGATGCGCCAGCCGGTCATGTTGTAGATCTTCGACCAGGAATTGAACTCGATGGCCACGTCGCGTGCCCCGGGCACCTGGAAGATGGACATGGGACGGTAGCCGTCGTAGGCGACGTCGCAGTACGGGTTGTCGTGGCAAATGGAGACGTCGTACTCCTTCGCCCAGGCGACGACCTTCTCGAAGAAGGCGAAGTCGGCGACGGCGGCGGTGGGGTTGTTGGGGTAGTTGAGCCAGAGGACCTTGGCCTTTGCGGCGAGGTCTTCGGGGATGGCATCGAGGTCGGGCTTCCACTCGGATTCGCGCGTGAGGGGGAGCTTGATGGTGACGCCCCCGGCGAACATGGTGCCGATCTCGTAGACGGGGTAGCCCGGGTCGGTGGCGAGGGCCACGTCGCCGGGGTCGATGAGGGTGAGCGCCATATGGGCGATGCCCTCCTTCGAGCCGATCAGGGCGAGGCACTCGCGCTCGGGATCGAAGGAGGTCTCGAAGCGGCGCTCGTACCAGCCGGAGATGGCCTGGCGCAGCTCAGGCAGGCCCTCGGACTCGGGGTAGCGGTGGTTGAGGGGGTTGTCGGCGGCGCGATGGAGCCGGTCGAGAATGTTGGGGGGCGTGGGGAGGTCCGGGTCGCCGATGCCGAAGGTGATGACATCGATGCCCTGGGCCTTCTTGGCGGCGATGACCTTGGATATCTGGGCGAAGAGGTAGGGGGGAAGCTCTTCGACCCGCTTGGCCAGCTTCATAGCTACTCCTGGAGTTACTTCCGGGGTCAGATCAAACGCGCCCGCTCTCGCCGGCGCGCAACGGCGTGATCGTAACGCGCACTGCGCGCAGCCGCAGCCGCACGGCCGGGGGGAGGCGCTACAGGTCGGCGAGGCGCTGGATGAGGGGTTCCCAGCGCCGCACCTCGGCGACGGGGTCGTCGCTGTAGGGGGTGATGGTGACGGTGGTGACCCCCTCGGCGGCAAACTCGGCCATGCGATCGAGGAAGCGCTCGCGCTCCTCGCCCGAGTCGAAGGAGGGGCCGGTCCAGGCGACGGTCTTCTCGATGGCGCCGTAGTCGGTGCCCTCCGCCTCGCAGTGGGCGCGGAGGACGCTGAACTTGTGCCGGACCTCCTCGACCTCGCTGCTGGTCAGGTTGCAGGCGTCGGCGTAGCGGGCGACGAGCCGCAGGGTCTTGCGTTCGCCCCGACCACCGATGAGCAGCTCGGGGTGGGGCTGGCTGACGACCTGGGGCACGTTGAGAGTCTCAGCGAGCTGATAGTGCTTGCCCTCGAAGGAGCCGTCGTCGTCGCTCCACATCTGAAGGCAGATCTGGATGGCCTCTTCGAGCCGCTCGAAGCGCTCGGCGAGAGGCGGGAAGGGCACACCGAGCCCGACGTGCTCCTGCTCGTTCCAGGCGGCGCCGATGCCGAGCCAGGCGCGCCCGCCGGAGAGTACGTCGAGCGTGCTGACCTGCTTGGCGAGCATGCCGGGGTGGCGGTAGGTGACGCCCGTGACGAGCAGGCCGAGCCGGAGGGTCGAGGTGCGGGCAGCGACGAAGCCGAGGGCCGTGTACCCCTCGAGCATGTCCAGCTCGGGCGCGCCGATCCACCCGATCTGGAAAAGGTGGTCCATGAAGGAGAGGCGCGTGAGGCCGACGTCCTCGGAGACGGCGCCCAGTTCGGCGAGGCGCGGCCCCATCTCGGCGGGGCCGCCCTGCCAGGTGAAGTTGGCGACGTGGATGCCTGCTTGCACCTGCCGCTAGGAGATGCCTCGGCGCTCGAGCTCCTTGGGCATGCGCTCGGCGTCGGCGCTGAGCATCGGGCCCTTCTGGTCGTCGGAGAGGGTACCAGCGGCATCGGCGCCGAACTTCGCGCCGTCGAACAGGATCCACTTCTCGGGAACGATCTCGAGCACGACGCGCAGGGGGGAGTCGAGGGTCTGCACGAAGGCGGCGGCGGCCTCGGGGTTGGTCGGGTTCAGCTTGGCGGCGAACTCGGGGTAGAACCAGTCCTTCGTCTCGCGATCCTCGTGGATGATGCAGCGGCCCTTGGCGGTGGCGGCTCCAAAGGGACCGGCGTAGCCGGGGCCCCCGGCGGCGCCACTGACGACGACAGAGACACGCGGGTCGCGCCGGACGGCGGAGATGCGATGGCGATGGGCGCCGGCGGTGATCCAGAAGCGTCCGTCCTTCCAGAGGAACGACATGATGACGCCTACGGGCCAGCCATCCTTGGTGCCCCAGTTGAAGGTGCATTCGCCGACACCGTTGAGCAGGTCTTCGAGCTGCTGGTCATCCAGCGGGTAGATTGAGACGGTTTCGTGGTCTTCGACTCCGGGCATTGCGCCCTCCATTCGGGTCAGGGCTCCGCGGGGCGCACAAGACAGGCCGTGGCCGGGCGAGCGCCTAACACTCGCAGTTTGCCGTGGCAGGCGCAAGCACAAGGGCGTTCGTGCGCTTGCCGGACCAGAGGCGCGGCCCGTGCTATGCTCCCGAAGAGGTCAGCGCGTCAGATCGTCCCCATGAGAGATACCTGCTCACACGTCGATTGCCGCCGGAACCCAGCCCAAGCCCCGGAGGCAATCACATGACATCGTTCGTCGATCGGACGCTCACCTGCTCGGACTGCAGCGCGCAGTTCACCTTTACGGTAGGCGAGCAGGAGTTCTACCAGTCCCGCGGATTCACCAACGAACCGCGGCGCTGCCCGGAGTGCCGGGCCGCGCGCAAGGCCGCCCGCGGCGAAGGCGGCGGTGGCGGTGGTGGCGGCGGCTACCGCAGCTACGACAGCAACCGTGAGATGTTCAGCGCGGTCTGCGCCGAGTGCGGGCGCGAAGCGCGCGTTCCCTTCCAGCCCCGGGGCGACCGTCCCGTGTACTGCAGCGACTGCTTCCGCTCGCGCGGACCGCAGCGCGGCGGCGGCGGCGGTGGCGGTGGCCGCGACCGCAACTGGTAGGCCCTCGAGCTTCCCGCTTCCCCTTCCCCTGAACCGACCGTAGCCGGCGAGTGGCGGCCTGTGCCCTGAAGGCGCACCCAGCGCCTATACTCCGCGCAGCCCAGAGGAGGCGGCGTGGAACCAGACACGATCGAGCGGCTCCCCGAAATCCTGCGGTCATACCTCTCCGAGCACCTTCCCGACGCGCGCAACGTCTCGATTCACAACGTGTCGCGCTCGCCGGGGGGCAACTCGCGCTCGATGTGGTTCTTCGATGCCGACTGGGAGGGCGAGGCGCCGATCGCGAAGCGGTTGATGTTCCGCGCGAACGAGAGCACGTGTTTCCGCGACGAGGAGGCGAGCCTGGAGAAGGAGTACCGCGTCTTCCGCGCCCTCCAGGACACGCCGGTTCCGGTACCCGCCAACTACTGGTACGAGCGCGACCCTTCGTGGGCAGGCGAAGATTTCGTGATCCGGGAGCGCGTGGAGGGGGACACGAACTTCCGCGACCTGCCCGCGGAGAGCCAGCGGGCGATCCTCGACCACTTCGTCGAGATCCTGGCGGCGCAGCACAACCTGGACTGGGAAGCGAAGGGGCTGTCGTTCCTCGGGGCGCCGAAGGACGGCCCGGAATGCGCGCGGATGGTGGTGGAGCGCTGGGAACGGGCAACGAAGCGCGAACTGCTCGAACCGCAACCGGTGATGACGGCGACGATGGCCTGGCTGAAGCGGAACCTCCCCACGGAAGTGGACCGCATCGTGCTGGGGCAGGGGCAGGTGGGGCCGGGGCAGGTGCTGTTCCGGGACGACCGCGTGGTGGCGTCGCTCGACTGGGAGTCGGCCTTCATCGGTGATCCGATGTCGGACCTGGCGTACCTCGACTTCATGGTGCGGCCGCTGGTGGGGGACGAGGTGGTGGAGGGGCTGATCACGCGGTACGGGCAGCTGAGCGGCATCCCCATCCGGCGAGACAACATGCGCTTCTACACGGTGTTCCAGTCGTACTGGGCCGTATCGGCCTGTCTGGCGGCGGTGAACCGCTTCTCGACGGGCGAGATGCGCAAGACGCAGACGCTCGTGCTGGGGATGGCGGCTCCGCGCTCCTTCCTGCGACGGATGGAGCGGATCGTGCGAGAGGACGCCGCGTAGCGATGCGACCAACACCAGCGGAGATCGTCGAGGGGCTGCAGTACAACCTGCGGGCCGACCTGATTCCGGAGCTGGAATCGCCGTGGGCGAAGCGCATCGCGGGGAACATGCTCTGGGCGCTGGAGCACCTGAAGCAGCGGCTGGAGGAAGAGCACGCGCTGGCGGTCGAGGAGAACGCCGACCTGCGTGGCGTTCTCGCGGTCGCGACCGCGGCCAGGGGCGAGGGAGGGGCGCTGGCGGACGCGCTGGCGTCGATCGACCTGACGCCCGGCGAGGCGCGGGAGTGGCCGGCCGCCGAAGAGCTGACGGCCGAGAACGCTCGCCTGCGCACGGTCGTCGACGGCATCGTGGAGGCGTTCCCCGCCGAACGCGACCCCGCCGCCGAGGCGCTCTGGCGCGAGATCCTGGGCTACATCGCCAGGCAGACGGAACGCGACGGCGCACTCATCGAGATCAACCCCGGCTAACCGGATCGACCACTACCAAAGGAGCAGACAGATGACCTACCCGGAGTACGAGAACATCATCGTGGAACCGCTGGAGGAGGCGGAGGGCGTCGTGCGGGTGACGCTGAACCGGCCGCAGGCGTTGAACGCGCTCTCGGCCGACCTGCTGGACGAGTTCTTCGACTTCCTCGACCACTTCGAGGAAGACCGGAACGCCTACGTGCTGCTGTTGCGGGGCGCGGGACGGTCGTTCTGCGCGGGGTACGACCTCGCGTCGAGCCGCACGGTGGAGCCGGGCTCCCCGGGGGACATCCTGCAGGAGCAGAGCGTGGGGCGTTCGCGCCGCACGATGATCGACTCGGTCGACCGGTACCTGCGGCTGTTCAACACGCGCAAGCCGACGATCGCGCAGGTGCACGGCCATTGCATCTCGGGCGGTACGGAGCTGATCTCGATGTTCGACTTCGTGGTGTGCAGCGAGACGGCAAAGTTCGGGCACATCGCGGGGCGGCACATGGGCACGCTGCGCACGCTGTCCCTGTGGCCCTGGACGTTGGGCTACCGGCGGGCGAAAGAGCTGTTCATGACGGGCGAGCTCATCGACGGGAAGACCGCGGACGAGTGGGGCCTGGTGAACAAGGCCGTGCCCGACGAGGAGCTCGAAGAGGCGGCCCTGCACCTGGCGCGCAAGATCATGCGCATCCCGCTCGAGGTGAACATCCTGCACAAGCACTCGGTGAACCGCTGGATGGAGATCCAGGGCCTGCAGCCCGCGATCCACTCGGCGGCGGAGTTCGACGTGTACACGGCCTTCATCGAGGGGCGGCCGGGGTTCCGCGAGCGGGTCGAGGCAGACGGCCTGCGGGAGGCACTGAAGTGGCGCGATCGGGAGTGGCGCGGCACGGAGCTCTGGGACCACGGGAAGGAGCCTGAGTCGTAGCCTCCCCGTAGGATCGCGGCGATGGACGTGCTGCCGGAGGCAGACCAGAAGGCGGCGGTGGTGCGGACGATGTTCGACCGCATCGCGCCTTCCTACGACCGCATGAACCGGATCATCACGCTGGGGTTCGACCAGCGCTGGCGCCGTTCGCTCATCGAGGCGCTGGGGGTGGACGGCAGCGACACGGTGCTCGATCTGGCCTGCGGGACGGGCGACTTCGCGGTGATGGCGCGGGAACGGGGCGCGCGCGTCATCGGGCTCGATTTCGCGGGGGCGATGCTGACGGCGGCTCGCGGGCGGTGCCCCGGATCGGTCGCGCTCGTGCGCGGCGACGCGCTGCGCCTGCCGCTGGCGAACGGGAGCGTGACGGTGGCGGTCTCGGGGTTCGCGCTGCGCAACTTCGTCGCGATCCCGCCCGTGCTGGAGGAGCTGGCGCGCGTGCTGCGTCCGGGCGGACGGGTCGGGCTGCTGGAGGTCGACGAGCCGCGTTCGGGGCTGCTGCGGCTGGGCCACGGGGTGTACTTCCAGCGGGTCGTGCCGGCCATCGGGGCGCTGCTGAGCGACGGCAGCGCCTACCGCTACCTGCCCGCCTCGGCGGCGTACCTCCCGGATGGGGAGGGGCTGCGCACCATGCTCGAGGAGGCGGGCTTCACGAGCATCGAGAAGCGCAGCCACCTGGGCGGGGCGGCGCAGTCGGTCATGGCGGTGCGGGCATGAGCGCGGAGCGGGCGCTGCCCGCGGCGGGGAGCTTCGGCGCGTGGCTGGCGGCGGCGCGGCCACCGACGCTGACGGCGGCGGTCGCGCCGGTGCTCGTCGGGACGGGCGCGGCGATCGGCGACGACGTGTTCTCGGCGGGGCCCATGATCGCGGCGCTCTTCGGGGCCATCTGCCTGCAGATCGGGGCCAACTTCGCGAACGACGTGTTCGACTTCGAGCGGGGCGCCGACGCAGGCAACCGGCTCGGTCCGCCGCGCGCCACGCAGACGGGGCTGCTCACCCCCACGCAGATGAAGGTGGGCATGTGGGCAGCGTTCCTGCTGGCTTTCTTGGCGGGCATCTACCTCGTGGTGACGGCGGGCTGGATCGTGGTCGTGATCGGACTCGCGAGCATCGTGGCGGGGCTCATCTACACGGGCGGGCCGTGGCCGGTGGGGTATCACGCGCTCGGGGACGCTTTCACGTTCGGGTTCTTCGGGATGGTGGCGGTGGTGGGGACGTACTTCGTGCAGGCGGAGGCGGCGCCGGGGCTGGTGTGGCTGGCGGCGGTTCCGGTCGGGTGCACGGTGACGGCGATCCTCGTGGCAAACAACCTGCGCGACATCGACACGGACCGGGCTGCGGGGAAGACGACGCTGGCGGTGGTGTTGGGGGAGCGGGGGACCCGCGCCTGGTACCTCGTGCTGATGGCCGCGGCCTACGGCGTCGCGATCGCGCTGTGGCCTGTGACGCGCGTCGAGCCGTGGGCGCTGCTGGTGCTGGCGAGCCTCCCGTTCGCGCTGGCGCCCTTGCGGGCGGTGGCGGGCGGGACTGCGGGGCGGGCGCTGAACGCCACGCTCGTGCAGACGGCCCGCCTGCACCTCATCTTCGGGGTGCTGCTGGCGCTGGCCCTGACGGACTGGCTCCCGGCCTAGCGGTTCAGTATCTCGTCGGCGTAGGTGGTCGTGATGTGGCCGTCGGCCTCGAGCTTCGCGTACTCCTCGTCGTTAACTCCGAGGAGCTCGCGGTAGACGTAGTCGTTGTGCTCGCCGAGGAGGGCGGGAGCGGCGCGGATGGTCACGTCGGAGCGAGAGAAGGTGAAGGACGGGGCGGGGAACTCGGTGGCGGGGTAGTCCTCGGTCGCATCGAGACGCTGGAAGGCGGGGGACTGGAGGGCGTGGGGGTCCTCGGTCACGTCCTTCGCACTGAGGACGGGTCCGGCGGTGACGCCGGCCTCCTGGAGGTCGCGGAACAGCTCCTCGCGGTTGCGGGAGGTGATCCAGGCGGCGAGCTCCTCCTCGATGGCGTCCTCGGCGGCGCGGCGTCCCTCGACCGTGGAGAGCTCCGAGGCCGTGGCCCAGGCGGGGCGCCCAAGGTAGTCGACGAGCGCGGCCCACTCGGCGTCGCTACGGCAGCTGAGGGCGAGCCATTGCTCCTCGCCCCCGGCGGCGAAGACACCGTTGGGGGCAAAGCCTTCGGTGCTGCGATTGCCGATGGATCCCGAGGCGCGACCGTTCCAGGCCGCGTCGAGGGCGGCCTGGGGGAACATCGAGGCGGAACACTCGGCCTGGGCAAGCTCGATCGTCTGCCCCTGGCCCGTGCGGCGGCGGTGGCGGAGGGCGGCGAGCGTGGCAAGGGCGCCGTGCATCCCCACGAAGAAGTCGCCGGCGAACGTCTGGATGTTCGTTTCGGGGGCAGAGTCGCGGTAGCCGCGCAGGATGGTCGAGCCGGCGACACCGTCGATGTGCGCGCCGTAGCCGCGGCCCTCGACGTAGGCGCCGGTACGGCCGTACGCGGGCAGGTGGAGGAGGACGATGTCGGGGCGGACGGCGCGGATGGCCTCGTCGTCGAGGCCGAGCTTCTCGAGCGTGCCCCGGGCGAGGTTCTCGGCGAGCACGTCGCTGATGGCGATCAGGCTCTTGACGATAGCGAGCCCCTCGGGGCGGCGGCTATCGACGGTGAAGGAGCGCTTGTTGCGAATGACGTGGATGAAGGCGGGGCTGTTGTTCCAGGGGCGGGGGCCGGGGTCGTTGTTCGGGTGGCCGGCCATCCAGGCGGGAAGCATCTGGGCCACAGGGGCAGGGAGGACGGGGGCGGCGGCGCGGGTGGCGGGGTTCCAGACGTACGGGTTCTCGACCTTGATGCAGTCGGCGCCGAGGTCGGCCAGGTACATGGTGGCAGTCTGGCCGGCCCAGACGCAGGCGAAGTCGCAAACGCGGATCCCTTCGAGGGGCAGGTAGGCGCTCATGCCACGGCCTCCCTGCGCCGCAGGCCGGCGATCGCGGCTGCGTCGTAGCCCGCCTCTTCGAGGATGGCGTCGGTGTGCTGGCCGAGGGTGGGGGCGGCCCGGCGAATGGCCCAGGGGGTCCCGTCGAGCATGTAGGGACGGCCCAGCATGGGGAACCGCCCGAGCGTCTCGTGCTCGACCTCGGTCCAGAGGCCGCGCTCGCGGAAGACGGGGTCCTCGAAGAGGTCGGCGGCGGTGAAGAGGGGGGCGAGGATGGCGTGCGCGTCGCGAGCGGCCTCCCAGACCTCGGCGCGCGTGCGTTCGGCCAGCCACGGGTAGAGGGCGACATCGACCTCTTCGCGGGCGGCGTCGGAGGTCATCCACTCGGGGTCGTTCCACTTCGGATCCTTGAAGTCGGGACGGTCCAGCATCTCGGCGAAGCGGTGCCAGTAGGGGCCCGCCGAGGCAGTCATCTCGACGTAGCCATCGGCGCAGGGGAAGACGCCGACGACGCCGGCGCCGGTCGAGGGGCCGGCAACCTCGGGCTTGTCGTTGATCCGCCCGGAGAAGCGGTAGGCCATGATGGCCGAGCTGCGCCGGTCGACGCTGTTGAGCTGCACGTCGAAGAGGGAGACGTCGACGCGCTGGGTGATGTCGTGGACCTCGGTCGTACAGACGGCGCCGAGAGCGCCGATGGCAGCCATCGCGCCGCACTGGATGAGGGAGGCGGTGCCGCCCATCTTGAGGGGCTCGCGGCCGACGGACCCGTGCGAGAACATCTCGCCGCCCATGGCGAAGAGCACCGTCTCGGAGAGGGCGTAGTCGCGATAGGAGCCTTCCCAGCCGAAGTTCGTCAGCGAGAGCACGTTCACGTCGGCGACCTCGCGGATGGCATCCGGGGTGAGGTTGAGCCGCTCGGCGACGGCCGGCGGGTAGCTGGTGACGACGACATCGGCGCCTGGCAGGAGGCGTTCGAGCACCTCGCGTCCCCCACCCGACTTGAGGTCGAGGACGATGGACTCCTTGTTGGTGTTGAGGAACTGGTAGGTGCCGCTGCGCTCGACGCCCGGCTCGTCGTTGAGCCAGGGACCGAAGCCGCGGATGGGGTCACCGCCGGGCCGCTCGACCTTGATGACACGCGCGCCGAGGTCAGCCAGGAGCTTGGTCGAGTACGGGCCGGCGATGTGCGCCGTCAGGTCGAGCACGGTGATCCCGTCGAGGGCGGCGGGCGTGGCGGCGGCGGTCGTCACGTGCGGTTCTCCTACAGGATCCGGTAGTCGTGAGGCCGCCAGCCGGCCTCGTAGTAGGGGGAGACGGTAGCGCCGGGGGCGATGACCGCGTCGATGCGTTCGCGGTCTTCGTCGGTGATGACGACATCGCCCGCGCCGAGGTTGTCCTCGAGTTGCTCCAGCGTGCGCGGACCGATGATGGGGCTGGTCACGCCGGGCTGCTGTTCGCACCAGGCGAGGGCGAGCTGGGAGAGCGTGCAGCCCTTGTCGGCGGCGATCGGCTCGAGGCCCTCGATGACGTCGTAGACGCCGTCGGTGAGGCGGCGGCGCTGCTGCTCGTTGAGGGCGTAGCGGCCGTCTTCGGGGAGGGGTTCGCCACGGCGGTAGCGACCGGCGAGGAGCCCGCCCCCGATGGGGCCCCAGGGGATGACGCCGATGCCGAAGGTCCGGGTCATGGGCAGGAGCTCGCGTTCGGCGCGGCGGTCGAGGAGGTTGTAGGGCGGCTGCTCGCAGACGACGCGGTTCAGCCCGAGCTCCTTCGCCACCCAGAGCGACTCGACGATCTCCCAGGAGGCGAAGGTACTCGTGCCGATGTAACGCACCTTGCCGGCGCGAACGAGGTCGTCGAGGGCGCGCAGTGTCTCGTCGATGGGGATGTCGGGATCTGGGCGGTGGAGCTGGTAGAGGTCGATGTAGTCGGTCTGGAGTCGGCGAAGGCTGGCCTCGCACTGCTCGATGATGTGGCGGCGGCTGTTGCCGCGGGCGTTCGGATCCTCGGCGTCCATGGCGCCGTGCACCTTGGTCGCGAGCACGATCTGGTGGCGGCGGCCGTTCCGCTTGAGCGCCTCGCCCGTAATCTCCTCACTGCGCCCGAGCGCATAGACGTTGGCGGTATCGAGGAAGTTGATACCGGCGTCGAGGGCGCGGTCGATGATGGCGTACGACTCCTCGGGCTGGGTGCGACGGCCGAACATCATGCAACCGAGGCAGAGGCTCGAGACCTGCACGCCGGTGCGACCAAGGCTTCGGAGCTCCATCGGCGGCATTCTACGTGTCCGTTCGAAGCGCGAGCGCACCGCTCTCGACGGTTGCGAGCGATCGGCGTACACACTGGGGGAGAACCGACGCCGGGGAGGACCCACATGGCAACACCGGACGAGCTGCGAGCAACACTGGCCGACGCCCGCGCAACGTTTCGCGAGGCGATCGAGGCGGCCGAGATGGGCTGGCGGCGCTCGCCCGGCGAAGGTGAGTGGACCGCGCAGGAAATCGCCGAGCACGTGATCCAGATCGAGGCGCGCATCACGACGATGGTGTGCGAGGCCTGCGGCTATCCCGGCATCGACGCGTGGGAGCCGGATTGCGCCTCCTCGATCGAGGCGGTCGACGAGTTCGATGCGGTGGTGAGCAACTGCGACGCGAAGCTGAAGTACGTGACCCCCGAGGACCTGGAGAAGAAGCACGAGATGTTCGGGGACGTCGCGGGCATCTTCGAGATGAACGTGAATCACCTCGTCGAGCACACCGCGCAGATCCTGGCGGCAGCCGAGGCCTAGGCGCGCTCAGGCGTCGGCGTAGAGCCTGAACCCGAAGTCGTTGTAGCGCCGCTCCGGCGCCAGACTGGCGCGCGCGGTGAGGCGCGTGAACTTCACCGAGTGGCGCCAGCTCCCGCCACGGCTGACCTTGCGGGCGCGCTCGCCGGGCTCGCGCTCGCCCGCTCCGGGATCGCCGTAGGCGTCGGCCTGGTACCAGTCGAGGCACCACTCGTGGACGTTCTCGGCCATGCAGCGGAGACCGTAGCCATTGGCGCAGTCAGGGGCCGGAGGATGGGGGCGGTCGGCGGCGGCGATGCGGTCGGCAGCGGGGTGCCCCTGCCAGCGCTCGCCGGGCCAGGGCCAGTCGGCGTCCACGAGGCCACCGAGCGAGGCGTACTCCCGCTCCGACTCGGCGGGGAGGCGGTAGGGCACGCCCGTCTCCGCAGCGAGCCAATCGCAGTAGGCGACGGCATCAAACCAGTTGACGCCGACGACGGGCTGGCCGGAGGCGTTGAAGCGTTCGTCGTCCCAGAAGCGCGGGGCTTCGTGCCCGGTCTCCAGGAACGGCTCGAACTGGGCGTTTGTGACGGGGGCGACGGCCACCCGGAAGGGGGCGATCTCGACGCGGTGGACAGGCTGCTCGTCCGGGCGGCCACGTTCGCAACCCATGAGCAGCACGCCGCCTTCGAGGGCAATCATCTCGGGCTGGGGGAGGGCATCCACGGGCCCGATCTTACGGCGGTCCCCCGGGCAGGGTCGCCGTCGCGCGCTATGCCGTGAGGAGCGCCGCCGATAGACTCCATCGCCGTGACCGACGCGATTGTGTGGCTGGACGCGCCCGGGGCGCCGGAGCGGCGAATCGGGGGCAAGGGTGGAAGCCTCGCGCGGCTCTCCGGGCTGGGTTTCCCGGTACCGCCAGGTTTCGTCGTGGCGGCGGAGGCGTACGAGGCTTTCGCAGAGTCGCACGACCTCGCCGGCGTGACGGCGCCGCTGGCCGGGCTCGACCCGCGGACGCCCATGGCGGCCATCCGCGAGGCGCTCACGCCGGTGGCCGAGCGCCTCGAAGGCGCGGCTCTGGACGAGGGCACGCGAGGCGCCATCGCAGGGGCGCTCGCGGAGCTGAAGGAACGAGCGGGCCCGCACGCGACCTTCGCGGTGCGCTCCAGCAGCCTGAACGAGGACAGCGCCGGCAGCTCGTTCGCGGGCCTCTACGAAACCTACCTGAACCTGCACGGCGAGGACGACATCCTGAAGGGGGTGCTCGACTGCTTCCGCTGCCTCTGGCAGGAGCGCGCGGTGCACTACCGCACGTTCCGCGGCATCGAGCACGCTGGCGAGGCGATGGCGGTCGTCGTGATGCAGGTCGTGCGGGCAAGGTCGAGCGGGGTGGCGTTCACGAAGAACCCGATGACCGGCGCGACGGACCAGGTGCTCATCAACGCCTCATGGGGGCTGGGGGAAGCGGTCGTTTCCGGTTATGTCACGCCGGATTCGTTCATCGTGGGGCCCGGCGGCGAGATGATCGAGCGCGCCATCAGCGAGAAGCACGAGCAGGTCGTGCTGACCGGGCACGGCACGGAGCGAACAGCCGTCGCTCCCACGCACATGGCGGAACCCTCCCTGAGCGACGAGGAAGTGCACGAGGTGGTCGAGACGGCGCACGCCATCCAGCGCGAGTACGGCGGGCCGGTCGACATCGAGTTCGCCTACGACGACTTCGGCACGATGTTCCTGCTGCAGGCGCGTCCCATCACGACCTGACCAGCACCTCAATCTCGGTTCGCAACTCCGCGAGGGCGTCCGCATCGAGCGAAGCCTCGGGCGTTCCGCCCAGGCGACCGAACCAGCGCTGCGTCAGCTCCCGGACGGCGGGCTCGGCGGAGAGCTCGGTGCGGCGGTGGCCAAGGGGGGAGACGGAGCCGCCGATGTCGTCGGGCTCCACCTCTCCCGTGAGCACATCGATGGCTTCCAGCAGATGGGCAGCAGCGACGGCATCGGCGCCGCGCGCGTGGGCGACGCTCGAGGCGGTCGTGAGGATGTCGAGGAAGCGGACGGCCTCTTCGCCGTCGGGCGTCATGCCTGGGCGGGGTGCTGGAGGGCTTCCAACTGGTTGGCGTGGTCGAGGGAGTGGACGCGCAGGGTCAGCAGCCACTCCTTCCAGTTGAGGTCACCGAGGAAGGGGTGCAGCCACACGACCTCGGCTTCGGGGTCGGCATTGCCTTCCCGAACGGCGCTCAAGGTTCCGGCAATGACCCCGGCATGGGTGGACAGCACGTCCTCCCGGGTCTGTGGGACGGCCGGAATATCCTCCGGCACGACTCCCTCGGAAACGACGCCGCGAACGCGGGTGGCCGTGCCATGGTTCACCTCGGCGACGTGGCGGATGCACTCGAGGGGGCTCCACTCCTGGCCTTCCTGGCGCACCTCGAGCAGGTCGTCAGGGACAGCGCGGGCGGCTGTTTCGAGTACGGCGACCGCGGCTTCCACGCGCTGCGCCATCTCCTCGGCGGTCCACTCCGCGGCCTTCTTGCGGACGTAGCTGAGGATGACCTCGGTCGCGCCTTCGGGGATTGTCACGGGCGGCCTCCTGGGCGCGGCGAGCGCGGCGCCGGTCACGCGATCCTAGCGCATCGACCGGCGCGCGCATCCCGATTCGCCCGCTCCAGCGTTCCCCGTAGAATCCGGTTCATGGTCAGCATCATCCGTCCGGCGGAACGTGACGCGGGCACCGCGCAGACGCCGGGCATGCGCCGGGAGGCCGGCATTTCCGGCACGCTCACGGGCTCCGAGGGGTTGTGGATGGGCGTGGGGCGCAACGAGCCCGGCGGGGCCTCGGGCGTGCATCACCACGGCGAGAGCGAGTCGGGCATCTTCGTGATCGAGGGGCGGCTGCGCTTCCGCTGGGGCGACGCGCTCGAGAACGTGGAGGACGCGGGGCCGGGCGACTTCATCTTCGTGCCGCCCTTCGAGATCCACGCCGAGGAGAACCTCGATCCCGGCAACGAGGCGGTGTTCCTGCTGGCGCGGACCACGATGGACGCGATCGTCGTCAATGTGCCCGACCCGAGGGAGACGTAGACATGGCCCTGCTCGCGATGAAGGTCACGCTCACGGACGGGCGCGAGGTGGTGGTGAAGGCGGACTCGCGTGTCGATACGGTCGACGAGGACGGCAACCGAATCATCCGGCTGATGAAGAACGGCGAGATCATCGAGGTCTTCAAGCAGAGCGAAGTTCAGGAGCCCATCCAGGGCCTGACCCACGACCTTTGAGGCCCGGCACCAGCCGTGCCTGGCGAGCAGCTAGCGCCGCGAGGGGAGCAAGGGGCGTTAGCGCCTGACGGATCAGGCGTTGGCCGGGCGGTAGCCCCCGAAGAGGGCCCCTCCGAGGCGCTTCCAGAAGCAGTCGACGTGCGCGAAGCCTGCGTCGCGAAGCCACTCCAAGTGGCGCTCGAGCGGTTCGAGGTGGGAGTGGTGGCGGGGCAGCTCGGCGGGCGGGGGAGCTTCCTCCCGGGCGTCCTGTTCGGACTGCATGATGCCGCGGTAGCGAGCCTCAAGCACCTCGTCGGGGGCGCTCACGAGGTCGAGGTTGAGGAACGCGCCTCCAGGCGCCAGGAGGCCAAAGACCGCACCGTAGAGGCTCTTGAGGGCGGCCTCGGGGAGGTGGTGGATGGCAGCAGATGAGATGACGACGTCGAACGGTCCTTCGAGGCTGTCGGGGAGGACGCCCTCGCCGAAGTCCCAGGCGACGTAGCGGTAACGTCCGTCGAATTCGGCGAGACGCTCGCCGCCGACGCGCATCATCTCCTCGGAGGCGTCGACGAGGACAGCGGAGGCGTTGGGGAAGGCGGCCAGGAAGACGGAGGCTTCGGCCCCGTAGCCGGCGCCGAGATCGAGTATGCGCAGGGCGTCGTCACTGTCGCGGCCGAGGAGCTGGGTCATCAGCTCGAACTGGGGGGCACGTTCCCGGGCGCGGGCATCCATGCGTTTCACGAAATCCTGGACGCGGGCGGGCTCGCGCCAGTGCTGGCCCGTGTGGCCGTGCCCGTGCTGGTGTTGGTGCGTCGCCTGCTCAGTCAAGGTGCTACCTACGCGCCGCGGAGACGTGGGTCGAGCACGTCGCGGAGGGCGTCGCCGAAGATGTTGAAGGCGAGAACGGTGAGGGTGAGCGCGCCGCCGCCCATGGCGACGAGGATGGGCTCGGAGCCGAAGAACTGGCGTCCGTTGTTCACCATGGCTCCCCAGCTCGGGCCGGGAGGCGCGAGCCCGAGGAAGGCCAGCGTCGCCTCGGCGAGGATGGCGCCGCCGATCGTGGTCGAGAAGATGATGATGATCGGGGCGAACACGTTCGGGAAGACGTGGCGGAAGATGATGCGGGGCGGCTGGGCGCCCATCACGCGGGCAGCCTCAACGAACACGTCGTTGCGGACGGCGAGCGTGGCGGATCGCACCACGCGCGAGACCCCGAAGATGTTGAGGAAGGATAAGGCGATGATCGTCCTCGGTAATGTCGCTTCGCCCGTCTGCAGGAGGAGCAGCAGGAAGAGCAAGGGTGGGAAGGCGATGAA
The DNA here is from genome assembly GCA_965116915.1 of Tepidiformaceae bacterium. Taxonomy (GTDB): domain Bacteria; phylum Chloroflexota; class Dehalococcoidia; order Tepidiformales; family Tepidiformaceae; genus UBA2991. The sequence continues at coordinate 1,069,611 of OZ220739.1, read as the reverse complement.
GGCATCGACAAGGCGCTGACTGATGAGGTCGACTACACCTCCGAAGTAGCCGGAGACCACGCCGAGGATGGCGCCGAAGACGGTCGCGATCAGGGCTGCACCGAATCCGAGGAGCATGGAGCGACGGGCGCCGTGCAGGATGCGGGTGAAGAGGTCGCGATTGAGGTGGTCGGTACCGAGGAGGTGGTCCCAGGAGGGATTCTCGAGGGTCAGGAAGGTGTAGGCCTCCCAGTCGTCGGGGTTGTCGGAGGAGAGGTCGTAGTTGGGGTTGTCGACGCGGAACACCTCGTCCTTGTCGTAGGGAGCAACCCAGGGGCCGATGATGCCGAGCACGAGGATGATGCTGGCGATGACCAGGGCGACGGCCCCGGCGGTCTTGTGCGCGAAGAAGCGTCCCAGTGCCCGAAGGGCCCTGAACCAGGGCGGCGGGTCGTCAGGGGGGGTGAACCCGGCGAGGCGATCGTCGGCGGCCTGCGCCGCTGCGCTGGTCATGCGTCAGCTCCTGCCACGGTTACTCGCGGATCGATGAGGAAGTAGCTGAGGTCCACGGCGAGGTTGACAAAGACGACGGCTCCCACGAGGAGGAGCGTAAAGGTCTGCGTCACGGGGATGTCGCGGATGCGGATGGCCTGGAGAATCTCGTTGCCCATGCCGGGGATGGCGAACATGGACTCGAGGACGACATTGCCGGCCACCAGGGCCGCCACGAGGAACCCAAAGATCGTGACCACGGGGATGAGGGCGTTGCGCAGGACGTGGCGCGCGATGATGACCCCGCCGGCGAGCCCCTTGGAACGAGCGGTGCGGACGTAGTCCTGACGCAGCACCTCCAGCATGCCCGACCGCAGGAAGCGCATGAGGATGGCCCCAACGGCCAAGCCTCCGGCGGCGGCGGGGACGATGAAGAGCTGGAGGCTGGCCCAGGGGTCGTCCCAGATGAGCTGCTGGGATGTCACACCGATGGTGAGCACGTCGTACTTGACGGCGTAGGCGGAGGCGATCGCCGCCGTCAGGAACGCAGGCGCAGCGAGGAAGAAGATCGCGAACACGCGTAATGCCGCGTCGAGGAAGCCATCGGGGCGCACCGCCGAGAGAATGCCGACGGGTAACGCCAGGATCACCGCAATGATGAGCGACATGATGCCCAGCTGGAGCGTGTAGGGGAGGGCCTCGCCGGCAACGCTGTAGGACGGCTCGTTGTACTGGAAGGACTCCTGCGAGCGGCCCCGAAGAATATCCCACCAGAAGAGGCCGTACTGCTCGTAGACGGGCTTGTCCGTTCCCAGCTTCGCGCGCAGGTCTGCGAGCTGTTCCTCGCGCTGCTCCTCGCTGCGGGCAGCCTGGGCGAAGAACTGGTTGGCGAGCTGCTGCTCGGCGTAGTCACCGGGAAGAACGCGCAGGACGAAAAAGACGAAGGTCAGGACGATCCAGATCGTGACCAGCGCCAGGAGGAAACGGCGGATGACGTACTCGGTCATGGAGGAGAAACCTCGCTCCGAGTTACTCCAGCGCCTCCCTCGCGCGCATGCGAGGGAGGCGCCGGGCAGGTATACGCCAGGTCAGGCGGGGCGCTGCTTCCCCTGGAAGGTCGGATGGGTCTGGTCGATCCAGAGCTCCTGGCTGATGGTGGTGCCGTAGGTGATGAAGAACGGCCCCCTGCGGTGCAAGTAGGGCCATTTCACCCAGCTGGTCAGACCTCCAACCATCTGCAGGTGCCCGGAGCCGGCGTCCGTGAGGGCGAAGCGCTGGGCTTCCTTGACGATCTCCTGTGCTCGTTCGTTGTCGAACTCGGCGAACATGTCGGTGATGTACCCCTCCATGGTTGGAGTGGTGTACTTCCAGAAGTTGATGGTGCCACGACCGCCATCCTCGGGGTGAGCCGAGTACACCTGCGCGAAGCGGGTGCGCGGATCGGGGCTGTTCCACTGGTCCCAGCCGCCCAGGTAGCCGACAGACGCCTGGCCGGAGTTGTTGTACTCAAGCAGCGAGGTGACGGGAATCGCCTGCGCGTTCCACTTCTCGGTACCGAGGTTCCGGTTGAGCATCGCCGGGAACCACTCGAGCAGCGGTACGTACTGCGGGAAGTCCACGGTGGTGACGCGGAAGTCCACATCCTCGTGGCCCTCGGCGTTGGCCTGCTCCCAGAGGGCGCGGGCATCGGCGATGTCCTGGTCCTTGGGCTGGCGATAGCCGGGCGCCTGCGAGAGCTCCTCCTGGGAGAGGGCCCACGCGGCGAACGGCCAGTTGACGGCCGGGTTCGGCCGGCCCAGGCCCTGGAAGTGCTGCTGCGCAACCTCCGCGCGGTCGGTGGCGAGGAACATCGCGGTGCGGATGCGCTCGTCCGAGAGGGCGCGGTTGGTGGTGTAGTTGTAGGCGAACTCGAGGTTGTTGTTCGGGTCGCCGACGCGGAACGCCTCCGCGTCCGGGTTGTTCGCCGCGATCTCCTCCATCACCGCCTTGTCGCGGGAGGCGAGCTCGTCGATCTGCTTCTGCTCGAAGGCGAGGCGCTGCGGGTTAATGTCGCCGCCGAGGTTCACGAAGAAGAGCTCGTCGACCATGCCCGGGATGGTGCCGTCCTTGCGGAGGAAGTAGTCGTCGTTGCGAACGCCGTGGGCGCGCTCCTGCAGCTCGAACTCGTCGAAGATGAAGGGACCGGTGCCGAGGACGTTGTCGGCGCTGAAGACACCGAACTCGTTGTCGTCCTCGAGCTTCTCCCCGATGTCCGGGTACAGGATGCTGTTGAACTCATCCGTCATGTCGCCAAGCCAGGTGACCTGGGGCGAGTTCATCGAGACGGTGAAGTTGGTCTCGTCGACGTAGTCCACGTTCTCGATGTTCTTGTAGATGAGGGGATGCCGGAAGAAGGTCGTGTCCTCGGTCCCGTCTGCGCGGGTGCTCGAGCGCTGGCGCTCGATGTTCCAGCGGATGTCGTCCATGGTGACAGCGCGACCGTTGGCCGGCGGCTTGTTGTGGTAGTTCACGTCGTCGCGGATGGTGAACAGGTAGGTCACCTCGTCCGGCTGCTCGGGCAGGCCCCTCGCGATCTCGCCGGAGATGACGAAGTTGTCCATGTCCGTGAACTTGAGGAGGTTGTTGTAGGCGTTGCCCGCGGTGTAGGCGATGCCGCGGTAGAGCTCGCGGTGCAGGTCGAGCGTGGTGCCGCTGATGCCGGTGTACTGGCTGAAGAAACTGCCGTCGGTGGGGCCCATCTGGGCCGCTGCTGCTTCGGTCGCCTCAGCCTCGGCGGCCGCCGCCTCAGTTGCTTCGGCTTCGGCCTCTGCTGCTGCCGCCTCGGTTGCGGCTTCATCGGCTGCCGCCGCCTGGGTGGCCGCCGCCTGGGTCGCGGCAGGCGCAGCAGCGTCGTCGTCGTCATCGTCGCCGCAACCCACGGCCACGAGCGCGCCCGCACCAACCGCGCCGGCGGCGGATGCCTTCAGGACGGACCTCCGGCTAAATCGCCTTCGGGCCCAGTAGTTTTCGCGCATACTTTCCCTCCACCGCGGTAGCGGCGTCCGATTCGCGGGAGCATACGGAATGGCCGATCCGAGAGTCAACGGCGGAAGGGGTTGGGTTTCGCCCGTCTAGGCGCCCCTTAACCGGGGATCGAGCACGTCGCGGAGGGCATCCCCAAAAATGTTGAAGGCGAGGACGGTGAGGGTGATTGCGCCACCCCCAACCAGACTCATGACGGGGTTCGTATCGAAGAATTGCCGGCCTGTATTCACCATCTGGCCCCAGCTCGGGCCGGGAGCGCCGAGGTTGAGGAAGGAGAGACCCGCCTCGGCCAGGATCGAGGACCCGATCGTGATGGAGAAGATGACGATGATGGGCGCCATCACGTTGGGCAGGATGTGCCGGAAGATGATGCGTGGGGGCTGCACACCTACCACCCGAGCGGCCTCGATGAAGACACTCGTGCGGATGGTGAGGGTGGCCGATCTGACCACGCGGGAAACTCCGAACGCGCCTAAGAACGAGAGCGCGATGATGACACGGAGCACGGTCGTCTCCCCGGTCTGAACGAGGAGGAGGAGGAAGAGGAGCCCGGGAATCGCGATCATGGCGTCGACGATGCGCTGGAAGACGAGATCGATGAGACCCCCGAAGTAGCCCGAAATGATGCCGATGAGCGCTCCCAGCACGGTCGAGAGGAAGGCGGCGCCGAATCCGAACTGCATTGACCGCTGGGCACCGAAGAGCACACGCGTGAGGAGGTCCCGTCCGAGGTCGTCGGTTCCGAGGGGGTGTTCGGGTGACGGACTCTCCAGTCGCTGGAGGATGGTTGGCTGGAGGGCGTCCTTCTCGAAGCTCTCGGGGTCGTACTTCGGGTTGTCCTTGAAGAAGACTTCGTCCTTGTCGTAGGGAGTGACATAGGGGCCGAGCACCCCCAGGCCGAGGATGATCACACAGAGCACAAGGGCGAAAGCGCCGACCTTCTTCGAGTGAAGGAAGTGCCAGAGGGCGCGCACCGCGCGAGCCGGCCTGGAGGGCTCCTCGGGGCGCTCGAAGCCGGGGAAGGCTTCGGGCGTGAGTTGGGCAACGTCGCTCACGAGGACGCTCCTTCCACGGTCACACGCGGGTCGATGATGAAGTAGCTGAGATCGACCAGGAGGTTGACCATGACCACGCCACCTACGAGCAGGAGCGTCATGAACTGCGCAAGGGGCACATCGCGGTCGAGGATGGCGCGGAGGAACTGCCGGCCCATGCCGGGGATGTTGAACATCTGCTCGAGGATGACGTTCCCGCCGATGAGCGCGGCTGTGAGGAATCCGAGGATGGTGACAATGGGGATGAGCGCGTTGCGGAGGACGTGTCGGGATACGACCACCGACTCGCGCAGCCCCTTGGCGTGGGCGGTGCGGATGTAGTCCTGGCGGAGCACCTCAAGCAGGCCCGAGCGGAGGAAGCGCATAAGGACGGCGCCCGTCGCGAGACCGCCAGCCAGCGCGGGGATAATGAAGAGCTGGAAGCTTCCCCAGGCGTCGTCCCAGACACCGGGGGAAGAGACCACATCAATGGTGAGCACGTCGTACTGCACAGCCCAGCCCGAGAGCAGGGCCGCGGTCCAGAACGAGGGTGCGGCGAGGAAGAACACGGCGAAGACGCGCAGGCCCCCGTCGAGGAATCCATCGGGGCGGATAGCCGAGAAGATGCCGACGGGGGCGGCCAGCAGCCCCGCAATGATGATCGCCATGATGCCCAGTTGCACCGTGTAGGGCAGGGCATCGGCCGTCATATCGACGACGGATTCCCCGGTCTGGAAGGATTTGCCAGGATTGCCGCTGAAGATATCCCGCCAATACTTGCCGTACTGAACGATAACGGGGTCGTTGAGCCCGAGGCGCTCGCGGGCAGCCTGCAGGGCGCGATCGACGTTCTCGCTGGCGCCTTCCTCGGCTCCCTGCGCCTCCTGAGTGGCCTTGTCGGACTGGCCTCGCGCGGTGGCGCCGGAGAAGAACTGGTTCGCCACCTGCTGCGCTGCAAAGTCGCCGGGGAGGACACGCAGCGCCAGGAACACGAAAGTCATCACAATCCAGATGACGACCAGATTCCCGATTAGCCGACGGATGAGGTAGTTGGTCACGCGACTAGCTCCATTGGAGATTCCCGCTGAGGCGAGCCTGAGGGTGGCCCGCCCCCGCCGGCAAGCATGCGCTCCCTAGGTCGGCTTCGATTTCCCCTGGAAGGTCGGGTCGGACTGGTCGATCCACAGCTCCTGGCTGAGGTTGGTGCCCATCTGGATAAAGAACGGCCCCGCCCGGTGGACATACGGCCATTGGAGAACCTGGACGAGACCTCCACAGACCTGGACGTGGCCTGAGCCGGCATCGCCGGGCATGAACCGCTGGGCATCGAGCAGGATCTGCTGGGCTTCCTCCACGTCGAAGGTATCGAAGGCCTGCGTGATGTAGTCCTCCATCGTGTCGGTGTGGTAGCCGTAGAAGTTGAGGAAGCCGCGCGCGCTGCTCGAGTAGACCGAGGCGAAGCGGGTGCGCGGGTCGGGGCTGACCCACTGGTCCCAGCCGCCGAGGTAGCCGACCGGGTTCTGGCCGGAGACGTTGTACTCGAGGAGGGTCGCCACGGGGATGGCCTCGATGGACCACTTCTCGGTGCCAAGGTTCTCGTTCATCATCGCGGGCCACCACTCCTTGATGGACTGGTCGGCCAGGTCGACGATGACGGGGGTGAAGAGCTCGTCGTCGAACTCTTCGGCGCCGCCCTGCTCCCATAGCGCCCGCGCCTCCTTGATGTCGTCGTCCTTCGGCTGGCGGTAGCCGGGCATCTCCAGGAGCTCTTCCTGCGGAAGGGCCCAGGACGTGAACGGCCAGTTGATGCCGGGATTGGGGCGGGCAAGGCCCTGGAAGACGATCTGCGCGCTGAGGACGCGGTCCCAGGCCATGTACATCGCCTGGCGAATGGCGGGAACTGCGAGCGCCTCGTTGACGGTCTGGTTGTAGGCGAATTCCAGGTTGTTGTTCGGGTTGCCGTACTGAATGAGGTTGGCGTCCGTGGCCTCGTGCACAGCCTCGATGACATCGTTCTGGCGGGTGCTGAACTCGTCGACCTGCTTCTGCTCGAAGGCGAGGCGCTGCGGGTTCACGTCGGTGCCGAGGTCGGTGTGGTACCACTCGTCGGCCATGCCGGGGATAGTGCCGTCCTTGCGGAAGAAGTAGTCGTCGTTCCGCACGAAGCGCGCACGGGTGAGCGGGTCGAATTCTTCCGCGATCCAAGCGCCCGTGCCCACGATGAAGTCGGGGGTGAACGTCCCGAAGTTGTTCTCATCTTCGAGGGTGGTGGCGACCTCGGGATGCATGATGACGTTGAACTCTTCGGCGGCCATGTCGCTGAGCCAGGTGACGGCCTTCCTGCTCATCGTCACCGTAAAGGTGGTGTCGTCGATGTAGTCGACGTTCTCGATGGGGCTGTAGATCTGGCCGCTGCGGTAGAAGTTCGGCGCTTCCTCACCACTCTGGAGCGTGCCGGCGCGCTGGCGCTCGATGTTCCAGCGAACGTCGTCCATGGTCAGGGCGCGGCCGTTGGCGGGCGCCTTGTTATGCCAGTTCACATCGTCGCGGATGGTGAAAGTGTAGGTGAGCTCATCGGGCTGCTCGGGCAGTCCCCGGGCGATTTCGCCCCCGATGGTGAAGCTCTCGGGGTTGGTGAACTTGATGAGGTTGTTGTAGCAGTTGCCAGCGGTGTAGGCGATGCTCCGGTACAGCTCGCGGTGCAGGTCGAGCGTTGTCCCTGTTGTGGTACCGATCTGGCTGAAGAAACTGCCATCAACCGGACCCATCGCCCCTGCCGCCTCGGTTGGGGCGGGGGTGGCCTCTTGCACGGCCTCGCGTTCCGCCTCCTGGGTAGCCGCAGCTTCCGTCGCGGCTTCCGTTGCAGCGGCCTCAGTGGCCGCAGCCGTGGCGGCGGCCTCGGTGGCGGCCGGGGGCGCGACATCGTCGTCGTCATCACCGCAGCCAACAGCCACCAGTGCGCCAGCACCAACAGCTCCCGCAGCGGATGCCTTGAGGACCGCCCTTCGGCTAAAGCGTCTTCGGCTCCAGTAGTTTTCCCGCATGTCAATCGCCCTCCGTCATTCCTGCCATCCTCGTAATCTGCGAAGATTACGGATTGATATTCCGCGAGTCAATGACGAAAGCCACTGTTATGCATGTTGACCAGTCATGTCCGGGCATGGGCTTCCGTTTCGCCTTACCTGGCCAACTGGTCACGCGGCCACGCGCGGCCTAGGCTTGAAGGTGACAGCAGGAGGCAGACCCCATGCGCGAGGAACCCAGCGACAAGTCCGTGAAGAAGATGTGGAACTACGCGGAGAAGTTCGCGAACAAGTCCGGCACGCACCTTCATCCGGACCGCTCGATCACGGAAGCGGTCGTCCTCGGCCTGGCCGACAACGTCGACCAATACGGGCGGCCGATCTGTCCTTGCAACTTCTATCCCGAGAAGGACGAGGACGGGAACTGGCCCGAAGGCCTGTACCTCCCCCGGGAGGAGGAGGCGAAGCGCCGGGACTGGATCTGCGCCTGCGACGAGATGCAGAAGTTCAAGTACTGCCACTGCCTGCTGTTCGTGAACGAAGAGGGGCTGCCGATCACGGAGCACCTTCCCGAGGACCATGAGGGCCGCGAGATCTACGGCCTCGTCGAGGACCCCACGCCCGACAAGGGGCGCGCGCTGGGGCGGGTGCTCGAGGACCGCTAACGCGACTCAGCCGGGCCCAGACCCGGACGTCAGGCGGCTCCGGCAGCGGCTACGGCCTTCTCGGCAGCCTCTCCGAGGCTCTCGGCACGGATCACGTCGAGGCCGGCCTCAGCCAGGAGGGCCTCGCCTTCCGCCAGGTTCGTGCCGACGAGACGCATCACGACGGGAACGTCGAGGCCGAGTTCCTTCTCGGCGTCGATGACGCCCTGCGCGATGATGTCGACGCGGGCCATGCCGCCGAAGATGTTGACGAGGATCGCCTTCACGGAAGGGTCCTCGCTGATGACGCGGATGGCGTTCACGACGCGGGCGGGGTCATTCACGGTACCGATGTCGAGGAAGTTCGCGGGCTCGCCGCCGGCGAACTTGATCGTGTCCATGGTGGCCATGGCGAGGCCGGCGCCATTGACGATGCAGCCGATGTTGCCGTCGAGCTTGATGAAGTTCGCAACACCGAGCTCGTCGGCGAGGACTTCCAGCCGGTCTTCCTCGTCCTTGTCACGGAGTTCGGACAGGTCCTGGTGGCGGTAGAGGGCGTTGTCGTCGATGGTGAACTTGGCGTCGAGGGCGAGAACGTGGCCCTCCTCGGTGACGACAAGGGGATTGACCTCGGCGAGGCTGGCGTCGCTTTCGACGGCGGCCTGGTAGAGGCTGCCGACGAGCTTGTTGAGCGCGGCCGCCTGGTCGCCCACCAGCCCGAGGCGCGTGGCGAGCGTGCGACCGACATAGGGCTCGTAGCCGGAGGCGGCGTTGACGGGAATGCGGACGATGGCGTCGGGATCGTTGGCCGCGACGACCTCGATCTCCTGACCGCCCTCGGTCGAGGCCATGATGAGGGGGGCGGCCTGGGCGCCGTCGATGATGATGGCAAGATAGAGTTCGCGGGCGACGGCCGACTGCTCCTCGACGAGGACGTTCTTGACGAGCTTGCCCTCGGGGCCGGTCTGGATGGAGACGAGGTGCTTGCCGAGGATGTTGGCGGCTTCCTGCTCGGCCTCCCCGGCGGTGCTCGCGAGGCGCACGCCGCCGACGCGGTCGCCACGGACCTGGCCTTCGTTGTCCCCCGGGTTGGTCGTGAGGCGCTCGTACATGGCAGCGGTCTCGCTCTCGGAGACGAGGCGGCCCTTGCCGCGCCCGCCGGCGTGAATCTGGGCCTTGACGACGACCTTGCCTCCGAGCTCCTCGGCGACAGCGCGGGCCTCCGCGGGGGTGGCGGCGACGCTGCCGCCAGGGACCTCGACGCCGTACTTCGCGAAGAGGGCCTTCGCCTGGTACTCGTGAACCTTCATCGTTCCTCCGGGGCGGCCGCGAGCGCTGTTCAGGGGCGGGCCGCATCCCCGCGCGTCAGCCTACCGGCGCCCGCTGACACGGGAAACTCCGGGGCGACGGCTGCGTTTTAGGCGATGTGGTCAGGCTCCTCGGCGGCGCTCCTGCCGGCGATGTAGCCGAAAGTCATGCCGGGGCCGAGGGTGCCGCCGGCGCCGCCGTAGACCATGGCGGTGACGCCCGCCATGGCGTTGCCGACGGCGTAGAGGCCGGGGATGACGCCGCCGGTGGCGCGCAACACCTGCGCCTTCGTGTTGGTTCTGGGGCCGCCTTTGGTGCCGAGCGCGCCCGACTCGATCTGGGCGGCGTAATAGGGCGGAGTGTCGATCGGCCCAAGGGTGGTGAAGGGCGCCTTCTCCCAGCGGTCGCCGTTGTAGCTGTCGTAGGCGCTGACGCCGCGCTGGAACTCGGGGTCCTCGCCGCGGGCGACGCCTTCGTTGAAGCGCGCGACCGTTTCCTCGAGGCCTTCAGCGTCAACGTCAATCTGCACGGCAAGCTCGGCGAGCGAGCCGGCGCGGCGGATCCAGTCGGGGGCGTCGGGACCGACCTGGTGGCGGGCGATGGGGGACTGGTACTGGCTGTCGACGATGAGCCAGGCGGGGAGATTGATGAACTCGAAGGTGTTGGGATCGAAAGTGTGGAAGGCGTGGCCCACGGCGTTGTAGTTGGCTGCCTCGTTCATGAAGCGCTTGCCCTTGCGGTTGACGATGATGGAGCGGGGCCAGGTGCGCTCGGCGAGGATGAGGCGGGCAAAGGTGCGCCCGCGCATCTCGTCGCCGGGGACGTGGATCCCGGGGATCCACCAGGCCTCGCTCATGTTGCCGAGGGCGGCGCCCGCGCCCATCGCCATCAGGAGGCCGTCGCCCTCGTTCTCGGGGGTCGAGGTGGGGGCGGTCATGGGGCCGCGGAGGAACGCCTTCACGAGCTCTTCGTTCCACTCGAAGCCGCCGGAGCCGATTACGACGGCCTTGCGCGCCTTGACGAAGTAGTCGGCGCCGTTGCGTTCGGCGCGCAAGCCGACGACGGCGTCGTTCTCGTCGAGGATGAGCTCGCGGGCGCGGGTGGCGGTGTGGACGGGGATCTCGCGGTCGAGGCAGCCCTTGATGAGCGAGCCGGCGAGCGCCTGTCCGGTCGAACGCATGTCGCGGGCTTGCCGCTCGACCATGACGTCGGGCGGGACGTCGTCGATCCGCTTGGTATCGATCTCCAGCATGGTGGCGGGGAAGAAGACCGCATCGGGCTGGTGGTTGATGCGATCCGCCCAGGGCCCGAGCTCCTCGAAGGGGAAGAGGTCGTTGTCGAGGGAGCGCCCGCCCTCGGGCTTTCCGCCGGGATTCTCGGGGTGGTAGTCGGGGTAGCCCTCGAAGACGTGCAGGGAGACCGGGGTGTTTTCCTCCATGTAGCGCAGCATCTCGGGGCCGGTGTCGATCAGGGTCTCGACGAGCTCGTCGTCCATCATCCCGAGGGAGAGGGAGTTGAGGTACGCGAGGGCGTCCTCGCGGGAGTCCTCGATGCCGGCCTCGGCCATGTGGTGGTTGTTGGGGAGCCAGAGCACACCGCCGGAGAGGGCCGTCGTGCCGCCAACGGCCTCGGCGCGCTCGAGCACGGCCACTTCGGCGCCGCTGTCGGCGGCGAGGATGGCGGCCGTCGTGCCGCTCGCGCCGGAGCCGAGCACGGCCACGTCGACTTCAAGGTCCCAGCGTTCGGGAAGCGCCATCGTTCTCTCCTCTGGCGCGCGCCTAGAGCTGGCGCGCAAGTGACCACGCCTGTCGCGTGGCGAAGGTGATGCGGCGGGGCGCGTACGCGTCCCCAAGGACGTGCAGGTCGGCAACCTTGCCCTGCAACTCGCGGTAGAGGGCGTTCTCGGAAGCGCCGCCGCAGGCTAGCACGACCGTGTCGAAGCCCTCCACGACCGTGGGGGCGTTGGTATAGATGTTCTTCGTGTGGAGCGCCCCCGGCTCGATGCCTACGAGCCGGTGCATCTGCTCGAACTGGACACCCTGCGAGACAAGGCGGGTCATGATGCCGCCGATGGTGTACTTCCCCACGAGCGGGGCGACCTGGAGCGTCTGGTAGAGGACGCGCACCTCCTTGCCCTGCCGAGCGAGGTGGTCGGCGACAGAGAGAGGCGGCATGTGGTCGTCCTGAGCGACCACGACGACCCGTCGGCCGACCTCGGCATTGCCGAGGAGCACGTCGCGGATGTCGACGACGTTGGGGAGGTCGACACCAGGGACGTCGGGGCGGCGGGAGGTCGCGCCGGTCGCGAGCACGACCGCATCGGCGCCGAATTCGAGCACGGACTCGGCGGTGGCGGCGCGCCCGACGCTGACACCGGCGCCGAGACGGGCGAGACGTCGCTCCTCGAAGGCGACGAACTGGGCGAAGGGGCGATGCATGGGCGCGTTGGCGGCGATCGCCATCTGTCCGCCGAGCACCGGCTCTCGCTCCCACAGCGTGACGTTGTGGCCACGCTCGGCTGCGATCGCGGCGGTCTCAAGCCCGGCGGGACCGCCGCCGACGACGAGGATGCGGCGGGGCTCCGCCGCAGGCGGGTGCGGTTCCTCGAGCTCATGGTTGGCGCTCGGGTTGACCGCGCAGCCGAAGGGAAGGCCATCGACGAGGCCACGGTGGATGCAGTCGTTGATGCCGATGCAGGGGCGTACCTCGCCGAGGCGGCCTTCGCGCGCCTTGTTGGGGAGTTGCGGGTCGGCGATGGTCGCGCGGTTCAGGCCGACGACATCGGCGTGGCCCTCGGCGAGCACCTGCGCCGCCACCCCGGCATCGGTGACGCGTCCGGCGTAGACGACGGGCAGGTCCGTTTCCTCCTTCAGCGCGCCCGACATGGGCGCCCACTCGGCCGGTTCGTAGTGGAGGGGTTGGATGTAGCTGGGGCCGGCCCAGTTTCCGCCGACGTCGAAGCTGAAGTAGTCGACATCGCCGCTCGCCGTCAGCCGACGCACGATCTCGCGAGCCTCTTCGAGGTCGTACCCGCCCTCGATCATCTCGTCCATGCAGAGGCGCACGCCCAGCGTGAGCCCGTTCCCCACCGCAGCGCGGATGGCGCGGTTGATCTCGAGGAGCATTCGCAGGCGGTTTTCGACGGAGCCGCCGTAGTCGTCCTCGCGCTGGTTGGTCAGAGGGGAGAGGAACCACTGCACAACATCGTCGTGGTTGGCGTGGATCTCGAGCCCGTCGAGCCGCGCTTCGAGCGCGCGGCCAGCCGAGTAGCCGTACTCCTCGATGAGCTGCTCGATCTCGTCCGGCTCCATCTCGTGGGGCAGGACGTTGGTGGCCCAGCTGCTCTGGCGGCCGCCGGTTGGGCCGTGGGGCATACCGCCCATCAGGATCATCTGAAGGGTGCCAAAGGCCCCCTCCTCGTGGAGTTCATCGGCGTAGCGTCCGTAGCGTTCGAGAAAGAGGGGATTGCGGAAGTTGCTATCGGTGGTGGCGCCGACGCCGGTCGGCTCGAAGCCCGGAATAAGCGGGTTGAGGACAAAGCAGTTACTTCCACCGACCCAGGCAGCGCCGCCGCGGGCCCGCCCGACGTAGTAGGCGCGGAAGCTTGCGGCCTGCCGGTCGCTGCCGAGGATATTGCCGACGCCGGCGCCGTGCGTCGGCACCATGATGCGGTTCTTCAGAGCCATCGTGCCGACCTGCAGCGGTTCCCAGAGCACGTCCAGGCTGGTGGCCTGCGTCATCGCGGCGTCCTCGCAGTGGCGTTGGCGGCATCCTACGCCGCTCGCGAGTGCGGGTAGCGGATCGCTAGAGGGTGCAGGGGGTGGCGGCGATGTGGGTCCCCTCAAGGTAGGCGAAGAGGTTGCAACCGGACCCGGTAAGGGAACTCTGTGGCCCATCTTCCCCGTAGAGGCGGAAGCGGGGCGCGTGGTTGACGAGGGCGAACCAGAAGGCGTTGTGGCCGGGCAGGCGCTCAAGCTCCTCGCCTGAGGGCCCGATGAGGGCGCCCTCGGTGACCTGCCAGGCGGCGCCGCTTTCGGTCGTGGCGACACCCGTGTCCACGTCGTAGGCGACAACGCGGCCGGGGGGCGCCGCGTAGGCGCGGCCGCCCGAGCGGTCGGCGGTGGCGAACACGACCACGGGATCGCCGCCGATCTCGTCCTGGAGGAAGTCCTTTTCGCCAAGCAGGAGGACGGGGTAGCCGACGACCTGGTCGTTGAGGCGGACGGCGTAGACGCTGTCCTTGACGGCGATGGGGCCGCTTCGGTCGGGAACCGGGAACATCAGCCCGGAACTGGCGAAGTAGCGGGCGTAGGCGACGCCCTCGCCATAGTCGCGGGCGTGGCCGGTCTCGATGTCGAGCACGAGCGTGTCGGGATGATCTGCGAGCCACTCGTCCCAGGTGGTATGCACGACGGGGAGGACATCGAGCTGGATGCCGCTGCCAACGAGGTCGCCCCAGACGGGCTCGCCCGTGAACTGCTCCCAGAGGGTGTTAGTGGTGCGGTCGTACATGAGCTTGTTCGAGCGATAGAGGAGGCCGCTCGTGCCGAAGCGGTAGACCTCGTCGCCGACGCGCCCGTCGTAGAGGATGGCGCTGCCGCAAAGGGTGCAGTAGGCGAGCGAGACGGGGATGCCGCCGACGGTGTCGTTGACCATCTCGTGCCAGTCGATGATGCGGCGGGGATAGGCGCGGGCGTCTCCGTTGATCTCGACGCCGATGACGCGGTCCTTCGGGCCGATCCACGCGGCGGCCTCCTCGGGGGTGATGAAGTTGGGATGTTCGAGGGGCGGTATTCCATCAACGGTGACACCACCCCAGAAGATCTCCTGGGCGGAGATGGTGCGGGGCTTGTCCGGGTCGAGGAAGGCGCCCATATCCTCCTGGATGCCCTCGATGAGGCGGTGCTTGAACTCGACGTAGAGGGCCGTTTCGTCGTCGGGGGTGCGGAGGCCGAGCTCCTCGGTGAGAGGGAAGATGGGGTAGGGGTGGTCGGGGCGAATCTCGGTGAGGAGTCGATAGACGAAGGCGCTGTAAGGGACGGGGACGGCGGCTAGGTCGACGAGGTAGGGAAGCCACCGTTCCTCGGGATCGCCCGCCATCGCGCGCAGGATGTCGCGGGTGGAGTCGGAGGTGTCCGGGAAGAGGACGAAACGGTTCCAGAAGTCGATTTCGGTCCAGTAGATGAGGCTGAGGATGTGCTCGTCGGTGATCTCCTCCGGAGTGAGGGTGGGTTCGAGGTTGGGATCGCCGGAGGACTCGGCGGCCGAAGCAGCGCTCTCGGTCGCGGGAGCGGTTGGGGTGGGGTCGGGCGTCGCGGTCGCGCGATCGGGGGAGGGCGAGGCAGCCGGGGCCCGGTCGCTGGAGTCGCCGGCGCAGGCGGTCAGGACCAGCGCCAGACCAGCAACCAGCGTGACCAGACGGAGGGGCATGGCGAACAGTGTAGGGCTCCACGGCTGACCGCTCGCTTACGGTCGCCTAACCGTGTACGGGTAAGCGGGCCGACTGGCCCGGTGGAGGGCAAGCCCCTAGCCTTGTCGCGAATAGTCGAGACCGCGTGTCACCAGGTCTCTTTTCACCCGGAGTTCCTCCATGCCCCTGACTACCCCTAACTTCGTCCCTGCAGGATTGCGAGGGCGGATGCTCGCGATTGCGTGCGCTGCCATCGCCCTCATCGCCGGCGCCATGGCGCTGGAGGGGCCCACGCTTGCGTCAGCCGACGACGGCCAGTGCCACGTGACAGACCTCGGCGCGATCGGCCCGGAGAACGACGAACTCACCACGGAGGGGCGCTGGACAACGGAAGACTGCGACTCGGCCTTCCGCCCCGGGAGCGACGCGCACTCGTACAGCTTCCAGGTGGAGGAAGCGGGCCGTGTGCGGATCGACCTCGAGTCCAGCGAGGCCGACTCATACCTGTACCTGCTGAGTGACTCCGGCGACCGGCTCGCGGACGACGACGACAGCGCGGCAGGCCGGAACGCGCGCATCGAGCGCAACCTGGCGCCCGGGGCGTACCGGATAGAGGCGACGACGGTAGGAGGCCGCGGGCGAGGCCCCGCGGACTTCTCGCTCACCGTCGGCTACGTCGAGGGCTGTGAAACGATCGACCTCGGGGTGCTCACGGCAGAGGCGGACCTGACCGCGACCGGTGTCTGGTCGGTGGAGACGTGCGGCTCCCGGATCGTGGAAACGCACCCGGCCTACAACTACTCGTTCATGCTGCCGGCCAGCGGCCGCGTCCGGATCGATCTCACGTCGGAGCACGGCGACCCCGTGCTGTCGCTGGCATCGCCCACAGGCGTCATCGGGGCGAACGACGACGGAGGGCCCGGCCGGAACTCGCGCATCGAGGAATTCCTGGCCGCCGGCGTCTACCTAATCGAGGCCACCACCTACCTGCAGAGTGACCGCCAGCCTCTTGTGGCGGATTTCGAGCTGACCGTCCACCTGGTTGACGAAGCGGCTGCCCAGCACGCCCCCATCCTGAAGATGGAGGAGACGGTCGTGCCGGACGTCGTCATCGCCGGTGAGCCTTTCGTGGTCGACTTCCGTGTCGGCAATGTGGGCGGCGACCTCCCGGAGGATTGGTTCGCCGTCGTGTACGCCATCGGGCCGCGGGCGTACGCGGATCTGGGGGACATCCCGGCTTCCGAGACCGCCTGGAATGCTGGCGCCAGCTACCACTCAAGCCCCGAACTGGCCAGCGCAACCAGCACGGCGATTCCGCGCATCGAGCCGATCGAGGTCACTCTCCCGCGGCCCGGCAATTCATGGGTCTTCGTCGGCGTGCAGCCCTTCCAGGTCATCGAGGATGAGGGCATGTACGACAACCCGAGCACGTTCCACGGCATCTGGCGGACCCTGCGAGTTGTGACCGGCCCGACGTTCGGTCCGGTTGACGTCTCCGTCGACGGAGCGGACTACACAGTCGAAGCAGTTGCCGACGACGAGGGCATCGTCGAAACGACGGTGATCTCCGTCGCGGACCCCGAGGCCGAGGTTGACGACGCCGCACAGGCGAAGGCCACCTACACCGCTGGCGTCGGGGAGTTGGTGTTGGATGGGATCTTCGAGCGACCAGGCCTCGCGGCCCTCGCGGCCTCGGGAGAGCCGGCGTCGATCGACGTCCCGAATGCTTCCTCGAGCACGCTGCTGAGGCTGTTCGCGGGGCAGTACCTGGAAGCCATCGCCATCTGGGGCTTCGACGACGTCCTGGCCAACGGCGAGGTCATCAATCCAGTTGACGTTCAGGAGCTGGTGCTGCACGTCGCCGACAAGGCGGCTCGGCAGTACGCGACGCTGTCGGCGCGGTGGACCGCGCTCGAGGAGCTGGCGTCCGGAAGCGGGTTGTCGTTCGAGGAGGCGTTCGCGCTGCAGGCTGAGCTCGCCTACGCGGAGCGCGTCCTGGCGCCGGTCGCGGCGGCCGGTTCCATCGCAACGCAGGCCGGCCCGGGGGCCATGGTGCCGGCGGCCGAATACGACGCGCTGGCGCGGCAAGCCTCGTGCAGGGCGACATCGCTGGCCGACGCTTTCGCGGCGGCGGGAATCGAGAACGCGGAGGCGCTTCTCGCGCTCGACACGGAGCTGCGGGCGAACCTCGACGTGTTCGGACTCGGGAGCGACGCGGCTCTCTGCGCGATCGCGAGAGTCGACTCAGAGAACGCCCGGTTCCTGCAACGCCTGGGGATCGGCGGCAGCGAGATCGCGGCGATGTTCGCGCCGGATCGGGCTCCAGAACCGGTGGTCGAGGCAGCGCCGGAGGCGCCGGCGCCGTACCGGCTCCGGATCATCGCCTCCCTGCGGGAGGACGGGCGCGTCGAGCACGGGGTTGAGCTCCATGGCCAGCACTTCCTGCCACCCTCACGGCTGCTTCCCGTCGATGCACCCGCGGGGCAGTGGTACGTAACCGGCGAGGTCGAGGTGGCCGGGCAATCGATCGGCGTGGTCCGGGCCCGGCGGCTGGGAGACGGCCGCATCGAGCTGGGCTTCCGGGACGTGAACGGCGACGCGGTCGAGCCGGAGATCCGGTTCGTGGCCGACGCGCCGCAGGGCATCTTCGTGCGGAGCAGCGTGATCGAGGTGCCGCAGCCTCCCGCGCCGGCAGAAGAGGACGGCTCAGAATCCCAGTAGCGGCTCGGGTGGCGAGCTAGGCGCCCGTGATGGCACCTAGCTCACGCCAGGGCCGGGCGCGGCGCGCGTTCCAGTGCGCCTCCCAGTCGTCGCAGACGCCCTGGCCGCCGTGCCAGTAGTCGACCTCGAGGCAGACCTTGCCGTCGCGGAACTCGAGGCGGGACACGCCCTCGGCGGTTCCCCAGCGCCCCGCGTTCTCCTTGGCGTCCTGTGGGATCTGCCCATAGGCCATCCAGAGCACGACCACGCCACTGTCCGCTACGTAAATCTCTTCGGGGAGCACCTTGAGCGTGTCGGCGGCGGCCGCCCAGAACTCGCGGACGGCGTCGTGACCGCGCATCGCCTCGGAGTGGCCGACGATGTCGCGCATGACGACGTCCTCGGTCATGAACTGGAGGGGCGCGTCGACGTGTCCCCCGCTCCAGCCTTCCTCGAAGAGCTTGCGTGCGATCTCGACTTCGGCCTGGCCAACCATGGGCGCCTCTCCCGTGCGTGGATTTATTGCGTGGGCGCGATGGTAGCGGAAACGCGGGCGCTCCGGTGTACGATCCGAGCGCGATGGCCGAGACGATGACGCCGGAGGAGGCGCGCAGCTACCTGAACTACCTGCTCACGCTGGGTATCCGGCGGGAGCAGGCGTTCGCGCCGCTGGCAGCCGCCTTCATCCGGGAGAACGACCTCGACGCTCTGGGGCTGCTGCCGGACGAGCAGGTGAGCCTGCTCCTGGCGGCAGCGCAGGCGTTCGCGCCGGAGCCGCGGCGCTACAGCGCGAAACTCGACTTCCTGCAGCGGGCGCAGGCGCTGCTGCCGCGCACGCGGCTGGCGGGAACGCCGGTCGAGGGGCAGGTGGGGCAAGAGCTGCGGAA
Source organism: Tepidiformaceae bacterium (assembly GCA_965116915.1). Lineage (GTDB taxonomy): Bacteria > Chloroflexota > Dehalococcoidia > Tepidiformales > Tepidiformaceae > UBA2991. Next base: position 1,051,110 of record OZ220739.1, on the reverse strand, counting down.
GACGGCTCACGAGCTCGACCGCTACCACGAGGCGGTGCGCGTGAATCGCTCCGAGACGGGGGAGCGCGAGCACATCATCGTCGAGAGCATGGCCCCGGAGTACTTCACCGACATCGCCCAGAAGCGGGCGGCGACCCACTACCAGGATCGGTACCACCTGACCCCGGAGGCGCGGCGGGCGCAGAACTACACGGGCCCGGCGCAGCAGTTCGAGCCGGAGAACACGGCCATCCACAAGGAGTTCGAGGGGGCCTGCGGGCCGTTCATGAACGCGCGCACGCACGCCTTCCACGTGATGCTGCCGTTCGACCTGAAGCTGAGCCGCACGCCCCAGGAACCACTGGAGACGGGGGTGCGCATCTTCTACGGGAAGGAGGGCTACTCCTTCCCGTTGCGGTACCAGATGGGCCAGCTCACGAGCGACCGGGACGGGACGGTTGTCGGGGTGCCGGTGGACGATCCGAACCTCGTGTACATCTCGGCCTCGGGCGTGAAAGAGCCGGAGTTCCGCTTCGACGGACCGGCTCCCGGCAACGCCCCGCCGGAGCTGGCATTCCCGCTGACCGTGCTGCAACACCTCGGCAGCCTCGGGAACTACATCCAGGTGAGCTGCAACCTGAAGGTCTGGTTCGACGCCTCACAGGTGGCCATCCTGATCCAGGGGGCGCCAGAGCTGGCCGACCTGGGCCTGACGGCGGCGACGGGCCTCATGACGCGCACGTACGGGCTGGGGACGACGGAGGAGTACGAGCGCAGCGGCGGCGAGCCCTGGCAGGAAGGGCTCAGCTACAACTACGTGAACCTGCACCTCGCGCTCAAGCCGGAAATCGAGTCGGCGGTGATCCCGTACAACACGCCGATCTTCACGCTGTACCCGGTGCTCAGCCGCCAGGCGGTCGCGTTCGAGGACGCGGCGGCGGCCGGCGAACGCATCGCCAGGGGGATGAGCGAGGCGCAGGGCTAGGCTTCGCCCAGCCTCCGCAACAGCCAGTCGCGCGCGACGGAAGCCTGCGCGTTCTGGAAGGGGCGGAGGGTCGGGAGGCCGGGGGGAGGCGGACGCAACCCCCACTCCGTAAGGGCGCCAGCGTAGGCGGCCACCACGGCCGTCACGCTCTCTGGGTCGGCGGCGCGGCAGGCGGGGTGGGCGGCGACGACCTCTTCGGGGGGCGGGCCGCCCTGCATCGTGACGCTGGGGGCCATGACGATGACGTCGACCCAGGCAGCCCCGACGCAGGCCCAGGGCCAGTCGAGGAACCAGACGCGATCGGGCGAGAGCAGGATGTTGTCGGCGCGAATGTCGTAGTGGACGAGGGTGTCGCCCACCACGGCTTCGGGGACGGTTGCCTCGAGCTCGGCGAGGCGATCGAGGTTGCTGCGGTACCACGGGGGGAGGTTTCGTGAACGCCGACCCCCTTCGTCACGCAGCGTCCGCCACCCGTCGCTCGGGAACGTCTCGGGTGCGCCGGGGGCGGCGCCCACGGGCAGGGGAGAGGGGGTGAGGCGCTCGCCGAGGCGCACGAGGGCTTCGAGAACGCGGTCGAGCTCACGCAGATCCCAGGGCTGGCGGGGGTGTTCGCCCTCGATGTCCTCGAAGGCGAGGGCCACCCAGCCTTCCTCACCCTCGTCACACGACCAGAGGAGGCGTGGGGCGGGGACGTCCTCCGGCATCCCGGAGATGATGCGAATCTCTCTGCGGTGGATGCCGGCGCTGTCGGGGTTGATGTCGGGGCCGACGGCCTTGACGAACAAGCGCCGGCCGTCGGCGAGCAGCATGCGCGCGGCCACGCCCGGGGAAAAGCCCGAGGGCTGGGTCACGGCCTCGGCCACCGGGCTTCCCGCCCAGCCCTCGAAGGCGTCACGGAGGCGCTTCGGGGCCTGCTTCCAGTGGAGGCGCGCGCCCTGGGGCGGCAAGGGCGGGATGGCAGCCATCGTGCGCCGCCTAGGGCCAGACCACCCAGGTGTTGGGCGACGTGACCATGCTCCCGAGTATCTGCGGGGGGGCGCCGTTGAGCGATTCGAAGGCGCGTTCCTGGGTGAGGGCATTGCCGGCCAGCTCGCGCAGCCCGTCGACGCGCTTCTGCCACTCGACGCGGGGCTGGCTGGCCTCGAGGTAGCGGCCCTGCACGCGCTGGCCGAGGAGGAGCACGTCGTAGGCGAAGTCGCCGAAGACTTCCTCGGGCTTGAAGAACTGCGACTGGCGGTAGGTCAGCGGGGTGCGCTCGCGGAAGAGGTCGACGCGCTCCTGGGCGCCGCCGATGTCGACGGCGTTGCGGCAAGCCTGCCAGAAGGGCGTGTCGAGCTTCTTGTTGAAGCGGTAGTGGACGGCGAGGAACCAGCGCACGTCGTCCCAGTGGGCGTTGAGGGTGCGGTTCACGATGCCGCGGATGGCGGTGTCCTTCTTCGAGCGGGGGAAGTTCAGGACGAGCTGGTTGATTTCGAGGATGATCATGTGGAGCCCGGTCGACTCCAGCGGCTCGACGAAGCCGTACGAGTTGCCGATGGCGACGACGTTCCCCTTCCAGAAGTGCTCGCGGCGGCCGGTCTTGAAGCGGATGACGCGGTGGTCGCCCATCCCCTCGTTCTTCGAACGCATCTCCTCGGCCGCCCCGTCGTCGGAGAGGAACTGCGACGAGAAGACGTAGCCGCGGTGGTCGTCCTCGACGGAGGGGGTGTTCCAGCACCAGCCGGCGTCCATCGTCTCGGCGGTCGTGAAGGGCTTGATGTGGCCGCCGTGGGGCACGTTGGCGACGATGGCGCGGTCGCAGAAGAGGCTGCCTTCGTAGCTGTGGAAGGGCGATCCGAGCGTCTCGCCGATGATCTCGGCGCGGAAGCCGGTGCAGTCGACGTAGAGGTCGAAGCGGCGTTCCTCGCCGTCGTCGGTGACAACGTGGTCCAGCTCTTCGCCGTCCTCGGTGGGGACGAACTTGTCAACGGAGCGTTCGAGCAGCTCGACGCCGTCGGCAACCGCCTGCTCTTTCAGGTAGGCGACGAAGCGGCCGTTATCGAGGTGGTAGGCGAAGGGGATGCGGTCGATGAGCGAGGTGAGCTGGCCGCCCTCGTTGGCGACGATGGGGGCGCGCTCGTTGGAGATGAGCAGGGAGCCGAGGGAGTAGTCGTTGAACTCGCCGCCGTAGTAGACGGAGTCGAGGATGGGGCCGGGGTGGAATGCGTAGTTGAAGTAGTAGTCGCCGGGCTGACCCCACTCGAACTTGACCCCGAACTTCCAGGTGGGCTGCACCTTGCGGTAGAGCTCGTGCACGTCGCGTTCGAGGTAGGCATGGAGGAACTTGACCATGATCGGGGTCGTGCCCTCGCCGACGCCGATGATGGGGATGGTGGGGGACTCGATGAGGGTGACGCGCAGGTGGGGGAGCTTCTTGCGCAGGGCGAGCGCGGTCAGGTAGCCGGCGGTGCCGCCGCCGATGATGCCGACCGTCTTGTACTCGCCCGATGCCTGTGTCACCCGGCTATCGTGCCACGGATGGGGTTGGGAGGGGCATCGGGGGCTGCTCGCGTGCTCGGGCGGAAGCGGTAAGATGCGCGCTCGCTGGGAGGCGCACCGACCATGGAACTCGGACCTGGGAAGACGGCAGTCGTGACTGGTGGAGGGAGCGGCATCGGCGAGGCGCTGTGCCGCGCGTTTGCGGCCGAGGGCATGTCGGTCGTGGTCTCGGATATCGATCTGAGCGCCGCCGAAGGGGTGGCGAACTCCATCAACGACACGGGTGGGAGCGCGATCGCGGTCCGCACGGACGTGGCCGACCGGGCGTCCGTGAAGGAGCTGGCCGACAAGGCGTTCGAGACGTTCGGCGGCGTGCACGCGCTCTGCAACAACGCGGGCGTCGTGACCTTTCGCTCGGCCGCGGAGATGAGCGACTCCGACTGGGATTGGGTGATGGGCGTGAACCTGGACGGCGTCATCAACGGGGTGACGCAGTTCCTGCCGCGCATGATCGAGCAGGGCGAAGGACACCTCGTCAACACCTCGTCGAGCGCAGGGCTGTTCGCGCCTCCGGGGATGGCCTCGTACGTCGCCTCGAAGCAGGCGGTGGTGGGCCTGTCCGAGCACCTGAACCACGACCTCTCGCTGGTCAACATCGGCGTCTCGGTGCTGTGCCCGGGCGGGGTCGCGACGAAGATCGTGGAGGCGGGCCGCAACCGCCCCGACGCGCACGGCGGTCCCGAGGACGTGCCCGACTATGCCGAACCGATCCGCCAGGGCATCTCGCAGGGCATGCCGCCCTCCGAGGTGGCGGCGCGAGTGCTCGACGCGATCCGGAACGAGCACCTCTACATCGTGACGCACGAGGACACGAAGGCGGGCGTCGAGGCCCGGATCGATGGGATCCGGGCGGGGTACGCGCTCAACGACTAGCCGCCCACAAAGGCGTTACGACGTGCGAGCGTAGTAGCAGGCCATGTACTGCTGCTTCGGCACGAGAGGTTAGACGGTATGGCGAGTTGTAGATTCTGCGGCGACAAGGTCGGCATGTTCCGCCGGGCGCATAAGGAGTGCGAGATTGGGGCGAAGCATCTTGAAGGGCGTGCGTCCGACGCCGCTGGCAGCCAGAGCGCTGCCGACCACTTTTCAGAGGAGCTCCTGAAGTCCTCCCTGCTGCCCCGCGTACGTCAGGCGATCGTCGACACCGGCTTCGAGCGAGCGGTGGCAGGAACGCTTGAAGATGGCGTGATTAGTGACGAGGAGCACACAGCCCTGCAGGTCTATCGCGACCGCTTCGGAGTTACTCCCGGTCACATGGAGCAGGACATCAACAACGGAATCATCTTGCGGCACGTCCTAGAAGGGGACGTTGACGCCTTAACCGTCAACGCTGTCGGAGCCGACCTCCCGTTCAACTTCATGAAGAGCGAGAAACTGGTGTGGGTCCAAGGCGGGGTTGGCTACGGCAAGACGGTTACCCGACGGGAGTTCAAGGGCGGTTCCACCGGTTACAGCGTGCGAGTCGCCAAGGGTGTCTACCTACGTCAGAGCGCCTTCAAAGGCCGTCCCGTGTCCACCAGCAGCTTGGAACTCGTAGACAGTGGCATCTTCGGAGTCACAACGAAGCACATCTATTTTGCCGGGGGCCAAGAGCGTTTTCGCGTGAGGCATGACAAGGTCGTTGCGTACGATCAATACGAGGACGGAATCGGGATCATGCGTGACGGGGCGAGAGCCAAGCCGGAACTCTTCACTGGCCTTGATGGCTGGTTCGCCTACAACCTGCTTCGCAATCTGGGCTGAGGCCCACTGGTCGAGCAACCTAGCAGCCTTGTGCCCCTAATACTTGGTTGCCAAGTATTAGGCCGCTCGCTACAGTCCCACGGCCATGACACGCGAGCTGCTGGCCGGCGAGCACGCCGTCCTCGCCCTGCTGCGAACGCGCCCGATGTACGGGTATGAGATGGCGCGCTACTTCGAGGGGGAGGACCTGCGGGAGGTCTGCCCCATCGAGCAGGGTTCGCTCTACACGTACCTGCGGAACCTGGAGAGACGCTCGCTGGTCACCTGGCGGGAGGAGCGGGAGGGGCTGCGTCCGCCGCGCAAGCGGTTCGCGCTGACGCCCGAGGGGGAGGCGGTGGTAGTGGCGTGGCTGCGCGAGCCGGTGGAGCGGCTGCGGGAGGTGCGTTTCGAGTTGCTCGTGAAGCTGTACGTGCTCCATGCCGTCGATCCCGAGGCGGAAGCGGCGCTGGTGCGGGACCAGCTGCGGGTGTGCGAGGCGTATCGCGAGCGTGCGCGGGAGCGGGTCGCAGAGGCAGGCGACGGGTTCCTGCGGCTGGTGGCGCAGTCGAAGCTCTCGGCGGCGGACGCGACGGTCGAATGGCTGCGCGATCACCTGGCGACGCTCTCCGCTCCCGCCGGGACGCCGTGAGCCTGCGGATCGCCGCCGCGGGGGCGCTCACGGTCGCAGCGCTGAGCCTGGTCGCGTGCGGCGACGGTGAGGACAGTCGCGAGACGATCACGGTGTTCGCGGCGGCTTCGCTGACAGAGGCGTTCGGCGAGCTGGCGGCGGCGTTCGAGGCGGAGCACCCGGGCATGACCGTGCGGCTGTCGTTCGCGGGGTCGGCAACGCTGCGGACGCAGATCCTGGAGGGCGCCCCCGCCGACGTGTTCGCGAGCGCCAGTCCCGACGAGGTGGCGGCTCTGGACGCGGAAGGGCTGGTCGTCGAGGAACGTGCGCTGGCCACGAACATCCTGGTGATAGCCAGCGGACAGGATGGCATCGAGGACTTCGAGGACCTCGCGCTCCCGGGCCTGCGGCTGGTGCTGGCGGCCGAGGACGTGCCGGCGGGACGCTACGCGCGGGCGTCGCTGGCGCTCGCTGACGCGGACGGGGCGCTCGGCAGGGACTTCGCCGGGCGGGTGCTGGCGAACGTGCGAAGCAACGAGGCGAACGTGCGCGCCACGCTCGCGAAGGTCGAGCTGGGGGAGGCGGACGCGGCTATCGTCTACGCGAGCGACCTGCGGGCGGCGGACGAGGGCATCCGCGCGATCGCGATTCCCGAGCGGTTCCAGGTGGCGGCGGAGTACCGCATCGCGCTCCTCTCGGAGAGCGATGCGGCGCGGGCGTTCGTGGCGTTCGCGACATCACCGCAGGGGATGGCGACGCTCGCGCGTCACGGGTTCATGGCCGTGGGGGTGACGCCGTGACCGCCCTCCGGGCAAGGGCGCCCCAGGCCGGGCTGGCGCTACTCGTTGCGGTCTTCGCCGTGTTCTTCGTGCTGCCGTTCGCGGGGCTGCTGGAACGCGGCATCGGGGGCAGCGGCACCTGGGACGCGATCACGAGCGACACGGCCCTCGACGCGCTCGTGCTCTCGCTGTGGACGTCGGCGATAGCACTGCTGATCGCAGTGGTGGCGGGGACGCCGGTGGCCTACTGGCTCACGCACGCGCGCTTCCCGGGGAAGGGAGCGGTCGAGGCGCTGATCGACCTGCCCATCGTGCTGCCACCGACGATCGCAGGCGTGGCCCTGCTGACCGCGTTCGGGCGGAAAGGGTTGCTGGGGGCGCCGCTGGACGACTGGTTCGGGCTGACGCTGGGGTTCAGCACGGCAGCCGTGATCATGGCGCAGCTGTTCGTGGGGGCGCCGTTCTACGTACGCGCGGCGCGGGCTGGGTTCGCGAGCGTCGACGCACAGTACGAGCGAGTCGCGCACACGCTGGGGGCGTCGAGGCTGCGGGCCTTCGCACGGATCGTGCTGCCGCTGAGCTGGCCGTCGCTGGCGGCGGGGGCGGCGCTGTGCTGGGCGCGGGCGCTGGGGGAGCTGGGGGCGACGCTTATCTTCGCGGGGAACCTGCAGGGCGAGACACAGACGATGCCGCTGGCGATCCTGAGCGCGTTCGAGCGCGCGGACGGGCTAACGGCGGCGGTCGCGCTGGCGATCCTCCTGCTGGCAGTGGCGCTCGTGGCGCTCGCGGCCTTCTGGCTGCTCTCGACGCGAGGGCGGGAGATGCCATGACGCTCGAATTCACGGCCCGCACCCGGCTCGGGGACTTCTCCTATGACGCGCGCTTCGAGGCCGGCAACGAGATCGTCGTGCTGTTCGGGCACTCGGGGGCGGGGAAGAGCCTGACGTTGCAGCTGGTCGCGGGGCTGCTGCAACCGGACGAGGGACGCATCGTGATCGGGGGGGAGCCGGTGTTCGACTCGGGCACGGGGCTGAACCTGCCACCGCAAGCGCGACGGATCGGGTACGTCGTACAGGACCTCGCGCTGTTCCCCCACATGACCGTGGCCGAGAACGTCGCGTTCGGGATGACGGCGGAGGGGCGGGAACGGCGGCTCGGCGAGGTGCTCGACCTTATGCACCTGGGCGACTTCCGGGACCGAAAGCCGCGGTCGCTGAGCGGGGGGCAGCAGCAGCGCGCGGCGCTCGCCCGGGCGCTTGCGCGGGAGGCGAACCTGCTGCTGCTCGATGAGCCGTTCAGCGCGCTCGACGAGTCACTACGCGTGGAGCTGCGACGCGAGCTGATCCGGCTGCGGAGTGAGCTCGACCTGAGCGTCATCTTCGTGACCCACGACCTGCGGGAGGCGCACCTGGTGGCCGACCGGCTGGCGGTGTTCGACGCGGGGCGGCTGCTGCAGTTCGACGGCCGCGAGCGCCTCTTCCGGGCGCCGGCGAACCGGCGGGTGGCAGAGCTGACGGGGGTCGCAAACATCCTGCGGGGGCGGGTGGCGGCGACACGGGACGGCATCCTGACCGTCGAGGCGGGCGGGGCGAGCCTGCGGGCGCCCGTGCCGAACGGGTGGCGGCCCGGGGAGGGGGAGGCGGTCGACATCGCCATCCGGGCGGAACGGGTCAACCTTAGGCGGCTGGACGCGGACGATCCCGGCCAGCCAAACCTCGTGCGGGGCACGATTCGCGAGGAGCTGGCGTACGGCGCGACGCACACGCTGCGGTTCGATTCGGCGCTGGGGGAGACGGTCGAGGTGGAGATTGCGGCGCGGCCGTACGAGGTGCTGGGGGTGGAGGGGCAGAAATCGTGGACGCTGGAGCTACCGCCGGAGGACCTTCACGTGATGGCGGTGTCGTCCGGTTCGGCGGCGGGGTCGAGCGCCTCGGCGACGACGGCGTAGACGGGGTCGGAGCGGCCGGGGTTGGGGCTGAGGTCGAAGGCTCGGGCCTTGGCGAACGCCTTCGAGAGCTCGAAGTAGAGGGCCACGAGGTTCGCGCGCTGCTCGTCGCCGAAGAGTTGCCAGATGCGGACGGCCTTCGTCGGGAACATGCGGTTCGAGAAGGTGATGGCGAAGGGCGCGCCCGGCTTGAGGACGCGCCCCACCTCGGCGAAGGCCTCGACCGGGCGCGTGAGGTACTGCACGGAGACGCTGACCACGGCGCCGTCGAACTCGTCGGTGTCGTAGGGAAGCGTGGGGTCCTGGTTGAGGTCGTGGATAGTGCGCCGGGTGAGGACGGGGTTGTTCTCCAGCTCGACCTTGTTCAGGCCGAGGCCGGTGACGCCGCCGTAGCTCACGTCGGCGGGGAGGTGCGAGACCCAGCTCGACATGAGGTCTAGGAGGTGGCCGCCCTCGGGGAAGGTCTCGCGGTAGAAGTCGCCGAGGGCGGCGATGGCCGCGTCGTCGATGTGGTTGACGAGGCGCGGCTGAACGTAGAAGTGCGCGTCGTCGGATTCGTCGACGCGGCGGAAGTGCTCGGGGAGGAGCGGGTTGTCTTCCCGCGACTCAGGAGACAGCGGCGCCCGCTCCCTGCTCGACGATCACGGCCTCGTAGAACTTCGCCTGGGGGTGACCTTCGAGCACGCCCTTAGCGGGGCCGGACTGCTCGTGGGCGCGGCGGAAGTGTTCCGACTGGGCCCAGTTGAGGAAGTCCTGGCGCGACTCCCAGATGGTGTGGGAGATGTAGTCGCCGGGGTCGTCGCCCTTGAGCAGGGAGAACTGCACGAATCCGTCGAGGTCCTTCAGGTAGCTCTCGCGGCCCTTCCAGACTTCCTCGAAGTCCTGCCCGCGATCGGGGTTGACGTTGAAGTGGTTCATCGCAATGAACATCGGCGTGCTCCGTTCGTGATGGTTCCATTCTAGCGGGCGCGGGCGGTTCCGCCGGGAAAGGCGCCGGTCGGACGGCGGCACCGTATCATTCGCGGGATGGTGCAATTCGCGGCAAACCTGAATTTTCTCTTCACCGAGGCTCCGTTCCTCGACCGTTTCGAGCTGGCGAAGCGGCACGGATTCGAGGCGGTCGAGTACCCCTTCCCCTACGAGAACCCCGAGGACGAGCTGGCGCGACGCCTGCGCGAGCACGGGCTGACGCAGGCGCTGATCAACCTGCCGGCGGGGGACTGGGCGGCAGGAGAGCGGGGCATCGCGTGTCACCCGGGCCGCACGGAAGAGTTCCGGGAGGGGGTCGCCACGGCGATCCGGTACGCGCGCGCGCTGGACTGCCCACGGGCGAACTGCCTCGCCGGCGTGAAACCGGAGGGAGTTTCCGAGGAAGCAGCACAGGCGGCGCTGGTCGAGAACCTGCGATACGCGGGGCAAGCGTTCCGGGACGCGGGGCTGCAGCTGCTGACCGAGCCGATCAACACGCGCGACATCCCCGGATTCTTCGTGAACACGAGCGCGCAGGGGCTGGCGGTGATGGATGCGGTCGGGGACGGGCTCGTGGGGCTGCAGTACGACGCGTACCACATGCAGATCATGGAGGGCGACCTGGCGCGCACGGTTGAGGAGCACCTGGGCGTCATCGGCCACATCCAGATCGCGGACAACCCGGGCCGGCACGAGCCGGGCACGGGCGAAGTGAACTACCCCTTCTTCCTGAACCACCTCGACGCCATCGGCTACGAGGGCTGGGTAGGGTGCGAATACGCACCGGCGACGACAACCGAGGCGGGCCTGGGATGGCTCGCGGAGTATCGAGCGAGTGAGGGCGCGTCATGACACGAATCGCATTCATCGGGCTGGGGATCATGGGGCGGCCGATGGCGGGCCACCTGCAGGCGGCGGGCCACGAGCTGTTCGTCGTCCGGCACGTCTCGCCGCTTCCGGCGGAGCTACTGGAAGGGGGCGCGGTCGAGTGCGCGACGGCGGCGGAGGCGGCCTCGCGCAGCGAAGTCGTGATCACGATGGTTCCGGACACACCCGACGTTGCGGACGTGCTGTTCGGCGCGGGCGGTGTGGCGGAGGGACTGCAGGCGGGCACGACCGTCATCGACATGAGCTCGATCTCGCCGATCGAGACGAAGCAGTTCGCCGAGCGCATCGCCGAGAAGGGCTGCGACTACCTGGATGCGCCCGTCTCCGGGGGCGAGGTAGGGGCGAAGGGAGCCAGCCTCACCATCATGGCTGGAGGCAGCGGCGAGACGTTCGAGCGGGCGCGTCCGCTGCTTGAGCTGATGGGCGCGAACATCACGCTGGTCGGGGACGTGGGGGCGGGGCAGACCTGCAAGGTGGCGAACCAGATCATCGTGGCGCTCACGATCGAGGCGGTGGGGGAGGCGCTGCTGTTCGCCTCGAAGGCGGGCGTCGACCCGGCGCGGGTGCGGGAGGCGCTGATGGGCGGCTTCGCGGGATCGCGCATCCTCGAGGTGCACGGGCAGCGCATGGTGGAGCGCACGTTCGACCCCGGCTTCCGCATCGCGCTGCACCAGAAGGATCTGGGGCTGGCGCTGCAGGGCGCGCGGGCGCTGGGCATCAGCCTGCCGAACGCTGCCACGGCGCAGGAGCTGATGAATGCCTGTGCGGCGCAGGGCTGGAGCGACCTCGACCACTCGGGCCTGGTAAAGGCGCTGGAAGTGCTGGCGGGACACGAGATCGCCTGACCGCCGAAGCGATCGCAACTCGTGTGCGACAATGCACGGCGGCTCGCCGGTTGGGCGGGCATGGTGGCCAGGAAGGGAAGACGATGACCATCCGGGAAGTGGGCGTGGTCGGCTGCGGGATCATGGGCGCGGGAATCGCCCAGATCTGCGCGGCGCACGGGTACCGCGTCCGCGTGACTGAATCAGAACCCGAGCGCCTGGAGCAGGGGCTGGCGACGATCAAGCGCCGACTCGGTCGCCAGGTCGAGCGCGGGCGGCTGAGCCGCGAGCGACACGACCGCACGCTGGCCCGCCTGAAGGGCGTCGAGAGCGTCGATGGCTTCGCCGAGAGCGACCTCGTGATCGAGGCGGTGGTCGAAGAGCTGCCCCTCAAGAAGGACCTCTTCGAGAAGCTCGGGGAGGTCTGCAAGCCGGAGGCGATCCTCGCGAGCAACACGTCGTCGCTCTCGCTGAGCGAGATGGCGGCTTCATCCGGGCGGCCAGAGCAGGTCATCGGCATCCATTTCTTCAATCCGCCGACGGTGCTGCCGTTGGTGGAGGTGATCTCCTCGGAGAGCACCTCGCAGGAGACGATCGACGCGGCGATGGCCTTCTGCGACTCGATCGACCGGCTGACCGTGCGGGTGAAGGACTCGCCGGGATTCATCGTGAACCGGCTGCTGGTGCCGTTCATCTTCGACGCCATCCACATGGTCGAGGGCGGCATTGCCTCGGCCGAGGATGTCGACCAGGCCTGCAAGGTGGGGCTGAACCACGCGCTGGGACCGCTGGCGACGGCGGACCTGATCGGGCTGGACACGATGATCCACATCAGCGACGCCATGTTCGAGGAATACGGCGAAGCTCGATTCAAGGCGCCGACAACGCTGCGACGGCTCGTCTCGCTCGGCCACCTTGGCCGCAAGAGCGGCCGCGGATTCTTCGAATACAACTAACGGGAGGCAGGCGTGGCACTGCTGTACGAAGTCAGCGATCACATCGCGACCATCACCATCAACCGACCGGATGCTCTCAACTCGATCGATCTCGAGACGTGGAGCGAGTTCTCCGAGGCGTGCGCGAAGCTTGAGGCGGACGACGATGTCTGGGTGGGCATTGTCACGGGTGCGGGGGGACGCGCGTTCAGCGCGGGCGCGGACCTGAAGGAAACGATTCCGACGTTGATCGACGACCCGCGCGGGAACCGCTACGACGAACCCGACACAATCATGCGCGGCCAGACGGTCACGAAGCCCCTGATCGCGGCCGTGAACGGCCTCGCGCTGGGCGGCGGCCTTGAGATCGTGCTGGCCTGTGACCTGCGCATCGCGGCCGAGGGCGCGCGCCTGGGCGCCCCCGAAATCACCCTCGGCTTCATCCCGGGCTGGGGCGCGACACAGCGGCTGGCGCGCGAGCTGCCCTGGGCGATCGCAGCCGGGATCGTCTTCTCTGGCGACCAGATCGGCGCGGAGACGGCGCACCAGTACGGGCTCGTGAACGAGGTCGTTCCGCCCGACCGGCTGCAGGCGGCAGCCCGCCAGCTGGCGGAGACGCTCTGCTCGCGCGGTCCGCTGGCGCTGCGCGCGGCCAAGCGGGCGATGCGCGAGGGGCTCGACATGTCCCTCAACGATGGTCTCCAGCTCGAGCACGACCTGTTCGACGACCTCGCCTACACCGAGGACGCAAAGGAAGGCGTGGCCGCCTTCCAGGAGCGGCGCGCCGCCACGTTCAAGGGTCGCTAAAGACACTTTCACGGCGCCGGGGCCGGTTTCGCGGACGGCGGAGCGGGGCGGACGCATTGAAAGGCGCCCGCCGCTCGTCTAGATTCGCGGGGCTTTCGCGGCTGGGCGCGTATGCGCCCGCACAACCGCGACGAAGAGGTGACCGTGGCAACCGAACTAGACGACTACGCCATCCACCAGATCATCGAGAACATGGAGCACGTCGAGGGGCGCAATCCGCGCTGGGTCGACGAACTCTGGTTCCACATCGGGACGACCGACGGCTCGCTCAGCGTGGCGGGCCACATGGGGGTCTATCCCCCAACCGCCAGCATGGACGCCGCCGCAAGCGTGGCGTACGGCGGCAAGCAATACGACGTGCGCTTCGGGCGGCGTGTCCAGGGTGACCGCGACCGTCGCGAGGTCGGCGGCATCAGCGCCGAGATCGTCGATCCGTTCCGGTCCTGGCGGTTCACGCTGGAGCCAGCAGAAGGGCAGGCGATCAGCTTCGACCTGGAGTTCTCGTCGGAACTTCAGCCGATGGAGGTCGCGGGACCGGTCCAGCACCGGCGCGACGGGCGCCAGGTGATCTGGGACCTGTACCAGTACTCGCAGGCGGGCAGCGCCAGCGGCAGCGTGACGGTCGAGGGCGAGACGATCGCCGTCGACGGGGCGGTTGGCTTCCGCGAGCGTTCGTGGGGGGTCCGGCCCGTATTCGGGCAAGTGCCTCACCTGGGGCGGCCGCCGAGCTCGATCGGCAGCCGCTCGTTCTGGATGGCGGCGACAGCCGGACCGCTCTCCGGGTGGGTCTGGCAGATCGAGCCGGAAGGTGGTTCGAACGCGACCGGCGGGCTCGGCGACGACACGGGCGCGACGCGACTCGACGGCTGCCTCGCGGGGCCGCACGGCGAGGGTGACCCGCTCCGCATCAGCGGCGCCGACCTCAACCTCCAGTTCGAGATGGACGGCAAGCGGCTCAAGGGCGGCAGCGCCTCCCTCCTGGACCGGGACGGGGGGACGCACGAGCTCAGCCTGAAGCCGCTCACGACGATCTACGCGAAGGGGCTCGGGTACGGACACCCGGACTTCCGCCACATCGAATACAAGGACGGCGTCGCCCAGAGCGAGACGCATGACACCAGCGATACGGCGACGGTCGCGGGGCTGCTCGACAACGACTCCGGCCACATCAACCCGTTCGCGATCGAGCACTTCTGCGAGATCGCCGCGGGGGAGCAGACCGCGTACGGCGTGGTCCGCCTGAGCATCTAGGCATTGGGGGAAGAACGATGACGATGCTGACCGAGCTGGACGAACATTTCTATCACCAGACACCGAGCCCCGTGGACTCGCTCCGGGACACGGACCCACGCTACGTGGACCAGCACTGGTTCCAGTGCATGGACGTCGAAGGACGCTGGATCGTGGGCGCCAACTGGCCGGTCTGGCCTAATACCGGGCTGATCGAGAACGGCCAGATCATTGTTCACGGCGATACGCAGTACAACCTGCGCTATTCGAGCACGATCGAGCGGGACGGCTACAAGTCGGCGCGCACCAACCAGAAGGTCGGACCGGCCTCGATGGAGGTCATCGAGCCGCTGCGGAAGGCGCGCTTCACGCTCTCGCCCGACAACCACTGGGGCATCAGCTACGACCTGACGATGGACACGTTCCTACGGCCGGTGCAGACGCGCACGCCCATCTCGTTCGCGGGCTCACCGACGCTACCCGGCGTGCTGCCCTACTTCGAGATCATGGGGCGCTGGACGGGCGAGTTGAACGTCGACGGGACAACGTACAAGGTGAACCACGAGAACACGTGGGGCCAGCGCGATCGCTGCTGGGCCAGCCTCGGCGGCGAGCGGTGGATGGGCTGGACGGGTCCGTCGCCGGGCGGCGGGCATGTCTCGCCTCGGGGGCCGGGACGCATTCACTGGCACAGCCACATCCAGTTCGACGACATCGGCTTCTGGTGGTGGATGGACGAGTTCATGGGGAAGCCGCGCCTCGGCGGCACGCTCTCGGACAACCGCGGCAGCCACTTCGACGGGGCGGTCACGTGGCGCATCGACGACCCGCGCCAGGAGATCCGCATCGTCGACTTCACGAACATCGACATCGTGGCGCAGGCAGGGACGAAGAAGTTCCAGGAAGCGCAAATCACGCTCATCGACGAGTTCGGCACGGAGTACGACCTCGAGTTCGAGATCATCAAGCCGAACTCCACCCGCCACATCCGGGGCGAGGGCTACGGCCAGCCGAGGTTCCTCGGGGGCTGGCAGGGCGACTGGCACGAGGAGTACGACAAGTACGACCTGAGCGACTACTCGACGTACGACAGCTTCGCGCACCAGCTCTGGGACGGGGAGCACGCCGTTCGCTGCCGCTTCAACGGCCGCGAGGGGATCGGCCACATGGAGATGAGCGGGACGCCGCCGCTTCCCCAGTGGGGCTTCGAGTAGTGCGGCGGCCCGGGGCGGGGGCCGCATGAGCGCATCGTTCGAGGGAAAGGCAATCATCGTCACGGGGGCGGCCTCGGGGATGGGCCAAGGCGTGGCCGAGCTGCTCGCCGAACGGGGGGCCCGCGTGGCGATCGTCGACCCGGCGGCGGAGGGCCTTGCGGAGACGGAACGCACGCTGCGGGACACCGGGAGCGAGGTCATAGCGGAGCCCATCAGCGTGGCCGACCCCGAAGCAGTCGGGCGGCTGGTCGCGCAGGTGCGCTCCGCCTGGGGCGGGATCGACGGGCTGGTGCACTGCGGCGCGATCCTGCGCTACGCGGGCTCGCTCGAGACCGACCTGGCGACGTGGCGCGAGGTCATCGACGTGAACCTGACAGGCACCTTCGTCGTGGGGCACGCGGTAGCGACATCGATGGTCGAGGACGGGCGCAAGGGCGCGATCGTGAACATCGCCTCGGTCGCGGCGGTGCTGGGGCTCCCGAACCTGGCCGCCTACTCGGCCTCGAAGGGCGGGGTGGCGGCGCTCTCGCGCTCGATGGCGGTCGAGCTGCTCCCGCACGGCATCCGCGTGAACTACATCTGCCCGGGGTTCGTCGAGAGCGGCATGACCGAGGACATCCTCGAGGAAGAGGGGGCGCGCGAGCGCATGGCCCAGCAGACGGCCACGGGCGCCATCTGCAGCCCACGCGACATCGCGGAGGCGTGCGCGTTCCTGCTGAGCGAGGAGAGCGCGGGGTACGTCATCGGCAACGGGCTGATGGTCGATTCGGGAGTCACCATCCGCTAGCATCGGCCCGCAGCACGCGCCAGGGGGACAGCGATGGGCATCCGCGGAGTGGGCCATACGTCGATTACGGTGCGCGATCTCGATCGCGCGGTCGCCTTCTACGAACTGCTCGGGTTCGAGGACACGGGCACGCGCCTGCACCTCGATAACGAGTTCATCGAGACGCTGCAGGCGATTCCGGGGGCGGACATCACGGCGGCCGTGCTGCGCCTGAACGACTACTCGCTCGAGGTCATCAAGTACGACGCGCCAACCGGGTACGACCACAACCCCCTGCGCACGTCCGACGTGGGCGGCTTCCACATCTGCCTGATGGTGGACTCGGCGGACGAGGAGTACGCACGTCTGAAGGCGGCGGGCATGGAGTTCAAGTCCGAGGTGCTGGACTACGACGGAGGCATCCGCGTGGTCTACGGCTGGGACCCGGACGGGAACACGATCGAGCTGCTGTCGCAGTCGCCGGTGCCGGCGAGCGCAGGCTAGGGCAGGTCGACCTCGATCGCGGAGACTTTGGCGGGGCCGTCGCCGGTGTTCGTCCAGGAGTGGAGGGTGTTGTCGCCCTCGATGACGAGGTCGCCCTCATAGACCGTGACCGACTCGCCCCCGTCGAGGGCGAACTCGAGCTGGCCCTTCGCGATGTAGACGTAGACGTCGCAGTGGACGGCGTGCCAGCCGGTCGTCTGGCCCGGCTCGAACTCGACGATGAGCCAGCGCCCGTCGATGCCCGCGGGCACCTCGAAGTCGTGGGCGCGGGAGTCGGGCAGCTCCCGGTTCTCGGCGATGACCGCCTTGCCGGCGGCGTTGTTGCGGGTGCGGATGAACTTGCTCACGCGCGCCGCACCCTTCGCTCGCCCCGGTAGACGATGAGCAGGTGGAGGCGGTCGCCCGCAGGGGCGAGCTGCATGGACACGACCTCGTTCGCGATGTGGTCGTTGAGCCAGGCGTCCGTGGCCTCGTCGAGGGCAGCAGCGTCATCCGCGGAGAGGACAGCGGTGTAGAGGTAGCTCGCGCTCGTGTTGATGCTGCTCATGGCGCGGGAAGGTACGCGCCCGCGGTCCCGCGGGGCAAGGGGGGCTACCAGACCAGGTCGCCGATAATCCAGCCGAGTGCGGCAGCTGTAATCGTTATGGGGATGGTGTTGATCAGGAAGTACTGCATCGGCATGGGCATCCCCTCCACTCAATTGTTCACTATACATCGTGATTTGGCCCGCGGGCCGGGTCCGGGCGCCGCGCTAGAATCGCGCGATGGGCACGTTCGACGCGATTGTGGTGGGGGCCGGTCCGGCCGGAAGCACGACGGCTCGCGAGCTGGCCGCAGCGGGCGCGCGCGTCCTCATCGTCGACCGGGCGGAGTGGCCGCGCTACAAGGCCTGCGGCGGGGGCGTTCCACTGCGGGCGGAGCGGATGCTGCCGTTCCCCATCGACAGCGTGGTCGAGGACTCGGTCTCGCGGATCGAGATGTCGGCGAAGGGGAAGATGGCGTTCACGAAGCGCTCGCGAGGGCCGTTCGCGCTCATGGTCATGCGCGACCGCTTCGACATGCTGCTGCTGGAGCACGCGCAGCGCGCAGGCGCGGAGCTACGGACCGGCACGGTCGTGCGGGAGCTCGACCTGAACGGGCGGTCGCGCATCCGGGCCGACGGCTTCGAAGCGGAGGCGGAGACGCTGATCTGCGCGGACGGGGCGCATTCGCCGGTGGGGAGGATGGCGGGGCTGGGCGGCGACCTCGCGGAGTGCGCGGCCTGGGAGGTGGAGGTGCGGGGCCGCCCGCGGGACGCCTCCGTGGGGGAGGCGACAACGCTCATCGACTTGGGGTACGACCCCTGGGGGTACGCCTGGCTCTTCCCGAAGGCGGAGCTGCTCTCGATCGGGATCGTGCTGCCGCGGGAGGAGGCGGGGCGGATGAAGGCGCTGGTCGAGCGCTACCTGGAGCGGCTGGGGTTGCGGGAAGCGGAGGTCGAGATCGCACGGGGGCACAAGATCCGCTTCCGGCGGGGCGGGGAGACGGTAGCGGGGGAGCGCGTGGCGCTCGCAGGGGACGCGGCGGGGCTGGCGGACGAGTTCACGGCGGAGGGCATCTCCTACGCGATCCACTCGGGGCGGCTGGCGGCACGGGCGGCGCTGCGGGCTCTCGCGGGCGAAGGCGACCTGCGGAGCTACCAGGAGGAGTTGGAGGACGAGATCCAGCCGGAGCTCGATGCGGCGAGGGCCATCGCCTACATGTTCTACGGGATGCTGAAGCGGGCGCGGCGGCCCTGGATGCTGGCAAGCGAGTACACGCCCTTCCTCTGGTCGTCGCTGTTCGCGGTGCAACGAGGCGAATCGAGCTACGCGCGCGAGGCGCAGCGCGCGGGGCCGCTCACGACCGTGGCCAATGCGATGCTGCGCCGTCGCGACCGGCAACGGGCGCGTTGATCGCGGGACGGCGCAGCCGTACGCTCAGGGCGGAATGATAGCCGGCACGCTTACTCGCCAGCGCTAGAGCCGCCGCTCTCACAAGCGGGCTCCGAACGCGCTTCCCGCCCGACGGCCTGGGTCGGGCCCAGTTTGCCGCCGCATTCCCAGGCTCCCTTCGATCGACTGGACACGTCTGCGCGCGGCGGGTACCGCCATGTCCCGACGTTCACCCCTTGCGACCACGCTCTCCCAGCACCGGCTCCGCGACGCGAAGGTCGCGGAACGCATCGTCACGTCCACAGGCCTGTCGCCGCCGGCGCTCGTCTACGAGTTCGGAGCGGGCGACGGGATGCTGACTGCGGCCGTGCTGGAACGCGCGGGCAGCGTCGTGGCGATCGAGCGTGACCGGCGCCTGTGGCGGGGCCTGCGGGAACGGTTCGCGGACGAGCCTCGCGTGCGGGCGGTGCTGGGAGACTTCCGCGAGGCGCGGCTTCCCCGGAGGGGCGCGTACGAGGTCGTCGCGAACCTGCCCTTCGCGCACACCTCTGAGGCGCTGCGGCTCCTGCTCGACGCGCGGAACCGGCCGCGCTCCATCCACCTGATCGTGTCGCGGGATGCCGCCATGCGATGGGGCGGGTTCGGGGAGGAAACCCTGGTCTCGGTTCTCGCCAAACCGTGGTTCGAGTTCCGCGTGGCGCTGGCGCTGCGGCGGCGGGACTTCGTGCCGCCGCCGCGCACCGACTGCGTGTTGCTCACGGCCCGGCTGCGCTCACAACCGCTCGTCACGGCCCCGGAGGCAGGCGGCTGGGAGGACTTCGTACGCCAGGGTTTCGCCCGGGGCCGAGCGAGCGTGCGCCGGAACCTCGCCGGCCTGCTCGGATACGAGCAGTTCAAACGGGCCGGCCGGTCTCTGGAAATCGAGCGCGACGCTCGCCCGGGGGTCGTGTCGTTCGAACAGTGGCTCGGGCTGTGGCGCACGGCCAACCGGAACCGGCGGCGATGATGGCGGGAGCCTTTACGTGCGCGGCCTTGCCGCAGTCGCGGGAGCGCCCGTAGGCTGGGGTGACACCCTTCCTGGAGTTGAGCGCATGTCCCAGAGCGCGACGCGCGAAGTGCGGCCCGACGGCAGGCTCCGGCTCCCGCCGGGTCAGCGACTCACGGCAGGCTGGCCGGTGCTGCACTACGGCGCCATCCCGCGGCTCGACACGGAGACGTGGCGGTTCCACGTGTGGGGGCTGGTGGAAGAGGAGCGCAAGTTCACCTGGGACGAGTTCAACGCGCTCGGCAACACGACCGACACGAGCGACATCCACTGCGTGACAACGTGGAGCAAGTACGACAACAACTGGGAAGGCGTGCCCTTCCGGGCGCTGTACGACGCGGTGAAGGTGAAGCCCGAGGCGAAGGTGGTAATGGTCCACAGCTACGGCGGCTACACGACGAACGTGCCGCTCGAGGACCTGCTGGCGGAGGGCGTGCTGTTCGCGCAGCGCCACGACGGCGAGCCGCTGACGAAGGAGCACGGCTGGCCATTGCGCCTGGTGGTGCCGCATCTCTACTTCTGGAAGAGCGCGAAGTGGATCGGCGGGATGCAGTTCATCGACGAGGACCGGCCCGGGTTCTGGGAGATGTACGGGTACCACATGTACGGCGACCCGTGGAGGGAACAGCGCTACTCCTAGCGCCTCACTCGCCCGCGGACTGGAGCAGATCGGCGGCTGCGGCGCGGTTGGCGGGCGTATCGCCGCCGAGCATGAGCGCGATCTCGCGCAGACGGGCCTCCCCCTCGACCTCCTCGATGTCGCTCCAGGTGCGGTCGTCGTCGCTGGCCTTGGTCACGACGAAGTGGCGAGCGCCGTAGGCGGCAACCTGGGGGAGGTGGGTCACGCAGAGCACCTGGTGGCGCCCGGCGAGACGCCGGAGGGCCTCGCCAACGACGGAACCGGCGCGCCCGCCGACCCCCTCATCGACCTCGTCGAGAACGACGAGGCGGGGATCAGCGGCGGCGCCGAGCACAGTCGTGAGGGCGAGCAGGAAGCGTGAGGTTTCGCCGCCGCTGGCGACGCTGCGAAGGGGACGAGGCGGGGATCCGGGGTTGAAGGACGCCAGCAGCTCCATTTGGTCGACGCCGGACTCGGTGAAGGCGCGGAGCCCGGGCTCGCCCTCGCCGGAGGAAGCGGCGTCGGGGGCGACGACCTCGTAGTCGGGGAGGGTGACGGCGAGTCCGTCGGGGGCGTCCTCGCAGGCGAAGCCGGCGGCGAGGGAGGCGCCCGGCATCTCCAGTCGGGCCAGCTCCGCGGCTACCTCGGCGATGAGGCTGCCGGCAGCCTCTCGGCGGGCGAGCGAGAGGCCAGTGGCGACCTCGGCGGCTGAGGCCGCGAGGGCGGCGGCGCGCTCGCGCAGTTCCTCGAGCGATGAGCCGGCGGTCTCCATGGCCTGGAAGCGCTCCCGGGCGGACGACTCGTACTGGAGGATGGCTTCCACGCTCTCGCCATACTTGCGGCGGAGGCGGGCGATGAGGTCGAGGCGTGTGTCGATGGCCTCGCGGCGCTCGGGGTCGTCTTCGAGCGTTTCGCGGTAGGCGCGAAGGGAGCGGCCGAGGTCGGCGGCAGCCTGCTCGAGGGTGACGCCCTCGGCGCGGATGCCCGTGGCGTCGGGATCGGCCTCGGCAATCTCCTCGAGGGCGGCGACGGCCTCGCCGATGGCCGGCGCATCGAGCGCATCGAGCGCGGCCGCCGACGCGGTCAGCAGGCGCTCGATGCTGGCGAGGCGGCGCTGTTCGCGGCGGAGGGCGTCATCCTCGCCGGGAACGAGGCCGGCCTGCGCGATCTCGTCGACCTCGAAGCGGAGCTGGTCGAGGAGGCGTTCGCGCTCGCGCGAGTCGGCGCCGATCGCTTCGATCTCGCGGCGGAGGGCACGCAGCTCGCGGACCTGCGCGGTGAGCGCGCCGCGCTGGTCGCGCAGTCCGCCAAAGGCGTCGAGGACGGCGAGCTGCACGGCGGGGCGCAGCAGCGTGAGCTGCTCGGACTGTCCGTGGATGTCGATGACGCGGGCGCCCAGCTCGCGGAGGCGGTCGGCGGGCGCGCTGTCGTCCCCGATGCGTCCGGCGGTGCGCCCCGAGAGGCGCACCGTCCGCTCGACTGTGAGGGCGTCGTCGCCGGCCCGCACGCTAGCACGAACGCGGGCGCTCTCGGCGCCGTCGGCAACGACGGCGCGCCCGTGCCGGCCTCCGAAGAGGAAGTCGAGGGCGTCGACGATGATCGACTTGCCGGCGCCGGTTTCGCCGGTGAGGACGTTCAGGCCGGGCCCGGGGGCGAGGGTCACGTCGCGGGCGACGGCGAATCCGGTGACGGTGAGCTGCTCAATCACCGTTGCTCATGGCGCTGCTGAGCTGCACCTCGAGGCGCTCGGCGAGGTGTCCGAAGAAAGACGAGGGCGGGTCGAGCAGGGCGAAGCAGGCGGCGTGCTCGCTGGCGGTCAGGGAGACGCGGGAGCCGCCGGCGAGGCGCAGGTCCTCCTGGCCGTCGACGGTGAGGATGGCGCCCTCGTCGGAGCGAACGCTCAGCGTAACGGTCGAGGACGGTTCCAGCACGAGCGAGCGGCCGATGGCGAGGTGGGCGGAGACAGGGGTCACGACGAGGTGGCGTTCGACCGGCGAGAGGATGGGGCCGCCGGCGCTGAGGGAGTAGCCGGTACTGCCCGTGGGGGTGGCCACGATCATGCCGTCGCAGCGGTAGAGGGCAACGCGGGCGTCATCGACGGCAAGCTCGACGTAGACGGGGCGGCCGGGGGAGCGGCGGCTGAGCACGATGTCGTTGAGGCCGTGGAAGGAGCGTCCGGCAGCCTCGCCCTCGGTGACGGTGGCGGCGACCATGAGGCGCTCCTCCACCTCCCAGTCGCCCGCGATGATGCGGTCGAACTGGTCGAAGAACGCGTCGCGGTTGACGCTGGTGAGGAACCCAAGCCGGCCCATATTCACGCCGAGGATGGGAAGCGGGCGGGGGACGGCGAGGCGGGCGGCGCGCAGGACGGTGCCATCGCCGCCGGCGCAGATGATGAGCTCGGCGCCGGCGAGCTCCTCGGCGGGGACGTGTCCCCAGGCGCCCGCGACACGCACCTCGACGCCGGCCTGCTCGCAGGCGTCGGCGATGCGCCCGGCCAGGACAAGGGCGGGCTCGACGCCCTCGGGTCGCAGGACGAGGACGCGCTTCAGCACGGTGGCTCCACTCGGGCGGGGGTGCGCACGTGCACGACTATCTCACGATTGCCGCGATCACCGGTGATCGCGCAGTCGGCGGAGTCGAGCACTTCCCAGCCCGCATCGAGCGCCCACTGGCGGAACTCGTCGAGCACGCGCTGGCGGACAGACTCGTCGCGGACGACGCCGCCACGGGGCACATCGGCGGGACCGGCCTCGAACTGGGGCTTCAGCAGGACCACGCCCGGCGTGCGGGCGGGGAGGCGGGAGGCGACGGAGGGCAGCACCTTGCGGAGCGAGATGAAGGAGACGTCGGCGACGAAGAGGTCGAGGGGCGGAAGCTGGGGGAGGTCACGGGCGTTGGTGCGCTCCATCGAGGTAACGCGGGGGTCCTCCCGCAGGCGCTGGTGGAGCTGTCCACGCCCCACGTCAACGGCGACCACGGAGGCGGCGCCGCGCTGCAGCAGGCAATCGGTGAAGCCTCCCGTGGAGGCGCCTACATCGAGGCAGCGGAGGCCGGTGGGGTCGACGCCGAAGGCGTCGAGGGCGGCTTCGAGCTTGCGCCCGCCGCGGCTGACGTAGGGCTCGAGCTCGGAGAGGTCGAGCGGGGCGCCTTCGTCGAGCATGGTGGCGGGCTTCACGAGGGTGAGGGTACCGCTGCGGGCGCGCCCGGCCATGATGAGCCGCCGGGCGCTCTCGCGAGACTCGGCGAGGCCACGGTGGACGAGCAGTTGGTCGGCGCGAACGCGAGCCATCCGCGTAAGGCTAGCGCATGAGCGCACCTTTGGGCTGTGGCGGCATCGCGCGGTACGATCGCGGCCCGCATGCGTCTTTACTCCGATCTCGCCGACTGGTTCCACCTGCTGACCGCGCCCGAGGAGTACGTGGCAGAGGCTACGCACTACCGAAAGGGGCTGGTCGAGTCGTGCGACGGACCCGCCGTCACGCTGCTGGAACTGGGTTCGGGCGGCGGAAACAACGCCTCGCATCTGAAGCAGTGGTTTACCTGCACCCTCACGGACCTGTCGCCGGAGATGCTGGCGCAGAGCCGCACCATCAACCCCGAGTGCGAGCACGTCCAGGGGGACGTGCGCACCGTCCGGCTGGATCGCACGTTCGACGTGGTGTTCGTGCACGACGCGGTGGTGTACCTGACCGAGCTCGACGACATCCGGGCGGCGGCAGTGACGGCGTTCACGCACCTGCGTCCAGGCGGGGCGGCGCTCTTCGCCCCGGACTACGTGCGCGAGAGCTTCCAGCCGGGCACCGACCACGGCGGTCACGACGGGGACGACGGGCGGGCGCTGCGCTACCTGGAGTGGGTGCGGGACGAGGACCCGGACGACTCGCTGTACGAGGTCGACCTCGTCTACACGCTGCTGGAGGCAGACGGCTCGGTGCGGGTCGAGCACGACCACTGCGTCGAAGGGTTGTTCGCGGAGGCGGAGTGGCTGGAGGCGCTGCGCGCTGCCGGGTTCGAGGCAGCGACGTACCCGCCGTTCGAGCCGGAGGAGTTTCCGGGGCAGCGAATCTTCATCGGGAAGAAGCTGCGATGAGCGACGGCGCGGATCCCCGCGACGGGCCGGAGCGGGTTGCGGAAGCGCTGCGGGCGTGCGGAATCGAGGGGCCCGTCGAGCGGTTCGCGGACGGCACGGCGACCGCCCAGGATGCCGCAAACGCCCTCGGCTGCGAGCTGGGACAGATCGTGAAGACGCTCATCCTGCTGGCCGACGGCCGTCCGACGGCGGCGCTGGTGGCGGGCGACCGGCAGGCGGACACGGCGGCGCTGGCGCGGTTGCTGGGCGTGTCGCGCAAGCGCCTGAAGATGGCGACGGCGGATCAGGTGTTCGAGCTGACCGGCTTCCGTGTGGGAGGAGTCCCGCCGGTGGGGCTGCCGGGGGAATGGGATCTGATTGCCGACGACAGCCTGGCGCGCTTCCCGCGGGTGTGGGCGGCGGCGGGGGCGGGCGACGCGCTCTTCGGCACGGGTACGGAGGAGCTGGTGGCCGCTACGGGCGCGCAGTGGGCCACGATCGGGAAGACGCGAGGCTAGGAGCGCCGGTCAGGCGGTCTCGCCGTGGACCTCGGGAACTTCGGGCGCCCCGGGAACATCTTCGAGCTCGATGGGCTGGCCGCCCTTGGCCATCAGGATCGGTCGCTGGCGGTTGACGACGGTTTCGCCCTTGACCACGCAGCGGTCGATGTCCTCGCGGCTCGGAATTTCGTACATCACGTCGACGAGGCGGTCCTCGAGGACGGTGCGGAGGCCGCGGGCGCCGGTCTTGAGGCGGATGGCCTCATCGGCCACGGCTTCAAGGGCGTCGTCGGTGAAGGTGAGGTCGACGCCGTCCATGGAGAAATAGCGCTCGAACTGGCGCACGAGGGCGTTCTTCGGCTCGGTGAGGATGCGGACGAGGTCATCGCGATCGAGCGAGCTGAGGGAGACGACGAGCGACAGGCGCCCGATGAACTCGGGGATGAGACCGTACTCGAGCAGGTCGTCGTGGCTGACGTGCGGGAGGAGCTGGTCGGCGCGATTGGGGCCACGAACGCTGCGCTCGGCGCGGAAGCCGAGGCTGACCTGGTCGCGCTTCAGGCGGCGCTCGATGTTGTTCTCCAACCCCTCGAAAGCGCCGCCGCAGATGAAGAGGATGTTGGAAGTATCGATCTGGAGGAAGTCCTGGTGGGGGTGCTTGCGGCCGCCCTGCGGGGGCACGTTGGCGACGCAGCCCTCGATAATCTTCAGGAGCGCCTGCTGCACGCCCTCGCCGGAGACGTCGCGCGTGATGCTGGGGTTGTCGGCCTTGCGCGCGACCTTGTCGATCTCGTCGATGTAGATGATGCCGCGCTCGGCCTTCTGGATGTCGAAATCGGCGGCCTGGATGAGGTGCAGGAGAATGTTCTCGACGTCTTCGCCAACGTAGCCGGCCTCGGTGAGGGCGGTGGCATCGGCGATAGAGAAGGGGACATCGAGGTAGCGGGCGAGGGTGCGCGCGAGGAACGTCTTGCCCACGCCGGTGGGACCGCAGAGGAGAATGTTCGACTTCTCGAGCTCAACGTCCGGGTCGACTTCTTCGCCGGTGTTGATGCGCTTGTAGTGGTTATAGACGGCGACGGAGAGAACCTTTTTGGCAGCTTCCTGGCCGATGACGTAGCCGTCGAGGTGCTCATGGATCTCGCGGGGCGAGGGGACCGCCTCGGCGACCGAGGGCTTGGCGGCGGGCTGGGTGGTGGTCCCGCCCGACTCCTCCTCGATGATCTCGCGGCAGAGCTCGATGCACTCGTCGCAGATATAGACGGAGCCCGGTCCGGCAATCAGCCGCCGCACCTGGTCACGGCTCTTTCCGCAGAAGGAACAGTGGTACTGGGTGCGCTTCGAGCGGCTGCCGGCCATGTCAGCTCTCCCCGCCCTGTCCCACAACGCCAGCCTGCTGCTCCAGCACCTCGTCGACGAAGCCGTAGGCCCTGGCGCCCTCGGCATCGAGGTAGAAGTCGCGGTCAAAGTCTTCCTGGACCTTGTCGACGGACTGGCCGGTGCGGCTGGAGATGATGTCGCGAATGATCTCGTTGTTGCGCAGGATCTCGCGGGCCGCGATCTCGATGTCGCGGGCCTGACCCCGAGCGCCGCCGAGGGCCTGGTGCATATGCACGGTGGCGTTGGGGAGGGCGTAGCGCTTGCCCTTCGCGCCGGCGGCGAGCAGCACCGTGGCCATCGAGGCGGTCTGTCCGACGGCGATGGTGGAGACGTCGGGCTCGATGAGCTGCATGGTGTCGTAAATGGCGAGCCCGGCGGGGATGATGCCGCCGGGCGAGTGGATGTAGAGGCTGATGTCGCGCTCCGGGTCTTCCCGCTGGAGGAAGAGGAGCTGGGCCACGATAAGGTTCGCGATCTGGTCGTCGATGGGGGTACCGAGGAAGATGATCCGCTCCTTGAGGAGCAGGGAGAAGATGTCCAACGCACGCTCGGAGCGGGGTCCCGTCTCGATCACCATGGGGACCACGGCTTGCGGGGCGGCGGCGCGGGATTCGGTCACTCGGCTTCCTCCTCCTCGGACTCCGCGGGCTCGCCGGTCGCGATCTCCTGGAGCCGGGCGAGCGTCTTATCGGTCAGCAGCGTGTTACGAATGCTGGCCGAACCGCGATCGCTCTCAAACATGGTACGCATACTTTCGGCCTGTTCGCCCAGGGGCTCCAGCATTTTCTCGAGCTGATCGTCGACTTCCGCCTCGGTGACCTCGATGCCCTCGGCGCTCGTGAGCTCGCCCAGGACGAGGGAGCGGAAGAGCCGCTCCTGGGCGGGTTCGCGGTACATCTCGCGGAATTCGTCGGTCGTTTTGCCGATCTGGGCGAGGTGAGCCTGGTAGGCGCGCACGTCGCTGCCGTGGCTCTCGCGGATGAGCTCGTCGACTTCGCGGTCGAGGAGGACCTGCGGGTACTCGATCTCGGAGAGGCCGACGAGCTCGTCGACGACCTTGAGGCGGTAGGCCTCGTCGGCCTGACGCTGGAGCGTCTCCTGGAGGTCGTTGCGGACGCGCTCATGGAGGTCGTCGATGGTCTCGAACTCCTCGGGGTTGACCTGCTGGGCGAGGTCGTCGTCCTCGTCGGGCAGCTCTTCCTCCTTCACGGCCTTCACGGTGAGGGTGATGGAGGCGGTCTTGTTGGCGACCGGCTCGGGGAAGTCCTCCGGGACGGGAAGCTCGACGGTCTTCCCGGACTCGGCTTCCATACCGAGGAACTGCTCGGCGAGGTCGGGAAGGAGGAGACGCTGGCCTTCGCGCAGGGGGAACTCGACATCCTCGTCCTGGACGAAGGGCGCGCCGTCGACGGTGCCCTGGATGTCGGCGGTGAGGATGTCGTCCCACTCGGCGCCGCGCTCGACCGGGGCGATGGTGGCGAAGCGGCGGCGGATCATCTCCATCTGCTCGTCGAACATCTCGTCGGTGACCTCGACGGGCTCGGGAGCGATGCGGATGGACTCGTAGTCGCCGAGGGTGACGGTGGGGCGGACGGGGACCGTCGCCTTGAAACGCACCGGCTCCGTCTCGAGGATCTCGAGCTCGGGTTGATCGACGGCGTCGACATCCTCGCTCTCGAGGGCCTCGGTGTAGACGGCAGGGACGAGAGCATCGAGGGCTTCGTGGAGGAGGCGGTCGCGCCCGACCATCTGCTCGACGATGCGGCGGGGGGCCTTGCCGGGGCGGAAACCGGGGATGCGCAGGGTTGGAACGAGGCGCTTATAGGCGGCATCGAGGGACCGCTCAAGGCGGTCCGGTTCGACTTCGATCTCTAGCTGGACACGACTCTCTGGGAGCCGTTCGAGAGTGACCTTCACCGGGCCGCCGTGCCTCCGCAAATCGAGTATACGGGATTCGCTCTTTACGTCTCAGCGCCGGGTCAGCGCCGGTAGGTGCGCGGTTCGACGATGTCCACGAGGGCGTCGCCGAGCAGGTTCCAGGAGAAGAAGAAGAGGATGAGGGGGACTCCCGAGAACATGAGGACATGGGGGAATTGCTGGAACGTGCGGACCGCGCCTGCCTCGAAGATGAGGGTCCCGAAGCTCTGCGTTCCCGGATCGACGCCCAGCCCCAGGTAGCTCAGGGCAACCTCCAGGAAGGCGATGCCCGCCATGCTGGCGGAGAGCCCAACGAGAAAGATCGGAAGAACGCCTGGAAAGATATGACGAGCCAGCAGCCGGGGGGTAGAGACACCGATCGTCTCGGCGGCAAGAACAAACTCCTGCTCTCGTATTGCCAGAACCTGGCTTCGCACAATGCGGGCCGAGCCGAACCAGGCGAAGGGAAGGGCCGCCAGGACGATGATGAGGAACGGCACGATCGCGCGGGCGTCGTCACCCAGGAAGGAATCCTCCTTGAGGGTGAAGACCAGATCACTGATGCGAGTACGGAAGGCTGCCGAAATCGCGATGATCAGGAGAAGCGTGGGAATGCCGCTCAATACCTCCCCAACGCGCATGACAAGAGCGTCGACCCAGCCCCCGCGGTAGCCCGCAAGGAGCCCAAGGCTCAGCCCGAGAAGAACAGAACCGGTCAGAATCACGACAAGGGTGAAGAGCAGCGTGGTGCGAGCCGAATAGACAATGCGCGAAAAGAGATCCCGCCCTGCACGGTCAGTCCCGAACCAGTGGTCAGCGGAGGGGCCGGCGTACCGGGCCTCAACGGTGAGTTCCTGTTGGTTGGGATCGTGTGTGGACACCCAGGGGGAAAAGATGCCGGCGAGGTAGAAGATAGTAATGAGGACGACCGCGGTCATGGCGATCCTTTTGCGAAGCAATTCGCGCAGGACGCGATATCGAGGGGCCGGGCGCCATCCGACCTCCCCTACCTCCAGTTGCGTGGTTTCCGCCTGCATCGTCAGGCCCCTCTCCCCTCGGTGATGCGGATGCGTGGGTTGATGAAGCCGTAGGCGATATCGACAGCGATGTTGGCCAGAACGAACAGAATCGAGCCAAAGAGCACAAGTCCGAGCACCACGTCGAAGTCGGGGGCAAGCACTGCCTGAAGGGCCTCACGGGCAATCCCCGGAATGCCGAAGAGAAGCTCGACGAAGAGCGATCCCGCGAAGATGCCGGGAAGGGCGAGCCCAATCACGGTGACCATAGGCAACAGGGCATTGCGGACGACATGCGAGACAACGACCGTGCGCTCGCGCAGCCCCTTGGCACGTGCTGTCCGGACGTAGTCCTCCGTGACGACCTGGATGACCGAGGCGCGCATGAGCCGCGCAACTCCCGCCACACCCCCGAGGGACATGATCATGACCGGCAGGATGATGTTCGGGTGCAGCACACCTTCATAGGTCAGATCGACCCAGCCGAGCTTGAGCGCAAAGAGCCAGGGAGCCCAGACGGCACTGATGAATACCGGGACCGAGTCGATGAGGAGCCAGAAGCCGATGAGGAGCGGGTCAAGGAAGGTCCCCCGCATGAGGGCGGCATAAACCCCAAAGGGAATCCCCAGTATGAAAACGAGGACGATCGCCATGATCCCCATCCCAGCGGAAACACGAATCTTGGGAAGGACAACCTCGGCTACCGTGAAGTTCTGATGTCTCGTGGAAACGCCGAGGTCGCCCTGGAAGAGATTCTCGACGTACTTCAGATACTGGATGTGGAGGGGCCGGTCGTAGCCGTACTTCGCCCGCAGCCTCTCGGCGATCTCTTCGTCATACCGCTGACCAAGGAGGGAGTCGACGGGATCGAGCGGTCCGAGGCGTAGCAGCAGGAAGACGAACACGGAGATCAGAAAGATCACCGGGACGGTCCAGAGAAGCCGCCGGATGACGTAGCCCGCGAGCCCCTGGCTCACCCTGTCCTACTCTCCCGAGGTGTCGATCTCGATGTAGCGGTACTTGGGCACGATGGTACCGGGATCGACCCAGTTCTGGACGCACTCACGCACGAGATAGTGACTGATCGTCCAGAAGGTGGGAATGATGGGGGCATCGTCGATGATGAGCTGCTCGGCCTCGTGGTAGAGCCGGTAGCGGGCCTCCTGGTCGCCCAGCGTGGCCGCCTCGGCGAGGAGGGCGTCGACGCGCTCGCTCGCGTAGCCGGTGTGGTTGAGGCGGCTCTCGCCAGAGAAAAGCTTGCCGAGGAAGTTCTCGGGATCGGGGTAGTCGGCGATCCAGCCGGCCGAGTACATCTGGAAGGTGCCGCGGCGCAGCTCGCGCAGGTAGGCGGACCACTCGATGGCCTCGATCTCGACCTCGACGCCGAGGGCCTCGCGCCACTGCTGCTGGTAGGCCTGGAGGTTGTCGGGCGGGTCACCGCCACCGCCGCTGAAGGTGAGGACGATGCGGGGCATGTCGTCGGCGTAGCGGGACTGCGCGAGCAGCTCAGCGGCCCGCTCGGGGTCGTACGGGTACGTCGAGATGGCCTCGCTGTACCCGGGAAGCGTGGGGGGAAGGATGCCGTCGGCCACAAGGGCGGCATCGAAGAAGAGGACCTCATTGATGGCCTCGCGGTTGATGGCATGGGCGAAGGCCTGGCGCACCAGCGGGTCGTCGAATGGAGGCTCGTTCACGTTGAAGCCGAGGTAGAAGAAAGAGAGCTGGGGAACGGGCCGGTAGAACTCGCTCAGCTCGCTCTCGCCGCTGAGAACGCCTGCAAGCTCGACGGCGGGCACGAGGGCGACGTGGATCTCGTCGTTCTGGAAGCGGGTCGAGAGCGAGCCGCCGCTGAGGCTGAACACGACCTCGTCGACCTTGGGCGGGCCAAGGTGGTAGCGGTCGTTGGGGATGAGGACGATCTCCTCAAGGGGGCGGAAGGTCTTGACGCGGAAGGGCCCGGTACCGTTGGGCCTGCGCGTCCAGTTGTTGGGGTCGTCCTCGATCTGCTCGCGGTCGACCACGTAGGCGACGGTGTAGGTGAGCTGCTGGAGAAAGTAGCTGATCGGCTCGGTGAGCTCGATGCGGAGGGTGTACTCGTCGACAACCTGGACGCCGCTGATGTCGTCGGCCCGGCCGTTGAACTTGTCGCGCACGCCGACGATGTCGCCGAGGTAGTCGAGCACGGTGGGGGAGAAGTTGGCGGGGTCGGCGGCCCGCTCGAGGCTGTACTTGACGTCCTCGGCCGTGACGCGGCGGCCGTTGTGGAAGACGACGTCGTCGCGCAGGAAGAAGGTGTAGACGCGACCGGCGTCGCTGATCTCCCAGCGCTCTGCGATGTCGGGAACGACCTCGAGGTCGAGGTTCAGGGTGACGAGGCCGCCGAAGATCTCGGCGGTGTACTCAGCCGTGCTGGCATCACCCACCTGGATGGGGTCGAAGACAGTGGCGGGGTCATCGCCGAAGGTGACGAGGCGGTTTTCGCCACAAATGCCGCCGGCCACGCGGTCGCCGTCGTCACGGTCATCGGCTTCCTGATCGCTGCGGTCATCGGTCGCGTCGTCGCGGTCTGCCGATTCGGTGGCGGGGCGAGCGGGGGTGTCGTCGCCGTCATCGCCATCGCCGCCGGAGAGCACAAGCACGAACACAACGGCGACCGCCACGATCAAGAGGGCGACGGCCCCCATCATCAGTCCGAGCGTGCGATTCGACATACGGTTTCTCCCGGGTCGTGGTAGTGAAGCTGATTAACTCGTGGAGCGGGCTGTGGTCCGCGCTGCTATGAGGATAGCGTACCGAATCGCCGGCTCCACAGTGACGCCGCTCACGCGTCTTTACCTTCGTCGACGACGCGCAGTCCGAGCTCGTCGAGCTGGTCCTGGCCGACGGGCTGGGGCGAGCCCATGAGGGGGTCGCTGCCGGAGGAGGCCTTGGGGAAGGCGATCACGTCGCGGATGTTGGGCGTGCCGACAAGCTCCATGAGGACACGGTCGATGCCGGCGGCGATGCCGCCCATGGGCGGGGCGCCGTACTCGAGGGCATCGAGGAGAACCCCGAAGCGGTCCTGCATGTCCTCGTCGGTGTAGTTCATAAGGCGCAGGACTTGCTCCTGCTCGTCGCGACGGTGGATACGGACAGAGCCGCCGGCGATCTCGGTACCGTTGAGGGTGAGGTCGTACTGCTTC
The DNA here is from genome assembly GCA_965116915.1 of Tepidiformaceae bacterium. Taxonomy (GTDB): domain Bacteria; phylum Chloroflexota; class Dehalococcoidia; order Tepidiformales; family Tepidiformaceae; genus UBA2991. Next base: position 1,018,753 of record OZ220739.1, on the reverse strand, counting down.
GCTCGGACGGCGCCGGGGTCGGTCTCGAGGAGCGGCGCATCCTCTTCTTCGAAGCCGCTGAAAGGGTTGTGGAGGGCGTCCCAGCGCTCTTCCTCGGCACTCCACTCGAGGAGGGGGAACCCAGTGACCCAGGCGAAGGAGAGCACGTCGGGGTCGATCAGGTCGAGGCGCTGGGCGAGCTCTTCGCGCACGAGCGCCATGGAGGCGGCGACGACCGCGGGCTGATCGGCAACGAGGAAGAGCATGTCGCCATCTTCGGCCCCGGTGAGGGCGCGGAGCTGCGCGATCTCCTCCTCCGAGAGGAAACGGGCGATGGGCGAGCGCAGCTCGCCGCCGGCGAGGTAGCCGATGTTGGCCAAGCCCTTCGCGCCGCCGCCGCGAGCGACCTCGACCAGGGAGTCGATGCCGCGGCGCGCCATCTCGGCCTGGCCTGGGACGCGCATAGCGCGCACCTCGCCGTCACCAGCCAGCGCCCCGGCGAACACCTGGAACTCCGACTCGCGCACGGCGTCGCTGACGTCGACAAATTCGAGGCCGAAGCGAAGGTCGGGGCGGTCGATGCCGTAGCGGGCCATGGCGTCGGCGTAGTCGATGCGGGGGAAGGGGGTCTGGGCGAGGCGCCGGCCGCCACCGAATCGGACGGCGACCTCGGTGAACAGCTCCTCGACGAGGGAGAGCACGTCCTCCTCGTCGACGAAGGCCATCTCGAGGTCGAGCTGGGTCAGCTCGACGATGCGGTTGGCGCGCGTGTCCTCGTCGCGGTAGCAGCGGGCCATCTGGAAGTAGCGCTCGAAGCCGCCGACCATCAGCAGCTCCTTCATGATCTGGGGCGACTGGGGGAGGGCGAAGAAGTGGCCGTGCTGGAGGCGGGAGGGCACGACGAAGTCGCGGGCGCCCTCGGGGGTGGACTTGATAAGCGTCGGGGTCTCGATCTCGTAGAACCCGCGCTCGGAGAGGAACTCGCGCATGAAGAGGACGACTTCGTGGCGCAGCCGGATGACCTCGGCGACGCCGGGGCGGCGCAGGTCGACGTAGCGGTGGCGGAGGCGGACGAGCTCGTCGACCTCGCTCTCGTCGTTGACGGCAAAGGGTGGCGTGAGGGCCTCGTTCAGCACCTCAACGCCGGTGGGGAAGACCTCGATCTCGCCCGTGGGCATATCGGCGTTGACGGTCTCGGGGGAACGGCGCCGGACCGTCCCTTCAACTCCGAGCACCCACTCGGAGCGGGCGCGGTGGGCGGCCCCGTGGGCTTCGGCGTTCTCCGGGTCGATGACGACCTGGACGATACCGTGCGAGTCGCGGAGGTCGATGAAGATGAGGCCGCCGTGGTCGCGGCGGCGGTGGACCCAGCCGGCGAGGCGCACGGTACGCCCCTCGTCGGCGGCTGTGAGGTCACCTGCGAAGGCGTCTTTGAGCATAGGTCAGCCTACCGCGAGCCCCCTCAAGGACCAACGCGGCGGGGGGCGGGCGTCAGGGGGAGGCGAGGAGGTCGCGCAGTTCCTCGGCGTAGGCGCCCTCGACGTCCTGCTCGACGCGCTCCTGGAAGCGGCGGTAGGCGGCCACGAGCTCCTCGGCTGCGGGGGTGAGGGCGGTGCGGCCCCCGCCGGCGCCGCCTACCTCGGAGTGGACGAGCGGACGGCCGAGGTTGCTCTCGATCTCCTTCACCTTGCCCCAGGCGCGCCGGTAGCTGAGGCCAAGGGCGGCGGCGGCCTCGGCGAGCGAGCCCGTCTCAGCGACGAGCTCCAGCAGGCGGACGCGGTAGTCGGACATGACGAGCTGGCCGTCCGTCTCGATCCACAGCTTCTGGCGGGGTTCCGAGGAGGCCATCGCGGGGCGAGCCTAGCACGCCCGCGGACGCAACTCAGCCGTTCAGGTCGTTCCGCGAGGTCTGCACCGAGTGGACGTGGGCGAAGTCGTTCACGGAGAGCACGACGCGGCGGTCACCATCGACCCGTACGGTCGTGATCGAGGTGTGGTGGAGCGGGAATACCTGGTCGACGGACGACGACAGGGTCTCGGAGAGGAAGTGGTTGATGACGCCCGCATGGCAGGCCACAACCACGCGCCGTCCCCGGTTCGCCTCGGCGATCTCGGCGATGGCGCCCGTAACGCGACGGCGGAACGCGGGCACGTCCTCGGCATCGGGCCAGATGGAGTCGAGACCGGTGCGGTTCTGCTCGCGCATCAGCTCGACGAAGCGCTCGGTCCCGTAATGGTCGATGACGCCGAGGTGCTGGGGGGCCTTCTGGAACTGCTCGATCTCGCGCAGACCGTCGTGGACGACCGGCTCGATGCCGTGGTGGCGGGCGATCTCCCCGGCGGTTACGCGGGCACGGCTGAGGGGGCTGCAGTGGACCGCGTCGATGGCGGCCGTCGCGAGCCGTTCGCCGACAACACGGGCTTGCTCACGTCCGAGGTCGGACAGGGGCGCATCGACGACTTCCCCCATCGGCATGTTCGCCCAGATATGCTGCTCGCCGTGGCGGATGAGCAGCAACTCGGTCATGCCCTCGAGGGATTCGATGAAGGGATTTTCGAGGTCGACAAGGCGTACGCGGCGCGGTTTCGCGGTGTCAGTCATCGCGGAGGAGGGTAGCGTTCCCGCCGCGAACGGGACAGTGCCGCGCCGGCGGGGGACAATTCCCGCATGGCGCTCGACCTGGACCCCGGGCTGGGGGCGGTGGGCAACCCCGCGCTCGTGAAGGCGATCATCGAGGAGATGGACGGCGGAGCGATCCCGTTCGAGCGCTTCATGGAGCTGGCCCTCTATCACCCGGAGCACGGCTACTACCGCAAGCCGGGGCGGATCGGCACGGGCGGGGACTTCCTCACGAGCCCTGTGATCCATCCGATGTTCGGGTGGGCGGCGGGGGCCTGGTGCGAGTGGATCTGGGAGGGGCTGGGCCGGCCGGCGCCGTTCACGATCATCGAGCCGGGGGCGGGAGAGGGCGCACTCGCGACGTCGCTGCTGGACTGGGCCGAGGGGCGGGGCGGCGACTTCGCCGGGGCGCTGCGGTACATCGCGATCGAGCCGAACGCGCGGGGTTCGGACACGCGCGTCGAGTGGCGCGAGGAGGCGCCACCGGTGGCGGAGGCGGGCGTGGTCCTCTCGAACGAGCTTTTCGACGCGCTCCCGGTGCGACTCTTCGAAGTAGAGGGACGGGGGCCGGTCGAGGTGTACGTGCGCTGGGACGGGGAGGCTTTCGTCGAAGCGCGGGGAGGGGTCGCGACCATCGACGGGGCGCCGGCGGCGGGGCGGTTCGAGGTGAGCGGTCGCGCCCACGCGACGATGCTGGCGATGTGCGACCTGGTCGAGCGGGGCGCCGTCCTGACGTTCGACTACGGGTATCCGGAGGAGGAGCTGTGGGCCGACTGGCGGACGCAGGGGACGCTGCTCTGCTTTTACCGGCACACGGCGCACGAGGATCCCTACCAGCACGTGGGCGAGCAGGACCTGACCGCTCACGTGAACCTCTCGGAGCTGGAGCTGGCGATGGAGCTGGCGGGGTTCACCGCGTTCGCGCCGGTCACGCAGGCGGCGTTCCTGACCGAGACGGGGCTGGGGGGACTGGTCGAGAGCGTGCGCGACGACCTGCCCGAGTATTTCGCTCGACGGCGGGCATTCCAGCAGCTCACCGACGCGGCCGGGCTGGGGCGCATTCGCGTGCTGGGGGGGACGCGCGGGGTGGAGGGCGTCCCGCCCGGGTTCGGGGGCACGGAGTGACCGCCCAGGAGCGCGAGCCCGCCACGAGCTCGCCCCCTCGCGAGGAGCCCATTGCCCCGGGCGAGCGCGCGCCCCTGTTCCATCTACCCGCCGTGACGACGGAGGGGGAGCAGATCGAGGTGTCGTTCGAGGACGTGCTCGCGGAGGGGGACGTGCTGCTGGTCTTCTACCAGGACGACGGCATGCCCATCTGCACGAGCGAACTGAAGGCGTTCGCACAGGAGCACGAGACCCTGCGGGCGGCGGGCGTGCAGGTGTTCGGGATGAACACGAACGGGCTCGGATCGCACGCGCGGTTCCAGGAGCGGGACCGCTTTCCCTTCCCCCTGTTCAGCGACTTCTTCGGCGAGGTGGTGCGGGCCTACGGGCTGTGGGACGAGGACGAGCGCAAGTCGCGGCGGGCGCTGGTGCTGGTCGGAGGGGACGGGGTGGTGCGGTACGTGGAGCCGCACTTCAATCCAGGGAACCTGGCGGCGTTCGAGGCCGTGTTCGCCGAACTGGGGCTGGCCTAGCGACTCGACCCCAGCGGAGTGCTGGCCTACGGTGTCGGGAAGCCGCGAGGGGGCGATTGCGGCGGCTCGACGGGAGACGTGCATGACGCGCAAGGGAATACTCATCGGGGGCGGCGTGGCCGCGGTAGTGGTCATCGCCGTCGCGATCTTCCTCGTCTACTGGTTCGTGATCCGCGACGACTCGCCGCCGGCCGTGGACCTGCAGGAAGCGGTCTCCACGGTGGAGGACGAGGCGACGCCGGACGCGACCCCCACCCCCACCCCCAGCCCAAGCCCCGCAGCAACGGAGACCGAAGCAGCCGCGGCGGCGACCGCAACGACCGCTCCAGCTACGCAGCCGGAGGGGGAGGCGGCCGGAGTCGACGGCACCTGGACGCTCTCGGAGCAGGGAGAGAACTTCGTTGGCTACCGGGTCGAGGAGGAGCTCGCGACGATCGGCTACAAGGAGGCGGTCGGCCGCAGTCCAACGATCGAGGCCACCATCACGATCGCCGGCGGCCAGCTCACGGGCGTGACCGTGACGGCCGACCTCCGGGACCTGAAGAGCGACGACTCCCGGCGCGACGGCGCCCTGCGCAACCAGGCGCTGGAATCCAACAGGTTCCCCACAGCCACGTTCGAGCTGACCGAACCACTGGCGGTGCCGAATGGCCTCGCGGCCGGAGAAGCGATCGCAATTGAGGCGAACGGGACGCTGACGCTGCACGGCGTCACGCGGGCGGTCACGATCCCGATCGAGGCGGAGCTGGCGAACGGCGTACTGGTCGTGGTGGGCTCGCTACCGATCGTGTTCGCGGACTACGACATCGCCCAGCCGCGATCACCGATCCTGGTCTCCATCGAGGACAACGGGGTGATGGAGCTGCAGCTGTTCCTCGTGCGCACGCCCTAGCGGGCGTTCGTTGACGGCGCAACCCCAGCGTTCCTAGCATGGACCGACGCATGGCCGCCTACTCCGATACCGTCATCGACCACTTCGAGAACCCGCGAAATGCGGGCGAGATGGACTCGCCCGACGGCGAGGCGACGGTTCGCAATCCCGTCTGCGGCGACCGCATGCAGGTGATGCTTCGGATCGACGACGGGCGCATCGCGAAGATGCAGTGGCTGACGCGCGGCTGCCCGCCCGCAATCGCCACGAGCTCCTGGACAAGCGAGCACGTCGAGGGGTGGACGCTGGCGGAGGCGGAGGCGCTCACGCGCGAGGCGATCGCCGAGGGAATCGGGGGGCTGCCGAAGGACAAGGTCCACTGCAGCGTGCTCGCGGCGGATGCGCTGAAGCGGGCAATCGCGGACTACCGCGGACGGACGGGTTGAGGCGGCTTCGTCTGTGCATTTGGTCACAAGCGGTCGTATGATGCGGCCACTGGCACCGGAGGCGCCCTCGCAATGATCGATTCCCTGCCCGCGCTCTACAGCCCGACTGCACTCGGAGTGATCTTCGTGCTGATCTGGGCGACAACGTCGGTGATCGTGACGATCCCGGCGTTCGCGACACGGGGCACGCCACAGCTGGTGTGGTTCGGGGCGGCGGGGTTCATCCTGACGGTCGAGGCAGCCGTGCTTATCACCCTGGCCGTGCTCAACAGCCAGGGCAAGGTGTTCTAGGGCCCCGTTCGAGGAAGGGTTACAAGAGACGGCGGATTGGCTTGCGGCCCGGTCGCGGGTCGTAGTTGCTCTTGAACATCTCGAGCTTGTCGCGCTCGATGAGGTACTTGCCCGCGAAGAGGGTCGCGGGAATCTTCTTCTGCTTGATCAGGCGACGCAGGCTCTGCGGGTGGATCGAGAGCTCGCGGGCCGATTCGACGAGGTCGAGATAGTCGTCAAATGGAGTCGTCATAGCCGTCATCTCCGCTCACCCGGATCGCGGGGTGTGAAACGATAATCCGAGTAGGCAATAAAAATCTAGCAGGCTCCCGGCTTTATGTCGAAACCTTAAGGCGGGAGTGGTTCCTGAGCGAGGTTGGGCTATCCTGCCGCGGATGGCATCGGTGCTGTGGCTGGACTTCGAGGGGGTCGTGGTGGAGGCGGGCCTGACCGAGGCGATCATCGCAGAGTTCGGCATGGATCCGCCCACCGACAGCACCGACGGCTCCGAGCGGTCGCTGGCGTCGGCGATCGCGACGTTCGAAGCTCCCCGCGAGGAAGTGGAGTCGCGCGTGCGCGAACTGGCGCGGCTGCGCCCCGGGCTCGAGGAGCTCGTGGGATGGGCGCAGTGGCACGGCTGGCTGCCGATCGTGATCAGCACCGCTCCCGACGTGTGCGTCGAGACGGTACTTGAGGACCCCGGCTTCGACCGCGTGACGCGCCACTGCGGCAGGACGCGGCAGGTCTACCGCTGGCGGTTGACCTACGCGAGCCCGCGGGGGGTAGAGCTGGAGGAGGGATTCCAGCTCTCGTACGCGGCCGCCCTGCGCGATGCAGGGGACCTGGTGGCGTACGTGGGCGAGCAGGTCGGGGGAGAGCAAGCCGCCGGGATGGCGTTCGCGAGCTGCACGGGTGGGGCGCTGCGGGAGGCGCTGGGCGAGGGCGAGAGAGCGCACGGGTTCACTGCACTGAGCGACGTGCGCGAGGTGTTGGAACAGGAGGCGGAGGCGTGGAAGGCCGCCTTCGCCGCCGGGAGGGGCTAGGGCCCGCGCTGCTCCGCTAGAGGTCGCAGGACATGATCACGAGGTCGCGTGCGGTGCCGTCGCGATCGATGACCCAGCCTTCCAGGGTGGCCTGGTAACGGAAGCCAAGGCGCTCGAACACCACCCGGGCGCCTTCCTGGTCGACGGTCATCTGCGCGCTCAGCTTGGTAACCCCGAGGGCGGGTGCGATCTGGCGAATCTCGGCCGCAAGGAGCCCGCCCATGCCGGTCCCGCGGTAGTGCGCGTCGACATTGATGCGGATCTCGCCGATGTGCCGGGTCCAGCGGGCGGGGCGGGTCCAGCGGGCCGGCTCGGTGTGCAGGCTGCAGTAACCCACGACCTGGTCCTCGACGCGGGCGATGATGGTGAAGGTGTCTCCGGTCGTTACCTCGGCCAGCCAGGCGTCGACGGTCGCGGGAGAGGTGATGTCTTCCCGGAGGAAGAGGAGGACCTCCTCATCGAGCCCCCTTGTGAACTCGAGCATGTCCTCGCGGTCGTCGTCTTCAAAGGTCTGGAAGATCGCAGGCGTTCCATCGCGGAGCTCGACTTCCTTGGGGTAGCGGGCGGCGATGTTGGGGATAGGGGAGGTCATGGCCCGCACAGTATAGGTTCCCTGACCGTTGTCGGAATCTCTCCGTACAGGGCGACTCTAGATCTCTCGGGCCATGATGAGCAGGTCGAGGTCGCGGCCCTCGCGATCCATGACCCAGCCGGGCAGGATGGCCTGGTAGCGGAACCCGAGACGCTCGAACACGGTCCTCGCAGTGAGCTGGTCGACGGGCATCTGCGCGCTCAAGGTGCGGACTCCGAAGGCGGGGGCAACGGCGCGAATCTCGCCGGCGAGGAGGCCGCCGAGGCCCGTGCCACGGTAGTCGGGATGCACGTTGATGCGGATCTCGCCGACGTGCCGGGTCCAGCGGGCGGGTTCGGTGTGAAGGCTCCCGTAGCCGACGATGCGGTCGCCGACCTCTGCGATGACGGTGAAGGTTTCACCCTTCTCCACGTCGTCCAGCCACTCATCAACAACAGCCGGCGAGGTGATGTCCTCTCGCAGGAAGAGGAGGTCGTCCTCTCCGAGCGCGCGGGCGAAGCCAATGAGGTGGTCACGGTCGGCGGGCACGACCGGCCGGAACACCACGGCGGTGCTATCGCGCAGCAGGTCGTTGGTGGGGTAGCGAAACGCGAGGTCCTCGCGGCTGAGCGTCATAGCTGGGGCATTCTAGCCAGTCCCCGTTCCTTCACAAGGGGGCGCGCTCACGCCACGAGCAAAGGCGTGGCAGGTGGTGCGGGGAAGGGTCGGGTATTTCCGCAGGGAGGCGTCTTCGGCGGCCCGCTCGCACAGCCAGAAATTCGAACCGCGGCCGCTGCGCACGACGCGCGCGTGCTCGCAGAGGCTGCAGAGGCCGACAGCCGGATCGAAGGAAAGGGACCCGGTCACGCGCGGAGGGTCGCGCCAAGATCCTGTTCGAGGCGGCGGAGCAGGCCCTGCTCGATCCGCACGACATCCTTCTCGCTCAGGGTGCGATCGTCCGCGCGGAAGCGGACCGCGAGGGCGAGCGACTTCTGGCCGGCGGGAACGCCCTCGCCGCGGTACTCGTCGAACACGTCGGCGGTGACGCGGACGCCGCGGGCGCGGTGGGTGCGGATGACATCGAGGAGGGCGGAGGCAGGCGTATCGGCGGGGACAAGGAGGGCGAGGTCGCGGCGCGCCTCGGGGTAGCGGCTGGGCGGGGCGTAGTCGGGCCGCTCGGGGATGGCGCGGGTCAGGGGCTCGAACCAGAGCTCGATCAGGAACACCGGCTCCTCGATATCGAAGGCGGCGGCCACATCCGGGTGCACCTGGGCGACGACGCCGACCGCCTCGTCGCCAACGGACACGGTCGCGCTGTGGCCCGGGAGCATCGCGAAGTGCTCCTCCGCAGCGAAGGCGCCTTCCACACCGAGGTCGCCAAGCAGGGTCTCGACGGCGCCCTTGGCATCGAAGAAGTCGAGGCGCTCGGGGCCGGGGCGCTCCCACCGTTCAAGCCGCTGGCCTCCAAGCACGGCGCAGAGCACGGGTCGCTCGTGGGGCAAGTCGGCCTCGGTGGGGAGGTACTCGACGCCGACCTCGAAGAAGCGCATGGCGGCATCTTCGTGGTGGCGGTTGGCGGCGTAGGCGCTGAGCAGCGCGCCACGCAGGGACGTGCGGAGGTAGGTGTGCTGGGAAGCCACCGGATTGGTCGCTGCCAGCGGCGCGGCGCGGTCGTCGTCGTTGGAGGCGACGACGCGCGACAGGATCTCGCCGGAGGTGAGCGTGTAGCTCACGACCTCCTGGAACCCGAGGCCCGCGGCGAGCGAGCGGGCCTGCTCGCGGACTCGCTCCAGGGGTCGCGGCTGCGCCTCGGGGAGGGTACCGCGGAGGACGGTGGTCGGGAGGTTCTCGTAGCCGTGGATGCGGATTAGCTCCTCGATGACATCGTCGGGGAGGGCTACATCGGGTCGCCAGAAGGGCGGGGTGACCTCGAAGGCCTCGGCGTTCGCGGTCACCTCGAAGCCGAGGGCCTCGAGGATGCGGCGCACCTCGGCAGCCTCGATGGGGATGCCGAGGACCTGCTCGATGCGGGCGGCGGGGAGGGTAATGCGGGGGCTCGGGAGGGGCGTGGGGAAGGCATCGACAAGGCCGGCGGCGGGGCGGCCGCCGGCGACCTGCTCGAGCAGGTGCAGGGCGCGGTCCTGAGCGTAGGAAGCAAGGTCCGGGCCGATGCCTTTCTCGAATCGCAGGGAGGCCTCGCTGCGCAGCTTGAGCTGCGTCGAGGTGCGGCGGATGGAGCCAGGGTGGAAGTTGGCGACCTCGAGGAGGACGGTTTTCGTCGACTCGGAGACCTCGCTGTTACCTCCGCCCATGATGCCCGCGACGGCCACGGGACCCTCGCCGTCGCAGATCATGAGCATGTCGGGGTCGAGGTCGCGCTCGACTTCGTCCAGTGTCGTCAGCCGCTCGCCGGGGCGGGCGCGACGGGGACGGATCTCGGCGCCACGGACGAGATCGTAGTCGAAGGCGTGCAGGGGCTGGCCGGTCTCGAGCATGACGTAGTTGGTCACGTCGACGACGTTGTTGATGGGCCGCATGCCGGCGCGGCTGAGGCGCTGCTGCATCCAGGGCGGGGAGGGGGCCATCTCGATGCCCTCGATGATGCTGGCGGTGAAGCGGCGGCAGAGGTCGGGCGCCTCGATCGTGACGGAGACGAAATCGCCGGCCGAGCGGTCCGACTCGGAGTAGGAACGGTCGGGTTCGCGCAGGGACCGGCCGGTGACGGCGGCGACCTCGCGGGCGAAGCCGAGGATGCCGAGGAGGTCGGCTCGGTTCGCCCAGGTCGAGACATCGAAGACGACATCGCCGATGGCCTCAACCAGGGGGGCACCGATGGCGCAGTCGCCGGGCAGCTCGAGGATGCCCTCGTGGTCGTCGCTGAGGCCGAGCTCTTTCTCGCTGAGCACCATGCCCGCCGAGTCGACGCCGCGGATGGCGCGCAGCTTGAGCTTCGACAGCTTGCCGCTGTGACCGTCGATGAGCATCGCGCCCTCGGTGGCGAAGGCCACCTTCTGGCCGGCGGCGACGTTCGGGGCCCCGCAGACGACGGTTTTGGGCCCGTCGCCGACGTTGACGGTCGCGAGGACGAGGCGGTCGGCGTTGGGGTGGGGGTCGACGGCGAGCACCTCGGCGACGCGGACGAGCTCCGGGTCCCACTGCTCCCCGATGACGTCCCAGCCCTCGACCTCGGCGATGGCATCGGTGACGCGCTTCGCGAACTCCGCAGGCGGGAGGTCGATGTCCACGTAGTCACGCAGCCAGGAAAGCGGCAATTTCATGGCGCTAGAACTGCCTCAGGAAGCGGAGGTCGTTCTGATAGAAGTGGCGGATGTCCTCGATGCCCCAGCGCAGCATGGCGACGCGCTCGATGCCGACACCGAAGGCGAAGCCGGTGTAGCGCGAAGAGTCATAGCCGGCGTTCTCGATGATCTCGGGGTGGACCATGCCGGCGCCGAGGATCTCGATCCAGCCGGTGTCGTGGCAGGTGCGGCAATCGCTGCCGTCGGCGCGGCAGAGGAAGCAGTCGATGGCCATCTCGACGCCGGGCTCGACGAAGGGGAAGTAGCTGTGGTGGAAAATGATGCGGCGGTCCTCACCGAAGAGGCGGCGGGCGAAGGCGTAGAGCGTGCCTTTCAGGTCGCTCATGCGGACGCCTTCGTCCACGGCGAGCCCTTCGATCTGGGTGAGCATCCACTCGTGGGTGGCGTCGGTGGCCTCCTGGCGGTAGCACTTGCCCGGCACGATGACGCGCACGGGCGGTTCGGTCTGCTCCATCACGCGGATCTGGTTCGGGGAGGTGTGCGTACGGAGCAGGATCTGCCGCTCGCCCTCGATGAGGGTGTCGATCCAGATGGTGTCCCACATGTCGCGGGCGGGGTGGTCATCGGGAATGCGGACGGCATCGAAGTTGTAGCGGGACCACTCGACCTCGGGCCCCTCGAAGACGCGGAAGCCCATCTCCGCGAAGGCTTCGATGCAGTCGTTCATGGTCTGGGTCACGGGGTGGAGCCGGCCGAGCGACTGCGGCCGTCCCGGCAGGGTGACGTCGAGGGCGGCATCGGCGGAGAGGGTGGCGAGGGCATGGGCGCGGGCCGAGTCACGACGGGCCTCAAGCTCGCCCTCGAGCGTCGCCTTCAGCTCGTTCAGGGACTTGCCGAGGGCCGCCCGACTCTCGGGCGGGGCATCCTTCAGGGAGCGCAGGCGGAGAGTCAGCCGGCCATCCTTACGGCCCAGCCACTCGGCACGCCAGGCCTCGCGGCCGGCCTCGCCATCCGCCTGCGTGAGCGCTTCCAGCGCCTCCGTCCGGAGCGCGTCAACTTCTGCCTCGATTGTGGACATGGGCTGAGTGAAATTATAGGTAGGGCTCCGTGACAGGCGAACGCCGGAGGGCGGAGCGCCAAAGGCAAAGGCGCGGTGAAGGGCCGGGGGCGTCTTTACCTCGCCCGTCTGGTGCTCACAGGGGGCCGCCCTAGACTGCGGCTCAAGGGGATTCGACGGCGCACCGGGCTTCCGGTCGCTATCTGCCAGCCAGGGGACGAGAATAGGGAGAAGCATGCTGCGACGACTGCTGCATCAATCACAGACCTACTGGCCGGGCGCCCTGGCGGGGCTCGTCGCGATCGCGCTTGGGCTGGCCGTTGCCGAGCTGGCCGCTCGCCTCGTCGACGGCGCGTCGCTGATCGTCGCCATCGGCAACATCGTCATCGACAACTCACCCGAGCAGGTCACCAAGTGGGCGATCGACACCTTTGGCACGAAGGACAAGCCGCTGCTCATCGCCGGCATCACGGTCGTCACGCTGCTGGTGGGAACGGGCGCGGGGGTGCTCTCGATACGTCTGCGCGCAGCCGGCCCTGCCGTGTTCGCGGTCCTCTCCGTCGTGGGGGGGCTGGCAGCGGCGGACGATCCGCTGACCTCGGCCGCGGACGCGGCGAGCACGGCCGCCGCGGCAGGGATCGTCGCGGCGGGGACGCTGCTGGGGCTGCTGCTGACAGCGCCGGGCGCCCGGGAAGCGGCCGACGGCGACGACTCTCCTGACGACGCAGCCACGTCACCCGGCCGGAGGCGTTTCCTCTACCTGGCAGGCGGGGGACTGGCAGCAGCGGCGATCGCGGTGCCCCTCGTGCGGCGGTTCATCGACACGGGTGTCGACGTAGACGCACAACGTGCATCAATCGCCGACCGGCTGCGAAGCTCCTCGCGGGCGACACGGTCCGCGGCTACCGCTACGGCCACACCAGAGACAACCGCGACACCATCAGCCACCCCCGAAACGACACCGGCAGCCACGGCAACGCCGACCGCGGAGGCGACCGCGGAAGCAACGGCTTCCGCGACGGAGGCCCCGGAAGCCACGGAGACACCGGCGGCCGACTCAACACCTACCGATGCCACCCCGGAATCGACCCCCGAAGCAACGCCCGAACCGACACCAGAGCCAACACCTGAACCGACCCCCGAGCCCACGCCAGAGCCCACGGCGGTCGCGCGGCCCGGCCCCGAGACGGTGCGGGGCATTTCCCCGCTGGTCACGCCGAACGACCGGTTCTACAAGATCGACACGGAACTCGCAGTGCCCCGGATCGACAGCTCCAAATGGAGCCTGAAGATCACGGGCATGGTCGACCGCGAGTTGGAGCTGTCGTTTGACGACCTCCTCGACCGGAGCCTCCAGGAAGAGTCGGTGACGCTTGCGTGCGTCTCGAACCGGGTGGGGGGCAACCTCGTCGGGAACGCGTACTGGCTGGGCGTGCCCCTCCCCGACTTGCTGCGCGAGGCGGGTGTGCAGGAGGGCGCCACGCAGATCGTGGGGCGGGCGCTCGGTGGCTTCACGGTGGGCATTCCCACGGATGTCGCTATGGACGGGCGCAAGTCGATGGTCGTCATCGGAATGAACGGCGAGCCCCTGCCGGCGAAGCACGGGTTCCCGGCACGCCTGATCATCCCGGGGCTGTACGGCTACGTCTCGGCGACGAAGTGGCTGGAGGAAATCGAGCTGGCGGAGTGGGACAGCTACGACGCGTACTGGGTGGGTCGGCGAGGGTGGTCGAAACACGGCCCGATCAAGCTGCAGTCGCGGATCGACGTGCCCTTCAACGAGCAGGAAGTGTCGCCCGGCAACGTGCGCGTTGCGGGCGTCGCCTGGGGCGGGTTGAAGGGCGTGAGCGGGGTCCAGGTTCGGGCGATCAGGCGGAAAGGGGACGTACAGCCGGGCGAGGGTGAGTGGATGGACGGCATCCTTGGGGAAGAGCTCTCGGATAGCAGCTGGCGCCAGTGGGTAGTCGACTGGCCGGCCACCGAGGGCAGCTTCGACGTGCAGGTCCGCGCGATCGACCGCAGCGGCATGGTGCAGACGGACGAGGAGCGTCCACCGAAACCCAACGGGGCGACGGGACACCACACCATCCGCATCAACGTCGAGGTGTAGACGGACTCTGAGGGCGAGGGGCGTGAGGTGAATCCTCGGGAGCTGTGGCGCATAGCCCTGCCGATCCTCGCCGGGGGCGGGCTGCTGGCGGCCGCGTGCGGGGGTGGGGCGGAGGACGCGCCCGCGACGGCGCAGCCCGAGCGTCCCGAAGCGACGGCGACTCAGGCTCAGCCGACCTCCGCAGCGACGCCCACCGAGGCCCCAACCGAGACCCCGCCGGTCGAGAATCCAGCGCCGGAGTTCCCGTCCGGGCTGACGTGGTTCAACGTGAGCGAGCCGCTCAGCTTCGCGAAGCTGCGGGGCAAGATTGTGCTGCTCGACTTCTGGACGCAGGGTTGCATCAACTGCCAGCACATCATCCCCGACCTGGAGCGGCTGGAGCGGGAGTTCCCCGACAGCCTCGTCGTGATCGGCGTGCACACGGGCAAGTACTCCGAGGAGCAGGAGGACGCAGCCGTGGCCGAGGCGATCGCGCGCTACGAGCGCCGACACCCGGTCGTGAACGACCCGGACTACGTGGTCTGGCGACAGTGGGGCGTGCGTGCCTGGCCCACGGTCGTGCTCATCGACCCACGCGGGAGCGTCGTTGGCGGCGCAGCCGGAGAGCAGGTCTACGAGCGGTTCCAGCCGGTCGTGCAGCAGGTCTACGACGAGTTCAGCGCGCGCGGGCTGATCGACACGACTCCGATCCCGCTCGCGCTCGAGGCGGCGGTCGCCTCGACCTTCCTCTCGTTCCCGAGCGAGGTGCTGGTGGACGAGCCGGGGGGTCGCATCTTCATCGCCGACGCAGGGCACCACCGCATCGTCGTGACCGACCTGGACGGGCGCGTGATCACGGCGTTCGGGGCGGGGGAGCCGGGCTTCGCCGACGGCGGCGCGAGCGAGGCGCGCTTTCGCGACCCGCAGGGGCTCGAGCTGTCGCCGGACGGCAAGACGCTGTGGGTGGCGGACACGCGCAACCACGCGGTTCGGGCCGTCGACCTGGAGACGGGCGAAACGGCGACGATCGCCGGAACGGGGAGGCGGGCCTACGAATTACCCGGAGGCGACCCGCTGAGCTCGGACCTCGCCTCGCCCTGGGACATCCACCACCACGAGGGGGCGCTGTACATCGCGAACGCGGGAACGCACCAGATCTGGGTGCTGGACCTGGCCGACGACCACCTGAGCGTCTTCGCCGGGACGGGCCGGGAGAACGTCGACGACGGGCACCGGCTGCGGGTGGCGACGCTGGCCCAGCCCAGCGGCCTGGCGGGAGACGCAACGCACCTCTACTGGGTCGACGCCGAGTCGAGCTCCGTGCGACGGGTTCCCTTCGCCGGGGAGGGCGACGTGGAGACGCTCATCGGGACGCACCTGTTCGAGTGGGGCGACGCCGACGGTCCGGCGGGCACGGCCCAGATTCAGCACGCGCAGGGTCTCGCGGTCGGCGACGAGGTCGTCTACCTGGCGGACACGTACAACCACAAGGTGCGGGCCCTGTCGCTGTCCGACTTCTCGGTGACGACGGTGGCGGGGAGCGGGGAGCGGGACTGGAGCGACGGGACGGGCGCGGAGGCAGCGTTCGAGGAGCCGAACGGGCTCAGCCTCGCGGGCGGAAAGCTCCACCTGGCCGACACTGGCAACCACGCCCTCCGCATCATCGACCCGGCTACCGGAGGGGTGCGGACGCTGGCCTTCACGAACCTGGGGGCGGCGAACCCCCGCCTCCCCGAGGACGGCATCGTGCGGGTCCAGCTCCCGACGCAGGTCGTCGCGCCGGGCGTCACGACGCTGCGGCTAACGATCTCGTCGCCGGAGAACTTCCACCTGAACGCGGCGGCGCCATCCCGGCTTGAGCTCGCGTCGAGCAGCGACCGGGTGGTGCAGCTGAGCGAGACAGAGCTGACATGGAGCACCGACGACGAGTCGTTCACGATCCCGATTCCGATCGAGCTGCGCGAGGGGGAGGCGGAGATTACGGGGACGGGCGTCGTCTACTTCTGCCGGACGGGTAAGGAAGCGATCTGCCTCATCCAACAGGTGGAGTTGGTGGTGCCGGTGCGGGTGAGCGCCACGGCGACGGCGGGAGAGGTCGTGGTCGAGTACCTGCTGCCAGATGTGCGGTCAACGTACGGCGGTTCTTGACAGTTCCCCGACCCGCCCCGAATCATGGCGGGACCTTTCCGACCGAGGAGGAGCGCGTGGTTCGAGGCTACGTCCTAATCGAGACTGACGTCGGCAGCGCCAAGGCAGTTGGCGCGGCCGCCGCCGCACTGACCTATCCAGGCGCGACCGTGCTGGCCGTCGACACGGTAACCGGGCCGTACGACGTCATCGTGCAGCTCGAGGCCAACGACCTCGACGCTCTGGGGACGGCCATCACCGATGCAATCCAGACCGTGACGGGCGTGCAGCGCACGACCACTTGCCTGGCGGTGCGCCTCGGCTAGACCCGCGAGCACCCTGCGACCGTGACGATCCCGACTTCCGCGATGATCAGCGTGGAGGATGCGCGTGAGCGCATCCTCGCCTTCTTCGAGCGGCTCGAACCGGAGCAAGCGCCGGTGATCGAGGCGCTGGGGCAGGTTCTGGCCGAGAGCGTGGTCGCCGGATTCGACATCCCTCCGCTCGACAACACGGCCATGGACGGGTACGCCGTTCGCGCCGCCGACACCGACGGCGCGAGCGAAGGCGACCCCCGGACTCTGACCGTCATCGCCGACCTGGCAGCCGGGTACGTGCTCGACACCGCCGTTGGCGAAGGCGAGGCCGTACGCATCATGACGGGGGCGCCGATCCCGCCGGGAGCGGACGCGATCGTGCCCTTCGAGGAGACGGACGAGCCGCTGCGAGAGCCGGGGCAGGCGCCGACACGGGGCGATTCCGTGGGCGTGTTCAAGGCGGCCCGGATGGGGGCGAACATCCGCCGCCGGGGCGAAGACATCGAGACCGGGCAGGCGGTGCTGGAGGCGGGACGGGTGATGCGCGCCTCGGAGATCGGCGTGCTTTCGAGCATCGGGCGCACGGAGGTGTCCGTGTACCGGCGGCCGGAGGTCGCCATCCTCTCGACCGGCGACGAGATCGTGACGCCCGGCGAGGAGCGCCGCGCGAGCCAGATCTACGACGCGAACGCGCACAGCGTGGCCGCGCTCGTGCGCGCCTTCGGCGGGCGTCCGCGCCTGCTCGGGATTGCCCGCGACACGGTGGAGGACCTGACGGCGAAGATCCGCTCCGGGTTGGACGCGGACATGATCGTGACGAGCGCCGGCGTCTCGCGGGGCGACTTCGACGTCGTCAAGGACGTGCTCGCGCGCGAGGGAGCGATCGACTTCTGGACCGTGCGGATGAAACCGGGGAAGCCGCTTGCGTTCGGCGCGTTCGAGGCGCCGGACGGGCGCCGCGTGCCGCACCTGGGGCTGCCGGGGAACCCGGTCAGCTCGATGGTCGCGTTCGAGCTGTTCGGCCGTCCGGCGATCTTCAAGATGCTGGGGCGAACCAGCTGGGAGCGGCCGGTCGTGCGGGCGGTCACGCGCGACCGGGTGGTGAACACGGACGGGCGCCGCTTCTACGCGCGCTGCATCGTGACAAGGGGCGAGGACGGTCGCTATTACGCCGACCTGACGGGCCCGCAGGGGAGCGGCATCCTGACGAGCATGAGCGCCGCGAACGGGCTCACGGTCATCCCCGAGGACCTGCCCCACGCCGAGCCGGGCGACGAGATCGACGTGATGATGATCGACTGGGAGCATCCCGGGTAGCACACTCGAAGGCGGGATGAGCGACGAGACCCGCCCCTGGTACGAGACGCTCTTCGAGCGGGACTGGTACGACTACTTCGCGAAGGGCGGACCGGGCTCGCCTGACGAGGACGGCTCGTACGCGCGCCGCACGGACGCAGAGGTCGCGTTCACTGAGCAGGCGCTTGGTCTGGCGGAGCCGTGCGACTTGCTCGACCTGTGCTGCGGCCCCGGTCGCCATAGCGTGCGACTGGCGAAGCGGGGGCACCGGGTTACGGGGGTCGATATCTCCACCTACAACCTTGAGAAGGCTGCAGAGCTGGCCACAGAGTTCGAGGTTGATGTCACGTGGCGCGAGGCCGACATGCGGGAGACCGGGTTGCCGGACGCCAGCCAGGACGCGGCCATCAACATGTTCACGGCGTTCGGCTTTTTCGACGACGAGGGGAATCAGCGCGTACTCGAAGAGGTGGCGCGGGTGTTACGACCCGGTGGGCTCTTCCTCATCGACCTGGTGCACCGTGACTCGCTGCTTCGCCGCTACCAGCCCCGCATGTGGAGTGAGCGGCACAACGGGGCCTTCCTGTTCCAA
The DNA here is from genome assembly GCA_965116915.1 of Tepidiformaceae bacterium. Taxonomy (GTDB): domain Bacteria; phylum Chloroflexota; class Dehalococcoidia; order Tepidiformales; family Tepidiformaceae; genus UBA2991. The sequence continues at coordinate 1,000,578 of OZ220739.1, read as the reverse complement.
GAGCACTCCTTCGACAGCGCAGCGGGTACTCAGACCACCAACTGGACGGTCGTCAGGGCTAACGGGGAGCGCATCGAGCAGAGCTTCACCCTTCGCGTGTACACGCTGCAGGAGCTGGAGCTTCGCATGGGGCTGGCGGGGCTTGAGGTGGAGGGAGTGTGGGGAGGCCTGGACGGCTCGGATCTGACGATGGGCAGCCACCGCCTCGTAGTGCTGGCGCGTGCGAAGTAGCCCTACTCCTCGAGAAGGTCGGGGCGGCGCCGGCGGGTTCGTTCGAGGCGCTGCTCTTGCTTCCACTTCTCGATCTCGGCGTGGTGGCCGCTGAGGAGGACCTCGGGGACGGTCCAGCCGCGGTACTCGGCGGGGCGGGTGTACTGGGGGTGCTCGAGGAGGCCTTCCGCGAACGACTCCTCGCGGGGGGAGGCGTCGTCGCCGAGGGCGCCGGGGAGGTGGCGGGCGACCGCCTCGATGAGGACCATCGCGGGCAACTCGCCGCCGGTGAGGATGTAGTCGCCGATGGAGACCTCGCGGTCGACGCAGTGCTCGACGAAGCGCTCGTCGACCCCTTCGTAGCGACCGGACACGAGGACGAGGCGAGGATGGGCGGCGAGCTCGCGCACGAGGGCGTCGTCGAGACGCTCGCCCTGGGGCGAAAGGTAGATGACGTAGCCGGGGGCATCGGCCTGCGCCTGCGCGGCCTGGAGGGCGGTGTCGAGCACGTCGACTTTCATGACCATGCCGTGCCCGCCGCCGAAGGGCTGGTCGTCGACGGTGCGGTGGCGGTCGGTGGCGTGCTCGCGGATATCGTGGAGGTGGAGGTCGAGGAGGCCGGCATCGCGGGCGCGCTTGATGATGGAGACGTCGAGCGGCCCGGAAAACGCCTCGGGGAAGAGGGTGAGGACGTCGACCCTCATCCGTCGTGCTCGACGGGGCCGGCGAGCAGCTCGGCGATGTGGGGCACGAGGGGGAGGAGGACGGCGAGGCCGTCGGCTATGCCCTTGGGGCTCCCGGGAAGGTTCACGATGAGGGTCTTGCCACGGGTGGCGGCGAGGCCACGGGAGAGGATGGCGTAGGAGGTGTGCTGGAGCCCCTCCTGCGCGATGGCGAGGGGGATGCCGGGGACGTCGCGCTCAGCGATGTCGCGCGTGGCCTCGGGGGTGAGGTCGCGGGGGGTGAGGCCGGTGCCGCCGGTGGTCAGGATCAGGTCGGCGACACCGGCATCGCACCAGGCGGCGAGCTGGTCCGCAATGGCCCCTCGATCGTCGGGGAGAGCGGCTTTCGTGACGACCTCGTGGCCCTCCTCGCGGCAGCGGCGTTCGATGAGGGCGCCGCCTTCATCGACGCGCGTCCCGGCGGCTACGCCGTCGGACGCGGTGAGGATCGCGATTCGCGCCATCGGGACAGTCTAGCGCGGCGCCTCGTGGGAGGCGGCCAGGGGGCGAAAAAGCCTCGCGATTGCAGGCTGATTTCTATTGACACCCTGTGGGGGGGCTGCCTATAGTCCGTGTGGGGGAAAGTGGGGAGAGATGGGAATCTTCCCCAGTTTTCTTCCGATCTTGGTGGGGACATCCCTACCCGAGGGGCCGTCATGGCGTTCCGTGGGAACTTTGAGTATCAGTTGGACGACCGCAATCGGGTCGCGCTGCCTCCGAAGTTCCGCGAGGATTTCGCCAACGGCGCCGTCCTCGTGCCCGGTCTCGACGGCTGCATCGAGGTGTACACGCCGGAAGGTTTCGAGGCCGAGGCTCGGGTCGTCGAACGGGTGCCCGCCTACTCCGAAGAGGGCCGCCAGCTGAGACGCGCGTTCTTCGCCTCGGCGTTCGACGTGCAGCGCGACGGCCAGGGCCGGCTACTCATCCCCGCCAAGCTCCTCACGCACGCCGAGATCGAGCGCGACGTGGTCGTGCTCGGGAACGACCAGCGCCTCGAAATCTGGGACCGGGCGAAGTGGGAGGAGCAGGAATCGATGCTGCCGACCGCCCGCGCCAGTGCCCTCCAGCGGCTTGCCGACGAGTCCGCCGCCGGCGGGGGAGGCTAGCGTGACGACCATGACGACGCCGAGCGCTCCACATACGCCCGTCCTCCTCGATGAGGCGATGCACTACCTCGCCGTGCGCGAGGGGGGCGTCTACATCGACTGCACGGCTGGAGCGGGTGGGCACAGCGCGGCCATCGCCGAGGCGATGGGGCCGGAGGGGCGGCTGCTCTGCATCGACCAGGACGGCGAGGCGCTGGAGTTCGCGCGGACGAGATTGGCTCCGTTTGGGAGGCGGGTCACTTTCGTTCGCGGGAACTTCCGCGATCTCGATGTCATCGCCGAGGACGAAGGGTTCGAGGCGGTGGACGGGATCCTGATGGATTTGGGCGTTTCTTCAATCCAGCTGGACACCGCGGCGCGAGGGTTCGCCTTCGCGCACGAGGGGCCGCTGGACATGCGCATGGACCAGTCGTCGGACGGCTTGACGGCTGCGGACATCGTGAATACGTGGGACGAGCGAGCGCTCGCCAGCCTCTTCCGGGAAGAGGGAGAGGTGCGCGGGGCGCGCCGCATCGCAAAAGCGGTGCTGAGGGCGCGTCCGCTTCGTTCGACCTGGGATTTAGCCAAAGCCGTCGAGCAGGCTGCGGGGGGCGCGAGAGACCGAACCCAACAACACCCCGCCACCAAGGTCTTTCTCGCGCTTCGGATTCGTGTAAATGGCGAACTCGACTCGCTTGGCACGGCCTTGCCGCTCGCCCGCAGCCTGCTCGGCTTTGGGTCTTCCCGCGAAGGCGGGAGGCTCGTCACCATCGCTTTCCACTCACTGGAAGACCGAATCGTGAAACGGTTTCTCGGGCGCGAGTCGCGTGACTGCGTCTGCCCGCCCGTGCTTCCTGAGTGCCGCTGCAATCATCACGCAACGCTCACGCCACTCACGCGACGGGCGGTTCGCCCCGGCGGCGACGAGATCGCCCGCAACCCGCGGGCGCGGAGCGCCGTTCTGCGCGCTGCCCAGCGCAAGGTCGAGGGACAGGCATGACGGCCCTCGACCAACCGGCGCCACGAACCCACCGGGGTCTCTCGCTTCCGAAACTGGGGGTGAGCGGCTGGGTGGTCGCGGGCGCGCTCATCGTCTCGGCCAGCGCGCTGGCACCGGTCGTGCAGAACAGCCTTATGACTACCCAGGGGCGCAACCTCGAAGCGCTGGAGGGCCAACAGAACGCCCTCCAGGTCGAGATGCGCCAGCTGGAGGCCGAAATCGCCCGATTGATCTCCGTGGACCGCATTGCGCGGCGGGCCCTGGAGATCGGCCTCGTGCCGGGGGCGAACGCCATCTTCGTGAGCATCGGGGAAGCCGGACCGGAGCCCCCGAAGATTCCTGCGGAGCATCTCCCCGTGGCCTCGGAGCCTGGCTCCGGGCTCGCTCCGTAGCCGCGGACCACCTCTGGAGGCGATGCCGCTGCTGAACTGAGATCGCACCGGTCACGGGAGGAGGCCGGCGGGAGGGCGCCCCATGGCGCAGCAGCAAGCGAGGCGCACGGGCCGTGTATGGCTTCCGGCGATCGCGTTCGCGGTTTTCGCGGCAGTGGTGCTGGCGCGCCTCGTCCAGGTGCAGATTCTCGAGCACGACCGGTACGCCGAAGAGGCGCGCAGCGAGCTCTACGCCAGCGACACGGTCTTCGCCCGGCGAGGCGCGATCCTCGACCGCAACGGGTTCCTGCTCGCGATGAGCACCGACACGTGGGACCTGTACGTGGCATCCCGGGTCTGGAACGACGACGCGACGGCGCGAAGGGCCTCGGAAGCGATCGCCGAATCGACGGGGCACGACGCCACCTACCTGCGCACGCTCGTCCTGGAAAGCGGTCTCGTTGACGTGCTCGTCGCCCGCGACGTTCCCTACGACACCGGGCGAGCGCTGCTCGATGCGAACGTGCCGGGCCTCATCGGTCTTCCCAACACCGTGCGGGTCCACCCGGCGGGCGATCTCGCGTCGTCGGTCATCGGGATCATGGGGGCCGACAACACGGGCCTCACCGGGATCGAGGCGTGGTACGACGCCGAACTGCTCGGCACGCCCGGTCGCGTCATCTTCGAGCGCGACACGACCGGTTCGCCCATCCCCTACGGCGAGACCTTCACGACCGAGGCCGTGCCCGGCCCGGACATCATCCTCACCATCGACCGGCGGATGCAGGTAGCCGCGGAGCGCGCGCTGAAGCAGGCGATCGAGGAGCACGAGGCCGTCAGGGGATCGATCGTGATCATGGATCCCCAGACCGGGGAGATCCTGGCGCTGGCGACGCAGCCCCGCCTCTCGTTCGCCGAACTCGACCTGTCCGACCCGGTACAGGTGAGGCTGTTGCGCAACAGCGTCGTGAGCGACCTCTACGAGCCCGGTTCGGTGATGAAGGTGATCACCGCAGCAGCGGCTATCGACGCCGGGTTCGTGACTCCCGAAACAACCTACGAGGACACGGGCATTGCGTTCGTGTACGGGATCCCCATCTTCAACTGGAACAACGGCGTCTACGGCGAGCAGACGATGACAGGGGTGCTCCAGCAGAGCATCAACACGGGCGCCGTGTTCATGATGGAGGAGTTGGGGGTGAGGCTCTTCCACGAGTACCTGGAGGCGTTCGGGTTTGGGAAGCCCACGTACATCGACCTGAGCGGCGAGGCCGCCGGGCTGGTGAGGCGGCCAACGGACTCGGACTGGTCGCCGGTGGACGCGGCGGCGCAGTCGTTCGGACAAGCGATCAGCGTCACGCCGATCCAGATGGTGACCGCGCTCGCAGCGACCATCAACGGCGGGCGCCTGCTCGAACCGCGGTTGGTGAAGGCGATGGTCGCTAACGACGGCACGCGCTACGACCTGACCACGAGGGTGATCGGGCAGCCGATATCCGCCGAGACGAGCGCGACGATGCGCGAGATGCTGGGGTCGGTTATCGATCCGGGCTGGTACCACCCGGGGAAGCCGCGCTACTACACCGCGGGCGGCAAGTCGGGCACGGCGAACGTTCCCATCGACGCAAGCTACGACGACACGCAGATCGTGTCGTTCGCCGGTTTTGCACCGGTGGACGAGCCGCGAATCCTCATCCTGGTGAAGCTCGACGAGAACGCCAACCTCGAAACCGGTACGGAGGCGGCGGGACCCGTCTTCGCCTCGCTTGTCGACGAGGTGCTGAGCTACCTCGGCGTTCCCCCCGACGCCGAGCAGGCGGCGACGAGGTGACGGGCATGACGACAGCCTTCCTGGCAGAGTCCATGCGCGCCCGCGGCTACCGTGTGATCGAGGGGCCGGCCACGCCGATCTCGGGCGGGGCGGCCGACTCGCGCCTGACGCAGCCCGGCGACCTGTTCGCCGCCTTCCGGGGCGAGCGGCTCGACGGCAACGACTTCGTCGACGAGGCGCTGGAGCGGGGCGCTCCGGCGGCCGTCTGCCAGCGCCCCCCAGGGGGCGATTGGCGCGACCGGACGGTCGCGGTCGTCGGCGACACGCGCACGGCCATGGCCGAGCTCGCACGCGACTGGCTGCGGGCCTGCGACGTTCGCGTGGCCGGAATCACGGGCACGGTCGGGAAGACGACGGCGAAGGAGCTGACGGCGGCGACCCTGGGCACGCGCTTCGCCACGCACCACAGCCCCGGAAACTTGAACTCGCGCGAAGGGCTCCCCCTCGCCCTGATGAGCCTGCGCCGCGACCACGAGGTCTCGGTGCTCGAGATGGCGATGGACAGCGAGGGCGAGATCGCCGAGCTGTGCTCCATCGCCGAGCCTTCCGTCGGCGCCGTTCTCAACATCGGCGCCACGCACCTGGAGAAGCTCGGCAGCATGGAGGCGATCGAGCACGAGAAGCTCTCGCTGGCGCGCTCGCTGCCACAAGACGGGACTGCGGTGGTGAACGTCGACGACGAGCGCATCGCGCCGGTCGTCGACGAGCTGTCTTGCGGCGTCATCGCGTTCGGCGAAAGCAAAGCGGCGCGCCTCCGGCGCGGCGACGTGCGCGACCTGGGACTAGAGGGCTCGGAGTTCCGCGTCTCCTACGAGGACGACGAGGCAGACGTGCGGCTGCACGTCCCCGGGGCGCACCTCGCGCAGGGGGCGCTGGCGGCGATCGGTATCCAGCTCGCGCTCGGGGTGGAGCTTGCGGAGGCGGCGGAGGCGGTGAGCGGGGCCGAGATCGACGGGCGGCTGCGCGTGCGGCGCAGCTCGGGCGGCGCCCGCATCCTCGACGACACCTACAACGCCAGCCCCGCCTCGGTGGCTGGGGCGCTGGAACTGCTGCGGGGGCTGGGCGGGCGCCGCATCGCCCTGCTCGGCGAGATGGCGGAGCTTGGCGACCGCTCCGAGCCCGAGCACCGCCGCATCGGCGCCATCGCAGCGGCGTGCTGCGACGTGCTGGTGGCAGCCGGGGAACCCTGCCGCCTCGTCATCGAGGCGGCGCGGGCAAACGGCCTCGCCGAGAGCCACTGGTTCGCGGAGAAGAACGAGGCAGCGGCATTCGTCGCGGGCGTTCTGGGCGAGGGCGACCACGTGCTCGTGAAGGCATCGCGGGGGCAGGCATTCGAGGAGCTGATCCCCGTACTGGAGGGCACCGCATGATTCGCGCCCTGCTCTCCGGCGGCATCAGCTTCGCGCTCACGGTCGGGCTCGGGTGGCCGATCGTCCAGTACCTGCGCGCCCAGCGGGCAGGGAAGGCGATCAGCGAAGACCAGCCCGCGTCGCACCAGTCGAAGGCGGGCACGCCTACTTTCGGCGGCTTCATCATCTGGGTGCCGACGCTGATCGTGACAGCCATCGCCATCGACTGGCTCGACCACCGCTCGATCCTGCTCCCCCTCGGGATGATCGCGGCGACGGGCGCCATCGGGTTCATCGACGACCTGGGGACGCTGCAGGACCGCGTCGGCTTCCGGGCCGGGCTGCCCTGGCGGCTCAAGATCACGCTGCTCACGCTGCTGGCCGTCGGCGCCGCCTGGGTGCTCTACGGCGAACTGGACGTCGAGTCGGTGAACGTGCCCTGGGCGGGGAGCTACGCGCTCGGCCCGGCCTACATGGCCATCGCGGTCATCACCATCGTGGCAACGACGAGCTCTGTGGCCGTCACGGACGGGCTCGACACCCTGGCAGGCGGCACAACGCTGTTCGCGTTCATCGCTTACGGCGTGATCGCGTTCGTCCAGGGCCAGGATTTCGTGGCCACGTTCTCCTTCATCATCGCGGGCGCCAACCTCGGATTCCTCTGGTACAACGCCCACCCCGCGCGAGTGTTCATGGGCGACACGGGAGCGCTCGCGCTGGGTTCCAGCCTTGCGATCGTGGCGCTGATGACGGGCCACTGGTTGCTGCTGCCGCTGATCGGGCTCGTGTTCGTGGCCAACGCCATCAGCAACCTCATCCAGATCGGCTACTACCGGCTGAGCGGGGGGAAGCGCATCTTCCTGCGCGCGCCACTGCACCACCACTTCGAGGAGCTGGGCTGGCCGGAGACGCAGATCGTGACCCGCTTCTGGGTGGTCGGCATCGTCGCCGCGATGGTCGGCGTCGCGCTCGCACTGGCGGTACCGGAGTGACGATGATGGTTGAACGCCGGACCGCAGCCGAACTCCCGGAGATCGCAGGCGCGCGCGCGCTCGTCTACTCGCTCGGGATTGAAGGGCGCGACCTCGCCCGCTGGCTGCTGGCGCGCGGCGCCTCCGTGACGATGGCGGACACCCGCAGCGCCGAACAGCTCGAAGCCGCGGGGGCGGAACCGCCCGAGGGCGTGGAGCGCACCGTTCGTGGCGAGCTGCTCGACCCGGAGGGCTTCGACCTGCTCGCGGTCTCCCAATCGGTGTTGCGCAGCGACCCGAACGTCGTGCGTGCGCAGGAGCTCGGCATCCCGGTCGTGTCGCAGCTGGCGCTCGCCCTGCGGCTCTGCCGGGGGCGGGTCATCGGGATCACGGGATCGAGCGGCAAGTCGACGACAACGGCGCTGGTGGGGGCGATGGCGGAGCGCGCCGGCATCGAGCACCTTGTTGGGGGAAACCTCGGGGGCTCGCTGCTCGACCGCATCGAAGACGTGCCGGAGACCGGCAGCGTCATCCTCGAGATGAGCCACACGCAGCTTCAGTACACGGATCGCTCGCCGGAGATCGCGGCGGTGACCAACGTCACGCCGAACCACCTCGACCAGTTCAGCTGGCCGGAGTACGTGGACCTGAAGCGCAACATCCTGCGCTACCAGGATGCGGACGGCCTCGCGATCCTCAACACGGACGACGAGACGAGCCGCGCGTTTCGCGGCGACGTGCAGGGCCGGCTCGCCGAGGTCTCGCTCGCCGGCCCTGTCGCGGGTGACGGGGCGTGGCTGGAGGGCAACGCAATCGTGTCGCGCTGGGGAGGCGCGGCCGAGACCGTCGCCAACACGGCCGACCTGCGCATGCGCGGCCGTCACAACGTCGCGAACGCGGTTCTCGCGGCCGCAATCGCGGGGGCGATGGGGCTTCCGGGCGAGGCGATTGCGACGACACTGCGCACCTTCCCAGGTCTGCCGCACCGCCTGCAGGTGGTCGGACGCGCCCACGGCGCAACCTGGATCAATGACAGCATCGCGACCTCGCCGGAACGCACGCTGGCGGCGCTGGAAGCCGTCCCGGAACCGGCGATCCTGCTGCTGGGCGGGCGCGAGAAGGCGCTGCCGCTCGAGAACCTGCGTGCCGCCGCCAGCGAGCGCTGCCGGGCCGCCATCTGCTTCGGGGAAGCAGCCACGCCGTTCGCGGAGGCGATGGCAGGCGCGGTCGAGACGGTCGTGCGCGTGGAGACGCTCGAGGAGGCGGTCGCTGCCGCGGCTGCCATCGCGCGGGAAGGCGACGCCGTCCTCCTCTCGCCGGCGGGCACGAGCTTCGACGCCTACCCACGCTTCGAGGCGCGGGGCGAGGCGTTCGCAGCGCTCGTGGCCGCACTCGATGGATTCGAGGAGGCGCCGTCATAGCCATCACCTCGAACCGCCGCTGGCCCGCCCGGGGTCCCGACTACACGCTGCTGGCGCTGATCACGGTGCTCACCATCACGGGCCTCGTGGCGGTCTACAGCGCGAGCTTCGTCATCGGCCTCGCGCAGTTCTCCGACTCGCACCACTTCATCATCCGGCAGGCCATGTGGGCGGTGCTGGGAGCGGTGCTGCTGCTGGCGGCGATGCGCTTCGACTACCACATGCTGCGGCGGCTGGCGGTGCCGTTCATGGCCCTCACCCTGATGCTCCTGCTGCTCACACTCATCGTCGGGACGGAGGCGGGCGGCGCGCAGCGCTGGCTCACCTTCGGCGGCTTCAGCCTGCAGCCGGCCGAATTCACGAAGCTCAGCATCATCATCTACCTGGCGGCGTGGCTGAACTCGCGGGGCGACAACCTGCGCAGCTTCGAGCAGGGCCTGCTGCCGTTCATCGTCATCATCAGCGCCATCGGGCTTCTGCTCATGCTCCAGCCCGACCTGGGCACGACCGGCATCATCATCGTGATCACGATCACGATGTTCTGGGCGGCAGGCGCAACGTTTCTCCAGATGAGCGCGCTCTTCCTGTCGGGGGGCATCGCCGTCGTCTCACTGACGCTGATCGAGGGGTACCGGCTCGACCGCTTCTCCGCCTTCGTGAACGCGGAGGCCGACCCGCTGGGGAACGGCTTCCAGACGCTGCAGGCGATGATCGCACTCGGGAACGGTGGTCCCACGGGGCTGGGCCTGGGGGCGAGCCGGGGCAAGTTCTTCTACGTGCCTGAGAGCCACACCGACGGCATCTTCGCCATCCTCGGCGAGGAGCTGGGGCTGGTGGCGACGAGCGCGGTCGTGATCCTGTTCGTCACGCTGATGCTGAAGGGGTACCAGATCGCGCGGCGCGCGCCGGACCAGTTCGGGTTCCTGCTGGCGACGGGCATCACGACGTGGATCGCCGCGCAGGCGTTCCTGAACATCGGCGGAATCACGCGAGTGATCCCGCTCACGGGCGTGCCGCTGCCCTTCCTCAGCTACGGCGGCAGCGCGCTCGCGGCTGTGCTCCTCGCGGCGGGCGTGCTCGCCAGCATCTCGCGCTTCACGGAAGAACGCGAAGCCGCGCGTGAACGCACCGGGACCGGCCGGCAGCCCTCCGAAGGGAGGGACGAGTCATGAGGATCGCGCTGGCAGCGGGCGGCACAGCGGGCCACATCTTCCCGGCCCTGGCGACACTGGGGGCGCTGCGAGCCACGGGCGACCCCGTGGAGGCGCGCTTCTTCGGGCCGGACAACCGGGGCGAACGCGCGCTCGTGCAGGGCCACGACGTGCCCTTCGAGACGGTTCCGGCGGCGCCCCTGCGCGGACGCTCGCCGCTGGCGCTGGCGCGCGGTCTCGTGCGCACGGCGCTCGGCGTGGCCACGGCGCTGCGGTCGCTACGGCGCTTCCAGCCGAACGTGATGCTGAGCACCGGCGGCTACGGCAGCTTCCCGCCGAGCGTGGCCGCACGAATGCTACGGCTGCCGCTGGTCGTGTTCCTCCCGGACGTGGAACCGGGGCTGGCCGTGCGGGCGGAGAGCCGCCTCGCGACGCTGATCGCGGCGGCAACGGAGGCGGCGCTGCCACGGCTGCCCGCCGAAAAGACAGTGGTGAGCGGCTATCCCGTGCGCGATGCCTTCGCAACCGCACGCGAGGACGCGCGCGAGGCCCTCGGATGGAGCGCGGACGAGCGCGTGCTGCTCGTCGCGGGCGCGACGCAAGGGGCGCAGGCGATCAACCGTGCGGTCTGGCAGGCGCTGCCGCGGTTCTGCGAGGAGGCGCGGGTGGTGCACGTCACCGGGCAGGCGTCATCAGGCGAGGCAGTATCGGAGCGGAAGGCGCTACCGGAGTCGCTGCGCGAGCGCTACGAGCCGGCTCCGTTCCGGGAGGACCTGCCCGCGCTGATGGTGGCGGCTGACCTGGCAGTCATGCGCGCGGGCGCGAGCACGCTCGGCGAGCTGCCGGCCGCCGGGCTCCCGGCGATCCTCGTGCCGGGCACGTTTGCGGGGGGGCACCAGCGCGAGAACGCGCGCTGGTTGGCCGGGCACGGGGCGGCGGTGGTGTTGGAGGAGGCGGATCTCGGGACGCTCGAAGGGCGCGTGCTCGACCTGCTGCACGACGACGAGCGGCGGGACGCGATGGTGGATGCGGCGCGGTCGGCAGGACACAGCGACGGGGCGGAGCGGCTGGCGGCGATCCTGCGGGAGGTGGCGACGCGATGACCGAGATTCGCGGGCCCGTCCACATCGTGGGAATCGGCGGGATGCACATGTCGGCCATCGCGCAGCTGCTGCACGAGCGCGGCGAGCGCGTCCAGGGCAGCGACCTCGAAGCGTCGGACCTGACCCGCAACCTCGAAGCGATGGGCGTGACGGTCTTTCCCGAACACGCCGCGGAGAACCTTGGCGAGGCGCGGTGCGTGGTCGCGACAGCGGCGGTCGGCGACGACAACCCGGAGGTGGCTGAGGCGCGGCGGCGGGGGCTGCCCGTGCTGGGGCGGCCCGAGGTGGTGGCGGGGCTGATGGAAGGGAAGCGCGTCATCGCAGTGGCCGGGTCGCACGGCAAGACGACCACGAGCAGCCTGATCGCGTTCATCCTGAGCCGGGCGGGTCGGCAGCCGATGTACCTCATCGGGGGCGAGAGCCGCGACCTCGGCGGGAACGCTTCGTGGGGCGGCGGCGACATCTGCGTGGTGGAGGCGGACGAGTACCAGCGCGCCTTCCATGCCTACGACCCCGACGTGGCCGTCATCACGAACGTCGACGCCGACCATCTCGACCTGTACGGGACGCCGGAAGCCTACGAAGAAGCGTTCCTCACGTTCGCCCGGCGCCTGCGCGAGGGCGGCAAGCTGCTTGCCGGCGGCGGAAATGCCGGCTCGCGGCGCGTCGCGGAAGCGGTCGCCGGGGAGACCGCGGTCGAGACGTACGGATTCAAAGACGACTGCACGTGGCAGGCCACAGGCATCGCGCTCGGCGAGACGGGCGCCACCTTCACGGTAACGCGTCGGGGCGAGGCCCTTGGCGAGCTGACGATCGCGCTCCCGGGGGAGTACGCGGTCGAGAACACGCTGGCGGCGGCAGCGGTCTGCCTCGGGGAGGGCACGCCGTTCGCCGCCATCCGCGACGCGGCCGCGTGCTTCCAGGGCGCGAAACGGCGCTTCGAGCGCGTCGGCGAGGCGAGCGGCGTGCTCGTCATCGACGAGTACGCCCACCACCCGAGCGAGGTACGCGCCGTGCTGGCAGCGGCGCGCACGCGCTTCCCGGGCCGGCGCCTGATCGGTATCCATCAGCCGCACACGTACAGCCGCATCGCCTACCTGTGGGCGGCCTGGCTGGAGTGCTGGGAAGGGCTGGACGAGCTCGTGATCCTCGAAACCTACGCCGCCCGCGAGACGCCCCTGGAAGGGCGCTCGGCTGCGGACCTGGCGCGGAACATCGCGCGGCCTGCGGCCTCGTACGCGCCCGACTTCGCAGCGGCGGTCGAGCAGGCAGCGGGCCTGTCGCGGCCGGGCGACGTGGTCATGACGATCGGCGCGGGGAGCGTCACCGAAGTCGGGGCGCTGCTGCTGGAGGCGCTGTCATGACGGCGCTCGACCAGCTGGCGACGAGACTCGAAACGGTGGGCGAGGTGCGCCGGGACGAGGCAATGTCGCGCCACACGACCTTCGGCGTCGGCGGGCCGGCGGACATCTACGTGATCGTGCGCGGCGCCGACGCGCTCGCGCAGGCGGCGCGCCTCGCGGCGGATGCCGAGGCGGGGCCGTTCGTACTCGGCAGCGGGAGCAACATCGTGGTCGCCGACGGAGGCATCCGCGGGGTCGTGATCGACAACCGGGCACGCGAGGAGGAGCAGGACGGCCTGCGCGTGCGCGTCGGGAGCGGCGCAAGCTTTGCGGGCTTCGCGCGGAAGATGTGCCGCGCGGGAGTGGCGGGGCTCGCCTGGGCCGTGGGCATCCCGGGGACGCTGGGCGGGGCGGTGGTCTACAACGCGGGAGCGTACGGCGGCTGCCTGGCGGACGTGCTCACCCGCGTGCGGCTGCTCGACCCCTCGGGCGACGACTCCTGGTGGACGGCGGAAGAGCTCAACCTGACCTACCGCGGCAGCGCCTTCACACGGGGCACGCTCGCGGGACGGGCCGTGCTCGAGGCGGAACTCTCGCTGAGCGAGGGCGACTCGTCAGCGCTGCTCGCCGAGGCAGGCGGCTACGACAAGCGCCGCCTGACTGCACAGCCACGAGGGCGGAACGCCGGCTCGGTGTTCACGAACCCGCCCGAGAGCCCGGCCTGGAAGCTGATCGACGCGGTGGGGCTGCGCGGGGAGCGGCGGGGCGACGCCGCCATCAGCGAGCAACACACCAACTTCTTCGTGAACCTGGGGCAGGCGCGGGCGAGCGACGTGCTCTGGCTGGTTGAAGAGGCGGAACGGCGCGTGCTCGAAGCCCACGGTATCCAGCTCCGGCGCGAAGTCGGGTTCGTGGGGGCATGGTGATGGCGAGGCAGCGCGTGGCGGTCATTCTTGGCGGGCGCTCGGGGGAGCACGAGGTGAGCGTGCGCAGCGCCCGCAGCGTCATCGACGCCCTCGACGGCGACCGCTGGGAGATGGCGCCCATCGGCGTGACTCGTTCGGGCGCGTGGCTCTCGGTCGCGGAGACGGAAGCGGCGCTGGCAGGCAGCGTGGAGGCGCTGACCGAGGGGGGAACGTCGCTGACCGAGGGTGGCGCGCTGGCCGAGCTGGGCGCCTGCGACGTGGCCTTCCCGCTGGTTCACGGCACCTACGGCGAAGACGGCTGCCTGCAGGGTCTGCTGGAGATGGCCGACATCCCCTACGCGGGTGCGGGCGTGGCGTCGAGCGGGGTGGGGATGGACAAGGCACTGCAGAAGGCGCTGTTCGCGGAGGCGGGGATCCCGGTTGCGCGTTATGTCGTTCTTCGTCGCTGGGAGATCGAGGCTGATCGCGAGGAAGCTCGCCGCTTCGTCGAGGACGAGATCGGGTACCCGTGCTTCACGAAGCCGGCGAACGGCGGGTCGAGCATCGGGATCACGCGCGTTGCCTCGCGCGAAGACCTGGGGCACGCGTTCGCCGAGGCCTTTCCCCACGACGAGAAGGTGGTGGTGGAGCAGGCGATGGCGGGACGCGAGATCGAGTGCTCGGTGCTCGGCAACGAGGCACCCGAGGCGGCGGCCGTCGTGGGAGAGATCGAGCCGGACCGCGAGTTCTACGACTACGACAGCAAGTACGCCTCCGACTCGGGGACCGCGTTGCACGTGCCCGCGCGCATCGACGCCGAGACCACCGAGCGCGTGCGGGAGCTCGCGCGGCGGATGTACCTGGCGATGGGCTGCGAGGGGTACGCGCGCGTCGACTTCTTCGTGGGGGACGACGGCGAGGTGACGGGCAGCGAGGTGAACACCGTTCCCGGGTTCACCAGCATCAGCATGTTCCCGAGGCTGTGGGAGGCGAGCGGGCTCGCCTACGCGGACCTTCTCACGCGCATCCTCGACCTCGCCATCGAGCGGGCGGAACGGGGGTCGACACGATGATCCGGAAACACGACCAGCCGAAGCCCGCGAACCCCCAGCGGAAGCCGAACCGGATCGTGCGGCGGAAGCGGCCCGCCGCCGCGCAGGCGCACAAGCCCGCCGTCGAGCGCAAGGACGGACAAGCCGTGGGCCAGCACAAGCGCCGGGTTGGCATGCACGCCGCGACCATGGGCCGGCGGGGCCGCTCGTGGATGCGAGCGCGCTGGTTGCCAATCACGGCGTCGGTGCTCCTTCTCGGCGTCGTGGGGGCTGGGGCCTGGGCGTGGCACTCGCCGACCCTGCAGGTGCGGGAGGTGGAGATCGAAGGGGCGGTCGCGACGCGCGAGCGCGACATCCTGGAGCGCGTCGACTTCTGGGGAGAGCGCATGTTCACCGCCGACCTGAGCGGCGCCGCGAACGCGATTGCCGAGCTGCCGCTGGTCGCCTCAGTGGACATCACGCGGGAGTGGCCGGGGACGGTGCACATCACGGTTCGCGAACGGGAGCCGTGGGGCTCGTGGGAGCAGGCCGGGCTGCGCTACACGATCGACCGCGAAGGCTACGTGCTGGGGCACGGCGACCCGCCCGCCGGGTCGACGACGATCGTGAGCAACGAGTCGTACTCGCTACAGGCGGGCGACCGGGTCGATTACCACGCCGTGGACGCGACGGCGGAGATCAAGGAACAGATTGAACAGGCGCTGGGAACACGCGCCATCGAATTCACGTATTCGCCGGGCGAGGGCATCCGCGTTCGCACGGAGGACGGACAGACGGCGCTGCTCGGGGATTCGAGCGGCATCGCCTACAAGCTCGCCGTATGGGCCCGCGTGGCCGAGGAAGCGCTGGCGAGAGACATCACCTACTCAACCATCGACCTACGGTTCGGGGACAGACCCGTTCTGCGGTGAAAAACGTCAACGAGGGGAACCATGAAGAAGAGTAACGCCATAGCAGCCATCGACATCGGCTCGACGAAGGTGACGGCGCTCGTCGCCGACGTGAACGAGTACGGGCAGGCGCGCGTGCTCGGCGTCGGCGTGGCGCCGGCGGCCGGCCTCTCCCGCGGGGTGATCGACAACATCCAGTCAGCCCGCGACGCCGTCGCGACGGCGGTGGAGAAGGCCGAGCAGTCGTGCGGGATGCGAATCCTGAGCGGCGTGGTCGGGATCGCGGGCGGGCACCTGAGCTCGCAGAACAACCGCGGGATCGTCGCCATCGCCGACCGGACGGAGCCGATAACCGCCGACGATCGCGCGCGCGCCATCGAGGTGGCGGGGCAGATCAGCATCCCCACCAACCGGCAGATCCTGCACGTGATCCCGCGCGGGTACTGGATCGAGGGCACGGACCCCGTCTCCGACCCGGTGGGGATGTACGGGGCGCGGCTCGACGCGGAGACGCACATCGTGACGGGGGCCGTCTCGGCGGTGCAGAACCTGACGAAGTGCGTCGAGGATGCGGGCATCCAGGTCGACGAGATCGTGCTGGGCTCGCTCGCGGCGGCGACCGGCTCGTTGACGACGGAAGAGCGCGCGCAGGGCGTGGCGGCGGTCGACATCGGCGGCAGCACGACTTCGATCTGCGTGTACGACGAAGGCGCGGTGGCGCACACAGCGACGTTGTCGCTCGGAGGCGCACACCTGACGCAGGACCTCGCACGCTTGCTGCGGTGCCCCTGGGAGAGCGCGGAACGGCTGAAGTGCGAGCACGGTTCGGCGCGGGCAACAGACGAGGTCGGGAGCGTCGACGTGGAGGTTCGCGCCTTCGGCACGAACTCGCGGAAGCGCGTCTCGGCCGGACACGTGGCCGAGATTCTGCAAGCGCGCACGGAAGAGATCCTGGAAATGGTCGCGATCGAGCTGAAGCGCGCTGGCTACCTGGACCGGCTCGCGGCCGGCCTCGTCCTCACGGGAGGCACGAGCCTGCTGCGGGGCATCGACGAGCTCGCGGAACACCGCCTGGACCTGCCCGCACGCGTGGCCGGTCCGCGCGGGTGCACGGGGCTCACGGACCTTATCGCGACTCCCGCCTACACCACGGTGGTGGGGCTCGCGAAGCACGCTCTGCGCGGGACCGCTCCAGCGGCGCGTCCCGCCGGAGCCCGAAAAGACGACCCGGAGAGCGGCTTCTTCAGGCGCATCGCTGCGTTTGGGCGAGCCTTCATCCCCCAGTAACCGAGACCACCCGCAACCGAGGAGGCAAACCCGAGAAGCTAACTGCCAGAACGACCACCAATCCGCTCACACCCCACAGACGGAGGAAGAACGTTGAGTTACACAGTGGACAGGGAACTCCTGCCAGACATCAAGGTCATCGGAGTCGGCGGTGGCGGCGGAAACGCCGTCAACCGCATGGTTCACGCCAACATCCCGGGCGTGACCTTCGTGGCCGTGAACACCGACGGGCAGGCGCTCGCCAGCTCGGAAGCGGAGATGCGCCTGCGCATCGGCGAGAAGCTGACGAAGGGCCTGGGCGTCGGGGGCGACCCGACGCGGGGCGAGCGCGCCGCCGAGGAGAGCCGGGCCGAGCTCGAGGAGCTGCTGGACGGCGCCGAGATGGTGTTCGTGGCGGCCGGCATGGGAGGCGGCACCGGAACCGGCGCCGCGCCGGTGATCGCCGAGGTGGCGCGCGAAGTCGGCGCGCTCACGATCGGCACCGTCACGACGCCGTTCGCCTGGGAGGGCGCGACGCGCACGCAGGCGGCCCGCGGCGGCATCGAGAAGCTTCGGGAGAAGGTCGACACGTTGATCTCGATTCCGAACTCGCGGCTGCTGGAGAGCTGCCCCGACGACTACACGATGGACGAGGCGTTCGAGATGGCCGACGACGTGCTTCGGCAGGCGATCCAGGCGATCTCGAACATCATCAGCCAGAACGGCGCGATCAACCTCGACTTCAACGACGTTCGCACGGTGATGAGCGAAGCGGGTCCCGCTCTGCTCGCCATCGGGAACGCGTCGGGCGAGAACCGTGCCGCGGAGGCGGCGCAGAAAGCCACGTCGAGCCCGCTGCTTGATCAGACGATCAACGGGGCGACAAACGTGCTCTTCAACGTCACACACGACGGGAATCTGAAGCTGCGCGAACTCGACATCGCCGCCCGCGTGATCGCGGAGGTGGTCGACAGCACGGCCAACATCATCTTCGGCACGGTCATCGACCCATCGGTCGGGGATTCGGTGCACATGACGGTCATCGCGACGGGGTTCTCGGAGACGCAAACCCCGACGGTCGGCCTGACCCGGGAGAACGTGGCGCGAGCCGTGCCGCTGGAGCTTCCGGGCATTTCCAACGAGGAGGACGCTGAATTGCCGGCGTTTCTTCGGCGCAACATCCGCTCGATGAGCGAGGTCAGCGCCAACGGCGATCGAGAAGCGAGGATGGCTGAAAGGAGGTAGCCGCCAAAACCGAGCGCACGGTTGAGTCCGGCAGGACTGCTTCTCGACCAGACGGGCGGGACCTGGAGCCTTGGGAGATGGCGACAGGTCCCGTCCTTTTCTGTGAGCTATGCGCCGGCCACCCCGCCGGCGGCACCTCTCCTTTCAGCCAGATCGTCACGGTATCACGGGGGGTCAACTACTGACCACCGGCTTCGGGACCTGCTTCCGGGCCGGCGGGCCACTCGACGGTGCGCCCGCTTTCCATCGGTTCGCCGAGCAGGCGCGCCTCGATCCAAGACGGCAGCAGGTCGTCGAGGGCCTCCGCCACGGTCCCGAGTGAGTGGCCGGCGTCGCCGTAGATGACGAGGCGTTTGGGGTCGAGGGCACGCCGGTAGATGTCCTCGCTGGCTTCGGAGTCAAGCACCTCGTCGGCGCTGCCGTGGACGAGCAGGAGGGGGCGGTCCAGCTCTTCGACCTGGCGGGTGCCATAGAGCTGGGGAGAGAGGGAAGCGACCCCGCGCACGAGGGGATGGAGGGCGCCGGCCTTCACGACGACGGCGCCGCCGAAGCTGTGCCCCACGAGGACTGTGTCGGTGGCGCCGATGCCCTTCAGGAAGGAGCAGCCGGCGAGGACATCGAGGACGCACTCCTCGAAGACGTTGGGCTGACGGTAGTCGAGGCGGAGGACGCTCACGTTGCGGGGCGTGAGGAGGCCGGGGAGGCGGACGAAGAGACCTTCGGCGGGGCCGTCGAGGCCGCCCATGGCGCCACCGGCACAGATAGCAGCGCCGGACCCACCTTGCACGGGGTGAAAAATCCCCGGGATCTCGCCGCGACTGGTCTGCAGCACGACGGACAAGCTCTCGGGTGTGGGGCCGGGAGCGGCCGTCACGTTGTGGAGGCTCAGCGTCAGGTCTTCGGGCTCGCGGGCCTGGGGCTCAGTCACGAGGGCACGATACAACCCGGCGCGGGCGGCCGGTCAGGTGAGCCAGGCGTCGTCGGGGAGGGCGTCGCGGGGCACGTCGTCGTGGGCGTTGACCATGTGGTGGGCGAGCGTTTCGAGCCGCCCCCACATGGCGTCGAACTCTTCCTGGGGGACCTGCTGCGACTCGAGAGCGGCGCGCATGTGCGTCAGCCAGAGCTGGGCGTGGTGCTCGGCGATGACGAAGGGGAAGTGGCGGCGGCGGAGGCGGGGGTGGCCGTAGCGTTCCGAATAGCGGGCTTCGCCGCCGAGCCACTGCTCGAAGAAGAGGGTCAGCTTCTCGCGACTGGGGGTGAGGTCGTCGGGATAGAGGGCGCGCAGGGGAGCGTCCCTGGCGACCGCGTTGTAGAAGTGCTCGACGATCGCCTCGACCACCTCGCGCCCACCGATGCGTTCAAAAGGCGTCCCGGCGCTCATGAGGTCCGCCAGCGCAGGGCGAGCAAGGTGAGGGTGAAGGAAGCGATGCTAAAGCCGAGAGTGGCGGCGGCGCCCCGGAGCAGATCGAGGCCGTCCCAGCCGTCGATGATGAGGGCCCGCTGCGCCTCGAGGACGTAGGTGATGGGGTTGATGGTGGCCAGCACCTGGAGCCAGTCGGCGAACACCTCCTTGGGGGCGAAGGCCGTGGAGAGGAAGATGAGAGGGAAGAGGAGCAGTCCCCCGGCGGCGGCCGCCTGGGGGCTGCCCGTGCGAAGGGCGATGGCGGCATTGAAACCTGAATACGCCATCCCGAAGCCGAACGACCCGAGGAGCAGCACGAGCAGCCCGGGCACGCCGGTATCGAACCCGGTGCCGAAAACGAGCCCGACGCCAACGATGAAGGCGGTGATGAGGACGGTGCGCACCCCGTCGGCGGTGATGCGGCCAAGGACGATGGCGGAGCGGGGGGCGGGGGTGAGGAGAAGCTTGTCGAAATAGCCGCGCTGGATGTCCGTGATCGTGCCCAACCCGGCGCTCGCCGAGATGCTGGAGGCGGCGGCGAGGATGGCGACCGGCACCTGGAAGCCGGTGAAGTTGTCGACACCGAAGGCGTCGCCTGCGATCGAGCCAATGGAGCCGACGGTAACGGCGAAGAAGAAGAGGGGGATCAGGACATTGCCCGCTTCCTGCGCGGGGTTACGAACCGCCTCCCGGAGGGAGCGTAAGGTGAGGAAGTAGACGGTGGCGAGGGGTTGCATCAGGCGGCACCTCCCTCGGCGCCAGCCGGCTCCTCCACGCGAAGGTGGTGCCCCGTCGCTTCAAGGAACACGTCGTCGAGGCTGGGCCGGGAGATGGCGACGTCGCCGACCTCGATGCCGGCGTCATCCAGGGCGAGGACGATGCGGGCGACCGCGCGGGCGCCGTCCGGGACGTAGACGACGGCGGCGCCGTCGGCAATCTGCACACGCTCGACGCCGGCGACATCGCCCGAGACCTCGGCGGCGCGGTCGAGGGCATCGGCGGCGGGCACCTGGACGGTGACGACATCGGTTCCGATGCGCGCCTTCATCTCCTCGGGGGAGCCGCGGGAGATGATGCGGCCCTCGTCGATGATGGCGAGGTCGTGGGCGAGGCGGTCGGCCTCTTCGAGGTACTGGGTCGTGAGGAAGACGGTGATGCCGTCCTCGGCGCTGAGGCGGGTGACGTAGCGCCAGATGGCCTCGCGGCTGACGGGGTCGAGGCCGGTCGTGGGCTCGTCGAGGAAGAGGATGCCCGGCCCATGCACGAGTGCGGCGGCGAGGTCGAGGCGGCGCTTCATGCCTCCGGAGTAGGTGCCGATGGCGCGGTCGGCTGCGTCCTCAAGGTCGACGATGGCCAGGAGCTCATCGACGCGGCGGCGGCGGGCGGCCCCGCCAAGGCCGAAGAGGCGCGCCTGGAGGGTGAGCAGTTCGCGGCCGGTCTGGACGTCGTCAAGGCCGGCCTCCTGGAGGGCGACGCCGATGCGGCGGCGCACGGCGCGGGCATCGTCGCCGATGTCGAGTCCGTCGACGCGCGCGCTCCCGGCGGTCGGGCGGAGAAGGGTGGTGAGCATGCGGATGGTTGTCGTCTTCCCGGAACCGTTCTGGCCGAGGAAGCCGAAGATGGTCCCGGGCGCGATGTCGAGGTCGATCCCGTCGACGGCGCGCACCTCATCAAAGTGCCTGGTCAGACCCTGGGCCCAGATCGCGCTCACCGAACCGAGCGTAGGGCACTGCGTGCGTTCGGCAAACTTCGAACCGTTATGTTGTGTGATCTGCAGCCGGTTCCGGGTAGGCCTCGCCGTTCGAGATGACCTGGGCGAGGAGGTCGAGGTTGTCGCTATTGACGCCCGCGGCGCCGGCGCCCAGGACTCGCTCCAGTTCGGCGGTCGTGTTCACCGGCCACACGAAGGTCGACACGCCGCGCCCGGCGAGCTCGCTCATGAGGGCAGGTTCGACCAGGGTGATGTGCATGGAGAGGGCATGGAAGCGGTCCCCGAGGGTGGGCATGAGCTCGGCGAGCTCGTGGGGCCAGGCGGCGGAGGGGATGAGGCAGACGCCCTCGCGCCCCTCAAACGGCTCCAGGAGCCACCATTCGCGGGTCGTGACGGCGTAGGTAGCGCCGGGGAGACAGCGGTCGAAGGCGGCGGCGATGCCCTCCGACAGGGCAAGCGTCTCCGACTTCAGGTCGACCATGAGCTGGACATCGGGGCCGGCAGCTTCGATGACGGCGTCCAGCTCGAGGCGTGGACCCCAGGCGGGGGAGAGCCGCCAGCGCTCGCGATAGAGGGGCAGGGGGCCAACCCTCTTCGCGTGGCGCGCCTCGAGGCGGCCACGGTGGAGCCAGACGTCGAGCTCGACCAGGTCGGCGCCGATGGCCGTCGCCTGCTCGAGACGGGCAAGGTCGTTGCCGGCGCGGTGGGCAATAGCGACGGGGCGCCCCTGAGGGGTGGGGCAGCTCACGAAGGGGCCCCGCCTCGCTGGAGCAGGTACTGGACGTCGGGAGGGAGGGGGATGCCGCGGCCGGTCACGGTATCGAGCCAGGCCCACGAGTGGACGAAGGTGGCGACGGAGGTCCCGCGGGCGGTGGAGCGCACGGAGAACTCCTGCTCGAAGCCGCGGTCGTCGGCGCTCATGGTCGTGACCTCGATGGTCGCGCCGTCGCGCCAGGGGAGGGGAGCGTGGTAGACGGCGCGCGTCTCGCGCTGGACGGCAACGACGTGGTCGGGCTTGGAGACGCCGCAGTGCTCCTCGAAGGCAGCGTAGGCGAGCTCCGTGAGGGCGAGGAGGACGCCCGCATGGACGAACCCGGTGTCGGTGAAGGTGTCGGTGTGGCGGGTGGGGTAGGAGATGGAGAAGGGCACGGGCCGATCGTGGGAGTCGCGGGCGCGAGAGGCAACCCTAGAAGATGGCGGCGTCGACGCCCCAGACCTGGCCGGCGCCGGTCACGAAGAGGACGACGGCGATGAGGATCATCATCAGGTTCTGGCCCTGCTCGCCCTGATCCTTGAGGCCCGCGAGGAGGAGGTAGTTCAGGTTGAGGAAGGCGGCCAGTACGAGTCCGGCGAAAGTGAGGATGCCGAAGGTGATGCTGACGCCAGCGGCGAACTCGCCGAGCACGACCATCCAGGAGGTGATGACCCAGGTGCGCTCGCTGCGCAGGGCCGTGGCCTTGAGGATGCTGGCAAAGGCGGGGATGGGGTGATTCTCAACGAGACCCTCGACCCAGCCGCGCGAGTCTCCACGGAGGAAGCCCGGCAGGTCCTTGTGGCGCACGCTCTCCAGCCACCAGAGGCCGAGCCCGATGCGGAGGATGGCGAGCCACTCCTCCTTCGCGAGCCAGTCGAAGATGTCCAGCGGTTCCACGGGGGAGGGATTCTAGCGCTCCTGCGGCGCCCTCGCGCTACGATCGGAGGATGGCAAGCGAAAGCCGCCCCCCGCTGGTCTGGGTCGACATGGAGATGACGGGGCTCGACGTGGCGCGTCACCACGTGCTGGAGGTGGCGGCGATCGTCACGGACGGGGACCTGAACGAGGTCGACGACGGGCTCGACCTGATCGTGCACCAGCCGGAGGACGTGCTGGCGCTGATGGACGAGTGGTGCGTGAACCAGCACGGCCAGTCGGGGCTTACGGCGGCGGTGCGGGAGTCGCGCGTGGGGCTGGCGGAGGCGGAGGCGCTGCTGCTGGAGTACCTGCGGCGGCACACTTCGGAGGGGCAGTCGCCGCTCTGCGGGAACTCGGTCGGGCACGACAAGCGCTTCCTCGAGCGGTGGATGCCGGAGGTGGTCCAGCACCTGCACTACCGCATCATCGACGTGTCGACGGTGAAGGAGCTGGCGCTCCGCTGGTACCCGGACCTGGAGCGCTTCCCCAAGGGAGAAGCGCACCGCGCGCGAGACGACATCCGCGAGTCGATCGCGGAGCTGCGGTACTACCGGGAGCGGCTCTTCCGCTAGCGGCCCCGCAGGCGGCGAGCGGCGCGCTGGATGATGCCCGGCCGGCGGATGCGTTCGCGCAGCTGGGTCAGGCCCTCAGGCGTTCCGACGAGGACGGGTCGCGACCAGTCGCGGAGGGTGGGGGTGCGGTCTTCGCGGACGCGGGTGGGAGGAACAAAGCGCTCGAAGGGTTTCCAGGTGTTGCCCTCGCGGATCAGTGCCTCGCGCCCCGCCGCTTCCGCGAGGACAAGTCCGGCGGCGAGGTCCCAGGCGTGCACCCCCCAGAACTGGGCGGTGGTGAAAACGCCGGCGGCGACGTAGGCGCACTCGATGGCGGCGGAGCCGGTCACGCGGTTGTCCCAGCTTGCGGCACGACCGGGGGCGCCGCCGGGAACGGCGCTGAGGCTACGGCGGACGCCCTGGTTCTCGACGGCCTCCACGGGCTCGCCCTCGAAACTCAGGGGACCTCCATGGTGCGCGTGGTAGACGCCCGGTCCGAGGCCGTGGCTGGCGGAGCACCAGATGGCGCCCGCCACGGGCACGCCCTCGTGGAGGACGCCCACGGAGGCAGCGAAGAGCGGGTAGCGATTGACGAAGTTGGTGGTGCCATCGACCGGGTCGATGGCCCAGAGGTACTCGGCATCGGGAAGGGGATGGTCGTCCTGCTCCTCGCCGAGGATGGCGTGGTCGGGAAGGCGCTCGGCGAGGCGCTCGCGGATCATCTCCTCGACGGCGCGGTCGACCTCGGAGACGGGGTCGGTGGGGGCGGCTTCCTCGGACTTGCCTTCGGTCTTGTAGTCGACGTTGATGGAGCGCCCGAGGGCGGTGGTGATCTCAGCGCCGGCGGCCTCGGCAAGCTCGCGGGCCGTCGCTTCGAGTTCCGCGAGGAGCGCGGTTCCGATCAGGCGATGCTGGCGCCGTGGTTCCGCTTCGCCGGTCACGGGCCCGTCACGCTCCTGCCTCGGCAGCAAGCTCCTCGATGGTGACGCGAGCCACGCGGCGGCCGCGAGCGAGCAGCGCTTCCAGGTCGCCCTGCGCCTGTGCGGCCTTGAGTTGGGCGAAGGTCCAGGGCTTGCCCGGTACAGGAGCGTCGGCGGGGTCGTCGCGGACGATCTGGACGAAGGCGCCGCTCGGCGGTCCGCCCTTGTGGAGCTGGCCGGTGGAGTGGAGGTAGCGCGGCCCGAAGCCGGCGGTGGTGGCGACGCCGTGACGGTCGCGCAGGCGGAGGCGGAGGTCCTGCAGCGCGGCGGCGTTTTCAGCAGTGCGGGGGAGATAGGCGAGGAGGGCGAGGTAGTCGCCCGGTCGGAGGGAGGCGAGCACCTCGGCGACGGGCGGGGTCTGTGGGGGCGGGGCCGGGGCGGCGAGGACGCGGGCGGTGGCGTCCTTCGCTTCCTGCACGTTGGGCTGGTCAAAGGGATGGACGCCGAGAACGTGTCCGGCGACAGCGGTGGCAATCTCCCAGCGGGCGAACTCGGCGGGAAGCTGGGTGGGGTCGGCGTAGGGGAGGCGCACGACCGGGTGGCCGGCCGCCTCGATGGCGTCGAGCCCGTCGTGCTCCCCGAGGGCGACGAAGATGCGATCGTCGCCGTAGACCTCGGACGACGCGAGGGGCTCGCCTTCGATGGGGACGATGCCCTTCCCCTCCTTGCCGAGGGACTCGGCGAGTATCTGTTCGATCCAAACGCCGAGCTCGCTGAGCTCCCTGGGGAGGACGAGCGTGAGCTTGTCGCGCCCGGCGAGGGCGGCTTCGCCGAGCACGGCCCCGAGGAGGACGCCGGGGTTCTCGGCGGGAACGGTGCGGCGGCAGGCGTCGAACATCTCCTGGGCGCGCATCGCGAGCTGGCCCACGTCGGCGCCGAAGAGGGCAGCGGGGACCATGCCGAACGCAGAGAGGGCCGAGTAGCGCCCGCCAATCTCGGGATCGCCGTGGAAGACGCAGCGGAAGCCGCGCTCTCGTGCGAGGGCGTCAAGGGGGGAGTCCGCGTCGGTGATGGCGGCGAAGTGGGAACCATCGGGCGCCTTCTCCCAGAAGTAGGCGAGCTGGGCGCTCGTTTCGATGGTGGAGCCGCTCTTGCTGGCGGCGATGAAAAGCGTGCGGTCGAAGTCGAGGCGGGATTCGAGGGCGAGCAGTTCCTCCGGATCGGTCGTGTCGGGGACGTGCAGGGTGAGCCCCCCGTTGGCAGTCCCGAGGGCGGCATGGAGGACGCTGGCGGTGAGGCTCGACCCGCCCATGCCCATGAGCACGACATCAGTCAGGCCCTCACCGGCGATTTCGGCGGCGAAGGCGGTCAGCCCGGGAGCATCTTCGAGGCTCTGCTCCGCGGCGGTGAGGAAGCCGAGGCGGTCGCTGATCTCAGCGGGATCGGGCTTCCAGACGGTGTGGTCGCGCATCCAGATGCGGCGAACGACTTCGTCGCGGCGGAGGGCCGCGAGTCGCTCCTCGACGGCGGGGGCGAGGTCGCCGAGCGCGCGGGAGGCGGCCGGCTGGCGGCCGGGGGCGGTCGCGAGGCGCCGGTCGAGCTTCGCCATGAGCGCCTTGTAGCTGTCCTCGAAGGAGGCGAGCCCATCGACGAGGAGCCTGTCGGTCACAGCGGTGAGGCCGATGCCGGCATCCTCGGCCTCCGCGAGCAGGCGGCTCGCCTCCTCGAGCGTCTCGGGACCGGCGGGGTCGACGACCAGGTGGTCGAGCACGGCGTCGAGGGTGGCCTGGGGGAGGGTGTTCACGGTGTGCGGGAAGATGAGGGTTTCGACGTAGAGGATGTCGGAGTAGGCCGGGTTCTTGGTGCCGGTCGAGGCCCAGAGGGGGCGCTGGGGCCGGGCTCCGGCCTTCGCGAGGCGCTCCCAGCGCTCGCCAGCGAAGATGGCCTGGAAGCGGGCGTAGGCGTGACGGGCGTTCGCGACGGCGATCTGGCCACGCAGGGGGGAGTCATCGGGAAGCTGGGCATCGACGGCGGTATCGACGCGCGAAACGAAGAAGGAAGCGACGCTGGCGATGGTGTCGACGGGGTCACCGGCTTCGATACGCCGCTCAAGCCCGGCGATGTAGGCGTCGGCCACGCGCTCGTAGACGGCGACGCTGAAAAGGAGCGTGACGTTCACGTTCACACCGGCAGCGATGAGCTCGGTCAGCGCTTCGACGCCGGCGGGCGTACCCGGCACCTTAATCATGACGTTGGGCCTGTCGACCAGACGGAAGAGGCGCAGCGCCTCGGCGACGGTGGCCTCGCGGTCGTGCTCGATGCCGGGCGGCACCTCAAGGGAGACGTAGCCGTCGACGGCGGCGGTCGACTCGTAGACGGGGCGGAGGGCGTCGGCGGCGAGTTGGATATCCTCGGCGGCGAGGGCGACAAAGGCGTCGTAAGGGTCGGCCTCGCCCATGCGGATTATTGCCTGGAGGGCTTCCTCGTAGTCGCCGGACTCCGAGATAGCCTTGTCGAAGATGGTGGGGTTGGAGGTCATGCCGGTGATCCAGCCATCGGCGACCATGCGGTCGACCTCGCCGGAGCTGAGCAGGCCGCGGCGGATGTAGTCGAGCCAGACACTCTGGCCGTGCTGGATGAGCTGCCGGGTCGCCAGCGGCACGATCGCTATCCTCCCGCGGGCTCGGCTACACGGCTGCGTGCGACGAGGGCCGCGGCGCGCTCTGCGATGGCCTCCACCGTGAAACCGTAGCGCTCCATCATGATCTTGCCCGGAGCGGAAGCGCCGAACCGATCGATGCCGGCAACTTCGCCGGCGTCGCCAACGTAACGCTCCCAGCCGATGCTCGTGCCGGCCTCGATGGCGAGGCGGGCGGTCACGACCGGAGGCAGCACCTCGTCCCGGTAGGACGGGGGTTGGTCGGCGAAGAGCTCCCAGCTGGGCATGCTCACGACCCGGGCGGCGATGCCCTGCTCCGCCAGCGCCGAGGCCGCGTCGCGGGCGAGCGAGACTTCGGAGCCGGTGGCGATGAGGATGATGTCGGGATTGCCGGCAGGGGCGTCGTCGAGGACGTAGGCGCCGCGGGGCACGCCCTCGCGGACGCGCTCCTGTTCGGCGATGACGGGTACACCCTGGCGGGTGAGGGCGAGGAGGGTGGGGCCATCGCGACGTTCGAGCGCGACCCTCCAGGCGGCGGCGGTCTCGTTGGCGTCGGCGGGGCGGAGGACGGTGAGCCCGGGAATGGCGCGCAGGGCGAGGAGCTGCTCGATGGGCTGGTGGGTGGGCCCGTCCTCGCCGACACCGATGCTGTCGTGGGTGAATACGTAGATCGAGTGGCAGCCCATGATCGCGCCCAGGCGGATAGCGCCGCGCATCCAGTCGGAGAACGCGAGGAAGGTGCCGCCGTAGGGGACAAGGCCGCCATGTACGGCCATCCCGTTCACGATGCCGCCCATGGCGTGCTCGCGGACTCCGAAGCGGAGGTTGCGCCCCTCCCAGGCACCCTTCGCGAAGTCGCTGGAGGTGTTCAGGTAGGTGTTGTTCGAGGGTGTCAGATCCCCGGAGCCGCCCACCAGGTTGGGGATGACAGGGGCGAGGGCGTTCAGCACCTTGCCGGAGGCAGTGCGCGTCGCCATGGCGCCGTCGTCGGGGGAGAAGGCGGGGAGGTGGGCGTCCCAGCCCTCGGGCAGGTTGCCGGCGACGCCCCGGCGCCACTCGACGGCCTCAGCGGGGAAGGCGCGCTCGTAGGCATCGAGGCGCTCCTGCCAGGCGGACTGGCGAGCGGCGCCCTGCTCGAGGGCGACGCGGAACTCGGCGAGCACATCCTCGGGCACGTGGAAGGCGGCATCGGGGTCCCAACCGAGCGCTTCCTTGGTGAGGCGCACCTCGTCCTCGCCGAGGGGGGACCCGTGGGCCGACGCGCTTCCCGCCTTGTTGGGGCTGCCATGGCCGATCTCGGTTGCGGCGACGATGATGGAGGGGCGGTCGTCGACCCCCTGGGCGGCGCAGAGCGCCTCGTCGACGGCTTCGAGGTCGTCGCCGTCAGTGTGCTGGACGTGCCAGCCGTAGGCGGCGAACCGCTCGCCGACGTTCTCCTGGAAGGCGAGGTCGGTGCTGCCGTCGATCGAGATCTCGTTATCGTCGTAGAGGAACGTGAGCTTCCCGAGACCGAGGGTGCCGGCGAGGGAGCAGGCCTCGGAGGCGATGCCCTCCATCAGGTCACCGTCGCTGACGAGGGCGTAGGTGCGGTGGTCGACGATGTCGTGGCCGGGGCGGTTGAAGCGGGCGGCAAGCATGCGCTCGGCGATGGCCATACCGACGGCGTTCGCGACGCCCGAGCCGAGGGGTCCGGTGGTCGTCTCGACGCCGGGGGTGAGGCCGTACTCGGGATGGCCGGGGGTCTTGCTGCCCCACTGGCGGAAGTTCTTGATCTCGTCGAGGGAGAGGTCGTAGCCGGTGAGGTGCAGGAGGCTGTAGAGGAGCATGGAGGCGTGGCCGGCGGAGAGGACGAAGCGGTCGCGGTCGGGCCAGGTGGGGTCGGCGGGGTTGTGGCGGAGGTGGCGCGTCCAGAGGACGTAGGCCATGGCGGCGGCGCCCATGGGAGCTCCGGGGTGGCCGGAGTTCGCGGCCTGGACGGCGTCCATGGAGAGGGTGCGGATCGTGTTGATCGCCTTGTGCCTGAGGGTACCGGCTGGTGCGGTCATCGGATGGGCGCTCCAGAGCGTCGATTGGTCTGGCGAAAGCCGGCGGGTCGTGGCGGGGGCAACGCCCGGGGGAAGGCTAGCACGTCTGTTTCTACCCAGACAGAAGAAAGCGTGCAGGAGCGTGCGGGTGCGGGGGTGAAGGTCTACGATCCGGTGAGCGGGGAGGCGGCAGGCAGCCCGCGAACACCCGGAAGGAACGCAATGCGAGAGATCGAGGCGGCGGCCATCACGGAGACCGTCGCCAGGCTCGCCGTGGAGTCGACCCACTTCCTCCCGGAGGACGTCGAGGGCGCCATCCGGGACGCACGCGAGACGGAGCGCTCGCCGCTGGGCGTGCAGATCATCGACGAGATCCTGGAGAACGCGGAGATCGCACGGGAACGGATGCTGCCCCTCTGCCAGGACACGGGTACGGCCGTCGTCCACGTTGAGCTGGGGCAGGACGTGCACGTGGCGGGGGGCTACCTCATCGACGCCATCAACGCGGGCATCGAGCAGGGGTATGGGGAGGGCTACCTGCGCAAGTCGATCGTCGACCACCCCTTTGGCGCACGCACGAACACCGGGACGAACGCGCCGGGCGTGATTCACACCGAGATCGTGCCCGGGGAAGAGGTCCGCATCGGCTTCATGCCCAAGGGAGGCGGCTGCGAGAATATGTCGCGCTACCAGAACTTCCTGCCCGGGGAGGGGCGCGAGGCCGTCATCGACTTTGTCTGCGAAACCGTGGACTTGTCGGGGGGGAACCCGTGCCCACCGCTGATCATCGGCGTGGGGGTGGGGGGCACGGCGGAGAAGGCAATGCTGATCGCGAAGCACTCGCTTTTCCGCAAGGTGGGCGAGCGCAACCCGGACCCGGACGTGGCGGCACTCGAGGGCTCGCTTCTGGACGCGGTCAACGCGCTCGGGGTGGGGCCGCAGGCGGTGGGGGGCTCGACGACGGCGCTCGACGTGTTCGTGGAGACGTTTCCGACGCACATCGCGGCGCTGCCGGTGGCGGTCAACATCCAGTGCCACAGCGCGCGCACGAAGCACGCGGTGCTGTAGGGAGGCGGGGGATGGCAGCGAGCAAGGCGATTACGCTTCCCCTGACCGACGAGGTCATCGAGGGTCTGCGTATCGGCGACCATGTGGAGTTCAGCGGCGTCATCCACACGGCGCGGGACGCCGCCCACAAGCGCATCGTCGCGATGGCGGACGCGGGTGAGGCGCTTCCGCTCGACCTGCGCGGGCAGGTCATCTATTACGTGGGACCGACGCCCGCCCGGCCAGGGCAGGCCATCGGCTCGGCCGGACCGACGACGGCGATGCGCCTCGACCCGTACACGCCGCGCATGCTGGAGCTGGGGGTGAAGGGGATGATCGGCAAGGGTGGCCGGGGCCGGGCCGTGCGCGAGGCGATCGAGGCGAGCCACGCCGTCTACTGCATCGCGGTGGGGGGCACGGGCGCGCTCCTGAACCGGCACATCAGGAGCGCCGAGGTCGTCGCCTTCGAGGATCTGGGGACGGAGGCCATCCGCCGGCTCGAGGTCGACCACTTCCCGGCGATCGTCGTGAACGACGCGTTCGGGGGCGACCTGCTGGAGGCGGGCCGGAGGCAGTACCGCACGAGCTCGCGGCCCGTGCCAACCGGGGGCGGTGGGGCTTGACGATGCAGGAGCGGGAGACCGCACAGGTTCCGGCGCTGACGGTGTGCTGCTGGGAGGCGGCGACGCTCAACCGCGAGGCGGTCGCGGCCGTGGAGCGGCTCGCCAGCGAGACGCATCCCGAGGCGGCCATCATCCGGACCTGCCAGCGCATTGAGGCGTACGCGCTGGCATCGTGTGACTGTTCCGCACCGACGCGGCGGGAGGGGCTGGGGGCGCTGCGCCACCTGAGCGAGGTGGCGGCGGGTCTGCACTCGGCGGTGCTGGGCGAGGCGCAAATCCTCGGCCAGAGCCGCCGCGCCTTCGACGACGCGGACGGGTCCCTGCTCGGCCTCGGGCGGACGGCGATCGCGGCGGCACGGGCGCTGCGCGCGGAGACGGAGTTCGACAGCCACGCGGGGCACCTGCTCGACCGGGGACTCACGCTCTCGGGCCTCGAGCCAAGGGGCCGGCTGCTCGTGCTGGGCACGGGCGCGATGGCGCGGCTGGTGGCGGAGCGCGGCGAGACGCTCGGGTTCGACGAGGTGCTGGTGGCGGGGCGACGCCCACCGCGGCAACCGATGGCGGGCACCTACCTGTCACTGGGCGGCATCCGCCGGACGGGACCGGTCACGGTGGTGGCGGGCTGCCTCGGGTCGGCGGCGAACGTGATCGCGCTGGAGGCGCTGCCGCCGGCAAGTCTGGTGCTGGACCTGGGGACGCCACGGAACTTCGCGGGGGAGGCGGAGGCGCGGGTGGTGACGATCGCGGACCTGCTCTCGGACGAGGCGGGGCGACCGCACTCGGTCGCGCGGCGGGGGGCTCTGCGCGAGCGCCTGCACGCGCTGCTCGACCGCGAGCTGGCGTCGCGACGGGAGACGGCGTCCACGCCGGTGGGGGCGCTTCGGGCATCGGTCGAGCGAGCGCGCCGGCGGGAGCTGGCGCGCATCGCCGAGCGTCACCCGGAGATTCCGCGAGAGACGCTCGACGCGCTCACGCGGTCGCTGGTGAACCGCATCCTGCACGAACCCACGGAGCGGCTACGGTCGCTGGGGGAGGGGTCGGAGCTGGCGCGGGAGCTGGCGGCGCTGTTCGGGGAGCGGGAGTGATGGCAGAACGCACCGAGGCTCAGACGGCGCTCGACACGCTCCGGGAGGTGCGGGCGGAGGTGGCCGCGGTCCGGCGGCGTATCGACCTGCTGATCTGAGGCTTCCCGGTTGGCTGCGCGGTGGTCATCGCGACGTGGGCGGTTTTTCGGTACGTGGGTTAGGAGCTACTCGTCTTCGTCGGCCATGATGGCGAGGAAGCCGAGGCGGCGCTGGCCGTCGTCTTCCTCGGGGTGGACCTCGACGCGGAAGATGGTGGTGTAGGGGAGGAAGACCTGAATGTCGTGCTCGTGGTCCTCACGCTGGGTGTGGAGCGCGACCCAGGTGTCGGAGACGCCGGAGATGGCCTTCACGAAGTGCTTGGCGCCATCGACGGTGTAGAGCTCGACGATGGGCGACTCGCAGACCACCTGCGTACAGAACGACTTGATGGCCTGGGGCAGGGTCTGCTCGAAGAAGTCGCGGTCGAAGGGCGGGCCGCCGGCAGGGGAGGCAGCGGCCTGGGGAGGGGGAACGACACCGGGAGGCAGGAAGAGCGCGGTCTCAGGAGGCATGGCGCCCGCAGCGTACGCGCGCGGAGGCGGGATCGCCAGATGGCCGGACGATCCGCTGTGAGGCGGGGGTTCGCTAGACTTGTGGCTTGCAGGGGAGGCCCCGCATGACGGACACGAAGGAATCGGACGCGACGCAGCCCAGCCTGTTCTCCGATGAGGCGCTGGCGGAGCTGTCGCGGGTGGTGCACGGCTGGGAGGAGGGGCCGCTGGCGAAGGCGCTGCAGCGGTCGCCGGAGCGGTCGGACGGGTTCGCGACGAGCAGCCTCGACGTTCACCGGCTCTACACGCCGCTCGACATCGCGAACCTCGACTACGAGCGCGACCTCGGCTTCCCCGGCGAGTATCCGTTCACACGCGGCGTGCAGCCGACGATGTACCGCGGGCGCCTCTGGACGATGCGCCAGTACGCCGGGTTCGGTACGGCGGAGGAATCGAACCAGAAGTTCCGCTACCTGCTGAGCCAGGGGCAGACGGGCCTCTCCGTCGCGTTCGACCTGCCCAGCCAGCTCGGCTACGACTCGGACGACCCGATGGCGATCGCGGAGGTCGGCCAGGTCGGGGTCGCGATCGACTCGCTGTACGACATGGAGACGCTGTTCGCGGAGATCCCGCTGGACAAGGTCTCGACGAGCATGACGATCAACGCGCCGGCAGCGGTGATGCTGGCGATGTACGTGGCAGCGGGGGAGAAGCAGGGGGTGCCCGCGGAGAAGCTGCGGGGCACGGTCCAGAACGACGTGCTGAAAGAGTACGTGGCGCGGGGAACCTACATCTTCCCGCCGGGGCCGAGCGTGCGGCTGGCGGCGGACGTGATGGCGTTCTGCGCGAAGGACGTGCCCCTCTGGAACACGATCAGCGTGAGCGGCTACCACATCCGGGACGCGGGTTCGACGGCGGCACAGGAGATCGGCTTCACGTTCGCGAACGCGTGCGCGTACATCGAGGCGGCGCTGGCGCGGGGGCTCGAGATCGACGAGTTCGCGCCGCGCATCAGCTGGATCTTCAACACGCACAACCACTTCTTCGAGGAGGTGGCGAAGTACCGGGCGCTGCGGCGTCTGTGGGCGCGGCTGCTGAAGGAGCGGTACGGGGCGAAGAACCCGCGCTCGATGATGCTGCGGACGCACACGCAGACGGGTGGCAGCACGCTGATGGCGCAGCAGCCGGAGAACAACATCGTGCGGGCCGCCGTGCAGACGCTGGCGGCGGTGACGGGCGGGGTGCAGAGCATCGCGCTGAGCTGCTTCGACGAGGCGCTGGCGCTGCCGACGGACGAAGCGCAGCGCATCGCGCTACGGACGCAGCAGATCATCGCGCACGAGACGGGCGCCGCGGACACGGTCGACCCGTTCGCGGGGAGCTACTACGTGGAGCACCTGACGAACGACCTCGAGCGGCAGGCGGTCGCGATCATGGCGGACGTGGAGTCGATGGGCGGCTCGGTGCCGGCGATCGAGAGCGGCTGGATGCAGAACCAGATCGCGGAGGCGAGCTGGAAGTACCAGCAACGCGTCGACGAGGGCGACGAGGTGGTCGTAGGGGTCAACGACTTCCAGGAGGGCGGGGACCAGCCGCAGACCATCTTCAGCGTCGACCGGCGGCTCGTGGACGAGCAGCTGTCGCGGCTGGAGCACCACCGCCGGGAGCGGGAACCGGATGCGGTCGCGAGCGCAATCGCGGGGCTGAAGGCGGCCTGCGAGGGCGACGACAACCTGCTGCCGCCCATCCTCGACGCGGTACGCGCCTACGCCACGCTGGGCGAGATCTGCGGGGCGATGCGCGAGGTGTTCGGGGAGTACCGGCCGCCGACGGTCATCTAGCCGCTTCCGGTACGCTGACCCCAGCCAAACAGCGGCGGGGGACGAGCATGAGCGACTCCGAGCGGGACCTCCTTGAGGCTGCGCGCCGGTTTAGTTTCGGCGGGCGCATGGACACCTCGGGCTCAGGGCCGATCTTCGTGCGCGGAGCGGGCTCCGAGGTCGAGGACATCAACGGGAAGCGTTATCTCGACTTCAACTCCGGGCAGATGTGCGCCTGGCTGGGACACAACCACCCGGCCATCGTCGAGGCCGTGGCCGAAGCCTGCGAGAGGCTGATCCACGCGCACAGCAGCTACTACAACGACCAGGAGATCCGGCTGGCGGAACGGCTCGCGCGGCTGCTCCCGGAGCCCCTGCGCAAGAGCCTGTTCCTGCAGTCGGGCGCCGACGCTAACGAGGCCGCGATCAACATCGCGCGGAAGTACACGGGTGGGTTCGAGGTGGCCAGCCCCCACGTGTCCTTCCACGGCATGTCGGACACGACGCGGGCCCTCACGTTTGCGGGTTGGCACCGCGGGTACGGTCCGCCACAGCCAGGGCTGATGGCGATGCTCGCGCCGTACTGCTACCGCTGCCCGATCGGGCTCAAGCCCGATTCCTGCGACATTGCCTGCCTCGACGCGTCGTTCGAGCTGATCGATGCCCAGACCACGTCGCGTCCGGCAGCCGTGTTGACGGAGCCGATCTTCTCCGCCGGGGGCGTGATCGAGCCGCCTCCGGGCTGGCTGCCCGAGCTCAAGGCGCGATGCGAAGAGCGGGGCATGCTGCTCATCCTGGACGAGGAGCAGACGGGGTTGGGCAAGACGGGCGATACCTTCGCGTTCGAGCAGGAAGGGGTCGTACCCGACATCCTCACGCTGGCGAAGCACTTCGGCGGCGGCATCACCCTGTCGTCCGTGAGCACCTCGGCGGAGATCGAGGAACGGGTGGTTGAGGAGGAGTTCATCGTCACGCACTCACACTCCAACGACCCGCTCGCCTGCGCGGCGGGACGGGCGACCCTGGACACACTAGAGGGGGAGGGGCTGGCGGGCGTCGCGAGACGGCTGGGAGGGCGGCTGAAGTCGAAGCTGCAGGCGCTGGCGGAGCGCTTCGAGATCGTCGGCGACGTTCGGGGGCGGGGGTTGCTGCTGGGCATCGAGCTGGTCCGCGATCGCGAAACGAAAGAGCCGGCAACGAGCGAGGGCCGTGCCATTGCCCGGCGCTGCCTCGAGAACGGGCTCATCTTCAGCCTCAGGCGGGATGGTTCCGTCCTGCGGTTCGTGCCCCCGGCGAGCACAACGGAGGAGCAGATTGACGAGGCGGCAGCGCTCCTCGAGGAGGCCTTTGCGGAGACCCGCCAGTAGATCGGGCGCCCTCGGTTGTCGGGTACGCTGGATCCCGCGCGATTCAGCACAGGGGGACAAGAATGACGGCAGAACCGATCAGCTACACGTGCACGAGGTGCTCAAACCCGTCGTTTACGACGGAAGACCTTTTCTTCACGGGGAAGTGGGGGCGCTTCTTCGACATGCAGAGCAAGAAGTTCACGGCCGTGACGTGTGAGAACTGCGGGTACACGGAGTTCTACCGCCAGCAGAGTGGGACGGCAGCGAAGATCCTCGACCTGCTCGCGAGCGGCTAGGACTCAGATGACGTCAGAGTCCCGCAGGGTTTCAATCTCGTCCCAGGAGTAGCCGAGCTGGGCGAGGTAGCGCTCGGTGGAGTCGCCGAGCTCGGGGGGTGGGGCGACTTCAGTCTGGGGCTCGCGGCCGAACTGGATGGGGCTTCCCACGACGAGCGCCTCGCCATAGGTGGCGTGGGGCATGGCAGCGATGTAGCCGTTCGCGCGGGCCTGCGGGTCGGCGAGGATGTCGGCGTAGGTCTGGACGGGGCCACAGAAGATGTCGCGGGCGCGGAAGCGGGCGATCCACTCGTCGGTCGTTCCCTTGCGGATGGCTGCCTCGAGGTGGGGGTGGATGTCGGCCATGCCGGCGGCGCGGGAGCGGTCGTCGGGGTACTGCTCGGCGAGGTCGTTCAGGCCGAGCTCGTCGCAGAGGGCGGCGAACTTGTCGGTGGTCGCGCCGCCGA
Source organism: Tepidiformaceae bacterium (assembly GCA_965116915.1). GTDB lineage: Bacteria > Chloroflexota > Dehalococcoidia > Tepidiformales > Tepidiformaceae > UBA2991. The sequence goes on along the minus strand of OZ220739.1, from coordinate 964,528 downwards.
TGACGAGCCAGCCGTCGGCGGTCTGGTAGGAACGCCAGACTGAGCGGGATGTGAGGAGGGGATGGCCGAGTCCGGCGCGGGGAGCGGTGTCGCCGGAGAAGGACTCGGTGTTGATCTCCCAGGACTGGAGGGCGATCTGGGAGCCGTAGAGGGAGACGTCGACCTGCTCGCCCTCTCCCGTGCGCTCGCGCTTCACGAGGGCGGCGAGGATGCCCGAGCAGAGGATCATGGCGCCGACCTGGTCGGCGATGGCGGCGCCGGTGGGGGTGGGAGGACCGTCCTCGGGGCCGCTGCGGAGCATGATGCCGCCGGAGGCCTGGCCGATGATGTCGTTGCCGGGAACGGGGGTGCGGTCGCCGTGGGGGCCAAAGGCGGAGGCGCAGGCGTAGACGATGCGGGGATTGAGGGCGGAGAAGGTCTCGTAGTCGAAGCCGAGGCGGTCCATGGCGCCGGGCCGCATGTTGCTGACGACGACATCGACCTGCTCGACAAAGCGGCGGACGATCTCGCGGGCCTCGGGGCGGCGCACGTCGAGGGTGATGCTGTGCTTGCCCCGGTTGTGGGCGACGAAGTAGGAGGTGGGGGCGGCGTGGCGGCCACCAACGCCTCGGCCGCGCTCCCCCTGGCGGTGTTCGACCTTGATGACCTCGGCGCCCATATCGGCCAGGAGCGTCGTGGCGTAGGGGCCCTGCTGGGCCCAGGTGAAGTCGAGCACACGGATGCCTTCGAGCGGACGTCCCATGTCTTCCCTCCGCAGTCGTGGGGAGCATGGCACAGGGGCGGGCGGAGGCGCGAGTCAGGCGCGCAGGGGTTGGAGGCTGCGGTAGGTGGCGCAGCGCCAGACCCACTCGAAGGCGCCGTAGCGGAACCGGTCGAGCCACGGCTGGGACCACGCGAGCTGTACAACCCAGACGGCGACGATGAAGAGGAGAATCCAGCTGCGGTTCAGGTCGCCCGGCTCGAAGAGCGTGCGGAGGACGATCACGCCGATGATGGTCTGCGTGAGGTAGTTGGTCAGGGCCATGCGACCGACGGCGTGGATACGACGGTGGAGGGCGCTCTCACCGCGGAGGTTCCAGAGCGCGATCAGGCTGAGGTAGGCCAGAGCGAGGGGGAGGGTCGCGAGCGTGTTGGGGATGGCGCCCACGATGGCGACGTCGGCGGAGAAGTCGGTGGCGGCCATCCAGGCGAAGCCGCCAATCGAGAGGGGGAGTCCGATGCCGAATCCCCAGACCACGAGGCGACGGTAGAAGGCCGGGGAACGGGCGCCGGTAATGACACCGGTGCGATAGAGAGCGACGCCAATCAGCATCATGCCGAGGGCGCGGAGGAAACCATCCGCGAAGAACCAGCCCAAGACGCGGGCAGCGCCGAATTCTCCGGAGAAATTGTCCTCCGCCGCGTCGGGAGCCAACTCGGCTTCCGGCAGCCAGAACTGCCCAAGATCAGCGGCGCTCTCGATGGTGGGCTGAACGACAAGCGCCAGCGCCACGGCGCCCAGAATGGCCAGACCCCCGAGCGCGAACAGCATGGCTGCTCGAAGCCGGTGCAGAGCGATGAGGAAGACCGAGCAGATGGCGTAGAGGATGAGCACATCGCCATCCCAGAGGGCGACGTGGAGGATGCCGATGATGAGCAGGAGGAAGTTGCGCCAGAAGCTGAGCCAGCCGGCGCGCCGTCCCTTGTCACGGGCGCGTTCGAAGAAGAGCACGATGCCGGCGCCGAACAGCATCGAGAACAGACCCATGAACTTCTGGTCGACGAATATCTCGCCCGCGCCGCCGATGACCCAGTCGAACCAGGTATCGATACCACCCGCGCCGATATTCCAGTAGGCGGCCGGCTCCAGGCCGAAAGAGACGGCATTCATCGCGAGGATGCCGAGGACGGCGACGCCGCGAATGGCATCGAGCGTGGTGATCCGCTCCCCCGCTCCCGTGGGCGCGAGGCGTTCCGTGTTTGTGGGGGTGGGATCGCTCGCTATGGCAGCAACCGCACCTTGATGGAGCCGGATGACTTGTCATCGGCAGCGTGGAAGGCCTCGGGGGCGCGATCGAGGGGGAAGGTGTGGGTGACCAGGGGCTGGAGGGGTTCGACGAGCTCGTCGAGGAGGTCGGTGGCGAGGCCGAATTCGGTGCGAGGCCCGGGGCGTCCGTAGCAGACCGCGCCGATGAGGCGCACCTCCTTCAGCAGGAGGGGCGTGGCGGGCAGGGAGACCTCGCTGCCGAAAGCGCCGAGCATGACGACGGTGCCGCGGTTGCGGACGAGGGCAATGCCCTCGTCGATGGTGGGCGCGCTGCCGCCGACGGTTTCGATGACGGCATCGACGGGGAGGCCCTTCAGCTCCCGGCGAGCCGTCTCGCCGTCGGGGAAGACGGCGGTAGCGCCGAGGGCACGGGCCATCTCAGCCTGGAAGGGGTGGCGGGCGGTGAGGTAGACCTCGGTGGCGCCGGCGCGGCGAGCGACGAGCAGGTTCACGAGGCCGACGGTACCTGCGCCGAGGATGACGGCGCGGGTGCCGAGGCGGATGCCCGCCTCGCTGACGGCGTGCACGGCAACGGCAACGGGCTCGGCGAGGGAGCCGTCCTCGGGGGCGACCGGGTCGGGGAGGGGATAGACGGAGGTGGCGGGGGCGAGCATGGCCTCGGCCATGCCGCCGGCGCCGTCGCCACCGAGGAAGACGCGGTTCTGGCAGTGCCAGGTCTGGCCGATGAGGCACTCGTAGCACTGGAAGCAGACGGCGACGGGTTCGACGGAGACGTTGGCTCCGGTCTCCAGCTCGACGCCTTCGCCGACGGCCTCAACCACACCGCCGACCTCGTGGCCGGGGGTGTTCACGGCGGGACCGCCACGGCGGTAGCTGTGCAGATCGCTGCCGCAGATGCCGGCTCCGACGACGCGCAGGCGCACCCAGCCGGGAGGGGGATCTGTCAACTCGCGCTCAATGACCTCCACGGCGCGGGGACCGGCCCAGGAGACCGCCTGCATGGTGCTCACGGCGCGCATGATACCGGGCTTACATCCCGACATCGGCGGGGACGGGTATGGTGGAGCGCTGGGACCACCCCCCGGGAGCGGCTGTGACGTCAGAGCAGGACCGGGGTCTCCTTGGGTTCGTGGCAGGGCGGATCAGGAGCGTTCCCGCTTTCTCGTGGTGGATCGGGCTGTCCTACTGGGTGGTGTTGGGGATCGTGGTGGCGGCGGCGCTGGGCGTGCTAGTGATGTTCGCCATCCTGGTGAATCCCCTGACCGCAGTGCTGGCAGGCGTCATAGTGGTGGCGCTGGGCGTGGCGCTGACCGGAGGTGTAACCCAACGCCGACGCCTCCCTCCCGAAACGCTGTTCTATGCGGCGCTGGCACTGATCCCGCTGTTCATCGCCCTGGCACTCATCGCGATCATTACCTGAGCCGCCTTCCCTCCCCTGCGTAGACTGCGCGCGCGGCCTGGGCCGCGGGAGGTTGACGATGGCGCGAGAGTACATCGACGTTCTCCGGCTTCCGGAGAGCATGCCGTGGCATTACAGCCAGGCGGTGAAGGTAGGCAACACCGTTTACGTGGCAGGGCAGGTGGGCGCCGGCGAAGGCAGCATCGAGGCACAGACGCAGAAGGCCTACGAGAGCGTCGTGGACGTGCTGGCGAAGGCGGGGGCGACGATGGACCACGTCGTGCGGGAGACCGTCTACCTGGCAGACCGAACGAAGCTGCCGGAGGTGGCGAAGGTCCGGGAGACGTTCTACGGCGACCGCTTCCCCGCGAGCACGGCGGTCTTCAGCGGGTCGGGCGACGGCTACGACATCGAGGTCGAGGTGACGGCGGTCATCGACGACTAGCGGCGCCGGTCGTCGCGGCGGCGAAGAGGCGCTCGGCCTCTCGCAGGTCGGCTGCGGTGTCGATGTCGTACCAGAAGTGGCCGCTGACATCGACGGTTCCCAGGCGGCCGTCTCGCACGAGGACCGCGAAGATGTCGCTGAGGCCACAGTCGTCGGGGGCGGCCTCGACGGCGTTCCAGATGGCCGGCGAGCAGACGAAGGCGCCAGCATCGAGCGCGTCCCAGTCAGCCACGGACTTGCCGATGGCGGTCACGAAGCCCGCGTCGTCGGTGGCGAGCTTGGTGGCCTCGTCGGCGTAGGCGTCGGTGCGGGAAGAACGGTCGGCGGCGACCCGGCAGGTATCGCCGAGGGGGTCGGAGGCGGCGGAGTCGAGGAGGGCCTGGAGGAGCTGCGGGGAGAAGGCATGGTCGCACATCACGAGGAGGAAGGGTTCCTCGCCACAGAAGTCGCGGGCGGAGGCGAGGGAGTAGGAGGCGCCCTGGTGGAAGCGGGGGTTGGCGGCGAACTCGAGGGGAAGGCGGGCCCACTCCTGGGCGCCCTGGCGGACGGCGCGCTCGCCGTGGCCGGTGACGACGAGCGCGCGCTCGGCCCCCGCTTCGGCAAGGGCGTTGAGGGTGTGGCCGACGAGAGGCTTGCCCGCGAGGGGGACGAGGGGCTTGGGGAGGCTGGGGCCGGTCTCGCTGAGGCGTTGACCACGGCCCGCCGCAAGGACGACTGCCTTCATGCACGCTCCGGCGGGCGTGAGCCCGGAACTCGAAGGCCATCGTAGCGGATTTCCCCGACGGGGCGACTTGATAGGAACGCCTACCTGCGATACTTTGCCGTGGCTAACCTCGGGGCTGAGGCCAAATTTGAGCGCTTTCGCACTGCTGACGCGCGCACGACTGGCGATGGACCCTCGTCCTTCGGACGGGGCTGCCGGTGACCTCGTCACCAACGGCCTCTCGTTTTCCTACGGGGACGTGCGGGCGGTCGACGACGTCTCGATCACGGTTCCGGCGGGGACGGTCACGGCGCTGCTCGGGCCGAGCGGCTGCGGCAAGACGACGCTGCTGCGGCTCATTGCCGGGCTGGAGCGCCCGGACGAGGGGTCTATCCACACGGGCGGGGAGATGCTGAGCACGCCCGAGCGCGTGAGGCCGCCGGAGAAACGCCGCATCGGGATGGTGTTCCAGGAGGGGGCGCTGTTCCCCCACCTGAGCGTGGCCGAGAACGTGGCGTTCGGCCTGCCGCGCGGGCCGGAACGGGAACGAGACGTCGAGCAAGCGCTCGAGCTCGTGGGCCTGGCGGGCATGGGCAAGCGCTCGCCAACCTCGCTCTCGGGCGGACAGCGGCAGCGCGTGGCGCTGGCGCGGGCGCTCGCCCCGGGCCCGGAAGTGCTGTTGCTGGACGAGCCCTTCGCGAACCTCGACCCGGCGCTGCGAGTCGAGCTGCGGACGGAGGTCGCGTCGCTGTTGCGCACGCTCGGGATCACGAGCGTGTTCGTGACGCACGACCAGGAGGAGGCGTTCGTGATGGGCGCCCAGGTGATCGTGATGCGGAACGGCCGGGTCCTGCAGAGCGCTCCACCCAGCGAGCTGTACAGCCGCCCCGCGAACCGCTGGGTCGCGACGTTCGTGGGCGAGGCGAACGTGGTGCCCGGGCAGGGAGGCGGGGCGGCGGCAGAGACCATCGTGGGCTCCGTGCCACTGGCGGAGGCCGGGCCGGCGACGTGCGAGGTGCTGTTGCGACCGGAGCACCTGGCGCTGGATGCGGGAGAGGCGTGGGAGGTCGAGCAGCTTGAGTTCTACGGCCACGACACGCTCTACGTGCTCAAGGGCGACGACGGGGAGCGGCTGATGGTGCGCGCAAGCGGCGCACCCCGATACGTCAACGGCGACCGCACGTCGGTGCGGTACGACGGCCCGCCGACGGTCGCCTTCGAAACGTAGCCACCGTGCTTCATGCGCCGGCCCTGATCGGCGCCGCCAGACGGGCAGCGGGCATCCGCGGGCCGCTCTGGCTGTGGCTGGCGGCGGTCGTGATCGCGGCCCTCTTCGCGGTACCGGTGGGGTACCTGGTCGCCCGAAACATCACCGAGGGGAGCGAGACGCTCTCGATCCTGTTCTCGCGCGACACGGCGGACCCGCTCCTGAACACGCTGCTGCTCGCCGTGACCGTGTCGGCGGCTTCGGCGGCCGTGGGAACCCTGCTGGCATGGCTGACGATGCGGACGGACCTGCCGCTGCGCGGGGCCTGGCGGGTCATCGCCCCGCTGCCCCTGGTGCTGCCGTCGTTCGTGGCGGGGGCAGCGCTGCTGGCAGCGGTCTCGCCCGGCGGGCTCGCGGAGGAGGTGCTGAATCCGCTGGGGCTGGACACGCCCGGCCGCCTCGACGGGTTCTGGGGCGCGTTCCTTGTCCTGACGGCGGTCTGCTACCCGTACGTGTACCTGCCGGCGGCGGCGCGCATCGGGGGGCTGCCCCCGTCGCTGGAGGAGGCGTCGCGCCTGCTCGGAGAGGGCGGGCTGGGGACATTCCGGCGCGTCGTGTGGCCGCAGGTACGGACGGCCGTGCAGGCGGGCACGTTGCTCGTGTTCCTGTACGTGGTCAGCGACTTCGGCGTAGTGAAGCTGATGGGGTACCCGACGCTCTCGACGAACGTCTTCGTGAACCGGCTCTACGACGCGCCGCTGGCGTTCTCGCTGGGGCTGATCCTGGCGGTGGTGGCGCTGGCGGTGGCGGGGCTGGAACGCGCCTCGGCGAACCGGTCACTGGCGCATCTCGCACCGGGTGGGGTGAGAGCGCGACGGGTGGCGCTCGGAGCCTGGAAGGCGCCGGCGATCCTGGCGGCCGTCCTGTCCGTGGGCGGCGGACTGATCGCGCCGGTGGTCGTGCTCGCCTGGTGGGCGTACCGAGGGCTCGCGCACACCGGCAGCGGCTTCGACCGCACGAGCATCGATGTCGGCGCGCTCGGCGAACCGGTCCTGAACACGGTGATCGCGGCGGTGGTGACGGCAGCGGTGGCGGTGGTGGTGGTGCTTCCGCTGGCCTACCTGACGAGTCGCTACGGGGGACGGGCGGCGGGGGCGGTGCACACGATCGTGGCGGGGAGCTTCGCCGTGCCGGGGCTGCTGATTGCGCTGGCCGTGGTGTTCATGGCACTTAAGGTGCCCGGGCTCGACTTCCTCTATCTGACGCTGCCGCTGCTGATCTTCGCGTATGTGGTGCACTTCGGAGTGCAGGCGCTTCGTAGCGCTGAGGTGGGCGTCGCGACCGTCGACCGGCGGCTGGAGGAGGCGGCGCAGACGCTTGGAGCGGGGAGGTTGCGGCGGCTGCTGCGGATCGAGGCGCCGCTGATGGCGCCCGCACTGGCGGCAGGCGGGGGGCTCGTGCTGCTCTCGACGATGAAGGAGCTGCCGGCGACGTTGCTGGCCTCGCCGGTGGGCTTCGAGACGCTGGCGACACGCATCTGGAACGCGAACGAGGACGGTTTCCTCGCGGACATGGGGCTCGCGAGCGTGGTGCTGGTGGCGGTCTCGGCGGTGCTGACGTGGCTGCTCGTGATCCGGAACGCGGAGCACCTGCGCTAGGAGTTGCGGGCGATCACGTTCTCAGCGAACCAGGCGATGTCGTCGAAGTCCGATGAGGAGATGGCGACCTCCTCGACACCGACCTCGGCGAAGCCGGCGACCTGCTCGAGCATGTTGTCGCCATCGCCGAAGAGGACGCCGCTGTGGTCCCATTGCGTGACCTTCACGGAGCGGCCCCAGCCGCGCGCCATCTGGGCGATGCCACCAGCGATCTGGTCGGCGGCCTCGCGGGTCTGGCCGCGGGCGAGGATGACGTCGGACGTGATGGCGAGGGTGGCCGGGTCGCGGCCGATGTCGACACAGGCGTCGCGGGCATGCTCGGCGAGCTCGGCGACCTGGGCCGGGCCGAGCTGCCAGGTGTTGATGGCGTCGGCCTGGCGGGCGGCGAGGCGGAGGAGGGCGCCCCGGCGATTGAGTCCGATCATGATGGGCGGGTGGGGCTGCTGCACCGGCTTTGGCGCGAAGGTCGCGCCCCCTTCGAGGCGATAGTGCTTGCCGTCGAACTCGGTCGTCTCCTGCGTCCAGAAAGACTTGAGGAGCTGGATACCCTCCTCGAGCTGCTCGACTCGGTCGAGGAAGTCGAGCATCTCGAAGCCGTAGGGCTCGAAGTCGGCGTGCTCGTAGGCCGTACCGATGCCGAGGACGGCGCGCCCGTTCGAGAGGGTGTCGACGGTGACGACCTGCTTGGCGAGCTGGAAGGGGGGGCGGAAGGGCATGCCCGTGACGTGCGTGCCGAGCCGCATGTGCTGCGTCTGACCCGCCACCCAGGCGAGGTAGGTCCAGGCATCGGGCTGGTCGAAGGAGGGGTGGTCGACGACGTTGAACGTCTCGAAGCCGAACTCGTCGACCTCGGCGATCGTGTCGTTCAGGGCGCCCCCGCCCGTGGCGACGAGGCCGAACTTCACGGCGAAGAGGTTCCCGCAGAGGAGTTGCCCGGAGCCTGCGTCGCGAGCAACTCGAGGTCGTCGACCTTGCCGAACATGTAGGGCAGGAACGACTCGCCGGGGACGCGCGTGAGAATCTCGCCGTGGGTATAGGTATCGCCCTCGCTGTAGCTCACACCGAGAAGCTCGCGGATGGGGATGTCGGCGACGGGGTCGTGGGGCGACTCGCGCAGGAGCACCTCGCCCTCAAGGCTCTCGATGAAGCGGGTGCGGCCGGTGTGGCGCACGCGCACGAGAACGGGGTCGTTGTCGAAGCCGCGGCCGTCGGGCGCGGGCATGAACTTGAAGTAGAAGCGCGAACTCTCCGGGGACTCCCGCCCCTCAAGGCGTTCTACGACGCGGCCGCGGACTTCGATGTACACCTGCCCGTACCGCTCGATGGTGCCGGTGATCTCGTCGCCGTCGCGGCGGACGTGGATGTTGGCGACCTTCTTGGGTTCGCCGTACAGCTCACGGCCGAAGATGACGGCGCTGTCGGTCGACATCGGCATGGTGATGGGGTAGTCGCCGACGATGCCTTCGTACTGGCAGCGAACGTTGAGGCCGCCCGCACCGAAGGGCTGGAGGGTGTTACTGACACCGATGTGGGAAACGCTGACGGAGGCAATGGGCTCGTCGGCCGGCTCCAGGGGCGGGGGGAGAATCGCCGCGATGACGTCCGGGTCGGTGCGGAAGCTGGCGGCGATGCCGCGAAACGACTCGAACTCGGGGGTGGCGTAGAGCTTCTGGAGGCGGCGCACCTCCTCAAGGGTCTTCACGTAGCGGAGCTGCATGTTGGCCTCCTGCGGGCTGGGGTGGGACTCAAGGGCGACGATCAGTCCATGCGGCTGCCGCCGTCAACGTTCAGAGCCTGGCCCGTCATGTAGGACGAGTCGTCGGAGGCGAGGAAGGCGACGACGGCGGCCTGTTCCTCGACGGTGGCCTGACGGCCCATGAGGAGTGCGCGGCGGATGGCGGCCTTGGAGGTGCCCGGCTCGGCGCCGGCGACCTCGTCGTATCGGCCGAAGGTGCCGTCCATCATGTCGGTGTCGGTGGAGCCCGGGCAGACGATGTTGACGCGGATGTTGTCCTTGGCGAGCTCGAGGGCGAGCTGCTGGGTGAGGCCGTGCATCGCCCATTTGGTGGCGCAATAGGCGCCGTAGTTGGGGATGCCGATGCGTCCGGCGGTGGAGGAGATATTGATGATGCTGCCGCCACCGCCCTTCACCATCTCGCGGCCGACGGCGCGGATGGTGTGGTAGAGGCCGTGGAGGTTCACGTCGACGGTTTCGTACCAGTTCTCGTCGGTCATCTCGAGGATGGGGGCGGCGCCAGCCTCGCTGGGAAGGGCGGCGTTGTTCACGAGGATGTGAATGCCGCCGAGCTCAGCGACCGCGGCATCGACGGTGCGCTGGAGGTCGTCCTTGTCGGTCACGTCGCAGTCGATGGCAAGGGCGCGGCGGCCCATGCCGCGCACCTCCTCGGCGACGCTCTCGATGCCGTTCCAGCCCATCTCCTGCTCGTGCGGGGGGAAGGTGGAGGGGTCGCGCCGGCGAGCGGTCACGACGATGTCGGCGCCCTCCTCGGCAAGGCGCAGCACGATGGCGCGACCGATGCCGCGGTAGCGTCCGGCGCCGGTCACGAGGGCAACGCGGCCTTCGAGCCTAGTCATCGAACGGTCCGCCGGTGATGGCGCCGAGGTCCTCCCACTTCATGGCGCGGCGCCGGTTCCAGTGCTCGACCCAGCTATCGACGTAGCCCTGGCCACCGTGGTGGTAGTCGACTTCGAGGGTGACCTCGCCCTCGTCGTTGAACTCGAGGCGGGACACGCCCTCGAAGGAACGCCACTTGCCGTAGTTCTCGTCGTTCTCGTCCATCACCTGGGAGTAGGCCATCCAGAGGATGCAGATGCCGCGGTGGTTCTCGGCGACATAGACCTCTTCGACGGGGACGCGCAGGGTGATGCCAACCTGGCGGCTGGCCCAGAACTGGCGGATCTCCTCCTTGCCGTTCAGGGCCTCGGCGTGGCTGACGATGTCGCGCATGACGGCGTCGTCGGAGAACCACTGGTCGGGGCCGTAGGGGTCGCCGCTGCTCCAGCCGCCCTCCTCGAAGAGCTTGCGTCCGGTCTCGATGTCATTGGGTCCGACGGGCATGGTTGCGCCTCCTTGGTCGTGCGGCGCGAATCATACCGAGGGAGGGAGGAGCGTGAGGGGACGGGGCCTAGGCGCCGGTGATGGCGCCGAGATCCTCCCACTTCATGGCGCGGCGGGCGTTCCAGTGCTCAACCCAGCTATCGCACATGCCCTGGACGCCGTGGTGGTAGTCAACCTCGAGAGTGACCTTGCCCTCGTCGTTGAACTCGAGGCGGGACATGCCCTCGAAACAGCGCCACTTGCCGAAGTTCTCGTCGCTCTCGTAGGTGATCTGGGAGTAGGCCATCCACATGACGGCGACGCCGCGGTGGTTCTCGGCAACGTAGATCTCCTCGGCGGGGACGCGCACGGCCATGCCGTACTTGCGGTTGCGCCAGAAGCTGCCCCAGAAGGCGCGGATCTCGTCCTTGCCGCGCATGGCGCCGTCGTAGTTGACGATGTCGCGCATGACGGCGTCGTCGGCGAACCACTGGTCGGGGCCGTAGAGATCGCCGCTGCCCCAGCCACCATCCCCGAAGAGCTGGCGGGCGGTCTCGATGTCGTTAGGTCCGACGGGCATGGGGCCCTGTGGGGGCGGATGATAGCGGGGATGCAAGTGGGCCAAGCTACATCGGCGACCACACTGCTTCGGGAGGCACGGAGTAGGAGTGATCGCCCCAGCACACCACTGCGCCTGCTTCGGTCACCGCACAGGAGCGATCCTTGCTGGAACTGATTGCGGTGAAGGGGCCAGGCGGCGGTTTGGTCAGGGCGTCCTCCCAAGGGGTTCTGTGCACTTCACCGCTCTTGTCCTTCTCGTACGACCACACCCAGCAAGCTACTTCTCCAGCGTTGGTCAGCGCACAGGCATGGTGCCGTCCAACAGCAAGGGCCGTGTAGGAACCAGCTGGGACATCGTCGTCCGGGGAGCCACGCCACCCCCAGCAAACAGCCTCGCCGGCGTCGGTCAGGGCGCAGGTCCGGTACTCACCGACGCCGATCGTCGTAAACGGCCCCGGCGGCGCGCTCCCAAACTGGTTCCAGCAGAACGCCGTTCGGAATTGCTCCCGTACGCCGCAATACGGCCCCTCACCTAGGCTGATGGCCACCCAGCGTCCGACCTCTGGCAGGACTTCAGTGTAGCTCCTGTATTCAGTCGAGCCCCAGCAGACCCACCACTCGTCGATGCCGAGTGCACACGTACCTGTCTCGCTGTCGCTGAGAGCCGTGTACGTCCCTGGAGGGGGTTGGTCGACCAGCCCCCAGCACACGATGTCGCCACCCTCGGCGAGGGCGCAGGTGTGGTGGGACCCCGCACTGATTGCCTTGTAGCGCCCCGACGGAGTGCCCGCCTGTCCGAAGTTGTTCCAGCCCCAGCAGGCGACCGCGCCTTCTTCCGTGAGCGCACAGGTGTGGTAGCCCCCATCGCTAACGGCAACGTAGCGCCCCGGCTGGGGGTCCGGCGGGGCGATCTTGTGCTTCACGGACCTCCAGCAGACGGCCTCTCCCGCATCCGTAAGGGCGCAGGCGACGAAGTCGCTGTCGGGACACAGGTCCACAGGGCCATTGCAGCCATACACCTCCGTATACGCCTCCCCATCCGCTTCCCTCGCAATGGACGTCATGCTGATGGCGACGTAGCGCGCGGGGGAGACATCTGGGGGTTCCATCACGTTGAGCGCCCCGTACGCCAGGTCAAAGGGATCCGCCACGCGACATTCGGCGACGCCATGGGGAGTAACGCCACAGACATGCTCGCGGCTTCTGCTGACTACCGTGTAGCGGGCGCCGTACTCGTCGCAGTCCGGAAAGCCCCAGCCATTCACGCTGCAGAAGTCCCCATCAACGAGAGGGGCGGAAGGGTCAACGTCTTCGGAACCCTGCACCACGCGCCCTGCGGTGTGGTATGGCGGCACATACAGCCAACATTCACGCCCTCCGCCGACTCTGGCGGCACAGACGGTCGTACCGGTGATGGGCGGATCAACGAAGACCGCGTCGCCAACGGTCACCGCAACGAAGGGGTCACCGGCGGGGGCAGGCACCCCCAACGGCGACTCTGTGCCACCGCCTTCGTCCCCGGAGGTTGACGCGCCTTGGTCTCCAGAGAGGCTCCAGCAGCGCAACTCGCCGACATCCGTAACGGCGCAGGTGTAGCGTCCGTTCGTACTGATCGCGGTGTAGCCGCCAGACCGCACGTCACCGGCGATCTCGTCCCCCCTCCAACAGACAGCCTCGCCAGCACCCGTGACGGCGCAAGTCGCGCCTACACCTGCGTCAATGGCGACATAGAGGCCCGACCACATGCTTGCATCGGCGCTGGCACCCCAATCCCAACAAACGATCTCACCAGACTCCGCAATCGCACAGGCGTCACGGTGCCCTCCGACGGCGATCGCGACAAAGGGACCAGGAGGTGCATCAAGGACAACGCTGGCGAGCTGCGGGCTGACGACTGTCACGGGCCTCGCGGTGGGCGTGGCGGTCGGGGTGGGCGTGGCGGTAGCGGTCGGGGTGGGCGTGGCGGTCGGGGTGGGCGTGGCGGTGGCGGTCCGGGTGGACGTGGCGGCGGCAGTTGGCGTGGAGGTAGCCGTGGCGGTCGGGGTGGACGTGGCGGCGGCAGTCGGGGTGTGCGTGGCAGCGGCGGTCGGGGTGGACGTGGCGGCGGCAGTCGGGGTGTGCGTGGCAGCGGCGGTCGGGGTGGACGTGGCGGCGACGGTCGGGGTAGGGGTGGCAGGTGGGGATGGGGGCGTGGAGGCGTCGCCGCCGCAGGCCGCGAGCGTTGTCGCGATCAGCGCCGTCAGCGCCATGAGGGCGGTTCTTCGACCTACCGGCAGGCTCATCACGGACAGACGCTAGCACCCATGTGGCCGATTTACCCCACCCGTTCCCGGAGCACTCAGCCGCCGCCGATGGCGGGGACGAACTGGATCTCGGTGGTCTCGGTGACGGGCTGGAGGAGGCCGAGGTGGTTCGTCTCGCCGTCGATGGCGGCCAGGATCTCGGGGATGAGAGCGCCGTCCTCGTCGAGGAGGCGCTCCTTCATGCCGGGGTAGCGCTCGTCGAGGGCGTTGATGACCTGCCGCAGGTTGCGGCCGGATACCTCGACGGTACGAGCGCCGCCGGTGAGGCCCTCGAGTAGCGAGGGGATGAAGACGGTGGCCACGAGCCCCTCGCTAGTCCTCCGGCTCGACTGCTCCCAGGGCCTCGAGCACGTTGCCCGGCGACATCGGCAGGTGCGTCATGCGCACGCCGGTGGCATCGCGGATGGCGTTGGCAATGGCGGCCATCGGCGGAACGATGGGTACCTCACCGACGCCGCGGATGCCGTAGGGGTGGCCGGGGTTCGGCACCTCGACGATCTCGGTGTCGATCATGGGCAGGTCGAGGCTGGTGGGCATGCGGTAGTCGAGGAAGCTGGCGTTCGACATGGCGCCGTCCTCCTGCCAGACGTACTCCTCACTGAGAGCCCAGCCGATCCCCTGGACGGCGCCACCCTGCATCTGCCCCTCCACGTAGCTGGGGTGGATGGCGGTGCCGGCGTCCTGGACGCAGGTGAAGCGGAGGATGTCGACCTTGCCCGTCTCGGGATCGACTTCGACGTCGACGATGTTGCCGGCGAAGGCGGGCCCGACGCGGGTCGGGTTGGAGCTGGCGGAGGCGCTGATGGGACCGCCAGTGCGGAGCTGCTTGCCGGCGACTTCCTTCCAGGTGATCTGCTTGTCGCCCGCCAAAAAGACGCCGTCTTCGAAGCTGACATCATCGACGTCCGCTTCGAGAAGGATGGCGGCGCGCTCGGTCATCTGGCGCTTCACGTCCTCGGAGGCAGTGATGGTGGCGATGCCGGTCGAGAAGGCGGTGCGGCTGCCGCCGGTCACCCCCGTCCAGCCGATGGAATCGGTGTCGCCGACGGTGGGCTGCACCTCGTCGACGGAGAGGCCAAGGGTTTCAGCAGCCTGCATCGCGAGCACGGCGCGCATGCCGCCGATGTCGACGGAGCCGGTGACGAGCGCGATGGTGCCGTCGGCGTTGACGGTGACGGTGGCAGAGGACTGGTTGCCGCCGTTGAACCAGAAGCCCATGGCGACACCGCGTCCGCGGTTCGGCCCCTCGATGGGGGCGGAGAAGTGGGGATGGTTGACGATTGCGTTCTCGACCTCGACGCAGCCGACGGTGGGGAAGGGCATGCCGTTGGGCATGCGATCCCCCTCCTTCGTGGCGTTCTTGAGGCGGAACTCCATGCTCTCCATGCCGATCTTCTCGGCGAGCTCGTCGATGACGCTCTCGACGGCGAAGGCGGCCTGTGGGGAGCCGGGGGCGCGGTAGGCGCCAACCTTGGGCTTGTTGACGACGACGTCGTAACCGTCGACGACGAGGTGCTCGATGTCATAGGGGGCGAGGGCGGTGGAAGCGCCGGCGCCGACGGGGGAACCGGGGAAGGCTCCCGCCTCGTAGGCCATCCAGAGCTCGGCGGCGGTGATGTCGCCGTCGTTGGTCGTGCCGATCCTGGCGCGGATGGTGGTGGCGGAAGTGGGGCCAGAGGCCTCGAAGACTTCGGTGCGGCTCATGGTGACCTTCACCGGCGCGCCGCTCTTCTTCGAGAGGAGGGCGGCAACGGGGTCGACGTGGACGTAGGTCTTGGCGCCGAAGCCGCCGCCGATCTCCATGGGGATGACGGTGACCTTGCCCTCGGGGACGCCGAGGATGGCGGCTGCCTGGCCGCGGATGCCAAAGGCGCCCTGGGTGCTCGTCCAGATGGTGACGTGACCATCGGGATCCCAGCGCGCGGTGGAGGTGTGGGGCTCGATGTAGCCCTGGTGCACGGTGCTGGTGGTGAACTCGCGCTCGACGACAACGTCGGCCTTCGCGAAGCCCTCGTCGAGGTCGCCGCGCTTGAACTGGAGGTGGCTGGCGACGTTACTGTGGACGCCCGTGTCATCGCCGCGGGTGAAGCGCTCAGCGATGGAGCGGGTGGTCATGGCGTCGTGGAGGAGGGGAGCGTCCTCGGACATGGCGTCGAGCGCGTTGAGGATGACGGGGAGGGGCTCGTATTCGACCTCGATGAGGTCCAGGGCCTCCTCGGCCACGTGGGGATTGGAGGCGGCGACAGCGGCGACGGCGTGGCCCTTGTAGAGCGTCTTCTCCTGGGCGAGGCAGTTCTCGGCGAGGAGGCGGGCGTTCCCCATGGTCTCGCCGAAGTCGATCATCATGTCCTGCACGATGGGGACATCGGCGCCGGTGACGACGGCCTTGACGTCGGGGAGGGCCTCGGCCTTGCTCGTATCGATGGAGACGATGCGGGCGTGGCCGTGGGGGCTGCGCAGGATCTTGCCGTGCAGCGTGCCGGGCAGGTTGATGTCGGCGCCGTACTGGGCGCGCCCGGTCACCTTGTCGACGCCGTCGTGGCGGATGGGACGGCTGCCGACGACCTTGTAGCCGGCCTTGGGGGTGCTGCGTTCCTCGATCGTAGTCATGCTTACGCCTCCCTCGGGGTTCCACGACCTAGCCTACCGGATGGCAGTGTGATCGCGGGAGGGCGGGATGGGTGACGAACGGTCCCGAACACGGCACAATGCCGCCGCGATGCGGGTAAAGGGACGGGCAAGGTTGTGGGGGTGGGCGGCGGTTGCGGTTGGGTGCGTGGCGCTGGTCGCCTGCGGGGGCGGTGACGGGGACGACGAGGGCGGCGACGAGGGCGGACCGCCGGACGTTGCAGAACTTCTCGACGCGGCGGTGGGGCAGTTCCTGGAGATGCAGAGCTTCCACTTCGCCCTCGACTTCGACGGCGAGACGTCTCCGATGGAACAGCTCTCGGTCGACATGGAGACGATCGAGGGTGACGTCATCCTTCCCGACCAGCTCGACGCGAAGGTGAAGGCGAAGGCGCGGCAGTTCGGCGGCATCAACGTCAACGTCAGCCTGGTAGGAGTCGGCGAAGACGCCTGGGTGACGAACCCGTTCGACCAGACGATGTGGCTGCCGCTGGAGGGCGGCAATCCCCTGAACGGGTTGTTCAATCCGTCGGAAGGGGTGGCGGCGGTCATTCGCGGAGCAGCGAATCCGACGCTGACGGGGGAGGAAGAGATCGACGGGGTGCTCACGTGGGTGGTTGAGGGGACGATCGACTCGGGCGACCTGACGGCGTTTCTCGACTCGGCCGTGCCGGGCTACGACGTGAAGGGCACGATCTGGATCGGGAAAGACGACAACATCATCTACCGCATCTACCTGCTTGGGCAGCTGACCGCCGAGGAGCCGGTGGACATCCTGCGGCGGTTGAGCTTCTCGAGCTTCAACGACGTGGAGCCCATCGAGCCGCCGCTGCCGTGACGGTTGCCCAGGGCGCAGCGGTCGGGGCTCGATCAGCCTGGCCGGTGGTGATTGCGCTCGGACTCGGAGTCTTCATCGGGGGCTTCGACCAGACGTTCGTGGTACCCGTCCTTACGGACATGCTGGGCGATCTCGGCGTTGCCGTAGACGAGCTCGAGCAGGCCTCATGGATCCTGAACGGGTACCTGCTGGGGTACACGGTGGCCCTGCCGCTGATGGGCCGGCTGGCGGACGTGCACGGGCACTACCGCATCTTCGTCATCGGCATGCTCATCTTCATGGGCGGCTCCGT
Organism: Tepidiformaceae bacterium; assembly: GCA_965116915.1. Lineage (GTDB taxonomy): Bacteria > Chloroflexota > Dehalococcoidia > Tepidiformales > Tepidiformaceae > UBA2991. The sequence goes on along the minus strand of OZ220739.1, from coordinate 947,449 downwards.
GTTCGTGGCGTTCGCGCCCAACATCACCGTGCTGACGATCGCGCGGGCGGTGACGGCGGTGGGGGGCGGAGCGCTCGTGCCGGTGGGTCTGGCGATTGCGGCCCACGCGTTGCCGGGTTCGCAGCGCACGATAGGTCTCGGGTCGATCTCGACGCTGGACGATGCATCGAGCCTGGCAGGTCCGCTGTGGGGGACGCTCATCGGGGTCTGGATCGGCTGGCGGGGGCTGTTCTGGATGAACATCGTCCTGGCTCTGCCGATCCTGATCCTGGTGTTGGTGCTGGCGCGCCGCGCCTCGGCTCCCCCGCGGTCGAACGAGCAGGTGGACTGGCAGGGGGGACTGCTGCTTGCCGTGGGGCTGGCGGCCCTGACGTTCGCCATCGCAGGGGCGGGCGAGAGCCTGCGCGAGCTCTGGATGATCCTGTCGCTCTACGGGGCCTCGGCGGTGTTCGTGGCCCTGTTCGTGTGGCGCCAGTTGCGGGTCTCGGCCCCGCTCATCGACATGCGCATGTTCCGCATCCGGCGTGTCGCCTTAGCAAACGCCGTCTTCCTGCTGGAGGGGATGGCGTTGATCACGGCGCTGGTGAACGTACCCCTGATGGCGCAGGTGGTATGGGAGATGGAGGGCACGGGTCCCGGGCTGATGCTCGGGCGGATGGTGCTGTTCATGGCGGTCGGAGGGATCGCCGGGGGAGCGCTGGCGACAATCGCCGGCTACCGCCTGACGACCGTCGTGAGTTTCGTGATCGCCGCAGCGGGCCTCTTCGCGATGTCCGGCTGGGCGTCCGAACCGAGCCAGATCGCGCTGTGGACGGCGCTTGGTCTGGCGGGGCTCGGCTTCACCCTCGCCGACGCCTCCCTCTACGCGACCATCATGGAGGGCGTAGAGGCGGGGCGGCGGGCCTCGGCCACAGCCGTGCTGCAGGTCTTCCAGACGCTGGGAATGGTGGTCGGTATGGCCCTGCTGGGGTCCGAGGGGCTGGGGCGGTTCGACCAGCGGGCCGGGGCGCTCTTCTCGGAGAGCCTCTTCGAAATCACCGAGGAAGAGCTGATCGATGTCGTCCGCCAGACGATGGATGAGACGTTCTTCGTGGCAGCGCTGCTGATGGCGGCGGCAGCCGTGCTCTCGTTTGGCCTCGGAGGGGGCCGGCTCTGGAGGCGACGGGGGAGCGGTGGGCCCGCTGCGTCCCCCGCTACCGGCGACCCGTGACGGTGAACACCCGAGGAGGCATTCCATGACGGAAACACTGCGCGAGCAGAACGACCGGATCGCGATCGTCGACGTGATCAACCGGTACGGCACGACGATCGACGCGGGAGACTACGAGGGGCTGGCGGCGTGCTTCGCGCCCGAGACCGTGGTCCGGTACGGCGGCGGGCGGGAGTTCCACAGCGGCGAGGAAGTCGCCGAGTTCGTGAAGGGCATGACGGTGGACTTCGTGGCCCAGCAGCACCTGCTGGGCAATCACGAGGTCGTGCTCGATGGGGACTGGGCGACAGCGACGACCTACCTGCACGCAACGCAGATCGAGCGGGAGGAGGCAGGAGGGGGCATGGTCGTGACGGGCGGGGTCTACCGCGACGTGCTGGTGCGCACGGACGCAGGGTGGCGCATTGCCGAGCGCGAGTTGGAGGGGCTGTGGCGCGAGCGGAGGGAACTCGGCTCCTGAACCGTCGCGAAGCGGTGGCGGTGGGCGCTCTATGATGCGCGGATGAGCGGACAGGCTCAGAGCGCCCCGGCGCGCGCCGGCGCCCGCCCCTCGCTTCCCACGATCGAGACGTTCTCGGCGTTCAAGTCGCGCCCGTTCACGTACCTCTGGATCAACACCCTCAGCTTCGCCCTCGTACAGGCGATGCAGCGCTTCGCGTTCGTCTGGCTCGTGATCGAGGCGGTCGACGTCGGCGGGCTGGGGAGGGGGTCGGGGTGGTCCGGGGCCGTGTTCTTCGCCCTTGGCATCCCGGTGCTGTTCTTCACGATTCCGGCGGGGGTGCTCGCCGACCGCATCAACCGGCGCTCGCTCGTGCTCGGCAGCCAGATCGTGGCGGTGGCGGTAACCGTGGCGGCGGGCGTGATCATCGTGGCAGGCGCGATGACGACGGTGCTGGCGCTGCTGCTGGCGGCAGGAGTTGGCGCCACCATCGCCGTGGGCCTGCCGGTGCGCAACGCGATCGTGCCCACGGTGGTCGACCGGGACACGCTCCTGAAGGCGATCGTGATGATGAGCATGGCGATGAACATCTCCCAGCTCGTCGGGGCGGGACTGGGGGGCCTGCTCATCGCGGGATGGGGAATCGGCGGGGCGTTCATCGCGCAGGGGGTGCTGCTGTTCGTGGGGACGCTGGCGCTGATCCCGCTTCGGGTTCCCAACGTCCGCTCTGCGGAGCAGCACCGGCAGCCGCTCCACGAGCTGCGGGAGGGGTTGGGCTTCGTCTGGGACCACCAGGGCATCCGCACGCTCATCATCCTGCTCGCGATAGCCGGCATTTTTCTTATCGGGCCGTTTGGCACGCTCCTTCCGCAGATCGCGAAGGAGGAGCTGGGGCGGGATGCACTCGAGGCGAGCCTGCTGTTCACATTTATGGGCATCGGCACGGTCCTCAGCTCGCTCACCATCGCCTCCGTACCGCACCTGAAGAACAAGGGAGGCTGGGTCATCGGCACGCTGATCTCGGCGGGCATCGTGGTGCCCCTGCTGGGGGTCTCGCCCTGGTACCCGGTGACGGCCGCCGTGATGTTCTGCGGAGGCGTGGCCGCGGGAATCTTCATGAATCTGAACCAGACGCTGGTGCAGGCCAACACGCCGCCGGAGATCATGGGTCGGGTAGTGAGCATTCACACGCTGGCGTTCCAGGGGGTGGGGCCGTTCGGCGGAATGCTGGCGGGATTCATGGCGGTCTGGCTCGGGGCCCCTGTCTGGATGGTGATCAGCGGGGCGATCCTGTTCGTGCTCACGACGGGGGCGTTCGTCACGCAACCGGCCCTGCGACGCATGTCGTAGAGGCGCTGGGGACAAGCCCGGGTTCCTAGTCGGTGAAGACGCCTCCGTGGGGGTGGAGCAGGGCGCCGGTATAAAAGCTGGAGTCGTCGCAGGCGAGGAAGAGGGCGGTCTTGGCGACTTCTTCGGGGACGCCCATGCGCTTCATGGGCGTGAGGCCCATGGACCAGCTTGCTCCGACCTCGCTCTCGCTGAGGCCAGCGGTCATGGGGGTCTCGATGAAGCCGGGGCCGATGGCGTTGACGCGGATGTTGTGGAAGGCCAGCTCCATGGCCAGCACCTTGGTCAGCATCCAGACACCGGCCTTGGAGACGCAGTAGGGCCCGACGCCGACCTGGGGCACCTTCGCCATGATCGAGGCGATGTTGATGATGACGCCGCCGTTCCCGGCCTCGATCATCCGGCGAGCGGCGGCGCGGTCGGAGAGCAACACGCCGGTCAGGTTCACGTCGAGCACCTTCTGGAAGGCCTCGACGGGGGCGTGCACGAGGAAGGAGTCGTTCACGCCGACGGAGCTCGCCTGAACGGGTTCGGGGTCCATGTAGCGCCAGTTGCTGATGCCGGCGCCGGCCAGGAGGACGTCGATGGCGCCGAAGGCCTCGACGGCGGCATCGGCGAGGGCCTCGCAGGAGGCCTCGTCGCTCGTGTCGGTGCGGACGTAGATGGCCTCACGGCCGCGTTCGCGGACGGCGGCGACGGAGTCGGCGCCATCCTGGAGATCGGCGATGACGACGTTGGCGCCCTCGTCGGCGAAGATCTCGGCGGTTGCGCGGCCGATGCCGCTGGCTCCGCCGGTGATGACCGCCACCTTGCCTTCGAGCTTGCCTGCCATCTGGAGCCTCCTCGTACTCGGCTGGCGGGACTATAGCGGAGCCGCCCGGCGGGGGACGCACGCGCAGGGCCGCCCTGTAGGATGCGACGGGTGACCGAACAGGCTCAGAGCGCCCGGGCGGCTCCGGCAGGTCCTGCCACGCGCCCCTCCCTCCCGACCATCGAGACGTTCTCGGCGTTCAAGTCGCGGCCGTTCACGTACCTCTGGATCAATACGCTGAGCTTCGCCCTCGTGCAGGCGATGCAGCGCTTCGCCTTCGTTTGGCTCGTCATTGAGGCGGTTGAGGACGGCGGCCTGGGGAGAGGCCCGGGCTGGTCCGGGACGGTGTTCTTCGCGCTGGGCATCCCCGTGCTCTTCATGACGATTCCCGCGGGAGTGCTGGCGGACCGGATCAACCGGCGCTCGCTCGTGCTCGGGAGCCAGCTCGTCGCCGTGGCGGTAACGGTGACGGCGGGCGTGATCATCATCGCGGGAGCGATGACGACGGTGCTGGCGCTGGTGCTGGCGGTGGGGGTGGGGGCGACCATCGCGGTGGGGCTCCCGGTACGGAACGCGATCGTGCCCACGGTGGTCGACCGGGACACGCTCCTGAAGGCGATCGTGATGATGAGCATGGCCATGAACATCTCGCAGATCGTGGGGGTGGGGATGGGAGGCGCGCTCATCTCGGCGTGGGGAATCGGCGGGGCGTTCATCGGCCAGGGAGTCCTGCTGTTCGTCGGGACGCTGGCGTTGATCCCGCTACGGGTGCCGGACGCGCGCAGGCCTGACCAACGCCAGGATCCGCTCACGGACCTGAAGGAGGGGATGCGCTTCGTCTGGGACCACCAGGGCATCCGCTCGCTGATCCTCCTGCTGGGGGTCACCGGCATCTTCATGATGGGGCCGTTCGGCACGCTGCTGCCGCAGGTGGCAAAGGAGGAGCTCGGGCGGGAAGCGTTCGAGGCGAGCCTGCTCTTCACCTTCATGGGCCTTGGGATGGTTATCAGCTCGCTCGCCATCGCATCGGTGCCGCACCTCAAGAACAAGGGGGGCTGGTTCATCGGCTCCCTCATGATGGCGGGGTTCATCCTGCCCGCCCTGGGCCTCTCCAACTGGTACCCCGTGACGGCCGCGGTCATCTTCATCGGGGGCATGGGCGGGGGCATCTTCATGAACCTGAACCAGTCGCTGGTGCAGGCGAACACACCTCCGGAGATGATGGGACGGGTGGTCGGAATCCACACCCTTGCCTTCCAGGGGATCGGACCGTTCGGCGGGTTGCTTGCGGGTCTCATGGCGACCTGGATGGGCGCCCCGATCTGGATGGCGATCAGCGGCGGCATCCTGCTCGCGCTGACCACGCTGGCGTTCACCACACAGCCGGCGCTGCGGAAGATGGAGTGAGGGGACTGGCCGTTTACGGCCTATAGGGGGTCTGGTAGCGTTCGGGCGGCCCCTGAAGGGGGCGCGGAGAGACCCATGGACTTCCAGGACACCCCGGAGCAGGCCGCCTTCCGCGAAGAGGTACGCACCTTCATCGAGAACGAGCGCCCGCGGGAGTACGACCCCGACAAGGGCATGCAGGGCGGGGAGGAGCGGGCCCCGCGGGACGCTCCCTGGTACAAGCGCTGGCAGGGGAAGCTCTCGGAGCGGGGCTGGATCGCGCCGGCGTGGCCGAAGGAGTACGGCGGCGCGAGCCTGGGCGTGATGGAGCAATTCATCATGAACGAGGAGTTCGCCGAGGCGCGGGTGCCACCGAGCAGCATCGGGAACGGCGTGTCCATGCTGGGGCCGACGATCATCGCGCACGGCTCGGAGGCGCAGCAGGAAGAGCACCTGGGCCGCATGCTTCGCGGCGAGGTGATCTGGTGCCAGGGCTACAGCGAGCCCGGTTCGGGATCGGACCTGGCTTCGCTGCAAACGCGCGCCATCCGCGATGGAGACGACTACGTGATCAACGGGCAGAAGATCTGGACTTCGGGGGCGCACTACTCGGACTGGATCTTCATGCTGGCGCGCACGGACCCGGACGCGCCCAAGCACCGGGGCATCAGCTATTTCCTGCTCGACATGAAGACGCCGGGCATCACCGTGCGGCCGCTGGTGAACATGGCGAGCCTGCACAACTTCAACGAGGTGTTCTTCGAGGACGTGCGCGTCCCGGCGGAGAACATCGTGGGCGAGGTAAACCGCGGCTGGTACGTGGGCGCGACGACGCTCGACTTCGAGCGCAGCTCGATCGGGAGCGCGGTGGCGCACCGACAGACCCTTGAGCGCTACCTGGACTACTGGCGCGAGAACTCCGATGGGGTCTCGAATCCCGAGGGGGTCCGCGAGGCGCTGGCGGAGCGCTGGATCGAGGCGGCCACGGCGAAGATGCTGAGCTACCGAGTGATCGGCATGCAGGCGGCGGGCGAGATTCCGAACGCGGAAGCCTCGATCGCGAAGATGTTCAGCACCGAGCTCTCGCAGCGCATCGCGGGCACGGCGATCAAGATGCTGGGCACGGCGGGCATCCTGAACGGCGGCGAGAAGGCCCCGTTCGAGGGCCGCCTGGGGGCGGCCTACGTGGCTTCGGTGTCGGCGACGATCGCGGGCGGCACGAGCGAGATCCAGCGCAACATCATCGCCACGCGCGGGCTGGGCCTGCCGCGGGCCTGACGGCCCGGGGCCCGGGATGGCCCTTCCCGAAGGGCGCTACTGCCCCTACTGCGGCGAGGGACTGCGTCGCGAACCTGCAGATGGCCGGGAGCTGCCCGAAGAGGCGCTGAAGCCCGCGTGCCCGAACTGCGGGTACGTTCATCTGGACGCGCCCACGCCGGTGGCGGCGGCCCTTGTCGAGCGGGAGGGCGAGGTGCTCCTGGTGCGGCCGCACGGCGCCGAGGCGTTCGCGCTGGTGGGGGGCTACCCCGAACCGTACGAGACGATCGAGGAGGCGGCAGCGCGGGAGGTGCGGGAGGAGACAGGGCTGGAGATCGAGGTTGAAAGGATCCTGGGGAGCTACTCCTGCGAGCCGATGGGCCAGAACCTGGTAGCGGTCGTGTGCGTGGCGCGGGTAGTGGGCGGGGATTATCGACTGCAGGAAGAGGAGCTAGCCGAGGGGCGATGGTTCTCGCTCGATGAGTTGCCGGCGTGGCCCGAGGGATGGCCCCTGCAGGAGGTGTTCGCCGACCACGGTTGGGAAGGGAACCGTTAAGGGTTAGGACTTTCTTAATGTAAGGGGGTAGCGCGCAACCTGCCGATCGCCTATACTTGTGTGTAGCAAACGTTGAGTAGGGGTTATCGGGCATGACCTCGTCGGCAGCCGACGAACTCAGCGAGGCGCTGACGCGCCTCCAGAGCGAGCGCGAGACCATCCTCGGCGAGATCGCGACGATTGAGCGCGACCTCGGAGAGAAGCACGAATCGCTCTCCGACGTAGACGAGAAAATCGAAGCCATGCGGAAGACGCTCGCCGTCTTGCGCCCGGACCTGGTACGCGAGCTCGAACGGCCAGCGGCCCCCGAGGACGAGGACGAACCGGCCGAGCAGGCGCCAGCCGAGACAGCGACGGCGGCGGACTTCTCAGGCCTGCCTCGCCAGACGGCCGTACTGGGCATCCTCGCGGGGTCCGCCGAAGCGATGCACTACCAGGAGATCGCGGAGATCGCGGGAGCGCCCGCAAGCAGCGTTTCTCCCAACCTCTCGCACCTGAAGTACCGGGACCTGGTGGAGACGACCGATCCGGGCACGTACCGGCTGGCACCCGTGCTCGCGCTCGAGGGGGAGCAGGAGGCCAACGAGGCGCTGCGAGCCGTGGCGACGGCTATCGTCGACGACCGGCAGTGGGAGATTCTCGAGGCGATCTTCGAAATGGACGAGCGCCTGCCGTTCGTCGGCTTCGAGCACTTCCGGCGGAACCGGCTGGGCAACGTGACGGGCGTTCGCTGGGCGAACGACCGGCTGACGCACGCACTGATGAAGGAGCTGCTTGGCCGGGAACTGATCGAGGTCTATCACACGGACAACCCACGCAATCCCGAATTCCCAACAGCAGCGATTCGCCTGACGGCCGAGGGGCTGGACGAGATCGAGGAATGACCGGGTGGCGCCCTAGATGACCTTGCCGTCCTTGAAGCGCTCGATGTCTTCCCAGCTGTAGCCGAACTCCAGCAGGATTTCCTCGGTGTGCTGGCCGAGATCGGGCGCCGTCGACCTGGGGCCGGCAGGCGTCTCGCTCATCTGGATGGGTGTACCGACGACGCCAACTTCCCCGAGGTTGGGGTCGTCGAGCGTAGTCAGGTACTCGTTGGCGATGACCTGCGGCTCCTTCGCGACGGCGGCGTAGTCGTTAACAGGACCACAGGGGAGGTTCGCGCCCTTGAGGATGGCGAGCCACTCATCGCGGGGCTTCCCGGCGAAGGTGAGGTTCAGCTCCTCGATAAGCTCCTCGCGGTTGCCAATACGGCCGGCCGGTTCAGCGAAGCGCTCGTCCACCATGAGGTCCTCGCGTTCCAGCGCCGCGCAGAAGGCAGGCCACCACTTCGGATCGAGCAGTCCGAGGCTGAGGTAGAGCCCATCCGCGCAGGGATACCAGGTGAAGAGCGGGTTCCAGCGAGTGCCACCGGACCGCTGCTCCTTCTGACGGAGGAACCCTGTAAGCCCCAGCCCCTGGAGGGCAAGCTGGGAACCCAGCAGCGAGGTATCGACGTGCTGGCCGACTCCGTGCAGCTCGCGGGCGGCAATGGCGGAAGCAATGCCAAGGGCGAAGATCATCGCGCCGACCTGGTCCGCCATGCCGCCGATGACCACGGCGGGCTCCGCGCCGGGCCCGCCTCCCTGAGCGATCGTGATACCACCCATGGCCTGGCCGATGGAATCGAACGAGGGCTCGTGAGCCTGCGGCCCCTTCGGACCGAAGCCGGTGGCGCTGGCGGTGATGATGCGCGGGTTGATGGCGCTGAGGGACTGGTGGTCGAGTCCGAAGCGCTCCATCGTGCCGGGGCGGAAGTTGTCCGTGACGACATCGGTTTCGGGGATAAGCCGGTAGATGATCTCGCGGCCCTCAGCGGTACGCGTGTCGACGGTGAGGGAGCGCTTGTTGCGGTTGAGCGCCTGGAAATAGGCGCACCAGCCATCAGGTTGCAGACCCAGGCTGCGGCCGAGGTCGCCATAGGTAGGCTCCTCGACCTTTATCACGTCGGCGCCAAGATCGGAAAGCAGGACGGTCGCGAAGGGCCCCTGCTGGTACCGGGTGAAGTCGAGGATGCGGACTCCTTCGAGCGCTCCTGGCATGGGTTTCTCCTGAGACGGGTTCGGGGCCGCATCGTACGCAACTCGCCATGGCCTTGCCCCCCGGATCCGCGTTTCCGTAGCGGGGGACTGCGCTACGCTGCCGCCAACCTCCCTGAGACGCGAGCCGCCATGTCCCCACTGAGCCAGGTCGACCTCCGCACCTACTCCCTCGATCGTTTCCGCGAGGTTGTGGAGCCCGCGGCCTACGAACGGGCGGTGGCCGTGCTGGAACGCAGCCGGGATTTACTCGGCGAGCGCACGGTCTGGCACCTGAACTCGACGGCGGAAGGCGGGGGCGTTGCCGAGATGCTGCGCTCCCTGCTCGCATACGCGCGGGGGGCGGGTATCGACGCTCGCTGGGCGGTGATCGAGGGCGAGCCGGAGTTCTTTCGCATCACGAAGCGGCTGCACCACGCGCTGCACGGCTCGAGCGGCGACGGTTCGCCGCTGGGCGCGCAGGCCTCGCGGGTGTACGGCCAGGTGCTCAGGCCGAACATCGAGGCGTTCCTCGAGGACCTGCGTCCGGGCGACGCCGTCTTCCTGCACGACCCGCAGACCGCGGGCATGGCCCCGGCCCTGATGGCGCACGGCGCAACGGTGATCTGGCGCTGTCACATCGGTACGGAAGACCTGACACCCGAGGCGGAGGGAGGCTGGGGCTTCCTGGCGCCGCACGTGCGCGACGTCCCCCTGCGCGTGTTCTCGCGTCAGGCGTACATCCCTCCCATCCTCGACGACGGCCGGAGCGCGGTCGTGCAGCCATCGATCGATGCCTTCTCGGCAAAGAACGAGGAGCAGGACGAGGACGTGACGCGGGCCATCCTCGCGCAGAGTGGTCTCATCTCGGGGCCAGCGGGCGACGGCCCGCGCAGCTTCACGCGCGAGGACGGCACGACGGGATCGGTCGAGCGACAGGCGAGCGTGCTTCGCGAGGGCGACGCGCCGGGCTGGGACGACCCGCTCATCGTTCAGGTCTCGCGCTGGGATCCTCTCAAGGACCACGGCGGCGTGATGCACGGCTTTGCCTCGTTTGTCGAGCGTTGTGACGCGGACGGGCGGTCGCAGCTCGTGCTGGCCGGGCCGGACGTCTCGGGAGTAACGGACGACCCCGAGGGCGGCATCGTGCTGGAGGAGCTGAAGGCGGAGTGGGCGGCCTTCCCCGAGCACCTGCGGTCGCGCATGCACCTGGCGACGCTGCCCATGGACGACGTGGGCGAGAACGCAGCCATGGTGAACGCACTCCAGCGGCACGCGAGCGTGATCGTGCAGAAGAGCCTGCGCGAGGGGTTCGGGCTCACGCTGACGGAGGCGATGTGGAAGAGCCGGCCGGTGATCGCGAGCCGCGTGGGCGGCCTGCAGGACCAGGTCAGCCACGGCGAAGAGGGCCTCCTGCTGGACGACCCCACCGACGTGGAAGCGCTGGGCGATGCCCTCTGCCGCGTGATGGACGACGAGGAGCTGGCGGCGGAGCTGGGCGCCAACGCGCGCGAGCGAGTACGGGCGGACTTCCTCGGGATCCGGCACCTGGCGCAGTACCACGACCTGCTGAACGGCCTGCTGGCCTGACGGGCGGCGCCTTCCCTATCCCGTACGATCGGTCGCGATGCGCGACACGGTAATCCTGGCGGTGGCGCTGGCGGCGGGGGCGGCCGTCGCGTTCGGGCTCCGCGAGGCCTTTGACACGACGGGCGTCGCGCTGGCAGCAGGCATCGTGGTGGCGTGGATCGCGTGGGGGGAGTTGAGCGACCGATTCGGGTCGGAGCAGGAGCAGGGAGGGGAGGACCAGCCACTGTTGCTCGACCCGATGCGGCGGCGGCGAGTCATCGGGTTCGCCGCGTTCGTAGTAGCGGTGGTGTTCATCATCGGCGACTTCGCGCTGGGCGACCTGGAGACGGACGACATCCGCGAATGGGGGGAGGGGCTGGGGCCGTGGGGACCGGTGATCCTGATCGCGATCCTGGCGACAGCGATGGTGTTCGCGCCGATCCCGAACCCGCCCTTCATGATCGCAGCAGGGCTCATCTGGGGGACGGTGCTGGGGGTCGTCTACGCGGTCATCGGACAGATGGTCGGGGCGGCGATCATCTTCTGGATCTCGCGGCGCTTTGGGCGGCAGTTCATCCCGCGGCTGGTGGGAGAACGGGGGGCGGAGCGCATCGACCTGCTGGCGCGGGAGATCGGGCCGCAGCTCGTATTCTGGTGGCGGATGATGCCGATCTCGTTCGACTTCGCCGCCTACGCAGCGGGGCTGACGCCGATGTCGTTCCGCTTCTTCATGGCGCTCGTGCTGTTCGGGTCGATCGTGCCGACGGCTGTCGTGGTCGGGTTCGGAGATTCGCTCAACCACTCGTGGACGGCGCGGTTCGTGTTCGGAGGGCTCATCATCGTCGCGATCGCCACGCCGGCGACCATCCTGTACGTGCGGTATCGGGACCGCCTGCCGCCACCGCGTGAGATGCTGCGGTGGATCCTCGATTTCGAGTCTTAGCCGGGGCGGCTAGCCAGAGTCGCGGAGCTCGCGGTTGAGGTAGGCGCGGGCGAGGGTGAGCTGGTCGTAGGAAAGATCGCCGCCGAGGGCCTCTCGCAGGGGCCGGAGGGCAGCGATGGGGCGGCCAGCGGCGATCCGACGGATGCGTGCAAGGTCAGCATCGGTAACCCAGGGACCCACGTCCTCGATCTGTCCCTGCTCGACGAAACGGGCGAGGTGCTGGGCGATGGTCTGGGCCTTGAACCCCCGGCGAGCCGCGATCTCGTCGATGGTCAGCCCCTCGTGGTGGAGCTCGAGGGTGCGCTGGGCAGTGGGGGGAAGGTTGGCGCCGGCGCGGGGCTTGACGAGCGAGCGGGTGGGCTCGGCGGCAGGCGGGGACTCGGGAGGAGACAGCGGTTCGCCGCCGTTCGCGGTGATGACGGCGAGGAAGGCGGGGCCGTAGCGCTCGGCCTTCACCCGGCCCACGCCGCGAACCTGGAGCAGGCCGGCCTCGGTCGTCGGGCGCTGCTCGACCATGTCGTGCAGGGTGGCGTCGCTGAAGATGACGTAGGGCGGGACGCCCTCCTCCTCGGCAAGGCGGCGGCGGAGGGCCCGCAGTTCGAGGAAGAGCGGGGCTTCCGTATCGGCCTCGCGGCGGCGGGTGGGGGCGAGGCAAGGGCCGCAGTTCCCGCAGGAGCGGGCGCCGTCGGTTTCGCCGAAGTAGTCGAGGACGCGGGCGCGCAGGCAGGTTGCCGATTCCGCATAGGACTGCATCGCGTCGAGCTTGGCGGTGGCGTGGGCGCGGTGTTCCTCGAGCCCCGCGAGGTCGATCTCGTCCTCGCCGTCGGGGCGGAGCGCCCAGGCGAAGCGGCCCTGGCGCTGGACGAGCCCGGACTCGACAAGCGCCTGGACGGCGGCATTCACGCCGGGCGTCTCCTCGCTATCGACGAGCGTGTCGATGATCTCGCGGTCGCCGCCGCGCCGCACGAGGGCGTGGTAGACCTCGAGCACGGTCTCGGGGGAGGGGTGCCCGAGCTCGATGAAGAACTCGCGCAGGCCGCGGTCGCGGGGGGCGTAGTAGAGGACACACTCGGCGGGGTCGCCGTCGCGTCCGGCGCGGCCCGCCTCCTGGTAGTAGGCCTCGATGGACTCGGGCAGGTCGTGGTGGACGACAAGGCGGACGTCGGGCTTGTCGATGCCGAGGCCGAAGGCGTTGGTCGCGATGATGATGCGGACGCTGTCGCGGGCGAAAGCGTTCTGGATGCGGACGCGGTCCTCCTCGGGGAGGCCGGCGTGGTAGCGGGCGCAGCGGATGCGTCGCGCCTGGAGCGCCGCCGAAAGCGACTCGACGCGCTTGCGGGTGGCGCAGTAGACGATGGCGGAGGCCTCGCCACCGAGGGCTTCGAGGAGTTCGGCGATTTTCTCCAGCTTCTCCTTCTGGCTGCGGACGCGGATGGCGTGGAAGCGGAGGTTGGGGCGGTCGAAGCCGGCGATACGCACGTCGGGGTCGTCGAGGCTGAGGCGGTGGACTATGTCGTCGCGCACGCGGGGGTCGGCGGTGGCGGTGAGGGCGACGATGGGCGGGGTGCCCAGGCGGGCGCGGGCAGCGCCGAGGTCGCGGTAGCTGGGGCGGAAGTCGTGGCCCCACTGGGAGATGCAGTGGGCCTCGTCGATGGCGAGCAGAGCGACGTTGACGCCGCGAAGGGCGGCGACAAAGCGGCCGTCGGAGAAGCGCTCGGGGGCGACGTAGAGGAGACGGAGGTCGCCATCGGCGGCGCGGCGCAGGATGTCGGCCTGCTCCTCGCGGGGCACGGTGGAGTTGATGGCGGCGGCGGCGACACCGTTCCGCGTAAGGGCGTCGACCTGGTCCTTCATCAGGGCGAGGAGGGGCGAGACGACGAGCGTAAGGCCATCGAGGAGGAGAGCGGGGAGCTGGTAGCAGACGCTCTTGCCACCGCCGGTGGGGAGGACGGCGAGCGTGTCGCGCCCGGAGAGGACGGAGGCGACGACTTCGGCCTGGCCGGGGAGGAACTCGCCGTACCCGAAGACCTCGCGGAGCTGCTCGCGGGCGGGTGCGAGAGCGCGGGGGTCGTGCGTCGGGATGGGAGAAGCGGCGGGGGAGGCGGTCACGATGCGCAGTCTAGAACATTTGAGCGCCAGGCGGGCAAGTGCGGGCGGTCGGCGGGTAGGCTAGGCGCATGCCGGACAGGGACGGGATGCGGTTGCGGCTGGCGCACCTGTACGCGGACGTGATGAACGTGTACGGCGACCGCGGGAACGCGATCGCCCTGCGCTACCGCTGCGAGGCTCGGGGCATTGCGCTCGACGTCGACGGCATCGGCATCGGGGATGCGTTCGACCCTGGGGAGTACGACCTGCTCATCATCGGGGGAGGGGAGGACCGGGAGCAGCGGCGTATTGCCGACGACCTCGCGGGGAGGGGCCCGGCGATCCGGTCGGCGATCGAGGACGGGCTGCCGGCGCTGGCGGTGTGCGGGGGTTTTCAGTTGTTCGGCGAGCGTTATGTCGATGCGGACGGGGGCGTGCTTCCCGGCATCGGGGTGTTCCGCATGGAGACGCGGCACCCGGGGGAGGGGCAGGAGCGCGCGATCGGGAACGTGTTGCTGCAGACGGGGTTCGGCGAGGTGGTGGGCTTCGAGAACCACGGCGGGCGTACCTGGCTCGACGAGGGGCAGGAGCCCTTCGGTACGGTGATCGCGGGTCGGGGGAACAACGGGAAGGACGGGTCGGAGGGGGCGCGGGTGGGGAACGCGATCGGGACGTACCTGCACGGGAGCCTGCTCCCGAAAAACCCGGCCGTCGCGGACTTCCTGCTGGGCAAGGCGCTCGCGCGGCGGTACGGGGAGGGAACGACACTGGCCCCGCTCGACGGGGCGCTGGAGGAATCGGCGCGGGCGGCGGCGAGCGCGATCACGCGGCGGGGCGACGGGGAGGGGTTGGGGCGGCGCCTGCGGGGGCTGCTGCGGGGGTAGGCGGGGAGGGGTCGCGGGATTGATTAGCACTCTTGCAGTAAGAGTGCTAACATACGCGCCATCGAAATTCGGGAGAGGTACTGACAGGTACATGGCCAAGCAACTGCTTTTCGATGAAGACGCCCGCCACGCAATGAAGCGTGGCATCGACGCGCTCGCCGACGCCGTCAAGATCACGCTGGGTCCGAAGGGCCGCAACGTGGTGCTCGACAAGAAGTTCGGCGCGCCGACGATCACAAACGACGGTGTGACGATCGCCCGGGACATCGAGCTGGAGGAAGCGTTCGAGAATATCGGCGCCCAGCTCGCCAAGGAGATCGCCTCCAAGACGAACGACATCGCCGGTGACGGCACGACCACGGCGACCGTGGTGGGCCAGGCGATCGTGCAGGAAGGCCTGAAGAACGTGGCCGCCGGCGCGAACCCGATGTCGCTGAAGCGCGGCCTCGAGAAGGGCGCCGAGGCGGTCGTGGGCCGCGTTGGCCGCAACTCGATCAAGGTGAACGCGCGCGAGCAGATGGCGCAGGTTGCGTCCATCTCGGCGAACAACGACCCGACCATCGGCGAGCTCATCGGCGAGACGATGGAGAAGGTCGGCAAGGACGGGGTGATCACGGTCGAGGAGTCGAAAGGCATCCAGACCGAGGTCGAGTACGTGGACGGCATGGCGTTCGACCGCGGCTTCATCAGCCCGTACTTCGTGACGAACCCGGACCGCATGGAAGCGGAGATCGAGGATCCGCTGATCCTCATCACCGACTCGAAGCTCTCCTCGGTGCAGGAGCTCCTGCCGCTGCTGGAGAAGATCGTTTCCCAGTCGAAGAACCTGCTCATCATCGCCGCCGACGTCGACGGCGAGGCACTGGCGACGCTGGCGGTGAACAAGCTGCGCGGCACGATGAACGTGCTCGCGGTGAAGGCTCCGGGCTTCGGCGACCGCCAGAAGGACAACCTGGGCGACATCGCGACGCTCACGGGTGCGCAGGTCATCTCCGAGGAGATCGGCCGCACGCTCGACAGCGTGACGCAGGCCGACCTGGGCAGCGCCCGCCGCGTGCTCTCGACGAAGGAAGACACCACGATCATCGAGGGCCGGGGCAAGAAGAAGGACATCGACGCGCGCGTGGGCCAGGTCCGCGCGATCCTCGGCGAGGCGAAGAGCGACTGGGACCGCGAGAAGGCCCAGGAGCGGCTCGGCAAGCTCGCCGGCAGCGTCGCCGTCATCCGCGTCGGCGCGGCCACCGAGGTCGAGCTGAAGGAGAAGAAGCACCGCGTGGAGGACGCGCTGAGCGCGACCCGTGCGGCTGTCGAAGAAGGCATCGTGCCGGGCGGCGGGGTCGCCCTGCTGAACGCCATCACGGCTCTTGACCGCGTGAAGCTCGACGGCGACGAGGACACGGGCGCCCGCATCCTCCGCCGCGCGCTGGAGGAGCCCCTCCGCCGCATCGCCATCAACGCCGGCAAGGACGGCTCGGTGGTGGTCGAAGAGGTGAAGGAGCTGAAGAAGGGGCTCGGTTACGACGCCCAGATGGACGAGTTCGGCGACATGGTCGACAAGGGCATCATCGATCCGGCGAAGGTCACCCGCGCCGCCATCGAGAACGCCGTCTCCATCGCCGCGATGGTCCTGACAACGAACTGCCTGGTCACGGAGAAGAAGGACGCCGCCGCGGCTGCCGCGGCCGTTCCGCCGGCTCCGATGTACTAGGGCTCACGCCTTCAACCGCCTGCCGTTCCGGCGGGCGCACGAGGAACTGCGGCGAGGGGGCACGGCGAAAGCCGGCCCCCTCGCTTCACATCCGGGAGTACCGTCCATGGCCCACTCGGAGAACGGCCTGCAGGTCGACCTGGAGGCATTGCGGGAACGGCTGGAAAACGCCGACCTGATCGTTATCGGGTTCCACGCCTTCCCAGAACGGCTGCTGCTGGACGCACGCAGCTCGCCCAGCGAGGGGCCGCTGGTGGCGGTGGTGGCGCCGGTCTCGAGCGTGCAGGAGCGGTACGCGTGGCTGGGGAAGCACCGAAGCGCGTTCGGGATGCCGGACGACTTCACGTTCGCGATGTGGCCCCACTCCATCTCGCTCATCCGGGAGCACGACGTGCTCGCGCCGATGGGCGAACGCATGGCGGCCGTGTCGAACGAGGCGGACCTGGCGATGTCGCGGGCGATGGCGCGGCTGGAGGTACTGGAGCGGCGCTCGATTCGGGAGGCGGTGCTGGGCGGTCCGAGCTGGGAGTCGCTCTGGCCGGACGAGGACGGGGACGAGGCGGAGGACTAGCCGGCGGCGCTAGCCGCCGATGTGGGACATCTCCACGCGCTTGAGGTCGGCCGTGGCCTCCGTACGGAGGTCGGAGTAGCGGTCGGTGCGGATGCGCCAGACGCGGCCGATGGCGTCCGTCAGGTCGTCGTCGGTCGCGCCGGCCCGCAACAGGGCGCGCAGGTCGAAACCGGTGGCGCCGAAGAGGCATGTGAAGAGCTCGCCCTCGGGTGAGAGGCGGGCACGGGTGCAATCGCCACAGAAGGGCTGCGTGATGGAGGTGATGACGCCGACCTCGCCGCCGCCGTCGCGGTAACGGTAGCGCCGGGCGACCTCGCCGCGGTAGTTCGGGTCGAGGGGCTCGAGGGGGAGAGCGCCGTCGATGCGCTCAACGATCTCGGCAGCGGGCACGACGTGGTCCAGCACCCAGCCGTTGGTCGTGCCGACGTCCATGTACTCGATGAAGCGCACGATGATGCCCGTGCCGTGGAAGTGGCGGGCGAGGTCGACGATGGTGTGATCGTTGAGGCCGCGCTTGACGACGGCGTTCACCTTGATGGGCCAGAGACCCGCCTCACGGGCGGCGTCGATGCCGGCCAGCACGACGTCAACGCCAACGTCGACATCGTTCATCTCACGGAAGGTGGCGTCGTCGAGCGAGTCGAGGCTGATGGTGATGCGCTCCAGGCCAGCCTCCCGGAGCGGGCCGGCCTGGGCGGGCAGGAGGGCACCGTTGGTGGTGAGGGTGAGGTCCTGGAGGCCGTCGAGGGCGGACAGCTGCTCGATCAGGAGGGGGAGGTCGCGGCGGACGAGGGGTTCGCCGCCGGTGACGCGGATCTTCTCGACGCCGTGCGCGATGAAGAGACGCGAGAGCCGCACGATCTCCTCGTAGGTGAGGATCTCCTCGCGGTCGAGGAACTGGAAGGACGGCCCGAAGACTTCCTTGGGCATGCAGTAGACGCAGCGGAAGTTGCAGCGGTCCGTCACGGAGACGCGCAAGTCGCGGAGGGGCCGGTCGAAGGTGTCGCGCACTGGCATCAGGGGTAGCTTACCGGTCCGTCCGCTTTCGATGTGCCGGCTTCAGCCTATCGGTCTGTCGCCGGTCCCGTGGTCGCTAGTCGCCAGCGGCGACGGGCGGGGCGGCCTCGGTGAAGCGCCGCAGCATCTCGTCGTGCTTCTCGAGGCGCTCGGCGAGCTGGACGCGCATCTTCTCCATCTTCGCGACCTTCTGGTCGAGCAACGCGATCTGGCGGAGGGTGACCTCGCGGGCGATGCGAACCTTCTTCGCCTTCTCCTCGGCCTCATCGTCCTTGTTCCACTCGGCGCGGATCTGCATGCGGACGTCCTCGGCTTCGAGCATCTCCTTGATATCGGCGAGGGAGAACCCGAGGAGCTCCTTTAGTGCCTTGACGCGCTCGATTCGCTCCATGTCGGCGGGGGAGTAGAGGCGGAAGCCGCCGACCATGCGGGTGGGCGGTGGCAAGAGGCCGCGCTCCTCGTAGTAGCGGAGCGTGCGCTGCGTGAGCTCCGACCGTTCGGCCGCTTCACCGATCTGCAGGTAGCCGTCGTCGCGTTCCATGGCGTGTTCGTAAGTCTAGCGGCGGCAGGACGCGCGTCAATGGACCAGATGCGCCAGTGGCGGGGCAAGGGCCGGGAAGGCGCGAGACCATAAGCGGAATGAGGCCGTGAAAGGTCCGTTAATGAAGCCGCGCCGGGAGCCGAAAGTGGTTGCCGCCCGCGGAGGGGGAGCGCTAGCCTTCAGTGGTCGCGCTGAACGGCGCGGCACCCTCTGAATCATCACCGATGAAGAGCGAGCCGGGGGCGCGCGTGCGCCCCGGGGAGGGAGCGCGCACGCCCGTGTCAGGTGGGGATCGGGACTCGGCGAAGGCATTGCGGGGCACCTGGCAGGCTGTGCTGGGCCGGCTTGAGCTCGAGGTGAGCCGCGCAAACTTCGAGACGTGGCTGGCGGGTACGACCGCGCACTCGCGGAGCGACCGCGAGCTGCTCGTGGAGGCGCGCTCGGCGTTCCGGGCAGAGTGGCTGAACGAGAATCTGGAGGCGGTGGTCGAGCGCTGCCTGGGGGAGGTAGAAGGCGAACGGCTCAGCGTGCGGTTCGTTGCGCCGGGAGAGGAACCGCACGCGGCGCCGGAGGCGACAGCGTCCGCCGCCGGGAAGGCGCCAGCGGGACGGGAGCAGGTGGTGGGACAGGTGAACGGATCGTTCACCCTGGCCCGCTACTTCCGGTCGGAGGGGAGCGCCCTGGCCCTCGCGAGCTGCCTGAGCCTGGTGGAGGAGGGCGAGCCGGCGATAAGCCCGGTGGTCGTTCACGGGCCGCCGGGGGTGGGGAAGACGCACCTCCTGCACGGCCTGGCAGCGCGGGCGAGCGACCGGGGGCGGCGGGTGGCCTGCCTGAGCGGGGAGGGGTTCACCTCGCGCTACCAGCGGGCGCTGCGGGAGGGGAACGTCGAGGCGTTCCAGGACGCCGTACGCGGGGTGCAGCTGCTGATCATCGACGACCTGCACGACCTCGCGGGGAAGACGGGAACGCTGCGGGAACTGGTGCACACGCTGGACGCGGTGACGCACGGGGGGGGAGCGGTCGTGGTGGGGAGCGAGTTGCGTCCGCGGGAGCTGGGGCTCCCGGAGCGGCTCTGCTCGCGGCTGGAGGCGGGGATCGTGGCGACGGTCGAACCCTTCGCGGCAAGTGAGCGGCGCGCGTTCATTGAGCAGCGCCTGGCGGACCTGCGGATCGCGCTGCCGTCGTGGTGCCTGGAGCAGCTGGGCGCGGGAACGGGCTCGGTGCGGTCGATCCTGGCGGGGGTGCATGCGGCAGTGGGGCTGCAGCGGCGGGGGCTGCTCAGTGAGCTCCGGCTGGCAGCGGAAGTGGGGGCGCTCGAACTGCAGGGTCGCGGGAACGAGACAGCGAAGGCCGTTATCGAGCGAGTCGCGGAGCACTTCACGGTGGCGGTGGGCGAGGTGGAGGGGCGCAGCCGCGCCCAGAAGCTGGCGCGTCCGCGGGCGGTGGCGGCGGCGGCGCTGCAGGAGCGAGGATGCAGCTACAGCGAGATCGGGGCGCTGCTCGGGGGGCGGAGCCGGAGCACGATCAAGGGGCTGGCGGAGCGGGGGCGGGCGCTGGGGGCTGAGGATCCGGTGGTCGCGAACCTGCTCCGGACCGGCTAGGCGTCCTGCAGCAGCGCGACGGCGGCGCTCACGCCGGCGATCCCGAAACCGGCGACGACACCCGTACAGGCCGCGCTCACAGGGGAGTGGGTTTCGCCGTCCCAGGCATCTTGCTCCACGAGGATGACCGTCGCTTCGATGGTCCGCACGGCGCCGGCGATCACCTCCGCGTCTGGGAGACCGTCGAAGCAGAGCACGACATCGCCGCCGGCCTGACGGAGGGCGGCGGCGACCTCCCCGGAGGTCGCGCAGGGGCTGACCTCGACGCCCTCGGGCAGCGGGGGCGGGGCGACATCGGCGGGAAGGATGACGAGAACGCCCGCCATCAGAGGCTCGGGCCCGCAGCGTACTGAGGGTCGTCGTTGGTGGCATTGGCAGCGTAGAGGGCCTCGATCTCGGCGTCGCTCATGCCGAGCAATCCAGAGAAGACCTCGCGGTTGTGCTGGGCGAAGAGGGGAGCGGGGCGGGCGATGGCGCCGGGGGTCTGATCGAAGCGCCAGGGGAAGCCGGGGAAGACGTGCGTTCCCGCGACCGGGTGGCGCACGGTCTCGAAATAGCCGCGGTCGTTGAGGTGGTTGTCGCTCACGACCATCCAGTTGGGCATGACCGGAGCGGCCGGGACGCCCGCCTCCTGTAGGGCCGCGGCGGCGGCGGTCACCGTCTGTTCGCGTGACCAGGCGGTGATGGCTTCGTCGATGGCGGCGGCATTGGCGCGACGGCCCTCGACGGTCACCAGCTTCGGGTCGGCCGCAAGCTCCCGGCAGCCGGCGACTTCGGCGAGGGCGGCGAAGTCGCGTTCGTCGCGCACGGTGAGTGCGAGCCAGTTGTCTTCGCCCGCGCAGGGGTAGAGGCCCTGGGGGGCGTGGACGGGGGAGGCGTTGCCGATCGGCTCGGGGGCCTCGCCGGTGACGGCGTAGGTGAGCAGCTCCTGGGAGAAGTAGGGCAGGACGGCCTCGAAGAGGGAGACATCGATCCAGCGTCCCTTGCCGGTCGCACGGCGGGCGTGGAGGGCGGCGAGGATGGCCACGGCGCCGTGGTTCCCGGTGACGGGGTCGGCGTAGTAGCTGCCGGTGCCGTAGTACTCGCCGGGGCCGTAGCCGAGGACGCTAGCGAGGCCGCTCATGGCCTCGATGTTGCTGCCGTAGGCGGAGTAGTTGCGCTCCGGGCCGGTGGCGCCGAAGCCCGCCATGGAGCACATCACGAGCCCGGGGTTGACCTCGCGGAGCACGTCCCAGCCGATCCCGAGCTGCGTCATGACGCGGGCGGCGTTGTTTTCGATGAGGCCATCGGCGTTCCTGACGAGCTCGAGGAGGACGGCACGGCCCTCGTCGGTGGCGAGGTTGAGGCAGACGGCGCGCTTGTTGCGGTTGAGCTTGTTGAAGTAGCCGGCGCGGTGGTAGTGGTCAGGCCAGATGTCGGCGGGGACCCAGGCGAGGGTGCGGGTAGCGGGCTTGGTGTGCAGCTCGACCTTGATGACGTCGGCGCCAAGGTCGGCGAAGTGGCGCCCGGCGATCGGTCCGGCCCAGTTGGCGGTGACCTCGATGAAGCGGAGTCCGGCCAGCGGTCCCCGGCCCGTGGGGGCGGAGGCGGAGGCGGGAGGGGCGACGCTCGCGTTCGCCCAGGGGAAGTCGGGGGCGACGACCGCGTCGGTGTGCTCGCCAGGGGCGGCGGCGGTGGCGGCAGGGTCGAGGGCGGTCCCGGGGAGCTTGTAGGGGAGGCCGGGGGCGAGCAGTTCGCGGTCGCCCAGGCAGAGCGTTCCGAACCAGTCGCGGGCGGCGAGCTGCTCGCTGGCGGCGACATCGGCCATGGTGTTCACGGGGGTGACGGCGATGCGGAGCTCCTGGGCGGCGTGATAGATCTCCTGCTTCGTGCGGGTCTTCGTCCACTCGCCGAAGGCCTCCAGCACCTCGTCGAAGCGTTCGGTCCAGACGAGGGGCTGCTGCAGGGACTCGTCCTCAAGCAAGTCGAAACGCTCGATGAGGACGAAGAGATTGGGGTAGGGCGCGAGGTTGAAGAGGAAGACGAAGCCATCGGCGCAGGAGACGAAGATGCTGCCGGTACGGCTCTGGATGACGCCCTGGTGGGTCCAGATGGTGGTGAGCCAGGCGTGGTCGTTAAGGATGGCCTCCTGGTGGGAGACCTCGATGCGCTGCCCCCGGCCGTGCTCGCGGGCGTGCCGGAGCCCGGCGAGGGCGCCGATGGCGGCATGCGTGCCCGCGTGGAAGGGCACCTGGTGGCCGGGGAGGGCGACGGGCTCGCGTTCGGGGTCGCCACCGAAGTAGTGGTAGCCGCCGGTGGCGTATTCGGTGAAGGACGTGGCCTGCCAGTCCGCTCGGTCGCCGCTGCGTCCGTACGGGGACAGGGAGAGGACGACGGCGCGCTCGTTTGCCGTAGCGAGGCGTTGCTCCAGGCGACGGGCGGCTTCACCGCGCTCGCTGTGGACGATGATGTCGGCGTGGGCGGCGAGCTGCTCAATGCGAGGATCGTCGAGGGGCAGCGTCGCGTTGAGTTTGCCCGCCGCGAGCCATGCGAAGAAAGCGCTCTCGCCATCGACGAGGGGTAGCTCGTCGCGGGCGGGGTCGCCGTCTGGAGGCTCGACCTTGACGACCTGGGCGCCGAGGTCGGCGAGGAGGCGTCCGCAGTAGGGGCCGGCAACACCGGTCGCGAGCTCGAGGACGACGACATCGGCGAGAGGCGGCGGGGCGAGGTCGGAGGCGGGGGCCGTCACGAGGCAGCCTCGGACACGAGGACGGCGAGAACGCCGGCGGCGGCCTCGTCGGCGGCGGGGGCGTCGCGACCGACGACGGTGATGCGGGGTCCGCCAGCGCCGAGGTGGGCGGAGAGGGCGGCGTTGAGTGCCTTGTCGTCCGCAGGGTCGCGTTCGGGCGCGACGAAGAGGACGGCGCCGCCGCCCTTCTCGCGCATGAGCTGGCCGAAGGCCTGGGCGGCGAGCAGGGGGGTGCGGTGGCGGCCAGCGAAGGCACGCTTCTCCTCGACGGGGGAGTCGGGGCTGGGGATTGGCAGGGAGGAGACGACCACGACGGCGTCGCAGCGGCCGAGCTGGCTCCAGGTCTTCTGAGCGAAGGTGCCCATCTGCTCGGGGTCGGAGGCCTCGATGACGTCGGCGAAGTGGTCGCGGCCGATGGCCCAGATCTCGTTGGCGACCGAATTCACGGAGAACTCCTGGTCGGGGATGGCGTTGAAGGTGGCCAGGGCGATCGCAGCGCCCGCCTCGGCGGCGGCCACGGCGACAGCACGATGGTGGGCGTCGCCGCCGCCGATGGTGGCGATGACCTGTCCGGAGAGCGCGTCGTTGGGCATGGCGTGGGTTACCGGAGGGCGATCAGGAGCGTGGGGAGGAGCATCCCCATCAGCAACAGGAGAGCGACGCCGATGCCGATCGAGCTCCAGTCGCGGCGCCGGTTCCTGCCGGCGTAGTACTGCCGTTCCCAGGAGCCATCGAGCAGGTCCCGGTCACGCTCGTCGGGGCCGAACACGACCTCGTCGGCTTCGTCATCGAAGTCGTCGTACTCGTCGTACGGGTCAGCTTCGGGCATGGGCCCATGCTAGCGAACGGAGGCGCTGTGGTCGTCCGAACGGAAGTCCCACTCGATGCGAGCGGGACGGGGGATGCCGAAGAGGCCGAAATGGAGGGTGCTGGCGACGAACGCGAATACGGCGATCCAGTAGCTGCCATCGAGCACGACCATGAGGACGGTAGCGGCCACCCATCCAAGGATGGCAAAGAGGCCGGCGGTCGTGTCGTCGCGCGAGTTGGCAACGGAGCCGGCCGTGAGGAAGGCGAAGACGGCAATCCAGGCGCCGTCCCCGGTGACAGCAAGCGTGACGGCAACGGCCGCCCAGCTTGCCGCGACAGCGAGGCCGGTCAGGAAGGAGTTGCGATCCATCGCGCTGTACACGATCGCGCCCGTTGTCAGGAAGGCGAAGACGGAAACCCAGGCGTTGTCGGGATTCGCGGCGACGACGGCGGCGGTCCCGCCCCAGGCGCCAGCGATGGCGAGGACGCGTGCGAGCCCGACGCTGCGCCGGAAGCCGACAGCACCCGTCGCGAGCCCGGCGAAGATGAGGATCCACCAGACATCGCCCTGGAGGGCGGCGGCGGTGACGGCGGCGCCCCAGATGGCGGCGATGGAGAGGAGAGCGGTCGCCTTAAGCGTCACGGAAGAATCCCTTCTCATCGCGGAGCTCGGGACGGTCAACGAGGGCGCGCTGGTCTCCGAACTTCGTATCGCGCCACTGGAGGGCTGCCTTGAGGCCGTGCTCGCGGGAGCGGGCGCCGAACTCGGCGACGCTGGGGGCGAGGTGGGCGCGGGCGTCATTCTCGGTGGCGATGCGCTGGAGGGTGCGAGCGCCCATCAGCTCGAGGCCGATGTTGATGATGCGCTTGTTCGCCGAGAGCAGCTCGGTATCGATCATGGCGAGGCGGTCGGCGAGGCCCTCGACCTCCTCTTCGAGCAGGTCAAGGGGAAGGGCCTTCATGACAAGTCCGATCTTGGCGGCGTCGGCGCCGGTGACGAAGTCGCCGGAGAGCATGAGGCGCTTGGCCCACTGGGGACCGACGTTGTAGAGCCACATGTTGTTGGGGAGGGCGCCCTGAGCGCGGGCGGGCGGGAAGCCGATGAGGGTGTCATCGGCGGCGATGATCATGTCGCAGAGCAGGGCGATGTCGGTGCCGCCCGCCACGCAGTAGCCGTGGATCTGGGCGATGACGGGCTTGTGCATGTCGAAGATGGCCATGCGCAGGCGCTGGCCCTGCTCCATGCGCCAGGCGTCGTCGTCGAAGGAGCGCCCCTCGCGGGTGTGGTCGTCGGGGTCGCGCTCGGCGAGGGGGCGGGGGGTGAGGTCGTAGCCGGCGCTGAAGGCGCGCCCGGCGCCGCGCAGGATGACCGTGTGGACGCGGTTGTCGTTGTCGGCGTCCCAGAGGGCCTGGTTCAGCTCCTGCTGGAGCTGGATGGAGAGCGCGTTCAGCTTCTCGGGACGGTTGAGGGTGATGCGGGCTCGTCCGCGTTCGACTTCGTAGATGATGGTCTCGTAGTCCATGCGGACCTCCCGGAGGCGCCTGGTCGGCGGGTGCGTTGGCGTCATTCTAGCGCCCGTTTCGGGGCGTTAGCGGTCGGTGTGGTATCGTCAAGGAACAACGGGCGCAGCGCCGGTGCTGCGAAGCGGGCGGAAGAGCCGCCGCAAGGCCCGGCGAACGAACACCAAGACGCCCCCACCTGCCGCGCGCGGACGCGCGGCGACGAGAGGACAGCTTCCCCCTTTGCCTTTGCGATTGTTCCGACGTAGCAACACCGAGACCGAACCAGAAACCCAGGACCCACCCACCGACACTCACCGCTCCAGTAGCGCGACGACCGCGACTTTGGAGGGGCCCGCCGCGCGCACGGACGAGGATGCGCGCGATCCGTCGCAGCCGCGACGCAGGCGTCGCCGCTCACGCGGCGGCAGGCGCCGGCGGCGCGCGGAGGGGACGGCGGAGGCCATCCACGAGAACGGTTCGTCCGCGCGTACCGAACGGCGCCCCGTTCCCACCACCCATGACGACGACCTGACCGAACCGGCGGCGTTCCACGCGGCCGGTGTGCGCGGCGCCGGACTGCGCGCAATCGGTGACCTGGGGTTCGAGCAGCCAACGCCCATCCAGGAACGCTCGCTGCCCCTCCTCTACGAGGGGCGCGACGTGGTAGGGCTGGCGCAGACGGGGACGGGCAAGACGCTCGCCTTCGGCGAGCCGCTGGCCCGCTCGATCGACCCCGGCCGGAACGAGGTCCAGGGCCTCGTGCTGGTGCCGACGCGCGAGCTTTGCGACCAGGTGACCGAGGTCATCGCGCACCTGGGCGACTACTACGGTTTCACGACCATCCGGCTGGTGGGCGGCAAGCCCATCAACCGCGACCTTGAGGCGCTCGAGCGCGGCGGCCACGTGATCGTGGGCACGCCGGGGCGCGTCATCGACCACCTGCGACGGCGGACGCTCTCGCTGAAGCGAGCCCATTTCGTGGTGCTCGACGAGGCGGACGAGATGCTCGACATCGGGTTCGCCAAGGACATCGACCAGATCCTGCGGCAGGCGCCGCTGGACCGACAGACGGCGCTCTTCAGCGCGACAATGCCGATGAGCATCAGCCGGCTGGTGTGGCGCTACATGCGCGACTCGGAGCGGGTCGAGGCGGCCCCGACGCAGCTCCAGCCGGTGGACACCGTCCGGCAGCTGTACGTGGAAGTGGCCTCGCGGGACAAGTTCCACGCGCTGGAGCACCTGCACGACACGATGGACCTGGGCCGCTCGCTCATCTTCCGGCGGACGAAGGTCGGCGTAGACAAGCTAACCGCCGGTCTGCGGCGCGACGGCATCCAGGCGCGCGCCATCCACGGCGACCTGCGGCAGGGCGAGCGCGACCGCGTGATGCGCGACTTCCGTAGCGGCAAGCTGGAGTGGCTGGTGGCGACGAACGTGGCCGCGCGCGGGCTCGACATTCCCGACATCGCGCACGTCGTCAACTACGACGTGCCCCAGAACGCGGAGGAGTACATCCACCGCGTCGGGCGCACGGCGCGCGCGGGCAAGGAAGGCTCGGCGATCACGTTCGTGGGCGAGTGGGAGCTCGGGGAGTGGGAAGCGATCGTGGAGCGCGTGGGCGAGGACGCCCTGGAGCACCTCGACATCCCGACCCGCTTCGACTAGCGGCCGCGGACGGCCTACGGACTAGACGTCCTCGATGGTGATGGCGCCGCTGGGACAGATCTCGGCGGCGTCTTCGGCCGCTTCGATGTCGTCCTCGTCCTCCGGGTGCTCGATGAGGATGTCGGGCCAGCCCAGGGAATCGGCCTTGAAGATGCTGGGCTGCAGGTAGTAGCACTGCCCGGCCTTCAGACAAATCGCTCGGTCGACCACGACTTTCTTCATTGCGACGCACCTCTTGCAGGTCGGTGAAGCATAGCCGATGCGGCGCTCAGGAACCGGCGACGACGGGGTTGCTGAGGACGCCGGCGCCGGTGACCTCGACCTCGACGGTGTCGCCGGGGCTGAGCGCCTGGGGCTGGCCGGGGGTGCCGCTGTAGATGATGTCGCCGGGCAGGAGCGTCATGACGGCGGCGGTGTAGCGAACGATCTCGGGAATGTCGAGGATGAGCTCGTCGGAGCGTCCGTGCTGGGTCTCGACGCCGTTGGCGCGGGTGCGAACCTCGATCGCGTCGTGGTCGAGCCCCGTGGCGATTGAGGGGCCGAAGACGCCGAAGGTGTCGGCGCCCTTGGCGCGCCACCACTGGCCGTCGTTCGCCTGCCAGTCGCGGGCGCTTACGTCGTTTCCTGCGGTATAGCCGAAGATCCCGGCGAGGGCCTCCTCGCGGGTGGGGGCGGTGAGCTCGCGCCCGATGACGATGACGATCTCGCCCTCGGGGTCGACGCGGGCGGAGGCGGCGGGGAGGCGAATGGGGTCGCCGGGGCCGGCGATGGAGGAGAGGGGCTTGAGGAAGAGGGTGGGCGGATCGGGCGCCGGTTGACCGCCGAGGTGGCTGGCGTAGTTGAGCCCGACACAGACGATGGAGCGGGGCTCGCATGGCGGCAGAAGGCGCACATCGGCGAGGTCGATCGCTTCTCCGGTGCGCCGGGCGCCGTCCCAGAAGGGCTCGGCGATAACGGCAATGCGGTCGCCTTCGAGGAGACCGGCTCCGGTGGAGCCTTCGGGGCGGGCGAAGCGTACGTAGCGGTCCATGGGGCCTCCCTATCGCGCTCCTAGAGGAGCACGAGATTGTCACGGTGGATGACCTCTTCGCCGTAGGCGTAGCCCAGGGTCTCGGCGATGAGGTCGCTGCGGAGGCCGCGGATGCGCAGGACCTCGCTGCTGGCGTAGTTCGTAATGCCGGCGGCGACGCGCTTGCCGTCGGCGTCGCGGACCTCGATGGCCTCGCCGCGCTCGAACGCGCCCTCGACGTCCTTCACGCCTGCGGGGAGCAGGCTGCGCCCGCGGTCGCGCAGAGCGGCGGCCGCGCCGCCGTCGACGACGAGGTGGCCGCTCACACCGGCGTTTCCGAGGATCCAGCGCTTGCGGCTCTCGAGCTGGTTGGTGGCGGGAGCGAAGCGGGTGCCGATGGCAGTCCCCTCGGCAGCGGTCAGGAGGGCGTCGGGCGTGCGTCCGTTGGCGATGACGACGGCTGTCCCACCCTGGGTCGCGACGCGCGCGGCACTGATTTTCGAGGTCATGCCGCCGCGGCCGGGGCCGTCTCCGGCCGCGTCCTCGTGGCGCTCGTCGATTGCGCCGACCTCGTCGATGAGGCGGGCGGAGGGGTCGAGGGCGGGGTCGGCGGTGTAGAGGCCGTCGACATCGGTGAGGATGACGAGCAGGTCCGCGTCGATCAGGTTCGCGACGAAGGCGGAGAGGCTGTCGTTCTCGCCGATGCGGGAGGCGAGCACCTCGTCGAGGGCGACGGCGTCGTTCTCGTTGACGACGGGGACGGCGCCGCAATCGAGCAGGTCGCGGAGGGTGGTGCGCGCGTTCAGGTAGCCGAGACGGTCGCTGAGGTCGCGACGGGTGAGGAGGACCTGGGCGACGACGGTGTCGTGCCACTCGAAGAGCTCGTCCCAGCTCTGCATGAGGTGGCTCTGGCCGACGCTGGCGAGGGCCTGGCGGCTCAGTTCGGGGGCATCGGGGCGGCGGCCGAGGACGTGGCGTCCGGCGGCCTGGGCGCCGCTGGAAACGATGGCGACCTCGCAGCCGGCCTCGCGCAGACGCGCGACCTGCCCCACGAGCCGTGACATCGCTACGAGATCGAGGCGATCGGAGCCGGCCGTGAGGAGGCTCGTGCCGAATTTGGCGACGATGCGGCGGTAGCGCATGGCTCCATGGTAGCGGCGCGGGGCGATGGCGCTACGTGACGGAGCGCTGCGACCGCAGATCGGGGAGGCCGTACCATGCCCCGCATGGCCTCCGGGGAGTCGTCCGAGGGAAGGCTGGATGGCGCGCGCCAGGGGCTCGCGATCGCGGCGGCGATCGTGGCGTTCGGCTTCCTTGGGTCGCGGCTGCTGGGTGTGGTGCGAACGGCGGCGATCGCGGACGCGTTCGGCGCGAGCCCCGAGCTCGACGCCTACTGGGTGGCCTTCCGCGTTCCCGACCTGATCTTCCAGGTGCTGGCAGGGGCGACGCTGGGGAGCGCGTTCATCCCCGTGTTCACAAGGCTGTACCGGCGCGAGGGGACCGAGTCCGCCTGGAGGCTGGCGAGCAACGTCCTGACGATCGTGTTCGTCGCCACGGCGGTGCTCTGCCTGATCGCGCTGGCGCTGGCGCCGTGGCTCGTGCCCCTGTTCGCACCGGGGCTGGGCGACGACATCGGGCGCGGCGACGAGCTGACCGCGGAGGCGGTGAAGCTCACGCGGATCATGCTGCTCTCGCCGCTGTTGCTCTCCGTGAGCGGGATGATTACGGGCATCCTGAACGCGCGGCAGCACTTCTTCCTGCCGGCGCTGGCGCCGTCGCTCTACAACATCGGCATCATCGTCGGGGCGCTGGCGCTGGCGGGGCGGTTCGGGGTCGAGGGGCTGGCGATCGGCGTCGTCGCGGGTTCGGCGGCGCACCTGGTGATCCAGATCCCGGGGCTGGTGCGGGAACGGATGCGGTACGGGCTCCGCATCGACCTGGGGGACGCGCCCACGCGCGAGGTGGCGCGGCTGATGGCCCCGCGCGTACTGGGGCTGGCAGCGGCACAGGCGAACTTCGTCGTGACGACGACCTTCTTCGCCTCGAAGGTGGGCACGTCCGCCATCTCGGGGCTGACGTTCGCGTGGCTGATCGCGAGCCTGCCGGTCGCGCTCTTCGGGATCGCGCTCTCGACGGCGGCGTTTCCGACGCTGGCGGAACATGAGGCGGCGGGGGACCGGCGCAGCCTCCTGGAGACGGTCTCGAGGGTGCTGCGGACGATCCTGTTCTTTTCCATACCGGCCGCGCTGGGCCTAGCGTTCCTGCGGGAGCCGGCAACGATGGTGCTGCTCGAGCGAGGTGCGTTCGGCGCGAGCGACACGGCCATCACCTCGGCGGCGCTGGGGTTCCTGTGCCTCAGCATCGTGCCGCAGGCGGCCATCGAAATCCACAGCCGGGGCTTCTACGCGCTCGGCGACACGCGTACGCCGGTCCTGCTGACCGTGGGGGCGGTGGTGGTGAACATCGTCCTGAGCACGGTCCTGTGGGAGCGCTACGGGGTAGAGGGGCTGGCGATCTCGCTGTCGGTGGCCTCGTGGCTGGAGTGGATCTTCCTGTACTGGCTGTACGCGAGGCGGACGGGGTCGGCGGCGGACGCCTTCCGGGACCTGCACGCGATCGCACGCATCGCCGCGGCAGCCGCGGCGATGGCGCTGTTCCTCGGGCTCGTGCTGCCAACGTTCGATGAGCCAGGGTCGGCAGCAGCGTGGGTGACGGTGTTCGCAGCCTCGGTCGCGGGTCTGGCGGTGTACCTGGGCGTGGCGATCCTGCTACGGGTGGAGGAAGTGGACGAGGCGCGAAGCCGCTTGCTCGCGCTGCTGCGGCCGCGGGAGTAGGCCCGTTCAGACGCCGATGAGCTCGGTCTCGATGTCGACGACCTCGGCGTCGAGGCGCCAGCTCTCGACGGTCCGGGCAATCTCCTGGAGCTGGGCGTCGGCGTGGGCGCTCTCACTGGAGAGGCAGGCGACGGCGATGGTCGTCAGGTCGAGGGCGTCGAGGTCGCCGGCCTCGCTGATGGCGGCGTTGTAGCGGTGGCGGAGGCGCTCGACGACCGACTTCACGAGGGCGCGCTTCTCCTTGCGGGAGTGGGCGACGAAGCGGAGGCGGATGCGGAGGAGGCCGAGGACCATCGGTAGGCCGGCTCAGATGTCGACGGTTTCGGGCGGGTCGTCCTCGGGGAGGGGTGGGAGGTCGGAGGGGCCGAGGAGGCCGAAGTGCTCGTAGAAACGGGGGGCGGGCCGGTAGAGCCTTGGGCGTCCGGGCGAGCGGGCGGTCCCGACGTTCTCGATAAGGCCACGCTGTTCGAGGTTCGCCACGATGCGGTCGGAGTTGACGCCGCGGATGGCCTCGACTTCGCCACGCGTACAGGGCTGGCGGTAGGCGACGATGGTGAGGGTCTCGAGAGCGGCGCGCGAGAGGCGCACGGCGGACTCCTGCCCGAGGAGCTGGGAGACGTAGGGCGCGTATTCGGGGGCCGTGACGAGTTGATAGCGTCCGCCCTCCTCCTGGAGGCGAAGCCCGCGGGCCTCGTAGTCGGCGGCGAGGCGCTGCAGGCCGGTACGGATAGAGCGCTCACCGACGCCGGTCGCGCGGGCGAGCGCAGCCGCGCCGAGCGGTTCCTCGGAGGCGAGTAGGAGCGCCTCCAGCACCCAGGGAAGCTCGTCGCGGGAGGGGCGGTCGGGAGGGGTTGGGTCGGTCATGCGGCGTTCCCCAGCCGGGCAGCGAGACCGTCGGCAAACGGCTCGCCGAGGGTCGCGGGCGTGATGCGTCCCGCGAGGTCGTCGTCGCTCTCGGCGTAGGCGGAGACGTAGTTGTCCGTGAGGCCGTGCCAGCGGGACCCCTCGGGCGTCGTGCGCTGCTCCTCCCAGAGCACGGGGCGGACACCACCGCTGAAGCGGGTGCGGAAGGCGGCGGCGAGGTCGTCAGCGAGAGCGAGGAGGCGGGCCATGCGCTCCTTGCGCACCTCGACCGGCACCTGGTCGCTCATGCCGGCGGCGGCGGTGCGGGCACGGGGGGAGTAGGGGAAGGCGTGGATGCGAGCGAAGGCGGCCTCCTCGCACAGCGCGAGGGTGGCGGCGAAGTCATCGTCGCTCTCGCCGGGGAAGCCCGCGATGACGTCGGTGGTGACGGCCGCATCGGGCACGGCAGCGCGGATACGGTCGAGGGCGGCGTGGTAGGAGGCCACGTCGTAGCGGCGGCGCATGCGTGCGAGAACGGGGTCGGCGCCGGACTGGAGGGCGAGGTGGAAGTGGGGCATGAGGCGGGGGTCTTCCCAGAGGGCGACCAACTCGGGGGTGATGTCCTGCGGCTGGAGGGAGCTGAAGCGGAGGCGGGGCGTCTCGGTCCGGGCGAGCACACCGGCGATCAGGTCGCGGGGGGTGAGGGGATCGGGGAGGTCGCGGCCCCAGGCGCCAAGCTGGGTGCCGGTCAGCACGACCTCGCGGGCGCCGCGTGCGTGCGCGGCGGCAACATCGCGGGCGACGTCGCCGATCGAGCGGGAGACCTCGCGTCCGCGCGTGCGGGGGACGATGCAGAAGGCGCAAACGTCGTTGCACCCCTCCTGCGCCTTCACGAAGGCGCGGGTGTGCAGGGCGGAGGCGGGCGCTGGGGCAAGTGGGGCGGGAGCCGGGGCGGACTCGGTCAGCGTGGCGACGAGGCGGGCGTGTTCGGCCTCGGTCGTGCCGGCGACGAAGTCGGCGCCGAGCGCCTCGACGACCTCCTCGCCGGCGGAGCGCGGGTAGCAGCCGGTCACGGCAACGGGGGCGGCCGGGGAGAGGCGGCGAGCGGCGCGGATGAGGCGGCGCGACTTGCGGTCGGCGGCGTGCGTGACGGAGCAGGTGTTGACGACGACGGCGTCGGCCTCGCACATGGCATCGACGACGTCGTAGCCGGCAGCGCCGAGGCGGGCGGCAATGGCCTCGCTGTCGGCGAGGTTGAGCTTGCAGCCAAGGGTGAGAAAGGACGCGACGGGGCGGCGGGGCATGGCGGTATGGTATCGCCACGGGGGGACAGGGGGCAGGGAGGGGCCGAGCGCGGAGGCAGAACCGTGAGCGAGACGCAGCCGGAGTCGGGCAGGTCGAGGGTGACCGTGCTCGCGCTCGACCGCTGGGGGAGCGTGCTCGTGGGGGAGGCGGGTCCGCCTTCGGCGGCGCTGCAGGAGGGCGAGAGCGCCGATGCGGGGGCGCTCCGCGTGTTCGAGGAGACGACGGGGGCGCTGCTGGAAGAGCTGCACCTGTTTCGCGATGGGGAGCCCGGCCACCACGTCTACTACTGCGACCCGGACCTCGAACTGGACGATCTCGATTCGCCCCCGGGAACCTCGCTGCGCTACGTGGCGCCGGTCGAGATCGACGTGGCCGGCCTGCCGGATGAGGCGCAGGCGCTGCTGACACGGTTCGTGGTGAGCAGCGCCTACCGGGCGATGTTCCACTAACGGCGCGGCTGCGCCCAACAGCGCTGGACGTACCATGGAAGACCGAAGGAGTCCTCCGTGTCGGATGTCACGATCATCATCGGCCTGCTGGCCGTTGTCGCGCTTATAGCTGCGAACGGCCTCTTTGTCGCGACCGAGTTCGCGTACGTCGCCGTGCGGCGCACCCACGTTGAGCAGCTCGCAAGCCGCGGCCATGCGCGCGCGCGCCTGTTGCTGGGCTCGCTGAAGCGGCTCGACATGTGCATCGCGACGACGCAGCTGGGGGTCACCATGTCGAGCCTTGGGCTCGGCTGGGTGGGTGAGCCGGCGCTTGCGAGCCTGATCGAGCCCGGGCTGGAGGACTTGCTGGGGGACGCGTTGGGAACGGCGGCCGCCCACACGATCGCGGTGACGGTGGCGTTCATCTTCATCACGGCCGTGCTGATCGTGTTCGGGGAACTGGCGCCGAAGCACATCGCCCTGGCGCGAGCCGAGCGCACGGCGCTCCTGGTGGCGGCGCCGATCGAGGTCTTCACCCGCATCCTGCGGCCCTTCATCTGGGTTCTGAACGGGATGGGCGTGGGGGTGGCGCGCCTGGCCGGCGTGCGGCCGGTGCGAGAACGGCAGTCGACGCTCGCTCCCGATGAGCTAGAGCTGGTGATGGAGGCGAGCGCCCGGGCGGGGCTGCTTTCGACGGCGGAAGTGCTGCTCGCGAGCCGGGGGCTGGAGTTCGGCGAGATCCAGGCGGACCAGATCATGGCGCCGCGCAGGGACGTGGCCGCGATCGATGCGGATTCCTCGATGGACGAGGTGCTGGCGATCACGGGGGAGCACCCCCACCGGCGCTATCCGGTGTACGAGAGTGACCTCGACCATGTCATCGGACTGCTGGATACGAAGGACCTCATGCGGGTGGTGCGGGAAGGCGGGGAGGACTGGCGCTCCGTTATCGGCCCGGTGGTCGCGATTCCCGAGTCGGTCAGCCTGGAGGTCGCAGTCACAGAGATGCGTGCGCAGGGCGCGAACCTGGTGGTGCTCATCGACGAGCACGGCGGCACGAGCGGCATCCTGAGCGGCGACGACGTGCTCGCGCGGCTGCTCGGCCAGTGGCACGCGGGAACCCGCCAGCAGGCGGGCGAGCGCGTGCGCTCGCTGCCGAACGGGAACCTGCTGCTGGACGGCCTCGCCCTCGTGTCGGACCTGGAGGACATGGCGGAGATCGAGCTCAAGGGCGGCGGCGACGATTTCGACACCGTCAGCGGCTTCGTGATGGAGCGGCTGGGGCGGATTCCCGCCGTGGGCGAGCGGTTCGAGGAGGCGGGCTTCGAGTTCCAGGTGACGGCGATGGACGGCCGGCGCGTGGCGCGCGTGGTCGCGAGGCGGGGCGTGCCCGCGGAGAGGGGCTAGCCGGGGGCGAGCGCGGGCCGGAATCGGGCGAGGGCGGCCCTCAGGAGGCGCAGCGCACTCGGCTGGGCGCGTCGCATGGCCTCAGCGATGACGAGTCCGGCCAGCGAAACGATGGCCCCGTAGACGGCGTCGATGATGAAGTGGTTCGCCGTCACGACGATGGAGAAGAACATGAGGACGGGCCACATGACACCGCCAAACACGATCCAGGCATGGTGGCGTCCCACCCAGGCGAAGGCGCCGCCGAGGAGCATCGACCAGCCGAAGTGGAGGCTGGGCACGGCCGCATAGGGATTCACGAAGGCCTGGGCCTCCTGCGCCTGGTACCCGACACGGTCGAGGACGGCCATGGTATCGATGTAACCGGCGAAGGGGACGAGGCGGGGCGGAGCGACGGGGTAGAGCGCGTAGATCACGACGCCGATCGCGCCCGAGGCGAGGAAGGCTGTGCGCATCAGGCCGTAGGTTGAGCGGTGCCAGACCCAGAGGAAGACGGCGAGCACGATCACGAGGGGCATGTGACCCCAGAAGTAGATCCAGTTCATCGCGCGGACGGCCCAGTACTCGTCGATGATCCAGGACTGCCACTGGACCTCCCAGTAGAAGCCGAGGGCGCGTTCGAGCTCGATGAGGTCGAGACCGTTGGAGAGGGCTTCGCCGGCGCGGTCGACGACGGCCCCGCGGATGAAGAAGTAGACGAGGAAGGCGATCACGACGACGACCGCTTCCTGGATGCCGGTGCGCCGGGTGAAGTGCCAGAAGCGGAGGGCGTTGGCTCGCGAGAGGTCCATGCTGATAGCCATGGCGAATGGGGTCGCGCCTTGCCGCCTCAGAGGGGACGGCTACACTCTCCGGTGGCGCACGCTACCAAACTTCCGGAAGAGGGCCAACGATGGACATTTCAGTCATCCAGGGTGACATCAGCACGACGGAGGCGGATGTCGTCGTCGTCAACTTGTTCGAGGGCGTGACGAGCCCCGGCGGAGCCACGGGCGCGGTCGACCGCGCACTCGACGGGGCGATCAGCAAGCTCATCGAGCTGGGGGACATCCGGGGGAAGGCGGGAGAGCGGACCACGATCCACACCTTCGGGAAGATCCCGGCGCCGCGCGTGCTCGTGGCTGGGCTGGGCAAGGCCGACGACTTCGACGTCCACGCTGTGCGCAACCTCTCCGCAGAGGTGACGCGCGCCTGCCGGAAGCCAGCGGTGAACACCGTCGCCACCGTCGTTCACGGGGCGGGCATCGGCGGGCTTGACCCGGATGCCTGCGCGCAGGCGGTGGCGGAGGGGGCGCTGCTCGGGGCCTATCAGTTCCTTCGCTACAAGACCGAGGCGGACGACGACGACAAGGCCACACTCGGGCAACTCACGATCGTCGAGCACGACGCCTCCAAGGTGGAGGGGATGGCGGCGGCGGCGAATCGCGGCCGCGTGATGGCGGAGGCGACGAACCTCGCGCGGGACCTCGCGAACGAGCCCGCGAACAACCTGAATCCGACGGACCTCGCGGGGAGGGCGGCGGAAGTGGCGAGCGCGCCCAACCTGGAGCTGGAGGTAATGGAAGAGGAGGAGATGGAGGCGAAAGGCATGGGTTCGCTGCTGTCGGTGGCGCGGGGAAGCGTGCAGCCGGCCAAGCTCGTGCGAATCAGCTACAAGGGTCGCGGGGGCGAGGGGTACGACCTCGCACTCGTGGGGAAGGGCATCACCTTCGACACCGGCGGGATCAGCATCAAGCCGGCGCAGGGCATGGAGGCGATGAAGGCCGACATGACGGGCGCCGCCTCGGTGATCGCGGCGATGCAGGCCGTCGCCGCGCTCGCGCCAAAAGCCGACATCCTCGCGATCGCGCCCTGCACGGAGAATATGCCCGGCGGGAACGCGACCCGTCCGGGCGACGTGGTCTCGGCCATGAACGGCAAGACGATCGAGATCCTGAACACGGACGCCGAGGGGCGCCTCGTGCTGGCCGACGGGCTCTGCTACGCACGCGAGCTGGGCGCCCGACACCTAGTCGACGTGGCCACGCTCACGGGCGCGATCAGCGTCGCGCTCGGCGACCAGTGCTACGGCCTGATGACGAACGACGACGCGCTGGCGACGCGTTTCGAGGCGGCCGCCGAGGCCGCCGGCGAGCGCAGCTGGCGGTTGCCGATGTTCAAGGAGTACGGAGAGCAACTCAAGAGCAACGTCAGCGTGGTCAAAAACATCGGGGGGCGTCCCGCGGGAAGCATCACGGCGGCGAAGTTCCTCGAACACTTCGTCGACGAGAAGCCGTGGGTGCACCTCGACATCGCGGGCGTGGACATGGCCTCGAAGGACAAGGGCTGGATCGCGAAGGGCGCGAGCGGGCAGGTCGTACGCGCACTGGTGAACCTCGCCCTCGGCTTCGCGGACGAGTAGGGGCGGACAATGGCCGACCTCTTCCCCCGCAGCATCGCCTACGACGAGGACTGGGTCAACGCGAACCGCATGGGCCCGAACGTGCTCTGGCTGGCGGAGTCGGTAACCGAGCAGATGACGCTGGAGCCGGGGATGCGGGTGATGGACCTCGGCTGCGGGAAGGCGCTGAGCTCCGTGTTCCTTGCGCGCGAGTTCGGCGTCGAGGTGTGGGCCACCGACCTCTGGATCAAGCCGACAGAGAACTGGGAGCGCATCCGGGAAGCGGGGCTGGAGGGGCAGGTGCGCCCGATCTACGCGGAGGCGCACCAGCTGCCGTACGCAGAGGGCTTCTTCGACGCGATCGTGAGCCTCGACGCCTACCACTACTTCGGCGACGCGGACCTCTACCTCGAGAATGTGGCCCGGTTCCTGCGGCCGGGCGGGGAGATCGGCATCGTCTGCCCCGGCTTCCGGCGGGAGATCGGTCCCGATGACGTGCCCGATTACCTCGCCCACTACTACGGAATAGGCGCCTACTCGTTCCACACGCCCGACTGGTGGCGCGACCACTGGCGCAAGACCGGCCTGGTGGAGGTGACGTGCGCGGACGAGCCGCCGGAGTCGGACGCCATCTGGGAGGAGTTCATCCCGCACACGGAGCCGGATGAGCAGGCGGCCATCAGGAACGATGCCGCAGGCGAACGGCTGTTGTCGTTCGCGCGGGTGGTGGCGCGGAAACGGTAGCGGGGCGGTGACGGGGCGGGGCGCGGTCCTCTAGGATTCCGGCCATGGCTGATTACCAGGACATCCTCACCGAAAAGCGGGACCGCCACGCGATCATCACCCTCAACCGGCCGGAGAAGATGAACGCGTTGAGCCACAACCTTCGCGCCGAAGTGTTCGACGCGATGAAGCACTTCGAGCTCGACGAGAGCGTGAAGGTCATCATCCTGCGGGGCTCGGGCCGGGCCTTCAGCGCCGGGTACGACCTCTCGGGGACACCACCGGACGAGCACAGTTATGTCGATACCCGGAGCGGGCTCCCGGGCGTCGGGCCGATCCATCCGGGGCAGGGTCAGTGGCCCCAGCACCTGCTGAGCGGCTACTGGCAGATCTGGGATCTGACGAAGCCGGTGATCGCGCAGGTACACGGGTACTGCCTCGCGGGGGGCACCGAGCTGGCAACGATGTGCGACCTGATGTTCATCGCCGAGGACGCGATCATCGGGTACCCGCCGGTGCGAGCGATGACGAGCGTCGACATCATCTACCACCCCTGGCACATGCATCAGAAGAAGGCGCGGGAGCTGCTCTACACGGGCGACAGCCTCACGGGGCTGGAGGCGGTGGACGTCGGCTGGGCGAACCGCGCGATGCCGGTCGAGGACCTGTGCGAGGTAACGGAGGCGTTCGCCGAGCGCATCGCAAACATCGATTCGCCGATGCTGCAGATGACGAAGCGCCAGGTGAACCGCGTGTACGAAATCATGGGGATTCGCACCTCGATGGCGGTGGGCGCGGACATCCAGGCGCTCAGCTCCGTGCGTCCCGGGGGCGGGGAGTTCGGCCGCATCTCGCGGGAGAAGGGACTGAAGGCCGCCCTCGACTGGCGCGACGGCCCCTTCGAGGACTACGGGAAGGCGCCTCCGGGCACGGCCCGTCCGAGCGCCGCGACCTGGTGAGCGCCGGACCCGGCGACGCGAACTCCGAGGCGTTCGCGCGGCACTTCGCCGAGCACCCGCTGCACCGGGCGCTGGGCGTGCGGCTGGAGGAGCGGCGCGAGGACTTCGCACGCATCTCGATCGCGCCGAGCGCGGTTACGCAGGGGGGTGTGGCGGGAGGGCTGCACGGGGGCATCCTCGCAGCGCTCGTCGACATCGTGATGCTGGCGGCGCTCTCGACGGTGCAGCGACCGGGACAGGAACCGGCGGGTACGGCCGACCTGAACATCACCTACCTGCGGCCGGCGCTGGGGGCGCGCATCTTCGCGGAGGGGACGGTGGTGAAGCGGGGCCGGCAGCTGGCGATGATCGAGGTCAGCATCCTCGACGAACAGGACCGGCTCTGCGCGAAGGGGCGGACGCTCTACGCCTTCCGCAGCCGCTAGCCTTCCTCCGCCTCCGCTGCGGCTTCGATGTCGAGGTCGGCGAATACCGTACGGACGAGCTCGTACATGCGGGTGGCGATACGCACGCCGAGAGCGATGTCCTCGGTGCCTTCGAGGCCGTTCTGGGCGACGGCGTGGACGATGCGGCCCGTGCGGAAGCAGACCACCGTCTCGACGAGGCGGCCAATCTCGGTCGTGGGCTGCCCGACGATGAAGCCTTCGGCGCCGTCACCGATGTCGGCAACCCAGAAGTCCGTGTAGTCGGTGACGGTTCGCTCATTGATCAGGCTGCCGCAGTAGAGGCTCATCGAGTCCTCGGCGGACTCGACATCGGCGTAGAGCGTGGACTGGATGGTGATAAGCGCAGGCCCACCGAGGTGGGTGAAGGGCTCCTCCCAGGAGAACTCGCGCACGGCGCCGATGATGCGCCCACGAGCCTCCAGCTGGTTCACCTTGCCCCGGAGGTTCTCGACATCGAAGAGCTGCGCCCACTCGCCGTTGTCGAAGGTGTTGGTGTTCGCGTTCTCCATGGCGAGGGGCAGGTCCTCAAGATCCAGGAGCATGTCTTCCAACGGGTAGGCGTCGTCGGGGAGGTCCGTCGCGAACTCATCCTCGTCAGCGGCGCAGGCGGCGAGGAACACAAGCCCGAGGGCCGCGAGGAAGGGGAGAAGCGTCATCCGAAGCGAGGCGCGTCGCACGTGGACCGTCATCGTACCGGAGAGCGGGGGTGGCGGCTGCGGCGCGGGGAGGCCACGATGGGGCCTGGGTAAAGGGGATGGTGCGTTGGCAGCCTTCATAGCAGGGGCGCTGGTCCTGATCGCGGTGGGGATCGTGGTGGGGGCGGTCGTGTTTCGCTGGCGGCGGGCGATCGAGGCGCTGCGCGTGCTGCGGCGCATCGGGTGGGCCTACGTGGTCGCGATCGTCCTGCTGGCAGTCATCTACGTCTGGCGGGACGGGTTCTGAGGCCATGCGCATCCTCGTCGCGCCCCAGGAGTTCAAGGAGAGCCTGACGGCAGAGGAGGCGGCTGCGGCGATTGCCGGTGGCATCGCCGCAGCCCGGCCGGACTGGACGGTCGAAGAGCTGCCGCTGTCGGACGGGGGGCCGGGCTTCCTTGCGACGCTCGCGCGGGCCACGGGCGGACGGGAGCGGGCCGTGGCGACGCACGACGCCCTCGGCCGGGCGCGGACGGCCCACGTGCTGGACATCGCGGAGACGGACACGTGTGCGGTCGAGGCGGCGATGGCGAACGGCCTCGCGCTGATCGCGCAGGAGGAGCGGGACGCGCTGCGGGCCAGCACCGAGGGCGTCGGGGAGCTGGTGGCCGCCGCACTTGAGGGCGGGCCGAGGCGGGTCGTGGTGGGAGTGGGGGGCAGCGCGACGAGCGACGGGGGCTCGGGGATGGCGCGGGCGCTCGGGGCCCGGCTCCGCGACGGGGCCGGTCGCGACCTGGCGCCGGGGGCGGCTCCGCTCGCCGAGCTGGCCCGCATCGACTGGTCGCCGCCGGAGTCACTCCAAGGGGTGGACTTGCTGGTCGCGACGGACGTGACGAACCTGCTGGTGGGGCCGCAGGGGGCGGCAGCGGTGTTCGGACCGCAGAAGGCGGCTTCGCCGGAGGACGTCGAGGTGATCGAGGCGGCGCTGCAGCGCTACGCCGCGGTCGTCGAGCGCTCGCTGGGGGTTTCTCTCGGGGAGATGCCGGGCGCAGGGGCCGCGGGAGGGCTGGGAGGCGGGCTGGTGGCGTTCCTGGGCGGACGCATCCTGAGCGGCTTCGACGTGGTGGCGGAGGCCGTGGGGCTGGAGGAACGCCTGCGACGGGCCGACATCGTGGTGACGGGGGAGGGGAGCTACGACGGGCAGTCGGAGCAGGGGAAGACCGTGGGACGGCTGCGCCAGCTCGCCTCGGAGGCGGGTACGCGCTGCGTCGTGCTGGCGGGGCGGGCGGCGGTTGCGGCGGGGGAGGTGCTTACGCTGGCCGAGATCGAGCCGGATGCGGAGGCGTCGATGCGGAAAGCGGCGGCGTTGCTGGAGGAACTGGCTGGGCGCTGGGCGCGCTCAGCCGGCGTCTGAAGCGCGCTCGAGGGTGCGGCGCGCCTGCCGGACGCGGGGTGCGTCGACGACCATCCCGTCGCGGCGCGCGACCCAGGCGCCCTCAGCACGCGACTCGTAGGCCTCGATGTCGGCGCGGGCGCGCTTGAGGACGGTGTCGGTCGGCGCGAACACGTCGTTGGCGACGGGGACGAGGCGGGGGTCGTCGAGGACGGCGCCGGCGAAGCCGTAGTTGGCCATGTCGCGCAGCTCGAACTGGCTGCCGTCGATGAGGGCGACGGTCTCGTGGGCGGCGGCGGCGGCGATCACGCTGCCGCGCGCGTAGGCGAGGCGAGGACCGCTCTCTTCGTAGCGCGCGCCGACGTTGCGGGCGTACGGCTCGGAAGCAAGCACGAGGCCGGCGGTACGGGGGGCGGCGTCGAGGCTCTCGGCGGCGCGCAGGAGGCCGCGAGCCGTGTCGATGACGGGGAAGAGGGCCACCTGCCCCGGTTCGATGTCGCGGGTGTGCTCGAACTCACGCAGGAGGACGGCGGTATCGCGGACGTCCTGGGGCTCGGAGCAGTGGGGCAGGAGGACGGCGGCCAGCCTGGGGCTGGTGATGGCGTCGAGGTCGCCGCGGGTGAGCTGTGTGCGGGGGTGGTTCACGGCCACGAGAGGGGTCTTTCCGGCTTCCGCGACGCGCTCGACCGCTTCGGCAGCAGCGGCACGCAACTCCTCGGCAGGCTGCGTCTCATCGGTGAGGGAGAGGAGGATGGCGTCGGCGTCGGCCTCAAGGGCGACGTCGAGGGAGTCGCCGGGGCTGGCGCGAAGGATGCTGCGGAGCCGCATCTAGACGCCGCCCGCCACGCTGCGGTCGAGGGTTGCGATGTGCAGGTCGCCCCGCAACCCCATCACGCCCTGCAGGTGGTCGAGGGAGTGGCGGTAGACGACTTCGGCGATCCACTGGCAGGTGATGGGGCCCCAGTGGCCGTCGTCGCGCAGGCGGAGCCAGGAGGTGTCGTCGAGCTCGCGGAAGACATCGAACTCCTCGTCGCGCACGCGGCCGAGTTGCTCCATGAGGTCGCCGAGGGGAACGCTGGCGTCGTAGCGCTCGTCGCGCCAGACGCGGCGGCTGTAGTCGGCGGGTTCGAGCATTTCGGGGATGGCGGCCCAGCGGAGGAGGGGCAGGTAGACGTGCTCCTCCATGTCGATCAGGTGGGAAACCTGCTCGTGTATGGACCATTCCTCGGGGTCGGGGGTCCAGTGGTGGTGGTCACCGGGGAGGTCGCGCACGGCCCAGACAAGGTCGGCGGTGGTGGCGCGGAGCCGGGCAACCAGCTGAGTGCGGTATTCCGCAGTAAGGCTCACGCCTGTCGAGTATAGACGGAGATGCGGTTAGTGGCTTCTGGTCGTTGGCTGTTGGCTCCTGGGGAGGGCTAGACCAGCTCGAGTGGCTCGCCTTCGAAGGTGCGGGAGCCGCGGCGCAGCTCGATAAGCTCGCCAACCTTCACCACGCAGTCGCCCACGGGGACGTCCTGGACACCGCAGACGTTGCAGGCGCCGTGGTGGCAGTCGCCGACGGTGTGCTCGCGGAAGACGTCGCGCCACTGGCCGCGCAGGTAGCTCTTGTTGACACCGCTGGCGACGTGGTCCCAGGGGAGGGGGGCGAAGGTGTCCCACTCCTCGTGCGCGAACCAGTCGGCGTCGACGCCGGCGGCGGCGAAGGCGGCGTCCCAGAGCTCGGGGCGGAAGTGCTCGCTCCAGGCGTCGAAGGTGGCGCCGGCCCGCCAGGCGTGCTCGACGGCTTCGGCGACGCGGCGGTCACCGCGGCTGAGGACGACCTCGATGCGGCTGTCGGCGGGGTCGTTCCAGCTGAAGTCGACGCCGGCGGCGCGGCAGCCGTCCTTCAGCAGCCGGTGCTTGGGGGTCAACTCGGCGGCGGTCTCCTGGCGGGCCCACTGGAAGGGCGTGTGTGCCTTGGGGACGTGGTTGCTGGTGCTGACACGGACACGCGCGCGCTTGCCGGCGTGCTCGCGGCCGATCTCCTTCACGTGGCGGCCGAGGTCGACGATGCCCTCGACGTCCTCAAGCGTCTCGGAGGGGAGGCCGACCATGAAGTACATCTTGACGCTCGTCCAGCCGCGGGCGAAGGCGTTCGAGGCGGCGCCGAAGAGGTCGTCCTCGCTGACGAGCTTGTTGATGGCGTTGCGGAGACGCTGGCTGCCGGCCTCGGGGGCGAGGGTAAGGGTGTGCTTCTTGCCCTTCGCGATCGCGTTGGCGACGTCCACGGAGAAGCTGTCGACGCGCGTGCTGGGGAGCGAGATCTTGAGGTCGGGGAATGTGGACGTGAGGGATTCGACCATGGGCACGATGCGGCTGTGGTCGGTGGTGCTGAGGGAGAGCAGGGAAAGCTCCTCGTAGCCGGTGTTCGCGAGGAGCCGGCGGGTGGCCTCGACGACCTCCTCGGGGCTGCGCTCGCGCGTGGGGCGGTAGATCATGCCGGCCTGGCAGAAGCGGCAGCCCTGGGTACAGCCACGCTGAATCTCGACGGCGGCGCGGTCGTGGACGGTCTGGAGGAAGGGGACGATCGGCTTCGTGAGGGCGGGGGGCAGGGTTTCGACGACGCGGCGCTGAACGACGGGCGGGGCGGCCGGGTCGGTGGGTTCGAGGGCGGCGAAGTGGCCGAGGTCGTCGTAGCGCGCCTCGTAAAAGGCGGGCACGTACACGCCAGGCATGGCGAGCAGGTCGCGGAGGCGGGCGGAGCGGGGGGCGGCGGCGCGCTTCCAGGCGCGAACGAGATCGGCGAGCTCGCCGATGGCATCCTCGCCCTCGCCGAGGACGAAGGCGTCGATGTAGGGGGCGAGGGGCTCGGGGTTGAAGGCGCAGCTGCCGCCCGCGACGACGATAGGGTCGTCCTCTCCGCGGTCGCCGGAGCGGGGGGCGATGCCGGCGA
Organism: Tepidiformaceae bacterium; assembly: GCA_965116915.1. GTDB lineage: Bacteria > Chloroflexota > Dehalococcoidia > Tepidiformales > Tepidiformaceae > UBA2991. Next base: position 903,469 of record OZ220739.1, on the reverse strand, counting down.
GATCGAGCATATTGAGGATGTTCGTGTAGGTGAGCTCGTACTGGAGGGTGAAGCCGAGGATGTCGAAGTCGCGCAGGGGGTGACGGGTCTCGAGGCTCCAGAGAGGGGCGCCCTCACGGCGCATCTCCGCCTCCATGTCGGGCCAGGGAGCAAAGGCGCGTTCGCAGACGACATCGTCCTGGCGGTTGAGGAGGTCGTAGAGGATGCCGAGACCCATGTTCGACATGCCGATGTCGTACGCATCGGGGTAGGCGAGCGCGACACGGACGCCAGCGTCGTCCCAGTCCTTCGTGACGGAGTTCCACTCGCCGCCGGTATAGCGACCTGGCTTCGTCACACGAGCGAGCAGGTGGTCGATCGCAACTGTCATCGTTCCTCTCGCGGCGGGGTGAGCCGCGCCACTCACATGGTAGCGGGCGTCGGTGTAGTGTGCGGCCATGCAGGTCGACGCCGTGGTGGTCGCAGCGGGGCGCTCGACGCGCTTCGGGGAGGGGGACAAGCTGCTGGCCGATCTGAACGGGCGGCCGGTGATCGCGTGGTCGCTGGCGGCCCTGGCGGCAGCGGAGTCGATCGGCCGGGTCGCGATCGTGGGACGGGACGACCTGCTGGGGCCGATCGAGGCGATCGGGCGGGAGGTACTGGGGGACGGGCTGGCGGCGGTGGTGGCCGGCGGCGCGCGGCGGCGGGACAGCGTGGAGGCAGGGCTGCGGGCGGTCGCGAGCGATTACGTCGCCATCCACGACGGAGCGCGGCCGCTGGTGACGCCGGCGTTGATCGATGCGTGCGTGGCAGAGGCGGAGCAGGCGGCGGGGGCGATCCTGGTGGAGCCGGTGACGGACACGATCAAGGAGGTGGAAGGGGCGACGATCGTGGCGAGCCCCGACCGGGGGCGCCTGCGGGCGGCGCAGACGCCGCAGGTGGTGCGTCGCGAGGCGTGGCTGGAGGCGGCGGCGCTCTCGGAGGGGGACGAGACGGACGACGCGGCCATGCTCGCGCGGGCGGGGCTGGAGGTTCGGGTGGTCGAGGGTGATCCGGCCAATTTGAAGGTGACGCGGCCGATCGACCTGACGCTGGCGCGGGCGCTGCTGGTGGAGCGGGGGGAGGGCTGATGCGGGTCGGAATCGGGGAGGACCTGCACCGCACGGAGGAGGGGGGTCCGCTCATGCTGGGCGGGGTGACAATCGAGGGGACGGTAGGGCTGGCCGGGCACAGCGATGCAGACGTGCTCCTGCACGCGATCACGGACGCGGTGCTGGGGGCGGCGGGGAAGGGCGACCTGGGCGCGCATTTCCCCAGCTCGGACGATCGCTGGGCAGGGGCGGACAGCAGCCTGTTCCTGACCGAGGCGTTGCGGATGGCGAAGGAGGCCGGGTGGGCGCTCTCGAACGTCGACGCGACGGTGCGGGCGGAGCGGCCACGGCTGGCCGGTCACCTCGCGGCGATCCGCGAGAATGTCGCGCGAATCGCGGGGGTAGACGCCTCACTGGTGAACGTAAAGGCGAAGAGCGGGGAGGGGCTGGACGCGGTGGGACGCGGTGAGGCGATCGGCGCGACGGCGGTGGTGTTGCTGGAAGCGGCGCCGTAGCGCGAGCTACGACGCCGCCCCAGGCAGGTCCTAGTCGGAGTCGCCGTCGCCTGCGAAGGACGGCAGCGGGTCGGCGTCGGGGTTCTGGACCGCGACGGCGGCGCCGGCCTCGCTCTCGGCGAGCATGCGCTCCAGCTCCGCTTCCTCATCGAACTCGAGGGACTCCGGCAGGTCGAGCTCGGGAACGAGCTCGCGGCGGGGCACCTCGATCTCCGCGCGGGCGGGGATGAGCTTGCCGATGATGACGTTCTCCTTGAGACCGACGAGCTTGTCGATCTTGCCCTCGACGGCGGCGTTCGTGAGGACGCGCGTCGTCTCCTGGAAGGAGGCGGCGGCGAGCCACGAGCTCGTGTTGAGCGAGGCCTTGGTGACGCCGAGGAGGACGGGCTGGGCGGTGGCAGGATCGCCACCCTCGGCCACGACCCTCGCGACGATCTCCTCGAACTCGCGCCGGTCGATGAGGTCGCCCGGAAGCAGGCCGGTATCGCCGGGGTGGTCGACGCGCACGCGGCGCAGCATCTGGCGGGTGATGACCTCGATGTGCTTGTCGTTGATGTTCACGCCCTGGGAGCGATAGACCTTCTGGACTTCGTCGACCATGTAGCGGCGAACGGCGTCGCGGCCCTGGATGGAGAGGATGTGCTGGGGGTTTTTCGCGCCCTCGGTGATCTGGGCGCCGGCGTCGATGGCCTCGCCCGAGCCGACGAGCAGGCGGGCGGCGGCGGGGATGGCGTACTCGCGGTCCTCGCGGTCCTCGAAGACGACCTGGAGGGTCTTGCGGCCCTTCTTGCGGACGATGCCGGGGATGCGCGAGAGGAGCTCGGTCGAGACCTCGGCGCTTTCCTCGGCGTCTTCCTTCTTGTCCTCGTCGGGGACGGCGGCGAGGACGCTCCCGGCGACGACGTGGTCACCATCGGCGACCTGGGCCTTCGCGCCTGTGGGGATGGCGTACTCCTCAACGACGGTATCGACGTTGGAGACGCGGACGAGGCGCTGGCCGCCGTCCTCGAGCACCTCCACGACGCCGTCGATCTCGCTGATGATGGCCTCGCCCTTGGGGACGCGGGCCTCGAACAGCTCCTCGACGCGCGGGAGACCGCTCGTGATGTCGGTGGTGCCGGCAACGCCGCCGGTGTGGAAGGTGCGCATCGTGAGCTGGGTGCCCGGCTCGCCGATGGACTGGGCGGCGATGATGCCAACCGCCGTGCGCGGTCGCACGAGCTCTCCACGGGCGAGGTCGCGGCCGTAGCAGAGCTGGCAGATGCCACGCTCGGCCTCGCAGGACATGGGCGTGCGCACGTAGACGCGCGCCACCTCAAGCGCCTCGAGGCGGTCGGCGACGGCCTCGTCGATCTCCTCGTTGCGGTCGACGACGATCTCGCCGGTCGAGTCGTCGGCAACGGGGGCGGCGGCGTAGCGGCCGACGATGCGGTCGCGGAAGTCCTCCATCGTCTCGCGCTCGTCGCGCTGTTCGATCCAGAGGCCGGTCGTGGTCTCACAGTCGGTGTCGCCGATGATGACGTCCTGGGAGACGTCGATCAGGCGGCGGGTGAGGTAGCCGGAGTCGGCGGTGCGGAGGGCGGTGTCGGCGAGTCCCTTGCGGGCGCCGTGGGTGGAGATGAAGTACTCCAGCACCGTGAGGCCCTCGCGGAAGGAGGCGCGGATGGGCTCGGCGATGATCTGGCCGTGGGGATCGGCCATGAGGCCGCGCATGCCCGCCATCTGCCGGATCTGGGTGATGTTGCCCTTCGTGCCCGAGCTGGCCATGTAGTTGAGGGAGCCGTACTCGGAGAGGCTTTCGGCGATGTCGTTCTCGATGCGGCGAGTGGTCTCGGTCCACACCTCGACGGCGCCCTGGTAGCGCTCTTCCTCGGTGATGAGCCCCATCTGGTACTGCTCCTCGAGGTCGGCGACCTCCTGGTCGGCCTCGGCGATGAGCTCCCTCTTGTGGTGGGGCACGACGATTTCGTGGATGGCAATGGTGACGCCGCTCTGGGTGGCGAAGCGGAAGCCGACCTCCTTGATGCGGTCGACGACCTCGGCGGTCGCCTCGCTGCCGAGCTCGCGATAGACGAGGGCGACCAGGCGCCGCAGGGCGGGGCGGTCCATCGTGTAGTTCTGGAAGGGGAGGTCCTCGGGGAGCACCTCGTTGAAGATGATGCGCCCGATGGTCGTCTCCAGCAGTCGTGGCTCGTCCAGCGGGGCGGCGGGGCCGCCGCCATCCTCACTGTCGGTGCTTTCGGCTGAAGGCTTGTCGGTGCGCACCTTGATGGGAGCGCGCAGGTCGACGGTGCCGAGGTCGAAGGCGAGCTTGGCCTCGTCGAAGGACGCGTAGATGCCCCGGGCAGGGGCGCCGTTGGCCTCGACGAAGGCGCCGCGGCCGCTCTCGCTGACCTCGGTCATGTAGTACGAGCCGAGGACCATGTCGAGGGTGGGGGTGACGGTGGGGTCGCCGCTGGCGGGCGACAGCAGGTTCTTGGTGGAGAGCAGGATCTGCCGGGCCTCGGCCACGGCCTCGCGGCTGAGGGGCACGTGCACGGCCATCTGGTCGCCGTCGAAGTCGGCGTTGAAGGCGGCGCAGACGAGCGGGTGGAGCTGGACCGCGGAGCCCTCGATGAGCACCGGCTGGAAGGCCTGGATGCCGAGCCGGTGGAGCGTGGGGGCGCGGTTGAGCAGCACCGGGCGGTCGGTGATGACCTCGTCGAGCACGTCCCAGACCTCGGGCCGGGCGCGTTCGACGATGCGCTTGGCGCTCTTGATGTTGTGGGCCAGACCCTTCGCCACGAGCGAGTGCATGACGAACGGCTTGAACAGCTCGAGCGCCATCTTCTTGGGCAGGCCGCACTGGTGCAGCTTGAGCTCGGGGCCGACAACAATGACGGAGCGGCCCGAGTAGTCGACGCGCTTGCCAAGCAGGTTCTGGCGGAAGCGCCCCTGCTTGCCCTTGAGCATGTCGCTGAGGCTCTTCAGCTTGTGGTTGCCGCTGCCGCTGACGGCGCGTCCGCGGCGGCCATTGTCGACGAGGCTGTCGACGGCCTCCTGCAGCATGCGCTTCTCGTTGCGGATGATGATCTCGGGAGCGCCGAGGTCGAGCAGCCGCTTCAGACGGTTGTTGCGGTTGATGACGCGGCGGTAGAGGTCGTTCAGGTCGCTGGTAGCGAAGCGGCCGCCATCGAGCTGGACCATGGGGCGCAGCTCGGGCGGAAGCACGGGCAGGACCTCGAAGATCATCCAGTCGGGCTTGTTGCCTGACTCGATGAGGTCCTCGACGACCTGGAGGCGCTTGGTCGCCTTCTTGCGGCGCTGGCCGCTGGCGGAGGCGAGCTCGGTCTTGAGCTTGGCGCGGAGGGCATCGAGGTCGAGGCGCTCAAGCACGCTGAGGACGGCCTCGGCGCCCATGGCCGCCTTGAAGACGTGCCCGAACATGTCGGAGAGCTCGCGGTAGCGGGTCTCGGTAAGGAGCTCGATGCGGTCGCTGCGGACCGGGTCGACGATGTCCTCGAGGTCGTTGAGGCGCTCCTGGAACTGCTCCTCGGTCTCCTTGCGGATCTCGGCGGCGCGCTCCTGGATGGGGTTGAGCTCGTCGTAAACGAGGGCCTTGGCCTCTTCCATGGCGCTCTCGACGACGGCCTTCTCGGCGGCGATGAGCTTCTTCGTCTCCTTGTCGAAGGCGGTGAGCTTCTTGCGGCCCTCGCGCTCCAGCTTGTTGCGGGCGGTCTTGGTCATCTTGTCGCCGGTGGCGACGATGACCTCGCCCTGGAAGACGTAGTCGCGCTCGGTCAGCTCGCCGATGATCTTGTTGGCGGCCTCGACGTTGCGGGCGGCCTCGGCCTCGATGGCGTCGCGGGTGGCGGCGCGCTCCTCTTCGAGCTTCGCGAGCTGCTCGTCGCGCTTCGCCTCGAGCTCTTCCTGGGCGGCCACGAGCTGCAGCTCGAGGCGCTCGCGCTCGGGGTTGATTTCGGCAAGGCGGTCGTCGATGGCGCGAGCGAGCTCCTTCTGGAGGTTCTCAATCTCGAAGTCGCGGTGGGTGTCGTCGACTTCGGTGATCATGTACTGCGCGAAATAGAGGACGCGCTCGAGGTTCCGCGGGGAGATGTCGAGCAGCAGGCCGAGCTTCGAGGGCGTGCCCTTGACGAACCAGATGTGGCTGACGGGGCTGGCCAGCTCGACGTGGCCCATGCGCTCGCGGCGCACCTTGGCGCGCGCCACCTCGACGCCGCACTTGTCGCAAATGATGCCCTTGTAGCGGACGCGCTTGTACTTGCCGCAGTAGCACTCGAAGTCCTTCGTGGGGCCGAAGATCTTCTCGCAGAAGAGGCCGTCCTTCTCCGGCTTCAGCGTGCGGTAGTTGATGGTCTCTGGCTTGGTGACCTCACCGTAGGACCAGGAGCGAATCTGGGAGGGGCTGGCGAGCCCGATGCGGACCTGGTTGAAGTCATTGACTTCGAGCATTGAAGAGATCCTCCGATTCGAATCCGGAAAGGTTGATGCCGAGCTCGGGCAGCTCTCCGGCCGTCTCCTCGGTAAAGGAGACACTGCCCGAATCGTTGGAGACGTCGATAGAGAGGCCGAGGCTCTGGAGTTCCTTGACGAGCACCTTGAAGGACTCGGGAACGCCCGGTTCGAGGACGTCCTCGCCCTTGACGATGGCCTCGTACGTCTTGACGCGGCCGACGACGTCGTCGGACTTCACGGTGAGGAGCTCCTGGAGGATGTGGGCGGCGCCGTAGGCCTCGAGCGCCCAGACCTCCATCTCGCCGAAGCGCTGGCCGCCGAACTGCGCCTTGCCGCCCAGAGGCTGCTGGGTGATGAGGGAGTAGGGGCCCGTGCTGCGGGCGTGGATCTTGTCCTCAACCAGGTGGATGAGCTTGAGCATGTAGATGTAGCCGACCGTGACGGGCTGGTCGAACGCTTCCCCGCTGCGGCCGTCGTAGAGGGTGGTCTTGCCGAAGAGGGGGGGCACGGCGCCGGTCTCGGTGAAGATGCGCTGGGTCTCCTCCTCGAGGGCCTCGATGGTGGCTGACTTCCGCGGCTTGGCGCCGGCCTGCTTGAGCCAGATCTCGAGGCAGGCGCGCTTGGCGGCGCCCTTCTCGGGCTGCTCGAAGATGGGGCCGGCGTCGTAGCCGTGTTCCTTGAGCCACTCGGCGGCGACGGGCTCGTCGAAACCGTAGTCGCGGGGGTCGATGTAGTAGACGGCGCCGCTCTCGGCGGCCATCCAGGCACGCGCCAGCGAGTCGTCGAGGTCGCCGTCGTCGGCGCCGTCGAAGACGGGGGTGCTGGCGCGGAAGCCGAGGGCCCTGGCGGCCCAGCCGAGGTGCGTCTCGAGCACCTGGCCGATGTTCATGCGGCTGGGGACGCCAATGGGGTTGAGGATGATGTCGACGGGGGTGCCGTCGGGGAGGTAGGGCAGGTCCTCGCGGGGGAGGATGCGGCTGATGACGCCCTTGTTGCCGTGGCGTCCGGCCATCTTGTCGCCCTCGGCGATCTTGCGGCGCTGGGCGGTGCTGACGCGCACGAGCTTGTTGACGCCGGCGGGCAGGCCCTCGTGGTCCTCGCGGCTGAAGACGCGGACATCGATGACCTTCCCGCGCTCGCCGTGGGGGAGGCGCAGGCTCGTGTCCTTCACCTCGCGGGCCTTCTCGCCAAAGATGGCGCGGAGGAGCTTCTCCTCGGCGGTCAGCTCGGTCTCGCCCTTGGGCGTGATCTTGCCGACGAGGATGTCGCCCTCACGGACCTCGGCGCCGATGCGGATGATGCCTTCCTCATCGAGGTTGGCGAGCGCTTCCTCGCCCACGTTGGGGATGTCGCGCGTGATCTCCTCGGCGCCGAGCTTCGTGTCGCGCGCCTCGATTTCGTGCTTCTCGATGTGGATGGAGGTGAACTTGTCCTCGCGGACGAGGTTCTCGCTGATGATGATGGCGTCCTCGAAGTTGTAGCCCTCCCAGCTCATGAAGGCGCAGAGCACGTTCTGGCCGAGGGCGAGTTCGCCGCCCTGGGTGCTGGAGCTATCGACGAGGGGTTGGTTCTCCCGAACGCGCTCGCCGCGGAAAACGAGCGGGCGCTGGTTGAGGCAGGTGCCCTGGTTGGAACGCTGGAACTTGATCAGGGGGATGCGGGACGTACCCAGGTTCTCGTCGTCGTACTTGACGATGACCTGGGTTCCGGAGGCTTCGATGACCTCGCCGTCGCCCTCGGCAACGAGGACATGACCGCTGTCGATGGCGGTGCGGCCCTCCATGCCCGTACCCACGAGCGGGGCCTCGGGGCGGACGAGGGGAACGGCCTGGCGCTGCATGTTCGAGCCCATGAGGGCGCGGTTCGCGTCGTCGTGCTCGAGGAAGGGGATGAGCGAGGCGGCGACGGAGACCATCTGCTTGGGTGAGACGTCGAGGAAGTCGATCTCGTGCGGGGCGACGAGCTTGAACTCCTCGTTGACGCGCACCTCGACACGTTCGTCGACGATACGGCCGGCCTCGTCGACGCGGGTGTTGGCCTGGCCGACGACGTAGCGGTCCTCCTCGTCGGCGGTGAGGTAGGTGACCTCATCGGCGACGATGGCCTGGACGGGCACGCGCAGGCCGGCCTTCTTCAGGCTGGTGGCGGTCTTCTTGTCGACAACGGTCCCGGCGGCGGCGATGACCTTGCCATCGGCGTCGGTCACGTCCTCGCGAATCTCCCGGCCGACCAGCTTGGGGTCGTCGGAGGCCATCTCGCTGATGACGCGGCGGTAGGGCGTCTCGATGAAGCCGAAGTCGTTGAGTCGGCCGTAGGTGGCCAGGGAGCCGATGAGGCCGATGTTCGGCCCCTCGGGGGTCTCGATGGGGCAGATGCGGCCGTAGTGGCTGTGGTGCACGTCGCGCACGTCGAAGCCGGCGCGGTCGCGGGAGAGGCCGCCGGGGCCGAGGGCGCTGAGGCGGCGCTTGTGGGTCAGCTCGGCCAGGGGGTTGGTCTGGTCCATGAACTGGGAGAGCTGGCTGCCCCCGAAGAACTCCTTCATGGCGGCGACCACGGGCCGGATGTTGATGAGAGCGCTGGGCGTGGCCTCGGCCGGGTCGGTGATGGTCATGCGCTCGCGCACGACGCGCTCCATGCGCACGAGACCGATGCGGAACTGCTGCTGGATGAGCTCACCGACGGCACGCACGCGGCGATTGCCGAGGTGGTCGATGTCGTCGGTGCCGCTGCGGCCGAGGTTGACGTTGATGAGCTCACGGGTGAGCTCAATCAGGTCGAAGGGGCGCAGCCAGCGCTGATCGATGGCGTCGCCGAGCGCAAGGCGCTTGTTCAGCTTGTGCCGGCCAACGCGACCGAGGTCGTAGCGGCGGGGGTTGAAGAAGAGCTGGTTGACGAGGGAGCGGGCATTCTCGTGGGTGGGAGGGTCGCCCGGGCGGATCTTGCGGTAGAGCTCAAGAAGGGCTTCATGCTTGTTGGTGCAGGGATCGTTGTTCCGTCCGCCCTCGCGGCGGCCGAGGGTGGCGGTGAGGTAAGCGAGGTCACCTTCGACGTCGACGCCCTCGAAGAAAGTGAGGACACGGTCGTCGGTGCCGAGCACCTTCTCGCACTCGCGGCGGGCGGCGTCGCGGGCCTTCTCGGCGGCGGCGGTGCCTTCGTCCTCAAGCCGCTTCTGGGCCTTGAAGTACTTGGCGAAGGCGGGGTTTTCGTGATCGCCGGGCAGGAGGCCGGGCTCATCGATCGTGCGGACGAGCACGGAGACGGGTAGCTTGCGCTTGCGGTCGATCTTGACGCTGAGGATGCGCTTGGCGGAGGTCTCGAACTCGAGCCAGGCGCCGCGGCTGGGGATGAGCTTAGCGTTGGCCAGGCGCTGGCCGCTCTGCACATCCGTGTCGACGGTGTAGTAGACGCCGGGGGAACGCACGAGCTGGCTCACGACGACGCGCTCGGCGCCGTTGATGATGAACGTGCCGCGGTCGGTCATGAGGGGGAAGTCGCCGAAGAAGAGGCGCTGTTCCTTGATCTCGCCGGAGTCCTTGATGCGCAGCTCGACATCGACGAAGAGTGGCGCGGAGAAGGTCATGTCGCGTTCGCGGCACTCCTCCTGGCTGTGCTTGGGCTCGCGGAACTCGTACTCGCCGAAGATGAGGTCCATCTTCGTGCTGGTGAAGTCCTGGATCGGCGAGAGCTCATTGAGCAGCTCACGGAGACCCTCGCGCTTGAACCAGTCGAAGGAATCGAGCTGGAGCTTGATGAGGCTGGGGATCTCGAGGACGTTCGAAATAGTACTGAACGACTGGACGGCGAGCGGGGCGCGCTCGCCCGTCCGCGTCCCATCAAGTGTCGCGGTCATGTACAGGCGACTCCTTCAGGCCCTGGGTTCTGAATGGCACAGTTCGACAAGGTCACGAATCGGGGGTTCTGCGCGATGGCACAGCACGCCACTCTGAGAGTACGGCAAGGGACGCCCGCTGTCAACAGTTTGGGGCGCGGAAACGCTGTGTTTCCGCGCCCTGGCTGCAGGTGCGGGCTAGCCGACGGGCGCGGGAGAACTGACGGGCTTAATGGTGAGCCCGTCCTCGTCGGAATCCCGGTCGATCAGGAGCCGGTCGCCGGTGCCGAACTCGCCGCCCAGGAGCATCTCGCTGATCTTGTCCTCGATGTTGTCCTGGATGACACGGCGGAGCGGGCGGGCGCCGAAGACCTGGTCGTAGCCCTTGTCTCCCAGCCATTCCTTCGCGGCCTCGGTCACCTCGAAGGTGACGGCGCGGAGCGCGAGGCGGCGCTCCACCTGCGACAGCTCGAGGTCGACGATGCGGCGAATATGTTCGGGCGTGAGCGCGTGGAACACGACCGTGCTGTCGACGCGGTTGAGGAACTCGGGCTTGAAGACGTTCTTCAGCTCGCTGAGCACCTTGTCCTTCATGCGCTTGTAGCGGTCCTCGTGCGTCTGCACCTCATCCTGGGCGATGGCGAACCCGAGATTGGAGTCGCGCTTGATGAGGTCGGAGCCGACGTTCGAGGTCATGATGAGGATGGTGTTGCGGAAGTCGACCTTGCGCCCCTTGGCGTCGGCGAGGCGACCCTCGTCGAAGATCTGGAGCAGCAGGTTGAAGACGTCCGGGTGCGCCTTCTCGATCTCGTCGAGCAGGATCAGACAGTAGGGGCGGCGCCGCACCGTGTCGGTGAGCTGGCCGCCATCGTCGTAGCCGACGTAGCCGGGAGGGGCCCCGATCAGGCGTGCGACGGTGTGGCGCTCGCTGAACTCGCTCATGTCGAGCCTGATCATGTTGTCCTGTGAGTCGAACATGAACTCGGCGAGCTGCTGGGCGAGGTACGTCTTGCCAACGCCCGTGGGTCCGAGGAAGAGGAAGACGCCGATGGGGCGGCGCGGGTCCTTCAACCCGGCGCGCGCGCGGCGCACGGATCGGGCGATGGACTCGATCGCCTCGTCCTGGCCGATGACCTTGGTGCGGAGGGCGCTCTCCATCTTGAGGAGGCGGGCGCTCTCTTCGCTCGCGATCTGGGCGGCGGGGATGCCGGTCCACATGGCGACGACCTCAGCGATGTCCTCCTCGCTGACGATGGGGGTGGCGACCCCACCGGTCCCCTCGCTCCACTCACCCATCTCGTCGATCTTGATCTGGAGCTTCTGCTCGCGATCGGTGAGCTCGGAGGCGTACTCAAGCTGCTGGGCCTCGGTGGCCTGGTCGCGCTCGCGGCGGAGGCTCTCGAGCCCCTTGAGCGCCTCCTGCATGGAGGGCGGGGTGGCGGCGCGGCGGATACGCACACGGCTCGAGGCCTCGTCGATGAGGTCGATGGCCTTGTCGGGCAGGAAACGCTCGGTCACGTAGCGGTCCGACATGCGGGCCGCGGCGGAGAGGGCGTCGTCACTGATCTTGAGGTTGTGGTGCTCCTCGTAGCGCCCGCGGATGCCGCGCAGGATCTCGACCGTCTCCTCGACGGTGGGCTCGTCGACGACGATGGGCTGGAAGCGACGCTCGAGGGCGGCGTCGCGCTCGATGTGCTTGCGGTACTCGTCGAGGGTGGTGGCGCCGATGCACTGGAGCTCACCCCGGGCGAGGGCGGGCTTGAGGATGTTGGCGGCATCGACGGCGCCCTCGGCGGCGCCGGCGCCGACGAGCATGTGGAGCTCGTCGACGAAGAGGATGCAGTTGCCCGCGGTCTTGATCTCCTCGATGACCTTCTTGAGGCGCTCCTCGAACTCGCCGCGGTACTTGGTGCCGGCGACGAGGGAGCCGATGTCGAGGGTGAGGAGGCGCTTTTCGGCGAGGGTCTCGGGGACGTCGCCGCTGCTGATGCGCTGGGCGAGGAGCTCGGCGATGGCGGTCTTGCCGACGCCGGGCTCGCCGATGAGCACGGGGTTGTTCTTGGTGCGGCGCGAGAGGATCTGGACGACGCGCTCCAGCTCGGTGGAGCGGCCGATAACAGGGTCGAGCTGGCCGGAGGTGGCGGCGGCGGTCAGCTCGATGCCGAGCTGATCGACGGTCGGGGTGCGGCTCGCCTGGCGGGCGCCGCCCGCGGCCGTTCCGGCGGCCTGGGGGGAGGACTGGCTGAGGATGCGCGTGGTCTCGGCACGGACGCGCTCGATGTTGACGCCGAGGCTCTCGAGGACGCCGGCGGCGATGCCCTCTCCCTCGCGTACGAGGCCGAGGAGCAGGTGCTCGGTGCCGATGTAGCTGTGACCAAGGCGGCGGGCCTCGTCAACGGCAAGCTCGATGACCTTCTTGGCGCGGGGGGTGAGCCCGATCTCGCCGAGGACGGTGCGATCGCCGCGACCGATGATGAACTCGACCGCGGAGCGGACCTTGTTCAGCTCGACGCCGAGGTTGGAGAGGACCTTGGCGGCAACGCCATCGCCCTCGCGCACAAGGCCGAGGAGGATGTGCTCAGTGCCGATGTAGTTGTGGTTGAAGCGGTGAGCCTCTTCCTGGGCGAGGGTGAGCACACGCCGGGCGCGTTCCGTGAACTTGTCGAATCGGTCGGCCATCGCGTTCCCTCCTGCTAGTCCCCGGCCCTGGTGGCGGAGCCACCCTCGCCGGATGCGGATACTGCTTCCTCGGCGGCGGGTTCCGCCTCCGCGGAGTCTTCTGTCGCCGCTTCCGCGGCCGGCTCCTCGCTGTCGGCGGGAGCGGCCTCCTCGGTCGTTGCGGCGGGGGCTTCGTCACTGGCCTCGGCAGCGGGCTCCTCGCCGGCCTCGGCTACGGGCTCATCACCAACTTCGGCTGCGGGCTCGTCGGAGGCTTCGGCGGCAGGCTCCTCACTGACCTCAGCGGTGGGCTCGTCGCCGGCTTCGGCGGCGGGCTCCCCGGTCGCCTCGGCTGTAGCTTCCTCGTCGGTGGCAGCGGCGGCTTCTCCGCCGTCCGCAAGGTTCAGGGCGTTGCCGGAGTCGGCGTTTTCGAGCGCCTGGGCGAAGGCGTGAGCGAACGCCGAGACGGGCTCGGGGTCGTTGGCGACGGCCTGCTCGACGGTCTCCTGCGCGGTGCGCGGCTCGGAGCGGGTCTGGGAAGCGTCGCGCTTGTCCAGCCCGAACTCCTCGCGCACGTCATCGGGCCAATCGATGACCGAGCCGTTGCGGTCGAAGCCGAAGCCCATCGCCTCGGCGTCGTTACGCGCCTGGCGGAGACTGAGGCCGAGCCGGTGGCGGTCCTTCTCAATACGAACGAGCTTGACCGGCACGACGTTGCCTTCCTCCAGCACCTCGCGTGGGTGCTGGATGCGGCGGTTCGTGATCTCGGAGATGTGAATGAGACCCTCGATAGGCCCATCGAGGCGCACGAACGCGCCGAAGGGCATCAGCTTGGTGACCCGTCCGATCAGCACCTGGCCGATGACGAAGCGGTCGACGGCGCTGTCCCACTCCTCGGGGTGGGCGCGCTTGAGCGAGAGCGAGATCTTGCGGGCCTCGCGGTCGACGCGAAGGACGTAGGCCTTGACCTCGTCGCCGACCTTGAAGAGGTCCTTCGCCTTCTTGCCGCGCTCCCAGGTGAGCTCGGTGAGGTGGGCGAGGCCGTCGGCGCCGCCGAGGTCTACGAAGACGCCGAAGTCGGTGATGGAGGAGATGCGGCCTTCGCGGATCTCGCCTTCCTGGAGCTCCTGGATGATCCGCTCCTTCTGCTCGCGGCGCCATTCGGTCATGGCGGCGCGCTCGGAGAGGATGGCGCGGTTCTTGCGGCGGTTCAGCTCGATGACCTTGAGCCGCACTTCCTTGCCGACGAGGGTGGCGAGGGCGCTTGCGGCGTCGGGGTTGTCCCTGCGAATACTGTCGATCTGCGAGAGGGGAATGAAGGCATTGACGCCCTCGACGTTGGCGAGGACGCCGCCGCGGTTATGGCCGACGATCTCGGCGGAGAAGATCTCGCCGGACTCGAGGCGGCCGGCCAGGATCTCCCAGCCTTCCTCGCCACGGGCGCGGTCGAGAGAGACGATGCCGTGGCCCTCGGAGCTCATGGGCTGGAGGACCATGACACGCACGGTGTCACCCGCCTTCAGACGGCTCTGGCCCTCGACGCCCATGGAGAGCATCTCGCTCTGGGGGATGACGGCCTCGGTCTTGGTTCCGACATCGACGATGACGCCGTCGGGCGAGGCGCCCATGACGACGCCCTGGATGATCTCGCCGCGGCGGAGGCTGCTCGGTTGAGCGGCCTCGGTTTCGAGAAGGGCGGCCATGTCCATCTCGGCGCTGGGCTCGGCTGGAGCGGAGGGGGCTGGCTCCGGCGTTGCCGGGGCCGTTTCGGGGGCTGCTGCGGGAGGCTCGGGGGCCGGTTCAGGGGTGGCTGGGGGATCGGCGACGCCAGCGGGGGCGGGAGAGTCGCCGGTGGTGGCCTCGGGGGCCTGTTCGTCGGTGGACACTGGTGGGCTCCGTTTGACCGCGTTGCCCGTCTGATGATGAGGCGAGAGGACGGCCGCTAATGTGGCCTCGATTGTAGCAGCGCCTCGATCTTGGTGCGAAATGAGGACGCTTACGACAGCGGGGCAGGGGCAACAGGGTCAGTGGTGATTGGAAAACCCGGCGGCGGCCTATTTTCCCACCCAGTTACCCGGGCAGTATCGTCGGCGCTGAGGCGTTTCACTTCCGTGTTCGGGATGGGAACGGGTGGGGCCACCTCGCTCTAGCCACCAGAGCAGTCAGTATCGAGGGGGAGTGGGAGAGGCGCAAGCGCGGACTAGATGTCGATGGCGACGCCGAGGGCGGTGCCGATGCCGAAGGTGATCCCGGCGGCGGCAAGGCCGAGTGCGAGCTGCCTGGCGCCCGAATAGAGGGCGGAGCGACCGGTCCAGAGGGTGACGGCCGCGCCAAGGCCGAAGAGGCCGACGGCGCCGAGGCCGAGGCTGAGCCCGATGGCGAGGCCGCCGTCGGCGAAGAACCACGGGAAAGCCGGCAGCAACGCCGCCACGGCGAAGAGCAGGAACGAGGTGACGGCCGCCACGGTGGGGCTGGCGACGTTCTCTTCGGACATGCCCAGCTCCTCGCGCACGAGGGTATCGAGGGCGGTCTCGCGGTTCTCGAAGACGCGGTCGGCGGTGACGCGGGCGACCTCCTCAGAGAGCCCCTTCGCCTGGTAGATGAGGACGAGCTCGGCGCGCTCCTCCTCAGGGTTCATCTCAAGCTCCTCGCGCTCGATCTCGACCTGGCGGGTGTAGGCCTCGCGGCTGCTGAGGACGCTGATCCACTCGCCGAGGGCCATGCTGATGGCGCCCGCGAGGAGGCCCGCGATGCCGGCGAGGGCGACGAACTCGCGACCGGGATCGGCGCCGGCGACACCCATGACGAGGCTGAGGTTCGAGACGAGGCCGTCGTTGGCGCCGAGGACGGCGGCGCGGAGGGCGTTCCCGGAGGCGCTGCGGTGGCGGCCCTCCAGGCGCGCGACATCGACGCCTTCTCCCGGTTGGCGGCCAAGCTCCTGGAAGAGGCGGGCGTGGGAGCGCTCGGAGCCGGGGAGGCCTTCCTCGATGGCCTCGGGCTGGTCGTCGTACATGGTGACGGCGTTGAGCTCCATGCGCTCGACGAGGGGAGTGACGAACTGGGTGCCGAACCGCCGCGCAAGCCAGCCGAGGACGCGCACCTGCATGCCGGGCCGGAACCGGGGCACTTCGGCTCCGGCCTCGCGCAGCTTCTCCTCCCAGAGGTCGATGTGGCGCTTCTCGCTCTCGGCGAGGCGCTCAAAGACGCTTTTCAGGTTGGGGTCTTCCTCGGCTTCTGCGAGGAGGAGATAGAGGCTCTGGCCGTCGACCTCTTCCTGGAGGTTGCGGCGATAGCGACGGACGTCGGCAGCGCTTGGGGGCGGGGAGGGTTCGGCTGTCACGAGTTCAGTGTAGGGGGAGGGGGAGGGGCGGAGCGAGGCGGGAGGGCGGGCACGTCTTCGATGGCCTTCACCCAGTCGGGAGGAAGGCCGTGCTCGCGGGCGCCTTCCAGGAGGATTGCCCGGTAGGCGTCGGTCGTGGGGCCCTCCTCGCCGGGATTGCAGATGACGTAAGCGAAGGCCTCGACCGGTTCGCCTGTCTCAGATTCGACCCGCACGTCCTCGCGGCGGTACTGGCCGCGGGCGACGCCCTCGTAGCGATCGAGGGCCTCCGCGTGCTCCTCGGTGACCTGCCAGAGGACCCCCCAAGCCTCGGAGTCCGGCGCGGGGAGGACATCGGCGACGAGGCCGCCGCGGCGGTTGCTCCAGGCGTCGAAGGCGAGGCGGTAACCGGGGAGGCGAGCCGCGCCGAGGCAGACGGCGCCGGGGCAGCGGTCGGCCATCTGGGAGGAGGCCATGTTGGAGCCGTAGGCGAAGTATGGGGGGAGGGGCACGTCAGACGCCGGAGACGGTCATCTCGGCGATACGCACGGTGGGGGCGGCGGAGGAGCCGAACCAGGTGAGGTCGCTGCCGACGGCGTCGACGCCAGCGAGCATGGAGGCGACATCGCCAGAGATATTGGCCTCGGCCACCGGGTAGGCGATGGCGCCGTTCTCGATCCAGAAGCCGCCCACGCCGCGGGAGTAGTCGCCGGTGGTGGGATTGAAGCCGAACCCCATGAGGGCGGTCACGAGCAGGCCCTCCGGCGTGTCCGCGACGATGTCCTCGGCGGGGGTGTCGCCGGGCTCGAAGATGAGATTGGCGGGACCGGGTTCGGGCAGCGAGCTGACGCCACGCTGGGCGCTGCCGGTCGTGCGGGCTTCCATACGGCGAGCGGTGTAGCAATCGAAGAGGAAGCCCTCAAAGCGGCCTTCCTGGAAGAGGACGTTGCGGCGGGCGGTCACGCCCTCGCCGTCGAAGGGGCGGGAGCCGGCACGGGCAGGCTGGGTGGGGTCGTCGACGATCGTGACGAGGGGGGAGCCGATGGCCTCGCCGGTGCGGCCGGCGAGGAAGGTGGCGCCGCGGTAGAGGGCGCCACCGGTGGCGCAGCCGGCGACGTCGCCGGCGAGGCGGGCGGCCATCATCGGCTCGAAGATGACGGGGACGCGCTTCGTATCGGTCTTGCGGGCGCCGAGCTGGTCGACGGCGCGCTGGGCGGCGATGCGGCCGATTGTCTCGGGGTCCGTGAGGCTGCGGAGGTTGCGCTCGGCGCTGAACCACCAGGCGTTCCGCTTCTTGCCGTCATCGTCGTCGGCGAGGGCCTCGGTGGAGAGGGAGATGGAGGTGGCGGGGTAGCTCGCGGCGAACCCCCGGGAGTTCGCAAGGGCGACCTCGCCGTTGCGGGTGGAGAGGCTGGCGCCCTCGGAGTTGGTGATGCGCGAGTCGAAGCCGAGGGCCGCGGCTTCGCAGGCGCGGGCCATGTCGATGCGCTCGTCGAGGGGGAGGCTCTCGATGCGCTCGTCGTAGAGCTGGAGGGAGTCGCTGCCGCCAGTGGCAAGCTGGTCGGGTTCGGGCAGTCCCGCGTACTCGTCGGGGGCGGAGATGCGCGCGAGCTCGACGGTCTCCCCGACGAACTGCTCGAAGGCGGCGGGCGTGAAGTCGGAGGTCGAGCACACAGCGGTGCGGCCGCCGGCGATGACGCGCAGTCCGAGGGAGTGGGAGGTGGCCTCGATCAGCTTCTCGATCTCGCCGAGGCGGATGGAGACGGTCGACTCGGTGTGGGAGAAGGCGATGGCGTCGCACTGCTCGGCGCCGCGCGCGACGGCAAGCTCGACGGCGCGGCTCGCAAGCTCGAGGGGCGTTGCCTCAGCCAAGCTGGGTACCACCGACGGTCATGGCGGACACGAGGACGGTGGGGAGGCCGACACCGACCGGGACGGATTGGCCCTCCTTGCCGCAGGTCCAGCGGCCGTCGGAGAGGGCGTAGTCGTTGGCGACCATGCTCACGCGGGAGAGGGCCTCGGGGCCGTTCCCGATGAGGTTGGTCGTGCGCAGGGGAGCGGTGATCTGGCCCTTCTCGATGAGGTAGGCCTCGGTGGTGGAGAAGACGAAGTCGCCGTTGGAGATGTTGACCTGGCCTCCGGAGAAGGAGACGCAGTAGATGCCGCGTTCGACGCTGCCGATGACCTCGTCGGGGGTTGAGGGGCCGGGCAGCATGAGGGTGTTCGTCATGCGCGGCATGATGGGGTGCTTGAAGGACTGGCGCCGGCCCGAGCCGGTGGGCTCGGCGTCGAAGTGGCGGGCGCTGATCTCGTCGTGGAGGTAGCCGCGGAGGATGCCGCCCTCGATGAGGGTATTGCTCTTCGTGGGATTGCCTTCGTCATCCACGTTGATGGAGCCGCGCGACTGCTCGATGGTGGCGTCGTCGATGACCGTCACGAGGTCGCTCGCGACCGGCTGGCCGATGCGGTCCGTGTAGTTGCTGGTGCCCTTGCGGTTGAAGTCCGCCTCAAGGCCGTGACCGATGGCCTCGTGCAGGAGGATGCCGCTATCGCCGGCCGCGAGGACGACGGGCACCTCGCCGGCGGGCGCGTCGACAGCGTCCTGCAGGAGGATGGCCTGGCGAGCGGCCTCGCGGGCGGTGTCCTCGGGGGTAACGCGGTCGAAGTACTCGACGCCGAGGCGGCCGCCGCCGCCGGTGCGGGCGGTCTGGCGATTCTCGCCACGCTGGGAGAGCGCCATCACGTTGAAGCGCATCAGCGGCTGCACGTCACCGACGATCTGGCCGTCGCTGCGGGCGACGAGCACGACCTTGCGCTCGTCGGCGATGCTGGCGTCGACGCGGGCGATGCTGGGATCGAACGCGCGAGCGGCGCGGTCGGCGCGCTCGAGGAGGGCGACCTTGGCGGCGGCGGGCTCGTCGCTGAGGAGGGCCTCCTCCCCGTAATGGCTTTCGCCGGCTCCGACGGGGGTGGTGTCGATAGCAGTGGGGAGGTCGCCGCCCTCGCCGATGCGGGCGGCAGTGCCGGCGGCGAGGCGCATGGCCTCGGGGTCGAGCGACTCCGTGTAGGCGTAGCCGATGCTGTCGCCCTTTACGACACGGATGCCGACGCCCTGCTCGACGCTGCGGAGGGCGGACTTGATCTGCTGGTCCTCGAGGCTGATGGCGCCGTTGGTGCGGTGCTCGAAGAAGAGCTCGGCGAAGTCACCACCCTGGGCGAGGGCGTCGGACAGGAGGGAGGCGATACGGGCGGAATCGATGCCGTAGCGCTCGGCGAAGAACTGTTGGGCATCCCGGGACGGGTCGGACATGGTGGTCATGGTAGCGCGCGGCGGTCGCGAAAGGCGATCACGATGCGCGCCGGCGATTTCGGTAGTCTCCGGAATCATGGAAGCGTTGCAGACCTTCCTTGAACCGGGACGCCGGGCGCTCGCCGCCGATGGAACGCTCCTGCCGCGGGACGAACAGCACGACGGTTCGCCGGGGGCGGCACTGCTGGTCGTGGATCTCGAGATGAGCGGGCCGAGCCCGCGCGAGCACGAGGTGATCGACGTGGGCGGGGTGCTGGCGACGGTGGGGGCGGGCTTCCCGGAGCAGGGGTCGTGGGGGGCGCGGGTGCGTCCGCTGCACATCGGGACGGCCAACGTGGGGGCGCTCAAGGTGGCGGGGTACTCCTCGCGGAAGTGGCGGGATGCGGTCCCGCTGGAGGAGGCGTTCGCGCGGCTGGCGGAGCTGGGCGGCGGGGCGACGATCGCGGGCTGGGGCATCGGCAGCGACATGGCGTTCTTGGCGGAGAGCGCGCGCCGGACGGACACGCCGTGGCCCTTCGCGAACGTGGCCATCGACGTGCAACTGATCGCGCGGAGGCAGCTCAGCAGGGACGAGGTGGACCGCTTCAACCTGGGCCACGTGGCCGACCGGCTGGGCATCGGGCGGCTGGGGGAACACACCGCGCTCGCGGACGCCTACGCGACCTACGACGTGCTGGTAAGGCTGGCGGAGCGGGCCGGCCTGGGCGGCGGTCCTTGACAATGGCAATCCTGACCCTAACGATCGGGGCGACGTTCTCGGGGCGAGGTGAAAATCCTCACCGGCGGTGAAAGCCCGCGACTCCGCTTCGGCGGATTGATCCGGTGGAATTCCGGGGCCGACGGTCAAAGTCCGGATGGGAGAGAACGACCGAGCGGCCGCCTCTGGCGGCAAGCCGCTGGTATCGCCTTTCCCGTCATCCCCGGCGCGTTAGTTGCACGAGCGCGAGGCGGGATGTTCACCGGCATCATCGAAGAGCTTGGCACCGTCCTCGAAAGCGGCGAAGGCCGCCTGCTGATCCGCGCACCGATGGTCGTGAGCGACTCGGCGCTGGGCGACTCCATCGCCATCAACGGCGTCGACTTGACGGTGGCGGAGATGGAGGACGACACCTTCTTCGCGAACCTGATGCCCGAGACGTACCGGCGTTCGGCGCTGGGCGACCTCCGCGCGGGCGACCGCGTGAACCTCGAACGGAGCGTGCGCCCGAGCGACCGGCTGAGCGGGCACATCGTGCGCGGCGTGACCGAGGGGGTCGGGGAGATCGCCAGCATCACGCCGGAAGGGGAAGCGCTCCTCGTGCAGGTCGCAGCGCCACCCGAGTTGCTGCGGTACACCGTTGTCAAGGGGCCGGTCTGCATCGACGGGGTGAGCCTCACCATCATCGCCAAGGACGAGACGTCGCTGTGGGTGTCGCTGGTGCAGTACACGCAGGAGCACACGAACCTCGTGAGCCGCGGGGTGGGGGCGAAGGTGAACCTCGAGACGGACATCCTCGCGCGGTACGTCGAGCAGTTCGTCGCGGAGCGCGAGGCGGCGGGGGAACCGGCATGACCGACGTGAGGGATCCCGTGTCCGTCAGCGTGGAAGAGGCGATGGAGGAGTACCGCCAGGGCAAGTTCGTCATCATCGCGGACGACGAGGACCGCGAGAACGAGGGCGACCTGGCAATTCCAGCCGAGTGCGTGACGCCGGAGACCATCAACTTCATGGCGCGGTACGCGCGGGGGCTGATCTGCATCGCCCTCTCGGCGGAGCGGGTCGACGAGCTGCGCCTGCCGATGATGGTGGAGGAACGCTCGAACGACTCGCCCTTCAGCACGCCCTTCACGGTGTCGGTGGAAGCGCGCACGGGGGTCTCGACGGGAATCAGCGCAGCGGACCGCGCACGGACCGTGCAGGTGCTGCTCGACCCGGAGACGCGGCCGGAGGACCTCGTGCGGCCCGGACACATGTTCCCGCTGCGGGCGCACGAGGGCGGCGTGCTTGTGCGGGCAGGCCAGACCGAGGCGAGCGTCGACCTCTGCCGGCTGGCGGGGATGCGTCCGGCGGCGGTGATCTGCGAGATCATGAAGGGGGACGGGGAGATGGCGCGGATGCCGGAGCTGCAGCGCTTCGCCCGCCGCCACGGCCTGAAGATCCTGACGACGAACGAGATCATCAAGTACCGCCTGAAGAACGAGCGGCTGGTACAGCGCGTGGCGGAGACGCACCTTCCAACGACGATGGGGGAGATGACGATCGTCGCGTACCAGGCGAAGTATGCGAGCGAGGAGGAGGTGGCGGTGGTGAAGGGCAGCATCGACCCCGATGAGCCGGTGCTCGTGCGGGTCCACGACCAGTGCTTCACGGGCGACGTGCTGCACTCAATGCGCTGCGACTGCGGGGAGCAAAAGGACCTCGCACTGAAGCTGATCGGCGAGCAGGGAGGCGTCTTCCTCTACCTGCGACAGGAAGGGCGGGGCATCGGGCTCCACAACAAGCTGCGCGCCTACCGGCTACAGGACGACGGACTCGACACGGTCGACGCGAACCTGGCGCTGGGCTTCCCTGCCGATGGGCGGGATTACGGCATCGCGATGCAGATCCTGCTCGACCTCGGGGTGCGCAAGCTGCGCCTGCTGACGAACAACCCGGACAAGCTGGCGGGGCTCGAGGGGTACGGGCTGGAGGTCGTAGAGCGCGTACCGCTGGAGGTGCCGCCCAACCGGTTCAACTTCGACTACCTGGAGACGAAGCGGCGGCGCATGGGCCACCTGCTGGACCAGCTCGACAACGGGCCTGAGGAAGAGGCGTGAACGAGCTGGCCGCGGACAGCAACGGGGAGGGGCTGCGCGTCTGCATCGTGGTGGCGCAGTGGAACGCATCCGTGACGTACAAGCTGCTGGACGGGGCGAAGGCGGGGCTGGGAGAACGCGGCGTGCGCCCGGACGACATCACGGTCGCGTGGGTGCCGGGTTCGTTCGAGGTGCCGCCGGCGACACGGTGGGCGGCGGAGTCGGGGAACTACGACGCGGTGATCGCCATCGGGACGGTGATCAGGGGCGAGACGGACCACTACGAGCACATCGCGGGGCAGGCGGCCGCGGGCATCATGGAGACCTCGCAGGAGACGGGCGTGCCGGTGGCTTTCGGGGTGCTGACGTGCGACACGGCTGAGCAGGCGCTCGCGCGGGCGGGCGGGAAGCACGGGAACAAGGGCGAGGAAGCGGCAGAGGCGGCTATTCAGATGGCGAGGCTGCGGGAGCGGCTGGCCTAGCGCTGGGCGAGGTAGAGCTCGGCGGCCCAGCCGTTGACCTCGGGAGCTGCGATCAACCACCAGGTCAGGTTGCCCTGCTCAACGGGGCCCTCCAGCACGGTCACGATCGTGCCGTCGGCGATGCAGTCGAGGATCTCGCCCTCGATGTCGGCCTCGGCGCGGACGTTGAGGCAGCTGTCGGTCCCGGCGACGACAGCGCCATCGCCGGGGCTGAAGCGGGCGGGAGGACCGGCGGGGGTCGGAGGGGGCGTCGGGGTGGGCTGAGGGGTTGAGGGGGCCGCGGTGGCGGTCGGGACGGGGGTGGTGGTGACAGGAGTCGGGGTGGACTCGACCGTAGCCACGGGAGCAGCGGGCTGTTCGGTACCGCCATCGTCACGGAAGCGGTCGATACCCCAGACGATGCCGTAGGCGATGGCGGCCGCGATGACGAATCCGACGGGGACGTACCAGAAGCGGGCGATTCCGCCCGAGTCGCGGGCGCCGCGCGCACCACGTCCGTCGAGGTCGATGGAGCCGATATTACGAGGGCGGCCGACCGCCTGACGTTCCGGCACCGGGTCAGTGACGGGCGGCGGGGTGGAGACGGGCGGCGGGGCGGGGGGCGTCCTCGGGGCGGACGGACGGCTGGCAGACGGGGGCGGAGGGACGCCGCCGAAGGTGCGGGGAAGGGGTTGGCCGTCGCACTCGCCGGCGGTCGCGCATCCGTCGATCTCGATCCAGCAGGCGGGGTGGTGGACGGCGTGGCAGCCGGAGCACTGAAGAACCGGCTCGCCCGCAAAGAAAGCGACTCCGCAGACGGGACAGAGTCGGTGCGAAGGCTGGGTCAAGAGCGAACTCCTGCCTCGCAGTATCGAGCGGCCCTTGACGTCCGGCAAGGCGTCCGGTGGCAGGCTTTGTGAAGGCGCGGGTAGGCTCCGTGCCCGGCGGGGAGGACTGCATGAGCGCGAAACGGCGGCCATCGGTGGGGGTAGCAGTCATTGTGCGGGACGCCAGGGGCCGGGTGCTGCTGGGGAAGCGGGCTGTGGGTTGGGGCACGGGCGAGTGGTGCATCCCGTGCGGCTCGCTGGAGTGGGGGGAGGACGTGCGAGCGGGCGCCGAGCGTGAACTGCTGGAGGAGACCGGTCTGCGGGCGCGGGCGGGGGAGGTCGTGGCGGTGCACTCGAACTTCCACGACCCCGAGCGGCTGACTGTCGGAATCTGGTTCGCGGGAGAGGACATCACGGGGGAGCCTGTTCCCGCCGACGGAGAACTCAGCGAGATCCGCTACTTCGATCCCGCCGAACCGCCGCCGCTCGCCTTCCCCACGGACGCGCTTGTGCTCGCGCAGCTTGCGGCGGAAGGGTCGGGTTAGCGCACAGGGCCGAAGCGGCTCCAGTCAGGGAGTCATCAGCTCGACACGGAACGTGGCGCCACAGGTGACGCAGCCCGACGCCCCCGGGGGATCGAGCTCATCGCCACAGTGCGGGCAGAAACGGGTCACGGCCTCGCTCGGTTCCACATCGTCGTCGGGCCTCTCAAGACGCCTCAGCACCGGCAGCGCAATCGTGGTCGCGATGAGCAGCACGACCAGGGTCCCGCTCAGGCGCCCGAGCGGATCGTTTTGGCTGAGTGCCTCCCACCAGATCGCCAGAACCGCGAGGGTCGTGACCATCGTGTTCATCGCGTAGGCGACTACCGGCACGAACCGGTAGCGACCAGTCAACACGAACAGGGCGACAAAGCTGGCGTGGGCAGCCGCCACGGCGGGAGTGCTCACAGTGCTGAGGGACTTCCAATAGGCGTCGTCCTCGAGGTCTGCACCTCCCCAGATCGCGACGAGCGTCAACACAAAGGAGACGAGGACGAAGGCAATGCCGACCGGCGGCACGAATCCCAGGCGCCCGCGCTCCCAGGCAGCAGCGCAGATGAGGGCGATGGCGCTGGTGCCGAACACGCTCAGCGACGTGCCCAGCAGCCTGGCCTCGGTATCCTCGAACTCTCCCACGATGACGACGTAGCAGCCCATTACGGCGCTGACGGCGAGGGAGGCGAGCGCCACCAGGAGCGAGCTGCGGCGCAGGGTCCGGCGACGGCCTCGGGAGGCACTCACGGCCGCAGTCTAACCGGCAGGGGCGGGGCCATTCCTCGCGTGCGCTAGCGGACGGGGCCGAAGCGGGCGGGGGGCCAATAGCGCCAGAGGACGCGCCCCGTGAGGGCGTCGGGGGGGAGGGGGCCGAAGGTTCGGCTGTCGGTGCTCTCTTCGCGGTTGTCGCCCAGCAGCACAACGGCGCCTCCCGGTTCGAGGGCGGCGACGCGCTTGGCGATGACGCGGGAGGGGTCGCGCGGGTCGCGGGCGAGGGCGACGTCGCCCGGCTCAGGCGCGTGACGGGCGTACGCGCGGGTATCGACGACGACGTAGTCGCCGTGGGCGAGGGCGGGGGTCATGCTCTCGCCGGTGATGGCGTAGCGGGACAGGCGCCAACGGGCGAGCGCGACGAGCGCCGCGCCCGCGGCGACGATGGCGAGGGCGTTCCGGACCGGCGTTCTGGGCTAGCCGGCGGTGTAGAAGGGAACGTCGTCGCGGCTCTTGGAGGCCCAGAAGATGTTGTGGATCTCGCCGATGGTATCGACGAGGGCCTGGGCGGCGTCGACGTTCACCTCGACCTTGTTCTGGGAGCAGAGCTTAGCCGCGTTCCAGAAGGTGTCGTGGAGGCCGGGGTTGGCCTCGAGGTGCGGGGGCTTGAAGTAGTCGGTCCAGAGGATGAGCAACTCCTGCTTGGCCAGCTGGGCCTGCTCTTCCTTGATGGCGATGAAGCGGCTGCGGGTGTTCTCGGTGGCGAGGTCGTTCCCGTCGCCGAGGTCGACGAGCTTCTTGGCCATGGAGAGGACGGCTTCGGCGGCGATGCGCGCGGAGGCGGGATCATAGACGCCGCAGGGGCCGTCGCAGTGGGCGGAGGCGGTGAGGGAGGGGCGGAGGATGCGGTCGAGCAGGCTCATGGGAGCTCCTTTTCAGGCAGGTGTTTCGGCGGGGGAGTATAGCGGGGCGGCGGGTTATCCGCGCTCAGGAGAGCTCGTCGCTGAGCTCGGCGAGACGAGCCGCTTCGGCATCGCTGATGGCGAAGTCGATGGCGCCCGCGTTTTCGCGCGCCTGGCGGGCGTGGCGAGCCCCGGGGATGGGCAGGACGTTCTCCTGGCGGGCGAGCCAGTTGATGGCGACCTGGGCGGACGAGCGTCCGTGCGTCTGGCCGATCTCGTCGAGGGCCTGGAGGAGGGGCTCGACGCGCTCGGGTTTGCGGAAGTTGCCGCTGAAGCGGCGGGAGCCGCGGGCCTGCTGGCCTCCCGCCCGGTACTTCCCGGTGAGCATGCCGCTGGCAAGGGGGAAGTAGGCAATGAGGGTGACGTCGAGCTCGCGACAGGCTTCGAGGAGGCCGTTCCGCTCGGGTTTGCGGTTGAGGAGGCTGTAGTTGACCTGGTTCGAGACCAGGGGCACGCCGCGTCGAGCGAGGGCGGCATGGGCGGCGCGCATCTGGGCGGGGCTGTAGTTGCTGACGCCGGCGTGGCGGATACGCCCCTGCTCGACGGCCTCGGCGAGGCGGTTCATGAGGCTGGGGATGCGGAGGAGGGTGAAGGGGAAGTGGATCTGGTAGAGGTCGACGGTCTCGCGCTGAAGGCGGCCGAGGCTGGCATCGAGGGCGCGGTGGAGGGAGCCGCTGGTGAGACGCCAGGGAAGGGGCGCGAACTTGGTGGCGACGAAGGCCGATGCGTCGCTCCCGGCGAGGGCGCGGCCGAGGGCGCGCTCCGATGCGCCGCTGTTGTAGATCTCGGCGGTGTCGAAAAGGTTGACGCCAGAGGAGAGGGCCGACTCGACGGCGGCGGCGGGATTGGTGGAGTCGGGGGTCGCGCCGGCTTCGTCCTTCCACATGTTCGTGCCAACCCCGAGGGGGCGGAGGAGGATGTCGGTGGGGCCGAGGGGCATGTCGGGGAGGGACATGGCGGGAGTGTAGGGGATGGCGGGCTGTTCGCGCCTACACCGGTCAGTCGCTAAGGGCGGTAAGGCGCGCAGCCTCGGCATCGCTCAGGGCGAAGTCGATGGCGCCGGCATTCTCCCGCGCCTGGCGCGCATGGCGCGCGCCGGGGATGGGGAGGACGTTGTCTTGACGGGCGAGCCAGTTGAGCGCCACCTGCGCCGAGGTACGTCCGTGAGCCCGACCGATCTCGGCGAGGGCCTCGAGCAGAGGCTCCATGTGTTCGGGAGCGGGGAAGGGAGCCGTGCGACGGCGGATCCAGTGGCGGGGAGGCGTGGCCCCGCCACGATACTTGCCGGTGAGCATCCCGCTGGCGAGGGGAAGGTAGGCGATGAGCGTGACATCCAACTCCCGACAGGCGTCGAGCACCCCGTTCCGTTCCGGGTCGCGATGGAGGAGGTTGTAGTGCACCTGATTCGAAACAAGCGGCACTCCGCGAGCGGCGAGAGCGGCATGCGCGGTGCGCATCTGCGCAGCGCTGTAGTTACAGACACCGACGTGGCGCACGGTCCCCGCCTCGACCGCATCGGCAAGGCGGTTCATGAGCGAGCGGATGCGGAGGATCCCGAAGGGAAAGTGGATCTGGTAGAGGTCGACCGTCTCGAGTTGAAGGCGGCGGAGGCTGGCGTCGAGGGCACGAGGAAGGGCTGCACTGGTGAGACGAAGGGGGGCGAACTTGGTGGCGACGAATGCCGGCGCCCCGGTGGCGGCACGGACGCGGCCGAGTTCGCGCTCGGAGGCCCCGCGGAGGTATCCCTCGGCGGTATCGAACATGCTGACGCCGCTGGCGATGGCAGCGTCAAAGGTGGCAGAGGGGTCAGTCGGGTCCGCGCCTCCGGCGACTTCCTCGCCCCAGCGCATGGTGCCAATGCCGAGGGGGCGGAGGAGGTGGTCGGTGGGGCCGAGTGGCATATCGGGCACGGACATGGCGGGAGTGTAGGGGATGGAGGCCGCCGGTTGGCTGACCGCTCACACCTTGATGCGCGTCTTCCACAGGCCGGCATTGCGCCCGGGCACAAGCGAGGGCGCCGACTTCCACGCCAAACGGCGCCCGGACGTGCGGAATGGGTGCGCCAGGAACTGGGTCAGGGGCGCTTCGTAGAGCAGGATTCCACCCTCATCCAGCACGCGCCCGATTTCCTTCATGGCCAGCTCCGGCGACTCGACGTGGTAGGCGGTACCGAAGTCGACCACCAGGTCGAAGGAACCATCCTCGAAAGGCATGTCCTGGACATCACCAAGGATCACCTCGGCCGTCATGGCTGTGCGGTGCACCTGCTCTTCGGCCTGGGCGACGAACTCCTCATCGATATCGATCCCGGTGAGAGTCGAGGGATTGCACAGGTTGGCCAGCGCGGGGAACGCAACCCCGCCCCCGCATCCGGCCACAAGGATGCGCTTGTGCGAAGGCAAGCGCAGGAGCTTCACAGCGACAGGAACCTCGAAGGAACCGTGCACGGAGTTTCGCCACTGCACATCGGGGAAGGCGCCCAGGGCTCTCTGCCTGGCCGACCAGGTGAAACGAGGCACCCCTTACACCGGCCTATCGCTGCCAAAGCCGGGAGAGGAACGCCGGTCAAGAGGAAGCATGGCCAGAGTCTATGGCATGGAAACCGGCGAAGACGAAGGGGCGGGGCCGCCAGCTTGCGGGCCATGGGAGCCAAACTTAGGATCGAGGGGCGATGTCCTACAGCATCATCGAGACGTGCATCGGCTGTACCGCCTGCACGAAGCGCTGCCCCACCAATGCGATCACGGGATCGCGGAACGAACTCCACGTCATCGACCCGACTCTCTGCATCGATTGCGGGGCCTGCGGCGTCGTCTGCCCGCCGGAAGCCATCCTCGACAACCTTGGCGACGTGACGAAGTCGATCAAGAAGAACGAGTGGCCGAAGGCGGTGGTGATCGAGGAGAAGTGCATCGGCTCGGGCTGCGAGCTGTGCATCAACATCTGCCCCTTCGACGCGCTCAGCCTGCAGCACACCGATCGAGTCGACGACTTCTTCGGCGTGAGCACTGTGGATGAGAAGAAGTGCACGGGCTGCCGGCTGTGCGAGGACGTGTGCGGCTGGGACGCGGTCCACATCTTCCCGCTGAGGGACGAGATCCTGAAGCCTCTCGAGGAGCTGACGGATCAAGAGATCGCCCTGATGAAGCAGGCGAAGCGGGCGCAGGACGCGGTACCGCTCACCTAGTCCGCGCCGGCGCCGGGGCTAGGCGTAGTGCTCGATCTTGCCCGCCAGATCGATATCAAGTTGGGTCACCCCACCGGCATCGTGCGTGCTGAGCCGGATATCGACGGTGCTGTAGACGATGGAGAGCTCGGGGTGGTGATTCATCACCTCGGCGGCCATGGCCACGCGGTTGACGAAGCCCATTGCGGTGATGTGGTCGTCGAGCTTGAAGGTCTTGCGGATGCCGTCGTCGCCGTCGGCGGACCAGCCGGGGAGGCCGGCGAGGGCATCGGTTACCTGGTCGGAGCTGAGTCGGTCGGGCATCGCGGGCCTCCTTGGAGTCGGGTCGGCGGCGGCGCGTACGCGCCGGGCAGGCAAGGATAGTACGGATGACGGGGCCGAGGGGCAGACAGAGATACAGCCGCCGATGGTTCCTGGGAGCGCTGGGGGCCTCCGCGGGGGCGGCGGGACTGGCGGCGCTCGGTTGCGAGGACACGGAAGAGCCCGTCCCAGACCACATTGCCCCGGAGCCCACGGACGAGCCGGAAGAGCCCCACCCAACCTACCCGAGCACCCCCGCGCCAGAGCCCACTCGCCCCACCCAGACGAGCCGGCAGGGCGGAACGCTGCGATACGCAGCGGCGTTCTCGAGCGACGGCCTGTTCGATCCGCATACGACGACTTCGGCGGCGTTGCTCGGCCAGCAATCCCTCATCTACAGCCGGCTCCTGACCTACGAGAGCCAGGTGGAAGGGGAGCTGGCGCCGGACCTCGCGACGGGGATGCCGGAGCAGCCGGACGAGCTTACCTACGTGTTCACGGTGAATCCCGAAGCGCGCTGGCACGACACCGAACCGCTCAACGGGCGGGCGGTAACGGCAGAGGACGTGCTGGGGAGCATCGAGCGGCAGCGATTGGGGCGGGCGCAGGATTTCCCCCGGAAGGGCCGCTGGGACCAGATCACGGGCATGGAGGCGCCGGACGCCCAGACGGTCGTCGCACGGACGGCGGAGCCGTTCGCGGGCACGCTGGCGCGGTTCGCCTCCCCCGAGGGCTTCGTCATCCCCCCGGAGCTCGACGGCGACCTGAGCTCCACGCTGCAGGCGGGAAGCGGACCGTTCCGGTGGATCGAGTGGTCGGAGGGGTCGCACGCGAGCGTCGCACGGAACGACGGCTGGTTCGGCCCGGATAACGGCCCGTTCCTCGACGGCATCTCCACGGTCCCGCCGCATTCGCTGGACGAACTGGAGGCGGATTTCCGCACACGGGAACTGGACGCGGTCGAGGCGGGATTCCTGCAGGCGCAGGAGATCAAGCGGCGGCTGCCCGACCTCCGGGAAGTGCGTTCGGCGGTGGCGCGGTTCTACGGGATGCGGTTCCTCTCCGCGGCACCACCCTACGACGACCCACGGCTGCGCCGGGCCATCACCGTGGCCATCGACCGGCGGGAGATGCTGGAGCGCTTTTTCCACGACAGCGGCACCCTCAACCCGTGGATCAGCGCCGCGGTGCAGCAGTGGTCGCTGCCGCAGACGGAGCTCCAACGCCAGCCCGGGTACCGTCCCGGCGTCGGGGGACGGGACCTGGACACGCGAGATGCGCTCGAGGCCCTGAACGCCTACCTGGAGGAGCGAGAGTTGCCGGAACCGATGGAGCTGTTCGTGACAGCCAACCTGGAGGAGACGCTGAACATGGGGGGGCTCATTGCCTCACAGCTCCGCGAGACGCTCGGCCTCCGCGTGCAGGTGAACCGGGTGGGGCTCGAGGAATTGGCGCTGCGCCTCAGCGAAGGAGAAGCGCCGTGGGCCGTGGGGGTCGATAACGGCTGGATCGAGCTCGACGACTGGCTCTACCCCTACTTCCATGCCAACGGGACCGGCAACACGTTCGTGCTTCGGGACGACGAGATGGACGCCATGCTCGAGGCGCAGCGCGCGGAGATGTCGTCCGAGCGTCGGCAGCAGATCGGCTACGACGCGCAGCGACGGCTCCTGGAACTGAACGTCGGGGCGAACTTCGTGAGCGAGGACGTGATCACGTTGTTCTGGCCGTACGTCCAGCTCTTCCCGGTGGACGCGGGAGAGGCGTACCAGGACCGGTTCGCGAAGACGTGGATTGACCGAACGCACCCGACCTACCTGTAGCAGGCGGCCGGAGCCCCGACCTAGGGGTTGTAGTTGGGCTCGCGCTTCTCGCGGAAGGCGGCGACGGCTTCCTTGAACTCAGGGCCGGCAAGGAGGTCACGCTGCAGGGGCCACTCGAACTCGAGCTGCTGCTCGATCGTCGCCCACTGGGAGTGCTGGAGCATGCGCCGGGCGTAGGCCAGCGCCATGGGCGGCTGGTTCGCGACTTGCGAGGCGAAGGCGAGCGACTCCTCGACAAGCTGGTCGTGCGGAACGACACGGGAGACGATGCCAAGTTGCAGGGCTTCATCGGCCTCGACGATGCGGCCCGTGTAGAAGAGCTCGGTGGCGCGCTCGTGACCCACCATGCGGGGGAGGAAGTAGGAGAGGCCGAAGTCGGAGGCGAGGGCGCGCTTGATGAAGATGGTGCCGAAACGGGCGTGGTCGCTGGCGATGCGGATGTCGAAGGCGCTGCAGAGACCGAAGCCGCCACCCACAGCGACGCCGTTGACGGCTGCGATCATGGGCTTGCCGCTCTTGTAGATGGCGAGGATCGAGCGGCCGGGCCCCATCGTGTCGAGCTGCTGGGAACGGCGCTGCGGAGTGTTGCCGCTCTCCTGTCGCTGGCCGGCGGCCTCGAGGTCCGCTCCCGCGCACCAGGCTCGTCCCTCGCCGGTGACGACGATGGCGCCGACACCGTCGTCCTTCGTGCCCTCCTCGAGGGCGGCGGTGAACTCGGGCATGAGGGTTCCGCCCATGGAGTTCATCCGCTCAGGACGGTTGAAGCGCATCAGCATCACGCGATCGTGGCGCTCGACGATGACATCCGGCATGGGAAATCCTCCGCGGGCGTCGATGATACGCGGGCCTCCGCTATCCGCTTCCCCGGCCGGCTGCGGTAGGGTTCGCGGCGGGAGGGCGTGGTGCGCGCAGTGGTCTGTACGGAGCTGGGTGGACCGGAACACCTGCGCCTCGGCGAGCTGCCTGAGCCGGCGGTGGGGCCGGGGGAGGTGGGGATCGCGGTGGAGGCGGCGGGCGTCTCCTTCGCCGACGTGATGTTCGTGCAGGGGCAGCACCAGACCGAGCACGTCCCGCCGTTCGCGCCGGGGATGGAAGTAGCGGGCCGGGTGGTCGAGGTGGGGCCCGAGGTGGAGGGGTTTCGTGCAGGCGATCCGGTGGCGGCGCTGCTCTACGACGGAGGCTATGCGGAGCGGGCGACGGCGCTCGCGACGGAGTGCTTCCCCGTCCCGAAGGCGCTCCCGGCGGAGACGGCGGCAGGAGCGCTCTCCGCCTACCTGACGGCGCACATCTGCCTGACGTGGGAGGCGCGGCTGGAGGCGGGGGAGAAGGTGCTTGTCCTGGGGGCGGGGAGCGGCGTGGGGCTGGCGGCCGTGGCGTTGGCGGCGGCGCTCGGGGGCGAGGCGGTGGCGGCGGCGAGCAGCACGGAGAAGCTCGCCACGGCGGAGGCGGCGGGGGCGAAGCACCTCGTGAACTACCGGGAGCAGGACCTGCGCGAGGCAACGCTGGCGGCGACGGGCGGGAGCGGGGTGGACGTGGTGGTCGACCCGGTGGGGGCGCAGGGGGAGGAAGCGTTCCGGACGCTGGACTGGGGCGGACGTTATGTCGTAGCTGGGTTCGCGGGAGGGTCGGTGCCGCAGTTCAAGGGGAACCACCTGCTGATCAAGAACCGGAGCGCGGTGGGGATGGTGCTGATGCACTACCGGGGGAGGCAGGTCGCGCGCATGCGGCAGTCGGTGGCGGAGGTATTCGTGATGCTGGCGGACGGCCGGCTCGCGCCGCCGGCCATCGAGACGGGCGGCCTCGCAGACGGTCCCCGGTTCCTGCAACGGGTGCTCGATCGGGACGTGGTGGGGAAGCTCGTCCTGCGCATCTGAGGGTGCGGCGAGGGGTCGGGCGCGCTACGCTGCCGCGGCCGGCGGGAAGGCCGGCCGAGGAGGCCCATGAAGTTCGGCATCACGATGTTCCCCACCGACTACGCGATCGGGCCGGGCGAGTTGGCCCGCGAGGTGGAGGCTCACGGCTTCGAGTCGCTCTTCTTCCCGGAGCACACGCACATCCCCGCGAACCGGAAGTCGCCCTGGCCGGGCGGTCCCAACCTGCCCGAGGAGTACTCGCATACGCTCGACCTGTTCGTGGCGCTGACGGCGGCGGCCGCTTCCACGGAACGGCTGCTGGTGGGAAGCGGCATCTGCCTCGTCATTGAACGCGACCCGATCACGCTGGCGAAGGAAGTCGCGAGCCTGGACTACGTCTCCGGGGGACGGGCGCTGCTAGGCATCGGGGCGGGGTGGAACCTGGAGGAGATGGAGAACCACGGCACAGACCCGGCGCGTCGCTGGCGGCGGATGCGGGAGACGATCGAGGCGATGAAGGCGATCTGGGCGAACGACGAGGGCGAGTACCACGGCGAGCTCATCGACTTCGACCCGATCTGGCAGTGGCCGAAGCCGGTGCAGGACCCCCACCCACCCGTCATCATCGGGGGTGACGGGCCGACGACGCTGAAGCGGGTGGCTCGCTACGGCGACGGCTGGATGCCGATCGACGGGCGCACTCGCGACGACTTCGCCCCGGCGATCGCGGAGTTGAACGACCTCGCGGCCGAGCAGGGCCGCGGGCCCATGACCGTTTCGCTCTTCGGGGTGGGCAGCGACCCAGCCCGGATCGAGAAGCACGCGAAGGCGGGCGTGGATCGCATCGTGTTCCTGGTGCCGCCGGCGCCGGCGGACGTGGTGCTGCCACGGATCGAGGAGCGCGCGCGTCTCGCCGAGCAGTTCGCATAGGAGGCGATCGATGGCCGACATCCAACCGCCAGCCGAGGAGATCCGGGCGCTCGTGGGGCACGAGTTCCCGGGCGGGAAGTACACGGTGGCGCACTGGGAGAACTTCCTGCTGACCGAGTGCACGGGATCCGAGCCGCTCCCGGACGGGCTCGTGCACCCGGTGGTGCTGTTCCACATGCCGATCCTGGGCGCGAACACCTCCATCGGGGGGATGTTCGCCTTGGGACAGGCGGAGTCGGATTTTTCGATCGGTATCGAGAGCTACGACTGGGAGATCGAGCGCCCCCTGCACGAGGACGTGGAGTACACGGTGACCGGCAGGGTGACCGAGGCGGACCGGATGGAGGGGCCGCGGCGGAACGACCGCCCGGGTGTCTACGACCGGATCCAGTTCCGCTTCGAGCTCCACGAGCCGGGCGGCGACTTCGCGGCCAGTTCGACGATTACGTGGACGTACCGGAGGTCGGCGGCATGAACGTGCAAGTGGGCGACTCGATACCGGACTGGGTGATGGAAAGCGTGCGGCCGGAGCGGATGCGCACGATGGCCGCGATCCTGCGCGACCCCAACCCCGTCCACTGGGACCGCAAGGCCGTGGCGGCCCTTCCCTTCGGACTCGGTGAACGAACGATCAACCAGGGGCCGCTGGGGCTGAGCTACATGCTCAACATGCTGATGGACTGGGCAGGTCCGACGAGCGTGCGGCGCGTCACGGTGCGCTTCCCCAAGGTGGTGCTGGACGGGGACCACGTAACGGCTGGTGGACGGGTGACCGCCATCCGCGAGGAAGACGGCGTGCGCCTGGCGGACTGCGACATCTGGCTGTCGCGGGAGGGCGAGTCGCCGAGCCTCGAGGGCACGGCCACCGTGGCGCTCCCGGAGAGCTAGCGGACTGCTCCCGGACGCCTCAACACCGAGCCGTTTCTGGCGGCGGGCGCGGCGCGCCTACTACGGCTGGTGGGTGCTGGCGGCGTCGGTGGTTTCGGTGGCGCTGGCGGCGGGGCTTTCGTTCTGGTCGTTCGGGCTGTACATCGACCCGCTTGAGCGGGAGTTCGGCTGGTCGCGGTGGGAAATTTCGGGCGGGTTCTCGATCGCCCTTCTGGTAGGGGCACTCGCATCGCCCCTCATCGGACGGGGGGTCGACCGCTACGGGCCAAGGCGAGTCGTTCTCCTCGGGGCTGTGCTGACGGCCGGGAGCTTCCTGCTGCTGGCGACGACGACCGAGCTCTGGCAGTGGTTCGCGTACCAGTCGATCGCGGCGGTATTCCGCAACATGATGTTCTTCATCCCCTTCCAGACACTGGTCTCGCGGTGGTTCGACCGGAGACGGGGCCTGGCGGTGGGGATCCTGGGGACGGGATTCTCGATGGGCGGGTTCATCGTGGTTCCGATCCTGCGGGCCGTGATCGACGCGGTGCAGTGGGAGGGCTCGTTCGTCGTCTCCGCGATCGTGACGGTGGCCGTGGTCGCGCCGCTCGCACTGCTGCTGCTCCGGGACCACCCCTCGGACAAGGGGTTGCAGGTCGACGGGGACACGCAAGCCGAGGGCGAGCCGCCGAGGCCCATGGTCCTGACCGGGCTGACGGATCGACAGGCGCTGCGGACACCGCTGTTCTGGGTGATCGCCTTCGCCCTGATGGTGTTCTTCTTCGGGATGTTCGGATGGACGGCGCACGCGGTGCCGTACTACGAGTCCGTGGGGTATTCGAAGTGGTGGGCGGCCCAGCTGCTCGCGATTGCGGCGGGGAGCGGCATCATCACGCGGCTGGTGTTCGGCTACGTGGCCGACCGCATCTCACGGATCGAGGTGGCGGCGATGGCGCTCTGCGGTTGCCTGACTCTCTCGATGGTCGTGCTGCTGGTCACGGGCGGGAGTGTGCTGGGGGTGGTCTTCTTCCTGGGGTTCTGGTTCGTGGGGTCGAGCGGGGGACCGATGATCGAGCCGCTCCTGACGGCGCGTACGTTCGGGATGGCGTACTTCGCTTCCATCCTCGGGGCGCTGGCGATCATTTCGCAGAGCGGCCAGATCGTGAGCCCGATAATCGCGGGCGCCATCTTCGATGCGACGGGCGAGTACGACTGGGCGCTGGTGATGTTCGCGTGCTCGATGGGGCTGTCGCTCCTGCTGTACTGGCTGGCGTGGAAGCTGCCCCGGCCGGAGCTCCCGGTCGTCTCCGTCGTAACGAGCGCTGAGGCGGGCGGGGAGGCCGGGCGGACGGCGGAGGCATAAGGGGACAGACACCTAGAATCCCCCGGATGGGCCAGTACTGGCGGCGGCTGCGGAATGCCTACTACGGCTGGTGGATGCTTGCTGCGTCGGTGGTGGCGGTGGCGCTGGCGGCGGGCATCTCGTTCTGGTCGTTCGGCCTGTACGTCGACCCCCTTGAGAGCGAGTTCGGGTGGTCGCGGGCAGAGGTGTCGGGAGGGTTCTCGGTCGGGTTCCTGGCGAGCGCCATCGCGGCGCCGCTCATCGGGTGGTGGATCGACCGCTACGGCCCCAGGCGAGTCATCCTGATCGGGGCGGTGCTGACAGCGGCGAGCTACGTGCTCCTGGCCGCGACGAGCGAGCTGTGGCAGTGGTTCGTGTACCAGTCCATCAACGCCGTGTTCCGCCAGATGATGTTCTTCATCCCGTTCCAGGCGCTCATCTCGCGCTGGTTCGATCGGCGGCGAGGGCTGGCGGTGGGGCTCCTGGGAACGGGGTTCTCGATCGGCGGATTCGCCGTCGTCCCCATCATGCGGGTCGTGATCGATGCAGTGCAGTGGGAGGGGTCGTTCATCGTGGCGGGCATCGTGACCGTGGCCGTGTTCGTGCCGGTCTCCCTCCTCCTGGTGCGCGACGACCCCTCGGATGTGGGAGCGGAGGTGGACGGTGACGCAACACCCGCCGACCGCCCGGCGGCGCCGCGCGTGCTCACCGGAGTGACGGTCCGGGAGGCGCTACGAACACCACTCTTCTGGGTGGTTTCGGGAGCGCTAACGGCCTTCTTCTTCGGGATGATCAGCTGGATGGTTCACGGCATCCCCTACTACGAATCGGTGGGGTACTCGACCGAGCGGGCGGCGTTGCTCTTCTCGATCCAGGCAGGGGGCGGCGTGGTGGCGCGCCTGACGTTCGGCTACCTCGCGGACCGCATCCCCCGCATGGAAGCGGCGGCGGTGGTGGTGGCCCTGTTCCTTACGGGGGCGTTCGCGACGCTGCTGCTCACGGACGGGAGCATCATCGGGATCGCCATCTTCCTCGTGTTCTTCGTCGTGGGGTCGAGCGGGGGGCCGATGATCGAACCGCTGCTGCTGACGCGTTCGTTCGGGCTGGCGTCCTTCGGGGCCCTGCTCGGCATTATCCAGGTCATCTCCGTCCTGCACCTGGCGAGCCCGATCATCTCGGGGGCGATCTTCGACGCGACGGGAAACTACGACTGGGCGCTGGTGATGCTGATGGGCGCGATGGGGCTGTCGGTAGCGTTGTTCTGGGTGGCGTGGCGGCTGCCGCGGCCGCAGTACAGCGCGGGCTAGCGGCCGGGCTGCTCCGAGGGGACGAAGGGCGCCATCAGGGTCGGGCCCCAGACGACAGCCCCGCCGTCGTCGAAGTCGAAGAGGCTGAGGCGGTCGCCGGCGATGGGGTCGTCGGTGCCGAGGGCGACAGGGAGCTTCTGGGTGCTCCACTTCGACATGTCGAGCATGAGCTCGACGATCTGGGCCTCGGTGAAGTGCGCCTGGACCTGCTCGCGGAGCTCGTCGCTGATGGCGCCGGGGGCGGTCACGAAGGCGTCGGTGAGGCGAAGCGCAACCTTCTGGTGCTCGGGCAGGTCGCTGTCTTCGTAGTGATCGATCTTGGCGGCCATGTCCTCGTCGAGGCCTGCATCCCGGGCAACGCCCAGGCGGAGGGACATTCAGGTGAAGCACTGGTGCTGGCGCGCGCAGCGCAGCCGCACCAGCTCGGTGGTGACGGGATCGAGTCCGCCGAGGCGCATGACGGCGTCCTGGTAGGCGCCGATGGCGGCGCCCAGTCCGGGGGCGACGGGGGCGGTGGGGCCGGCAGGCTCGGGCAGGCGGCGCTCGCGAATGGAAGTCATGCTGTGTCCTCCCTGGGCGCGAGGACCGTTCTCAGGCCGAGCGCCAGACGCTGGTGTTGATCGAGGGCGAGGAGGGCGCTGACGAAGGCCTGCACCTCTCCGGGGCTGAAGTGCTCCAGCAGGGCATCGATGTCGCCCTGCGTGATGCCGGCGACATCGCCGACGAACTGCTCGGTGAAGGCGAGACAGGCGCGCTCGCGGTCGCTGAAGAGGGGCGAGTCGGGCCAACCGGCGATGGCGGCGGCCTTCTCGGGGGCGACGGGAGCGCCGGGGGCGGCTCGGGCGGCCTCGCGATCGTCGGCCTGGAGGCTGGCGATGCGGAGACGGCAGAGCTCGAGGACCTCGGGGTCGAGAGCTCGCCAAAGCTCCCCATGGAGGTTCGTGATGACATCGCGGACCTCGGGGGCCAAGCGCGCGAGGCGCTCGTCGAGGTCGGGGGCAAGGAGGCCGGGTTGGCCGGTGTTCGCCATAAGGGGACGGTACGAAGGCGGGGGAGGCGCGTCAATGCCACAGTTGGCGCTCCCCTTAGGATGGGCGCATGGCGCAGAACGAACAGATCCCCGCGCCGCTCATCGTGGAGGCGCTGAAGGCGGCGTTCCGCGGGCAGCGGGCGGCCCCGGCAAAGGACGGCGAGCCCCTCGGATGGGTGCTCTCGGTGCCGGACACGCACCAGCGCAGCGTGATCGCGGAGCTGGAGGGAGACGACGAGCTGCGGCTGCTGACCTGCTCGACCGAGGACGAGGCGAACGCGATCGCGGCGGGGCTCTATATCGGCGGGGCGGAGGTGGCGCTCATGATTCAGCACGCGGGCCTGTACGCCTCCGTGAACACGCTCCGGGGGGTGGGGCTGGACGGGGGCGTGCCCCTGTTCGCGCTGGTGGGGCTGCTGAGCCGCGAGCCGGAGCTGGAGCCGCAGGACTCGCCAAGGTCGATGGTGCGGTTCGCGGGGCCGCTCATGGACACGTTCGAGGTGCCGCACGCGCTGCTCGAGACACGCGACGACCTCGGGCTCATCCCCGAGTACTACGCGCTTAGCCGGAAGCGGTCTGGACCGGCGGTCGTGTTCGTCGGACGGGAGACGGCCTGATGCGCCCCGAGGACGTGCTGCGGGCGATCAACGAGGCGCGGGGCGACGCACTCGTCGTGCCGACGATGACGGCGGTGCCGGCCTGGCGCACGATCGCGCCGGACGCGCCGAGCGTGGCCTGCGTCGGCTTCATGGGGGGCGCGTCGTCGCTGGGGCTGGGTCTGGCGCTAGCGCAGCCGGATCGGCGCGTGATCGTGCTCGACGGGGATGGGTCGCTGTTGATGCAGCTCGGCTCGCTGGCGACGGTGGCGGGGGCGGCGCCGGCGAACTACACCCACGTGCTGTTCGCAAACGGGGTCTACCAGACCTCGGGGAGCCAGGGGATACCGGCATCGCGGTCGGTCGACTTCGCGGGGATGGCGGAGGCGGCGGGGTACGCGTTCACGACGCACATCGACACGCTGGAGGAGCTGCGCATCCGCTTGCCGGAGCTGCTGAACGTGCAGGGGCCGGTGTTGGTGGAGCTGGCGGTCGAGGAGGCGGAGCTGACGCCGATGACGGCGCCGGGCAGGGATCCCCTCCGGGTGCAGGTGAAGCGGCTGCGGGAACGGCTCGCGGGCGAGGGCTAGCCGGCGGTTAGCAGGCTCACGGTTCAGCCACAGATGTGCCTCTAGAGTGGTACCTCGTATCGTCCCCCGAGAGCCCTTCCGGAGAGAGCACCTTGAACGCT
The DNA here is from genome assembly GCA_965116915.1 of Tepidiformaceae bacterium. Taxonomy (GTDB): domain Bacteria; phylum Chloroflexota; class Dehalococcoidia; order Tepidiformales; family Tepidiformaceae; genus UBA2991. Next base: position 864,115 of record OZ220739.1, on the reverse strand, counting down.
TCCACCACGACGACGCTTGGACGGCCGCTGGGCCTGTGGCTGGGTCTTGCCCTGCTGGCGCTCGTTGCCATCGTGCTGGCGACGGCGTGCGGGGACGACGACGCGGTCCCCGAGGAGACCGCGCCCGCTACGGAACAGCCGGCTCCAGAACCGACGGCCACGCCCACGGCCGAGCCGAGGGAGGAGGATGGGCGGCTGGGTCAGCTGCGAGCCAATGCCTCGGAATTCGAGTACCAGATCGGGACATTCGGCGGGACCCTGACGTTTGCGACGATCTCGGACCCACTGACCTTCAACCTGGCCATCGCCAACGACGCCTCCTCCTCGGGGGTGCTGGGCTACCTGTTCGAGGGGCTTACCGAGGTCTCGTGGCTGACGAACGAGGTCGAACCTTCGCTGGCGGAGTCGTGGGAGAACTCGGACGACGGCCTCAGCTGGACGTTCCGACTGCGCCAGGATGTGCGCTGGCATGACGGTGAGCCGTTCACGGCGCAGGACGTGGCGTTCACCTTCAACCAGATCATCTACAACGACGACATCCCCGCGAGCAGCCGGGCCGCCTTCACGTTCCGATTCCTGAACGAGGCGGGTGAGTGGCAAACGGCGCGGATGTCGGTGGACGTGATCGACGACTACACAGTGCGCTTCGTGCTGCCGGTGCCCTTCGCACCGTTCCTCCGCTCGATGGGTACGGCGATCTACCCGAAGCACATCCTTGAGCAGGCCGTGCTGGACGGCGTGTTCGCGGAGACGTGGGACATCGAAACGGACCCGGCGGAAGTCATCGGGACGGGCCCCTTCACCATCGAAAGCTACGAGCCAGCCAAGCGCGTCGTGCTGAAGCGCAACCCCAACTACTGGCTGACAGACGACCGGGGCGAGCGGCTTCCGTACCTGGATTCGGTTGTGCACATCATCGTCCCTGACATCGAGGCGGCGCTGGAGGCCTTCCGATCGGGGGACAGCGACCTCTTTGGGGTACCCGGGAGGGATTACGCGGAGGTCTATCCGTTCCAGGAGGAGGAGAACTTCACGATCCACCGGCGGGGTCCTGGCTTCGGAACGACCTTCCTCGCGTTCAACCAGAATCCAGGCACGAACGCGGAGACGGGAGAGCCGTACATCGCGCCGGAGAAGCTGGCGTGGTTCCAGAGCACGCAGTTCCGCCAGGCCGTCTCCCACGCGATCAACCGCGACGCACTCATCGAAGGCGTGTTCGACGGGCTGGGATATCAGCAGTGGGCGTCGATCAGTCCCTCGGCAGGCGACTTCCACAACCCGGAGGTTCGCCAGTATGAGTACGACCCGGAGACGGCCAGGGCCATCCTCGATGAAATCGGCTGGGAGGATCAGAACGGCGACGGCTTCCGCGAAGACGGGGACGGCAACTCGATCGTCTTCACCATCGTGACGAACGAGGAGAACTCCATCCGCGCGGAGGTGCTGGCGCTCATACGAGAGGACCTTCACGCGATCGGCATCGACGCGAGGGTGGAGCTACTGCCCTTCGGGGATGTCGTGGCGCAGTTGACGGCTACGTATGACTGGGAAGGAGTCATCATCGGGCTCACGGGCGGCACGGAGCCGCACGGCGGGATCAATGTGTGGCACAGCAGCGAGCCGCTCCACCTGTGGAACCCGAACCAGTCCGAACCGGCGACCGAATGGGAGGCGGAGATCGATCGCCTGTACATCGAGGGGAGCCAGGAACTTGACCACGAGCGACGGGTTCAGCACTACCACCGGGCGCAGGCGATCGCGGCGGAGAACCTGCCGCTCATCTACACAGTTCTGCCGGAGCGGCTGAGCGCCGTCCGGAACGTCTTCGGCAACACCACCCCCACGCTGTACGGCGTGTTCGACGTTCGCTACGTGTACCGCCTGGACCAGTAGGGGCGATCGCTACTCCCGCGGGATGCCGAGGGCGTCGTACGAGTCCAGGCCGGCGTCGTACTTCGCCTGGGCGGCGTTCATGATCTCGATGGCGTCGGCGCGGCGGGCGGTCTGACCGAAGATCTGCTGCTCGTGGCGGCGGGCGTCGTAGATGTTGAGGTCGCGGCCGCCCATGAAGCTGCGCTTGCAGGCGTCGAGGCTGAAGGCGGGCCACTGGGCGATGTGGGCGGCCCAGGCGATGGCCTCCTCGCGCAGCGTGTCGTCGCGGACGACCTTGTTGATGGCGCCGAGGTTGAGGGCCTCCTGAGCGGTGATGGGGCGGCCGTCGAGGATCATCTCGAGGGCCTTCGTGGGGCCGATGAGGCGGGCGAGGCGGGTGCAGCCGCCGGCGCCCGGCGGGATGCCGATGGCGACCTCGGGCTGGCCGTACGTCGCGGATTCGGCGGCAATGCGGAGGTCGCAGCCCCAGGAGAGCTCGGCGCCACCGCCCCAGGCCTGGCCGTTGTTGGCGGCGATTGAGATGAGGGGGCTATCACCGACCCGCTCGAAGAGCATGCGGTCGGCGCCGTACGGGGACTTGGGCGGGGGCACGGCGTTGCCGATCGCGGCCATGCCCTCCATGGCCTGGACGATACCGCCGAGGTGCCAGTGGGCGATGAAGTAGCCGGGCGTGTCGGAAGCGAGCACGAAGACTTTCGCGCCGGACTCCTCGATCTCGGCGATCCCGTTGAGGATGCCTTCGCCGAGCTCTCCACCTCCGAAGTTCATGGGCGGGTCGGAGAAGGCGATGAGGCCGACGCCGTCGGCGGGGTAGGTCACGTTGACGGTTGCAGACACTGGTGGGGCTCCTGGGAGTGAAGTGGCGCGTAGTGTGCGGTGGCGGGAGGCCGTTCGCCAGCGCCACGCCAGAGCCGGGGCCGCACTAGCGACACGAAAGTGGCAGAATTCGCCCAAGAGCTCATCGAGGGAGACCGACGCATGACGACAGAGAGCGCGGCAAGCGACTACACAGAGATGATCAACGCGGTGGCGGAGTGCCCCGTGAACCTGGAGGACGTGGACCTCTTCGAGCCCGGCGCGCAGGAGCACTGGGCCGAGGCCTACAAGATCCTCCACGCGGATTCGCCCGTGCAACGCATTCCGGGCGAGGGAAGCACGTCCGACACCGACGGTTTCGTGATCACGAAGTACCAGGACATCTACGACATCGTGCGCGACCCCTGGACGTTCCCGCAGCCGGGCTTCGCCGGGGCGGAGGGGAACAGCACCGCGGGCATGAGCACGGAGGATGGCGAGGCGAGCGCGCTTGCCGACGCGATGGCGCTGAACACCCTGCGCCCCAACCTGGAGCTGCACAAGGCGCACCGCATCGAGCTGACCGACCCGTGGGTAGGGGCGACGGGCGCTCCGCGCCACCGCCCGATGGTGGAGAAGTTCGTCGACCAGCTGATCGACGAGTGGATCGACCGGGACCCGGCCGAGATCGAGTTCGTGGAAGACTTTGCCGCGCCGCTGCCCCAGCTGGTGATGACGACGATCCTCGGATGGCCGCTGGAGGACCTGGAGATCCTGCGGAAGTGGGGCCAGGCGCAGGTGCGGCGCTTCGTCTACGGGAAGGGCCACCGCAACATCATGTCGGACGAAGAGGAGATGGAGAACGCTCGCGACCTGGGCGACTTCATGCAGTACGTCCAGGACCAGGTGACGCACAAGCGGGAGAATCCCGGCGACGACATGACCAGCTTCCTGACGCAGGTCACCTACCAGGCGATGAACCGGAAGCTGACCGACAACGAGGTCATCGGCGTCCTGTTCGGCATGCACATCGGCGGTCTCGAGACCACGCAGTACGCGATCGCGGCGGAGGCGCAGCTGCTGGCGGAGAATCCCGAGCTGTTCCAGGAGCTGAAGGCCGACCCCTCGAAGGTCCGCTTCTTCGCCGAGGAAGGGATGCGCATCCACGCACCCACGCAGGGTCTCTCCACGCGGATGGCGGCGAAGGACGTGGAGATTCGCGGCACTCCGATCCCGAAGGGGTCGATCCTGCACCTGCGCTACGGCGCGGCGAACCTGGACGACGAGGAGTTCGGCTGTCCGGCGGACGTCGACCTGGCGCGCCCGAACACGGGGCGGCACATGACGTTCTCGCAGGGGATCCGGGTCTGTCCGGGGGCGGGCATCTCGCGCCTCGAGCAGAACATCGCCTGGGAGCGGCTGACCCAGCGGCTGGACTCGCTCGAGTTCGCGCCCGGCAAGAACGATTTCCGACACCAGCCCGGCATCATGCTCGGCCTGTGGGAGCTGCACATGCAGTTCACGAAGGCCGCCGGCTAGAGGAGGCAGATCCCGTGCGCGACGAACGGGCACATCCGAGGAACGCCGGGGCCGGCAACACCGACGCTCCGGCGGTGGAGCGGCCCTTCCGCAAGCCGCCGCCACTCCATGGACGGGAGTCGCACATCCGCATCTTCGACGCCGAGAACGAGGCGCGCAGGGTGTACGGGGAGACGCAACGCTCGCGCGACGGTTCGCTCCCGCAAGAGGATCACGGTCCGAGCGCCGTGCTGAAGGCGCTCGATCCGTTCTGGACGCGCGGGATCATTCCCGAGGACGAAGTCGACGACGGCGCGGACGCCGGCGAGACCGAGGCCTAGCGCCACCCAAAGGAGACACGCGATGACGGCGACAGACGAATCCACGGCGATGGCCGAAGCCATCCGGGCGCAGCTGGCGCTGGCGATTGAGCCGCAGGAGTTTGATAGCGACGAGTACCGGCGCGATCCGTTCCCCGTGTACAAGCGGCTGCGCGACCACCACCCCATCTACCAGGACCTGTTCCACAACCACTGGGTGGTGAGCCGCTACGACGACATCGTCGAAATCTTCCAGAACAACGACGACTTCGACCGGGCGGCGTACGACCCCAAGGGGGAGTACGAGTTCGGGAAGAAGCAGGTGTTCGGGCCGAACATTCTCGAGTACGGCAACAGCGACGAGCACCGCTTCCTGCGCAACGTCGTGGCCGACCAGTTCGTGGGCAACCGGCTGCAGGGGTTCCTGCCTTTCATCGAGCAGATTGCACGCGAGCTGATGGGGCAGATCTGGGCGAAGTCGGCAGACGACATCACCAAGGGCTTTGCCGACACGGGCGAGGTGGAGCTGGTCAGCCAGTTCACCAGCCAATTCCCGATCCGCGTCATCTCCAACATGCTGGGCCTGCCGCGCGAGGACGAGGACACGTTCGTGCGCTGGTACCAGCACCTGATCGAGGGGCTGGGCTTCGGCGGCGAGCACTTCGCCCGGGGAATGCAGGCCCGGAACGAGATGTGGGACTACCTCGACCCTCTCATTCGCAGGGCCGAGGACGCGCCCGGAGAGGACCTGATCTCGCGCATCGTGCACGCGGAGTTCCGCGGGCAGCGCATGAACGTGGACGAGATCAAGGGGTTCATCGCCCTCTTGCTGGCAGCGGGGGGCGACACGACGGACAAGGCGATCGCGAACATGTGGTACCACATGCTGTACACGCGCCCGGACCAGTTCGAGAACGAGGTGAAGCGCGACCCCAGCCTCTGGACCAACGTGTTCACGGAGATGATGCGCTACGACCCGGTGGTCCACGGACAGGCGCGGCACACGACCCGCGAGATCAAGATCCACGGTGAGGTCATCCCCGAACGGGCGGTGGTCTCACTCTTCCTCGGGGCAGGGAATCGCGATGAGCGCGTGTTCAAGGATCCGGACACGTTCGACATGCTGCGGGACGACCTGCACATGGGCCGCGAACTGCGCTCGGGGCGCTATCCCGACGGCAAGCACGGGCACCTGGGCTTCGGCATGGGCCAGCACTTCTGCATGGGGTACGCGATGGCGCGCCAGGAGGCGATCATCGCCTGCACGCGGCTGGCGGAGGCGATGAAGAACCCGCGACCGAAGTTCCCGACGCATCCGGGTATCACGTCGCCGGTGACCGGCTCCGGGGGCTTCCGGGCGCCGGAGGAACTCTGGATCCAGTTCGACGTGACCTAGGCCCACCCGGCCGAAGCGCTCCGCGTTCGGGATGTCGTAGGCTACGCACACGTACCCACAGCAGGAGTTGGCCGATGACGGCAACCGATGAATCCACCGCGATGGCGGACGCCATCAGGGCGCAGTTGGCGCTTGCGATCGAGCCCCAGGAGTTCGATGGGCCGGAGTTCCGCAAGGATCCGTTCCCGCTCTACAAGCGGCTGCGCGACCACCACCCCATCTACCAGGACCTGTTCCACAAGAACTGGGTGGCGAGCCGCTACGACGACATCGTCGCGATCTTCCAGAACAACGAAGACTTCAACCGCGCGCAGTACGACCCGAAGGGGGACTACGAGTTCGGCAAGAAGCACGTGTTCGGCCCGAACATCCTCGAGTACGGCAACAGCGACGAGCACCGCTTCCTGCGCAACGTCGTGGCCGACCAGTTCGTGGGGAACCGGCTGTCGGCGTTCCTGCCGTTCATCGAGCAGATCGCGCGTGAGCTGATGGGGCAGATCTGGGCGAAGTCGGCGGATGACATCGCGAAGGGCTTCTCCGATACGGGCGAGGTGGAGCTGGTCAGCCAGTTCACGAACCAGTTCCCGATCCGGGTCATCTCCAACATGCTCGGGTTGCCGCGCGAGGACGAGGACATGTTCGTGCGCTGGTACCAGCACCTGATCGAGGGGCTGGGGTTCGGCGGCGAACACTTCGCCAGGGGGATGCAGGCGCGGAACGAGATGTGGGACTACCTGGACCCGCTCATCCTTCGTGCCGAGGATGCGCCCGGCGAGGACCTGATCTCGCGCATCGTGCATGCGGAGTTCCGCGGGCAGCGCATGAACGCGGACGAGATCAAGGGGTTCATCGCGCTGCTGCTGGCAGCGGGGGGTGACACGACGGACAAAGCGATCGCGAACATGTGGTACCACATGCTCTACACGCGTCCGGACCAGTTCGAGGAAGTGAAGAAGAACGGGGAGCTCTGGACCAACGTCTTCACCGAAATGATGCGCTACGACCCGGTGGTGCACACCCAGGGACGGCGCACGACGCGCGAGATCAAGATCCACGGCGAGGTGATTCCCGAGCGGGCCAACATCATCATGTATCTGGCCGCGGGGAACCGGGACGAGCGCGCGTTCAAGGACCCGGACACCTACGACATCTTCCGCGACGACCTGCACATGGGTCGCGAGCTGCGCTCGGGGCGCTACCCGGACGGTAAGCACGGCCACCTCGGTTTCGGCATGGGCCAGCACTTCTGCATGGGCTACGCGATGGCGCGCCAGGAGGCGATCATCGCCTGCACGCGGCTCTCGGAGGCGATGAAGAATCCGCGGCCGAAGTTCGCCGACCACCCGGGCATCACGTCGCCGGTCATGGGTTCAGGGGGCTTCCGGGCGCCGGAAGAGCTCTGGATCCAGTTCGACGTCAACTAAAGGTTTACCAAGGACGGGGGAAACGATGCGAGTCAAAGTCGACCTGAAAAAGTGCACCAAGAGCGGGGAGTGCTACTACAACCATCCGGCGCTCTTCCAAGTCGACAGCGAAGGCTTCCCCGTCATCCAGATGGACCCGCTCGAGGGCGAGGACATGGAGATCGAGGCCGTGCAGGCCTCGGAGGTGTGCCCGGTCGAGGCGATCACCGTGGAGGACGAGTAGCGCACGACTCGGCATGAGCAACGTCGCCGGCGAAACGCCGATTCCGTGAGATCCAACCAGCGTCGGGAGTCATCGTGAAGAAGCATCTGGCCATAACTCTTGCCGCCCTGGCGGGGCTCGCGCTCGTGAGCGGACTCGCCATCGCCGCCAGCCAGCGCGCGGACGTGAAGATCGCGGTCTGGCAAAGCACCGAGGATCCCTCGCGCATTCACCTGAGCACGCGCGTCGAGGGGGGTAAGTGGGAGACCGAGCTCCTCGCCCTCACGGAGACCGGGTCTGGCCGCTACCTGCGGAGCGAGATCGTGGGGATCGATGCGCCCGAGCCCGCGCCATACCGGCCGAGTTCCGTGGGGGCCACGGCAACCGCGCGGATGATGGGAGCGGACGGGAGTGACATGGGAACGGTCACCATCGAACAGGGACCGTGGAGCCTTGTCATCAGGGCGCGGCTGCAGGGGCTGACAGAGGGCGGCCACGGGTTCCACATCCACGAGACCGGCAGCTGCGAGCCGGACTTCGGAGCCGCCGGCAGCCATCTCAATCTCGGCGGTCACAGCCACGGCGAACTGGAGGGCGAGGGCACCCACACGGGCGACCTGCCCAACCTCTTCGCCGGCGCCGATGGCGTGGGCCGCGCTGATGTCTTCACGGATGCGGCGACACTGGACGCCCACGCGCCGCACACACTCTTCGACGCGGACGGCTCGGCCATCGTGATACACGCCGGCCCGGACGACTACCGCGACGTCGCAAGCGCAGGCGCACGCGTGGCCTGCGGGGTGATCACGCTCGACCAGTAGACGGCGGGTCGCCCGGCGCTCAGTAGTGGATGGCGCGCCCGACGCCGCCGCCGGCGGCGATCGTGTCTCCGTGGATGGCGACTGATTTCGGCGAGGCGAGGAAAGCCACGACGCTGGCGATGTCGGACGCATCGATGATGCGGCGGATGGAGTTGCCCCCGGCGGCTCGTTCCGTGGCCTGCTCGACGGAGATGCCCTGCTCGGCGGCGCGGTGCGCCATGAGTTCGGGCATGCGCTCCGTCCAGGTGAGTCCGGGGTGGACGACGGTGACGTTGATACCGTGGGGCCCAAGCTCGTCCGCAAGGTTCTTGGTGAGGGCGGCGACGGCGACGTTGCGCATGCTGCCGATGGCCGTTCCCGACTGGCGCGCGGCCATGCCGCTGATGTTGATAATGCGTCCCCAGCCGTTCGCCTTGAGGTGGGGAGCGGCGGCCCGGGCGCAACGAAGGTAGCCGAGCACCTTCGTGTTCATCTCCTCCTCGAAGTTGGCGTCGGTGGTGGTTTCAAGGGAGGGGGCGGGTCCGGCGCCGCCACCGGGGCGGGCGGCGTTGTTCACGAGAATGTCCAGGCGCCCAAGCTGCTCGACGGCGGTCGCAACCATGGCGTCGACGGCGGGGGTGCTGCCCGTGTCGCAGACGATGGGGACGATGCGGCGGCCGGTCTCGGCGGCGAGCTCGGCCGCCGTTGCGTCGAGGGTCTCCTTCGTGCGGGCGGCAATAGCGACGTCGACGCCCTCCTCCGCGAGGGTGCGCGCGATGGCCTTGCCGATGCCCTTGCTGCCGCCTGTGACGAGCGCGGCTTTGCCAGAAAGTTCGAGGTTCATGGCTAGCGGAGCGAGGCCCACCAGTCGGGCACGGCGACGCGGAGGACTTCGTCGTAGGTCTTCGCGATCTCGGGAGCGTCGGCGGGAACGTCCTGGGGGTTAGTGGGAGGCAGGGGGGAAGCGCCCTGGATGGGGTCGACCCACTCGATGCCTTCTTCCTCGATGACCTCCATCAGGGGCGGAGTGGCGTCCTCGTGGTGGTCGCTGATCTGGTGCTTGATGAGGAAGGTGTTGTAGTCGGGGAAAGAGAGGATGCAGTAGTAGCTGCGGGGCTCCTGACCGCGCCACATCTCGTAGCGGAGGACATCGCTTTCGAGGGAGTGTGTCTTCTCGTAGAGGTCCTTCTGGATCTCCTCGTAGCGGGCCTCCATGCCCTCCTTGATCTTGAGCGTGATGAGCACGGTGGCCATAGGGGCGCTCCTCCGGGGTCTGGGATTGGCAGGCGGCACGATACGGCGCGGCGAGCGGGGGCGGCAAGGGAGGGGCGGGGTCAGGGGCGGTCCGTTTTGGGCTGATCCGGGGGTGCTGATGCGGGTAGGATTGGCGGCACAAATCCGGACTCAGGCGGCGAGCGCCGCGGGGAGGACAGCCATGCAGCGAGCGACCTCAGATGCCCCTCATGCGACGGGCCACCGCCAGGAGGAGGTCACCGGGTGTCCGGTCAACCTCGACGATGTCGACCTCTTCTCGCCGGGGGCGCAGGAGTACTGGTTTGACTCGTACAAGATCCTCCACGACGAGGCGCCGGTTCACAAGATTCCCGGCGAAGGGGCACTGCCGGGCACGGACGCGTACATCCTGACGAAGTACGACGACATCGCGATGGTCGTTCGCGACCCCGAGACGTTCGAGTTCTACAACGCAGCCGAGGGCGACGAGGCGGCGCAGGAGATCTTCCGTGAGAAGGGCTTCGGGACGATCACGGACACATGGGACACCCTGCGTCCGACGATCGAGGAGCACAAGCGCCACCGCATGGAGCTGACGGACCCGTGGGTGGCCCTGCCCGCGGCAGAGCGCCACACGCCGATGATCACGCAGGCCGCGAACGACCTGATGGACAAGTGGATCGAGAACGGCGAGGTCGAGCTGGTGAAGGGCTTCGCGGCGCCGCTGCCACAGGTCGTGATCACGACGATCCTCGGCTTCCCGCTCGAGGACATGCCGATGACGCGCGTGTGGGAGGAGGAGCAGGTCAAGCGGTTCGTGTATGGCTTCAGCCACAAGAACCTGCTGACGGCGGAGCAAGAGAAGGCGAACGCGGAGGCGCTGGTCGCCTTCCAGCACTACATCGGCGAGCAGATCGAGGACAAGCGGCAGAACCCGAAGGACGACATGATCACGTTCCTCCTGAACGTCGAGTACGGGCCCGAGAAGCGCAGGCTGAGCGAAGCGGAGATCGTGAGCGTCGTGTACGGGATGCACATCGGCGGGAACGAGACGACGCAGTACGCGCTGACGGCCGAGGCGATGCTGCTCGCGCAGCAGCCCGAGCTTGTCGAGGAGCTGCGGGCGGACCGCTCGAAGGTGCGCTTCTTCGTGGAGGAAGCGCTGCGGCTCTTCGCCCCGACGCAAGGGCTCTCGACGCGCGTCGTGACGGAGGACGTCGAGATGCGGGGCGTGGAGATCCCGAAGGGATCGATGCTGCACCTGCGATACGGCGCGGCGAACCGCGACCCGGACCTCTGTCCGGCGACGGACTCCATCGATCTGACGCGGAAGAATCCCGGGCGGCACCTGACGTTCTCGATGGGTCCGCGGGTGTGTCCGGGCGCGGGGCTCTCGCGGCTGGAGCAGAACATCGCGGTCAACGTGATGCTGGACCGGCTCGACAACCTGCGGCTGGCGCCGGGGAAGAACGACCTCACGCACCAGCCCGGCATCATGCTGGGGCTGTGGGAGCTGCACCTCGAGTTCGACCAGCGTGGGGCGTAGCCGGAGCCGGTCGGGCTAGTGGGGGAGCGGGAGCTGGAGGCGACCCGCCGGCGCGCGGCCGATGTGCTCGACCGGGGCGAGTCGCTGGACCTCGTCGCGATCCTGCGGGAGGAGTACGCGCTGGAGCCGCGGGCCTCGTATGAGCGCGCCGTGAAGGCGATCGCGGAGACGGCCGCGAGCGCATCGCGCCGGGGTTCCGACGATGGCGAGGACGCGGTCGAGCGGTGGGCGCGAGGGGTGCGAGCCAGCGGCTCGCTCTATCTGGCGCTGGGGGATGCTATCGCCTGGCTCCGCGACAACAGCTCGGAGAGCGGGAGCGAAGCGCAGGCCTCGATGCCCTTCTAGTCGTCGTCTATGAGCGCGATGGCGTTGCCGGGGCAGACGCGGACGGCGTCCTCGGCGTCTTCGACCTGATCGCCTTCGGGTTCCTCGACGATGACGACGGGGAAGCCGTCTTCCCGCGCGGCGAACAGCTCGGCGTGGTAGGTGGAGCACTCCGCCGCCTTGATGCAGCGGTCGAGATTCACGGTGAGTTTCATCGCGTCCTCCTCGGAGTTGCGGGGTTTGCGCGGTGTGCGGGCAGATTATCGGGCAGTGGGGGCGCGAGTACCAGCGGAGGCGCTTGACGCGCCTCCCGCAGGCTCCCACGATGCGGGCCAGCGCGGACGCGCCGGGCCGGGATCGGCCGAGGGAGGACAGCATGGAGCGGGACTACGACGTCGTCGTCATCGGATCGGGAGCGGCCGGGCTGGCCGCGGCGGTGACCGCCGCGGACTCGGGCGCGAGCGTGATCGTGCTGGAGGCGGACGACAAGGTGGGGGGCTCCTCCCGTCTCTCCGGGGGGCACTTCTACGCGGCGGGCACGAGCGTGCAGCGCGAGGCGGGCATCCTCGATGACACGCCCGACGACATGTTCAACTACTACATGACGCTCAACCAGTGGAACGTTGAGCCGGCGGTCGCGCGGACGTACTGCGACAGCGCGGCGCCCACGTTCGAGTGGCTGCGCAGCCTGGGGGTCGAGTACAAGCCGGAGCGCGTCTACATCTCCGGAATCGACACGGTGGCGCGGGGCCATCCGCCCGAGGGGGAGGGGCTGGCGGTGGTGCGGGTGCTCGACTCCGAACGCATCAAGCGAGGGGTCGACATGGCCCTGATGACGCGCGCGGACAAGCTGATCGAGGAGGACGGCGAGATCGTGGGCGTGGCCGCGGGCGACCAGGAGGTCGGGTGCGGGGCCGTAGTGATCGCCTCGGGCGGGTTCGGGCATAACAAGGAGTTCATCGAGAAGTACTGGCCCGACGCGCACGAGCAGGGCGACGGGGTCTGGGCGATCTCGGGTCCGAAGGCGATGGGCGACGGGATCGTGCTCGGCGAGCAGGTGGGTGCCACCCTGGGCGGCCACAACCGCGGCCTGCTCCTCGTAACCCCGGGGTTCAACAGGGACCTGGAGCTGGGAGTACCACCCTGGTCCATCCTGGTGAGCCGCGAAGGGCGGCGATTTGCCAGCGAGATGGCGCCGTACACGGTGATGGCGGGCCTCTTCAAGCGGAACGGGGGCATGGCCTACGCGATCTTCGATGAGGCCGCCCGGCTGGATGCGGACGCGATGCCCGCCGGACCGAGCTGGACCTCGGAGAACCTGCTGGCGAAGGCGGAGTCGGGAGAGGTGCTGCGAGCGGACACGATCGAGGAGCTGGCGGGGCTGTGCAAAATCAATCCGGCGCCGCTAGCGGGGACCATCCAGAAATACAACGAGGACTGCGCAAGAGGCGTCGACAGCGCCTACTTCAAGCCGATGGGCCTGCGCGCGATCGAGACGCCGCCGTTCTACGCGGTGGAGGTGCGGCCAGCGATCATCGCGTGGACGGGCTGCGGCCTGCGGGTCGACAAGGAGACGCACGTGATCGCGAACAACGAGCTGCCGATCGACAACCTCTTCGCCGCGGGCGAGGCGATGGGCACGCTGCACGGCGATCGCTACATCGGCGGCGGTGGGTCGTACGGGCCGGCAGTCACGTTCGGGCGCATCGCGGGGCGGAACGCGGCCACCGCGGCGGCGAAGAGCGCGGGGCTGATGGAGTAGCCGCCCGGCTTCACCAGGGGCTTTCCTTCTTGACCCTCGCGGCCGGACGCGGGGGTAGGATTGAGGGGCGCACGACGCGCTGGAGGATGCTCCCATGACGCCACCGCTCACCGTCCATGGCGTGCCGGTCATCGACATCGACAGCCACTACACGGAGCCGCCCGACCTGTGGACCTCGCGGGCGCCGGCTTCCTTCAAGGAGCGCGTGCCCCGGGTGATACGGGACGAGGAAGATCGCGAGCGCTGGGTCGTCGACGGGGACGTGGACTTCGGGCCGATGGGCTTCACGGTGGTGAAGAAGGACGGCGAGAAGGCGTACGGGATGATGAGCCTGAGCGACTTCGAGGACATGAGCGATGCGGCGAGCTACCCGGAGCCGCGGCTGGAGCTCCTCGACCGGCTCGGCATCTCGCAGCAGATCATCTATCCGAACGTGGCGGGCTTCGGGAGCAACCGCTTCATGTCGCTGGAGGACAGCGAGCTGCGCAACACCTGCGCGCGCGTCTACAACGACGCGATCATCGAGCTCCAGCAGGCGGGGAACGGACGGCTCTTCCCACAGGCGCTGACGCCGTTCTGGGACATCGACGAGTGCGTGCGCGAGATTCGGCGGGTGACGGACGCGGGCATCACGGGCATCACGATGACGGACACGCCGGAGGCGTTCGAGCTGCCGCACCTGCACGACCCGCACTGGGACCCGCTGTGGTCGACCTGCCAGGAGCTGGGCATCCCCGTGAACTTCCACGTGGGTTCGGGGAATAACCTCGGCGGCCAGATGATCTGGGACGGATACGGCCCCCAGCGCTTCCTGGCCACGATCAGCGTTTCGCTGTTCATGGTGCAGTGCAAGACGATCATGAACCTGATCTTCAGCGGGCTGCTGGACCGCTACCCGAACCTGAACTTCGTCTCCGTGGAGAGCGGCATCGGCTGGATCCCGTTCCTGCTGGAGGCGATGGAGTGGCAGTACGACGAGACCATCCCGACAGAGCGCGAGGGGTTGAGCCTGCGCCCGAAGGAGTACTTCAAGCGGCAGGTGTACGCCTCGTTCTGGTTCGAGCAGTGGGGGCCGCTGCACGCGATCGAGGAGCTCGGCGAAGACAACGTTATGTTCGAGACGGACTTCCCGCACCCCACCTGCCTCTACCCGGAGACGCACACGCGCATCTCGAAGACGCTGGACCAGCTCGACCCGACGGTGCGGCGCAAGGTGCTGCACGACACGGCCGCGCGGGTCTACAACCTGCCGGAGATCGGGTAGAGAGCGAGGCTAGCGCCGGTCGGCGCCGGCGAAGGCCTCGGCGGCCTTCGCCTCCTCCTCGGGGACACCATCGACGAGGACGAGGGAGTGCCCCGAATAGGCGGGCACGCGCGGTCCGGGAAGGACCGTGCCGGTGAGGTTCACGGGATCGACGGCGCTGACGACGACGCGTTCGCCGGTGGCGGGCTCGTTGCGGGTGCGGCGGAGCTGCTCGACGGCATCGATGAGGGCGTACTGCTCGCCAACGACCCCGGAGACGAAGCGCCCGCCGCGGACATCACCGCGGGCTTCCATTGTGCGGAGGGCACGGAGGACCGAGCGCCAGGGCAGGGAGAAGCGCTCGTGGGTGGCGAGGTCGCGGAAGACGACGCCGTAGCGTTCGAGGAGGACGCCGGCGACGAGGGCGGCGAGCTCCTCCTGCCGAGCCGGGTCGACGGGGAGCGCCTCGACGAGTGACCAGCGGCCGGGGGGGCCGCCGAGGACGAGTCCGAGGCGGTAGCTGGCCACGGGGCGGCGGGCAGCGGGGCGGCGGCGTCCCGAGGAGGAGTGCGCGAAGATCTTGCGCACCCCCTCGAACCCGTCGGAGGCAACGAGGCCGGTGGCGATGAGCTCGCGCAGGGTGTCCTCGGTCTGGCTCGAGAGCTGGCCCGTTTCACGGACGAGCTCGTCGAAGAAGAGGGCGCCACGCTCGCGCAGCAATTCGATGATGGTGGAGGCGGCGCCGGGCGGGGCGGGGATGCCCTCGGGACGGTCGTAGCGGGCGGCGGCGAGGAGGTCGGGGAAGGCGCGGCGGGCGACGAGGGTGATGGGGGTTGCGCGGGTTGCGGGCGCGGGGCGGGAGGGGGCGTCGTCGGCCGATGCGGGCTTGCGGCCACTGAGGCGAGCCCAGGCGATCTCGCCGGCGAGGCAGAGCTCGTCGAGCCAGGCGGGGTCGTAGTCGCGGACGCGGGCGCGGAGGAGGTCGTCTTCCCAGGAGCCGGCGGGCGCTTCGAAGCCCTGGAGGCGTTCGAGGGCGCGGCGCAGACCAGGGCGGCCGCCGTAAGTGGCGCCGGGGGCGAGTCCCTGCCAGCGGGTGAGGAAGCGCATGTAGTCGGCGCGGGAGACCGGCGCGACGGCCTTGCGCAGCCCCTCGAGCGTGTAGCGGTGGATGCGGGCGAGGAGGCGCCGGTCGCAGAGCTCGTCCTCGGGGGCTTCGGGCGTGAAGCGGCCGCGAACGAGGTAGCCCGCAGCCTCCGCCGCCCGGAGGCCGTATTCGGTGTCCTTCTCGGCGAGGCCGGTGCGACGGGCAATGTCGGCTGGGGTGAGGGGGCCGAGGCACTCGGTGTGGCCACGGACCAGGGCGAGGCGAGCGGCCTCGCGGTCCTCCACCTCCAGCAGCGCGTGGGCGGGGACCGTGGGGGAGGGGATGTCAGCGTCGGGGAAGAGGAGGCGGATGGAGGGGAGGTTCTCGACGGCGAACCAGAAGGTCCGCTCGCCAAGGTCGAGCCTGGCGGCCCGTCCCCCCGCCTCGAGCTCGGCCAACCACTCGCCCCAGGAAGCAGCGTGTTCCCCGGCGAGGACGACGAAGCCGAGGAGGGCGTCGTGCGCTTCCTCGGCATCGCGGGGCTCGGGCCAGGCTTCCTCGCTAACGCGGGCGATGGCGTCGGGGCTTAGTGCGGCGAGGTCGCGGGCGGAGTCGGGGAGGGTCTTGCGGAGGGTCACCGCACGGGTGCGGCGCTCCTCGATGGGAGCGTCGTCGAGGTAGGTGTAGGGACGGCCGCTGACGATCTCGTGGGCCATGGGGGAGGGCTCGACGGTATCGACGGCGTGGAGGCGAACGGCGCCGTCCTCGATGCGGTTGAGCACGTCAGTGAGGCCGTGCACGTCCATCGCCTCGTAGAGGCAGTCGTCGCGGGTCTGGCGCATGAGGGGATGGTCGGGAAGGGAGAGGGGCTCGTCGAGGCGCTCCTGGCAGCCGACCTGGGCGGGGAAGACGGCAGCCATGAGGTCGTCGCCGCGCATGCGCTGGAGGAAGGGAGGCACGCGCTTGCCGTTGCGCTGGCGGGCAATCGCGAGCGCGCGCGAGGCGTTCCAGCGCCAGCGCGTGGGAAAGAGCGGGATGTAGAAGATCGACTTCTCCACAAGCGTGGCGGCGTTGCGGGGATTCACCCAGGAAAAGGCCTCAGCGAGGGGCCAGGAATGCTGGGGGCCGGCAGAGAGGAGGATGGCGTCGTCGTTGGCGGCGGCCTGGAGCTCGAAGTCGAAGGTGGTGCAGAACTGCTTGCGGAGGGCGAGTCCCCAGGCGCGATTGACGCGGGCGCCGAAGGGGGCGTGGACGACGAGCTGCATGCCGCCGGCGTCGTCGAAGAAGCGTTCGAAGACGACGTCGGTATCGGAGGGGACAACGCCGAGGCCATCGCGGGTGGCGCGAACGTAATCGACCATCTGGCGGGCGCCGTTCTCGGTGAGGCTGCACTCCTCCTGGATGCGGGCGACGAGGGTTTCGGGATCGTCGAGCCCGTCGGCGACCTCGCGGCGGAGGCGACCGGCCTCCTCGGAAAGCTCGATGGTGCGGCCGGGGGCTTCGCCCAGCCAGAAGGGGACAGTGGGCGGCGCGCCATGGGCGTCGATGACGCGGACGGTGCTCTGCTCGACGCGTGTGATGCGCCAGGAGGTGGAGCCGAGCAGGAAGATGTCGCCGGCGGCGCTCTCCATGGCGAAGTCCTCGTTGACGGTGCCGACAGGGATGTCCTCGGGTTCAGCGACGACGCGGTAGTCGCCCATCTCGGGGATGACGCCGCCGTTGTTGAGGGCGGCGAGGCGCGCTCCGCGGCGCCCGCGGATGATGCCGTTGATGCGGTCGCGGTGGATCAGGGGCGCGGCAGAGCCGGGACCGTCACCGATGCCGGTCGCGAGCATCGTCACGATCTCGTCGAAGGGCTCGCGCTCGAGGTTCGCGAAGGGCGCGGCCTCACGGACGAGGTCGTAAAGAGCGTCCTCGGACCAGGGCTCGCAGGCGGTCTCGGCCACGATCTGCTGGGCGAGGACGTCAAGGGGTGCGATCAGGGGGTTGATGCGGTCGAGGCGTCCGGCGCGGACAGCGCGGACGAGGGCGGAGCACTCCAGCAACTCGTCACGGGTGGTGGGGAAGAGGCGGCCGTGGGGCCGGAGGCCGAGGGCGTGGCCGGAGCGCCCGATGCGCTGGAGGAGGGTCGCGATGCTGCGGGGCGAACCGACCTGGCAGACCAGGTCGATGGCGCCGATGTCGATGCCCAGCTCGAGGGAGGCGGTGGCAACGAGGGCGCGGAGGTCGCCGGCCTTGAGGCGCTGCTCGACGTGCAGGCGGCGCTCCTTCGCGATGCTGCCGTGGTGGCTGGCGACCGCCTCCTGGCCGAGCCGCTCGGCAAGCTCCTTGGCGACCCGTTCGGAGAGGGCGCGGGTATTGACGAAGATGAGGGTGGTGCGGTGCTCACGCACGAGCTCGGCGAGCCGGTCGTAGATATCGCCGAACTGCTCCCGTGGGGGGACGGCCTCAAGGTCGCTTGGGGGCGTCTCGACGTGGAGCTCGATGTCACGCTGGTGGCCGCGGTCGACGATCGAAGCGTCGCGGCCGGCGCCGGCGAGGAAGCGGGCGATCAGCTCGATGGGGCGCTGGGTGGCGGAGAGGCCGATGCGGACGGGCGGGGTTTCGGCGAGGTGGTCGAGGCGGGCAAGGGTGAGGGCGAGGTGGCTGCCCCGGCGGTCGCGGGCAAGGGCGTGAATCTCGTCGACGATGACGGTGCGAACGCCGCGCAGGTTCTCGCGGCTACGCTCGGCGGTCACGAGAAGGAAGAGCGACTCGGGAGTAGTGACGAGGATGTGGGGCGGGCGGCGCACCATGGTCTGGCGGGCGGAGGGGGGCGTGTCGCCCGTGCGGACGGCGCTGGTGATGGGGGGGAGGTCGTAACCCATCTCCTTCGCGAGAGCGCGGATCTCATCGAGGGGCTCCTCAAGGTTGCGCTGGATGTCGTTGCTGAGGGCCTTGAGGGGGGAGACGTAGACGATGCGCGTGCCGTCTTCGAGGTCACCAGCCTCGGCCTCGCGGATGAGCTGGTCGATGCCGACGAGAAAGGCGGCAAGCGTCTTGCCGGAGCCGGTGGGGGCGGCGATGAGGGTCGTCTCCCCGGCGTGGATGCGGGGCCAGCCCTCCGACTGGGCGTCGGTGGGGTGTGCGAAACGGCGCTCGAACCAGGCGCGCACGACCGGGTGGAAGGCGGCGAGCGGGTCGCCGGCGGGTGGAGGCGGGGCGGCTGCGGGGTCACGCTCGAACATCCGTGCGGGTGATAGTAGCGGAACGGGGCGCTTCCCGCTCGGGAGGAGCCCCGGCGCCCCACGAAAGGGGCGCCGGGGATACGGGGAGAGAGGAGTTTGGGCTAGCGGCGCCTGTAGGCGACGGCCAACAGAGCTCCAATGACCAACACGACCACCAGGAAGAACGAGACCGTAATCTGCTGCTCGAGAAGGCCTGCGCCCGTGTCGGGTCCTGCGACGGTCCCACTCGGCTCTTCGGTCTCGGCGGGCTCCTCCGTTTCGGCGGGCTCTTCGGGTTCCTCCGGCTCAACGGGCTCTTCAGGTTCCTCCGGCTCAGCGGGCTCTTCGGGCTCGGGCGGCTCATCCGGCTCGCTCGGCTCTGCGGGCTCATCGGGCTCGGTCGTTTCCCCGGGCTCGGGCGGCTCTTCGGCCTCCCCGGGCTCCGGAGGCTCATCGCCCTGGAAGTCAGGCTTCGGCGTGTCGTCGTCACCCACGGTGATCCGCTCCAGAGCGGAGAGCTTCTTGCTCCCGCTCAAGCCGGCGTGGTCGGCAATGACGGCGCCGCTCACGCTGATGGAGTGATCGGGGGCAGTCTCGACCTGCCGGGCAGATGCGAGAGACGGGGGACGCGCCAGGATCGTGGCGAGCAGAGCCACGGTCGCAACGAGAAGGAGTGCGGCACCGGGGCCAAGTCGGATCAACTGCATAGAGCTTTCCCCTTGTCTCGAGAGATGTGCTGAATTTCGGGTTGAGGAACTCGCGCGCATGAAGGAGCAGCAACAGCCGGGAGCGCAGCACTGAGCTGACGCCCACCAGAATGCGCCACCCCGATCAGGGCGCCGGTCGCAAGGAACAGCGGTGTCGGAAGGAGGCCAAGAAACGCCCCGGGCAGTGCTGTATACAGGCCACGGGCCGACGCCAAAGTCGGCTTCGCGCCTATCGCCAGGGCTGTGGACCAAACCATGGGCCGCTCTCCCACGCGACCCCGCCAGCCGAAATGTTAAGGGATACGCAAACTTAACGCTAGTGCGCTTATTCGGATAAACAAAATTCGGGAGGTGACGGGGCACGAGGAATGGCGACCTGAGCGAGGCGGACAAATCCCAGGGTTAGGTCGAGGGTTCCTCGAACAGTTGGAAGAGCACGCCGTTCGTATCTCGCGGGGAGAGGAAGATGTTGCGCTTCCAGCGCTCGCCGCCGATACCGCCGGGGGTCTCGATGCCCTCGGCAGCAAGGGCGTCGAGGGCACGATCGATGGACTCGACCTCGCAGGAGACGTGGTGCAGGCCTTTGCCGCGCTTGGCGAGGAAGTCCTGGAGGAAGCCCTCCTCGCCAAGCGGCTCGAGGATCTCGAGCTTGAGCTCGGTGTTGGGGATGCGCATGAGGCAGCCCTTGTAGCCCTGGTCCGCAACGTCCCAGCGGCTCTCGACCTCCATCCCGAAGACGCGTGCTTGCCAGGCGGCCTGCGCCTCCAGGTCGGGGGAGGCGAGGGAGACGTGGTCGATGCGACGGAAGCCGAGGGCGCCGGCTTCGCCCTTCGTGCCGTTCATGGGGTTGTCGCTCTTGGGCTGGTAGAGCTGCCAGAGGACACCGCCGCTGTCACGGGGATGGATGTAGGCCATCCACCACATGGTGTCCTGGCTGATTCCCCCGAAAGGAGTCACGCCAAGGCGCTCGAGCTCGGCGACGGCCTCCTCGATGTCGGGAACCTGAACGGTGAGGTGGTGGAGACCGGGACCGCGCTGGTCGAGAAAGCGCTGGACGAAGCTCTCCGGGCTGTCGGGCTGGAGGAGCTCCCACTCGATCTGCGTATTGCGAATGCGGGTAACGCAACCCTCGAAGGGCGTGCCGGGGTGGGGGTTGAACTGGCGCAGGAAGCGGAAACCGAAGAGCCGCTCGAAGCGGTCGCGCTGCTCGCGCCAGTCGTGGGCAGCCATGCTGATGTGGTCGAAGCGGGTGAGGGTGAGCACGGAGCCCCCGGGGAGAGGAGTGTGGGCCGGTATGGTAGGAAGGCAGGAGCCGCCGGGCAACGATGGGAGCGACGAGCGCGACGATCGTGGCGAACCCCCGCGCTCGCGGGATGCGCCGTTTCGACACCGAGGAGGCCCTGCGCCGGCTCGATGAGCGCGGCTACGAGGCGCGTCTCGAGCTTCCGGGCTCGCCGGAAGGGACCGCGCAGGCCGCGGGTCGCGCGGCGGAACGCGGGGACACCTTCGTGTTCGTGCTGGGCGGGGACGGGACGGTACGGCTGGCGGCGGGGGCGATGGCCGGTTCGGAGTCGGCACTGGCGGTCCTGCCGGGGGGTACGGCGAACGTCTGGGCCAGGGAGGCGGGGATCCCCCGGAACCTGATGAGGGCACTCGACGCCCATCTCGACGGGCAGCAGGTGGCCATGGACCTGGGACGGGCGAACGACGAGCCGTTTCTCCTGATGACCGGCATCGGCTGGGACGCGGAGATCGCGGCGACCGTGACGCCCGCGCTCAAGCGGAAGCTGGGCGTGCTCGCGTACGTCCTTCACGGCATCCCCATGCTGCCCAGGCTGCGAACAACCGAGGTTGCGTGGTCCGCGGAAGGCGAGTCGGCAGAAGAACAAGCGGGGCTGATCGTGGTCAGCAACACGCGGCTCTACGGCGGGTTCCTCATGTTCTCGATGGGGGCGAGCGCCCGGGACGGACAGCTGGACGCGTGCATCTTCACGCCCAGGACGGCAGGGGAGGCACTTCGCCAGGCGCTGCGCGTGGTAGTGCGGCGTCACTCGGGCGTCGAGGGGGTGCGCGAGCTGCGAACGCCGGGGTTCGACGTCACGACGCCGGGGCTGCCGGTGCAACTGGACGGGGACGTGGTCGGTGAGACACCGGTGACGCTGACCGTGGAACGGGGGGCGATCAGGATGAGCGTGCCCGCGGGCTCGCTGACGCCGGTGCTCTGGGACTAGAAGCAGCTACTCGCCCTCGAAGCGACCGATGCTGCCGCCGGCGACGACGAACCGGCCGGCGGCGCTGGTGAGGACATCGCGGACGCGGTCGGGGTCGGCGGTTGTGACGATGACCTGCTGGAAGATCTCGAAGGAATCGAGCACGCCCCGGCGGCGCTGCTCGTCGAGCTCGCTGAGGACATCGTCGAGGAGGACGACGGGCTCGTCGCCGAGGCAGGTCTGGAGGTAGGCGGCCTCGGCGAAGCGGAGGGAGAGGGCGGCGGTGCGGAGCTGGGCACGCGAGGCGAACGAGGCAGCGGAGAACCCCTCGATGAGCACCTCGACGTCGTCGCGATGGGGGCCGAAGAGCGTGACACCGGCGCCGATCTCGCGGGGGCGGCCCTGGCCGAGGGCCTGCAGCATGCGGTTGGTCCACTCAGCCTCGTCGATGGGGAGGTCGTCGTCGACTGACTCGCCCAGGGCGGGCTTGTAGGTGAGGTCGATGGTCTCGGCGTCGTCGCTGAGGCGGGCCATCTGCTCGCGGGCGTAGGGGACCAGAAGGCCGAGGGCATCGGCTCGACCCTTCATGATGATGCCGCCGGCGTGGGCAAGCTCCTGGTTCCAGAACCCGAGCTCGGTGGGAGAGGCCTCGCGAGCCTGGATGCGCTTGAGCAGCCCGTTTCGCTGCTGAAGGACGCGCTGGTAGCGCTGCATGGCGCGCAGGTACCCGCGATCAACCTGGGAGGCCATCATGTCGAGGTAGCGGCGGCGCAGGATAGGCGGCCCGGCGACGACTTCGATATCGAGGGTGGTGAAGAGGACGGCGGCCAGTTCACCGACGGCATCGGAGGTGCGCTTGGCGAGGCCGTTTACGCGGACGCGCTTGCCGGCACGCTGGCCCTCGCCGCTGCGTCCGACGACGGCGACTTCGAGATTGAGGCGCCCGGCGGCTCGCTGGACCTCGGTCTGCAGGCGGGCGACGGGGAACTCGGAGTCGAGCACATCGCGGCGGACAAGGTCGGAGTCGCTGCTGGCGCGGCTGGAGCGGAGGGTGGAGAGCAGGTAGATGGCCTCGAGCAGGTTGCTCTTGCCCTGGGCGTTCTCGCCAACAAAGAGGTTGAGGCCGCGGTCGAGGGAGAGCTCAACCTGCGCGTAGTTCCGGAAGTTGGCGAGATGAAGATCAGTGATATACACGACGCATCCAGCGTAGCCCCCCGCAGGGCCAGCGAACGACAAGTATAGAGGCCCTTACGTTAGGAGGTTATGTTTCCATCCGCCAGAGGCATGGGGGGAACTGCTTACGTGCCTACGCCCTCGGCGTTTGGGGGTATAATCCCGGCCAACACCGAACAAGCGAGTAAACGGATGAAGGTTCAAGTCCTGCAGGAGAACCTCCAGCGGGGGCTCGCGATCGTCGGGCGCGCGGTCGCCGCCCGGTCGACGCTCCCCATCACCTCGAACGTCCTGATGGCGACAGACGGCGGGCGGCTGCGCCTCTCGGCCACCGATCTCGACATCTCTATCAGCACCTGGATCGGGGCGAAAATCGAAGAGGAGGGGGCGACGACGATCCCGGCGCGGCTAATCACGGACTTCGTGGGGCAACTGCCGCCGGCGACGGTGTCGATCGAGGTCCCGGAGCGAACGCGTCAGGCGAAGCTGGAGTGCGCGCGCACGGAGTCGACGATCAACACGATGGACGCCGAGGACTTCCCGCGCATCGCGGCGATCGACAAGGGTCCGTCGATAGAGCTGGACGCGGCGACGCTGCGTCGCACGATCGACCGGGTTGAGTTCGCAGCGGCGACGGACGACTCTCGGCCGGTGATCACGGGCGTGAGCATCAAGGGCGAGGAGGGCAAGCTGACGTTCGCGGCCTCCGACGGGTTCCGGCTGGCCGTTTCGGACATCGAGCTGGGCTCCCGGCAGGCGTTCCCGGTGACCGACCTGAACCTGATCGTCCCGGCACGAGCACTGCGGGAAGTCGGCCGGCTGATCGGGGACGGAGCGGCGCCCGTGGAGCTGCGGGTAAACGAGAAGCAGACGCAGGTGCAGTTCTCGATGACGGACGTGGAACTGGTGGCGCAGTTGATCCAGGGCACGTTCCCCAACTACAACCAGCTGATCCCCGGAGAGTTCAACACGGCAACGGTGGTGGACGTCGACGACTTCATGCGCGGGGCGCGCATCGCCGCGATCTTCGCGCGGGACGGAAGCGGCATTGTACGGCTGCAGGTGCAGCCGTCGGGCGATGGCGGTGCCGGAAAGCTGGTCATCAGCGCCCGCGCAGACGAAGTCGGCGACAACGAGGGCGAGATCGACGTGAAGGTGGACGGCGAGCCGGCGAAGATCGCGTTCAACAGCCGCTACCTGGCCGACGTCCTGGGGGTTCTCGACGGCGAGGTTCGCCTCGAGACGACGAGCCCCTCAAGCCAGGGCGTCTTCCGCCCGGCCAAGGAAGACGGCTACGTGCACGTCGTCATGCCAATGTTTGTTCAATGGAGCTAAACTGTGAGTACTTTTGCCTGGATTTGGGGGAATTCTGCGGTAGAATTCCCTCGATCGTGACCTCATCGCGGGTCGCGTCGATCTTCAACTGAACGGCCTCGAAAACGAGCTGTTTCTCGTCCGATCCGGCCCCATCGAGACACTCCGCGACGGCAGCACAGGTCCGTCGGATAGCCTCTTCGTCGATGGCTCGCCCCATGCCCGACATCCGCTTCACGAGGGCGGCCAACTCCGCACTGTGCAGCTCTCGCTGTCGCTTCACATCCTGCACCTCGGCCCGGACAACCTCGCTGTCCACCTCGCCATAGCCAAACAGCCGGACGAGGCGTTCCTCACGTTTGCGGAGCGACGCGATTTCCGATTCCAGTCGAGCGATCGCCTCCTCGGTGCCCGCGACGCCACTCGCCTCCCGCCGTTCCTGCAGGATGACCTCGGGCTCGCTGAGCACCTTCCGCACTTCCGCCCAGATCTCCCGCTCGAGCGCGTCCGCCCGGATGTAGCGACTCTCGCACCGGTGGCCGGTATTCCGCGTGTAGGCGTGCCGACAGCGGTAGTACGGGTAGTGCTTGCCCTTCGAGGTGTTCGTCTGGCCCACCATGGCACTGTGGCAGAGGCCGCAGCGAATGCGCCCACTCAGCAGGTAGTTCCGCTTCGCCGTGGTGCGCCGGTTCGTTCGCTCGGGGTCGTCCAGGATCTCCTGGACCCGCTTCCAGAGTGCCTCATCGATGATCGCGGGCGTGGCGTCCGGAATCTCGATGTGCTCGTCTTCGGGACGCTCGATCACGCGGGTCCGCCTCCGAGCCCCGGGGGCACGGACACGGACGCGCTTGGTGCGCCGATAGACGGTGCGACCGGTGTAGGCCTCATTGAGGAGCACACGCCGCACGGTAATCGGATACCAGGCGCCACCCGAGAACGCCGGGATGTCGGCGGCGTTCAGTTCGGTGGTCACGGCCGAGAAGCTCCGCGTTTCCGCGTAGCGCTCGAAGATCCGACGCACGATGGCCGCCTGGTAGGGATCAATCTCCCGGCGACCCGTCTCGGGGTTGTACGTGTACCCGTAACAGCCCCGGCCGAACGCCTGGGGAATGCGCCCGCTACGCGCCCGCTCCTCTTTCCCCCGCATGGTCCGCTCGGCGATCTTCTCGCGCTCCACTTCGGCGATGAACGCCCGCGCGGCGAGGATGAAGCGGCCGACGGCCGTGTCCTCGAAACGCTCGGTGACGAACTCCAGACCTACTTCGGCGCACTCAAACTCGTCGAAGAGGACGCCGATGTGGTTCTGGTTCCGGGAGAGGCGGTCGACGGCGTACGCAACGACGACGTCGGCTTCACCGCGCCTCAGGGCCGCTCGGAGGTCATCGAGGCCGTCGCGCTCGAGCGCCCCACCGCTCGCGGCATCACGGATGCAGCGAACGACCTGCCAGTTACGGTCCCCGGCAAGTTCGAGGCAGGCGCGCTCCTGGGTCTCGAGGGAGGTTCCGTCTCGCTCCTGGGCGTCGGTCGAAACGCGAGAGTAGATGATTGCTCGCATCGCAGTCTCCATCAGGTCTGGTCTCCTCTGGTTGGGCGCCATCGTTCACAGGCGTGTGGGCCGGCGCAAGAGCCCCGGCTCCACCGCTCTCGTGAACGGTCAGCAAGATCCTCAAGGGCGCTGGCTGGTGACCTATGCGACCTCATCGCTGGGCCGCTCATCGTTCGCCTCGTCCGCTTCCGAAAGCAGCCAGCGCCACAAGTCGTCCCAGGCGCGCGTCCGCGGACCAGTACTCCACCGGACCTGGACCGTGAACGTGTCGCGCCCCGCCTTGAGTGGGCGTGCGCTGTGCCTTCGAGAGTCTTCCCGGGCCACGCGCCGCGGCTGCCGGGGCCTGGTGTGGTCCATGCCGCCTCTCCGCTCGAATGCGAGGTGCTCCCGCCGCCAGAGGGGAGGGAGGAAGCTCCGAGTGTTGCGGGGCAGACGGGCTCGGGTAAGCCCCTCGAGGGGGGTTCATGGCTGAAGCGTCCAGAGGTGGCTGCCGGCTACTCATGCAAGGCTCCCTCGTCCGCGAAGGGGTTGAATACAGGAGCGGCAGCGGGCTCGAAGTGGCGCACGTTGCGCGTCACGACGGTCAGGCCGTGCTCAAGTGCCGTAGCGGCAATGAGCAGGTCCGCACTGTCGGAGCCGAGCGTGGCGGACAGCTGCCCCCAGCGCCGAGCTGTGCCTAGGTCGACGGGAAGGACGCGGTCGCCGTACCAGGCGAGCACCCGGTCGAGCCAGCCCGCGAGTTGGTTCGAGAACGCCGGGTCCTGGCGCTGCTGCTGCTCGATGCCGCGCTCAATCTCCCCGATGGTCACGACGCTCAGGTAGAGGTCCGAGGTGCGCTGGGCCGCCAGCCAGCGGGCGGCGGCGGGATGGCGTTCACCTCCTCGCAGGGCGGACAGCACGTCCGTGTCGATGAGGAACATCACAGGTCCTCCGAGCGGGCCGGAAGCGAGAGACGCTCGAAGCCCCGGCCGTCCTGCGGGATGTCGAGGAGCAACTCCCCGAGGGTGGGGGCGTTCGCCTTTTCGATCTGCCGCAGGCGCTCGTATTCGTCCACTGCCAGCACCACTACGGCAGGCCGGCCCCGCCGGGTGACCCGCTGGGGGTCTCCCGCGAGAGCAGCGTCGACGACGGCGCTGAAGCGGTTCTTGGCGTCCTGGAGGGGCCAGTCGGTCATGTTCTGTCTCCAGCTAGATTATCTGTCTAGATTCTACCATACACACGACTTGGAAGGACTCGTCCTCACCGCAGGGTGAAGCAGGGGTTCGAAACCAGTTGGGTGGGCCGGACTGTACAAAATCGAGAACCGAGGTGCCCTCGTTTTTCACCCCATCCGACGGCATCGGAATCGTGTACGTCAGCGTGGCCTCTTCCCCCAGTACCTCGACGCCCTGCACGAAGTTGCGGATGAGCGCCTTCTGCTCCGGGATCGTCCCTTCCGCCAGAAAGCTGCGGAAGTCGGCCACGTATTCCTTGATCTCGTCGGTGGTAGGCAGCTCCACCTTCCGGTGCGCAAGACGCGCAACGGCGTCTTCCCGCGCTGCCGCAAGCTGGTCCTCGCGGTGCCGCAGGGAAAGGATTCGCGGCGACAGGGCCTCGTAGGTGAGGGAGCTCTTCTCCAGCGCGTCGTAGAGCCGCAGCAGCCGGGACTGGACATCCTCAAGCTCGGCCTCGATCACCTTTAGCTGCCCATCAAGCTCCCCGGCTATGGCATCCACTTCTTCGGCCACCAGGGTCACCAGCTCCGTGATCGTCTCATCCGTGAGGATGCGCTCCCTGATCTTCTCGAGGATGAAGTTCTCGATCTTCTCGGCGTTCAGGTAGCTCGCCTGGCACGAGCCAGCACCCTCCTGGAGCAGCGTGCCGCAGACGTAGTAGGCGTAGCGCCCGCCCTTCGCTCCCTGCCCCGTGTAGGGCTTGCCGCAGATGCCGCAGCGCAGGAGCCCGCTCAGCAGGAACTTGCTTCCCACCCGCGCCGGTCGCTGCCGCTTCGGAGCCCGCTCCTGCAGGACCGCCTGCACGCGGTCGAACAGCTCCTTCGGCACGATCGCCTCCCACGCTCCCTCGGCCCGCACCGGGTCGGGGGCCTTGCCGTCCTTGCGCGTGCGGCCCCAGACGGCGGTACCCGTGTAGGCCTCGTTGGTGAGCAGGTAGTGGAGCCCATTGCGGTACCAGCGCCGGCCCCGGTTGGTGATACCCCGCTCGTTCAGGTCTCGGCATATCTCCTTGAGGCCGTTCCCCCGCAGCGAGCTCTCGAACACTTCCCGCACGATCGGAGCGGTGGCCGGGTCGACCTCGAGCGTGGGGCGCTCCCGCACGCCGTCGCTGACCTTGACGCGCCGGTAGCCGAAGGGCGCCCGGGAAGCGAGGAAGGACCCCCGCGAAGCGGACTCGCGCATCCCGCGCGTGACCTCCTGGGCCAAATTCTCTGAGTAGAACTCGTCGACACTCTCGATGATGGCCTCCATGAGCTTGCCCGTGGGCGAGTCGTCGGCGTGCTCGGTGATGGAGGTCACCCTGATGCCGCGACGGCGGAGCATCGACTTGAAGGCGACGGCGTGCTCGCGCCTGCGGGTGAAGCGCGAGAACTTCCAGACGAGGATCTCCTCGAAGGGGGCGTCGGCGCCGCTGGCGGCATCCAGCATCTTGCGGAACTGGGGCCGGTCGGCAACGCGCCCGCTCTCGGCCTCGTCCACGTACTCACGGGCGACGACGTAGCCGTTCTTCTCGGCGTAGTCGCGCAACGCCCGGAGCTGGGCAGCCACGGACAGGTCGACATCCTGCCGGTCGCTGGAGACGCGGGCGTAGAGGGCGGCGGGCTTGAGGACTGGTGGGTGCTTCACGGCATGGTCCTTTCGCTGTCGGCTGCACGGGCGGCCTACCAGTTTAGCACGTACGTTCGCCAGGTAGCTCCCGTGGCTATGAAGGCAGAGAAGCGCACGGCCAAGAGTCGGACCGCTTTCAACCCAAATCTTGCCGCTGGCCCGTCGGGTTATCCCATGCAGTCCAGTACGCTATTCGTGAACACCGTTTCCAAGGGGGCGGGCATGACTGGAGCACCGATCTACAGTGCGAAGAGTCCCTACGAGATTGCGTGGGTGCCAAGTGGGAGTAACGAGCCTCATGCAGGCCGCGTGAGGGTGGGACCCCACCCTGCGCCGTGGGTTAGCCAGTGGCCGGAAAAGGGTGCCTTCACCTGCTCCGTCGGGCACAGCGGCAGTGGATGGCCCACAACCCCCACCGAGGAGCGCGAAAAGCTTGCGGCCACTGCGCTCGACCTTCTCATGGCCGGGGTTGATCCCCAGGAGCTTCAGCGCGAGCTCTGGAAGATCGAGCAGTGGCGCGAACTCAGGCTCCCGCTGAGTGCGTGCCTGTTCCTCGACGATGGGACGTGGTCCCCGCACAACTGCGACAGCCATCTGCCACCCCACAACCTGAGGGTGTAGGGACTGAACATCATGGAAAGCAGCGATTCCCTTCTGCTCGACAATCCAGCAATCTGCGAGCGCTGCGGGCTTCCGGGTGCACCCATGATGATTCACTCCTCCATCAGCGGAATGACAGCCGGGCACATGGAAGAGACCGGCGATCCCCAGGTTCCTAAGGTGTGGCTACCTGGACAAGAGCGCATCCTGTGCGACGGGTGCTTTGAGGCTGCGTACGACAACCTAGTCGGAACCATAGAACTGATGTCTCGGGGCGAATTGCCGTATCCGCTGGGCGACACCTACAACCTTTGAGGCGAAGACGAGGGCCCGGTCATGGGCGGACAACCAGCAGTGTGAAGGCTAGGGGGCGAGGTAACCTAGATTCCAATTGACACCAGGATCTCCGCTGCTCGTGGGGGGCGGCGTTGCCGCTAAGGGGCTGACCGGAGGGCTCTGCCTGATCCAGGCCGCTGCGGTACCCGCAGACCGATCCTGATCGCGTATCACAAGACCTGACGGGCCGTGCGCTAAGCCGCTGTGTCGGTCGCGCCAACAGTTTGTAACGCCAGCAGGACGCTCGCGAAGGCGGCCCGCGCCTGGCGATGCACATGGCCACGAGGCCGCGCCGGAACTCGTGATCATCGGATGTCCAGGCGGCGCGTGAGCGGCGGCGGAGTTGAACTGCAAGCGAGCGTTGGAACGTCCGCGTTCTGGCCTCACCACACCGGGGGGAGGTGTTCTCGTGCAAGGCGAGGACTTGCGGGTAACGACGCTAGGGACTGCGCTCCTCAGGAAACCGTGTCGCGTTGCTTGACATGGGACTGTGTCAATCGCCAAGATCAGGGTGGTTGTCGCCTCGCGGTATTCCGCTCGCGACAACACCCGGGGCTTCAGGAGGAGGCCTGTCCTTTCGCCCGCCCGCGCGAAAGGTACCCGCCTCCCACGTAACCTAGGCTTCGAAGGGCAAGCGACAGCAACGAGAGTTGCAAGTTCACAGAAAGAGGGGCGCGTTCTGCGCTCCTTCTCTCTTTTCGGACCCAACCTTGAAAACAGACGCGTCAGAGTTGTCCGAGGCCGTCGTAGGTATTCTGCGGCGAGAGCGTGCCGACCGGACGATGATCCTCGGGGCTCGCCTCGGAGCGCTCGTGCGCGAAGAGTACCGAGACCTCCTGCACGCTGAGATGGAGCGGCAGGGAGTCCGATTCGTCCAACTTGTGGAGCAGATCGCGGGTGTCCGCGTCGTCCGCGACGCCGGCACGGGGCTCGATGTGCTGATTGGGTTGGAAGGGGCCATACCCCCGCCGCCTTCCGAAGAACCGCCAGCTCTACGCCCTGATGTCTATGCGGCCTTTACGAGGTTCGGCGTTGGTCAGTGGTACGACGCCGGGAGGGACGAGTTTCGCGAGGGCCCTCCGGCTGACGATGGCGTGGGATGTCCAGAGATTCGCCAGAGCGACCTAGCCGAATTGCGGAAGGGGTTCGCTGAGACGGTTGAGGAACCGACTCGGAGCGAACTGCTCGCGACGCTGGACGGTCAACAAGGATCGCTCGCCAGATTCCGGCAAGCCATTGTGCGAGCGCGTCTTACAACGCCGTGGGAGCAGTATCGATACGAGGCCTTGAGTGAGCTGGTTCGTGAGTGGGCTACGGATCGAGGCGTGGAGATTCAGGCAGCGTGGTTCCGACGGGGCGAGCCAAACCGCGAGCGTCCTTCGCGTCCGAAGCGAATGCTGGGTGACTTGGCCGGCCTCATGACCGATGAGGAGGCCCGCGCCACCCTCGTCCCTGTTTCGGCCATCGAACGCTACCTCATCCAGCGGCAGCGGGGTTCGTCGCGCTAGGAATGCCGCTGGCCATCATCGCGGGGATGCCGAACAACAAGGCGCGTGAACTCAAGGCACGTATCGACGACACGCCGACCCACCAAGCCTGGCGCTTGGCCTGGGTACCCTCGCGACAGAGCCAGGCGGGGTTGGCGACCGTTTGGGGCAACGTCAAGGACATCGCGGACGCGGCCGATGAACCAGGGGTTCACATTCTCGCGTACCACAAGAAGGTGAGTGGGCGGAGACTCTATGAGGGAGATGTCCGATTTCGGCATCGTCTGGTCTGGCTGGACCACTCATGCCTCTACAGCCCGGTTCCTGATGAATGGTGGTTCGACATCGAGGACCGACTCCGACTCGAAGAGGCTTGGCGCGCGAGCGTTCGTCCTTCGAACCCGCGTCACGCTCTCATCCTCCCGAGGGGGACATTCACATCAGGCAGTGATCCGTGGAAGACCGCCCAACGCGCTGACACTGAGCGAACTGTCGCCCGCGCCGGCGCCGCAATTGCCGCTTTCCGTGAACACTATCGGCGCCAGCAGAGGTGGTGGAGAGACGAGAGGGACCTGGCCTTCGATCCTGGTGGTGCCGAGCACGGTCAGGCTCCCTTGGGCCGCCGGTGGAAGTTCACGTATCGGCTGTCGCCTGGCTTTCACTTCGATGTCTCGCACGTGGCGGGACGACGGTTCACCCTGACTGATGCCCATGGCGAGCGGCTGAGCTTCGAGGAGTACTCGAACGTCGACGCCCATGGGTACGTGCGGGGCGGGAAGTGAGCCGCGAAGCCAAGGCGGGCTCTTGTGAGTCGCCGCCCATGCCGGCGAGTAGGGCGGTCGGGTACGACGCGCGTTCTCCTTCGTCCCAAGAGTCACGGAAGCCAGCGACTCGGGCAGGGGCCATGGGCCTAGTGGCCGACTAGGCGACCGCCCCGGGCTCAGACGGCCATCGGGGGCCTGCTCTGGCAGTCCATCTACCGCTTCGCGGGCAGCGACGTGGGGCTCGTGCGCGACTGCGGGTGCTACCTCGGCCACGTGCGGGAGCGCACGCTCAGCCGCACGTTCCGCTTCGCCAACGGCATCCAGGAACCCTCGACCGCCTTCGTTGTGCGCAACCCGGCACAGACTCGCCGCGCGCTTCGCCCCGCCGAGGGCGTGCGTGACGGGGGCGTCACCGTGGTCGCCGCTGCCGATCCAAACTCGGGCTGGAGGACGCCCTGCGCGACATCACGTCACGGGAGGGCGCAGACGGCCCGCCCCTCTCTGTGCTCGCCCTCGGTCGCTACCGGAGCGCTCGCGAGGCGCTCCCGCCTCGCCGCCCGGGCCGGCTTCGCGTCGAGTTCAGCACCGTTCATGCGGCCAAGGGACGCGAGGCCGACTACGTGGTCGTGCTCGACCTCCGTGACGCCCGGCGGGGCTTCCCCTCGCAGGTGGAGGACGACCCCTCCTCGACCTCGTGCTGCCCCCTCCCCCGGAGGGTGAGTACCCCCACGCCGAGGAGCGGCGCCTGTTCTACGTCGCCATGACGCGGGCGCGCCGTAGCGCCTACCTCGTCGCCGACGCGCTGCGTCCCTCCACCTTCGTGGAGGAGCTGCTCCGCGAGGCGCCCGTTCTGCACCGCCTTGGGCAGTTCCGGCGCGAGCACACGCCTGCCTGTCCGCGCTGCGGCATGGGCCGGCTCGACGAGTCGGCGAGCGGACGTACTCTCTACTGCCTGAACTTTCCCTTCTGCCGCTACCGTGCGCCCCGCTGCCAGACCTGCAGCCGTGGGTTTGTGGTCACCGCCGGGGATGGCTCGCGCTGCACCGGCGCCTCCTGCGACGCTAGCCCGCCCGTCTGCGAGTCCTGTGGCGCGGGGGTGATGGTTGTCCGCGAGGGGCGCAGGGGCCGCTTCCTCGGGTGTTCGGAGTACGCCTCCGACCAGCCCTGCACGAATACCCGCAACCTTCCCGCCCAACGCTAGCGCTGGGCCCCTGCCCGTCAGCGCCGCTTGACGCAGTCGCGGAACGTAGCGTTGAAGCTCTGCAGGCGCTCTTCAATCCAGGCGAACTGCTCCGGCCAGGCGTCGCGGTCCTCGAGATCGGCAGGGCGGAGACGCGGCGGGACTTGGTGCCCTCCACCGGCTGAGTCCAGTGAGGAAGCCGAGCGCTTCCTCAATCGCATCTTGCTCGATCAGGAGGCGCTCACCAACTGTAGGCGATAGACGCCGTAGAGCTTTCCCGGCTCACCAACGCCCCACTCGCAGCCACTCGTGAAGGTGGGACTATGGTCCGCAATCGTGCGTTTAACGCCGTTCCCTAGCGCCGCTACTGGTCTTCCTCTGGCCACGCCATCGACAGGCCAGCATCTCCCTCGAACACCCAGCCGGGCGGGTCTTCGTCGCGTGTTCTAGTGCTCGGACGGCGGGGAGAGACCATGCCCAGCGCGTCCCGAATCGTGGGGCCGTGCACGGCGACGGTGCGCTTCGCTTCCCGAATCGCAGGCCCGTGCATTTCGATGGTGCGCTTCGCTTCGCGGATCGCGGGTCCGTGCGTCGCTACGAGTTGCTGGTAGTGCCTGATCGCAGGGCGGTTCTGCGCGAGGATGCGTCGCCCTTCCCTGATCATTTGCTGGGTGTGCGGATCGAAGAGGGGATTGGTCATTGCCGCGCTCCTAGTGTTGAGTTCCCGAGCGAGCCAAATTCAGCATACCAGTGCCGCCCGCCCCCTGAGCACACTACTACGAAAGCGATCCCCTGAAATTCCGGATCGCTCGGCTAGCGGGTGACGAGGGGGGCGTTCTCTTCGATGCGCTCGGTCCCTTTGGGGATCACGAGGGGACTTCACGGGCGGGGCCCCTCCGCTGGGCAGTAACCCGGCTGGCTACAAGCGCCGAACCGTGCAACGGTACCTTCCGGACTCCGATAGGCGCCGAGGCCGGAACAGGGTCGAGCAGGCCGGGCGGGAGTTGCGTTTCTGCATCGCTCGCGACCAGGAGGCGACAGCATGAGCGACGGGGAGATCATCGAGCTCACCCTCACCGGCGAGCGCTCCTTGCAGTACGGGCGCGATGTCGAGGCGATGGCGCTCGACATGGTCCGTTCCTTCTACCAGCCACCCGAGCTCGCACTAGAGACGCGCGGCAAGCTCGGCGAGCGCGTGTGGGCCATCTCCTGCGACTTCTGGGACTACTGGTACGGCCCCTGCAACCATGGCGGTGAGTGCGACCACCCGAAAGGCCACTGCCCGCGCGGTGAAGTCATGCCCCTGGATGTCGCGACGGGCCGGCGGACGTGCGACCACATCCATCGTGTCTCCGGCATCGGGGCGGGTGTTACGGCCGAGATGGAAGTAATCGCCGACACGATCGTCGAACTCACGGGCGGCGACGTCTCCGAGGTCGAGGCGGTCATCGCACAGGCGAAGGATCTCGCGTGGACCTCGGAGGCCCCGGAGCATCTCAAGGCCAGGTACTCCGAGCGCGTCCGGGATGCGGTCCGGTTCATCATCGAGCAGCGCGACCGGTTCCCCGGCGAGTACGAGGTGGATGAGCGAGGTCCGCAGGCATGAGCGTTCCGACTCGCCGGGACCGTCCCGACCTGAATCACAGCGTCGGCGATGGGTACGGACAGCAAGGCGGCCATCTGCGAACGACCTGGATGTTGTCCGAGAACCGTCGCGCACGCCGCACCTGGCTGCCCAGGGAGACATCCGAGGCGCCGCTGTGTTCCGGCTGGGTGGAGGCGCTACAGGTGCTCGGCGGTCGCTTGCACCGGATGGCGTACATCCCTCAGCTACCGTCCTGTGCCTTCAGCTGTTCATCGATCCCGAGGAACTTCGCCCGCTGCATGGCGTCAATCACGTCGAGGATGCGCTTCCGAAGCGTGCGGTCATCTGTCTCAGCGAGAAGTCGAGGAACGAGCTTCGAAAGTCCGGTGGCCACAAATGCTTCCTCGAATTGAATCGAGGTCACCTTGTAGCCGAAGTCTGCTACGGCCCGTTCTGCCAGGTCGCACACTTCAACGGGGGGAGGTTGCTGTGCACTCTCCAGGTAGTGCGTTAGCGCTCCAACAGAGTGTTGGTCGAAAGCCTGGGATCGGGCGAATGCGCCAATGAGCGGGCCCTTCAGAGCGAGCTGATCAGGCGGAAGTGCACCCCAGCACTTGCTGGCCGCCTGACGTACCAGTTGGCTCTCGTCGTCGAATAGCGCTTCGAGTTTCGCCTCACAGCGTGCTCCGACTGTGTCATCAGCAAGGTTCGCGGCGTATATCTCAGCGGCCGCTGCCCGAGCTACTTCGCCCATCCCGGCTACGCCCTCTTCATCTTCCTGAGCCCGGCTGTCTCCCCGGAGCCCGGCAACCACAGTCTCTCTAGCTCCAACCCTGACTGTGGCGGGCCGAGCGGATTGCAGCATGGACTGAATAACCGGTCGAACTGCCGCGTAGTCGAGGGAGGTGGCGAAGCGCAGGAACCGCTCTATGTGTCGGGTTCCGAGGATGGCGTCGGCTCCTTCGATTAGCCTGTGAAAGCAGGAGAGGGCCTCGTCCTGGTGGGAGTGCAGAACGGCAGTCAGGCACTCAACTGCCACCGAACGAACAGCGAGCACAGGATCCCCGACCAGCTCTGTGACTGTCACCTTCAGGCTGCTCCACCGCTCTCTGTTGGCGAATAGCAGTTGAGCGAGCGCCATCGCCGCGGCCCCGCGCGAGGAGTTGATCGCCTGGTTGATGGCTTCTGTTCCCTGTGCGCCCCACGAGCTATCGGGGTCCTGCCAAGTATCTGCCGCGGGGTCCGGGGCTTCCAAGGCGACGTGGCACAGCATCTCGATGATGTCGTGAGGAAGGTCTTCGGTCGCCAGTGCCCCTACGGCCTGTGCGACCTCCCACCCTCGAACCTCGATGCCAAGTTGGTGGATCCTCCGCAGGACGGCACAAGCCTGTGCGAGAGTGCCGACTCTTGCGGCACTGGCTTCCCCGCGCGTGAGCCCCCTGAGGATGGCTTCAAAGTAGACGGGCGCATAGGACGAGTCCATTTGCTCCACCAGGGACGTGAAACGCTCTGGGTCTCCATGGGTTGCGACCTCAAGCTCCTGCGAGAGCTGTCTCGAACCGCCCAGAACCTCCTGACCCCGCCAAGTCAGGTTATCGCTGGCGTACTTGGCCATCGCCGCGAGCCAGTGGGCATCCCTTGCAAGGGATCTGGCCTCCGGCGGAATGGGAGAGACTACCGACACGAGACCTCCTTCATCCTCCGGAGGCTCGGAAGTGGCAGGCGCTGGGGCGTCGTGGAACTTGCGCTCAAGCTCTTGGATTCGCCGGCGTGCCATCTCCGTTCTTCGCTCTTCCGGAAGGCGCCGAAGCAGGGCAAGCTGGGTTCGCTCGATGACCTGATGTTCGTGCTGATGGACCGGGGTGAGTTGGAGGATCGCGGACTCAAGCTCCGCGAACGACTCTTCGGAGCAGACCGGGCCGACTGCGGCGATGGCGCTCCCGCTAATCGCAGCAAATGTATCCGTGTGCCGTGTGTAAACATCGTAGGTCAGCCGAAGCCGCTCCTCGGGGCGCTCCAGCAGGAAGCCGACGACACGCTCCGCATACAACTCCGGGTTGGCGCTCCAAGTGCGCAGAACCAGGGCACACCTCCACTCAGTCCAGCTGTCGTCCTCAGACAATGCCGCTGCCATGAAGGAGTTGAGCCTCTCGGGATCTGCCAGCGCGAGGCAGCTCATGGCCTGCACGAGCGCCTCGCGGAGCTTCTGATGCAGCCCACCTCCATGCGTCCCTGGCCCGTACGTCACCTGGGGAGGAAGGGCGCATTCAAGGCGAATGAGCCTTGGCAGCATTTCGCGCACGAAGTCAAGCGGAGCGAGTTTCGAGCACTGCTCAATCGCATGCTCGCCGCTCTGGATGTCCGTCGCCGACTCGTGCTCCTCGGGGAATGGGTCGTCACAGGCTAGCTCGGATGCCCGCTCGACCTGCCGGTCGAACCAAGTCCCCAGCACCCTCGCCGTGAACTCTGGGGCTTCCGTGCTCAGTCTGTACAGCACGAACCACAAATTGCGATCCGTGGCGGTTCCAGAAACCGCATCGTCAAGAGTTCCATCGGCAACGAGATCGGTTAGGAGGCTCTGCATCTCTGGGCTCTCGTAACTCCTTTCGCGCCGCGCTATCCACCAAAGCCGTTCTCGCCAAGCCTCCGACTTGCCTCGGAAGGGATGAACCAACCTAGCCACTTCTGCCGCCCGAGCGCCGAGGACATCGGGCGTCTGGAGAAGCGAGACCGTTCGGTCGATCTGCTCGTCATCGGCCGCCAGCCGTGAAAGGAGGTAGCCCACTTCGTGGAGCA
This sequence comes from Tepidiformaceae bacterium, assembly GCA_965116915.1. GTDB lineage: Bacteria > Chloroflexota > Dehalococcoidia > Tepidiformales > Tepidiformaceae > UBA2991. Next base: position 826,849 of record OZ220739.1, on the reverse strand, counting down.
CGTCGAACCAGGCTACGGAGTTGCTGATGGCACTCCAGACGTGTGAATCGAGCTCCTCTGGGAGTCTCTTGAGAACGTCCCACTCTTCGGGCGTGGGATCGAGCAATGCCCCTAGCCAGTCGAGGACAAGCTTTCTGATGTGGAACCGGACACGTTCATCAGTGAGCAATTTCTCCAAGGTCTGGAGGTAGCGGTCCCGGTCAGCATCACGTTCTCGCAGGAATGAGAGCACCTCTCTGACTAAGGACCTGCGAGAGAGAGTCTGTTCGCTACTCGTGAGCCACTCGACGAGATCTGTGCTGCTGCGGAGGAAAGTCCGCGAAAGTACGTAGTGGAAGAAAGACTCGTGAAAGAAACGCACGCTGCTTTCTTGGGCGAAGATGACGGCCTCCGATGCCATCGCGTCCAGCGCCGACTCGTGACCGGTCAATTCATCCCGGGGCACCTGAGTTCTCTCACGAGCGCCCAAGAGGTTTGAAAGTGCTGCCACAGCGTCCGCAAAGGCTCCACTGCCAGCAAGCATGTCGACCTTGCGGCGCTTTTCTTCCCAATACCGGTCGAACAGGTCCTGTCGCGAGCCAAATCGAGATCGACTCGTGCCTGCCCCAAGGAACAGGTGGAGGTGAAGTGGGGTGCGCAAGAGTTCTATCTCGGAGTTGGCCAGCTCCGACTCACCGATCCCTGCAGTAGCCAGGGCGCCATACACATCCTCGACTCCGAGTATCTCCATATCGACGCGGTGTGCTGTCGGCGGATCGGCGCGGATCAACGCTGAGAGCGAGTCATCCACGTCGAGGTCAAACGACCGGCAGGCGAGGAGCATGAGCATCTGGGGGTACCTGGAGACCTGCGTGACGAGTTCGTCCAGCAACTTCTGGCCCTGAGCGTTGCGCCCTGAAACGAAACTGGTCGCGTCAAGCTGGTCGATACAGAGCACAGCCCGCCTTCCGGCTGAAATCTGCCCAAGCACCACCGCGGGGGATGCAGGGAGACCCATCCCTTGCCCTAAGACTGCCGGCGAGAAGATGCCTTCGAGTTCGTCCATCGAGAGCGCTAGATGCGGGACGTCAGCTTCTTCAAGGTGGCCGATCACTTGCGCCAAAAGGCAGGTCTTGCCTTCACCCGCCGACCCGGCCAGCAGCAACGAGTGGTCGCCAGTTGTCAGCTTCTCGGCAATAGAAGCTGCCTGGGAACGCGGGATGTGCGCTCCATTGATCACAGTCTTCTGGCTCCGGCGCAGGTAGGCGGCATTTCGGTCTCTGATGGCCATGCGAACTTGGGCGCTCTTGGCAAGCGGTTGCTCGCCGAAGCCATGCTCATCCAGTTCGCGAAGCACGTCGTCCGCTATGACGACCTGTCCCAGTCGGTGCCAGGCAAACTCAGCAAGGCAACGACGCACTTCGCTGGCGTCGACCGGTCCGCCATCCGCCTGCTGAATGAGCGCGGGGATCCTCTCCTCCACAGAGTGCACCAGCCGGCGGTGTCCGACGGTTTCGAATTTCGTTCTACGAAGCTTCCCGTAGATGTCCAATTCGTCCTCGGCAAGGCCCTTCGCACACAATTCATGGAGAGCCTTCCGATGTCCTGCGGACAGGGTGTGGTGGAACTCCTCAAGGTTTGGCGCGGTCCAGGCTCGTTCGGCTAGCTCTCGCATGACCCGGGCACCGTCTTGGCTGACGAACACCGCCTTGGCTCCTCCGCTCCGGTCGAGATGCTCAAAGAGGACGCCAAGAATGCTGCGTCCAGAAGCCGGATCGGGCCTTGAAAGCTCGGACGGTGTCCATCCGCTGGAGGAGCCAGGCACCTGACGCTTTACCGAGTGATACTCGCGCTCTCCTGACGCGAGTACTCGGTAAAACTCAACCCCAAGGCCTTCCTCGCTCTGGGGCTCAAAGTGTACTTGGTCAACCTTGCCCGTGAGCAGATCGAGAAGGCTGTCGACGGTCCACGCCACCTCATAGAGGTTCGCAACTTTGTCCGCCGTACCGCCTGGAAGACTGGGGAGGGCCATCGCACTTTTGTTCGACTGAGTCTAGCAGCGTCCGGCTTGCGGGCTATCGTCCCGAGCTAACCGAAACCGTGGAGTTTCTGTGATCTCAGTTCGAGTAGACCGGAGCAAAGAGGGCAAGTAGCGGACCTCGGGACGACAGACGGCTGACCTCGTGAATCGCCACGACGAGTCAGGTAGCGTCAGTGCGAGGCCCGGGGGCCTGGCCTCGGGGCTGACCCAGGCCCGCCCCGCCAGCCCCTCCTGCTCCAACAGCCGCCTGTGCGACACCCACAACGGCACCTCGACCCTCGTCCTCCCCATCTCCTCCCTCGCCACGCGCAGGAAGTGATTCGCCGCCAGTTCGTCGTCAAACACCACCAACACTGCCGGCTGCGCCCCGTGGTCGTCCGTAGGCCGGCGAGAGGCGTAGTAGCGCAGGTAGGGAGCAAGGCGGGCCGCCATCGTGACCGGCCGCACGGCGCGCCGCTCCCACTCGAGGAAGAAGGGCCACACCTCGTCGCCCCGGCGCAAGACCCCGAATGCATCCGGCTGGACGGAGTGCAGCCTCTCATCGTGCCGGAAGTAGCGCGACGCCCTCCGGGGCGGGTCGAGTTGCACCATCTCCATTGACCGCTCGCGGGCCTGCGTCGCCAGCGCCGCGAGGAAGCCGTGGACCGCGTCCGTGTGCTCGATGGTGCGGAGAAGCTGGCGGCTGCTCCTGCCCGAGACGTTGCGCCAGCCGAGAGGCGCGTCCGGGTCCAGCGGCGCCACGCTCCAGCGCCTCCTCGCCACCCCGAGCGAAGTGCGGTCACGGTGGCTCAGGAGGGCCAGCCCCCGGTCCGTCACGGCGACGCGCCGCTGCCCTTTCACGACATCATCGAGGACGAGCCCCAACTCCCCGAGACGCCGAAGCACCTCGGAGAGCCGGGAGCGCTTCACCCCGAGGAGGGCGCCCAGGTGGGGTGGCGTGATCCAGGGCCAGTCGGAGACCAGGTCGAGGGCGCGCTTCTCGATGGGCTTGAGCAGCGCCGGCAGCATCCGCTCGTCCCTTACCGCCCCATCCCCTGCCGGGAGCGGCCCGGGCAGCGAGCGCCGCGCCAGGGGCCGCTCCACCGGCCACGCCCCACCCGCCCGCACGTAGGAGAGCGCCTCGCCCAGCCCGAGGGGCGTCGTCCCCGACGTCGTGCGCCAGATGCGGGCGCGCGACCCCGCGAGGGCCACGTCGCACTCCAGCGCGAGGAAGCTGATAGACGGAGCCCCCGCCAGCAGCCCCCGAGCGTGGCGGAGGCGCACCTCGTCGGGCATGAGCAGGAGAGCGGCGGCCGGTTGCGGACCCTCCCGCAGCCGCCAGATGCGCTTGCCGAAGCCCGTGCGGTCCGAGGTGAGGCCCTGCCGGACGATGGCGATCGTGCGCCCGTCGGGGAGGGCGACGGCGGCATCCACGGGCATGGCCCGGTACCAGCGGAAGCGGAGCGGGAAGGCGACGCCGGCGAGCGCCGAGGCGAGGCGGTAGACGACGGCGACGACGTCGAGCCGCTCGAGGAGGATGCGCCGCCAGCGCCGGGAGACGGGCCGCGAGCGGAGCAACTCGTCCACGCCCATCCCTTCCTCCCGCGCCAGCCGGCGCACCCCTTCAGCGCTGAGGCAGTAGCGCCGCGTCGGTACGATCAGCTCCGAGGCGTGGGGCACCGACTCCACGAGCCCCTCCTCCTCCAGCGCTGCCACGGTCTTGTAGACCGCCCCCCGCGACCAGCCGCAGAGGGAGACCATCTCCAGCCGGTCGGCGAGGGGCGTGGCGGCGAGCAGCCGCAGGAGGTCCTGTTGCAGGTTCACTCGTCACCCTCTGCGGGCGTTTCCTCCCGCGAGCGCCTGCGCCTCTTCCGCCGCCGGTCGCGGGGCGCCTCGCGGGGATGGTCACGGCCCTTGTCGCCCCTGTCGGGGCCCGGCTCCTCCCCCTTGCGGAGCGCCTCCAGGCCTGCCTGGTACTCCTCCACGCGCCTGCGCCCCTCCGCCTCCTGGGCGGCGAGCACGTCCGGGGAGACGACGTAGGACGCTGCGTTGGCACGGATGCGAGCGGCCGTATCGGGGTCGCCGTCGTCCGGCTCCCGCACCTTCATGGAAAAGGCCGGCACGCGCTCCCCGTTCACGGTGGCCCGCACGTAGGCGTGGTGCACGGGAAGGGAAACGATGTCCTCCAGGGAGACACGGTCGCGGCCCAGCTCCAGGACGAGGTCCTGCGCGTCGGCCGCGGCCGCCTGGAAGACGGCGAGGCAACCCACGTTGGCGAGGAGGGTGCTGCGCATCGTGCGCGAGAGGCCCTCGAGCTTGTCGAGGGACTGGGTGGCGAGCACGAAAGAGGCACCGTACTTGCCCAGCTCCGAGAGCATGGACTCGTAGTCGACGCCCGGCATCGACTGCATCTCGTCCACGACGACGAGCGCCCCGCGCCGCTCCTCCCGGGGCAGCTGCTCCTGCTCGCGGATGACGGCGTCGACGAGGTTCAGCAGTGACGCGCCCACGAGCGCGGCCACGTCCTTCCCCGCCGTGCCCTGGGCGGTGGAGACGAAGAGGATGCCGCCGTCGCGGATCACCTTCCGCAGGTCGATGGTGGAGCGTGGCTGCCCGAGGACGGCGCGCGCCACCTTCGAGGATGCGTAGTAGGAGAGGCGCGTCTGCACAGGGGCAAACGCCTCGGAGCGGTACTCCCGCCGCCAGCTGGAGAAGGTGCGCGCCCACCACTCCAGCAGGTAGGGATCGGAGACCCTGTCCAGGACCTCCTGGCGAAACTCGTTGTCCTCCAGCAGCCGCAGGCCGTCGAGGATGGTGTGCTGCTCGTCCGCCGCGGTGGAGGGGTGGGCGTTGGCCTCGTGCAGCGTCTTCACCGTCTGCTCGAGGATGGACTGCATGCGCGGTCCCCACTGGTCCCAGAGCCCCCTGGCCACGCGCACGACGGAGTCGGCGGTGCGGTCGCGGTCGCTGAAGATGCGCGTGTCGAGGAGGTTGATGCCGGGGAGGCCGCCCTCCGCACCGAGGTCCACGAGGCGCACCTGGTCGATGAGCGACTCGGGCACGTGCGCGAGAAGGTCGGCCACGAGGTCGGCGTGGGGGTCGACGACGATGATGGCGTCGCCGTCGCGGCCCGCCGCCTTTTCCAGCAGCTTGTGGACGATGGCGTGCTGCATGAGGGTGGACTTGCCCATGCGCGTGCGGGCGACGTAGAGGTGATGGCGGAGGAGGAGGTCGCCGGCGAAGCGGACGGGGCTCCGCCTGCCGGCCGTCGTCTCCCCCACGAGGGCGCCGTTGCGCACGTCGCGCGGCGAGGGAAGGAGCGCCTTCGACCCCGAGCGCCCCACGAGGGGCGTCTCGTCCTTTGCGCCGGGCGGGTGCCAGAGGGCGGCCGCCTCGCGCACACCGAGGACGCTGCGGCTGCCGAGGAGTCCCGAACCGGACGGGTGCAGCCGCTCCGGGTCGGGCACGACGGCCCGCACGCGGCTCACGTCGAAACGCGCCCCCAGGGGGTGGTCGAAGTGGCGGTAGGCGGCGGCTACTGCCTTGAGCAACTCCCGCGCCCGCTTGCGGGCAGTCCCGGGGTCCTTCCCGGAGAGGACGGCGGTCACCTCGACCTCGGCCTCGAAGGCCAGCCGGGAGATCTTCTCCTTGACGAGGGCCGGGTCGTGGATGTGGTTGCGGTTGCGCTGCCAGCGCTGCTTCGCCCAGCCCGCCAGGCCGAGGACGGCGACGATGCCAAGGCCGGCCAGGGCCGTCTTCCAGAGCTCGCCCGCCTGCACCCAGCGGTAGCCCTGCACGGCGCCGAGGGCGGCCACGGCGAGGACGGCCATGGCCAGGCCCTCGGTCCCGTGGGTGCGGCCCTGGCCACCGGCGGCGGCCGGCGCCGCCTGGGGCGAGAGCGGTCGCTCGAAGGCCTTCTCCGCATACCCCTGCGCCCAGCCCGGTCCGAGCGAGCGCATGCGCAGCTGCGTCACGACGCGCTCGCCCTCCCCGGGAGCGGAGAGCGCGCCGAGGAGGGCGATAAGGGGATCGGAGCCGGGGTCGAGGAGGTCGTCGTCCTGGTAGGTGCGCAGGGGAACGTAGTCGGGGCCGCTGGAGCGCAGCGTCAGCGACCACGCCAGCTCCCCCTCCCTGAGGCGCAGGGGGTCGTCCGTGGGGGGCACGTCGTCGATGACGGCCTGCGGGTAGTGGGCGGCGAGCTGGTCGCGCACGGCCTGCTGCTCCAGGCAGCGGGCCATGAGGGTGACGCCGTCGGCGCCGCCCGCCAGCTCGAGGGTGAAGGGTTCGGGGACGGCGATCGAGCCGAGCAGATTCTCGACGCCGAGAAGGGTGCGCTCGCCGCTGCGCGGGGGCGTCACCTCGAGGAGGACGGGTGGCTTCGGTTCGGGCCCGCGGGAGAGCAGGTGCAGAGGATTGAGTCGCATGGCGTGGGTTCCTTTCCTATCGGTCTTCCCGCGCCGCGATGGCTGCCGGGAGAGCGAGGGGCCCGCCCAACGGCCGGGACGCGGACGGTCGAGTGTGGGGAACGGGGACGCTCCGGTTAACAGCCTGCAAGGGGGTGCGTGCATGGACCCCCCTGCAGGGGGGTGCCGGCGTGTACCCCCTTGTAAGGCCTGCCGTTGCCGAAGCGGATGTGATGTCATGGGCGTGTACAGAGAAAAGAGGGAAGTGGCAAAACGCCGAATGGTCGAACGAGCCAGTCGGGACAAGGGGAAACGCCCCCTACCGGACGTAGGCGGTAAGCAATTCGGTTCCGGAGCGGCTTCCACGGGGAATCGGCAAAATGCCCAGGCGGCAGTTGACGAACGGCAACCCGAACGACGGGGTGAGGGCGGAGAAGACCCCCGCGGAGGTCCCCCCTGGACCTGAGCACGCGAACGGTCGGGAGCGCCCCTCCACCGACGGAAGCAGGAGTAAGGAGCAGCAACGCCACGAACGGCTGGTGGCGTTGCTGCGGGAGATGGTTGAAGCGGAGAGCCGGGCGACGGTGGCGGAGGCGCTCGGCGTCAGCTACCGCACGCTGGTGCGAGCCGTCGACTCCGGGCGGCTGACCGCGCGCGTGGCCGACGCGCTGGAGCGGCACCTGCTGGAGGTCAAGGGCTCGGCCAGGGCGCTCGCGGGACCGAAGCGGAAGGGTGGTCTGGAAGGGCGTGTCGAGCAACTGGAGGCTGAGGTGGCGCAGCTTCAAACCCGCGTGGGAACCATGCAGGCGGTCGTCGGAGCAGTGCAGGAGGACCAGGTCCGGACGTTGGAACGGTGGGAGCGCAGGCTCGCCCGGGTGGAAGCGCGGGAGGCGACTGTGAACGGGTCAGCAGCCCCGTCCATGCCGAGCGTGAAGGGAGCGGTGGAAGGAGTGCGGGAACTGCCGCAGGTGAGGGCACCGAGGCGGCCCTACCCCCAACTGGTCACCATCGACCCCGAGCAAGGTGAGGAGCTCATCTACGGTGAGGCGATGCCGGCCATCGCCGAGTGGCGCGAGACACGCGAGATGCTCGAGCGGGTCAGGAGCCGGCTTGGCAAGCTGGACGCGCGGAAGCGGATGGTGGAGTTGGAGGTCGCCATCGTCGCGGACCACGAGCTGACCTTGCCGCCGGCGGTCTACCCCTGGGACCGCGCCGACCGTCGCGACGAGGTCTGGCGGCGGAAGCAGTCGCTCGAGGACCTGCGGGTCGAGCGCAACCGGGCGCTGTTCTGGCGCTGGGTGAGGCGCGTGCTCACCCTGGGACTGTGGTGGCGGTAGGCTCCACGTTGTCTGAGAAGCCGAGCCCGGTCCGTCAGATGCTCAGGAGCGGTCCGACCTCCCGAAGCCGCTCACGGCGGAGGCGGTAGTCCGGCACTGCCTGGGCGACTACGGCCCAGTACTCCGTTGTGTGCCCGCGGACGCGGAGGTGAGCCAGTTCGTGGGCAACGACGTAATCGAGGAGGGCGGGTGGGGCCATGACCGCTCGCCAGTTGAACCGGAGCGTCCCATCGGGAGCGCAACTCGCCCAGCGACGACGCTGGTTCCGAATCAGGACTTCTTTCGGGTGGACGCCAAGCAGGCTCGCGATGCGGTCGACCCGCGGGGGCAGCTTCAGAGCCGCTCGCTCGCGGTACCACCCCTCGACGGCAGCACGCACCTTCTCCAGGCGCTCTTCGCCCTGGAGTGAACGCGGCACTTCCAGGTCGAACTGCCAGTGGTGAAACCTGATGCCGACCTGGGCAGCATCGGTGGGGTGGACCGTAAGGCGCACCGAGCGCCCGAGATAGGGAAGGGACTCCCCGCTGACGAACCGGCGAGGAGGTGGGGCCGCGGAGGAGGCTCCATCGTGCCGCACAATCCAGCCGGCGCGGCGGCGGACCGTCGCTTCCAGCTGCTCCGCCGGCGTTTCGACCGGAGCGGCTACGGTGACGAGCCCAGGCTCATCGACCGTGACCTCAATCGTCTTGTGGCGACGGGGACTGCGGACGACCTCGTACCGAATGAGGGCGTCCCCGAAGGTGACCTCGCCGTGTTCCTTCATCCGAGCCGGCTCCGAGCCACTTCGACGACCTGGCGAACGACTTCGTCGAGCTCGTCCTCGTCGTAGCGGCCGGTGTCCCGGAGCAGCCGCTTGATGTCCCGACGCATCTCTCGCTGGACATCGAGGTTCTCGTGCCAGTCGATGATGGAACGGTGCTCCTGGATGACCTCCTCGATTTGGCGTGCAGTGTCCGACAGCCCACCGTCAAACTCCTCGTCGTAGCCGGCCACGTCTTCCGCCACCTCGCGGTAGCCGTCGCTCAGGCCGGCTGCCCCGGCACCCTTGTCGGCGAGCAGGCCGTACACCGCGAACGACACAGGTGTCAGGCCGTGCTCAGCGGCGATGGCCTCCTCACGGGTAATCTGTTCCCGCAGCACAGCCATCTGTTTGCAGCTCTCGGCAGCGTCGATGAGCTTGGCCCGCAGCTCACGGATGATGCGCTCAAGGGCCTCGGAGAGACGCTCGTAGAACACCGGGTTCTCCTCGACCCGCTCCTTGATCTGCGCCCGCAGCGCGTGCTCCATGAGCGAGGCGCGCGCCTCGTCGTGGGGAAGGCTCTCGATCTTCTGCTCGAAGTCCTGGTCGAGGATGGAGACGGGCGCCATCAGTTCGCGGACGTTGGCGCCGATGCGCGAGTCGAGCAGGTTCTTCACCTTCGCTCCGATGGCGGTCCAGTCGATGTCGGCCCGCTCCCGCAGGAAGGTCGCCCGACAGAACGACCGGATGACTGTGAGCTGGCGCAGGCGGTCGAGGTAGCTGAGTGCCGCCGGGTCCGGCAGGAAGCGGTCCATCAGTGCTGAGAACTCGCGGTAGTCGCGGTCGAACAGCTCGTAGACGTCGGCCTTGTAGTCGCCCTCGGTGGTGGTGTCGGCATCGAAGTGGTGGACGCAGGCCCACGGGTCGTCGAGGTCGAGGCCACGGAAGTGAGCCTCGGCTGTGTCCGCAGCCGCCTGGATGATGGGGCCGGGGTCCTCCTCCAGCTCGGTTAGCGCTTGGTCGCGGTCGCTGCTCTCGAAGATCGCGAGCGCGCTCTCGAGCTCCCGTGACACGCCGTGGTAGTCGACCACGAGGCCGTAGGGCTTCTCCGTCGGGACGCCGTTCCTCTCGTGGGAGAAGCGGCGATTCACCCGGGCAATCGCTTGCAGGAGCGTGTGGTCGCGCATCGACTTGTCGAGGTAGAGGACCTGCTCGACGGGCGCATCGAAACCGGTGATGAGCCGGTCCACGACGACCAGGATCTGCGGCTTGCCCGCAGGGTCGACGAAGTCCTCGACAATCGAGTCCACGGGCAGCTCGCGGGCCACCTTGAACTCGGGACCGTCGTTGTACGACGTCGTGATGATCGGGTAGACGTCCAGCCCGAAGTCGTTGAGATGCTGCGCATAGCGCAGGGCCGCAGCCCGGCTTGGCACCACCACCTGCGCCTTGAAGCCATTCGGCTGGACCTTCTTCTTGAAGTGGTCCGAGATGTCGAGGGCGATGGCCTCGATGCGCTTGGCCGCCTCCGCGATGCGCTCCTTGTTGGCGTAGCGCCGTCGGATCTCAGCGCGGGTGTCCTCCGGCTCGTCCCCAAAGAGGGTCTCGAAAAGGCGGTCGAGCGTCTCCGGGCCTTCGACGTGAAGCTCCGGGAGGCGCGCCTCGTAGTAGATGGGCACAGTGGCACCGTCGTCCACCGACTGGGGGATGGTGTACGAGTCGATGAGGCTGCCGAAGACCCCGAGCGTGGTCCGCTTGAAGCCCTTGTCGATGGGTGTGCCCGTGAAGCCGACGAACGTCGCCTGAGGCATGGCGGCGCGCATCTTGGAGGCGAGCATGCCGTACTGCGTGCGGTGCGCCTCGTCGACCATCACGAAGACGTTGTCGGCGTCGTTGATGTGGCTCGCCCGCCCTGCGGGGGCGTTCAGCACGTCCTCGAACTTCTGGATGGTCGTCATGATCGTGTGGCCGTTGTTCGTGCGGAGCAGCTCGCGAAGTCGCCGCGTGCTGGTCGCGCGCTCCGGCTCGACCACAGAGGTGTTCTTGAAGGTCGCCGTGATCTGCCGGTCGAGCTGAGTGCGGTCCGTGACGACGACGATCGTCGGGTTGCCGAGGGCGGGGGAGCGACGCAGCTTGATCGCCAGCCAGAGCATCGTCAGCGACTTGCCCGAGCCCTGCGTGTGCCAGACCACCCCGCCCCGCTCCTCGGGGGTGCGCCCCTCCAGGATGCGCGCGGCGGCGTGGCGGACAGCGCGGTATTGCTGGTAGCGCGGCAGCTTCTTCACCAGGCGGCCACGGTCGTGCTCGAACACGACGTAGTCGCGCAGGATGTCGAGGAGGACCGGGGGGTTGAGCAGGCCGGCGATGAGCCGGGCCTGCCCCTCGGGCGGCGTGCCCAGGCGGCGCTCGAACTCGCGCTCGGTGAACGGCTCGATCGACTTCCAGCCGGCGTAGGCGTTCTCGGGTGCGCCCACGGTCCCGATGGCGGCGTCGGCGCCACAGTGGGCGACGCACAGCAGGTTCGTGTCGAACAGCTCGGGCGCGCCGGCGCCGTGCCACTCCGGCCCCGCCTCCTGGTAGCGGCGCAGCTGCTTGACCGCCTGCGTCTTCCACACTTCCAGCAGCGTGGGCGACTTGGCCTCCATGACGACCAGGGGGATGCCGTTCACGAACAGCACGAGGTCGGGCTTGACGACCCGCTCGTCGTCCTCGCTGGCGCGACGGGCCCCGCGCTCGCTCCCCCGACGCACCCGGAACTGCGTGGTGACGACGTACTCGTTCAGCCCGACGCCGGGGTCAGGGTGGTCGAAGTCGAAGAAGCGGACGGTGGGCGTCTCCTGGCGGCCGCCACGGTCGATGGTGAGGGGCATGCCCAGGGAGAGGTACTCGTGGATGGCCTGATTGCGTGCGAGCCCGGTCTCGTCGAGGTGCTGCAGGTTGAAGATGAGGCGCTGCGCCTGGTCCTCGGTCATCCACTCGTTGAGGCGCATGAGCGCCGCCGTGAGCCGCCCCTCCAGGAGCACGTCGCGCTCCTCCTCGCGCTCTCCAGCTAGCTCCTCGCGGGGCACATAGGTCCAACCCAGCCGCTTGAGTAGCTCCCGCGCAGGGTCCTCGGCGAGGTTGAGCTCGTTGGGCTTGGCCGAGGAGGTCATTCCTGCTCTTCGTCCAACATGGGACGCAGTGCTGCGAGCAGGTCCGGGATGCTGGTCTGGATGATGCTCCAGATGGTGTCGTCGTCGATGCCCAGGTATCCGTGAGCGACCTGGTTGCGGACGCCTACGATCTGCCGCCACTGGATCTCCGGGTGGGCCTCCCGAACCGGCTCGGGGATGTGTGTCGCGGCCTCGCCGATGAGCTCGATATTGCGCAGCGTGGCGTCGTAGACGATTTGATCGGCTGTAAAGCCCTGCTGGTCCAGGCCGGCAGCGTACCCGATGACCCGTTCACCAAACTCGATCATGTCCCGCACGTAGAGCCGCCAGTGGCGTGCTCCTTCGTCGGTCTCAGACACCGATGGCATCCTTCTCCACGTAGGGCCGGAACTCCTTCCGCAGCGCCTTCTCAGTCACGAGGTCGACGCGACGCCCGAGCAAGTCCTCAAGGTAGAACTGCGTTCCGAAGAAGACATCCGCAGTGGCCGGCCCGTCGAACCGGACGAGGATGTCGACATCGCTTGTCTCAATGGCGGTGCCCCGAGCAAACGAACCAAACAGCGCTAGGCTCGCCACACCGAACTGCTCGGCAAGCGTTCCCCGGTGGGCCCGGAGGGTGTCCAGAACTTCGTCGCGGTTCATGCCGTCCATCGCTTCATTGTACGAGTGCCAACCCACTCGCCAGACATGGTTGAGTTTGAGGCTGGTGACGGCACCATGCCTACCAGCCCCACCTGGGAGAGTTGGCCAGCGATGACCGTCTGATCGGTGCTGATAAGCCGTGCTGCCTGGCAACTGCCTGAACGAGCTCGACAAACCAATCTTCAGCAAGGGGAGCAATGACCACTTCCTTGATGAGCTGGCCGGTGTCGACCTCGTGGTAGACGCCAGCACCAGCAGCATCGGGCGAGCGGTCAATGTCCCCATTGCGCATGGGGATGTTCAGGCTGATGGCCCTGACTTCCGCTTCGTGCTCAAAGCTCTTCCGTTTCGTGAGATACAGGGCGAAGTCGTTCCCCTGCTCATCGATGGGTTCGGTCTCGTAGTCAATGTAGGTCACGTCCCCAACGAAGACGTTCTTGTCTCCAGTGAAGCTCTGGGTGAAGGATGCGAAATCCGACTTGATTGCGATCCCGTCGCTCTCGGTCGAGTACAGCCTCCACATCGCTTCCGACTCATGCTCGGAGCGATGCCAGCAGTTGACGACAATGTGGCGCCTCGAGCCCTTCGTGAACGCAGAGACATCACGCGAAATACGCTCGCGCTCTTCGGGAGTCTTCTGTGCCATGAATTCCTCGCGCATAGCCACATTAGCCCTTGGATACGAGCCTTCAAACGGATCTCCAAGCTTGTCAACGCTCGAGAAGAAGAGCGCCTGCCTTTCGAGCAAAGACACGAACTTCGTGAAGTTCAGGTAGCGCCAGAGCGTAACGTTGGGTTGGAGGGGCCGGAGCTGGGGATGTTCCTTGTATGCCACTCGGTCATCCCCTATCCGCAAACGAGGCCCGTGCCCTGTGGTGAGCTAGCTCACCATGAATGCCTTCGACTACGCTCATGCGAAGATGCCGATCGGGATCAGCTGGAGCGAAGGGGCAGGAATCTCTGTCTCTACGTCCCCCTTGAAGCCTATCTCTCGAAGCTCCGCGAAAGCGGGCTGAAGCTCCTTGACGACATCCCCAAAGTTCCCTAGTGCCGACCTCCGTAGGAGGCTTATCCCCTCCTCCTCTACCCCCGATACAACCCTCGTGACCTTCCCGAAGACTCGGAAGGTGCCGTCGATCACATCGTTCATCGTTGAATCGACGAAGTAGGGCTTCTCGGCTGTGAGGACGAAGCGGTGCTCGCCGCACTCCGCAACCAAGTCCTCCGACCCAGCAGCAGTGACAGCGTCGAGCATGAGCTTGATTTCCTTCAAGCCCTCGATCTGCTGACCCTGTTGCTTCGCCTGACTCTTCTGGCTGCGGCCGCCCTTCCTACGGTTCGAACTCCCAGTAGTGGCTGGAGCGGGAGGTGCGTCTACCGCCGCCATCATTGGAGCGAGTCCGATGAATGATTCGAGCACGGACACCAGGGGAGACCGTCGCAGCACTGCCTCGAATTCAACGAATTGCCCCGGAGCCACCTCTTCGAAGGCGACCGAGTCCGCGTCGAGAACCTTGACGAGTCCTTGTTCCGTGAGCTGCTCGCGCAGTCTGGCAAAGAGCGATGTGGGGGTGTGGAACAGTTGCTCTGTCATGACTTCGTCAGACTTGGTGGTGGTATCGCGCTTGCCTTTCCCGCCGAGGGAGAGGCCGAGGAAGGCGAAGGGATTGCCTATTCCAAGTTGCGCGCCCGCCTCGATACCCGTTGTCTCGGCGTCGGACGATGACGTTTGCAGCGTCGCCATCTGCGCGAAGCCATCTTCCAGAACAGCGAGCAGGTCGAAGGTGACGCGTTGGTTTAGGTAAAGGGCGATGGGGTAGTCGCTGGCTTGGTAATCGTCCGTCGGCACGTCAGGCATGACCTCTACCCCTTCCTACCCGCCCGCGCCCGTGCGGAGCGCGTCGGTGGCTGACGCCTTGACGACTGCGGGGCGGCGAGCGTGATCATGGTGGGGACTTGCCTCCCTCGGCTACTGCGACCAGCAGAACGACGATGCCCGCCGTGGCCGTAATCATGTACTGAGAAAAGTAGCGCTCGGGGGTTCTTTGAGTCTTCCCACCGCCATGGGACGAACTACGGGTATTGCGGATGGTTCCGATGAGCTTGAACTTCTCCTTGAAGGCAGGCTCAAGGCCAAGGTTCGGAATCGCTACTTCCAGGAGCGGGCTCAGAGTATCGCTGGAGTTGTATGCCCACCCCTTGCGGTCACAAATCACCTTGAGAACGCTTTCGAGGGCGCTGCCGCAGCTTGTCAGGCAGTCGTTGTGTCTGCCTCTGCGGTAGTGCTCAAGGGCATCTCGGAACTCCGTGTTCGGGACTGCGAAGTGCGGCGTGGCCAAGGCTGTCAACGCAGGGGCGACTGCTTCCTCTTGGACCACCTCTTCGTCAACCACGATGACCTTAGGAAAGGCGACCGTCCTGATCACTCTCTCGCCGGGAACGAAGCTGCCGGAGAGTGGGCTCACCGTCGACTCTTCTTCGACCCTGACATAGTCAGTAAGGTAGTAGGGAAGCCCGTCAACACGAAAGATCTCATTGAGAGCTTCGATCACTTGTGCCGAGCCATCACCTGCGCGCGGTGGGTGATCGACCTTGAAGCTTAATTCAAGGAAGTCAAGAAACTCTTCAGAGGAGCACTCGGCGAGGAACGCAAAGAGGTCCTCCGGGATCGTCCCGTAGTCCAGCGACCCGTAGACCTGCATCCCACGAGAGAGTGTTGGTCGTCCTAGCCGGTGCTGCAGAAGGTTGTGAACCTCAGCCCAAACCAGCCCAGCGTTTGGGTCGGCATACCCACCCCACTCATCTGAGGCAATGTCCCGAAACAGTAGCAGCACCCTGTTTCTGGTTGTCTGGCCTACCGGCTTGAGGTCCTGCTTAGCGACGTGCTTCCGTCTTCGGGAGAAGACGTCGTGTACCCTCAAGATCTTGTCTTTCAGCGACATGCCGTAGTGCTTTCTCCCCCGGAGTCAACCCGCACGCGACCCGTGAGCAGGGCGTCCGCAGTGGACGCCTTCGACGATTGTAGGGCCGCGCGCTCCTCGCGGGCCCGCTCGATGGCAGCGTCCACGCTGTCGAGCGTGGCTGCGATGGCTCGCTGCTCGGTGTCCCCGGGCCAGGCTAGGGGAAGTAGCCGAAGGTTCCTGGCGCTGACGGTGTTGAGACCACTGGTCGTCCCACCAAAGGAGGCGAAGTATGCCCTTCCACGCGGTCCGTTCATGGAGGCGCAGACGAACCGTAGGTCGCCTTGACTGAGTAGCCGAACCCTAAACAGGTGGTTCTGGAAGGCGAAACCCTCCGCATCAGGGGGCACGACCGCTGCTCGCCCCAGTTGCGAGAGCTGTGCGTGCCCCTCAACCACTACCAGGTCGCCCGCTCGCAGCGAACGGGAGGCGTATTCGGCATCTGTGAGTTCCATGTAGCGCAGTTCGCCCACAGTGACCCGATCGGTATGCACGTTCGCTACTGTCAGATACGGTCGAGGGTGGTCTTGCGGGGCGCGCTGTGGTCCCATCGCGTAACCGGAGATGACCTCACACACATCCCCCAGCCGCACCACTTCCCAGGAGGAGGGGATGGTGCCGAGACCGGGGACATCTCGCCAGGTGGTGTGCTGGCCAGGGAGGCCGCGCGTGAGGAGTTCGTGGAGAAGGGCGTCGCGGAGGCGTTCGGCGGCGGCGACCACCTCCTCGGTGCGCTCGATGGCTTCGTCGATGGAGTCGAGCACGGCGATGATGGCACGCTGTTCGGGCAGGGGAGGGAGGAGGATTGGGAGTGAGCTGTACTCGGCCGCGTTGACGTTGGGCTGCGCACCTACGTGGAGGACCGAGTCGACCCATCGGTAGTAGGAGGGAGAGTGCGTGTAGAGGTCTACGAACCTTGGCAACGCCGTGGTGGGATCTGGCCGGAAGCGAATGAGGTATCCGGCGTACACACAGGGACCATCTTCAGGCCTATAGAGGTAAGTCCTTCCAACGCTGCCGCTTCTGGCGAATAGCAGGTCGCCCGGATGAAGCTCATGCCCCTGCACCTTCTCCGGCTCCGCCGAGCGAACGTCGTCAGTCCTGAGGCGCCCTTCATCGGTGATGTCCGTAATGCGGACATAGCGGGGCAGTGCCGGGTCAAAGGGGCGTGCTGGCGCATTTGCCCCGTACCGTGGGGTGTCACAGACGTCCCCCAGACGCACAACGCGCCAGCCCTCTGGGAGAGCGGGGGCTGCCATGCGAGTAGTCACTGGTTCAGCTTGCGCCGCAGCAGGACCATCAGGTCATGCGCCAAGTCGTCGGAACGCTGGCTGATCTCGGCACGCGCACGAACTCCGGGGGTAAGGGATACAACTGCGCGATCCCGGGCCATTTCGTGACCACCTGAGTTTCGGCTACGGGCGTGCTCGTCCCGGGTACGCCACGTCTGAGAGCCAACCTCAGTCAGCGCGGCGATGATCGCGATATGAGAGAGGCGTCTCGGGGAGTCGATTTGGTCAAGGATAGAGGCGGTGAACTTCAGCGCGTTTGCCAGCTGATCCTTGACGTCCTCCTCGATCAGCGCCGACACCTCGAGAAGACCCCGCTCCGCCGCCACGGCTGCTTGCCGGACGACAATATCTCCCGCCGAGTTGAGCTTGATGGATGCCCGAGCCTGCGAAAGGACGAGCCAGTCTTCGCGTAGTTCGGTCGACGACTCGGCTTCGCTGGCGAACAGGGATCCAGCACCGAAGCGCGCCTCCTTCTGGATTGCCTGCGCAAGCGAACGGCCTTCCAGTTCGCTCGGCCTCAGGACTTCCCGGCGCGGCCCCGCTGCGAGACTGAGGAAGAGTTCCGGATCGCCAGCAAAGAGTTGGAAGGACTTGGGCGCATCCACGCCTTCTCCAGCAAGCGCGAGCAGTTCCTGCTCATCGACCGAGCCAAATGCGCTGGCAACCATGTGGTTGTGGAGTGCCTGGGTGACTGCACTACGGAGTTCAACCTCTGTGGTGAAGCTGACCGTTAGGCTGCCTGACTCCCACTCACGGACCTCTTGGATGAATTCGACCTGATCGGGTTCGTAGTCGACGTCCTCCTGCACAAACGCCAGCACGGGCTGGTGGCTCCGGGCCTCCCGGTACTCTTCATGGGTTGCGGACAGCCCCGATGGTTGTCTGGTCCCGTATCGCACACCGAGAAGCAGGATTGTCATGTCGGCCTTGCGGACGCCCGCAAGGCAAGCCTCCTGCGGCGAACTCGCGACAGCCCCTAGGTCCTCTGCCCGGATGACTCCGTAACCGAGGCTCGTGATCCCGTCAGCTGCTGCGTCCCGGTACGACTCGAGACCACTGATGACCGAACTGATGAATGCCTTCATGCGTGGAGATTACTGTCTCCCTAGCCCTTGGCGTAGCCCAATTCCGTGAGCAACTCGTCCATGCGGGCGGCCGCCTCATCGCGTTTGCGCTCGGCCTCGCGGAGCTGCACGAGGGCTTCCTCGACGCTCAGCACCTCGACCGGCTCCGTCGTATCGACGTAGCGGCTGATATTCAGGTTGTAGTCGTTGGCGGCGATCTCCTCGAGGTCCGCAACGTGGGAGAAGCGCTCGATCTCCGCGAAGTCGTGGAAGGCTTCGACGATGCTCTTCCAGTGGTCCTCGTCGAGGAAGTTCTGGGCCTTGCCCGCGCGGAAGTAGCCGTCCTGGGCGGCGTCGATGAAGAGCACCTTGCCGCGCCGCTCGGGGGCCTTGCGCTTGTTCAGGATGCAGACGGCGACAGGAATGCTGGCGCCGTAGAAGAGGTTGGGCGCCAGCCCAATGACCGCCTCGAACAGGTCGGCCTCGACGATGCCCTTGCGGATGGTCCCCTCGGCGCCGCCGCGGAAGAGGATGCCGTGCGGCATCACCACGCCCACCATTCCCTCGGGGTTCGTGACGGCGAGCATGTGCTGGAGGAAGGCGAGGTCCCCCTTGGTCTTGGGCGGGATGGCGCCGTAGCGGTCGAAGCGGTGATGGGGGTCGTTGGGGGCGAAGTCGCGCCCCCACTCCTTCAGGCTGAAGGGGGGATTGGCGATGACCCGGTCGTAGGAGTACAGGCTGCGCTCGTCGCGGAGCTGCGGCTCGGCGATGACGTCGCCGCCCTCGTAGCGGGCCGACCGCAGGCCGTGGAGGAGCAGGTTCAGCTTGCCGATGGCGAGCGTCCCGAGGTTGCGCTCCTGGCCGTGTAGCACCAGGTTGCGGGGATTGCCCCCCTGCTCGGCGACGTACTGGGCTGCGTAGATGAGCATGCCCGCGGACCCAGCCGTGGGGTCGCAGATGCGCATCCCCTCGGCTGGGTCCAGCAGTTCGACGATGAGGCGGACGACGGAGCGGGGCGTGTAGAACTCGCCGCCCTTCTTGCCGGCATCATCGGCGAACTGGCGGATGAGGTACTCGTAGGCGTCGCCGAGGACGTTGACGGCGCCCTGCTCGCCCTCCTGGGTGAGGTTGGAGTCGCTCAGGTCGAGGGCGTCGAAGTGGCGCAGCAGGCTGGCGATGATGCGGTCGCGGCTGCCAGGACCGCCGAGCTTCGACTCGTCGTTCCAGTTGGTGTTGCGCAGGACGCCATCGAGGCGAGGGGCGTTCGCCTCCTCGATCTCCGCGCTCGCGCGGTTGACGACCACCCCAAGGTCCATGGCCTCACGCACGATGGCGTCCCAGCGAGCCTCAGGCGGCACGAAGAACTCATGCTCGTCGGGATCACGCTCGGCGACCTCTCGCGACACGCCGGCACGGATGGACCCCTCCACCTCCTCAGCGAAGCGGTCGGATAGCCGCTTCAGGAACAGCATCGAGAAGATGTAGTTCTTGTAGTCGCTAGAGTCGATCTGGCCGCGGAGGATATCGGCGGCGCCCCACAGCTTGGACTCGAGCTCGGTGGTCGTAAGGGGCATCGCTAACTCCTTCCAGTGTCCGGCGCGACTGAGCCAATAATGGCGTCCCGAAGGACATCGTGCCTCACGCGTACCGCCTCGAGGGCGGTTTCGCGCGAAGCTTCCGTGGCCTCGATGAGGTCAGCGAGGCGTTTCAGCTGGCTTGCTGAAGGAACAGCAACCTGCACGTCGCCGAGGGCCCTCGCAGACAGCGCCGGCAACGAAGTAGCCGTGAACCGGGAAGCCACTGCCGCGCGGCCACGCGTCGAAGTCAGGTAGTACCAGAGGAAGTGTGCCAAGCCGGTACCTGGGTCGGGCGTGCGCACGACCAGCAGCGTCGCGGCTGCAACAGTGCGACTGACACCCGGCGGCACCAGCGCTACCTTCACCGCCGGCGACCGCGCAGTTACGAGGATGTCGTACGGCTCAAGAAGGTGCGCCTCAGTTCGCACACCCCGCCTCAACCCAATCTCGCGCAGTCCCTCAAGCGACAGCCGATCGTCGACAATGTCAGCACTCTCGACGACGCGCAGGCGCCAGTCCCCGGGCCGGGCACCGGCACCCCGCCCGGCCATCGCGAGTCCTTGCCTGACATCGGCGAGAGCCGATAGGGTATCCACATGCAGAAGGTAAGGTGGCTTCCGAAAAAGTCAACACTGGCTAGTGGGTATTCTCAGCCATTACTGACCCAGCTCCGAAGCTGGCGAAGTGCTCTAGCTCGACCCTTCACCCATGGTCGCGAAGCTCCTACTCGAGTAAGCCGCGCTTTCTCCAGTCCCTTCGTGGTAGCCAGCATCTCCATCGCAGGCGCCGCGGGCGTCCTGTTCATGGTACCCATATTCACCTCGCCGCTCTATTGGCTGCCTGAGCCGAAGGACTCGATGTCGCTCCTCGGTCCACTGCTCGGTGCCCAGGCGGCCATGGCGGCGCTGACGCTGGCCGTCACGGTCCTTGTAGTGCAGGGCGTCAGCAACAAGCCTGACGCCGACGACCGTACTTACCGCGAATACGTTCGTAGGTCCCGGGTCGAGTGGGTGCTCTGGAGCAGCCTCGGAGCGGCTGCCATTACAGCAACGGTGCTCGTCGGTCATCGTTTCACTAGCGGGGTCCCTGGGGTCCTCGCAGCTGCGCAGGGCCTGCCCAACCTCACATTGGTGGCGGTCGCAGCGCTACTCGGAAACCTGGTGCTCCCAGGCTTGCTCTTTCGACATGCGATTCACCTTGCCCGTCCAGATGAGTGGCGCAGGTTGAGGCTCGAAGTCAACAGGCGCGACGTGCATGTCGCCGTTCAGGTGTTCCTGAACCGCTACCGCCGTGCGGCTGCGGCTGCGGAAGCCGACGACCCTGACCTTGCCAACTTCTTCCCAGATCCGGGCGAGGACGCAGGGAACGAAGCGATCCGCACTGTTCTCGGCGACGCTCGAAGAGCGATGGCTGTGCGAAGTCACGGAGACTTCACCCGAGCGCTCGACTCGATTAAGGAGCTTGTGGAGTACGCGATGGACGAGCTTGAGCGTGAGAGTGTCCCATGGGAGCGCCCCGGCTCACAGCCTGACTGGCCACCGCTTCACCGCCTTGGGGAAGACCTCCGTTCGTTCCGGGAAGACGTTATTCGAAGCGGCGACATGGACTACATCTACCCCATCCTTGTCTTGGACCACTGGCTCCTGATCAACGGAATACGCAACCGTTGCGGGGAGATGTTCACCGTCGCGCTTGATGGCTACCGAGCTAACTACGAGATCGTGCGTCGCCTCGGCAGTGACGGGCTCTACGACCTCCTCCGTGACCGACTCTGGAACATTGCAGATGGGACGTTGTACGGCGTACCGCCGGCAGAGGCTTTCCCTTACGTCATCCAGATGGCCAGACAGCAAGAACGCTTTCTCTCCGACGCGATGCTGGCCAGTCGCCCGGGCGACTTTGTGGAACTCCACGAAGGGTTCGTGACGCTGCTCCGGGCCATCAAGCTCCACTGGGATGTGGAGCACCGGCCCCGAGTCGAGTTGGCAGACCTGTACGAGCAGCTGGCACGACATCATCGGGTGGCACTCATGGGGCTTGGGGGGCGCGCTGTGCTCCTCTCTGAGTCAGGCGCCATTGCCGACCCGCGCCCGTACCTAGACGTTGTGAGTGGAATCCACGACGACCTAAGGATGCTGGCTGCCGACATCGCTCACGCTCTTGGCGATGAGGAACGCCGAGGATTCTCGACGTGGCTAGAGTGGGAGGGTGAGGGTTCCCGCAGCTTCGAGGTCAGGTCAGTCCAGCCAGAGCAATACCCTCTGACATTCTTTGTGGTGCGCCTCCTTGAGCTGGCAACTGACGGGATGGAGCCGCTGAATCTCGATGGGCACGCGAAGCAGGTCCTCGGCTGGTTCGAGCGGCATGCGGAGCGGCTTGAACCGCATGTCGCTGCCGACCCTGACAGGGACATGGAGGAGCGTCGGAGACTCGTCACTGGCACCCTGACTGATGCGGTCCGCGCAGACGAGGTGGCCGAGGACGAAGCGATCATCTCCTGGCCCCTCAGCGAGCAGAAGGTTGAGACGTTTCGTAGGGAGGTACGTGCTTCAGCGAGAGAAGCCGACACCATCTCGCGCCTCTTCGCCCGCGCGGGTGCACTCCGGCGGGTCTCCGGAGAAGGAGACAATATCCCACTGCCGTTCGGTAGACCGCCCCGGCTCATGGGAAGGGGCTTCTTTGCCGATGTTCCCGTGGATGCCCCGAAACACTATGAGACACCACATGGCGGTCCGTTGGGAAGGAGTCACGCCCAAGACGTGCGGCAACTGCTGTGTGAGACGCTGGACGAAGCACCTACCCGAAGGGCTCCGCTGAGTACGCCAAGGGCCTTCCTCCAAGCGATTGACGACGCCTTGGAAGAACTCAAGCCGACAGGGGAAGTCCTTGTCGTCTTGGCTGGAGACTGGATAGACGTCCTTGTGGACCTCGACGTGCACGAACATGAGGGATACGAACCTTGGCGGCGAAGAGGGGATGCCGACCACAAGGATGGGCTCGGCAGGCACCACGGTCATCCAGTCATCCAGGGGAGAATCGCGGGTGAGCGACGTCTGTACGTCGTCGAGCCGGGAGCGTGGGGGCGATTCGTGCGTACGCGGGTCGAAGGGAACCAGGACCTGCTCGTCGATGTCGAGCCTATCTCTGCCGAACATGCCCAGGAACTCCTGGAGGCGAATCCAGACCACTTCGCCGACGAGCCCGACCGGGGATCGAAGCTGCGGAAGCTCCAAGCACACGTTGTTGTCACGGTCGCCGCTCATATGGAGTTTCGGGTCAACGATCCTTCCCGCGCCCGCCGCATCGTGGCCTCTCGCTGATCGTGGCGCCTCAACGCTCGGGAAGCGCTCTCGCCTACGACCTAGCCGAGACTTGCCGCTCGGCGAGGACGAGCTCGACCGAAAGCAGCTGCGGGCGCCTCCGTTGAGTATTGCCACCATCTTCGGAGCATATTGAATCCACGGTCCTGGGACGAATTCGTTGAACACCGAAGCCTGGATGGCTGGTCCTCGGATGCTGCCGTAGTGACGATGGAAGCGTGTCGGCTTGTCCAGCTCAGCGTGGACGATCCTGAAAGAATCTGAAGGACACCCGGATGATGCTCTCGATAGCGTCGATCATGGCGTTGAGGAAGGGCATCAAGAGATACTCGCCGTCTAGTCTAAAGTCCGGGGTAGTGGAAGGCCTTGCGAATACTGCGCCCCCCTCGCCCGTTTCGTACATGAAATACCCCTCGTAGTTGTCTTGCTTCTCGATCTCGGCGAAGTGAATGTCCAGGCCTGTGCAGTCCCTCAAGGTCAGCAGTTGCCTGTGTTTGCTTTGCCCTGTCATGTCTCGTAGTACTCCCAGCATTCCCCCTTCACGGAAGGGTTGGCACCGCTCCACCAAGGCATTTTGCTCGGGTGTCAGGTACCGCAGCCGGTTCTTGACTTGCCGCTTGAACTCGTCCTCGTCGTCAGCGATGACGAACTGTGGTGCACGCACGTTCAAGTCCGGAGCGTTTATCCGCGAGAGTTGAAGAACCAGATAGTCCAAGGCTGCTCGGAGCCCTCCAGAATCTCGATGGTAAGGACCTGCGGGCGACCACTCACGTTGCTCGCGTCAGGCTCTCTGAGTTGAACGCTGTATGCACCATCATCATCCCAGCCCACCAACATGCCTTCGATGTAGCGGTACAGGAAGATGTCCAGTTCATTCCCCAGAGCCACATAGCGCTCGCGGGCAACCGCGATCCGCACCATCGCGTCTTCTAGTTCGGGAGGCGGCTCACTTCGTGTGGTTGCCATCGGCTGCACTCCCCTCAACTGTCAATGACGCAGCCGGAGCCCACCGCGATCTCCCTTGGAAGGATCTGTTCCAGCTTCTGACGGGCTGGCATCTCAATGGCCGCGCCGGTCAGTGATGGAGTCGTCGCCTGCCGGGCTGCTCCGCACTCCCTGATGAGATCCTGTCCCACCAGGGTGATGAAGTCCTTTGAACTGAACGTCGGGCTCATCCGTCAACCCTGCCTGAACAAGGCTAGAGTGGGCTCTTTCGGTCTTCTGTCGCCGTGGCACGTGCACTCGCACACCGAGGATCTCACGGGCGGGCCGGCGAGTCACTACCACGCGCTCTGCCCGCCGAGGGACGACATGTAGACAGGCATGCGGAGTGTCGCGGACTCCGAGTCCTGGCAAGGCGTGTGTCGGGCCGGCCGCTACGCGCACTGCGCCAGAAAGACTTGCGTCACGGCCGTCACGAGCGCCAAGCCGAGCACTGCCCACGTGAGCCTCGTGGTTCTTCGTTGTAGGCGGATACTCTCCTCTGATGCGAGGAGGGTGCCGTACTGCAGGACACGGTCCCGCACCGAGCGATCGGCCTCGCAGAGCCAGCCGGCTTGATTCCCAATGACAAATCTGAGGTGTTCACCCAGCGTCGTATCAGCAGGGGAAGCCCCAGGCCGCGTCATCACGAACTCGTCGGGCTCATCCCAGAGCCAGTGGTCCCCCTCGCAAATGTCCCGGAGCTCCGATGCTACAGCCGACAGATCGATTCTACGCAGCATCCCTTCGCGCAAGTTGTCGAGAGCCTGTTCTACGGAGCCGCGAGCAGGAACAACCTCGTTGAGCAGCTCTTGCGTGTATAGATTGACCAACGGAACAACAGCCCATGCTGGCAGGACCTCCCACAACGCTTCATCGACGGCGTTGACGAGGTCATGCCGTTGGAGTTCATCACCATCCTTGGAGATGGCACGTAGCGCTTGACTGTTCCCTACCAACAAGGGATGACTAGGCGACTCGCTCGAATTGAGGTGCAGGCTCTGGAGCCTGCCATGGCTCCAGGCATCGAATCCCAGCCTGAATCCGATGAGATTCAGGTACGACCGGAATGACGGCCTCTTCTCGGCCTTGAGCGTTAGTGGATGCGCTGCCTCGGACGTCACGAATTCCCAGGTAGGAATATCGCGGCGCGGCTCGGAGGAGAACACGCCTGGCAACCATTGAGCGAACCAGGCCGCAACCTCACCGCCCAGGGCCTCCCGCGCTTCTCCAAGTTCCATGGACTTCTGCGAGTAGGGATCAAGTAGCGAGTCCCGGCCATCACGAGAAACGACGTAGGACGCCTTCTGCTCCCACAGAACCCGGTTCATCTTCTCCACAACATCTTCTCGAATGACGAAGCAAACCGTCACCGAGAATAGAGAGGGGGTTATTGCCGAGATGCGGGCCTGCGCATGCTCCGCGCTCTGCGGGAGATCAGGGACGCGATGGGACAGCAGGAAGGCAGGGGACTCATCAGTGGTCAGCACCCCCAGGGGGAGCGAAGCACCGCTGTGGCGATGTCGGCTCAAGTCCCTTAGCCAGACGATTGGGTCAGGATGCGCGGTGCTGGTATCACTTCTTCCCCAACCCATCCGGAGGAGCCCTGCCTCCAGTCCGTCGATGTAGGCGGGCGTGAAGAACTCAACTCCCCAGATGCAGGGGCGGTCGATCTGCTCGTCCGCCGGGGGTGCAGACTCTTCGTTTCGACGCCTGTCCCGGTCGGGAGAGATAAGGCTCTCAAGGGGGGAGGGTGACGTGGGCTCCGGGGACCGCAGTACCTCCGCGAGACGCGAACGAAGCAGGTTGGCGAAACTGGTGAGCATCGTGTGTCGGTGGGGGAGGTGCTACCCAACCAACGGTAGCACACCGTCCACTCAGCCCATGCGCCCCTCGTCGGCACCCCCACGTGGCCGCATCAGTTCACCTGCTCCGCTCAGTCATTTAGAGCATCCCTAACGGGGCCGACGCCCCCTGTTCACCTCGCTACATCGGCCCCCTGCGTTGGCGGCGGCGCCAGCGCCGAAAGCGAATGAACAACCAGATCGACTCGATGTCCTTCTCGGGGAGGTGGGCGAGTTCAGGACCACGGTGGTGCCAACGGAAACGTCAGGATGAAGGTTCTCGATTTTGTCCCGTCTGGTGGAGCCCACCGGCTCCGTGATCGTCTCATCCGTTCAGGCGCCGCTGGGAGCCCTGCCCGGTATCCCGGTCGGGTAGAGAAACCTGCCATCTCCCTACGCTAGGATGCTGCCATGGAGCGCAAGCGCGACGCCCGCCCGCGCCACCCCCGATGTCTGACGCTGGCCGAGTGGCGCGTGCTTGGGGAATTGCGCAAGGGCGGGACAAACGCCGAGATCGCCGTACGCCTCGGGGTCAGCCCCTGAGGCCGGCACGTATCACATCTCGAACATGCCGGGGAAGCCCGGCCCCGAGGACCGCCGCCGGCTCGTGTGCTGGAGCCTGGTCTCGGAGAGGATTGCGTCCGTGGCAGTGATACGGCTGTGATGCAGAGAGACGTGCGACGAGGAGTCCTGGGGATTGCGGTCGGCTTCGCCCTCAGCTTTGGAGTCGCCTGGGTGGTGCTGGTGGTGGTGTGGGGGGTGCCCTGAGGGGTCGCGGAGCCTTCTTGTGCTGACCTTACAGGAACTCATCAGTTTTGCCATGATACTCACGGTATGCTTACGAAAGTAGTCTGACAGCGGAGGGTGTGTCCGTGTAGCGTGATCCGGGCGAGGCGCCCCCATGTGGGGCGCCTTTCGCAGGAGAGGCGCGCTTGTGACCCCGACGCAGCTGACCGGCTCCACGTTCCGCGGCGGGCTGTTGCGTGGCGCCATCGCCGGAGGGGTGGCCCTGCTGGTGGTGTACGGGGTGCTCTTCCTCACCTCCGGTGGACAGACAGCGACGGCCGCGGAGGCCTGCTCGAACGGAACGGTGGTCCCCAACCCCGCCAGTAACCCCGGGCTGGTGAGCGACTGTGAGGCCTTGCTGGCGATCAGGGACGTGCTCGTGGGGGACATGGACACCACGGACTGGCATCCCATGGGCAACTGGAACGGGAGCACGGCCATCAAGAGCTGGCGTGGGGTCAGGGTGAGCGGCACTCCCAGGCGCGTCACGAGGCTGGACTTTGGGGCAGACGGCCTCGAGGGGACGCTTCCGGCACAGCTAGGGGCCCTGACGAAGCTGGAGCGGCTCAGCCTTGGCTGGAACCAGTTGACGGGGCCTATCCCCGCGGAGCTGGGGAACCTGAGCTCGCTGACGAGGCTGGTCCTGCGCGACAACCGGCTGACGGGGTCGATTCCCACAGAGCTGGGGAACCTGACGGAACTCGAACACCTGCAGCTCCAGGTCAACCGCCTGACGGGGCCGATTCCGCCGGAGTTGGGGAGTCTGGCGGACTTGATCTTCCTGGAACTCGACAGCAACAGCCTGACAGGGTCGATTCCACCCGAGCTGGGCGACCTCTCGGAGCTGCTGGTGCTGTCACTCAGCGGGAACTCGTTGACGGGGTGCGTGCCCCTGCCGCTGAAGGATGTGCCGATCCAAGACCTCAGCCGGCTCGGGCTCCCGGACTGTCCGCCGCGGCACACGCTGACGACGTCGGCGGGAGCGAACGGGAGCATCGACCCGGCGGCAGGGGCGCACCGCTACGACGAGGACACGAGCGTGACGGTGACGGCCACGCCGGATGAGGGCTACCGCATCGCCTCCTGGGGCGACGACTGCAACGCGGCCAGCGGCACGACCTGCACGCTCACGATGGACGCCGACAAGACGGCGAGCGTGACCTTCGAGGCGTTGCCGCAGCACACGCTGACGACCTCGGCGGGGGCGAACGGGAGCATCGACCCGGCCGCGGGCGAGCACAGCTACGCCGTGGGCACGAGCGTGACGGTGACGGCCACGCCGGACGCGGGCTACCGCATCGCCTCCTGGGGCGACGACTGCAGCCAGGTCAGCGGCACGACCTGCGAGCTGACGATGGATGCCGACAAGACGGCGAGCGTCACCTTCGAGCCAGCCACGCACACGCTCACCGTGACGGAGATGGGGGCGGGCGGCAGCGTCACGCCGGCGGGCACGACCACCCACGACTCCGGCACCGAGGTGACGCTCACGGCGAGCTGGAACGACGCCACGCACAGCTTCACGGGCTGGGGCGGCGGCTGCAGCGGCACGTCCTCGACGTGCGTACTCACGATGGACGCGGACAAGACGGTGACGGCGACGTTTGCCGCGTTGCCCGCGACCCGCTGCGCGACGACGACGGCGGCGGACTGCATCCGCGCTGTCTACAAGGGCGCTCCCGACGACTACGCGCAGGTGACGGACATCCCCGCCGACCTGCTGCTGACGGCGAACAGCGACGGGCGCTACTACGTGGAGCGGGGGCAGCAGTACACGGTTGTGACGGCCGCGCTGCTGCCTACCGGTTGGACCCGCTTCTACCTGGACCGGTCGCCGCAGGGCAAACCCTACCCGGTGTCGGCCGCGCGGCTGATCCCGCCCGTGGGGACGACCTACACCTTCACGGTGTCGGAGGACGAGGCCGCCGCCACGCTGATCACCTACGACCTGAAGCGGGCGCGGCCCTTCGTGCGTCCCAGGCCCGACGGCAAGCCCGAGATCGGCGACACCGTGGTGACGACGGTCTTCTCCGTGGAGGCGGACACCCTCAGCTACAACGCCTACGACACGACCGGCGCCGTGACGACGGCGGGCAGCTACGCCTTCCTCTCCGACCCCGACGACACGTCCACCGCCGTCACCACCTACGAGGCCCTGCGCGACGGCACCACCACCGCCCTCCTCATCCACAAGTTCGACGCCCACGGTGCCTCCCAGACCGCCCTCTACGACTCCGTGGAGACGGGCCATCTGATCGAGTGGCACAAGGCCGACGACTGCTTCGTGCGCTACCGCGTCACGGACGTGCCGGAAGCAGAGGCGACGGCAACCCACAGGGAGTTTGGGGTGCGTTGGGAGACCTACGTCTTCCAGGGCTGCCAGACGGGCTCGGTGCCGACCTCGGCGACGGTGACGTTCAAGGCCGCGGCCGAGCTGCCGCTCGAGCACCTCGGCGGCACCAGCCTCACCGACTTCGCTGTCGTGCATGGTGCCTGGCAATTGACCCCGCATACGCAACCTAGGCCGGGAGCGGTTGGGAACTCCCCCGCAAGCATCGCTCTCCAGCCAGTCCTCCACCTTGATCCGGGGCGGCAGCCTGACTTCGTCAGTCCGATGTACACAACTGAACTTGCAGATGCACAAGCACTCCGCTACTGGCGAGAACCGGAATGGCCGACGGGCTGGACGTTCTGGTATGCCGAGATTGGCGACATGGGTGGCCCAGTCTGGGGATACAGCGCAGGTTGGTTCAACGCTGACGGGTATCCGGCCGCGAGGGTATGGGGCTACTACGCTGATGTGCGGCGGAGCCAACTCGCGGCGAGTTGGCTGACGAACCACAGCCCACCCAGGTTGATCGTGCGAGAGATCATGGTGATAGCGGGACGGCCCGCCTGGGTTCTGTACAGCCCGCTAGGTGAACAGCATCATCCCTCCGGCACCATCGTCGTCGCGATCTTCGACCCGGCTACGGAGACCGTCTACGAGGTGATGTCGTCCGACCGAAACATGCTTGGTGCCAATCTTGCGCCAGTGATAGCAATTGCGCGTAGCTTGTTTGAGGGCGCAAATCCACGGTGAGAAAGACGATCACGCTTCTGGCGGCCCTGGTTGTGGTCATGCTCGGGCTTACAGTGATGCCTTTCGCTGGCGAGCCCGCAACCAAGGGTGGTGCGCAGACGGCATTTGACTATGAGTACGAAGTGCTCCCTGGTATCCAGCCGGGTTTCATCTCTGGTCGCAGTTCGACGTACGGGCCGCGCGATCTGAAGTTGACCTGCGGCTGGCACGGAGCTTGCGGTGGAACCCTGGCCACGGACAAGGCTCGCGATGGGCTGGACATTGGCATTGCCGCTGGAACGTCCGTCTTCGCGGGATTCCGGGCAGTGACACACAGCGACCACCTAACCGCCGAGACGTTCGCCGTTAGCACGCCTGACACGACAGGGTGCCGCTTCGTCGAGGTCGTAGTGCGCGACTCCGCCCTGAACGAAGTGGGGAGGGTCCGCTACCTCCATGTTGTTCCCTCCGTGCTCATCGCGAACAAGATCAACCTGCCATCGGATGACTCTGGGCTAGCCGCACTTGCGCTGTCGCCAGTGGGAACCATCGCATTGGCCGCCTGGACGAAGGATCCCGTGACACCTGCGCTCTTGACGGCCGCCGCCGGGATGTATGGCTTGGACCAGCGGGAAACTAGCTTCGACGACACTCTTTACAACCCCGGGCGAAAGATACGGCTGCTAAACCTGGGTACGAAGTTGAAGCCCAAGATATTGAGGCAGGCAACCCTGACGCGGACAACAGACGGCAAGAGGTGCCCAACCAGCGGCCCACACCTCCACCAAGACAGTCCCCAGCCCCCGGGCGGGGATACACGGAACCGTAACACGAGCGACGCCACAAAGGGCTTTCCAGGCCCGCGGGGCAGCTTGCCCGCCTTCTGTTCGGATACCTGGATGTTCAAGTTTCGATCTGCGAGCGGCACCCCAGCAGCATCAGCCGTCGCAGCCTGTCCGACGATAGCCGCACCGACGGGGCTGTATGCAGCACCCGGCGACACCCTACTGGCGCTGGCGTGGAACGAGGTGGAACCGGCGGCCGATGCCGGGTACGCGATCACGGGCTACGAGTTTCGGTACAAGGCCTCCACCGCGAGCGACTGGCCAGCAACATGGACCCCCGTCAGCGGGACCTCGCACCTGCTGACGGGCCTGACGAATGGGACCGGATACGATGTGGAACTGCGTGCGGCGAGCGACCGCTTCATTCGCAGCGCGACGGTAACGGACAGCGGCACACCAAAAGCCGGCCTGGTACCCACCACCTGTACGGTGGATGTGGCCGTTCGTGACGCGGGTGGGCACGCACTTGGCGTTGACGGTGTCGGCGTTAGCGGCGGCGGAACTGCCGCCTGTGGCAGGCGTCAGCTCGAGGTGGAGCTGACGAACCCGAACTATGAATTCACGAGATGGACGGTCGCGCCGGCGTCGGGGCTAACCATCGACTGTGAACCCACCTCCACGACCTGCACACTCACCTTCGGTACAGTAGAGGGAAGCGCGACCGCTGCAGATGTGACAGCCGCTTTCACGCGCAAGCAGTGCACGGTGACGGGCAACGCACTCCCGGTGGACATTGGCGGGGCGGTCATCAGCGGGCAGACGGGCGGCAGTGTCGATGCGAACAGCAGCGGGCGGGCAAACGACGACGTCCCCTGCGGAGACGACGTCACGCTGACGCCCACGGCGAACACGGACTACACCTTCACGGGCTGGAGCGGCTGCTCGAGCGTCAGCGGGACGACTTGCACAGTGACGACGAGCGGGCTCTCGCAGTCGGCATTCGTGACCGCCACCTTCACGGCCCTGACGGCGACGGCGGGAGACGGGGAGATCGAGCTTGCCTGGAAGGCCGTCACCGGCGCCAGAGAATACGGCGTACGCACAAGCACTGACGGCGGGACCACCTGGGGGCTGTGGCAACCCGGTATTGCCGCAACGGCCACAACCCACATCCTGACAGGTCTCACGAACGGAACCACCTACACGCTGCAAATGCGGGTAAGGAGCGCATCGGGCTGGAGCCTGCCGAGCGGGAAGGTAACGGCGACGCCCCGGATCAAGCACGAGCTGGAGGCAACGGCGGGCGAAGGTGGGAGCGTCATCTGCACCGTGGGCGTGACTTCGGTGGACTGCGACCGAGCATTCCTGGAGGGGACGGTGGTCACGCTGAAGGCGCTGGCGGCCCCGACCTACCTCTTCGCCCGCTGGGAGTTCGAGAAGGGTAGTGGCTGCGACTCCGACTCCAGCGAGGTTACGGGCCACGGCACCATGGCCGCCTGTGACCTTGAGATGTCGGAGGCAGTCGAGGTGGCCGCCCTCTTTACGCGGACGTACCTGCTGACTGTCTCCGACCAGGAGATGGGCGGGAGTGCGGCATGCAGGCTTGCGGGTACTGAGGATAGCTGCCCACCGAGGGTCACAGGCGGGACCATGGTCAGCATCACCGCGGTGGCTGACGATGGCTATCTATTTGAGCACTGGGTCATTCGCACAGACGAGAGCAATGGTGCTCACGAGGCGACCGCCGAGACGCGTACCCGTAACCCCCTGAACATGCCGGTGAACGCAGATACGACCGTGACCCCCGTCTTCGAGGTCGACACGGCCCCTGAGTTTGCCGTGGCGACGGACAGCCAGACGTTCCAGGTCGGGGTGCTCAAGAGCGTCCATTTGCCTCAGGCCACCGGTGGGAACGGCGCCCTGACTTACAGCCTCGATCCTGTGCCGGCGGGCCTCGAGTTCGACTCGGAGACGGCGGAGTTGGCGAGGAAGGCGACGACGACCGGCACGATGGTGGCCGGCACGACGACGGCGGAGCTGGAGGTGCACGACGCCGATGACAACGTCGCGGACAGTGACGCCGACACCGTGACCGTCACGATCACGGTCAAGCCGCCCGACACCGCTCCGATGTTCGCGGTGGAGACGTTGATGGCGCCGTTCACGGTGAATAGGGAAGGCAGTGTGGAACTGCCGGTGGCCAGCGGCGGCAACGGCGCCCTCACCTACACCCTCTCACCGGAGCCGTCATGGCTGACGCTGGCGGTGGTCGATGGAGTGCCTACCATCTCAGGCACCCCGACAACGGCGGGGACGACGACGGCGGAGCTGGAGGTGCACGACGCCGACGACAACCGTGCCGACAGCGACGCCGACACGGTAAGCGTCAGTATCGAGGTAGTTGAGGTCCCCCAGTGCACGTTGGTGGTCAAGGCGAACCCGGCGGCTGGGGGGACGGTGAGCGACCACTGGACTGGGGACTGCGGAACCGAACGCACGGCGAGGGTGACGGGCGTGACGGCCAACTACACCTTCAGCGGGTGGTCGGGCGGCTGCAGCGGCACCAGCAGGAGTTGTAAGGTCACCGTCGGCACAACTGGCGGACCTTCCACGACGGTGACCGTCACCGCCAACTTCACGCCGCCGCAGTGCACCCTGGATGTGGAGGCCGTCCCTGCAGCTGGTGGAACGGTCAGCGGCGACTGGAGGGGGGATTGCGGAACAGTGCGCCCGGCGAGGGTGACGAGCGTCACTGCCAACTACACCTTCGGCGGGTGGTCGGGTGGTGGCTGCAGCGGCACCAACAGGAGTTGCAGCGTGACCGTAGGCACGGAAGGCGGTCCGCCCACCACCGTGACCGTGAGGGCCAGCTTCACGCCGCCGCAGTGCACCCTCGATGTTGTCGCCGATCCCTCGGCCGGCGGGCAGGTAAGCGGTGACTGGACGGGAGCGTGCGGGACGGAACGCACGGCGCGGGTTACCGGCGTCACCGCTGGCTACCGCTTCAGCGGGTGGTCGGATGGCGGCTGCAGCGGCACGAGCCGGAGCTGTCTCGTCACCGTGGGCAACACCGGCGGCGTGCCCACGACGGTGACTGTCACCGCCAGCTTCGCGAAGCAGTGCACCCTCACGGTGCAGAGCTCGAACACAGCCTGGGGCACGGTGAGCGGCGGGGGCACGGTGGACTGCGACGCCAGCACGGAGCTGACGGCCACGGCGAAGCCCAGGACCGGTTACTACGTGAGCGCCTGGAGCGAGTCCGGCTGCTCCGGCAACACCTGCGCGGTGACGATGGAGCGGAGCCGCACGGTCCGGGCGACGTTCACGCCGTTGACGCGCACGCTCACCTACGCCGCCAACCCCCCTGCCGGTGGGAACGTGATCGCCTTCGCCACCCGTAGCACAAGGGGTGATGCGGAGCCGCGCTCGACGCGGAGCACACTCCCCTTTGCCCACGGCACGGATGTGACGCTGCAAGCGACGGCGAACACAGGATATAGGCTGAGCGGCTGGACGGGCGCGGACAGTTCCAGCGGCAACACCGCCTACGTGACGATGAACAGGGACCGGGGCGTGTCGGCCGACTTCACCTCGCGCTGCACCCTCGAGGTCGAGGCCGACCCCACAGCCGGGGGCACGGTGAGCGGGGGCGGCACGGTCGACTGCGGCGACACGCGCACGGCGAGGGTGGCGACGGTCGCCGCCAACTACCGCTTCAGCGGCTGGTCCGGGGAAGGCTGCAGCGGCACGAGCCGGAGCTGTCTCGTCACCGTCGGCACAGCGGGTGGCTCGCCCACGACGGTGACCGTCACCGCAAGCTTCACGAAGCAGTGCACGGTGACGGGCGTGCCGAGCCACGCCGCGCGGGGCAGCGTGAGCGGCAGCGACACGGTCGACTGCGGCGAGGACGTCACGCTCACGGCAACGCCCTCGGGCGTGGGCTGGCGGGTGACGGGCTGGTCGGAGAGCAGCTGCAGCGGGGAGACCTGCACGGTGACGACCAGCGGGACCACTCCCACCCGCACGGTGACGGCCAACTTCGGCAAGCGCACCTGCACCGTGGGGGTGGAGGTGGGCACCGGCTCGGGCACGGTCGGCGGTGGCGGTCCCGTGCAGTGCGGGACCTCGGTGAACATCACTGCCTCGGCAAGCGCCAACTACTGCTTCGGCAACTGGGACGGGCTGCTGGGCATCTCCGGCACGCCCCGCTCGACCGTCTGCTCCGAGAGCGGCGACACGAGCGTGGAGCCGACCAACAGCGGCGTCCTCACGGCGAACTTCACGCGTCAGAGCTGCAAGGTCACGGGTAGCCCCAGCCCTCCCGGCGGTGGCACCGTCGAGGGTGGCGACACCGTGAGCTGCGGTGAAGACGTCACACTCACGGCCAGTGCCGAGTCCGATTACCGCCACAGCGGCTGGTCCGGCGGCGGCTGCAGCGGCACGTCTTCGACCTGCACGGTGACGACGGCGGGCAGGTGGGGTGTGAGTATCCCGACGGTGAGAGTCAACGCCCTCTTCACCCGCCAGTACACGCTGACGGTAAACGGCGGAACCGGTTCGGGAACCTACGACGCCAACACCTGGGTGTCGATCTCGGCGCCCGCGGCGCAGTGCGTGCTGGGCTTCTCCCTGATCTTCGACCGGTGGAGCGGCGACTCCACGAGCACCTCGCGCACGACGACCATCTACATGAGCCGCGACAAGACGGTGACGGCCACCTACACCGCGTCGGCGACACCCTGCACGCTCGCGGCGTCGCCGGACGGAGATAGCGACGGACCGGAACGAAGCGTGGCTGACGCAGCCGAGCGCCCACCGCTCTCCCTGCTGGTGATCTCCGACGGAGCCACGGACGCCCTGGACCTCGAGTGGCTCGGCGGTCCCCTGAACGCAAGCGGCTGGCAGTACCGCATGCGAGCAGCCGGCGCGGACAGTTGGGGCGACTGGACGGACATGCCCGCCAGTACCGGG
The DNA here is from genome assembly GCA_965116915.1 of Tepidiformaceae bacterium. Taxonomy (GTDB): domain Bacteria; phylum Chloroflexota; class Dehalococcoidia; order Tepidiformales; family Tepidiformaceae; genus UBA2991. The sequence goes on along the minus strand of OZ220739.1, from coordinate 791,936 downwards.
GACACTCGCGCCTACCGCGTCTCCGGCCTCAACGGCGCCACCGGCTATCGCTTCCAGGTCCGCCCCGTCCTGGGAGGTGTGGGGAGCACGCCGTCGAATGCCACCGACGGAGCCACGCAGGACGCAGGCGCCACCCATCCCCGGATCGCCGTCCACCACATCGCCGAGGGCGACGGCGAGACGCAGTGGCGCCTGCACGACCTGGCCTTCGTGATCACGATCCCCGACGGGATGCGCCTGCGGGCGGGCGAAGCGGGCCAGACGAGCGTGACGGCGCAGGACATGGGGAGCGGCTCCTACCTGACCCTCTCGACGGCCGGCGCCGAGCTGGGGCGGGAGGTCCTGGCCGACCCCGTGCGCAATGTGGGCGCTCTCTTTGACCAGATCATCGCCTCCGTCACGGCCAGCTCCAGCGAACGGGAAACGTCAGACGACCAGCCCTGAACAGACAGGGCGCACGCGCACCGCCCAGTAGCAACGAACCAGCAGGCCCGAAGCCCGGCTCAGGTCACTACAGTGCCAACGGCAACGTCAGAGCGAAGGTTCTCGATTTTGTCCAGTCTGGTGGTCCGTTGCCGCAGCGAATCTGGAGAGTGATGAGGTCTCCCACTCAAACGGACGGGGTAAATCGAGCACCCGGGCTGTAGATTGGCTCGCATGAACGGCGAGAGCGATGGTCGAGGGAGACTCACTGCAGTGGCGCGATTGGTCGCCCGAGTCGGCATGGTCGCGGTCGCGGGCAGCATCGGGACGGCCGGGGCCCTGCTCGCCTACGCCTTTCTCGCACCGCTCGCCCCGATCGATGAGCGAGCCCCGGTCGCCGGATCACTCGTAGTCGACCGGCAGGGTGTGGTCCTCGTCCGCGACGCCACGGAGGGGGTGCGTATCCCGGTGGCGCTCGAGGCGATCGCGCCTATCGCGGTGGTAGCCACCGTCGCAGCCGAAGACAAGCGGTTCGAGAACCACATCGGGGTGGACCCTTTGGCCGTGGCAGGTGCGCTGGGAGAGGCGGCCACCAGTGCATCCAGGCCGCGCGGAGCCTCGACGATCACCCAGCAGGTGGCACGGGAGCTGTACCTCGACGATGGCGCGCCCGCGCTCCTGCGAAAGGCACGGGAGGCCCTCACAGCGCTCCAGCTGGAAGCGCGCTACCCCAAGTCCACGCTCATCGAGACCTACCTGAATCACGTCTACTACGGGCGCGGCGCCTACGGCATTGAGGCGGCGGCGCGGCTCTACTTCGGCGTGAGCGCGCGCAACCTCGACCTCGCGCAGGCGAGTTACCTCGCGGGGCTGCCGCAGCTTCCCGGCGTCTACGGCGAGGAAGCCGCCGACGGCCCGGCGAAGGCCCGCCAGCGCTACGTGCTCGACCGCCTCGTCGCCACCGGAGCGATAACAGCCGCGCAGGCAGGCGAGGCGGCGGCCACTGCCCTGGGCTTCGTGGAGACGACGGAACCGGCACTGGCGCCGCACTTCACCCTGATGGTCGAGGAAGAGCTGGCCGCCGTACGGCCCGACCTTGCTGGGCGATCGGGGCTGGTCATCGAAGCGACACTGGACGCGACCCTGCAGCGTGAGGCCATCCGCTCCCTGAGCGCCCACCTCGGGCGCGTGGCCGACCGCAACGCGGGCAACGGCGCGGTCGTTGCGCTGGAGGCAGAGAGCGGGGCGGTGGTCGTGCTCGTGGGGAGCGCCGACTTCGACGCGCAGGACACGGGACAGGTCAACATGGCGGTGGCGCTGCGGCAGCCGGGGTCGGCGCTGAAGCCCTTCCTTTATGGGGCCGCGCTCGAGCACGGCTACACGGCGGCGACACCCCTCCTCGACGTGCCATCCGGATTCGAGACGCCGGATGGCTCGTACCGGCCCACCAACTTCGACCACCGCTTCCGGGGACCGACGCCGCTGCGCACGGCCCTGGCGTCGTCGCTGAACGTGCCCGCCGTGCGCACGCTCGACGACATCGGCATCGCGGCGTTCCTGGAGATGGCGGGGCGCTTCGGCCTGCGGGACTTCGGTCCCGCCGAGGCGCACGGCCTGGCGATTGTGCTGGGGGCGGCCGAGGTGCGGCTGCTCGACCTGACGGCGGCGTACGGAGCCCTGGCGGCAGGCGGCCTGCGCGCGGAGCCGTACACGATCGAGCGCGTGCGGGTGGCGGCTACGGGAGAGGTGCTCTACGAACGCGAGGCGAGGCCGCGCGAGCGCGCGATCAGCGCGGGGCACGCCTTCCTGCTGGCCGACATCCTCAGCGACCCGTTCGCGCGGGCGCCCGCCTTCGGTTTCGATTCGGCCCTGGACACGCCCTTCGCGGCGGCGGTCAAGACGGGGACGACCTCCGGGTTCCGGGACAGCTGGGCGCTGGGATTCACCCCGGAGCACGCCGTGGGCGTGTGGGTCGGCAACGCCGACGGCGAGTCGATGGTCAACCTGCCCGGGCTGGAGGGGGCGGCTCCGATCTGGCGCGACGTGATGGTGGCGGTCTCGGCCTACCGGCCGGAGCGGAGCTTCGAGCCCCCACCCTCGGTGCAGGCCGTAACGGTCTGCGCTCCTACGGGGCTGCTCCCCGGGTTGCACTGCCCCTCGCCGATGCGCGAGTGGTTCATCGCCGGGACGGAGCCGACGGAGGTGGAGTCGTACTACCTCCTCGCCGCGGACGGGCGCCTGGCGATCAATCCGCCGGTGGAGGCGCGCGCCTGGGCCGCGCAAGCCGGCCTCCGGCTGGCGGAGGCCGGGGATGGCGCGGCGGGAAGTGGCCTCACGATCGTGCAGCCGTCGCGCGGGGCGGTGCTCTTCCTCGCACCCGAGCTTCCGGCACAGGAGATGATCCTGCGCGTCTCGGCGCCGGCCACGGCGGAGCGGATCGAGTTCTTCATCGGCGGCGAGTCCGTGGGCAGCGCCACCGGCCCCGACGCTCAGCTCATCTGGGAGCTGAATCCGGGCGTGCACACGCTGCGGGTCGTGGCCATCCTCGCAGACGGAGGCACAGAGACGGCATCGACTCGGTTCGAGGTGCGTGAGCCATGATCGACGCGCTGCGGACGCGACTGGCGACGATGTCCCGGCGCCGTGCCAGTGTGATTGCGGGTGCAGTCCTGGTGACGGTGGCGCTGCTGGCGCTTGCGTTCTGGCGGAACAGCGCGGACACGGACCGTCCGGAGCTCGCGGCCGTGGCCGAGATGGCGGCCGAGTCCGAGACCCTTGCCGAAACGACCGCGACGGCCTCGTCAGCGGCTACCAGTCCCGCTGCCACCGCGTCGGCGGCATCGACCGCCTCGCCTTCCCCGACGCCAGCGGGTGAGCCGCAGTCGCCCACGCTGGTGTCGGTCTCGCCGAGCGGGCTCGTGCCACCGCTGGCGACGCTCACGATCGCGTTCGAGGAGCCGCCCGCGCAGGCGGACGGGGCACAGCTCGTGTCGATCGAGCCGCCCATCGAGGGGTCCTACGCCTGGATCGACGAGCAGACGCTGCTGTTCCAGCCGGCCTGGCCGGGCTGGGTGCGGGGCGGGCAGTACGAGGTGGTGGTGAAGGCCGCCGCATCGGGGCTACCCGACGACCACGTGCATGCCTTCACGGTGGAGGGCCAGCTCGAGGTCGCGTACGTCATCCCCGCGCACGGGGATTCCGAGGTGCCGCCGAACGCCCAGATCTTCGTGCAGTTCAACCGGTCGGTGGCGGCGCTGACGGTGCTGCAGGAGGGCCCCGGCCCGAACGTGCTGGAGATCGACCCGCCGCTGGAGGGGCAGGGCGAGTGGCTCAACACCTCCCTCTACCGGTTCATCCCGACGGCGATCGAGCCGAGCACCGAGTACCGCGTGCGCATCCCCGCGGGCCTGACGTCGGCCGCAGACGGCATCCTGCTGGAGGACCACGAGTGGACCTTCCGCTCGATCGGACCTGCAGTCACCAGTGTCTGGCCTGGGCAAAACTCCCGGTACGTCGAGCTGGACACCGAGGTCATCGTCAGCTTCAACCAGCGGATGGACCGCGCCTCGGTGGAGGCCGGCGTGACCCTGCGGCAGCCACTCCGGAACGCTCCCACGACGGACGCCCTGCTCGATCCCCTCGGCCTGTTCGAGCTCGATCCCAGCGGAGGGGAGGCGGTCCCGGTCCAATACGAATGGGACGAAGCCGGTTCGTCCGTCACGCTCCAGCCGGCCCGTGAGCTCAACCTGAGCACCAGGTACGAGGTGGTCGTCCCCGCCGGCCTGCTGGGGGCCAGCGGCTGGGCCACGCCCCATGGCCTGGAGAGGCAGTTCCGCACGGTCGACTACCCGCGGCTCGTGAGCACCTCGCCCCGAAACGGGGAGACCGCCGCCCGCCTCTACACCTACTACGACTACGCCGACATCGACCTCGAGTTCAACAACCCGATGGACAGCGAGTCCTTCGAGGGCCTCATCTCAATCAGCGGGATCGACGAGGAGGACATCTGGGTCTATTCCTACGGCGGGCGGTGGGTGTCCATCGACGCACCGCTGGAGTACTCGACCAGCTACACGGTGACGATCGCAGAGGGCGCGCGCGACCGCGGCGGGCGCGTGCTGCCGGCCTACGAGTTCTCCTTCACCACGCAAGCGGCTCCCCCGCCGAGGCCGCGGCTCCTATTCGCGATTCCGGGCCGGTTCGTAACGTATTCGGCTTCTGCCGACGCGGAGGTCTACTTCCACTCCCAGCACTACTCGAGTGTCCTGTTCGTGTTGCACCCGTTGACCGACGAGGAGGCGGTGACGCTGCTCCGCCGCGGGTACATCGACACCTACCGCTACGACGAAGACGGCAGGCGACACCTTGTCCCCTTCGTACCGTCCTTGCCGGAGAGGCGGAGCTGGTGGGTGGACATCCCGCCGGAAGAGAAGGCGACGCTCCAGCTCTACTCCACCTCCCTGGGCGAAGGCGAGCCCCTTCCCAGGGGCGACTACCTGCTCGTCGCCGGCGGGGTGAAGTACGTGCTCAGCGTCGTCGACACGGTCATCGTCACGAAGGAGTCGTACGACGAGCTGCTGGTCTGGGCGCTCGACTACGAGTCGGGAGAGCCGCTCGCAGGCGAGCCCGTCTGGGTGGAGGGCCCCGTGGCCACGACCGACGCCGACGGCCTTGCGACGGTGGCGGACGGCTACGGGTCGTCCAGCTGGGGCACAAGTACGCTGGCCCGAACAACGACGCCGGGGCGCCACGGCACGAGCATGACCGGCTGGAACCTCGGCAGCGAACCGTGGCAGTTCGACGTCCCCGTGTACGGCTTCCACCCGGGCCTGCGAGGCCACCTCTACACGGACCGGCCCATCTACCGTCCGGGCGAGACTGTCCACTTCAAGGGTGTCGTGCGCTTCGATGATGACGCCGTCTACTCGCTGCCGTCGGCAGACTTCGAAGTGGAAGTGTCCGTCCGCGGCCCGCGCTACGACGAGCTCCCAACGATCGAGGGACGGCTGAACGAGCTTGGCGCCCTCGCCGACTCACTCGTCCTCCCCGAGGACGCGGCCACGGGCACCTACTACGTCGAACTCTATGAGAAGACCGCGTCGGGCAGCCTCAGGCACATCACGGGGACCTCGTTCACGGTGGCGGAGTTCCGTGTGCCCGAGTTCCGTGTGGAAGTGGAGACGGAAGGGGCACACTTCATCGACGGTGACACGATCCCGGCGGAAGCGATCGCAAGCTTCTTCTTTGGGGGTTCCGTGGGCGAGGCGGACGTGGAGTGGGCGGCGCTGGCCTCCCCCGCCTTCTTCTCCGTTCCCGGCTACTGGGGGTACTCGTTCCACGACTACGACGGGTACTACGACTACTGGTACGACCGGTCGGTGCGGTCGCAGGGCTCGGCCCGCACGGACGCCACGGGGGTCGCGCGCTTCGACGTGGCCGCCGAGCTCTGGGGCAGCGAGGGTCCGCAGCAGTTCACCATCAGCGCGACGGTGGTCGACGCGAACGCGCAGGCGGTGGCGGGGAGCACGAACGTAACGGTGCACCCGGCGCGCTGGTACGCGGGCATCCGGCCAGAGTCGTACGTCGCCAGGGCAGGCCAGCCCACGGCCGTGCACCTGGTGACGGCGGACATCGAGTCGAACATCGCCCCCAACCGGCCCGTCACGGTTCGTGCCATCAAGCGGGAGTGGGTCACGACGAAGGAGCAGACCTCGCGGGGGCGCTACTACTACAGCGAGCCGGTGGACACCGAGATCGAGAACTGGACCGTGACGACGGGCGCGGACGGCGAGGCGCGGATCACGTTCACGCCCACCGAAGCGGGGTTGTACCGGCTGGTGGTGGAGTCGGAGGACGAGGAGGGCCGCGTCGCGCGGGCCTCGCGTTACCTCTGGGCGAGCGGGAGGCAGTGGGCGCGGTGGCGGGTGCGCACCGACGACATCGTCGAACTCGTCGCCGACCGCGAGAGCTACGAGGTAGGGGACGTGGCCGAGGTGCTTGTGCCGGCGCCCTTCCCAGGCGCCACCGCCCTTGTCACGGTCGAACGCGGTCGCATCCTGAGCACCGAGGTGCGCACGTTCGAGACGAACAGCGAGGTGTTGCGCATCCCCATCGAGGACCACCACGTGCCAAACGTCTACGTGGGCGTCGTCCTCTACCGGGCGCCGACGGACGAGGACCCGATCCCGCGCTACAACATCGGGTATATCGAGCTGCCCGTCTCGACGGCTTCGCGGGAGCTGGAGGTACGCATCGAGCCGGACCGGGAGCGCGCCAGCCCGGGCGAAACGGTGCGCTACGAGGTTGAGGTGACGGACTGGCTGGGCCGGGGCGTCGAGGCGGAGGTGTCGGTGGCGATCGTGGACGAGGCCGTGCTCTCGCTCGCGGACGAGGTGGGGTCTGACGGGATGGCAGCCTTCTGGTTCCAGCGCGCGCTCGGCGTCTACACGGGATCGTCCCTGGCCGTGTCGGTGGATCGCACGAACGATGTGATCCGCGAGCCTGAATCGGAGGACGAGCTGGCGGGGAAGGGCGCGGGCGCCGACCCGCGTGTGCGCTCGAACTTCCGGCACACGGCCCTCTGGATCGGCCAGCTCACGACCGACGGGAACGGGCGGGCGAGCTTCGAATTGAATCTGCCCGACAACGCGACCACCTGGCGGGCGCAGGCGCGCGCCATCAGCGGGGCGCGACAGTTCGGCGAAGCCACGAGCGAGCTGCTCGTGACGCAGCCCCTCCTCGTGCGCCCGGCGCTGCCGCGCTTCCTTCGCGTTGGGGATGAGGTGACGCTGCGGACGCTCGTGCGCAACGGCACGACCACCGCGCGCGATGTTGCCGTAACGCTGGCGGCCGAAGGCGTCGTCCTTGAGAACGACGCAACGCTCACGGCGCGTATCGCGCCGGATGGATCGACGATGTTCGCGTGGCCGGCGCACGTCACCGAAGCGGGGACGGCGACCGTGCGCTTTACCGCGGTCGCTTCCGGAGGCTACGGGGACGCCGTCGAGCTGAGCCTTCCGGTGCACCTGGACGTGACGCCGGAGGCGACAGCGACGGGCGGGGTGGTCGACGACGCGGTAGCAGTAGAGGCGGTCTACCTGCCCGACTACGTGATCACGGACAGCGGCTCGCTGGAGCTGTCGCTGCAAGGCTCCCTGGTGGGCGCCCTCGACGTGGAGCTGGGGCACTTCGCCCCGAAACGGTGGGAGGGGTACGAGCGCATGGCCAGCCGCGTTATCGCGACGATCGCGGTGCAGCGGGCGCAGGGCTCCCTGACAGAGCGGCAGGCCAGCCAGCTCCGAACCGACCTGACGGCGCTGGTCGACGGGCAGCGCTACGACGGCGGCTGGGCCTGGTGCCGGACCAACTGCGACACCAGCCTGTGGGTGACGGCCTGGGTACTGGTCGCGTTGGGAGAGGCGAGGGACGCCGGCCATGCCGTCCCCGAGCACACGCTCTCGCACACGACCCGGCTCATCGCCAACTACGTGAACCGCTGGACGGACTACCAGCGACCGCCCGATCCGAACCAGCACGCCTTCCTCCTGTACGCGCTGGGCAAGGGAGGCGTGGGCGACTCCACCAGCGCCACGGCGGGCGCCATGCGCGCGATCGTCGAGCAGGACCGCACGAAGCTGACGAGTTGGGGCCGGGCGTACCTGATCCTCGGGCTGCTGGCCACGGGGCACGAGCCAGACCACACGGCCGTGCGCACGCTCCTGAGCGACCTCTCGGCGACGACGGTCGCGAGCGCCAACGGTAACCACTGGGAGGACGAGCGGTGGCCGGGATCGATGCACGGGCGCGCGGTGCGGTCGACAGCGCTCGTCCTGCGCGCCCTGACCGAAGCCGAGCCACGCCACCCGCTGATTGAGGAGACGGCGCGCTGGCTGGTGGTGGCCCGCTCCACCGGCCGCTGGCAGACGACGGTCGGGAGGGCGCAGGCGATGGCCTCGCTCGGAGCCTTTGCCGACCTCACTGGCGAGAACCGCGGCGTCTACGACTACAACGTCCTGCTGAACACCGCCATCGTGCTGGAGGGAACGTTCGACGTACCTGCCGGGGAGTACCACGACGGGACGACGATCGCGCTGGAGGATCTGCCGCTGGGCGAGATCACCCGCGTGCAGTTCCAGCGAGACGCGAGCCGCGAGGGGCGGCTGTACTACGGCCTCAACCTGCGCTACGTCACACCGGCGCAGGAGATCGAAGCGCTCAACCGGGGCTTCGCCGTCTCCCATCGCTACACCCTGCTGGACGACCCCGACACGCCCATTAGCAGCGCCCCGCTGGGGGCCGTCGTGCGGGTGACGGTGACGGTCCTGGCGCCGCACGAACGCCTGTACTCAAGGGTCGAGGACGCCCTCCCGGCGGGTCTCGAACCGATCGACCCCCGCCTCAACATCGTCTCTCCGGAGCTGCGACAGCAGCTCGAGCAGGATCGGGCGCGGGCGTTTCTCGGCAATCCTCCAAAGTACTTCGCGCCGTGGTACGGGTGGTACTACAACCCCTGGAATCACGTCGACGTCCGCGACGACCGGGTGACGCTGCTGGCCAGCCGCCTGCCTGCGGGCGTGCACGAGTACGTTTACTACGCGCGCGCGACCACGCCGGGGGACTTCTTCGTCGCGCCGGCGCATGCCGAGGAGACGTACTTCCCCGAGGTATTCGGGCGTAGCGACAGCAGCCGGTTCAGTGTCTTCGAGACCGATTAGCCTGCTGGCCCGCAGGAGACGGGCTGCTCGCTGACTCCCCGAGCACCGAGCGTTCCCGACAGGGCGGAGGCGCACGCCTCACAGCACCAGTTGCCCTACCCCGTGGTCCAGCTGTGCCTCCGAGTGGAACAGCGAGGCCCGTAGTTCCCCTATGGCCGAAGTTCAAGCGACAGCGTGAAGGTTCTCGATTTTGTCCAGTCTGGTGGAACGTGGAGGCTGTGTTACGGGCCTGCCCGTTTCTTCGCCAACGCCACCAGCCGTTCGACCGCTGCCACTCGGGAAGGGATGTCCTCGTCGGGTGGGCGTATCGCCCGCAGGATCGCCAGGTGCTCGATCGCTCGCACGACCACCCAGCGCCACATCAGATTCGTGTCGACCGGCCCCATTAGCTGGTACCCCCGCAAGTAGGCGAACGCGGCCATCGGTCGGAACAGTCGGGTGATCACACGCATCGCCGGGGTCGCCTCGAGGGGTTCGCCCAGACGCACCAGGGTCACCGTCCGCGCCACGTCCGCCTCCGGTGGCCCGGCCGCGCAGGACCCCCAGTCGATCACCACCCGCCGCCCTCCCCGCTCCAGCAAGACGTTCCCGGCATGGAAGTCTCCGTGGCAGAACCGATCTCCGCCTTCGAGCCCTTTGAGCGTTTCCCTGGCGAGCGCCGCCAGGTGCGGGGGAATCTCCACGTTCCCGACCCACTCGCGCGCCCGCTCGTGGACGGTCGCGATTCCTGAGGGGGCGGGAAGCGCGTTCAGCTGGGCATGGATCTTGCCCGTCTCCCACGCCTCCCGCGTCAGGAGCCACGGCTTGCGCCCCACCAGGTCGAGCAGGTTCTCCCCGTCGATGCGCTCCATGACGGTGCCGGCGCGGCCGCCGAGGCGCAGCGCCTCGCCCAGGCGCGGCGCCGGGATGCCTCCCGCCAGCGCTGCCGGTATCGCGATCCGCTCCGGCTCAACGTTGGCCTCGTACCCCTCCCGGAACAGCCGCAGGGCCTGACCATCCTCCCACGCGAAGATCTCCGCCTCGTATCCTTCACCCAGCTTTTTCAGGCTGGTCAAGTCGACGCTCGAATCCTCCGTCATGCCCTCCTCGGTCTCCGCGAGCGGCACCGTGCTGCCCTGCCGCGCGCCGCCTCATCCTCGTAGCCACCAGCGCCCCCGGTCAAACCCGCTTCCCTCGCAACTACGCCGATTCACCGCGTCCCGAGATTGCCGCCGACTCTCTCGAGTTGACGGCCATGCTTGAGCAGCAGAGTCAGGAGACCGACTTCGACACGCGCCGAGTTGCTAACGGAGACTCAGCGCTGGATTCTCGATCGACCTGGGCCGTCTTGCCGCTCCCGACCAGTTCGGTGAAACGCTACGCGGTCAGCTCGCGGCAGCGGGACTTCGCGCCGGACGACTGGCTCATTACCACGGCCTTCGGCGCGGATCCCATGTGGCTGGCGGACTAGCTCTCGCCCAGACCGAAACAGGCGCACAGGCGCCCTCGCAACACCAGTGCTCACAGAGCAAGCCTGAACGTCAGGGCGAAGGTTCTCGACTTTGCCCAGTCTGGTGGGAGCGGCCGCGTGAGGACGTCGGTGAGAGCCCACGCGCGGACTACCCCCACGAGGCGAGGAGGTCCGGGCGCCGGGAGGCCGCTGACTCAGCGGAGCGCGGCGGGCACGCCAAGGCCGCCCCAGCACTCGATCTCGCCCGACTCCCGCAGCGCGCAGGTGCTCGATTCCCGAGCCTCCACGTACCGATACCTTCCCGGCGGTGCGTCGGTCTGACCCCAGCCGTTCCAACCCCAGCACTCGACCTCGCCCGACTCTCGTATCGCGCAGGCGTGATAGGCCCCGGCGCTCAGGGAGCGGAACGTGCCCGCCGGCGCATCCGTCTCCCCTCGCTTGTTGCCGCCCCAGCAGGCGACGGTACCGTCGTCTCGCAAGGCGCAGGTGAAGAATCGCCCCAAGCTCACTGAACGGTAGGTTCCCGCTGGGGCGTCCCGTTGACCTTGGTCGAGGAGGCCTTCCGGATACGGCTCTCCCACGCACCCGAGCGACCAACAAGAGCCGAGGAGCTCACCCTCAGATCCCCAGCAGGTGACTTCGCCCGACTCATCTGTCGCGCACGCGTGCAGATATCCCACGCTCACCGTGCGGAACTTCCCCGCCGGCGCATCCGTCTGGCCATCGAAGCCATCTCCCCAGCAGGCGATCTCCCCTGACTCCCGTACCGCGCACGCAAAATCTCCCCACACGCTCAGGGAGCGGAATGTCCCCGCCGGCGCATCCGTCTGGCCCCGAAAGTTATGTCCCCAGCAGGCGATCTCGCCTGACTCCCGCAGGGCGCAGGCATGTCCGTACGCCACGCGCAGCGAGCGGAACGTTCCTGCTGGGGTCTCTATCGATCCCCAGTAGTCGCCCCAGCAGGCAATCTCGCCCGACTCCCGCAGCGCGCAGGCATGTCCGTACGCCACGCTCAGCGAGTGGAACGTTCCTGCTGGCGTCTCTGTCGATCCCCAGTAGTCGCCCCAGCAAGCAATCTCGCCCGACTCCCGCAGCGCGCAGGACCCGTCCAGCGCGCGGTAGACACCAGGCAATGGGTTGGCAGCCAGATCCGTGCCTGCGACGTCTCCCCAGCAGACCACACCTCCGGCCTCGCGGATCGCGCATCCGCCCCCGGGGCTTGCCACAACCGCCCGGAAAGTTCCTGGCGGAGCATCTAGCTGGCCGTCGCGATCTTGCCCCCAGCAGATGACCTCGCCCGACTCTCGCAGCGCGCAGGTGTTGTCGCCGGCTGCGCTCAGGGAGCGGAACGTCCCCGACGGAACATCCGTCTGTCCCCAGCGGTTGTCTCCCCAGCAGACAACCTCGCCTGACTGGGCCAGTGCGCACGTGTGGGCGGAACCCGAACTCACGGAGAGGTACATCCCTAGCGGTGGGTCCGTCCGGCCTCCGCCGCCCCGACCCCAGCAGGCAATCTCACCCGACTCCCGGACCGCGCATGTGTGAGCGTAGCCCGCGCTCACCGAACGATACGTCCCCTGCGGCACATCCGTCTGACCTGAGTCGTTGTTTCCCCAGCAGGCCAACTCTCCAGATTCGCGGATGCCACACGAGTGATGGTAGCCCACCCCCAGGGAGCGATACGGCCCCGGCGGCGGCGCCGGCTCGACCTCGCTCCATGAGCTGTTCCCCCAGCAGACAAGCTCCCCTGATTCCCGCAACGCACAGGCATCGCGAGACCCAACACTCAGCGAGCGGAAGATCCCCGACGGGGCGTCCTCGCTGTCCGTGTCCTTCCCCCAGCAGGCGATCTCCCCGGACACGCGGATCGCGCAGCTGAGCGTCCCGCCGGCGTCCACGTATTCGAACGTCCCGGGGGGTGCGTTTCGACTGGTGTGTCGGTGGTTACCCCAGCACGCGATCTCTCCCGAGTCGTCCAGGGCGCACGCGTGGTAGTTACCCGCGCTAACGGAGCGGTAGAAACCGGGGGGAGCCTTCGTCCAGCCGTAGTCGTCGTCCCCCCAGCAAACGATCTCCCCCGAGTCTCGTATCCCGCATGTGAACCAGCCTCCAGAACTCAGCGAGTCGAACGTCCCTGATGGAGCATCCGTCTGCCCCCGTTCGTTATCCCCCCAGCAAACGATCTCCCCCGACTCCCGCAACCCGCAGGCATGATGGAAGCCCGGGCTCACAGAGAGAATGCGGCCCGGTGGCGCGTTCGTCCGCCCCCGGCGGTTGTCCCCCCAGCACTCGACCTCCTCCGATTCCCGTGACGCGCACGCAAAGCCGGAGCCAACATGTACAGAGCGGAACGTCCCCCGCGGCGGGTTCGCCTGACCAAAAAAGTTGAAACCGGCTTTGACCCAGCAAGTGATCTCCCCAGACTCCCGCACCGCGCACGCATATAATGCCTCGACGTCCACCGACGTGTATTTCCCCGGCAGCGGATGCTCCCTCTCCAGGCCCCGAAGACACACAAGCTCGCCCGAGAGGCGGATGGCGCAAAGCGAGTGGTAGGAACCGGAAGCTGTGAGGAAGGGGCCGGAGGGTAGCGGGTGGTCCTCCTCTATCAGTTTCCACTCGGACCACCAACAGATGATCTCTCCCGACTCTCGCAGGGCGCACATACCCTGGTCGGGACCAAGGTGGCGCAAGGGGAACAACTGTATCTCGCCCGGCGGCGCATCTTCAGAGGCGGCACGATCTTCGCCGTCGAGTTCGCCTGGCAGCTCAACGGGTACGGCCACACGGCGATCAGTGAAGCGGTAGGTGCCGCGGGCGTTGGTCTCCTCCAGCGGCAACTGGTCGGTGGCTCCCCACTCACCGCCGGAAGGGCGCGCCGAGAGGTACACGCGCAGCGGATCGCTCACGCGCTGCCACACACGCAGATCGACCCCTGCCACGCCACCGCCGCTCGACACATTGACCGTGCGGTCGCTGTAGCGGAACGTCCCACGGGAATTGGTCCGGGACATCGGCAGGCGCTCGGTGGGCCCCCATCTCCCGTCCTCGGGGCGGGCCGACAGGAACACCTGCAGCGGGTCGCCCACACTCTGCCAGACCCGCAACTCCACCCCCACCGTGCCCGATTCATCCTCCGCCACACCAACTGGCGCCAGAACCCCGATCCCGAGTGCGGCGGCCAGGGCCACCCCAGCCAGACGCCTCACATTACAACCCACAAGTCTCGCCGCGCACCCCGGAACGCTAGCAAGCTTGGGGGCGAATTACACTGACCCCTGGGCCCGGGCTCAAGGGCAAGGGTGGAACACGTCCCCCTTCGGCAACCACATGGGGACGGCGCGTCATGGCACCACATCCGGCAGTGCGCTAGTGGCCGTCTCCACTGGCTGGGTTTGGCGTCGTATCTGTTCGATTGGTCGGTCGTCTTGCTCCAAGCCGAGTGGGAGTGCACCCAGTGGAAACGCCCGCGCCCGTGGGTGGGTGCAGGGGTAGGGTAATTCGAAGGAACTGCTTCTATGGTGGGCAGATGGGGAAAGCAACTCCCAGGCTGCGGATGGTGAGAGAAGGCCAGCGGCAATGAAGCCTCAACTCCTCGTGAGGCTTCTTCTTGTGGCACTGGCGTGTTCGGCAGCCGGATGGACGGCGGCCGCCGCGCAGGGACCGGTGGCAGCGGTCGAGGTCCGCATCTGGCAGGACATCGAGAACGAACGCAACATCTATGTGAGCGCGCGCCCCCAGGGGGGCAACTGGGGAACCCTCGGCACCATCTCACTTCCGCTCGACGACGGCCGTAGCAAGGACGAGCAACACCGCTACGGCGACATCGCCCTGACGGTGCCCCTGGAGGATCGCTCCGCGATCGTGGAAGTGCGGGTCTGGCAGAACGTGAACCTCCCCTCGCAGGTGTACCTGAGCGCCCGCCCGGCATTCGGCAGCTGGGCCGTGCTGGGGACCATCCGGCTGCACCTGGACGATGGTCGCAGCTCCACCGGACGGTATCGCTATGGCGACATCGCCCTCGACGTTCCCGTGCCCGAAGGATCCGTAACGACGCTGGCCGGCGGAGGAGCTCCCGGGTACCAGGACGGCGGTGCGGCCGAGGCGCTTTTCGGTAGCTTTGCCCCTGTTGTGGCAGGCGTCTGGCCCCAGCAGGGAATCGCGTTCGAGCGCGATGGGAGCCTGCTCGTGACGGACAAGGGCAACGATGCCATCCGGCGCATCTCGCCTGCCGGGCGGGTAAGCACACTCGCCGGGGGTAACGGACACGGACTGCTCGACGGACCGGCGGAGACAGCCCAATTCTCCGCACCCGTGGCTCTAGCCATTGCCGAGGACGGAACGATCTATGTCGTAGAACAAGCCCACCGCCTCCGCAAGGTTACGCCGGAGGGGATGGTCAGCACCGTCGCCGGATTCGACGGAAGAACCCCTTCAGGAAGCGCCTTCGACGGGCCCGTGGAGGAAGCTACGTTCTCCAATCCTGCTGCGGTCGCGGTCCATGGGAACGCGATCTACGTTGTCGACAGTCACGGCTTGCGGCGTATCGCGGAGGGCGAGGTTTCCACGCTCCTCCCCAGGTCTGGTCGCCATGTCGATGGACCCGTACCGGCGGCCACAGTCGGGCGCGTGGTGGCAATGGACGCCGGCAGCGACGGAGCCCTCTACCTGCTCGACTACACCGCAGTCGTCGATCAAGGAGCGGTCTATGCGATCCGGGTCGTCCAAGACCGCCAGGTGCGAACGCTCTACGTCAGCGATCTACCGGCCTTCGGTGGGGCTTTCTCCAACCCCTCCGGCATTGCCGCCGGCCCCGGCGGGACCGTTTACGTGTCCAGCACGGGCCACCACCAGGTTCTTGCCCTGATGCCCGATGGCAAATTGCGAGTCGTAGCCGGTACCGGCGAGGCAGGCCATGGCGACGGCAGGGTGGGGGAGGCAACGCTCAACCTCCCTACCTCCCTGGCCCTCCACCGCGATGGCACGATGGCGGTCGTAGACGCCGGGAGCGACTTGATTCGACTCATCGACTCTCCCGCTGGTAGCCCCGAGCTGTCCGTGGTGCGAGGTATCAACACTCCGTACCTGGAGGGTGTTGGCGAAGTGAAGGTCTTTGCTGGACGGGGAGCGGAGCGCTCGGGCACGCGTTCCATCGTGGATGGCCCTGCCTGGACGGCATCGTTCGGCTGGCCGAAGGGGATGGCGCTTGACACCAACGGAAGCGTGCTACTAGCCGACCGCGACACGATCCGCAGCATCGCCCCAGATGGCTATGTCACAACGTTGGCCGGTAGTAGCAAGGGGTACCTCGACGGGCCCTGCAACGAAGCCCTGTTCACCGCCCCTGAGAACCTGGCACTCAGCCCGGATGGCGACATCTATGTGGCCGAGATCAACGGGCACCGCATTCGACGCATCAGCCGCACTCTGGACAGCTGCGAGGTCGCGACCGTGATCGGCAGTGATGACGAGTCAGAGGGCCTGGTCCAGGAAGGGGCGGTCCCGGTCGAGCAGGCACGGGTCCGGTTCCCCCGCGACATTGCCTTTGACAGGGATGGGAACCTCCTCATCCTGCACTCCAACCGCATCAGGCTCCTCACGACCGAGGGCGTGGTGTACACCTACACCTCGCGGCTCGGACGCGGCACGGATATAGCGTTCGACATCGACGATGATGGCAACATCTTTGTTCTGAATCCAAGCGCCATCGTTATGCTCGACGGAGACGGCGTGCTCTCGCCCGTCTTCGAGATCGATCTGCCGTTCCTCTGGGGGGTATTGCTCGACCATCCGTTCGACATCGTGGTTGGTCCTGATGGAGCGCTGTACGCGACGGATTCCTTCTTCGACGTGGTGCTGCGGTTCACGCGCGATGGAGAGGCTGCGGTCGTGGCCGGCAGTCGGCAACCTCGCTGGAACAAGGAGGAGCGCCCTCTGCCGGAGGGGGCACCGGACGAAGTCAAGTTCGGCTGGACCAACCACCTCCTCTTTGATGCAAACGGGGACCTCCTGCTCTCCGACCCAATGGCGGGCGTGATCTGGAGGATTCCGCTTCCAGATGGCGATGCCTCCCCCGACGCGCCGCTCCGGGCGGAGCGGCACGCGGTGGCACCACCAGACGTTCGGGGGGAGAGCATCCGCTTCGAGCTGACGCCGACAGAAGTGGGTTGGGTGATGCATGTGGAGACTGACCACGACATTCCCGGTCTCGGCATCGAGGTCCGGCTTTCCTTGCCCTACCGTAGGTGTGAACCCGGCACCGAGTGTAGACCCACTGGCACCACCGCGTGGCCGGACGAAGACGTCAAGGCGGGTGTTCGCCAAGAGGTGAAGAGGGCCTTTGATAAGCACTTTCTGTCATCCGAAGTCACCGGCTCGATCAAGACTTTCCATGCAAGGACGCTGACGAACTGGACATGTGAACGTCAGGGTGAGAGCTGGCGCTTCGATTGCGCGGAAGAGCGCTCTCGGCGGCTGCCCTCCCTGTCGGATGCAGATAACCCTCATCTCTGGGTCTACCTGGAGAACCAGGAGGGGCCTCTTGTCGCCCGGGTCACCGCGGGCGACCAGGGCATCCGCTTCCCGTACTTGCAGGCGCGCCTTAGTGGTGAGTTCGGAGGTCTTGACCTCGTCGAATTCTGCGGTGACCTCCGGGACCCGCTCCGGGCACAGGGAAGTCAGAACCTGATGGAATGCCCTGGGAGCAACGGCTGGAATGAACTGGACGGCCACCCGCAACACACGGATGTCGTCTCCGTGAGCGGACTGAGCACCGGCCTTTCCCTTCTCCGTTGCGACTGGCACCAGACCAGCACCTCTGACGCGAGCGTCTGGGCCTGCGAATCCTGGTCCTGGTAGTGGGGTTCACGGCGAGGGTTGCCAAGCTCCCGTTCTCCGGTCGCGCGCTGGTCCACAGCCTCTCGCCATCCTCAAGGCTCTGCAGACGCGCACCTCGACGGTTGCTTCGGCCCCGTCCCCACTTTGGGCAGCACTCGCCCCAAGTCCAGCGGTTGCCACCAGGGCGACCATTGCCGCGGCAGCGAGCTTCGCGGTCCTCGCCGCTAACACGGTCGCTGACCATACAGTGGAGGAGCGAAGCTCCTGCTCGCTGCCTCCTTGCGTCTTGTGCTTCCGATGCCCACGGGAACATCCTGCTCCTCGGATCCGTCCGTTACCGCTCGGCATACACCCGCTCTCGTTCATCAATCGTCGTTCCACGGGCGAGACTCGTACTGCCACGCATAGTGCGGAGCCCGGTCATGGAACCCGATGGGCCAGCCGATGGCACGGTTCGCAATCCATTCCCGACCGCGCTTCTCCTGCAGGAGCGCACACAGCTCCTCGGGGGTCCTGGGCAGCCTGATCTCGATGCCCGACACCCCCTCCAGCCCGATCACGTACCGGCGGGCCTCGTCGGGATCGCGGGTGAGTTCGCCAGCCTCATCCACGAATCCCACGTCCAGGGGTTGCCCCTCGTCGCACTCGATCTGGAGGATGAGCACCG
This sequence comes from Tepidiformaceae bacterium, assembly GCA_965116915.1. GTDB lineage: Bacteria > Chloroflexota > Dehalococcoidia > Tepidiformales > Tepidiformaceae > UBA2991. Next base: position 773,845 of record OZ220739.1, on the reverse strand, counting down.
TCCGACCGGGGTCAGCGGGCATGCGGAACGTGCCACCCTCCTGTCGGGCCCAGCCAGCCCGGGAAGACGGCGCGGTAGTCCACGAATCCATGTCGCCCACGACCGACCGCAGGGTTCTAACGATGACCCCCTGGTAGCCTTCGACCCCCGCCGCCACGGAAGGGGCCCACCGCAAGGGCACGTCCTGCACGGGATCGCCGTCGGGGCCAAGGATGACGCCGGACCAGTACGAGGGTGGAGGCACCTCAACCGCCCGCCAGGCGGCGAACTCTTCGTAGAAGGCATCGGCCGTCAGACCGAAGGTGCTTGAGAACGCTTCCTGCCAGCTGGAGGCAGCGGGCAGCAGCCGGTAGAAGTCGAACAGGGCGTCCTCGCCGGCACGCGCGACGAGCTGTTCAATCGCGAGGTAGCCCACTCCCCAGTGCCACTGGCCGCTCTCCATGTCGCGGAGCGGGACCGTTGACTTCCGGGCCTGCCACCACAGGTACTCGCGCGACTTGAAGAAGTGGCGCGCCTGGGCCCTGTGTACCGCCGGATCGTCGACCTCGCCCACAACGACAGGCGGGACGTCCTGCGCCTGTTCATGGAGGGCATCGAGGTACCAGGCCATCCCTTCCTGGATCCAGAGCGGCCCATCGAGCACGCCCGTCGTTTCCTGCAGCGCATGAACGTACTCGTGCGCGAGAGGCGCGAGGAACGCCAGCTCCTCAGCCACGGTCGTCACCGAACCCCCTTCCTGATCGACGACAGTGGGCTCGATGCGGTACTGCGACAGGTTCAGGGTGCCGCCGCCGTAGGCGAAGCCGATGTCCTCCGGCGCATCGCGGGTCGTGAGGCGGATCGTCAGGTCCTCGGACACCAGCCCGAAGCGGTTGGCATAGAACGTCGCCACGTCCTCGAACCATCGCCGGATCTCCGCCTCGTACCTCGTGCGCTGATCCGCTGAGAAGGAGCCGTAGAACTCGACTGTCACGCTGGGCAGGGGTGGCGGCAATGGCACGCCGAGGCGAGTGTCGCCATAGCGAAAGCTGGCCGTCTGCCCGTTGACGAGGGGCAGACGGATCGTTCCAAGGGTCGCCCAGCTCCCGAACGCCGGGCGTGCGCTGATGTACACGCGGTTAAAGTCACGCCAGTGCTGCCAGACTCGGACCTCGACCGCTACCGGGGGCCGGTCAGGGAGAGGCACCTCGAGGCCAATGTCGCCGTACAGGTAGCGCCGGTCTCCGCTCCGCCCATCATCGAGAGGTAGTCGGATCGTCCCCAGCGTGGCCCAGCTTCCACTCGCTGGCCGGGCGCTGATCCACAGCCTCTCGGCATCCTCAAGACTCTGCCAGACGCGCACCTCGACGGTTGCCTCGCCGTTGTCCTGGGCGGCAGTGGCCCCGCTACCTACGGCGAAGGCTGCGCCTGCGACGATGACCAGTGCGGCGACGTTCCAGAGCTTCATGGGCAGCGCTCCTTCTGGGCCCAGCGGTGGAACTGCCGCTTCGCCGTTGGGACCATCACTCGCTGACGTCTTCGGTGCGAAGACACTCCACGGCTGGGTCAAGCGCCACGCGAGTTCTGATGGGATCGCCAATGTAGTAGCTCACGACGTAGAGCTTCGGGAAGTCCACATAGTAGCTGCCCGGGTAGGGTCCCGCCCCGATGCCACGAGACCACCGCGTCTGCACGCCCCGCGCCAGTTTTGGCGGGTATGCCCGCCCATCTGAGATTTGCACCCCGCCGACGATGAACGCCCTTTCGTCCCACGATTGACCATCGACGTTGCTCGGTACGTCATCGGGGCGCTTCGGCTGAACTCCGACATGGATGGGGACGGAGCCATAGTTACGGGGGAGCCGATGGAGGAAGGTCCCCTCGATATGCCATGAGGCGTTGCGTGGATCTGCGTCGCCCCACTCGCTGCGGTAGTAGGTGCAGGTGATCTCGACCATCCCCGCCCGCGGGGAGACCGGCCCCAGATCAGGCTCAAGGGGTGGCAGGGGAACGTCGAGGGTGATGTCGCCGTAGCGGAAGGTACCGCTTCGGGACTCGCCATCCATGTCGAGCGGGATGGTTCCGAGGGTGCTCCACGACCCTCCGGCGGGGCGGGCGCTAATGTAATTCTGCTCCGGGTCACCGATGCGCTCCCAGACGCGCACCTCGACGGTCGAGGTGCTCCCCTGGGCAAGAGCGCCGAGGGCGATGCTCAGCGCGAGGGCGGTGACAAGAGCAGCAAGGATGAGGTTCTTGTACATGCGGGGGAACTCCGATTTGCAGCTTGGCGCCGGCGGGAGCACGGCAAGTACGACTACACAGGGTTGCGGCGAAGTGACTCCTGTTGCCTAGCGCTGGTTGCACCTCACATCAACCTCTATGACCTCGGGCAGGCGAATGCGTATCCCGGTCACGTCGGAACCGTCCACAGGCACGCCCGTCGCCTGTTCCCAGGCCCAGGGGATCACATCACGGTCCGCCATGTACCAGCCCACTTGCTCTCGGCACGCGTTCTGGAGCTGTATGCGGTACTCGTACCCATCAGGCACGAGTATTTCGAACGAACCTGACGCGTCCGGCCGAAATTGGGCGCCGCTTGCATCCAGATAGATTGCCCCCCACAGCCCGGGCGTCCTCGCGGCCAGGGTGTACGTCGTAAAGTCATGGTCTCCGGTGCTGACCAGGGTTCCTCGAATAGCGTACCTGTCGCGCTGACTGCAATTGATGTTCAGCTCCGAAGGCCAGTCTGGAAGCTGCACCAGGATCTCGAGATCCTCGTGGACTTCCATCCTCCCTTCGGAAGGGTAGCGCGCGATCATCTGCGCTATGGCTGCCCCAGGACCGAAGGCCAGGCAGTCGGTGGCATGTACGTCGAAGTGATAGTTGCCCTCAGGAAGGCTGAATTGAAAGCGCTGAGACCCCGGGTCTACTACCCGGCTCTGGCGGACACTGCCCTTGCGGGCGATCACGAACGCCGAATCCAGATGGCTGCCGTCCGGATTCAACACCCTCATCACCACTTGAAAGAGCCGGGTGCGCTGCTCCTCAACGTGCAAGGCGAAGTCAGCGTAGAACGCTTCGGTGCTCATGCCGAAGGCCTGTGAGAAGGCTTCTCGCCAACCGGGAGCGCGCGGAAGTGCCCGGAAGAAGTCCATCAGCTGTTCCGCGCTGGTCTGTCGAATGAGATATCCAGTGGCAAAGGCCGCCACGTAAGGGCCGCCGCCATCCCAAATGTCGGCTTCAGCGTTGCGCAAGTCGAACGGTGCGGACGTAGCCTTATCGAGCAAGGCGGAGTCGATCGTTATGCGCTGAAAATAGCTCTTTGCCACGGCGTACTCGATGGCCATGTAGGTCGCCGTGCCCTCCAGCAGCCAGTCTGCCACCACGACCGATGCGGACGCAGAGCTGCTCGACGCCAGGTGTGTCTGGAGTACCTTGAAGTACTCCTGGGCCAGGGGAAACGTGTTGCCGTGGGTCCGGGTGGAGCACCATTCCAGGATGAAGACTCGCTTGTTGACCGCTTCGCCACAGTTGAGAAACGGGGGGTTAGGGATGCCCAGCACATCCCGCCGAGCCTGCGTGAGGGAGTCGTCGTCAGCGCCTACATGGAGCTCGATGTCGGGCTCCGGGAGACCATAGCGATCGGTGAAGTAGGCCACGACCGACAGCGTTTCGTCGCGAATCTCCGCCTGCCGCTGCTGGGAGAAGTCGCCCCAGAACGTGATCGGCACATCGGGACTAGAGATGGAGGGCACGCCAAGACGAATGTCGCCGTAGCGGAAGCGGCCGTTGCCCGTCTTGCGATCGAGCGGTAGCGGGACGGTGCCCAGTTCGCGCCAGGAGCCGCCCTCGGGGCGGATGCTGATGTAGACGTCCTGCTCGCCGCGGGTGGCCTTCCAGACGCGGATCTCGACCAGGATGCCGTCACGGCCTTCCAGGGGGACGTCGAGGCTGATGTCACCGTAGCGGAAGCGGCCGTTGGCCGTCTCGCTGTCGAGGGGAAGGGGAATCGTCCCGAGGGTGCTCCAACTGCCGCCGGCGTAGCGAGCGCTGATGAAGTGGCGGTCCCCGTCGGCGACGGCGTTCCAGACACGCACCTCGACGGCTGCTTCAGTGTTGCCCTGGGCACCAACAGTGGTGAACGTACCGCAGATGGCCGTGACGACCAGCAGCGAAGTGAGGATGGCGCTCTTGAACATGACACCTCGCGGATGGCCGGGCGGCACTCCGCACGCTAGCAAGCAGGGGGGCGAATTACACTAACCCCAAGCAGGGGAGGAACGCGTCCGTCTTCGGGAGGCGCCCCCGGCCCAGGCCCTAGGAGGGATCGCAGGAGAAGGCATGCCGCAGGCGGATGATGACGCCGGCGATGTCTTCGTTGGCCACTACCAGGAGCCCCTCCGTGTCGAGCTGTACGTCTCCCTCGATCACATGTTCCCCGCCCTCCATGGGTGTGGACCCGCCCTCGAGATCGCACGCTAGGTCGGCGCCGATCCGGTAGGCACCTCCCGTAGGCAGGGTCAGGGTGAACGAGCCGTCCGCGCCTGAGAGTGTGTTGTCGGGCCACATTGCGGAAACGGGGTCGTAGCTCGAGAGGTAGACGTTCGGCCTTGGCTGCCCATCCGGGCCAACAACGACACCGCTGACGGCTACTCGAAGTCCATTCGAGCAACGTCCCCGGACCTTCTCGTCCGGCAGCCAAGGCAGTCTGATCACGAGCCCCTCGATGCTCTCACCGTCCACCACGACGCGCGTCGCGCCCGCACTACTGGTCGTGAATCCGCTTTCACCTCCGTACCAGCCGAGGTCGCCCCAGTCTCCGGGGCAAAAGGCTTCGAGCAACAGCACATAGGCGCCGTCGGGAAGCCGCAACGTGAAGTTGCCGCGGAAGCCACCGCTCCGTGCTGAATCCTCGCGAAGGCCAGGAGTGTGCTGTGCGCCCTCGGGATAGGCCTTGATGTCGATTCCCCAGTCTTCAACGGGCGTTCCGTCCGGTCCCAGCACGACCCCGCTCACGTCCCTTCTGATGGCGACGGTCTCGGCGCGATGGGCAGCGAAGGCGGGGTGCACCTCGGAGTACGGGATGCCAAAGGCAACCTCGAGCGCTTCCCTCCACCCCTTGCCCCCGAGTTGCCGGTAGTAGTCAACCAGGGAGTCTTCGCCCCCTTGCTCAACCAGCCAGATCGCCGCGAGCGCGGCGAGGGAGCGGCCTGCGTCGCCCCAGGGCGTATCCGGCCTTCCGTTGTCGATCTGTGCAAGAGGAACGGAGAGGTAGCTGGCCTCCCGCCGGTTGGAATCCATGGCCTCCTCAAGGGACCTTTCTCCTCGTGCGTGCTGATACAGCTGGCTGGCATACACCGCTGTCCCCTGGTTCAACCACCGCGGTCCGACAACTCTGCCCTGCGACCTGACTCTGCCCTGCGACACGCGATCCTGGATGGCTTGAAAATAGAGGTGCTCGATGTACTCGGGAGCATCCATCCGGACGAACAGCAATCCATCGACGTACCGTGCCTGGTATACCCCGATGCTGGCGCCCATTGCGTTCTCAGTTGCCTCTTCCAGTGCTGCATCGTCGGCGCCGACGTGAAGCTCCAGACCGGGTACACGCACCCCGTAGCGAGCTTCAAAGAACTCCACGATGCTGGCGGTGCGAGCGCGAATGGCCACCTGCCGGGACTCGGGGACATCCCCCCAGTAGTGGATTGACGGCATGTCGTCCGAGCCCCCCGACGCCGGCGGCGTGGGGGAGGGCGCGGCCGGAGAGGCAGTAGGTGCCGGGGAAGCTGCGGATGTTGGCGAGGGGGCTGGTGTGGTAGGAGATGGCGCAGCTGCGGCGTCGCTTCTCTCCTCGTGCGTCGCCGGCATGGCCGGAACATCCGGTGGTTCCCCGCCGTTTGCGATTGCATAGGCGAGGACACCGGCCGCGATTGCCGCCCCGCCCACGACAACGACCGCCGTCGTGGACAGGGCTGGCTTCAGGTAGCTCGTGAACAGCGCCAGGGGAGCAAGCACGCCGCGGCGCTCCCCGGTCTCTCGCTCGTGACGCCAGGCTACGATCTGTTCCCGGGTCTCAAGGTGGAGCTTCTGGCGGATGTTCCTCGCGTGGAATTTGACGGTTCCGACCTGAATCCCGAGCCGGACGGCGATCTCCACGTACGTGCCCCCCGCACGCAATTCCTCGAGAACGCGCCACTCGGCCGGCGTGAGCACGTCTGGGTGCGGCGGTCGGCCTCGCCTCGGCATTGCCTCAATCTAGCTGCTGGCGTGGAGCCGCGCTCAGCAGGGCAGCCTTGATCCTGGTCGCGAAGCTACAGCGCCACCGCCAACGCTGGGGTCACCGTCAGGAATCCCGCGAAGCCGGTGTCGTCGACGGCTGCGACGTCGCGCGTTTCCCCGGCCGGCCCTGCGAGAGAGAGGGTGAGCACCGCCTCATAAGCGGCGTCTACTGCGCCTCCATCACTCAGGTCCCGCAGTGGGCGACCACCGAAGTGATGCAGTGCCCGATGACTCACCCGGAGCAGCCACACGGCGGACCGGGAAACGGGCCGTGGCCGCAGAGACGGCGAAACCCGCCTCGTCCCTCAGTTGTTCGATCAGGGGAGCGCACTTGCGAACGGGCTGCGGCACCTGCCTGCCCGAGCTGCGCTTCCTCCAGTGATCGCACTGACCGGCTCGGGCGGACACCACCGGATAGCGGAAGTCATAAAACATTATGGATTTTGGTCGGCTGCGTAACGCATTAGTTACACCTTGTTCGATAGAGTGTCCAATCGGTACGCACGGGAGTCGGGAATGTCGTTGGCGCTCGCACGAGACGCGTCGGAACAGGCACGCGTCGGAACAGGCAAACGATGTTGACAGCCACGAGGCTAGCCATGTCCGTGCAAGCCACCGGCGGGGCGGTAGCTCGCCCCCTGTGTTCGGGTAGCACCCACGCCCCGACGCGATGGGTGAGCGCGTGAGCCGCTCGCGCCTCGCCGCACCCACCCAGCTGCGGCGCCGCATCGGGGCGGCGCTCATCGTCGTCCTGGCGGCCCTCGCCGCGTACTGGCCGGGAGGGAGCGCCGCGACCGCCTCAGACGCCCCGACGGTGACCGGCGTGGCGATCACCTCGGACGCGGGCGACGACGACACCTACGCCCTGGGCGACACCATCACCATCACGGTCACCTTCAGCGCGGCGGTGGACGTGACCGGCGCCCCGCAGCTCAGGATCGACATGGACCCCGCCGACTGGGGCACGAAGGTCGTCGACTACCAGGACGGCTCCGGCACGGCCAGCCTGACCTTCGAGCACGAGGTCATCGAACCCAACTACTCGACCCGAGGCATCGCCGTGCTCGCGAACTCCCTCGCGCTCAACGGCGGCTCCATCCGCTCCGCCTCCTCGCAGGCCGACGCCGACCTGTCCCACGACGGCCTGGCCCACGACGCCGGGCACAGGGTGAACTGGCAACTGGCGCCACCGGCCGCGACGCCCACGGCCACGCCGGCCCCATCGGTGACCGGTGTGGCCGTCACGTCGGACGCGGGTGACGACGACACCTACGCCCTGGGCGAGACCATCACCATCACCGTCACCTTCAGCGAGGCGGTGGACGTCACCGGTACGCCGCAGCTCAAGATCGACATGGACCCCGCCGCCTGGGGCGAGAAGGTCGTCGACTACACGAGCGGCTCCGGCACGGCCAGCCTGACCTTCGAGCACGAGGTCGTGCAGCCGAACTACTCGACCCGAGGCATCGCCGTGCTCGCGAACTCCCTCGCGCTCGACGGCGGCTCCATCCGCTCCGCCTCCTCGCAAGCCGACGCCGACCTGTCCCACGACGGCCTGGCCCATGACGCGAACCACAAGGTGAACTGGCAGTTGTCGCCGGAGGCGAACCGCGCCCCGGTGGTCAATACCGACACGCCGACCTACGAGTCGTTCGTCGGTGAGCAGGATGCCCCCCGCGGCGTCCTCGTCAGCAAGTCCTTCGCCGGGCTGTTCTCCGATCCGGACGGCGACGAGCTCACGTATGCCGTCTCCATCTCCGGAGGCCGCGCGCAACTGGTGGAGGACGTGTCGACTGGCCGGTGGGGCCGAAGCGACGCCATCGCCGCGAAAAGCCCCTACCCGCGCGAGGCGGCCATGCGGGTCTTCCTCGAGATGGACGGCGACGACGACTGGAAGGCGGTCAGCCCGGCCCTGCCCGACCCCGTCACCATCGTGGTAACGCTGACGGCCACCGACCCCGACGGCCGGTCCGTCTCCCTGGCCGGCGACTTTGTCACCGACTGGGAGAGCCATCCCGCGCTGGTGAGCGCGGCGGCAGTCCTGACGGCTGTCGCGTTGGCCTTCGATCTCGAGGTGCAGGCGAACCCAGCGCCCCCGCCCGGCCGGTTCACGGTGAACGTGGTCAACGAGGACGGATCCGCCGGCACCGTCGCGGTCAGCGGCGTGTCGGTGAACGGCAAGGTGGTGACGCTGCATCTGGCGTCGGCCCTGGAGTCGGGCCAGACGGTCACCCTCGACTACACCCACGACGACGCGGCTCCGCTGAAACGGGCCGCCCCGGGCGGCGACAGCGCGCCCGGCTTCACCGGCCGGGCCGTCGACGTGTCTTTGCTCGACCCGCCGACCAACTTCGTCCTCGCCGCCGAGGCGGGGAAGCTGGACCTGACGGCGGAGTGGGACGCGGTGGAGGGCGCGACCTCCTACAGGCTGCGCTGGCGGCAGGACGGCGGGGACTTCCGGCCGGGCGACGCGATCACCGTTGCGGACGCCCGCGCAACGATCACCGTATCGGGCTACGGGCGTTGGGAGGTGCGGCTGCAGGGCTGCAACGACGCGGGCTGCGGGCCGGAAGCCACATCCTTTGGCACAGCCGACTCCAACCTCTGCGCCGCTCGCCCTCCGGGGGGCGTGACCTCCAGCCGTGTGGAGAACACGATCACCGTCTCCTGGGAGACGCCCGCCGCACCTGACTCCTGCGAGCTGACCGGGTTCATCGTCGACCTGCAGGGCGGCGAGGGTCCCGCGCTCAGCCTGCGCCTGCCGGACCCCTTGCAGACCACCGTGGCTGTGCCGGTCCGTGAGTCCATGCAGTACCAGGTCGCGGTCGTGGCCGTCTACGCGGAACGCACGCCCGAGCCCGAGACCGCCTTCCAGCGGCGTGCACCCCTCCAGCGTGCGCCCGCGAGCCTGGGTTTGAGGGTCAGCCCGCTGGCGCCGGACCCGTGCAAGGAGTCCCCGGCCGAGCACGGGGTGGATTGGCGGTGCCGGCGGTGACCGCCACCCGTGGCGCATTAGCGGCGCGCACCCTGCGGGTCTCGACCGGCGGTCCCCGGCGCGCTGCGGCCATCGCAAGCCGCGCCCGATCGCTGGCCGCGGCCGCCGCCCTCCTCGTGGCCGGCGCCGGGTTGCAGGCCTGCAGTCCGTCCGACGCGGGAGCGCCCGCTCCGGCCACCACGCCCGCTGCCACGGCCACTACGGCTGCGGCCACGGCCACTACGGCGGCGGCCGCCCCCGCCACCGCCGTCGCGCCTGCTGCCACCGCTGTTGCACCCGCCCCGGCCACCACTGCTGCGCCCAACCCGACCCCTGTCGCCAACGAGACGTCCGCCGGGGGAGGGAGCAGCGGAATCCGGGTCGCGCCGAAGGACACTGGCACGGAGAAGTCGCCCGCTCCGAGCGGCAGCACGGGCACGGCCGCCGGGAGCGAGACCGAGCCCGGGCGCGTGCACCCCGACGAGGAGCCCACCAGGCCGCCGCCCGAGGCCGACGGCGACGCCGGGCCGTCCTCCGGGCCGTCCTCCGGCCGGGTCTACACGTGGCAGGACGGCGAGCACACCCGGCGCGTGATCCTGCAGACCGACCTGAGCGTGCGCGCCGAGGACGAGGTCACCCCGCAGGACCGGGTGGTCACGCGCGCGGGTGGTTTCGCCGTCATGGAGGGCAGCGGTGCGCAGCCGGTCTTCCGCTCCGAGTCGGGCGCGCTCATGGCCCTGCCGGGCGGCGTCCTGCTCGCCCTCGACCCGGCCTGGAGCGAGGAGCAGGTCGGTGCCTTCCTCGAGCGCAACGCCATCCCCAGGAGCCAGGTCTCCGACCTGGGCTGGCTCCCCAACGGCTACTTCATCGAGACCGCGCCGGGCTTCCCCTCGCTGCACCTGGCGAACGCGCTGGCGGGCCAGGACGGCGTGGTCCTGAGCGCACCTAACTGGTGGCGGGAGGTCGAGACGCGGTAGGCCGCGTCCAGGTGCGGATGAACGCGAGGAAGCGCCCCTTTCGACCGAGGCTGCCCGCCGCCTCCGGCGTCCTGCTGGCGGCTCTGTTCGCGCTTGCGGTCGCCGGCGAGCGCGCCGGCTCGCAGACACCCCCCACCGCGCCCACGATCGACTCCGTCACCGCCGCCGCCACATCCCTCACCGTCGCCTGGACCGCGCCCACGGGCGTGACCGGCATCACCGCCTACGACGTGCAGTACATCACGACCGCCGACGACGAGACGGCCGACGCCAACTGGACGGTGGTGGACAGCGCCTGGACCAGCGGCAACCTGGAGTACACCATCACCGCCCTCGAGAAGGGCACGGAGTACGACATACAGGTGCGCGCCGTCACCACCATCGACGGCCAGTGGTCGGCGACGACCGCGGCCACGACCACGACGACGGCGCCCGGCGCCACGACCCTCGACGCGGTGTCGGCCGGTGAGGGCGCCCTGGGGGTGGCCTGGAGCGAGCCCGCCGACACCGGCGGGGCGGAGATTAGCTCCTACGACATGCGCTACCGCCGGACGGGCGACAGCAGCTGGACTACGCTCGGCGGCGCCTGGCGGGCGGACGACCCCACGCCGACAGGCGCCCTGACCCGCATCATCAGCGGGCTCGACGCCGACACGCAGTACGACGTGGCGGTGCGGGCCTGGAACAGCGCGGGCGACAGCGACTGGTCGACCACCGTGACGGGCACGCCGGTGACCGACCACGGCTCACGGACAAGCGCCACCGACCTCGCCCTGAACACGCTCACCAGCGGCTCGATCAATAGCGGCGATGACTTCGACTGGTTCAGGTTCGTCGTGGCCGAACCGACGGAGCTGCTCCTCTTCACCCGCGGCTCGCTCGACACCTTCGGCACGTTGTGGAGCGGCACGCGGCAGATCGGCGTCAACGACGACGGCTACATCGGGGATCAGCCCAGGAACTTCGCGATCCCCGCGCGCCTCGGAGCGGGCACGTACCACCTCGAGGTCGAGGGCTTCGGCACTTCGGCCGGCGACTACCTGCTCGAGACCGCAACGATCCCGGAAACGACCGGCAGGGCGGACGCGCGCCCGTTCGAGGCCGGCGTGTACGCCAACCAGATCATCGGGATCGCGGGCGACCGGGACTGGTTCAGCCTCACCCTGACCAAAGAGCGCGCCGTGGTGGTCAGCGGCATCGGGCAAGGCACCATCGGCGGACGGCTGCTCGGCTCCAGCGGCGGGCGCGCTCCCGGCGTCACGTCCATCAACATGCCCGGCCACGACTTCCTGCTGACGGGCACGCTCGCCGCCGGCACCTGGTACGTGGAGGTGTGGGGCGTTGCCGGCACGGGCCTCTACCATGTGCGTCTCGATGAGGTCAGCGAGCCGGGAGATACCCGCGACGACGCCGCTGCGCTCCCCCTGGGCGCGTACGCGAGAGGCCGGATCGACGCCGCCGACGACGTGGACTACTTCCGCATCGACCTCAGCGGCAGGACCGAGACGGCGTACGTGGACATCACCGTGCAGGGTGCCGGGGTCGACCTCAGCGGAGAGCTGCTCGACAGCGACGGCGACCCCCTGCCGGGGCCGCTGGACATCCGCTTCAGCTCGAGTCCCACGGGCTTCACGATCAGGGACGGGCTGGAGCCGGGCGTCCACTACCTGAAGGTCACCCGCACGGGAGGCTCCACCACCGGCGTCTTCGCCATCCGTATGAACGAGGATCGCCAGTACGGTGAGTTCGTCGACCGCTGCGAGGGGATCTCGAGCTCCTACAGCGACCCGCTCTTCGGCTGCCAGTGGAACCTGGTGAACGGCGGCCAGCTCGGCGGAGTCGCGGGCGAGGACATCAACGTCGCCGGGGCCTGGTCCACGACCATGGGCGCGGGCGTCACCGTCGCCGTCGTCGACGACGGCGTCCATCTGGACCACGAGGATCTCGTCGACAACGCCGACCCTGCGGGGAGCCACGACTACGGGAGCCGCGGCGTCCACACCCGCTTCGAGACCCACGGCACGGCGGTGGCCGGCATCGTCGCGGCCCGCGACAACACGGTGGGGGTGCGCGGGGTGGCGCCGCGGGCGACGATCCGCGGGCTGAACTACATCCTCTTCCCCACCGACTTCAACCAGGCGCACGCGGCCACGCACGGGATGGAGACGGTGGCCGTCAACACCAACAGCTGGGGCCAGGGCACCGGGTTCAGGCCCTCCTCCGCGATCTGGCGGATGGCCGTGGAGCGCGGCGTCACCGAGGGCTACGGAGGCAAGGGCGTCTTCTACGTGTGGTCCGCCGGCAACGGCGCCTTCGGCGGTGACAACGTCAACTACGACGGCATCGCGAACTTCCACGCCGTGACGCCGGTCTGCGCGGTGAACGACCGGGGAACGCGCTCCTACTACTCGGAGCCCGGCGCCGTGCTGTGGGTCTGCGCCCCCTCCAGCGGCCGGGGCGAGCCGATCACGACCACGACCGAGTTCCGCTACACCGGCAGCTTCGGCGGCACCTCGGCGGCGGCGCCCACCGTGGCGGGCGTGGCCGCGCTCGTGCGCGCCGCCAACACGGACCTCACCTGGCGCGACGTGAAACTGATCCTGGCCGAGTCCGCGCGCAAGAACGACGCCTCCAGCGCGGGCTGGCTCGAGGCGGGACCCAGGTACGGCGGCAGCGGCCGCTACGAGTTCAACCACGAGTACGGCTTCGGCGTGGTCGACGCGACGGCCGCCGTGAACCTGGCGGCGAGCTGGACCCTGTTGCCCCCGCGGCGCGAGCAGGAGAGCTCGACGGCCACGGCGCGGCAGACCATCCCCGACCGGGCCGGGGACACGGTCACGCCCGTCAGCAGCAGCGTCACGGTCTCCCCCTACGTCGGGTTCATCGAGTTCGTCGAGGTCAACCTCGACATCAGCCAGGCGGACCTCCGGGACCTCAGCATCACGCTCACCTCGCCCAGCGGGACCGTCTCGACGCTGGCGGCGCCGGCGCCGGAGTACTTCGCCCCGAGCGCGCCCTTCTTCCCCGCGCCGCTTCGGGGGTGGACCCGCTTCGGCTCGGCCCGCCACCTGGGCGAGGACTCCGCAGGGACATGGACACTCACCATCGCCAATCACAGTTCTGCTTCCGGCGGTGGAACGCTGCGGGGCTGGAATCTGACCATCTACGGCCACGGCGGACCCCCGGCCCGGCCGACGCTCGACTCGATCGAGTCCACCAGCGGGACGCTCACCATCCTGTGGTCGGAGCCCCCGATGCTCGACGGCGATCCGCCCGTCACCTCCTACGACCTGCGCTACATCCGCAGCGACGCGACCGACAAGGGCGACGAGCACTGGACACTGCTCACCGGCGCCTGGAGCTCCGGCGCGCTCTCCTACGCCGTCGGCGGGCTGCCGGGCGGCGTCTCCTACGACGTGCAGGTGCGGGGGGTCAACCGCCAGGGCCACGGTGACTGGTCGGAGGTGCTCAGGGCGACCACCGGGGCCACCGCGCCGTCCAGCCCGGCCATCAGCGCCGTCGTGCCCGGTGACGGCGTCCTCACCGTCTCCTGGGAGCCGCCCGCCGAGAGCGGCGGGCGGCGCATCACCGCCTACGACGTGCAGTACCGCCAACAGGGCTCCGGGGCCTGGACCGTCGTCGACGGCGCGACCTCCGCGCGACGCTACACGATCCGGGACCTGGCGAACGACGCCTACTACGACGTGGAAGTGCGCGCCGTGAACGACATCGGCGAGAGCGAGTGGGGGGAGAGCGGAAGCGGCAAGCCCCGCGCCGTCAACAGCGCCCCCGCGTTCCCCACCGGCGAGACGGGAGCGCGCAGCGTCGCGGAGAACACGCCCGCCGGCACGGATGTCGGCGCTCCCGTCGCGGCCATGGACGCCGACGGCGACGCCATCACCTACACGATCTCGGGCGCGGGCGCGCGGTTCTTCGACGTGGATCCCAAAACGGGCCAGCTGCGCACGAAGGCGCCCCTCGACCACGAGGCGCGCGCCAGCTACACCCTCACCGTTACCGCCACCGACGTGGCCAACGCCCGCGCCACACAGCGCGTGACCGTTACCGTCGCCGACGTGAACGAGCCCCCCGTTATCAGCGGCCCCGACAGCCTGGAGTACACCGAGGGGGGCACGACCCCGCTCGCGGCCTACCGCTTCCGCGACCCCGAGGGCGACGACGTCATCCTCTCCCTGGAGGGAGACGGCCGACTCGTGATGTCGATCACCGATGGCATCCTCGGCTTCGTGACGCCGCCCGACTACGAGAATCCGGGCGATGCGGGCGGCGACAATACCTACGAGGTGACGGTCGTCGCCGACGACGGAATCAACAGGGCTACGCACGACGTGACCATCACCGTCACGAACGTGAACGACCGGCCGGTGATCAGCGGGGACCAAGCCTACACCCTGCAGGAGTCCGGTTTCGATCGCACCTACTTTGTGGGCATGTTCATCATCAGTGACCAGGACGACTCCTACTCCGCCGTGTCGCTGGCGGGCCCGGATCGCGACGCCTTCGTGTTTCGGATAGCGCACCCCTCCGGCACGCGAGTCGACCTGTATTTGCGGTTCGGTCCCGACTACGAAGCCCCCCGCGACGCCAATCGCGACAACGTCTACCAGGTGACGGTGCAGGCATCGGACGCGAGCAGCACCGTGAGCCTGCCCGTCTCGGTCACCGTGCAGAACGTCGACGAGCCCGCCACGGTCACGCTCTCGACGGTTCAGCCGCAGGTCGGGGTGCGCATCACCGCCACCCTGCGCGAACCCGACCGCGCCTCCGGGCTGTCCTGGCAGTGGGAGGCGAACGGCACGCCCATCAACGGCGCGACCTCCTCCAGCTACACCCCGGTCGAGGACGATGTCGGCGCCCTCCTGGCCGTCACCGTCAGCTACACCGACGGAACGGGCGTCGCCGAGACCGCGAGCACGACGGCGTCTGCCGCGGTGCGGGCCGCGCCGCCGACGAACGCGGCGCCCGCGTTCCCGGCGGACGAGACGGCCACACGCGAGGTCAGGGAGAACGACTTGGCTGTCAGGGGTCTTTGGCCCCGGGTCGCGGCCGCCGACCCCGACGGCGATCCGCTCACCTACTCGCTCGACCGCGCCGCCGCCGCCCTGTTCGACATCGAACCGGCCACCGGCTTGCTGCATGCGCGGGAGCGGCTCGACCGCGAGCACCGCTCCAGCCACCGCGTCACCGTCACCGCCACCGACCCCTCCAACGCGCGCGCCTCGATCACGGTCACGGTCAACGTCCTGGACGTCCCCGAGGCGCCCCTCCTGACCGGCCCGCCGGTCGTGTTCTATCCCGACGGCGGCACGCGCGCGGTGGCCACCTACCACGCCCTCGACCCCGAGAACGCGGAAGTCACCTGGGAGCGGAGCGGCGACGACGGCTACGCCTTCGTTCTCGACGGCGGCGTGCTTCGTTTCGCGCACAGACCTCCCGACTTCGCGAACCCCAGGGACGCCGATTCCGACAACGCGTATCACCTCACCGTCCGTGCCCTCGATCCCTACGCGTACTCCGACCGGATGGACGTGGTCGTGATCGTCGTCGACAGCGCCATCCGGGCGCCGGGCTCCCCCGCCGTCCGGGCGCCGGGCTCCCCCGGCGGCGGTGGCGGCGGAGGCGGCGGTGGCGGCGGAGGCGGAGGCGGCGGTGGCGGCGGAGGCGGAGGCGGCGGTGGCGGCGGAGGCGGCGGCGGTGGCGGCCCGACGCCGAGCGAGGCCGACTTCGAGTGGAACGTCAAGCGCGACATCGAGGAGCTCGCGTCTGGCCACGACCACCCCACCGGATCCTGGTCGGACGGCGCCACCCTCTGGCTGGCGGAGAACGGCGAGGGCGCCGACGACGCCGTCTACGCCTACGACTTGGAGACGGGCGAGCGCGTCGAGGGCCGCGAGTTCGCGCTCGACCCGCGCAACCGCGCACCCCGCGGCGTGGCCTCCGCCGGCGGCGTCCTCTGGGTCGCCGACAGCGGCCGCGACCAGCTCTTCGCCTACGACCTCGCCACCGGCGAGCGCCTGGTCGAGCGCGACATCGCGCTCGACCAGGCCAACCGCGACGTGCGTGGCATCTGGACCGACGGCGAGACGGTCTTCGTGCTCAACCGCAACCCCTCGCTCTACGTCTACGACCTGGGGACGGGCGCGCTGCTGGGCGTATACGCCCTCGACGCCCGTAACCGCGACCCGCGCGGCCTCTGGTCCGACGGCGTCACGCTCTGGGTCTCCGACCACGGCGCCAAGCGCCTCTTCGCCTACCGGCTGCCCGCGCCCCTGCGTGAGGTGGCCGGCTCCGGCGACGAGCAGGCCACCTCGGAGGACGTGCCGGTCGAGGCGGCGCTGGAGCGGGTGCGCGACGAGGACTTCCTCGAGCCGGGCCGCATCGGCAACAACAGCCCGCGCGGCATCTGGTCCGACGGCGCGGTCATGTACGTCGCCGACGCCCTCGACGGCCGCGTCTACAGCTATAACATGCCCGACGCCATCGACGCCCGCCTCGCGTCGCTTGAGCTGGAGGGCGTCGAGTTCGGGGAGTTCGACCCGCGCGTCACCGACTACGAGGCCGCGCCCGGCGAAGGGGTGACCGTGACCACCGTCACAGCGGAGGCGGCTCAGCGGCGCACGACGGTGGCGATCGAGCCGCCCGACGCTGACCCGGCCGCGGCGAGCCACCAGGTGGCGCTGGCGGACCTGGACGAGATCACGGTCACCGTGACCTCTCAAGACGGCACCCGCACGCGTATCTACCGCATCTCGTTCGGGCCCGCTATGGAGGAGCGGCCCTGGGCGCACTGCCTCAAGGGCGCCGTCACCGAGGGCTTCAGCCTCCTCGTCTCCGAGGGCGGGAGCGTCGAGGACCTCGTGGCCTGCGCGGAGAGCCGCGGCGTCGCCGCGCTCTACGCCCTGCACAAGGGCTCCTACGTCCCCTACATCCTCGAAGCGCCGGACTTCGTCAACCGCGAGTTCCGCGAGCTGTTCGCCGACGGCGTGCCCGCGTTCACGCCGCTGGTGGCGGCGAGCGCGGGCCCCGCGAGCGACGACCCGGTCGGGGTGGTCGCCGCGCCTGCGGGCTGGCCCGCCTGCTTCCCCGGGGAGGTGGCCGAGGGCTGGAGCCTCGTGCTCTTCGAAGGCGGGAACGTGGACGAGCTGGCGGCCTGCGCGCGCGCGCACGCCGTCGATGCCGCCTGGGTGCTCGACGGGGGCGAGTGGGTCTCGCACATCATGGGCGCGCCGGACTTCGTCAACCGCGCCTTC
The DNA here is from genome assembly GCA_965116915.1 of Tepidiformaceae bacterium. Classification (GTDB taxonomy): domain Bacteria; phylum Chloroflexota; class Dehalococcoidia; order Tepidiformales; family Tepidiformaceae; genus UBA2991. Next base: position 756,365 of record OZ220739.1, on the reverse strand, counting down.
GCCGAGCTCTTCGCGGAGGGCGTGCCGCCCCTCACGCCGCTGGTCGTGCGCAGCGACCCGCCGCCCGCCACCGAGCCCGGCGGGGGCAACTGACCGCGCCGCCGTGCGTACCCCTCATGGCGGCGGCGAGCACCGGACGGGCGCACCCGGCGAGCACCGGACGGGCGCACCCGACGACGCCGGGCGGGTCGCCCGTCCGGCGTCGCGGGGCGGGTGGCGGCCGTGAGCCGGGGCGAGGCGGAGTACGCGCGCAACCCCGTGCGGGCCACGCTCCGGCCGGACCCGGTCTGGGCCTTCCACGGCGACGGCACGTGGCTCGTCGAGACCGCGGGTGCCTCGAGTGCCCCGACAGCGCCCACACCGACCGCTCCCGACGAGAGCCTCGACAGCCGGCGGCGAGGCCATCGAGGGGCGGATCCTGGCGCGGCGCCTGGGCAGTGGCCGCGTCGAGTTCGCCTTCCGGCCCGAGGGCGGAGCGCTGTTCATGCCGGACCGGCGCTTCTTCCCGACATCCGCCCGCGTGGACCGCTGGCTCGTCTCATCCGAGGTGGAGCCGGACGGAGTCGTCCTCGGCCACATCACCGCCCGGCTGCGCGAGAACGGGCGGATCGAGGTCGGCTTCAACCCCGCGAAAGGCGAGCGTATCCTCCCGCGAGCGCGCTTCTTCCCGCCGACCGCGCGTGTCGAAGGGGCCGTCGCAGAAATCGTCATTACTCCCTTTGCCAACGCGGCGGACACCCGCCGATGGCGCTGGATTCGGGGCACTGTCACCGACCTCGCCGGCAACCCGCATGCTGAAGTCGGCATCAACGCGCGTACATGGGTGGATGGCGATGAGGTCTTGACTTTGTCCCACGGCACTGGACAACTGCCGATGGCCTGTTTGCGATCAGAGTCCCTGAGGGCGGCTATGGGCTGTCGGTGAGAGTCGGTTCCGTGACTGGCTACTACGAAGGGCAGCGAGGCTTCACACTCCACCGTCCTGACGCACCACAGATTGTTGTCGGAGGGACCGACGTCACTGACGTCTCCATTCAGTTGGGGACAATACGTGGGGTGATACATGGACTAGCCGCTGACCAGCACCTGAGAGTAAGCCTTCAAGAAGGGGGCCGGGGGTTGTCCAAGCGGGCGACGCCAGCAATTGAGTTCATAGCCCCAGAGGAACTTTCCTGCTGGGCGTCTATTGCTTCAACTCTCGTCTCGTTGGCTGGTATTGGCGGGGACGCGGGGCTCGTGGCTGACCGCGACCAGGCGGCTCCGATCGTCCTAGACGACGCCGATGTCACTGTCACCCTCGACATACCGGCAGGGGCGACTTGCGAGTGACGGGTGTCCCTAGCCTCGTGGGGTCGTCAGTGCCATCACTGAGGCAACCGCAGCTCGGGCAGGCAGGTTCCACAGCCCTTCACGTCCCGCTTGCCGGTGCTCAGCACCTTCTCGATCGCTTCCTCTCTGGTCGCGAAGGGGCAGTGCCAGCGATTGTCGGGAAGGCGTGTCCCGTACCGGCAACCGCACGTCTTGGCGCATCGGCCGCCGGATCGGTTCAGTCGGTGTCGGAGCGAGCGCGAAGGCGCGAGTCATCGCCCCCTGCCGACCCTGACCGACGCGGCGATCTGATCGAGCAGCGCGTTGATGTCCTGCTCGGACATACCCGTCGCTCCGGGGGTCAGGGGCTGAGTCCTGCGGCTAATCTCCACTCCGGAGGCGGCATCGAAGTGAATGCTGAAGGTGCGCTCGGGGTCGGTAAGGACGACGGCCGTCTTGCCTCCGCTCAAGATCAGGCTGGCCCTGAGGCTCGTATTCGCCGGCACCTCAACACTGAGGTCGTGGAACTGGTATCGGCCGGGGCCGGGCGCAGGCTCCTCCCATATCTCGCGCAGACCGTCCGCAGCCACCCGCCACGGCGGCTGCCGCCAGCGGAATTCCACCTGTTGCGGTGCGTCCACCTTCTTGATGCCGAAGGCGCACCCTGCCCCGTCCCAAGCTACCTTCTCGACCACGAACAACTTGCGCGGCGGCGTCCCCGTCGGGTCGGCGCGCACCTCCGCCACCTTCAGACGGCGAAGGCAGCGGTCTCCCCACCACACGTCGACCCGGTCGCCCACCGCGATCGCACCGTAGTACGCCGCCCGCGAGACGTTCGTCGCATCGGAGGCGTGCAGCAGCAGCCCGTACGGAGGGTTCGTGTAGCCCAGATCGCTCCACTCGATCGTGCTTGTGGGGTCGTCGGGGTCGGAGAGCAACGCGTACGAGCCCGCCGCTGTCACGGCGCCGGTGGTGTGCAGGTTGTAGGGGACCGACTCCACCCGGAAGCTCACCGTGACCGTTGCTGCGGAGGTCACGGTGAAGCTCGCCGTGCTCGTCTCCGTGCCGCTCGTCGTCGTCGCTGCCGCCGGGCCGGCCGTCACCGTCGCGCCGTCCGGGAGCCCCGCCCACGCGCTGAAGTCGTAGCCCTTGTCCGCCGTCGCGGTGAGTGTCACCACCGTGCCCGAGGTGTGCTTTCCGTCCTCCCTCGCCGCAGGACTGACGGTCACGCTCCCGCCTTCGCCTGCAGTCACGGTCAACGCGTACGACGACTCCCGCACTGGTGCTTGGGGAGTCGAGCCACGCGACGAGCAGGCGAAGGTGAGCGTCAGCGCGACGGCGCTTACCGTCAGCATTCCCAGTGCAAGAGTCCGCCTGCGCATCACTCACCTCTGAGCAGGAAGGGGTGCTGGCCGAAGCCGCCTGCCCCTGTGTGGAGCGTGTTCGCGTTGTCCGAGCCTCAGCGCGTCGCCACGATCACTGAAGGGTGCGCATCTCCGGCAGGCAGGTTCCGCAGCCCTTCACGTCCCGCTTGCCAGTGCTCAGTGCCTTGTCGACCGCTTCCTGCCTTGTGGAGAAGGGACCGTGCCACCGATTGTCGGGGCGGCGTGTCCCGTACCGGCCCCGGCCGTCGTTGCAGTGCGAGCAGATCGCCCTGTGAACCCGCACCCAGCTGGTGGCATCGTCCTCGTACACCCACCAGTTCACCAGTCTGGAGCCCTCGCAACTCGTACTCCAGGTTGGGCACCCGCCTCGGAAGCAGCGGGGGCGAAAGCCCGTTTGTAGTGGGTCTCTCCTTGAGTGGTAGTCCTGTGCATGGGTTCTCCCCGGCTGGTAGCCGTACCGGGCGCCTGGGCGCAGATTGACTGCACGGCAGCGGACGCCTGATCTGTCGCGTCACCCCCGGCGTCGATGGCGTTCGCCCCCCTGCCGAGCATGTCGGCATCGAACTTCTCGAGTGCGCGTGCCGTCAGCTGAATGCCTTCTTGATAGTGGGTGGCAGCCGCCGCGAGGTGCCGGTGGATCGCTTCGGTGCGCGCGGTCGGCGGGTCGATCGCGTGAAGGTTGTTGGAGCCGGTCTCGACCTCGCCGAGCGCCAGCAACACCCCTGCTCTCCACTCATCGTCGGCGAAGAGGGAGGGCTGCTCCCCGACCAGCAGGAAGTGCTCGGCGAGGGAGCCCAGAGCGGCTCTTATCAGCACCGTCTCCCTGAACGTCAGCACGAGGTAGCGCTCTTCTTCATCCGACAGGCACGTGCCCTCGGGTAGCGTCTCCGTGGCGGCCGGGCTTGTGCGCTGCGGAGACGCCTCGTCTCCAGTGGGAGCTACCACCACGATGACGAGCAGGACGAGGGCGAGTGACCCGACGAGGGCGACAACCGCAGCCTTCCTCCAGCGAGGGGTGCGGCTCCACAACCCTCTCACGGACTCGCCTAGTACGTTCCGAGGGTCTTGACGGGGCTGCCGACAGCGGCCAGCAGCCCGACGAACGTCCCTCTCGCCGTCATGACTGCCCCTCCTTCGTGTTCTTTCGCTGCGTATCGAGCCGAGCCCGCCTGAGGATGGGTCGGGATTATCCCACCAAGCCCATGACTGTTACGTGACTTTCTGGACAAATTACAAAAATGATTTGTAACTTCATGCCGCATGCGGCATGATTGCCCCACCGTCGCCCCTGTCTCCCGCGACCCACGCGCGCAGCGGCCGCCGGCGTGACAGTGCATCACATCAAGGCGAGGTGACGAGTTGGACGGACCGGACGCACCAGACCAACGGATCGGGGAGCTGGAGGAGCGGCTTTCGCGGCTGGGTGAAGCCAGTCTGCGAATTTCCGAGGCCAGCCTGCAGATTTCGGAGAGCCAGGACTTCGACACGGTGCTGCGCGAGGTGGTCAACAGCGCCCGGGCGCTGACGGACGCCCGCTACGGGGCGATGACCGTGCGGCGCGAGATCGGGCGGATGTCCGACGTGATCGTCTCCGGGCTCTCCAGCGCCGAGCGCCAGGGCCTGCTGGAGATGCCCGAGGGCCCGGCATTCTTCGAATATCTCAACGGGCTGGAGGAGCCGCTGCGGGTGTCCGATGTCGAAGGTCACATGAGCGCGCTGGGAATGCCGAACTTCCTGCCGCCGGTGCCGGCCACCTCCCTGCTCGTGGCGCCCATCCGCCACGAGGGAGTCGGAGTCGGCACGATCTACCTGGCCCATGACGGGGACGACCGGCAGTTCAGCCCACAGGATGAGGAGAGCCTGGTGCTGCTCGCTGCCCAGGCGGCGGTGGTGATCGTCAACGCCCGCCGCCACCGGCAGGAACAGCAGGTCCGGGCCGACCTGGAGACGCTGGTCGACACGTCGCCCGTGGGGGTCGTGGTCCTAGACGCCCGCTCGGGCCTGCCCAAGTCACTCAACCACGAGGCGTCGCGAATCGTCGATCGGCTGCGCGATCCCGAGCAATCGCCGACGGAGCTGCTGGAGACGATGACGTTTCGTCGCGCCGACGGGCGCGAGACTTCGCTGCAAGAGTTCCAGATCAGCGAGCTCCTGAGCGGCGGCGAGACGTTGCGGGCCGAGGAGATCGTCCTGCGGGTCGCCGACGGGCGCAGCGCCACGGTGCTGCTGAACGCCACACCGATCATCTCCGAGGAGGGCGCGGTCGAATCAGTCGTCGTCACCCTGCAGGATATGGCAGCGGTCGAGGAGCTGGAGCGGCTGCGGGCCGAGTTCCTGGCGATGGTCAGCCACGAGCTGCGCGCCCCGCTGACCTCGATCAAGGGCTCCGCCGCGACCGTGCTCGACTCGGCCGCGGACCTTGACCCGGCGGTCGTGCGCCAGTTCTTCCGCATCATCGCGGAGCAGGCCGACCACATGAACAGCCTGGTCTCCGACCTGCTCGATGTGGCGCGGCTTGAAAGCGGCACGCTGCCGGTCAGCCCGGAACCGGCTGAGTTGGCGACGCTGGTCGACCGGGCCCGCAGCGCCTTCACGAACACGGGAGGCGCGAACCCGCTGCAGATCGACATCGAGCCGGGTCTGCCGCTGGTGATGGCGGATCGCCTGCGGATCGTCCAGGTGCTGAACAACCTGCTGAGCAACGCGGCGCGCAACTCACCGGAGGCGTCGGTGATCCGCGTGAACGCCGTGCGCGAGGATGTACACGTGGCCGTCGCCGTCTCCGACCGCGGCGGGGGCATTCCGGCGGAGAGCCTGCCGCACCTGTTCCGCAAGTTCGCCAGCGGACAGTCGGAGGAGCAGGGCGGCGATACGGGGCTGGGGCTGGCCATCTGCAAGGGCATCGTCGAAGCCCACGGCGGCCGCATCTGGGCGGAGAGCGACGGTCCCGGGCTGGGCGCGCGGTTCACGTTCACGCTGCCGACGGTCGAGGCGGCCGGCCTTGGTTCGCCGGACCGATCGCCGTCGTTGCCTGAGAGCTCCCCGCGGACTGAAGAGCAGGAGCAGACGCGGATCCTCGCCGTGGACGACGATCCCCAGGCGCTGCGCTACGTTCGCGACGCGCTCGCGGCGGACGGTTTCGAGCCGGTGGTGACCGGTGATCCGAAAGAGGCGCTCACCTTGATGGCGGAGCAGCCGCCCCAGCTGGTCCTGCTGGACCTGGTGCTGCCCGGCACCGACGGCATCGAGCTGATGGAGGAGATGCTCAAGGCTCGGGACGTGCCGGTCATTTTCCTCTCCGCCTACGGGCGGGATGAGCTGATCGCCCGGGCCTTCGAGATGGGCGCGGCGGACTACGTGGTCAAGCCCTTCTCGCCGACGGAGCTCAGGGCGCGGATCAAGGCTGCCCTGCGCCGCCGCGAGGTATCGGAACCGTTGCCGCCCTACGTGCTGGGCGACCTGACCGTCAACTACGGCGAGCGCCGCGTGACGCTCGCCGGTGAGCCGGTCCAGCTCACCGCCACCGAATACGGGCTGCTCGCCGAGCTTTCGGCCAACGGCGGGCGGGTGCTGACTCATCAGCACCTGCTGGAGCGGGTCTGGGGAGCGAAGACCGGCAGCGACGTGCGCGCCATGCGCACGATCGTCAGCAAGCTCCGCCGCAAGTTGCGCGAGAACGCCGACGACCCCCGCTACATCTTCACCGAGCCCCGCGTCGGCTTCCGCATGCCCAGGGGGACGGCGCCGGATGGGGCAGCCGCCAGCAGCTCCGTGGGGGAGAGCATCTCTCCTGAGTAGCCCCGGCTCTTCTGGCGAGTCGGCCCGACGGAGCGGTGGAGGTCCCTTCCTTCCTCTCTCTGGCCGAGCCGGGAGTAAGCGCTCCCGGTCCCGCTCGAAGGGGACCGGGGTGGCGGGAGCGCCAGGCAGACGGGCTGGCGACGCCGCAACCGGTGGCCAAGCGGAAGCCGCCCCGGCCGCCCATCCGGTGCTCACCGCCACCCTGAAGGGGGCGAACGGGCAGCGGCCCTAGTTGCCCGCTCCCACCACGCCGCCCGGCGCGGGCGACTCACCCCGCACGACGAGCGACGTCAGGGGCGGCAGGCCCCGGCGTAGATCTCGGCGAAGGGACGGTTGAAGTCGCCGGGCGCGCCAGCGATCCAGCCGACCCCCGTGACGGATGAGCACGGCAACTCCACCCCGAAGCCTGGGTACATCCGCGAGAAGAACGACGGGCGCTTCGTCTACGACACGGATACGGCCGTTACTCCGTACTGCGAGAAGCAACTGAGCGACGGTACATGGACGGAGGACACGCTTCACGGCTGTTCAAATGGGCCACCGAAGCTGCAAACAGGTCACCCGAGTGAAGAGCCAGCCACGACCCGGCTCCGCACTGCAGTCCGCCCCTTCGCCAACGCCGGCTGCCGGGGCCACTACACAGTCTTGGGCCAACCTGACGCTCACCGTCCACGTCTCCTTCCTGGGGAGGGATTCATCCATCGTGGCGCCCCAGGCGAGTCCCCCGACCGATGGCAGAAAGAAGGTCGAATCCAGTCCGTCACCCGCACGACCATGAATGCCACGGCCGGAGTTGTGGGTCGCAAGGAAGGCGCAGGCCTTCCTCCCCTACTTCAGCAAGAAGGCTGATGCAATGTGCGCCGTGGCGGCCAGCGCTGTGCTTCGGAGGCCATGCCGGTGAACTGGTGTACGAGGACGATGCCGCCAACTGGGTGCGGGTTCACCGAGCAATCTGCTCGTACTGCAACGACGGCCGGGGCAGGTATGCCTCACGCCGCCCCGACAATCGCTGGCACGGCGCCTTCACCACCAGAGAGGAAGCCATCGAGAAGGCGCTCAGCACTGACAAGCGTGATGCAAAGGGCTGTGGAACCTGCCTCCCCGAGCTGCGCGCCCTCCGTTGATTGCCACCAGGCCCCCACACGGGGGCGGAGGAGGCGTAGCGGCATACGGCCAGGTCCAACTCCGGGGCGTCAATCGGGATCCGCAAGCCACGAATACCCCTGTTAGTTGCGATTCGCTCACAAAAATCCGGTCAACAATCACCGATCGGTTACCCAAGCGGGGATTTTAGTCCAATAAGCTCCTGCTGTGGCTCCAATGAACTTGCACCTGGGGGCCAGCGAACTCAACCACGTTGCCAGACCCTTAACCACACCTACGGACCTCAGGAGGAACCATGTTCAAAGTCACTATCGCCCTCGTCGCGGTCGCGGCGTTCGCCCTGACCTTCACCTCCTCGCCCAGGGGCGCGGAGGCTTGCACATACAGCGTTGAGGAGTACGAGGGCTATTGGGCCGTCTATTCCTGCGGGAGAGTCGATACCGTGTTCGATATCCCGACTGACGAGCCCAAGCCCGGCTGGATCTTCGACTGGAACAGTCCAGGTGGCAAAATTCCGGCGTACGACGGTGACCGCGTGACTACCCCGTACTGTGGGTACGCCAACACGGGCGCAGCGGTCGACGTCGAGACACATCCGGCAGACAACGTCGGGTGTAGCAGTGGCGAAAGCCATCCAAGCGCCTACGGGTTGGGTCCAATCGTGGTCCTAACCGCCGTACGTCCCGTTGCGCCGGGTGGCCCGGAGCGCGCGCCGACCAGCACATACACTGCCCCACCAGACGTGACTCGGTATCAGCCAAGCACAAGCCACCGGGCTGTTCAGGATGGGGAAAGTGGCGAGTGTTACCGCGAGTTCCGCCAGAACGGGACATGGCGGCGCAGCGCCAGCTACGGAGACAACGACGAGGCCTGCCGTCGAGCAGCGTGGAACGCCTACCAGCGCTCCCAGGGCCTAACCCTGTACAGCCCAAATGGGACGTTCCCGGACGGCCAGCCACCCAGCGAATAGGCCGCGAGAGGTTTGTCGAAAGTGGCTATCCGGCTCATCGCGCTCATCGCCTTCGCTTCGCTCGCGCTCGGCGCGGCGACCACCAGCGCACAGACGACATCCGAGGCCAGTCCCTGCCCCAGCAGTTGGGAGGAGGTTGACGGGCACGACGGCGAGCGGCTGTGTTGGCATCCGAACTTGCCCCGGGCCCTGACGATCGCTCGCGCGCATGAGTTCCTGGCCGAGGGGTTCAGCCCTTCGGACTTCCAGCCGCACCCCGCCAACCCGACACAGGAGGAGATTGACAGCCTGGAGAGCGGTGACAGTTACTCGTACATCGTCTGTGGACCGGGCGAGCGGCTATTGGCCACTCCTGAGTTCGGCGGGACGGACACCGTCAACGGCTGCGCCCAGTCCGACTTGTCACTCATCCTCGACTGGACCAATTTCGACTGGGCCAGCAATCACTGCGGACCAGGACAGCGGATCGGCTACACCAATGGCGGCAACGGCTCCCCGATCTGTGCGAGCGACCATGAGTTCGTGGACTGCGCCAGCGGCAACTCCGAGGGCCTGTCCGGCCGGCGGTGCATTCGCTCCTTTGAGGAGATCTATGGCCAGGCGTACGAAACACCGCCCAACGACCCCACCCTTCGGGACTCTTCCCTTGACAGCGGAACCCGGATCAGCAAGCGCGTGGCCCGGGACACGAACGGCCAGATCCTCCGCGACGAGGCCGGGCAGGCCCTGACCGAGGACATCCCCGAGGGCGACGACAACAGCTACGGCACGGGCAGGTGCGCCGGCCTGGTCTGGATCGAGGAAGTCGGCCAGTGGGTCTGCAACTACTGAGCGGGCAACCGGGAAGAGCTAGCTCCTGAGGCGCACCCTGGAGGAGCCCCGTTGAACGGGGTTCCTCCAGCCCGGAGCGATCGAACCACCTCCCTCCCCCGCCCGCGGCGGTGAGGCGCCGGACCCCTCGCCGCCGCGGGCAACCCGCTACACCGCCAGGGCATCCGGCCCGCTGAACGCGCGCATCGGGCCGGTTCGGCATCGCGGCCCGCTCGCCTGCGTTGCGCGGGGCGCAAACCGGGCGCTTCATCCAGGTTCGCCCGGCGCGCGCCGCACTAAGGCCTCTGGCGCTCGCCCTGCCGGTTTCCCCGCCTCACCCGGCGCCCCCCCCGTGGCATCCGGTAACCGACACGGGGCTCGGTGAAGATGTACTTGGGTTGCACCGCGTCTTCGCCCAGCTTGCGCCGGAGCTTCCCCACGATCGTGCGCATGGGCCGCACGTCGCCGTCGGGGCCCTCGTTCCACACCTGGGTCAGCAGCCGCTCGTAGGTCAGCAGCGTTCCGGCGTTGGCGGAGAGCTCGGCCAGCATCCGGTACTCCGTCGGCGTCAGACGGATCTGTTCGCCGGCGATCGTCACCCGGCGCTCCGCATAGTCGATGGCCAGGTCGCCCAGCACGTAGGGTTGCGGTGGCTCTGACACTTCCCGGCGGCGGAGGGTGGCCTTGATCCTCGCCGCAAGCTCGGTCGGCGAGAAGGGCTTGACCACGTAGTCGGTGGCCCCCATCTCGAAGGCCCTGGCTATCAGCTCATCCCGTCCGTACGCCGACAGGAAGATGACCGGCATGTCTGCCCTGTGAAGGATCTCCCCCATCAGGTCGATGCCGTCGGCCCCCGGGAGCACCAGATCCAGCAGGGCGAGAGCAGGCTTGTGCTCGTCCACCAGGCGGAGCACCTCCTCCGGATCCCCGGTCACGACCGGCTTGTACCCTTGCGCGACGAGCGTATCGCGTACGAAGCGGAGGGCCTCGGGGTCGTCGTCCACGGCAAGAACCGGCACCCGCGCCTCCTGTCCGGCGCGCAAGGATTCCTCCGCACCCGATGGCGACTCGACCACGGCCCGGGCCGACCCGCCCGGCTCGACCGTGGGAAGGGTGAACGTAAAGCACGCGCCCAGTCCCGGACCGTCGCTCTCGGCCCAGATCCGGCCCCCATGGGCTTCCACGATGCCCTTGCAGATCGCCAGCCCCAGGCCGGCGTCCCCACCCGGTTCCTCGGAGTGCGCGCCGGAGAACTTGCTGAACAGGCGGGGCAGGCTTTCCGCGAGAATTCCCGGGCCCCGGTCGGTCACCGAGATGGCCACGTGGACATCCTCGCGCACCGCGCTCACCCCGATGAGCGACGATTCCGGGGCGTTGCGGGACGCGTTCGTGAGCAGGTTGGTCAGCACCTGCACGATGCGCCGCCGGTCCGCCACCACCAGGGGCAGGTCCGGTTCGATGTCGATCTGCACAGCGTTTTCGCCCCTGGCATTGGTGAAGGCGGTTCGGGCCCGGTCCACCAGCACGGCCACCTCCGCCGGTTCGGGGCTGACCGGCAGTGTGCCCGTCTCGAGACGCGCCACGTCGAGCAGGTCGGAGACCAGGCCGCTCATGTGGTCGGCCTGGTCCTCGATGATGCGGAAGAACTGGCGCACGACCGCCGGGTCAGGGTCCACTGCCGGATCCAGTGCGGTCGAGGCGGAGCCCTTGATCGAGGTCAGGGGCACCCGCAGCTCGTGGCTGACCATCGCCAGGAACTCGGCCCGCAGCCGTTCCAGCTCCTCGACGTCCGCCATATCCTGCAGCGTGACGACCACCGACTCGACCGCCTCCTCGTCGGAGCGGATGGGCGTGGCGTTGAGCAGCACCCTGACGCTGCGGCCGTCCGGGACGGCGATCACGATCTCCTCGGACCGCACCGTCTCGCCGATGCCCAGGAGCGCCGCGAGCCCGAACTCCCGGAGGGAGATCTCCCGCCCGTCGGCGCGCCTGAATGCCACTACGTCGAGGAGGTCCTCGGGCGTCTGGTCGGGGTCGCGCAGGCTGTCGACGATCCTGCGGGCTTCCCGGTTCAGGGACCTGAGCGCCCCCGTGGCGTCGAAGACGACCACGCCCACGGGGGAGGTTTCGGTCAGGGTCTCCAGGTCGGCCCGGGCGCGCTGCTCCTCGCGATGCCGGCGGGCGTTGGCGATGGCCATCGCCGCCTGGGAGGCGAACGTGACCACGGCTTCCTCGTCCTCCTCGGCGTACTCCTCGTTATGCCGATCGTGGGCCAGGAAGATCGTGCCGACGCGGGCGCCCTGGTGACGGATGGGCGCCACGAGCAGGGAGGTCGCGGGCACGAGGTCGAGGAAGCCTGGGAAATCCATGGCGCTCAGGTAAGCGGCGATGTCGGAAACCCGCAGCGGCTCCCGCAGCCCGTCGAACCGCTCAAAGAACGCCGGCCCGTCCTCGGGCATGCCGAACAGCGCCTCGCACTCTTCGGGGGAGAGGCCGGAAACGACGGTCTGGCCCCCGCTCCCCCCGGCGTCGCGCAGGACGGATAGTGCCCCGTAGCGGGAGCCCGTCAGCGCCCGGGCGCTGTCCACCACCTCCTGCAGGACCGTATCGAAGTCCAGGCTCTCGGTGATGCGGAGGCTGGCCTCGCTCATGCGGGTGAGCCGCTCTCGCAGCTCCGCGATTCGCCGGTCTCGTTCGTCCTGTTGGGCCATGCTCTCCTCCGCGCGCTCCGTGGGCGCCGGCGCCCTCGTTCCCCCGGCTGTGCATGCGTTCAGCGGGAAGGAGGCGCTCCCTCCGTATTCACCGGGAAGTCACAGGGAGTGATAGCAGATCGGCGAAAAGGTCGCCAGTTGGCTGTGGAAGTACACCGATTGTGACTGGCACCCACCGCCGACCCCGACCCGGCCGCCCCCGCCGGCACCCACCCCGAAGCAGCCCCCGGCACAGGGTCGCAGGCGTCCGCCAGGGCCGGTCCGGCCAATCCCCAGGGCAATGCCGAGCGGGCGCAGTGAGGCTGGAACGACGGGCGCTCGGCGTCCTCCTTCCAGCTTGTAGCGCAGCGTGCGGATGGTGATCCGCTCCGGGGCCCACGCCACCCTTGCGTGATCGATTCCCAGAAAAATCACAAGAAGTAGCGGAGTTTATCGATACGGTTACGTATCGGTGACTACTTGTCTGATATAACGCCACTCGCTCAAGTCGCAACCGGAAGAAGAAGGAATACATGTATGCGCGCTGGCTTGCTGGGATGGTTCGGAGTTACACCGCGACTGCTGTGGAAAGCGACCAACGCCTACTGGCTGGGAAACCACGCAACGCAGAGCTTCCCGGGCCCGCCCTCTGCGCGATTCCTTCCGTTCCGCCGCGCGTGGAGCGCGGTCGCCTGCGCCCTCGCCGCCGCGCTGGTCCTGCTGCTCGGCGCCGGGTCGGCCGAGGCGACTCCGCCCTTCCCCCTGCTCGACATACACGACGGGTGCACCTTTTCCGTCTGTGTGAACGCCCCGACCGGCACCGTCACGCCGGGACCCGACAACGGCGAGATCACGGTCGCCTGGACGCCCGCCGCCAGCGTCGTCACCGGCGACACCGCGGAACAGTGGATCGTCGCCGTGAGAGAGTCGGGCACTACAGCCTTCACCAGCAGTACGCTCGCTAAGAGCACACGCAGCCACACCTTCACGGGCCTCGACCCGACCAAGACCTACGATATCCGGGTCCGGGGCGCGAACGGCTCGGGCAATCTCCAGCTCGGTGACAACGGGCAGGCCACCGGGGTAAGGCCGGCGGGGCCGCCGGCCTTCGTGAGCGCCGTGGTGAACGGCGTCACGCTGACCATGACCTTCAACGAGAGCCTGGACACCGGCTCCGTACCCGGGCCGGACGCCTTCCACGTCACCGTGGGCGGCGCGCGGCGCACTGTCGCCGCGAATGGCGTGGCCGTCTCCGGCGCGACGGTGACGCTCACCCTGACCTCGGCGGTCACCGCCGCCGACACGGTGCGGGTGCGCTACACCAAGCCGGCCACCAACCCGCTGCAGGACGCCGCCGCCGCCGCGGTGGCGACCTTCCCCAACCAGGCGGTGACCAACTACACGCCCGACACGTCCGCCCCCACGCTGGTGAGCAACGCCATGAAGGACAGCGACGTTAATATCAACCTCGTCAACGATCACGCCCAGGCGTTCACGACCGGCAACAGCGCCGACAGCTACACCCTGACGCGCCTGGAACTCAATCTCGGACACGACGCAACGGCGCCCACCTACAGCGTGCACATCTACGCGGCGGGGAAGGTGGGGACCCTGGCCAGCGCCCCGACTGTCCGCCTGGGCACGCTGACGCGAGCTCCCGGCAGCCCCACCTTCGGGGACAACATCCCCTTCGCGACGACCGGCATCGAGCTCGATGCCGGGGCGACGTACTTCGTGGTGATCGAGGGCGACGCCGGCAACAGCGGCGACACCGTGGAGGGAATCAGCTCATCCGACGAGGATGCGGGTGGGCTGCCGGGCTGGACCATTGCAAACGGACGCCTCTTCCAGCGGCCGACCGACGCGACGTGGATGAGCCACACCGCCAACTTCCTGCAAGTCGGCCTGTTCGGCCGGGCGAACCCGCAACCGCCGGCGGACGCCCCACCTCGGTTGCTGCGGGCGGGGTTGTTGCCGCCGCCGCCGGGCAGCACGACGAGCAACGTTGTGGCGCTGATCTTCCACCGCGATCTGGACACCGCCCCCCCCGTGCCGCGCCCCGAGGCCTTCGGCGTGCGGGTGAACGACGGCGGCGTCCGGACCCCCACCGAGGTCCGGGTGAGCGGCAGCACGGTCTGGCTCACGCTGCCCGACGACAAGGCGCGGATCGACGACGACATCACCTGGAACGAGGACGGCGTCACGGTGTCCTATGACCCGCAATACACGCCAACTGCTACGACTTGCCTGGACGAATGCCCCAGGCTCCGGGCCCTCGACGGCACGGATGCGGCGGGCTTCACGAACCGGGTGGTGAAGACCGACAACCAGGCGCCAACCGGACCGGCGTCCCCCACCGATGTCACGAATGCGCCGGCGGCAACCATCGTCACGGCGATTATTCCCGAGACCGATTTCAGCGATGCCGACGGCGACGTGCTCACGTTCTCGACGACCGCGAGTCGCGACGACGTGTACGACCGCACCACGGGCATCGACTACAGGCCCCCGCCGAACCAGACGAGCCGGCGCTTCCTCTTCGCTACCGTCGTGAATGGTTGCGAGATCGCGAACCTGGAGACGGTGGAGACCAACCCCTTCGAGTGGAGCATCACCTTGACGGCGACGGATCCATACGGCGCATCCGCCTCCGTGACTACGCGGCTGACAACACGTTATTCATGCGCGGAGATCGCGACCGCCACGGTGAACGACCGCACGCTGACGCTGACCTACGCCCCCCATGTCCTGTCGAAGGACGAGAGAGTTATCGAAGGACAATCGTTCACCACCTGGAGGCCAGCGGCCTCCGAGTTCACGGTGGAAGTGGATGGCGAGGGGGTGGCGCTGGCGGCCACCAACCCGGTGGCGGTGAGCGTGGACGTGGTCCCCTCCGAGCGGCCGCTGGTCACCGGGGACACGGAGACGGTGACGGTGACGCTGACCCTGGCCGTGGCGGTGGGCGCCAACCAGGTCGTCACGCTGAGCCACGACCCGCCGGCCACCGAGCCCAGGACAACCGGCTTCACCGACCAGCCGGTCACGGTCGAGTCGACCAACCATGTGCCGACCAGCAACACCCCCACCCCTGAGCGGCCCGCCGCGCCGCCGCAAGCGCGAGTCAGCGCGAACATCCTGTTCACAGACCTCGACGACGACGAGCTGACGTTCGAGGTGAGCACCGACCGTGGAGACGACGTCGTCCTGTACAGCGGCTACGTCGTCCCCTCCAACCCCAATCTGACCCCCGCAACGCGGGATCGATTCACGGCGCTGCACCTGATCGTGAGGAGCGTCTGCGAGTTGCGCAAGGTGACGCCGGCCCTGCCGGAGACGTTCGAGACGTCAGTGACGGTGACGGCGACCGACCCCAGCGGCGCGGTTGCCCGCGCGACGCTGATCGGGAGGACGTTGTGGGACGCGGAGGACTGTCCGGAGATCGAAAGCGCCGGCGTGTTCCTCGATCAGCTGACGCTGACGTACGACAAGCTGCTGGCGGCCGAGGTGCCGGCGAATGACAAATTCGCGGTGACGGTCAACGGCCGGAGTCGGGCCGTCACCCAGGTGACCGTGGACGGCAGTAGTGTCGTGCTGACCCTGGATTCGCCCGTGGAGCATGGAGATGCGGTCCGGCTGAGCTACCGCTATACGATCAACCCGAAAGTCGCGCCCCCCGATTTGATCCAGAGCAGGGATCCGGATGGAGGCGTGGTCAGGCACCGGGCGGACAGCTTCGAGAACCTCCAGGTGACCAACGAGACGCCGCCGCGGCCGGCCGTGCTGGATGCCGTCGTGAAGGGCGCGACGCTGACCCTGATCTACAACCAGGAGCTGTTCACGGGCTCGGTACCGAATCCCCTCGCCTTCCAGGTGTACGTCAACAGCAGTCAATCGTCCCTGGTGGATCCCGGCTCGGACCCGCCGCCGGTGGCGGTGCGCGACAGCCGGGTGATCCTGACCCTGAACCCGACATCGGCCGAACAGGTGGAAGCGGGCGCCCAGGTGAGGCTGAGCTACGGGGCGGTGCAGGAACCGCTAATGCCGATCCGGGCTCTGGCGCCCGACCGGTCGGCGCCGACCTTCACGAACCGCAACGTCCGGAACCTCCGGAACGACACCACCAATCCCGTGCTGCGCAGCGCGACGGTGTACGACACGAAGCTGACCCTGACCTACAACGAGCTCCTGGATCCCGACACCACGCCGGAGAGCACGGGGTCCTACCTGGTGCAGAGGGGGGAAGATCGCGATCGGGTTCGGGTCACGCGGATCGTCGTGAGCGGCCGCACGGTCGAGCTCACCCTCGCCTCGGCGGTGCTTGAGGGCCAGCCGCTGTTCTTGTTCGTCAACAATGTGGGCATCAGCGACTTCGCGGGAAACGGCGTGCCGAACATCGCCGACATGGAGGTGACCTACCTCCCGCCCACGCCGGTGACGAGGCCGCCCACCGGCGGCGGTATCGTGTTCCCGCCCGGCGGTGGCGGCGGCGGTGGCGGCGGCGTGACGGAAGCCGCGCCCAGCACGCGCGACTTCGAGTGGACCGTGAAGTACGACCTCGACGCGCTCCACTCCGCCAACCGCGCCCCCACCGGCCTCTGGTCCGACGGCGCCACCCTGTGGGTCGCCGATAATCCGGACGGCGCCGGCGACGGTGTCTACGCCTACGACCTGGAGAGCGGTGAGCGGGCCGAGGGGCTCGAGTTCCAGCTCTCCGAGCGGAACCGCGCGCCTCGGGGCATCTGGTCCGACGGGACAGTAGCGTGGGTCTCCGACAGCGGCCGCGACCGCCTCTTCGCCTACGACCTCGAGAGCAGGGAGCAGGTTGAGGAGCGCGAGATCGAGCTGGCCGAGCGCAACCGCGACGCCCGCGACGTCTGGTCCGACGGGCAGACGATGTGGGTCCTCGACGGGGTCAAGGACAGCCTCTTCGCCTACGAGCTCGAGGCGGGGGCGCTCCTCGGCGAGTACGCCCTCGATTCCCGCAACAGCTTCCCCCAGGGCATCTGGTCGGACGGGACGAGCGTCTGGGTCTCCGACGCCGGCACGAGCCCCCGGAGCCTCTTCGCCTACCGCCTGCCCGTTCCCGCGGTGGAGCAGGACGGTGACGGCCGGGCCAGGCTCGAGCGCGTTCGCAAGGAGGACTTCACCCAGCTCTCCAGGGCGAGCAACAACAGCCCTCGCGGCATCTGGTCCGACGGCGCGTTCATGTACATCGCCGACGCGAGCGACGGCAAGGTCTACACCTACAACATGCCCGACGCGCTCGATGCCCGCCTCGCCTCGCTCGCGCTCTCGGGCGTCGAGATCGGCGACTTCGATCCGCTCAGGACCAGCTACGCCGGCGCGCCCGGCGAGCGGGTGACCACGACCACGGTCGAGGCCGCCGCCGTGCAGCAGGGGACGCGGATCGTGATCGAGCCGGAGGACGCCAACCCGGGCGCCGCCGGACACCAGGTGGCGCTGGCGGGTCTGCAGGAGATTACCGTCAGCGTCACCTCCCAGGACGGCAGCCGCACCCGGGTCTACCGGGTAGCGCTGGAGGGCGCCGACGAGCAGCCATGGGCGCACTGCCTCAAGGGCGCCGTGGCCGAGGGCCTCAGCCTCGTCGTCTACGAAGGCGGCAGCGTGGCAGAGCTGGCGGCCTGCGCGGAGAGCCGCGGAATCGGCGCCCTCTACGTCCTCCACGAGGGCGGCTACCTCGTCCACATCCCGGGAGCCGCGGACTTCGTGAACGAAGCCTTCGCGGCGGTCTACGCCGACGGCGTGCCCGCGCTCACGCCCCTCCTCGTCTGGAGCGCGGGCCCCGCCGGCGCGGACCCCGTGGGCGAAGTCGGCGGGCCGGCCGGCGCCGCCTGCTTCCACGGCAGCGAGGCCGGCGCCGGCTGGAGCCTCGTGCTCCACGAAGGCGGCAGCCTGGCCGACCTCGCGTCTTGCGCCGGCGACCACGCCGTGGCCGCCGTCTGGGCGCTTCACGGGGGCGAATGGGTCGGCTGGATCGCGGGCGCGTCCGACGAGGTCAACCGTTCCTTCGCCGAGCTGTATGCCGAGGGCCTGCCGCCCCTGACGCCGCTCATCGTGCGCGGTGAGTCGCCCGCGCCGGGCTCGGTGGCAGGGGCGGGCAACTAGGGCCGCCGACCGATGCGCCCCCTTTTCACGGTGGCGGGAGCACCGGGCGGGCGGCCCAGACGGCTTCCGCGTGCCCGCCGGTCGCGGCGTCGCCCCGTCGCTGCCTGCCCGGTGCTCCCGCCACCGTCACCGTCGCGGGCCTGTGGTGGTACGGAGCGCGCAGGGTGAGCGCGGGCGAGGCGAAGTACCCGCGCAACCCGCTGCGGGTCAGGCTCAACCCGGACCCGGTGTGGGCCTTTCTCGAGGAGCGCGGCATCTCCCAGAACGAGCTGGCGCGCATGGCCGGGATCTCCTCGGGCTATTTCTCCCAACTGCTGAGCGGTCGGGCCTACCCCTCCCCGCCGGTGCGGCGGCGTTTGCAGCGCGCGCTCGGCGTGAGCGACTTCGACGAACTGTTCATCACCGCCGAGTAAGGAACGCACCCACTATTCGCGCTGCTCGCCCCGTCGCGATGACCTTCAGGGAGACGGTGCCAGTGGGGGCTGCCTCAGGGGCCCTTGTTCAGTACTTCCCGCTCGCCCGGCGCCAGCCTTCCCTCTTCGCCGACGACGAGTGGGGGTCGGGAGCGCTCGTGGCGTCCGGCGAGACCAGGACGGGCTCCTCCAACCTCCACAGGGGCGACCCGCCGACCTCGCGCAGGGTGGCGACGAACCGGGCGTCCGCCACCGTGCGGTCAATCTGCGCCCAGGCCGCCCGCTCAGAACAGTCGCTTCCCTCCACAGCGCCTGGAACAGGCGCCGGGCTCCTGCCACGACGACCGGGCCTGCCCGAGGCCTTTGACGGATGAACCTGCGCGGCCTGGTTGAGTGGGGGGTCGTCCTCGCCGTCTTCCCCTTCGCCCTTCTGTGGATCGGCTATCAGACCCTACGAGGGACCACGACGAAGCGTCCTTTCTAGGGCCCAGCGCGATGTCAGAGGCATGAGGTACGGATGACCAGGGCGCAGCAGCGTGGCGCAACGATAAGGCGAGCACTGGGGTTGCGCGGCCAGGTCGACGCGGAAGCGGTAGCTCGTGTCCTGGGATTCTCCATCGAGCGCCGGCCACTCCTCGTTCTTGAGGAGATGCGGGTCGGGGACTACATCATGGTCGCCGACCGGCTTGAGCCATGGTGGCAGCGATGGGTGGTGGCGCACGCCATCGGTCACTGCGTCCTGCACCCCGGAAATCACCACTGGATACGACGGCACACCGACGACCTCGCCCATGCCTTCGAACGGGAAGCGGAGGACTTCGCCTACGGCCTCCTCGTGGATCCCGCGGAGGAAGCCGAGGAGGGGCTCAACAGCTCCTGGGAGGTGGCGAAGCACTTCGGCGTGCCCATCGAGGTACTGCGCCAGCGGGGCCTGAGGGATACCGCGTGAGCAGGACCGCTATGCGCGCAGCAGGCAGAGTCATGGCCGGTCGCGTTCGCGTCCAGACGGATGCGCCGGCGGGGAAGTTCCGCACGGTGAGCACCAGGGCCTATCACGCCTGCGCGCTGCGGGAGTCGGGCGAGATCGAGTGCTGGGGTGGCCTTGGCGTGCCCGCCGCGCTCCGCTGGTCCAGGTTCGGGCCCCACTCCCGCCAGGGCGAGCTCCCGGTGTAGGCGCACGGCTCCTCGCCGCCGGAGTCGCGGCGGCCGCCGCGACTCCGGGAGCCTCACGCACACACGCGTATTCGTTGCACGAGACGAAGGCGCTGAACGCATCCTCGCGAGGGCTGCGCCGGCTCTCGCTGTGCCTCCTGCTGCCCGGTCGCTTCGGCCGGCTGCCGGGCCGCTGCGAAGGCAGGCTGGGGTGCTCGGAGGGCGATCCTTCCATTCCGTCCAAATGATTATAAAACATTACAGAAATATCCCAGATAGTCACGAGTTAGTTTTACCAGACATGGAATAATTCCCGCTGGCCACGCTGCCGGAGGCGACTGGGTATGCAACGCATGAGCGGGCTTGACGCGATCCGGTTCCCGACCGCTCCGGCGCCGCCGGCGTCCGGGACTGCCCTGCCTCCCCGCACTCGAAGGACTCACAACAGAACATGAGTTCCCCCCCCCCCCCCCCCCATTTTTGGCCCGAGCCCGGCGACGCAGCGCCTCGCCCATCACCCCCCGCAGGACGTGACGGCATGAGGCCTCGCTCCCTCCGCGCCTCGCCGCGCCCCTGGCCGCTGCTGCTCGCCTTCCCGCTGTTCCTGCTCGCCGCCGCCGCTGGCGCGCGCCCCGCGGCCGCGCAGGACGCCCCCCGCCTGCTCACCGGGCTCAGCGCCGAGGTCACCGCCGAGGGCGTCACGCTCACCTGGACCGTCGACGAGAGCCGGGCTCACCGCATCAGGGGCTTCAACTGCGTCTACCGCACGCCCGGACACATCGCCACGGGCGTCGGCGGGGCCGTGCCCTGCGAGCCGCTGCTCGCCCCCGCCGGCGCGCGCGGCCGCCTCGTGACCGGCCTGCCCGAGTACGGCGACTACGACTTCGAGGTCGCCGCGCTGGAGACGAAGGACGGGCCGGGCATCCCCTGGACGCTGCGCGCCCTGCGCTTCCGCGTGACCGTCACCGAGGAGCTGGCCGGTCCGCCGGGACCGGATGCGGTCGTCACCGGCGCCGGACCCCTGGTCGTGGCCTGCCGCCCCGCCGAATCAGCCGAGCCCCGGCCCTGGTCGCTCGACGAGACCGTCTCGGACATCCACCTGACCCACTATCCGGGCAACGGCTGGACGGCCGGGGGCGACCCGGACGCGCCGCCCGACTGGCCCGAGCCCCGGCCGATCGGGGATGTGGTCGCCGAGGCCGGCCTGGACCCCGCCCCCCTGCAGGACGCGCTCTCCGGCGAAGGCGTCGACCAGGAAGCGCTGCAGCGCCTGCTCGCCGACGAGCGCTTCGCCCGCGCCATCACTGCCATCGGCGCGGGCACGAAGGCGCTGCTGCGCCCCGGCCCGTCCGGCGGCTACGAGCTGCGGCTGCACTCGAGCTATCCCTTCGGCGACGACTACGCCTTCGGCCCCGAGCACGCCGTGCCCGGCTGGGGCGACGCCGACTCGCCGCTGGCGACGCAGCTCTGGCAGCGCGTCGATTGCCCGCCCGCGAACCGGCCCGACGCGACGCACGACGTGGCCCTCGCCCTCTCGACCGACGCCGGCGGCGAACGGCAACTGGAGCACGCCGGCTACGGCTGGTGGACGGTTGCCCCGGTCGGGTTGTTCCCCCACCGGATCGTGGCGACCAAGGGCGCGATCTCGTACGGCGACCCGTCGCCCGCGCCGCCCGAGGCGGGGACGCGCTGGCGCGGGCGGGCCAGCGGGCACCTGTTCTGGGACGAGCGCCGCTGGGCGCTGTCGGGCGAGGTGGAGCTGTGGACGCCGGACCTGGTCTGCGTGGCCCGGCCGCGCCTGGCCGGACGCATCGTCAACGTCGCGCTCACACCGCTCGACCCGGAGACGCTCGAGCCCCTCGCCGGGGAGACGGTGCGGCTGCCCGACATCCGGCTCGACTCCGGACGCGCCCGCGCGCAAGACGGCGTCCCCGGCAACCCGTGGACCGGCGCAGCCGGTTTCGCCGCGCCCACGAGCGGAGCGCTCGAGGGCTTCCCCGCCGCGTCCGCCTTCTCCGGCGACTGGCTCGCCGCCGCCCACGGCCCCCGGGCCGGCGAGGTGGCGGGACGCCTGCGCCTCTGGACGGCCATATCCGCGCGTGACGAGCGCGCGACCGAATGGACCAGCCAGGCCCTCCTCGTGGTCGGCTTTGGCGCAGTCGAGACACCGGGAGATGACCGATGAACGCACGCACACGACGAATCTCGACGGCCCGATCGCGGGCGCGAGCCCTGCTCTGGCTGTGCGCGGCCGGCCTCGTTGCTCTGGTGGCCGCATCCGGCGCCGGGAGCTGGTCCGGCGCCCCGCCGGTCTCCGCGCAGACGACGCCGAGCATCACGATCTCCGGCGGCTCGGCCGTGACCGAAGGCACGGCCGCGACGTTCACGCTCACGGCGAGCTCCGCGCCGAGCGCCGACCTGGCGGTCACAGTGAAGGTCTACGACGCCCCGAACAGTGATTTCGTGGCGGCCGCGGACGAAGGTGACAGGACGGTCACCATTTCCGCCAGCATGACCACGGCGTCATTCACGGTGGACACCGAGTCTGACAGCACGGACGAGCCGAGCAGTCACGTGGGCGTCACCGTGAAGGCGGGCACCGGCTACAGCGTGAACGCGGACACATCGTTTTCCGCCAAGGTGGCCGTCAACGACGACGACGGCGCAAGCTCGCCGACTCTGCCGGCAGGCTGCGGGGGTGACAACACATCGGACGTGAACTGGTTCGAGTCGGTGACCGCAGCGAGCAACTCGATCACCGTGAAGCTGGTCGATCCTCGACCAGCTACCAGCGGTACTGGCAATTCTGCTTTCCTCAGACTATGTCGTCCAGACAGCGAAGACGTCTACAGCTCTATCTGGAGCATCAGAGACACAGGCGCCACTAAGCTTCTCGGCGGAACAACGCACACGATTACAAAGCAGGACACAAACAATACAGGAGACGCCCTGGAGCCGGAGACCGACTACTGGGTGCAACTCAGGTCCACTTATGCGTCCAACAGCCCCTGGGTCTACATCCGCACGACGGCGGCGTCGACGCCGAGCATCACGATCTCCGGCGGCTCGGCCGTGACCGAGGGCATGGCCGCGACGTTTACGCTGACGGCGAGCTCCGCGCCGAGCGCCAACCTAGCGGTCACAGTGAAGGTCTACGACGCCCCGAACAGTGATTTCGTGGCGGCAGCGGACGAGGGCGACCGGACGGTGACGTTGCCGATTGGTTCGACCACCGTCAACTTCACGGTGGAAACCCAGTCTGACAGCACGGACGAGCCGAGCAGTCACGTGGGCGTCACCGTGAAGGGGGGCACCGGCTACAGCCTGGACGTGGGCTCATCGTTTTCCGCCAAGGTGGCCGTCAACGACGACGACGGCGCAAGCTCGCCGACTCTGCCGGCAGGCTGCGGGGCTGACGAGACATCGGATGTGAACTGGTTCGAGTCGGTGACCGCCACGAGCAACTCGATCACCGTGAAGCTGGTCGATCCTCGACCAGCTACCAACTCTACTGGCCCTTCTGCTTCACTCTTCCTATGTCGTCCAGACAGCGATGACGTCTACAGCGCTGTTAGGAACCTCTTAGACGTACAGGGCACTCAACTTTCCGGCGGAGCAACGCGCACGATTACAAAGCAGGATGCAGACAATACAGGAGACGCCCTGGAGCCGGAGACCGACTACTGGGTGAAGCTTAGTGCCACGTATATGGCCGACGGCCCCTGGGTCTACATCCGCACGGCAGAGGAGGCATCGACGGGGCCGACGATTACGATCTCCGGCGGCTCCGCGGTCACCGAGGGGACGGCGGCGGAGTTCACGGTCACGGCCAACCCCGCGCCCAGCGCCAACCTGACGGTCAACCTGACCGTCGCCGACGCCTCGGGCAGCGACTTCGTGGCGGCGGCCGACGAGGGTTCGAAGACGGTGACGATCCTGGCCAACCAGACCACCGCCACCTATTCGGTGACGACGCAGGCCGACATGACCGACGAGCCCAACGGCGACATCACCGTCACGGTGGCGTCGGGCACGGGCTACACCGTGGGCGCGACCGCGTCGGCGATGGTCACGGTCAACGACGACGACCCGCCCGCCGGCACGCCGACCAGCAGCACGCTGATCAGCAACACCGGGCAGACGGACTCTTTCCCCCTTGCGTTCGATGTCCACGTTGCGCTGCCCTTTACGACCGGTCCCAACGTCGGCGGCTACAAACTGACCTCGGTCGCGGTCTTCGTGGGAATCGGAACCCCCGCTGGTACCGTCCCGGCGAATGTCACCGTCAGCATCCGCACGGGCAGCGGCACATCGGTTGGCTCAAGCGTGGGATCGCTGAGCAGCTCGAGCCTCAGCGCCGGAACCAACACCTTCACCTCGTCCGCCGGCATTGACCTGGACGCCAGCACGAGCTACTTCGTGGTCCTCGAGCTCAGCGGGGATCCTAGCGACAAAAAACCAAATCTGCGTACGACGCTCTCGGACACCGAGGACAGTGGCGGGGCGAACGGCTGGTCCATCGGAGACCAGATGACCACTCAGTCGCGCGTTAGCGGGTCGCCGTGGAAACTCGCGGCGATTAGCAACGTGGTGGAGATGAACATCAAGGGGTACGCGAAGACAGCTGCCGTGCCAACCATCACGATCTCCGGCGGTTCGGCGGTCACCGAGGGGACGGCGGCGGAGTTCACGATCACCGCCGACTCCGCGCCGAGCGCGGACCTCACGGTCAACCTGACCGTCGCCGACGCCTCGGGCAGCGACTTCGTCGCGGCGGCCGACGAGGGTTCGAAGACGGTCACGATCAAGGCCAACGAGACCAGCGCCACCTACTCGGTGACGACCCAGGGCGACACGAACGACGAAACGAGCGGGGGTATCTCCGTGACGGTGACGGCCGGCACGGGCTACACCGTGGGCTCGACCGCGTCGGCGATGGTCACGGTCAACGACGACGACGAGGCGACGCATCCGGCCGACCGGTTGGTCAGCAACGCCCACCAGACGCGCACCTCCGAGCAGCAGGAATTCGGGTCCCTCAATGCCGGTCTCACGAAAGGCGCGATCCGCTTCACAACCGGCGCGACCGGAGCCCAGCTCACCGCGCTCGACGTCTGGCTGGGCCCGGACGGCGTGGGCAGCGCGGCGACCCTCCAGGTGAGCCTCTACAGCTCCACAGTCAGCTCCCTCACCGCCGGCGCGCCCGATACGAGCCTGTTCGTGTTCGACAATCCGGCCTCCTTCAGCGCCGGCGCGCTCAATACGTTCAGCGTGCCGGCGGCCGCGGGCGCGGCGGCGCGATTGTCGGCGAACACGAACTACTACATCGTGTTTGAGACCACCTCGACGGCGACGAACGTCGACAACCGCTTCGCGCTCGCGGGAGCCTCTTCTGTTGATGAGGATGCGGGCGGGCAGAGCGATTGGGAAATTCTCAATCTGCCGCACATCCAGCAAGGCTCCGGCGCGTGGCAGATCGCCGGAACTCAATCGCCATTCGCCATCGCCGTGCGCGGTTCCTTGCTGCAGGCGGGCCCGACGATCACGATTTCCGGCGGCTCGGCGGTCACCGAGGGGACGGCGGCGGAGTTCACCGTCACGGCCAACCCCGCGCCCAGCGCAAACCTGACGGTCAACCTGACCGTCGCCGACGCCTCGGGCAGCGACTTCGTCGCCTCGGGCGACGAAGGTTCCAAGACCGTCACGATCAAGGCCAACGAGACCTCTGCCACCTACTCGGTGACGACCCAGGGCGACACGACCGACGAAACGAGCGGCGATATCTCCGTGACGGTGGCCGCCGGCACCGGCTACACCGTCGGCGCGCCCGACTCGGCGATGGTCACTGTCAACGACGACGACGAGGCGACGCATCCCACAGACCGGCTGGTCAGCAACGCGCATCAGACGCGCCTGCCCACCCAGGCGAGAGCCGGATTCCGCGTCACCAGCATCTGGAATGTGGCCATCAGCTTCGCCACCGGCGCCCGCGCAGCGACGATCTCGGAGATCGACCTGCGGCTGGGCGAAGATGGCGTGGGCAGCGCTGCGACCATCCGGGTGAGCCTCTACAGCGCCACCGCCGCAGGGGTCCCGGATGCGAGCCTGTTCGTGTTCGACAATCCAGGCACCATCACCGCTGGCGCGATCAACACCTTCACCGTTCCCTCGAGCGCGGGTGCGGCGGCCACACTGTCGGCGAACACGACCTACTTCATCGTGGTCGAGACCAGCTCAACGGCAATGGACGACGACAACCTGGTGAGTCTCGCGACCACCGACTCGCAAGACGAAGACGCCGGCGGGCAAACCGGCTGGAGCCTTGGCGATGTGATTCACTTCAAATCCCCCACTACCTCGTGGTCGGAGGATACTTCCGCCACTTTGTCCGTCGCCGTGCGCGGCGCGTTGGTGGTGCAGCCGACGATCACGATCTCGGGCGGCTCGGCGGTAACGGAGGGGACGGCGGCGGAGTTCACGGTCACGGCCAACCCCGCGCCGAAGGCCAACCTGACGGTCAACCTGACCGTCGCCGACGCCTCGAGCAGCGACTTCGTCGCCTCGGGCGACGAAGGCTCGAAGACGGTCACGATCACGGCCAACAGCACCAGCGCCACCTACTCGGTCACGACCCAGGGCGACACGACCGACGAGCCGAACGGGAATATCTCGGTGACGGTCAAGACCGGCACCGGCTACCAGGTCGGCTCACCCTCGTTGGCGACGGTGACGGTCAACGACGACGACGCAGCTGCGGGCAACGCGCCCACGAACGTGGTCGTTGGCGCAGGCAATAACAGCGACGTGTATGCATCCTGGGACCCGCCCGACATTCCGGACAATCACGTCGTGAAGGCGTACACGTTCGAGTGGAAGGAAGTCAAAGCCGGGTCGACGCCGATGACGGCGGATCCCGGTCGAGTAGCCGGTGTATCCAACGCAGAACTAGTGACCTTCTATGCCGAGAACCAGCTGACCGTGGGATCGAGCTACGAAGTGCGGGTCGGCGCCACGCTGACCGACAACACCGATCCGGCCAACCCCGTGGATACCGCCACCGCCTGGTCGCCCAAGACAACCGTGACCACCTGGCAAGAGCCAATGCATGTGTGGTTCATTGACAACTCGCCCACGCTCAGCGTTGTGACAGGGCGAGTCTTCATGACTAGCGAATCCAACGTGCTCGATGCCTCCGCCGTGTGCGGGATATCGCAAGACGCCGTGTCACAAACTATCCCCTGCCCACCGAGAACCTTTGTCAGCCTGGATTACACGGTCGGCCCGAGCAGCATCGTACGAGCACGGGTGACCGGCACTGCTGGAGGCAGTACGAGCCCCCAGGTGATCTCGGAGAGACAGGAGGGCGGCCCAAATCTGCCGGCCGGCGCGGGAGCCTCTGGCGGCAACGGCAAGCTGGTCGTGGGCTGGATCGGCCCGGAGGTACCAGAAGGGGACGGTAACGTCGACGCGGTCATCGTGGAGACCCGTCTGCAGAATATGGACGGCACCTGGCCGGCCGTGTGGACCAAGAATGTCGTCGAGGGCACCGCGGAGTCGCTGGCCGAGGGAGCGTACACCCTGGGCGTCGCAGACGGCACGTACCAGGCGCGGGTTCGATTCCGTACCGACGGCGACGACGATGACGCGGCCACCACCGATATCCCTCGGTTGGGGGGAACCAGTCCGATCCAGACCATCACGGTCGCGGCGGCCAACACCAACGCGGCGGGCTCGCCCGTCGACATCCAGTCGAAGGAACCGGGACGGAGCGGGTCGTGACCTGGGAACCGCCCGGCGACGCGACCAGCGGCGCGGTGGTCATGGGTTACCAGGTGCGCCACCGGCTGCAGAGCGGCGGCGAGTGGACCGAGAGCAGCCTCCTCTACCCGATGAAGTTCCGGCGGCATTGCCGGCTCCCGGCGAATGAGGATGATGGGACTGATAGGGACTATGAGTGCCGAAACCCGAGGTCGTACACGATCACCGGTCTGACCGACGGCGCGGCCTACGACGTCGAGGTCCTGGCGCTGAACGCGAACAGCGCGCAGTTCGCTGACTCCACCCCGCCGGCCTTCGACTCGGCGCTGGTCGACGGGACGACGCTGACCGTCACATTCGATGAGGGCCTCAACACGAGCATCGAGCCGGCGCCGGGCGCGTTCACCGTCATGGCGGGCGGCAGCGCGATCGACGTCGCCGGCGTGGACATTGACGGTTCCGATGTCATCCTCACCCTGGCCTCGGCCGCGAGCGGCGGCCAGACGGTGACGGTGGCTTACACCAAGCCGTCGACCAATCCGTTGCAGGACGTCTCCGCCAACGAGGTCGAGACGTTCGCCGCCCAGACCGTGCTCAACCTGACCGGCTCCGTGGTGAGCAACGCGGCCCAGCCGGGCTCGACAACCCTGTTCGAGGACCTCGCGCAAGCGTTCACCACGGGCAGCCATCCCGGCGGCTACACGCTGAGCGGCGTGGATGTGTTTCTGGCGAACACTAATACCCTTCCCAGTTACACGGCGATTGGCATCCACGCGGACGCGTCGGGCGTTCCCGGCGACAGCATGGGAGCGCTCACGGGTGGGCGTGGTCTGCTGAACACGCGGGCCGCGGTCCAGCTCGCGGCGGACAGCGACGGCATTGAACTCAATCCCAATACGACATATTGGCTGGTGCTCGACAGAGCGATAGCAAACACTTCAAGTATCGCTGTAACAGCCTCCGACGCGGAGGACGACGGCGCGGCCCAGGACTGGAGCATCGGAGACCGCTACCTCTTGCGCGTCGTCAATAGGACCTCTGGGTGGCCCAGCACCGAGGAATCGGCGCTGCAAATCGTCGTCCGGGCCGAGCCGAACCCGACGACGGTGCTGGTCGGTAACTTCAACCAAGCCGACGACGGCACCGCCGGCCTCGGCCACGACCACGCCCAGTCGTTCACGACGGGCGCATCCGCCGACGGCTGGAAGCTGACCCAGGTCGACCTGGAGATGACGCTCGCGTCGGGCACGCTGCCGACTTACACGGTCAAGATCTTCCCCGACAATGGGTCCGGCGAGCCGGGAGGCACGGCGGTCGCCGAGCTGACCCAGCACATGGACGACAGCGTCGCGGCCACGGCGTCGACGATCCGCTTCGTCGCCGACGGCGACGGCGTGATCCTGGACGGCGAGACGACCTACTGGGTCGTGCTGGACATCACCGCCGACCCGAGCAATACCGCAAAGGCGGGCCGCTCGGGCGCCTCCACCGAGGACGCGGGCGCCGCCGACGGCTGGTCGCTCGGCGACAGCCGGCTGTTCAGGAGTCACTCCGCCACGTCGTGGAGCACGCAGACCGCCAACGTGATCAAGGTCGCCATTCACGGCGAGCGGTACGTCGACACCACGGGTCCGGCCTTCGTCTCGGCCGTGGCCGACGGCGCGACGTTGACCGTCAGCTTCGACGAGCCGCTGGACGCCGGCAGCGCTCCGTTGCCTCGCGCGTTCACCGTCGAGGTGAACGGGAGTTCGCGCACCGTTGTCGGGGTGGGCATCGACGGTTCCGACGTCATCCTCACCCTGTCGTCCGCGCTGACCGGCCGCGAGACGGTGACGGTGGCATACACGCAGCAGTCGGCCAATCCGCTGCAGGACGGCAACGCCAACCCGGCGCCGACGTTCGCCGCCCAGACCGTGCTCAACCTGACCGGCGTCGCGGTCAGCAACGCAACCCAGCCGGACGCAACGTTCAAGCTGGCTGGAGACTACGCACAGGCGTTCACCACGGGCAGCCATCCCGGCGGCTACACGCTGAGCGGCGTGGATGTCTTCATGCGAGCCGGCACGGGAACCCCGTCGACCTACGAGGCGATCGGCATCCACGCGGACACGTCGGGTCTTCCCGGCGACAGCGTGGGCACGCTAACAGCGCAAGGCGTTCCGCCCGACGCGAAGGGCGCGGTCCAGCTCGCGGCGGACGGCGGCGGCATCGCGCTCGAGCCAACCACCACGTACTGGCTGGTGATCGAAGTGGCAACTGTTTCCGACACCGAGCTGTTTGCTACACCCTCGGACGATGAGGATGCCGGCGCGGCCCAGGACTGGAGCATCGCGGACACCAGTCGCAATCGCCTGCCTACAAACAGTGGGTGGCCCAACACCTCCGACAACGCCCTGCAGATGGTCATCCAAGCCGAGCCGAACCCGACGAAGGTGCTGGTCGGCAACTTCGGGCAGCCCGACGGCGGCGACGCCAGCCTCGTGAACGACCACGCGCAGTCGTTCACGACGGGCGCATCCGACGAGGGCTGGAAACTGACCCAGGTCGACCTGGAGATGACGCTCGACTCGGGCACGCTGCCGACCTACTCGGTGAAGATCTTCCCCGACTCCTCCGGCGGGCCGGGCTCCACGGAGGTCGGCGCGCTGACCAAGCATGCGGATGACAGCATATCGGCGACGGCGTCGACGATCCGCTTCGTCGCCGCCGGCGAGGGTCTCGACCTGGACGGCGGGACAACCTACTGGGTCGTGCTGGATATCACCGCCGATCCGAGCAACGACGCCAAGGTGGGCCGCTCGAACGCCACCACCGAAGACGCCGGCGTCGCGCCCGGCTGGTCGCTCGGCGACAGCCGGCTGCTCAAGACTCACTCCGCCACGTCGTGGATCACGCAGACCGCCAACGTCATCAAGGTCGCCATTCACGGCGAGCTGGTGACGACCGAGCCGGTCTTCACCAGCGCCACCGTCGACGGGGCGACGCTGATCGTGTCCTTCGACCTGCAGCTCGACACGAGCTCGGTTCCCGATCCGGGCGACTTCACGGTGACCGTCAACGGGACCAGCCGCGACGTCGCCTCGGGCGGCGTGCAGATCGCCGGCCAGGCGGTCACGCTAACGCTCGCCTCGGCGGTCATCCACAGCGACACGGTGCTGGTCAGCTACGCGACGGGCAGCACGCCCCTGCAGAGCGTGGCCGGCGACGCGGCAGAGCCGTTCACCGACCAGGCCGTGACGAACAACACGGTCGATCCCACGCCGCCCGGCTTCGTTGGCGCCCTGGTCAACGCCAAGACGCTGACCGTGACCTTCGACGAACCCCTCGATACGAACTCGGTTCCCGAATCCGGCGACTTCAGGGTGACGGTCAACGGAACCCGGCGCGACGTCGCCGCGGGCGGCGTCACCATCGGCGGCGCGATGAACGAGGTGGTGACGCTGACGCTGGTCGCGGAGGTCGCCCCAACGGCCTCAGTGCTCGTGAGCTACACCACGCCGACCGGCGCGACGGCGATGCCGCTGAAGGACGTCGACGGCAACAACGTGGCGAGCTTCCGCAACAAGGTCGCGAACAACGTGACGCCGGAGCCCTGGCTGCCGGAGCTCCTGGCCGGCGGGGTGGAGCGCAAGCAGACGAAGCTGACGCTGCTCTTCGACGAGCTGCTCGATGAAGCCTCGACACCCGACGCCGGTGACTTCACGGTGAAGGTGGCCGGGAACGAGGTGGCCCTCGCGACGGCCGATCCGTCGGCCGAGCCGCCGGTGGTCCCGGTCAGGGTGAGCGATCGCCGGGTTGTCCTGACGCTGAGCTCGCCGGTGGGCACCCACCGGGTGACATTGACCTACGTGAAGGGATCGAACCCGATCCGGACGGCGGACATCACGGACGACGTGGAGACGCCGGACTTCACGGACCGCCCCGTCAAGAACCTCGCGAGCGACACGACGTCGCCGGGTCTGCCGACGCTCACGTGGCAGGGGGACAAGCTGACGATGACCTACAGCGAGCGTCTGGACCCGGACCGTGGGCGCGGACTGAGCGGGATCTACGTGGACCGTGTCGGCAGTCACAGTGATCCCGAGATCGTGTCCATTGAGATCGACGGCTGGAGGGTGGTGCTGACACTGGACGCGCCGCTGCTGGAGACAGCCATGTACGTGGTCGACCTCCCGCATGGTCGCTTCGAGGACTACGCCGGCAACGTGGGGCACTCGTTCACCCAGCGGGACGTGACCCACGGTCCGCCCCCGCCACGGGTCCCCGCGCGCCCGCCCTCCGGCGGCGGAACTCCCTCCGGCGGCGGGGGTGGCGGCGGCGGGACGGGCCCCTCGCCCAGCACGCAGGACTTCGAGTGGACCGTGACGCGCGACATCGAGACGCTCGACCCCGGCAACGACAACCCCACCGGCCTCTGGAGCGACGGCAAGACGCTCCTGCTCCTTGAGAACGGCCCGGGCGCCGGCGACGCCGTCTTCGCTTACGACGCCGCAAGCGGCGAGCGCGTCGACGGGCGCGAGTTCAGCCTCGATCCGCTCAACCGCGCCCCCCGCGGCGTCGCCTCCTCCGGCGGCGTGGTGTGGGTCGCGGACAGCGGCCGCGACCGCCTCTTCGCCTACGACGCCGGGAGCGGCGAGCGCCTCGAGGAGCGCGACATCGCGCTCGCCCGGGGCAACCGCGCCGTGCGCGGCATCTGGACCGACGGCGAGACGATGTGGGTGCTCAACCGCAACCCCTCGCTCTACGCCTACCACCCGGAGAGCGGAGACCTGCTCGGCCTCTACACCCTCGCCGCCGCCAACGGCGACCCGCGCGGCCTCTGGTCCGACGGCGTCACGCTCTGGGTCTCCGACCACGGCGCCAAGCGCATCTTCGCCTACCGGCTGCCCGCGCTGCCCGCGGGCGACGACGGCGCGGCCACCCCCGCCGGGGACGCCCCGGAGGAGGCGGCGCTGGAGCGCGTGCCCGACGAGGACTTCGAGGAGCTGGGCCGCGTCGGCAACAACAGCCCGCGCGGTATCTGGTCGGACGGCGAGGTGATGTATGTCGCCGACGCCAACGACAACCGCGTCTACAGCTACAACATGCCCGACGCCATCGACGCCCGCCTCGCCTCGCTTGAGCTGAGCGGGGTGGCGATCGGGGAGTTCGACCCCGGCCGCACGGAGTACGAGGGGGTGGGGGCGCCCGGCGCGGTCGTCGCCGAGACCACGGTCACGGCGGAGGCGGTGCAGCGCCGCACGACCGTCGTCATCGACCCGCCCGACGCCGAGGAAGCCAGGCGCGGCCACCAGGTGGCGCTCGATGGCGTGAACGAGATCACCGTAACGGTGACCTCGGCGGATGGGAGCCGCACGCGGGTCTACCGCGTGGCGGTCGGGGGGGCGGTGACGGAGCTTTCGCTCGGCCCCGGTTGGACCTCGTTCGAGTGGCTCGGCGCCGACGGCACGGCCGTCGACGAGGCCGGCCTTCCGGCTGCGGTGGTCGCCCTCTACACCTGGGACGAAGAGACCGGCTCCTGGCTCGGCTACTTCCCGGGCCTGGACGACGTGCCCGGCCTGAACACGCTCACGGCCGTCTCGGGGGGCGCGACCTACTGGGTGGCAGCGGAAGAGGCAGTTACCTGGACGGCAGCGGTCACCCACGCCGGCCCCAGGAGGTGAGCCGCCGACCCGTCATGAGAGGAGCGACCGATCTGGAGCTGAGCTGGCAACGCTGCGGAGACGAGTGGTACCTGCTCGAGTCCTGCGAGCCGCCCCTGCACGCCACCGGGGTCTACGTGATCTGGGAGCCCCTGTTGTTCGTGCGCGAGCGCAGGGTGGTGTACGTGGGTGAGGGCCCCGTCCTCGCCCGCCTCGCCTGCCATCGCGACGCGGAGGACATCCTCTACTACGGCAAGGGGCGCCTGCTCGTGACGTGGGCCAACTGCCCCTCCGGCTCGACGGAGGGGGTGGTGCGGTACCTGGCGGGCAGGTACCGGCCGTACGAGGGCCAGCCCGGTCCTGGCGTCGAGCCCGTCTCCATGAACCTGCCGATCTAGGCCCGGGATCGGGCTGCCCGCGCCAAATACGGAACCGGGGCGATGTCGGAGGCATGAGGTACAGATGACCAGGGCGGAGCAACGAGGCGCAGCGATGAGGCGAGCACTGGGGTTGCGCGGCCAGGTCGACGCGGAAGCGGTAGCTCGTCTCATGGGATTCTCCATCGAGCGCCGGCCACTCCTCGTTCTTGAGGAGATGCGGGTCGGGGACTACATCATGGTCGCCGACCGGCTTGAGCCATGGTGGCGGCGATGGGTAGTGGCGCACGCCATCGGTCACTGCGTCCTGCACCCCGGAAATCACCACTGGATACGACGGCACACGGACGGCCTCGCCCATGCCTTCGAACGGGAAGCGGAGGACTTCGCCTACGGCCTCCTCGTGGATCCCACGGAGGAAGCCGAGGAGGGGCTCAGTAACTCGTGGGAGGTGGCGAAGCACTTCGGCGTGCCCCTCGAGGTGCTTCACCAGCGAGGGCTGAGCAACACCGCGTGAACAGAGCGAGGCGGCAACCTGCGTCTGTGTGGCGCATGGCGCCGCTTGAGTCTAGGTAGTGGACGTCGGGGCGTCGGATGACGAGAGGGAACCTGGTAAGGGACCCAGCGGGGTAGCTGCACCGTCGGTGCTCGCCCCCGCTAGTCACGCGTACGCGAACTCTCGGCCAGCAACAGGTGGTCGAGGTTCAGCGAGGCCGCCACGTCTAGCAGGGCGAGGAGGTGCAGGGCGTTGGGACGGATGCCCTGCCGCCAGCGCCTGACCGTGAGCGGTTTGGTGCCGAGGCGGGCGGCAAGCTCGCTCCAGGTCAGGCCGGACTCCTCCTTCAGCCGCTCAAGCCGCCGGGGGAAGTCCTCAGGGAAGACGTGGACCTGGCGGCTGTACCGCTTGCGCTGGCGGGGCACCGGTTCAGCCTGCCTTCCGGAGCGGCCGGACGTCCTCGCCCAGGGCGACTTCGAGACCGCCGGGAATGCGTGCCGCGAGGCCGATGAGGGAGAGCATCGCCCCGCCGCAGGGCTCCGCACCGTGGCGCCAGCGGAGCAGCTGCTTCGGGTCGACGCCGAGCGCGTCGGCGAAGCCGTTCCAGCTGAGGCCACTGGCTTCCTTGAGGCGCGTGAGGCGTCGGGCGAAGTCCTCCGGGAGTACGCCAGTCCCGTAGGGAATGGGGTGGCCCCCGACGGTCAGGCCTGCCGCTTCCCGCGAACGTGGGTAGACGGGGCTATTGCTGGTCCTCATCCCTTTCCTCCAGTGCGAAGAGCTCGTCGAATTCGGTGATGCCGAGGACCGCCTGCATACGCCGGCGGAAGCGGCCGGAGGGGGCGCGCCCCTCGGTGACAAGGGTGGAGAGATAGCCGGGATTGATGCCGGCTTCGCGGGCCAGCCAGGCCTGCGAGCGGCCGAGCACCTCAAGCCGCTTCCACAGGGCGTCGCGCTTGAGCCGAACCTTCAACCGTCGTCGGTGTGCCATGGCAGCACCCTATCTGCTGAATAGGGTAGGATTGTAGTTAAAGCCCTAATAGCGGTCAAGAACGTACGTTCGTATCGTTGACCAGAGCAAGGGGCAGGGGAACACCGATCGCGATGCCCGACGACCGGGGCTACAAGTGGAAGGAGGGCGGCGCCCGCATCCGTGAGGCGAGAGCGCGGGTGGGCCTCACGCAGCGGGAGGTGAGCGAACGGCTCGGGGTCAGCGCCCACACGGTCTGGTGCTGGGAAGCCGGCAAGACGAAGCCCAGCAACGAGCACCTCGTGGAGCTGGCCTCGCGATGCGAGGTGAGCACCGACTGGCTCCTCGGACGTGAGAGCGTGGAGGAAGAGGTGCTCGAGGAGGCGGAGGTGTCCTTCCGCAACGCGGTCGCCAGCCTTCCCCGCGAGGACATCGAGGAGATCAAGAACTTCATCGAGTTCGTGCGCGAGCAGCGGCGCAAGAAGGGATGACGGGCGCTCCAGGAGCTGCGGGACACGGTGGTGACCGAGCCGACAACAAGAGACGACGTTGTTTTCGGAAACTCCATAGGACGATAATAACGAACACGGCTGTTCTCACGGCCGCTAACAAGGAGCCGCACGTTGGCTGACCGAGAGCGACAGCCCCACGGACGCCTGGTGGATTGCCCCGGCGACTACCGCGCCTTCGTGCCGGCTCGGCCACCACCGCCCCTGTCCTGGGACGACGCCCTCACCCTCAGCCTGTCCACGGCGGACCGCGCCATCGGGCGGCTCGCGGGCGAAGGGCGGCGGCTGCCCAACCCCCACGTCCTCATCCGCCCCTTCGTTCGCAAGGAGGCCGTCCTCTCCAGCCGCATCGAGGGCACGCAGGCGACGCTGGGAGAGTTGCTCGCCGCCGAGGCCGGCGCCGCCGTCGACCGCAGCCCGGACGACCTGCGCGAGGTCGGGAACTACGTCGTCGCCCTCGAGAACGGCCTGGAGCGGCTGGCGACGCTGCCGGTCTCGCTGCGTCTCGTGCGCGAGCTCCATGAGCACCTCATGCGGGGCGTGCGCGCCGACGTGGCGACACCGGGCGAGTTCCGGCGCAGCCAGAACTGGATCGGACCGCCCGGCTGCACCCTGAACGAGGCCACCTACGTCCCGCCTCCGCCCGGCGAGTTGATGCCCTGCCTGGACGCCTGGGAGCGGTTCCTCCACGACGAGTCGCTGCCGCCGCTGGTACACGCGGCCATCGCCCACGCCCACTTCGAGGCCATCCACCCCTTCCTCGACGGCAACGGCCGCGTCGGTCGCCTGCTCATCACGCTGCTGCTCGTCGCGCGGGGCGTCCTGCCCTCGCCGCTGCTCTACCTGAGCGCCTACTTCGAGGCGACCCGGGAGGCCTACTACGCCCACCTCCTCGCCCTGACGGAGCGGGGGGAATGGGAGGAGTGGCTGACCTACTTCCTGCGGGGCGTGGCGCTCCAGTCGGAAGACGCCGTGAGCCGGATCGAGCAGATCGATGCGTTGCTCGCCCGCTGGAGGCACGATCTGGTCGGCAGCCGCTCACGAGTGCCCGAGCGAGCGCTCGACCTGCTCGCCGAGAATCCCTTCTGGACGGTGGGGGGCGTAGCCGATCGGCTGCGGGTGGCCTTTACCACCGCCCAGAGGGGCATCGACCGCCTGGAGGCATCCGGCATCGTCACACGGGTCGGGGAAGGCCGTCGCAACCGCGTCTACTGCGCGGAGGCCATCCTTGACGTCCTGGAGCGGCCGTTCACCCTACCGGGAGGCGCTCCGGCAGCTACCTCCTGACGACGCCCTGCGTATCCCGCTGCGAGGCCTCGCGGTTCACTACATGGTTGAGGATGGTGAAGGATCGGGTGAGACCGCCTTCCGCCGCATCCGCAGGCTCCTCCTGGAGCAGGAGGGCATGGGCGACAAAGCCCGCGAGCTGGAGGACCTGGTCGTCGCCGGCGCTGCGGAAGGCGGGGCCGCCGATGATGCGGTCGAGGGGGATGTTGCGGGTGGGGGAGCCATCCCGCCACGCGTCGTAGCGACTGGGGATGGGGTTGTGGACGCGGAGGCGGCGGTAGAGCCGCGTGATGGACTCCTCGCGCACCTCGTCGAAGATGAGGAAGGCGTGGGTGTCAGCGGCCCTGGCGGAGGTGTTGATGCGGGTGAGCAGCCGTCCAAGGCTGACCTCCTCGTGGCGTCCGCTCTCGTGCCTGGGCAGGCAGACGTTGATGACCTCAATGCCGCCAGCGAACCGCGCGGCGTCCTCGATGAGGCGGAGACCGCTCTCGAACACCGCGACCCGCTGCTCAGCCGAGAGGGACACACGGGAACCACCGCCAGCACCCGGGCCAAGCAGGGCAAGCGGCTGGAGCTCCACCGAGTGCGGGATCCCGAAGCGTTCCCGCAGCTCTCCGCGCCAGCTGCGCACCCGCTGGAAGACCTCGTTCCAGGCGCCGGCGTCGACGCCGAGGGCGGAGCGGATGAAGTAGCTCTCGCCCTCGCGCTCATCCAGGTAGTAGAGCCGCATGGCGTTCACCTCCTCTTGCAACCGGTGGCCGGCCGGCGCTGTCACCGGGGCGTCTCCAGGCGGCGGGCTCCAGCGGCCCCGCTTCGGCGATCGCCTCCCGGTGAGAGACCCACAGCGGCACGTCGATCCCCGAACGCTCCATCTCCTCCCGTGCGACCCGCAGGAAGTGCGCCTGGGGGATCTCCCCGTCGAAGACGACGAGGACGGCGGGGCGGGCGCCGTGATCCTCGAGGGGGCGCTCCGTGGCGTAGTAGTGCAGGTAGGGCGCGAGGCGGCGGCGCATGGTCGCGGGCCGCACCGCCCGGCGCTCCCACTCCAGGAAGAAGGGCCAGGTGCGCCCCTCCCGACGCAGGAGCCCGAAGGCGTCGGGCCGCACCGAGTGGAGCCGCTCCCTGTACCGGAAGTAGCGCGAAGCACGGTGGGGCGGGTCGAGCTGGACCGCCTCCCAGCCCAGGCGGCGGGCCTGGACCGCGAGCTCGGCCATGAAGCCGTGCACGGCCTCGGTGTGTTCGAGGTTGCGGAGGAGCTGGCGGCTGCGTGAGCCGGAGACGTTGCGCCACTCGAAGGGGGCGTCCGGGTCCACGGGAGCCGCGCTCCAGCGCTTCAGCGCCGCCCCCACCGAGGAGCGGTCGCGGCGCGCCAGGAGCGAGATGCCGCGGTCGGTCGGTGCGAGCCGGTCCTGTCCCGCGACCGGGACGTGACAGGCCAGATCCCGCCTCTCCAGCCCGAGCACGAGCCGCGCGGCATGGGCGGAGGCGACGCCCAGGAGCCCGGCCAGATCTGGGGCTGTGATCCAGGGCCAGTCGAAGAGGGCGTCGAGCGTTCGCTTCTCCGAGCGCCCGAGCGAGGAGGACGCCAGGCGCGGGTCGCCGGGGCGGAAGCGAAGGGGCAGGAGGGCGCGGCGGGGCAGGGGCTCGGACGGGGCGGCGCCGCTCGTCCGCACGACCGAGAGCGCCTCCTCGAGGGTGAGCACGCCGGAGAGGGAGGGAAGCCGCCAGATGCGGTCGCCCGGGCCAGCGTCAACGGCTCGCCGCTCCAGGGCGAGGAAGGCCGGCAGGGGCACGCCCCGAAGCAACCGGCGCGCATACCGGAGCCGCACCTCGTCCGGGAGGAGCAGGAGGAGGGCGCAGGGCAGCGGCCCCTCGAACAGCCGGCGCATCCGCTTCGAGAAGGCGGTCCTGTCGGACAGACGCCCCTGCCGGGCCACGCCGAGGATGCGGCCCCCGGAAAGGAGAAGGGCCGCATCCAGCGGCGAGGCCCGGTACCAGCGCAGACCGATGGGCCAGGCGAGGTCCACGACGGCGCCGGCCATGCGGTAGACCGAGGCGACCCCGTCGAGCCGCCCGAGCAGGAGACGGCGCCAGTGGGCGGAGAGGGGCCGGGTGCGGAGCAGCCGCTCGATGGCCATCCCCTCCTCCCGCCCCAGGCGCAGCACGCCGTCGGCAGTGAGGGAGAAGCGCCGCGTGCGCGGGACCACGTCGGTAACGTGGGAGAGCCCTTCGACCAGGCCCGCGCCCTCGAGGCGGGCGACGGCGTCGTAGACCGCGGAAGGAGACCACGCCGAGAAGGCGGCGAGGTCGGGCCGGTCGGCGAAGGGCGTTTCCGCCAGCTGGCGCAGGAGCGCCTCCTCGCAGGTGAGAGCGCTCACGAGGAGTCCTCCCCGTCTTTCGCAGCCCTGGCCAGCGCCTCCAGTCCCTCCCGGTAGGCCTTGATCCGCTCCTGCGCCCGCGCGTCCCGTCCGGCGATCTCGCTGGCGGAGGTCGTGTAGGCGGACGAGGCGGCGCGGATGCGAGCCGCGATCGCCGGGTCGCCCGCCTCCGGCTTCCGGGTGCGCATGGAGAACACGGGCACGCGCTCCGTGCCGACGGTGGCGCGCACGTAGCAGTGATGGACCGGCAGGGAGGTGATGTCCTCGTCGCTGACGCGCTCCCGCCCCAGCTCCCCGACGAGGTGGCGGGCGTCGCTCCCCGCCACCTGGAAGACGCAAAGGCAACCCACGTTGGCGAGGAGGGTGTCCTGCATGGTCTCGGAGAGGTCGGCAAGCTTGGCCAGGCTCTGGGTGGCGAGCACGAAGGAGGCCCCGTACTTGCCCAGCTCCGAGAGCATCGACTCGTAGTCGACGCCGGGCATGGACTGCATCTCGTCGACGACGACGAGCGCTCCGCGGCGCTGCTCCGGCGGCAGTCCCTCCTGCCCGCGGATGACGCCATCGACGAGGTTGAGGAGGGAGGCGCCCACGAGGGCGGCGACGTCCCGCCCCGCCGTGCCCTGGGCGGTCGAGACGAGGAGCACCCCACCGTCGAGGATCGTGCGGCGCAGGTCGATGGTGGAGCGGGACTGGCCGAGGATGGCCCGCGCCCGCTTCGAGGAGGCGTAGTAGGAGAGCCGGGTCTGCACGGGGGCGAGCGCCTCGGCGCGGTACTCCCGCCGCCAGCCCCCGAAGTCCCGCGCCCACCAGTCGAGCAGGTACTGGTCATCCACGCAGGCGAGCACGTTCGCGCGGAAGCCCTCGTCGGAGAGCAGGCGCAGCCCGTCGAGGATGGTGTACTGGTCCTCGGGCTCGAGGAGCGCGTTCGCCTCGTGCAGCGTCTTCACGCTCTGCTCGAGGATCGACTGCATGCGCGGGCCCCACTGCTCCCAGAGGCCGCGAGCGACGCGCACGACGGAGTCGGCCGTGCGGTCGCGGTCGCTGAAGACGCGCGTGTCCAGCAGGTTGATGCCGGGGAAGGCGCTCTCGTCGGCGAGGTCGATGAGCCGCACCCGGGCGATCAACTCCTCCGGAACCTCCTCCAGCAGCCCGTTGACGAGGTCGGCGTGGGGGTCGATGACGATGATGGCGTCGCCGTCGCGCCCGGCGGCCTTCTCCCGCAGCTTGTGGGCGACGACGTCGTGCATGAGGGTCGACTTGCCCATGCGCGTGCGCGCGACGTAGAGGTGGTGGCGGCGCAGGAGGTCCTCGGGGAAGTGAACGGTCCTGGCCGCGCCGGAGACGGTCTCTCCCACGGGCGCGCCGCTGCCTGCGCTCTTCGCGTCCGGGTGCAGGACCCTGGCGCCGGAGCGGCCCACGAGGGGCGACTCGTCGCGGGCGCCGGGCGGGTGCCAGAGGGCAGCCACCTCGCGGACTCCGAGGACGCTGCGCTTCCCGAAGAACCCGGGCGGCGACGGTTCGATTGAGGGCTCCGGGAGGACGGGCTTCACCCTCCCGTCCTTGAAGCGCGCTCCCACGGGGTGGTCGTAGTGGTGGTAGGCGGCGACGGCGCGCCCGAGCAGGTCACGGGCGCGCTCCTCCGTGCCGCTCGGGGGCAGGATAGCGACCACCTGGAGGTCGGCGGCGAAGGCGGCGCGCGACACCTTCTCCTTGATCAGGGCGGGGTCGTAGACGCGGTCGCGGCCTCCCTTCCAGCGCTGCCAGAGCCAGAGGCCGGCGATGCTCGCTCCGAGCGCCCCCAGGCCGAGGAGAGCGGCCTTGAGGATCTCCCCGTCCTGCACCCAGTCCCAGCCCTTGAAGGCGACCAGCCCGACCACCGCCAGGACGGCGAGGGCGAGGGGCTCGGGACCACCGGCGGCGCCCTGCGAAGAAGGGGAAGGCGTGGGACGCGGTTGCGGCACGGGCGGCTGGAAAGCGCGCTCGTGGTACGGCTGCGACCAGTCGGGCCCGAGGGAGCGCAGGAGGAGGCGCGTGACGACACGCTCGCCTTCCTTCGGGGCGGAGAGCGCGCCGAGGAGGGCGATGAGGGGGTCGGAGCCAGGGTCGAGCAGGTCGCCGTCCTTGAAGGTCCGCAGGGGCACGTAGTCGGGGCTGTTCGAGGTGAGGGTCAGACTCCAGGCCTGCTCGCCCTCGGCGAGGCGGAGCGGGTCCTCCTCGCCGGGGACCTGCTCGGTGCCGGCCTGGGGGTAGTGGGCCGTGATCTGCTCGCGCACGACCTCGCCGTCGCGGCAGCGGGCGAGCACGGTGACGCCTTCCGCGTCCCCCGCCAGCTCCAGCGAGAAAGGCTCGGGGACGGCGATCGACTGGAGGAGGTTCTCGACGCCGAGGAGGGTGCGCTCGCCCGTGCGGGGCGGCGTCACGGCGAGGAGGACGGGCGGTCGGGGTTCGGACTGGGAGAAGGGGTTGAATCGCATGGCGGTGTTCCTTTCGTTGCTACTGGCGGGTTGGATGCTTCTGTTCTCTGCGGAAGCCGCGCGGAGCCGTCAGCTCTGCCGGCCCGGAGAGAACTCGACGAGGGCGTGTTCCTCGGGCGTGGCCTCGATACGGATGGGGAAGCGATTGCCCCGCGCGAGCAGGAGGCCGTCGCCGCGCTGGCACGACAGCAGCCAGCGCTGGAGGTCCGGGGGCAGGTCGAAGGCGTCGCCCACCGTGCTGATGGCGGCGGCGTCCTGCTGGAGGAGGAGCTTGAAGGCGGCGTTCTGGAGGAGCGCGCGCCCGCTGTGGCCGGTGATGGTGCGGGAGGAGTCCTCGCTGAGGAGGTCCTGCACATCCTGCGTGATGAACTGCAGCCCCAGCCGGTGCTTCCGCGCGCGCTTCGCCATCGACACCATGAAGGCCGCACCCTGGGGGTGCTGCATGATCGACCAGACCTCGTCCACCACCAGCAGCCGGGGGCGGGGGTCGCGCGCGGCCGCCGCCCAGACCGTCTCCGTGCAGACCATCGCCGCGGCGGGGCGCAGCTCCGGCTCCAGCAAGCGCAGGTCGAAGACCGTCACCAGCGCCTCCTTCGCGAGGAGGTCGTCGCCCTCGTCGGAGAGGAGGTGGCGCAGGCTGCCGGTGGCGAAGGGGCGCAGGAGCTTCGCCAGGTCGATGTCGCTCTCCTGGAGGAAGCGGTAGAAGTCGCCGAAGCCGGCGCCCTCGCGGGGCTCGGCGTAGTAGGCGGCGAGGACGTGGTCGAGGGCGGCGCGGCGCTCGGCCCCGAGTGATTCGCCCACCATCACCTCGATCAGGCGGCGGAGGCTGCCGATGCGCTGCAGCAGCTCCTCGCCGTCGCGGCGCTCGATGATGAAGGGGTTGAGGCCCTGGCCGTCCACGCCCGGGGAGAGCACGCGCCCGCCGGCGGCGCGGGCCATCGAGGCGTACTCGCCCTCCGGGTCGATGACGTAGGCGACCACCCCGCGGGTGATGCCGCGCAGCACTCCGAGCTTCGTCGCGAAGGACTTGCCGCTACCGGACCGTGCGAGCACGGCCGTGTTGGCGTTGAGGTGGGTGCCGTCGAAGGGGTCGTAGACGACGGGGGCGCAGGCGCGCAGGTCGATGCCGGCGAGGGTGCCGCTGCGGGTGTCGAGGTCGGGGGGCGAGAAGGGGTAGAGGCGCGCGATCGAGGAGGTGTCGAGCGTGCGCCAAGCGGCGACGGCGTTGAGGTTGACGGGGAGCGTCGAGAGCAGCCCCTCGCGCTGGCGGAAGGCGAGCCCGTCCAGCTTCCCGAGCGTCGCCGCGAAGTGCGCCTTCGCGCGCTGGGTGAGGTCGTCCAGCACGGCCTCGTCGGGGGCGTGGAGGGTCACCGAGAGGGAGGCGTGGAAGAGCCGCTCGCGGCCCCGCTGCACCTCGTCGCGCAGGCGAGTCACGTCCTCCAGGGCGATCTCCGCCTCCGAGGAGAGGGTGCGGCCGCGGCTCATTGAGAGGCTCTGCGCGGACTCGAAGCGGACCTTCTGCCACTCCAGCGTGCGCGCCGCCTGCTCGGCGGGGATGGCGCCCAGATGGAGGGAGAGGTCCATGGGCACGCCCGCCGTCATCAGCCCCTGCAGGAAGCCGGGCGCGAGCGAGCGCGGCCAGCGTCCCAGGTGCAGCGCCCGGGCGAGGTGGTCCCCGAGCCGCAGGTCGCGGCGGTTGATCTGAAGCTCGACCGGCGTTTCCTCGTCGCGAGCGGCGGGCGTGCCCCCCAGGGTGGCAGCGAGCAGCAGGCGACGGAGGGAGCGGCCCTCCAGAGGGTGGACGGAGAGCCCCGCCCTGACGAGCAGCGACCGCAGCTCCTCGGCGTGCTCCACCTCGGCGACGGCGTAGAAACGCCGGTCAAGGATGCCCTCCCGGTGCTCCAGCCCTTCGAGGAGCCCGTGCAGGGAGTCCGCCGCCGCCTTCGTGCGCTCGGGGAGATCCTCGGGCTCGTCCTCGCGGAGCGCCTCGCGCATCCGCCCGAGGTCCGGTGGGTGCTGGCGCACGAGGAGTTGCACGGGGAAGTCGAGGGCGTTGAGGAAGCCCGCGAAGGCCCCGAGCTTCGGTTCGTCCAGCTCCAGCCCCTGAACCTCGCAGACTCCCACCTTCGTGCCGTCGAGACGCACCACCGTCTCCTCCTCCAGGTGGGAAAGGAGGAAGCAGAGGGGCAGCGGCAGAGGCGGCCTCGGCTCGGGCGCGGCAGGCGCGGGGCCGCCGATGATGGGCGGGGCTGTTCGTTTGAGTGCCGGAAGTCGCATGGTCCGTGCTCCTTGGATGGGTCAGGGCGTCGGGATGACGCCGTTGATGAGGGCGAGGGCGATGCCCTTCGCCGAGAGGACGACGACGAGGCCGACAATCGCCATGAAGACGGCGCTCCTGGCGCGGCTGCCGCCGCGTCCCTCGGCGCCCTCCGCCATGAGGACGACGCCCGCCCAGGCGATGGCGAAGACGGCCAGTCCCGCGGCCGCGTAGGCCATCGCCGTGAGCGCCCCGTTGAAGGCTTCGAGCATCGCCCGCTCCTCCTCCGGCGCCGCCCCCATCGAGAGGAGCGCGACGCCGGCGAGGAGCAGGGCGGTTCCACC
The DNA here is from genome assembly GCA_965116915.1 of Tepidiformaceae bacterium. Taxonomy (GTDB): domain Bacteria; phylum Chloroflexota; class Dehalococcoidia; order Tepidiformales; family Tepidiformaceae; genus UBA2991. The sequence goes on along the minus strand of OZ220739.1, from coordinate 712,120 downwards.
GCGCCTCAGCACGGCTACTGCCCGTTGATGACCCCGAGGAGCCACTGCAGGACCTCGGGATCGACGGCGGTCTGGGTGGACGGGAGCGGCTCCTCCACGGGCTCCCGCGACTCGAGGGCCGCGTAGGGCTCGTCGGAGGCGACGCTCGCTGCCAGGGCGAGGGACTCGCTCCGGGCGCGGACGAAGGGGTCACGTGCGACGACCTCGGCGCGCACGTGCTCTTCGTGGACGACGGTGAAGACGACATCCTGGCGCACGGTGGACGCGGGGACGTAGCAGCTCGCCGTGACGGAGTGGACGACGGGCGTTCCGTCCTCGCCGGTGATCGTGATCGTCTCCGTCACGGTGTCACCGAAGGCGGGGATGGACACCGATGCGGTCTCCGTGAGCCGCTCGGTGCGCTCCGGGTGGTGGGTCAATTCCACCAGCGCGGGCAGCGGCGCCGTCGTGGTCGCCTCGAGGTCGGCCTCGATCGACACCGCACGGATCCCCGCTCCGCTCCCGATGGAGAGCCGGAAGGCGGTGTTCCCGTTCGGCACGAGCGCGACGTCTGTCGAATACGCACCGGACGCGACGGTGAGGGTTCCCGAGAGGCCGGAGACGGTCGCCTCGATGAGGGCCGTCACCGATGACGAGTGGTGGCCCGAGGCGACGGGCAGGTCGACCCGCTCCTCTACCGTCGAGGCGCAGGTGGAGGCGACGCCTCCCTCGATACGACCTGGCGACCACGACAGCGAGGTCACCGACAGGGAGCAGAGCTCCCCCTCGATTGATGGCAGGGGATAGGGAAGCTGCGCGCCCTCCAGGCTGAAGGCTCCCGCCTCCCCGAAGCCGTCCTGCCAGGAGACCGTCACCGAGGGGAACTCCCCGTCGAGGGGGAAGTCCCAGGCGGCGCGTCCGCCCGTCACGAGGCTATCGTTCGCCTGGTAGACGAGGGTCTGGCCGTCGTCGCCCCCGTAGGCGCGGACCTGGACGTCGAGGTCGGTGGCGGCGCGCAGGGCGAACCCGGCGCGGTCGCCGTAGACGGTGAGCCGCTCGAGGAAGAGGCGCTGCCCGGGGACGGACTCGGGCGTGAGCACCTCCTCCTCGAACCACTGATCGTGGCCGTCCGCGCTGGCCGGCTGCATGGCGAGGGCCATGACCCCACAAGCCGCCACCCCCGCCACCGAGACGGCGAGCAGGGCGTAGCCCGCCCGACGCCCGAGCGAGCGGGCGTCGATGCGGTGGCCCTTGCTGTTGTCATCCCGGCGCCGGAAGAGACGCTTGCCAAACCGGCAGTGGGGCCGGAAGGCCTTGCGCTCGCTGCGTCGCCGCTTCTTGCGGAGCCTGCGCAGCCCCCGCCGCGTCCGCTTCACCAGCAGTTGGAGGGGGTTCGGCATAGGTGGGGGCGAAGGCGGAGGCTCGCTGCGCGCCAGATCGGCGGGAGTCCCGGCGTAGCGCCGAGGTCCAAGCCAGAAGCGGAGGAGGTCGGCCACCACCAGCGGCAGCCGCCGGCCTCCGATGCGCCCAACGACCGCGGCCGCGCCCGCCAGGGCGAGGAGGGCAGCCAGCGCCATCCGCACCCCGGAGGGACCGAAGGGGGCGAGGCTGTAGGCGCCGTAGGAGAGGGCGGCCACGGCCGTCAGGGCGACGATCTGGGGGAATGTGAACCAGAGCAGGACGCGGTCCTCGGCCTGCACGTGGGTGGGCACTTCGTGCTCGTGCATCTAGGCCCCCTTGCCCCGCAGCGCCCCGATCAGGGACGTGGTCGGGTCGGGGACGTCGCCGGGGTCGACAACAGGTTCGACGACAGCGCCGATGACGAGCGAGACGATGCCGTAGGCCACCATCGCCAGGACGATGCCAGCGAGGGCCGTCATCATCGCGCTCTTGCCGCGCTCCATCTGGTGGGGCGCGCCGCTGGCGGTGAGGTACATATAGGCGCCGTAGATGAAGAAGCCGACGCCCACGGCCCCCACGAGGCCGAGGAGGATGCCGACGATATTGGAGATGGTCTGGACAAGGTCTTCCATTGGATTGCGACTCCTTGCGCGTGTTCGTGGTCGTTGCCGGTGGGGCTGGTCCGTCGCGCTACTGGCACATCGCTCCGTCTCCTCGGGTGGTCGCGGCGCGGATTCATCCACGCCGGTGTTTGTGTTGTGGTCGCCGCTACTCGCTGGCGCTCCGGGGGAGGCCCGCGCCTTCAGCCGGCGTGCCCGTCTCCGCCGCGGAGCGCACCGCGCCCCCGGCCGCGAGGGTCGTGCTCGCCGCCGCGCCTGCCACGGCGCCTGCCCCGGCCGCCGCCCTACCCGCTCCAGCCACGCCCCTCCCGAACATCCCGATGGTGCGCGCCGAGCGCACCATGCTCCCGGGCAGGGCCATGCCGAAGTGAAGGGTGTGCAGCCAGGCGTCGAACGTGCCGGCGTTGCCCAGCAGCGACGGGACGCGCGTCGCCAGGTAGATGAAGGCGAGCGACAGCAGGAGCTTCCAGACGAGGTCCTGGATCGGCTCGAAGGCGGCGATGTCCGCGAGGAGGTTGAGCATCCCGAAGCCCATCGCCAGGGCGATGAGCTGGATCGCCTGCTGGAAGGTGGTCGTCATGAAGAGCCGCAGCCAGTGCCGGCCCCAGCCCGCCGTGTGGGGCAGGATCCAGAGCCCGAGTGCCACCGGCGCGAGCACGATCAGCAGGTCGATGAGGGCCAGCCGCATGATCAGCTGCAGGAGGACGTAGAGGACGAAGAAGCCGTAGACGAGGTAGAGCAGGGCCAGCAGCAGGGCCATGCCCACGCTGCCCACCTCGATCGCGGTGAGGAGGGTGTCCGCCGATGAGCGCAGGAGGTCGCCCGCGCTCAGGCCGAGGGAGGCGGCCACGAAGCCGGAGACGGCGTCGGCCACGTCGAGGACGAGGCCGCACCACCACAGCGAGGTGGCGGCCGCCACGAGTCCGAGCAGGAGGCGGGGGACCATCTCCCGCCAGCCAGCGGGCACCTGCCCGAGGTGCTCCTGGATGACGAAGCTCAGCCCCATCCAGCCGAGGATGGCGACGAGCATCGCCGAGGTGATCGCCCACACCACCATCCACGCCTCGCGCACGATGGGGTGCAAGTAGGTCATCTCCGCGGGGGTGCCGCTGATGATGTCCGGCATGGCCTACGGCTCCCGGCAGCGGTCGGCGTCTTCGCCCGTGGCCCGCTCCACCACCCCGCACAGCGTTCCGTGCGTGCCCTCGATCACCCAGCCCGCGATCGCCCTGCCCCACTGCTTCGGATCAAGCGCGCGCAGGATCTTGTTCCAGATGCCACCGGGCCGGTGCTCGGGGATGGCCGTGTAGAAGCGGTACGTCTCGCCCTGCTTGACGGCGAGGATCACGAGCAGGTAGGGCCGCTCCTTGTCGAGCTCCACCTGGCCGTCCTCGAAGGGGTACTCGAAGCTGTACTCCCAGCCGTCCTTCCGCTCCTTCTCGCCTCCGCGAACGCTGAACATCGTCGTCAGCCACTCGCCCGTGTCGGGGTCGCGCACGCCGTAGTAGAGGGGGCCGACCTGCTTGCTGAAGACGGGACGCGCGATGAAGCGCCCGTCTCCCTTGCGCTCGACCGGGTCCTCGCTGGCGTTGACGAAGACGAGCTCGTCGGTCGGCGGGTCCTGGGCGAGGACAAGGGCGGCGGGGATGGCGACGGCGGCGACCAGGAAAAGGGCCGACAGCAGCGTCGCCACCAGCAGCGCCGGCCGCCGCCTACGGGACCGGGGGATGGGAATGTGAGTCTTCACGGTTCGCCCTCCGCGGGTGTGATTGAGGGCAACCGAGTGTGGGGACGGGATGGGTCTGCGGTAACGGCCTGGAAGGGGGTGCGGGAATGAACCCCTGGCCCTCAGGACGAGTGCCGCCAATCGCGAGGACAGGCCCTCTCGATTCCGGCTACGGGCCGGAGGCAGTCAGAGGGTGGCGCTCGTGAAGCCCCTCAGGGAATATGAGCGTGGCGAGCCGGTTCCACCGCGACGAGGAGTTCGACGCGCTTCGCCCCCTTGTCGGCGGAAGACTTCAACCGGAAGCTAGGGCAGCGGGTCGCCTGAAGGGAGGGACCGTCGTGGGGACAGCAGCAGAGACGGACGAAACCCTTGCCATCCTTCGGGAGCACAAGCCGGTGCTGGCGGAGCGCTTCGGCGTTGTCGACCTGGCGCTCTTCGGTTCCACGGCGCGTGGCGATGCGGGGCCCGACAGCGATGTTGACATCCTCGTCACCTTCAAGCGGCCGCTCCGCTCCAAGCAGTACTTCGGCGCCTGGCACTACCTTGAGGACTTGCTGGGCCGCCCGATCGATTTCGTGACGGATAGGGAGTTGCGGGCCGAGCTTCGACCTCACGTTGAAGCGGAAGCGATACATGTCTGAGCGGCCCTGGGCGGTCTACGTGCGCGACATGGTCGCGTTCTGCGATCGGATCCTGATGCACACGGCCGGCCTCGACCGGGACCAAGTGCTCAATACCGCCATCGTGCATGACGCAACCCTGTGGAACCTCGGAGTCCTCGGCGAGGCAGCCCACAACATCCCCGAAGCTGTCCGGGAAGATCACGAGGAGATTCCCTGGCGCGACATCATCGACGCGCGCAACCGGATCATCCACGGCTACGGCGACATCGATGACGATGTCCTCTGGGACATCATCAGCCACGACATCGCGGAACTGCTGCCTCTCCTGCGCGCGATGCTGGGGGAGACGGAAGGCGAAGGCAGCTCACCCGGCACGTAGAGAGCTCGCTCTCCCAAGTGGGCCTGCACGTGCTGGACCGGGACTCTCCGGCGGGCAGTCAGCCCGTAGGGGCCACCCGGAAACGGTCGTCGCAGCTTGGCGTCGCGTTGGTCGCAGAACCCTCCAAGGGGGCCGAGGCACAGGTCGTTCCCGTTCAGCACCGTCGGGGCCAGCACCCGCGCGCCGACGCCGCTCAGGGCCAGTCAGTCGAGATCAACCAAGCCGATGATGATCGACCAGCGCCCCTCCCCCCACGACCTCACCGTCGAGGAGGATTCGGCAGAGGCATCCGCGTTGGGGTGCTAGGCTGCGATGGTGTTGCGCTTGGGTCTGCGCCTAGCACTACTGGCCGCTCTCGCCGCCCTGGTCACGGTGACCCAGGGGCTCGGCGCGGCAGTGGAGATGGCGGCGGCGCAGGGGACTCGGCACGAACTGCAGGTCACAGTTGTCGACGAGGATGGCAGGCCGGTCGAAGGGCTCCAGGTGGTGGCCCAGGTTCACGGCGGGGGGTCGGGGGAGCCTGAGCAGCAGGTGACGGGAGCGGGCGGGGCGCTCAGCTTCTGGTTGGTGGGAGGGAAGTATGGCCTGAACGTCCACTCCAACCGGTACAGCGATTGCACGGTCCACGGGCCCAAGAACGCGGAGGGAGCCTGGCGCGCCGTGGTTGCCATCGAGGGCAGCGGCTCCTCACAAGTCCGGATCGTCCTTGCGACGAAGCAACCGCTCAAAGCGGTCTTGGTCGTGCCTTGTCACTTCGACGTGCCCTACTACCGTGTCCAGGGCACCATTCTCGGACCGGGGGACGAACCACTCGAAGGGATCTCCGTCCTGCCATTCGGATCGCCCCTCGAAGGGCCGAGGCCCGCGGCCGTGACCGCATCGGACGGTGCGTTCGGGGTGGATGTCCCCGACGGCTTGTACTGGCTTCGAGTCTTCGTGACCATTGAAGGAACCGAGTGCGCTCTCGGGTTTGCGGGCCGGGATGGGGACTACTCCTACGGCTACACCGGAGTCAAACCGCGCATCGACGTTCAGGGCGCGGGCGTAGCTGGCCTTACGGTGCGGTTGCCAGGCACGCCAGAGAACTTCTGTAGACGGGTCGAGGGCAGGGTCTTGGATAGCGCCGGCGAGCCCCTGGAGGGGGTGGGGTTCCACGCCAACGGGCGCGGGAGGCTGCTGGGCAGGAACATCTTCGTTCAGTCCGGCGAGGGGGGTGCGTTTGCCTTCTACGGTCCAGACGGAACGTACGAAATTAATGTGTTCACAACCGCCGGCAGCGATTGCACGGTTCGGGGTTTGGAGCAACCGCGTAGAGGTTCGACTACGGCCCTCGCCGTGACCGGGGCAGACCTCGGGGGCATCGGTCTCGTCGTCTCCGGAGAGGAGAGCGAAACCCGGCAGGAGATCAGGTGCCTGCGTCCGCCCGAGGTGGTGACGACGAACCTGTTGCCTGGCTGGAATCTCGTTGGGTGGACGGAGGCTGAGGCGGACATCTCCGCGATCTTCGAGGCCATTCCGCGGCTGGAGTCGGCTCACGCGTGGGATGCCGGCGCGCGGGCGTTCACCGAGGCGTCCCGCTCCGGCCCTGGCATCACGGGGACCCTGTCCACCCTCCAACCGGGCATGGGGCTGTGGCTGTACCTCGGCGGAGCAGAACCGGTCGAGTGGACGCGGCAGAGTCTCGTGGAGAGCGCTCTTGTACCGCTGGCGGAAGGGTGGAACCTCGTTGGCTGGTCTGGACGAGAAGGGGCCGGCCCTGAGGACATTTTCGCCTCCCTCGCGGAAGAGCTTGGGGCGGTAGCCACGTGGGATGCGGCTACCGGACAGTTCCTGCCGTATGTCCCGGACGGGCCGGCCGGAGGCCATACGCTGCAGCGCATCAACCGGGGAGACGGACTCTGGCTGCACACGTCCAAGGCGCGGCAGTGGCTTCAGCCGGGGGGCCTTGTACCACCCATCGAGTACCACCCGGATGTTTCGTTGGAGACTCGGGCTTCCTTCCCTGATGCAGTGGACTCGGTGCTCGCGTACTTTGCCGACCGTTTCGGGCTCTTCGTTCCCAGTGTGGAGGTGTACGTCGGGGACGACATGGCAGGGTGTGGCTTCTACGCACGCCCCACGATTGTTCTGTCCGAAGGGTGTGTCCACGCCATTGCCCACGAGTACGTCCATGCCATCCAGGCCCATGTGGCGGGAGGGGGCGGCACGGCTCCGACATGGTTGACGGAAGGGGTGGCGGAACGGTGGGAAGGTGAGTACGACGACAACATCGGCGGTCGAACCTACAGCGATCGGCTGGAGCACTACGTACGGCCATTCACGAGGCGGACGGAGACACCACTTGCGCGAATGGAGGGGTACAACGAGGTCAACTACGCGGTGGCCAACCTCGCCGTCGACTGGCTGGTGCAACTGGCGGGCGAAAGTAGCCTTCTGGAGTACTACCGCCAGCGGTACTCCTACGGGACGTGGCAGGAAGCGTTCGAGAGCGCTTTCGGGATGGGCGTGGATGAGTTCTACGCATCGTTCGCGGCTCACCGGGCACAGGTTGCGGCCCCGTTCCCGAGGGTCAGCGGGATCGTCTTCGACGACCAGGGTCAGCAATGGGAAGGGGTGCCGGTCCACGTGCGAGCAGTTGAGTCGTCGGCCACCAGTCGGGCGACAACAGGAGCCGACGGGCGGTTCGAAGCCAGGGCCCCAGCGGAGGAGTACCAGGTTGTGCTGATGATGGAACAGTGCGTCATGGGGTGGTACGCGGGGGAGCAGGGCTTCTCGGAAAGCCGCGACGACGCCAAGGTGTTTTCGGCCGAGACCGGGGACATTGACGACCTCATCCTGAGGCCGCCGAACAACTGTGCACGGATCCAGGGCGCCGTAGTCGGGCCGGATGGCGAGCCGCTGGAAGGCCTGCAGGTTCAGGGGGTGCCAGAGGATGGCGGCAGATTCTGGTCCATTCGAACAGACGCGACAGGGGGCTTCGACACAACCGTCGCCCTCGGCGTCTACCGAGTCCGACTGCTCTCAAACGGCTGTCCCCTCGACTGGACACCGAACGCCCGGGACATGCCGCGGGCGGACAGGTTCTACCGGCGCCTGAGCATCCAGCCGGCTGGAGTGACGGGATTGGCGTTCACACTGTCCGATCTCCCCTCCGAAGTCTGCCGGCGCCTTGAAGGGAGCGCGGTAGGCCCCGACGGGCAACCCGTCGCAGGCCTTCAAGTGAACCTGACGGGGGAGAACGGCGGGGGGTTCGACGCGACGCACTCAGCGGACGATGGCTCCTTTTCCTTCTCCGTCCGCGACGGGCGCTACACATTCTCCGTCGCCTCAGACCAATCCAACACCTGTCGCGCAGGCGGTCTTGCCCCAAGCAGGCGCGGGAGTGACGACTTCACGGTGGCCGGGGAAGACGTAGTGGGGGTTCGTATCGTGGTCAGCGGGCAGCCACCGGACCGCCCCGGATGGACCTACTGCACGCTCGCCGAGTAGGCGGAGTGGCGGCGCGGCCAGTGTCGCGCGCATGGCTGACGTTGATGCAAGGTTGCCGGGCTCCCCAGCCCTGCGAGGCCTTGACCCACTGGAGCGTGCAGGCCTGAACCCCCTTACGGGACCTCCCCTACGGGAACTCCGTGTGGTGTGCTGAAAACGCGCACTCGCACGTCGGATCGGGCCGTTTGCCAGTCGCAGACGTGTACAGGGAATCAGGGGTGGACTGCAAATTGCACCTCCGGTCCTGAGCCCATGAAACCGGGCGTTTCCGGGGTACACGGGCCACTGGTCCCAGGGAATTCGCACAACATGCCCATTCCGGTCGCGAGGCGCACGAAAGGGACAATTTGTATGCCGGGAAAGGCCACTGTTGAACACCAACCCGACCCTCACCCCGAGGCCGAGAGCCCGGAGGAGGGCGCGCGTCCGGACGCAGAGACGCCACGGGAGGAGGAGAGCCAGACGGGAACGGTCCAGCGCGACCGGGAGTTGCTCACCCTCCTCGCCCAGCTCGTCTCGGAGCGCGGGCGCACGAGTACGGCGGAGGCTCTGGACCTCGATCCCCGGACGGTAGCAACCGCCCTGAAGCGGAACGCCCTGTCGAGGCGCGTGCGTGCGTCACTCGAGCGCCTCCACAAGCAGACGCACGGGGACGGGGAAACCGGAGCGTCAGCGACGGCTGCCCCGGACGAGCGTGTTGAGACCCTGGCCGGGGAGTTGAACGAACTCCGCGAGCGTGTGCAGGAGCAGGGCAGGAGCATGCAGGACGGGCACACCCGAGACCTGAGGCAGGTCGAACGTCGACTCGCCGGTCTGGAGTCGCTCGTACAGTCCCTAGCAGCTTCGATGCCACCGGCCCACGGCCGGAACCCGACAGCGGTCGAGTCCGCAGAGCCGGTCGTTGGAGGGCCACCCTTCCGACCGGCCATGTCAGCGCGCCCGCCCCGAAGGCAGCATCCCGAGATCGTGACCCAGGAGCCCGCACCCGACGACGAGCAGGTCTACGGCGCCGCCTGGCCGCTCGTCGAGGAGTGGCGGCGGCTCTGGAGCGAGCACCGGCGTCCGGGGAAGGGGCTGGCGTGGTTGAAGCGGGAGGTGCGCATCCTGGAGCTGGAGGTGGCGATGCTGCGGGAGCACGAGTTGACGCTGCCGCCGGCGACGTACCCCCAGCGGGGTCTCGAACTGCACACCCACCTCGGCTGGCGCCTGCGGGCGCTCTCCAACCGGCGACGGGCGCGCGCCTGGGCCGTGGTGCGGCTCTGGGCTGTACGAGTGCTCACCGCCGGTCTCCTGTTGGGAGCGGCGGCCTCCATGCTGCTGATCGAGGCCGCTTAGGGTTTCGTCGAAGAGTTCCAAACACTTTCGCCGGAAACGGCGTGCCCCCCTTCACGTTGGGGCCGGCGTGTGGCAACACTCGGATCGGTTTCTGGCTTTTCCAGCGTTTCCCGCCTGAGAAACCTGGGGGTTCCTTCCTCGGCCCGGAGGACCCAGCGGGATTGACCAATCGTCTCCCAACGGGTCACCAACGAGGAAGCTGCCGCGAAGCGGAGTGAACAAGTCCTTCGCCCCGCGGCCCGCAGCCAGTGTGCCGGCAGCACCTGGGGGACCTAGGGGGTCGTGCGTCTCCCGCACAGCCCGCTTCCCCGACCAACGGCCTGGCTCACCGACAGCAGGCACCCCACGTCATGAACCATCGGGGGCTCGCCGTCGTCTCTCCTGAGACGCGCGGGCGAGCCCTCGCCACGTCTCCCCGACCCGGCCCCCTGCGTTCGATCCGCGAGCGGCACCGGGTCCAAGCCACGCTCCCCCGTTCCCCGGTTCGCATCCGACCGTGGGCGGAGTGTGTCCAGCGACCGACGACCTCCGCGCCGGGGATGCCGGCACGGACCAGCGACGTGCACGAAGGAGAGACGCATGCCCATCACGGCACTCATCACCGACGCCATCACGCTCGCCGCCCGGCTGGGGTGGCGCACCCGGCTGGTGCTCGCGGTCCTGCTCATCGGACCGCTGCCCCTGACCGGCGACCTGGAGCTCTTCGCGCTGAACGCGGCGGGGCTCGCGCTGGGAGCACTCGTGCTCCGCCAGCTCATCCGCCCGACCGACCGGAACGCCACCAGCACACGGAGGAGTACACGATGACCACGGCAGCCAGCAGCATCCCCTTCACGACGACTTCACCCCGGCCCACCCTCGAAGCGCTGGTGGACCGGCTCATCGACAGCGTCTTCGCTCCCGCTCCCGAGGTTCCCGAGCAGAGGCTCGCGCGGACCGTCCACGACGCCCGCCGTCTGCGGCAGGAGGGCGACCTCGACCGGGCGCTGGTACTCCTCGCCGGCGTCGACACGGCTACGGCCGAACCGCACCAGGTTCGGTGGGCGTACGCCGAGTGGCTCGACCTCGCCCGCCGGCGCTTCGGCGGCAGCGGGGCGCTCGTCTACAGCCCCGGCGCCGGCCGTGCGGCGGTGCTCGCGCTCCACGGCGACGGCGGCGCCTTCGAGGTGCTGGCCGTCCTGGGAATGCGCTGGCGTCCCGGCAAGACCGTCTCGCGACGCAGCCTGCGGGGCCTCCGGCCCCTCGACCGAGGGACATCGTGAGCGCCGCGGCGGCATCCGCCCCGGTCGACCTCGCAGCTCTCAAGCGCCGGCACTCGCTGGCGGAAGTCGTCGAGCAGGCGGGCGTGCCCCTGCGCGGCAGGGGCCGCGTTCGTCAGGCGGTCTGTCCCTTCCACGAGGAGCGCGAGGGCAGCTTCACGGTGTACGGCGACACGGAGCGGTGGTACTGCTTCGGCTGCGGCGAGGGCGGCGACGTCCTCGACTTCCTCCAGCGGCTCGAGGGGCTCAGCCTGCCGGAGGCGATCCGGCGGCTCGAAGCCGCCCCAGTTGCGGCCCACCGGGCCACCTCCTCACGCTGCCCGGCTCCGCCACCCGCGGTTCCGCCGCGGGACCCGGCCCTGCTGACGGCGGCAGCTCGCCACTACGCTTGCGAGTTGCGGCGCAGCCGCGAGGCGAGGGCCTACCTCGCCTCGCGTGGCATCGGCTTGGAGGCCGCCACGAAGCTGGGGCTGGGATACGCGTCCAGGCACAGCTTGCGGGGGTTCCTCGCGAGTGAGGGCTTCAGCCGCGAGCGGCTGCGGGACTCGGGTCTCTTCACCGGGGCGGGCGAGCGCTTCGCCGGCATGGTGACGGTCCCCGAGATCGCGGGTGGGCGCGTGCGCTGGCTTGCCGGTCGGGCTATCGACGGGGAGCGATCGCCAAGGTTCCAGTCGCTGCCCGGCCCCAAACCCGTGCTCGGGCTGGGGCGGCTTGGCCCCAGCCCACCCTGCGCCGTTGTAACCGAGGGCCTCTTCGACTGGCTAGTCCTGGCGCAATGGGGCCTGCCCGCCTGCGCCGCCCTCGGGACGCAGGGCCTTGAGCGGGTGGCCAATGCGCTCAAGGGATGCCCCAGGGTCTTCATCGCCTTCGACAGCGACGAGGCTGGGCGCGAGGCCACGGAGCGTCTCACGGGCTTGCTTGGCCGCCGCGCCGCCGCCCTGACCCTGCCCGCCGGCGTCGCCGACGTGGCGGAGCTTGCGGCCTCGTCCCACGGACGGGCCGTCTTCGAGCGTCTGCTCACGCAGGCCGCCCGGGGCACCTAGCACCACCACACCGATCCCGGCTTGCACACGAGCCGGCCCCTTTCGGGGCCGGCCGGCTTCGCGTGCCTGCCACCCATCCACACCGACCCAGGGAGTTCACCCGTGAACCCCCTCACAGGCCGTTACGCAACCCGACCGAAGGAGGTCCCATGACCGCTACCCGCCGGGGGCTTGCCCCGCCCACGGGTCTCCGCCCCGGAGACCCGCCCAGAACCGACGACACAACCGCGAAGGAGAACACGATGAACAACGGAACCACCGCCCTCGTCAGCCGCAACGGCTCCCATCCGGAAGCCGCCGGCGGCGAGATCGACCTGCTCTGGGACGGGCTCCCGCCCGCCGTTACGCAGAAGCTGGGCGAGCCCCTCGACGAGGGCCTCATCTCCTACCGCAAGGGGCGGAAGGGCCGCACCTTCGCCTACCTCGAGGGCCACGCCGTCATCGACCAGGCCAACTCCATCTTCGGCTTCGGCGGCTGGGGCTGGGAGCTGCTCGGCGACGTGACCCTCCGCGAGGGCGAGACCATCGACCAGAAGACGGGCGAGGCGAAGCCCTGGCGGGCCTACGCCGCGACCGTGCGGGTCACCGTCCCCGGTTCGCCGCCGCACACCGATACCGGCTTCCAGGCCGTCGCCGAGGAAACGGTCGAGGGCCACGAGACCGCCTTCAAGGGGGCGGTAACGGACGCCCTCAAGCGCGCCCTGCGGGGCTACGGCGAGCAGTTCGGGAACGGCCTCTACGGCGACAGCGCTCCCGGCGACGTGGCCCCCGCGCTGCGCCGCACGATCCTCTCGCTGGGACGCAAGCAAGGCTTTGACGAGGGGAAGGTGCGGGACGCCGTGCGCAGCCGCACCGGCCGGGAACTCGACGAGGTTCCCGTCTCCGAGCTGACGAGCCTCATCGAGGCGATGGCCCGCAAGCTCCAGTCCTCCGACGCGGAGGAGGAGCCGAAGGCCGCCTGACCATCACGCCCCGACGCTTCCCTACCGGGGAGCGCCCACCACAGGTCTGCTCCGGCAGGCCCGCCGTCCTTCCCGCCCGGGTGCGGTATTCCCGCTACCCCCACCAGTGACGCCAAACAACACCACCAAGAGGAGATTTCAGAAAATGTCACGGACGATCAACCGAGTCGAACTGCTGGGCCGCGTCGGGGCCGACCCCGACCTGAAGTATAGCCAGAACGGAACCGCCATCTGCCAGCTGCGGGTGGCCACCGACCGCCGCCGCCAGAACGGCGAGACGGAAGCCGACTGGCACTCCGTCGTCTGCTGGAGCAAGCAGGCGGAGGCCGTCGCCGAGTACGTGCGGAAGGGGAACCGCGTCTACGTTGCGGGGTCGCTCGCCCAGAACACGTACGAGACGGAGGACGGCCAGCGCCGCCACCGCACCGAGATCCACGCCCAGGAGGTCGTCTTCCTCGACTCCAACGGGAACGGCAACGGCCGCTCCGCGGAGCACGAGGGGAGCAAGGAGCCAGTCGCCGAGGCGGCGGGACCCACGCCCTTCTAGGCGCTACCACCACGAGGCGACGTCACACGGGGCCGTCCCTCCGGGGGCGGCCCCGCTCTCGTTTGAGAGGAGGAACCCATGAAGGAAACCGTCAACGGGCCCGCCGAACGGGCAGGCGACTACGACCGCCCCAACGCCCGCTTCGACTGGGAGGGGCAACTGGAAGTGCGGGCGTCGGCGGCGATGAGCTGCCGGCGCGCCCTCTGGTACGCGGCCACGGGCCACGAGCCCGCGCCGCCGGACGATGCGGCCCTGACCGTCCTCGAGACGGGCCGCGCCCTGGAACCGGTCGTGCTCCACGCCATGCAGCGGGCGGGCTGGGAGGTCACTCCCGCCGACGCAAGCCGGCCGACGAAGGTCGTCCTCCAGCTCACGCCGACGGTGAAGGTCACGGGCCACCCCGACGCCACCGGCCGCCTGCCCCTCTTCGGAGAAGAGGCCGTCGTCGAGGTGAAGACCCGCGGGCCGTCGGCGTTCAAGCGCTGGCAGGCGCTGGGAGCGGAGCGCAGTCACCCCGACTCCGTCGCCCAGGCCGCCCTCTACACCTACGGGCTCTTCGGGGAGGCGCGCGATGCCGTCCTCGCCGTCCTGGACACGGGCGACCGCGCCTGGGACCACGAGGTGATCCCCGCGGAGCGGGTCGAGCGCGCCCTTGAGCGGACGCGCGAGTGGCTCGCCCCGCTCGGAGCCCACCATGCCACGCACGGGGCCGACCCCGAGGCCCTTCCCGACCGCGACTTCGAGGCGGGCAGCTGGCGCTGCAACTCCTGCCCCTTCCTCGCTACCTGCCTGCCGGGTGACGCAAGGGAGGACGCGGAAGCGCCGCAGACCGAAGAGCCCGAGGTGAGCGACAAGGAGGCCCGCGCGGCGGTGTCCTCGTACGTGGCCGCCAGGGAGGCCCTGCGCGAACCCGAGGGGGCGAAGCGGCAGGCCCTCGACACCCTCAAGGCGTGGATGCGCCAACGGGGCTCCGCGAAGGCGGAGCTCGGAGAGCACACGGTCAGCCTCGTGCGCAGCACGCGCTACGCGGTCGACCACAAGCGGCTGAACGCCCTCCTCGACGCGGAGACGCGCAAGGAGATCGTCACCGAGCAGACCACCGAATCGGTCCGCATCAACTGAGCCCGGACGCTCCCGCACAGGAGCGCCACCACGGGGCCGTCCCTCCGGGGGCGGCCCCGCTTTCGTTCTCGACCCGGCGCGGCCGGCGCCGCGCCCCAGCAAGCCGGAGGGAGAACCCGACGTGTACTACACGGACGACGGAACGCACAGGCTGATCGTGACCCTGCTGGACGGCGCGGAGCACCTCAGCCCCGACCAATTCGACGGCCACTGCGCCTGCCACCGCTGGTCCTGGCGGACGGGCGAGTGGGCCGAGCTCGGCGCCCGCTGGGCCTGGCACTGCGTCGCCGAGTCCGAGCGGCCCGACGACCACCCGCTCATCCGGCAGGCCGTGAAGGCCGAACTGCAGGCCTTCGACGACTACGGCGGCGGCTGCGAAGGCTGCGGCTTCCCGCTCGTCAAGGGACGGAGCCGCTGCAACTCCTGCGAGGAGCCGGCGGGCGCAGAGCCCAGCGCCGCCGAGACGCCGGAGGGGCCCTGAGCGCCCGCCCAGGGTGCTCACCAGCCAACCCACAAGACGCTCCCCGAACGGGAGCGCACACGGGGCCGCCCCTCTCGCCGGGCGGCCCCGCTTCGTTTCCGACCACCCAGCACTGAAGGAGACCGACATGTCACCGACCACGCGCGACCAGCTCCCCTGCGTGAGCAGGCACACCCTGGTGATGACCCTGCTCGAGGGACCCGACCACTACAACGGCCACTGCACCTGCGACCGCTGGTCCTACCGGACCGACGACTGGACCGACCTCGGCACGAAGTGGGCCTGGCATTACATCGCCGCGACCGAGCGGCCCACAGACGACGACCTCGTTCGCAAGACGGTCAGGGCCGAGTTGGAGGCGATCGACAACTACGGCGGCGACTGCCGCGGCTGCGGCACCCCCGTCGTCAAGGGGCGGACGCACTGCCGCACCTGCGAGGAAGTGGCTGGCGAAGACGACGGGTGCGGCGACAACTGCGAGCGCAACTGCTGCTGGGAGGCCACCGTCGCCCGGCGCCACGCGCGCGACGCCGCCCACCAGACCGACACCTGCCCGAACTGCGGCAACTGCCGCACCTGCGAGCAGCCCGACTCCCCCGACCACGAGGACTGCATCTGCGGGGAGACGGGACCGTGACGGCCACGACCCACACCGAGGCCTTGCTGGAGGCGCTGCGCCAGAACCTGCACGTGCTCGGCGAGCTGGCCGTGCGCTACGAGGTCGAGACCGACCCCGGGCGCGCCGACGGCGGTCCCTCCATCACCGGCCCGGAGGACGTCCGGAAGCTCCTCGGGGAGGAGATGGGCGCCCTTTGCCAGGAGCAGGTGCGCGTGCTCCTGCTCGACCGCCGCAACCGCGTCGTCGGGCAGCGCGTCATCTACCAGGGGAACGCCTTCAGCAGTGTCGTCAGGCCGGCCGAGGTGCTGCGCCCGGCGGTGCTGGAGGGCGTCCCCCACCTCATCGTCGCCCACAACCATCCCTCCGCTGACCCCTCCCCCAGTCCCCAGGACGTGAAGGTCACGAGGGAGCTGAGGGAGGCGGCGGAGTTGCTCGGGCTGTCGCTCCTCGATCACGTCGTCATTGGCGGGGACGAGGCCGTCAGCTTCAAGGACCGCGGTCTCCTCGACTGATCGCACCCACCACGACCGGCGTCCGACGACCGCCCGGCATCACGCGGGGTTCCTCCCCGTGCGTCCACTCCGACCACCCATACGAAGGAGAGGGAATCATGACCACCATCCGTGCCGTCCTCGAGGACCGGCGGCACACCTTCACCACTCAGCCCGCGGCCGAGGGGATGCTCTGCGACGACTGTCCGCAGCCGCACCCCGCGACCACCGAGATACTCGACGACCCCGGTGACGGCACCCGGGGTCACTACTGCGACCGGCACCTGACCGCGGAGATGGCGGCGCTCCAGAAACTGCCCTCGTGGACGCTGCCGCACGACCTGACGGTGAGACTCGACGCGGCGCCGCTCTTTTACGACGGGCACTGCGCCTGCGGCGAGTGGTCCCTGCGGTCGGACGATTGGTGCGACCTGGGCGCCGCTTTCGGCGCTCACTACCTGGAGGCCGCGGCGTGACGCCCGACGACCTCCATACCGTCACGGCCGGCGGTTTCTCCGCCACGGCCGACGCCTTCGCCAGGGACCCCGACGACGGCGGTCTCTGGTTTCTCTCCATGGTGGGCTCCCAGACCGCCCTCAAGGCGATCTGGGGCTCCCTCCTCAAGCAGCCGCCGGATCCCGCCCACCTCATCCGCGGGGCGGACGGCATGGCCCTCTCGGGGGGCTACCAGCGCTGCCACGTCCCGCGCGAGACGGTCGGGACGTGGACGACGAAGATCGCCCGCCTGCCGGTGAGCGGCGGCTGGCACGCCCTCGTCTACACGAGGCTCGCCGAGTACGCCTTCGAGCGGGACGCCTTCCTTCTCCTGGCGAAGAGCGAGGAGGAGGCGCCCTCGTTGCACCACCGCTTCCTCGACCGCCGCAGTCCCCTGCCGTTGCACCGCTCCTGGGCGGACTGGCTCTGGCGGCGGGCGCTGGCGCGCGAGGAAGCCGTTCCCCTGCAGTCGGAAGGCGTCGTCGCTTACCGCTGCGACCCGGACGCCGAGGCGCTCCGGGACGACCTCTCGGTGGCGGTCGCGTCGGGGCTCCTGACGCTTCCCCACGGGGACCCATCCGCACCGACCACCGACCCGGAAGGAGAGAACCGATGAGGCTTGCAGCCCAGGCGAAGGGAGGCTTCTACCCGACGCCGCCACGAGTGACCGACCTGATCGCGGACCTGATCCAGCCGCCCGCGGGCTACGCCCGCAAGGACGAAACGCTCCGCGTTCTCGACCCTTGCTGCGGCGAGGGCGATGCCCTCGTGCGGCTGGCGGCCGCCCTCAGGAAGCCACACGCGGCCGACGTGGAGACGTACGGGGTGGAACTGCACACCGAGCGCGCCGAGATGGCGAAGAGCCGCCTCGACCACGTGCTCGGGACGGACCTCTTCGCCACCTCGATCGCCAACGGCGCCTTCGGGCTCCTCTACCTCAACCCTCCTTATGACTGGGACTCGGGCGAGGAGAAGCGCGTCGAGCACAGCTTCCTCACCCACTGCACCCGCTACCTGGCGGAGGACGGCCTGCTCGTCCTCGTCGTGCCCCGGCAGCGGCTGGCGGTGTCGGCGAGGTACCTCGCCTCCCACTTCGCGCGCCTCGACTGCTGGGCCTTCCCCGAGCCGGAGCGCGAGGCCTACGACCAGGTCGTCCTGATGGGCTACCGCAAGGGTGAAATCTTCCTCGACGCCCATGCCGAGGAGCGCATCCACGGGTGGGCGGCGGGAGAGGCTCCCGAGCTCGCTCCCCGGCGCTACCCCCTCTACCTGGCCTCGGCCACGCCCGCGGGGGACGTGCTCTTCGCGACCCGCACCGTCGACCCGGTGGCGGCGGCGGACGAGGCGAGGCGCTCGGGGCTCTGGGCGAGCACGGCCGTCACCGACCTGCTCTGGCCCGCCCAGGACCAGCGCACGCGACCGCTCATGCCGCTGCGGCGCGGCCACCTGGCCATGCTCGTGGCGGCGGGCTTCCTCGACAACCTCCAGCTGGAGGCCGGAGACAGCCGCATCCTCGTCAAGGGGCGCACCTCGAAAGAGATGCACCTCGTCGAGACCACACCCACGAAGGAGACTTTTCGCGAGCGTCTCCTCACCACCGTCGTCGCCCTCGACCTGGACACCGGCCAGGTCACCGACATCGCCGCCTGATTTCTTCGAGCCGCCTTCAGTTGGCGGCTCCCGACGGGTCGACGCCGATCCGGAAATACGAGGTCCGCCAAGCAACCGGCAACCTCGCACCAACGACCTCACCGGGGACGCCTCCAGCAGCCTGCGCGCACTTGTCCCCGGCTGCTGCTGGGGGCTCAGTGCGTCCAGGTCGTGGTGTCGTCCCTCACAGGAGAAGGAGACACACCATGGACCTGGCTGAATTCATCGACACCTACCGCGACGCCATCGCCGAACGGGTGGTGGAGTCCTACCCACCCCGCTACCGGCCCTCCGACTGCGGGAAGCCCCTGCCGCACCTGCTGCGCACGCCCCTGGGGGCGCAGGCCGACGCCATCCGCGGCGCCGCCCTCTCCCTCGAGGAACACCGCGGCACCACCGTCGTCGGGGAGATGGGCACGGGCAAGACGTTCATCGCGGCCTCCGCCGCCCACCTGGCCGGCTTCCGCCGCATCCTCGTCCTCTGCCCGCCCCACCTCACCCGCAAGTGGAAGCGGGAGGTGGAGGAGACGGTGCCCGACGCCCGCGCCGCCGTCGTCGCCTCCATCACCGACCTCGAGAAGCTGCGCCTCTCGCACGGGCCAGGGCCGCTCTTCGCGGTCATGTCCAGGGAACGCGCGAAGCTCTCCTACCGCTGGCTACCGGCGGTGGTTGAGCGCTGGGCGACGGCCGACGGCAGGCTCGTCCGCAACGAGGAAACCCTCGAACCGTTCCGGGTGCCCTGCTGCCCGAACTGCTTCGAGCCGATCGTCGACAAGGACGGGCTGCCCCTCACGCAGAAGGACCTCGCCCGCAGGAAGCGCACCTGTGACGAGTGCGGCTCCACCCTCTGGAAGGCGGACCCTTCGGGGCCGAAGCGCTACCCGCTCAGCGACTACGTGAAGCACCACCTGCGGGGCTTCTTCGACCTGCTGATCGGGGACGAGGCCCATGAATACAAAGGAAGGGGTTCCGCCCAGGGCATCGCCGCCGGCATCCTCGCCGACGCCTGCGGCAAGTCCCTCAGCCTGAGCGGCACGCTCATGGGGGGCTACTCCTCGACGCTCTTCCACCTCCTCTACCGGTTCAGCCCGGAGATCCGGGGTGAGTTCGGGCGCGGGGAGGAGAGCCGCTGGATCGAGCGCTACGGCTTCGTCGAGCACACCATCGGGCGCGACGACGGCGAGTCCCTCGAGGACGGCCGCACGAGCCGCAGGCGGAAGTACCGCAAGGTCATCCGCGAGCGCCCGGGGCTCGCCCCCGCCGCCCTCTTCCACCTCATCGGCAACTCCGTCTTCCTCAGGCTCTCGGACGTCGCTGCCGGGCTCCCGCCCTACGAGGAGCGCGTGCTCCTCTCCGACATGGAGACGGAAGCGGACGGCACCGGCTTCTCCCAGCGGAGCGCCTACGACGAGCTCTTCCGGACGCTCAGGGCGGCGCTGACGGACCTTCTCGCGAAGGGCTCGAAGCGCCTGCTGGCCACCTATCTGCAGACGCTCCTCGCCTACCCGGACGGCTGCACCCGGGGCGAGACGGTCTTCGACCCGGAGAGCGAGGAGCTGCTCGTGCAGGTGCCGCCCCTCTCCGAGGAGCGGCTCTACCCGAAGGAGCGGGCGCTCGTCGACCTCGTCGCCGCCGAGCGGCTGGCGGGGCGGCGGGTGCTCGTCTACGCCACCCACACGGGCACGCGCGACATCACGGGGCGCATGGAGGAGTTCCTCTCCCGCCACGGCTTCAACGTCGCGGTGATGAAGGCCGACGCCGTTCCGCCCGAGCGCCGCGAGGCGTGGGTGGCGAAGCGCGTTGAGGAGGGCGTCGACGTGCTCGTCTGCCACCCGCGGTTGGTGCAGACAGGCCTCGACCTCGTGGACTTCCCTACGATTGCCTGGTACGAGACGGACTACTCCGTCTACACCATGCGGCAGGCATCGCGGCGCTCCTGGCGCATCGGCCAGAGCGAGCCCGTCCAGGTCGTCTTCATGGCCTACCGGAACACCCTGCAGGCGGACGCCCTCAAGCTCGTGGCGCAGAAGCTGCAGTCCTCGCTGGCCGTCGAGGGCGAGCTTCCGGAGGACGGCCTCGCCGCCTACGGGGACGAGGGCGACGACCTCATGCTTGCGCTGGCGAGGAAGATCGTCGCGGGCGAGGAGGATGCCGGCTCGGTGGAGTCGGTCTTCGCCCAGGCTCAGCAGGTTGCGGCGGAGGCCGAGGCACTGCTGGTCGATGAGGGCTGGCACGCGCCGGAGCCAGAGCCGGTAGGTGCCAGTGCCACGGTGGCCGCCGAGGCCGTCGCGGAGGCCGTGGACTCGGAGCCTCAGCGGTCGCTGTTCTCGTGGGCTGAGTTCCTGGCCGGGGAGCCGGAGGAGCCGCCGAGGCGCAAGCGCCGCGACGAGGCTCCCACGCTCTCCCTCTTCGAGTGGGCGCTTGAGCGGGAACAGGAGGGGGCGCTGGCCGCCTGACAGGCGGGACGGACGCGGGGGCATCGCCGGTTACGGCGGTGTCCCCGGCTCCCGTCCCTGTGTGGAGCCTTTCTTGCTGTCCGGGCCGTGCGCCTCTCGTGCGGCGCGATGCTTACGCCGGTAAGGCGTCATGCGCGCCTCAGCAACCGGTCGTACTCGTCGTGTGGGCCAATCCAGAACCAGACGATATCGCCGTCCTCGAGAATGCCCAGTGCCCGATGGTTCCTGCTCACGCGCACCGAATACACCGGTCGTCGTCTTCCCACGCGCTTGAAGTTGAGGCCCGGATGTTGCGGGTTCATCAGGAAGACCGGTACGCGTCGCACGCCTGCTGCTTCACGGCGTCCGGGAGTTGGCGATAGGCGCGCCAGAAGCTCGCCACCGTGTAGGAACGCACCCCTACAATTGGCTCAGATTCAGAGGCTCCGTCCGCCCCGCCCGGTGAGCCCCGATCGCTTCGTCCGCCATCCGCTCCAGCATGTCCTGCGACTCGGGGCGGTCGAGCAGTTCGTCCCAGCGCTGCTCCGCATCCAGCTCGGCCAGTAGGAACCGGGCGAACGCATCCTGCTCGCCTCGCGGCAACTCCGATGCCCTGTCGAAGGCCTGCTGTAGAAGGTCGGTCATGGTCACGACTCCGGCTCTGCAAGCTCTCAAGCCAGATGCGGCGCACACCGGCGGCCCCGCTCGCGCATTTTATCGCCCTGCGTCGGCTTCCGCATGCCCAGGGGGACGCGACCCGACCGAGAGGGATCCCGGGCGGGGTTGCTGGGAGCCGATGGGGCCGCAATGGAGTGATAGGATGCCACCCGAAGAACGACTTAAACCGGAGGTGCGACGGCGTGAGGCCAACGCGAGCTCCGGCGGGGGTGAGCATGGCCGAACTGACGGCGAAGGCGATTCCGGTTTGGGATCTCCGCGTGAAGGTCGATCGTCAAGAGATTCTGATCTACCTCTTGAGCCGCAGCAACACGCACTACCCCGGCGCCGACTATCAGCGCTCCATGAGGATGAGCATCGCGGAGTGGCGGCGACTGTCGACCTGGGTGGAGCATCAACTCGCCGAACAAGAAGTGGGGTAGCACCATAGCCGGGCGTGTGAGCGCAGTACCCCGCCGTTCGGGTGGGTCACCCATAGCAGTGACCGCGCAGACACGGCCCCGCCTGCCGCAGAATGACGCTAAGCGCACACGGCGTGGGTAGGACTCCACTACCCGGCCGACGCCGGGCGGATGCGGACACCAGCACCTGCTGAAGCGCGTCTGGGGCGATAGGAGCGACGGCGACACCCGCCCCATGCGCACGATCGTCAGTAGGCTCCGCCGCAAGCTGGGCGACGACACGGAGCACCCCAAAGTGGATCGTCGACGGGCCGCGCGACCTCGCCGCAGTCGTAGGTCTTGTCGGCCAGGCCGGCGGTGTCCAGGCCCGCGCTGAGGACAACCGTGACCAGGGAGAGTTCATCAGCATCTCGGTGCACCAGCAGGCGTACATCGGCAGGCCCGAGGGCCTGCAGTTTCCTCCCGACCTCATCAAGGGACGCTGCGCCTTGCTCGATCGTCCGCTCCTCCTGTCAGCCCGACTGCGGGCATCAGCCACCGGACCCTACCCCTCGATCGCTCTAGGTCACCCGGCTGACGTCAACCACGAACACTTCAATCTTGCGGGCTTCGTCCTCCGTCAACGTCGCTTCCAGGCGCTCCTGCAACTCCTGGGGACTTGTCGGGCGCGTTCCGGTCGGCGGAGATTGCACGCTCCCCTCACCGAACCAGAACACCAGGTAGATGCCGTACCCACCCGTTTCGATGTCGCGCGTGTACTGCTGGATCAGCTGATTCCTGATGGCGCTCCAGAGTTTAGGGTGCGTGTCCCTCTTGATCTCTACCGGCACGCTAAACCCCTCAAAGGAGACGCGGATGTCGGACTGCTTGTCGCCCGAGTGCTGCCCCTCGCGCTGTGCATCCACACCGTCCGGGAGTGTCCTGCGCAGTTGGGAAAGGAGTGCGTCCCTGCAGGACTCCTCATGCTTGGGCTTCTCTGGTCGACCTTGCGGGTCTTCATTCCAGTACTGCCGCCAGTCATCCGTGTTGGTGGCACGAAGGCCTGACGCCACCGCGGTCAGTCGGTCGTGGAGCAGTGCGGCAAGGTCACCGACGTTGGCCGGCTCCCCTTCCTTCAAGGCACGGTTGAACTGACCAAGGTCCGGGTGGCCGTAGGCTGCATCCCGGTGAACGACTCGCTGGTCGTCGCGCGCCTGCTCGAGGTGATCGAGCCAGTGGACGAGCCCGGCGTCGGCAACGAGTGAGTCCAACGCCTGCAGGGCGTCGTCTCCGGGGAGCGAGGCCAGTTGCTGGATGAGGCGCCTGATGTGTCCAGCGGTCGTCATCTCGATGGTCACGACGCCAGACCCGAGGGGCTCGTCTCGTGCGAACGAGCGGCCCATGAGAGAGATGAGGGCCTCAAGGACCGGGGCGCACCGCTCCTCGCTCGGGAACGGCAGGGGCTCCATGGCGTCACGGGAGTCGAAGAAGGCCGCCAGTGCCCGGACGCGTCGCTGGCCCTCACCGACAAAGGTCTTCAACTCCGCGGCATAGGCTTCCGGGGCGGCGATAGCGCCTGCAGCCAGCCAGCGCACTCGCTGAGACACCCCCATGCTCTTGAGGGAGAGCTTCGCGCCGACGAGGTCGAGAAGGGCCGACCGGTCGGGATCGGCGAGAGCGACCCAGAGCAGACTGTCAAGGGTGTCCAGCGCCTTCAGGCCCGCTCCGGCCGGCACCCCTTCAAGGAGCCTGAGAGCGGTGGCATGCCTCAGGGATGGGTGGCCGCCAAGGCGCCTGATGGTCTCAAGGGCCGGAGAGTAGCCATCGCCGCGCCGGATTGCGGAGAGCGTGCATCGGGCTGCTACGTCCGCCACCACGTCGGGAACGCGTTCCGTCCACTCCTCGATCCACGCCGGGGTGGCCGCAAACCCCGCCGGTGTGCAGTAGTAGAACGCCAGAGCCGTCTCGATCTGATCCTGGGTGATGTCCTCGAGCCGGGTGGGATCGTCCCGATGGAGGATGTCCAGGCCGGCGAGAACCGCGAAGTCAAGGCGGTGACGCATGGACGTCTCCTTGAGCCGGACGACCTCGTCAGCGTCCGGCACGTCGTTCCGCCACAAGGTCTCTCGCAGGCCGGCCAAGGCCGCTTCGACCAGGGTTGGGTCGTCACCCAGAAATGCCGAGAGGGCCGCTACGGGAGAAGCATGCGTCGCCGGGCCGCGTGGGAAGAGAAAGTACGCCCTGCCCAGTTCGCCGACGACCCACAGGGGGGCTCGGTTCTCGCGAAGGGCCTCGGCATGGGAGCGTACGTAGGCGATGTCCTCCTCGCGTTCGCGTGCCTGTTCGTCCCTTGCCTCGTCCTGCTCAGTCCTGTCGCGCACCGCCTCCGCTTCGGAGGACACCATGCCCTCGACGAGGGCCGCCAGCCTCGCCTCCAGTGGCGCATGCCCACGCACACCGTCCGTCAGGACAGGAAGGGACAGGCCCTCGTCGTCGCGCTTCTCCCTCCAGGCTTGAAACGCCCTCAAGAGGAGATCCTCCGCTGCCCTGGCGTGCACAGGCGCAAGGTCGACGGCCCGGTTCAGGCACCACAGCCCGAAGTCAGGTGGCAGCGAGCTCCCGTGAAGCGCGCCCCAGGCCTCGTAGGACTCGTGGTGGTAGCGATCGCCGTCGGGGCACCGCTTCAGCCCCTCCATGAGCACGGCCTTCTGGATCTCGGGGCGCCGCTCCAGCCAGCCACGGACCCGGCGCTGGGACTCGTTGTCGGGGCCGAAGCTCCACCGGAGCGGCGGTGCCGCTGCACGTAGCCAGTTGGAGAGGCGCGGTAGCGGGACGCTGTCCCCCTGGGCTTCCAGTCCCCGAGCCAGCAGGTCCAGGGGAAGGGACTCCCAGTGGTGAGACTCCAGGGCGGGGACCACGTCGGATCGATGCTGGTAGAGACTGTCGAGAAGGTCACCCACGTCCCGGTCTGACGACCGACCCAGGAGGTGCTGGTTCCAGAACGACCAGTAGTGTCCGACCAAATGGCTGGTGCCGCGTTCAATCAGGTGGTCCCAGACGCTGGACGCGGAGACCTCCCCCGGATAGAGGTGGCTCAGCAGTGCGCCCCTCATCTCGTGGTCCGGGTCCGGGACAGCGCCGTCGTGAACCGCATCCAACAGGCCCCTGAGTTCGGCGGTGTGGTCGGCGCCGCCGCTCGCGACGCGGAGGAACGCATCGAGGGCGAAGGAGTTCACTCGAGGCGGCCAGCTCTCGTCCCGTGCCACGGAGAGCAGGCGTGGAGCCAGCCTGGCGTCAGGGGAGCCCTGCAACAGCAGGATCAGCAAGAACCGGACGAGCCCTTCATGGTCGCTATCGCGGGACGGGTCGGACAGGATGGCGTCGATCGCCGGCGCCATGTCCGGAGAGGAGAGGGCACCGAAGGTGGTTCCCATCTCGAACGAGGCGACCTCCCGCCAGAGGGGACCGAGCACCTCGCGCCGGCCAAGCGCCCTCAAGAGGGCGCCCTTCTCCTCGGTCGAAAAGCCATGGATGTCGCCGTACAGCGCGGCCCCTACCGGGTCCCGATCGATGAGGAGGCTCCGGGCGTCGCCGCACTGCGCCGCCAGCCAGCCCGAGAGCCCTCGCATCTCGGTCACCACCACCCCGTCGGCACCGCTGATCAGGGCCAGCACGCGTCGCGCCGACAGGCCTCCGGCGATGCGTTGGGCGAGGTAACGCGCACCCAGGAACTCCGCCACATGGCGGTGCACCGGAAGGAAGTGCCTCTCCTCGCCCGCCTTGAACAGCCGTGTGGCCAGCGCATGCTGCAGGGCGTCCGGAGCAGGGTAGTCACAGTCGTTGAGGGGAATGCAGTCAGCGGAGGCCTCTGCGGGGCCGAGGGAGAACCCGGCGGCGCCCGTCACGAGTTGAGCGGCGCACAGGTAGCCGGCGGCGTCCAGCAGCTCGTCCCGGGGCGGTGGCTGAGTCCCGAACGAGTGCTCCTCGTTGTGCTCCCTAACCATTTCACCACATGCCAGTTCGAAGGTCTCGAGGCGGCTCTCGGGCCACGTTCCCTTCCCGCCCACCACATCGGCCAGCAGATTGAGGGTCTGCGGATTGGCGAGGAGGCTGTCAATGCCGCGGCTCTCCGCTTCGTCGATGAAGGCCTGGGGGTCGTCGATCTTCTCGTGGCCGGCGAGGATCTGCTTCACTTCGGAGCCGGTGAGGGGATCGAGCCGCAGGGTCGTGACCCTGCGCCCTGGAGCCACCAGTTCCAGTGCCCGCCGGTCGTTGTCGCCCAACCAGTCGGCTTCCCGGCAGGACAGCCGGAAGGATTGGCATCGAAGGCTGTCCAGGCGGCCGCGGATGGCGTCGAGGGGCGTTCGCACGTCGGCGGAGCCCGTACGCACCTCGTCGAGGCCGTCAATGAAGAGCGTCTTCTCCCGCCACTCCGGATGGCTGTCGGGATCGAGGGTCAGGAAGTTGCGGGCAGTGATGAAGCAGGCGGACTCTCCCATCGCCTCGTATTCGCCTTGAAGGGCAGTGGTCTTTCCCAGACCTGGGTCGCCCAACAGGACATACGCCGGTTCGGCCCGGTAGGCGCTCAGCGGTTGGGGCTGTGGCTCGGGAGCGTGACGCTCCCTGTTCGGAGATAGCTCCGTGCAGGTGCGCGCGACGATGTGCGTCATGGCTGTTCGAACCAATCCCAGGCGGGAGCGGAGAGGAACTCGTTGAGCGGTATCGCGTTCTCACCAACCACGAGCGATGGCGGCGCCCGAAACTTGCCCTCGAACTCCCTCAGGGCACGGTCGTTCGGGCGACGGTCGCCACTCTTGACCTCGACCGCGCGCACGCGGCCCGCGCGCCCCAGCACGAAGTCGACCTCGTCGGAACCGTCTCGCCAGTAACCGACATCCAGCCCCGGGCGAGCGGTATTGACCAGGTGGGCGCCGACCGTGCTCTCCACCAGTCTCCCCCAGAAGGTGCGGTCGGCCCTGGCCTCCGCGAAGGAGTAGCCGGAGGTAGCGGTCATCAGGGCCGTGTTGAGCACGTTGAGCTTGGGACTGGACCGCCTGCGCCGCTGTGCGCTGCCAGAGTGCTTCTCCAACCCCGTGAGCAGGCCGGCCGTGGAGAGGAGGTCGAGGTAGTGCGCGAGCGTCGTCGTGTTGCCGGCATCCTGAAGCTGCCCTGTCATCTTGGTGTACGAGAGGATCTGCCCGGAGTAGGAGGCCCCCAGCTCAAAGAGGTTCTTGAGCAGTGCCGGCTTGTCGACCCGGGTCATGGCGAGGAGGTCGCGTTCGAGGTGCGGCTCAACCAGCCCGTACAGGATGTAGTCCCGCCAGCGCTCTTCATCCGCGATGAGGCTTGCCGCCCCCGGGTAGCCGCCGAAGAAGATGAACTCGTCGAGCGTGAAGTTGAACGCCGTGGACATCTCAGGGAACGACCAGTGCGTGACGCGTATCGACTCAAAGCGGCCGGCGAGGCTCTCGCTCAACCCCGACTGGATCTGAAGCGGCGCGGAACCGAGGACGACAACATGAAGCGGGCAGCCCTGAGCGCGGTCGGCGTCCCACAGCCCCTTGACGGTGTCGGACCAGTTGGGGACCTTCTGGATCTCGTCGAACACGAGCACGAGGCCCTGGGGGGACTGCTCCGCCCGCCGCCGAGCGTCCTCCCAGATGCCGGCCAACCAAGCCCCATCACGCTCTTGACCGATTGGCGCGGTGTCTCCCGAAGGCTCACTCTCGCTGATGCGGGGAGAACGGGACTCCGGTTCATCGACAGCCAGATACAGACTCGGCCGATTAATCCGGCTCAGCGCCTGACGAACCATCGTGGTCTTGCCGGTCTGGCGAGGTCCGAACACGGCGATCAGCCGTCTCGGGGGTTCGTCGAGACGTTCGGCCAGGGTGTCAACGCCTGAGCGTTGGAATGCGTTCATCAGGACCATGATACTCCCTACTGAGTAAAATTCCTCAATAGGACGTTTTCCAAGATTTCGGGGGGGGTCTTGCCTACCGGGGGACCGTCGATCTCGCCGGCTACAAAGACCGCCCCCAGCCAGCGACTGCCGAACGCGCCGTCCAGGACCGCTTGACTCCAATCGAGCCACGCCCAGGGGCTGGGAGCGCGTGCAAGACGAGAGACCGGACCAGCGGAGCCACGGCCTCAAGGATGGCAACTCGTTCGCCGGCCAGGAAGGCGCGCGGCCGCCATCACCTCGGGGCCGACAGTCCTTGTGTTGCTGCGACACGGCCACGGTGGGGCTGGTGTCGGAGCGGAGCGGCCGGCGTCCCCGGTGCAGGAGCTGTCGTCCTGCTCGAAGCACCTGCCTGGAGACTCGAGATGACGGAGCTATACGTCACACCAGCGCTGGATGGGATTGCCGGGGGCGCTATCCTCGTCAGGGGAGAGTTGCCATGGCCGTGCGCCGACCCACCGAAGAGACAGCCCGTCTGGGAGAAGCGATCTACGAGCGCTACATTCGCGCTCAGGTCGAGGTCGACCACGACGGCGATTACGTCGCCATCGACGTCAACAGCGGCGGCTGGGCTGTCGCAGAGGATCTGCTTGCGGCTGCCAGTGATCTCCGGTCGCGGTACCCCGACGTTGTCGACGTGTGGAGCGTCCGAGTCGGCTATGGGGCGCTGCGTCACCTTTGGGGGTCGGCCCCTGCGGAGACGAGGCAGCGCTGATCCTCTGCGTTCAAGGCCCGGAAGGGCAGGCGCGTGAGATCGGAGCCGCCGTCGACGCAGGCAACATCGGAGCAGCAGCTTGGAGAGCGGTTCGCAGGGCGCCGTTGATGCAGAACGGGGTGGACCTGGTGGAGTTCCTAACTATCGTATGGGCGAAGACCGACTACTCGGTCTACACGATGAGGCAGGCGTCACGGCGCTCCTGGCGCATCGGCCAGACCGAGCCCGTCCAGGTCGTCTTCATGGCATACCGGAACACCCTGCAGGCGGACGCCCTCAAGCTGGTGGCGCAGAAGCTGCAGTCGTCGCTCGCCGTCGAGGGTGAGTTGCCCGAGGACGGTCTCGCCGCCTACGGGGACAACGGCGACGACCTCATGCTCGCCCTCGCCAGGAAGATCGTCGTGGGCGAGGAGGACGCCGGCTCGGTCGAGTCGGTCTTCGCTCAGGCCCAGCAGGTAGCGGCCGAGGCCGAGGCGCTGCTGGTCGACGAGGGCTGGCGTACGCCCGAGCCGGCGCCGGTGGCGGAGCCCACGGTGACAGTCGCGGCCATCGTGGACGACGAAGCCCCGGGGCTGCAACGGTCGCTGTTCTCGTGGGCGGAGTTCATGGCCGGGGAGCCGGAGGAGCCACCGCGCGGGCGGCGCGGTGAGGCTCCCACGCTGTCGCTCTTCGAGTGGGCGCGGGACCGCGAGCGCGAGGGAGTGCTGGCCGGCGCAGGTTGACCAAGGCGGATACGGGGGGCTACCACACCAAGTGGTGGCCCCCCTTCAGGCGCCTGTATGCGCCCTCTCGTGCGTTAACTTGCGCCCCCTGGCGATGTCGTGCACAAGGCAACGCCACATCTCTACCCCTACGTTGGCGTTCCAGAAACCCTGCCAAGAAGCGGGTGGCTACGCCGTCTGTCGGCCCGCCTCCACCTTCGGCTGTTCAGCGGCAGGGCGGGCTCCTGCGGCACTTGGTGCAGCCACTGCAAGTGAGCAGAGCTATTGGCAACTGAGCTTGAAGTCCCGGTATACCTTCTGAACGACCCTCGACGGCGGCTCTCCCCGTTGGCGTGCCAGCACTAGGCTGCCGAGATCATCGTCTGAAAGGATGAGAATTGTCTTTCGGCTTTCTCCCGCTGAGTCGTTATGAATCGAGTAGGCCTTTAGCAAGACACTCTTTGCCGGTGCTGTCCGGGTAACAACAATTCCAAGCGTCCCCAATCGAGCGCCCAAGTAGGTTGCTGTCTGATTCAGGTCCGCCGTATTCAGGCCTTTGGTGTTCTTACATTCGAACATTTGCAAAATGGATCCGTGATGCTGTCGTACATACATCCAGAACGACTTGGTCGACTCGTTTGTGAAAATGATGTCTCGGCGCTCCGTGCCGTGCACGGTCGCCTCCTCAAGCCTCCCGTCGGTCAACTCTGGCCCAAAGACAAACGTCAGAATTCGGAGCACGTGTTGCTGGTAGTCAGTGGCAGCTTCCCGACCCGGCGGTAACTGCCTAAGCTCCTCGAGCAGGCGGTTCCCCTCCTCTCTTACGGCGGCAGTCTCGGACCGACCGGGAGGCAGTGTCGGTTCGGCGCCTGCGCTCTCGCGCTCCTTACGCTCAACATACTTGTCGACAAGTTCAAGATTGCGACGCGTAATTCGGACTACCTCTGGCTTGTACGTTGTCGCCTTGCCTGCGCGGGAGGAAAGATCTAGCGGTTCACCCACGGGTTCCAGTCGCCGTCGCTGCGACGGCGGTGCCTTGGGCTTTAGGAACTCGCGGAATTCATTCCGTTGGTAGTCAGCATAGTTTATCCAGGGAAGTAGGCGGACGACACGCCGGGGTACCAAGAGCACCGGCAGCCCGGAGTTGGGGTTTCGTGGCAGATCGAAGTATCCGTCTGACCACTCGAAACTATCGAAGTCAAAGAAGTGATTTACCGGCACGCCCGAACTGACTGGTATGCCGTGCAGCTCGGATTGCCTTTGTGTGTATTGGACAAGAAAATCCTTCATCAAGTTGGCTACCGTGTCGCTCACAAGGTCTGGCCCTATGCGAACCGAAAGCAACTGAAGCTCTTCGATATGTCGAATCCCTCGATCAAATATCTCCCCAACGCTTCCTAGAAGCTCGACCAAGATACCGTTCATGGTCTGGCCTAGACCTCGTCCACGAATAGCCCCTTCAGAGTAGCCAAAGCCGATCTCATCAACCTCCGGAAACTGGACTAGCCTAGCAAGGTCCTGAGTTTTGCCCAACTTGAAGAGTTCTATGCCGTGATTAAAGACGCTAATGACTTGCTGGTGAAGATTGCGTAACTCCGGATCTTGGCTACGGTAAAGCAGAAAAGGATCAATGCAGAGAGGCAAGTCCTGAGTGAGATCGGGAACTACAAAATCGACCTCAATTTGGCCAAAAGGAAGCCCGAAGTCTTGGTTCAGTAGAGCCAAGTTAGTGCCGAAGCCAGTCGGCTCTGTGCCCGGAACGAAAACGCGACAAGGCAGCTTTCAGCTCCGCGAGGACAAGAAGCACGTCTCGGTTCTCAGGGTTGTCGCCGGCCGCGATGAACTCAGTCACCTCTTGGAGAAAGTCGTCGCCTTCCCGGTCCATGAGGGCGTGTGACTCGCGAATGGCCTTGTTGACTCGCTGAACCATCAGATCGCTCACCTGCCCGGTCGGCGACTTGCGGGCAAGTTTGTCCAACTCGGCATGAAGTACCGTGACAACGCTCTCAAGCTGAGCGCTGCGCGCATCGGCCTCCTCCAACCAAGCGTCGTAGTCGGCCTCTTGCCCTCTCTCTTCCCCGCCCTGCTTTGTCGGTCGGCGAGATGACATGTTCGACCCCCTTGGTTAGTAGTAGGGAACGCATCTCAGGGTAACAGCCGCGTGTGGATGCGCGACCTGGCTTGGACTGGGTAACAACGCGCGCGAGGGTCTTGATCGATCCGGCTAGGGCAGGGCGCCCCTCGAGGAGGCAACACAGCTGCATGGGTGCCAGCACGCCTCCTCCGTCGGGCACTTGCTGCCGTGCCTAGGCCGATCGATTAGCAAGAGAACCTAGATCCCCCCCGGTCTCAGTTGACGGACGGTGCAGGGGTTCTTGCTGCAGACTGGAGGAAACGCGGAGCATCCCATATTATTCGCCGTGGCGGGACTAGGAGCGCCGCGGTGAATTTTAAAAGCAGTGGTGGAGCTTCCAACGGTCCGCGGCAGGTGCCCTTCGATCGCTGGTTTCGGTATCCCGCAGGGTTCTCGCCGACAGCCCTCGGGGCTGCGCTACAGGCTGTGGCCGCACGACCCGGTGATCTACTCATTGATCCGTTTGTCGGCGCTGCAACTGGCTGGAGAGCTGGGGCTGAGCAGGGATACCGGTACGCCGGTATCGAGGTGCACCCGGAGATTGCCGAGTTGGCACAGCTCAAGACTCAGGCCTTCGCGAAGCCGGAGCGCATCGTTGACGACGCGCAGCGCGTTGCTTGCGACATTCTTGAGGCGGACATCTCGCGCGAGACGGATCTGGTGGCTCGCAGCTTCGACGAGGACTCCCTGCGCGAACTGGTCAGCATCCGGGACCAATTGAAGGCGCATCCCCGTAGAGCGACAACTCGGTATCTCAAATGGTCCCTGCTAGGTGCTCTGCGGGACTGCGCAAGCGTCCAGGTTCGTTGGCCCTACCAGCGCCCCGCGGTCCGAAGGAAGCCACGGATCGCCCAGCCGGTGCGAGCGTTTCTGCGAAGGGCGGAGTGGATGGCGGCCGACCTTCGCGAGTCGTCCCGTGAGTCAGGGTCAATTGTGCTGCGCGGGGATGCTCGACGACTCGGGGACTGGGTTCGGGTCCTCGGAGATGAACCCGCCGACGCAGTCGTGACATCGCCCCCTTACCTCAATAACTTCGACTACGCTGATGCAACCCGGCTTGAGCTCTACTTTTGGGGGGTAGCTCGCACTTGGTCCGAGATGGTTGAGCGGGTTAGAGCCGGGATGCTCACGGCATCGACTCAGCAGGCCCGCAGTGCTGCGGCCTCTGAGTCGATGGCGCGCGTGGCTGCCATAGCACCGCACACTGGATCGGTCCTCGAATCTCTCAGCAGTCGCTTAGAGGCGGAACGCAGGCGGCGGCCCCGAGGCAAGGAGTACGATCGGGTGATCGGGCCATACTTTGAAGGTATGAGCCGCGTGCTCGTGAACATGCGCAAATGCGTACGGCCCGGCGCACGGATCGCCCTCGTAGTTGGTGACAGTGCGCCTTACGGCGTGTACATCGACACGCCTGGGCTGCTGGCGCAGCTTGCTCAAGAGCTCGGCTTGCGGCCCGTGAACGTGAGTACTATCCGGCATCGCGGTGCCAGGTGGGTCAATAATGGTGTTCGGCACCAGCATGCCTTGAGCGAGCGGCTAGTCGTGCTGTGCAGCCCAGGCAGCTAGGAGCTGCTCGAAGAACCTATCGGCAGTCAGCGTGATGCATCTCTGCCAGAACGTCCGCCCATCTTGACCAAACTGCCGGTGCAACCCGGACCACTCGAAAGCGTTCGGATCCTCGAATGGGCTAACCCAGTATTCGTCGGCACGATCAGCGACGAGCCGGGATTCGAGAATGCCCCAAAGATCCGGGTCGCGCATGCTGTATCCGACGTAGACCCATGGCACCTTGCGGTTGGTCTCGAGGACGGCACGAATGCAGTCTTCCTTCTCTGTGGATAGACCCTGAGCGGTCTGGTCGACCGTGGCAATGATCGTCTCTCTCGACCGAATTGAACCATGGAGCTTCAAGACGGGGACGGGATTGTCGGGTTCGCCGAGGTACGTATCCAGGTAGTCCCGGCCGTCCCTGAACTCTTGCTCTGTGACCATCGTGTGCACATCGCCGTCCTCAGCCTCTACGAGGGTGTCGAAGTTCACAGTGATCACGACAGTCCTGGGAATGAGCCTCAAGACGTTGTGCAGGCCAGCGACGGCGGGACCTCTGTTCTTCAAAGCAATGTCGTTCATGTTCTCGAAACCACGCAGTGTCGGACTATCGTCGGCACCGCTCCTCCAGATCTCTTCGCGGAGGACCCGCTCAAGCGTGAGCTGGCTGTTGAACTCGTCGGATGGCATCTGATGCTCGACCTCGAGCAGACGTCTGTTGGCCCGGAGGTACTCGAAGAACGCCGAAGCGAGCTCGTCGAACCCTGCCTCTGGCATAGCTAGGAATGCTCGCAGCGCATCGTCGCGAAGTGTGTTGCCGAGCGGAAGCCCCGACGAACTCGAGAAACCGGCCCCGAGGAACAGGACGAGGCCATTGCTGGCAGCCTGCTCCGCTATGTAGCGGACTTCGGCAAGGTCTACGAGCCACGGCTTCCGGCGCGTCAGTCCCGACGACCGAACGAAGAACTGGACGGTAGGCTCGGAGTCAAGATGGTGATCCGGCGTGTGCTCGCCAGATCGCTCAATGAGCAAGATGAAGCGCTTGACCGCCCGGAACCGCGTCCCATCGATGCTGCCGAAGAGGCGCCAGATGGCTTCGGCCCACTCGTCGTCCAGTACGGTCTCGTTGTAGACAATGAACGCAAGGCTGCTCGTCTGCAGTTCTTCTGAGAACAGAGCTGAAGCTAGCCCAGCAACCTCTCTCTCGGATCTGCTCGCGAGTTCGGTCTGGTCGTCGATCCTCGCATGCACGATGCCTTGGTCCGCCAGGATGGAGACTCGAGAGTCTTCGCCCCCCGAACGCGGAACCCGTAGGTACTCCTCGATGCGGGCCTTCAGCGTGTGATCGCGTCTTCCACGGACCCCATCTACGACATCCGAGGCGACGATTAGCGAAGCCCCGACAGCGTGCGCAGCGGCCCGCACGAGATCGCCATGTCCGGCGAAGTCATCGATCACAACGGGCACAACGGATGTGTTGCGATCGTCCTCCTCCGGATCCCCTAGCAGCTCGGATAGCAGGCACAGCACATCACGGGTCTCCAAGTGCGCGCTCCAACTGCTCGCGGAGTCTTGCTGTTTCTACACGGCTCTCGTGCGTGACACCCAGCGATGCGAGGGTCGGCCTCTCCTCTCGGTAGGCTGAAACGAGGTTGTCGAATGCAGCCATGACGTTCCGGGTTTCAGGCGAGCGCTGACTACGCCGGAGCTCGCTGGCAACGCGCTCAATCACGGCGTCCCGGTGCCTGTCATCCACGTAGATTTGGTCGGGAGTCGGACCCATAGTCTGACCGAGGCGTCGCCGCGCTTCGGTTACCGCGTATCCGGAGTAAAGCGAGAAGTGACTCGGATCGCGCGCACGTGAACTGAGAGTGTCGGCAAATGCCGAAATGGCCTTCGCGACGGCGTCATCCAGTCGGCTCAGTTCATCACTGTCGCTCGGTCTGCGGATGGCCGTTGCTGTAGACGTTGATCCGTTCACCAGAAGGAACAGCAGGAGTGCAATCGATGGTAGCCGAAGCCCCTCCGCCCGTCCCCCCAGGAGCCCGACCGCGTCCTCGAGCCGCTTCACTCCTACTTCCCGGTAACGTTGGTGAGTCAGGCTCACCAAGGCAAATGCATCGATTGGATCGAGGCCGATCGGATCCTCGTCCGACTCCTGCAGCAAGTTACCTAGCAGGTCGTATACGGCCCGACCCTCAGGGGTCACGAGTGTGGACGGGCCGGCTTCGATAATCAGCGGAGGATTCAGGAAGCGAGAACGGACCATCGGCGCTGGCGGCAAAGAATTCAGGACATCGCGGAGCCGAGCGCCAGTTGTCTTGGGATTAAAGAGCTTGGAGAACAGGAGCTTGAGATCCTCGTCGAGACCGGTCATCGGCTCACCCGTTTGGGTGATCCAAAGCTGGCCAAGACTGTCGACGAGTTGCTCAGCATCCTGTCTCCGGAGGACGAACGGCACGCCGAAGATGTCCGACGGAGCACGTACCTCGCTCACGGCCCGGCGTCCCTGGCAATGTAGTCTTCGGCCTCGAACAGTTCACCGTCGAAGGCTCCAGGCAGACTCGCCTGCGAAGGCAAAATCACGACGACTTGAGCTGCCAGACCTTCCTTCAGGAGCCGCTGGTCGAGGAAGTGCCAGAGACGGCTTCTCCTGCTCTGCTCAACGAACGCACCGAACTCATCGAGGACGAATACGCGGTACTGCGCCGTGGACCTACCATGGCTCAGGATCGCAGCCAGCATGTATGCAAACGCTCGCTCCCCACTCGAGAACGCTTCGATCGGTCGTCGCCTCTGCTCACCCGTCTTCGTGCGCCAGGACACGAACCCATTCACGAGGTCGAATTGCTGGAATTCGCCTCCATCGAATATGGCCTCACGGATGTCTTCGTTGGAGAGGTAGTCCGCCATCTGTCCCTGGTACCACTCAATTAGGCTCTCGGCATAGCGATTCCGGCTTGGGTCGGCGTGTGTGGCTATCGAGTGTTTGATTGCGTCTAGAGCCGCCTCGACAGCGGCGACTTGATTGAGCGAAGCGTCAACGTCCGACTGCACGCGTCGGGCCGCGTCCGCCAGGCGCACCAGCCGTCGAAGCGCGTCCCTGCGGTCTGCCTTGACTGGTGGGATGGTGCCAGCTGGCACACTCTCCCTGAGCCATTGGTAGTCGGCGCCCCGCGCGATGAGTTGAAGGGCCCGGACGAGCTGGTCCTCTAAGTCACGGTGTAGTGTCTTCTTGGACGAGAGCTCGTAGCGGAGACGTTGCTGTTCAGCGGCTAGGTCTTGACGAAGCGCTACGGTAACGCCAAGAGCATCCTTGGCCCCGGAGGCCGCGATGTCCAGGCGTTGCTCCAGGTCCGCCACCTTGCTGTCCAAGGCAGATGCGCCTCCACTTCGATTGAGCAAGTCAAGATGTACTCGGAATTCAGCCTCACGCTTGATCTCCTCGGCAATCTGCGACTCCACCACATGGAGCCGCTCGGACACCTCGGAATACTCGTCTCCTGACGAGTCTCGAATCTGGTCGTCCTTTGCTTCGATCTCACGTTCGACTTCAAGCAGGAGGGTTGCTTTTCGGTCCGCGTCTAGGATCAGTGAGCGAACATTCGAAAGCTGTTTGATGTGGGATGTTGACCTGGCGATATCCTCATCGATCTTCGCCAGCTGATCGTATGAGACATCTCGCTTCAATTCGTCACTTCGCGCATCGAGCCCGGCGCGCAGGTCCGAGGTTGTCATCCGTGCGCTGCTGTCGATAACTGCAAGAACCTCGTCGTCAAGGCTTGACCCCTCGACATCAGCGAGGGGTGATCGCGCATCGTTGATCAGCTTAAGTACGTCCGGAAGGGAGGCTAAGGCAGCGCGATCGCCGCGCAGTTCGGTTCGCTTATCGAGCGCCTGTTGGTACACCGAGTCCACGGTGTCGATTGCGACACCGGCTTCCTGCATGGCTTGTTGAGCGGTCGAGTGGGAGCGCGCGGCCCGATTACGGCGCCCGTCCCGCCGCCTCTGCAGCTCCTCCAGATCGCGCTGGAGCTGCTGCAAGGCGGCGCGCCTTGGCACTAACGCCCGAAGCTGCTCCATCAGCGCTTCCTTCGCTTCGGTAAGCTCCCGCACTCTCGACTTGGCCGCATCGAGTGATGCTCGAATCTCCGGTCCAAGCCGCACCTGCTGCTGCCGCAGATCAGATAACCTGATCAACTCTTCAAGATCGAGTTGCCGCTCTGAGGCCTTCTCGACTTTGGTGTCAACGCTGGCCAGCTCCTCTGTGGTGATTCGGACAGCCTCGTCAGCAGCCACAAACTCGGGTTCGGAGAGCCGGTCAATGTCAATGATCAGTGGGTTTAGGACTGACCCTGCGTCTCTAGCTAGGTCCTCCAGCGACCTTCTGGAGCGCGCCGCAAGGGCATAGTCGTCGCCAATTAGATTGCTTAGCTGTGAGACAACAGTTTCGTCACCTCCGATCCGCACTAGGTCAAAGTACTCGCGTAGAGCGTGGTGGTCGCGCTGCTTCCCATCTATGAAGACTGGGCCCAGATCGGCCGTCAGGGGGACAGGGTCAGCTGGCCACTCGTCGGGTGTGAGTTCAATACGGATGGACTCTATCTCGGCTGTGGAAGGGAATTCACTAATGACGACGGTCGTCGGGCCGAGATTCTCCTTCAGCGCAGCCCAAGCATCTCCGTCGCTCCGAAAAGGCTGCCTTCCGGCGACAAGTTCGAGGAGTCGCACGGCAACGGTCTTGCCGATGCCGTTCCTGCCCTCCAGCCAACATCTATCTATATTCGGGATGGTGGGAATGACCCTCAGGCCGCCACTAGTCTCCGCGTCAATCGAGAAGCGCATCGGCTATCATCCGCCCGACCAGGGTCCGCAAGTCGTCCCGCTTCGACAAGAGGGTCAATGTGCGGTCAGCTGGCGGGGACTCGGGGGCGCCGGGCTCCTCCCCAGTCGCGCGATCTAAGAGATCCCGAACTTTCTCGAGTT
The DNA here is from genome assembly GCA_965116915.1 of Tepidiformaceae bacterium. Classification (GTDB taxonomy): domain Bacteria; phylum Chloroflexota; class Dehalococcoidia; order Tepidiformales; family Tepidiformaceae; genus UBA2991. Next base: position 674,360 of record OZ220739.1, on the reverse strand, counting down.
CACTCTCACCCAGTTCCGGTGACGTTGCCATATGCACTCAGTTTGTGGAGGCTCTGACTGTAGCCGCAGTGTACCGGGAAGGCAGCTTGTCCTGCATTCTGCCCCGCATTGCTGTCGTGCTAGCCATCTACTCAGACGGTTGACGCGCTCCACACGCATCTTTGGGCAAGGCCGCAGCCAGGGCATGCTCTTCGTCCCACTAGGTGCCCGTGGGCCAGGGGCGGCCACACCAGCCCTCGGGTAGCGGCCTCCCGCCACCCGGACTCCGCGCGGCAGGCCCCTCATCAGCACTCGGTCCACTCCCGCATCCGGTGTGCTGCGCGGCGCTGTGCCTCTCGAGTTGGGGGAGTACTGGCCGACTCGACGTTATGGTGCACGGTCGGAAACGCGAGACGGAATGGGTTCAGGGTGAGAAAATCGATCGCCCATGCTCACTTACCGGGCTCATGTTTATAGCCTCGCAATGGCTGCGTCGGCTGAGGCCACCAGGCTCGCGGTGGCGCTGTCTAAGTGTGTCGGTGACCAGCAAGTCGCCGCAGATGCTCGTAGCGTCTTTGCTGCCCACTTGCCGGGCCTCACCAACCAGACGATTCTGCTGCGGGGAGCCGTCGACGAGTTCAAGTCAGCGCTGCCCCCTGAGGTCAAGAGCCAAGTGGAACAGCACACACACTTGGAGCGACACCTGTGGTTCATCAACCACTACCTTCAGGTGAGCGCTCCCGGGAGCTGTGCACATGACCCAGTCGACATCGTGAGCATCGACATGCCCAAGGCTCTGGGCATGTTTGAGGAGTGGTACAACGTAAACTCGCCCTCCGACCAAGCTCTCAACTCCCGCCTGGAGCCTCATGTCTCCAACGGTCAACTGAACGCCGCAGTTAGGGAGGCGTGGGCCATCTTCAAGACTCGCATGGTAGAGATGTTCAACCTCCCGGCCGGTACAGACGGCGACAGCCTCGCAGGCCGACTCTTCGGCGGAGGATCCGTCACCACACAGTTCCTGGATGCGCATGAGCGCGAAGGTTACCTGCATCTCTTCAAGGGCCTCTACGCGTTGAGCCGCAATCCCGTTGCCCACAACGACGTACCGCCAAACCCGGAAGAGACGGAGGCAGTGCTGGCGCTAGTGAGCTCGGCGCTCACTAGAATCGAGGCCGCCCACAAAGCGGCTGTCGCTGCAACAGCCGCCCCGCGGTCTGACTAAACCATCAAGCTGTGGTGAGCCGTCTCACTCTTCCCCCTACCCGCCGCCTACCACCTTCTGGCGTTCCATGCCCATGGGTGCTCCTCCGTACAGGCAGGCAGCATTGGCAGGAATGGGCGTCGCGCAGTCTCGCGGAACACAGCCGCCCAACCCGCTCGCACGTGCCATAATCGCCCCCTCTTTGAAGCCTACCTTCTGAAGTACCATCCCGAAGTGGGCGTACACCCCCTTGAATTTCATCATCGCTCATGGACTACACCCCCCTCCTCATCCGCTGCCTCTCCGTGGACCTCGAGGTAAGTCCGGGGGATGGAGGCATCTACGCGCTGGGCGGAGTGCGCACTGACGCCGATACGCCGGTAACACTCCCAGGGACATCGCAGACGTTGCCCGAGGCGCTCTCCGCTCTTGATGAACTCGGAGCCGGCGTGGACGCCCTGCTCGGTCACAACATCATCGCGTTCGACCTTCCCCACCTTCGCGCCGCGCATCCCGACCTCCGCCTCCTCGGGCTGCCCGTCATCGACACCCTCCGTTTGAGTCCGCTGGCTCACCCCGCGAATCCCTACCACCACCTGGTCAAGCACTACCAGGAAGGCGGACTCAAGCGCGGCCGCCTGAACGACCCTCACCTAGACTCCCTCCTGGCGCTTGAACTCTTCGCCGACCAGTACGAAGCGCTCCGTCGCGCCAGTCCCCAGTTGCTGACCGCTTGGCACTGGCTGACCACCCTTGACGAGGGGATGGCGGGCTTCGATCTCGCCTTCTCGCGGGTGCGCGGTGCGAGCCGTCCGAACGAGGAAGAGGGAAGGGCCGCCACACTCGCCTGCCTCGAAGGGCGCGCGTGCTCCCCGGCTTCGCGGGGTGCACTGGCCGATGCCCAAGTGCATGCATGGCCTCTGGCCTACACTCTCGCATGGCTCTCGGTGGCGGAGGGTAACTCGGTGATGCCCCCGTGGGTCCGCCACCAGTTCCCCGAAGCGGACCGGCTCGTGGAGCGCCTCCGCGACCGCGCCTGCATCGAGCCGGGATGCGAGTGGTGCCGGGAGAGGCACGACGCCCGCAAGGAGCTGAAGCGGTGGTTCGGCTTCGACGACTTTCGAGCCGAACCTGCCGACGATGACGGGCAACCCGTCCAGAAGCAGGTCGTCGAGGCCGCCATGGCCGGAGGAAACCTCCTCGCCATTCTGCCGACCGGTGCCGGGAAGTCGCTGTGCTACCAGGTGCCAGCGTTGTCGCGATACGCGAAGACGGGTGCGCTCACTGTCGTGATTTCACCGCTGGTGGCCCTCATGGCGGATCAGGTTGCAGGGCTGGAGAGGCGGGGAATCAGCGCAGGCGTGACCGTCAACGGGATGCTATCGATGCCCGAACGAGGCGACGCGCTTGACCGCGTTCGCCTCGGGGACGCCGGCATCCTCCTGATCTCGCCTGAGCAGCTTCGAAGTGTCTCCGTCCGCAGGGCGCTGGAACAGCGCGAAGTTGGCGCGTGGGTGGTGGACGAGGCGCATTGCCTCTCGCAGTGGGGACACGACTTCCGCCCCGACTACCGGTACATCGGCCGCTTCATCCGCGAGCGGGCCGGGGACGCCGCTCCTCCGCCTGTCTGGTGTCTGACGGCAACCGCGAAGCCCGACGTGACCACCGACATCGTGAAGTACTTCCAGGACAGCCTCGGCATCGAGCTGCAGGTGTTCGACGCCGGCTCTCAACGGACGAATCTGGAGTTCGTCGTGGTCGAGACCAGCGACGACCAGAAGTTCGCCAGCGTGCACCAGCTGCTAGAAGCGGAGTTGACGGAGGACACCGGGGGCGGCGCCATCGTGTACTGCTCGACCCGCGCGCGCACTGAACAGATGGCGGCCTTCCTGCGTGACAAGGGCCTGTCCGCCGACCACTTTCACGCTGGACTCCTCCCCGACACCAAGCGAAGTGTCCAGGAGGGGTTCATTGGCGGGGAACTGAAGGTCATCGCCGCCACCAGCGCGTTTGGCATGGGCATCGACAAGCCCGATGTTCGCGTCGTGATCCACGCCGACATTCCAGGGTCGCTGGAGAACTACCTGCAGGAGGCGGGACGGGCGGGACGGGACCAAAAGGCCGCCCGCTGCATCCTTCTCTACACGGCCAAGGACGTGGAGCGGCAGTTCGGCCTGGCAGCGCGCTCGCGGCTGCAGCGACACGAGATTCAGGCGGTCCTGCGAGCCCTCCGCAGCCTGGACCGCAGGCACAGACTCGACGGTGAGGTCGTAGCCACGCCTGGGGAGATTCTCCTTGAGGACGAGGAGAAGGAGTTCGAGCGGGACTCAGCGACCGACGACACGCGGGTTCGTACCGCGGTCGCTTGGCTCGAGGACGCCATGCTGGTCTCGCGGGAAGAGAACCAGGTTCGGGTGTTTCCTTCATCCCTGCGCGTGAGTTCGGTCGAAGACGCGCGGACCCGACTGGCCCGTTCGCAGATCACAGCGGCATACCAAGAGAAGCTGCTCAAAGTCGTGGAGATCCTATTCGAGGCACCCTCCGACCAGGGTCTCTCCACGGACGAGCTCATGTCGGCCGTCGGGTTGAGTCCCGCCGATGTGCGGGCGGCGCTCCACGACCTCGCCGATCTCGGTATCGCCAGCAACGACACGGCGATCACAGCATTCGTCCACGCGGGCGTGGCCAACTCGTCCCGAAACCGCCTGCAAGCGGCAATGACACGTGAGGTCGCGTTGATTGGCCTCCTGCGTGAGGCGGCTCCCGATCTGGATCCAGGAGACACATCACCGCTCCACCTGCGGCACGCGACAGCCCGCCTCAAGGCCGAAGGACATGAAGGTGTGCTGCAGGAGCTGCTGTGGGAGCACATGCGCAGTATCGCGGCCGATGGGCGTGACGAAGCGGGGGTGGGGGGAAGTCTCAGCCTGCGCCGTCGCGACCGCGAAACCGTCCAGGTCACGCTGCGACGAAAGTGGAGTGACCTTGAGCGCACTGCGGAGCTTCGCCGCGCCGCAGCTGCTCGGCTGCTTGACCACCTGCTCGGCACGTTGCCCCCCGGTGTCCAGGGCGTCGACCTGCTCACCGAGACCACGCTTGGAAAGTTGGTTGGAGCCCTGCAGGAAGACCTCTTGATCCGGGCCAGGGCGCGCACCCCGGACAAGTTGATGGAGCGGGCGCTCCTGTGGCTGCACGAGCAGCAGGTGATTCAACTGAACCGAGGTCTGACCGTCTTCCGTCCCGCGATGACAGTCCGCATCGACAGTGACCGCCGGCGCAGTTTCAGCCCCACCGACTTCGCATCCCTCAGAATCCACTACGACGAGCAGGTCCGCCAGATCCATGTGATGGCGGAGTACGCCGAGCAAGGCTTGCGCTCGATGACGGGCGCGCTGCAACTAGCAATGGACTACTTCAGCCTGCCAGAGGCCGACTTCCTGCACCGGTGGTTGCCCAACCGGGACGCTGAATTGGGCCGACAAACGACGGCGGAGTCGTGGCAAGCCGTCGTCGCGGACCTGAAGAACCCCGACCAGCGCGCCATCGTGGCCGACGAGCGAGAACAAACCAATGTGCTGGTGTTGGCCGGACCGGGGTCCGGAAAGACCCGTGTGATTGTCCACCGCATCGCCTTCCTGCTCCGTGTCCGACGTGAGAACCCGCGCAGCATCATCGCCCTGACCTACAACCGTCACGCCGCGGTCGAGATACGTCGCCGGCTCGTCGAGCTTGTGGGCGCAGACGCCCGTGGTGTGACGGTCATGACTTGCCACGCGCTCGCCATGCGGCTGCTGGGAGCGAGCTACGCAGGACGTGCCGGTCAGCCGGACACGGAGGACTTCGACGAAGTCCTTAGGCAGGCGATCGCACTATTGCGGGGCGACGGCCTGCCGCCGGAGGAAGCGGACGATGTCCGGGGCCGTCTTCTTGCTGGGTTCCGCTGGGTGCTCATCGACGAGTACCAGGATCTAGCACCAGCCCAGTACGAGCTCATCTCCGCCCTCGCCGGCAAGACCCTGAACGACGCCGACAGCAAGTTGACCCTGCTGGCAGTCGGGGACGACGACCAGAACATCTATGCATTCGCTGGCGCCTCAGTGGAGTTCATCCGTCGCTTCGAAGCGGACTACGACGCTCGACTGTCCTACCTCACGGGAAACTACCGCTCGACGAAGCACATCGTCGAGGCGGCGAACGCCGTGATCGCACCGGCGCGGGAGCGCATGAAGGCCGGGCACCCGCTCGGCGTCGATCGTGCTCGGCGCGACGCAGATGCCGGCGGCACCTGGGAGCGTCGTGACCCTGTAACCCAGGGGCGGGTCCAGATACTCACGGCGGGCGACACCCCGCTCTCACAGGCGCGATCCGCCGTCACGGAGCTGCAACGGCTGGCGTCGCTCGACCCGGACTGGGACTGGTCCCGTTGCGCCGTCATCGCCCGCGAGTGGAGCTTCCTGGACCCTGTACGCACCCTCTGCGAACTCGAGGGCATCCCCTCCCAACTGGCGCATGAGGAGATCTCGTCCGTCTGGCGGCTGCGGGAGACTCAGGCGCTGATCAACTGGCTGCGAGAACGGGGCTCCGGGGTGGTTGCTACGGCGGAAATTGAGGCTCGGCTGGCAGGGCAGCCGGACACCCCGTGGAACACGTTCCTGCGAGAGGCCATTGAGGAGTACGAGTTGGAGACCGGGGGCGTGGAAACGCCCCGCGACCACGCAATCGAGTGGCTTGCCGAGTGGAGCAGGGAGGCACGACGCCGGCAATACGGCCTGCTGCTCCTGACCGCCCACCGAGCAAAGGGATTGGAGTTCGACCATGCGATCGTGCTCGACGGTGGCTGGCACCGCGTAGGCCAAGGTGAAGACCCCGACGCCCCACGCCGCCTCTACTACGTCGCGATGACCAGGGCGCGGCACACCTTGAGCCTGATGCGGCTCGCTAGCGCCCAACCTCTCCAAGAGCCTCTTCGCGATCTGCCAGCGGTGCTCCAGCGGGAAGGAGCGTCGGCGACCTCGCTACGGGTTTCGGAGCTCGCCCGGCGATACGTCCGGGTGAGCCTGCGTGACGTGTTTATCAGCTTCGCGGGATACCGATCGCCCAACCACAGGATCCACAAAGCAATCGGTGCTCTGGTATCAGGCGACCAGCTTGAAGTACGGCCTCAGGAGGGGCGCTGGACGCTGCTGGACAGCCGGGGAACGGTCGTGGGGCAGCTTGCCCAGGGGTTCGAACCGCCACAAGGAATGCGCTGTGTCGACGCCACGGTGCTAGCAATAGTCACTTGGGAGCGAGCGCTGACTGCTCTGGAACACCAAGAGGGGCTGCGCGTTGAGACATGGGAGGTCGTGGTTCCCGAGTTGGTGTTTGAGCCTGATCGCCTTCGTGCTTGGTGATAACGATGCAGCCATTCGGCTCCTCGTGGAAGCCCAGCCGATGAGGCGGGAAATACAGGCCTGAGCGATCCGCGACCGCCTCGTACCGGCGGCGAACGCAACACAACCACTCGAGGGGGGGTCAGAGCGGCCTCTAGTGCTCGTGCGGACGCATTGGAAAGTCATGCCCCTCAAGGTTCAGCAGCTCGCGCTGGTGCCACTCAGGAGGAGTGCCGAGCGTCCCATCCGCCCTGATGACTCTCCACCAGGGGGTGTCCCAACCGTATTGACAGCGAGGTCTAGGGCCAGCCCCACGCTTCTGTACCCGCGTGGGCTCCCAGCTGCGGTTGCCACTCATGGCCGCTGCCGCGGCGAAGCCCCGACGGTCCAGCTCTTCGAGTGGGCGCTGGAACGAGAACGGGGGGCACAGCCGGCTGCCGGAGGTAACTGACTGGGTGCCCAGGGGGAGATCGTCCTGTCGAGCGACGGTCTCCCCCTCCTCGCGAGGACTCCCTCTCTGCCCTGGGTTTCACCCCAGCAGAGCCTCAACAGAGCGGGAACGCGTAAAATGCTAAGGGACGATCACTATATGGAGCCCAATTTGGTTCAGCCCGAAGTGATACCCCTGTTGGCTCAACTCGGCACCGCCATCGCTGCCAACTTTGCGACCGACGGCCTTCGCGCGTTCCTCACCAAAGAAGAAGAGGGGATAGCTCGCTCCATCAGGACGATAGCCGGGCGATTCCCTGAAGCCGAGGGAGCCGAGGTGGCCCTCGAGCAGTGGACGCAGAGTGACGGCTTCAGGCGGTTGTTTGAGCGCCTGCATGCCGGCGAGCGTGACATTGAGCAAGATGAGGTCATCCGCTCATTCGTTGAAGAAGGCGGCTTCTATCAGGGTCCTGAACGGGAAGAGGCACAAGTTGCCGCGCAGCTTGTGGTGGCGATCTTTGCGGAGATGCTGGCCCTTCTCTTCCGGGGCGATGAGGCGCTTCCTGCACTGGCGAACCGCCTCGAGACACTTCACGCCGACGCCAAGAGCGAAATTGCCTCTCAGTTCGACTCTCTCGGGACAGAGCTAGAGGACAAGTTTGCACGGTTGCAGTCTTCAATTGAGACGGCTGGCCTGTTAGCTGAGCCGACAGAGCCGGGGAGCTTCGCCGACCCCCGGCACAACGAGATCGTCAAGAAGATCGACTTCGCAAGAGACCTCATCAACCGAGGTCTCGCAGACACAGCTCGCGAGGACCTTGAGCAACTGACGGAGCAGGCGGACGAGCTACCGAAGGAGCTCCGATTCCGCATCTTCACAAATCTCGGAGCTGCCTTGCTGGCAGCCGAGGATACCCTCACCGCCGCCGGCCACCTTGAGCACGCTCACAGAATTCAGCCGGACAACCCGAAGGGGATTGCCAATGCGGCCATTGCCGCCCGTATTCGGAAGGACTCCGAGCGGGCGATAGAGTTGGCAGTTCAAGCTCGGGAAGCCGTCGCGGAGAACTCGCAAGCCACAGCCGTGCTGCTAGACGAGCTATGGGAGGCAGAGCGGACTGACGATCTGGAAACCCTCATCTCCACCGAACCGTGGCTCTGGGGTGACCGAAACTGCGGAATCACCCTCGCGACTATTCGGCTGCGCCAGTCTCGCTTTCCAGAGGCAGTTGCCCTCTGCCGCACTCTAGCTGCGGCCAACCCGGAGGATGCCGGTGTTCACCTTACCCTGGGCCAGTGCCTGCTTAAGCAGGCGCAGGCGGGGCTTCAGTTGACGGGCACCATTACGGAAGCCTCGTTCGCGCAGCTAAGGTCCGCGGAGACTGCGCTTCTGCGCGCTGCGGAACGCCTGGACTCAACCCAATTGAGGACACAAAAGCACGACGCCCTCGTTGCGCTAGCGAACACCCACAGTCTCCTAGGGTTGCCGACTGAAGCTATGGCTGAGCTGAACAGGGTCCTGAGCGAGTCCCCTTCCCACCCTGACGCCAACTTCATGAAGGGTTTGCTGCTTCTTGACAAAGGGGAGCCAGCTGAGGCCCGCCTCGCTTTGGAGTCGAGCCTAGAGGACCGAGGAGAGGATGTTCTGGGCCCGCTTGCAGGGGCGTGCATCGACTCGGGAGACCCGATAGCAGCCGTCAACCTGCTGAAGGGGTCTTTCTCCCTTGCAGAACCTGAGTGGGAAGATGTCTACCGAGCTATCCTTCTCAACAGAGCCGAAGCCAATTCTGGGGGGGAGGACTCGGTAGGGCCTGCGATTGAAGCTGCGCTAGCGGACCGCCCGAACAATGCCCGACTACTAACGCTTGCGGCGGCACACTCGGACCTTAACGGAAGTCAAGAGGAGGCCGAGCGCCTACTCCTGGAGGCGAGGAAGCAAGGTAACGAACGTGACCGCCGGGAAGTCTCGACACGCTTGGCGGCCCTATACCAGAGGAACGGACGCTTTGCAGAGGCCGCGGACCTTCTAGCTGAAGTCGTCAACGATGCTCCCTCGCATCCTGCGGCGGGCGAGCTCCTGATTTGTCTAGTCAACAGCCAGCGACTGCGAGACGCCCTTGCTTGGGCAAGGGAGATACGCAAGGCACAGCCTCACTTGCCGCGACTGGTAATCGAGGCAGAAGCCAGGATCCTGGAGCGAGCCGGCGACACGCTAGCAGCGATTGAGCGCCTGAAAGAACTCTGCTCCCACGTCGATAGCACGGCAGTCGATCAAGTCTCGCTGGCAGCCGCCCAATTCAGAGGGGGCATGCCCGAACTCGCCTGTGAGACGATCCGGGAGATTCCTATTCCTGAACTCTGTGCGGATCCCATGTCCCTCTTGAGGCTGGCACAACTGCAGCTGCTCCTAGGCGAAGGAGGAGCGCTTGACACCGCGCTCCTCGTGTACCGGTGCGGCCCAGATGCTCCGGAGGCCCACCTCGGATATCTAGGGCTCTTCCTAGCGTGCGAAGCCAGTGGCCCCGACCCCGAAGCCGTCAGCGCTGGTTGTGCTGTGCTGCTGAAGGACGAACTGAAGGAACATTGGTACCTGCTCCTTGAAGATGAGGAGACTCCCCGCACCGCCAATGAGCTGAAACCGGCTCACCCTCTCGCCACTCGGCTCATGGGAGCGCGTGTTGGAGATAGCATCGTGTTGCGACAGGACTTGGAAGACCTCTCGTACGACGTCGTCGCTATCCAAAGCAAGTTCACCCGCGCGTTTCAAGAGATCCACGAGGAGTTTTCGACCCGTTTCCCGGACCACAAGGGGCTCTCGCGCGTGACTGGGGGCGACGAGGGGCTGGCCAAAGTCCTTACGACCATCGAACAACGCGACCAATTCGCCAGCGAGGCAGAGCGCATGTACCGCGAGGGGCGACTACCCTTCGCATCCTTCTGCTCCTTACTCGGACGATCGGCGCTTGAAGGCTGGCGCGCTTGTACAGAGAGTCGGTCTATCCCCATTCGCTGTAGTGCTGGCACAGACGAGGAGGCGAGCACCGCGAGTGAATCGCTGCTCGAAGCTGATGGGATCATCCTTGACCCGCTCGCGCTGCTCACGGCTCATAGGTTGGGCCTTGCGGCCGTCATACAGGACCGCTTCTCGCATGTCGCGGTACCCCAACTCGTGATCGAAGAGATCCAAGAGGCCTACTACAACACAGTGTTAGGGCCAGCTCCCTCCGGCTACCTCGGCAAGGATGCCGACGGCCGTTACGCGTTGACAGAAATGACGAACGAGGAGTGGGAGCAGCAGCGGGACTTCGTCCGCTCAGTGCTCAGTTTCGCCGAGTCGTTGGAGCGGCTTCCTTCGTATCGCCTGTTGGATGAGAGCGATGCTGAGAACCTTGTCGAGATGTTGTCTTGGGCCGGTGCTGGCGCGGTCTACGCAGGAGAACCGGAGACCTCAGCAAAGCTCGTTCTTGTTTCGGACGACCTCGGACTTGCGAGTGTCGCTCGCCACCTAGGTGTCGAGGTGGTGAACACGCAGGCAGTGCTTAGCGAGTTGCGTCGCGCCGGTGTCATCACCGCCCAGGACTACTTCGCGCAGATCGAAAGCCTTGTGCTGCTGAACTACCGGTTCGTGCGTGTCGACGCGGCCACCATACTAGGGCGCCTAGAGGCGAACGGTTACGTTACAACCGACGGGACAAGGGCAATGGTCGAGACCCTTGAGGGACCGGAGTGCTCCGACGAATCCGCTGTCTCCGTGGCAGCTGAGTTGATGGTGGAGCTGGCGCGGCGAGCGCCAGACAAGGTGGGCCTGATTCTCGGAAGCGTGATCGAGGTGCTCCAGAGTGGGCGTCAAGGCAGGCCGGTGCCTCGGATGTTGGCGTCGGCAGTGGAGGCTCGCCTCTCCCGAGACCCCGTGACGAGCAGTTGGCTAGTTCCAGCAGTACTGCTGCACATCGCTGTATCGGAAGGCCACCAGTAACGCTGGGTTCAGAAGTGCTCTCCCACCCGTCCGAGGCTGGACCGAGCCTGTCCGGTCTCCTCGCCGCCTAGCAGGGTGCCCTGTAGGACAGCGCTGTCAGGGTCGTGCCTAGGAGGCTCCGGTTGGCACGGCAGCGCTGAGGGGCGAGACCAGCCGAGCAGGCCACCCTGTTCGAGATGCAGGCTAGGCGCACTCGCCTTCTCGGGTGGTAATCGCCGAAGGAGAGCACGAAGCTCAAGACCAACGCGGGTGTTGTCGGGTTAGCTCCTGGCTGGGGCGCCCTTGGGAAGACTGTTGGCTTCGGGAGATTGAGCCACCTCAGACGCAGGCCAAGGGGATAGCCGGCCAAGTCGATGACCCCGCGCACTAGCGTCGAGCGTTGGGGGGTGTGGGTTAGTCCCGCGCAATGCCAAGAGCACGACCCACAGAGCAACGGACGCCACGCTGAAGCGAACGGCCCAACGCAAACCTGCGTATCTTGAACCGGGAGTCCTGAGTCAGCCGGGCGTCAGTCGGGTGCTTCCAGGATCCCGCTGACGATCGCAAAGTAACGATGTGTCCCCTCTCTCAGGACGTGGTTGGCAAACTCGGTCTTACGATCGTTGGGGACCTCACGACGTACTACAGTTCCTTCGGGATCCATCACCGTGTTGGAAAACGGCTTCAGGATCTCTTCATCGTAGCTATTCTCGATTCCGTGGTCAGGGATCCCGCGCTCCCCCCTCTTCGGAAACGCGAACGGCGTAACCCTAGCGCCACGAGGGAGCTGGCCTCGAAGCTCCTTCTCCTTACTAGCCGCGTCGCAATCCCACACTACGACGAAGTGTGTGTTGAGCTTCATCCTTCCAAGTAGCCGACCATATGTAAGCAGCATCCTGTCATTCGTGTGCGGCTCAAGTCCTTCGAAGACCTTGACGCTCTTCGGGAAGTACAGATCTACCCACCGCTTGAGATGCTTGGTGACACATCGCTGTAGCCTTCAAGCGCCGGTAGTTCCGCCGTCGCCGCGATGATATGGGCTGCGTCTTCGTAGTGGCGGACGAAGGTAGCCGGGGCGCGGCCGGCCTGTCGCGCTCGGCGGTGCAAGCTGTCTAGCTTCTCGATGAGGGTCACGAGTGGGTGAAGGCAGCGGACGGAGCAGGGCCGATTGTCCTCGTAGTTGTCTAGTTCGCCTTCTTCATCCAGATAGTCGTGGATGAAGGAGGTGCAATCGCGCTCGAGGGAAGGCGTAACGCGCGCGCTCCCCACCTCCAGCAACACGAACGGTCTTAGGACACCGAGAGCTTCGAGGTGCCTCCCCTGATAGTGCACTTCCAGGTTGGCCCCCCTCCAATGCCTCTCGGTATCGGGAACGGTCAGGTGAGTCTCCGCACCCGGCACGCGCAGGAGCGTCGACAGGGCCTCGAAGTAGGCCTGGCGCTGCTGAGTCGCCCGGCGGCTCTCGCGCGTCCAATCGCTCACCCCTGGCAGGGCCGTGGCGCTGCCAGGCTCTATCTTCAGATCGAGGTCTTCAGAGAAGCGATTGATGAGACCGAAGCCCTTGGAGAGCGACGTGCCGCCCGTGAACCAGACGTCGAATCCTTGAGCGAGGGTGGCCCAGAGAACGTGCGTGACCCAGTAGTCCTTCTCAACGGCCGCGATGGCAAGACCCTGCCGTTCGGCGACGATGCTGAGCAGCTCGTTGAAGTCGCGATCTTCGTGGACGAAGGGCATTGACCGCTACGCCGCTTGCGAGGCGCCGAGAACCGACGCCACTCGCGCCTGCGTGTCGAGGGATCCGTATTCCCTCGCCATGGAGCGCAGTCGCTCGGTGTCGAACCGGCCATCCCTCACCGCGCTGGCGAGAGCTGTCGTCAGATCGTCACGATCGGCGGCCGCCTGCTCCGCGTGTTGGAGCAGGTCGACGACGAACCACTCCGGCGAGGGGTGTTCCGGGAACGCCACCCTCCGTAGCAGGAAGCGACGGCCCCCGAAAGTGAACTCCCCGGAACGCTTGGTGTTGTAGACCAATTGAGTGGCAAATGCCGCCGAGGTGCCAAGACCAAGCGCATTCCAACGCTCCGGTCCCGTGAGAACGAACGGGCCACCGAGGAAGGCACGCATGACTTCTTCATCAGCCGGGGGCACGGCACCAAAACGGCTCTGCCTGGGGTGAACGAACAGCCCCTGCGCGAGCGGCTTGAATTGCCCTCGATCCACGAGCCGGCGGGCCAACCGCGAGGGGTTGGCGGTCCATTGCGAGAGGTCACGTGTGCGGTAGACGTGGCCAGGCTCGAGCACCATAGTGTTGGTCGACATGTCAGTAATCTCCCGGAAAAAGCATACATTGTCCTAGCGTGTCCGGCCCAACCCAACGCTATCTCCCTGTGGTGAAGGGTTCTAAGGCGCTGCACTAGTGGACGTGGTATCCGGCCGAAGAGAGGGCGCGACAGCGCCGCGCTCGCTGTCTATATGCGCGAGCAGCACCCGGATCTAGACATCGAGTACTTCTTCACCGACACAGGCAAGGAACTGCACGAGGTCTATAGTTCTTGGTCGAACTTGAGAGCTTCCTCGGGAAGCCCATCCTGCGCTTGAATCCGGACCGTGACTTCGACTTCTGGCTCAAGCCAGGCCAGCTGCCTTTGTGGTGGCTCCGAGTTCCCTCGCTTGTCGGGCAATCCCACCCAGCGCGATAGACTAGTGTCGATCGATAGGCTTACACAGCGCGGATCGAATCCACTCCCTGCAATTCGCAGGGATACCCCCCGGGCGTGAAGAGGTAGCCGATGGCCTCGACCAGAATCTTCGTGAGAAGGCCTCGTGGTCGCTTCATGGACCAGCTCCAAAGGCGTTCCGGCGCACCCGCCATGAGTTCTCCATGTGAAGGGCTGCGGGCCGGCCACGCACCAGGCTCCTGCGACTCGCGGCTGCCCTCCCACGACAACCATCCCCAGGCCCCATCACCTAGGCATGCCGGCACCCTGCGGGCCTCCGAGTACCCCTATGCTCCGTGGCCGACGCCATGCAGCCAGGGAGCACAACATGCCCTTTGACTTTTCCAAGGTCACGCCACAGCACCACCAGCCCTCCCCCGTCGACCCGATCGCCCTCTTCCAAGCGTCCTCCGTTTCCGACGCCGCAATAAACGACCTGTGGTTGGTGCAAGGCGACGCACTCCGGGAGTGGCACGAGAACCGGGCTGAGAAGGATGTCGCCGTAGTCTTGAACACGGGTGCAGGAAAGACCCTCCTCGGCCTCCTCATGGCCCAATCTCTCGTCAACGAAACCCATCGCCAAGTCGTCTATGCCTGCAGCTCCATTCAACTCGTTGAACAAACAGCCGAAAAGGCCGCAGGCTATGGCTTGCCCGTCACAACCTACATACGCGGCGAGTTTTCCTCCGACCGCCTGTACGCTCAAGCCCAAGCTCCTTGTGTCACGACATATCACGCGCTCTTCAACAGTAGGACTCGTTTCCGTTCCGATGACATCGCGGCCGTCATCTTCGATGACGCCCACACAGCACAGGCCATCCTTCGCGACCAATTTTCCCTGCAAATTTCCCGGAACCTTTTTCCCGACCTATATGCCAGTATTTGCGAAGTGTTTTACGAATATCACGACGCCGTTGGCCTTGGAACAAGTTATACTTCAACTACGCGTGGTGATGCGGAAAATCTTTTCTTAGTACCACCCTTTGAAATACGGCGGCAACTCGCACGTCTTCGGCAGATTCTGCTTTCGGCCGAACTGTCCCAACACACGGAGACTCTCTTTGCTTGGGGATATCTACAGGATCATGAAGATACTTGCTGCTTGCTGATTTCACCGCGGGAAATTACTCTGACCCCAAACAATGTCCCATTATCTCAGTTGCCGTACTTCCGTTCGGACGTACGGCGCATCTATTTGTCGGCTACGCTGAGAGCACCAGATGCTTTCGTGCGAGCGTTTGGCCGAGAACCCAGCTACACCATTAGTCCGTCGACTACGGTAGGGGAGTGTGAGAGACTGGTATTAATTCCCTCTCTGTCACCAGAAGTGTCTGACGACGTTTCTTCGGCGATAGCAATCACCCAAAATGCGAAGACACTAATCCTAACACCAAGCTATGAAATGAGCATGAAATGGGAAGCAGTGACTTCTCCACCCGATAGAGAAGTTGCAGCAGAAAGCATTCAAGCATTCAAAGAGGATGACGGCCCAGAGAATCTCCTATTGGTGGCACGCTATGATGGCATTGATTTTCCCGGGGATACCTGCCGTGTTGTTGTGATCGATGGTCTTCCTACAGGAACTGACCCACTGGAAAGATTCCAGTGGGAGAGGCTAAACATGCAAAAGAGCTTCCGAAGCAACTGTAGCCTCAAGAGTTGTGCAGAGTTTCGGGCGGATATTTCGAGGAACCAGTGACTATGGTGTCGTAGTGGTCACCGGCGACCGACTAGTTGAGTGGCTCAGCTTACCTCGGAATCGTGCCATGTTGCCCGACTTCCTGCGACGGCAACTAGAGGTGGGCGAGAACCTCTCTAGGCAGATGGAGAGTGAGGGCGAACTTGCAGGAGGCTTGGCAGCTTGCCTGGACAGGGAGGCGAATTGGGTCGAGTTCTACGCCGAGAACATGAGGGAGGGAGCTAGGGGCACGCCACACGAGCGCACTGACCTCAAGAAACTCACCCGAGTGGCAAGTGCTGAAGCGAAGTTCGGAGAAGCGTTGTGGAACCGCAACTATGAAAGAGGCAGTTCGCGTCCTGCGGGGAAGTCTGAATGACGGATTCGACGTCAGCCACGCCACAGGGGCTTGGCTGTCCCTGTGGCTGGGATTCGCCCTTGAGATGTGTGGCGATGACGAGCACGCGGCTGAGTGCTATGCAAAGGCCCAGGGCAATCAACCCAACGTTCCGAGAGTGCGCCCGTCCAAGGGTCAGCAGCGCGGCATCGGTCAACAAGCGCAGAATGTTGAAAGCCAGATGAGGATCGGCTTTCCACAGCCGGCCGATGTCGGACTGCCAAAGAACATTACACAGGACCTCTGTGCCTTAGGTGAAGGCTACTCAACGTCCCAAACAGAGGAGGCCATTAGAGCCCTAGGCCAGTACTTAGGGATAGAAGCCAGCAGACCTGACAAGGAATTCGGCACCGGGCCTGACGTACTGTGGCTGTGCGATGACACAGTCCTTTGCATGGAAGTCAAGACAGATAAGGGGCAAACGGGGAAGTACCGGAAGGAAGACATTGGGCAACTAAGAGACCACGTGCAGTGGGTGAAGGAACGCTATCCGGCAACCGCGATCCACCCCGTCTTCGTTGGTCCGACGCTGCCAGCCTCGAAATCGGCGAATCCGGGGCCTGACATCAAAGTCGTGGAGTTGGGGAGCTTTGAAGGCCTCGGGAAAGAGCTGGTAGCAGCCCTAGAGGATGTCGCACGGCAAGCGGTTCCTCACGACGTGGGAACTGCGCTTCAAGCAATGCTGGAGGAACGTGGACTCCTGTACCCTCGGTGTCTAGACAACCTGCGGATGGAAACGTTGCGGGAATTGAGGCGTTGAACAGGCGCTCACGGCGCTGAACTCGCGAGGGTGGCTGCGGGCAAACGCAGCGGCACCGGGTCCTAGGGACGGATTACGTGGCGAGGCGGTGCCTCAAGCCCTCGGGCCTCATGGTTGCAGCGAGTGAGGGATGAACGCGGAACTGCTGCACACCCGATTCTCAAGGGGATGCGGATGGAAGCCATGGCGGGAAGTCAGGCGTTGGGCATGAGCCACATGGGCCAGTGGAGGGCCTATGTGGTATCCAAGTCGTGGAGTTGATGCTCCGCCAACAGAGCTGTGGCACTCGCAAATGCATACGCCGTAGACCAGGATCGTCGTGCAACGCTCATCAGCGTCGCTTCCAAGAGCACACCGAGTGGTGGAGACTCAGCAAACATGAAGTCGCCTGCCACGCTGAGTCCCCAACAGGCATCTGCCAACTGCTGCAGCATCTCCTCGCACTCAGGCTCCTCGGGAAGGTCCGAGATGGGAGCATCCTTGGTCAGCATCCACTGTTGGTGTGCAGTGTCAGCGATGTCTTGGGCGTTCGCTGCAAGGCTGGAGAGGTCAGTTTCGGCGATGTCAGGCGCACTCCAGCCAATGGGCCCGAGTGCAGCGACTGGATTCTCGACTTTGGTATAGCCGTACATTTCTCCGCCCTTGTCTCGATGGGCGAGTTCGACTTCTGCATAGGCGGCGCCCACGCGAGCCAAGTCCTTGGCGTTTTCCCAGTACCCCATCGAGAAAGCTGGCAGCGTCGCTGCCAGCAACTGCCCAGCGACCAAGCCGAGTCCGCTATGTGTCGTGAAAGAGTAGGCGGCGGCCAGTGTCGTCAGCGCTTCATCATGTCTTGCCACGACTTCGTCGCTGGCGAAGTCGGGCTCCTCTTCCGCGAACTCGGCCAGGGTCATTGCGGCCTCCCGCGCCATCTCGGCAGCCATGCGCAAGCTCTCTGCCAAACTCCCTACCGCAGCGGGCCCTCCCGCTCTTTGGAAGGCAAGGGGTGGTACTTCCGCCACTGGCCGGCGAGCCCGCCTGGCGTCGACCCAGCGCTGGAAGGACGTCTGGCTCTCAGCCGACGGACGGCCTGCAATGAGGCCCTCAACGCTGATGTCTTCGTCCAGATCGGGCCAGTGAATGCCTTCACCTCCGCCGATAAGACGCCAATTGTCGCGCTCTTCCCGCATGGCGTGGGTGAGCCGCGGGTACCAATCGAGCGGCACGGAGATTGTCCGACCATCAGTAAGTTCGGCGGTCAACGCATCGTCCGAAACCTCAACCCCTTCAGCTACCGGGACCATCATCTCAAGTGTCAAAACGCTCATTCCATTCCTCCATGAACAGCGCCTCGTTCTCCACGACTGCTCTCTGGATCCGACGTATCTCGGGTGGTCGAAACCCTCCGCTGCGCTGAAGCCTTACGGGCTGCAGCCAGAATTTCGCAATCTGATGGTCACGCTCAACGTGGACATGAGGTGGTTCCTCCCCGTCGCTCGCATAGAAGAAAAAGCGATATGGCCCTTCCCTCAGCACCGTTGGCATCTCTGCATCTAGTCTATCGGACCTGTCTAAGTTCGGAGAACCTGCATTCCATGCGGAGCACCGTGGGAACCGGGGCCTGGCCCACGCCTGTGAGGATCCGGGATGGTAGGTAGTCACGCTCGAGCACGGTCCCACTGCACGCGTTGCCGGTCGTGCTCCTCAAGACTCGTCCGCAGCGGCTGCCCTCACGACGCGACGAGGCCGAGGCCACGCCCGGTTTGACCACGACCTCGTCGCCCCTGCCGAGCAGCGCGTCCTCGGCGAGTTGCGCCTGGGCGGCGCGAACGCCGAAATCACCGAGCGTATCGGCATCAGCCCTGACGGCATGGTCGGGAAGCGCCTGCCTGCACCGACCTCCTCGCGGCCTAAGGGATGTCCACTAGTAGAGTAGGATGGCGGCTATGGAAACAGATTGGGCGGGCCATATAGAGCAGGGTAAGGAATTTGCGCAGTCCCTGCGGCGGCGATTCACCCCAGAAGAACTCAAGACTATTCTTGCCGCGCGGCAGGTGACCCACGGGTTGGCCCCAGGACGTAGCGGGTTGGTAGAGAGATACGGCTGGGCTCTTACCACGGCACTCGTCGAGCCAGAAGAAGGCAATGACCTATTCGTTGATGACCTGGCAACGGCACTGGCCCTTGATTTGAAGTTTAGCGAGCTCCATGACGTGGCGGTCCTCGTAGAGCGCATAGAGGCCCTTGAGGCCGAGGTGAAAGAGCTCAGGGGGCAGACCCCCTAGTAGCCAAAACTGCTCGGCAGCCGTGTCGCTCCTGGCTGTTCCTCCCCAATTGGCCACGTGAATTGCCGTAGGCATGATGTCGTCGCCACAATCGATTTCACCTCCGCCCATGACTGTGCCGCGGCGTCACCTGACTCGGGATCGCCAGCGACCCCGGCACTCACCCGAGGCGCTCAGGCGCTAGGAGTCGAGGGCGCCGCGCGTGGCCCCCTCCGGTACAAGGGACGCCCCGCCCGGCCCGCCCCGACGCGTTCGGCGTGCTTCGACGCGGGGAGAGGACAAACTCACTCCCCAGGAATACCGCAGCGTTTGATGCGGATTGGAGGACCGATAACTCGGCTCTAGTTCCGCAATCGGCACTAACTCTCGGTCGGCCGGGATGAACGTGAGCGTCACGCGGTTCTCGGCGTCGATCGCCGCGTCCTCGAGGAGCAAGTCGTGCACACAGAACCGAGGGCGGCAAGCGCGTCGTCATCTAGGTCGCCAGGTTAGTGGTTCTCGGAACCAGCTGGTCCACCCGGTGCGCCTGCCCCCTCCTGTTGGCTCCCATGAGGTACGGCGCGATGACGGCCCGATTACACCGCCGTAACACCGTTCCGGGAACGCCTGATTTTCACGCCAGAGCCTCCATATAGGGACGCATGACGCGCGAGACGCGGCAAATACGAGCGTGTTCGGCGAGTTCGTCGGTCGCGCAGCGGCGCTGTTCGAGGCAGTCGCGCAGAGCCTCGACAGCGATGTCGACGCCGATCTTGTTCCTGAACTTGAAGCAGTCCGCGACGGTCTTCGCCACGCCATAGATACGGACGGGTACGCCCTCGACGACATGAGCCTCGATGCCAGCGTTACGCGCCTCGCCCGAAACGCGCACGATCCGCAGGCGAACTCCGTCTTCTCTCGGTGCCCGATCTCTTGGGCCAATCGCCAGCCAGACGTCGGGGGGCGTCTGGCTGGTCAGTCCGTGGAAGCGAAGCGCTGAGAGCAGGCAGATCGCTCCTCGGGGGGTCCGCTTGGAGACTTCAGCCAGCGAACGGTGCTCGCTAGGTGCAGCACCCGGCACGGCGTAAAGGCCGCGTCCGACACGCTCCAGGAGACCCCGGTGCGCCAGTTGCGATAGGTAGCCCCCCGGCACGCCTGCTGCCTCAAGGTCACGAGGACGGACCAGCCCGGCGCCGCGCACGAACTCGAGTATCCCATCGGTGCCTGTCCTGCTCATGGTTCAATGATTCCGGAAATGTCGGTGGGTGTCCATAAGTACCGACATTTCCGAAGGGAGTCGAGGTGCGGGGGTTGAGCGCCGTGCCACCCCTTGAAGGCTAGGGGTGTTGCGGAGCACCGGGACCTGACCCACGCCTGGGAAGATTCAGGACAGCATGTAGGCCCGCTCGAGCACATCCCACTGCACGCAGCGTTGCCGGCGTGCCTCCTCGATGCGCGTCCGAAGCGGACTCACGTGGCGACCAGCCCTGGCAAGTTCTCGCGAACCATCCAGCGACCGTTGTGGGGTCCGTTATTCGGCCCCGAGGGATCGAGCTTGCGGTAGCCCTTGATGGGCAACTCGGCCAGCGCGGGCGACTCAACCCCGAGCCGCTCCAGCACCCACCCCAGACGCTTAGCCGTCGCGGCGTCGAGCTGCAGGGCGTAGCTGGTGATGCGGTGGATGTCGAGGTCGGGCAGTGCGACGTCGAACGCATGAAGGACCTCGGCGAAGCCGCCACAGTGTCGGGGCATCGAGAGTCCGTCCAGCAGCGTGCGCTCGCGGTCGGTGACGGCCACACGGGCATCGCCGACCCAGACGCGCTCCCCGCCGAAGAAGCGCTCCGGTTGTACCTGGATGAACCGGTAGGCGGTGTCCCCAACCACGGGCCAGCCGCTGCCCTCCTCAGCTCCCTCCCCGCGCGTGCGCGGCACGGAGGATTCCGTTGTGGTCAGGACGAAGACGGCTCGCGGCGCCTGCTCGGTCAGGCCATGGAAGTGCAGCGCCGACCAGTGGGAGATGGCGGCGGGGTGGACCAGGGCCATCGCGACCTCGAACTCGTGGACGATGGTGCTGCCCGGCACCGTGGAGGACATCGCGTAGAGCCCCCGCCGCAGCGGGACAACCCAGCCATCGCGCCCGAGGCGTTGCAGCGCCTCGCAGACGTAGGAGTCCTTCAGGCCCACGAGCGGAGCCAGCTCCCGAGCGCGGTCCGTCGTGAAGATGCGGTCGCCCTCATAGGAGAGCCGGCGGACCAAGTCGATTCCGACGGGGGAGCGCCTGGGCCTGACATCCGCAGTCATGGGTGTTCCAGATCCCCTCGTGTGAGCAAGGTCGCCACGCTCACTAGAAATTCTGTCGCAAAAGCAGGACTGGGCCATCTTACTGCCAGACTTTTTCTCACGCGAAAGCAGTTGGACTGAGCCGCAGCCTCAGTTGGATCTCCGCGTGCGAGGCACCGCGCGCCGACGCCACTTGCGCTTGCGTGTCCAAGGATCCGTATTCCCTCACCATGGAGCGCAGCCGCTCGGTGTCAAACCGGCCAGCCCTCACCGCACTGGCGAGGGCTGTCGTTAGGTCATCGCGATCGGCCGCCGCCTGCTCCGCGTGCTAGAGCAGGTCGACAACCGAACCACTCCGGCGACGCGTGTTCCGGGCCGATGCGTCCCGCACTGTCGGCCTCAGGGGCGCGGACGGGTATAGAACGCATATTCTCCCTTGCCACACCCTGACTACCGGGAGAGGGAAAGGTTTAGCGAGATTTTCCGCCGGAAATAAACCAATTCTTCCTCAAGTTTGTGATTGCTGAACGTCCATCCCTATGTTTGTTCAGTGGTGATAAACCCTTCTTGAGCAGATTTGCAAGGTTCTAAGGGCACCACACCCTCAACTGTGACCTTCTCGCGAGTTGCCGCCACGCTCAGTTGAATTGCCTCGAGCACGAGTTCGAACTCCTCCTGCCTTCCGCTGTCCAAGCACCCAGCGACGGCCACGCAGGTCCGACGGAGGCGCTCGCTGGCCTCGCCCAGCGAGGCAACCTCGGACGTGAGACGGTCGCGCTCTTCAGTGTGGACGTCGGCACCGCGAGGCCGCTGCAACTCGCGCAGGACGACCTCGGGCGCGGCGAGCACCTTGCACAGCTCCGCCCAGACCTGGTCCTCGAGCCCGTCGGCCGGGATGTACCGCGCTGCGCAGCGGCGCGACCGGTCCTTCGTGTACGCATGGCGGCAGCGGTAGTACGGGTAGCTCTTGCCTTTCGAGGTGAGGGTCTGCCCTACCATCGCGCTGTCGCACAGGCCGCAGCGCAGCCGACCACGAAGCGGGTAGTGCCGCTCTTGAGGGGAACGTCGGCTTGTTCGCTCGGGGTCCTCCAGGATCCTCTGGACCCGCTCCCAGAGCTCGTGGCCGATGATCGCTGGCGTAGCCCCGGGAATCTCTATTCGTTCTTCCTCGGGGCGCTCCATGACGCGAGTTCCCCTGCCCGCTTGACCTGCGCCCACCCCGACCCGCTTTGTCCGGCGGTACACCGTGCGGCCGATGTAGGCCTCGTTGAGGAGCAGGCGCCGTACCGTGATCGGGTACCAGCGGCCCCCGGAGAACGCCGGGATGCCCTCGTCGTTCAGCTCACTGGAGATGGTCGACAAGCTGCGAACCTCGGCGTAGCGCCCGAAGATCCGGCGGACAACGCCGGCCTGGCGTGGCTCAACCTCGCGGCGTCCTGTGTCAGGGTTGTAGGTGTAGCCGTAGCAGCCGCGGCCGGATCCCTGGGGGAGACGGCCGCTGCGGGCGCGCGCTTCCTTCCCGCGCATGGAGCGATCCGCGGTCTGTTCGCGACCGACCTCGGCGACGAACGCCCGCGCGGCGAGGATGAAGCTCCCCACTGCGGTGTCTTCGAATCGCTCGGTCACGAAGGCCAGCGCTACGCCTGCTGAATGAACCTCGTCGTACAGGATGCCCAGGTGGCTCTGGCTTCGCGACAGGCGATCGACTGCGTGCGCAACGACCACGTCGGCCGTACCCTGCCGGAGCGCGTCACGCAGCTCGGCGAGACCCTCGCGCTCGAGCAGGTCTCCGCTACCCTTATCCCGGATGCAGCGGACAATCTCCCAGTGCTGCTCGACCGCGTACTCGAGACACGCTCGCTCCTGCCGGTCGAGGGATGTCCCGTCCGGTTCCTCCTCGCCCGTCGAGACGCGGGTGTAGATAATCGCCTTCATCATCGACCCTCCAGCGCTGGGTCACGGCGCGACCATCGCCAGACTCCGGCCCTAGGTGTGCGGTCCATGGTGGTCACTCGCCGTGTAGTGCGCGACAGGAAACAGCCGATCCAGCGCACCCTTGCAGTTCTAGGCGGGTAGTGTCGTGGCTCGGGCTGGTGGGCGCAGCCCCCGGCAAGGGACTTCACGAATGAAGTGGTCTGCCCTCACCGCACCGAGGGGTGGCAGCAGACACAACTTGCTTCGAGCTCCTCATGCCGCCAGGGCGACGGGAGGAGGCTCCCAGTGTTGCGGGCGGAGACGACGAGCTAGTCCCTTGCTGACGAGGGAGACGTCAGAAGTCCTCCGAGCGGCGAGGCAAGGAGAGTCACTCGAACTCGCCCCCGTCCCGGGGAATCTCGAGGAGCAACTCTCTCAGTGTGGGCGCACCCGCCTTCTCGATCCGTCGAAGGCGCTCGTAGTCATCCACGGCCAGCACGACGACGGCAGGTTGGCCCCGCCGCGTGACCCACTGGGGGTTGCCCACGAGGGCGGCGTCGACCAAGGCGCTGGAGCGGGTCTTGGCTTCCCGAAGGGTCCAGTCAGCCATGCGTCCTATCCACTCGGTGTCTTGGCTAGCTGCGACGGCAAACCACAGCATCGAGACGGCCATCCCGACTCGGTTGGCCAGGCTACGGTTCGGTCGCATTTGGTTGGGTTGATGCGGCTCCTGCGCATTCCCGGAGCGCCAAAGACCTCCGCTGACCTCGCTCAAGCTTAGACACGGAGCCAACAGGAAGCCGCTCGTGAGCACACCCACCTGCCAGAAAGCCCTCTACGAGCTTGGGTTGTCCGGTGAGGGCGGCGCTCCGGGAGGCAACTCGCCTTCGTCGGGACCTCCATCCGCCGTGGCTCTTTCGCGGACTCTAGCGAGGAGTCGACGCCACAGTTCATCCCACGCCCGTGTGCGCGGACCGGTCCGCCACTCGACCCTGAGGGTCACGTCGCTGCCCGCTTGCACATGGTCGTTCGGCTTCGTGGTGGAGGGGTCAGTGTCAAGCTCACTCACGTCGAGGGCATCGCTGTCGTCCATGTCGTCTCCTCGTCCCGAGCGATTACAGGCGGCCGCCAGGGCCACAGCCGCACTGCTATCGGGTGTCGACGTAGAGAGTCTTCCTGCGCCGAGAGTCGGGTGTAATCCCCTGTAGGGGACTACACGCCCGCGTTCCTGGGGGGTATGTGAGGAAGTTGGCTGTCGGTAGGTGGCGGAGTTTCGAAGGGGCCGGGAAGCCCTGCAGGGACGGCCGGTGTTTTGGTTTGGGCTGCACTACGCTCTTGCGCCAGCGCAGAGGGTTGGGAGTTGTGAGCTCTCGCCAACCGGGTTGGTCGGCCCACTTCTGACAGAAGCCCTGCCTACATTGCTCCGGTGCCTGCCCAAAGTGGTCGGGCGGCACGCGGTGCGTCGCCGTGGCATCGGGATCAGACCTCCATGTGCGGCGCCAGGAAGTCCTCGCCCATGAGGATATCGAGACCATCGGGTATCCAGGGCACCAGTCGTACGAGTGCGTGGTAGGCGCCACCCCTGGGTTCAGTCCCATTCCGCCATCGCAGCACCTGCTTGCACTGCACCCCGAGGGCCTCCGCGAAGGCCTCCCACGTGAGGCCGCTGACTTGCTTCAAGCGGTCGAGGCGTGCGGGGAAGTCTTCCGGGAGGGCGCCGGTCCCGGGCGGCACAGCACGTCCGGCGATCACGATCGAGCCGCCGCGCGGAAGGCGGGGAGAGGCCCTCCGCCTCGTCATCCTGGAGTGCCGAGAGCTCATGGAGGTCCTTTAGGGAAGGACTTCCGTGAGCCTCACGACATCCGGGGCCTGCGCCATGCCCTCTACTGGCCCTCCCTTGCTGGCGGCACAACCCGCGCTGATGCGACGATTGCGTCAAAGAGCGCCCCCACATCCCGCGAGTCACCCTCGCTACTCTCGATCCGACGTCTCAACTCCTCGCCAGTGTTTGCGTCGAGGACGAGGTAGGAACCAGTCGCTACATCTTCAAGCCCGACGGTGTAACCCCGACCACCGAGGACCCAACCCGTGTAACGGACCAAGGTCATGCCCGCAGGAACATCAATCTCGAGTGGGGAATGTGGGGCAACACGGTATCTCGCCCCACCCGGGACGGGCTGTTCGTACAGCATGATCGCAGGGCCACCGTCAGGATCAGGGCGGGCTGCAGGGGGACTCCAACGCAGTTCCACCTCTAACTCGTCGGTGAGCACGTCGTCGACGCACGTGAGGTGGGCGAGGTAGAGCCACTCAACTGCAAGGCGCTTGCGGGCACGTTCCCCGGGAGGGTCCAGAAGAATTGCCGTGACCCTGTATCGCATCCAGCAGTCCTCGTAGCCGACGGGGTACCACTCGACGACGTCACCCACTTCAATGCTGTTGTAGAACGCTGCGCGCGAAGCCCCACCACTGTCGGAGACGTTTACGACGATGGCTGCTGTGTTCGTGAGTTCATGCCAATCTGTGGCGGCGCTGGTGTCGTCGACCAGAAGTGCATGGCTGCCCGGCTGAATCACCTCACCCGTGAGGTCGTAGGTGTCGTAGGTGAGGCTGACGGACGGAAGCGCACAGCTCTCCAGCCCGAGCGCCGCGAGGTCGTTGTTCGCCACTAGGCGCAGAGCGCGCGGCAGGCAGCCCGTGAACGTGTTCTCGCCGAGGTAGAGCCGCTCCAAGTTCGACAGCTCCGCTAGCTCCAGCGGGATGCTGCCCGTCAACCGGTTCTGGTAGAGATAGAGGCCCTCGAGGTTGGTGAGCTTTCCGAGCTCCGCCGGGATGGCGCCGCCGAGGAAACTCTGGCTGAGGGTCAACTGCTCCAGTTTCGCCAGATCCCCCAGCTCGGGCGGGATGCTCCCGCCCAGCGAGGTGCGCGAGAGGGAGAGGCTGCTGAGCTCGCCGAGGTGACCCAGCGTGGCGGGAATGCTCCCTGTCAACTTGTTCCAGGAGAGGTCGAGACTGCCCAGCGCGCTGAGTGCACCGAGCTTCGCGGGCACGCTGCCCGTGAGGCCGCGCAGCCTCAGCGCGAGTCCCGTCACGCGCGACGGTGTGCCCGAGACGGTGACGCCGTCCCAGCCCGTGATCGCGGTATCCGCGCTCCAGTTGAGCGTGCCCGTGCCCCGCAGCGCGTCCTTCGCGGCCATGAGGATGTTGCAGTCCTTCGCCAGGTCGGGGACTTGAGCAGGCGCTTGTCCCAACGTGGTTTGCGTACAGACCTCGGGGACGGTGAGGTAGGCCGTCGCCTTCATGTCCTCGCTAATCTGGAATCTGGCCGGGTTCTCGCGGAAGTCGTAGGTGACCCCGCCCCCAAAGTCCAGGTACCAGTGGCTGAAGGTGCAGCCTTCCGCCACAGTCGCCCTCGCCGTGACGTAGGAGCTCTTCGGGAACGTCCACTCGGACCCGGGCGAGACCGTGCTCGTGTCGCTGCTGATTTGCGCCGTCGTCGTAGCGCATCCCACAGGCGAGGCGGCTGTCGTCAGCGTGACCGTCGCGCTTTGCGCCGTTGCCTGCAGGGTGGAAGCACCCGACGACATGAGGACCACCGGGACCGTTGCTACGAGGACCGCCATAGCAAGCAGCCGTGGTCCGAAGTCGAATCTCTGCATGCCTCACCTCGGTCGCGGGGTCTCGCGGCGCTTCTCACGAAGTGCAGCCATGCCGGGAAGGGCGCAGCTGCCTCACTCGAAGACCTGCACGCGGTCATCTCTGGCAAGGACGTGTCAGCTCCCAGAGACACACCGGTTACGGCTGGCTTTGTGTCGCCCGAACAATAGAGGAGCGTCATTAGCTATATGTCAGACAAAGCTTCTGTTCGATTGAATGTTGTCAGTTTTTCATTACATTGCGCGCCAGCGGCCGACCGCAGGCGCGTCAGGGGCATCTTCGAAGGTGCCAGTGAAGGCGTGAGACTCCGCCGGAAAGCACTACATGAATCAAGAAGACAGCGCACAGGTAGCCTCGCTCAGGGAACGGCTCTCGACATTGAGCGAGGCCAGCCTGCGGATCAGCGAGAGCCTGGACTACGACACGGTGCTGCAGGGCGTGCTCGACTCCGCCACGGCGCTGACGCGCGCTCGCTACGGCGTGATCACGGTGCTCGATGATGCCGGAGGGATCGGAGAGTTCCTCTCCTCCG
Organism: Tepidiformaceae bacterium; assembly: GCA_965116915.1. GTDB lineage: Bacteria > Chloroflexota > Dehalococcoidia > Tepidiformales > Tepidiformaceae > UBA2991. The sequence continues at coordinate 647,243 of OZ220739.1, read as the reverse complement.
GGTTCACGCCGGAGGAGGAGGAGCGGCTCTGGGGGCTGCCGGAGAACGCCGGGCTCATCGAGCACCTGGGTGAGGTTCCCGGACCGCTGCGGCTGGCGGACTTCCGCGGTCACCTGCAGGCGCTGGGCCTGCCCGACTCCCAATTGCCCGTCGAGGCCTCGGTCATCCCGTTCCTGGGGATGCCCATCCGCCACCAGGGCGAACGCGCCGGCCACTTCTTCCTCGCCGCCCCGGAAGGCGGAAGGGAGTTCAGCGACGACGACGAGGCGACGCTGGTGATGTTCGCTTCCCAGGCGGCGATGGTGATCTCGAACGCAAGCCGCTACCGGGAGGAGCAGAAGGCCCGGGCCGACCTCGAGACGCTGGTCGACACCTCGCCCGTGGGCGTGGTGGTCGTCAACGCGAAGACTGGTCTGCCGGTGTCGCTCAACCGCGAGGCGGAGCGGATCGTCAGCAGCCTGCACGAAGCGGGCGCTTCACCCCAGGACCTGCTGGAGGTGCTGACGGCGCGGCGCGCGGACGGGCGAGAGGTCTCGCTGCACGACCTCTCCATGACCCAGGCGCTCAGCAGCGGCGAGACGGTGCGGGCCGAGGAGGTTGTGTTATCAGTGCCGGATGGGCGCAGCGTCACGACGCTGGTGAACGCCACGCCCATCCGCGCGGAGGGGGGTGAGGTCGAGACAGTGGTGATCACAGTGCAGGACATGACCGCCCTCGATGAGCTTGAGCGGCTGCGAGCCGAATTCCTGGCAATGGTGAGCCACGAGCTGCGCACCCCCCTCGCCACGCTGAAGGGCTCGGTCACGACCCTGCTCGATCCTCCAGCCGCTTTGAGCCCCACCGAGTCCCACCAGTTCTTCCGCATCATCGACGCGCAGATCGACCGCATGCACGTGATGGTGAGCGACCTGCTGGACGTTGCCCGCATCGAGACGGGAACCCTGGCAATCACCCCCGAACCGACCGAAGTGGCCCTGCTGCTGGCCGAGGCCCGCGACGGCTTCACGAGTGGCGGGGGCAGGCAGGACGTCGAGGTCGAGACTCCCCCCGACCTTCCCTGGGTGATGGCGGACCGGCTGCGCATCGTGCAGGTGCTGGGCAACCTGCTGGCAAACGCGGCGAGGAACTCTCCTGAGACCTCCACGCTGCAGGTGAAGGCCGTGCCGAGGGGAGTCCACGTCGCATGTTCCGTCGCGGACCAGGGACGGGGCATCCCGGCTGAGAGCCTCCCCCACCTTTTCCGCAAGTTCTCCCGCATCGACGCGGAGGCGCAGGGAGGAGACACGGGGCTCGGTCTCGCCATCTGCGAGGGCATCGTGGAGGCACACGGGGGACGCATCTGGGCGGAAAGCGAAGGCCCCGGGCTGGGCGCGCGGTTTATCTTCACGATCCCCACGGTGGAGGAGGCGGGCTTCTTCACACCGGCCGTGCCCGCACGGCTCAGCCGGCGGGCCTCGGGAGCGGGAGCTGAGGAGGCGCCGGTGCGCATCCTCGCGGTGGACGATGAACCGGAGGCGCTCAGGTACGTCCGTGACGTGCTCGTGAAGTCCGGCTTCGAGCCGCTGCTCACCGCCGACCCCGAGGAGGCGCGCCGGCTGGTGGAGGACGAGAAGCCCCGTCTGGTTCTGCTCGACCTGATGCTGCCGGGGACGGACGGAATCGAGTTGATGCGCGAGATCGGTCGCACCGCGAACGTCCCGGTCATCTTCGTCTCAGCCTACGGCCAGGATCAGCTCGTCGCCCGGGCGTTCGACGCGGGGGCTGCCGACTACGTCGTCAAGCCCTTCTCACCGACTGAGCTGGTGGCCAGGATCAGGGCCGTCCTGCGCAGGCTCGACGCCCAGCAGCCGTCCGCGCCCTATGTCCTGGGGGACCTGACCGTCGACTACAAGGAGCGGGAGGTAACGCTTGCGGGCCAACCGGTCCCGTTGACGGACATCGAATACCGGACGCTGGCAGAGCTCTCGGCCAACGCCGGGCGCGTGTCCACCTACGAGCAACTCCTCAGGCGGGTCTGGGACCTGGACGGCGAGGGTGACGTCGGGCCAATCCGAACCGTTGTCCACGCACTGCGCACGAGGCTCGGGGACAACGCCAGCGATCCGACCTACATCTTTACCCAGCCTCGCGTCGGCTACCGGATGCCCAAGAGCGAGACGCCCGTTCCGGCCTAAGGATCATGTGGCGTCACTGTCACCCTCGACATACCAGCACGTGTGACTTGCGAGTGACGACTCTCCCTGGCCTCGTTCTTCGACTAGCCGAGGATTGGCTCCATCCGAAGGGATGGCCGCTGGCCGACCCCGTCGCCTACAGGCCGCTGGCGGGGCGCCTGGTGCTCGTCTACGTCACCCACGGCTCGTGCAGACGGGACTCGACCTAGTGGAGTTCCTACGATCTGGTGGTACGAGACGGACTACTCGGTCCTCCAATCCGCACCGAACGCTGCGGTATACCTGGGGAGCGAGTTTGCCCCCTCCTCGCGTCGCAGCACACCGCGCCCTCCGTTGAAGGCTGCGCCGGTTGCGGGCGCCTATCCACGCTTGGGGCCCGTCGCCACATCTTATGAGACAGGGTTGTTCTCATGGCTGCCAATGGCAAGTCCCTCTACCCACCAGCTATTAACGGCGAAGTAGTCCACCTGACCTACCATCTCGTCCCCTAGCCAGAAACTCTGGGGACGACCCTCAGAGTCCGTTTCCACCCGATCCGCGCGTATCTCTCGCGGTCCCTCATGGCCATCTGCAAACTTGAACCGATACCTCCTCGCACCGAGTTGCGCTCCAGCATTGCTTACAGCCAATGCCTCAGCGTCGAGAATCTCCCTCTGGTGCCATTCTCGTGGCGTCTTGATCTCACCGCCCTTTCCGGTGACTCTCCACCAGGGCCCGTGCCAACCCTCATTCACGGCACTCTCCATGGCGGCGCCGACACTCTGGGCGGCAGCAGACGTGCTGCCAGCTTCCAGCGATACCTCCTCGTAGCTCTTCGTCGCTCCCACTTGGAGTTGATCGACTACCCGTATGACCTTCCGCGTGAACTCGTTCATTTCCTAGCCTCCAAACTGGACCTTCTTGAGTGAGGTTCATGACCCACCAAACCGGCGGCTAGAGTACCAGCGGTGCCGAGGCCCACCTAACCGATGTTCATTGGCCGCGGCTGTGCGCGACAGCCTGAAAGCGCTCCTTAGTGTTCGGGAACTGGCTTCTCCCCGGCCATTGCCCACTCCGAACACCCGCTGCCTCCAGTGAGTGGTACCCAACCCCCATGCGTCCGCTGAGAACGGCGACCCACCCTCGCTGCGGGAGACCTCTTCGCTGGCCTCAACCGACTCAGCGGCCTCAAGACGCATCGGGTGGTACACGGCTGCGCAGCACCGATGGAGGCCTCGGCATCATGTAATATAGCCCGCGCTTTTGGGGAGGCGTTTCGAGTGAGAGAGATCGCTGTTACAGAGGTCGAGATGGACCCGGCCATCCAGATCAGGGATGGGAACGACGAGGAGACAATCCTTCAATACATGGAGGTGCTCGATCAATTGCCGCCCATCGACGTGTTCGAGACGCTTGGCGGTCTGTACGTCGCCGACGGCTTCCACCGCTTGGCCGCAGCGATCCGGAGTGGTCGTCGCACGATCCCCGCGAACATCCACCAGGGGACCTACGACGAGGCTGCCGTGTTTGCCGCTACCGCCAACGCGCGGAACGGTCAGCGACTCACGAAGGACGAACGAGATAGAGGCATCCGCCGACTCAAGCAGATACATGATGACTGGTCGCACGAGCGCATCTCCCAGGAGATGGGTGTCAGCCGCTCCACGGTAACCAACCTGCTTCGTGTCGATGAGTACCGTCGGAGCCACCACACGGAAGCGGTGCGACAGCTCCCTGACGCATCCATCGTAGAGGTGCTAAATGCTAAGGAAGATGATCGTCAGCCGCTAACCGAAGCAGCTGTAGATAGGGGATGGGGGCGCGATGCAACCCGCCAAGCCGTTCGCAACCTTGAGGACGATCGCGTTCCCGAGGAGCACAAGGAACGACTGCGCGCCGGCGAGGCGGACCCCGTCATCTTCAGCAGCGAAGGGAAGGCCGTTGCAGTAACGCCCGACATTGTGGGGCGGCGCGTGAAGGAACTTGAAGCCAACGACGCCGTGCTGGCTCTCGACCGCGCCCTGGCGCAGCTCGCCAGGCTCAGGCTTTTCCGCCCAGAGGTCATCGCCTCCACCGCTGGCGATCTGCGAACGCAGCGCCTTATCCAGGAGCTTCCCGGCTATATTGAGTTCCTCGAAGACGTGCGTGCCCACCTTACAGGTGAGAAAGAACGATTGGAGTTGGTTCCATGAGGCGGAATCGCTATTACGACCAGTTGATCGGAAACAAGATCGCTCAGATCGCGAATAGCGAACCCTACTTCACCGTGTCCGAAGTCGTATTCGCGTTGACGAACGTTCGAACGCTGGCTCGCCTTCGGGCGGATCTCAACAGTCGCTACTCCAGCATCGGTGGAGATTTCATCTTGATGGAGTTCCTCAGGGAGGCCGTCGCGGACGCGCTCAAGGTGAAAGACGCCAACGGTATCCGCCTCTACGAGGGCTACCGAGCCGGTTCAGACTACCGCTACATGCGGCTCCGAGCTATGAGTCCCGGGGAGTTGCGTACCGTCATGCAGGACACGTCGAGCGCAGCTCGCAAGCTGGAGATCAAGGCCAGCGGTATCGCGATCTTCCTTCAGGAGATGGAACGCCTCGGTTCAGATGTCATCAACGATGCGGTGTATGAAGCTGCCCTGCCCAAGATCCTAGAGCTGCGGAAAACCGCTTGAAGGACGAACGAGAAGAGGCCAGCGAGATACAAGCGGCCTACCAGCTCTTCTCTCGCTCCTTCCAGGAGCTCATCGCTGCAGTGGAACGTGCTGAGTACCGTGCCAAGCACGGACGGGTATCCTCCGAAGCGTGCGACGCAATCTACGCGGAGCTGTTGGCCTTGGAAGGAGCCTTGAATCACTGGCCCACCACAGCCAAGGAACACCTGGAGAGGTGGAAGGCCGGGCCTCCTAACTAGCCCTAGGACCAGGAAGACCGGGCCACACGGACCGCTGTGGTGCCCCCTGACCGGTGGGGTTGGCACCTTGTCGCAGAGGTTCGGCTAGAAGGGCCACCAGCTAGTAATCCGGTTAGAGACAACACCCCCCAGTAGGAGCATGAGCAGGCTCCAGGGCACCTCTTTTCTCACCTGAGTCCAGGACCACGTCAAGCTCCTAACTCCTGCCCCATACCAGCGGCTTAGCCTTCTCTTGCCTCGACTGACCCAGAAGGGGGTAGGGACTGCACCGCAACGCCGACAGGAGTTACCGGTGTATGCCTCGCCAAGGTCCTGCGCCTCGCCGAGGTCGTGAGTATCGGAGAATCTTGAGCCGCACTTTCTACAGGTCAGTCCGCCAACAAAGGGTCGCAGAAATTCGTGACCGTGCGTACCGTTCAGTAGTGTCACAAGAATACGGGCATACGGCATCCAACGGGAGGGGGTTCCCGGAAGACACGTGGCGTAGCGCTCTTGTTGGGCTTGCCTACGTGCCTCAAGAGCTTTCGGAAGATCCTCGCGAGATTTACGCGCGGTTCTCCCCTGAACCAGAAGTTCTTTCTTGAAGTACTGGCGGTGTTCCTCAAGAACAAATTCCGATGTGGACAAGTAGTCGAGCATGAAGGAGTAGTGGGCTACGTCGATGTCCCCAAAAGAACTCTGATCTTCGGGAAATAGTGGAGCAGTCCTTTCCCCGAAGAGGTAGTAATTCATAAACGCCCTTTCGTGCTCCTCAAAGCTGGCGGGGCAGGAACACGTTCGCTCCTGCCCAGGCATTTCAGTCGAAACACTAGCTCTCACCGCAGACAAGGCTTCCCTTTCTCCCTTACATCGATGGTACACGGCGTGCATCTCGTATCTAGACAGGCTAAGCGTTGCCGACGCAGCCGCGGGTTCGGCCGGACCTCCCGCTTTGGCGGCCTCACGTGGTAGCGAATGGCAGCCTCGCCAATCCATGGCGGTGCCAACACGGCATGACGGTACGCTCGGGCGAGAGGGCATGCGTGAGGTTCGACGCGGAGGTGTCGATTCGGGATGGTGAGTTGGGCCTTCCTTGCCACCCGAGTCAATCCTGGACGAGTCTTCACAGGGACCCCGGACCTGCCTGTGAGCAGAAGACCCAGGGCGTCAGGCTGGACGGAGATTGAGCCGCCCCTGCCCGAGGGGAACCCGACAGCCTGCAGTCACCTGCCATGGACACCCCGAGGTGGGACTCATATCGGAGGGTATCCAGGGGGCCCGTGTGGAATCTCGGTCCTGTCCAGCCACTCAGCGCGTGAGACAAGGGTACAGAGTTCCGTCAGGCTGTCCCCGCCGTCGAAAGGAACAACGTCTGCATGCCATGGGTTGATGGGTTCCTTCGGAGTGGCCCTGACTTCCCATGAGGCATCTTGGGCTTCCTCCTCCCACTCCTCTTCCTCGAAGGTGAAGCACTTCCAACCGTAGAACCTCTCGACGCCGGCGCGATCCACTGCCTCTTGGTCATGTAGGGCTCGGAGGTAGATGAGGTCAGCCGACGGAAGCATCCGATCAACGGATACCTCGCCGTGCCTACGATAGGCGTCTCGAAAGTCCTTCCTGACGTCGGATGGGGACTTCCTGCTCGAAAACCATGCCCTGCCAAGGACTTCTCCGGGCTCCACAAACTGCATTCAGACTAGAGATGCGGCCTTAGCTGTACTGAAGCACAGAGGCCAGTCCTTCGTTCACGAATCCGTCGGGCAGCATCCGCGAATTCTGGTACCTGGCCCTCCGACGGAATCGATCGACGGACACCACGCAGAGTGCTCGCCGCCCCGGTTCGCATCGCAGAACAAACGCACCGTCCGGGACCCTGAAGACTTCAATCTCGGCAGCTCCGCCCTCGTCGGCGATTACGGACGCGTCGTCTGGGAGTTCCGTCAGGTCGTAAAGAAGTCGTTCTACTTCACCACGTACTTCAGGGCCGATCGCGATCCCCTTTTCCTGCGCATTCTCGTCAAGCTCGTGGAGCCACTGCTTCACGAGCTCTTCCCGCGAGTCGTCTGTTTCGTGCCCAGGGACATCCCCTTCGACGAACAGGGCGTGAGCAGTTTCCAAGTCATGCTCGAAGCGACCGTAGCCAGTGAAGGCCTCCAGAAGTACATCCTGGTTTCTGGCGACTGCGCTCCACAGGTTGCTGAGCGTGGCCGTTGTTACGGCGTCCCGGAGTGATTCTTCGCCGAGAAACATCGGTGCAGTATCCGCCCAGTACAACCAGAGGTCGTGTGCTCGAGAAGGGCGGCCCATGCTCAAGGCGTTGAAGTACCGATGTACTTCTTCTGCCATTATCTGAGACTCTCGAGGATCAGACTCTGTGCGCCCGAAGCCATAGATGGACTGGGAATCACTTAGCAACGAGGCATCGCCACTCAGCCATGCTGCACTGCCAGGCTGGTCCACCACGCCGACCGTCTCCGGTGTCGCATGCTCCCAATTGTAGTTGGCACCTCGAACGGGCGTGAGGTATGTCTCCCCCTCCCGCTTGATCTTTGGGTCGTTGCTACTCAACTTTGGCAGAGCCACTAGCGACCTCCTTGGTCAATGGTGTCGAGGAGCAAGTGGGTTCGATCCCACGCGAGGGTCAGGCCCTCGATAATCTCTTCACTTTCAGGAAGCCGCTGTTCACCTTGATGTAGGTTCACGTGGACGAAAATCCGCGATGTGGCTACCTCATTGAAGCGAGGCTCGATGGTGAAGTTCCAGACTCTATCTCCTTCGTGAAACCGGAGTACGAAGCCGCCGCTCCCAAGCTCCCATGGTGCCCCTTCTGATATCGCCCCATTGATGAGCTTGCCGACTAAGTACTCGCCGGCGGCTGAGTCAGAGTCCTGCTCGGCCACGAACTCAAGGTTGTAGCCGAACGCCTCGGGAAGGTTGTCGCCCAGCGTACTCTTCGCGATGCAGGTGGAGATGGCATGTGCGAGGAAAGCCAAGTCATCGCGCACAAGGTGCTGCCGCTCGATTGAGGAGCCATCGTCAGTCAGCAGGAGCGTTGTCCGTTCGCGACTCATCAGGAGTACGTTGAGCCCCTGCTCTTCATCTCGACGCAGAAAGACCTCGGTCTCCATGGCTTCCCTAAAGGCTTGGAAGTCACCATCCCCCGGGAGAAGGCGAAGGCCTGGGAAGGCCATGTTGGCCTTCAGTACGTCGACGACCGTGATTGCCATCAACCCTCCTCCGGATTGCGCGCAATCTCCTACTTACAGCGTACATCGCGCCGGGACAAGTGGGCGCGGAGTCTAGCCCGCCTCCTTCGGGGTGGCAATTGGTCTGAGTCGTTGACTTAGGGCCGGCCCCCATCGTTTCACAAGTCTCGAGCGTATGCGCCGCGTTACGAGACTTGCCGGCACTCTTGAGCCCGCTAGAGGCCGAACCACGCGACACCGGAATCGGCGCCCGTGGGCCTTGACGCCCTGGTGCGCGGGCCGCTAGGGCCTGTTCACATCCGGTACTAGACGGTCGGAATGGTCATCAGCGTCTGAGGTCTACGGCCCGATGAGGATGTCTCTAGCGAAGAGGGGCTTGCAGTGTCCGCCCCTGCTACCATCCCGCTCTGGCGCGAACAAGAGACCCGGATAGGAATATCAGCGGAGTCTCGCCCCATCGATTGAGGTCAGCCGTTGTCGAGACTGAATCGCTCTGCCGAGGAGTGGCTGCACCCCACCGGAACGCTGTTCCTTGACGATTTGGAGGAGCTTGAGCAATTGCTCGCCCCCGAGGGGTCTGGCATCGATGTCGAATGGACCTTGAGAGGTCGGCGCGAGCTCAGCTCTGCGAAGTTGGAAGCTGAGTCGATTCAGGAGCTGGCAATGCAGAGGAACAGGGTCACGGATCCTGAGTCACTGGAGTTGAATGCTTGGGAGTCAGACTCGATCGAGCGGGTGCTGTTCTCGGCCAACCTGAGCACCAGCGAGGATAAGGGTTCCTGGGTGGCCCAAGTGTCCGGTTCCGATGGGCGGGCCGAACACTACGACGACAGCCTCATCGGGATCAGGAACATCTTCCAGCGGGCTTCCCAGATGACATGGGCGCAGAAACACAAGAGATGGACCGGCATTATCGGCAGTGATTGGTGGTTCATTGCCGCACTGGTTTGTGCGTACGCCGCGTGGGTTGGGGCCGCTAGTCTGGCAGGGGACTACCCCTGGCTCGCTGCTGCCGTCGTGATCGCATACCTCGGAGCTACGGCGGGTGGATACTGGCTGAGGCGACGGGTTGAGGCCAACGCAGCCTGGCATCCCCGGAAGTTCGACCTCCGCTCCGTTCGCACGCAGGCGGGTGTTCAGGCACCACCCGACGTGCTCGGGCCGAACGCGATCATGATCGCGGTGACGATTGTGGCGGGCGTGGTGGGCCCTGTCGTCGCGGAGCTCGCTTGGTAGGTAGTTGGGAGACCTAGGCCAGGTTTTCACCTGTTCCTGATGAGCGACACGCAGTTCGTCGCGCACTCCGTCCGTCAGCAGCTTGACGCCCATCACTGCCTCCCACGCATCGATGGGGCCGCGAATCGCCTCACCGCTCTCCGTGGCTTCTCCATGGGGTTCCCGGCTCGTCCACGAGTGCGCCACCGAGGGGGCCGACCCTCTCACGCAGTATCCGCTACCAATCGCGCCTCGACGACGGGACATCCAACTGGGCCACCTTCAAATTGGTGTCGGGTTCCCCGCACCGCCGCGTGCTTTCAATACGGACCAGTCCGCCCCGATGATCCCAACGTGGTTCGCGCACTCGCCGAGCTGGGCCCACAGATCAGGCGGCCTCGGCGGCTCGGGCTGCTGTCGACAGGCCATCGGGTACGGCTACCCCTTAACGCACGAGAGGGCGCATACAGTGGGACCGGAAAGGAGGGCTGCCGCAGACGCGACGCCCTCCCTCCTGATCCTATCCAGCGGCGCTAGCCAGCTCCGCCTCCCGCTCCTGTTCGAGCGCCCACTCGAACAACGAGAGCGTCGGAGCTTCGTGCCGTCGGCGACCCGGAGACGGCAGCGGCTCTTCGGGCGTGTCCGTCAGGAACTCCGCCCACGAGAACAGCGACCGCTGCGGCTCCAAGTCCACGGTGTCCGCGGCACTCTCGATGGCCACCGCAGTCTCGACGAGTACCGGCTGCGGCGCAGCCCACTCCTCGTCCACCAGCAGCGTCTCGGCCTCCGCCGCGACCTGCTGGGCCTGGGCGAAGACCGACTCGACCGAGCCGGCGTCCTCCTCGCCCGCGACGATCTTCCTCGCGAGCGCGAGCATGAGGTCGTCGCCGTCATCGCCGTAGGCAGCGAGGCCGCCCTCTGGCAACTCGCCTTCGACGGCGAGCGAGGACTGGAGCTTCTGCGCCACGAGCTTCAGTGCGTCGGCTTGGAGGGTGTTCCGGTAGGCCATGAAGACGACCTGGACGGGCTCTGTCTGGCCTATCCGCCAGGAGCGCCGTGACGCCTGCCGCATCGTATAGACCGAGTAGTCGGCTCCAGTTCCGCAATCGGCACTAACTCTCCGTCGGCCGGGATGGCGAGCGTGAGCGGCAGGCGGCCCTCGCCGTCGATGGTCGCGTCCTCGAGGAGCAAGTCGATAAGCTCGCGGCGCTCCTCGCCACCGAGGGCCTTGGTGGGGCTTCGCGGTCGGGACCGCGGCCACGCGGGCCTAACTTGACGGTAGACAGTACCACCTTCGAGGTGTTGTTCAGCCTCTAGCCGTGGGCTCGATGACGACGCGCCCACCGTCCTCGACTTCGGCGTGCGGGCTGTGGCCCTCGGGCAGCCGCATGCCAGCGAGCGGCGCCGCGTGCGCTCTTCAGTGTCTCGCGGTCGCTCTCGTCCAGCTCCTCGTGGTCGGCCGCGACGAGCTCGCGGCTCCAGGACATGGACATGCGAGGAGGCTAGCGAGGGCCGCGCATGGTCTCCGTAGGCCCTCTGTTGACCTTCCGGGGATGTTGCGCCGGAGTTGCCCAGCGCCTCGCGCTACTCGTTGCGGAGCGCAGCTATCGGGTCGACGGTCGTGGCGCGGTAGGCGGGGTAACTGCCGCTCGCGAAGCCAACGCCCGCCGCCACGAGGAACGCCATCGCGATGCTCCACGGCTGGATCAGCGTCGTCATCTCCTGACCACCCAACTCTCGCCCGTCGAGGGCGAACGAGGCGCCGACGCCGATCGCGATGCCGACGGTGCCGCCGAAGAGGCTAAGCGTCAGCGCCTCGGTGACGAACTGCTTCACGATGTCGCCCGCCGTCGCGCCCACGGCGCGGCGGATGCCGATCTCGCGCGTCCGCTCGGTGACGGAGACGAGCATGATGTTCATCACCCCGATCCCGCCGACGAGCAGCGAGATGCCGGCGATGCTGCCGAGCAGGATCGAGAGCGTGTTGCTGACCTCGGTGGCGGCGTTGATCAGGTCGTCCTGGCTCTGGATCACGAAGTCGGGTTCAGGCGTCTCGTGGAGAAAGAGCAGCAGCTCGGTCACATCCTCCTTGACGCGCTGCTCGTCGGCGCCGCTCGCCGTCTGTACGTCGATCTGTGTGACGCGCAGGTCGCCGGCAGGCGTGTAGAGGAAGCGCAGGCGGCCCGCCGTGCCGCTCAGCGGGACGAAGACCTGGTCGTTCGCCTCGCTCGCGCCTCCCTGCTCCTCAAGCACGCCGATCACGACGAAGCCGAGCGTGATGCGGCCGCCGACGAAGGAGAGCCGCACCTCTTGCCCAATCGGGTCAAGGCCCTCGTAGAGCGTATCGGCGACGCGCGCACCGAGGACGGCCACGAGGGCGCTGTCCTCGTCGTGCAGCGGCGTGATGAAGGAGCCCGAGCGGATTGCCAGGTCGCGCACCTCGGCGTATTCGCTCGAGGTGCTGACGATCTGCGCGCCGACGTTGTTCGCACCCGCGACCGCCTGCGCGTCCACCGCCACGCGCGCGGCGACGGCGACGACGCCGGGGATGCCGTCTGCGGCGATCGCCGCCGCGTCGCCCTGCACGAGCGTGGACTGCTCGAGGCCGGCGAGCGCTCCGGTCTGCGAGGTGGTCGCCTCCGCGCTCGACTCGATGAAGATCAGGTCGGTGCCGAGCCCGCGGATCTGGTCCGTGACGCCTCGCTGCGTGCCCTGGCCGACGGCAATCAGCACGATCACCGAGCTGACGCCGATGATCAGGCCGAGCGAGGTCAGCGCGCTGCGCAGGCGGTTCGCGAAGATCGCGCGCAGGGCGATGCGAAAGGCGTCGAGCGGGCTCACCGCGCGGGCCCGTCCGGCGCGGCGGCCACCAGCGGAGCGCCGCTGTCCTCGACGATCCGCCCGTCGCGCATGCGCACCGTGCGGTGTGCGTAGGCAGCCACCTCCGCCTCATGCGTGACCAGCACCACCGTCAGGCCCTGCTGGTCCACCAACTCGCTTAGCAGCGTCATCAGCTCGTGCTCCGTCGCCGTATCGAGGGCGCCGGTCGGCTCGTCGGCGAGCAACACGAGCGGGTTCACGACGAGCGACCGGGCGATCGCAACGCGCTGCTGCTCGCCGCCCGAGAGCTCGGTCGGGAGGTGCGCGATGCGGTCCTGCAGGCCGACCCGCACGAGCGACTCGGCGGCACGGCGCTTGCGGTCGGCGGCGCCTTGGTAGATCAGCGGCAGCTCGACCTGCTCGAGGGCGGTCATGCGCGGCAGCAGGTTGTAGGACTGGAAGACGAAGCCGAAGGCGCTGCCTCGCAGGCGCGCGCGTGCATCCTCGGGGAGCTGCGAGACGTCTCGCCCCCCGAAGGCGTAGCCGCCGCTGCTCGGGCGGTCGAGCAGGCCGATGATGTTCATCAGCGTGCTCTTGCCAGAGCCGGACTGGCCCATGATCGCGACAAACTCCCCGCCGCCGATATCGAGGTTCACGCCCGCGAGGGCGTGAACCTCCGTCTCGCCGGTGGAGTAGACGCGGGTTACGTCTTGCAGACGGATCACTGTCGACCTCCACCGCCAGGACCGCCGCCGCCGAAGCCACCGCCGAAGCCGCCGCCGAAGCCACCGCCGGGCTGCTGTCGCTGCTGCGTGGCGCTGAAAGCACTCCCGGAGTTGTCGGCGCCGATCAGGAGCACCGCGCCGGCCTCGATCCCGCTCAGGATCTCGACGTTGGTCCCGTCCGACTCGCCGACCTCGACGGTGACGCGCTGGAAGGCGATCATTCCCTCCCCGGCATCGTCGACTGCCGGGCCGGGGACCGTCACGAACCACGCGCCATCGAGCTGGCGCACGGCCGAGACCGGGACCAGCACGGCCTGCTCCCGCAGTTCCTTCAGGACCGTGACGCTCGCGCTCATCCCCGGCGCGGGCAGCGGGCGCGCTGCGAGGGCTCCCTGCTGCGTTTCGGCTCCTTGCTCGAGCGCGTTCGACGTGAGGTTCGGGAAGCGTTCGAGGATCTGCGGGGGAATCTCGAAATCCTCGGGGAGCGTCACGCCCTCGGGCAGCGGCTCGCCGTTAGCCACCGCTTGCAACACCTCCTGGATCGTGACGCCCTCGGGCAGATCGAGGCCGGCCGGCAGCCCACCGCCACCGAGGCCACCCGCGCCTCGTGCGTCGCCGCCAGCAGCGCCACCTTCCCTAGCGCCGCCGCCACCAGAGCCCTCGGCGGCCCCGGCTCCGAAGCCGGCCCCCGCGAGGAGTCTGGCGAGGTCGCCTCCGGTTCCGCGGAGCGCGGCGAGCTCGGCGGCAACCTCGGCGATCTCCGGCCCCGCGAGGAGGCGCGCTTCCACTTCGTAGGTGACGACGCCCTGCGCGGCGTTCGGCACGCGGCTGATCGAGGCGATCCGGACCGGGTACTCGACATCGTCGATGGCGTCGAAGGTGGCAAGCCCGGCCTGGCCGACCTCCAGGCTCAGCAGGTCCGCCTCGGTCACGGTGAGCGCGATCAGGATCCGGTCCGAGGTGCTCAGGGTAAGCGCGGCGAGGCCCGCCGCCACGCGGTCGCCCGGCTGCACGTTCACGGCCTCGACGATCCCGTGGAACGGCGCCGTCACCGTGAAGTCGGCGAGGGCGGCCCGCGCCTCCTCAAGGGAGATCTCGGAGAGCCGTACGTTCTCCTCCTGCTGCGCGATCGCGTTCGCGGTCGGGCCCGCGTTCAGCTCGTCGTAGCGCGCCTGCGCGCTGGCGAGGCTCGCGCGCGCACTCTCGAGGGAGGCGCGCGCCTGCTCGAACTCGCCCTCGTCGGCGGGGGCGCGCAGGTCCTCGAACCGCGCGGCGGCGGCAACGTGGTTCGCCCTCGCGGCCTCCACCGCAAGCTCCGCCTGGCGCACGTCCGCCGCGCTCGGTTCTGCCTGCAGCTCCTCGAGTCGAGCCACGGCTGCCGTGTGGCTCGCACGCGCCGCCTCCACCGCAAGCTCCGCCTGGCGCACGTCCTCCGCGCTCGGCTCTGCTTGCAGCTCCTCGAGCCGCGCCACGGCCGAGGCGTGGTTCGCACGCGCCCCCTCCACGCTCTGCTCGGCCTGGTAGCGATCCTCGTCTGAGGCAGGGGCGAGCAGGTCGGCCAGCCGCTGCTCCGCCGAGGAGAGCGCCGTGACGGCCGACTGCCTCGTCGCGTCGTCTGCGACGAACGCGACGTTGGCGTTGATCACGGCACTGGCGTAACGCTGGAAGTTGCTGCTCCGATCCTCGGCCAAGTCGCGCAGCTCCCGGACCTGTGCGTCGGAAAGCGCCAGTGGGGCGGTGCATAGGCCCTCGGCGACATCATTGAGGTGGTCGTACTGCTCGCAGAACTCGTCGAAGGCGTCTTCGAGGGCGTGCCAGGAGTCGTCGGCCCTGTCGATCGCCCCGCTTAGCTGTGCCCGTGCCTGCGTGACGTCCGTGCGCGCGGCGGCGATCTCCGTCTCGCCGGGACCCGCGATCAGAGCCGCCCGCGCCTCCTCGGCGCTCGATAGCTGCCCGAGGGCGTTCGCCACCGCCTGCTCGGCGCTCGCCAGCTCGCTCGCGCCCGGCGGCTCCGAGAGCCGCGCCAGCGCCTCCTCGGCGCTCGATAGCTGCCCGAGGGCGCTCGCCACCACCTGCTCGGCGCTCGCCAGCTCGCTCACGCTCGGCGGCTCCGAGAGCCGCACCAGCACCTCCTCGGCACTCGATAGCTGCCCGAGGGCGCTCGCCACCGCCTGCTCGGCGCTCGCCAGCTCGCTCGCGGCGGGCGGCTCGGAAAGCCGCTTGAGCGCCTGCTCGGCGTTCAGCACCTGGGTCTCAGCCGACTCGATCGACTGTCGTGCGGACGCGATCTCCGCGGCGGCCGGATCGGCAAGCAGGGCGTCAAGCCGCAACTCCGCGAGCCGCAACTGCGTCTCGGCCGTTGCGACCCGGCGCTGCGCATCGGCGTTGTCCAGGGTCGCCAACACATCGCCCGTTTCCACGGCATCGCCGCTCTCGACCTCGACCGTAGCGACGGTGCCGGCGACGCCGAAGCTGATCGTGGTGCTGCGTTCGGCCTCAGCCGAGCCGGAGAGATCCACGGTCGTGCTGAGCTGGCCCATCACCGCCTCGCTGCGCTGCGGTTCGGCAACGACGTCCGTCTCTACAGGCCGGAGCAGGAACCAGGTGGCGACCGCGACAGCAAGAAGGACGGCGCTGGCCGCGAGGAGCAGCCACCGGCGGCGCGAGCTACGGCCGCGGATCAGGAGGTCGATGTCGACTTCGCTCATTGGTGGTCTCTCATCGGATCGGGAGGCGGCGCCACCGGCCAGCGCGGCCATTTGCGGTCTTCGTTCGTAGCCTCATCTGGCGGTTCCTCCCGCGCGGCGGAGCTCACGGCTCCGAGACATGGACATGCGAGGAAGCTAGCGAAGGCCACTTAAGGTCTCCGTAAGGCAGCGGGGCGCGGGGTGCGACGCGACGGCCTGACCGGCCATGTCGCCTTCGACGGCGCCTCGGCCCTCGAGAAGGCCGCGGTGCACCCCTACGACGTGGACGGCCCGAACGCGGGCGGAGACGCCGCGGACGTGGCTCTGTCGGGCCGAGTTCTGAGCACAGTCAGTGTTTGGTGGACCACGTCAAGGACCCCGCCGGCGAGAAGCGCGACCTCGTCATCCCCAGCCACGACGTGGCGGCGGCCCAGCAGACGATGGTGGCCGTGGGTGTGCTCGATGTGGGTGTGCTCGATGCCGTAAGCGAGAACCAGGCGTAGTCGTTGGACGAGATCACCACCCGCATCATCGAGTGCTACGCGGCTCCATCCCCGCCGGACCTGCAGATCGAAGAGGTGGGATGCGGCGGGCGAGGGACTGAACGGCCTTCGTGGGGCGGACCCTGGGCTAGTTCCCGGGATTCGCGTTCCCGGGAAGCCGCACTTCAATCTCCAGGCCACCATCGCGACGCGCCCTGGCGGAAAGGGCTCCGCCGTGCGCCCGGATGATGGCCTGCACGATGGAGAGCCCCAGGCCGAGGCCGCTTCGGCCCGCTCCCGACTCCTGCCGTTGGGACGAAGGGCTGGAAGAAGCTCTCGACCTCCTCGGCAGTGAGCCGCGGGCCGGAGTTCCTGACCCGCAAGACGGCTTCCCCGCCCTCCTGCGCTACCTCGACCCGCACCCAGCCTCCCGCCACGTTGTGGCGGATGGCGTTTCCGACGAGGTTGGTGACCAGCCGTTCGAGCAGGGCGCGGTCGGCCCAGGCCGTTGCGTCCCCTAACTCCAGGGTCAGCTCGAGCTGGTTGGCGGAGGAGGCGAGGCCTCCGACCACGTCGCCGGCAAGCTCGGCGACGTCGACCTGGACGCGCGACAGGAGTCCGCTCTCGCTGCGGGCGAGCGCAAGCAGTCCATCGACCGTGCGCTCGCCCTGCTCGGTCGAGTCCAGGATGCGCTGGGCGAACTCGCGCTCTGCTTCGGTAGACCCGGGGTCGGCGAGCTTGATCTCGGCCTCGGCGCGGAGGATGGCGAGGGGCGTGCGCAACTCGTGGGAGACATTCGCAGAGAAGGAGCGCTGACTGTTGAAGGCCTTCTCCAGCGCTTCGAGGAGGGAGTCGAGGGTGTCGGCAAGTTCCTTCAGCTCGTCGTCGGGGCCCTGGAGGGCGACACGGTGGTGGAGGTCGGTCTCGGACGATGCGCGGGCCGTTTCGGTGATGCGCTGCACGGGCCGCAGGACGCGCCCGGCCACGATCCAGCCCAGCCCCAGGGCCACAAGGGTAGTGGCGCCGAGGGCGATCCCGGACTGGACGAGTTGCTCACGGAGAGCGTCGTCGACGGCGTCGTCGATGGCGGCATCGTGCACGTCGGCGACGAACTTGAAGATGGTGCGGCCGTCCCTGGCAGTGAACTCGCGCAGGCGCTTGCCGTCGGGCAGGCGATCGCCGAACGCCTCCTTCACCTCCACCTCGGCGAAGAAGGCCCGCTTTTGGGCGATGTCGTCCCCGTCGAGGGCGTCCCGGTAGAGGAAGTGGGTGATGGCGATGAGCACGAGCCCGGCCAGGAGAAAGAGCGACCCGTAGAGGAGGGTCAGGCGGATGCGGACGGTGGGCTGGGGGAACCTCAAGGCGCACTCCCGATCCGGTAGCCCGCGCCCTTCACGGTCTCGATAACGGGCGGGGCGCCGAGCTTGCGCCGCAGGGTCATGATGGTGACGGACACGACGTTGGTCATCGGGTCGGCATGCTCGTCCCAGACACGCTCCAGCAGCTCCTCGGCGCTGACGACGTTGCCGCGGGCGCTCAGCAACACCTCGAGCACCGCGAACTCCTTGCGGGTGAGGCGCAGGTCTCGGCCGTCGCGGGTGGCGCGGTGGGGTCCGGGCTCAAGGCGCACGTCGCTGGCCTCGAGCACCGGCGGCGTGCTCACGGCGCTGCGGCGGGCGAGGGCGCGGATGCGGGCGACCAGCTCGCGCAGGGCGAACGGCTTGGGCAGGTAATCATCGGCGCCGAGGGAGAGCCCTTCCACACGGTCGTCGAGCGCCCCCGAGGCGGTCAGCATCAGGATGCGGGGGGCGTCGGGGCGGTTCGCCAGGCGCCGGCAGACCTCGTCGCCATGGAGGCCGGGCAAGTCGCGATCGAGGAGCACGACGTCGTAGCGATTGACGAGGGCCTTTTCCAGGCCCGACTCGCCGTTGAGGGCGATGTCGATGGCGAAGCCCGCCTTGCGCAGGCCACGGGCGACGACATCGGCCAGGCGCTCGTCATCCTCGACGATGAGCACTCGCATGCGGCCATTGTGCGGGTGTGGGGCATAAGGCCCAGATAAAGGCGCCACATTCGGCTTATGCAGGTCTTATCGACCACCTGCGAGCATCGCGGTGGCAGGGCAAACCTCGCCACCCTGCATGAAAGTGCTGCGGGAAGGAAGCAGGCAATGAGTCTTCGCATGAGGTCGCTCGTGGTAGCCGGGATCGTCGGGATGCTGTTTGCCGCGCTGGGCGTCGGCGTCGTCCTCGCCGAGCGCGGTAGCGAAGTTGACGACAAGAAGCGGTCGGGGCACGGAACGGGGGCGGGATACGGCGTGGACGGAGAGAAGGCATCGTCTTGGGACGAGGGACGCGAGGCCTTCGCTGGGGCGCTTGGGGTGACAGTCGAAGATCTTGACGCGGCCGCTCGGCAAGTTGCCCTCGACCGCGTCGACGAAGCCGTCGAGGCGGGGAAGATTACGGAGGAAGAAGCGGCGGAGATCAGGACGAGCGTCGAGTCGTCGGAGGCGGGGAACTGGCATCCTCGCGGTCGCGGGTTCGGTCTCTCGGCTGGCGGCGAGGCGCTAGCCGAGGCGCTGGGCGTGACGGTCGAGGATCTGAAGGCGGCGATGCGGCAGGTCCTGCTGGACCGGATCGACGCGGCAGTCAAGACCGGCAAGGTCAGCGAGGAGAAAGCCGAGGAGTGGCGGACAGCGATCGAGTCCGGCGACAAGCCGGAACGGGATGGAGACTCCCGCGGCCGCTGGCGGGGCTCCAGGGGGCGCTGGGGCCATGGCGACAAGGGCACAGTGCCGACGGAGTAGCCCCCCTCCGTCCCCAAGCCAATCCCGAAGGCGTCCCGCAAGGGACGCCTTCGCCACGTCTTCCCGAGCACACGAAGCTGTTCGAGTCGGTGCTTATGCTCGTGGGCCGGGTGGCGGGGTCGCCCGCGGGCGGCCTCAAACTGGGGATGGTGGTGGTGCTGGTGGCGGGCACCCTGGCCGCCTGCAGGGCCGCGAGAACGTGATCGCGTTCGAGCGGCTGCTACCCCAGGCGGTCATTCGGAGTGGGAGCGCAGGCGCCCGAGGCTATGCCGCTGGACTAAGCTCTCAACCCACCGCACAAGGAGCGCGGTCCATAGAGCCGAGAGCGCTAGAACCGCAGAGCACGGCTGCAACTACGGCGCCGGGGGGCGGGCGGCGAGTTGCCACTTGGCACGTCTACCACTTCTTCGACTAGGCACTGTCGTGGCGGCCGCTGTTGGAGGACCGTTCTAGGTTCGAACGCGGCCCCTGAGTATTCCCTTGGTAGAGCGGCTGTCTACACTCAGAAGGACAGCACTACTAAGAACCGGGCGCATCCTCTTTCGCACGAGCGCTCAGACACTCCAATGTTTGTTCAGTGGCAACAGACGCTTCGGTCGTTCTGGACTGAGCTACGAGAACCCTCGGATCCTGACGCTTGGCCCGGGGGAACCCCCTTGGAGCATCATCTCCTGCGAGTTGCGGTGCCCTGAAGCTGAACTACCTTCAGGGCAAGGTCCTGACCTGCGGTTCGGCACCGTCCAGGCGCTTCCGCGATGGTGTCGGGCTGACAGCTGCTCGCCCCAGGCTTGCGGTTGCGCGAGACGCCCAGAACAGGCGCGGCGCAGTAGCTAGCTCACGACACTTTTCTGCGACATTTCGGTCCTACCGTCTGCGGCATCACAGATGAAAGGACTGATGTGATGATGTTCAAGCAGCGGTTTACAAAGACGTTCCTGATCGGGTCGGTCCTTGCGGCCGTACTCGGTGCGGGAGTCCTGGTTGCCTGTGGGAGTGATAGCCAGGCCGGAAAAGGTCACGACTCCGACCGCTCCGAGGGGAGCGAGGTCTCCTCCGGGCGCGAAGGGCCCGGTGAGCATGGCGGCCAGGGCGAAGGCGGCTCCGAGGGCCGCGGCGAAGGTGGGGCAGAGGGCGCCGGTGGCGAAGGCCACGGCCCCGAAGGCGAGGGCGGCTCCGAGAGCAACGAAGCCGCCATGTCGAGCCCGATCACTCCGCTCGGGCAGTCATGGGAAGGCAACCTCGGCGGGCTGGCTGTTTCCGCTCGGTTCGACGAGGCAACGGGGACTGTCTACACGACGGTCTACAGATCTCCGGCGACCTGCCGGACATGAACCTCGACCGCCTGCGCATGAGCCAGGCCCTGGGGAACGTCGTAAGCAATGCTCTTGATTGCTCGGAAGCGGGAGGGACCGTTGCCATCGGGGCATGGCAGGAACGCAAGGAAACGCTGACGGTCTCCGTGGCCGATAGCGGGATCGGCCTCGATGCTGAAGACCTCCGCCATGTCTTGGACCGCTTCTACCGGACCGACCAGTCTCGCAGTCGTGGGATAACCGGTACGGGTCTGGGGCTGGCGATCACGCGAGCCATCGTCGAGGCCCATGGGGGTACCGTCACCGTGGAGAGCGCCGGGCCTGGACAGGGTGTTACGGTTGTCATCCGCCTTCCCCTGCCAAACACAATCGAGAGTTGATGGTGCTTCCTCCTGTGGCGCGCTGGCTGACCGGTCTCATCCTGGCGGCTCTCCTGGCGACCCTTGGCGCCTGCGGCTCCGACGACGACGCCCGCTCGCTGTCGCTGGAGGATGCGGTTGGCCAGATGCTGCTGATCGGGTTTCAGGGCGAGCGGCTGGACGAGGAAACGGTTGCTCTCCTGGACGACATCGCACCCGGCGGCGTGATCCTGTTCGACTACGACCTCCCGTCCGGGGGAGCCAAGCCGCGCAACATCACCTCACCGGAACAGCTCAGTGCGCTCATCGACGAGTTGCAGGGGCAGGCCGGCATCGCCTATTTCATCGCGATCGACGTCGAGGGCGGGCTCATCAACCGGCTCAAGCCCGCCTACGGGTTCAGCATCGATCTGCCCAGCCACGAGGCGCTCGGCGCAGGCACGGCGGCGGACACGAAGGCGGCAGCGTCGAACTCGGCGGCGGAATTGCACCAGCTCGGCATCAACTGGAATCTCGCCCCCGTGGTGGACGTCAACGTGTTCCCGGAGAGCCCGGCGATCGGCGCCCTGGAGCGTTCGTTCAGCGCCGACCCGGAGGTGGTGGCCGCGCATGCCGGGGCGTTCGCGGAGGCCCACGGCGCCGCCGGCGTCATCTCCGTGCTCAAGCACTTCCCCGGCCACGGCAGCGCCGCCGGGGACACCCACCTCGGCGTCACCGACGTCACCAGCAGCTTCATGCGCGACGACGAACTGGCGCCCTATCGCATGTTGATCGAGGGCGGCTACGAGGATGCGGTCATGACGGCGCACATCGTGAACCGGGACCTCGATCCGAGCGGCCGCCCCGCCACCCTGTCGACCGCGATCGTGACGGGCCTCCTGCGTGAGGAGCTGGGCTTCGAGGGTGTCATCCTCTCCGACGACATGCAGATGGGCGCCATCGTCGAGCAATACAGCCTTGAGCGTGCGGCGGTTGAGGCAATCAAGGCCGGGGTCGACGTGATCCTGATCGCCAACCAGCTGTCCGATGACCGGACCGAGGTCTACCGCGTGAAGCAAGCCATTCTCGATGCGGTGGCCGAGGGCGAGATCTCGGAAGAGCGAATCTACGAATCGGTCGAGCGCATATTGGAACTAAAGCGTCGCTACGGCTTGATCGACTAGCGCGCCCTACCCGGGGCCGAGGCTATCGCTGCCCTTCGACGGTCACGGTCACGATGTCGACCCCGTGGTACTTCTGGTGGCGGACATCCGAGGCGTAGTGCCACAGCAGCCGGAACGACACCTCATGCTCATCGGGGACAGGGGGCAATTCGGTGAGGTAGGAGAGGCGGTCTTCCATGTTCTCGCCCTCCAGGACCGTCACGAACTCCATCTCCGCCGTCCGTCCGTCCATCCGTGCGGTGAGGGCCAGCCGGCGCGATTCGCCGTCGGAGGTGTTGGTCTGCTCCTGCAGGAGGACGGACAGCGTCTCCTCGCCCGCGGACGTCAGGCGCTCGGTCGAGGCGGAGTCCCACCGAGCTCTCGCCGCGAAGGCGCGAAGGAACTCCTCGAGGGCCGGAACGGCCTTGTTGTCGAGGGCCAGGTTGAGTCGGCGTCGACGGGAGCCAGTCAGCTCCAGGAAGGCGACCATGATGACCGCGACGATCGTGCCAGCCGTCATGCCATTGCCGAGCAGCACCTCCAGGAATCCGCCCTCGATCAGGTCGGGGAAGATCCACTGGTTCTGAAAGCCCGTGCCGATCCAGAAGGCCGCGCCCACCACGAGCGCTTTCCGGTGGTCGACGCCGTCGCGGATGACGAGTTGCATCCCCTGCACGAACAGGAGCCCGATCAGGACCGTTATGTAAGCACCGGCGACGGGGCCGGGAATGGCGATGAGGAGCGCCGCGATCTTCGGAAAGAAGGCCACGATCACGAACGCGATCCCGATGACGACGCCCACGCGCCGGGCCGCGACCCCGGTTACCTCGGCAATTGAGATGCTGGAGGAGTAGGTGGTGTTCGGAAGCGTGCCGAGGAGCCCGGAGAGGAAGTTCCCCACGCCGTCGGCGTTAAGGGCTCCCTGGACGACACGGAAGTCCGTCGCCTGCGGTCGACGGCGCGAAACCCGCTGGATGGCGATGCCATCGCCGATGGTCTCCACCGCTCCGACGATGGTCACGACCACGAAGGCCGGCAGGAGGGCCCAGAACTCGGTGCCCGGCGTGACGTCGACACCGGGCCAGGAACTGGCGGGGACGCCAACCCAGGCCGCATCCGCCACCTGCTGGACCTCGTAGAGGCCGAAGGGGGCGCCAACCGCGCACCCGACGGCGATGCCAATGATCGGCGACCAGAGGCGCCAGGCCGGCGGGGCCCTGAGAACCAGGACCGCTACGGTTACGAGGGTAGCCGCGGCAGCCACCGGGGCGGCGGCCCCCGACGTGTTCTCGGGCACGGCCGTCATGGTGTCGAAGACGATCGGCATGACCGTGGCCGCGATGAGCATGACCACGGTCCCCGACACGACGGGCGTGAAGATGCGGCGCAGCAGCGAAAGCCGAGCCGCCAGCACGAACTGAAACAGCGCCGAGATGATGATGAGGGTCGCCATCAGGGAAGGTCCGCCCTCGACCATGGCCGCGACGCAGACGGCGATGAAGGCGCCCGACGTGCCCATGATGAGGACGTGCCCCGCCCCCACACGACCGACGCGGATGGCCTGCAGGACGGTCGTAATGCCGCTGACGATCAGCGCCGCGAAGACACCCCAGGTGATGTACGAGTCGGGCTGTTCCGCGATGCGGGCCACGATCACGACGGTCAGGACGACGGGGGCGACGATGACCATCGCCGCCTGCAGCCCCGATCCAACAGTAACGAGCCCTGGGGGACGCTCCCCGGGCTCGTAGCGGACGTTCTCGTTTTGGGCTTCGACGGACAAGGCTCTGGCCCCTTATTCTGCACGAACGCCGTGGGCGGTCGAGGAGGGCTGCGCGGCGACAGGGGGAACCGATGGCCAAGCAAGGAGTCGTACCGGACAGCTTCAGTCAACCGTTCTGGGACGCCGCGAACGAAGAGCGCCTCGTGATCCAGAACTGCCGCGACTGCGACCGCTTGCAGCATCCGCCGGCGGAAACGTGCCGCGACTGCGACGGCGACTCACTCGAGTGGAAGGCCGTGAGCGGGCGCGGCACGATCTATAACTACGGCGTCGTGCACGACTGTCCCGTGCGGCTGCTCCAGGCGGATCAGCCCTTCAACCTTGCCGTAATCATGCTGGACGACGATCCGGGCATCCAGATGTTCTCGCACCTCCCGGGCACACCGGTGGACGACGTGCCCGTGGGCGCGTCCGTCGAGGTGATCTTCGAGCCCACGGCAAACGGTCAGCTCGTGCCCGAGTGGCGCGTGATTGCCGACTGACTGCGGCCGACCTGACCGCCCGTATAGCAAGGAGTGCGCGCAATGACGACACCAACCGCACCGGATGCGATGTATCGCAACGACGAAGGGCTCGGCATCTGGGAGCACCGCGGCAAGGTCGCGGCCGTCGGCGTCGGCCACGGGCCAACGTCCCGGCGCTGGGACGGCCGCCCCGAGACGTGCGTGGGCGCCATCAGCATCCAGGCGCTGCGGAAGGCGATCGCCGACGCCGGCGTCGCACCCGAGCAGATCGATGGCCTGGTGGTGGTCCCGGTGACCACGACGGGCGCGTTCTGGGAGGAAGGCAAGCCGCTTCCCATGGACGTGATCGAGAGCTTCAACCAGACGGATGACCCGCTGGACGGCGTCGCGAAGCTCAGCGCCGAGTGGCTGCTGGCGAACATGCCGGAGCTCACGAACGTCCAGTTCACGATGTACGGCCCCGGCTGCATGTCGAACGCCCTCAATGTGACGGCTCAGGCCATCGGCGACGGCCTGACCCACACCTGCCTCGTGGTCAAGAGCTGGCACAACTTCGAGGGGCGCTACTACCAGAGTGGAGCGAACGCCGAGGACGCGCTGCCCGGCACCGCCGCGATGACCCGGCTCTGGGGCGGTCCCGCCTCGTACGGGACGGCCCTGCAGTTCGCCGAGTACTGCCGGAAGTACGGCAAGACGCACGAGATGATGGCGCCGTTCATGGAGAACTCCCGCCGCAACGGGCTGATGTTCCCCGAGGGCTACTGGGCACAGCACCGGCCCGAGGAACTCGGGAGAGAGGACTACCTGGCGGCGCGCTGGATCGCGAAGCCCGCCAACCTGTTCGATAACGACATCCCGATCATGATGTCGGGCGCCTACCTGTTCTCGACGGCCGAGCGTGGGGCGGACATGAAGCAGAAGCCCGTCTACATCCTGAATCACGCGTCCAGCAACGCCCGGCCCCGCAGCCTCACCCCCACGCTGGACGAGGTAGAGGCCGAGACGGCGCGCACGGCCCGCAAGATCTACGAGGGAGCGGGGATCACCGCCGACGACCTCTCCTTCGAGAACATGTACGACGGCTTCTCGCTCTTCCACCAGTTCCACCTGGAAGGCCTGGGCTACCGCGGGATCAAGTTCGGGGAAGCGCTGGACTTCTACCAGACCGACATCAGCATCGAAGGCCCCAACCCGGTCTCCCCCAGCGGGGGCAACGTCGGCAGCGGCCGCAGCCGGGTCTGGATGCACACGGACTGCATCCAGCAGCTGCAGGGCCGCGCCGGTGGGCGACAGGTCACCGGCGTCAAACCCGAAGTGGCGGTCTCGGGCGGGCCGATGCCGCTCGGGGGGAACTTCACCGTCTGGAGCGCGAGCCCCGACTAGTAGCGGTCGAGGCAAGGACGAGGAGTGGCCCGTGGTAGTTCTGATCAGCTTCGATATCGACGGCACGCTGGAAGTGGGCGATCCCCCCGGTGTCCTGACGATGGACATGGTCCGCCTCGCGCGCGACAAGGGGTTCCTGATCGGCAGCTGTTCCGATCGCACGCTGAGCGGTCAACGGGCCATCTGGGCGGCGCACGACATCGAGGTCGACTTCGTCGTCTCCAAGCACATGCTGCCGGACGTGAAGGCCCAGTTTGAGGCGGACGTGTACGTGCACATCGGGGACCGCGAGGACCTCGACCGGCAGTACGCGCTGGCGGCGGGGTTTGAGTTCCTCTGGCCCGATGAGGCCGTGGCTCACCCGCACTTCCAGCCAGAGCCCTGACCGGTCGGGAGGTCGCCGACCTCGCCAGCTACCGTGGGTCCGGAATGGGTTCGTCCCAGTCGATCCCGCACTCCGAGCACCATCGCCTGAGCCAGACGTCTCCGGCCGCGCTTTCGTCCCCACGCTCCGCGTGGATCTGTCCGCCGCACCGACAGGGCCGGGGAAACGCGGTCCAGCAGCCGCCGCAGGACTCATCGGGCTGATGCGTCTGGAGGAATTGCGGGTGCGTGGACAAGCTCATCCCGAATCACCTCCGGCCACAGCGCGTCCGCCGTGCACAGTGTAGTGCGAGCCTCCGGCGCTCAGTTCCCGCCACCCTCCATGGACTACAGGCTTTCAACTGGACCCTACGGCGCTCCCCTGCAAATCTGGGCGAAGCCGGGTTAGTCGTCCTTTCTGAACTGTTCCGAGCCGTCGGGGAGTCGTCCTCGAAAGGCCGGATTCGTGGTTCCTCGTTTCGAGGGGCCGGGCTATGCGTCTTTCCAAAAGGAGCGTCATGGGCCACCTGTACGCACTTCAAGGGGCCTTCCTCCAGCAGTGGCGCATCACCGCGAGCCGGTACCAGATACTGATGATCGCGATCAGCCAGGTCCCGACCGCCGCAGCCGCAGCCTGGATCGCTCGCGCCAGCGTGGAGCAGGGGGTTTCCCTGTCCATTGCCATTGGTGCGGCATTCGTCGTCGTCTGGAACGTCTGCGTGTTCCGAACCGGCTTCTCCCTGCTGGACGAACGCTGGGCAGGTACGCTCGAGTTGAACCTGCTGTCCCGTTCTCCACTCACGCTCGTGATGCTGGGGAAGTCCCTCGCCTACGTGGTGTTCTTTGCACTGGTCGGCCTGTTGTCGTTCGCGGCAGCTCTGCTCGTCGCCCGTGAGATCGCCGGGATCGAGCACACCACCGCCTTCGCCCTGTCGCTCACGCTGGTCGTGCTGGCGGTCGTCGCGCTCCAGTTCCTCTTCGCGCCGCTGAGCTTTCTCGTAGGGGCCCAGGGCGGCTTCTTCAACGCGATCATGCCCCTGGGCGTGGTCCTCAGCGGCTTCTTCTACCCCATCTCCCTGCTCCCCAACTGGTTCGAGTGGCTCGCCCGTCTGCTGCCAACCTCGTGGGCCATGGAGGCGCTCATCTGGTCCATCAACGGAAAGGAAGACCTCGGGCGCGTCGCCCTCAACTGGCTGCCGGCGGTTGGTCTCCTGGTCCTCCTGGCCGTCGTCGAAGTCGCGCTCTTCCTTCGAGCGGAGAGGCAAGCACGCCTCTCTGGCGGGCTGACGGAGGGCTGAGATAGTGGACAGGGTCCAGAACTTCTACCTGCAGGCCTACCTCTCCTACCGGGGCCTCTTCCACTGGCTGACTCCGTTCCCCTACTTCAGCAACATCGTCCTCGCGCCCTTTCTCACCCTGTTCAATTTCATCCTCATCGGGCGCTTCGCCTCGATTGGCGACGTCGACCGCTTCGGTATCGGGATGGTGGTGTACGCCATCGTCTGGATTTACGTCGGAGGGGTGACACAGTCGTTCTCCAACGACCGTTCGGGAGGCACGCTCCACCTGCTCTTTGGTTCGCCGGCGAGCCGGGCTTCCGCTTACTTCGCCCGTGGCGTCGGGCACTTCTACAACGGCCCGCTCACCGCGGTCAGCACGACGCTCCTCGCCGTGCTTCTCATCGACCTGAATGTTGGGGACCTGAACTACCTCACCTATGTGGTCGCGGTGGTCGTCATCTCCATCGGCATCCTGATGGTCTCCCTGCTCCTGGGGAACTTCGCCGCGCTCTACCAGGACTGGTTCCTCTTCTCCTCGATCGGGTACGGGGGATTGCTCGGGCTGACGGGCCTCATCATCCCCGTCGACCGGCTCCCCACGGCCCTTGAGGTGGTGGCTCAGGGCCTCCCGATCACGCACGGGCTGAAGGGGTTGCGGGGGGCGTTCGCCGGGGACTCCGTGGCGAGCGTGGCCCCGGACCTCCTGCTTGAGCTCGCTGTTGCCGCCGCTTATGCGCTGGTCGGGCTTGCCGTCTTCACGCTCATCGACCGGGCCGCCCGGCAGCGCGGCATTCTCGCAGGAGGTGAGGAATGACCAGTGACGCTCCCATGATCGAGTGCCGCAACCTGCGGCGGACGTTCCAGCGAGGCGGCCCCCTCCGCCGGGGCAGCGAGATCGTGGCAGTCAGCGACATCTCGTTTGACGTACGTCCGGGCACGATCTTCGGCTTGCTCGGACCGAACGGCGCGGGCAAGACGACGACTGTGCGCATGCTCTCGACCCTCCTGCTGCCGACGGCAGGCAGCGCCCGCGTGGCCGGGTTCGACGTTGCCTCGCAGCCGCGGGAGGTTCGCCGCCGCACGGGTCTTGCGCTCGGCGGCGACCGCGGGCTCTTTGGCCGGCTCACGGGCGAGCAGAACCTGCAGTACTTCGCGGCCATCAACCACCTCTCGCCCCGCGAGGCGAACCGCCGCTCCGCCGAGCTCCTCGACCTCGTGGGGCTGGGCGAGCGCGGCGGCTCGAAGGTGTTCGAGTACTCGCGCGGCATGAAGCAGCGGCTCCACCTCGCCCGCGCCCTGCTGACCGAGCCGGACGTGCTCTTCCTGGACGAGCCGACGTCCGGGCTCGACCCGCTCGGCGCCTTCGAGTTCCGGCAACTGGTCGGCGAGCTGAAGGAGCGCGGGCGGACGATCCTGCTGACGACTCACTTCATGCTCGAGGCGGACGAGCTCTGCGACGAGCTCATCGTCATCGACCGGGGTGAGGTCGTGGCACAGGGCAGTCCGGCGACTATCAAGCGCCAGTTCGGCAGCGCGACGGTCGTCGAGATCTCGCTGCGAGAGCCTCGGGAGGGGCTCCAGGCGTCCCTGGGCGAGCTGCCGCAGGTCCAGCATGTGGAGGTCGGCGTGGACGGCATGCTTCAGACCGTTCGCGTGCACATCCCCTCGGACCAGGACGCCGGCCCGATCGTCGCCCACATCGGCGCCGAACACGTCGACCACATGACTACGCGAACGTCCTCGCTGGAGGAGGCCTACCTGACGCTCATCGGGAGGGAGCAGTAGGAGCGCGGCATCCCCTGCCGGCCCGGCCAGGTCCGAGGTCAAGAAAGGACTAGTGCCCTCCCGCACGGCTGCGGAGTACCCTCGATGCCGAAGCGAATCGCAGGGTTCGGAGGTTGACCATGGTCCTTCCAACTGCCGCCGCCCGGAGTCTCGGCACGGAGACGGCGTTCGAGGTGCTGGCGCGAGCGAACCGGCTCTCCGCCGAAGGGCGCTCGATCATCAATCTCGGGATCGGTCAGCCGGACTTCGCCACGCCCGACAACATCGTCGAGGCGGGGAAGCGAGCCCTCGCGGAGGGCAGGCACGGGTACACGCCCGGCGCGGGAATCCCGGAACTGCGCGAGGCCGTGGCCCGCGACCTGGAGCTCCGCCACGGCGCCGAGGTCGACCCGGAGACGGTGTTGATTACGCCGGGGGCGAAGCCGGTGATGTTCTTCGCCGCCCTGCTTCTGGGGGAGCCGGGCGCGGAGATCCTGTACCCCAACCCCGGCTTTCCCATCTACGAGTCGGTGATCCGCTTCTCCGGCGCGACGCCCGTCCCGATCGAACTGCACGAGGCCGATGGCTTCACGTTCGACCCCGATCAGGTGCTCAGCCAGATCAATGAGCGAACCCGCCTGATCATCCTCAACAGCCCGGCGAACCCGACCGGTGGGGTGTACACGCGGGAGCAGGTCGAGCGGCTCGTCGAGGGGCTCGAACGCTGGCCCAACGTGGTCGTCCTCAGCGACGAGATCTACTCGCGCATCCTCTACGAGGGCCGCTCGCACATCTCCTGGCTCAACTACCCGCAGCTTCGCGACCGGTTGATCGTTCTGGACGGCTGGAGCAAGACCTATGCGATGACCGGCTGGCGGCTGGGCTACGGCGTGTTCCCGCCCGACCTCTTCCCGTTCGCCGAGCGGCTCGCGATCAACAGCTACAGCTGTCCCAACGCGGCCACCCAGTACGCGGCGGTCGAAGCGCTCGAAGGTCCGCAGGAGGCGGTGGACGTGATGACGGCGGCGTTCGACGAGCGGCGCAAGGTCATCGTCGAGGAGCTGAACAGCGTGCCCGGGGTCAGCTGTGTCGACCCGGGTGGGGCGTTCTACGCCTTCCCCAACATCTCGGGGACGGGCATCGAGGCCCGCACCCTGCAGGAACGGCTGCTCGAGGAAGCGGGGCTCGCGGTGATCGCCGGGACCAGCTTCGGGCACCTCGGCGAGGGTTACCTGCGCTTCAGCTACGCGGCTTCGCTCGAGGAGATCGTCGAAGGGGTCGACCGCATGCGCACCCTGCTGGCGAACGGCTAGCGGGGCAACGGACGCCCTTTACCTGGAGGCGTGCGAGGCTGCGGCTTCCTGCCGTACCCTCGACAGCATGAGCGACGCAGCGGGAGCCGCCCCGGCCGCAACGGTCGTGACCGTCTACCCCATGACCGGCCGGCAGCTCTTCATCACCGTGCCGCACGCGATCTGCGAGGAGTGCGACCTCACGGTGCGCCTCGTCGAGCGCGTCGCTTCCGAGCTCCCGCATGTCGAGGTCCGGATCAAGCCCTGGTTCAACAACCTCTTCGACGCGCTGCGCCGGGGAGGCTGGCACCCGCCCGTCGTGACGATCGACGGCAAGGTCTCGACGCAGGGAGTCGTGCCCGACGAGGAATCGCTGCGTCGCGCGCTCGCACCTGCGCCCTCAATAGCCGATGACGGCTGAGGCCGTTGGCCGCGCCACGACCCGTGCCGCCGGGGCTCCCCGCACGCTCCTCGGCGGCTTCTTCCGTGTCGAGTCCACCGCCGAGTGGGTCAGGGCGTGGTTGGCCGTTCTCATTCTGTTCGGCCCCGCAAGGCTGGTCCTCATGCTGGCGGCGCTGCTGCCCGAGCGTGGCTTCCGCCGGGCGGCCGAGCGCTTCTGGGCGAGGCTGACCGCCCGCTTCATCGGCCTGCGCATCGACACCAGCGGCCTCGAACACATCGATCCAGGCGAGCGGTACGTGGTCGCCTCGCTGCACGAGGGCTTCGCCGACGGGCTCGCCCTGCTCCACCTTCCCCTGTCGCTCACGGCCGTCGCCCGGGACGAGCTCGCGACCTTCCCGTTCCTCGGCCGGCAACTCGCGCGGGGGCGGCACCTTCTTGTCCGGCCCGAACACCCCTTGCAGGCCGCCCGCACGCTCCACCGCGAGGCACGGGCGGCCATCGACGCCGGGGACAGCATCCTTCTCTTTCCACAGGGCTCCATCCTCGGCATCGAGCTCGCGTTCCAGCCCGGGGCGTTCCACCTCGCGCGCCGACTCGGGCGTCCGCTTCTCCCGGTCGTCGTGACTGGCGGCCACCGCGTGTGGGAGCACCCGTTCACTCCCACGTTGCGGGCCAACCAGACGATCAGTGTCACCGTGCTCCCTCCGGTCCTCCCGGACGAAGCCGTCGCGCGGCTACCGGCTATCGAGCGGGAGATGAAGCGGCTTGCCCTGGCCAGCAAGACGGCGCCTCGCCACTTCGACCCGGGCCGCGACGGCTACTGGGACGGCTACCGCTACGAGATCGACCCCGCCTTTCCGGACCTCGCCCGCCGAGTCGCGAGCCATCGCCGCGAGGCGGTGGGAGCCCCCGACCACTGGCCCTGAGCCCGGCCAGGGCGTGTCTGCTACGAGGGTTGCTCCGGGTGCGCTGCGGAGCGGATGGCTCGCTCCAGCATGGCGAGGCCTTCGGTGACTTCGGCGGGGGTGATGGAGAGGGGCGGCGCGATGCGGAGCACGTTGCGGTGCAGCCCCCCCTTGCCGACGAGAAGGCCCTCCGCCCGCGCTGCCTGGAGGACGCCATCGGCCAGATGGGGGAGGGGGTCGAGGGAGCCGGGAGCGGCAAACTCGACGCCGATCATCAGGCCCTTGCCCCGGACCTCGGCGATCTCGGAGACGTCTTCGGCGATGCGCTGAATCCCGTCCCGGAGGGTCTGGCCCTGCACGCGCGCGTTCTCCTGGAGATCCTGCTCGAAGAGCACCTCCAGGTTCGCGAGGGCCGCTGTCGCTGCGAGCGGGTTGCCTCCGAATGTGGAAAGCGAGTTGGCCGGCAGGCAGTCGATGATGTCCGCGCGGCCGACGACGCCGGCGATCGCGACGCCGTTGCCCAGCCCCTTCGCAAAGGTAAGGAGGTCGGGCACGATCCCGTGCGCCTGGTGCCCCCAGAAGTGGTCCCCGGTGCGGCCCCAGCCCGTCTGCACCTCGTCGGCGATGAAGAGGATGCCGTGCTCGTCCAGCACCTGCTTGAGGGCGCCGAAGAAGCCGTCGGGGGGAACGACGAAGCCGCCCACGCCCTGGATGGGCTCGGCGATCATCGCAGCCACGTCGCCGGCGGTGGCGACGGCAAGGAGGTCTCGCAGGTCGTCGACGCATGCCTCCACGAAATCGTCCTCAGGGAGGCCACCAAAGGGGGACCGCAGGCGGTAGCCGCTGTGGACGTAGGTGACGTTGAACGGGCTCAGGGCGGTCGCCGACCAGGACGCGTTGCCGGTGACGGCGACGGTCGAGTGGGACTTGCCGTGGTAGCTGTTCCGGAGGGCGAGGATCTGGTCGGACGAGCGAAACTGGGTGGCCATCATGAGGGCAGCGTCGTTTGCTTCGCTGCCGGAGTTAGTGAAGAAGACCTTCGCGTCGGGGATGCCGGAGAGCTCGGCGATGCGCTCGGCCAGCTCAATCTGCGGTTCGATGAGGTAGAGCGTGCTCGTGTGGAGCATGCGGGCCGCCTGATCCTGGATGGCCTCGACGACTCGCGGGACGCGGTAGCCGGTCATGGTGGTGAGGATGCCGCCGAAGAAGTCCAGGTAGCGATTGCCCTCGGCATCAACGACGTGCCGGCCCTCTCCGTCGACGAGCGCGATGGGCTCGTCGTAGTAGAGGGTCATCCAGGAGGGCATCACGCCCCGATGTCGCGCCAACAGGTCAGCGTGGCGG
Organism: Tepidiformaceae bacterium; assembly: GCA_965116915.1. Lineage (GTDB taxonomy): Bacteria > Chloroflexota > Dehalococcoidia > Tepidiformales > Tepidiformaceae > UBA2991. The sequence continues at coordinate 614,466 of OZ220739.1, read as the reverse complement.
CCCACGCGCGGCTCCATCCCGAGGTATCGGCTCGGTGGGACGATACCCCGCGGGCTCGCCGCGTGTCTCGCCCGGACTCGGGGCGCTTGGCACGTCCGGGCGGCGGGGCTAGGGTGCGGGCACCGGAGGCTTCGCGATGACGCAGGCCACACGCACGGGTTACGACCCGGCGACCTACGAGCCCCTGACCTTTCACAACGCCGCCCGCCGGTTCCGGACGGGCGACGACTCGCCCCGCCACTACCTCGAACGCTGCCTCGCAACGATCGAGGAGCGCGAACCGGTCGTGCGGGCCTTCGCGTACCTGAACCGGGACCCGGCGCTGGCTGCCGCGGACGCGAGCAGCGCGCGCTGGGCGGCGGGCAAGCCGCTCTCTGCCATCGACGGCATGCCGGTGGGGATCAAGGACCTGCTCGAGACGAAGGACATGCCGACCGAGTACGGCTGCGAAGCATTTCGCGGGAACTTCCCGAAGCGGGACAACGCCGCAGTCTGGGCGCTTCGGCAGGCGGGCGCGGTCATCCTCGGGAAGACGGTCACAGCCGAGCTCGGAGGCTCGCACCCCGGCCCCACGACGAACCCGTTCGACCCGCGGCGCTCACCCGGGGGCTCCTCGTCGGGCTCGGCGGCGGCGGTGGCGGCGCGCATGCTCCCGGCGGCGCTCGGCACGCAGGTGGGGGGCTCGATCATCCGGCCGGCGGGCTACTGCGGGAACGTCGCGCTCAAACCGACGCAGGGCGGCATCAACCGGGGGGAGCGGCAGGTGACGAGCATGAGCACGCACGGCGTCCATGCCGGGTGCATCGAGGACATGTGGCAGGTCGCGATCGAGATTGCGCGTCGGGCGGGGGGCGACCGTGGCTTCCGGGGGCTGGAGGGGCCCGCGACCACACCCGCGCCGGTCAAGCCGGGGCGCCTGATCATGCTGGAGACGCAGGGCTGGGCCGAGCTGGACGACGCCAGCAAGGAGGGCTTCGCAGCGGTCCTCGAACAGCTACGCGCGCTCGGTATCGAGCTGCTGAGCCGACAGGACGATCCGTCTGTCGAGTCGCTAGAGGGCGCGGTCGGGAACGCCCGCGAGGTGTGCAACGCGATCACGGGTTGGGAGAACCGCTGGTTGACGCGGAACCTCGTCGACGAGCACCCGGAGGGGGTCAGCGAGCGGGCGAAGGAGGTGCTCGAGGCGGCGGAGGCGATGACGGTGGATGACTACCGGGCGCTGCTGTTCGCCCGCGAGGTCGCGCAGGAGGCGCACGCGGCCGTGGCGAAATCCGCTGATGCGATCATCACGCTCTCGTGCCCGGGACCGGCGCACGTCTGGCTGGGCGACAAGCCGGGCGAGCCGCTGGCGCCGCGCCCGACCGGCGACCCGGTCTTCAACTTCCCGAGCTCGATGCTCTTCGCCCCGGCGGTGAGCATGCCGCTGATGAGCGTCGGCGGCATGCCGGTCGGGGTGCAGGTGTTCGGCCAGCCCCATGAGGACGCCACGATGACCTCGATCGCACGCTGGCTGCTGGGCGCGGTCACGCCGGTCGCCGTCGACTAGCGACTCACGCGCCGGGGCAGCCCGACCCTTCAGCGCAGGGGGCGGAAGAATTCGACCAGGTCCTGCACGAAGAGGTCGGGTTCCTCGGCGGCGGGGAAATGGCCGCCGCGCTCCTGCTTCCCCCAGTGCGTGAGGTTGTTGTTCGCCTCGACCATCTTGCGCGGCGCGAACACCATCTCGCGGGGGAAGCCGGGGACGCCGACCGGCACCTCAATGGCAGGTGTGCGCTCGTGCGCGCGGTCCCAGGGGGTGCGGAAGACGTGCCAGTACCAGCGGGCGGACGTGACGTAGCTCTCCGTGAACCAGTAGATGCTGACCAGGTCGAGCAGGAACTTCCGCGAGGGCACCTGGTCGGGACCGCCGCGGTTGTCGCTCCAGTTGTAGCGCTTCTCGATGAGCCAGGCGGCGAGTCCCACGGGAGAGTCGTGGAGGGCGTAGGCGAAGGTCTGGGGGTCGGTGGTGTGGACGGCGACGTGGGCGAGGGCGGTGGTCCAGCGGTCGTCCATCATGTCCCAGGCCCACTGCTCGTCGGGCTCGAAGTCGTCCCGGCTGAGCCGTGACGTGGGCCCGTCGAGGGTGCGCCGCAGGCCGAGGAGGCTGCCCGGCTTCTGGTTGCCGGTTCCGGACCCTCCCGCCCCGCCCAGCATCGGGGCGATGCTGACGTGGATGCCGACGACACGATCGCCGTACTTGTGGCCGAGCTGGGCGCTGATGCCGGCGCCGAAGTCGCCTCCCGCCGCGGCGAAGCGGTCGTAACCGAGCACGTCCGACATGAGCGTGGCCCAGAGGTCGGCGGTCCACTGGGTCTGGACGCCGTCGACGGTGAGGGGCGTGGAGAAGCCGAAGCCGGGGAGGGAGGGGGCGATCACGTCGAAGGAGTCGGCCGGGTCCCCGCCGAACGCGGCGGGGTCGGTGAGCCTGCGGGTGGCCTCCTTCCAGTCCCAGAAGGTCCAGGGCCAGCCGTGGGTGAGGATGATGGGAAGGGGATCCGGCCCCTTGCCCCGTTCGTACATGAAGTGGATGGGGACGTCATCGAGGGTTACGCGGTAGTTGCCGAAGCTGTTGATCTCGGCCTCGGTCTCGCACCAGTCGTACTCCCTCCACGACTCGACGAAGGACTCGAGGTAGGAGCGAGGCACGCCGTAACGCCAGTCCTCGTTGTTGAAGTCGGCGGGCCAGCGGATACGGCGGAGACGGGCCTGGAGGTCCTCCAGCGCCTCGTGCGGGATCGCAACGGTAAATGGCTCAGGCGGCATTTCGTTCTCCCTCAGGCGCTGCCGGCGGTGTGGACGAGCACCTTGCAGTTGAGCTGGTCGCCGGCTGTGATGCGAGCAATCTCCTCTGGGAGTTCCCCGAGGTCCACGGTCCGCGTGACGAGCGGGGTGGTGTCGATGGCGCCGCTCCCGAAGGCCGCGAGCGTCTCCTGGAAGTCCTCGCGGGTGTAGGCCACCGAGAACTTGATGGTGAGGGCCTTGTTGATGCCGACGACGGGCATGAAGCGGTCCTCTTCCATGCAGACGCCGACGACGACAATCCTGCCGCGGGGCTTCACGGCGTCCATCGCCTGCCGAATGATGCCGGGAATCCCCACGCAGTCGATCACGACGTCGGGTCCCCCGTCGAGCCCTGCTTCGAGGTCCGCGTCGAATCCATCAGCGGAAGGATCGAGGACGACATCAGCGCCAAGCGAGGCCGCGAGATCGCGCCGGAGGGCCACGGGGTCGCTAACGCCCACGAGCTCCACGCCGTCGTGCTTCAGCCACATGAGGGCCATGAGCCCGATCGGGCCGGCGCCCATGATGAGAACCCGATCTCCCGCTTCCGCCTCCGCCTCGTGGGTCGCGTGGCGGGCGACGGAGCAGGGCTCGGTGGTGGCGCCCACCTCGACGCTGACGTTGTCGGGGACGGGGAGGAGGGTGGGCTCCCAGAGCACCATGTAGTCGGCGAAGGCACCGTTCAGCTCGGAGCTGTAGGCGCTTGCCATCCGCGGCGGGAGGGGACGGTCGGTCTCTCCGGCCGGCGCTTTCACGACACGGTCCCCGGGGGACCACTCGGGGACATCGGGACCGGCCTCGACGACCTCGGCGACGAACTCGTGGCCCATCACCATGCCGTTTTCGAGGTCGGCCAGCTCGTACCAGGAGGTGTGCCCCGTCTCCTCAATGATGGATTCGAGGTGGGCGGCCGCGTGGACGTCGGAGGCGCATATGCCGGCCGCCAACACGCGAACGAGCACCTCTCCGGACCCGGGGGTGGGCTGGGGCCACTCCTCCACGGTCAGCGTGGTTCCTCGCAACACCATTGCCTGCATGTCGGGACCTCCTCCGGTCGCACCCGGTGGGATGCGGTAAGCCTAGTCCCTTGCGAGGGCGATGTGGTCGGTGAGGCACGCTTCGGGGCAACCGTCCGGGGGCCTCAGCCAGTAGACTGCGCCCACTGCGGGAGGGCGCGTGACGACCGACCTGTTCAGCAACCCGAAGCGGTTCGGAGACATGGCCGCGTGGCGCGAGGAGGCGCTTGCGCTTCACGCGAAGGGCGTGTTCCACCCGGTCGAAGCCGAAGGCTTCGGCGCCTTCCGGGCAGTCATCGGCAGGGACGAGATCCTCGAGATCGAAGCGCAGCACGAGCTCTTCACGAACGGCCCGGAACCGATCCTGACGCAGGATGCGATCATCGCGATGCGGGCGCAGGGCGGACCGCGGGCGAAGACGCTCATCCACATGGACGACCCGGAGCACCGCAAATACCGCATGCTCACGAACGACTGGTTCAAGCCGGGCAGCGTGCGACAGCTTCAACCCCGCCTGGACGAGCTAAGCGGGAAGGCCCTCGCGACGCTGGAGGCGGCGGGGGGCGAGATCGACTTCAACACGGAGGTGGCCCTGCCGTTCCCGCTCGAGGTAATCCTCGCGATTCTCGGGCTGCCGGAAGAGGACTACCCGCGGATGCTCCAGCTCACGCAGGAGATGTTCGGGGCCAGCGACCCCGACTTCGTCCCGAGGGATCGCGACCCGGAGGACGTGATGGCGGTCCTGCGAGACTTCTTCCAGTACTTCGCTACCCTGAGCGCGAACCGCCGGGCAAACCCAACCGACGATCTGGCGACCCAGATCGCCAACGGCCAGATTGACGGCGCCCCCATGCCGATCCTGGAGACGATGGGGTACTACCTGATCGTCGCCACCGCCGGGCACGACACGACCTCGGCGTCGATAGCGGAAGGGATGCGCCTCCTCGCGGAGAACCCCGGCCAGCTCGCGCTCCTTCGGAGCAAGCCGGAGCTCATTCCGAATGCGGTCGAGGAGCTCGTCCGCATCGCCTCGCCCGTGCGGCACTTCATGCGCACGGCGCAGGAGGACACCGAGGTGGCGGGAGAGCCGGTCGCGAAGGGTGAGTGGCTGATGCTGTCGTACGCCGCCGCCAACCTGGACCCGCGAACGTTCGAGGACCCGCTGCGGTTCGATGTCGCGAGGAAGGGCGCCGACCAGCAGATTGCCTTCGGCTACGGCGTGCACTACTGCCTCGGCGCCCATCTTGCGCGGCTGGAGATGGCGACGCTCTTCGGCCACCTGCTGCCGCGGCTCGAATCGGTCGAGCTCGCGGGCGACGTCACGACATCGACCGCCACGTTCGTGAGCGGCATCAAGAGCCTGCCGATCCGCTACACGTTGACTGCCGCGTAACGCCACGAGGGAGGGCGATATGTACGACAAGCTATTCGAGCCGATCGACGTCGGCGGGGTCACCATCAAGAACCGCATCGTGCGGTCGCCGCACGGCACGGGCCTCTTCGGCGACGACTTCATCGCCTACCACGTGGCGCGGGCGAAGGGAGGCGTGGGGATGTCGACGGTGTCGGCGACGAGCGTCCACCCGAACGCTCCTGGGGCGATCCCCGTGTGGTCCGACGACTGCAAGCCGTACCTGTCGAAGCTGGCGAACGCCGTGCACGAACACGGCATGAAGATGTTCCACCAGATCTACCACCCGGGCGCCTCGCAGGCGGAGATGGTGGGTGGAGCGGAAGCGTGGTCGGCGAGCGAGATCCCGAACTTCCTGGGCGGCGCGGTGGTGCCCGTCGCGATCAGCAAGGGACAGATCGGCGACCTCGTGGAGCACTTCGCCGGCGCCGCCAGGCGCATCCGCGACGCCGGTGTCGACGGCGTCGACATCCACGCTTCGAGCGGCTACCTGCTGCACGAGTTCCTTTCCCCGGCGCTCAACCAGCGGGACGACGAGTACGGCGGCTCGCCAGAGAACCGCATGCGCATCGTGCTCGAGGTGATCGATGCGATCCGCGGGGAGGTGGGCGACAGCGACTTCGCCGTGGGTGTGCGCCTGCCGAACGAGGACTACGTGCCCGGCGGCCTCACGGCGGAGCTGAACCGCCAGATCGCGGAGACCGTGGACCCGCTCGTCGACTACGTCTCGCTGCACATGGGCTCGTACTGGCGCTTCCACAAGCTAATCGCGCCAACGGACGACCCGCTGGGCGTGGAGATGGGCCCGAACGCCACGATTCGCCCCGTGATCACGAAGCCGACGATCGTGGTGGGCCGCATCCTGACAGTGGATCACGCGCACGCGCTGGTGGAGTCGGGCCAGGCAGACATGGTCTCGATGGTGCGGGCGCTGATCGCCGACCCGGAGCTGGTGAACAAGGCCCAGCAGGGGAACGAGGACCTCATCAGGCCCTGCATCGGGACGAACATGGGCTGCGTCGGACGGCTCATGAGCGGGCAGGGGTTGAGCTGCGTAGTCAACGTGGCGGCCGGCCAGGAGGCCACGGTGACGCAGGAGCCGGAGATTCCGGCGGAAGAGCCAAAGCGCGTCCTCGTGGTCGGGGGCGGCCCCGCGGGTATGGAGGCGGCGCGAACGGCCGCCATCCGGGGGCATCACGTGCAGCTGCACGAGGCCACGCAGAAGCTCGGCGGCCAGGTGAACATCGCGGCAAGCGCCCCCAAGCGGGGCGACGTCGGCGCCATCACGCACTGGCTGGGCGAGGAGCTGAAACGCCTGCAGGTCGATGTCCGCCTGAACTCGCTGGTGGACATCGAGACCGTCCTGGAGGCGGACGCGGATGTCGTGGTGCTGGCGGCTGGGGCCAGTCCCCGCGCGGACGGGTTCCAGGTGGCGACGCCGTCGGTCACGCTGGCCGGGCACGACCTGCCGCACGTGCACAACGCGCAGGACCTGATGGGCTACGGCGAGCCCGTCAACATCCAGGGGCCGGCGCTCGTCTTCGACGACACGGGCTCGTTCGAGGCGATCTCGGCGGCAGACGTGCTGCTGGAGGCCGGCGTCCACGTGACCCTGGTCTCGCGCCTGAAAGACCTGGGCGAGAACCTGCCCTACCCGCCGGTGACCGTGGGCGCGGCGCGCGAACGGCTGATGTCAGGGGACTTCGACCTCATCGGGGGGCACTACCTGCGGGAAATCCGCCCGGGCGAGGTCGACATCGGCGTCCTGCACACGGATCGCGTGCGGACGATCCCGGCCAACACGGTAATCATGGTGACCCACCACGAGCCCAACCGGTACCTCGCGACGGAGCTCGAGGACGAGGGCATCGAGGTCCACCAGGTGGGTGATGCGCAGGGTCGCAACAGCATTCGCAACGCGATTCACACGGGCGCATTCCTGGGGAGAGCGCTGTAGTTTCGGCGCCGTCAGCAGTAGCGGAGGGTTAGCGGGATGCGAGTAGCAGTGCTGGGCGGGAGCGGGTTCATCGGACCGCGCGTGATGCGGCGGCTGGTGGAGCACGGGCACGAGGTCCACTGCATGGACATCGCGCCGGAGGCACCAGCGCTCGATCCGCTACGCGACCGGATCCAGATCATGCGCGGCGATATCACGCTGATGGACGATGTGGTCGAGGCGCTCACATTGAGCAAGCCGGATCGCGTCCTGAACCTCGCGTATGCGCTCGGAGCGGGCGATAGCGACCCCCACCCCCAGGTACGGCTGAACATCCTCGGGATGGACAACTGCTTCGAGGCGGCGCGCCTCCTCGGGATTCGGCGGGTGGTGTACGCGAGCTCGCTTGCGGTCTATGGGCCGCAGCGACTGCACGGCGAACGCGCGGTGACCGAGGACGACCTCTGCTTAGGGACGGGGATCTACGCGGTCTCGAAGATCTTCAACGAGCACCAGGCGGAGTGGTACAACCGCGCCTTCGACATGGCCATCACGGGCGTGCGTCCGGCGAACATCACGGGGCCGGACAAGGTTCGCGGGTCGATGAACCACGTGCAGTGCCAGGTGCTGCCGGCGCGCGGCGAGCCCGTCAGCTTCCCCTACCGGGACACGATGACGCTGCCGCTCAACGTCGAGGACATCTCCGAGGTGTTCCTGCGGGTGACGCTCGCGGAGGAGACGCACTACCCGATCTACAACTCGGGTGGCGTTTCGACGAGCATGGGCGAACTCGCAAGCATCGTGCGGGACTTCCTGCCGGACGCGGAGATCGCGTTCGAGGAGGATACGGGCGGGCGCGAGTCATCGGGTCTCTTCCTGATGGACAACTCGCGTCTCGTGGAGGAGTTCGAGGTCGAGTACGCCCCGTTCCGGCAGCGCGTGCTGGAGACGCTGAACGAGGTACGTCGCACCGAGGGGCTCCCGCCGATCGGCTAGAGCGCGGCGACTCTGGTAGAAGATTCCCCGAAGCAGGCCCCAACAGGAGAGTCCCGTGCTGACCGACCTCGACGACACCCTTCTCCACCAGGCCCCACTTCCGTTCGCGTTCGTTGGCACAAGCGACCACCGGTTCTACGACCGCTACTGGTTCGAGGCGGTTGCGCCGGACGGCTCTGCGGGCGCACTCGTGAGCATGGGGCGCTACCCCAACATGAACGTGCTCGACGGCTTCGTGACCGCGCAGACGGAGGGCAGGCAGTACAACGTCCGCTTCTCGCGGGAGCTGCGTCCGGCTGTGGCGGAGACGCGGGTTGGTGGCCTCAGCGTCTCGCTGGTCGAACCCCTGAAGGTCCTGCGTCTCCGGCTCGAAGAGGGCGACTACCCTCTCTGCTGCGACCTGACGTGGACTGGCAGCCTCCCGGCGAGGCTGGAGGACCGCAGCTTCTCCCGCGCGCAGGGCAGGGTCGTATCCGATATGTACCGCTTCGCGCAGGTGGGCACGGTGGAGGGATCGCTGTGCATCGACGGCCGCGATTTCGCCGCGGCCGACTGGTTCGGGGCGCGGGACCACTCCTGGGGGGTGCGTCCCGGCGTGGGCGGCTTCGAACCGGTGACGGGTGGGGCAGCCGGCGGGGCCGGCGGGCGCCTGTTCATCTGGCTGGCGTTCCGGGTCGATGAGCTTGGCGGTTATGTTCAGCTCCACGAGGACCACCTGGGGCGGCGGCAGTCGCTCGACGGCGCGCTGGTCTGGCCCGCAGAGGCGGGGCGGCCGGAGCTTCGAGTCGTCGACATGGAGCACGACCTGACTTTCCACGAAGGCACGCGCGCGTTCAGTCATGCGCGGCTGGTCCTGACGACCGAGGACGAGACGCGCTGGGAGGTCGAGGCGGAGCCGATGTTCACCGCCTGGGCCTACAAGGGAACGGGCTACGGCACGGGCTACCACGACGAGAAGGGGCTGGGGGCGTACCGGGGCGAGTTCCTCGAGGAGACGGACGTGTACGACGTCTCGCACCCTGAGATCGTGCGGAATCTCAACGGTGACCAGATTCCGTCGGGGCACCGGGAGCAGCCGGTGCGGCTGTCGGTCAACGGGCGTCCCGGCTTCGGCCACCTGCCCATCATGGTGATGGGACCGAACCAGCGGTACGGGCTCGAGGCGCAGTAACGATGGTGGATGCGGAGGCGGTGGCCGGGTACTTCGCCGAACGGTTCGACGAGGCGGTCACGATCAGCTCGCTCAAGCAGACGTTCCCGGGAATGTCGCGGGAGACGTGGATCGTGGGGGCGGATGTGGGGGAGGGGCCCGCGAAGCGGCGCCGGGACCTCGTCCTGCGGATCGACCTGCCGAGCGGGGGGATCGTGCCGCTGCCGCTGAAGACGGAGTGGGAAGTGTACGTGCGGCTGTGGCCATCGCCGGTTCCGGTGGCCGAACCGCTCTGGTACGACGAGGGGCTCGCGTTCGCGGAGGGGCGCCCGCACATGGTCCGCGAGCTTGTCGAGGGGGCCACGAGCATTCCGGACCTGATGGCGCCCGGTCCGGAGGGCGACGCACTACGGCGCAGCGTGGCGTTCGAGCACGCGGAGAAGCTGGCCCTGGTGCATTCGCTGGATTGGAAGCGGTACGGGCTCGACGAGGTGCTGGCGGCGCCAGAGTCTCCGGCGGACGCGATCCGGCAGGACTTCGAGATGTGGAAGGAGATCTGGTTCGAGTGCCGTTCCGCCCCCTACCCGGAGATCACCGACGCTCTCTACTGGCTGGAGGAGCACATCCCGACTGATAGCCCACGGACCTCGCTGATCAAGGGGAACAACGGCATCGGGGAGGAGATCTGGCGCGACGGCAAGATCGTGGCGATGAGCGACTGGGAGCTAACGGCGCTCGGGGACGCCGCGCAGGACTGGGCCTTCTCGCAGGGCATGCTCGGCCTCTGGGATCCGGACGAAACGCTGGCTCACTACGAGGAGGCGGCCGGCTTCAAGCTCTCGGCGCGGACGATGGCGTTCAGCCAGCTCTTCATCGCCTTCAAGTCGACCGTCTGCCTGAACAGCGCGCTGCGTGGGTTCATGGACGGTCGCGACCGCCGTCCCGGGGTTGCGGTGATGGGCATCTCGAGCCCGAGGAACGCCGCGGGCAGGCTCGCGTCCGTCGTAGGGATGGACATCGAGGAGGCGGCCCGCGCGCTCGCGCCGCGGGGACCGGACGGAAGCCCGTACATCAGGGGGGAACGATCGTGAGACCCAGCACGAAGGAACTGCTCGACTCGATTACCGAAGCGCTGGACACGCGCGTGGCTCCGACGGTGACGGACCCGTGGGCGGCGAGCTCGCTGCGGAGCATCGGCACGCTGCTCAATCACCTCTCCGTCCGCGTCGAGAGCGAGCTCACGATCCTCGCCGAAGGGAACGCGGACCTTCGCGAAGTACTGGCGGACGCCTGCAACCGGCTGGAGGGTCGGGCGACGCCGAGCCGCCCTTCCATGCGGGCGGACATCGAGGCGCTGCTCCTGGAGATGGACTCGCGGGGCATCGAGGGCGTGGCGACGGTGGCGCTGTTGGAAGACGCGAGCAGGGCTCTCAACGAACAGATGGAGCGGCTGGTGCGCGTGGTCCACGAAGACCGGGACTCCCTCGGCGATGGGGTTCAGGAGGCGCTGCTCGGGGCGATCCGCCGGTACTTTGCCCGGCAGCGGGAGCGGGAGGCGCCGCTGTACGAAGCGCTCGCCGGCCCGATGTTCTGAGTCGCCCAGCGGGAGCATGATGCACCGATGACCGAGGTCGAATTCGTCCTTCCCGATCCAGAGCTCGAGCAGTACACGTGGGTGTACGAGAACGAGCACGGGCCGGCATCGCAGCCGCCGTTGACGCGGGAGCCCGGGTTTGGACCGCCGCCTGAGCCGGGCGCCCCGCCCTCCCGATTGATCATCAACGGCTACAGCTACTTCCGCTCGGGCCCGACGGGGGAGATGCCGAGCTCCTTCGACCTCCCAGACCTCGGGGGCGCAAGCGCGCTCGAGACGTGGAACGGGAAGTGGCTGCCGCAGGTGAACGCGCTGTTCGATGAGCTGTCGGGCTTCGATGCCACCGGGGTCGGGGAGGGGGAGTGGCGGGAGGTTCTCGATCGGCAGGCGGCAGAGTTCCGGCGGGTGTTCGCGGGGGTTCACGGCGAGTGCGTCCTGACCTCGGGGCAGCTGGCCCGGGATTTCGTCGACGCGTACTGCGAAGTCTTTGGCGAGACCCGGCGCGGAGACGGCCACGCCATCCTGCAGGGCTTCCCCAACCAGACCCTCGACCGTGCGATTGCGCTCTGGGAGCTGGGGCTGGAGGTTCGCGCCGACCGAGCGCTCCGGGCCGCCATCGAGCGGGGAACGGGCTTGGGACAGACCGCGTTCAACCGCCGCCTCGAGGGGTTCCTCGAGGAGTTCGGGCACACGATCGATGCGCAGGTTCCGGATGCGCCCACGTGGCGGGAGGAGCCGCGACCAGCGCTCGACCTGATCCTTCGCTACGCGGACGGCCCGGGAGATGCGTCCCCCGCACAGGCCGCCGCCGCGCAGGTTGAGCGGCGGCAGGAGCTGGAGGGGGAGCTGCAGGCGCTGGCGGAGAGCGACGCGCGTGCGCGGGCTCTGCTGGAGACGCTCCCGGCGGCGCAGGAGCTGCTACCGGTACGCGAGGACCACAACACGCTCTGCGACCAGCGGCTGGGCGCGGCCTCGCGCTACCGCTGGCTGAGCATCGGCCGTCTGCTGGTGGAGCGCGGGCTCGCGGAGGATGTTGGGGATGTCTTCTACTTCACGCTGGAGGAGCTGCGGGAGGCGCTGGAGGGCGGAAGCGCTCCCGGGAGCGGAGCGATCGGTGCGCGGCGGCGAGAGCAGGCGGCCTACCGGGCGGTACAGCCGCCGCCGGTTCTTGGGCAGCCCCTCGCCGGCGAGGCGAGCGAGGCCGGCGCCCTGCGAGGAACGGGGGCGTCGCCTGGGAGCTACCGGGGCGTGGCGCGCGTCATCCGGTCGCTGGCGGAGGCTGGCCGGCTCGGCGACGGCGATGTCCTCGTCTGCGGCGTGACCGCCCCGACCTGGACGCCGTACTTCGCGGTGGCCGGCGCGGTGGTCACGGACGCGGGCGGGGCGCTCTCGCACACGGCCGTCGTCGCTCGGGAATACGGCATCCCGGCGGTCGTGGGGACACGGATGGGCACGCGCGCCATCCCGGACGGCGCGCTGATCGAGGTGGACGGCTCGGAGGGGCTGGTCCGGCTCCTCTAGTGGGTGCCCTGGGCAGCCATCACCGTGGGCATGCCCTGCATGCCCCGGAGGGTGTTGATCTCGCCGCGGTGGCCGTTGAAGTGGCCCATCATGTGCAGGGAGATGGCCTCGCCGACGCTCTCGGTGCCGTTGCGGGCGGGAATTTCGCGTTCGAGGTCTTCATCGGTGGCGGCCGCGAGGAACCGGGCGGTGCGCTCGAAGACGGCACCCTGGTAGCCGGCGAGGGCGGCGACATCGGCAACGCGAACCTGCTGGGCGTCCTCGTCGGACATGCCCGTTCCGAACCCGTCGAACGGCAGGCCGGTATCCCGGGCCCATTCCTCGCTCCAGACCTGCGGCTGGTCGCTCACGCGGCTGATGATGAGATCCTCAACGCGGGAGGTATGCCAGAGGCACCAGGCGATGGAGTGGCTGCCCTGCTCCGGGACGAAATGGAGCTGCTCATCCGTCCCGTTGCGGGCGTCGATGAGAGCGGCGTGGGTGAACTCGAGGCTGCGCTGGATGAAGTCGACGGTGCTCATGGCTCCCCCTGTGGTGCGGGCACGATCCTACCTGCGCGGGCTGTCGCATGTGCGGGCGGGGGAGTGGATCGACCGGCTAGTTGCCCGGCAACAGGTACCGCAGGGATCCCCAGGTGTTGCGCTGTCCGACGATGCGGGAGCGCTGGAGGAGATGGTCGACGTGGTGGTCCTCGTCGCACCCGTTGACGGACTCCTCCATCTGGATGGTGACGTGCGCGATACCGAATTCCTCGTGGGCGATCTGCTTCATGGCGGTGAGCAGGGCGTCCTTGTCGCCCCCGTAGGAGGGATCAATGAGGACGTGCGCCGTGAAGGCGTCACTCTGCGAGGTGATGGTCCAGGCGTGGACATCGTGGACGAGGGTGACGCCCTCGAGCTCCTCGATGTCGTTGCAGAGCTTGTAGACGTCGATGTGCTCGGGCGTGCCTTCGAGCAGCACGTGAACCACGCTGGTCATCAGGCCCCAGGAACTGACGAGGATGAGCAGCCCGATGACCACGCTGATGATGGGGTCGGCGACGTGCCAGCCAAGGGTGATGACCAGGATGGAAGAGATAACGACGCCGACCGAGCCGAGCAGGTCGGCCATGACGTGCTGGAAGGCGCCTTCGGCGTTAAGGCTGTGCTCGGAGGAACGGTGGAGGATGAAGGCGGCGGCGATGTTCACGGCGAGACCGCCGAGGCCCACCCAGAGTACGGGCCAGCCATCGACGTGGGCGCCTTCCGCGCCGAAGCGGTGATAGGCCTCGAAGCAGATCCAGGCGACGATGATCCAGAGGGCGATCGCGTTTAGCAGGGCGGCGAGAATCTCGGTGCGGTAGAAGCCGAAGGTGCGCTCGGCGGAGGCGGCGCGCTCGGCGATCCACATGGCGAGCAACGCGAGGCCGATAGCGGCGGCGTCGGTGGCCATGTGGCCGGCATTGGCGAGGAGCGCGAGGCTGCCGGAGAGGATGCCGCCGATGACCTCGGCGACCATGTAGCCGGAAATCAGGACAAGGGCGAAGAACAGGCTGCGGCGGCTGAGGCCTCGGAGGTCGTGGGCGTGGTCGTGGTGGCCGTGGTGGTCATGGCCTTCATGCCCGTGCTCGTCGTGCTCGTGCTCGTCGTGATCGTGTTGGTCGTGGTCATGGGCATCGTGGTCATGCTCGGCGTGAGCCTCATGATCGTGCTCGTCGTGGTCGTCGTGGTCGTGAGCATCGTGGTCGTGGGCGTCGTGCCCTCCAGCTGCCGAACCTGACGCAGAAGACATGCCCGCTCACCTCACAGACGACCCGCTCCCGGGATCCTCAGCACGACACCAACTCCACATCGGCCTTTGGTGACGGCAGGGGGCGCCCCCTGAGAGGGCGCCTCCCTATCCGCACACGGTGGTGAGTTCCTCCCACCCGCTGGTGGGTGAGAAGGCTATGCGGCGTGGTGCTCGTGGTCGTCGCACTCGTGGATATCGTGCACGTGGCCCGGCTCGCCGTGGTGCTCGTGCTCGTCACACTCATGCTGGTCATGCACGTGGCCGACGTCACCGCCACCCTCGTGGTTGTGGTGCTCGTGGTCGTCGCACTCGTGGGGGTCGTGCACGTGACCGGGACCGCCGTGGTGCTCGTGCTCGTCGCATTCGTGGATATCGTGTGCCATGCAGAAACTCCTATCGTTGAATAGCTAGGATTTGTTATACACCGAGGCTCGATCGCCACTTGATAGGAGGTCTCTGCACTCCGGAATTCGGCGTAAAGGCGCCATTAACATCACGACTGAGCAGGGACAGAGCCCGACTACCAGCCCGGCTGCGGGGGACGGACGGTGCATGAATATGGCACCGCGCAGGGTGGTGTATACTCCGTCGCCGCGGACCGCAGGTCCACCTGCGCTTTCGATTGGGGGCGCCGGGGACCAACAAGGTCGAGGCCCCCTGGACGGGACCCAGTTCCGTCGGGTGGCCGGGCTCGCGCAAGGTCACGTACCAGAGGGAGACGCCGCGGCCTACAGGTCGTACACTCCACGATTACGAGTCGAAAGCACGGTTGAGGAGACGGACCACATGGCAATCAGCGCCGAACGGGAAGGCGGCACCGTCGTAGCCAAGGCCGATGGGCGAATCGATGGCTCCAACGCCAGCGAGTTCCAGGCGGACCTGCAAGCGGTGATCGAGGACAGCGACCAGGCGCTCATCCTGGACTTCGAAAGCGTCTCCTACATCAGCAGCGCCGGCCTGCGGGTCCTGCTGCTCACGGCGAAGACCCTGGAAGGGAACGGGGCGAAGCTGGCGCTGTGCTCCCTCTCTGAGCCGATTCGCGAAGTGTTCCGGATCAGCGGGTTTGACAACATCATCCCGATTCACGACTCCCAGGCCGAGGCAGCGGCAGCCATCAGCGGCTAGCCCGCACCGACAACCGGAAGTGAGGGCTCGCCGAGGCGCACGCTGTCGATGACGTACAAGATTCTCGTAGTCGACGACGAACCCGATCTTGAACCGCTGGTCCTGCAGCGGATGCGCCGGCACATCCGTCGCGGGCGCTACGAGTTTGTCTTCGCGCACAACGGCATTGAGGCCCTTGAGGAGCTCGAAGCCGATCCCAGCATCGACATGGTCGTCTCGGACATCAACATGCCCCGGATGGACGGACTGACGCTGCTGGAGCAGATCCCGAACGTGAGCCCCGACATCCGCGCGATCATCGTGTCGGCCTACGGAGACATGGAGAACATTCGGACGGCCATGAACCGTGGCGCGTTCGATTTCGTGACGAAGCCCGTGGACTTCGACGACCTGCAGTTCACGATCGACCGGACGCTGGAGCATATCGAGCAGTGGCGGGAGGCGCTCAGCACGCGCGACAAGCTGGTGGCGCTCCAGAACGAGCTGGACGTCGCCAGCAAGATGCAGCAGTCAATCCTGCCGACGGTGTTCCCCAGTGGCCCTACCTACAAGATTTTCGGCACGATGCACCCGGCGAAAGATGTCGGGGGGGACTTCTTCGACATCGTCCGGCTCGCAGACGACAAGGTTGGGCTCGCGATCGCGGACGTTTCGGACAAGGGAGTGCCGGCGGCGCTCTTCATGATGTCGAGCCGGACGCTGCTCAAGGGTTCGGCCATCGGAACCGAGGCGCCCGGCGATGTTCTGACGGAGGTCAACAACCTCCTGAACGAGGACGAGACGACGGGCATGTTCGTCACCATGCTGTACGCGGTGTACGACCCCGCGACGGGCGAGTTTACGTATGCGAGCGGTGGCCACGACCCGCCCCTCGTGGTTCGGGCCGACGGAACGTCGGAGCTGAAGCCGCTGACAGGCGGAATTGCCCTGGGAGTCCTGGGGGGCTTCGAGTACCGGCAGGACTCGTTCCAGCTGGAGCCAGGGGACACCGTCTGCCTCTATACCGACGGTGTTACCGAGGCGACGAATCAGCAGGGCGAGCTTATGGGGATCGAGGGGATCCAGGAGCTGTTCGCCACGGCACCTCCCACGGGTGCGGAACAGTCCTGCATGGGCATGCTGAACCGGGTGTTGGAGTACACGGGCGAAGCCCCCCAACACGACGACATCACCTGCCTGACACTCCACCGGGATTGAGCAATGGGCGCCACGCTCTCCATGGCGATCACGACAACCCGCGATGAGCTGGAGCGCATTGCGGCGGCGATCGAAGAGCTGGGGCAGCAGGACGACTGGCCGGACGATCTCGTGTTCCGGGTCAACCTGGTGCTGGAAGAGCTGATCCTCAACATCATGGATTACGGCGCGGAGGGCGGGGACCCCGATATCTCCCTCGAGATTGAGTCGGAGAGTGACTCCATCACGATCGACCTCAGTGACAGCGGCCGGCCCTTCGACCCCTTGACCGAGGCGCCCGAGCCCGACCTGACGGCGGCGGTGGAGGAGAGGCGGGTTGGGGGTCTGGGCGTCCATCTGACGAAGACGTTGATGGACGACGTGCGCTACTCACACGAGGACGGCAGGAACCGGCTGAACATCGTCACGCGCAAGGTGCGATGAGGCGGAGGCGGCCCGCGGGAGTCGCCTGGCTGGCAGGCCTTTGTACCCTCCTCGGCGTCGCGCTGCTGGCCGCCTGTTCGGGGGACGGGGTGGCGGTGGACGGAACCGCAACGCCCGTATCGGACCCGACCGAGGTGGTCGACACGGGCACGCCGGGAGTGTTCGAGGACCGGGTACTCTTCGGGCAGTCGGCAGCGTTCAGCGGACCGGCATCGGAGCTCGGGACGAACATGCGCCTCGGGATCGAGGCCGCGTTCCACGAAGCAAATGAAAACGGCGGGGTACACGGGCGCCGGATCGAGTTGACGTCGCTGGACGACGCCTATGAGCCCGAGGCGGCGATCGCCAACACGCAGCAGCTCATCGGCGAGGGGGTGTTTGCCTTGATCGGCGCGGTGGGGACTCCCACGTCGCGCTCGGCCACACCGATCGCCTTTGCGGCGGGCGCTCCGTACATCGCGCCGTTCACGGGCGCCGGCTTCCTGCGGGATCCGGAGTGGAGCAACATCATCAACCTGCGGGCGTCGTACGCGCAGGAGACGGAGGAGATGGTCGAGCGCCTGCGGACCGACCTCGGCATCGAGCGGATCGGGATCCTGTACCAGGACGACTCGTACGGGCGGAGCGGGTACAACGGCGTGCAACAGGCCCTGGCCCGGCGGGGCAGCGAGGCAGTGGCGGTGGGGCGGTACACGCGCAACACCTCGGCGGTCAAGGCGGCCGTGCTCGACGTGCTGGAGAACGACCCCGAGGCGGTGATCATGATCGGCGCCTACGAGCCGATGGCGACGTTCATCAAGTGGGCCAAGCGGCTTGGGTCGGACGCACTCTTCCTGAACGTCTCGTTCGTCGGCAGCAACGCCCTGGCGCAGGAGCTGGGGCCCGACGGCGTCGGTGTGCTGGTGACACAGGTAGTGCCCTTCCCGGAGGACGACTCGCTGGCGGTGGTGGCGGCGTACCAGCGAGCACTGGCGGCGTACGCGCCCGACGAGGCGCCGGGGTTCGTGTCTCTCGAGGGGTATCTCGCCGGCCGGCTTGCCATCGCGGGGCTTGAGCGCTGCGGGCGCGATCTGGACCGGGAGTGCTTCCTGAACAGCCTCCGGCAAGCCGATGCGTTCGACATCGAGGGGTTCGCGCTGCAGTACGGGGGAGATGACAACCAGGGGTCCGACAAGGTATTCCTGACAGTCATCGGGCCCGGCGAGCAGTACCATGCCATTGAATCACTGCGCGAGATCGAGGCGCTGCGAGAGACAGAGTGGTTGAACGACTAAAGCGGATAGTGAACAGCCGGTTCCGTATCTCGACCCAGCTCTACCTGGCGGTCGGGGGAGCGGTGGTGCTCACGCTGGCAGCGAGTCTGGTCGGGTGGTTCTCCTTCGACAGGGTGGGAACCGTCCAGAGCCGCGTGAACGAGGGAAGCGTGCCCGAGCTGGCGGCGTCGTTCGGCGTCGCGCGGGACACGGGCGTCCTGGTGGCGGCGGCGCCGAACCTGACTGCGGCCTCAACGCCGGAGGAGTTCACGCAGGTCGTTCAGAGCATCGACGCCGCCTACACGTCTTTCGAGGAGCAGCTGCTCACGCTGGAGGCCAAGAAGGACACGGACCAGGCACGAGTGGCCCGGATCCGCACGTACTCGGACACACTCAACTCCAATATCAACGAGCTGCGCAGCGAAACAGCGGGCGTATTCGACTTGCGGACGCGCCTGGAGGGACTGCAGGAAGAGCTGACGCAGGTGCGGTTCGAGCTGGACGATCTGCTGGCGCCGGCGATCGACGACCAGTTCTTCTTCGTGCTGACCGGGTTCATCAACCTCGACGAGTCGGCTGCGCCGCGCTCGCAACACTTCGCCGAGCAGGAAGTGGTCCGCTACCGGCGGCTGAGCGAGTTGCAGGGTGACGTGAACATCGCGACGGAGCTTCTGGCGAACGCATTCACGTTGCCGGATGCCTCGCTGGTCGAGCCGCTGCGGGAGCGCTTCGAAGCCGCGCGGAATCGCATCGAGCGGAACCTGGGAACGGAACGGGGAACCGACTTCCACATAGCCGCCACGCCGGTCTTCGACCGGTTGTTCGCCCTGGGGCTCGGCGGAGAGAGCGTGTTTGGCCTCTTCGAGCAGGAACTCCGGATCGAGGCCCGCCAGGCGGAGCTGCTGGCGAGCAACCGCGACCTCTCGATCGACCTGGTGGCGGAGGTGGACGGCCTGGTGATGGCGGCGCAGGCGAGCGCGGCGGATGCCACCGAGGCCTCCTCCTCGGCGATCTTCACGGGCCGCACGCTCCTGCTGGTCATCAGCGCGGTGAGCGTGGTGGGGGCGGTGCTCATCATCTGGCTCTACCTGGGCAGGATTCTCCTGCGTCGCCTGAACCTGCTCACGGACTGGATGCGGCGGATGGCCGGCGGAGACATCGAGACGAGCGTGGAGATGGAGGGCAGGGACGAAGTCGCGGACATGGCGGCCGCACTCGAAGTGTTCCGGCGCCACGCGCTCGAGGTCCAGCGGCTGAACCTGGTGGAGGAGCTCGCGAACGAGCTGCAGGAGAAGAACGTGGAGCTGGAGAGCACGCTGGGCGAGCTGAACAAGGCGCAGGACCAGATCGTGATGCGGGAGAAGCTGGCTTCGCTCGGTGAGCTGACGGCGGGCGTGGCCCACGAGATCCGGAACCCGCTTAACTTCGTGAACAACTTCTCCGAGGTTTCGGGCGAGCTCCTGACGGAGCTTCAGGAAGCGCTGGAGGAGGATGGCGTGGAGCTGAGCGAGGAGACGCAATCGTATGTCGAGGAGATCACGGGCGACCTGACGAGCAACCTCGAGCGGATCCAGTCGCACGGTCAGCGGGCCAACCGGATCGTCGAGAACATGCTGCGGATGGGTCGGAGCTCGGGCGAGTGGCAGATGAGCGACATCAACGGGCTGGTGGAGGAGCACGCGCGGCTGGCCTACCACAGCGCGCGCGCGACCGACTCGGACTTCCAACTGGACATCAAGGAAGACTACTCACCGGACACCGGTGAGATGGAAGTCATCCCCCAAGACCTGGGCCGGGTCTTCTTGAACATGGTGAGCAACGCCTGCTACGCAACGAACGAGCGGCGCGCCGCCACACCTGGAGCGGATGTCGTCGGCGGGCCCTACTCGCCAACCATCTGGCTGGCCACACGCCGCCTGGAAGACCACGTCGAGGTGCGCATCAAGGACAACGGCACGGGGATGCCAGCGGAAGTTGCGGAGAAGATCTTCAATCCCTTCTTCACGACCAAGCCGACGGACCAGGGCACGGGTCTGGGGCTTTCGCTCTCGAACGACATTGTTCGCAGGCACGGCGGGACCATTACCGTGGACTCGGTAGAAGGCGAATACACCGAGATGATCATCGAACTGCCACTGGAGCGGCCTTCCGAGACCCCAGCACCAGCCGCAGCCGAAGAGGTCCCGGCCCAGGGCTAGCCGTCAACTTCTCCGCGTTCAAGTTCATCTTCAAGCGCGGTCCGGCAGCGAGATCAGCAACGGGGCGATGGGTCGAGAAGACGCCATCGCCCCGGGTGGTTGTGGGCGGGCTTGCTAGGCGGGTGACTCCTCGCCGGAGTCACCCTCGTCGGAGGCTTCCGCCTCTACCGAAGGCTCTGCCGGCGCCGCGGGAGCGGCCTCGGCGGAGCCGTTGGCGCCGTCGGTAGTAGCGACGCGCGGGAGGTTCTTGAGCGTCCCGAGGATGTCGATGCCGGTGAGGCTCTCGACGAGGTCGGGAAGCTGGGAGACCACCTTGGTCACGTCGTTGGTGAGCTTGCTGGCGCCGATGGAGCCGTTGTCGCCACCGCTGATCATGACGATGCGGTCGGTCTGGGCGAGCGGCTGGGCGACCGACGACGCGACGTCGGGCAGCGACTCGAGGAGCGTATCGATCATGGCCGCCTGGCCGTACTCCTTCCAGGCGTCGGCCTTCATGCGCATAGCCTCGGCTTCGGCCAGGCCCTGGGCCTTGATGGCGTCGGCCTCGGCCTCGCCCCGGGCGCGGATGGCGTTCGCCTCACCGCTACCGTTGAGGGTGAGTGACTCGGCTTCCGCTTCGGCGCCGGCCACGACCTGGGCCTTCTCGCCGGCGGCAATGGTCTCGAGGCGGTAGCGCTCGGCTTCCGCCGGGCGCTTGACATTGGCCTCAAGCTCTCGCTCGCGCCGCAGGATTTCCTGCTGCTCGATCTCGATCTGCTTGGTCCGCTCGACGACCTCGATCTGGACCTCCTGCTCGCGAATCTCCTGGCGGGTTACGGCCTCCTGGAGGGCGTAGGCGAGCTCGGCCTCGGCCTGCCGAGCGTTGGTCTCCTGCTGGTACCTGGCCTGCTCGACCTTGAAGTCGCGCTCAGCCTCGGCGATGCGGGTATCGGCGTCGTATTTGGCGGTCTCCTGATCGCGATTGGCCTGCGCCTCGACGACCCTGGCATCGCGCTCGGCCTCGGCGCGCCTGATGGCGGCGTCGCGCTGCGCTTCCGCCTCGCCGATCTCGGCGTCGCGGGTGACCTCCGCCGTGCGCTTCCTGCCGAGGGCATCGAGGTAGCCCTGGTCGTCGCGGATGTCGCGGATGGTGAAGCTGATGATCTCGAGGCCCATGTTCGCCATGTGGGGCTCGGCGACCTCGCTCACGCTCGCGGCGAAGGACTCACGGTCCTGGTAGATCTCCTCGACCGTCATCGTGCCAAGGATGGCGCGCTGGGCGCCCTCAAGGGTCTGGAGGGCGACCTCGGCGATCTCGCGCTCGGGCTTGCCCGCGAACTGCTGGGCGGCCGTACGGATGGCTTCCTCGGCGCGCGCGACCTTGACCTGGGCGACACCATCGACGGTCACGGCGACCCCCTCCTTGGTGTAGACCTTGGCCGTCTCGATGGCGAGGGTCATGACCTCAAGGGAGAGCATCTGAGCCCTGAAGAAGATGGGGATGACGATGACCCGGCCGCCGACGGTGATCTTGGGCCGGGATCCGCCACCTGACCTGATCAACGCCTCGTTCGGGCCTGCTACTCGGATAATTGGCGCCATGAACTACCTCCTAAACGCCCTTCTAAGTCGTCCGGCGAACGCGGAGAGGGGTCGGCGCGCCCGCTTGCCGATCGGCGCGGGCCCGCTGGACACCTTGAGCGTCCTGCCACTGTAGACGGCAACGACGTGAACGTTCGCACCGGCGCGAACTCGTTGCCCCTCTTCCATAGTAGCCGACCACTCACGGTCCCTGGCAAGCACTTTGCCGGTCGGGTTGAGGTCGGAGATGGCGACAGCGGGTGTGCCAACGAGATCGCCGTCGAGGGAACCGAAGGCATCGGAGCTGCCGCCACCACGGACGAGGAAGTAGAACGCGAGCACCGTACTGCCCACGAACACGCCCATCACGACGATGAGCCAGAGGCTGATGTCGACGGTGAGGTCGAGGGGGTTGGACGACCCGAAGAAGCCGCCGAAGAGCAGGAGGGCGCCCACGAGGAAGCTCACGAGGCCGCCTGCGCCAAAGACCCCGATGCCGGGCGCCTCCATCTCGAAGTAGAAGAGACCCATCGCGAAGAGGATGAGACCGACGCCCACCCAGTTGACGGGGAGCTGCCCGAAAGCCACGAAGGCGAGGGCAAGCATGATGACGCCGATGATCCCGGGACCGAAACCAGGCATCCAGAACTCGATGATGAGCGCGAGGCTGCCGAGCGAAATCAGGGTGAAGGCGATGTTCGGGTCGGCGATGACGGCCAGGAACCGCTCCAGGAAGCTCATCTTGATATCGCGGACGCGGACGCCTTCCGTGTTCACGACGACGGGACCGGCGGCGGTCTGCGCGGTACGGCCGTCGACCTGGCCCAGCAGGTCCTCGAGGTCGGGGGCAATGAAGTCGATGATGCCCAGGTCGAGCGCTTCGGTTGCCGAGTAGGCCCTGGCGTGGGTCACGGTGGCCTCTAGGGCCTCGGCGTTGCGCTCGCGTCGTTCCGAGATTGCCCTGATAAAGGCGCGGGTGTCCTCGATCACCTTGCGCTCGAGGGTCGAGGGAAGGTCCTCGCCCGAGCCACTAATGGGCGAGGCGGCGCCGATGTTGGTCGTCGGCTCCATGACGGCGAAGTTGGCGGCGGCGGTGATGAAGGTGCCGGCGGAGGCGGCCTGCGCTCCGGAGGGGGTGACGTAGACGGCGACCGGGGAGCGGGACTCGAGGATTGCCGAAACCATGTCGCGGGTGGAGTCGAGGCGGCCGCCGGGGGTGTCGAGCTCGATAACGATGAGGACCGCCTCATCGCCCTCGGCCTTGCCGATGGCGCGCGAGAGGTAGCGGGAGCTGATCGCGTCGATAGCCCCGTCTATTCTCGCAACGCCGATGTAGTCGCCTTTGGCCTGGGTCGGCGCCGCCCACTGCGAGAGCAGGAGCGAAGCCACACCGAGAGCCAGCAGGATCGCGCCGAGCGCACGGAACCGGTATTTCGGCATCCTTCCATGCTAGCGGGTCGCGAGGGGCAACTCGCAAGTTCACATGGTCGATGGGCAGGCAGGTAGGCGGCCTCACGGCCCGAGGCGGGGGTGGGCCACCTATACTTGGGCGCGCAGGCCAGCAATCGGAAGGGGTGCGCCTTGTCGAACGCCCGCTCGCTGCGGAGTGTGGTTGCGCTGGTGGCGGTGGCGGCTCTCTCGCTTTTCCTCTTCGGCTCGGCGCAGGCGCAGGACGGCGAGGGCGAAGCGTTCTCGGGCACGCTGCGATTCGGCGGCGAACCGGTCGAGGGCGTACGAATCTCCGTGGTCGACGCCGCGGGCGAGGCGGTCGGGGAGGCGGTGACGGGGGCGGACGGGCGCTGGCGCATCGAGCTGCCGGGTCCGGGCACGTACCGCGCGACCATCGACACGGCCACGCTGCCCGAGGGCGTCACGCTCCGGGATCCGGAACGGCAGACGCTGGAGGTAACGGTCACGGCGGGGCGCTCGCGGCCGCTCATCTTCGCGCTGGGCGAGCCGGTGAGCCGGGGACCGAACGTCGGGGAGAAGCTGGCGCAGGCGGTCCTGAACGGGGTCAAGTTCGGGCTGATCATCGCGATGTGCGCGATCGGGTTGTCGCTCATCTTCGGGCTGACGGGCCTCATCAACTTCGCGCATGGGGAGCTGGTGACGCTGGGGGCGATCCTGGCGTGGTACTTCAACGCGGACACGTTCGGCGCGCCCCTCATCCTGGCGGGGGTGCTGGCGGTGGTGGTCGCGGGGGCGGCAGGCGGAGGTGTCGAGTTCTCGCTGTTACGGCCCCTGCGGGCGCGCCGGCTCGGGATGTTCCAGTTCATGGTGGTCACGATCGGGCTGTCGCTGCTCGCGCGGCACGTGATGCTGCTGTTCTTCGGGCCGGACCGGGAACGCTACATCGACTACGCGCTGCAGGCGGAGTGGACGTTCGGGCCGTTCGCAGTGACGCCCCGGGACTTCACGATCATGGCGCTTTCGGCGGTCATCCTGATCGCGGTGGCGGTGTTCCTGCAGCGGGCGCGCACGGGCAAGGCGATCCGGGCAGTGGCCGACAATCCCGAGCTGGCGGAGTCGTCGGGCATCGATGTCGACCGGGTCGTCCTGATCGTGTGGGTCGCGGCGGCGGGGCTGGCGGCGGTCGGGGGCGTGTTCTTCGGGTCGGTGGAGGCGGTGGACTGGCTGATGGGGTTCCGGCTGCTGCTGCTCATGTTCGCGGCGGTGGTGCTGGGCGGGCTGGGGACGGCCTACGGGGCGATGGTGGGCGGGCTGCTGATCGGGCTGGTGACGGAGGTGAGCACGGTGTGGGCGAGCCCGGAGATCAAGGCGGTGTTCGCGCTGGGCGTGCTGGTGCTGGCGCTGCTGATCCGGCCACAGGGGCTGCTGGGCCAGCGGGAACGGATCGGCTAGATGGACTTCGACATCATCTTCGGGAACGCTGCCCGGGCGGGGTTGGGGCCGCAGGCGGCGATCTTCGCGCTGGCGGCGATCGGACTGAACCTGCACTTCGGCTACGCGGGCCTGCTCAACTTCGGGCAGGTCGGCTTCATGATGCTGGGCGCCTACGGCACGGCGGTCGTGGTGGCGACGTGGGGTGGATCGCTCTGGCTCGGGATTCCATTCGGGCTGGGGTTGTGCGTCGCGTTCGCGCTGGCGCTGGGCATCCCGACGCTGCGGCTGCGCAGCGATTATTTCGCCATCACGACGATCGCGGCAGCCGAGATCCTGCGGCTCCTGATCCGATCCTCGCCGGCAACGGACATCACGGGCGGACCCTTCGGGCTACAGGCGATCGCGAACAGCTTCTTCGACCTGAACTTCCTTCCCGACGGGCGCTTCGGGTGGGGCACGTTCAGCTACTCGTCGAACCAGCTGTGGGTGATGATCGTGGCCTGGATCCTGGTGGTGCTCTGCTCGGCGCTCGTGCTGGCGCTGATCCGCAGTCCCTGGGGGCGGGTGGTGCGGGCGATCCGGGAGGACGAGGACGCCGTGCTCAGCCTCGGCAAGAACACGGTCGCCTACAAGCTGCAGGCGCTCGTGATCGGGGGGGTTATCGGGGGGCTGGGGGGGGTGATCGACGCCCTGCAGCAGTCGGGTGTGGGGTCGGAGAACTTCGAGCCGCAGGTCACGTTCTTCGCGTGGGCGGCCCTGATCCTGGGCGGGCTGGCGACGACGGTGGGGCCGGTGGTGGGGGCGGTGCTGTTCTGGTTCCTGCGGGAGGGGGTTGAGTCGTTCATCCGCGAGTTCTCGGAGCAGGGTTGGCTCCCGGACGTCCTCGCCGACTTCCTTGACGGGGCAGAGGGAGCCATCAGCATCGCACTGATGGGCGTCGGGCTGGTCGCGCTGATGGCGCTGCGCCCACAGGGAATCTTCGGGAGACGCAGGAACCTGCACCTGGGGACATGAGCGACGTGACGACCATGCGGCCAGAGCTGACGGAAGCGGCGCTCGAAGCGGCCCCGCCGGGGCGGCTGAAGGACGACCCGATCCTGATCACGTTCGGGATGCTGAAGACGTTCGGAGGCATCCGCGCGGTCGACATCGACCACCTGGAGATCGAGCGGGGGACGATCACGGCGATCATCGGGCCGAACGGGGCGGGGAAGACGACTCTCTTCAACCTGCTGACGGGGTTCGACCGGCCGGACAGGGGTTCGTGGCGGCTGGACGGGCGGTCGCTCAGCGGCCAGGCGCCCCACCGCATCGCGCGGCTGGGGATGGTGCGCACGTTCCAGCTGACCAAGTCGCTCTCCCGGCTGACGGTGCTGGAGAACATGGCGGTGGCGGCGCAGACGCAGCGCGGAGAGCGGCTCGAGCGGGCGCTCCTGCGCTGGCTCTGGCAGCCAGAGGAAGCGCGCGTACGGGAGCGAGCGCAGGGGTTGCTGGAGCGCTTCGGGCTCGCGCACATGGCGGACGAGCAGGCGGGAACGCTCTCGGCCGGCCAGCGGAAACTGCTGGAGATGGCGCGGGCGCTGATGGCGGACCCCACGCTGGTCATGCTCGACGAGCCGACGGCGGGCGTGAACCCGGCGCTGACGGAGTCGCTCCTGGAGCACATCCGCGAACTGAACGCCGAGGGCGTCACGATCGTGTTCGTCGAGCACAACATGGACGTGGTGATGGACATCAGCGACTGGGTGGTGGTGATGGCTGCGGGGCGAATCCTTACGGAGGGTCCGCCGCAGGAGGTGGTCGCGAACGAAGAGGTGATCGATGCCTACCTGGGGCGGCCCCGCGCGGCGGCGGGCGGGGAGGAGGATGCGGATGCCTGAGGCGAAGGCACTGCTGGAGGCGCGATCGCTGGTGTCGGGGTACCTGCCGGGCGTGCCCATCCTGAACAACTGCAGCCTGAGCCTGTTCGAGGGCGAGATTTCGGGCATCGTGGGGCCGAACGGGGCGGGGAAGTCGACGCTGCTCAAGGCAGCGTTCGGGCTTGTGGAGGTGTGGGAGGGGGATGTGCTGCTGAGGGGCCGTTCGATTCTGGGTCAGAAGCCGCACTCGCTCGTGACCGAGGGCATCGGGTACGTGCCGCAAACGGAGAACGTGTTCCCCCGGCTAAGCGTCCGGGAGAACCTAGAGATGGGCCTGTTCCTTGAGCCGCGAGCCTGGGAGGAGCGGTTCGAGACGGTGGCGGCGCTATTCCCGCTGCTGGCGGAGCGACCGGGGCAGCGGGCGGGGGCGCTCTCCGGGGGCGAGCGGCAAATGCTGGCGATGGGCCGCGCCCTGATGATGAACCCCTCGGTTTTGCTGCTGGACGAACCCTCGGCGGGGCTTTCGCCGAGATACCAGGAGCAGGTGTTCGAGCAGGTGCTGGAGGTGAACCGGGCGGGGGTCTCGGTGCTGATGGTGGAGCAGAACGCCCGCCGCTGCCTGCAGGTTGCGCACCGCGGGTACGTGCTCGACCAGGGTCGAAACGCCTACACGGGCCCCGGTGAGGAGCTCCTGAACGACGAGCGCGTCGTCGAGCTGTACCTGGGTTCGCTCAGCGCCAGGGCGCGCGACTGAGATGCGCAAGAGGGGCGCCTTGCGGCGCCCCCCTTCGAGATTCCCGGTGCGGTGTTCGCCTACTCGGAGAAGTCGAACACCTGGGTTGACTGCTCGACGAGCTCGCCGCCCTCGAAGCGGCTGACCGTGTAGGTCGCGACCGTGGGGTCGCCGCCGGCGTCGAGCTTGAGGCGTCCGACCTTGCCGACGTAAGCGATGTCTTCGCCATCGTCGATGCCCTCGGCGCAATCGGCGTAGCTGGTGCACTCGCGACCGCCCCCGGTGACCGCGGCGACGGCGGCGATGATGTCGTCGCCGTCGGTGCTGCCAGCTTCCTTGGCGGCCAGGGCGAGGATGACGGTGCAGTCGTAGGACTGGGCGCCGAAGGCGAGGTTGCCTTCCTGCTCAAGGGCGTTCTCCAGCCGGATGTTGAAGCTGTCGTAGTCATCGCTGCCCGGCGCGCTGGCGACGAAGAGGGTCATGCCATTGAGCACGTCGGGATCGCTCTCGTTGACGGAGGTGTTCAGGTCAGGCCGGTAGATGCCGTCCGAGCCGTACATGGTGGAGGGATCGAAGCCCGC
Source organism: Tepidiformaceae bacterium (assembly GCA_965116915.1). Classification (GTDB taxonomy): domain Bacteria; phylum Chloroflexota; class Dehalococcoidia; order Tepidiformales; family Tepidiformaceae; genus UBA2991. Next base: position 586,479 of record OZ220739.1, on the reverse strand, counting down.
TTCCAGGAGGCCGCGGATGAGGTTGACGCCCTCGTCGAAGACAATGAGGACGATGGCATCGGGGCCGTAGTCGGAAACGCCGGCAACCTCTGCATCGAACGTCGCGGCCTGCGGGTCGTAGGTGATGGTGTCGGACTCGGCGCCGAGCTCATCGAGCCGGTCGGCCAGCAGGGCAGCCAGCGCCTGCCCGTAGTCATCGGCACGGGCGACGATGGAGACGCGGGTGCCGCCGCGAGAAACGACCGTATCCGCGATGACAGGGGCGGCCGCCGCGTCGGACGGGGCGGTGCGGAAGTAGTATCCGGCGTTGCCCTGACCGGTGAAGTTGGGCGACGTGTTGGAGGGCGAGCACTGCGGGATCTTCTCGTCGTAGAGAGTCTGGATGATGGCCTGGGAGATGCCGGATGCGGCTGCACCGACGATGACGTGGGCGCCTTCCCCAAGCAGTCGGTTGACCGACTCGTTTGCCTTGTCGGGGTCGGTGCCACTGTCGGCATAGATGACCTCGATCGCGCCGCCGCCCTCCTTGATGTCGGCTTCGGCCAGCTCGACGGACACGATCATGGGTCCGCCGTAGGCGGCAAGGGCGCCGGTCTCCGGAAGGACGACGCCGATCTTGAGCGTCTCCTCCTCATCGTCGCCACAGGCGACCACGAGCAGCGTTAGGAGCGCCAGCACTGAGACGAGGGCGAGATAGGGGAGCGTTCTAGCGGAATACATGCCGTCCCTCCAGTCGGTGCATTGATGATACCCGCCGAAAGGCTAAATGGTGAGCCAGCTATGTCACGCTCCGGGTAGTTCCAGGAGGTGGCGCCTCGCCGCGGTAAGCGCGGTCACGGACACACCGACGTCCCGCAGGTAGGCCTCGGCTCCGCCGTGCTCGTCGCGCAGGTAGGCGAGGAAGCGATGCATGGAGCTGGCGGATGTCTCGAGGAGCTTTGCCCAGCTCTCGCGGCTCATGCGGAGCGCCTCCATCTGCCGGCCGAAACGGTCGACGTGGGGCTGGAGCAGGGCGCCGGTGAGGGCGTAGTCGAGGGCGATGGTCTCGTCGTCGACGCCGAGGGAGGAGAGGAGGAGGGCGGCGCCGATGCCAGTACGGTCCCGCCCACCGGCGCAGTGGAAGACGAGGGGGAGGCTGGCGGCATCGGCTGCGACTTCGAAGAGCGTCCGGAAGGAAGCGGCGCTGCGGATGCTCATGTTCACGTAGGAGTCGCTCCAATCGACGCGACCATCGGAGTAGGCCTCGTACCGCTCCTTGCGCTCCTCCGGAGTCATGACGGTGTCGCCGCCGATGGGGGCGTTGCACCAGGTGATGCCGTAGTCGGCGAAAGGTGAGACGCCGTCGGCTTCCAGCTCCGCGGAGTTGCGGAGGTCGACGACGGTGCGAAGTCCGAGGGTATCTCGCAGGGTGGCCAGACCGGCGGGGGTGATGGTGTGCATCATCCCGGAGCGGTAGACGCGGCCCGTGCGGACAACGCTGCCGTCGCGAGTGCGATAGCCACCCAGGTCGCGGAAGTTGACGGCGCCCTCGACGGTGGCGTCGAGAACGCGCGGATTGACGGTCCGGGTGTTCGTCACGGACGGCTCCTTCGCTGGCGTGAAGGGTGACAGGGGACGGCTAACGGTCTACGAACCACGGCGGTCTCAGGCGGAGGCAAGGCGTTCCCGGAGCAGCGGGAGCACCTCGGTCGCAAAGCGCGTGACGGTCTCGACGGTCTCGTCGGGCGGGAGGCCCCCCTGATCCATCTGGACCATGAACAGCTCGACGCCGCCGGTCGCGCGGATGCGGCGCTCGATGTCGTCGAGCACGTCGTCGACGCTGCCGCAGACGGCCTGGGCCTCGGGCGAGGCCAGCGCCTCGAAGTGCGGGGGCAGGGGGCCTTCGGCCCCGGCCACCTCACGGAGGACCCAGGAGAGGTAGCCGGTCTGGAAGGGGCGCCAGTAGTCGACGGCCTCGGCGGTCGAGCCGGCGCCGACGTGGCAGTGGATGTGGAGAGCGACACGGCCCTCCTCGGGGTCGCGACCTGCCCGCACCCAGCCCTCGCGGTAGCGTTCGATGAGGGCAGGGGGCGCGTCGACACCGACGGACACCGTCGGGATGACGATGGGGCAGCCAAGCTCGACGGCGCGGTCGACGGACTCAAGAGAGCTCGCAGAGAGCCAGATCGGCGGGTGGGGCTGCTGGACGGGGCGAGGGTGGACCGTGACGGCCTCGAGCGGCGGACGGAAGGAGCCGGACCAGGTGACCTGCTCCTCGGTCCAGAGGCGGCGCAGGAGCTCGACGGACTCGCTGAGCATCTCGGCGGAGCGCTCCTGGTCCTGGCCGAACTGGGCGTAGTGGGCGCGGTAGACGCCGCGGCCACCGACGAGCTCGGCACGGCCGCCGGAGAGCACGTCGACGGTGGCGTAATCCTCGGCCAGGCGGACGGCATCGTGGTGGGGGAGCAGCGAGACGGCGGTCGAGAGGCGCAGCTTCCCGGTGCGCTCGGCGACGGCGGCGAGGATGGGGGTGGGGGAGGAGAGGATGTACTCGCTGAAGTGGTGCTCGCCGAGGTGAAACGACCAGAAGCCGAGCTCCTCGGCGAGGGCGCCGAGGTCGACAAGCTGGCGGAAACGCTCCTGGGGGCTGAGCCGCTCACCGGTGTGCGGATGGGGGAGGTTGTCGCCAAGGGAGACGAGGCCGACGTCCACAGGACCCTCCGCGCCAGCGCGCTCGCGTATCGAGCGCGCACGCTAGCACGTCTGGATGAAGGACGAGTTCGAAGGCGGCTAGGGAACAACCCCCACGACCAGGCCGGCAGCTCCGCCGGCGAGCACGAGCCAGACGGTACTCGGGGAGAAACGGACGAGGACGATCGCGGCCACGGCCAGCACGACAGCAGCGAAGGCATCGTCGATAACGATGCGGCCCAGGGAGACGACGACAACGGCCATAACGGCAACGGCGGCAGCGCCCACGCCGTCGAGGAAGCCGGAGGCCCAGGGCGCCTGGCGGAGGCGCGGGACGAGGGGGTGGGTGATGGCGACGAAGAGGAACGAGGGCAGGAAGATGCCGAGTGTCGCAACGATGGCGCCGGGGAAGCCGTCGAAGACGTAGCCAACGAAGGTGGCGGTGGTGAAGACGGGTCCGGGGGTGAACTGGCCAACGGCAACGGCGTCGACGAGGGTCTGCTCGGTGAGCCAGCCCCTGTTGGTCACGAAATCGGCTTCGAGGAAGGCCACGAGCACGTAACCGCTGCCGTAGAGCGTGCCGCCGATCTTGAGGAACACCCAGAAGAGCTCGGGCAGGGCGAATCCGGCGGGGCTCGCGAGGAGCACGAGGCCGCCGGCGCGGCGACCGGTCACGCGCAGCCAGCGCCGAGCCGCGCGCCAGGCGACACGGGGGTCGGGGAGGGGGGAGGCGAGGGGCTTGCGGAGGGGCTCGGGGGCGAGCCGTCGCCAGGCGAGGAGGACAACCCCGGCGCCGATGATGACGACCGCCTCGTTCAGGCCGAGGACGGCGAGGACGGCTGCCGCGGCCGCGACGACGGCGGTGTCCCAGGCGCGTACGGCGGTCGTACGCAGGCCCCAGATGGCCTGCACGACGATCGCGAGGATGACCGGCTGCACGCCGCGCAGCAGGTCGAGGCCGATGTCCGTCTCGCCGTACTCGACGTACACCCAGGCGAAGACGAGGACGATTGCAAAAGCGGGCAGGATGAAGGCAGCGCCCGCCAACCAGAGTCCGGCCCAGCCCGCGCGGCGAGCGCCGAGGTGCATGACCAACTCGGTCGAGTTGGGGCCGGGAATGAGGCTGGCGACGGCGAGATGGTCGAGGAGGTCCTGGTCGGTGAGCCACTTGCGGCGTTCGACGAGGTCGCGGCGCATGATGGCGACGTGAGCGGCGGGGCCACCGAAGGCGACGACGCCGAGGCGGAGGAAGTAGGCGACAGTGTCCCAGAGGGGCCCGCGGCCCGGGGCGGGGGTGGCGTTGGATGCGTTCACGGCGAGCGGTCGGGGGCACGATACCGACCCGCTGCGGGCACGGTGCGAACGGCCCGGGCCGATCAGTACAGGCGGGCGGCCTCGGCTTCGAGGGCGCGGCGCTCGGCTTCGTCCATGGGGAGCCAATCTCCGGCGGTCGCGACGTTGTCGTGGATGCGGGAGGGGTAGCGGGCACCGGGGATGGCGACGGAGACGCCTGGGTTCGACCAGACGTAGCGGAGGAGGTTGGCGGGCGTGAGGGGGCCGTCGTAGCCCTCGGCGATGCGGCCCCGCATAGCGCTGGTGCGCCCCGAGCCGCCGACGGGACGCATGACGATGACGCCGACGTCGTGCTCGGCGGCGAGGTCGATGAGGTGGGCGGTGGCGGGGTAGAAGGCGGAGTACTCGAGCATGACGGTGTCGAACTCGCCGCAGGTGATGGCGAGGCGGACTATCTCGGCGGTGTGGGAGGAGATACCGATGTGGTCGATCAGACCGCGGTATCGCGCAGCCTGGAGACCGGCGAGGGCGCCGTCTTCGTGCATCACGGCCTCCCATGCCTCGGGCGTGGAGACATCGTGGAGCTGGTAGAGGGCGATCCGCTCCCGGCCAAGGGCGCGGATCGAGCGGTCGATGTCGTACTGGGCGCCGTCGGCGGTGCGGCTGAAGGTTTTGCTGGCGAGGCAGAGATCTGCGGGCGGCTCCGTCTCGCGCAGCGACCGGCCGATGAGCATCTCGCTGCCGTCGTACTCGCGGGCGGTGTCGATGAAGGTGATGCCGGCGTCGATGGCGGCGCGGAGGGTGTCGCCGCCCTCGGGAGAGGTAGGGGTATCCATGGCGCCGAGCCCGAGCTCGGGGACCATGAGGCCGGTCCGGCCGAGCCTGCGCCGCTTCAGTTCACTCACGAAAGTTAGCCGAAGGTCATCCGGGGAACGGAGCTGGGTGTGGGGGCGGGGTACTTCTGGGGTGGCCGGGCGACGCTGGGCCGCTCCTCGCGGGGGATGCGGTTGAAGGCGATTCGCATGGCCTCGTGCGAGTCGTGCCACGCGCGGAGGGCACGGGCGATGGCGAGCGCATTGGGGAGGTTCGACGCCTCGACGGTGCGGGGCATTCCCTGTGGCGGCTCGATCTCGGTTCCGACGACGGCGGCCCGGCGCCAGTCGACGAGGACGGCACGAGCGCCCTCCGTGGCATTGACGAGGGCGTTGGCGGTCTCCGTGGCAGTGAAGAATCCCTGTCGGGCCTCCTCGTAACTGGCGGCGAGGTCCTCGATGGCGACGTAAACGCCGTCATCGCGGGTCTCGACAGGGTAGGAAGGAGGGCCCTCCTCGTAGGTGGGGGAGGGGTGGCCGTCGTGAGGGTCGAATTCGTACTGGTGGAGGGGGCAGATGAGCCAGCCGCGATCAATGTAGCCCTCTCCGAGGGGGGCGTTCTCGTGCGGACAGCGGTTGTCGAGGGCGCCGTAGCGTCCCTCGTGCAGCGTGAGCACGAGCACGTTTCGCCCCGCGAGAACGATCTTAACGTCGCCTTCTTCGAGGTCGTCGAGACCGGCGACGCGGTGCCAGTCGACCTGAACCACGGCTGGATGATAGCGCGCGGCGGGCGCAGCCAGAATCACAAATCTTGCTGACGACCATACCGCCTTTGAGTTAGAGTGCCGTCGATCCAGCAATCGGGAGAGCACCATGCGAGAAGGCTATTGGGGGCGCTATTGGAGGCGCCGACGATCACGCCGCGGGTTCCTCATCGGAGGGGCCGCGCTGGCAGCGGGCTCGGCAGGCCTGGTGGCTGTCGGGTGCGGTGACGACGACGATGACGACGCCCCGAGTGAGGCGGCGGAACCGGCTGCGGAAGAGACCGAGGCCGCGGCTACCGAGGCGCCGGCGGCAACGGAGGCCGCGGCGCCCGCCGACGGCCCCATGCCCGGCGGCACGTTCCGACAGAGCAAGACGCAGGTCGACGACGGGATCGACCCGGGCCTGAAGGTCATCAACAACAACGAGATCCTGGCTCGCATCTACAACCACACGCATCTCTACAAGGTCTCGACGAACGAGTTCCTGTTCGATGCAGCGACGGCGATGGAGCAGCCTGATAACACGACGATTGTGTTCCCGCTGCGCTCGGGCATGACGTTCCACCACGACGGCAGCGCCGTGACGGCGGAGGACGTCTCGAGCACCTGGAGCCGGTTCCCCGCACTGCTTGCTGACCAGGGTTCGCAGGTAAACGAGGCGAACTGGGGCTTCATGGACACGATCACCGCGGTGGACGAGTCGACGGCGAGGGTGGATCTGAAGGCGCCGGCGGCATCGGCGCCGGTGCTGATGGCCTCGACGGCGTACGGCATCGTCTCGAAGGCGCTGCTTGACCAGCAGGCGAACGGCAACGTGCAGGAGCTGGACGCGGGCGCGGGTCCGTACATCATCGAGCAGCGTGACAGCGCGGGCGTGGCGCTGGCACGGTACCCGGACTACTACGCGCACGAGAACCCCTCGACGCACTTCCTGGAGGGCGCCCCGTACATCGACCGGCACGAGACACGCATCATCGTGGACCGGGCGGCGGTGAAGGCGGCGTTCTTCGCGGGAGACATCGACTACATCCCGGCGATCGCCGACAGCATCGAGTTCGAAGAGTTCACCGGCGACGACCGCTTCGTGGCGAAGGAGGTGGCTTCGACGGAGGCCCGCTTCCTCGCGTACGACAACATCAAGTTCGTGGACAAGCGCGCTCGCCAGGCGATCTCGTACGCGATCGACTACGACGCGATGATCGCGACGCTGTACGCCGGCGACGGGGTATACGACGGTCCCGTGGGGCAGGCCTTGCCGGGCTTCGCGCTCGACCAGGAGACGCTGAAGTCGTACCGGGTGTTCGACCCGCAGAAGGCGCGGGAGCTGTGGGAGGCTTCGGGAATCGAAATCGACAACATCCGCATCGAGACGAGCATCGATCCTCGAGGCTCGACGCTGGCGGAGTTCCTTGCGCGGCAGATGGAGGAGAACCTCGGGGTGGCGTCAGAGCCGCTGATCCACGACGTGACGACGTACGTGGCGCGGGCGCGCGAGCCAATCAAGCAGTGGGAGCTCTTCGTGGTGCCGTATAACGCGAGCACGACGCCCGAGATCTACAACATGACGATGATGAACCCGGACGCCTTCGCGGGGGTGTCGTGGAGCTTCGGGAGAGACCAGCCTGACGCGAGCCTGGTGGCCAACGCCGAGAAGCTCGTCGAACTGACGGCTGCGCAGGCGCAGGAGGTCGACCCGGACCTTCGCCTCCAGAAGATGGAGGAGATGCAGCTCTTCGCGCTCGAGGAGCTGGTGCCGGGCATCAACCTGCCAGTGCCGGGCCACAGCTGGGTCGTGTACAACTCGCGGCTCGGGAACTTCCCCGAGGACGATGTCCTCCTGGGCGGGTTGCTGAACCGGACACACGACATGTACGTCAAGGGCTAGGAGCCAGAGACCGAGGAGGCAGGACGGGGGCTCGTCCTCGCCCTGCCTCCATGGAGTCTGCCGGGCATGCAGGCCTACATCGCACGCCGGTTGATCGCCGTCCCGTTCATGTTGTTCGGGATGTCACTACTGCTGTTCTGGCTGCTGTTCCTGCGGCCGGGGAACGCGGCGCTGACGGGATTCGGCCTGGTGTCGCCGGACCAGAACAAGCAGGCCATCGCCAGCCTCGAGGAGGAGTTCGGGCTCGACCGGCCCTTCTTCGTGCAGTACGGGGATTGGGCGTGGAACGCGCTCCAGGGCGACTTCGGCATTTCCCTGAAGAACCGCCGACCGGTGACGCCCGAGATTCGGTCGCGCCTGCCGGTGACGGCGGAACTGGGGCTGCTGACGGTGCTGCTGACGGCGATGATCGGCATACCCGTTGGGATCATCTCAGCCATCAGACCGGGGACGTTCCTCGACGGGGCCTTACGCATTGTGACGATCTCGGGGATCTCCGTGCCCAACTTCTGGGTGGCGACGCTGGTGATCACGTTACCCGCGATCTGGTGGGCATGGACGCCCCTGTGGGAGTACGTCCGCTTTGAGGACGACCCGCTCAACAACCTGAAGATCGTGATCTGGCCGGCCATCACGCTGGCGATCGCGACGGCGGCCTACGTGGCGCGCATCGTGCGCTCCTCGATGCTGGAGACGCTCTACTCGGACTACGTCCGGACCGCGCGGGCGAAGGGTCTGCGCGAACGGGCCGTCGTCCTGCGGCACGTGTTCCGCAGCTCGATGATCGCGGTGATCACGGTGATCGGCATCCAGCTGGGGGCGGTGCTGGGCGGCTCGGTGATCGCGGAGCAGATCTTCGGGATTCCGGGGCTCGGGCTGCTCGTGTTCGAGTCGGTGGTCTCGATCGACTACACGGTGGCACTGGCGGCGATCATGGTGTTCGCCTTCATGTTCACCATCATCAATCTCGCAGTGGACGTCATCTACACGTTCGTCGACCCAAGGATCCGGTACTGATGACGGAGACGACGGATGCGACCGCGGCCCTGAGCCAGGAGGCGATGCGACCACCGGCGCGGCCTTTCGCCGGCGTGCTGCGTTTCCTGCAGCAGCAGCGGCTGGGCACGATCGGGGCGGTCCTCATCATCCTGATGGTTATCGGCGCCGTTGCCGCCCCGGTGCTCCGCACAAGCGACCCCGAGGGGTTCGGCGTGGCGCCCATCCTCGAAGGGCCCAGTTCCAGCCACTTCTTCGGGACGAACCGCGAGGGTCGCGACGTGTGGTCGCGGGTGCTCTACGGAGGCCGCGTCTCGCTGAAGATTGGGCTGGCGACGGTGATCGTGGCGGCGCTGGGGGGAACGGCGCTGGCGCTCATCGCGGGCTACCTCGGGGGTGTCGTCGATTTCGCCTTCGGACGCGTGGCCGACGTGCTCATCGCGTTTCCTTCGATCCTGTTCGCGCTGACCCTGCACGCCTCGTTACGGGACCAGTTACCGAACCTCGGGCAGGTTCTCGCCGCCGAGGAGTTCCTGCTGGTGGTAGCGATCTGCATCGTGTTCACGCCCGTGATCTTCCGCATCATGCGGGGGAACGTGCTGGAGCAGCGGGCGGCGATTTATGTCGAATCGGCGCGTGTCATCGGCGCTAGCGAGACGCGGATCATGTGGCGCCACATCTTCCCCAACCTGGTGGGCCTGCTGCTGATCGTGATGAGCACGACGCTCCCGGCGGCCATCCTGACGGAGTCGGCGCTGAGCTTCCTGGGGGTGGGGGTGGAGCAGGGGACGCCGTCGTGGGGGGCGGACCTCTCGGGCAGCAACCGCACCTACTTCGTGCGGGCGCCCTGGATCGCCATCTTCCCGGGCCTCGCGCTGAGCGTGACGGTGCTGGCGTTCAACCTGTTCGGAGACGCGCTGCGGGACACGCTCGATCCGCGGCTGCGGGGTCAGCGGTAGGCGGCCGCCCTACCTCACGTTGAAGCGGGTACGCATGCCGAGCTCGTAGTGGCTCTCGAGCTCCCCATCCTCGATCTCAGCGATGTTGCAGAGGAGCAGGTACTTGCCGGGCGGCAGGTCGATGACGATCGAGGCGGTACTACCGGCCGTGAAGGGTACGATCTCGTCGACGAAGTCTATCTCGTCCTCGGGAACACGGCCGTCGATGACCGGGATGTCGGCGATCTCGGCATCCCCGATGCGGATGACGAGGAACTCGTGGGGATCGTCCGGGCCGACATTCTCCACGAAGAAGTAGATTCGTCCGGCGTCGACCTCTTCGGCATCGGCAACGATGGCCCACTCACGCAACTCGATGTTGACGCGGGTGGTGCCGTCAGGCCGGGCCTGTACGACGCCGGGACCGGGCTCGTCGCTCGCTGTCGCGGGAGGAGCGGATTCGGGCATGGAGTCGCCGCCACAGGCAACCAGCAGGGCGGCCATCAGGGCATGTGCCAGAACGAGAACGGCCAGGCGAGGCGGGGTCGGGCGTCGCACGCAACACAGGGTGCAAACGCGAGGCCGCGCAAGCGCGCACGTATACTCGGTGGCCGTGGCCAAGCCGCTCGAAGACATCAGAATCCTTGACCTGACCTGGGTGCTCTCGGGGCCCTATGCGGCGATGGTGCTGTCGGACCTGGGGGCGGACGTGATCAAGGTGGAGCGTCCGCCGTGGGGGGACGTGGCCCGCACGAGCGGCCCGTACCAGAACGGGTGGAGCGGCTACTTCTTCAGCATCAATCGAGGGAAGCGGTCGATCGCGATCGACCTGACGCGGGACGAAGGCCGGAACCTGTTGCTCGACCTCGCGGAGAGGGTCGACGTGGTCATGGAGAACTTCACGCCGGGGACGATGGACCGCCTCGGGATCGGGTACGAGACGCTGAGGGAGCGGAACCCGGGACTGATCTTCGCAAGCACGTCGGGGTTCGGGCAGACGGGGCCGTACCGGGACCACCCGGCGGTCGACATCATCGTGCAGGGGATGGGTGGGGTGATGTCGATCACGGGCGAGCCGGACGGCGAGCCGGTGCGGCCGGGGGTCTCGTACGGCGACATCGTGGGGGGGCTCTACACGGCCATCGGCATCCTGACGGCACTCCACGAGCGGGGAAAGAGCGGGGAGGGGCAGGCAATCGACATCAGCATGCTGGACGCGCAGGTGAGCGTGCTGGAGAACGCGATCATGCGGTACTTCGTGACCGGCGAGGCGCCGAAGCCGCTGGGCACGCGGCACCCGAGCGCGACGCCCTTCCAGGCGTTCCCGACGGCCGACGGCTGGATCGTGGTGGCGCTCGCGTTCCGGGACGAGCAGTGGCCGATCCTGTGCGCGCTGTTGGGCGTGACCGACCTGATCGACGATTCGCGCTTCGACACGGGCCCGAAGCGGACGGCGAACCACGCCGCGCTCGAGCCTCTGTTGTTCGAGGCGTTCCGGAAGCAGCCGCGGGACTACTGGCTGAAGGAGTTCCTGGGGGCGGACATCCCGAGCGGGCCGCTGAACACCATCGCGGACGTGGTGAACGACCCACAGGTGCAGCACCGCGAGATGATCCAGGAGGTCACGCACCCGGTGGCGGGCACGCTGCCGGTGGCGAGCACGCCCGTGCGGCTGTCGCGGTCGGAGTCGGGGATCGCGGGGCCGCCGCCGAGCATGGGGGAGCACACGGCGGAGGTGCTGAGCGAGCTGCTGGGGATGGGAGCGGAGGAGGTGGAAGCGCTGCGCGAGGCGGGGGTAGTCGCGACGGAGGGCGGGCCGGATATCTCGGAGCTGACGCGGTAGGGGGCGCTAGAGGCCCTTCTCGGCGCAGAGGTCCTCGTCGAAGAGGATGTGGCCGGTGAACTCGCCCGGGGGTTGCTCGCAGATCCAGACGGTTCCCTTCGCCATGTGGGGAGCGCGCTCGAACTCGAGGGTGGGGTTCTCGGGGTCGTTCTCGGCCCAGATATTTCCGGGCGTGCGAATGCGTCCGATGGGCGACAGCACGTTCACGGCGATTCCGTCGTCCTGCAGCTCCATGGCGAGGGCTTGCGAGTAGCGTTCGAGGCCGGACTTGACCATCGCGTAGAAGCCGCCGCTGGCGCGCGTCTCGGGGTAGGGGCCGGGGCCGGGGAAGACGCCCGCGCGTGACGAGACGTTGATGATGTGCCCTCCGCCGGCTGCGCGGATGTGGGGCACGCAGGCGCGCATGAGGAGGAGGGGTCCGCGCAGGTCGATCTGCCAGATGAGGTCCAGGTGGCGGGGCTGGACGGTCTCGATCGAGCCGGGAACGAGGATGGCGGCGTTGTTCACGAGGATGTCGACGCGGCCCCACTCTTCGACGACGCGGTCGACGCCGGCGGTGATGCTCTCGGGATCACGCACGTCCATGCGCACGGCGAGCGCCTTGCCGCCATCGGCGCGGATGCCCTCGGCGACGGTGTGGATCGTGCCGGGAAGGCGCTTGTCGCGGACCTCCTCGGTGCGGGCGGCGATGGCGACCTTCGCGCCCTCGGCGGCGAGGGCGACGGCGACATCCTCGCCGATACCGCGGCTTGCGCCGGTGACGATGGCGACCTTGCCGTCGAGCGTACGCATGGCCAACCCTCCCGCTGAATCGGGCGCCATCGTACGCGAGCGGGGCGGCGGGCGGGCGGCGTAGACTCGCCGCGCGACGCACGAGGAGGACGCCATGGACGTAGCGCCAATCGACATCGCCAGCCGGCTGGACGACGAGCACCGGCCCGTCTTCGAGGGGATGCCGCGACCGGAACGGGACTGGTCGGACATCCCGGGAACGCGGGAGCGGATGGCGGAGATGCGGGCGGCGCTGCCGCAACCGGTTCTTCCCGCGAACGTGGCCATCGAGGACCGGACGGTTCCCGGTCCGGAGGGCGACCCGGACGTTCCCGTGCGCCTCTACCGGCCGGAGGGTCTGCCGCAACCGGCGGCCGCGCTCTACTGGATCCACGGTGGCGGCATGGTGATGGGCAACGTCGAGATGAACGACCCGTACTGCGCGAACGTCGCCGACAAGCTGAACGTGCTGGTGGCGTCGGTCGAGTACCGGCTGGCGCCGGAGGACCCGTTCCCGGCGCCGCTGGAGGACTGCTACGCGGGTCTCGCCTGGCTATGGCGCTCAAGGGAGGAGTTCGGCCTCGATCCGGCGCGCATCGCCGTGGGCGGGGCGAGCGCGGGCGGGGGGCTGGCGGCAGGCGTCGCGCTGGCGGCTCGGGACCGGGGCGAGGTCCCGCTGTGCTATCAGTTGCTCGTCTACCCGATGCTCGACGACCGCAACGCCACCCGCAGCAGCTACGCCGTCACTGACGGGCGCACCTGGAACCGCGAGGCGAACGACGCAGGCTGGAACGCCTACCTGTCGGGGAACGCGGGCGGCGACGACGTCTCGGTGTACGCGGCGCCGGCGCGGGCGACGGACCTCGCGGGTCTGCCGCCGGCCTACATCAACGTGGGCGACCTCGACCTGTTCGTCGACGAGGACGTGGCCTACGCGCGGGCAATGGCGGACGCGGGCGTTCCGGTCGAGCTGCACGTGTACCCGGGGGCCTACCACGGATCGAACGGGGCGGTCCCGACCTCGGTGTTGTCGCGGCGCTGGGCGGCGGACGAGCTGGCGGCGCTGGGTCGGGCGCTTGGAGGCTGAGGCCGGCACGGACATGGAAGCAGCAGTCCTTGCGGCGCTGGAAGCGCTCGGGATCGAGTACGAGCGCATCGCGATCGACCCTGCGTTCGGGGACACGGCGGACTTCTGCCGGGAGTACGGCTACCCGGTGCCGGAGTGCGGGAACACGATCCTGATCGCCTCGCGGAGCGAGCCGCGGCAGTTCGCGGCGTGCGTCGTGCGCGCGGACACGCGGCTCGACGTGAACCGTCGCGTGAGGAAGCTGATGGGCGTGCGCAAGGCCTCGTTCGCGTCGGCGGAGGACACGGTGGCGCACACGGGCATGGCCATCGGCGGCGTAACGGCGTTCGCGCTGCCGGAGGGCCTCCCGATCTACGTCGACGCGGCCGTGTTCGACCTCGACCGGGTCATTCTCGGGAGCGGCGTGCGCAGCTCGAAGATCGCGGTCGCGCCGGACACGCTGCGGCGCGTCCCTGGGGTGGAGGTAGTGGAGGGGCTGGCGATCGCTCTCGACGGGTAGCGCGTCAGGCGCGTTCGGGTTGGCGGTGATGCGCCCGAAGCGGCAACCTCACCCGCCGCGCAATCTGACTTGCGAAACTTCGACAAATTCAGCGGCCCAGTGGTGAGTTTCAGAATCTGGCCCTTCTGTCGCGAACACTGTATCGAACCACGCCCTCGCCCACCGCGGGTTCCGAACCACCGCAATCAACACTGCGTGAAGGGCTTTGCTGAAGTAGGCACCGGGTTCGCACCCGCCCCCGGCGGTAGGCAAGACGCGCTCGGCCGCAACGCGGAAAGCCTCGCAGAGGTCGCTACGGCATCCCACAGACAGAGTGACGACACGCCTCACATCGGACTCCGCTGTAGCCTCCGCAAAGTTCATTGCCAAGTCTTCACACTCACCGTCGAGCCCCGACTCCTTCTCTTCAGTCTCCAGACCTCGGTACCACGCCACTGCCCATTCGGGGTGAAGCACGGCAGCAACGAGCACGGCGTGTAGCGCCTCAACGGCAAAGAGAAACGGTTCCGGTGGGTCAGGAACGCCGGGAAGCACGCACAGAGCGGCATCCTCAAATCCATCGAGGGCGGTGTCCCAGTCACGCCCGTAGATCGTGGGCATCCTCACTCCCCTGACCACACGGTGGCACGCTTGCGGGCATCCTGGCGGCGGGTGGCCACTCACACAAGTGTTCTGACTCTCGTGCGGCTGCGGAGGGCGCCTCGACAAGGAACCTGGCATCCTGGCGGCGGATATAGCGGATATACGGGAGCCGCCAGTGCCGTTCGCGCCAGACACAGTCATGACCTATTTCGCGATGTGCCAAGAGGAGGGCGGCACCAGCCTTCAGCGGGGCATGAACTTTCGGCTTCGCCCGACCCACAGCGTCATCTTGATGAGCCAGCAGGCAGGAGCGCCCTACACCGACAGGGTCGAGGAAGAAGGGACCGTCATCGTCTATCAGGGTCACAACGTGCCCCGCCCGCAGGCACCCAACCCAGACGCGGCTGACCAAGAGTTGAGGACACCGGGCGGCCGGTTGACGCAGAACGGGTTGTTCTTCGAGGCAGCAGGATCGGAACCACCAGAAGTGGTGCGGGTCTACGAGAAACTTCTAAAGGGAATGTGGGTCTACAACGGAACGTTTCACCTGACGGACGCATGGGCCGAAGTCTCGGGTGGGCGGAGGGTGTTCAAGTTTCGATTGAAAGGTGTCGACGGCTCCACGGCAGGAACCGCGCTGAGAAAGGAACCCACACGGGTGATCCCGTCCGCGGTGAAGAAGGAAGTCTGGTTGCGGGACGGCGGGAAGTGCGTGCTCTGCGGGGCCGATGATGAGATCCACTACGACCATGAGCTCCCGTACTCACGAGGCGGCAGCTCGACGGCCGACAACATCCGCATCCTGTGCGCGCGGCACAATCTGGAGAAGGGCGCGAGAATCGAGTAAGCCGGACCGCCAGCGCAGCTCGCTTTGCACCAAGAGCCAACAGCCAAAGGCCAACAGCCCGCTAGGCGCGTTCGGGTTGGCGGTAGTTGGGGGGTGGGTCGTGGCCGACCCAGGTCTTGCCGATGTTCTCGTAGTGGCGGTACGAGATGAGGGCGTGGGTGGCGGCCTGGTGGGCGTCGCGGAGCTTGCGCTCGAGGGGACTGTCCATGCGGCTGCCGGTGGTGCCGGCGGTGTTGTTGAGGACGCCGACCATCTGGCGGGTGGACTGGGCGGCGTGGGCGCAGGCGAGGAGGGCAAGCCGGGCGTGCTCCCAGTCGGGAGTGAGGAGTCCGCCCTGTGAGGGGAGGGGTCCGAGGTGGGCCTCGAGGGCGTCCTGCGTCTCCATGACGAAGGTGCGAGCGGCCTGCAACGTGGCCTCCGCTTCGCCGACGCGAATCTGGGCCTGCGGCTGGTCCTTGAGCATTGAGCCGGAGCCCCAGGGGGTCTTGACGTTGGCGAGCTCGATGAAGGAGTCGATGGCGCCGCGGCCGACGCCGAGGGCGACGGCGGCCTTGTTGTAGACGGCGTGGGTGGGGTTGCGGTAGGTGGGGTTCTCCCAGATCTCGCTGGAGGCGAGGGCGACCTCGGGGAGGGTGTGCTCGGGTGGCACGTAGCAGTCGGTCATGCGGACGTCGTGGCTGCCGGAGCCGCGCATGCCGGCGGTGTCCCAGGTGTCGACGACCTCGAATTCGCCGCGGGGGACCATGAAGGAGTTCACGGGCGTCTCGCCGGTGTCCTCGTCGGTCATCTGCGAGGCCATGACGAAGTTCCAGGTGGCGTTGTGGCTGCCGCTGGCGAAGGAGCCCTGATAGTTGAGGCGCCAGCCGTCGCCGTCGCGACGGGCCTTGCGGCCGGGGTTGGGGCCGTTGGGGGGTCCGAGGCCGGAGCAGACGAGGACGTACCAGTCGTCGCAGATCTCGTGGGCCAGCGCAGGTTCCATGCGGCGGATGACGAGGGCGTTGATCTCGGAGTTGATGTGGACACACCAGCCGACAGAACCGTCGATGGCGGAGGCAGCCTCGACGTTCTCGATCTGCGCGCGGGCGTTGACGTTCTCGCCGCCGAGCTCCTCGGGGAGGACGAAGCGGTAGAGCCCCTGATCGGCCATCTCCTTCGAGGCCCACTCGGGAAGGTGGCGCAGCTCCTGCGCCTCGTCGCCAGCCTGCAGGAGCATCTCCTTCATGGCGGCGATGCGCTCGAGCATGGGCGTCTGCTTGATGGCGTTCTGGCGCTCGATGATCTCGGGACGGACCATGCGGGACTCTCCTACGCGCGGGTGGGCGTGGCGTACTGCGGGGGCGGATCCTCGCCAAGCCACGTGCGGCCGAGATTGCCGTAGTGGCGCCAGCTGACACCGCCGTGGGCCGCCGCCTGATGGGCGTCGCGGAGCTTGCGCTCGAGCGGGTGGCTCATGCGGCTGGCGGTCGTGCCGGCGGTGTTGTGGATGACGTCGACGACGTGGCGGCAGGCCTGGGCGGCGTGGGTGGAGGCGAGGAGGCCGCGACGGGCGAGGGGCCAGTCGGGGTACTCCTTGCCACCGTCGAGGGGCCCGAGGTCGGCTTCGATCTCGTCCTGCGTCTCCATGAGGAAGGCGCGGGCAGCGGCCCAGGTCGCCTCCATCTCGCCAAGACGGACGGGGGCTTCGGGCAGGTCCTTGAGGAGCGAACCGGCGCCCCACGGCGTCTTGGTGACAGCGAGGGTGGTGAACTCGTCGAGGGCGCCGCGGGCGATGCCGAGGGCGACGGCGCCCTTGTTGTAGGGCACCTGGTTGGGGTTGCGGTAGGTGGGGTTCTCCCAGAGCTTCGTGGGGGCGAGGGCGGCCTGGGGAAGGACATGCTCGGGGGGCACGTAGCCGACGACGCGGACATCGTGGCTGCCGGAGCCGCGCAGGCCGGCCATGTCCCACGTATCGACGATCTCGAACTCGCCCTTTGGAACCATGAACGCGGCATCAACGGGCTTCTCGGTGGTGGGGTCGATGGTCTCGCCGGTGAGGACGAGGTTGTAGGTGGCGCTGTGGCAGCCACTGGCGAATGCCCCCTGATAGGTCACGCGCCAGCCGTCGCCCTCGCGCTGGGCCTCGCGGCCGGGGAAGGGGCCGTTGGGCGTGCCGAGCCCCGAACAGACGAGGTAGTTCCAGTCGTCGCAGATCTCGTGGGCGAACTCGCGGGTCATCTGGCGGAGGACGAGGGCGTTGATCTCCGAGTTGATCTGGACGCACCAGCCGACGGAACCGTCGATGGCGGAGGCGGCCTCGATGACCTCGATCTGCTCGCGCGCGAGCAGATCTTCGCCGCCGAGCTCGGCGGGGACGACCATGCGGTAGATGCCGGCGTCGATCATCTCCTGCACGGCCCAGCCGGGCATGTGGCGGAGTTGCTGGGCTTCATCGCCGGCCTGGACGAGGGCTTCGCGCATGTTGGCGAGGCGGTCGAGGATGGGGGTGTCGTGAAGCGCTTCCTGGCGATCGAGAATCTCTTGTCGGACCAACGTCGGGCCTCCGGTTGGGTGGTAGCAGCGGGATGATACCGGCTTTGGGGGCAGGGCAAGCGCCCGGCCATGTGCGACACTTCGCCTATGGCGGAGTTTGAGCCGCGCGACATCGTCGCGAACTACGTGGAGCGGGTCTGGAACCTCGGCGATAGCTCGGCGGTGGTCGAGTACTGCGCCGACCCCTACGTACGGCACGATGCGGGCCGGGCGCGGGTGATGAGCCACACCGAGCAGCTGGAGCGGGTCACAAGCGAGCGAAGGGCGGGGACGTCGGCGGACGGACGCAGCCTGCACTTCGAGACGCTGGTGCTGGCGGGCGACGGGCGGGACGTGACGTGGGTCTGGAACATGACGGGGCCCACGGGGACGGAGCTCGCGGCGTCGGGGGTGGAGGCGGAAGTAGTGGGGGACGAGCTGCGCATCTGCGGGATCGAGGTGTTCCGCGTGGTGGAGGGGCGCATCGCGGAGGTGTGGAACAGCCCGCCGATGGCGGGGCACTGGGGTTAGGGGCTTCAACAGCGCCGCCGGTTGGCGGACGCCGCGGGCGCGGTGAGAATGGCGCGCCATGGGACGGGTGCTCGACGCGCTGAGCTGGGTCGTGACGGTGCGTCCGGTCGTGACGCTGGCAGTGGTCGCCGCCATCACGGTCGCGCTGGGGGCAGGCATCCCGCAGCGGGCGCCGCAGGCCGACAACGAGATCTTCCTCTCGGACGACAGCGACGTCGCGGTAGCGCTCGCCAAGCTCGAGGAGCGATTCGGGGAGTCGGCAGAGACGGCCTCGGTGACGCTGCTCTTCCGGGGGGAAGCCCTCACCCCGGAGGGGCTCGCGCAGATCGACCGTGTGGTCGAGCGAGTGACCTCGGATGAGCGGGTGGCGGACGTGCTGGCGGCGGGGGACGCGGTGGTCGCGCCGACGGAGCCGTTGGCGGCGGTGCTGGGGGTGGAGGGGTTCGGGGATACGACGCAGGCGGAAGTCGACGCGGCGCTCGACCGCATCCGGGGGGAACGGGCGTTGGCGGAGCAGCGGGCATCGCTCGATGCGCTGACGGGCGTTGACACGGACGGCACGCCGATCGCGATCGCCACCCTTCGCCTGCGTGACCCGGGCGACATCGAAACGCTGGTCGAGGCCGAGCTGGCAATCCACGAGCTCACGGAGGGGGTCGAGGGGCCGCTGGCAGCGCACAGCGTGTCGGAGGCGACGATCGACGAGGAGGGCGACCGGGCCACAGGCTCGACGATGCTGCGGCTCATGGGCGTCGCGCTGCTGGTGATCGCGGCGCTCACGTTCCTGTTCATGCGCTCACCCTCGGACCTGCTGCTCACGCTGGCGGGGCTGCTCGTGACGATCGTGTGGATCACGGGGGCGCAGGGCTGGCTGGGGCCGAACGCGCTGGGGTGGATCGGGCCCCCGAACATCCTGACGACGATGGTGCCGATCATGTTGATCGGACTGGCGGTGGACTACGCGATCCAGACGGTGGCGCTGTACCGCGAGCGGCGGATCGCCGGGGAGGCGGTTGCGGGAGCGGTGCGGCAAGGGCTGCGCACGGTCACCATCCCGCTGGCGCTGGCGGCGGGGACGACGGTCGTGAGCTTCCTGACGAACCTCGCCTCGCCGATCCCGGCGAACGGCGACTTCGGCATCACGGCGGGGGTCGGGGTGGCGTTCGGGCTGACCGTGATGCTGACGCTGGTCCCGGCGGGACGGGCACTCCTCGACCGGCGGCGGGAAGCGAAGGGGAGCCTGCAACCGGCACGCCCGATCGCGAACGCGCTACCGGGGGTGGGCGGGGCGGTCGAGGCGCTGGGACGGGAGCTGGCGCGACGACCGGCGCCCTACCTCGGGCTGGTGGCGGTGGTGACCGTGCTGCTCGGGCTGGCGGCGACGCGCATCGACTCGACCTTCGACACTCGGGACTTCCTGCCCTCAGGCGGCGATGCGATGACGGACCTGGAGACGCTCGACTCGGCCTTCGGGGGCTCGACGGAAGCGGTGAACGTGCTCATCGAGGCAGAGGTGACGCAGGCGCGCACGATCCTGAACCTGCTCGACTTCACGGACGCGTTCCAGGACGACCTGCGGCGGCCGGTGGGGGTGGTCGGGGACGTGCAAGGGTCGGTGGGACTGCTCGTGCTCGACTGGATTACGGACAGCGGCGCTCCCGGTGACAGGTACGACCCCGAACTGGCGACCCTCTTCGAGGAGGGGTCGGCGGGCGTTCGGGTCGACCCGGTTGTCGCGCAGGCGTTCCTCGACCGGCTAGCGGAGCTCGATCCCGAAGCGGTTGCGCGGGTGCTGGTGAACAACTCGGAGGGGGCGGACTCGCTCCTGATCCAGTTCCGGGCCCTGGCGGGCGACCAGAGGCGGACGGCGGCCATGCTGGAGGACATCAACGGGCTCTGGTTCGGCGGGGAGGACGAGTTCACCGCGACCTCCGGGAGCATCATCAGCCTCGAGATCGTCGAGGTCATCACGGAGAGCCAGACGGAAGCGATCGTGACGACGATCGGGGCAGCGCTGGTCATCCTCACCATCTTCTTCTGGGTGACCCAGGGGCAGCCGGCGCTGGGGGTCATCGCCGTCGGACCGATTGTGCTGGTGCTGGTGTGGGTGCTGGGCACGATGGCGCTGCTGGGCATCCCCTACAACGTGGTGACTGCGCTGATCACCGCGCTTTCGATCGGGATCGGGGTGGACTACACGATTCACGTCATCCACCGCTACAAGGAGGAGTTCGCACACTTGCGCGACCCCGAGGCGGCGGCGAGCAGGACGCTCGCGACGACCGGTTCGGCGCTGATCGGGTCGGCACTGACGACGGCACTCGGATTCGGCGTGCTGGTGTTCTCGCCGCTGACGCCGTTCCAGCAGTTCGGAGTCGTCACGGCGATCACGATCGCGTACGCGCTGGTGGCGGCGGTGCTGGTCGTGCCGCCGGCCATGATCGTGTGGGGGGCGTACCAGAACCTGCGGCTGCGACATGCTGTCGAACGGGCGCGGACGGAGCTGGGGGAGGAGCCGTAGGCGGGCTCACGGAACCAGAGTTGCCGCGCTCTTCGGGCATCCTGACAATGGCCCCCTATGGGTAAGCTTCTGGACCTGGTCAGCCGGGCGGTGACGGCCCGGCCGTGGGTCACGCTCGCCGTCCTCGCCATCGTCACGGTGGTGCTGGTGGCGGGAATCGGGCAGCGGGCGCCACAGGCGGAGAACGAGGCATTCCTGCCCCAGGACAGCGACGTCGCCCGGGCGATGGCGCAGATCGACGAGCTCTTCGGCGAATCCGCCGACGTGAACCTGGTCACACTCGTCTTCCGCGGGGAGACGCTGACGCCCGACGGACTCGCGCAGATGCACGGCCTGCTGGGGCGGATCGCGGCCGATCCGCAGGTAGGCAACCTGCTCCCGCCGACGAACCCGATCCTCGCGCCCACACAGGTGCTGGCGTTCCTGCTGGAAACGGACGACTTCGCTTCGGTGCCGCAGGCGCAGATCGACGCGACGATCGAGTACCTGCGCACGACGCCCGAAACGGCGCAGCTGTACGCAACGCTCGATGCGCTGGTCGGAATCGACGCGGACGGGACACCCGTCGGGGTGGCGATGGTACGGGTGCTCGAGACCGACGACGAAGCGAGCGACGACGCACAGCTCCGCATCGACGAGTTGACGGAGGCGGACGAGGGCCCTCTGCGCGTACGGAGCCTGTCGGTGCCGGTGATCGAGGAGGAGGTTCGGGAAGCAACAGGCTCTCGCATGCTGCCCGTGATGGGCATCGCCCTCCTGGTCGTGGCGCTGCTCACCCTTCTCTTCATGCGCACGCTCTCGGACCTGCTGCTGACGGTCGCGGGGCTGATCCTGGCGGTGCTCTGGACGGTGGGTGGGGAGGGCTGGCTGGGACCGGACGGGTTCGGGGCGATCGGGCCGCCAAACGCACTCACCTCGATGGTGCCCCTGATCCTCATCAGCCTCACGGTGGATTACTCGATCCAGGCGGTCTCGCACTACCGCGAGCAGCGCATCGCGGGTGAACCCGTGGCGAGCGCCGTCCGGATGGGGCTGCGCAACGTGGTCATTCCCCTGACGCTCGCCGCGGCCACCACGATCGTGAGCTTCCTGACGAACCTGATCTCCCCCATCGGGGCCATCGGGGACTTCGGCGTGGTGGCGGGGATGGGGGTAGGCCTCAGCCTGATCGTGATGCTCACGCTCATCCCCGCGGTACGGACGATCATCGACCGGCGGCGGGAGGCACGGGGGACGCTACCCCCGGTACGCCCGATCGCTAACGCACTCCCCGGCATCGAGCGGCTGGCGGAGCGGCTGGGAGCCTCGATCTCACGCCGGCCGGCGCCCTACATCGCCTTCGTGGCGGTGGCGTCGATCGGGTTCGGGTTCGCGACGACGGATCTCACGACGAACTTCAGCGTGCGCGACATCCTCCCCCGAGACGGCCACGCGCTGGAGGATCTGAATACGTTGGACGAGGCCGTGGGAGGCTCCACCGAGGTCGTGAGCGTCCTGGTGCAGGCCGAAATCACCGACACACGCACCATCCAGAACCTCTTCGACTTCACGGAGGCGTTCAAGGATGAACGAACCCGCCCGCGAGCAGCGGAGGGGCGCGTGGAGGCGTCGCTCGCGGTTCTCACGGACGACTGGATCACGAACGACGGGGAGGGCGACCTCCGCTACGACCCGGAGCTCGAGCGGCTCTTCAACGACGCGACGGCGGGGCTGCACCTCGACCCGGCGCTCATCCAGCGCTTCCTCGACGCCCTGGGCGAACGCGATCCCGTGGGGCTGCGGCACGTGCTGGTGGACAACCCGGACGGGAACGACACCGCGCTGATCCAGTTCCGGGCCTACTCGGGCGATCCGCACGAGACGAAGGGGATGCACGACGACATCCGCGCGCTCTGGTTCGGCGGCGACGACGACATCACCGCCACCTCCCAGGACATCATCACGCTCGCGGTAGCGGATGAGATCAGGGACCGGCAGACAGAGGCGATCGCGACGACGATCGCGGCGGCGCTCGGGATCCTGATCATCTTCTTCTGGGTGACACTGCGGCAGCCGGCGCTGGCGTTCATCGCGGTCGCGCCCATCGTGCTGGTACTGATCTGGGTGCTTGGCACGATGGCGCTGCTGGGCATCCCCTACACGATCGTCACCTCGATCATCACGGCGCTCTCGATAGGCATCGGGGTGGACTACACCATCCACGTCATCCACCGCTACCGGGAGGAGTTCTCGAGGCTGCGCAACCCGGAGAAGGCCGCCGTCCGAACGCTGGCGACGACGGGCTCGGCACTGCTTGGCTCGGCACTGACGACGGCGCTCGGATTCGCGGTGCTAACGTTCTCGCCGCTGACGTCCTTCGCGGAGTTCGGCATCACGGCGGCAATCACGATCGCGTACGCGCTGATCGTCTCCATCCTCGTCGTGCCGCCAGCGATGACCGTCTGGGGCGCCTACCAGAACATGCGGCTGCGCTCGATGGTGGAGCGGCTGTGGGACGACCTCGACGTCGCCATCGAGGACACGCACCGGCGCTTCGACGAAGGCGAGGAATCGTCCTAGGGCCTTCCCCGGAGCGGTAGGATGGCGCCAACGGGGCGCGGCGAGCGCTGACCGCCGAGAGGTTCCCGCGGAGGTCCCACCGTGATCGAGACGAAGAAGTCGTTCTGCCGGTTCTGCCACGCGTACTGCGCGATCGAGGTCGACATCGAGGACAACCGCGCCGTGGCGGTGCGGGGTGACGCCTCGGACCCGATCTACGGCGGGTACACCTGCATCAAGGGCCGCCACCTGCACGACCAGCACAATCACTCCGACCGCATCCGCTCGACGCAGCGAAGGCGGCCGGACGGAAGCTTCGAGGCCATCGGCAGCGAGCAGGCGCTGGACGAGATCGCGGCGAAGCTGACGGCGATCATCGAGGAGCGGGGGCCGCGGGCGGTGGCGCTGTGGGGCGGGGCCGGCGGTGCGCTCATGTCGCTGAGCATCAGCGGCGACTGGCTGCGTGCGATCGGGTCGCCGTCGTTCTACAGCGGGGCGACCATCGACCAGGAAGCGAAGCCGGTGGCGCAGTCGATGCACGGCAAGTGGGACGCGGGCGCGCACCCGTTCGAGGACGCCGACACGTGGATGCTGATCGGGGCGAATCCGGTGATCTCCATGTGGGGCGGGATTCCCCACCAGAACCCGTGGAAGCGCATCAACGACGCGCGCAAGGCCGGGCTGAAACTAATCGTGATCGACCCGCGCAAAACCGAGTGCGCGAGGCGCTCGGACATCCACCTGCAGGTGAAGCCGGGCGAGGACGCGACGCTGCTGGCGGGCATCATCCGCACGATCATCGAGGAGGGGCTGTACGACGCGGACTTCGTGCAGGCGAACGTGCAGGGCTTCGAGGAGCTACGGGAAACCGTCAACGACTTCACGCCCGACTACGTGGAGGAGCGCACGAACGTGCCCGCGGCGCTGATGCAGGAGGCGGCGCGCACCTTCGCAGCGGGGCAGCGCGGGCGCGTGACCTCGGGCACGGGGCTCGACATGCAGCCGCGGGGCACCCTGCACGAGTACCTGGTGCTGGCGCTGAACACGATCACGGGGCGGTGGCTGCGCGAGGGCGAGGAGGTTCCGAACCCGTACGTGCTGCTGCCGGGACGCACCTGGCGCGCGCAGACGGAGGAGCTGGAGCCGCTCCTGCCGCAAGACTCGGCGCTGGAGAGCCGCTTCCGCGGGCTGAAACACAACGACGGGCAGTTCCCGGCAAACGTGCTCGCGGACGAGATCCTGACGCCGGGACCGGAGCAGGTGCGGGCGCTGTTCGTGATGGCAGGCGACCCGGCGGTCAGCGTCCCCAACCACGACCGCATCGTGGAGGCGTTCAAGAACCTGGAGTTACTGGTCACGATCGACTGGCGGATGTCGGCGACGGCGAAGCTTTCGCACTACGTCATCGCGTGCAAGCTCTCGCTGGAGCGTCCGGACGTGACGATGCTGCCGGAGGCGGTGGCGGAGACGTACGGGCACGGCGGCTACACGGTTCCGTACGCGCACTACACGCCGGCGCTGATCGAGCCGGACTTCGACGTGATCCAGGAGTGGGAGCTCTTCTGGGGGCTGGCGCACCGAATGCGGACGCCGATGACGTTCCGTGGCAAGCCGCTCGACATCGACAGGAAGTTGACCTCGGACGAGATGTTCGACGTGATGATGGAGGGCTCGCGCATCCCCTTTGATGAGGTGAAAGGGACGCCTGGCGGGCGGCTCTACCCGGACGCGAGCATCCGCGTGGAGGCGCGCGAACCGGGCAAGGACGCGCGCCTGAACGTCGGGTTCGGGCGGATGATGGAGGACCTGCGCGATGTGCGCGGCGAGCCGCTCACGGGGGGAGCGGCGCTGGAGCCGGGGGAGGAGTACACGCACCGGCTGATCACGCGGCGGATGCGGCAGGTCTTCAACGGCATGGGGCAGCAGATCCCGGAGCTGATGGAGAAGTACAGC
The DNA here is from genome assembly GCA_965116915.1 of Tepidiformaceae bacterium. Lineage (GTDB taxonomy): Bacteria > Chloroflexota > Dehalococcoidia > Tepidiformales > Tepidiformaceae > UBA2991. Next base: position 561,441 of record OZ220739.1, on the reverse strand, counting down.
TACAACCCGGCCTTCCTCTCGCCCTTCGACCTGCGGGCACTGGGGCTGAAGGCGGGGGACATCGTCGAGATCGCGTCGAAGCACGGCGCCATCCGCGGGGTGGTCGAGCCCGACGACACGGTCCCCTCGGGCGTGATCTCGATGGCGCATTCCTGGGGCGACAGCGTCGAGCGGGAGGAGGACACCTTCCGCACCTGGGGGAGCAACACCAACAAGCTCGTCAGCTTCGATGAGGACTTCGACCCGATCTACGGGATGCCGCGCATGACCTCGTTGCCGGTCAACATCCGGAAGCTGGAGGGCGTCGAGGCGGGGTAGCGACGGTCGCTACAGGTCGGCGACGTTGATGGTGTGGCCGGCCTCGGAGGCGGCGTAGATGCCGTGGACGGCTTCCATGGTGTTGAGGTTGTCGTGGCCGCTGCTGATGGGCTCCTTGCCCTCGCGGATGCAGCGAGCGAAGTGGACGATCTCGTTGGTGAAGGGGTTGTCGCCGACGAGGCCCTCCATGTCGGCGCCGACCTCGCTAAAGGCGTGGATGCCGTTGTGCCCCGGCTCCGTCTCACGCGACTCGGCTGCGATGTGCGCGGGGGCGTGGTGCTGGTCGACGACGTTCCCCTCGAGGTCGGGGACGGTGTAGATGGTGCCTTTCGTGCCGATGATGAGGGACTGGTACATCCAGGGCGTGCGGGCGCTGTAGCTGGAGAGGAGCGTGCCCATGGCGCCGCTGTCGAACTCGAAGGTGGCGACGGCGCGATCCTCGGCGCCGTTCTTCATGAGGGGGTGGTCGCCCCAGGTTCTGGCGGTGATGCGGACGACGTTTCCGACGAAGTAGCGGAGCAGGTCGACCTGGTGGGTGCTGACCATCATGACGCTGCCGCCGCCGTTCTTCTTGCCGTCGAAGCCCCACCAGTCGCCGCGGTTCATGCTGGTCATGCTGCCGGGGAGGGCGGCGCCGAACCAGCTGTCGGCGCGGCAGGCCCAGATGTCGCCGAGCTCGCCGCCCTCGATGATGCGCTTCACGTTCTGGTAGTGGGGGAGGTAGCGCAGCATCTGCGCGACCATGAAGGTCACGCCCGCGTCGTCGCAGGCGTTGACGATGTCGCGGGCCTCCTGGACAGAGCAGGCCATCGGCTTCTCGAGGAGCACGTGCTTGCCCGCCTTCGCGGCCTCAATGGCATTGCTGGCGTGGGCCTCGTGGATGGTGGCGATGTCGACGGCCTCGATGTCGTCGCGGGCGAGCAGGTCGGCGGTGTTGGTGTAGACGGAGCCCGGGTCGACGCCGGCGTCGGCAGCGTAGGCCTGCGCGGCCTCCTCGCGAATGTCGCAGACGGCGACCAGCTCGACCTCGTCGCGGTGCTCAAGGAAGGCGGGCATATGGGCGCGAGAGATGCCGCCGCTGCCGATAAGGCCGATGCGTAGAGGAGGCATGGGGGCTCCTTGGTGGCTGGTGGCGGCGAGTATACGGGGCTGTCGGCTCCTGGCTGTTGGCTCTTGGGGGCCGAGGGCGGCACACGGCCGTGCAGGCAAACGCGCAAGAGAGCGTCTAGCCAGGGGTGAACCCTGCGGACTTCAGGGTGCGGCTCGCCGACTGAGGCTAGCGAGCCACCAGCAACTAGCCACTACTCACACTAGCCACCAACCACTATCCCTCGCCCATGGCCTCCATGGCCTGCGCCATCTCCTCAGCGCTGACCTCGGCGATGTGGGTGGCGATGGACCAGTGGTTGCCGGCGGGATCGAGGACACGGGCGATGCGGTCGCCGTAGAACTGGTCCTCGGGCTCGGCGACGGCAGTGGCGCCCGCACTCACCGCCCGGGCGTAGACGGCATCGACATCCTCGACGTACAGGTGGATCTGGGCCTGCATGGGCGGGAAGTCGGAACCCGACGACGAGCCGAGCATGACGGCGGCGCCGCCAATCTCAACCTCGGCATGGGCGATGGAGCCGTCAGGCATGGGGAGCCTCATGCGCTCGACGGCGCCGAAGCCACTGGCGAGGAAGTCGAGGAGGGCGGGGGCGTCCTCGGCGACGAGGTAGGGCGTGATGGCGGTGTAGCCGTCGGGAACGGGCTTGACGTCGGACATCTGGGGCTCCTTGTGGCAACTGGTCCGCCGGTTTTTGGCGAACCAAGGGATTGCGGTCGGCAAGCATAAGCCTGGCGAGGCCTGGCGGGAACCGCTGGAGCCCAAGTCAGGCGTCGTCCGCCGCCTTCAGCCGATTCCTGACCTCTCTCTCGGTGATTTCCTCGACGGGGCTGGAGAGCGACCAGGTGTTGCCCGAAGGATCGGTGATGCACGCACCACGGTCGCCGTAGATCTGGTCCGCGGGCTCCTGCACGGAGGTAGCGCCGGCGCCCATGGCCCTAGCGTAGGTGCTGTCGACGTCCTCGACGTAGAGGTTGATGTGCGCGTTGGTGAGCGTGAACTGAGGGGGCGTGACGGAGCAAAGCATGATCGCGTCGCCGCCTATCACGACCTCAGCGTGGCGAATGCCGCCATCGGGCCCGGGGATGCGCATGCGCTCGACCGCGCCGAAGGAGTTCGCGAGGAAGTCGATGAGAGCGGCGGCGTCCTCAGCGACGAGGTAGGGGGTGACGGCCGTGTATCCGTCGGGGATGTACTCGGTGTCGGACATGCGCGCTCTCCTGCGGGTGTCGAATCGTGGGATTCGGTAGTATCCCCTGCGCGAAAACTCACGCGGGAGAGTACGGCATGGTACGCCAAGAGATCATTGACAAGAGTACGGAGCTCCAGAAGACGCCGATGTCGGAGCGCATCGCGAACATCAAGGAGGAGCTGGCGGCAGGCGGAGACGAAGCGCAGCAGCTTCGGCGCCTGCCCGACTGGGTCTCCAAGCTGCTGGCGGACACGGGGCTCTACCGGCACACCATGCCGAAGGAGCTGGGCGGCGAGGACATGACGGCGCGGGGCCAGATCGAGGCGATCGAGGAGACCTGCGCGATCGACGGATCGGTCGGCTGGTGCGTCCAGATCAACTCCGAGATTAACGCGCTCGTGCTGCGGCAGATGGACCCGGCCTTCGCACACGAGATCTGCGACGACTGGTACTTCCTCGTCTGCTCGGGGCTGGGGACGCCGAACGGCGAGTTCCCCGGCCGCACGGCGAAGCGCGAGGGGGAAGGCTGGCGCACGACCTACCAGGGCGCGTTTGCGAGCGGCTGCTTCAACGCGACCTGGAACCTGGTCCTGAATCCCGCCGCGGAGGTCGTGGACGAGGACACGGGAGAGATGGCGGACGCCTCATTCATGGTGCCGAAGGGCGAGTTCGTGCCAGTCGACACCTGGAACATGGCGGGGCTGCGCGGCTCCGGCAGCCACGACGTACGAATCGTCAACCAGTATGTGCCGCCGAAGCACATGCTGCCGCAGAACGCACTCGACTCGACGACGCACTGGGAAAACCCGACGCTCCGGAACCCCTCACAGGTTCCCTACAACAAGGCAGCGGTCGCGCTGGGCATCGCGCGGGGCGCGGTCGACACGTTCGTGGACCTGGCGATGGTGAAGACGCCGTGGATGTCGGGCTCACAGCTGAAGGACCAGCCCGAGGCGTACATCCGGCTGGGCGAGATGGAAGCGACGCTGCGGGCCGCACGGGCCTTCGTGATGGAGTCGCAGGAGGACATCGAGGCGAACCTGGGGCCGCTGGACGGCGGGCGCTCGGTGCCGGAGTGGGATCTGCTGCGGCTGGGCCTGCTGGCCTCGACGCACGCGGCGCAGGCCAGCCGTCACGTGGTCGACGTGATCCACAACACGGCGGGCACGACGGCGAGCCGCATGGAGCATCCGCTCGAGCGGAAGCTGCGCGACGCCCACCAGGCGGCGGCCCACGGCGGCGTGAGCTGGCGCCACTACGGAGTCATGGGCAAGTCGTGGCTCGGCGAGGAGATTCCGGCGCAGTACGCGGAGGTCAGGCGAGGCTAGCGCCCCCCACAGCCAGCAAGACGCAGCGCCCCACCTTCGGGTGGGGCGCTTTTTCGTGGCTTATCCGGCCGACTCCAGCCGTCCCGACGGCGCGAATCTATAACGCGCGGGCATAGATGAAGGGATCGTCAAGGAACGCGCGCGAGGGGTTTACAGGCGAAATTGCGCGCGGGTAACCTCGTTTGCGTTGGAGGCGGGGTGAGCGGAGACCGGACGGGGCCCCTTCGGGGGAGACGGACGGGAAGGTGGGCCAAGGGCAACCGAGGCGCGCCGGCTCCGGGAAACTACCTCCAGCGGAAAGCGCTCCACTCTCGGGTGGAGCGCTTTTTCGTGTGGCGGTGATCGGTGGTTGGTGGTCGGGGTCGGGACCCACACCGCTACCCCCGGGCGGATGAACCAAGGGCCAACAGCCCAGTAGCCAGCAGCCCCCGCGCGCTAGCGCGGGATGACGGGGAGGGTGATGCAGGAGGAGCGGTTGACGTCGTGGAAGACGGTCTGCTGGGCGGGCACCAACTCGGTCTCGGTATGGATGGGGCGGCCGGTGTTGGGATTACGGTTGAAGTGGGGGAAGTTCGAGGAGCTGATGTCGACGCGGATGCGATGGCCGGGCTTGAAGACGTGGCTCGTCGCCCAGAGGTCGATGGTGAACTCGTAGGACTGGCCGGGGGTCATCAGCTCCTGCTCGAGCAGGGAGTTGCGGTAGCGGGCGCGGATGATGCCGTCCTGGATGTTCTGGACGTAGCCGTCGGGGCGGACGTCGCAGAGCTTGGCGGTGAAGTCGGTGTCGATGGCGCTACTCGTGGCCCAGAGCGTGACAGAGATGGGTCCGGTGACCTCGAGCTCCGCGGCGAGGGGCTCGCTGGTGTAGCAGAGGACGTCGCCGCGCTGCTCGGCGGGGGTCTGGTCGAACACGCCGGGGGGCGTGATGAGGTTGTTGCCGCCAAGGGTGGGGACGGGGTCGGCGGGGTCGTAGACGAAGGTGTCGGGACGCTCGTTGCCGGGTGGATCCTGGCTGAGGGTTCCATCGCCGTTGAGGCTGTTCGCGCCGCCGTCGCTGTGCAGGTACCAGGGCGTGTAGACGGTGCGGGCGAGGGGCCACTCGTTCTCCTCGCGCCAGACGTTGTCGCCCATGACGAAGATGCGAACGGGAGGGTCGTCCATGATTCCCGTGTCCTCGCCCTTGAGCCAATGGTCGAACCAGCGGAGCTGCTCTTCCTTGAGCTCGATAGCCGCGTTCGGGCCGAAGTCGAGGTCGCCGCAGCCACCGGTGGTGGGGACGGTGTAGCCGATGTGGCCCCAGGGGCCCATCAGCAGCTTCTGGTTGGGGCGGGCGTGCTCGCCGCCACGAGCGGTGATACCGCTGTACCCCTCGAGGGCTCCCTCCTCGAAGATGTCGTACCAGGAACCGACGTGGTACATCGGCTGGTTGACCTCATGGAAGCGGCGGCGGAGGTTGATGTTCCACCAGTGGGGGCCGTCGTCGGGGTTGGCGAGGTAGTCGGCGAAGTAGGGCGCGATCGTGGAGAGGCGGTCGGCCCAGGCGGCCATTGGCATCTCGCGGGCGGAGTGGTCGAGGAGGGGGCGGAAGCCGTCGGCCTGGGCGAGCTCGGACTCGAGCTCGGGGAGGTCGGGATCGAGGCCGAGGCGGCGGGCGGTGTCGCGCGCCTTGGAGGTAGCGTATGCGGCCATCCAGCCGTGCTCGAAGGCGCCGCCGCTGTGGTAGATCCAGCTCTGCTTGAAGTCGGTCGAACCGGAGACGGGCATCTGCGCCTTCAGGGAGGGTGGCGACTCGGCGGCGACCATGTACTGGACGGCGGCGAGGTAGGACTGGCCGTATGTGCCGACGGAGCCGGTCGACCAGGGCTGGGCGGCGGCCCACTCGATGGTGTCGTAGCCGTCGAGGGCCTCGTTGACGTGGGGCTCGTAGGAGTCGCCCTCGGAGCCGAAGCGGGCGCGGGTGTCCTGGGTGACGACGGCGTACCCGCGGGAGGTCCAGAAGTCGGCCATGACGAGGGGGCCGAGGGCCGTGCGTCCGTACGGGGTGCGGGAGACGAGCGTGGGGAACCTGCCGGGGCCGGAGGGGCGGTAAACATCGGCCTGGAGCCGGACGCCATCGCGCATCGGGATCATCACGTTCTCGTCGACGGTGACGCCTTCGATTCGGTCGGCCATGGGGCACCTCTATGCGGGGTTGGGGCTTGGTGGCGGCATGGTCAGCGGCGCTCTCGCCCTTGTCAACGCATAGCCCCTGGCAGCGGGGGCGGGGAGGTCAGCTGTCGTCGGCGATGCGATCGAGGATGGGGAGGACGTAGGTGGCGAAGCCCTCGGGATCCTCCGACATGGGGAAGTGGCCGAGTCCCTCCATGATCTGGAGCTCGGCGCCGTCGATCGCGGCTGCGGCCTCCTGGGACACGGGAATCGTGAACCCGTCGTACTCCCCGGTGAGCATGTAGACCGGACACCTGGACGTGTCGAACTTGTCGGCCTCGCCGCGGAGGTCGTGATCGTAGCTGAAGTAGTTGAGGTCGCCGGTGAAGATGCCGGGGGCGCCCTGCGCGTAGTGCAATCGGGTCTCCTGGCGGAAGGTCTCGGGGGCCTGCGGAGCCATGACCCACATCATGAGCTCGGCGTGGTGGGCGGGGTCGGGGGTGGCCAAGACGTGCTGGAAGACGGCGTTGTCGATAATGGTATCGGTGTCGATCTTGAGGCCGCCCTCGCAGGCGATCACGGCGCGGTAGGAGTCGGGGTGGTAGCGGGCGAGGTCGAGCGCGAGCATGCCGCCGACGGAAGCGCCGATGAAGGCCGGGCGGTCAAGGCCGAGGGCGGAGCCCAGTGCGTTGGGGACGGCCATGGCGAAGTCGCGGGTGAGCACGTAGGGCTCGGCCCACCAGGCGAGGTTGGCTGGGGGCAAGGACTTGCCGTGGTAGGGGAGGTCGTAGGTGATGACGCGGAAGCGGCTGGTGATGCGTTCGTCCTCAAGGAAGTGCCGCCACTGGCGGGCGTCCGCACCCGCGGTGTGCTGGCAGAGCAGGGGGATCCCTGAGCCGGCCTCTTCGTAGTAGAGGCGATAGTCGAGACCGTCGATATCAAGGTGGATGTAGCGCCCGACGGCTGCGTCGTGCTGTCCATGCCGGCTCGGTGCGGCTGCCGCCTGGGGCGTCGGGTCGGTGCCGTTGCGGGCGTGGCGCAGGAGCTCACAGAACCGCCTCATGGCGGAGTGGCGCTTGCGGTCGAAGGGTCCTGCCTCGAACGAGAAGCCCACGAGGATGGCGCCGAAGGGATCGGTGAAGAAGGGAGGTGGTGGCGAGGTCAGCAGCTGGCCCCAGGTCGCATCATCGGCCGACCAAACGATGTTGTCGGCATCGGGCTCGGGGGCAGCTTCCCCGGCAGACAGGGCGGGGAGGCCATCAGTGATGCGGATCACGGTCGCCTGGCCGTCGACGACCAGGGACAGGGATCCCACCCACTCAGCGGCGTGGATGCGGAACTCGGCGTCAGCTTCAGCGAGCCGCACCGCCTCGGCGATGGTGGCTGAATCCATAACGGTTCCTCGGGGCATGAACTGCGGGCCGGATTATAGGCGGCCGCTTACTGGCTCAACCGCGCAGCTCACAGGGTGCTACGGCCACGCGTTTCGGGCGTGCCGGTATGCTTGCGCGCCGTGAGCACGGTCTACGACTACATCGTGGTGGGGGCGGGGTCGTCCGGGGCGGCGCTGGCGGCACGGCTGAGCGAGGACGCGGACCAATCGGTGCTGCTGCTGGAGGCGGGACCGGACTACGCCACGACCGACGCGACTCCGCACGATCTGCGCTACGCGCACCGCGTGTCGGTGGTCGACCACGACTGGGGCTTCACGGCGAACGCGACGCCGGACCGGGAGGTCTACTACCCGCGCGGGCGGGTCATGGGTGGCTCGTCGGCGGTGAACGGCACGCTCGCGATCCGGGGCACGCCCGAGGACTTCGACGAGTGGGCAGCGCTCGGGAACGAGGGCTGGTCGTGGGAAGACTGCCTGCCCTTCTTCCGGAAGCTGGAACACGACCTGGACGCATCCGGGGACTTCCACGGGAAGAGCGGGCCGCTGCCGATCGTGCGCTGGCGTCCCGACGAGATGCGCCGGCCGGGACAGGCGTTCATCGACGTGTGCCAGGAGTTCGGCTTCCCCTATGCGGAGGACTTCAACGACCCGGAGGCGACAGGCATCAGCCCGATGGCGCAGAACCGGAACGTCGACACGCGTATCTCGACAGCGATGGCGTATCTCGAGCCCATCCGGAACAGGCTGAACCTGACGATCCGGGGCGGCTGCCTCGTGAACCGGGTCCTGACGGAGGAGGGGCGGGTGACCGGGGTGGAGGTCGACTCGGACGGCGAACTGCAGACGGTTCGCGGGCGGAACGTGGTGCTGTCGGCGGGCGCGATCATGTCGCCGCCGATCCTGGTGCGGTCGGGGATCGGGGCGCGGGAGGACGTGGAGGCGGTGGGGGCGACGCTCGTGCACGAGCTGCCGGGCGTTGGCCGGAACCTGATCGACCACCCGCTCTGCTCGGTGGTGTGGCGATCGAAGCCGGGCGTGTCGGTGATGCCGGACCCGCCCGTGCAGACGATGCTGCGCTACACCGCCAGCGGTGGCGAGACGAACGACATGCAGATCTACATGGTGAACCACTTCCCGGGGCGGGAGGGAAACTTCGCCCTGCTGGTGATCCTGCAGCGGCCGAAGTCGCGCGGACGTCTCCACTTCGAGAGCGCGGACTACCGCGCACAACCGCGGATCGAGCTGAACTTCTTCTCGGACCCCGACGACGACGACGTCCGCCGGCTGCGGGAGGGACTGCAGCTCTCGCTGCGGATGGGGGAGCACCCGTCGATCGCACAGTACGCGGAGGCGCTGGAGACGCCGTCGGCGGAGGTGCTGGCGGACAACGACGCACTCGATGCGTACGTGCGGGCGAACGGGTCGCACAACTTCCACCCGGTCGGGACGGCGAAGATGGGTCCGGCGAGCGATCCGGAGGCGGTGGTGGACTCGCACTGCCGGGTGCATGGGGTCGAGGGGCTGCGGGTGGTGGACGCGTCGATCATGCCGGAGATCGTGCGGGCGAACACGAACCTGACGTGCATCATGATCGGGGAGCGGGTGGCAGAGCTGATTCGCAGCGAGCGCTAGCGCGCTTCGCGCGCGGCTGTTGGCAGTTGGCTTTTGGCTTTTGGTCCGCCCCGCCCCGAGGGGCCAGGCGCTGGGGTACCATTCGTCGCGGAGCCCCCAATGGCCAATAGCCAAGCGCCAGTAGCCGACCCCAGCCTGATCGAGCCGGGTGAGTTCGTGACGGACGAGTTCCGGATCGACCCGTTCCCGATCTACAAGCGCCTGCGCGAGTACGAGCCGGCCTACCAGGACAAGTTCCAGAACCGTTGGATCATCTCGCGGTACGAGGACATCTGGGCGATCTACAAGGACAACGCGCGGTTCACGCGGGCGACGTACGACCCGCACGGGAAGCACAAGTTCGGGTCGGACTCGACGATGGGATTCACGCTGAACGACCTGGGGGAGGGGCAGGACTACATCTGGCTGCGGGGCATCGTGGCAGGGGAGTTCGTGGGGAAGCGGCTGGAGAAGCGGGTGCCGCTGATCGAGCGGATCGCGACGAAGATCATCGACGACTTCATGGAGAAGGCGCGGGCGGACCAGAAGGCGGGGCTGAGGGCCGGGGGGCAGGTCGAGCTGGTCTCGCAGTTCAGTGAGCGCTTCCCGATCCGGGTGATCGCGGGGATGCTGGGGCTTCCGGAAGAGGACAACGACTACTTCGAAGCCGTGTACGACCGGCTCTTCGCCGGGAACGGCTACGGTCGGGCGCACTTCCGGCGGGGAGTGGCGGCTCGGGACGAGCTGTTCGCGTACCTGGACCCGCTCTTCGACGAGCGCATCGAGGAGCCTCGCGACGACCTGCTCTCGGTGTTCTGCCACGCGGAGAAGGACGGCGCGAAGATGACGCGCGACCAGATGCGCGGGTACGTGGCGCTGCTGCTGGTCGGCGGAGGCGACACGACGCACAAGGCGATCGACGCGATGTGGTGGAACCTGCTTCACAACTACGAGCAATACGAGGCGGTTCGCGACGACCCGGAGCTGATGGACCGGGTGTTCACGGAGATGCTGCGCTTCGACGGCTCGAACCACTGGCAGCGGCGGCGGGCGAAGGTGGAGGTGGAAATCCACGGGCGCGTGCTGCCGGTGGGGGCAACGGCGTGGCTGGGGCTGGGCTCGGGAAACCGCGACGAGCACGTGTTCAAGGACCCGGACAGCTTCAACATCTTCCGGGACGACCTGTACTTCGGGAAGGAACTGCGGACGGGATACTGGCAGGACGGGGTCGCGAGCCACCTCGGGTTCGGGCAGGAGACGCACTTCTGCATGGGGTACGCGCTGGCGCGGCAGGAGTCGGTGATCTCGTCGCGCATCCTGCTGGACCGTCTGAAGAACCCGCGCCTGTCTGATGTCCCGAACGAGGGGATCGCCTTCCCGCCGCCGGGGCGGGGCGGCGTGCGCGGCCTCCAACACCTCGAGATCGACTTCGATCTTTCCTAGGCCGCCAGAGATCGCAGCGGGCGGCACTGACGGCGCCGCGAGGGGCGAACCTGTCGCCCTTCCGTAGGAGCAGGCTTTGGCGCCGCACCGGTACGATGGGCGCTCACCACGGATGTAGCGGAGGAAGAGCATGAGGATCGGTATCTCGATTCCCGTGAGGGATCTGCAAGACGACCACGAGGGCATGGCGCAATTCGCGCGCGAGGCGGAGGAGCTCGGGTTCACGCACCTGCGCGTGCCGGACCGGGTGGCGGCGGTGGGGGTCGACCACGTACACGAGCCGCTGACGCTGCTGGCATGGGTGGCGGCGCACACGGAGGCGATCGAACTCGTGCCGTCGGTGATCGTGCTGCCGACGCGGCAGACAGTGGTGGTGGCGAAGCAGGCGGCGGAGATCGACCGGCTGAGCGGCGGGCGGCTGCGGTTCGGGGTGGGCGTGGGCGCGCGGGCCGAGGACTACGCGGCCTTCGGGCAGGACTTCCATACGCGCGGGCGGCGCTGTGACGAGCAGATCGAGGTGCTGCGACGGCTCTGGACGGAGGAGGCCGTGACGTTCGAGGGTCGCTGGGACAAGTTGGCGGGGGAGCGCATCAACCCGCTGCCGGTCCAGCAACCGATCCCGATCTGGATCGGGGGGGCGCGGGAGCCGGGGGCGTCGGTGCTACGCCGCATCGGGCAGCTATCGGACGGGTGGTTCGCGCTGATGGCGCCGGATGCGTATGGGGCCGTTCGCGAAGCGGTGTCGGCGGAGGCGGAGGCGGCGGGGCGCGACCCGGCGGCGCTGGGCTCAGAGAGCGCGGTGCAGATCGTCGGGAAGTCGGAGGAGGAGTGGCTGGCGGAGGTCGAGGCGTGGCGCGAGACGGGCGTCACGCACCTGTGCCTGCGCACGCTCGGCGTGGGACTCGACACGGCCGGCCACCTCGAAGCGCTGCACGGGGCGCGGGCGGCGCTCGACCGGCTGTAGGCGAGCGCCCTACGCCAGGGGCTCCTCCACGCCGGGGGGCAGCTCGACCTCGAAGACGTTGAGCGTGGCGGAGACGAGGCCGTAGTAGCCGACCGTGCCGACGAGGTCGACGAGGCCGGTCTCGCCGAAGGTGTCGAGAGCCTCCCGATAGGTGTCGTCGGACACGCGGCTGGTCTCGAAGTACTCGGTCACGAGGCGGTGGACGAGGGCAAGGTCGGGACGGTCGAGCTGAAGCGGGGCGCCCGTTCGGACAGCTTCGACGACGGCCTCGGGGATGCCCTCTTCGATGGCGATGCGGGCGTGCGCCCAGAACTCGAACTGGGCGCGCCAGCGCTTCGCCGTGAGGATGATGGCGAACTCGGAGACATCGCGGGGGAGGGCGGCGCCGAATCGGCAATGGGCGCCGAGCTCCTGGGCGGGGTTGGCGAAGTTCGGGCTGTAGAGCCAGACGCCGAAGGGGCCGGTGGTGGCGCCGGCGCGGGGGCCACGCGGGCCGCTGCGGATGGCATCGACTACGGCGGACTGGTCGGCGGTCAGGCTCTGCTCGTCGAGGGTAGGGAGGCGCATGGGGGTTGCTCCTGCGGCTGGTGGTGGCGCAAGCAGACGGGATCGCTCGCGCGATGTCCAGCGGCACAAGGGGGCCGGTCGCGCGTAGGATCGGTTCCGGAGGAGTCGTGGGCGCAGCAAGGCTACCGCTCGAGGGGATTCGCGCGCTCGACCTGACGCGGGCAAGGGCGGGGCCAACGTGCGCCCGTCAGCTCGCGGACTGGGGCGCGGACGTGACCAAGATCGAGCTGCCGCCGAGACCAGGCGGCGGGGACGGAATCACGGGCGAGCGGCACGGGTTCGACTTCCAGAACCTGCACCGCAACAAGCGCAGCCTGACGCTGAACCTGAAGGCGGAGGCGGGGCGCGACATCTTCATGAAGCTCGCGAAGGATGCGGACGTCATCGTCGAGAACTACCGGCCGGGGGTGAAGCACCGGCTCGGGATCGATTACGAAGCGGTGCGCGAGGTGAACCCACGCATCGTGTACGGGAGCATCAGCGGGTTCGGGCAGGCGGGGCCGTACCGGGATCGTCCGGGGGTGGACCAGATTGCGCAGGGGCTGGGCGGGCTGATGTCGATTACGGGACTGCCGGGGCAGGGGCCGGTGCGGGTGGGGATCCCGATCGCGGACCTGACCGCGGGGATGCTGCTGGCGCAGGGAATCCTGCTGGCGCTGTTCGAACGGGAACGGTCCGGCGAGGGGCAGTGGGTGCACACCTCGCTGCTGGAGGCGCAGATCCAGATGCTGGACTTCCAGGCGGCGCGCTGGCTGATCTCGCAGGAGGTGGCGCCACAGGCGGGGAACGACCACCCCACGAGCATCCCCACGGGGGTGTTCCCGACGGCGGACGGGCACATCAACATCGCGGCCTCGGGGGGCGTCCTCTGGCAGCGGCTCTGCCAGACGCTGGGGCTCGAGGAGCTGCTCGACGACCCGGACTACGCGGACAACGAGCTGCGGTCGAAGAACCGGAAGGCGCTGAACGCGCGCATCTCGGAGGTGACGCCTTCGCGGACAAGCGGGGAGTGGATCGAGGTCCTGAACGAGGCGGGGGTTCCCTGCGGGCCCATCAACACGATCGACGCGACGTTCGCGGACCCGCAGGTTCAGGCACTGGGCATCGCGCGGCCGATGCCTCGACCGCAGCTGGGCGACACGCATGTGGTGGGGCAGGCGATCAACCTCGCGCGAACGCCTCAACCCCCCAGCCATCGGGCAACACCCGAGCTGGGACAACACACCGACGAAATCCTGGGCAGCCTCGGTCTGGACGGCGAGGCGATCCGGGAGCTACGCGAGAACGGCGTCATCTAGACGCGCACGGCACAGGAGAACTGCATGGAACTGAAGACGGACAAGATGATCGCCCGCAAGGAGGGCGGCGTTGGCTGGATGATCTTCAACAATCCGGCCCGGCGGAACGCCCTGGGGAGGGAGATGCAGGAGGCGATCCCCGTGATCCTGCACGACTTCCGGGACGACCCGGAGATTCGGGTGGTGGTGATGACGGGGTCGGGCGACAAGGCGTTTGTCTCGGGGGCAGACATCTCCGAGTTCGAGAAGCGGCGTTCGGACCCAGAGTCGATCGCGGAGTTTGACCGCGTCGGCGCGGCGGCGAACCGGGCGTACGGGGAGCTGGGGAAGCCGCTGATCGCCATGATTCGCGGATTCTGCATGGGCGGGGGTCTGCTGACGGCGCTGCAGGCGGACATCCGCGTGGCAGCGGAGGACGCGCAGTTTGGGATTCCGGCGGCGCGGCTGGGGCTGGGGTATGGGTTCGGGGGCACGCAGAAGCTGGTGCAGACCGTTGGGGCGACGGCGGCGCGAGAGATCCTGTTCACGGGCGGACGCTTCCCCGCCGAGGACGCGCTGCGCTGGGGGCTCGTGAACCGGGTCGTGCCAGTGGAGGCGCTGGAGCCAACGGTGACACGCATCGCGGACGCGATCGCGGAGAACGCGCCCCTCACGGTGGACCTGCTGCGGGCCTCGATCGTGGAGGCGACGAAGGATCCGGATAAGCGGGACCTCGCCACCATCGAGGAGATGGTCGAGGCGTGCTTCGCGAGCGAGGACTACATCGAGGGACGGCGAGCGTTCATGGAGAAGCGGCGGCCCACCTTCCGGGGGCAGTAGCAGGGTGGCGCGACGGCGTCTGCGGGAGCTGCTCGAGACGAGCGCGCCCGTGTTCGCTCCGGTCTGCCTGGACCCGCTGACGGCGCGCACGCTGGAGGCGCAGGGGTACGGAGCGGCGTACCTGAGCGGGGGCGCACTCGGCTTCCAACTGGCTGTCTCAGAGGCGCTGCTGACCATCACGGAGATGGCGGAGACGGCGCGGCGGATCACGGCGCGGTCCGGGGTCGCGCTGATCGTGGACGGGGGCGTGGGCTTCGGCGACGCCGTCCACACGAGCCGCACGGTGGTCGAGATCGAGGCGACGGGGGCGGCAGCGATCGAGCTTGAGGACCAGGTCGCGCCGAAGCGGGCGCATCACCACAAGGGGGTGGAGCACCTGGTGTCGCTGGAGGAGATGGTGGGGAAGCTGGAGGCGGCGGTGGCTACGCGGCGGGACCCCGACTTCCTCATCATCGCGCGCACGGGGGCGGTGCGGAACGAGTCGTATGAGGCGGCGGTGGAGCGGGGGCGGGCGTACCGGGCGGCGGGGGCGGACCTCGTGATGCTGCGTCCGGACACGCCCGAGCAGTGGCGGGACGCGGTGACGGCGATCGACGCGCCGCTGGCGGCGATGGCCTCGTTCGGGAGCCGCACACGGGCGGAGTGGGAGGCGATGGGGTGGCCGCTGGTCATCGACCCGTTCACCGGTCAGGTGGCGGGCTGGCTGGCGGCCCGGGAGGCGTCGCGGCACTTCCTCGAGGAAGGCGCGAGCGGCGAGAACGAAGGTGCGATCGCCGAGGGTTACGAGGCGATCAAGCAGGCAGCTGGCATGGACGACTGGTATGGGATCGAGGAGCGCACAACGGAGAGGGGAGCAGCGGGATGACCTCGACCGACGGGAACTATCTGTTCGAGGGGCGCGGGGAGCGCGAGATCGTGATGGCGTACAGCTTCGACGCGTCGCCCGAGCGGGTGTTCGAGGCGTGGAACGACACCTCGGGGATGGCGAACTGGTACGGGCCGGAGGGGCACGAGCTGATCGTGGCGGAGCAGGACCTCCGGGTCGGCGGCGCCTGGCGGTACGGGACGCGGGACGAGTCGGGGGAGGAGACGATCCTCTACGGCATCTACCAGGAGATCGAGCCGGGTTCGCGCATGGTGAACACGGAGATCTTTGCGGGGATGCCCGACTTCGAGACGGTGGTCACCTTGACCTTCGAGGCGGAAGGGGAGGGGACGCGGATGACGTCCGTCGTGCTGCACCCGGGGAAGGAGTCGCGGGACGGGGCGCTGGCGTGGGGGATGGAGTCGGGGGTGCGGCAGACGTTCGAGCGGTTCGCGGCCCACCTGGCGGCAGCGGAGGGGTGAGCGGCGTCGAGCCGGGATACCCCCGGGCGCTGGCCGTGCCGCTTGACGTGGCCGTGCAGGAGGCTCCGGACGGGGAGTGGGTGGCGTGGCGGGTACGGGCGCCGGGCAACGTCGACTACGGGTTCGCGCGGGGGGAGCGGCCAGAGGGGTGCCTGGCGGCGTTCCTGGCGCTGGAGGATGCGCCGCTGGCCGAGTTCACGCGGTTCGTGCGCCGTTTCGGCGTGCTCGGTATCTCGGCGAGACACGGCCTGCCGGGCGTAGTCGGCGCCTGCGCACCCCGTGACGGGGAATCCGCGAACGACCTGTTCCCGCGGACGTCACTAACGGAGGGGTGGACTGTGCCCCTGCGCCTCTACCGCGAACCCGTAGCGGCATGGCGGGAGATGGCAGGGACGTTCGCGGCGGCGGTCCGGGTGGCGCGGGCGCTACGGGACGGGGAGCCGGGGGACGTGGAGGACCTCACGCGGCTGTTCGGGGACGAAGCGGCGGGGCTGGCGGAGCCGACACGGGCGGTAGGGGAGCAGCGTGTGCGGCTGGGGGCGCTGGTGAACGGGTGGCTGGCGGAGGCGGGGGTGGGACCCGCGTTCGCGTGGCCGTTCGTGGCGGAGGCGCCGGACCTCCTGCTGGACGCACGGGCGGGGACGAGCGGGGAGAAGGGGTTCGCGTGGCCGGCGCGGTCGCTGTACCCGGAGCTGCTCACGCAACTCGTGCGGGAGCTCCAGGGCTCGTAGCGGACGGACTCCCTACCCGGGGAGGCCGCAGAGCTCGAGGGCGGAGGGGTGGTCCTCGTCGTGCAGAACGTACTGGAGGGCGGGCCATATCTCGGTCTCGGTCGCGAGGGGACCGCCGGTGTTGGGGTTGGCGTCGAAGCGGGGGAAGTTCGAAGACGAGACCTCGAGGCGGATGCGGTGGCCCGCCGCGAACACGATGGCGGTGCTGGCGAGGTCGATCTCGTAGCGGGCAGGTTCCCCCTCGGGGACGGGTTTGGGCTCGCTGAGGGAGTCGCGGAAGCGGGCACGGATGATGCCGTCGCACACGGAGACGGGGGCGCCATCGGGCTGGACATCGACGAGCTTGGCGGTGAAGTCGGTATCGGGGGCGTCGGTGACGGTCCAGAGGACGACCTTCACGGGGCCGGCGACCACGACAGGGCTGTCGAGCGGCTCGCTGGTGTAGCAGAGCACGTCGTCGCGGGACTCGATGCGGGACTGGTCGCGGGGGCCGGGGAGGCCGATGGCGGAGTGGAGGGTGGGCCCACCCTCGCTGGGGACCGGACGGAGGGGGTCGAAGAAGTAGCGGTCGGGGACTTCGTCGCCGGCGGGAACGGTAGTGGAGAGCGAGCCATCGCCGCGGGCGCTGTTGGCGTTGCCTTCGCTGTGGAGGTACCAGCTCACAGTCTCGGCCTCGGCGGGCGGCCACTCGCTCGCCTCACGCCACTCGTTCGCCCCCATGAGGAAGTAGCGGACGGCGGGAAGCTCGACTTCGACGCCCTTCAGGTGCCGGTCGAGGAAGCGGTTGTAATCGAGGACGGCCCCGGACATGGCGGCGGCGGCGGTGGGGCCGAAGTCGCGCTCGCCGAGATAGCGGTCGTAGTAGGCGTGGGACCAGGGTCCCATGAGGAGGTGGTGGCCGGCGGGGGAGGCGGCGCTCATGCCTCGGAAGTTGCGGACGGTGCCGACACCGAAGATGTCGAACCAGCCGCCGACGTGGTACATCGGGATCTCGTAGCGGGAGTAGTCGTCGGAGTGGCGGAGGGCTTCCCAGTAGTCGTCGCGGCTGTCGTGGCCGATCCAGTCGGGCCACCAGGGGGCGAGGGCGGGCTGGGAAAGGCCGGGCATGGCCGCGAGCGGGCGCGTGCGGGCGGTGGCGTGCGGTTCGAGGAGGGCCTGACCGGCGGCGGCGAGGTGGTCGGGGTCGAGGCCGCGATCACGGCCAAGGGCGAGGGCGGCGGCAAGACCGAGTCCCCAGAAGGTCGCGAACCCGAGCTGGAGGGCGCCGCCCTGGTAGGTCCAGCCGTCGTAGTAGTCGTCGGCGGTGATGATGGGGATGGCGCACCTGAGGGAGGGCGGCTTCGCCTTCGCGGCCAGCAGGGTGGTCGCCCCCACATACGAGGGTCCGTAGATGGCGACCCCACCATCGCACCAGGGCTGGGCGGCGAGCCACTCGACGGAGTCGTAGCCATCATCAGCCTCGTTCACGAAGGGATTGAACTCGCCTTCGGAGGAGAAGCGGCCGCGCACGTCCTGGACGGCGACGGCGTAGCCGCGCTCGGCAAGCTTGAGGGCGGAGGGCATGATGGGGAGGGCGGCCGCCGCGAACACCTCCTTGTCGTAGGGGGTGCGGGTGATGATGCCGGGGACGGGGTCGCCATCGGCGGGGCGGAAGATGTCGGCGTAGGTGACGACGCCGTCGCGGAGGGGGATGGGGATGTTCTTCTCGACGAGGACGCGCGAGACGGTCGGTGACATCGGTGGCTGGCCTCCCGGCGGCATCGTACGCGGGCGGCGCGGGGTCAGGCGGGGACGGGGGCGGCGGGATCGAGGAGGCCGGTGTCCTTCAGCTCGGGCCAGAGGGCGGCAGGAATGGGCGTCTCGATCATGCGCGCGTTCTCCTCGACCTCGGCCACGGAGGCGGCGCCGGGAATAACGGCGGCGACGGCGGGGTGGGCGAGGATGAACTGGAGGGCGGCGGCCTTGAGCGGCACGCCGTGGCGGGTGCACACGGCCTTGATAGCGCGGGCGCGGTCAAGCACCTCGGGGGGCGCGGTTCGATAGTTGTAGCTCGCGGTGTCGTCGAGGTCGGAAGCGAGGATGCCGCTGTTGTAAGGCCCACCTGCGATGACGCTGATGCCGTTCGCCTCGCAGTAGGGGAGGAACTCGGCGTGGGCGGTCTGCTCGAGGAGGGTGTAGCGCCCCGCCAGCAAGAAGCAGTCGAGGGGCAGCTCGCGGGCGAAGCGGAGCTCCAGCTCCCACTGGTTCATGCCGGCTCCGATGGCGCCGACGAGACCCTGCTCGCGGAGCTCGATGAGGGCGGGGAAGGCCTCGCGGATGGCCTGGTCGGCGTGGTCGTCCGGGTCGTGCACGAGGAGGATGTCGACACGGTCGAGGCCGAGGCGCTGGAGGCTGGTCTCGAAGGAGCGCAGGACACCGTCGCGGGTGAAGTCGAAGTGCCAGGGTTCGGCGCCGCCGACATCCTCCTGGAGGAGGCGCCCGACCTTCGTCGAGAGCACGAATCCGGAGCGTTCGAGGCGGGCGAGGGGGCCGTTGTAGCGGCGCTCGCTCTCGCCGAGGCCGTACATCGGGGCGGTGTCGAAATAGCGAACGCCGGTCTCGTAGGCGCGGTCGATGAGCGCCTCCGCTTCGGAGCGGGGTGCGTCGCGCGCGAGGAACACGCCACCGAGGCCGAGGCAGGTGACGCTCAGGGAGGTGCGGCCGATCTGGCGGGTATCGGTGGCTTTCACGGCGGGGATGATAGCGGGCCAGGCGTCAGGACGGCTTGCGGGCGCGGAGCGAGTATTGCAGGGGAATGGACGCGCGGTTGTCCGGGAGCACCCAGGTGCCCGGATGCTCGCCCGGGACCATCGACCTGAGCCCCTCCCAGCAGAGGTAGTCGAATTCGTGCAGGAACTCGATGGTCAGCCCGGCCCCGGCGATGGAGCTCACGATGGACCCCATGGTGTGCGACCACTCGTAGCTTTCGTTCTCGGTGGTCTCGGCGGTAGGGTCGGCGTAGGTGCCGGGGTCCTCCCAGCGGTCGGGCTCGGGGCCGCGGAAGTAGGGGTAGCGCAGGGAGAGGCCGCTCTCGGCCTCGTCGTCGAAGACGTGGGCGAAGGGGTGGCCTTCGCGGAGATAGAGGATGCCGCCGGGCTTGAGCAGGGCCGCCACGACTGCGGCCCAGCGGGGGAGATCGGGGAGCCAGACGAGGACTCCACGGCTCGTGTAGACGACATCGAACGTGCGGCCCGCGAGGGCTTCGGGGGCGTCGTACACGTTGGCCTCGACGAACTCGGCTTCGATCCCGGCTTCGGTGGCGAGTTCGCGGGCGGCGGCAATGCCTTCGGAGGAGAAGTCGAGGCCCGTGACGTTCGCGCCAAGGCGAGCCCAGGAGAGGGTGTCCATGCCGAAGTGGCACTGGAGGTGGAGGAGCGACTTGCCGGCAACGTCACCGACCTCCTCGGTCTCGCCGGGCTCGAGCAGACTGCCTCCGGCGAGGAAACCGGGGATGTCATAGAACGCGGAGCGGCGGTGGATGGGGACGCGCTCGTCCCAGTTGCGGCGGTTGGCCTCGAACCAGGTCTCGCTGGTCATGGCTGTGGCTGGAGGGGTTTGAAGGTGAGGGGCAGGGATTCGAGGCCGCGCACGACGTACCAGGCGGGCCAGCGGGGCTCGAACTGTTCGGCGTCGATGCGAATGTCGCCCATGCGGGCGAGGAGCGTCTCGAAGGCGAGACGGCCCTCGAGGCGGGCGAGGGGCTGGCCGGGGCAGAAGTGGGGACCGTGGCCGAAGGCGACGCTGTGCCGGGCGTTCTCGCGCTGCGGATCGAACTCGGCGGGCTCCTCGAAGCGCTCGGGGTCGCGGTTGGCGGCGGCGTAGACGAGCCAGAGGACGGATCCGGCGGGGATCTCGACGCCATCGACGATGGAGTCGCGCTTGGCGTAGCGGAAGAGGCCCTGGACGGGAGAGGCGAAGCGGAGCACCTCGTCGATGAAAGCGGGAATCCGGGCGGGTTCGCTGCGAAGGCGGTCCTGAAGCTCAGGCTGCTCGGCGAGAAGCTGCATGGCGTTCGTGAGCAGGTCGGTGGTTGTGCCGTTGCCGGCGCCGTAGACGACGCTCGAGACCTCGACAAGCTCCTCGAGCTCGGGGAGGGTGCCGTCGCGGAAGCGGGCGGTGGCGATCTGCGTGAGGATGTCGGACTGGGGGTGGGCGCGGCGGTCGCGCATGTAGTCGAGGAACTGCCGGTCGTTGGGGGTGAGCGAGTCGGCGGGGTCGGTACCGGGGGCACGCTCGTTGCGAATGCGGTCGCGCATGGCGGTGTTGTCGCTCTGCTCAGGGCGGGAGGTGACGCCGGCGGCGCTACGGGCGCGGAACTGCTCGCGCAGACGGTCTTGCTCCTCGCGGGGGATGCCGAAGAGTTCGGTGATGACGAAGAAGGGGTAGAGCGAGGAGAACCGGGAGACGAACTCGACCGCGCCGTCGGGGGCGAACTCGTCCGCCATCTCCTCGGCCATCTCGCGGAGGCGGGGCTCGATCTCCTGCTGGCGGGAGGCGGTGAAGAGACGGTTGGCGACGGAGCGGAGGTCGGTGTGGCGGGGTGGGTCGGCGGCCAGCACGGGAATGAAGCCGAAGGGTGTCTCCTCGCGCCACGTCTCGAGCTCGGCGCTGACGTCGGCTTCGCCGAAGGGGCAGCTCTCGGGGCGCTGTGGGAGCACATCCACGGCCCAGGGGCCGTAGGCGGAGACAGCCGCGGAGAAGTCGTCGGTGCGCTGCGAGATCTCGAGGATGTCGTCGTAGCGCGTGACGACGAAGACGCCGTAGTGGGGCTCGCGCACGATGGGCCCGCGCTCGCGGGCAGCCTCGTAGAAGGGATGGGGGTCGGCGAGCACCTGCGGGTCAGCATCGAAGAGGCGGGCGCCGTCGAAGTCGGGGCGGGTAGCGCTCGGGGGGACCATGGCCCGATTCTAGCGGCGGGAAGAGCTAGGTGCGGGTGGTGGCAAAGCGATGGCGCATCGCTCACAATCGGCTCGCTCACTCGAACTGAAGGGGGTCGTGTCATGCAACTCGAAGGACAGGCGGCGGTCGTCACAGGTGGGGCCGAGGGGATCGGACGGGGGTTCGCGGTGGCGTTCGCGGAGCAGGGCGCGAACGTCGCGTCGCTCGACATCGACTCGCTGAGCAACCAGGAGACGATCCGGCAGGTGCGGGCCACGGGCCAGGACGGGCTCGCGGTCGATTGCGACGTGGCCGACAAGGAGCAGGTGCGGCGGGCGATGAACAGCGTCGTGCAGCGCTTCGGGCGGATCGACATCCTCGTGAACAACGCGGCGATCTGGGTCGACACGGCGCTCACGTCGGGCACGTACGAGTCGCAGGCGAAGGCGTTCGAGGATTCGATGGATATCTGCGCGCTGGGCAGCTACTACTGCGCGATGGCGGCGGTGCCCTCGATGCGGGCGGCGGGCGGCGGCAACATCCTGAACGTCATCACCGAGCACGTGCACGAGGGGCACCTGATCACAGGCCTCGCGGCGGCAACCGGCTACGATGCGGCGAAGTTCGCCCAGGCGCGGCTGACGGAGACCTGGGCGGTGGAGCTGAAGCCCCACAACATCCGCGTGAACGCGCTCTGCATGGGCGCGACGGACTCGCCGATGTTCCGGGCGACGCACGACAGCCCGGCGGAGATCATGCCGGCGGACATCGCGCAGGGGGCGCTGAACATACTCGCCCACGGGCCGGACGGCCCGACGGGCGAGCTGCTCCTGTTCGCGGCGTCGGGGACCTCGCGCGAGCAGGCGCTTCGCGAGATCGCCGCGCTGGCGCCCTGAGGCCAGGAGCGCACCGATGGGAGAGACGCAGGCGCACCACGGCGTCACAGTCAGCAACCTGGAGGCGATGACGGTTGCGGTCGGGGCGATCGGCTTCACGCAGATCGAAGGCGGTGCGACGGAGCCGCGGAACTACCGGAACGAGCCCGGGGACGCCATCGGCCAGATGATCGCGCCGACGCTGGGTGACGAGATCCGGACGTGGTTCATCGAGAATCCGGCGACGCGGCAGCAGATCGACCTCGTGGAGCTGACGGCGGACGCGACCCGCCTCGAGCGGCCCGGGGACAGTCCGGCGCAGGGTGACCTCACGATCGGGATTGCGACGGACGACCCAGACGGGGCGTACCAGGCGATGCGCGAGGCGGCGCCAACGCTGGCGTGGTCGGAGGCGTCGCCGTGCCCGGAGGAGGACGGCGTGGCCTTCACGGTCGACAGCCAGCGGTACGTGCTCACGCGGGGCGAGCCGTTCGTGTACGTGCACTACGCGCGGAGCGGATTCGCGACGGCGTGGCGGTTCTTCAAGAACGTGCTCGGCTACCGGATCAAGTCCCTCTCGACACAGGGGACCGGGGACGAGCGCTGGGCGTTGGAGGGCGGCGGCGGACGGGTCGAGCTGGTGATCGAAGAGGGCACGCCGGTCGCGGCGGCCGATGCGGGGAAGCGCTACCTGGGCTCCAATCACTTCCGGCTGCTGCACGCAGACCTGGAGGCGGTGGCGGAGCGCGTGGAGTCGAGCGGGCTGGGCACCTGGTTCTTCCCGCCGAACGAGGCCGGGTTCTCGCAGATCATCGGGCCGACAGGCGAGTTCATCGAGCTGTACGACCAGTCCGCCTCCTGAGGGAAACGATCAGCCGCGACGTTCGCCGGTGAACCAGTTCGGCGGGGTGGTGGTGATCAGCTCGCCGATGAGCGGATGCTCGGAGGGCACGCCACCGCGGGAGGGGTCGGTGGGGATGGTGGTCTTGGTCTCGCCGAGGGGACCATCCCAGCGATTGAGCATGCGGCCCTGGATCTGCGGCCCCATGAACTCGATGGCGACGTTGCCGATGCCAGCATCGAGGTAGGAGAGGCAATCGGGCGTGATGCGTCTGACCATCTCCTCGTTGGTGGAGTCGGGGGTGAGGTAACCGATGGAGAGGTGGTTGGTGTCATCCACGATCCACTCGATGTGCGCGCCCGCCTCGGCGAGGCGTCCGGTCCAGGCGGCGGGGTCATCGACCTGGAAGCCGATGTGCTGGATGCCCTCCCCGTACTTGTCGAGGAAGTCGTGGTGGGGAAGGTGGCCGTCCATGGGCTCGATGATCTCGACGACGAGATTGGCGAAGGCACCGTAGGCGACGCGGATGGTGGCCTGCTCGTCGTAGAGGTTGTGAACGGGGAGGGGATCGAGGAGATCGAACGTGGCGTCGAGGAGACGCTCGTAGGCGCGGGCCATCTTCTCGGCGTCGCGGGCAACGAAGCCAACGTGGTGGGCAACAGGGGTATCTCGCTTGACGGTCATGGGTCACCTCCGGTGGGGTCTGGGCGGCGCAGCCTAACGCCCGCTCCTATGAGCGAAAAGGCCACGGATATGCGGTCTTCGTTGACGACGCTATTACGTATAGCTATGTTCGCCACAACTCTGAAGGAGGAGTTGAGATGCTCTCAGCACGGAAGCGCGGAAAGTCCATATCGAGGCGACAACTGATGGTGGGAGGGGCGACGCTGGCGGCAGGGTCGGCGGCGCTCTTCGCATCGACAGGAACCAGCAAGGCGGCATCAGCATCGGCAATCGAGGAAGTGGTCGCGAAGGCGCAGATCTCGGAGCTGCGCCGGATGTACGGGAAGGCGACGGACCTGCTCGGAGCCGGCAAGGATCACGATCACTTCGGGGGCGACGAGCCTCTCTCGACCGAGGTCAAGCACTTCATGGCGCGCAACATCTACCGGCGCATCTTCACGGAGGACGCCACCATCTCGGCCTCCGGCGGAGCCCTAACCGGGGTCGGGCCGGACGACTGGGCCGACAAGGTGGCGGCCGCACTGGGCGCGTTCTCTGCAACGCAGCACATGCTGGGGACGCAGCTGGTGACGATCGACGAGTTGCCCGACGACGAGGGATGCGGAGGCGGCGGCACGATGCAGAGCTACCTGAACGCGCTGCACGAGTTCTCCCCCGGGGGCAACATCGGCATCTACCGGGGCACCTATTTCGACAAAGTGCGCTACGTGCCCGAGATCGGCTGGCAGATCTACGACATGGACCTCCGGCTTGCGTCGTGGGAGCTGCGCGAACACGGGGCGGCAGAGGCCGCAGAGGAGGCCGAGTCCTAGGGAGGCCCGTCGGAGAACGAGGCGAGAGGGCTGCCTGTCAGCCCCTCGCCTCACCCTTGCATGACCGAGTTCAGCAGCCGAGCTGTGCTGCCAGGTCGTGGAAATCGGTGGCGTTGAAGTCGAAGCGGTCTTCGAACTCGAGGTCGGTGGGGCGCCCAGCGGGCATCTCGTTGGGACGGGGGACGAAGGCGGTGTGGAGGCCGCAGCCCGCAGCGGCATCGAGGTCGGCCTTGTGGGCGGCGACCATCATGACCTGTTCGGGTTCGAGGGAGAGGGCGCGGGTGGCGGAAAGGTAGGTCTCGGGGTCGCTCTTGAAGTGGCCGAGGAGATCGGCGCTCAGGAAGCCGTCCCAGGGGAGGCCCGAGTGCTTCGCCATGTTGACGAGCAGGGCGAAGTTCCCGTTCGAGAGGGTGGAGACGACGAAGCGCTTACGTAGCCGACCCAGGCCGCCGACGGAGTCGGGCCAGGGGTCGAGGCGATGCCAGACGCGATTCAGCTCCGCGGCCTCGTCCTCGTCGAGGGGATTGCCGAGCTCGGCGAGGATCTCGTCGAGCTTCTCGCGGTGGAGGGCGTCGGCGGTGGTGAAGGGGCGCTCACCGCTGCGAATGGCGCCGATGCCACCGACGTAGCCCTCGAAGCGCCAGCGAGCGGCGAGGGCTTCCCAGTCGGCGGTCAGCCCCTTGCCTTCGCCGAGGGTGGCAGCGAGCTCGCGGGTGACAGTACTTCGCCAGTCGACCACGGTGCCGAAGACGTCGAAGGTGAGGGCGCGGACGTCAGAAGTGGTCATGGGGGGATTCTGCCAGACGCGGGCGGGGTCAGGAGGAGTCGGGCGGGGTCCACGTCACGAGGGGGTTGCTGTCGCTACCAAGGGTGACGAGGGGGCGAACGAGGAACATGAGGAGCAGCAGCCCGAAGGGGATGGCGCCCATGATGAGGAGCGCCCAACGGTCGCCGATACCGTCGGCGAGGGCTCCCGAGTAGACCCAGTTGAGCTGCATGAACTGGAGCACCATGAAGTAGACGGCGAGCACGCGGCTGCGGAGCTCGGCGGGCACGCGAATCTGGAGGATTGTCATCATCGCGACCTGCCAGAAGGGCGAACTGATCCCCATCACGAACTCCACGCCGAGGGTGAGCTCGAACCACGGGGAGATGGAGTAGATGATCATGCAGCCGCACCAGTCGAGGGGTGCGACGAGGAGGATGAGTCCCTTCATCTTGAGGCGATCGCCGAGGAGGATGACCACAATCGAGCCGAAGAGGTTGCCGAGTCCGAAGGCCGCGCTGAGCCAGCCGAATCCCTCCGGGCCGACCTCGAGGACGTCCCTGGCGAAGACCGGGCGCATGATGAGGATGGCGCCTGCGAAGATGGTGATGAAGGTCGCGGGCATGAGCACCCAGACAAGGAGGGTGTCCCGGCGGAGGTGGCGGACGGTTTCGACGACGTCGGAGAAGAAGGAGATTGAGGTCGCGACGGCGGCTTCGGTCCTCCCCTTGATGGGGATGGCGAGGAGGAGGAACGCGCCGAGCACGAAGCCGGCACCGCCGATGAGGTAGGTGGCCTGCGCGCCCACCGCGGCGAGGACGGGTCCGCCGAGGCTGGGACCGGCCACCCCGAGGACACCGGTCGACAGGGCGATGAGCGCGATGGCGTTGGGCAGGCGGCGAGGACCGACGAGGTCGTACACATAGCTCTGGGTGGCGGGCTGGCTGAGGCCCAGGAAAACCGCCTCGAAGCCCACGGCGACCAGGACGATCCAGACCTGGGCGGCGCCCATGGCGACGACGATCCCCATACCGATGCCAACGCCGGCGAGGCCGATGCGGCCGGCGATCAGGAGGTCGCGCCGAGCGGTGCGGTCGGCGATGACACCGGCGAGGGGGGACAGGACGATGACGATGACCGCGTGGATCGCGCCCATGAGGCCGAGGATGGTTCGCGAGCCCGTGAGGTCGGTCAGGAGCCACTGGGCGCCGAGCAGGATGAGTCCCTGCCCGGTGAAGAGGAGGGCGTTGCTGATGAAATAGCGGGAGAAACCCGCGTCGCGGAAGGAGTCGCCGGCGGCGCGGAGGGTGTCGCCCAGGCCAAGGGGCTGCGCGGTGTCGGGGGAGGCCGAGGTTTCAGCCACCAGCGCTCCTCCGGCCCCTCGGGGCGGGGTCACTATAGGGGAGTGCGGGGGCGGGGGCGGATGTGGGCGGGTATCATCGCCAGCCGCCGGGGCCCGGTGGCCCTTGCCAGAACGCGCGAGGTGACGGAGATGCCAGAGCCAGAGGTAATGAAGGACCACGAGGTCGTTTCGATCTTCCCGTTCAGCGAGGCGGAGATCGACGAGCTGCTCACGGACGCACGCGAGTGTGTGCTGATGTGGGGCACGCAAGATGGCTGGCCGGTGGGCGTCCTGCACCAGTTCTTCTGGAAGGACGGGAAGTTCTGGATCACCTGCACGGCGAACCGTCACCGGGTGGCGGCGATTAGGCGCGACCCGCGGGTCTCGGTGTCGGTGAGCGCGATGGTCGCGTTCAACTTCGAGCAGCGCGGGGCGGTGACGGCGAAGGGCCGTGCCGTGGTCCGGGAGGACCGAGAGACGAAGGACTGGTTCTACCCCGCGCTGGCGGGGAAGGCGATGGGCGACGACGCGGCGGCCGTGGCCTCTTTCGTCGAGCGTTTGGACTCGCCCTTGCGGATCGTGATCGAGGTGACACCGGAGAAGTGGATCACGTTCAACGGGACGAAGGCGGACCGGATGGTCCGGGGCGAGCTTCCATCGGAAGAGATGGGGCCGCGGCTGAGCTCGGACGGCGCGCGCATGCGGAAGGCGCGCGAGGAACGGGGCCTGGACCCGGAGGCGCGGTAGGCCCTAGTCGTCGAGGGGTGGGAAGGCCTGGATCCACTCCTCCATGCCCTCGAGGGGGCCGCCCCGGTAGATGACGTCGTGGACGAAGGGGCCGAGGAGCTCGATGGTGGTGCCGCCTTCCTTGATGTCGAGGTAGCTGAGGCCGTTCGCGGGGACGGCTTCCATGAGCTCCTCGTACGGTGAGGCAACGGTGAGCTGGGCGGCGGCGCGGGCAGCCTCGGGGTCGTGGTCCTCCTGGGAGTAGACCCAGGTGAGGCGGGCGCCCTTGGCGATCATGTCGGCGGTCGCCTTCTTCACGTCCGGGACCCAGATGCCGAGGTGCTGGATGCCCTCGCCGTGCTCGCGGAGGAAGGTGGCGTGGGGGGTCTCGCCCTCGAAAGGCTCGATGATCTCGATGGCGATGCCGGCGAAGGCGCCGTAGTAGACCTTGAGCTTGGCGGGGCGGTTGTAGATGTCCTGGAGCTCGTAGATGGGCTGGAGCTTGAACTTGGCGCCGAGCATCTGCTCGTAGCGGGCGGCGGTGACGTCGGCGTCGTAGACGGCCCAGCCGAGATGGTGGGCGATGGGTTCGTTGAAGGCGGTCATGGGGCTTCTCCTCGTCGTTGCGTCGCGGCGAGGATGATAGCGACACTGGAGGGGCGCAGGGGTCAGAGGGCGTCCTCGAGGAAGGCGATGATCTCGCGGGCAAGCTCCTCGGGGTTGTTCTGCCAGTAGTCTCGCTCGGGGCCGAGGTGGAGGCGGCAGTCGGGGATGCTGCCGGCGAGGAGGTTGGCGGAGCGGAGGGGGTGAAGGGCGTCGTCGGGGTGGGCGAAGACGGCCACGGGCACCTTGATGGCGGCGTACTCGGCGGCCGCGCGGGGGGTGTGCTCGTGAAGGCCGCGGATGATGGGGACGATGGTGCGGGGGTTCTGGGAGCGCAGGATCTCCGTGCCCCCCTCGCCGGCGGCGGCTGTGAAGGCGGGCATGTTGGCGGCCATGTCGGCGGTGCCGGAGAGGCCAAAGGACTCCACGGCGGTGGCGAGGGTAGCGAGCATCTGGAGGGCCTGGGTCTCGGATTCCTCGCGCAGCTCGCGGGGCCCGAGGGGCGGGGGCGCGATGAGCACGAGCGCGCGCACCGCCTCGGGTCGTTCGAGGGCGCACCAGAGGGCGGCGTTGGCGCTCATGGAGGCGCCGCCGAGGATCGGATGCTCCTCCCCGGCAAGGGCGGCGAGGGCGAGCATCTCCTCGCCGAGCTGCTGCCAGGAGTAGCCGTCGGGGTCCTCGGGACCCTCGGACTCGCCGTGGCCGCGGGCGTCATAGAGGAGGACGCGGTAGCGTCCGGCGAGCACATCGAGGGCTTCGGGCCTGTCGGCGTACTGGTCGAGGGAGGCGAAGATGCCGTGGCCGATGACGGCAAGAGGAGCGTCGTCGCTGCCATAGAGGCGGTAGCGAAGCTCGAAGCCGTCGATCTCGCTGAACTGGTCAGTGGTCATACGTGTGCCGCCGTTCGCGGTGAGTGCGGGCGGTTTGACAACCGCCCGCCGCGCTCGGAGCATGATCGCCATCCGAACCGGGGGCTGGCAACCTGCTGCAGCAACAGGCTGAGGCCCTTGGGGGCGACTCGCTGGACGCGTACCTGCACCGAATCGGCCTGGACGGGCGTCCTGCCGCGGACGAGGAGGGCCTGTGCGCCGTCCACCGGGCGCACCACTTCTCCATCCCGTTCGAGAACCTCGACATCCACCTGGGGCGGTCGTACTCCTTCTCGATCCGTCACCTGACGCAGAAGATGGTGATTCGCAAGCGGGGCGGGTTCTGCTACGAGCTGAACCTGTTGCTGGCGGCCGCCCTGCGCGGGCTCGGGTTCGAGGTGGACGTGATGGAGGGGCAGATGCGGCGGCGGGAGGGTGGCTTCGGGCCGCCCTACGACCACATGACGTTGCGGGTAGCACTCGGGGACAAGGACTGGCTGGCAGATGTGGGGAACGGGGAGACATTCCAGCAGCCGTTGCCGTGGGACGGAAGCTGGACGCCGCAGGAGCGGGGCGGGGCCTATCGCGTGGTGCGTCGCGAGGACGGCGAGCCGGCGGCAGCGGAACGGGCGGCCTCAGCGAAGGCGTGGCAGGTGGAGTACCGCGAAGGCGAAGGAGCGGAGCAGGAGGTGGTCTACCACTTCCGTTCGGCTCCGACGACTGCGGATGGGTTCCTGCCGATGCTGGCGTTCCACACGACCTCGGGGAAGTCGCAGTTCACGAAGGGGTGGATCGTGACGCGGCCGCTCGAGGGCGGGGGGCGGATCACGGCGGCGCGGGGCCTGTTGATGACCACGCGCGAGGGGAAGATGGAGCGCCATGCGATCGGCTCGGCGAGCGAGCTGGAGCGGATCCTGGCGGAGGACTTCCGGATGCTCCCGGTGGCGGTGCCGCCTTCGTGGTTCGGGCGGGGCGGCTAGCTTCGGGGCAGCAGCTCGACGGCGTCGCCGGGGAGGAGGGGGCCGCCCTCGAGGACGCGGGCATAGGCGCGGCTCCAGCCGGGGTTCGTCTTCTGGTTGATGCGGTTGAAGTCGCGGTCGGAGAAGTTGGCCTGGATCTTGTTGCAGGGAGCCGTGTAGCGGGTGATCTCAATGAGGACGGAGTCGCCGAGGCGCATCTGCGTTCCCGGAGCGACGGCGTCCCAGTCGAGGCCGGTGATGGTGATGTTCTCGCCGGCGCCACCTGGTTCGATGGGGTGGCCTTCGGCCTGCAGGGCCTCGATGCGTTCGAGGGAGAAGAGGCAGAGGGCGCGCTCGGGGCCGCCGTGGAACTCGGTGCTGGCCTGACGGTCGCCCTCGACGCCGAGCGTCCCAATGACCGCCTGCTCGATGGGGAGCTTGGGCACGCCACCGTTCGAGACGTTGATCTGGGTGATAGTCGCCTGGGCAGTCACGAGACCACTCTCACGCGCCCGCTGTCGCGGGTGACTTCGAGCACGCTGCCGGCGCAGGGATTGGGCCGGCCCTCGGTCTGACCGAGGAGGTGGACCTCGGCGCGGATGCGGTCGCGCTCGATGTCGAGGATGGCGGCGGTTCCCAGGCGGTACTCCTTGTGGTGGGGGAGGGTGGGGCTGCCGGGGTTCACGAAGAGCACGTCCTCGCGGAACTCGAGGCGCTCGACGTGGGTGTCGCCGGCGATGAGCACGTCGACCCGCTCGCCACCCAGGCCCTCGTCGAGGAGGACGGGGATGGGGCGGGACTCGGGACGGAGCTCGTGGGTCATGCCGAGGCGCCAGCCTTCGAGGTCCAGCATCTGGCGCGGAGCGAGGCGGGGGTCCTCGAAGATGTCGTTGTTGCCCTGGGCGACGAGCACGGGCGCGAAGGCCTCGCACCAGTCGAGCACGCTCGGTGCGGTGACATCGCCTGCGTGTAGAATCAGGTCCGCTGTCGCGAGCAGCTCGCGCGGCCCTGTTCCGAGCTCATCAAGTTGACGGATGAGCGAGGGGAGATGGGTATCGGCGAGGAGCGCAACGCGCACGCGCGAACCGTACGGGACACGCGGGTGGCGGCGCAAACGACAGCAGGCGTTAACCCCACCGCAACCGCGATCCGAGGAGGAACGATGGCGCAAGAGCGGCAGGCGGCCATCGTCGGGATCCACGAGTACCCCCTGCGGGTGGCTCCGGGCGTCTCGGCGATGAACGTGAAGGTTGATTCGATCCGCGCGGCGCTGGACGACGCCGGGCTGAAGTGGAGCGACATCGACGCGATCTACGACGCACAGGACGGAGAGGCCGGGGGCGGGCTGCAGCTGGCGGCCTACCTGGGTCTGCGGCCGACAGTGCTCGACACGACGCAGGTCGGCGGCTCCTCGTACGAGTTCCAGGCGGCGCACGCGATGCGCGACATCGCCGCGGGCAAGTGCAACGTCGCAGTCCTGAGCTACGGCTCGACCTCGGCCTCGAACCGTGTCGCGATCGGCACGGGCGGGCGGGGCGGTCCGGCTACGTGGGCAACGAACATGGAGACGCCATACGGAGCGACATTGATCGCGAACTACGCGATGGTGAAGCAGCGCCACATGTTCGAGTACGGCTCGACGGACGAGCAGTTCGCGGGCATCTCCGTGGCGACGCGGCACCACGCGATGCGGAATCCCGAAGCCGTGAAGGCGATGACGGACCTGCAGTTCGTGGGCGTGAACGAGATCACGCCGCAGGATGTGCTGGACTCGCGCATCGTGGCGGATCCGCTGCACTTGCTGGAGTGCTGCATGATCAGCGACGGTGGCGGGGCGGTGATCATCGCCTCGGCGGACGTGGCGCGCGGCTGCAAGAAGCCGCCCGTGTGGCTCATCGGCGCGGGCGAGGCCACGAAGTACCGCGAGAACGGCGGCGACATCACGACGAGCGCGGGCGCGCAGAGCGGGCCGATCGCGTTCGGCGAGGCTGGCGTTTCGCCGGACGAGATCGACATCGCGATGATCTACGACTCGTTCACGATCACGGTGGCGGTCTGCCTGGAAGACCTCGGGTTCTGCCCCAAGGGCGAGATCGGCGCCTACGTGGAGGGCGGACGGCTTGCGTTCGACAGCGGCGAGGGACCGGCGCTCAACACGGACGGCGGCGGGCTCTCCTCGAACCACCCGGGCATGCGCGGCATCTTCCTCCTGCTGGAGGGCGCGCGGCAGCTGCGGGGCGAATCGACCTCTCAGGTGCCGGACGCGAGTCTGGCCGTGGCCCACGGCAACGGTGGGCTGCTGGGCGGAACGCACACGGGTGGCACCGTGATTCTGGCAAAGGACTAGGACGATGGCGAAGCGACCACAACCGCGATTCCCCGAGCCCCACACAGAGCATTTCTGGGAAGGGGCCCAGCAGGGCGAACTGCGCTACCAACGCTGTAACGAGGACTGCGACGACCCGGTGGTGTTCTACCCGCGACATCACTGCCCCGCATGCGGGTCGGACGACCTCGACTGGCAAGTCTCGGCGGGCGAGGGCACCGTCTACACGTTCTCCGTGGTCCGGCAAAACCGAATGCCGGGGTTCATCGACCTGGGCGCGTACTCGGTGGCCTACATCGACCTCGATGAGGGTTTCCGCATGATGAGCAGCGTCGTGGGGGTGGACGACCCGACGAAGGACATCCACATCGGCCAACGCGTGCGCGTGGAGTTCGAGGAGCAGGAAGAGGGCGATTACCCGATTCCCGTGTTCCGCCCGATCTAGGGAGGCGAAGCGATGCCGACAACACTCTGGCGGCTGAAGGTCGCCCCGGAGAAACAGGCCCAGTTCGAGCGGCTCACGTCGCAGCTGGTGCGCGACGTGGCCGAGAACGAGCCAGGGAGCATCTTCGAGTATCGGCGCGGGGTCGAAGACCCGCTGACATACGTCCTGTTCCTGTCGTTCGACGACGAGCAGGCGTTCCAGCGGTACTCGACGGCGGACTACCACACGGGCGCTTCTGGCCAGATCATGGAGTGCCTGGCGGAGGCGCCGGTCCCGGACGAGCTCGAACGGTTCTAGCGTGACGCTCGCCCGGCGGCCTCGCGGCCGGCGATGCGCCCGAAGACGGCTCCGCGGATGACGGAGCTGGCGCCGGGGTAGTTGTCGTAGAAGAACTCGCCCATGGGCTCGCCTGCGGCGTAGAGGCCGGGGATGTCGTGGCCGGCGGTGTGACGGACGCGCGCGCGGGCATCGCAGCCGAGGCCGCCGAAGGTGAAGGTGATGCCACCCGTGACGGGGATGGCGAGGTAGGGCGGGGAGTCGAGGGGCAGGGCCCAGTTGCTCTTGGGGGGCGCGATGCCGCGGGTCCCCTTGCCATCGAGCCGGTCGAGGTCGTAGTCGCCGTCGATGACGGCGGCGTTGTAGGCGGCGACGGTCTCCAGCAGGTCCTCGCCGGGAACGCCGATGTCGCGGGCGAGGTCGGTGAGGGTGTCCGCCTCAAACGGAGGGCCGACGGGACGCCACGCGCGAGCGAACTCCTCGCGCTGGTAGGCGCGCTGGTCGAAGAGACACCAGGCGCGACCGCCCGCCTCCTTGATGATGCGTTTGCTGAACTTCACGTAGGTGTGGTCGCGGAAGTCCTCGCCCTCGTCGATGAAGCGCCGGCCGCGTGAGTCGACGAAGATGCCCATCTGGTAGTTGTAGAGGGCAGTGACGCCGCACTCGACGGTTGGCGAGCGGGCGTCGAGGACGGCGGAGTGGTAGTCGCCCCACTGGCCGGCGGGGGCGGCGCCGGCGGCCAGGGCCATGGTGAGGCCCTCGCCGGTGTTGTAGCGCGAGCCCCGGAGGATGAGCGAGTCGGCGAAGCGCCCGAGGTAACGGACGCGCATCTCGACGTTCGCCTGAAAGCCGCCGCAGGCAAGGATGACGCCACCGGCCGCCTCGATGTCGGTGATTCCATCGGGGGAAGTGCAGCGCACGCCGCAAACGGAGCCGTCGGGGTCGAGGATGAGGTCGCCGGCGGCGGTCTGGTAGCTGACGGGCACGTTCAGGCCCTTGAGGCGGCGGTAGAGCAGGTCGACGAGACCCTGTCCGCCGGACTTCGGCATGCGGCGGTAGCCAGCCGTGTGGGGGTAGCCCTCCTCCCACTCGACGCCGAACGCCGTGAGCCACTCGATGGTATCGGCGGCGCGGTCGCAGAGGGTGCGGATGAGCTCCGGGTTGGCGCGACCGCTGGAGATGCGCATGAGGTCGTCGTACATCTCGTCGGCGGTGTAGGAGCGCTGGCCGAATTCGTCGGGCTCGTGGGGGAAGCGCATCTGGGCGTCGGCGAAGCGGGTGTTGCCCCCGCGCTCAGGTAGCGGGGCCTTCTCGACGAGGACGGCGCGGGCGCCCGCCTCGGTGGCGCTGAGGGCGGCAGAGAGTCCGGCGATGCCGCCACCGACGACGACGACATCGAACTCGAAGCGCTGGGCCGCTCCGGGGGCGCCGCGGGCGACTGGCATGGGGCGACTCTACGGCCCCTCCGGGGGGCTCGCCAGACGCGCGGCCCGTGGAAACGGTCATGTAACCTAGCGGCCATAGAGTGTTGTGATGCTTGAGGGAGAACTGCTCGACAGTTACGCAGCGAACGCGCCCGACGATGAAATGGTCGACGCGCAGGGGGCGCTGCGTCCGGACTACCGGGAGCTGGCTGAGGCCCTCGGCGGCTGGTCGCTGGAGGAGTACGAGCAACGCAAGGCGCGGGCCGATCTGGCCCTGCTGAGCGCCGGCATTACCTTCAACGTCTACTCGGACGAGGAAGGGACGGAGCGCATCTTTCCCTTCTCGCTGATCCCGCGGATCGTGGGGGCGGAAGAGTGGAGGGGCGTGGACGCCGGCCTGAAGCAGCGGCTGACGGCGCTCAACCTGTTCCTGAGCGACCTGTACGGCGAGCAGCGCATCCTCAGGGAGAAGGTCGTCCCGGAGGAGATCGTGCTGAGCTCGCCGGGACACCGGCCGGAGATGGAGGGGTTCGAGCCCCCACTCGGGGTGTACGCGCACATCGCGGGGTGTGACCTCGTGCGCGACGAGAGCGGCGAGTTCGTGGTGCTGGAGGACAACCTGCGGACGCCCTCGGGCGTCTCGTACGTGCTGGAGAACCGGACGGTGATGCTGCGCGTTGTTCCCGACCTGTTTCCCCGGTGGGGGGTGCAGGCGGTGACGGACTATCCGAACCAACTCCTCGCGACGCTGCTGTCTGTGGAGCCGGAGGCGAGCGATGGGCCGCGGGCGGTGCTGCTGACGCCGGGCATCTACAACTCGGCGTACTTCGAGCACTCGTTCCTGAGCAAGCAGATGGGCATCCCGCTTGTGGAGGGGACGGACCTGATCGTCGGCGACGACGACTGCGTCTACCTGCGCTCGACGACGGGGCTGGAACGGGTGGATGTGGTCTACCGGCGCATCGATGACGACTTCCTGGACCCGCTCGTGTACCGGGCCGACTCCATGCTCGGGGTGCCGGGGCTGATGCGGGCCTACCTGGCGGGGAACGTGACGCTGGCGAACGCGCCGGGGGCAGGAGTGGCGGACGACAAGGTGGTCTATCGCTGGGTGCCCGAGATCATCCGCTTCTACCTGGGAGAGGATCCGATCCTGCAAAACGTTGAGACGTTCTCGGCCCTGATCCCGTCGGAGCGCGACTACATCAAGGCGCACGCGCGGGACCTGGTGCTCAAGCCGGCGAACGAGTCGGGCGGGTACGGGGTGCTCATCGGAGAGCAGGCGACGGAGGAGGAGCTGGGGGCAGCGCTTGAACAGATGGAAGCAGAGCCCCGCAACTGGATCGCACAGCCCCTGCTGCACTTCAGCACCATCCCGACGTTCGACGAGGACCGGCTGAAGCCGCGGCGGGCGGACCTGCGTCCCTTCGTCCTCTCCGGGGAGGAGACCTGGGTGATCCCGGGAGGTTTGACACGGGTGGCGCTCAGGGAGGGTTCGTACGTGGTGAACTCGTCGCAGGGCGGGGGCAGCAAGGACACCTGGGTGCTGAACGAGGAGCCCCGGTGATGCTGAGCCGCGTAGCCGAGAACCTCTACTGGCTGGGGCGCTACCTGGAGCGCACGGAGAACATCGCGCGGATGGCGCACGTGGAGCACGAGGTGTCGCTGGAGGGCGGGCAGGAGGTCTGGCACAGCCTGGTCAGCACGACGGCCTCGAACGACCTGTACTGGGAGGCGCTGCTGGAGTCGCCAGAGCTGACGCACTCAGAGTTCCTGCTCTTCTCGATGCTGAACCCCGGCTCGCTGAGGTCCACGTTCGTGCGGGCGCGGGAGCTGGCGCGGGGCCTGCGCGAGCACATCTCGCGGGAGGTATGGGAGGAGATCAACGCGCTCTACCTGTTCCTGGCGTACCGGAGGCAGTTCGGAGCGGGCGACGTCCACGAGCTTTGCACGGAGACACAGCGGCGCACGCAGACGATCCTGGGGCTCTACGACAATACGGTGCTGCGGGACGAAGGGCGGGAGTGGTTCCGCTGCGGGATGTACCTGGAGCGGGCGGACATGACGAGCCGCATCGTCGATGCGAAGTACCACATCCTGCTGCCCGGAGGGGACTCAGTCGGGGGACCGTTCGACCGGTTCCAGTGGGTGGCAGTGCTGCGGTCGGCCTCAGCGAGGGAGGCGTACCGGCTGTTGGGGTATAGCGAGGTCGACGGCATGCTGGTGGCGCAGCTCCTGATCTTCTCGCAGGAGTTCCCTCGCAGCCTGGCGTTCTCGGTGCAGGCGCTCGCGCGGCACTACCAGCAGGCGACGGCGGAAGCGCCCAAACGGCGGCGGGCGGGGGCGGAGCGGAGAATCGCGCTGCTGAACCTGGACCTGGGGGCGTCGGACGTCGAGCAGGTCGTCGACGAGGGGCTGCACGAGTTCATCGACGAGTTCCAGGCGCGGCTGATCGAGGTTGACCGGGCCATCACGGAGGATATCTTCCGCGCGGAGCCGGGCCGGGTGGCGCAGGTACGGCTCGTCGAGGACTGAGATGACGTTCTGCCTGGGCATCAAGTGCGAGAGCGGGCTCGTGGCGATCGCGGACACGCGTATCACGAGCGGGTCGGAGGTCTCGACGGCCAAGAAGATCGCGGTGCACCAGGGCGAGCGGCACGCGATGTTCGTGCTCACGAGCGGGTTGCGTTCGGTGCGGGACAAGGCGATCACGTACTTCGAGGAGCGGCTCCAGAACAACGGGACGAACCTCGCGCGCGCCTACCAGGCGGTGAACGCGCTGGCGGAGGAGATCCGGCGGGTTCACGAGGAGGACAACGACTGGCTCATCAAGGCGGGGCTGTGGTTCGACCTGCACTGCATCGTCGGGGGTCAGCTCGCGGAGGACGACTCGCCGCACCTGTACCTACTCTACCCGCAGGGGAACTGGGTGGAGGTCTCGAAGGGAACGCCGTACGTAATCATCGGCGACACGCGCTACGGGAAGCCCATCCTGGACCGGACGCTGCGGCACGAGGCCTCGCTGGAGAAGGCCCTGCGGGTGGGGCTGCTCTCGTTCAACTCGACGACGGCGAGCTCGACGGACGTTGGGCCGCCCGTAGACGCGGTGGCCTACGCGCGGGACTCGTTCGCGATGCAGGAGCGGCGCTTCAACGCGGAGGAGCTAGAGCCGGTCGCGGCGTTCTGGCAGCGGTCAATCGAGAACGCGGTGGACGAAGCGGCGAAGCCGGTGGCGGCGCTGGCCGAGGCGCTCGGCGTCGAGCGGGCGGAGTAGCGCGGCCTACCAGGTATCGATGTTCTGGCGCTTCTTGCCCTCGCGCGGGGGCGGGGGCGGCACGGAACGCAGGGCGCTGCTGATCCAGGCGCGGGAGTCCATGGGGTCGATGACGTCGTCGATGCCGAAGGCGACGCCCTGGTTGAGGGCCTTGCCGCGTTCGTAGGCGCGATCGACGAGGTCCTGGTAGCGGCTCATGCGCTCCTCGGGGTCTTCGATGGCGGCGAGCTCGTTGCGGTAGCCGAGCTTGACCTGCCCCTCGAGTCCCATCCCGCCGAACTCGCCCGTGGGCCACGCGGCGGCGAAGAAAGGCTCCTTCGTGTTGCCGCCGACCATGGCCTGGGCGCCGAGGCCGTAGCCCTTGCGGATGAAGATGGCGACGTGCGGGACGGTGAGGTTGGCACCGGTGACGAAGAGGCGGGCAGAGTGGCGGGCGAGGGCGGTCTTCTCCACCTCGGGGCCGACCATCATGCCGGGGGTATCGACGAGGAAGAGGATGGGAATGTCGAAGGCATCGCAGAGCTGCATGAAGCGCGCGCCCTTGTCGGAGCCGTCGCTATCGACGGCGCCGCCGAGGTGCGTCGCGTTGTTGGCGATCACGCCGATGGGACGGCCCTCGATGCGGATGAGAGAGGTGACCATGCCGATCCCGAAGTGGGGACGCAGCTCGAGGACGGAGCCGGTGTCGGCCATGCTCTCGATGATGTCGTGGACGCTGTAGGCGCGGAGGCGGTTCTCCGGGACGAGGGTGCGGAGGATGCGCTGGTCGGCGCACTCCCACTCGTCGATGGGGCCCTGGAAGTAGGAGAGGTACTGCCGGGCGGCGCGGACGGCTTCCTCCTCGTCTTCGACGGCGATATCGACGACGCCGTTGGGGACCTGTACGTCCATGGGGCCGATCTCCTCGGGCGTAAAGACCCCGAGGCCGCCACCTTCGACCATGGCGGGGCCGCCGAGGCCGATGTTGGAGTTGGCGGTCGCGATGATGATGTCGCAACAGCCAAGGAGGACGGCATTGCCGGCGAAGCAGCGTCCGGAGGTGATGCCGACGAGGGGCACGAGGCCACTGAGCTTGGCCATGGTGGCGAAGGTGGGGGTGTCGAGGGGGCGGTAGCCGCCGATCGTCGGCGCTTCGGAAGCGGCCTGGCCGCCCTCGCGACGGCCGCCGGTGCCGGCGCGCCCGCCGCCGCCTTCGGTGAAGAAGACGACTGGGCGGCGCCACTTGCCGGCGAGCTCGAGCATGCGGTCGGTCTTGGGGTGGTTGACAGCCCCCTGCGTGCCGGCGAGCACGGTGTAGTCGTAGGCGAGAACGACGCAGCGTGACGCATCGTCGTCGAAATGCTCGCCGTTGACGGAGCCGACACCCGTGATCATGCCGTCGGTGGGGAAGCGGCGGACGACCTCCTCGAGGGGGAGGCCGGTGCCGGGGGTGAGGGCGAGGGAGCCATGCTCGACAAACGTGCCGGGATCGCAGAGGTCGTCGACGTTCTCGCGGGCGGTGCGCTGCTTCGTGCGGCGCCGGCGGGCGACGGCGTCGGGGCGGTTCTCGTCGAGGGTAGCGGCGTGGCGTTCGTGGACCTCGGCGAGGTCGGGGCGGACGAAGTCGAGGTCGAGCTCCTCGGAGGCGGCCTCGCCGGTGTCCTCGACGTGGCCCTCGTCGATGAGAATGACGGGGTGGCCCTCGTAGATGGTATCGCCGGCGGAGACGGTGACCTCGCGGACGGTGCCGCTGGCGCGGGCGTGAACCTCGTGCTCCATTTTCATGGCGTTCATGACGAGGAGCAGCTGGCCTTCGCGGACGGTGTCGCCCTCGGCGACATCGATCGTGACGATGGTGCCCTGGAGGGGCGCGAGGACGGCGTGGACGCCCTCGGGCACGTCGACGGCGGGGAGGATGTCGATTTCGGGTTCGGGGGTTGCGGCGGCAGGGCCACCCTCCTTGCCGTGGACGAGCACGGCGAGGGGATCACTCTGGTCGACGATGACGCCGGCCTGACCGCTGGCGGCGGGGGAGGCGGCGGCGGGACGCTCGAAGAAGCGCCGGGGATGGGTCGCGTTGATGGGGTCGACGAGGGCGGCGACGTGGTCGTCGACGAAGCGCGTGTAGACACGGCCGGCGGCGAGGTTGGGGTGGGCGAGGATGGTCTGAAGCAGGTCGACGTTGGTGGCGACGCCCTCGATGCGAAAGTCGGCGAGGGCGCGGGAGGTGCGGCGGAGGGCGTCGGCGAGGTTGGGGGAGGGGGAGTAGCCGATGACCTTGGCGAGAAGCGAGTCGAAGCTGGGGCTGGTGCGGTAGCCGGCGTATCCGAACGTATCGGTGCGGACGCCGGGGCCGGAGGGGATGTCGAAGGCGGTGAGCGCGCCGCCGGACGGGCGGGTGGAGCCATCGGCGGCCATGGTCTCCATGTTGACGCGCGCCTGGACGGCGAAGCCGCGGGGGGAGGGCGCGTCCTGTTGCGAGAGGCCGAGGCCGGCGAGCGAGTCGCCGGCGGCGAGGCGGAGCTGGAGCTGCACGAGGTCGACGCCGGTCACCTCCTCGGTGACGGTGTGCTCGACCTGGAGGCGGGCGTTTGTCTCGATGAACCAGAAGTCGCCCGCCTCGCCGTCCTCGTCGGTGGCGACGATGAACTCGAAGGTGCCGAGGTTGCGGTAGCCGCCGGCCTTCGCCAGACGCACGGCGGCGGCGGTGATGCGGTCCCGCAGGTGGGGGTGGAGGGCCGGGGCGGGGGCGATCTCGATGATCTTCTGGTGGCGGCGCTGGACGCTGCAGTCACGCTCGCCGAAGTGGGTGACCGCGCCGCCTGCATCGCCCGCGATCTGCACCTCGACGTGGCGGGCGCGCGGGATCCAGCGCTCGACGTAGAGGCTGGGGTCGCCGAAGGCCTGCTCCGCCTCGGAGGCGCAGCGCTCGAAGGCGGCGTCGATCTCGGAGGCCTCGGAGATGGTGCGCATGCCACGCCCGCCGCCTCCCGCGACGGCCTTGATCAGCATCCCGGCGCCCTCGGGCAGGTCATCGAAGAAGGCGCGCGCCTCCTCGACAGTGA
This sequence comes from Tepidiformaceae bacterium, assembly GCA_965116915.1. GTDB lineage: Bacteria > Chloroflexota > Dehalococcoidia > Tepidiformales > Tepidiformaceae > UBA2991. Next base: position 520,991 of record OZ220739.1, on the reverse strand, counting down.
CGGCGTGGGAGAGGCCGGGGACGACGGGGACGTCGTTGGCGTCGGCCAGGGCGCGAGCCCGGGTCTTCGCGCCGAAGAGGTCGAGCGTTCCGGGGGTGGGGCCGACGAAGGTCAGTCCCGCTTCCTCGCAGGCGCGGGCGAAGGCGGGGCTCTCGGCGAGGAAACCGTAGCCGGGGTGAACGGCGTCGCAGTTGGCGCGTTTGGCAGCGGCGACAAGCTGCTCAACGTCGAGATAGGGAGCGACGCCACGGCCCTCGAGGGGACGGACGGCATCGGCCTTGCGGGTGTGGAGATTGCGGGCGTCGTCCTCGGAGTGCACGGCGACGGTGCGGATGCCGAGCTCGCCGGCCGCTCGCATGATACGGATGGCGATCTCACCACGGTTTGCGACGAGCAGGTTCTCGATGGGCACGGTTGGCTCCTCCGGGACGCGCTTCCAGCGAGGGCCGATCCTACCAGCGTGGGGCGCTGGGGCGGCGCGTACGGTCTAGTGATTGGTGGGTGGTGGGTGGTGGGCACGGGCGGCCGCGTGTGTGGACGTATCATCCCGGGAAGCGGCGCGCTATCGATGTCGTGTGCCGTGGGGAGCGACGGCGATGACGGACGCAACAGATACACCGACCTCGGATGAGCTTGTGCGGATGGCGGTGGAGCTACGGAACTGGGGGCGCTGGGGGGACGACGACGAACGGGGCGCCCTCAACCTGATCACGGAAGAGAAGCGCGCGCAGGCGGCGGCGCTCGTACAGGAAGGGCTCTCCGTGAGCTGCGCGAATGAGCTGCCGGTCTCGCGAGGGCTCGAGCCAAGGCCGGCGCAGCACTTCATGATCGTAGGCGGGGACCAGGTGGACCCGGAGACCCGCTTCGCGTTCTGCCTCGACTCCTTCTCGATCGCGCCCCATGGACCGGCGACGACGCACCTCGACGCGCTCTGCCACATGTTCTACGAGGGGAAGATCTACAACGGCTACAGCAAGGACGAAGTACGCACGGACGGGGCGCACAAAGACAGCATCATGGCGGGAGCGGATGGCATCGTGAGCCGGGGGGTGCTGCTCGACGTTCCCGCGGCTCGGGGGGTGGAGTGGCTGGAGCCGGCTGAACGAATCACCGTCGCGGACCTGGAGGGGGCGGAGGCGCGGGAGGGGGTGCGGGTGGAGCCGGGCGACATCCTGCTGGTGGCCACCGGCCGGGAGGCACGGGCGGAGTCGAGGGGACCGGGGGCGCCGTGGGACGGGCTGGCGGGGCTGGACGCGAGCTGCCTCCCCTGGCTTCGCGAGCGGGACGTGGCAGTGGTCGGCTGCGACGGCATCACGGACGCCACCCCGAGCGGGATCGACGAGTGGCCGATGCCGCTCCACCAGGTCCTGATCGCGAACATGGGCGTCCACCTGATCGACAACGTGTCGATTGAGCGTCTGGTGGCGGCCTGCCGGGAGCGGAACCGGTACGAGTTCCTGTTCTCGCTGGCGCCGCTGCGCCTGGAGGGAGGGACGGCCTCGCCGGTCAACCCCCTGGCTATCTTCTAGTGGCTGGTGACTAGTGCCGCTCAGGCAGCGCACTGCGACGTATCATCCCGGCCAGCGGCGCGCATCGATGCCGCGCGCTGCGGGGGACGACGGCGATGACGGATGCAACGGGAACACCGACCTCGGATGAGCTCGCGCAAATGGCGCTGGATCTGCGGAACTGGGGGCGCTGGGGGGACGACGACGAGCGCGGAGCGCTCAACCTGATCACGGACGAGAAGCGCGGGCAGGCGGCCGCGCTGGCGCAGGAGGGTGTCTCGGTGAGCTGCGCGCGGCCGCTGCCGGTGACCCCGTCGGCGGAGAACCCGCATCCGGTCCAGCACTACATGATCAGCGGCGGGGACCAGGTGAGCGAGGATGGGGGCTTCGCGTTCGCCTCGGACTACATTGGTATTGCACCGCACGGGATGGCGACCACACACCTCGACGCGCTCTGCCACATCTTCTACGACGGCAAGATCTACAACGGATACAGCAAGGACGAGGTGCGGACGGACGGGGCGAAGAAGAACGCCATCACGGCGGGGGCGGAAGGCATCGTGAGCCGGGGTGTGCTGCTCGACGTTCCGGCGGTGCGGGATGCGGAGTTCCTGGAGCCGGGCGAGCGCATCACCGTCGCGGAACTGGAGGCGGCGGAGGGGCGGCAGGGGGTACGGGTGGAGCCGGGCGACATCCTGCTTACATACACGGGACGCGACCGGCGGAAAGAGTCGCGGGGCGCCATGGCTCCATTCGACGGGCTGGCCGGGCTGGATGCAAGCTGCCTGCCCTGGCTTCGCGAGCGTGACGTGGCCGTGCACGGCTGCGACGGGGTGACGGACGCGCTCCCGAGCGGCATCGACGGATGGGCCATGCCGCTCCACAGCGTCGCCATCGCGAACATGGGCATCCATCTGATCGACAACATGAACCTGGAGGGGCTGGTGGCGGCTTGCCGCGAGCGCAACCGCTACGAGTTCCTGTTCGTACTGGCGCCGCTGCGTCTGGAGGGGGGCACGGCTTCGCCGTTGAACCCGCTGGCGATTTTCTAGTGGTTGGTGACTAGTGGTTGGTGACTAGTGGGCATGGCGGCACTCGGGCGCACGGGAGTCGGGAGCCTCCTCCTATTGGCGGTTGCCCTCGTACTGGCGGTTGTGCTCGGCTTCGTCCTGGCTTTCGGGTCGAGCGAACCGGATCCGTGGGAGGAGCGCTGGGCCGAACTGGGAGTCGAGGAGGCGGAGTTCGTGTTCCTGGGCGACCTGACTTCCAGCGAGCAGCAGTCGATCAGGCGGGAGCTGAGGATCGCGCAGGTGGTGTTAGCCGAGCACTTCGGAGCCGTGTCGTCGGACTTCACGGCGTACGTGAGCACGGATCTTGACGCGCTGAATGAGCACTATGCCAGTCATGTCGGGCAGGGGACGGTCACCGCGCTCACGTGCGGCGGGACCGCGCGAGAGGGGGCGATCTTCCTGATCCTGGAGACGTGCCATGAGAAGCACCGACGCAGTGGTGGACCGCTGGCGCACGAGTACTTTCACGTTCTCCAGTACGAAGCTGGTCTTGTGGTGACGGCGGACCGCAAGTTGTGGTGGCTCGTTGAGGGGTCGGCGGAGTACGCAAGCGGGCTCGTCGGCGAAGCACAGGGGCGCCGAACCCTCGATACCTTGCGCCAGGGGAAGGAGCTCTCGTGGTCGGCAGGCCTGGCCGAGGGGGCACGGTACTGGTACGACTACGGCTTCCTAGCGACCGATCGGCTCCTGCAGCGGGCAAGCCCAGAAGCGATCCTGGAGTTCTTCCGCCTTGGCGGCGACGAGACTGCCTTCGAGTCGGTCTTTGGCATGCCTGGTTGGTGTTTTGGAGCTCGACTGATGCGTACCTCAGGGTAGCGGTGCGACCATTCGAGTGGCGCGTGGGAGGAACGGTGTTGGGCGCCGACGGGCTGCCGATGGAGGGGGTGGCGGTATACGCATTGGTGCGGATCGGGGGCGAGGCATGGAATGCCGGGGGAGGCGGGACCGGCCCGGAGGGGGCATTCGAGTTCACAGCGCCGGGGAGCGGGTACACGCTTGGGTTCTGGATGCAGTGTCCTCGTGACGACGACATCGGTGGGCGCTGGGTGTACATGGGCGAGTGGGGCGAGGCCAGCGTCGTTGCCGACCTCGACGGAATCCTGAGCCCAGACGACAGACGGGCGAAGCCGTTCGACGACGGGGAGCGGGACCGAACCGGCCTCGTGATCGAGATTCCCGAGACGCGGGAGTCACTCATCGCGAGGCACTGCGAGGAGTGAGGGCAACTCCTAGGTGGCGAGCATGCGGCCGGCTTCGCGGATCTCCTCGAGGTAGTACGGCGGGGTGGTGAGGAGGATGAGGCGGTCGACGCCCTTCTGCTCGAGGGCGGCACGGGCGGAGCCGTCGGCGCGAACGTAGGGCTCACTGAGGCCGGCGAAGACGGTCAGGAGGAAGTCGTCGGGGTCGCGGCCGGAGGCGGCGTGCTCGCGACGGGCGATCTCGGCGAAGGCGGTGAGCTGGGGGTGGCCGGCCTGCGTGTTGAAGCCGTCGGCGTGGCGACCGGCGATGCCGGCCATGCGCGGCCCCCAGCCGCCGACGACGATGGGCGGGGGGACCTCGGGGCGGTTGAAGCCGTGGGCCGCGCGGAGCTGGAAGTGCTCGCCGTCGAAGGTGGCGCGCTCGCCCGACCAGAGGTGTCGCAAGACCTGGGCGGCCTCCGCGACCTGGGCAGCGCGGACGCGGTCGGGGGGCACGGGGCGGCCGAGCATGGTCTGCTCGGGGGCGTAGGGGAGGGTGGGGCCGCCGCCGGCGCCGAGCCCGAGGATGAAGCGGTTGCCGCTCACCTCCTGGAGGGTGGCGGCCATGTTGGCGAGGAGGCCGGGGTGGCGGTTCGCGACGTTCAGGACGAGGGTGCCGAGCATCACGCGCGAGGTCGCCTCGGCAATGCCGGTGAGGGTGACGAGCGCCTCCGGGACGCGGCCACTGTTGTAGTCGGCGTCGCGGAGGTGGTCCCAGGTCCAGATTCCATCGAAGCCGGCGTCTTCGGCGACGACGGCGGCCTCGCGCATCTGGGCGTAGGTCGCGCCGAAGGGCATCAGGAGGAGGTCGGTCTGCACGGTGGGCAGGATAGCGGAGGCAAGCCGTGGGCGCGTTCGTAGAATGCGCGCGCGGAGGACGACATGGCTGACGAAACACTGCTGGACGACGAGTTGCAGGTGATCCGCGAGCTTTCCGCGGAGCGGATGCCGCCGCCGGTTCTGGAAACGATGGAGCTGGCGATCGAGGAGATCGAGGCGGCGACGATCGGGAAGGCGCTGGACGTGGGCGCGCAGGCGCCGGACTTCGAGCTCCGGGACGTGACCCACGACCGCACCGTGAGCCTGCGCGAGGCGCTGGCGGAGGGGCCGGTCGTGCTGTCGTTCTACCGGGGCGAGTGGTGACCGTACTGCAACATCGAGCTGCAGGGTCTGCAGCGACGGCACAGCGAGCTCCGTGAGCTCGGCGCGACGCTCTTCTTCATCGGGCCGGAGACGGAGGAAGACGCGGGCAAGCTGCTGGGCAAGAACGAGACGGACATCCCCGTGCTCAGCGACATCAACGGCGAGGTGATGGACGCCTACGGCCTCAGCTTCGACCTGCCGGAGCGGCTCAGGGAGATGTACCGCGGATTGGGGTTCCCCGACCGGAATCCGGCGACGGGGTGGCGGCTGCCCGTCCCGGCGACGTTCGTCATCGACGGGTCGGGGGTGATCCGCTCGCGGCACTGCCTGTCGGACTACCGCTACCGGATGGAGCCACGCGACATCCTGGCGGCGGTCAGAGGGCTTTCGTCATGACGGTGCGAGAGCGGTTCCGAGTGGAAAGGAGCGAGGAGCGCCTCGCGCGAGTCGAGCGGGCGACGGAGTTTCCCCTGCTGGCCCTGGCGCTGCTGATGGTCCCTCTGCTCCTGCTTCCGCTGACGACTGATGTGTCGGAGCAGGCCGACCGCTGGTTTCTGATCGCCGACTATGGCATCTGGGGAGCCTTCACGGTGGCCTTTGCGACAAAGCTGCTCGTTGCGCCCGACCGGGTGCGATACGTGCGGACCCACCCCTTTGAGGTGGCGATGGTCGTGCTCCCCTTCCTGCGGCCACTGAGACTCGTGCGACTGCTGACGCTCCTGCGACTCGCCGCGGTGCTGGGGCTGAACACTCGCATCATCCGGTCATTCTTCCTGCGACGGGGTACGGCGTTCGTGGTCGCCTGCCTGTTGGTTGCGGTGGTGGGCGGGGGAAGTCTCGTCTTCGCCGCCGAGCAAAACCACTCGGAGAGCGAGATCACCTCCCTCGGAGACTCGGTGTGGTGGGCGCTCGTGACGTTGACGACCGTGGGCTACGGGGACTACGCGCCGGTGACGCCGGTTGGGCGGGGGGTGGCGAGCTTCCTGATGATCTTCGGGATCGCGGCGCTGTCAGTCACGACCGCGTCTGTCGCAACACTGATGGTGAGAGAACCGCAGCAGCCAGCGCGCACACCTACACTGCGGGACCTGCGAATCAGGCAGCGCCAGCTACGGGCGCGCCGTTTCGCTCGCTGAGCCAAGTGCGACGCGGGCCACTCGCGGGTATGCTCCCGCGGCTGGAGGAGCCATGCTGCGGGCACGCTCGCATCTGCGTATCTGGGACTTCACTGGGCGGCGGCGACCGGCGGTTGAGGCGACTCGGGGCGGCGAGGGCTAGCGAAACATGGTGAAGCTCGCCGGGCGCATCACGGGGTCGAGCCAGTTCGAGTACTTCATCATCGCGCTGATCCTCGGGAACGGCGTGCTGCTGGGGATTGAGACGGTCCCGAGCATCAAGGAGGGGTACAGTGCCTGGCTGAGTGCCGGCCACTGGATCACGATCGGCATCTTCATCGTGGAGGCGGCGCTCAAGATGCTGGCGCTGGCGCCACGGTCGGAGCGCTACTTCCGCGACAACTGGAACGTCTTCGACTTCACGATCATCGTTCTGTCGCTCATTCCCGCGGTCGGCACCTTTGCGGTCGTCGCCCGACTGGCACGGTTGATGCGGCTGTTGCGGCTGGTTTCGGCCGTGCCGGAGCTGCGCCTGATCGTGACGACGCTGGTGCGCTCGATTCCCGGGATGCTGCACATCGTGGCAGTGATGAGCGTGCTGTCCTACATCTACGCGATCGTCGGCTACGAGCTGTTCCACGAGCACGACCCGGAGCACTGGCGGAACCTCGGCATCTCGCTGCTCTCGCTGTTCCGGGTGGTCACGCTGGAGGACTGGACCGACATCATGTACGTGGCCATGGAGCTGAACTCATTCGCCTGGATCTACTTCCTGAGCTACGTGGTGCTGGGCTCGTTCGTGACCATCAACCTGTTCATCGCCGTCGTCATCAACAACCTGGACGAGGCGAAGCAGGACCGGCTCCGGCAGCTGGAGCGGGTGCCAACCACGGATGAGCTGATCGAGGAGTTGCGGGCGGCGCGCGAGTCACTGAGCAGGCTCGAACGGCGGCTCTCTCGAGCCGAGGACGCCCCCGATCGCTGACACCCGCAGGGAGTGCGGCGCGAGCCGCTCGCGGGTATGCTCCCGCGGCTGGAGGGCGTATGCCGCAGGCACTCTCGCATCTGCGCATCTGCGACTTCACCGGGCAGCTGGCCGGGGCGGGGGCGACGCGCTTCCTGGCGACCTTCGGGGCGCAGGTGATCCGCATCGAGGACCCGGTCAACCAGGGGCGTTGGGACATCCTGCGGGGGATGCCGCCGTACGTGGACGAGCGTCGCGGGGTGGAGTTCGGCGGACCCTTCAACAACCACAATGTCGAGAAGCTGGGAGTGACGCTGAACCTGCGGACGGAGCGGGGGAAGGAGCTGCTGCGGGAGCTGGTGAAGGTGTCGGACGTGGTGGCGGAGAACTTTTCGGCGGGGGTGATGGAGAAGTGGGGGTTCGGCTACGAAGAACTGAAGGCGATCCGGGACGACATTATCTACGTCTCGAACTGCGGGTTCGGGCACCGCGGGCCCTATCGCGACTTCAAGACGTGGGGGCCGATCGTGCAGGCGGTCTCGGGGCTAACGTTCAGCTCGGGGCTGCCGGACCAGCCGCCGGCGGGCTGGGGCTACTCGTACATGGACCACACGGGCGCCTACTACATGGCGATCGCGATCCTGATGGCCCTGCGCCACCGGAACCGCACGGGCGAGGGACAGTGGGTCGACCTGGGCTGCACGGAGGCGGGGGCGAGCCTGACGGGTCCGGCGATGCTCGACTACACGGTGAACGGGCGGCCGCTGCGGCGGCAGGACAGCCCGAACAGCAACCGCAGCCAGTTCCCGGCGATGGCGCCGCACGGTATCTACCCCTCGCGGGAGGAGGACACGTGGGTGGCGATCTCGTGCCGCGATGAGCGCGACTGGGAGGCGTTCGGGGAGGTGACGGGGGAGGCGTGGACGCAGGAGGGGCGCTTCTCGGACCTGCGGGGGCGGCTGGTGGCGGAGGACGCGCTCGACGACCTGGTAGCGGGGTGGACGCGGACGCGGGGGAACTTCGAGGTGGCGGCGCTGCTGCAGGGGGCGGGGATCCCGGCGACGGCGGTGCAGCGTCCGCAGGAGCGCATCGACCAGGATCCGAACACGGAGGCGTGGGGGCTGTGGCCCACGGTGAAGCACCGCGACATGGGAGACGTGCGGGTCGACGGGCTGCCGGTGCACTTCTCGGAGACGGACTGGCGGATGGAGCGGGGCGGGCCCTGCCTCGGGGAGCACAACGAGGAGGTATTCGGGGGGCTGCTGGGGCTGGGCTCGGACGAGATCGCGTCGCTGACGGAGGAGGGGGTGCTGTGACGGATCCGGAAACGCCACAGGGACCGGGGGCGCTGGAGGGGCTGCGGGTCGTCGAGCTGTGCGACGAGCTGGGGATGTTCGCGGGGAAGCTGCTCGCGGACATGGGCGCGGTGGTGGTGAAGGTGGAGCCGCCTGAGGGGGACCGGACCCGCACGTACCCGCCGTTCGTCGACGACGAGCCGGGGGCGGAGCGCAGTCTCTACTTCTGGCACTACAACACGAGCAAGGCGGGCGTCACGCTCGACCTCGGGGAGGCGGCGGACCGGGGGCGGCTGCGGGCGCTGATCGACCGCGCAGACATCCTGCTTCAGAGCGGGGAGACGGGGGCGGACCTCGAGTACGAGTCGCTGCGGGAGAGGAACGCCGGGCTGATCATGGTCACGCTGAGCGCGTTCGGGCGGGGGATGCCGCGCGAGGACGAGGCGTCGACGGACCTGACGATCCTCGCGGGAGGCGGGCCGGTCTGGAACTGCGGCTACGACGACCATTCGCTGCCGCCGGTGCGGGGCGGGGGGAACCAAGGGTACCACACGGCAAGCCACTACGCGGTGATGTCGGCGCTGGTGGCGCTGCTCTACCGGGACGAAACGGGGCGGGGGCAGCACATCGACGTGAACGCCCACGCGGCGGCGAACGTGACCACGGAGGCGGGGACGTACTCGTGGCTGGTGGCGCAGGAGACGGTGCAGCGGCAGACGGGGCGGCACGCAGGCGTGAACCCGTCGATGCCCTCGCAGGTGCTGTGCAAGGACGGACGCCACGTGAACACGGGCATCCCGCCGCGAAGGCCGGAGTCGTTCGCGGCCGTGTGCGAATGGCTGACGACGATGGGGTGGGCGGAGGAGTTCCTGGAGTTTCCGCTGCTGGAGGAGGGGATGCGGCGGGAGCGCTTCGACATGACGATGCTGCAGCAGGACGAGGAGCTGATGGCGATCTTCGGGGCAGGGCGCGCGGCGATGAACTTCCTGGCGGAGCGGCTGACGGCATACGAGTTCTTCACCGGCGGGCAGGAGCGGGGGTTCCAGATCGGCATCATCTACTCGCCCGAGGAAGTGTTGGAGGACCCGCACTTCATCGAGCGCGGGTTCCCAGTGGAGGTGGAGCACCCGGAGCTGGAGCGGACGGTGACGTATCCGGGAGCGCCGTACCAGCTCCTGGGCTCGCCGTGGCGGATCCGGCGGCGGGCGCCGCTGCTGGGGGAGGACAACGAGCGCGTGTTCGCGGAGCTGGCGGGGGACGCGGGGTAGAGGCGGGGCCGCTCAGGACTGGCGGGCGGCGGATGCGCTCGCGACGGATTCCTCGGTGACGTTGTCGGGCAGCCAGTAGCGCCGGAACACGACGTAGCCGACGAGTGCGAGACCACCGGCAAGGGGTCCGATCAGGCGTATGCCGAGGGGATCCTCTTCGGATGAGCCGATGGCGAGCATGGCGATGAGGAGGCCGGGAGCGGCTGCTCCTGCGATCTTCTCGAGCGTCTGCTGGGTGGCGTAGTAGGTGGCCTCGCGGCGAAGCCCGGTGCGGACGGTGTCGTAGTCGGTGATGTCGGCGATGAGGGCGTTGGGGAAGGTCTGCACGGGCGCGAGGGCGAGCCCGATGAGGAGGGCGTAGGCGATGCCCTGGGCCACGACGGGAATGCCCGGAATGAAACCGGCCATGGCGAAGAGGGGGAAGTAGAGGCCGGCGAAGAGCATGCCCCAGCCGTAGACCTCTCGCTTGGAGCGACGCCTCGCGAGGATCACCGCTACCGGGAGAACCAGCATGAGGACGACGAGGGCCGAGCCTGTGAGGACGGCCACCATCGTGCCGGGTTCATCCCGGCCGAGGACGGCCTCGACGTAAAAGGGGAGGACGCCCGTGATCATCTGGACGCCGACGCTGTAGAGGATGAACGAGGGCAGGAAGACGAGGAACTGGTCGTTGCGGAGGCAGGTGGTGATGGACTGCCACACGCGGGGTCGCTCGACCGTCTGGGCCTCGGCGTAGATCTCCTTCGAAACTTCGATGGAACGACGCCAGGCGCCGGTGAGGGCGATGTACCGCGAGACCAGGGCAACGGCAGCGACGATGATCGCCATCGCCACGAAGCCGAAGGTGTCGACGAGGAGACCAGTACCGACGAAGGCGATAGCGGTTCCGAGTACGCCGAAGAAGACCTGCCAGCTGACGATGCTGAGCCGGTCATCGCTGCGGCGGGCGATCTCGGGGAGAAGCGACTCGAGGGGCCCGCCGGAGAGGGTCGAGAAGAGGTTGAAAAACCAGAAGATGGCGAACAGGTAGATGACGTTGCCGATGGTCTCGCCGGGGTTGGGGGGCATCCAGAGGAAGATGAAGAGGATGGCCATGAAGGGGGTGGCAGCCACGACGAAGGGGATGCGGCGCCCCCACCGCGAGCGGGTGCGGTCGCTCCAGTAACCGATGAGGGGGTCGTCGAAGGCCTCGATGAGGCGGCCGATGACGAGGACGGCGCCGATCGCGAAGGCGGCGCCGCGACGCTCCACATCGCCGTCGTCATCGCCGAGGTAGAAGAAGATCAGCCAGAGGTCACGGGTGCGGCCGAGAGCGTTTCCACCGAGGGAGCCCGAGGCATAGAGGAGGCGCGCAGCGAGCGGCATACGGCCATCCATATATGGCTCCTCCAGAGACTGGAGTAACGCCGCTCACGATACAGGAATCGGGTGGTCGGCTAGGGAAGGGCCAGCATCCGTTCGAGGGCGACGAGCGACCACTCGCGCGTCTCGTCGTCGACCTTCACGCGGTTGACGACGTGGCCCTGCACGAGCCCCTCGAGGGTCCACGCGAGGTAGGCGGGGTGGATGCGGTACATCGTGCTGCAGGGGCAGACGACCGGGTCGAGGCAGAAGACGGTCTTGTCGGGGTTGTCGTCGTTGAGGCGCTTGACAAGGTTGATCTCGGTGCCAACGCCCCAGGTCGACCCAGCGGGGGCGGCGTTCACGGCCTTGATGATGCGCTCGGTCGAGCCGCTCGCATCGGCGGCCTGTACGACTTCCCAGGAGCACTCGGGGTGGACAATGACGTTCACGTCTGGGTGCTCGGCGCGCGCCTGCTCGATCTGGTCGACGGAGAAGCGCTGGTGGGTGCTGCAGTGGCCCTTCCAGAGGATGACGCGGGCGCGCTCGAGCTGCCCCTGCGTGTTGCCGCCGAGGGGCAGGCGCCAGTCCCACGTCACCATCTCCTCAAGAGGGATGCCCATCTCGTAGCCGGTGTTGCGGCCGAGGTGCTGGTCGGGGAAGAAGAGGATCTTCTCGCCACGCTCGAAGGCGTACTCGAAGGTCTTTGGGGCGTTGCTGGAGGTGCAGACGATGCCCTCGCGCTTGCCGACGAAGCCCTTGAGGCTGGCGGCGCTGTTCATATAGGTGATGGGGATGATGCGGGTGGCGGCGTCGAGGGCGGCGGTCATCTCATCCCAGGCGGCGTAGACATCGCCGGGGTCGGCCATGTCGGCCATCGAACAGCCAGCGGCCATGTTGGGGAGAACCACAGAGACCTCGGGCGGGGTGAGGATGTCGGCGGACTCGGCCATGAAGTGGACGCCGCAGAAGAGGACGAAGTCGATGCCCTTCTGGTCGGCGGCGTGCTGGGCGAGCTTGAAGCTGTCGCCGGTGAAGTCGGCGTACTGGATGACCTCGTCGCGCTGGTAGTGGTGGCCGAGAACGACGAGGCGGTCGCCGAGGGCGGCGCGAGCAGCGCGGATGCGCTGGTCGACGTCCTCGGGGGGAAGGCCGAGGTAGCTGCGGGGGATGTCCTGCTGCCAGCTGACGAACGCGGGCTCCTCGACTAGCGGGAGGGGCTCCAGGCGATCGGTGGGGCAGGTGTCGGGGTCGGAGTAGAGCTCGAGTAGGGTCTCGTGATCGGAGGAGGGGGCGGTAGCGGTCATCGGACGATCCCCTTCGAGTGAGAAGCGGGACTTAGTGTCGTAGATACACTAAGTGTGAGGGGTAACTTTGCCACACAGGGGCCGGATCGTCAACGGCGGGGCCAAGGTCAGGAGCCGAAGAAGATGTCGCGAACCTTGCGGACCTCGTCAAGCACTTCGGCTTCTCCTTCGTGCCTGAGGCTGAAGGAGAGGCCGCCGAAGGCGCGGGCGGGCCAGTAGCGCTCGACACGGTAGGCGACATCCTCGTCATACCGGCCACCGGCCCCCCGATAGGCGGCGATGGCGGTGTCGAAGAAGGTCTTGCCGAAGTGGAGAAGGGGGGCGAGGTCGTGGGCGGGGTCGCTCCAGTCGACGTGCTCCCAGTCCAGAACGGCAGCGAGGCGCCCATGCTCGTTCAACAGGATGTTGTCGTGCCAGAGGTCGTGGTGGCAGATGGCGCGGTCTGTCGCGGGGAAGGCGGTGTCGCCGGCGAGGGCATCCCACCAGGCATCGATATGGCGGCACTGGACAGATGTCAGGTGGCTTTCAAGGGCGGTCATGACGCCGGGGCGCAGTTCGAGGTAGCGGGCATGGGGATCCCACTCGGGGAGGCCTGCGTCACGAGCAACAGACTGGGGTAGAGCGTGCAGTTCGGCCAGTAGCCTCCCCAGGTCACGGGCAAGGGCCTCTGAGCCGCGCTCCGGAGGTGGACGGCCGTGGAGCCTGGGATAGGCGAGCGCCCCGAAGGGGAATGCCTCGTCCGCAAGGGAGCGCCAGCGTGGACGCGGGACGGGCACTGAGAGGTGGCCGGCGAGGACGGAGAGGGCCCGCCACTCGTACTCGTAGGCGGGAGTACCGCCCGGAGTACGCGCGATCTTGACCACGAAACCACCCGCGGTCTCGACCACGTCGCTGCGAACGCCGGAGCCGAGCTCGTGCAGCGGCTCGACCCGTCCGATCAGGGGGAACGCGCGGGCAATGCGCTCAGCGAGGGACTCCATCGCCCTCAGTCGCCGGAGGGCGGGCGCCAGCGGATGGTGGTGGGCTGCGTTCGCTCGAGGCGTTCGGCAGTCGTGCCGGCGAGCAGCTCGACGGAGTCGCCGGGGCGGAGGTCGCCCCCTTCGAGTACGCGGGCGTAGACGCGGCTGAAGCCGGGGCGTGCCTCCTGGTCCATGCACGAGAAGTCGCCGTCGAGGAACCACCGGGCGTTCTTCCAGCAGGGTTCGGTGTAGCCGGTGACCTCGACGACGACGGCCTCGCCGAGGCGGAGGCGGACGCCCGGGATCACCCGGTCCCAGTCGATGCCGGCGGTCGTGACGTTCTCGCCGGTGACGCCGGGGGCGATGGGGTGACCCTCGTCGGCGAGCGCTTCGATTCGCTCGAGGGCGAAGAGGCAGAGGGCACGGCGAGGGCCGCCGTGGGCGCGACGGTCGGCCTGCCGGTCGACGGTGATGCCGTTGGCGTCGACGGTGGCCTCGGCAAGGGGAAGCTTGGGAACGCCGCCGTTGGAGGCGCTGAGCTGGACGATACGGCCCTGCGTGGGGTCACTCATGCGGGGCCTTTTCGTCAAAGCGCTCGATGACGCCCTCGACGTGCAGCAGCCGGAGGGCCTGGACGATGCCCGGCCGAAGCTGGTCGAGCGTCTCGGAGGGGAGGCGCGCGCCGAGACGCTCGAAGACGTCGGCAATGGTCCGCTGGCCGTCGATCTGAGCAAGGACGAGGGCGACGAGGTCGCTGACCGGAGCGCCCTCACCTCGCTCGGGCGTGGTGATGACTTGACCCCAGGCGAATTCGCCCTCACCAACGACGGGCTTGCGTTCGAGGCGAGCCTCCGGGACAAGCGTGGGCACGGCGGAGAGGAGGCGGGGAAGGCCTTCGCCGAAGCGCTCGTCGAAGGCGGCAGCGAGCTCCTCGCGGCGGCGCTCCACGGCGCTCACGGCCTCGGCGAAGCTGCGGGGGGTCTCGCCGTGGGCGAGGACGGCGCGTTCGTAGCCGACCGGGGGCTGTCCCGCGACGGCTCGGACGAAGGCCAGGCGGGCGGGCGTCGACTCGTCGGCGCCGGTGATGCGGCGGGTCTCCCAGAAGTAGGAGTCGACGGTTCGGTTGCTGCCATAGAAGAGGCGGGCCATCTCGCGGAAGTGGTCGTACTGCTGACGGTACTGCTGGGCGTAGACAGCCGCGGCAGCGCAGCCGAGCTCCGGATCCTTCAGCGCGGAGGTGACGTAGGCCGCGGCGAGCACGCCCGAGGAGAGGGCGAGGTGCACGCCCGAGGAGAAGAGGGGGTCGACGAAGCAGGCGGCGTCGCCGGCGAGGACGAAGCCCTCTCCGGCCAGCTCGCTCGAGGAGTAGGACCAGTCGCGGACGATCGTCGGGGAGCCGGTCAGTGTGGCGCCGGCGAGGAGAGCGGAGGTGTGGGGGCCACCGGCGACGCGCTCACGGAAGAACCTCTCTGGGCCAAGCTCGCTGATGCGCTCGCGCCCGGCGGCGCTGTCGACGACGACGCCGGTGCTGACGAGGCCGGTGTGGAGAGGGATGGCCCAGAGCCATCCGTCCTCGATGGACTCGATGAGGATGTTGTTGGCATCGGGCTCGGGGAGGCGGGAGCCACCCTCGTAGTAGCCGTAGACGGCGAGGTTGCGGAAGAAGGGGTCGGCCTCGCGGAGGTTGCGGGCACGGCCCATGAGCCCGGCCTGCCCGCTGGCGTCGACGACGAAGCGGGCGCGCGCCGTGTGCCGGCGGCCCTCGCCGTCCTCGACCCGCAGCGTGGCGCCGTCGGGGCCGGCCTCGGCTTCGAGCACGCGACAGCCCTCGCGCACGTCGGCGCCGTGGGCGGCGGCGTTGCGAAGGAGGATGTCGTCGAACTGCGACCGGACGACTTGGTAGGCGTGGGGGTAGCGGGGGCTCGACTCGCGGAACGTCCAGCTCCAGGGGTCGGGGTCGCGGCCCCAGACCATGGTGGCGCCGTACTTGGGGAGAAAGCCGGCGGCCTCGATGGCGGGAAGGACACCGAGCTCGGCGAGGACGGGCATGGAGGCGGGGAGGAGCGATTCGCCGACGTGCTCGCGAGGGAAGCGGTCGCGTTCGTAGAGGCGAACGCGCCAGCCCTTGCGGGCGAGCATGGTGGCGGCGGCGGAGCCAGCGGGTCCGCCGCCCACGACCAGGACATCGGTGTCGAAGCTGCCCTCGGCGGTCATGCGGAGAATGGTCGCACAGGACGCGGGCAGGGGCGCGCGGGGGCTACCTCCGCTTCCGCCTGCCTCTCGCGATCTCCGTCTCCAGGGCGTCGAGCTTCGGCTCCCAGAAGTGCCGGAAGCGATCGAGCCAGGTGTCTACCGTGCGCAACGGCCCGGTATCGACGGCGTAGATGCGCCGCGCACCGTCGACGCGGACGGTCGCGAAGCCGCTATCGCGCAGGATCTTGAGGTGCTGGGAAACCGCCGCTTGGCTGATGGCAAACTCGCGCTCGATGACGGCGGCAACCTCCCCGGACGCGAGCTCCCGGTCGACGAGCAGCTCGAGGATGCGCCGCCGCACGGGGTCGCGCAGCACCTCGAAGGCGTGCATCAGGCGGGCTCTTCGGGTTCACCCGTGTAGAACGCGGCCGTACGCCGGGCCGCGGCACGAGCGGCGGCGGGGTCGCCGCCGGAGGCGATGGCGGCCTCGCCCCAGGCCACGCTGCTTCCGGCGTAGAACGCCTTGCCCTCTTCCGAGGCGGTGAAGGAGGCTTCGTCCAGTGCGGGCTCGTCCGGCCCCTCTACGTGGAGCGCGAGTCCCAGGAGGCCTCCCTCCCAGCCAACGCCGGTGGCGCCCGGGCCAAAGGTCTCCCACTGGTCGGACAGGCGCATCGTGTGCGTCAGCGTGAGGCGCGCGTTACCGGGCCCGTCGTCCGAGAGGCGCACCTCGACCCAGCTCACATCGCCGCCGAACTCCCAGGTGAGGGTGAGGCGCGATGGGCGCTCGCACTCCGTGATCACGCCGCCGGCGTTTCCCTCGAATTGGTAGCGCCCCCCGAGCGCGAGCTCCCCGCTGATGGGGAGGAACCAGCGCGGAATGCGCTCGCCGTTCGTCAGGGCGTCCCACAGATCGTCGACGGTCGTCGCGAAGCTCCGGTCGAGGGTGATCGCGCGGCCGGGTTGCCCCTCGACCTCCACCTCCGACACGGAGCGCACGACGGCGCCGAGGTTACCTGCGATGTCGAGTTCCATGGACTCCCCCTTTCAAGGAAAGTCTAATATAAGTCTTTACTTAAATAGTCGCAACAGCGGACACAAAGAGAAGGCGCCGCAGAGACTGCGGCGCCTTCGATCGGTACCGATTGCTGTCGGAGACTACTGGCCGCCGGCGGCGACGACCTCTTCCTGCTCGATGGGCTCGTTGGTCTTGGTGTCGACCTCGAAGGGACCCTTGAGGTCGAACTCCTTGGCCATCTCGCGGGTGGCGGGAATGATCTCCTCGCCCATGAGGCGGAGGCTGCGCATGGCGTCGTCGTGGTCCATCGCGCCGTCGCCGTCCCAGAAGAAGATGCTGCCGGGGCGCAGGTACTCCAGCACGTGGCGGATCTTCGGGATGACGGTCTTGGGGGTGCCCGTGATGATGGACATGCGCTCCTTCTGCGACTCGTAGCTCGAGTAGTCCTCGGGAGCCTGATCGCCATCCTTGGTGGCTTGGTCGTGCGCGACCTGGCGGCCGCGGGCGGTGGACTGCGTGAAGCTGGTCACCGTGGGAAGCAGGTTCGTGCGGGAGGTCATGCCGGGGAGGTTCTGGAGGTAGGGGCGAACGATTCCCTGGTTGCCCTCGAGGAAGGGGTTGCTGGGCCCTTCCACGTACTTGCGGGCGGCCTGGTCGGCGAGCTCCTCGGTCTCATCGACGTGGACCTTGAAGAGGTAGCTGCGATGCTGGGTTTGCGCTTCGTAGCCGTTCTCCTCGGCGACCTGGTCGTAGTAGTCGTAGGAGTTCTTCGTGGGCTCCAGCTCGGTAGCGAGCATGACGTAGGGGTAGCGGTGCTCGGCGGCCCACTTCACGGTGTTGCGGCTCATGACGCCGGGAATCCAGATCTGGGGATGGGGCTGCTGGTAGGTCTTCGCCCAGGGATTCACATAGCGGTAGTTGTAGTGCTCGCCTTCCCAGCGGAAGGGACCAGGCTTGGTCCAGGCGGCGAGGACGAGGTCGTGGGCCTCCTGGAAGCGCTCCCAGTTGAAGGGAGCCTGGGCGTTGTGGGCGACGCTCTCGCGGCCGGTGCCACGCACCCAGCCGGTGACGAGGCGGCCACGGGAGATCATGTCGATCTCGGCGAGCTCCTCGGCGAGCCAGAGGGGGTCGTCCCAGATGGGGAGGACGTTGCCGAGGATGACGATCTTCACGCGCTGGGTGATGCGCGAGAGGATGGCGGCCTCGACGTTGACCACGCCGCCCATGCAGAAGGGCGTGCTGTGGTGCTCGTTGAGCATGACGCCGTCGAAGCCCATCTCCTCGGCGTAGACCTTCTCGTCGAGATAGCGGTTATAAAGCTCCGAGCCGAGCTTCGGGTTGTACTCGCTGTTGCTGATACCGAGGTCGGCGATATCGCGGCCGGTGGAGCCGAAATAGCCGGACTCCTGGTCCTGGTAGGGCCTCTCGGTGAAGTAGCCGATGAACATGCGTTGCCCTCCGGGCCGGCGCACTCGAAGGCACGACGGCGCCTAGTTGGCGGCATCATACCGCCTTTGCCCAGCAGGCGAGGCGGTCTCCGGGGGGAACTCGGGGGCGCTTTGCCCCTCTAGGCTCCCGCGTGCGAGGCGATGAGGGCGGCGAGCGCGTCGGGCTCCTCGTAGTCGACGTAGTGGCCGGCGCCCTCGACGATTTCAAGGGTGGCGTTCGCGAGGCCATCGGCGTACTGGCGGGCGCACGTGAGCGGGATGACCTGCTCCTCGCTGCCCGCGACCACGAGCGCCGGCGTCTGCACTTCGCCCAGCACGGGAGCAAGGCGGCGGTTGAACATATACGGCTTCCAGCTGAGGCGGGCGGTCATCTCACGGCTGAAGTCCCAGAGCTCGCGGACCTCAGGGGCGACCTCTTCGCCGAAGATCTCCTGGTAGTGGGCCTCATCGCGGAACCCGGCGGTCACGTACTCGCCGTAGCTGACGAGCATCTGGTCGAGGATTTCGCCTTCGTCGGGCTGGAGGCCGGCGGCGCCCACGAGGACGAGGGAGCCGATGCGTTCCTGGTTTATGGCCGCAAGCTCGGCGGCGATGAAGCCGCCAAAGCCGAGGCCGACGAGGGTGGGGTTATCAGGAGCGACCTGGGCAAGGAAGCGACTGATGAGGATGGCGATGTCACGCGCGTCGCGGGCCCAGACGGGGCGCTCGGACTGCCCGTAACCCGGCAGGTCGGGCACGGTGACGGTGAAGTTGCGGGCGAGCGCCTCGTAGAAGGGAATCCAGCCGAGATTCCCGGTGGAGTGGTGGAGGACGACTGCGGCGGGACCGCTCCCTCCCTGCAGGTAGCGGATGCTGAGGCCCGCAACCTCAGTGGTGGATTCGGTCCAGGTCTGTTCGGCTGTCGTCATGGCGGCTCCTCGGGGCGCGTCGTGCGTAGCGCCGCATGATACGCGAGCGCACTGCTGCGGGCTGGGGCCGCCGCTGGCCCGGTCGGGACCGCATCTGTACCCTCTCGCGCATGTCTGAACCGTACCTGGTAGTCCACGTCGACAAGCGCCCGAATATCTCGTTCGAGATCGAACAGAGCATCATCGAAGGGGGAGGGGGCAGGTTCGTCGCGACGAGCTCGTCGAGCGAGGACGAGCTGATCGCGAACGTGAAGGATGCGGAGGCGATCCTCGTGTCGTCGGCGCAGATCACGCGGCGGGTGGTGGAGTCGATGCCGAAGTGCAAGCTCATCATCCGCTACGGGGTGGGGCTGGACACGCTCGACATCCCGGCGGCGACGGACCACGGGATCGTGGTCGCGCATTTCCCCGACTTCTGCCAGCCGGAGGTCGCGAACCAGACGATGCTGCTGCTGCTGGCCTGCGCGAAAAAGCTCTCCATGCTCGACCGGGCGGTGCGGGACGGGAGCTGGCGTCCGGGTCCACTGGGGCCGATGGGGCCGATCGGCGGGGAGACGCTGGGGCTGGTCGCGCTGGGGAACATCGCGCGGGCGGTGGTGCCCCGGGCGAAGGCGTTCGGGCTGAACCTGATCGCGTACGACCCCTACCTGGGCGAGGGCGTGTTCCGCGCGCAGGGGGTGGAGCGGGTTGAGTCGCTGCACGAGCTGCTGGGGCGGTCGGACTACGTGTCCGTACACACGCCCCTGAACCCGGAGACGCGTCACCTGATCGGGGAAGCGGAGCTGGCGGCGATGAAGCCGACGGCGTACCTGATCAACACCTCACGAGGGCCCGTAGTCGACCAGGAAGCGCTGATCGCGGCGCTCGACGCAGGTCAGATCGCGGGAGCCGGGCTCGATGTGTTCGAGCGCGAGCCGCTGGAGGCGGAGTCGCCCCTGGCGCGCATGGAGAACGTGGTGCTGATGCCGCACTCGGCCTCGTACTCGGACCAGTCGTTCGAGAGCATGCGGCGCCGCGTGGGCGAGACGGTGGTCGGGCTGATGGAGGGGCGGTGGCCGCAGTTCGTGGCGAATCCGCGGGTCCAGCCGAGGGCCTCGCTGCCCGCGAGGGACTAATCTGCAGCGGCGCGGCGTAGAGTAGGCGCACTTTCCGCGAGGAGGAGCGCCATGAAAGCCGCAATTTTCCACGGAGCTCACCAGCCCCTCACGATCGAGGAAGTGGCAATCGACGACCCGGGACCGCGCGAGGTCATCGTCAAGACGGCCGCGAGCGGCGTCTGCCACAGCGACCTGCATTTCGTAGACGGGTTCTACCCGTTCGACGCACCCGCGATCCTCGGGCACGAGGCGGCGGGCGTCGTCGAGTCGGTGGGCGAGCAGGTGTCGTACGTGCAGCCGGGCGACCACGTGATCTGCTGCCTCTCGGTGTTCTGCGGGATGTGCGAGCGGTGCATGACCGGGCAGCCGTACGCGTGCGACAAGGAGGCGGTGACGCGAGGGGCGGACGAGCCGCCCAAGTACACGTGGCAGGGGCAGCCGGTGGCGCAGTTCGCCAACCTCTCCAGCTACGCGGAGAAGATGCTGGTCCACGAGAATGCCGTGGTGGCGATCCGGAAGGACATGCCACTGGACGCGGCGGCGCTCATCGGCTGCGGCGTTACGACGGGATTCGGAGCGGCGGTGAACACGGCGAAGGTGCAGCCGGGCTCGACGGTGGCCGTTTTCGGCGTTGGGGGCGTGGGGCTGGCGGCGGTGCAAGGGTCGCTGGTGGCGGGCGCGCGCATGATCATCGCCGTCGACATGGTGGAGTCGAAGCTGGCGAAGGCCCGCGAGCTCGGCGCGACCCATGTCGTGGACGCGTCCTCGGGCGACCCGGTGGAGGCGATCCGCAACCTGACCGGGGACGGCGTGGACTACGCGTTCGAGGCCATCGGGCTGAAGGTGGCGGCCGAGCAGGCGTACGAAGCGCTGCGGCGCGGCGGCACGGCAACGGTGATCGGGATGATCCCGGTGGGCCAGAAGGTCGAGATCGACGGGCGTTCGCTTCTGAGCGAGAAGAAGCTGCAGGGCAGCTCGATGGGCTCGAACCGCTTCCGCGTCGACATGCCGCGCTACATCGACTTCTACATGCAGGGGCGGCTGAAGCTGGACGAGATGATCACCCGGCGAATGCGGCTGGAGGACGTGAACGAGGCCTTCCGCGCGATGAAGGCTGGCGAGGTGGCGCGCTCGGTATTGATGTTCAACTAGGGCCGGAGCCTTAGGGCTCCTCGCGGGGGCGGGTGAAGCCGCCGCGGAAGCGCTCCATCAGGCCCTCCCGGGTGAATTCCGGGGACTTCGCGTAGTCGATGATGACGCGCTCGCGGTCCTCGACCATCTGGGCGGCGGCGGGGACGTCGGCGGCGATATCGTGGGGGATGGAGATGCAGCCGTGGAGGTCGGCGTGGAGGAGGTCGCCGGGATTGACGGTGACGCCTCCGACGGTGACCGGCCCGCCGACCTCGACCTGGTGGACGTAGGCGTGGGAAACAAGAACTTCCTTCGCGAGGAACTGGAAGCCGAGCTCGCGGACCTCTTCCATGTCGCGCACGCCGCCGCTGGTGACGACGCCTACGCAGCCGAAGGCCCGATGGATATTGGCGTTGACCTCGCCCCAGAAGGAGCCGATGGGGGGATCGTCGAGATCCTCGATGACGACGATGCGGGGCGTGGGGATGGACTCGATGTGGTCGTACCAGTCGCCGCGCTCAACCCGAACCTCGGGGTCCTGGTCGGGGGGCACGCTGGCGCGGATCTTGCAGGTGACGGCGTAACCGACGACCGGCTCCATCTCGGGGAAGTGGCAGCGGATGTCGGGCGTCATGGCGCCGTAGTTGCGGGCGCGGACCTGGAAAGTCTCGATAGCGTTGGAGATGGCGGGGGAGGGCCAGGCGCGCAGGGCGGCGAGTTGCTCGTTGTTGAGGGGCGGCATGTACACGGCTCCGGTTGAAGGTGGTGCGATCCTAGGGGCAGGGGCGCGGGGGCGCTACGGCGTAGGTGACAGTTCCCTGAGCAGCCAGGGATCGCCGCGTTCGAGGGGCACGATGGTTGCCTCGAAGCGCTCCCGGATAGGTGAGACGAGGGGCTCGGGAAGAACCACGCTGAGAGCGGTGGCGCCCATCGCGAACGCCTCGGCGGCCGCGACGGCGACCAGGTCGGCAACATGGCCGGTATCGTCGGCGAGGGCCGGCTCGACGAACAGGTCGGCCCAGGCCTCCGCCGGGTCACGCCACTTCCAGACGTTGACCAGCACGGTGGCAGCCGGGCGTCCGGAAAGGGTGATGCTGCGTCCCGAGAACGCGATGTCCGTGGGGAAGTCAGATGCCTCGGGCGTCAGCACCGGGCGCCAGAGGTAACCCCAGCGGTAGGCGGCGGACTCGCGGTGGTCGAGTGCGCGAAGGTGCGAGGCTTCGGTCTCGTAGTCGCCGGCGAGCCGGGTGGCGTCGAAGGCCGGAGGTTCGATGCGCTTAAGGGTGTCCAGCTTGAGCCAGTCCTGGCGCAGGTGCTCGGTGTAGCCGCGCCGGTCGAGCACGTCGAAGCTGCCGCCGGAGCCGACGGGGCGGCACCAGAAGCGGTCGAAGCCGCGAGCGCGGGCGCGTGACTCGCATTCGTCGAGGACCCACTCCTCGACCTCGGCATCGTTGAGGTCGGCGGCGAGCTCGAGGATCTCGAGGTGAGCGTAGCGGCCGAAGGGCTCGGGCTCGGTCGCGTACAGGACCTCGACGCTGCCTACGACTTCCCCGCCATTTCGTTCGACAACCCAGCAATCCCAGCCGAGGTCGCGGTAGACCTGGATGTGGCGGATGCAGAAGTGCTCGTGCATCCAGGCGCCGCCCGTGCTGAACCACTCTACGGGGGAGGCGTCGGGGGGAAGGGGAGGGCCTCCCACCCCTCGGTGCAGGGTCACGAGCCCGGGGACGTCGTCGGGGGTAGCGGGGCGCAGCGCGAGGCTCGCGCCACGCCAGCGACGGTGTCGGGCAGCGAAGGGCGGCGGGTTGCTCAGATGATGCCCCTCGCACCGGCGCCCTGCGGGTGGTACGCGTCTCGGAGGGAAGCCTGGTCGAAGCCGTGGGGTTCCCTGCCGGTGGCGTAGTCGTAGAGGGCAGCCTTGAAGATGCCTTCGAGGGCGGTGACGGTGGCCCACGCGAGGCCAACGAGCGGAATCCCGATAGCGAGTCCGACAAAGGGGTGAATAGCGGCGAGCAGCACCCCAACAAGCACGGCGGCAATGATCGCAACGATGGTCAAGAGGCCGAAGCCAAACCCTGCGGTTATCTGACGGCCCCAGGTCCGGCGGAGCAGGGAGGCCGAGCGCCGCAGCGCCTCGAACGGGCCCACGCCTTCTTCGACGATGAAGGGCACCGCGAAGAACGACGCGAGCTCCCAGGCGGCTTCCCCGAACATGGCCGCGATCTGACCCGCGATACCGCCCCGGTTGCGGAGGGCGCGCAGCACGAGCATGACAACGGTTACCACGACTGCCCAGGCGAGGATCTGGGGGATGCGGGCAGAGGCCGCCTTCAGACCCGAGGTCACGCTGGGATCGCCGCCACGCAGCCGCTCCATGGCGGCCGCCACGAGCGCCGCATTGAAGAAGATGACCACAGCCATGGAGACGAAGGCGAGCAGGAGACCAAGCACGAGATCGCCGGTGGAGCCTTCCCCACCCTCCTCGGCCAGACCGAAGGCCCCGCTCAACAGGCCACCGCCCATGACGGCGGCCGCCACTGCGATGAGCGCAACGACGGACATGAGGGGGAAGAGGATGAGCTCGCGGTCGAGCATGAGGACGCGCCAGCTCATCTTCATCAGCTCGAAGGTGTGGCCGATCGTTGCGAACATAGGGTGGTTCTCCTCTAGCAGTGCGAAGCGTACGACAGGTCGGGGTTTGCCGCGTCAGCCGACGTGCTGGCGCAACTCGAAGCCGTTGCCGTCTGGGTCGGCAACCTCGGCGACGCGCACGGGGACACCGCCGCCGGCCTCGTGGATCGCGCGCACGGTGCCGCCACCAGCTTTTAGCTCGGCGAGGGCGGTCTCGAGATCTTCGACCTGCAGATTGAGGCCGGCGTGGGGCAACGGGCCCTCAGCGGAGTCGTCGGTGGGGAGCATGTGGAGGGCGAGGATGAGCCCGTCGCAGCGGAAGGTGTTCCAGCCGGGCGACCCGGAGCCCGGCGTGGACTCTTCCGGGAGCCCGAGGGTGTCGCGGTAGAAGGCGCAGGCGCGCTCCATGTCGCGCACGTAGTGGATGACCATGGGGTTGCGGACGCGCACCGGCGTTCTCGACGGGGCGGCGGCGCTAGTCGCGCTCGATCCAGGTGCGGCGAACGAAGAGGGACTCGCTCACGACCGTGCTCTCGCGCGGGCGGCGGGCGACGGCCCGGCCCGGGGCCTTGTTGGCGGCGGCGCGCTGGGCAAGCAGCCTGCCCACGATGTTCGCCGTGATCTTGAGAGCCGTGCCGATGGCGATGGCGGTGGCGGCACGCCGGACGGGCGTGGGAAGAACGGGACGGCGGGGTTCGAGCGCGAAGGCCGGGCGCGGAGCCGGCAGCCGGTGGTCGCGGAGGAACATCCCGCAGTGACGGCAGTAGTTATCGGTGGCGTCGTACGGTTCGGCGCATTCGGGACAGGAAAGGAACTCCGCCGCCGGGTCGACCATGCTCCGGGACTATACGCCCCGGGAGAGGGCCGCTTCGACCTCGGCGGAGAGGTCGAGGGGGTGGGCCGCGGGCACGGTCAGGCGGCCCTCGTGGAGGGCTCGCAGGGTCTCGGTCAGGAAGGGGCGTTCGCGGGCGACTCCGCGAGCCCGGATCTCGTCGTAGAGGGGGAGGGCCTCGATATCGGCTCGGGTGGCGCCCGGGGGAACGTGGGCGGAGGGGTCGGCGGGGATGGGGAAGCGGCAGTAGCTGAGGACGGGGCCGCGGTCGAGGTCGCCGGTGACGAGGTGGTACATGCAGCCGGACTCGGTCGCGCCCGTGGCGATGAGCTGGGCAATGACCTCCTGATATGTGCCCGTGGGGCCGTCGGGCAGGGCGGGGTGGTCGTTGATGATGGGGAAGCGGCCGTAGAGAGGCTCGGTGGCGATGAGCATGTAGCCGAACATGACGGCGAGGTCGAAGGAGTAGCCGGCGAGGCGGTCGGAAGCGGCCTCGTCGAAGGCGCGGCGCCAGGGGGGCAGGGGCTCGCCGGGGCGTGAGCGGGACCCACCCCGGGCCTTGCGGAACAACACGGAGGAGAGCGTCTCGACGGGCGTTCCGCGGCCTTCGAGGAGGTCGAGGAGGCGGTCGGTTGCCTCGAACTCGCCACGTTCGCGGTTGACGAAGGCGACGGCGAGCTCGACGGGGAGGCCATCGTCGATGGCGGCGAAGAGGGCTTCGAGGGCGCCGTAGGAGCCGGGCCCGCGCCCGGTGGTGAGCCAGGCGATACGCAGGGGCTCAGCCGGCGTCATCGGTGGCGGCGGTTTCGTCGTAGGGCTCGGCGTCCTCGCGGAAGCTCGCACCCTCCTCGAGGTCGCCCTGGAGGCGCTGGACACGGAGCTCGGCCTCGTCGAGGAGCTTGCGGAGCTGCTGGACGAGGGCGGCGCCCTCCTCGTAGGTCGTCATGGCCTCCTCGAGGGGGATGTTGCCCTCCTCGAGCTTGCGGGCGTGTTCCTCAAGCTTGGCGACGAGGTCTTCGAAGGGCTGTTCGGCCATCAGTTGACCTCCGCCCAGAAGGCGCCGTCGCCAACGGAGACGGCGATGCGGTTGCCGCCCTTCACATCCTTCACGCGGCGGACGACGCGGCGGCGACGCCCGAGGCGCTCGACGATGGCGTAGCCGCGGGCGAGGGTGGTGGCGGGGTTAAGGGCGACGATCTGGGCGCCGGTGCGGTCGAGGCCGGCGCGATCGGCGGCGAGGCGGGCGGTGAGGATGTTGCCCATGCCGGCGGCCAGCGACTCGACGCGCTCGGCGGCGCGGGCGGGGCTGGGAGCGGCGTGGCGCAGGCTCGCGGTCAGACCCTGGAGGCGGGCGGCGGCAGCCTCGATGCGGCCACGTGCAGCCAGCGCCATGGCCCGTTCGAGCGAGTCGAAGCGAGCGGCGACCTCAGCGGCATCGGGCGTGGCGCGGGCAGCGGCGGCGCTGGGGGTGGGGGCGCGGAGGTCGGCGGCGAAGTCGGCAAGGGAGGTGTCGGTCTCGTGGCCGATGCCAGTCACGACGGGGACGGAGAAGCCAAATACCGCGCGCACGACGCTCTCGTCGTTGAAGGCGGAGAGGTCGGCGGAGGCGCCTCCACCGCGGACGACGAGGGCGAGGTCGAGCGCGTCGTCGCCCGCAAGGGCGCGGAAGGCGGCGACGATGCTGGCGGGGGCCTGGTCGCCCTGGACGAGGGCGGGAGAGACGACGAGCTCGGCGAGCGGCCAACGGCGGGCGAGGACGTCGCGAACGTCCTGGATGGCAGCACCGCTGGGGGAGGTGACGACGCCGATGCGCCGGGGGTATGCGGGGAGGGAGCGTTTGCGGGAGGGTTCGAAGAGGCCTTCCTCTTCGAGCCGTTCGCGCAGCCGTTCGAGGCGGGCGGCCTCGATTCCGACGCCTTCGGGTCGGAAGAAGTCGCAGACGAACTGGAGCTCGCCACGCTGGGGGTAGAGCGTCACGCGGCCGTGGGCGAGGACGCGCTCGCCGGCGGGGACTTCGGCGCCGGGCATGTCGTCGCGGAAGAGCACGGCGCGGATCGCGCCGTCGCCGTCGCGCAGGGAGAAGTAGCGGTGGCCGAGGCGGGAACGGGTGGCGTCCGCGACTTCGCCTACGACCCAGAGGTCGGAGAGCAACTCGCTCCCCTCAAGCATGTCCTTGAGGAGGTAGACGAGCTGGGAGACGCGGATTGGGTCCACTAGTTGGCTCGCTCGATGTACTCGCCTGTCTCGGTGTTGACGCGGATGACCTCGCCCTCGCTGATGAAGAGCGGCACCTGCACGACGAGGCCCGTTTCCAGCGTGGCGGGCTTGGAACCGCCCTGGGCGGTGTCCCCCCGGTGGCCGGGATCAGTGGCAGCGACCGTAAGGGCGACGGAGCCGGGCAGCTCGACGGCGATCACCTCCTCGCCGTAGAGAGCGACCTCGCAGACGTCGTTCTCCTTGAGGAACTTCGCCGCGTCGCCGACCTTGGCGACATCGACGGGGATCTGGTCGTAGGTCTCGGTGTTCATGAAGTAGTAGAAGTCGTCGTCGGCGTAGAGGTACTGCATGTCTCGCCGCTCGACGCGGGCGCGGTCGAAGCGGGTGCCGGCCTGGACGGTGTGCTCGATGATGGCGCCGCTCCGGACGTCCCGAAGCTTCATGCGGACCTGGGCGGAGCCACGGGCCGTCTTGTTGTGCTCGTAGCTGAGGACGGCGTAGAGCTTGTCGTTCATCTCGATGGTGACGCCGCGGCGGAACTCGGAGGTCGATATCTGGCTCAAGGGTGGACTCCTGCTGGAAGCGTTGAATCGAGTGTGCTGAGCTGGCGGGCTCGGCCGCCTTCGAGGGTCACGATATCCTCGATGCGAACACCACCCCAGCCGGGCAGGTAGATGCCGGGCTCGATGGTGAAGACCATGCCGTCTTCGAGCACATCGGTGGAGGTGGGGCCGAGGTAGGGTGGGTAGTCGTGGACGTCGAGGCCGACGCCGTGGCCGAGGCCGTGGGTGAAGGCATCGCCGTAGCCGTGCGCCTCGATGACCGAGGCGGCGAGGGCGTGGGCATCGGCCCCGGTCATGCCCGCCTCCACGCGCTCGATGGCGGTCTGCTGGGCCTCGCGCACGACTTCGTACACCTCACGGAAGCGCTCCGGTTCGGTGTCGAGCCAGAAGGTGCGGGAGAGATCGCTGCAGTAGCCGGAAAGCTCAGCGCCCCAGTCGACGATGATGGGCTCGCCCGGGCCGAGAGGGCGATCGGAGAGGTCGGCGTGGGGCATGGCGGCGCGTTCGCCGCCGGCGACGATGGGCTCGAAGGAGAGGCCGCGGGCGCCGCGCTCCTTGACGGCAGCGTCAAGAGCGGCAGCGAAGGCGATTTCGGTGATGCCCGGCTCGACCGTGGCGGTGACATCGAGGAAGGCGCGTTGGGCGATGGCGATGGCTTCTTCGAGGAGCGCGATCTCCTCGGCGTCCTTGCGGGAGCGGAGGCGCTCGATGATGGGAGGGGCGGGGACGAGGTCGGGACGGTCGGCCTCGGACATGGGCGCGAGCGCTTCCTGCAGGGTGAGGAAGTCGCCGTAGCTGAGGTCGGAGCGGGAGAGGCCAACGCGCTTGCCGGCGAGGCCGGCGGCAGCGGCAAACTCGGGGAGCCACGCCGACTGTGGTCCCTTCGTATCGAAGACGGTGAAGCCGCGGGGCTCGGCCTCGCGCCGGGCCTGAGCACTGTAGCGGGCGTCGACGGCGAGCATGGCCTGCGTCGGGGAAACAACCGCGTACCCGGTCGAGCCGGTGAAGCCGGTGAGGTAGCGGCGGTTGGCGGAGTGGCGATGGTTAACGTCGTCGACGGGACTGGCGACGTAGAGGCCGTCGAGACCGGCCTCATCGAGGGCAGCGCGCACGCGTTCAAGGCGCTGGGCGGGAAGCGCGGGGGCGGTCACAGGGTCAGTGTAGCGCCCGGCGATTCTGGGGGTTAGTCGGAAGCGTGCAGGTGATCGAGGAGGAGGTTCGCGGCAGCCGTGTAGCCGGCGCGGCCGAGGCCCGCGACCTGACCGATGCAGGCGGCTGCGATGACCGAACGGCGGCGGAAGGGCTCGCGGGAGTGGATGTTGGAGAGGTGCACCTCGACGGCGGGCAGGGCGATCGACTCGAGAGCGTCGTGGAGGGCGACCGAGGTGTGGGTGTAGGCGCCCGCATTGAGGATGACACCGGCGGCGCGGCGGCGGTGCTCATGGAGGAAGTCGATGAGGGCGCCCTCGTGGTTGCTCTGGTAGCTGAGGACGGTGGCGCCGCGGGCGTTGGCGGCGGCGGCGACATCGGCCTCGATGTCGGGGAGGGTGTCGGTGCCGTAGATGTCGGGGCGCCGTTCGCCGAGCAGGTTCAGGTTGGGACCGTGCACGAGGAGGAGCAGAGGGGCTTCGGGAGAGGTCACGAGACGCGGCGCTTCGAGCGGGCGCGTTCGAGCGCCTTCACGCCAACCTCCTGCCAGGCCTTGTCGGTCACTTCAGCCTGCCGGGCACGGCTGACGTGGGTGTAGATCTGGGTGGTGTTGGCGGAGGTGTGGCCGAGCAGGTCCTGGACGATGCGGATGTCGGCGCCGCCATCGAGGAGGTGGGTGGCGAAGGAGTGGCGGAGGAGGTGGGGGTGGACGTCCTCGGGGATGCCGGCGGCAAGGGCGTAGCGGCGGACGGCGTACTGGACGGAGCGGGCGCTGAGCCGCTTGCCGTTGCGGTTAAGGAAGAGCGCCGGGTCGGGGTCGCCGGCGAGGTCGGGGCGGCCGACCGAGAGGTAGGCCTGGAGGGCGCGGACGGCGGGCTCGCCGAAGAGGACGGCGCGCTCCTTGTCGCCCTTGCCCAGGACGATGGCCTGGCCGTCTACGAGGTCCAGGCTGGCAACATCGAGGCCGACCAACTCGGAGATCCGCAGGCCGCCGCCGTAGAGGAGCTCGAGGATGGCGCGATCGCGCAGGCCCTGGGGTGTGTCGGTGTCGGGCGCCTCGATAAGGGCCTGGATGTGGGGCGGCTCGATGACCCTGGGGAGGCGCTTCGGCTTCTTCGGGAGGGCGACGCCGTAAAGGAGGTCGCGATCGGTGGCGCCCTCCCGCTGGAGGTAGCGATAGAAGCCGTGGATGGTGGTGGTACGCCGCGTTACCGATGCAGGCGCCATCTCGGCCTCGCGGAGGCCGGCGAGGTAGGTGCGGAAGGTCGCACGGGTGATGGCAAGCGGTTCGATGCCGCCCTCCTCGCAGAAGCGGAGGAAGTGGCCGATGTCGTTGCGGTAGTTGCGGATGGTGTGGGGCGAGCGGCCGCCGAGACTCTGCAGCTCACGCAGGTAGGCATCGAGGAAGGCCTCGGCTGTCTTGTGGGCGGGCGGGGAGGCCATGTCGACAGAATACGACAGGATGCGTAAAGGGCGACGAGCGCGCTAGCTGGCGCGGCGGCGACGGGTGGTGGAGCGGCGGGTGGTTCGCCGGCCTTTCTTCGAGCGAGCCTTCGCCTTCTCGGCGGCCGCCTCGCGTTCCTCGGCAGTGCGCACGGGGGAGAGCTTGTCGGGCTCCAGGCTGTTGGTGGTATAGGTGCAGTCGGGGTAGTTCCAGCAGCCGTAGAAGACGCCGCGTCGGGCGCGCTTGGCGACGAGCTGGCCGGCCTCGGGCTCCTCGGAGCACTCGGGGCAGGCAACGCCGACGGGCTTGCCGGCGCGGAAATCGCACTCCTTCGAGTCGCGCTTCACACAGTCGATGTACTCGCCGTAGGGGCCGTGCTTCAGCTCCGTGCCGGAGTCGCAGCGGGGGCACTTCCAGTCGGTGGGCTCGGGATCCGGAGTCGGCTGGGGCTCGCCTTCCTCAGTGAGGGGCATTGCGTTCTTGCACTCGGGGTAGCCGGAGCAGCCGAGGAACTTCCCGTTGCGGCTCCAGCGGACGACCATCTTCCGCTCGCTGCACTTCGAGCAGACGATGTCGGTCTCCTCGACCTGCTTGCGGGCTTCCTGCTTGGCGGTTTCGAGGGCGGCGTTGAAGGGCTCCCAGAAGCCGCGCACGACCTCGCCGTAGTCGCGCCCGCCGGAGGCGATCTCGTCGAGCTCCCCCTCGAGCTCGCTGGTGAAAGGCACGGCGACGTAGCGATCCATGTGCTGGACGAGCAGGTCGTTCACCGCGAAGCCGAGCTCCTGGGGCACGAGCGAGCGGCCCTCGCGCACGACGTAGGCGCGGTTGAGCACGGTCTGGACGATGGAGGCGTAGGTGCTGGGGCGGCCGATACCCTCCTCTTCCAGGGCCTTGACGAGCGAAGCCTCGGTGAAGCGGGGCGGGGGCTCGGTGAAGTGCTGGTCGCCATCGACGGAGCGGCGGTCGAGGGCGTCGCCTTCGGCAAGCTCGGGCAGGGCGGCGACGGTCTCGGGAGCGTCGGCGTTGCGGGTGTCGGCGCGCTCCTCGGTGGCATCGATGCCGAGGGCGGCGAGATGGCCGGCGAAGACGAGGCTCTGGGCGTTCGCGCGGAAGGCGCCACGCAACTCGCCGGACTCGCGCGCCTCGATATCGACGGCGACGGTGGCGTAGCGGGCGTCGGCGAGCTGGCTGGCCATAAAGCGCTGCCAGATGAGGGTGTAGGCCCGGAGCTGGTCCCGGTTGAGGACCGTGCTGAGCGACTCGGGGGTGCGGAAGGAGGAGGTGGGGCGGATGGCCTCGTGGGCCTCCTGGGCGCCACGGGCGCGGGAGCGGTAGACGCGCTCCTTCTCGGGAACGTGGTCGTCGCCCCAGCGGTCGGTGGCGAAGCGGCGGGCTTCGCGGCGGGCGACGGGAGAGATGCTGAGGGAGTCGGTGCGCATGTAGGTGATGAGCCCGACGGGTCCCTGGCCGGGGATGTTGACGCCCTCGTAGAGCTGCTGGGCGAGGGCCATCGAGCGCTGCGCGCCGAGTCCGAGGCGGTTGTTCGCGGCCTGCTGGTAGCTGCTGGTAGTGAAAGGCGGAGCGGGGCGCCGCTTGCGTTCGCCCTTCTTGACGGATTTCACGGAGAAGTCGGAGCGGCGGAGCGCCGCGAGGAGCTCGTTGGCGGTGGCCTCGTCGGGAATGTCGCGCTTCTCGTCGAGCTTCTTGACGCCGGGAAGGCCGTTGAGCTTCGCGCCGAACTCCTCGCCGTCTTTCGCCACGCGCGCGTGGATGGTCCAGTACTCCTGCGGGGTGAAGGCTTCGATCTCGCGCTCGCGCTCGACGATGAGACGAAGGGCGACGCTCTGGACGCGGCCGGCGCTGGCGCTGCGGGCGACCTTGCCCTGCACGAACCAGCTGAGGGGATAGCCGATCAGGCGGTCGAGCACGCGGCGGGTCTCCTGCGCCTCGATGAGCTCACGGTTGAGCTCGCCGGGGTGCTCGAAGGCGGCCTCGATGGCCGGCTTCGTGATCTCGTGGAAGACGACGCGCTGGGTCTTCTCGGCCGGAATCTTCGCCGCCTCGAGGATGTGCCAGGAGATGGCCTCGCCCTCGCGGTCAGGATCGGTGGAGAGGAAGACGCGCTCGGCTTTTCCGGCGGCGGTCTTGATCTCCTTGACGACATCCCGCTTGTCCTTGAGCACCTCGTAGGAGGGCTCGAAGGACCCGCCCTTCACATCGACGCCGTAGCCGTAATTGGGGAGGTCGCGGACGTGGCCGACGGAGGCGATGACGCGGTACTTGTCGCCGAGGATGCCCTCGATGGTGCGGGCCTTGGCGGGGGACTCCACGATGACGAGGTCCTTGCCGCCGCGGGCGCGCGAGCCCCTGGCGGCACCCTTCGCAGGGGCGCGCTTCGCGGCCTTCTTGCCGCCTGTTGCGGTGGCGGAGGAGGTTCGTTTCGGCATCGTTCTTCGTCTACCCGGAGGCGCCGGAGGGCGTCCTCAGTTCCCGAGCGTAGAAGGGAGTACGCGAGTTTGTCGAGTCCGGGTCAGGTGCGGGAGCGTGTCTGCCAGCGGGCGCGCTGCTCCGTGCGGGCGGCTTCGTCGGCGGGTTGGTAGCGAGCAAGGAACTCGTCCGCGAAGGTATCGAACGTGCCTTCGAGAACAACCTCCCTCATGCGCTCGCAGAGGCGCTGGATGTAGCGAAGATTGTGGATGCTGGCGAGGCGGTAGCCCAGCAATTCGTCGTTGCGGAAGAGGTGGTTGAGGTAGGCGGCGGAGTAGTTCGCGCAGGTGGTGCAGTCGCAGCCGGGGTCGAGAGGCGTGGCGCGATCGCGGAAGCAAGCGCTCTTGATGTTCACACGTCCGTCGTCGGTGAAGAGCGAGCCGGTGCGTCCGAGTCGGGTGGGGAGGACGCAGTCGAACAGGTCGACGCCGGCGCCGACGGCATACACCAGGTCCTCGGGGCTGCCGACGCCCATCAGGTAGCGGGGCCGGTCGGCGGGAAGCTCCGCGCAGGCCACCTCGGTCATGGCGTACTGCTCGGCCTTCGACTCGCCCACGGAGAGGCCCCCGATGGCGTAGCCGGGGGCCTCTCGGGCGGCGAGCTCTCGGGCGTGCCAGCGGCGCAGGTCCTCGTCGACGCCTCCCTGGACGATGGCGAAGAGGGAGGGAGCGGGATCGAGGGCGCGGGACCGGTCGAACCAGCGCAGGGTGCGTTCGGCGGCGGCGCGCTGCTCGGGGGTGGGGGCGTCGCCGGGGAGGACGTGGTCGAGGGGCATGGCGATGTCGACGCCCAGGGCGCTCTGGACCTCAACCGCAAGCTCGGGTGTGTAGTGGTGCTCGGAGCCGTCGAGGTGGGAGCGGAAGCGAACGCCCTCGTCATCGACCCGCAGGAGGCGAGCGAGGCTGAAGACCTGGTACCCGCCGCTGTCGGAGAGGATGGGCCCGTTCCAGCCCATGAAGCGGTGGACGCCTCCAAGGGACTCGATGAGGCGGTGGCCGGGTCGCAGGTAGAGGTGGTAGGCGTTGACGAGGGCGATGCTCGCGCCGGTGGCGGCAACCTCTTCGGGAGTGAGGGCCTTGACGGTGGCGAGGGTGCCGACGGGCATGAAGGCAGGGGTGGGGACCTCGCCGCGATCGGTCACGAGCGTGCCGGCGCGAGGAGCGGCGGGGCCTTCGCCGCCGCCTTCGAGCCGGAACGCGAGCGCCATGCTCAGGCGAGGACGGCGTCGAGGGCAGCCTCGACGGCCTCTTCGGGAATGTCGCGGTAGACGGCGGCCTGGCCGATGCGTTCGAGGAGGACCCAGGAGATTTCGCCGGCGCGGACCTTCTTGTCGCTGCGCATGGCGCTGACGACCGCGTCCCGGTCGACGCCTTCGGCGCGCTCGGGCAGTCCGCAGGCGCGGAGAAGGCTCTGCTGGCGCTCAAGGGCGGCGGCAGGGAGCAGGCCGGTCTCGCAGGCGATGCGCCCGGCGGCGTGCATCCCGATGGCGACGGCCTCGCCGTGGAGGTAGCCGCTGAAGCCGGCGGCCGCCTCGATGCCGTGACCGATGGTGTGGCCGTAGTTGAGCAGCGTTCGCGATCCGGCTTCACGCTCGTCCTCGGAGACGACGCGGGCCTTGATGGCGGTGCTGCGGGCGATCAGCTCCTCCGTGGCGAGGGCGGCGGGGTCGCCGGCGCGCGCTTCGAGGAGCTGCACGAGCTCTTCGTCGAGGATGAAGCCGTGCTTCACGAGCTCGGCGAGGCCGCCGTGGAGGTGGCGGGGCGGGAGGGTGGCGAGAAGGGCGGGGTCGGTGAGGACGAGGCGGGGCTGGGCGAAAGCGCCGACGAGGTTCTTGCCGATGGCGTGATCGACACCGGTCTTGCCGCCGATGGCGGCATCGACCATGCCGAGGAGGCTGGTCGGGACGTGGACGAAGGGGATGCCGCGCAGGACGGAGGCGGCGGCAAAGCCCCCAAGGTCTGTGACGACCCCGCCGCCGAGGCAGACAAGGAAGTCGCTGCGCTCGACCCGCTCACCGAGGAGCCAGTCGTACACGGTCTGGACGGTGGCAAGGGTCTTGTGCTCCTCGCCGGCGGGGATGGCCATCTCGGCCGCCTGGAAGCCGGCCGCGCGGAGCGAGTCGAGGGCCGTGGCGGCAAAGAGGGGGCCGGAGCCGGTATCGGTGAGGACGAAGGCCCGGCCGGAGAGGCCGACGCGGGTACAGAGATCACCGAGGCCGGCAAGGGCGCCTTCGCGGACGACGATGGGGTAGCTCGCGCCGGGCGTGGTAACGGTGGCGGCTACCCCCGGGATGGCGGCATCGGGGCCAGAGCCGTCGCCTTCCCAGAGCCGCACAATCCGGTCGCAGACCTGCTCGGGGGTGAGGCCGTCGACCTCGATCGAGGCGTCGGCGCGGGCGTAGTCGTCGCGGCGGGATTCGAGGAGGGATTCGAGGCGTTGCCGGGGGTCGCCGGCGAGGAGGGGTCGGGGTTCGTCGGTGGGCTGGGCGGCGAGGCGCTCGGCTGCAATCGCGGGGCTGACGGCGAGCCAGACGGTGAAGCCGTCGGCGAGGACCTGGCGGCCGGCATCGTGGGTGGGGGCGCCGCCGCCCGTGGCGACGACGACGCGCGAGGAGCGGGCGGCGCGGGCGAGGGCGCGGCCTTCCAACTCGCGAAAGGCGGCTTCGCCCTCCTCGTTGAAGATGTCGGGGATGGAGCGTCCGGCCGTCCGCTCGATGAGCGTGTCGCTATCGGCGAACGACCAGCCGAGGCGGTCGGCGAGCAGACGTCCAACCGTGGACTTGCCGCTCCCGGAGAGGCCGACGAGGAAGATGTGGTCAGGCATGGCGGTCAGCCGGAGCGGGCGCGCGGGCCGAGGCCGGCGAGGTGGGTTTCGACGCTGGCGCGCATCTCGGCGAGGCTGTCGCCGCCGAACTTCTCGAGCCAGGCATCGGCGAGGACGATGGCGACCATCGCTTCCGCCACGACGCCCGCGGCAGGGACGACGCAGACGTCGCTGCGCTCGTAGTGAGCGAGCACCTCCTCGCCCGTGTCGAGGTCGACGGAGGGGAGGGGGTGGGCAAGGGTGGGGATGGGTTTGACCGCGGCGCGGACGACGATGTCCTCGCCGGTGGTGATGCCCCCTTCGATACCACCGTGCCGGTTGGTGTCGTGGGGCCAGGGGCGTTCGCCCCACTGATCGGCAGGGAGGATGACGTCGTGGGTCTGGGAGCCGCGCTGCTCGGTGGCGTCGAAGCCGAGGCCGAGGCCAACGCCCTTGAAGGCATTGATGCTGCAGATGGCCTGGGCGATGCGACCGTCGAGCTTGCGGTCCCACTGGACGTAGGAGCCGAGGCCGAGGGGGACGCCGGAGACGCGCACCTCGACCTGGCCGCCGAGCGTGTCGCCGTCGGACTTGGCGGCGTCGATGGCGGCAACCATCTCCCCAGAAGCGGCGGGATCGCCGCAGCGGACGGGGTCGGCTTCGACGGCCTCCCAGTCGACCTCTTCGCCGACCTGAGAACGCGCGCCGCCGATGGCGAGGGTGTGGCTGCGGAAGGAGACGCCGAACTCGTCGAGGAGGCGCTTGGCGACTCCGGCGACGGCGACGCGGGCGGCGGTCTCGCGGGCGCTGGCGCGCTCAAGGACGTTGCGGACGTCGTCGAAGCCGTACTTGATAGCGCCGGGCAGGTCGGCGTGGCCGGGACGGAGGCGGGTGACGCGCTCGATCTCGGCGTCGACGGGCTCGACGGCCATCTTCTCGGTCCAGTTCACCCAGTCGCGGTTCGTGATCCAGAGGGCGACGGGGGAGCCGAGCGTGAGTCCGTGGCGGACGCCGGCGGTGATCTCGGCGCGGTCCTTCTCGATCTTCATGCGGCCGCCGCGGCCGTAGCCGCCCTGGCGGCGGGCCATGTCCCGGGCGATGTCGTCCTCGGTGAGGGGGAGACCGGCGGGGAGGCCCTCGATGAGGGCGGTGAGGCCCTTGCCGTGGCTCTCGCCGGAGGTGAGGAAGCGGAACCGTCCCATCAGGAGGCCTGCCGGTCGTCGCCCGCGCCGGGGATGGGGGGCAGGGTGATGGGGGCGGCGAGGCCCGCGTCGGTGGTCTCCCAGGCGGTCTCGAAGCGCGCGAGGATCTCGGGCGGCGCGAAGTCGTCCCAGTCGATGCCATCGGCGTCGGCGCGGTGTGCGGTGGTAGTGAGGATCGGTTTCTGCAAGGCGGCCCCGCCGTCCGCGGTGAAGGTGGAGTACACGTCCACGCGAACGCTCCCGAGGCTGAGGTTGGGAACATCGTACAACATCATCTCCACGAGCCTGGCGGCGAGCGCGAAGGCTTCGTCGAGGGCGGAGGAGACCTGCTCGCGGCGGCCCTCGACGGAGCGGAACTCGCCCTCGGCGGAAGACTGCACGACGGCGAGGTCGGCGGTAGCGGCTGCGAGCTCGGCTCGCTGGACGCCAGCCCAGAGGCTAGCGGGTACGTCGCGAGGCGGTCGGGCGACCTTCCAGGAGGCCATCGCCTCGAGGATGAGGGCTTCCACGATCTCGTTGTCGCCGGAGGCGACGCGCCTGCGCCAGGCGCGCTGCTGGAACATCTCGGTGGAAATGATCCAGCCGACGAAGAGGAAGAAGGCGAGCCCGAGGACGGTGCCGACGACGATCATGGCGATTCGCCGGCGAGGGCGGCGCGAGCAGCCTCGCGCATGGCATCGAGGGGCGCCGGATGGCCGGTCCAGAGCTCGAAGGCGAGGGCGCCTTGGTGGATGAGCATGGGCAGGCCGCCGAGGGTCGGGAGGCCCGCCTTGTGGGCAGCGCGGAGGAAGGGCGTCTCCTCGGGGGCGTAGACGATGTCGACGATGAGGGTGGCCGGGCCGGCGGCGGCGGGGTCGCAGGGGAGCGTGCCCTCGGCGCCTGAGCCGTGCATTCCGGCAGAGGTGCAGTTCACGACGCAGTCGTAGGGGGCGGGCGACGCTTCGAAAGGCACGGCTTCGGCGCCGACCGCGCCAGCGAGCGCCTGCGCGCGGGCAGCGGTCCGGTTCGAGATGGCGAGGGCGCCGGCGCCTGCCTGGCGGAGGGCGAAGGCGATCCCGCGGGCGGCTCCCCCCGCGCCCACGAGCAGGAACGACTTCCCAAGAGGAGCGAACCCCGCTTCCCGGAGTGCGGCCACGAAGCCTCCACCATCGGTGTTGTGGCCGGTGAGGCGACCGCCGTCGTTGACGATGGTGTTGACCGCGCCGATCCCGGCGGCGAGGGGCGCGACCTCGTCGAGCATTGGGAGGACGGCCTGCTTGTGGGGGATCGTCACGTTCGCGCCGAGGTAATCCGGTTCGCGGAGGGCGGCGATGCGGGCGGCAAGGCTGTCCGGGGAGGTGTCCCAGCGGTCATAGGTGGCGTCGACGCCGGCGGCGCGGAGAGCGGCCCCCTGGATGGCGGGGGAGAGCGAGTGGGCGACGGGGTGCCCGATGATGCCGAGCCGGGCGCTCACCGTTCGACTTTATCGCACCTGTTGGGATTGTCGTGCTCTTCGAAGGTGACGGCGAAGCAGTGGGAGCCGTCCTCGGTGCGCGTATCGACCTGGTAGAAGTAGTAGTCGGTGTCGACGGCGTAGACGACGGCTTCAATGGCGGCGAGGCCGGGGCTGGCGATGGGCCCCGGCGGCATTCCCGCGAAGCGGCGGGTGTTGTAGGGGGAGTTGCAGTCGAGATCGGCGAGGGTGAGCTCGCTGCCCGGCTTCCACCAGCCGTACGCCTCGACGCTGTCCGGGTCCTGGTTCGCGACGCAGTACTGGGTCGTGGCGTCGACCCCAAGGCGGTCGCGGACCTCAAGGCGGTTGAAGAGGATTCCAGCGACGACCGCGCGCTCCTCCGGGATCGCCACCTCACGCTCGATCATGGAGGCGAGGGTGAGGACCTCGTGGGGGGTAAGCCCGAGCAGGGCAGCCACTTCGCGCAGGTCGGCAGAGAAGCGAAGGTGCATGGTCTCCGCCATGAGGGCCACGAGCTCGGCGGCGGTTGAACCCAGGGGCACGATGTAGGTGTCGGGGAAGAGGTAGCCCTCGTTGCCGACGCCCGGGGGCAGGTCCACGGCGAAGCTGAGGGGCAACTCGACCTCGCGGGCGGCGGCAATGAACTCCTCGGCGGGGCCGAAGCCCGCCTGCTGGGCGATCTCGGCCATCTCCTCGATACGCAAACCCTCGGGGAAGGTGACGCGGATGGTAGGGACGACCTCGCCGACCACGGTGATGGTGCGGAGGATCGACAGCGTCGAGTCGCCGGGGCGGAGGGTGTAGACGCCGGAGACGAGCCGGTTCTGGAGACCAAGGAGCGAGGCGAGGATCTTGAACTGGGAGGCCGAGCAGATGATGCCGAGCTCTTCGAGCTGGCCGGCAACGTCGTCGACGGTGCTGCCCTCCGCGATGATGTAGCGCTGTGGTTCGCCAGACTCGCAGGGGGTAGGCGTGGGGATGGCATCGCCACCGAGGGTCTCTCGGGGGGTGCCCGCGAACAGGGCAGCGCCGACGATCACGGCAGCGATGACGAGGCCGAACCCGAGCGACATGAGCAGGGAGCGCCCGCTGAACAGCCAGCGGAGCATCGGCATCATGCGCCGCTGCCCGCTCGCGAATCGAGGACGGCCTGGAGGAGGACGGCGGCGGCGGCGGAGTCGAGCGAGCCGTCTCGATGCCGGTCGGAGGGGACGTAGCGGGCGGCTTCGACGCTGGAAAGGCGCTCGTCCCAGGTGGTCACGGGAACGTCGAGGCGTTCACGCAGGCGTTCGACGAAGGCGCGGGTCCTGTCCGTCTGGGTAGAGTCCCCACCGGCGAGGGTGAGGGGCAGCCCCACCACGACCTCGGCAACCTCCTCGGCGGCGACGAGGGGTGGAAGGGCTTCAAGGACGGCGCGCGTTCCGCCCTTGAGGGCGGGGCGCGGGTGGGCGTAGAGGCCGAGCTCGTCGCTGACGGCCACACCCGTGCGGCGGGAGCCTACGTCAAGGGCCATCAGACGGGCTGGCTTCGGCATCAGGTTCGGGGTCGGGAGGTTCGAAGGCGCGGCTGCCAAACTCGACGTCGATCCGGAACCCGAAGCGGGGGAGCCGCGGCGCCCAGCCCGGGGTGAGGTCGATCTCGACATCGTCAAGAGCATAGCGCGTTCCCAGCTCTGCTACCGCCGCCTCGGAACTGCGCCCGCCGGCGGCGTCCTCGATCTCCTCCGGGGAGGGACCCCGGGGGAACTCGGCGCTGATCCGCAACTCCGAGGTGAAGGAACCATCGGGGTGATCGATCTGGCGATCACCGGTCTCGACGCCGACAACCGTGCCGGGCACGAGCTCGCCGGCGCCTTCGGGCGCCACCAGGAGCGTGCGCGCGAGGGTGTCGAGCACATCGGGGGCGATGGCCAGCGCCTCGATGGTGGTCTGGACCTGCATGAAGACGGCATCGGCGGCGGTTCCGGGCTCGGCGCTGGGTTCCCCGAGCGTGACGGTGACGCTGGCACTGCGAACGATGATCGCGTGGTCGGGCCGAGCGCCTGTCAGGAGCGAGACGGGAGGCGAGCCTTCGGCAATCTCGGTGGCGAGGGATTCGAGGGCGCGGATGTCGGCGGGGGCGACGGCGCGGCGGGGTTCGTCGGCCCCTCCGGAGGCCGCCTCCTGGTTGGTGGCGGTCAGAACGGCGAGGTCGATGCTTCGCCACTGGGTGATGGAGTCCTCAGGCACGTTGCCCCCGGAGCCGGGGGACCGTGCGGTCACGGGGGCGAACGCGTTTCCGCCAGGGGGCACGGTCACGGGGATATCGACCTCGAAGGCGATGAAGTCGGGCACGGAGAAGATGACGGCTCCGGCCGGTACGACGATCGCGGATTCGGTGGGGTTGCCGAGCCTGAGGGTGGCGGTCGCCGGCGTGACGCCCTGGATGACCTCGCCGGTGGTCGGGATGGCGAGGAGCACCTCGCGCTCGACGGAGATGACGGTGGCGGGGAGGACCCTGCGATCGAGGTCGATCGCCTCGATGCGGGTGGAGGCGCGGACGACGGTGAGCTCTGCGACTGTCTGCGTGGGCGGATAGACCCGCACGGTCGCGGACGGTCCCGCAGTGTAGAGGGCAGCGGCGACAGCGAGGATGAAGGCGGCAAGGGCGACGTACTGCGCGTAGCGACCAAAGGGGGGCACCAGCAGGGTGGTGAAGCCGAGCCGCACGACGATCCTGCCGCCGGAACCCCAGTGGACCCGACGAGGGTTGGTGGCGACGGGAACACCCTCGGCACGTGCTCGACGCGTGAGGACTCCGGATCGGGTCGCGACGGCGAAGGTGCGTCCTGAGCCTTCGACGTGGCGGGCGACCCGGCGCATGCCGAGCTCCTCGGACATGGCACGGTTGCCGCTGGGGGCGTGCAGCACGACGACGTGGGAGGGGGCGGCATCGATGCGGCCGCAGATGCCGTCGATCGGCTCGTGGCGGCTGATGGGGACGACGGAAGCGAGAGCGCGCTCGGGCTGGGGAGGGGGAGCCGCGGCGGGAGCAGCGGCCGCGGGAGCGGGTGGGGGGGATGCGTCGGCCGGGGACGGCTCGGGGGCGCCGGTGTCGGGGGACTCAGACTCGGGGGAGCCGTCCATGGGCTACCGGTCCGCGAGGGCGGCGCTGGCCCGGCTATGGCCCTCTGCCAGGGCGGCATCGATGCCACCGGGGTCGCGGGCGCCGGCTTCGGCGAGGTCGGGGCGGCCACCGCCACCACCGCCAGCGGCTTTCGCCACTTCGCGGACGATGTTGCCGGCATGAACTCCGGCCTCGACAAGGTCGGGGGTGGCGGCGACGACGAAGGCCGGACGGTCGTCGATGACGGCGGCGAGGACGAGAAGGGAGGGGATGAGGCGGCGGCGAAGGTCGTCGGCAAGCTCCTTGAGGGCCTCGCGGGAGGCAGCCTGTACGCGGGCGACGACGAGATGCGCATCGCCGACCTTCTCGGCTGCCTCAGCTAGCTCGACGCTCTGGTCGGCGGCCTGGGCGCGCTGGAGCTCGGCGAGCTGCGAGCGGAGGCCGGCGAGCTCCTCCTGGATGCCCTCGATTCGCGCCTCAAGGTCGGACGGAGGGGTGGACAGGCTTTCGGCGATGCGCTGCAGGCGGGCGTGCTGGTCGAGGAGGTAGCGCTCGGCAGAGGCGCCGGAGAGGGCCTCGATGCGGCGGGTGCCCGCGGCGACGGCGGACTCGCGCAGGATGTGCACGAGGCCGAGCTCGCCGGTCTGGACCACGTGGGTGCCGCCGCAGAGCTCGGCGCTGAAGGGAGTTCCGTCGCCGCCGATCTCGACGACCCGCACCTCGGCGCCGTACTTGTCGCCGAAGAAGGCGAGCGCGCCGCCGTCGATGGCCTCCTGATACGTCGTCATGCGCCACTCGACGGGGA
Organism: Tepidiformaceae bacterium; assembly: GCA_965116915.1. GTDB lineage: Bacteria > Chloroflexota > Dehalococcoidia > Tepidiformales > Tepidiformaceae > UBA2991. The sequence goes on along the minus strand of OZ220739.1, from coordinate 479,301 downwards.
GGTTCTGGCGGATGACGCCGTTCACGAGACCTTCAACCTCGTCGAGGGTTTCGCGGGGGGCGCTCTCCAGGTGGGTGAAGTCGAAACGGAGGCGCTCGTCGGCGACGAGGGAGCCCTGCTGGCGCACGTGCTGGCCGAGGGTTCCGCGGAGAGCGGCGTGGAGGAGGTGGGTGGCGGTGTGGTTGCGGGTAACGCCGCCTCGCCAGGGAAGGTCGACCTCGGCGCGGAGGGAGTCGTCAAGGCGCATCTCTCCCTCGGTGACCTTGCCGGAGTGGACGATGGCGCCGCTCGCAGCCTGGGTGTCCTCGACGGCAAAGACGCCGTTCGGTGCGCGCAGAAGCCCGCGGTCGCCAAGCTGACCTCCGCCTTCGGGGTAGAAGGGGGTGGAGTCGAGGATGACCTCGGCTTCCGCGCCGGCGGGAACGACTTCGGCAGGCTGGCCGTCCCGGAGAAGGGCGACCACGCGGGCGTCCGCGTCGATATGACGCCAGCCGACGAAGGCGCTGTGGTCGCCGCCGATGGCGGCGAGGGCGGGGCGGTCCTCGCCCCCGAGCAGGGTGGCGGCCTCACGGGCGCTGCGGCGCTGCGCCTCAAGAGCGGTCTCGAAGCCATCAGTATCAACGGCGAAGTCGCGGGCGCCGGCGATCTCGCGGGTCAGCTCGATAGGGAGCCCGAAAGTGTCGTAGAGGGAGAAGGCCTCTTCGCCGGGGAGCGTCTGCTGGCCGGCGCTCTCGAGGCGGTCGAGGACGAGGTCGAGGCGGGCGGAGGCCGCGGTAAGGGTGCGGAGGAAGCGGTCCTCTTCGCCCCCGATGGCGCGGAGGATGAAGTCGCGCTCCTGCTCAAGGTGGGGGTAGGCGGGACCGAGCTTGCCAATGGAGGCCTCGACGAGACGGTGGAGGAAGGGCTCGCCGACGCCCTCGCGACGGGCCAGGTAGACGGCCCGGCGAAGGATGCGGCGGAGGACGTAGCCGCGGCCTTCGTTGCTGGGGACGACACCGTCCCCGACGAGCAGGGTGGCGGCGCGGGCGTGCTCCGACATGGCGCGGATGGCGCGGCCCTCGGAAGTGCTGGCGCGCCCGCCGAGGTAGTCGACACCGACGATGGCGGCCGCTTCCTCGAGGATAGGCAGGAAGATGTCCGTCTCGAAGATGGAGCTCTTGCCCTGCTGGATGGCGGCGACGCGCTCGAGGCCACTGCCGGTGTCGATGTTCTTCTTGGGGAGGTCGCTGAGGGAGCCGTCCTCGTGGCGGAAGTTCTGCATGAGGACGAGGTTCCAGTACTCGAGGAAACGCTCGCCGTCGGCGGCGGGATCGGCGCCCTCGACGCCGCGCTCGGGGAAGTAGTCGTAGAAGATCTCGGTGTTGGGGCCACAGGGGCCGACGGGGCCGCTGTACCAGTAGTTCTCGGACTCGTCGTAGCGGTGGATGCGCTCGTGGGGGACACCGGTGGCGCGCCAGGCCTCGTAGGCCTCGTCGTCGTCGTCGTGAATGCTGACGTGGATGCGCTCGGGCGGGAGCTGGTAGACGCGCGTGCTGAGGTCCCAGGCCCAGGCGATGGCCTCTGCCTTGAAGTAATCGCCGAAGCTGAAGTTGCCCAGCATCTCGAAGGCGGTGCAGTGGCTGAAATCGCCCACTTCCTCGATGTCGGTGACGCGGAAGGCGCGCTGCACGGTGGTGGCGCGGCGCACGGGGGGCTCGGCCTGGCCGGTGAAGTAGGGCTTGAACTGCTGCATGCCAGCGGTCGTGAAGAGGGTCGTGGGGTCGCCCACGGGGACGAGGGGCCAGGCAGGAAGCTGGCGGTGATCGCGTTCCGCGAAGAAGTCCACGAACGCAGCGCGAATCTCGTCGGAACTCCGAGGGGGAGAAGGCATCGCTGCCTTCGGATGCTACGAGCGCAACCCGTCGGGTGTCGAGCGAGGGCGCGGGCTTGCTCCTTGACAACGTCTTATGGCCAACTAGCATGAGCGGCGCACACCGCCAAACGCGTATGAGCGACGATCCCGATCCCCACGAACGCAAGCCCATTCCGTTAGCCGGCTCCCCCGAGCGCGACCCGCACCGGGCGTGTTCGCACGCGCGATGAGCGGAAGACTGGGAGTCGTTGTGCTCGCCGGGGAGCTCAGCGAGGCCATGGTGTCGGACGTGGCCCCGGCGCTGCACCGGGTGGCGGGGACGCCCGCGGCGCAATACGTGATCGACGCCGCGCGGAGGCTCGACCCGGCGACTGTGGTCGTGGTGGGTGACGAGCGGGGACAGGGACAAGACGCGCTCAGCGGGGCCGACGCCTTCCTGGCCGGGCCGCGGGAGCTATTCCGCTCCCTGGGGGAGTGCGAGGCGACGCTGTTCGTGTGGGGCGATACGCCTCTGCTGGACCCTTCCTCCATGCACACCGTCGTGAAACGGCGCGAGGAGACGCGGGCGCGGCGGGCTTACCTAACCAGCGGGGAAGGAAACGACGTGGCGGTGTGCGTGGAGACCGCCTGGCTGGTGGAGCAGGATCCGCGGGGGAAGAGCTTTGCTGCCTGGCTCGTCGAGCGGGCGGAGTCGGACCGGAGCGCGGCGGCCACGGTGGCGGCGGGAGACGAGGCGAGCCTGCGACTCGTGAACCGCCAGGCGCTGGCGCTGGCGGAAGGGCTCGTGCGGGAACGGATCATCGCCGGCCACCAAGAGGCGGGCGTGACGTTCCGTGACCCGTATTCGGTCTACGTGGACCGGGGCGTGCGGCTGGACGCGGACGTTGTGGTCGAGCCGAACTGCTACCTGTACGGAGAGACATCGGTGGCGACGGGGGCCGTGATCGGGCCGGGGGCGACCCTGCGGAACGCAAGCATCGGGGCGAACAGCACGGTGCAGCACTCGGTGGTGGAGGACTCGTCGGTGGGAGCGGGGACGACGGTGGGGCCGTACGCGCACGTGCGGGGCGGCGCGGCGGTCGGGGACGGCTGCGAGATCCACAACTACGCGGAGGTCAAGAACTCGGTGGTGGGGGACGGGGTGAAGATGCACCACTTCAGCTACCTCGGGGATGCGGACGTGGGTGAGGGGGCGAACATCGGCGCTGGGGCGGTGACGGTGAACTTCGACGGGGTCGACAAGCACCGGACGCAGATCGGAGTGCAGGCGTTCGTGGGGTGCGACACGATGCTAATCGCGCCTGTCTCGGTGGGGGATGGCGCGTTCACGGCGGCGGGGGCGGTGGTCACGCGGGATGTAGAGGCGGGAGCACGGGTGGCGGGGGTGCCGGCGCGTGAGCTTCCCGCGAAGAACGAGGGGGAGGAGTAGCGATGGCAGTAGGCGAGATCGTGGCCGTCCTGGTGATTGCGGCGGCATCGGTTGTGCTGGCGTTGGTGGCCGGTGCGGAGACGGCGCTCGAACGCACGAACGTCGCCCGAATCCAGGCGCTGGCGCGGCAGGGGAACGCGGCCGCCTTGCGCATCGTGGGAACCGTGGAGCGTCCGCTAGAGCCGCTGGGCCCGCTGACGACGGCGCGAATCCTGGCGGCGGCGGGGGTGGTCTCGGCGTTCGCCTACATCGGGGCAGTCGAGCTGGGGACGGGTGGCGCGGCCTGGATCGGCATCGCCGGCGGCGCCTACGCGGCGCTGGTGCAGATGACGGTTGGAACGCTGGCGGCGCGGCGCCCGGAGTACTCGGTGCTGCAGCTCCACCGCGTGATCGTGGCGGCTCGCTGGGTGTTCGCGGCGCCGGCGTGGGCGCTGAGCGTGCCCGCGCGGCTAATCGCCGCGCCGCTGCAGGGCGTGGGCCCGGGGTCGCAGAACGAGGACATCCTGGCGCTGCTCGAGCGGGAGGAGGCGACCGGTGGGGTGGAGGAAGAGGAGGAGCGGATGATCCGCGGGATCATCGGGCTGGAGGACAAGACCGCCAGGGAGGTGATGGTGCCCCGCATCGACATCGTCGCGACCGAGGTCGAGGCAAGCGTGCGCGAGGCGGCGCGCCTAGCGACGGAGCGCGGGTTCAGCCGCATTCCCGCCTACGGCGAAAGCATCGACGACATCGCGGGGCTCGCCTACGCGAAGGACATGCTGGACGCGATCCTCACGGGGCAGGACTCCTCGCTGCGGGCGCTGCTGCGCGAGGCCGTGTTCATCCCGGAGACCAAGCACGCCGACGAGCTGCTCAAGGAGATGCGGGCGAACCGCACGCACCTGGCGATCGTCGTCGACGAGTACGGTGGGACGGCGGGGCTGATCACGATCGAGGACCTGATCGAGGAGATCGTCGGGGAGATCGAGGACGAGTACGACGTGGCCGGGCCAGCGATGGAGCAGATCTCGGAGGACGAGGTGTTGCTCGACGCGAGCATGCCGGCGGAGGTGCTCGAGGAGCTGTTCGACTACACGGCAGAGAGCGAGGACTTCGACACGATCGGCGGATTCGTCATCCACGAGCTGGGGCGGTTGCCGGCGGTGGGGGACGAGGTGGCGGTGGACGGGCTGCGGCTGCGGGTGCTGAGCATGTCGGGGAGAAGGCTGCGGCGGCTGCGGGTGGCGCGGGAGCGTGCGAGCGCCTGAGGGGCCGGACATGCTAGAGTTCTCACCGCAATGGTTGGGAACGACACAGAGAGAGCCCAGTGGGTGGCCCTGCGACGCGCGGGACTGGGGTCGGAGAGCTTCCGCAGCCTGATCGCCTACTACGGGAGCATCGCGGAGGCATGGGAGGCGCCGTCGGGGACGGTGCGGGAGGCGGGGTTGCGGGCACAGTACGTGCGCGGCTTCGAACGAGCGCGGCGGGATTTCGCGCCGGAGGAGGAGCTGGAGGCGCTCGATCGGCACGGCGTGCGAACGCTGACCTGGGAGGACGAGGCGTACCCATCGCTACTGCAGGAGATCCCGCAGAGTCCGCCGGTGCTGTTCGTGCGGGGCGAGGCGGGACCGCAGTTCGAGCAGTCGCTGGCGGTGGTGGGGACGCGGCGGGTGACGGCGTACGGACGCGAGGTGTGCGAGCAGTTCTGCGGGGCGGTGGCGCGGGCCGGAGTAGCGATCGTGAGCGGTCTGGCGCGCGGCATCGACGCGATCGCGCACCGGGTGGCGGTGGACGCCGAGACGCCGACGGTGGCGGTGCTGGCGGGCGGTATCGACGGGATCTACCCGCGCGAGAACGAGGGGCTGGCGGAGCGGGTGATGGCGCATGGGTGCGTGCTCTCTGAGTACCCGCCGGGGGTGAAGACGCGCTCCGACTACTTCCCGCGGCGGAACCGGATCATCTCGGGGCTGGCCCGAGCGACGCTGGTGATCGAGGCGGGGGCGACGAGCGGAGCGCTGCACACGGCGCACCACGCGCTCGAGCAGAACCGAGAGGTGTTCGCGACGCCGGGGAGTGTCTTCTCGCAACAGAGCGCGGGAACAAACCGGCTGATCCGGGAGAGCGGGGCGAAGCTGGTGGGGTCGGCGGAGGAACTGTGCGAGGAGCTGAACCTGCTCAGCATCGGCACGCAGCTGTCGCTGGGAGAGGCGGTCTCTGCGCCACCGGAGCCGGCGGTCGGGGCGGCCGTGGAGACGACCACAGAGGAGGGGCGGGTGCTGCACTGGCTGGAGGAAGGGCCGCTGCACGTAGACGAGGTGGCGCGGCGGGCGGAGATGCCGATCGAGACGGTGACAGGGGCGCTGCTGACGCTGGAACTGCGAGGTCTGGTGCGCCAGCAGGGGCCGTTGACGTACCTGCGAACGCGGTGATGAGGGAACTGATCAGGCGGACTCTCGATTGACACCGTAGGGCGGCAAGACTATTCTTATCCGTCGGGCCTTCTTGAGGGTCCAGCGGACTTTAACAACTGGATAGCGGACGAAAGAGAACGTCTGGGAACCCGTCAAGGGAATTAACTCAGCCTTCGGGTTGAGTGCTCTTACGGAGAGTTTGATCCTGGCTCAGGACAAACGCTGGCGGCGTGTATTAGGCATGCAAGTCGAGCGAGAAGCCGGCCTTCGGGCTGGTGGAGAGCGGCGGACGGGTGAGTAACACGTGGGTAACCTGCCCTGGAGTGGGGGATAACCCGGCGAAAGCCGGGCTAATACCGCATACGACTCCCGATGAGAGATCGGGTAGTGAAAACTCCGGTGCTCCGGGAGGGGCCCGCGGCCGATTAGCTAGTTGGTGAGGTAACGGCCCACCAAGGCGACGATCGGTAGCTGGTCTGAGAGGATGGTCAGCCACACGGGGACTGAGAACGGCCCCGACTCCTACGGGAGGCAGCAGCTAAGAATCTTGCGCAATGGGCGAAAGCCTGACGCAGCAACGCCGCGTGCGGGAGGAAGGCCTTCGGGTTGTAAACCGCTTTTGCGAGGGAAGAAGTACTGACGGTACCTCGCGAATAAGTCACGGCTAACTACGTGCCAGCAGCCGCGGTAATACGTAGGTGACAAGCGTTGTCCGGATTTACTGGGCGTAAAGCGCCCGCAGGCGGCCTCGCAAGTTTCAGGTGAAATCTCCCGGCTCAACCGGGAGGGGTCCTGGAAAACTGCGAGGCTTGAGGCAGGGAGGGGAATGCGGAATTTCCGGTGTAGCGGTGAAATGCGTAGATATCGGAAGGAACACCAGCGGCGAAGGCGGCATTCTGGCCCTGTCCTGACGCTCAGGGGCGAAAGCGTGGGGAGCGAACCGGATTAGATACCCGGGTAGTCCACGCCGTAAACGATGAGTACTAGGTGTTGGGGGTATCGACCCCCTCAGTGCCGAAGCTAACGCGATAAGTACTCCGCCTGAGGACTACGGCCGCAAGGCTAAAACTCAAAGGAATTGACGGGGGCCCGCACAAGCAGCGGAGCGTGTGGTTCAATTCGATGGTACGCGAAGAACCTTACCCGGATTTGACATGCATGTAGTACTGATGTGAAAGCTGAGGGACCCTTCGGGGAGCATGCACAGGTGTTGCACGGCCGTCGTCAGCTCGTGCCGTGAGGTGTTGGGTTAAGTCTCGCAACGAGCGCAACCCCTGTCGTCAGTTGTACTTTTCTGACGAGACTGCCGGGAAACCCCCGGAGGAAGGAGGGGATGATGTCAGGTCAGCGTGGCCCTTACGTCCGGGGCTACACACACGCTACAATGGGTGGTCCAACGGGTCGCGAAACCGCGAGGTGGAGCTAATCCCATCAAAGCCATCCTCAGTTCGGATTGCAGGCTGAAACTCGCCTGCATGAAGCCGGAGTTGCTAGTAACCGCAGGTCAGCACTACTGCGGTGAATACGTTCCCGGGCCTTGTACACACCGCCCGTCACGTCATGAAAGTTGGCAATACCTGAAGCCGCTCGGCTAACCGCAAGGAAGCAGGTGTCGAGGGTAGGGCCAGCGATTGGGACGAAGTCGTAACAAGGTAGCCGTAGCGGAAGCTGCGGCTGGATCACCTCCTTTCTAGGGAGTACGCCCTGCCGGTAAGACACCCAGGACCCGGTGTTCCGGGTGCGGCAGGGACGATCCCAGGTCGATCGCCTCGAGTTTCGATTCGAGGTGTTCCTGAAGGCCTCCAGGCGGCCTTCTTCCGTCCGCTATTCAGCTCTTAAAGGCCGTGCCGGCCCAAGGGGGGCCATTAGCTCAGCTGGTTAGAGCGCAGTCCTGATAAGACTGAGGTCTCTGGTTCGAGTCCAGAATGGCCCACCACTCTGGCGCCGGGCGCAAGGGGCCGTAGCTCAGCTGGGAGAGCGCCGCCTTTGCAAGGCGGAAGTCGGGAGTTCGAGTCTCCTCGGCTCCACCACCTTCCCCCCCCTTTGGGGTTACGGCAAGAGCGGGCTTCGCACTCGGAGAGCGCCAGTGGCGCTCTCCGGCGACGAAGCCGGGTACGGACCTTCACAACTGAAGAGCGATGAAACTGCGAACGGGTTCGCTGCGTTCCTTTCGGGGAGTGCGGCGGAGCCGGGAAGAGATTCATGCGTGCGAGCCTTAATTGAGGTCAAGCTACTAAGGCGCGCGGTGGATGCCTAGGCATCAGGAGCCGAAGAAGGACGTGGTAAGGCTGCGATAAGCTCCGCTCAGCTGCCAAACAAGCTCAGGCGGAGATTTCCGAATGGGGAAACCCGGCCCGGGATTACCGGGTCACTCCAGGTTGAACACATAGACCTGGTAGAGGGAACTGGGGGAACTGAAACATCTAAGTACCCCGAGGAAAAGAGATTATTCCCTAAGTAGCGGCGAGCGAACGGGGAAAAGCCCAAACCGGTTGGGTTCGCCCAGCCGGGGTTGTAGGACCTGCTGGCTTTCGAGCACGGAGTTACCAATCGCAAGCGAAGACGAACGGCACTGGAACGGCCGGCCAGAGAGGGTGAGAGCCCCGTAGGCGAATGGCTTGCGACTCCGAGCAGGCACCTGAGTACCACGGGACACGTGAAACCCTGTGGGAATCTGGGGAGACCACTTCCCAAGGCTAAATACTCCTGGTGACCGATAGTGGACAAGTACCGTGAGGGAAAGGTGAAAAGTACCCCGGGAGGGGAGTGAAAGAGATCCTGAAACCGTGTGCTTACGTGCAGTCGGAGCTCGTTACGACGAGTGACGGCGTGCCTATTGAAGAATGAGCCGGTGAGTTACGCTACGTCGCAAGGTTAAGTGACGAAGTCATGGAGCCGTAGCGAAAGCGAGTCCGAACAGGGCGATTGAGTGGCGTGGAGTAGACGCGAAACCTGGTGATCTACCCATGGGCAGCGTGAAGTCCGGGTAAAACCGGATGGAGGCGCGAACCTTCTTGTGTTGCAAAACGATTGGATGACTTGTGGGTAGCGGTGAAATGCCAAACGAACCAGGAGATAGCTCGTTCTCCCCGAAATGCATTTAGGTGCAGCCTTGGAAATATCTCCGGCGGAGGTAGAGCTCTGGATGGGCTAGGGGGCTTACCGCCTACCAAACCCAACCAAACTGCGAATGCCGCCGGACAAAGTCCGGGAGTGAGACAGTGGGGGATAAGCTTCATTGTCGAAAGGGAAACAGCCCAGACCACCAGCTAAGGTCCCAAAGTTCACGCTCAGTGTACAAGGATGTTGAATTGCAAAAACAGCCAGGAGGTTGGCTTAGAAGCAGCCACCCTTTAAAGAGTGCGTAACAGCTCACTGGTCGAGTGATTCTGCGCCGAGAATTCAACGGGGCTAAGCGTGACACCGAAGCTGTGGGTCATCCGCATTTAGCGGATGGCGGTAGGGGAGCGTTCGTTTCAGCCGAGAAGGGGTAGCTGCGAGGCACCCTGGAGCGGAGCGAAGTGAGAATGCCGGCATGAGTAGCGTAAGGTGCGTGAGAACCGCACCCGCCGTAAACCTAAGGTTTCCTACGGAAGGTCAGTCCGCGTAGGGTTAGTCGGGCCTAAGCCGAGGCCGAGAGGCGTAGGCGATGGACAGCTGGTTAGTATTCCAGCACCACGATGGTCGCGTTTTAACGCAGAGGGGGGACCCGGAAGGGTAGATCCCACGGACCTAATGGATATGGTCCGTTCCTGGGACGTAGGCGTCCGGTGGCAGGTAAATCCACCGCCGGGGCAAGCTGAGGACTCGGGAGAAGTAGAGACTTTTGTCAAAGCGACGGGGTTAAGCCCAAGCCGGCGAGAAAAGCCTCGCTGCCAGTAACCAACGTGCCCGTACCGCAAACCGACACTGGTAGGTGGCGGTAAGTACCGTGAGGCGAACGGGAGAACCTTCGTTAAGGAACTCGGCAAATTGGATCCGTAACTTCGGGAGAAGGATCGCCCTCGGCTGTGAACCGGCATGCCCGGTGAGCGGTAGAGGGTCGCAGTGAGCAGGCCCAGGCGACTGTTTACCAAAACCACAGGTCTCTGCAAAAGCGAAAGCTGACGTATAGGGGCTGACGCCTGCCCAGTGCCGGAAGGTTAAGGAGAGAGGTGAGAGCTTCGAACCGAAGCCCCGGTGAACGGCGGCCGTAACTATAACGGTCCTAAGGTAGCGAAATTCCTTGTCGGGTAAGTTCCGACCCGCACGAAAGGCGTAACGATCTGGGCACTGTCTCGACGAAGGACCCGGCGAAATTGAATTGGCCGTGAAGATGCGGCCGACCCGCGGCAGGACAAAAAGACCCCGTGGAGCTTTACTGCAGCTTGGCACTGGGAGTGGGCCTTAGATGCGTAGGATAGGTGGGAGGCTAGGAAGCCGTGTTTGCGGACATGGTGGAGCCAACCTTGAAATACCACCCTTCTGTGGTTTGCTTTCTAACTCCTGATCAAGCAGGAGGACAGTGTCTGGTGGGCAGTTTGACTGGGGCGGTCGCCTCCTAAAATGTAACGGAGGCGCACAAAGGTTCCCTCAGGGTGGATGGAAATCACCTGTCGAGTGTATTGGCACAAGGGAGCTTGACTGCGAGACCTACAAGTCGAGCAGGGGCGAAAGCCGGTCAAAGTGATCCTACGGTACCGAGTGGAAGGGCCGTGGCTTAACGGATATAAGTTACCCCGGGGATAACAGGCTTATCTTGCCCAAGCGTCCATAGCGACGGCAAGGTTTGGCACCTCGATGTCGGCTCGTCGCATCCTGGGGCTGGAGTAGGTCCCAAGGGTTGGGCTGTTCGCCCATTAAAGCGGTACGCGAGCTGGGTTCAGAACGTCGTGAGACAGTTCGGTCTCTATCCGCCGTGGGCGCAGGAAGTTTGAGAGGCGTTGCCCCTAGTACGAGAGGACCGGGGTGAACGAACCGCTGGTGTGCGGGTTGTTCCGCCAGGAGCATTGCCCGGTAGCCATGTTCGGATCGGATAAGCGCTGAAAGCATCTAAGTGCGAAGCCGACCTCAAGATGAGACTTCCCATCCCTTTATGGGAGTAAGACCACAGGAAGACTACCTGTTCGATAGGCGCCAGGTGTAAGCGCGGTAACGCGTTCAGCTAAGGCGTACTAATGGTCGAGGGCTTGACCTCAATTGAGGCTCGCCATGAATCGACGCGGTTTCATCGCTCCTCAGTGCGAAGGTCCAACAGGGCCATCGGCGCGGGGTGGAGCAGTGGTAGCTCGTCGGGCTCATAACCCGAAGGTCGGGGGTTCGAATCCCTCCCCCGCTACCAGACCACACCGAAGGGCCTCCCGATTCATCTCGGGAGGCCCTTCTGCTTGTCCGGGGATGCAGGGGGAGAGGCGGTCCTACTGATCGAGCAGGTCGAGGATGCGGCGGCGCTCGTCGGGGCCGATGGGCTCGACCTGGGGGAGCTGGGGATCCATGGCGCGGAGGGTGTCGGCGATGATGCCGGCGACGACGAGGCGCATGTAGGGCTTGTTGTCGGCGGGGATGGCGAACCACGGGGCCCAGGGACGGGAGGTGGCGTTCAGGGCGCTCTGGTAGGCGTCGAGGTAGGCGTCCCAGTGGCTGCGGTCGCGCACGTCGGACATGGAGAACTTCCACTGCTTCTCGTCTCCTTCGACCCGCGACCGAAGCCGCTTCGCCTGCTGGTTCCGGGAGACGTTGAGCCAGAACTTGAGGACGGTGGTGCCGTTGCGAGCGAGATGGGCTTCGTGGTCGCGGATGGAGGTGAGGCGCCCTTCCCAGAGGTCGTCGAGGTTGTCGATCGAGGGCAGGCGCTGGGGCTTGAGCAGCTCGGGGTGGACGCGGACGACGAGCACCTCCTCGTAGTAGCTGCGGTTGAAGACACCGAGGCGTCCGCGCTGGGGAAGGACGCGGTTGGTGCGCCAGAGGAAGTCGTGGTCGAGATCGAGGGAGGATGGTTCGGCGAAGGCGGTGACCTGGAGGCCGGCGGGGTTCACGCCGCGGAAGACGGCGCGGATGGTGCTGTCCTTCCCGGCGGCATCGAGGGCCTGGAAGATGAGGAGGAGGGAGCGGCTGTCCTCGACGAAGAGGCGGTATTGGAGGTCGTCGATCTCCTTGATAACCTCGCCGAGCTGCCTGCGGAGCTCCTTCTTGGCCGGAGGGTCGGCAGCGGGGCCGGTGGCGTGCGCGCGCACATCAAAGGAGCCATCGAAGGGGACGGACCAGCGGCTCTGTGGGGGCGTGAACACGAGGGCTCCTTAACTTCTACGGGGCGCAAGCCTACTGGGTCTGACCGGCAACGTTAGTCCTCCGCCGGCTCCGTGACCACGGGGAGGGTGACGTGGGACGGCCGGTCGCTGTCGTGGAACACCTGCTGGACGGCTACGCGCACATCCTCGGGGCCGGCGAATTCGGGCCGGACCTTCGAGTTGGCGTTGCGGCTGAAGCGGGGGAAGTTGCTGCTGCTGATCTCGAGCCGGAGGGCGTGCCCCTGTTTGAAGGTGTAGGCGACGTCCCAGAGGTCGATGGTGAGCTTCGTGGGCTGGCCGGGCTCGAGGAACTCGGCCTCCTCGAAGGAGTTGCGGAAGCGGGCGCGCAGGATGCCGTCGGCGACGACGGCGCAGTAGCCGCCGGGCTCGACGTCGACGAGCTTGCCCGTGAAGTCGGTATCGGGAGCACTGCTGGCAATCCAGAGTTCAACCGTGGTGTTGCCGGCGATGGTGAGGGGCTCGAGGAGGCGGGGCGAGGTGTAGACGAGCACATCGTCGCGGGTCTCGACCTCGGACTGATCGCGGACGCCGCCGGGGCCGGTGACGGTCGCGAAGACGCGGCCGCCGATGGTGGGGACGGGGTCGTCGGGGTCGTATTGGTAGCTGTCGGCCACCTGCGCGCCGGGGGGTTCGGTCGAGAGGGCGCCATCGCCAAAGCGGGTGTTGGCGTGGCCGCCGCTGTGCAGGTAGTAGGGGGCGGGGGTGCTGGGAGGCGGCCAGGTGTCGGTCTCCTTCCACTCGTTCCTGTCGCCCATGAGGAACCAGCGGGCGCGGGGCCGGGACATGAGGGGGGTGTCCTCCCCCTTGAGCCAGTGGTCGAACCACTGGAGGAGGATGTCGCTGACGACGGCGACGCCGCTGAGGGCGCGTCCGCCGAACTCGCGGTCGCCGGCGCGGGAGAGGTTGTAGCCCATGTAGGAGTTGTGGTCCCAGGGGCCGATGATGAAGCGGTGCGTATCGCGGATGTGCTCGTCGGGGTGCTGTTGGAGGCCGAGGTTGAGGCCGAGGTGGCCCTTCAGGAACTGGTCGTACCAGCCGGCGATGTGCATGACGGGCACCTGGATCAGGTCGGCGCGCGCGTCGAGCTCCTTCCAGTACTCGTCGTAGCTGTCGTGGTCGATGAAGTCGTGCCAGTAAGGGAGGATGTCGCGCTCGCGCAGGACGGGGGCTTCGCTGAGGGGCATGGTTCGGAGGAAAGCGGCGCGGTCGGCTGCGCTCTCGGCCATCTGGCGGCGGAGCTCGCGCTGACGCTCGGGATCGACGCCCATCCGCATCATGGCGGGGAGAGCCCGCCCCTGGGTATAGCCAAGATTGAAGCTGAGCTCGAGGGCGCCGCCGCTGTAGACCCAGCCGTCGTGGAGGTTGGCGGCGGTGAGGTAGGCCATGGCGGCCTCGAGATGCGGGGGCGCGGCGGCGGCGGCCTGGAGGGTGGTGACGCCCATGTAGGAGGAGCCGTAGACGCCGACCTTGCCGTTGCTCCAGGGCTGGACGGCGGCCCACTCGATGGTGTCGTAGCCGTCGTCGCGCTCGTCGCCGTAGAGGGTCATGATGCCCTCGGACTGGAAGCAGCCTCGACAGTCCTGGACGACCACGGCGTAGCCGTGCTCGGCGGCGACGACGGGGTTCACCATCTGGCTGCCGATGTTCTGGGCGACGGACTTGTCGTAGGGGATGCGGTGGACGAGGACGGGGTACTGCTCGTCGTCGTTGGGGCGGTAGATGTCGGCGGCGAGGCGGACGCCATCGCGCATCGGGACCATGACGTTGCGTTCGACGAGAACCTGCGCAGTCATCAGGCCTGTGTCCCCCCGTCGATGACGAGTTGGATGCCAGTGACGAAGGATGCCTCGTCGGAGGCGAGGTAGAGGGCGCCGTAGGCGATATCAATGGGCTCGCCGAGGCGTCCGATGGGGATGCGGTTGGCGATATCGAGGTGCCGGCCGTGGGTGCCTTCGCGCAGCATGGGCGTGTTGATCGAGCCGGGATGGATGATGTTCACGCGGATCTTCTCGGGGGCGTACTGGAGGGCGGCGGAGCGGGTGATGAGGGCAAGGGCGGCCTTGGCCGCGGAGTAGGCCGCGCTTGAGGTCGCGCCGTGCATCGCGAGCGTGGAGCCCACGTTGATGATGGAGCCACCGCCCGCACGACGCATCTCGGGGATGGCGGCGCGCATGCCGAGGAAGCCGGCCTTGCAGTTGACGTCGAAGAGGTCGTTCCAGTTCTCGGGAGTGATGTCCTCGATGCCACCCTCGCCTCGCCAGATGGCGGCGTTGTTCACGAGGACATCGAGCTTGCCGAAGCGGTCGACGGCGTGTGCAACGGCTTCCTTCCAGCCGTCGGCCTGGGTGGTGTCGAGGTGGATGAATTCGGCGCTGCCGCCTGACTCCGCTATCTCGGCGGCGACCTTCGTGCCCTCGTCGACGCGTACGTCCGCGACGATGACGGAGGCGCCTTCGGCGCTGAAGAGCCGAGCCTCGGCCTCTCCTTGCCCACGCGCGGAGCCAGTGACGAGCGCTACTCTTCCGTCCAGGCGTCCCATGTACCCCTCCAGCCGAGCTCCGGCGGGCGGTAGTCTAGCGCGATACGGGGGCCGCGACCGGCCACAGCGACAGGAGGCCCGGGTGACCGAAGCAGGGGAGCAAGCGCATATCTGGCTCGGTGACGAGGGAGAACTCGGCATCCCGGACCTGACGGCGTCCGGCTGGGAACGGTTCTCGACAGCGGACTACGTAGTCCTCTTTCGGAAAGAGGGGGCTTCGGCGTTCGCGATCCGGATTCGGGGGGCGGAGGAGCGGGATGATGTGCCCGACCGGTGGAAGCGGGTACACGACGTCCCGCTCGAGTCGGTGACCACGACCGCAAGGCCGTTCGAGGGGTACGAGGCATTCGAGCACGAGGCGCCCTGCGAGGAGTCGGACCTGCTGCGGACGCTGGTGGTGCGGACGGAGCGACACCTGATCGACATCGGGCAACTCGCGGCGATCGACAGCGACAACCGGGCGGAGTTCGAGGCGTTCCTGGCGAGGACGCAGCTGAAGCGAGCCGGGTAGCAGGGCGCGGGTCTAACCGGTGTCGAGCTCGCCGAAGACCTCGTCGTTGTGCTCGCCGAGGCGGGGAGCAGGGCGGCGGAACTCGACGGGTGTGGCGGTAAAGCGGTAGCCGGCGCGGGGATAGCGGGCGGGATGGGGGGAGCCGGGGACCGGCCCCTCGACAAAGAAGTCGCGGTCGTCCCAGTGGGGGTCCTCGAGGTTCTCCTCGGGCCAGCGCACGATGCCCCAGGGAAGGTGCATGGACTGGCCACGCCGGTACAGGTCCTCGGCGGGCTGGGTGGCGACGAAGTCCCGGATGACCTCGCCGACGTGGCGGTTTGCGGCGGCGGTGTCGCCCTCGCCGTCGTAGAGGGCACGGCTGTAGACGGGGTCGTGGAGGTCCTGGGCGGCATCGTGTTCGTCGAGCCACTCGAGGAGAAGGGGGTAGAGGTGCTTCCGCCGTGGAACGCCGCCACCGAGGATCTGCATGTAGTGGCCGTCGCCGCTGAGGAACTGGGACGGAGGGGTGGGGTCGGGGGCGGAGTGGCGGCCGGTCTGGCGCTGGTTGATGCGGCGGCGGTACTCCCAGCTCTCGAAGGCGCCCTCGGTCGTGCAGGCGACGGCCTCGTGGATGGAGACGTCGATGAGCTGGCCCCGGCCGGTGAGGGTGCGCTGCAGGAGGGCGGCGACGATGCCAGCGACGGCGTACTCGCCTGCCATCCAGAAGGAGTGCTCGCCGTCAGCACGGATGGGCGGCAGGTCGTGGTCGCTGTAGCCAGTGCTCATGGGCGGGCCGCCGAGGGCCATGCTGACGAGGTCGGTCGTGGTCCAGTCGCGACGCGGACCGGTGAGGCCAAAGGGCGTGATCGCGCACCAGACGAGGCTGGGCGAATCCGCCGCGAGCGTCTCATGGCCGAGGCCGAGGGCATCGAGGGCGCCGGGGTCCGTGCTGTCGATGACGAGGTCGGCCCGGGCCACGAGGGCACGCCAGCAGGCGGCGTCCCCGGACTCCGCGAGGTTGAGCGTGACACTACGCTTGTTCGTGTTGAGGTAAGCGAAGCGGAGGCTGGCGTCGGGGTCAGGCCGGTCGTCGACGAAGGGGCCGGTGTGGCGGGTGCGGGCGCCCTCGGGGGGTTCGACCCGGGTCAGCTCGACGCCGGCATCGGCGAGGAGCTTGCCGGCGACCTCGCCACGGTCGCCGATCTCGAGGGCGGTGAGGCCGGCGAGGGGGCCGGGCATCAGACGGCCCCCTCGGCGACGAGCTCGTCGAACTCGTCCTCGCTATAGCCGAGGATTCTGGTTGCCACCTCGCGGGTGTGCTCGCTGAGAAGCGGCGCGCCCCGGTCGAGGCGCCAGCGGGCGTTCGAGAAGCGCATTGGGAGCCCCTCGAAGCGGTGGTCGCCCAGCTCGGGGTGAGAGGCGACGGGGTAGAAGCCGCGGTCGGCGAGCTGGGGATCGCGCTCCATGCGGTCTTCCATGGTCTGGACGACGCCGGCGGGGACGCCGCGCGCCTGGAGGGCCTCCATGAGCTCGTGCGGCTCCCGCTCGGGCGTACAGGAGGCAATGGCGGCGTCGAGGACGTCCTCATTGGCGACACGGGCTTCGTTTGTGGCGAAGCGCTCGTCGGCGGCAAGCGCTGGCAGTCCGAGCTCGGCGCAAAGGGCGCGCCAGCACTCGTCGTTCTCCACGGCAATGGCGATCCAGCGGTCGTCCCCGGCGCAGGGATAGATGCCGTGGGGAGCGACGGCGGGGAAGCGGGAGCGGTTGCCGATGCGCTGGGAGGGGCGCCCGTTGACCTGGAAATCGAGCATGTGGAGGCCCTGGATCAGCATCCCGGTCTCGACCTGCGAGAGGTCGACATGCTGGCCCTCGCCGGTCTGGGCGCGATGGTAGAGCGCCATCAGGGCGGCGACGGCAGCGTAGTAACCGGCAGTGTGGTCGAGGTAGGAGAAGCCCCAGCCGGCGGGGGGCTCGTCGGGAAGGCCGGAGACGGCGGTGCAGCCGGAGACGGCCTGGGCGGTCGGGCCCCAGGTGACGTAGGTGGTGTCGCGGCCGGCATGGCCATAGCCGGACACGGAGAGGTAGACGATGTCGGGACGGAGCTCGCGGAGGCGCTCGTAGGGGAAGCCCATGCGGGCGAAGGCGCCGGGGCTGAAGTTCTCGACCACGAGGTCGGAGACGCTGATGAGGCGCTCGACTAGCTCGCGTCCCCGAGGGTGTCCGAGGTTTGCCGTGATGCTGAGCTTGTTGCGGTTGAAGTTGTTGTGCATGCCGCGGCGGTTGGGGCCGGGCTGGCCGGGCTGGAGGCGAACCGTGTCGAGATGGTCCTCGTTTTCGACCTTAATCACCTCGGCGCCGAGGTCGGCGAGGATGCGGGTGGACTGGGGCCCGGCGACGATCCAGGAGAAGTCGCAGACGCGGATGCCCTCGAGGGGGAGGGGTGCGGCGGCGGGGTCGGCTGGCGCTGTCATGGTCGTGCCCGGGCGGGGGCATGGTACGCGCTCAAGGGGCGGTGCGGTTTGCCCGCCACCAGCGCGGCGCGTACGTTGACGTTCGCGAGAGCGTCAGAAGAGCCGCGCTCGCCCTGGTGGGTGGATTGGCACAAACGACTGGGCGCGGCGCGCGGGCGGGTCCCGCACGACGGGCTGGGGGAGGCCTCAGCCTGCAGACGTTCGCGGCCTTCCAGCTGCCCAACTTCCGGATGTTGTGGGCGAACAACTTCAGCTACGCGCTGGTGCAGGGCATCCAGCGCTTCGCATTCGTGTGGCTGGCGGGAGAACTGAGCAAGAACGACCTCGTCCTGGGCCTGGTGACATTCGGACTGGGCATCCCCGTCTTCTTTCTGACCCTGCCCGCGGGAGTGCTCTCGGATCGGTGGGACCGACGCTATCTGCTCTTTGCGAGCCAGTTCTGGGTGCTGGGCACATCGTTGCTGACGGCAGTCCTCATCTGGACGGGGGCGATGGGAGTGCCGATGGCGATCGCGATGGCCATCCTCGTGGGTGTTGGAGTCGCGGTGGGGCAGCCGGTGCGACAGGCTCTCGTGCCAGCGGTAGTGCCGCAAGAGCGACTGATGAATGCGATCACGCTCAACAGCCTGGGACAGAACGTTTCCCAGATCGTCGGGCCCCTCCTTGGCGGGGGAGCGATCGCCCTGTGGGGGAATGGCGGGGGCTTTGCCCTGCAGGCAGGACTGATGGGCATCGGCCTCGTGTTCCTGATACCCCTACGTGTGCCGGCTGCCCAGCGGGTGGCGCAGATGGGCGGGCGGCTGATGGGAGAGATGCTGGGGGAGATCGCCGAGGGGTTCCGCTTCGTCCGGGGAGCGGTGGACATCCGCACGCTCTTCTTCCTGCTGCTGGCCTCCTCGCTTGTGATCATGGGACCGTGGCAAGCGCTCCTGCCTCGGGTAGCGGAAGAGCAGCTTGGGGCTGAGGCTTTCCGCGCAGGGGCGTTGTTCGGGGCGATGGGTGTGGGCACGGTGATCAGCTCGCTCATCCTGGCCTCGATCCCGAGGCTCGAAAACGCAGGGGGGTGGTTCACGACCACGCTCATCGTGGGGGGGAGCCTGGCCGTGGGGATCGGGCTCTCGCACGACTACTGGCTGACAGTCCTGTTCATGTTCCTGAGCGGGCTGAACGCGGGGTTCTTCATCAACCTGAACCTGACGCTCATCCAGGCCCACACGCCAGGGGACGTGATGGGGCGAGTGATGGCGATCTACACGCTCGTTCTGATGGGCGGCTCGCCCTTCGGCGGCCTCCTGGCGGGAGGCGGAGCGCAACTGATCGGGGCAGGCGAGTGGTTTGCGTTGTGCGGCGCAGCCGTGGCGGTGGTCGCGGGCGTGTTCCTGGTGACCCAGCCGAGCCTGAGGCGGATGCCGTCGCACCCGGAGACCCCCGTGGCCGCGTCGGCGGACGCCGGATCGGGGTAGCATCGGGCCGCGGCCACGCAGCGGAGGGTTTCCGGTGGCCATAGCGGGCGGCGAGCAGCGGACAGGGAGAAGGGGCCGAATCAGCCTCCAGACGTTCGCGGCCTTCGAACTGCGAGACTACCGGCTTCTCTGGGCGAACAACTTCAGCTACGCGCTCGTGCAGGGCATCGAGCGCTTCGCGTTCGCCTGGCTCGTCATCGACACGCTCCAGGCGGGGGACTTCTACCTGGGGCTTTCCGCCTTCGCCCTGGGCATCCCGGTGTTCTTCTTCTCGCTTCCGGCGGGAGTGCTCGCCGATCGCTGGAACCGGCGGACGCTGCTCGTCGTGAGCCAGGTCATCGTTCTGGTCGGGGCGGTGCTGGCGGCGGTCCTGATCTGGATGGACCTCATGACCTTGCGGGTAGCGCTGGGGATGGCGTTGTTCGTGGGGACGGGGGTGGCGGTGGGACAGCCGGTGCGGCAGGCGCTGATTCCGGCAGTGGTGCCCCCTCACCGGCTGATGAACGCGATCACGCTGAACAGCGCCGGGCAGACGGTCTCGCAGATGGTGGGGCCGGCGCTCGGCGGAGCCGCCATCGCAGTCGCCGGGCTGGAGGGGAACTTCGCGCTGCAGGCGATCCTGATGGGCGCGGGGTTGATCTTCATCGTGCCGCTTCGCATCCCGGCGCGCGCCCTGGACCCGGTAATGGCGACCGGTTCGGGGTTGCGCGTGATGGCCACCGACGTCGTCGAGGGCTTCCGCTTCATCGTGAGCAACGACAACATCCGCTCCCTCTTCATCCTGCTGCTGGTGACCTCGCTCGTTATCAACGGGCCGTGGGTAACGCTGCTGCCTCGGGTCGCGCAGCTGCAGCTCGATGCGGATGGTCCGGCGGCGAGCTGGCTGTTCGCCTATCTCGGCATCGGGCTGACGTGCAGCTCGCTCGCCCTGGCCTCGGTCCGGGGGTTGCGGAACGCGGGAGGGTGGTTCATCTGCGCGCTGATGACGAGCAGCACCTTCGCGATCGTCATCGGGTTCTCCCACAGCTACCTGCTGACGGCGCTCCTGCTCTCGCTGACGGGCCTGAGCGCGGGGGTCTTCACGAACCTGAACCTGACGCTCATCCAGTCGAATACGCCGCAGACGATGATGGGGCGGGTGATGGCGATCTTCACGCTGATCATGCTGGGGGCTACGCCGGTGGGGGGCCTGTTGGGCGGTCTGGGTGCGGAGTGGGTCGGGGCGGGGAGGTGGTTCTCCATCTGCGGGGTGGCGAGCGTGGCCGTGGGGGCGTTCTTCCTGCTGACCAATCCGGGACTGCGGCGGATGCCCTCCCACCCGGACCCGCCCGTGGCGGCCCAGGCTGAGTCAGGCTCGGGGTAGCGGCCAGGGCGCAGACGGCGGCAGGGGTGCGCCCGTCGCGAGGTTCCGCAGCCGATCGAGGTCACGCTCGAGGAGCGAACCAAGCGTGGGGAGATCCAGACCCCAGGCAGGGTCAGGCGCCACACGGATGGCGTCGAGGGCGCGCTCCAGGAGGACGCGCATGCCACGAGCGTTTCCGCGAGCGGCATGGGTGTAGCCTGCTCCGAGCTGGGCGAGCCCCTTGAACAGGGCCTCGCTTGCGGTGCCCTTGCTCTCGAGCCAGGCCGCCTCCCATGCCTCGTGGGCGAGGAAGTACCGCCCCGCGTCGAAATGCACGAGCGCGAGGGCATTGGCCTCAGCGGCGGAGAGGCCTTCGAGGTCATCGACGGCGAGACGGTTGGGCGAGCCCGCGGGAAGGGGACGCCCGAGTTCGTCGCGGGGGCGCTCGGGCTTATCGGGCGGCATGCGACCTCCGGCCAGCGACGTTCATTGCCGCGATGGTACCGCTTGAGCTTGCCGTAGCGCCTTTCCCCGGAGTTGGCCCGGCAGCGGCTAGGCTGGAAGGGTGATGGTTGAGGTACGTCCCGCGCTTCGCGGTCAGTTCCATCTGCTGATGGCGCTGGCCTCTCCGGCTGCACTGCTGGTGCTCGTCCTCGTTGCCGACAACGCCCGGGAATACGTGGGGGGAGCGATCTTCGGCGTTTCGTTGCTGCTGCTCTTCTCGACGAGCAGCGCCTATCACCTGATCGAACGGGGACAGGCGGTTCTGCAGCGGATCGACCGCTCCATGATCTTCGTGCTCATCGCGGGAACCTACACACCGTTCTGCCTGGTGTTGCTGGGAAACGGCTGGGGCATTCCCATTCTCTCGGTTGTATGGGGGCTGGCGGCCATGGGAATCGCCTCGAAAGCGATTCATCCGACGCCACCGCGGTGGCTCAACCTGGCGTTGTACCTGGGGCTCGGGTGGATCGGCCTGATCGCGATCGCGCCGTTCGCCTCGGCGGCACCCTCGACCGTGCTGGCGCTGCTGTTCACGGGCGGGGTTCTCTACACACTCGGAGGCGTGGTTCACGCGCGCCGGAGGCCGGACCCGTTTCCAGGAGTGTTCGGCTACCACGAACTGTTCCACTTGCTCACCGCGCTTGCGGGACTGACGTACTACGTGACGGTGGTCTACGCCTTCAGCTAGAGTCGCGCGACCGGCGGACGGGCCGAGCGGAGCGGCATGACGAGCACCGAAGCCCGGCCCGAGCCCACGCCTCGCCTGCGGCTGCAGCCGTTCGCGTCTTTCCGGTACCGGAACTATCGGTGGCTGTGGGCAGCGAACGTGTGCGCGGGAGCGGTGGCGACCACGCAGGGCTTCCTCATCACCTGGCTGTTCATCGAGGCACTGGACCGCATCTACAGCCGCGGGACGATCGAGCTGATGGGAGCCCTGCCGATCTTGCTGCTGGGGTTGCTTGCAGGGCGCCTGACGGACCGCCGTGACCGGCGCCTGCTGCTCATGGGGAGCCACGTGGGGGTCTCTCTGATTCTGTTGCTCGCGGCAGCCCTGGCCGCGGGGGAACTGCTGTCGTTTGGACTGACTCTCTTGCTGGTGAGCCTGGGAGCGGCGGCAGCGGTGTTTGGGCAGCCGGTGCGGCTCGCGCTGATTCCCGCCGTCGTTCCCAGGGAACGCATCCTGAACGCCAATACGCTGAACACGCTGGGGGTGGGACTCGGAGGGATAACCCTGATTCCCGTGACACTGGGGCTCAGCATAGGGTTGCCGATCGAAGGTGCGTTCGTGATCCTCGCGGCGGTCTCGGCTCTCGGTGCGCTCTTCCTGATCCCGCTCCGCCTGCCCTCAGGAGAACCGAAGCAGGAAGGGGACGGAGCAGCCAGCGACCGCTCGCCACCCGTCGTGACTGGCGGAGGCATCATGGATGGCTTCCGCTTCCTCTGGGGGAAGGTCGAGCTTCGGCTCCTCTTTGTGCTCCTGCCTGCGGCGATTCTCATCGGTCCATGGGCGGCCATGACGTTCGTGGCGGCAGAGGAACGACTCGGCGTCAGCCTGCAGCAGTGGGCGGTGCTCAGCCTCTTTCTTGGGGGAGGGGTAATCGTGAGCACTATCGCCCTCGCTTTCGTCCACCGCCTGCCCCGCGCAGGAACCCTGTACGGGGCCCTTATCATCGCGTGTGCTCTCGCTGCGGTTGGCGCCTGGTTTTCCTCCACCTACGGGTTGACGGGCCTGCTTATGGGCCTGTACGGCCTGGCTCTTGGCGTGCGTGGACTCCTCTTCCTGACGCTGGTGCAGTCGCACACGCCAATAGCCGTGATGGGCCGAGTGATGGGGGTCTACGTCGTCCTGCCGGCAGCAGCAGGGTTGCTGGGACCGCTCATCACGCGCGGGGGACAGGCCTTGCTGGAGAACGACGGCTGGGTCGTGTTTTCCGGGATCGTGCTTGTGGGGGTGGTGGCCCTTGTGCTGGCATGGAGTCCGCAGCTGCGACGGATGCCGTCGCACCCGGAGGAGGTCGTGACCGCGTCGTCGGCGCCGGGGGCGGGGTAGCGAGGGGGCGGGCCGCCGGGTAGGGTCGCGCGACCGGCGGATGGGCCGGGCAGGGGGTCGGGATGAGCACCGAGGAGCGGCTGGCGGAGCTGGAGGCGCGGCTTTCCGCGCTCGAGGACGAGCGGGGCGTGGTCGCGAACATGTACCGGTACGCGCACAGCATCGACTACGGGCTGGAAGCGGAGTGGGTCGACTGCTTCACGGGAGACGGGGCGTTCGACATGCGCCGACCACCGGACTTCGACAAGCCCGGAAACCGCATCGACGGACGGGAAGCGCTGGCGGCATTCATCGCGACGCATACGCGGGCCCCGGAGACGTGGCACAAGCACATGATGGTGCAGCCCCGGGTCGCGCTTGACGGTGATACGGCAAGGGTCGAGAGCTTCTTCACGCGGCTGGACGAGGACGAGACGGAGGAGCCGTACGTGCTCGTGTTCGGGCGCTACCGCGACACCGTGCAGCGCTGCGAGGACGGGCTCTGGCGTTTCAAGGAGCGGATCGTCGAGATCGAGGCGATCAAGGGGCGTCCGGCCCCCGACCGAAGCTAGCGGCGGAGACTAGAATCGGCTCGGGAGGGCGGCATGGCGCAGACGTTCACGCCATCGGAGGCGCCCTGGGGCGAGGACGACCCGTTCCTCGCGAATCCGTACGACTTCTACGCGTGGGGGCGGGAGCACAGCCCGCTGCGGGTGGACACGGCCCGGAGCGGGGCGTGGGGCGAGGAGGTGGGGCGCATCAACGAGCGGGTGGCGGTGCAGTTCGGGCGCGGACACGGGGTCTGGTTCGTGTTCCGGCACGACCAGTGCGTCGAGATTTCGCGCGACCACGACCACTGGACGATGGAGCCGCGCGAGGGGCAGTACGACCTCGACCCGGAGACGGGCGAGCGGTTGCCGCGCACGGTGGGGCTGCTGAACAGCGACCCGCCCGAGCACACGCGGCTACGGTCGCTGGTGGCGGAGGCGTTCACGCCGAGGACGGTCGAGCGGCTGGGACCGCGCATCCGGGCGATCGCGGAGGAGTTGCTCGACGCCGTGCCCGCGGACGGGCGCTTCGACCTCGTGGAAGCGTTCAGCCATCCCCTGCCGGTGATCGTGATCGCGGAGATCCTGGGGGTGCCGAGCAGCGACCGGGCGAAATTCAAGCAGTGGTCGGACGAGGCGATCATCGCGATCGAGACGCGGGGACGAGGGCCGGGGCGGTACCCGCTGGGCGGGCGGGCGTTTCCGGCTCTGCGGTCGTACTTCACAAAGCTGATCGAGGCGCGACGGCTGGAGCCACGGGACGACCTCATCAGCGGGCTGGTGCGGGCGGAGGTGGAGGGGTCATGGCTGACGCACGACGAGCTGATCCACCTCCTCATCCTGCTGCTGGTGGCGGGGAACGAGACGACACGCGACCTCATCGGGAACACGGCGCTGGCGCTGATGGAGCATCCGGAGCAGCTGGAGTTGCTTCGCTCTGACGCGTCGCTGGCGCCGAACGCGATCGAGGAGGTGCTGCGCTACAGCGCGCCGGCGCAGTACATGTCGCGGCGGGCGAAGGCGGCGACGGTGGTGGGGGACGCGCGGATCGAGCCCGGGGAGGAGGCGGTGCTGTGGTTCGGGTCGGCGAACCGGGACGAGGACGTGTTCGCGGACGCGGACGCCTTCGACATCCGGCGGGCGAACGCGAACCGGCACCTGACGTTCGGGATCGGGACGCACTTCTGCCTGGGGGCGCCGCTTGCGCGGCTGGAAGGCGCGATCGCGATCGAGGCGCTGCTGGCGCGGTTCAGGGACATCCAGCGGGCGGACGACGCGCTGCTCCCGCGGATGCCGAGCCTGCAGCATCGCGGGGTGCGGTCGCTGCCCCTGGTGGTGGAGGGGTCCTAGCGGCCGGCGCGCCGGGCGACAAGGCGGTCAACGACGTCCTTGAGGGCGGCGCCGATGAAGAGGAGCACGGAGAAGAAGAGGCGGCTGAGGTCGCCATCAGCGAAGTAGGCGACGGCGACGAGCGCGACTACGGCGGCGGCGATGGCGGGAACGGTTCGCCTCGTGGCCAGGAGGGCGACGAGGCCGACGCCAAGCATGGCCAGGCCGGCGAGGGGGAAGAGCGCCCAGGCGACACCGATGGCGGGCGCCACTCCACGACCGCCCTTGAAGGAGAGCCATGGAGGGAACACGTGGCCGATGACGACGAGAACCCCGGCGGTGAGCACCACCCACTCGTCGCTGGTGATGGCGATGACGAGGGTGATCGCGATGGCGCCCTTGAGCAGGTCGAGGATGGTGGCGAGGAGGACGGCGAAGATGCCGCCCACCTGGAGGAGGTTGCCGGAGCCAACGTGGCGATCACCGATGGTGCGCAGGTCGACTCCGTAACGGTAGCGGCCAAGGAACCAGGAGAAAGGGATGGAGCCGGCGACAAGGGCGAGGAGCAGCGCGACAACGTTGATAGCCATAGGGACGCAGGGGCGATCGTACGCCCTGGCCCGCGAAGGCAGGACCGGCGGGCGGCGTTAACGCCTACTTAAGCCCCGAGGGCTAGCTTCCCTCGCGACCGAAGTCGACCTTGGTCGGCTCGGCAAATCACTCAGGGGGCATCACAACTTCCGTGACCTTCCAGAAGAACATCCTCAACTCGGCGCAGCGGCGGTGGCTGCTGCTCCTGCTCACTGGCCTGACGACACTCGCGCTCGTCACGGTCGCGTGCGGCGGCGACGATGACGACGAAGCTCCAGCGCCCGCGACAAGCGCCACCGAGGCGGCGGCAGCGGAAGAGCCAGCGGCCGCTGACGACGAGGACCGGTACGCCGATCTCTCCGGCGAGATTCGCATCGACGGTTCCTCGACGGTGTTCCCCATCGCCGAGGCGATGGCGGAGGAGTTCGGGTACGTCTCCGACGTGCGCGTAAACGTGGCCTTCTCCGGCACCGGCGGCGGCTTCGAGAAGTTCTGCCGCGGCGAGACCCAGATCAGCAACGCCTCCCGTCCCATCAAGGACTCGGAGCGCGAGGCCTGCGCCGAAAACGGCATCGACGACATCGTGGAGGTCCAGGTCGCGATCGACGCCCTCACCGTCATGGTCCACCCGGACAACGACTTCGCCCAGTGCATGACTGTTGCGGAGCTGAACCAGGCGTTCAGGGCGGATGGCGCCAAGAAGTGGAGCGACCTCCGCGCCGAGTGGCCGGACGAGGACATCATCGCCTACTACCCGGGCGCCGATTCGGGCACGTTCGACTACTTCAACGAGGCGATCATCGAGGAGTTCGAGGGCTCGACCCACCGCGGCGACGGCACGCCTTCCGAGGACGACAACATCCTCGCCCTCGGCATCGGGCGCGACAAGAACGCCATCGGCTACTTCGGCTTCGCCTACTTCCTGGAGGCCGGCCAAAGCCTGCAGGCGGTCTCCGTCGACGACGGCGACGGGTGCGTCGCCCCGAGCTTCGAGGCGGCGCTCTCGGGCGAATACACGCCGCTCTCGCGGCCGCTGTTCATCTACACGCGCGGGAGCCTCCTGAGCGAGCGGCCCGAGGTTGCCGGGTTCATCCAGTTCTTCCTCGAGAGCGTGGACG
This sequence comes from Tepidiformaceae bacterium, assembly GCA_965116915.1. Taxonomy (GTDB): domain Bacteria; phylum Chloroflexota; class Dehalococcoidia; order Tepidiformales; family Tepidiformaceae; genus UBA2991. Next base: position 452,919 of record OZ220739.1, on the reverse strand, counting down.
CGATCGTGCCGGAGGTCGGCTACGTGACCATGCCGGCCGACCTCCTCGCGGAGCAGTTCGCGAAGATCGCGCCGTACGTGAACTAGGTTCCACGGCCCCGGCCGTCCCGACACCAGGGGGCGCAGCGCCGACGCTGCGCCCCCTGTTCGCGTCCCGGGGAACCGGCGGGGCGAGAAGGCCGTAAGATGCGCCCTTGCGCCCGCCGGTGCGGGCCATTCGCAGAGCTACGGAGGAGGCGATGACCGGTCCTCTGAACGATGTCCGGGTGCTGGACCTGACGCAGCACATCGCAGGCCCCTACGCGACGAAGCTGTTCGCGGATTTCGGGGCCGACGTGATCAAGATCGAACGTCCGGGGGGCGACCCCTCCCGGCGGCTGGGGCCCTACAAGGGCGGCGAGCCGCACCCGGAGAAGAGCGGGACGTTCTTCTACTTCAACACGAACAAGCGGTCGGTCGTGCTCGACCTCAAGGACGAGCGCGGCCAGGAGGCGTTCTGGCGGCTGCTGGAGAACGCCGACCTCGTGGTCGAGAGCTTCCGGCCGGGGGTCGTGGACGACCTCGGGATCGGCTTCGACGCGATCCACGAGCGGCGCGCGAATGTGCCGCTCGTGTCGATCACGAATTTCGGACAGGTGAGCCCCTACCGGGACTACAAGGGTTCGGACCTGGTGCTCTACGCCTTCGCCGGGGAGATGTTCTCGACGGGGCTGCTGGAGCGCGAGCCGGTGAAGATGTACGGCACCGCGGCGCTGGTGCAGTCGGGCTCGGCGGCGGCGACGGCGATGATGGGCGCGCTGATGGCGGGCCGCTACCAGGGCGTGGGCCAGCACGTCGACTTTTCGATTGCGGACAGCCACCTGGTGGGGGTCGACCGGCGGCACGCGACGGTGATGGGGTACCAGTACTCGGGGCGGAAGTCGCTGCGCTCTCCGGGGGCGGCGGTCGGGATGCTGAACGGCGTGTTCCCCTGCCAGGACGGCTGGGTCGACCTGCAGGGCGGGGGGCCGCGGTTCATGAACGCGCGCGAGTTCCTGGGGCACCCGGACTGGATGGATGACCCGAAGTGGGACGACCCGGCCATCCAGATGAACCCTGAGGCGATTGAGGAGTTCAACGCCTTCTTCTACGTCTGGCTACTGGAGCACACGAAGCGCGAGATCTGGGAGGCGGCACGGAAGGTGCGCTTCCTCTGCGGGCCGCTGTTCACAATCGACGAGGTGTTCGAAGACCCGAACTTCCGCGCTCGCGGGTTCTGGGAGATGGCGGAGCACGAGGAACTCGGACAGGTGGAGATCCCGGGGCGCCCCTTCCTGATGTCGGAGACGCCGTGGGAGCTGCGCCGGCCGGCGCCGTTGCTGGGCGAGCACACGGCCGAGGTGCTGGGGGAGGCCGGCTACGATGCCGCGGCGATCAACGAGCTGGCCTCGGCCGGTGTGGCGGGGGTGCGCTGATGGCGAACCAACCGCTTGAAGGGATCCGCATCCTCGACCTCGGCGGCGTGTGGGCGGGCACGTTCTCGACCGTGCTGCTGGCCGACCTGGGCGCGGAGGTGCTGAAGCAGGAGAACCAGTTCGTGTGGCAGCCGAGCACACGCGCGGTGCCGGGGCCACGCATCCCGAAGGCGATGGCAGAGGCGGGTGCGGGCTGGGTTACGGGACTGCCGAACAGCGATCCAGGCGAGAGCCCGTGGAACTACCACCCGATGTTTGTGAGCCTGTACCGGAACAAGCGCAGCTTCACGCTCGACATCCGGCAGCCCGAGGGCAAGGAGATCCTGGGGCGGCTGGCGGCGATGTCGGACGCGGTGCTGGAGAACAGCGCCGTGGGCACGATGGAGAAGCTGGGTATCTCGTACGAGTGGCTGCGGGAACAGCGGGACGACATCATCTTCCTGCGTGCGCCGGGCTACGGAATCACCGGTGAGTACGCGACCGCGCGCACGATGGGCGCCCACCTGGAAGGGACGATGGGGCACCAGATCCTGCGCGGTTACCTGGGCAGCGATCCGAACTCGAACAGCGGCATATTCGCAGCGGACTACATCGCGGCGGCGCAGATCGCGCTGGCGATCATGATGGCGATCTGGCACCGGAATAACACCGGCAAGGGCCAGTTCATCGAGATGGCGCAGGCGGAGAACGCGGTCGCGATGTTCGCGCAGGCATACATGAACTACAGCCTGAACGGCGAGGTCGATGGGGCGATCGGCAACCGGTCGATCTACGCGGAGGACGGACAGGCGCCGTCGGGCGTCTACCCGTGCCTCTCGCCGGGAGACGCGGATACGGGCGACGACCGCTGGATCGCGATCACCGTGACGAGCAACGCCACCTGGGACGCGCTGCGCACGGTGATGGGCGACCCCGAGTGGGCGCAGGCGCCCGAGCTGGCGACGGCAGCGGGGCGGGCGGCAGCACAGGACCTGCTCGACGAGAAGCTGGCAGAGTGGACGGCGGGATTCGACGACGAGGAGCTGTTTGCGCGGCTGCAGGCGGCGGGCGTAGCGGCAGCCCCCGTGCTGGAAGCGTCGCGCGTGCTCGACGACCCGCACGTGCAGGCGCGGAACCTCTACGTCCCGCAGGAGCTGCAGGACGACATCGGTGTGCACCGCTACCCGCGTCCGGTCTACGACTTCCCCGAGTCGGAGGGCGGCATCCGGCGTCCACCGGTCGCGTTCGGGCAGGACAACGACTACGTGTACCGGGAGCTGCTGGGCATGAGCGACGAGGAGTGCGAGCGGCTGGAGGCAGAGGGGCACATCGCGACTGCGTTCAGCGAGACGCTGTGAGCGACGCGCCGGTCCCGGCCATCGAAGGCGCGTGCGCCCCGCGCTTCGAGAGCGTGCGGGAGGCGTTCGCCCGTAACTTCGCGGAGTCGGGCGACGTCGGCGCTTCGGTGGCAGTGGCGCTGCACGGGGAGGTCGTGGTCGACCTGTGGGGCGGCCACGTGGACCGGGAGCGGACGCAGCCGTGGGAGCGCGACACGGTCGTGCTCATCTACTCCTCGACGAAGGGCGTGGTCGCGCTGGCGGCGCACATGCTGGCGGACCGGGGCTTGATCGACTTCGAGGCGCCGGTGGCGGATGTCTGGCCGGAGTTCGCGCAGGCGGGGAAGGAGACCTTGCCGCTTCGCTATCTCCTGACGCACCAGGCGGGGCTCCCGGCGATCGACGAGGAGCTGCCCATGGGGGCGGAGCTGGAGTGGGACATCATGGCCGGGGCGCTGTCGCGGCAGGCGCCGCTCTGGGAGCCGGGCGAGAAGCAGGGCTACCACGCGGCGACCTTCGGCTGGCTGGTGGGCGAGGTGGTCCGGCGGGTGGACGGACGGTCGGTGGGGACGTTCATCCGGGAAGAGATCGCAGGGCCTCTGGGGGTGGACTTCCTTCTCGGGTTCGGCCCAGAGGAAGACCACCGCGTCTCGGACCTGCATCTGGCGCAGGTTCCCGCCGAGGAGCTTCCCAGCCTGGCAGCGGCGGCGCTGCTCGACCCGAAGTCGCTGGCGGCGCGCTCGTTCAACATCGCGCCACGGGGGCCGAACAAGGGCCGGAACAGCCGCGCCTACCGGGGCTCCGAGCAGCCGGGTTCGAACGGACACTCGAACGCCCGGGCGCTGGCGACGATCTACGGGGCGCTGGGGAACGGGGGGGAGTGGCAGGGCCACCGCCTGCTGAGCGACGCGGGCATCCAGCGAGCGGGGACGGAACAGACGCAGGGCCGGGACATCATCCTGCAGACGCCGGTGCGGCGGACGCTCGGGTACATGATGCCGGTGCCGGGCCTGCCGGACCCACGGGGCGAGAACGCTTTCGGGCACGCGGGAATGGGCGGCTCGCTCGGATTCTGCGACCCGGACGCCGGTCTCGGGTTCGGCTACGCGATGAACCAGATGTGGACGAACACGCTGGACCAGGACGATCCCCGCGCAGCGCGCTTGATGCGGGCGGTCTACGACTCGCTGGGCTGATCGGCGAGGTCGAGGGCGGGGATGTCCTGCCCGGCGAGGAGCGGGGGCAGGGGACCGAGGATTTGGGGGTTGAGGCCGGCAAGGGGGTCGGAGGGGGCGAGGGGCGTCTCGGCGAGGACGAGGAGGGGCAGGGCGGGGTAGCGGTCGCGCAACCAGCGCAAGTTCTCCCATTCGGTCACGCCGGCATCCCTCGGGAAGCCGCTGATGACGACCATCTCGACGGCCAGGCCGCGGCGTTCGGCAGCCTCGAGCGTGAGGGTGGTGTGGTTGAGCGTGCCGAGCGAGGGTCGCGCGACGACGACGAGGGATGCATCGAGGGCGGCGGCGAAGCCGGCCATGTCGTGCTCGGCGGTGATGGAGACGAGGAGGCCGCCTGCGCCTTCGACCAGTGTTATGTCGCTTTCCCGGGCGAGGGCGCGACACTCGACGAGGGCGCCGGCGACATCGATGGGCGCGTTCGCGCGCTCGGCGGCGATCGAGGGCGCGAGCGGTTCGGGGAGGGAGACGAGCGTGCGGAGATCGACGGCTTCGTCGCCGAGGGCGGCGCGGTAGAAGGCCTCGTCGCCATCGGCGGCGGGGTGGACCGCGCCGGTCTGGAACGGCTTGACGAGGGCGATCCGCTGGTGAGGGGCGAGGGTGGCGGCGAGCCAGGCGGCAACGACGGTCTTGCCGACGCCGGTATCGGTGCCGGTGACGAAGATCGTACGGTTGGTCACGCGGGCGGGGGGACGGCGGCGAGGACGCGATCGACGTCGTCGGTGGTATGGGTGGCAATGAGGTTGAAGCGGATGCGAGCCGTGCCCTCGGGGACGGTGGGGGGGCGGATGGCGCGGGAGAGGATGCCCGCCTCGTGCAGGCGGCGCTCGAGGGCAAGGGCGGCGTCGGCGGAGCCGAGGAGGAGGGGCACGATGGCGGTTTCGGAGTCGGAGGGGGGATAGCCGGCCGTAGCCAAGCCGTCACGGAGGCGGGCGGCGAGGGCGTCGAGGTGGGCGCGGCGCTCGGGTTCGGCGGCGACGATATCGAGGGCGGCGAGGGCTGCGCCGACGCTCGCGGGAGGGAGGGCGGTGTTGAAGATGAAGGGGCGCGAGCGGTTCACGAGGTAGTCAATGACGGTTCCGTCCGCGGCGACGAAGCCCCCGGCCGAGGCAAGCGCCTTCGAGAGCGTCCCGACGATGACGACGCCCTCGGGGTCGATTCCGAGGCAGGCGAGGGCACCCTCGCCGTTGGGGCCGAGGACGCCGGTGGCGTGCGCCTCGTCGAGGACGAGTACGGCATCGTGGGCGCGGGCGAGCTCGACAAGCTTGGGGAGGGGTGCGATATCGCCATCCATGCTGAAGACGGTCTCGCTGACGATGAGGCGGCGGCGGGCGGGGGTGGTGGCGAGCAGCTCGGCGAGGTGGCCTGCGTCGCAGTGGCGGTAGACCCTCGTCTCTGCCCCGGAGAGACGGCAGCCGTCGATGATGGAGGCATGATTGAGGGCGTCGCTGAAGATGACGTCGCCGGGGCGGGCGAGGGCGGTGAGGACGCCGAGGTTGGCGAGGTAGCCGGAGGAGTAGAGGAGGGCGGCCTCCTGGGCCTTGAGGGCGGCGAGACGGCCTTCCAGCTCCTCGTGGAGGGGAGTGGAGCCGCAGAGGAGGCGGGAGGCGCTGACGCTCGCACCGTAGGCGCGGGCAGCGGCAGCGGCGGCCTCGACGACGCGTGGGTGGGCGGCGAGACCCAGGTAGTTGTTGGAAGTGAGGTTGAGCAGCTCGCGCCCGTCGATGCTGAGGGTCTCGCCCTGGCCGTCGCGAGGGGTGAGGACGGTGCGCCGCAGGGACTGGCGGTCGAGGTCGTCGAGCTCGTCGCGGAGCTCGCCGAGCCAGCCGCTAGCCGCGGGGGACTCGGTCGAGGCCATAGGCGACTGCCTCACAGATCTGTGCGAGCTCGTCCTCCTCGATGGAGAGGGGAGGCATGAGGACGATAACGTCCCCCAGTGGACGGATGAAGACCCCGCGGTCGCGGGCGGCGAGGCAGACGCGCCATCCGGCTTCGCGGTCGGAGGGGAGGGGTTCGCGGGTGTCGCGGTCGGCGACCAGCTCGATGCCGGTCATGAGCCCCTGCTGGCGGACATCGCCCACGAGGGGGTGGTCGGCGATACGTTCGGCGAGGAGGGTCGCGAGCAGGTCGGCGCGTGCGCGGGTGCGAGCGAGGAGGTCGCCGGCCTCGAAAAGATCGAGGCTGGCGAGGGCGGCAGCGCAGCAGATGGGATTGCCGGCGTAGGTGTGCCCGTGGAAGAGCTTGCGGCCCTCCTCGCCATGGAAGGCCTGGTAGACCTCCTCGGTGGTGACGGTGGCGGAGAGAGGCAGGTAGCCGCCGGTGATCCCCTTCCCGAGGACGGTGATGTCGGGGGTGACGCCCTCGAGGTCGCAGGCGAACATGGCGCCGGTCTTGCCGAAGCCGGTGGCGACCTCGTCGGCGATGAGGAGCGTGTCGAACTCGTCGCAGAGGGCGCGGATGGCGGCGATGTGGCCTTCGGGCGCGACGATCATGCCGGCCGCGCCCTGGACACGCGGCTCGATGATGACGGCGGCCACCTCGTCACCGTGCGAGTCGAGGAGGTCGCGAAGCGAGTCGACGCAGGCGTCCGTGCAGGCGGGCTCGGCGATGCAGCGGTCGCAGCGGTAGCGGTAGGGATTGGCGAAGCGCAGGGGTTCGAAGAGGAGGGGCTCGTAGACGTCACGGAAGGGGCCCTCGCCGCCGGCGCTGACGGCGCCGAGGGTGTCGCCGTGGTAGGCCATGTCGAGGGCGGCGATGCGGTTCCGGTCGGGACGGCCCTGGTTGGCCCAGTACTGGACGGCCATCTTGAGGGCGACCTCGACGGCGGAGGCGCCGTTCTCGCTGAAGAAGACGCGGGAGCGGCCGGGGAGGTGGGGCAAGAGGCGGCGGCCGAGGTCGACGGCGGGCTCGTGGGTGATGCCGAGGAGGGTGCTGTGCTGGAGCTTGGCCGCCTGCTCCTGGATGGCGCCGACGATGTGGGGGTGGCTGTGCCCGTGGACGTTCGCCCAGAGGGAGGCGACGCCGTCGACGTACTCGTTGCCGTCGGCGTCGATGAGGCGGTTGCCCTCGGCGCGGGCGACGACGAGCCGGGGCTCGCGTTCGAAGCGCGCCATCTGGGTGAAGGGGTGCCAGAGGGGGTAGTCCCCGGGGGCGGAATCGGCGGGCATCGGCGGATCGTACCGCGACTGCCGTGTGGCGCGAGGGCGGGGTATGCTTCGAGCCCATGGAACGAACCTTCGAAGCGCGGCTGGAGCGGCTGGTCGAGGCGAGCCTTGACGGGCGCGATCCTGGCCGCGACGAGCTGGCCTGGCTGCTGCAGGCGCCGGACGAGCGCACGCTGGAGATCGTGTCGGCGGTGAGCCGCGTGCGCTTCGCAGCGTTCGGGCGGCGCGTGAAGCTGAACCTGCTGCTGAACATTAAAAGCGGGCTCTGCCCCGAGGACTGCCACTACTGCTCGCAGGCGCGGGACTCGACGGCGGCGATCCCGTCGTACGCGATGGTGGGCGAGGAGACGTTCTGCGCGGCGGCGGAGCGGGCGCGGGAGCTGGGCGCTACACGGCTCTGCCTGGTGGCGAGCGGACGTGGCCCCACCGAGCGGGAGGTGGACCATGTGGCGCAGGGCGTGGAGGCGGTGAAGGCGGCGGACGGCGCGATGGAGATCTGCGCGTGCCTGGGGCTGCTGGACGAGGGGCAGGCGGAGAGGCTGGGAGAGGCGGGGGTCTACGCCTACAACCACAACCTGAACACGAGCGAGAGCTTCTACGAGGCGATCTGCGACACGCATACGTTCGCGGACCGGCAGGAGACCGTGGGGCGGGCAAAGGCCGGCGGGCTCTCGCCCTGCTCGGGCGCGCTCTTCGGGATGGGTGAACGCGATGCGGACGTGCTCGACGCGGGCTACGCGCTGCGGGAACTCGATCCGGACTCCGTGCCCGTGAACTTCCTGATCCCGATCGAGGGAACGCCCCTGGCGGGCCTGAACGAGCTCACACCGCAGCGCTGCCTGCGCATCCTGGCGGTCTTCCGGCTGCTGTTCCCGCGGGCGGAGGTACGGATCGCGGGCGGTCGCGAGGTACACCTGCGGTCGCTGCAGCCGCTGGGGCTCTACCTGGCGAATTCGATCTTCATCGGGGACTATCTGACGACGAAGGGGCAGGCGGCGGAGGCGGACCTCGCGATGATTGCGGACGCCGGCTTCGAGGTCGAAGGCGGGGGTCCCGCGGGGGAGCGGGAGCTGGAGCCAATCGCGCTCAAGCAGGGCGTTCTGGACTGAGATCGCCCGCCACCTCGATGCGGCGGGCCGAGAGGAGCAACTGATGCAGGTCGCCGGATTCGAGACACAGGTGATCGAGCTTTCCAAGGAACGGGTGACGTTGGGGGAGATTCCGGGGCAGGTGACGCCCTGGTACGTGACCCTGCGGCTGCGCACGGACGACGGCACCGAGGGGATCGCCTACGCGGCGTACGTCTCGCGGGCGGTGGCGCCGGCGCTGAAGGCGACGCTCGACGGCCTCTGCGAGCAGGTCGTGGGCCGCGATCCGTTCGAGACGGACGCGATCGGGCGGGACCTGCGGATGCGCAACGGGGGTACTGCCCCGGCGGGTCTCGTGACGCGGGCGAGCTCGGCGATCGACGTGGCGCTGTGGGACATCAAGGGGAAGGCGCTGGGTCTGCCCTGCTGGAAGCTGCTCGGCGGCAGCGAAGGCCGCGTGAACGCCTACGGCAGCGGGCACCTGTGGCGGCACTACAACCTGGAAGAGCTGCAGCAGTGGGGGCCGACGCTGGTGGAGGCGGGCTTCAAGGCGATGAAGCTGCGCTGCGGGGCGGAGTCCTCGGCGGCGGACGAGGTGGAGCGCATGCGCGTGCTGCGGGAAGCGGTGGGGGAGGACGTCGACATCATGATCGACATCAACCAGGGCTGGACCGTGCACCAGGCGACGACGATCGGGCGGCAGCTGAGCGAGCACCGCCTCTACTGGCTCGAGGACCCGACGCAGCACCAGGACTACGCGGGGATGGCGCGCATCGCGGCTGCGCTGGACACGCCCGTCTGTTCGGGCGAGTACCACTACGGGCTGGTCCCGTTCCGGCACATGGTGGAGGCGCGATCGATCGACATCATGATGGTCGACCTGTTCCGGGTGGGCGGCTTCACGGAGTACGTGAAGGCGGCGCACCTGGCGGAGGCGTTCAACCTGCCGGTGGTGACGCACCTCGCGACGGAGCTGTTCGCGCACGCGGCGGCGGGGACGAACACGCTCCTGCTGGAGCACGTCCCCTGGGCGTTCCCGCTGTTCGAAGAGGTGCCGCAGGTGGAGGGCGGGATGGTGGTGCTCGGCGACGAGCCCGGGCTGGGCCTGCGCTTCGACGAGGCGTACCTGCGGGCCAACGCCGTCGACGCCTAGGGAGCACGACGTGGAGGGGAGCGGCGTGGAGCGCGCCTGGCTGCTCTTCGACGGTGACTGTGGGTTCTGCAGCAGGCTGGCGGGGTGGGTGGAGGAACGCGATCGTGGGCGGAAGCTGCGCGTCGTCCCCTACCAGGACGCGCCAAGCCCGCCGATGACGCCAGGGTTGCGGGAGGCGTGCGGCGAGGCGCTGCACGCCATCACACCGGCTGGGCGCGTGCTGCGAGGCGGGGACGCGGCCATCTTCACACTGCACGCGCTGGGCTGGCGGGCGCTCGCGCGGGTGCTCTGGCTTAGGCCGCTGCGGGACGTGGTCGGGTGGGGATACGGGATCGTGGCGAGGAACCGGTCGCGGTTGTGAAGGTTGGGACCGCAAGGGGATACGGACCCGAACACATGTCCGTAGAATAGGCGAGGCCGCGCAGGCCAAAGGGGTGTTGGGCGCGTGACGACGCCGATCCGCCGGCAGTATCTGGACCTGAAGAAGCGGCATCCCGGCGCGATCCTCTTCTTCCGGCTGGGCGACTTTTACGAGACGTTCGACGACGACGCGGAGCTCGTGGCGCGCGAGCTCGACATCGTGCTGACGACGAAGCCGATGGGGAAGGGCATCCGCGTTCCCCTGGCGGGCGTCCCCCACCACAGCATCGATGGGCACGTATCGAAGCTCGTGAAACGCGGGCATCGGGTGGCCATCTGCGAGCAGATGGCGGACCCGGCGAGCGTGAAGGGTCTCGTGCCCCGCGAGGTCGTGCGCACGGTGACGGCGGGGACAGTCACGAGCGAGGCGGCGCTCTCGGCGGAGACGCCGAACGAGCTGGCGGCGCTGGTCGAGCGGAGTGGAGAGCGGGGCCTGGCGTTGGCCGACGTGACGACGGGCGAGGTGCGGGTGGCGGCAGGTGAGGGGGCAGCGGCGGAGCTCGCGCGGGCGGCGCCGGCGGAGCTGCTGGTGGAGGAGGAGGGCGCGGGGCTGGGCGCGGCGGGCTGCGAGGTGGAGCGTCCGCGCCTGAGCGCGGCGGTAGCCTCGGCGCTGGTGGCGGAGCAGTACGGGGAGTCGGCGCCGGAGACGCTGGTGGGGAGCGAGGCGGCGGTGGCGGCGGTGGCGCAGGTGCTCGCGTACCTCGGCGAGGTGTATCCGGAGGGGGCGGGGGCGCTGGGGCGGGTGCGCACGCTCGCGAGCGAGGACACCGTGTCGCTGGACGGGCGCACGCTCACGAACCTGGAGGCGTTGCCCGCGGGCGACGGGCGTCCCTCGCTCTTCGACGTGCTCAACCGGACGCGCTCGCCGATGGGGGCACGGCTGCTGCGGCGCTGGCTGGCGCAGCCACTGCGGGAAGCCGGCTCGCTGGGGGCGCGGCACGACGCGGCCGCGTGGGCGCTCGAGCGCCCGATCGAGCGGGAGCGGGCGCAAACGATCCTGAAGGGGATCCCCGATGTGTCACGCCTTTGCGGGCGGTTGGGGGCGCGGGCGGCGTCGCCTCGCGACCTGGCGGCGCTACGTCACGGGCTGCGGGCGGCGCTCGACCTGGGAGCGCTGCTGGAGACGTCGGAGCCTCCGGCGCTGCTGAGGGACGCGCAGGCGGCGCTGGCGGAGGTGGTCGAGCCGCTGCTGGCGCTGGACGGGGCGCTCGCGGAAGATCCGCCGCCAACCTTCGACGAGGGCGGCGTGATCGCACCCGGGCACGACCCCGAGATCGACACGCTGCGGGGGCGGACGCGGTCGGCGCGGGAGGCGCTGCTGGCGCTGGAGGCGGAGGAGCGGGAGCGGACGGGCATCCGCTCGCTGAAGGTGGGGCAGAACAAGGTGTTCGGCTACTACTTGGAGGTCTCGATCGCGAACGCGGAGCTCGTGCCGGAACGCTTCCAGCGGCGGCAGACGCTCGTCGGGGCGGAACGTTACGTGACGGAGGAGCTGAAGGAGCTGGAGAGCGGCATGACGACCTCGCGCGAGCGGCTGGCGGCGCGCGAGCGGCAGGCATTCGAGGCGCTCGTCGAGCGGCTGGCGGCGCAGCTTGATGCGTTGCAGCGGGCGGGGGAGGGGCTGGCGACCATCGACGTGGCGCTGGGGCTGGCGGAAACGGCGGCGGAGCGGGGGTACGTCCGTCCGGAGTTCGGCGACGGGACGCGGCTGGCGATCCGCGGGGGACGGCACGCCGTGGTGGAGGCGGCGCTGGGGCCGGGGCGGTTCGTGCCGAACGACTGCCTGCTGGAGGGGAAGTCGCGCATCCTCCTGCTGACGGGCCCGAACATGAGCGGCAAGTCGACCTACCTGCGGCAGGTGGCGCTGATCGCGCTGATGGCGCAGGCGGGTAGCTTCGTGCCGGCGGAGGTGGCGGAGCTGCCCCTGTTCGACCGTATCTTCACGCGTATCGGGGCGCACGACGACCTCGCGGCGGGCCACTCGACGTTCATGGTGGAGATGGTGGAGACGGCGCAGATCCTGCACCGGGCGACGGACCAATCGCTCGTGATCCTGGACGAGGTGGGGCGAGGGACGAGCACGTTCGACGGGATGGCGATCGCGCGGGCCGTGCTGGAGTTTCTCGACGCGCGTCCGGAGGGCCCGCCGAGGACGCTCTTCGCGACGCACTACCACGAGCTGACGGCGGTGGCGGCGGAACTGGAGAGCGCAAACAACGCGCACGTGGCCGTTCACGACGAAGGCGGCGAGGTCGTGTTCGAGCACCGCATCGAGCCGGGCCCGAGCGACCGCTCGTACGGCATCCACGTGGCGCGGCTGGCGGGGCTGCCGGCGTCGGTGGTCGAGCGCGCGCGGACATTGCTGGACGAGCTCGAGGGTGACCCCGTCGAGCTGGGAGCGACGGCAGCGGCTGCGATTCCCGCCGCGCCCATCGTGCAGGCGGCGTTGTTCGGCGGGGAGAGCGCAATCGAGGCCGAGCTGGCGAGGCTGGACCTGGAGTCGATGACGCCGCTTGAGGCGATGCGCGTGCTGGGAGAGCTGCGCGAGCGAGCGCGGGGGACCGGGTGAGCGGCGAGCGGCGCATCCGCCAGCTACCGCCAGAGGTAGCGGCGCGCATCGCCGCGGGGGAGGTGATCGAGCGGCCCGTCTCCGTGGTGCGGGAGCTGCTCGACAACGCCATCGACGCGGGGGCGAAACGCGTCCGCGTGACCATCGTGGAGGGCGGGCTGCGGTCGATCGAGGTGAACGACGACGGCCGGGGCATCCCACCGGACCAGATCGAGGTGGCGTTCGAGCGGCATGCGACGAGCAAGATCGCAGGGGCGAGCGACCTGCGGAGGGTCGAGACGCTCGGCTTCCGGGGAGAGGCGCTGGGGGCGATCGTAGCGGCGGCGGAGGTGGACATCGTGACGCGGGCGGAGGGGGAGCCGGTGGGGGTGGCGGCCTTGCTCGTGGACCGCGAGGTGGTGCGCCGGAGCGCTCGTGCGGCGCCGGTGGGGACGACGATCACGGTGCGGGAACTGTTCGCGAAAGTTCCCGCGCGACGGAACTTCCTCGGGTCCGCGTCGAGCGAGGGGCGGCAGATCACGACGCTGGTCTCGCACTACGCGCTGGCCTACCCGGACATCGCCTTCCGGCTGGAGGCGGGCCGCCGCCCGTTCCAGACGAGCGGCGACGGCAACCTTCGGCACGCGGTGGCGGCGGTTTACGGAGCGGAGCAGGGGGACGCGATGCTCGACGTGGCACACGAAGAGAATGGCATCGCGGTCGCGGGGCTGACAGGGCCGCCCTCGCTGCACCGGGGGAACCGCACCGGCATCGCGCTCTTCGTGAATGGCCGCTGGGTGCAGAGCGCGGCGCTGCGGTTCGCGGTGAGCGACGCCTACCAGTCGGAGTTGCCCGGCGGGCGCTACCCGGTCGCGAGCGTCGCCCTGCACGTGCCGGCGGAAGCGGTCGATGTGAACGTACACCCGGCGAAGGCGGAGGTGCGCTTCCGCGACCAGCGGGGGGTAGCGCGGGTCCTCCGGCACGCAATCCTGAAGGCGCTGGAGGGGGCGGAGCCGGTGGGGTGGACGCTGGGGGACGCACCGGCAGCGGAGACGACGCCAGCGGAGGCGCCCCGTCCCTCCCTGCGGGAGCGGCTGCAGCCACCGGAGAGCGGCGACGCGCAGCAGACTCTCGCCGGCGACCTCGGCCGGGCCGCGCCGTCGGGCGCGGAGGCGGGGTCACGGACGCAGCGGGAGACGCTGCCTCTGCTGCGGGTGGTGGGGCAGGTGGCGACGACGTACATCGTCGCGGAGGGGCCGGACGGGATGTACCTGATCGACCAGCACGCCGCGCACGAGCGGGTCGTGTTCGACCGGCTGAAGGCGCGCGAGGGCGGCGAGGACGCGGTGCAGCCGCTGCTTGAGCCGGTGCTGGTCGAGCTGGACCGGACGGCGGCGGCGGTCTTCGAGGAGCACGGGGGGCACCTGGAACGGCTGGGGCTGGCGCTGGAGCCGTTCGGGGATGCGGCCTGCCTCGTGCGCGCGGCCCCACCAGGGTTCGGGGACGGCGACATCGCCGGGGGGCTGCGGGCGATGCTGGAGAAGCTGGGGGACGAGCGACGCGTGGCGGACCCGTTCGACCGGGCGGCGGCATCGGTGGCCTGTCACAGCAGCGTGCGGGCAGGGATGGCGCTCTCGCTGGAGGAGATGCGGCAGCTGGTCGAGGACCTCGGGGCGACCGCCTCGCCGCGGACGTGTCCCCACGGGCGGCCCACGCTTATCCACGTTCGCCAGGAGGCGCTCGACCGGCAGTTCGGCCGGTGACGATGTTTGACCGGCTTCGCGAAGGGGCCCCACCATGGCGCGCATGAGCGGGATGCGGATTCTCCCGGCGATCGCGAGCGTCGGGTTCGTGCTGGCCGTGCCGATCCTGCTCTTCACGACGAACATCCGCTTCCTCGCGAGCGACACGGGGTACCTGGAGGGGGGCCTGCGGCGCCACGACGCGGCCGAGAACACGGGCATCGCGCTCAACGAACTCGACTACGCCGTCGGGGCGATCGTGCGGTATTTCGAGGACGACGCGGACACGCTGCGCATCCTCGTGTTCACGGGCGGGCAGGAGACGGCGCTCTTCAGCGAGGACGAGACCCTGCACATGGAGGACGTGAAAGGCCTCATGCGCACGATCTTCCGGGCAAACGAGGTGGCACTGGGGTTCGTGCTGGCCTACGTGGCGGCGACCGTGCTGTGGGCGGGGGAGCGGTCGGGGCGCACCCTGGCGAAGGAGACGCTGGCGGCCGTGGGCGCGGGGGCGCTGGTTGGAGTGGCGGTGGGGATCGTTGCGTTGGTCGGGTTCGACGGGGCGTGGAACCAGCTCCACGAGATCCTCTTCACGAACGACCTGTGGCTGCTAGACCCACGGACGGACCGGCTCATCCAGATGTTCCCGGAGACGTTCTGGGCAGAGGCGACGTTCATCGTGGTTGGCATGGCGCTGGTGGAGGCGGTAGTGCTGGTCGGAGCCGCGGGAGGGTACCTCTGGTTCACGCGCCCGCCGCGGGCGGAGCAGGACGACCCAGAAGGGGAAGCGGCAGACGAAGCAGCCGAGGATGAGGGCGAGGAGGCAGCGGGCGCCGAGTCGGCCGATGAGGAAGAGGAAGCGGCGGGCGGCGAAGCCGTCGAGGACGAGGCCGAGGAAGAAGCGGGTCCCGAGTCAGGCGAGGACGGTCCGGAGGAGGAGAGCCCGACGGAGGAGCCCACTGACGAGACGTCGCTCGAAGAGGTGGAGGAATCAGCGGGGGATGAGGAGGGGCCCGGGGGTCAGGAGGAGCAGCCGCAGCCGCCACCGCCGCAGGCGCAGCCGCCCGACGCGCCGAAGTCCGGCTCCATCTGAGCGACGGCGGAGTCACCGCCAGCCACCGCGACGGCGAAGTTGGAGATGGTGCGCTCGGCGCGATGACCGGATTCGCACTTCGTCGCGACGGTGGCCTCGGACATGGGGCGGCGACGCTCAAAGGTGTCGCGGCAGGTGGGGCAGTAGTACTCGTAGATCGCCATGGGTGGAGTATAGCGGGCGGGTCGCGATCAGGCGGCGCTGGAGGGGCGGCGCCCGGTCTGCTCGCTGCTAGTTTCGGTGATGACGGGGGCGGGGACCGGGTCGGGCTCAGGGGGGAGATGGGGCGGGAGGCCGGTCTCCATCTCGCGCTCGATGGCGCGGGTGATGACGTTGCCGGGTTGCACCCATCCGCGCCCGCGGGGGCGGGGGAGAGAGGGGCGGCGGAGGGACCAGCGAGGCATGGGCGGGAGACGCTAGGGCATCACCGGGCGGGGTTCAAGATCAGATGCCTGATCACTCTGTCGGGTTGCTCACACGGGCTCCCGCTCCTCGGCGCGCGCGAGGAAGGCGAGGACGTACTCGTTGAAGACCTCGGGTTGTTCGAAGTAGGTCGAGTGGCCGGCCCCCGACATCTCGAAGAGGTCGGCGCCGGGAACGAGCGAGCGCGACTCACGGATGAGCTCCGGCGAGGTGATGCGGTCGTGTTCACCCACGACGAAGGCGATGGGGAGGCGGGAGTCGATGAGCATCTGGTGGGTGCTCCCGCGGTAGTTCGCGGGTGGGGGGCCGAGGACGTTGGCCTCGCGGGGCGGGTTGAGGCGACGGATCTGGTGGTAGAGGAGGGCGCGATCCGGGTGCGCCTCGGGGAAGTGGGGGGCGAGGGCGTGGGCGCGGAGGCCGCCATCACCGCGCTCGACGCGAAGAGCAGCCTGCAACTCTCGGACGCGGTCGTTCGTGGCCCCGGCGTTCGTGCCGCAAAGCACGAGCGAACGGGCGCGCTCGGGGGCGAGCCGCAGGAGTCCGGCGACGGCGCGCCCGCCCATGGACTGGGCGATGACGTGCGCGCGGTCGATCTCGAGGTGCTCGAGCAGGCTGGCGAGGTCGCGTCCGAAGGCGCCGCGGTCGTGCTCGCCGAGGGCGAGGGAGCGTCCCCAGCCACGGGCGTCGTAGACGGTGCAGCGGTAGCGCTCGCCGAAGACGTGAAGCTGCTGCCACCAGGAGAGGGAGTTGCCGCCGGCCCCGTGCACGAAGACGACATGGTCGCCGTCGGAGTTTCCGTGCTGCTCGTAGTAGATGCGGGAGCCGTCGAGGTCGGCGAAGGGCATCGGGGCAGTGTACGCGGGCGGCGCGGGATCAGGTCTTAGACAAAACGATCGCGGACGGTGACGGCGTTGGGGGCGACCTCGGCGCAGGCGCCGCAGCGGATGCAGAGCTCGTCGACGATGTCGTAGCGGGCGTCCGCGTCGACGATGGCCTCGGTCGGGCAGACGGCGGCGGCCTCGGCGAGAGCAGGATCGCCGGGGGAAGTGACCTCGTAGGTGATCATGCCGGGGAGGGAGCGGGTGGGGTCACGCTTCTCGCGGATAAGGGTCTCGAACTCGTCGCGGAAGTAGCGGAGGGCGAGCTTGACGGTGGTCATGGCGAAGGAACCGTGGAGGCAGTTCGACCAGGTCATGGTCTGGATGAGGTCCTCGAACTTGTCGAGGTCGGTTTCACGGCCACCGCCGTTGCCGATGCGCCGGAGGATTTCGACGGCGCGCTGGGTGCCCTGGAAGCAGGTGGTGCAGCGGCCGCAGGACTCGTCCTCTGCGAAACCGAGGAAGTAGGTGCAGAGGTCGACGACGCTGGTGGTCTCGTCGAAGAAGACGATGCCGCCGGAACCGAGAAAGAGGCCGCGATCGCGGAAGGGGGCGAGGGTGAGGGGGAGGTCGGCCTCTTCAGCGGAGAGGACGCCGGAGAGGGGACCACCGGGCTGGTAGCCCTTGAGGGGCACGCCGCCGGGCGTGCCGCCACCGTACTTCTCGAGCAGATCGCGGACGCTAAGGCCGAAGGGGATCTCGACGCAGCCGGGCTGGTTCACGGCGCCGGAGATGGTGAACATCTTGGTGCCCTTGGCTTCGTCGTGGCTGACACCCGACCACCACTCGGCGCCCTGGCGCAGGACGAGGGGAGCGTTGGCGTAGGTCTCGACGTTGTTGACGTTGGTGGGAAGGTTCCAGAGGCCGGCCTGGGCGGGGAAGGGCGGGCGGATGCGGGGCATCCCGCGGTAGCCGTCGATGGAGTTGATGAGACCGGTTTCCTCGCCACAGACGTAGGAGCCAGCGCCAACGAAAACGACAAGCTCGAAGGTCTTGCCGCTGCCGAGGACATCTTCGCCGAGGAGGCCGCGCTCGCGGGCCTGCTCGACGGCGACGTTCATGCGCTCGATGGCAAGGGGGTACTCGTGGCGGATGTAGATGTAGCCTTCGATGGCGTTGGTCGCCATGGCGGCGATGAGCATGCCCTCGATGATGAGGTGGGGGTCGCCTTCCATGAGGATGCGGTTGACCCAGGCGCCGGGGTCGCCCTCGTCGGCGTTGCAGACGAGGTAGCGCGGTTCGGCGGTAGCGTTACGAAGGAAGTCCCACTTGCGGCCGGCGGGGAAACCGGCGCCGCCGCGCCCGCCGAGGCCGCTCTCGAGCATCAGCTCGATGATGGCCTCGGGCTCCATGTCGAGGGATTTGACGAAGCCCTCGTAGCCTCCGTTCGCGAGGTAGTGATCGATGTTCTCCGGGTCGATCTGGCCACAGTTGGCCATAAGACGGCGGATCTGGCCCTGCATGAAGGGGTGGTCCTCCAGCATGCCGATGGCGTCGCTGGGGGCTCCTTCGACAACGCCGAGGGCGAGCTCGGGGAACTCCCCGGCCTCGACGAGGGTGGCCTGCACGAACTCCTCGACGCGGTCGGGCGTGACGGAGTGGTAGAGGACGGTGCGCGTTCCGGCGGCGGAGCGCACGGAGACGGTCGGTTCGAGCCAGCAGAAGCCCCACGAGCCGGTCGTCTGGATGTCGACATTGAGGCCATTCGCGGCTACCGCATCTTGCAGGGCGGCGAGCGTCTCGGCGCCGCCCCTGGCGAGCGAGGAGGTATCGAGACAGACGTTGACCTGCTCGCGGCCGCTGGCGCGGGAGGCTTCCCAGCGGTCGCGGGACTCTGAGGCGATGGCGGTGAAGCGGTCGTTCACGCGTCCCCCTTCACGTCGCGAGCGATGGCCACGGCCCTGGCGACCGTGAGGTCCCCAACGACCTCGCCATCGACCCACACCTGGGGCGCCTCGCTGCAGGTGCCGTTGCACTGGCCGAGGCGAAGCCCATAAGCGCCGTCCTCGCTCTGGCCGTCGAGGGGAAGGCCGAGGGTGTACTGGAGGGCTTCGCGGATGCGGTCGCCCCCGCGGAGGCGGCAGGCGGGGCCGCTGCACCAGGCGATCTCGCGCTCGGGCGGAGGATCGGTGCGGAAGTCGGCATAGAAGGAGACAGCGCCGTAGACCAGGGCCGGGGTGGTGCGCATTTGCCGGGCGAGCACGTCGATGGCCTCGCGCGAGACGTAACCGTAGCGCTCCTGGATCTCGATGAGGGCGGGGAGAAGATGGCCGCGTTCGAACTCGTAGTCGGCGACGAGTTCTCGCAGGTCACGAGTGGTCGGCTCAGCCGCCATATGGAGAGATCCCGTTTGTGAAATGCGGCACTACTATATGCGGGCCCCTCGCGCGGCAGCAACCGCGCGGGCGTCGGCATCCATGAGTTCCGCGGCCTGTTCGCCCAGCCGGAGGCTGTAGTTCTGGCCCCGGTCCTCGGGGTAGACCTGGGTCGTGTTGGAAAGGTAGAGACCGCCGATGCCGGTCTCCATGGGAGGGATGGAGGCGGAGTAGTTGGTGGTGATGACGGGCTGGCCGCCGGGGTCGCGGAAGAACCACTTCTCGCGCACCCAGGAGCGGTCGAAGGCTGGGTTGATGCGGCGGATGCTGTCCTCGTAGGCGGTGAGGGCCTCCTCCGCGTCCATCTGGAGGACGGGGTGGTCGGGGGCGACGTAGTTGGAGAGGTAGACGATGTGATTGCCGCCGTAGCGCTCCGCTCCGACGAGGTTGGTGTGCTCGACGCAGGCGACGAAGGGGAGGTCGTCGGCGATGGAGAGCCAGTAGACATCGCTGAGGGGCCGGTCGAGGGCGAGGACGAGGCAGGAAGCCCACTGGTAGCGGACACGGTCGAGAATCTCGACGTACGAGGCGGGGAGGTCGGGGGCGATGCGCTTGGTGATGATGTTGGGGGTAGTCATGAGCACCTTGTCGAACTCGTGGAAGGCGCCGTCCGCACGAATGCCGGTGACGGCGCCGAGCTCGGTCACGACCGACTCGACGGGCGTGCTGAGGTGGATGCGACCGCCGGCCTCGCGGATGTGGTCGGCGAGGGCGAAGTAGTAGGAGCGGAAGGAGCCGCGAGGGTAGCCGAGGGTCTCCTTCGCGCCGAGGCGTCCCTCGCGCGAGCCGAAGCGGAGGCGGATCTTCCAGTGGAGCCAGGCCATGCCGATCTCGTCGGCGTGTTCGGCGAACTTGCCGCGGAGGAGGGGTCCCCAGAAGGCGGCGAAGGCCTGCTTGCCGACGGCGCGCTCCATCCAGGAGCGGGCGGTGACGTCCTCGTACACGCGCCAGTCGGCCTGGCGCTTCAGCCAGAGGCTGGCGAGGCCCAGGCGGACCCGGCTGGGCAGGCTGACGGCATCGAAGCGGAGAAGGTCGAGGGGGGTGACGAAGGGATAGACGCGGCCCTTCACGAAATGGCCGTTGTGGGGCTCTATCCACTCGAGCCGATCGCCCAGCCCGAGTTCTTCGAAGTAGCGAACGACGGTCGTGTCGTTGGTGAAGATGTGGTGGTAGAAGCACTCGATGGGCTCGCCGCCGACGTCGAAGGTGACGACCTGTCCGCCGGGCTCGTCACGCCCTTCGAAGATGGTGACCTCGTGGCCGAGTTGCTGGAGGCGGCGGGCGGCGGCGAGGCCCGCGACGCCGGCGCCGACGATGCCGGCCCTCACGAGGTCACCGGGCTGCGCTCTTCGACGGGCACGGTCGTGAGGCGTCCGAGGCGGGCGATGGGAATGCCGAAGGTCCAGAGCAGGATCAGGCCGACGACGGTGGCGGGGGCGACGACGACAGCGTGGGCAACGATGGCGTAGGCAGCGGCGAGGCCGCCGGCGAGGCCCGCATTGACCATCACCAGCTTGGCGGCCCACTCGAAGGGACCGGTCCCGCCGAAGAACGTGGGGACGATGATGGCAAGGTTGGCGGCGGCGAGGAGGAGGACGTAGTGGGCGAAGCCGAGATCAATATTGAAGGCGAGGCCGACGATGGCGTAGGCGCCGGCCTCGACGGTCCAGCCGAGGAAGCTGAAGAAGGCGACGAGGAGAAAGCTGCGCCAGTCGTGGACGGAACGGAGCGCGCCGATGACCGAGTTGACGTGGGGCCGCAGGCGCTCGGAGAGCCGCCGGGGGAGGCGGGCGAGGAGGAAATCGGCGAGCCGGTAGGCGCGCTCCTCACGCAGGGTGAGCCAGTAGAAGACGACGAGGGCGACGGAGAAGAGCGCCGAAGCGGCGATAGCGATGGCCTGCAGGCGGCTGTCGCCGAGGCCGGTGACGGCCCCGGCGATGAGGAGCATGAGGACGAGCACACAGCCATCGAAGAGGCGCTCGACGGCGATGGCGCCGAGGGTGCCCATGGTCGAGACGCGCTCGCGCTCGCCAAGGACGTAGGCGCGAATGAGCTCGCCGGCGCGGGCGGGGAGGAGGTTGTTCGCCATGTAGCCGATGATCGAGTACGAGAAGAGGCGCCTCGCGCTGATGGAGACCACCGGGCGCATGAGCACGGACCAGCGATAGCAGCGGAGCCAGAAGGAGGCGAAGAGCACGACGACGGCGGGGGCGAGGTACCAGTAGGTGGCGCCCTCGAAGGCGTCGGCGATTTCGCCGAGGTCGGTGGCGAGCACGAAGAGCACGATGAGCAACGTGCCGATCGCCACGGCAACCCAGAAGCGGATTGAGCGGAACACGGCTGATCAGCGCTCCCCGGCCTCGGCGCTGTCGAAGAGACGCACCCTCCCGGCCCCACCTTCCACAATCCAGAGCTTACCACCGGGGGTCTCCACGATTCCGTAGGGGGAGCGGAGGGGTTCTTCCTTCGGATCGATGACCGTGATGAGGGCGCCCGTATCGCTGTAGACGTGCACCTGGCCGAGGGAGGGCAGGGAGAGAGCGATACTGCCATCGCGGAGGACGCGCAGGTAGGGCTTGTCGAGGTGGTCGAGACCGCCCCAGCCCTCTACGGGAAACTCGCGCAGGTAGGCGCCGGACGGGTCGAGGATCTGGACGCGCGCATTCCACATGTCGGCGACGACGATCTCGCCGTTGGGGGCGATGTCGATGCCGACGGGCTCGCTGAACTCGGCAGAGCCGCTGCCGCGACCCAGCGCTTCGGCAGAGAAGGGAGCGCCGATCTCGCGGATGTACTCCCCCGTGGAGGTGTAGATCACGATGCGGTTGTGCCCGGTGTCGGTGACCCAGAGGTGGCCGGTGGCGTCGATGGCGATGTCGCGGGGTCCGAAGAGGTGGTAGGGGCCGGGAGGGGTTCCGTCTAACGGTGGGCGCTCGCCGAGGGACAGCGTGAGCCCGCGAAGCTCGGCATCGAAGGCGAGGATGCGCCAACCGAAGGTATCAGCCACGAAGACGGTGCCGTCCTGGCCCACGGCCAGGCCCCAGGGCCTGGCGTCATTGAAGAACGTCGCGCGGATGTCGATGGTCGAGAGGAGGTTTCCGCCCGCGTCGAAGCGTTGCAGGATGCCGGTTGTCCTGTCGATAACGTAGAGGCTGCCGTCGGGGCCGCTCTCGATATCGACGGGAGCCGAGAACTGGCCGGGGCGAGCGCCGCGCCCTCCGAACATCGGGCGGCCCGCGTCATCGACGCCGGGCCGGGCCGGTTCGAGGGTCTGGGTCGCAAGCCGCCCGGTTTCCCGATCGAAGTCGAGGGGGAAGTAGGCAACGCCCTCAACCCGTCCGGGTTCCTGAGGTGGTTCGTGGTCGCGCCAGTACAAAAAGGCATCCTTCGCCCAGGTTCCCTTGAAAATGCCGCTGCCGATCTGGCGCCAGGCCATGCCCCCAAAGGGCCCTGCCGTAAGGGCGCTCTTGTAGGTCTCGGGGAACCACCAGCGGTGCGGGTAGCGGGTAGGGGGGGCGAAGCTCGTGACACCCCGGGAGACGAGGTTCTGGGAGACGATCGCAGCGTTGGTGGCGTTGACGAGGACCACGTCGAACTCTCCCTGGGGGAGCCCCGCTTCCATGTCGCTGAAGACGACGTTGTCGTAGTCGCGCAGGTACCAGACCCAGGGCCAGGCGAAGGACGTGCGGGAATCGATGGCGATTCGCAGATCGGGGCCCTTTCCCGTGGCCTGGGCGAGGGCGTCGATTTCGTCGGCCATGCGGGTGATCTCGGGAGAGCTCTGGGTGTAGATGAGCATGTCTTTGGGGATGTCGCCTCGCTCGAAGGTGACCTCGATCATGGTGCGAATGGAAAAGAAGGCCAGCGAGGCGACCACGATGAGGGCGACAAGCATGGGCAGTGTGCGCGGCCCAAGGTTCGAGGCGACGTAGCCGGTCGTGACGATGGTGACGAGGAGGGCGACGGCGCCCCAGGTGACGCGCACAGCGAGCGGAGGGCCCCAGTCGAGGACGAAGAGCACCAGGGTGAGGGCGGCAGTCGAGAGGGCGAAAGCGATCGTGAGCAGCGCGCGGGCATGGAGCGGAGGGGCTCGCCAGTGTTCCCAGGCGCGCTGGATGGTCCAGGCGGCAATGAGGGCAGCGGGGACGGCGAGGTGCGTGTTGAGCCACGGCATTTTCTCGCCGGCGAACGAGAGGGCGACGAAGAGCGTGAGGAACCAGAGAACGAGGAATCGGGCGAAGGGGGAGCCTCTCACGAGGGCCCAGGCTCCGCCCGCGAGCGCCAGCAGGAGAGGGAGGAACTCGTAGGCGGGCATGACCATCAGGTAGTAGAACCAGGGCTGCATCCCGCGGCGGTAGTCGTGCTGGGCCTGCCAGTGGTCAATGGAGCCCCAGAGGCCGCTGCAGAAGCCGTCGAGGTTTGTCCAGAGGCTGGTGACGAGGGTCAGGTACAGGAAGACGGCGACCCCCGCAGCGATCAACCAGGTCCGCGGGCGCCAGAGGAGACCCGCGAGGGTGGCGATCGCGCAGGCGACGGCGAAGCCGGTCGCCAGGGCAGCGACGTCACGTGTTGAAGCGGCGGCGCAGATCTCCGGAAAGTCGAGCGGGCCAGACGAAATGACCTCAAGGAGGGGCTTGGCGAAGGGGACGAGGAAGGGAAGGGTGAGGGTTCCGGTCAGGATGATGAGATCCCCGGCCCGCGGGAGCCGTCGCCACGCGCCGGCCTCGCGGAGGAGAGGCCAGACGGCGGCGATGATCCAGGCAAGAGGGTAGAGGGCGGCGGTCCGGAAGAAGCGAGCCCAGGTTACCCTTCCGCCTGACTCATCCGTGCGCTCCCGGGTAAGGTCGAGCGCCAGTTGGCCGTTCAGGTAGAGGAGGAGGAAGGCGACGAAGAGGAAGGCGGCTTCCTTGGTGCTGTAGGCGAGGGCAAGGGCCGCGGCAAAGACGATGAGCCAGCGCGTCCGGCCGTCGTGGAGGTACTTCCACATGGCCGCCACCAGGATGAGCAGGAAGAAGGCCAGGAAGATGTCCATCCGCAGGAAGCGGCTGAAGTAGACGAGCGTGGGGGAGAAGGCGAGGAAGGTGACCGCCGCGAACGCTCCCGTGGAGCCCAGCCAGCGGCGGAAGAGGAGGGGGGCGGCCACCACCAGCATGCCGAAGAATGCGGGTGAGATGCGGGCGGTGTAATCGGTAGCGGTGAAGACGATGAAGGTGAAGCCCTGCACCAGGTAGAGCAGCGGGCCGTGGAAGACGGGGCTGTGGGTGTAGGAGCCCTGGGCGAAGTCCCAGGCCCACTTGGCGTGGATGCTCTCGTCGTGGTGGAGGGCGCGGGCGCCGAGGTCCCAGAAGCGCAGGGCGAAGGCGGCCGCGAAGACGAGGACGTAGGCCAGCAGCACCCAGTCCACCTCGATGCGGCGGGCCAAGAGGCGGTCCAAGGCGTTCCCTTCGGTGGCGGGGCCGGGAGGGGGGGTCATGGCGCCCTCACGTAGACGGCCACGAGCTCCAGCCGCTGATCGAGGCTGTTCCGCTCGGCGAACCAGTGGACGAACGCGAGGAAGCCGTCGGGGCCGTCGACCGCGCGTTCAAGCACCCAGCGACCTTCGAGGGCTACGAATCCGTCCGGAGGGGGAGCGTCGACAGGCCAGACCACGACGTCGGCCCCGGCGGGCACGCTGCTGGCAAGAACGACCTTGCCAGAGTCACGGAAGGGCCACGTGAGGGCCTCGCGGTAACGTTCGTGGACAACAAGGGGACCGCCTTGGCCCGTAGCCTCAAGCGCCACATCACGAATGGAGCGCGCCGAAGCGGGGCTGGCCGGCCCCGGCAGCGGTTCGCCAGCGGCGCTCAGGGCGATGCCGCTGGCGCCAGCCAGGAGCAGAACGCCTCCCACCGCGACGGGAGCCAGAAGCGTGAGCGGCAGCGACTCGCGATAGGTCGCGAGGAGGGTGAGGGCCGTGAGGGCGACGATGCCGGCCACGACGAGGAGCGCGCGTTCAAAGGCGCCGCCCACGTATCCCTGTCGGGCCCAGTCGCTGAGGACGTAGCAGACGATGGTCACGAGGGCGAGGGCGAGGAGCAGGAGCCAGCTCTCACGGCGCCAGGTGACCGCCACCAGCCGGCCGGCCAGGCGTGCAAGGGCAGGACCCAGGATCAGGCAGGAGGCGAAGGTGGCGGCACCGAGGGGGAGGGGCGAGTGCGCCGGCAAGGCCACAAGGAACCAGAGCAGAGCGATACCGGCCACACCGAGCGAGAGCGCCTCCATGGAGGTTGGGGACCGGCCTTCCCCGCGGAGCTGGACGGCCAGCCAGGCGACAGCGACGACGCCGCCCACGAGGAGGGGCAGCCCGTAGAAGGCCGCGAGCTCGGCGACGGTGAGGGTCGACCAGGGCTCGTCGAAGCCGGCGGCGAAGAGCGAGAAGGGGGCAATGCGCAGACCGTCGGCATCAACACCGAACTGGAGACTCGTCAGGAGCACCCCCAAGACGGCCCCGGCGGCGCACCAGAAAAACGCTTCGCGGGTGGGACGGTGCCGGTGTAAGGCGGCGCTCACCGTCGCCGCGAGTACGACGGTGAGCGACAGCGGTCCGGCGGTGGCCACGAGGAAGGCGATGAGGAGCCATCCCCAGGGCGGCGGCCGGCTGGCGACGAGGGCGACGACAAGCCAGACGGCGATGGCGGCATCCCAGGCGGCGGCAGTGGCGGTTACGCCGAGGACGATGCCGAGAGGGTCGAGGGCGAGAAGAAGGAGGGCGAGCAGGGCGCCGCCTTCGCCGAGCTGCCGCCGGAGCAAGAAGAGCGCCAGGGGGATCGTGAGGGCACCGGCAAGGGCGAGGACCCGAGCGGGTTGCTCGGACTCGGTCCAGCCCAAGGTGAGGGCGGTCACCGCCTGGTAGAGGGTGGGAACGTAGCGGTCGTCTTCGACGCCGATGCGCGCCTGCCAGGCGCCGGAGAGGTGCGCCAGCTCGGCACCGCCGACGGGGGCTCTCCAGACCAGCCCGACGCGCAGGAGGACGAAGAGGACAACGACGAGCACCCAGGCAATGGCAGCGACTGAGACCGCAGGGAGGCGGGGAAGAGTGAGTTGGGAGGTCATCGCGTGGGCACCTCCTCGAGCGTGGGAACGCGGTACACCCTCGCGTCACCCTCCGCGAAGACCGTATCGAGGAACGTCTCGAAGGCGGGGATGAGGCCGCCCCGGTAGCGCTCTCGCTCCTCGCGCCCGACGACGACGTAGGTAGCCCGAAGCTCCCGGAGGGCGCGGACAATTTCCTCCTCACTCGAGGCGGTGTAGACGGCATCCACGAGATCACGGCGGCGATCCACCTCGGGGCCGATCTCCTTCCCGCGCCAGGTGCGCTCGTGGCCGGGCCAGCCTACGGGCACCTGGAGGCCGGTGCGGAAGCCCACGCGACCAAACGACCCGTAGCCGCCGGGGTCATCGAGGATGGCCTGGCCCTCGTCGCCCACCGTCCAGACGCGCCCGGACGCCTCCACAACGACGGCGTCGGGCTCGACGTTCTCGATCAGCCACCGGACAAGGGCGTACTCGTCGGGGTGATAGAAGTCGACGAAGTGTAGGCCGTCGAGGCTGACGGCCTCGCGGAAGCCGTCGGTGCGGTTGGGCATCATCGTGACGGCAAAGACGAGCGAGGCGGCCAGAAGAAGGGCGGCAGGGGCAGCCAGGAACAGCCGCGGCCGGGGAGCAAGGAAACGGAGGGCGGCGACGAACACGACCGGGGAGGCGATGGAGAGCATGATCCAGGCCTGATAGGAAAGCTTGAAGACCGTGTTATGTCGCGGGACGAAGAAGAGAGCATCGCGGATGAACAGGAGCTCCGTCCCATAGAGGAGGAGGATGCCGAGCGTGGCGAGCCCGGCGACGGGCGCGCCCGGATGGCGTCGTTCGACAAGCCTGATGGTGGCGAAGGCAAGCAACCAGAGGACGGCGGCGTAGAAGGCCAGGGTGAGCCATCCCCCAGCCCCGCGGCTGGAGAAGGCCTCCCCGAATCCAGGGTTCTCGGAGAAGACGCCAGCGGCTCGCCCGGCGCCGGCGAGGATGATCCAGAGCAGGAACGGCAGTGCGGGAAAGAGGAATGCCACGGCCAGTTGGCGGAGGGGGATGGAGAGGCCCGGACGGGCCAGGGCCCAGGCGATCACGGGAAGGCTGAAGGCGACGATCGTGCCCCAGAAGAGGAGGACGTGCCGGATGCGGGTGCCCGAGTCACTGTAGGCGTAGAGGCCCCCCACCGAACCGCCGCTGAGATCGACGATCCAGGGCGAGTAGGCGGCGAGGGCAAGGAGCGCGGAGGCCGCGAGGTACGAGATGGCGCCGGTGATTGCGGGGACGGGCGGGCTGGCGCGGAGGTTGCGGGCCACCACGGCGGCGGCAAGGACCGTCGCGAGCGTGATGACGTCCCAGGTATTGACGAATGCGAGGCTGCCGAAGACGAGCCCCACGACGAGGAGCCACAAGGGACGGCGGATGTGCTCACGCCAGGAGAGACGCCCACGCCCCCGCCAGAGGGCGGCGCTGAGCGCGAGTGCGAGGATGATCCCGGGGATGGCCATCACATGGGGGTGGAGGTCGCCGAGGAGGAAGCTGAAGAAGGGCACCTCCGTGATGACGTCTGTGTAGCCCGGCTGGGGGCCCCAGTAGGACATGCGGGACATGCGCCACCAGGCCCAGTGGTCGGTCGGGAACCAGCGCTCAGTGGGATCGAGGGGCTGCCCGATGCAGGAATCGCCGGCACCGACACCGCAGCGGACGAGTCCCTCAACGCCGAAGGCGGTGTACACGCCCTCGGAGGAGGCTCCGTGCGCGGAGGCGAGCTCGAAGATGCTCGCGAGGGGGCCGGAGAAGAGCAGGAGAAGCACCCCGCCGGCCGCGGCGACGGGGATCCAGCGGCGGGCGCGGGCGCCGAGAAGCCAGCGCGCGAGCGCAGCGCAGAGGGAAGCGGCGGCAACGCCGGCGCTGGCGAAGACGGCGGCGAGGGAGAGGTTGAAGCCGGTCGCAGGCCACACATCGGAGGCGCCCGTGAGGACGGCAGCCTGGAGATAGCCGCCGTAGTAGTAACTGGCGTTCTCGCCGGCAAACCAGGGGTCGTACGGGGGGTAGTCGGGCGAGACGAGCATGGCGTTGAGGTAGAGGAAGTCCATCGGCTGCTCGGTGTGCGCGATGTCGGGCGAGTGCGCGCGGACGAAGGCGTATCCGAAGAACAGAACCGAGAAGAGCACGACAGCGACGCTGAGGCCGCGGAGCGAGCGGCGAAGGGTCGCGAGGAAGCGGCGGTCACGGACAGCGAGCACGACCATGACGACGGCGAAGAGGGCGATCGCGAGGATGAAACCGCCTCGTCCCGCGGGGAGGGCGCCCACAACCCGGAGGAGGAAGTAGCCAGTGGAGATGAGGGTGAGTCCCAGGGCGAAAGAGAGGCCCGCGCCGACATCGGGGAAGCGAGCGAAGAGGCGGAAGGCGAGGGGCAGAGTCAACGCCGCGATGACGAGGGCAACACCCCAGAAGGCCAGGGCCTCATTCATGGGGGAGTCTCACGCAAGTAGCGCGTCGACGAAGGTCTCGGCATCGAAGGGGGCGAGGTCGCCAAGACCCTCGCCGGTGCCGATGAGCCGGACGGGGACGCCGAGGTCGCTGGCGATGGCGAAGACGATCCCGCCACGGGCGGTGCCGTCGAGCTTGGCGAGGACGAGGCCGGTCACGCCGACGGCCTCGGTGAAGGCGCGGGCCTGGAGGAGGCCGTTCTGGCCGGTGGTGGCATCGAGGACGAGGAGCGTTTCGTGGGGGGCATCGGGATGGCGGCGCTGGATGACACGGGTGACCTTCTTCAGCTCCTCCATCAGGTTCGACTTGGTGTGCAGTCGGCCGGCCGTATCGATGATGGCGACGGCCGCGCCATCAGCTTCGGCGGCGGAGAGCGTGTCGAAGACGACGGCGCCGGGATCGCCCCCGGGCTGATGTGCGACAACGCGCACGTCGAGGCGTTCGCCCCAGGTACGGAGCTGGTCGATGGCGGCGGCGCGGAACGTATCGGCGGCAGCGAGGATGGGCGTATAGCCGCCGTCGTTGAGGGCGGACGCCAGCTTGGCGATGGATGTGGTCTTGCCGGCGCCGTTGACGCCGACGACAAGGATGACCAGAAGGTCGGGGAAGGGAGCGTCCCAGCGAGGCGGGTCGCCGGCGGGGGCTTCAAGGATGGCGACAAGCTCCGCTCGGAGGATGTCACGGACCTGGGCGGAGGTGGTGGCGCGGGTCTCACGAACCTGCTCGCGAACGTTGTCGAGGATGCGCTCGGTGATCCCGATCCCGGTGTCGGCGGCGATCAGGATCTCCTCGAGCTCCTCCCAGAGGTCGTCGTCGAACTCGGGGCGGTCGAAGAGGCGGCCGATCTGGCCGAGGAGGCCGGAACGGCTGCGGGCGAGGGCACGCCCCGACTGGGCCTCGATCTCCTCGACCTGCTCCGGGGTGAAGGCAGGATCGCCCGAGGGCCGGGAGCCTTCGGAATCCTGCCGTCTTCGCCAGAACCGCATCGCCCCTCCACGACCGCCAGCGCGGCGGCGCCCCGGATTCTCCCCCAAGGCCCCAGACGGGTGCTAGCGGCTCCCGGCCTCCACAGCCGCCCGCGAGTCCGCAGGGGCCTCCTCACGGGCCTCGCCAGCCGTGGTCTCCCCTTCCTCAGTCTCGCCCGGCGGCGGTGCGCCCCCGGGGAGGTCGGAGAGACGGAGGGAGAGCGTGCTGGAGATGCCGCCGGGCCCCATGGAGACGCCGTAGATGGCATCGGTGGACTCAATGGTGCGGCGGTTGTGGGTCACGATGAGGAACTGGGTGCGGTCGGCGAGACGGGCGAGCTCGGCGACGAAGCGACCGACATTGGCCTCGTCGAGAGCGGCATCGACCTCATCGAGGACGCAGAAGGGGGCGGGGTTCACTGAAAGGAGGGAGAAGAGCAGGGCGACGGCCGTGAGCGAACGCTCGCCACCGGAGAGGAGGCTGAGGGTGCTGAGGCGCTTGCCGGGGGGCTGGGCCTCGATCTCGATTCCGGAATCGATGATGTCGTCGGGGTCGAGCAGCTTGAGGCGAGCAGCGCCTCCGCCGAAGAAGGCCGTGAAGTAGTTGCCGAAGGCGGAGTCGACCTCGGCGAAGGTGGCGCGGAAGCGGGTCCGTATCTCGCCATTGAGCTCGGCGATGGCGCTCTGGAGCTGGGCCTCAGCGTCGGTGAGGTCCTGGACCTGTTCGGTGAGGAAGGCGTGGCGCTCCTCGCTCTCGCGAAAGTCGTCGGGCGCCTCCTGGTTGATGGGCCCGAGCTTGCGGATGGCGGCCCGCACTTCCTCGATCTCGCGCTCGGTGGCGGCAAGATCGGGGGCGTCGCCGCCCGAGGCGGGGGCATCGAGCCCACCTCCCGCCGTAAGGCCTTCGCGAGCCATCTCGGTCCGCAGCGTCTCCAGGCGCTCACGCGCGCGGTCGAGGGCGGCCTCGAGGTCGAGGCGGCGGCGGCGAGACTCGAGGAGAGCGGTCTGCGCCTCGCCGTACTCGGCCTGCACGGAACGCTCGTGGGTCTCGAGGCGAAGCAACTCGTCGCGATCGGGGGCACTGTCGTCGGTGGAGTTCTCCTGATCGAGCCGGAGCTGCTCGAGCTCCTCCGTCTGGCGCTCGATCGCCTCGGTGAAGTTACCGGCCTCGAGCTCGAGGTTCTGGGCGCGGAGGATACGCTGCGCAATCTGGGATGAGAGGCGCTCGATGGCGCGCTTCTGCTGCTCACGGGTAAGGGCGTGAGCTTTGGCCTCGCCCTCGGCGGAGGCGAGCCGGCCGCTGGCCCCCGAGACCGCCTCGACCGCTTCCTCGGCACGGGCCGGGGCGGCTTCGAGGTCGGGGGCGAGGGACTCAAGCTCGGCGCCAAGCTCCTCGCGGCGAGCGGTGAGCTGGGCGAGCAGGGCGCGCGCCTCATGGGCGGCCTGCTCGTCGACGAAGCTCCCGGCGAGCTCGCGGCGGCGGGCAAGGACGTGGGTCATTTCGCGCCGGATGCGGTGAAGACGGTCCCGCTCCCGCTCGCGGGCGCGCAGGGCGTCATCGAGAGCGGTACGGCTCTCCTCGTGGGCCTGGTCGCTCTCCGCGACGAGGCGGGAGAGGCGATCGACGGTCTCGCGGGCGCTGTCGACCTGCTCGCGGTTGGCCTTGACGACCTCCTCAAGCTCGGCAATCTGACCGGGGAGCTCGTCGATCTCGCGCTGGCGGGTGAAGCTGAAGGGGCTCTCCGAGTCGGAGGCGAGCCCGCCGGTGATAACGCCGGAGGGGTCGAGGAAGACGCCGTCGAGGGTGACGACGGCGCCGAGGCCGCGGGTGAGCATGCGCCTGGCGACGCGCATGTCCTCGACGACGATGATGCGGCCGAGGAGGGTATCGACGAGATCGCGGAAGCGCGCCTCGCAGCGGACGAGGCGGGAGGCGACACCGACGACGCCGCGCTCCTTCTGGAGGTTCAGGGGGTAGACCTTGCGGAGGCCGTCGAGGGGGAGGAACTGGGCGCGTCCGCGCGCGCCTTCGCGCAGGAGCTCGATGGCCTGGAGGGCCTCGGCCTCGTGCTCGACGATGATGGCGTGGAGGTGGTTTTCGAGGGCGGCGTTGATGGCGGCTTCGAGGCCGGCGGGAACGCGGAGATGTCGGGAGAAGAGGCCGACGACGCCGGTCACCTCGGGCGCTTCGCCGAGACTGCCCGGCTTCACATTCTCGATGAGTACCTGGCCCATGATGAGGGCGTTGCGGGTGCCGGTGGCGATGCCCTCGCTCTCGGCCTGGACTCGCTTCAGGACTTCGAGGCGGCCCTGGAGGTGGTCGAGCTGGCGGAGGGGTTCCTTCCCCGCGTCTTCCAGCTCCCGCAACTCGTTCTGGACGCGGGCGAGCCGCTCGCGGGCGCCGGCGGCTGCCTCGCGAGCCTCCTGGAGGCTCGACTCGGCGGCGGCTGCACGCTCGCTCAACTCTGCCCGCCTGCGGCGATAGGCGACGAAGTCCAGGAGGAGTTGCCTGCGACGCTCGTTGAGGCTGTCCGCTTCGGGGCCGTCGGAAGGCCCACGAGCGGCGCGCTCCGCAGCGGCGCCCTGCTCCCGGATGCGCTCTTCGAGGGCGGCAAGCTGGCCGCGGAGCTCCTCGGCCCGGCGATGGACAGCCGAGTCTGCCCGCTGGGCAGCGGTGAGGCCCTCGCGGGCACGCTCGAGGGTGGCGCGAAGGGCTTCGATCTCGTCGGTCAGCTCCATGGCGCGCCGCCCGCTCTCGAGGTCGGCGGCGGCGAGCGTGGCCTTCTCGCCTTCGAGCGCCTCGACCTCGGTGCGAATCTCGCCGTGCCGGGTAGTGGTCATGCTGTGGCGCTCGCGGTCGAGGATGAGGGCATGCTCAAGAGAGCGGATGCGGCCTTCGAGGTCGTCGCGGGCGCCGTCCCGGCGGGCGACGGCCTCGCGGCGCCTCCCGATCTCCTCGCCGAGGGCCTGGAGCTGCTCCTCGAGCGTAGTGACGCGCGACTCGGCGTTCTCGTCTTCGGCGCCGCGTTGGTCGAGCTCGGCCTGGGCACGAGCGATAGCGGTGCGGGTCTCGCTCCAGCGAGCGGAGTAGAGCTGGCGGAGGAGCGTGGCAAGGCGGGCGGAGAGGTCGCGGTGCTCGCTGGCGCGGTTGGCCTGGCGGCGGAGGAGTCGGAGGCGGGGTTCCAGCTCGTCGATGATGATCTGGACCTTCGCCATGTTCTCGCGCGTGCTCTCGAGGCGGTTGTGGGCGTCGGCGATCTTCGTGCGGAAGGGCTTGACGTCCGCGGCCTCATCGATGAGCGAGCGGCGCTCCTGGGGCGAGAGGCTGAGCACCTCATCGACCATGCCCTGCCCCATGATGGCGTAGCTGTTCTGGCCAACGTTGGCCTTCTGGAGGAGGTCGTTGAGGTCCCGCAGGCGGATACGGAGCCGTTCAGGAGGTATTCCGTGTCGCCGTCACGATAGGCGCGGCGACCGATCTGGATCTCGCTGTAGTCGAGGGGGAGCCAGCCATCGCTGTTGTCGAGGGTGAGGGTGACCTCGGCCATGCCGAGGGGAGGGCGGTCGCCGGCGCCGGCGAAGATGACGTCCTCCTGCTTGCGGGCGCGGAGGAGACGCAAGCCCTGCTCGCCGAGGACCCAGCGGACGGCATCGGCGACGTTGCTCTTGCCGGAGCCGTTAGGGCCGATGATGGCGGTGACGCCGGAGCCGAACTCGAAGGTGGTCTCCTGCGCGAAGCTTTTGAATCCCTGGAGCGTGAGGCGCTTGACGTACACGGCTCAGGCCCCCACGGCGACGCCGGCGGGAGCGTCGACTGAGAGGGCGGCGTGAGCCTGGCGGGCAGCCTCGTGCTGGGCCGCGCGCTTGCTCGAGCCGCTTCCCCGGCCAAGCATCTCGCCGGAAACACGAACCTCCACCACGAATCGACGCCCCTCCTCCTCGGCCTGCTCCGCGACAGTGACATAGTCCGGGGGCTGATGCCAGCGAGCCTGCACGAGGTGCTGGAGCGCGGACTTGGGGTCGAGGGACGGGCCACCGTCGCGCATGCTGTCGATCTCGGGTTTGAGCAGGCGGAGGGCGAGGGCACGGGCGACGGTGAGCCCGTGGGCGCGGTAGACCGCTCCGACGACCGCCTCGAAGGCGCCGGCGAGATTACGCTCGCGGTCGCGGCCACCGGCGGCCTCCTCGCCGCGACCGAGGATCAGGTAGCCGCCGAGGTCGAGGCGGCGGGCGGCCTTGGCGAGGGTGCTGCCCCGAACGATCTCGGCGCGCATGCGCGTAAGCTCACCCTCGGCGGCCTCGGGATAGGCGCGAAAGAGCTCGTTCGCGACGACCATGCCAAGGATGGAATCGCCCAGAAATTCGAGGCGCTCGTTGGGTGTCGCCTCGGCGGAACTCTCGTTGGGGTAGGAGGCGTGGGTGAGGGCCTCGCAGAGGAGGTCATCGGGAAGGGGCTTGATGCCAAGCCTCTCCGCCAAGTCGCCACTGCGCGGGGGCGACTGGACCACGGCGGCCGTGCTCTCCAAGATGCCCCCACCATCAAAATTGTTAGGGTTCCTTGATCATATCGGCGGACGTTTGAAAGTGTCAAGAAATTGTCTATTCTCAGAACCCACTCATGACTGACGCCGTTTCATCCGATCCGTGCTCGATCTGCGCCGAGCCCGTCGAGCCGCACACCGAGTCGTACTGCAATGCGTGCGGACGGCTGTTCCACCTGAATCAGCGGGAGGATCTGCCGGGCCGGGACTGCGGGACGGTGTCACTCAGCGAGATGCACCTGGCGCTGGTGTTCATGTGCAGCGCGTGCCTGGAGGAGACGGCGGAGACGGTCTCGCCAACGCTCGAGGCGGTGCTGGACCTCTCGGAGGCGGCGCTGGCGACAGGACTGAGCGAGGGCGAGCTGGCGGAGGCGGCGGCCGCGGGGCAGGTCTCGCACCGGCGCACGGCGGGCGGGTCGCTGCTGTTCGACCGAGAGGCAGTCGAGGCGCTCCTGCGAACAAGGGGAACGGCATGAGTCCTTCACGACGGCGTCGACGGCGTGTCCGCGGGTCCTCTGAGGGCGGGGGCGAGACGGTCACGAAGCAGCAGGCCGCTCCGCCGCCGCTGCCGGAGTGGAAGTGGCGAACGATGCCGGTATTCATCGCGCTCTCGGCGGGACTGTTCGTGGGGCTCTACCTGGGGATGGTGGCGACGGGGACGGGGATCGCGGCGACGGTCATCTTCCTGGTGGTGGCGGGCATGCTGGGCATCTCCGTCTCGCGCTACGTGATGCGATTGCTCATGCAGCGCGGGATCATCAAGCCGCAGGCGAAGCGCCGCTGACCTTGGGAAGCCCCCGGCTGTGGCATGATGCCGCGACCCACGCAGGGGGAAGGCGATGAGCTACTCCGGACTGGTACTGCACGGCGACCACGTGCGCGATCACGTCGAGCAGGCGCAGGCGGGCGAGCGCCACGGGTTCAGCGGCGGCTGGGTGACCGAGGTGAACGAGCCGGACGCAATCACGGTGCTGGCGGCGACGGCGGCGAGCACGGAGCGGTTCGGGCTGGGCACGGGCATCCTGCCGATCGGGCTGCGCGACCCGTACCTGGCGGCGATGTCGTTCTGGTCGCTGCAGGATCTGAGCGGGGGGCGGGTCTCGGCGGGGTTCGGGGTCAGCACGCCCGTGATCGTCTCGAACTGGCACGGGCTGCCCTGGGACAAGCCCGTGTCGCGGATGCGGGAGTACGTGGACGTGTTCCGGCGGCTGACATCGGGGGAGCGGCTGCGGCACGAGGGGTTGTACCAGACGCGAGCGCCGGCGATGGAGGCGGCGGAGCCCGCGATTCCGGTGTACATCGGGGCGCTGGGCGAGAAGATGCTGGAGCTGGCGGGGGAGATTGCCGACGGGGTCATCCTGAACTACCCGACCGCGACCGTTATCGAGCGGTCGGTCGAAGCGATCGAGCGGGGCATCGCGAAGGCGGGGCGGAAGCGGGACGACGTGCGCATCGTGGCGTTCCTGCGCACGGTGATCGACGAGTCGTACGAGCAGGCCTCGGCGCCCATCAAGGACGAGCTGCTGGCCTACCTGATGGCGCCCGTCTACCGGAAGGTGTTCATCGAGGACGGGTTCGAGGAGGACTGCGAGGTGTTCGAGCGGCGCTGGCTGGCGCGAGAGCGGACGGAGGCGATCGAGGGCATCTCCGAAGGGTTCGTTCGGGCGCATGCGGTAGTTGGGCAGAGCGCGGAGGAGTGCCGCGAGCTGGCGGCGGAGCTGGTGGGGGCGGGGCTCGACGAGGCGTTCCTGTACCCGATCGCGGCGGGAGGGGTGGGCAGCAAACAGGAGGCGATGCTGGAGACGATCAGGGCGCTCGCTCCGCGCTAAGCAGGCGGGGGCGTGCCCGTGCAAGCACGCCAGGCGGATTCGAGGAGGGCGCGGGCGTAGGGCGCTCCCGGACAGTGGGCGACGACGGCGCGTCCCTCGAAGGAGCCGTAGTGGCGAGTGAAGATGTCGGCCGCGCCTTCGGTGCGGGCAAGGGCGTCCCGCCAGGCATCGCGCTCGGCCGCGGCGGGCTCGTAATGATCGCCGGCGAGTGGTTCGCTCCAGAGGACGGCGTGCATGAGCGCCGCAACCGACTCGATGCCGGCAGTGACGAGCTCGGCGTCCTTTTCGGTCAGGCCGCGG
The DNA here is from genome assembly GCA_965116915.1 of Tepidiformaceae bacterium. GTDB lineage: Bacteria > Chloroflexota > Dehalococcoidia > Tepidiformales > Tepidiformaceae > UBA2991. The sequence continues at coordinate 416,844 of OZ220739.1, read as the reverse complement.
TCGGCCGCGCGCTCCCGGACAAGGTCACAAGCGGCGGCGCGCCAGCCCTCGACGCGCGACTCGCGGGGGAAGCGGCGGGCGCGGTCGGCGGTGGGGACGGCGAGGGGGTCGGGGTCGGCGAGCAGTTCGAGGCGCTCCACCGTCTCGCCGACGCGGGCGATGAAGCCGGGCGGGAACTTCGAGAGGAGCAGGCGGTCGGCATCCTCGCGGGCGAGGCGGCGGGGCTCGGCGATGCCGTGCTCGCTTGCGAGCCAGCGACGGAGGCGGTCCTCGGTCGTCACCGGGAGGCCAGGGCGGAACGCACGCCGGCGCGTCGCATGGCCTCGAGGGCGCGAGCTCCGTCGCCAGGCTGGAGATCGACGGCGCGGACGGCATCGATGAGGACGAAGGCGGCGAAGCCTCGACCGACAGCGTCGAGTGCGGTGTCGCGGACGCAGTAGTCCGTCGCGAGGCCGGCGACGACGACGGTGGTGATGCCGCGGTCACGGAGGAAGGAGTCGAGCAGGGTATCGGAAGGGTCGCCGCTGGAGGGATCGCGGACAGTGAAGCCGGAGTAACCGTCCTCACCACCTGTTCCCTTGCGCACGACTTCGCCGGCGACGCGGAGGTCTGGGTGGAACTCGGCACCCCAGGTGTCCTGCACGCAGTGGACCGGCCAGATGCCGCCGTCCTTGGCGAAATGGGGCGTGTCCGGGGGATGCCAGTCCTGCGTGTAGGCGACGCAGGCGCCGGCGGCATGGGCGTCGGCGATGGCGCCATTGACGGCGGGGATGATTGCGTCACCGCCGGAGACAGACAGGCCGCCCTCGGGGTCGGCGAAGTCGTTCTGGACGTCGACGACGAGAAGGGCGGTGCGTTCGTCCCAGCGGACCATGGCCGGGTCACCTTGGGGAGGCGGGGGGCGGGCGTCAAGTACTCGCCGGGAGGGGGCACTGGTAGGCTCGCGCGGGTGAGCGACGCCTGGCAACCGGAGCAGTACGCGCGGTTTCGCGCCGAACGCGAGCAGCCGTTCTACGACCTGCTGGCACTGGTGAAGCCGGTCCCCGGGGGACGGGTGGTGGACCTCGGGTGCGGCACAGGCGTCCTGACACCGGTGTTGCACGAGCACACGCAGGCGGCGGAGACGGTGGGGGTCGACCGGTCGGAGGCGATGCTGGAGCGGAGCGCGCAACACGCCGGCGGCGGGGTGCGCTTCGAGCAGGGCGACATCGCGACATTCGCGGACAGCGACCTGGAAGTGGTGTTCTCGAACGCGGCGCTGCAGTGGGTCGACGGGCACGAGGCGCTGTTCCCGCAGCTGGCGGCGACGCTCCGGGAGGGCGGGCAGCTGGCCGTGCAGATGCCGATGAATCACGACCATCCCTCGCACACGGTGGCGCACGAGGTGGCGCGGGAGCCGCGGCACGCGAAGGCGCTCGGCGGCTACGTTCGGGGGTACCCGCTGCGGGAGGTCGAGTGGTACGCGGAGCTGCTCGCGCGAATGGGATTCGATGAGCAGCACGTGCGGTTGCAGGTCTACCTGCACCGGCTGGCGGGACCGGAGGAAGTAGTGGAGTGGGTGAAGGGGTCGCTGCTGACCGACTACCGCAACCGGCTCTCGCCGGAGGACTACGAGGCCTACCTGGCGGACTACCGGGAGCGACTGCTGGCGGAGCTGCCAGGCGAGCGTCCCTACCTGTACCCCTTCAAGCGGCTGCTGCTGTGGGGGCGGAAGGGCGCGGCGGGCCGGGGGACCGCGTAGGCTCGCGGCGATGGCGGAGTTCGAGGCAACGGAGCGCGAGTACGGGGGTCTGCGGGAGGTCCGCTTCCGGCTGGGGGAGGCGCCGGGACTCCTGTGGCTGCCGGATGGGGTGGAGGGGCCGCTGCCGCTGGTGCTGATCCAGCACCCGGGCATGAGCAGCAAGGACGACGCGCTCGTGGCGGGACCGGCGCGGGCGTGGGCGACGACGCATCGCTGGGCGTGCCTGGGGCTGGACGCGCCCGGTCATGGGGAGCGGGCGGTTTCCGACCCGTTCGCGGCGATGCGCGACCCCGAGCGGGCGGCGGCGATGGCAGCGCAGTTCGCCGGGGAGGTGGCAGAGGCGATCGATGCGCTGGCGAAGCGGTACCCGGTCGACGTCGGGAGGCTGGGGTACTACGGCTACTCGCTGGGGGCGATGCTGGGCGTGGCGGCGGTAGCGGGGGACGGGCGCTTCCGGGCGGCGGTCTTCGCGGCGGCGGGGACGGGGCCGCTGAGCGGCCCGGCGGAGGGGGAGGGGAGCCACCTTGCGGGCCTCGCGGACGTGGCGGTGCGAGTCATCGCGAAGGAGCGGGACGAGGTGGTGTCGCCCGACGCCACGATGGAGCTGTACGCGGGGCTTCCCGGGGAGCGGGATCTCGTGACGCTGCCGGGCGGGCACTTCGCCGTCGGGGACGACGTCGTGGGGGCGGCGGAGGAGTGGCTGACGGCGAAGCTGTAGCGGGCGCTAGCGCTGCAGCTGGCCCAGCTTGAAGTTGTCCCAGGTGACGACACGATCCGGTTCGAGCACGACCCAGCGGCGGGTGCGTCCGGCGGCGGTTCCGGCGTGGCGCCCATCGGGCTGGCCATACTTCTGACCCATCTGGAGGCGAGCCTCCTCGAGGTGGGGGTCGGCGTTCTCGGCGTCGGGGTCCTCGAGGACGGTGGCTCGGCCCTGGAGCATGATGCCCTGGAGCTCGGGGTAGCGTTCGTTCTTGTCGACGAGGACGGTGGCGACGGGGTTGCGCCGCAGGTTGGCGACCTTCTGGCCGCGGCACATCGTGTACACCTTGCCTCCGGCCCAGCCGAACCAGAGCGGCGTGAGGTTGATGCGATCGCCGGGTCCGACGGTGGCGATGCGCATGTTCCAGCTGGTGGTCATGATCTCGTCTATCTCGTCGGGGGTGAGGGCGAGCTCTTTGGGGATGGGCACGGGCAGCCTCCGGTGGAAGTGCGGGCAATGATAGGATGCGGGCGGCGCGGGCGGGCGTGGTTCAATGGCAGAATGCGACCTTCCCAAGGTTGAGACGAGGGTTCGATTCCCTTCGCCCGCTCCATAGCTGAGGAGAGCGCCACCCCCTGTTATGGGCGCTCGACTGCGGCGCGCTCGCGATGCGGGCTGAGGACGAGGAGAGCGCGCGGCCTTGCCGCGTTGAGGGGAACGCCGCCTGTGGGCGGCTGAGTGGGGCAGGGGCGAGGGTTAGCGCCTCATCTTGTGGCCGAAGATGCTGCCGAGAAACTCATCCACATCGAACTTGTCTTCCTCGTCGCAGGGTTCGGGCCAGACGAACGGGCCTACACCTTGCTGTTCGACCAGTTCATCGAAGGTAGTCGAACTCGCGAACGACCCCAGCCGCGGACGACCATCGCCGTTGGCGGCCTCCGGCTTTGCGTTGCGGGCGTTCTTCTCGTCAGTTGTCACGATGCTGTTTCCTGACAAGAGCATACCCGATGAACGACGGGCGTGGTCGAGGAAGCACGGCGCCTAGTCCAGGGTGTCGAGGTAGGCGGCGATGGCTTCGGCGGCGACGCGGCCGTCGGCGAGGGCGGTGACGACAAGATCGGCGCCGTTGACGTTGTCGCCGCCGGCGAAAACGCCCCGGCGGGAGGTGCGTCCGCCGTCGTCGATCTCGATGAGGGCGCCCCAGCTCGTGCTGAGCCCGCTTGTGGTGTCGGGAACGACGGGGTCGGCGCCGTAGCCGATGGCGATGGGGATGGTGTCGGCCTCGATCACGAACTCGCTGCCCTCGATGGGGACGGGGCGGCGCCGGCCTGAGTCGTCGGGCTCGCCGAGGCGCATGCGGATGCACTCGACCCCGGTGGCCTTGCCGTTCTCGTCGCCGAGGATGCGGAGGGGGGCGGTCAGCATCTCGAACTGGACGCCTTCCTCGCGCGCATTGATGCGCTCTTCGCCACGACCCAGCATCTCGGCCTCGGTGCGGCGGTAGACGCAGGTGACGGTCTCGGCGCCCATGCGGACGGCGGTGCGGACACAGTCCATGGAAGTGTCGCCGCCGCCGATGACGGCGACCTTGGTGGGCTGGGGAAGGGGCTCCTGGAGGTGCTCGGGGAGCTGGTGGGGGAGGAGGTTGCCGCGCACGAGGTAGTCGGTGGCGCGGTGGACGCCCTCGAGGTCCTCGCCCTCGATGCCGAGCTCGTTCCCGACGCCAGCACCGGTCCCGAGGAACACGGCGTCATACTCGCCGTCGAGCATCTCGTCGACGGTGATGTCCTTGCCGACGTAGGTGTTGCAGCGGAACTCGATGCCGAGCGCCTCGAGGTGAGCGATGTAGTCGTCGACGATCTGCTTGCGCATCTTGAAGTTGGGGATGCCGTAGACGAGGACGCCGCCGGGTTCGGGCCAGTACTCGAAGACGGTGGAGGCGTGGCCCATCTCGGCGAGGAGCTCGGCGACGGCGAGGCCGGCAGGTCCGGCGCCGATGACGGCGACCTTGCGTCCGCTGGGTGGGGCCGGATAGGCGGGGCGGGGGTAGCCGCCAACCTCGCGGCGCTGGTAGTCGGTGACGAACGCCTCGAGCTTGCCGATGGTGACGGGGGGCTCGGCGCGGCCATCTGCGCGGATGGCGAAACCGACGACGCAGGCGCCCTCGCAGAGGCTCTCCTGCGGGCAGAGGCGTCCGCACATCTCGGGGAGATTGCTGGTCTCGCGGAACTTGTCGGCCGCGCCGATGATGTCGCCCTCCTCGACGAGGGCAAAGGCGCCGGGGATGTCGTTGCTGACGGGGCAGGCTTCCTGGCAGGGCGCGGAGGGGCACTGGATGCAGCGCTCTGCCTCGATCTTGGCGGAGTTGAGGTCGAAGCCGAGGTAGGTCTCGTCCCAATTGCGGACGCGCTCATCCGCGTCCTGCTTGGGGACCTTCTGCACGCCGATGTCGAGCTTGCGGTGAACGAGGTGCGTCTCTGGCATTGTGGATCACAAAGCCGCCCGATGGCGGCGGCACGATCTTACCGCGTTACGGTCAACGTGGGGAGTACGGGCGCCCGAGGGCGTTCGGCGCCCTTAGGTGAGCTCGTAGCGCGGGGGCTCGATCCACTCGTCCGTCGGGGGGTTCTCCTGGGCGCGCACCTCGGCGCGACGGGCGGCCGCTTCGAGGCGGCGGGCGCGCTTGATGATGCGGTCACGCTCGCGCCGGCGGGCCTCTTCGCGGGTGCGCTTGCGGGCGGTGGCGCGGCGGGGCTTGCCGGGGGAGGCGAGGATGCGGCCCTCTGCCTCGAGCTGGGCGAGGTGGGTGCGGACGTTGCTGTCGGCGCCGCGGCGGAGGCGGGTATCGATGTCGTCGTAGATGGCGAGCATGATCTCCCAGCTGGTCTTGGGGCCGCCCTCCTTGAGGGCGTCGAGGATCTGGGCCTCGCGGCCGTTGCGGTGATCGATGTAGGACTGGAGGCGCTCGCGGGGATCGTGGACGAGGGGTCCGTGGCCGGGGCAGATGACCTTGAGGTTGGGGAGGTCGACGAGGCGCTGGAGCGTGGCGCGGTAGGCGGCGAGGTCGCCGATGGTGGTGGTGGTCGAGCCGAGCATGGTGTCGCCGGTGAAGAGGACGCCTTCGTCCTCAAGGTAGTAGCAGATGGAGTCGACGGAGTGGCCGGGGGAGGTGATGACGCGGAGGTTGACGCCGCCGTCGAGTTCGACGAGCTGGCCGTCGGCGAGCTTGCGGACGCCCCTCGCGGGGAGGCGGCCCTTGAGGAGGGGCCGGCCGTTCTCAGGGATGGCGATCTCGGCGTCGAAGATCTCGCGGGTCCACTTGAGGTTGCCAGAGTGGTCGGCGTGGTGGTGGGTGACGGCGGCGATGGCGATCTCGGCCTTCTCGGTCGCGGCGAGGTAGCCGCGGAGCATCCAGCGGTAGCGGTCGAGGGCCTCGCCGGAGTCGATCGTGAGGACCTGGTCGCGGCCGACGAGGTAGATGTTCGTGGAGACGGGGCGCATGGGGCTCTCGTCGGGGACCTGGACGGCGCGGACGCTGGGGGAGACCTGCATGGATTGCCTCGGCGGAGATGGTGGGGGGCGGGGGAGAGGGTTGCAAGGAGGCGTGGCGCCCCCGGCAGGAGTCGAACCTGCGGCCAGACGTTTAGAAGACGCCTGCTCTGTCCGCTGAGCTACGGGGGCCCGGAGCCATTGTAGGAGAGGGGGATGGGAGCCGGGCGTGGAACGCGCGTGCGCGGGGACCGTGTTAAGCTGCACTACTACGTTGCGGCCAGTGAGCCGCAAGAGCGTGGCCGTTGAGCGAGTCTCCGCGCGCTCACTGAACCATTTCTCTGGAGATTTCGACCTTGAGTATCAACGTGGCCATCATCGGCGTGGGCAACTGCGCCTCCTCATTCGTGCAGGGGCTGGAGTTTTACCGGCACATTGAGGAAGGGGACGAGGTTCCCGGGATCATGCACCCCGTCGCGGGGGGCTATCACATCAACGACATCAACGTGGCGGTGGCGATCGACATCGACGCCGACAAGGTCGGCAAGGACCTGTCCGAGGCGGTGTTCGCCGGGCAGAACAACACCTACAAGTTCTCCGACGTTCCGCACGCGGGCGTGAAGGTGGAGCGCGGGATGACGCACGACGGGCTGGGCCAGTACCTGGGCGACGTGATCGAGAAGGCGCCCGGGGGCACGGCCGACATCGTGAAGCTGCTTCGCGACAACGACGTCGACGTCGTCATCAACTACCTGCCGGTCGGCTCCGAAGAGGCGACGAAGTGGTACGTGGAGCAGACGCTGGCGGCGGGCTGCGCGTTCATCAACTGCATCCCCGTCTTCATCGCGCGGGACGAGAATGGCTACTGGCCGCGCCGCTTCGAGGAGGCGGGGCTGCCGATCGTGGGGGACGACATCAAGAGCCAGGTCGGGGCGACGATCGTGCACCGCACGCTGGCGCGCCTGTTCGCCGACCGGGGCGTGCACCTGGACCGGACGTACCAGCTCAACTTCGGGGGCAACACCGATTTCATGAACATGCTCGAGCGGTCGCGCCTCGAGTCGAAGAAGATTTCGAAGACCTCGGCGGTGACGAGCCAGATCGATTACGAGATGCAGGCCGACGACGTGCACGTCGGTCCGAGCGACTACGTTCCCTGGCTGGACGACCGCAAGTGGTGCCACATCCGCATGGAGGGCACGACCTTCGGGAACGTGCCCCTGAACGTCGAACTGAAGCTCGAGGTGTGGGACAGCCCGAACAGCGCGGGCGTGGTGATCGACGCGGTCCGCTGCGCGAAGCTGGGTCTGGACCGGGGGCTGAAGGGGCCATTGCTGGCGCCGAGCGCGTACTTCATGAAGTCGCCGCCGGTGCAGTATCACGACGACGAGGCGCGTGACATGGTCGAGTCGTTCATCGCGGAGGCGTAGCCGTCGAGGCCGGGGGAGCGGGAACGTTCGCTTACGCCGGGTGGCGAGCACTACTGGCAGTCACGCGTGTGATCCCGCTGCCGCTTCTGTGCGCGGTGGCGGGGTTGATCGGCAGCGTCATGTACTACTGCTGGCCCCAGGGGCGGCAGACGATGCTGCGGAACTACGCACACGTGCTCCCCGAGGCGACCGCCGGGGAGCGCAACCGGGTCGCCCGCCAGTCCCTTGCGAACTATCTCCGCTACATGGTCGAGTTCGCCTCGAGCGGGAACCTCTCGCCGGCGGAGCGGCTGGCGGTGGGTGTGGAGACCCCGGGCTTCGAGGGCGTCGACCGGGGGATGGAACGGGGCCGGGGAGTGCTGGTCGCGCCCATGCACTTCGGCAACTGGGACCTCGCGGCGACGAACGCGGCGGCACGAGGCTACGCGCTGACGGTGGTGGGGGAGACGTTCGGCAACCCCCGGCTGGACGACCTGGTCGTCTCGGGGCGTGAAGCGCTGGGCGTTCGGCTGGTGAAGATGGAGAAGGTAGGGCCGTCGCTCGTGCGGTCGCTGCGGCGCAACGAGATGGTGGCGACGCTCATCGACCGGCCGCTGCGGGAGGGCGGTGTGCGGGTCCAGTTCTTTGGGGAGGAGGTGGAGGTGCCGGCGGGACCGGCCCGGCTCGCGCTCCATACGGGGGCGGCCATCGGGGCGGTGGCCTTCCCGCGGCGGGGATCGGGACGGATCGACATCCTCTCGAACTTCGACCTGGACTTCGAGCCGACGGGGGATACCACGCAGGACGTGCAGGCCCTGACGCAGGCGATCATGACCGCCCACGAGGCCTTTGTGCGCCAGTACCCCGAGCAGTGGTATATGTTCCGCGAGTTTTGGGAAGCACCTACCTCGGACGAACCTTCGAAGGGACGCTGACGCTGACCGCTCTCAAGGTGGGGGTGCCGGTGGCCGGGCGCTTCCCGCGTCCGGCGTACGCGCTGGCGCGAGCCGCTGCGTGGGTGGCGTGGACGCTGCGGGCAAGTGCGAGGGCACGGATCGAGGAGAACCTGCTGCCAGCCTGCGACGGGAACCGGGAGCGAGCCCGGGCAGCATCCCGCAGGGCATTCCGAAACGCGGCCAACTACCACGTCGACCTGGCCACACTGGCCTACCGGGACCACGCCAGCTATGAGGAAAAACACCTGCAGATCGTGGGGGAGGAGCACGTCCCGGCGTTGTTCGAGCCGGGGCCCGTGCTGGTCGCGAGCGCGCACACGGGGAACCCGGAGCTGGCGTTGGTCGCAGTCAAGGAGCGGGGGCGGCGCTGGGTGGAAATGGTGGAAGCGCTGCAGCCCCCCGCTCTGGGGCAGGAGATGGCGCGGCTGCGGGAGATTGCCGGCGGGCGCGTCGTGGAGGTCGACATGGGCGGAACACGGGAAGCGCTGCGCGAGCTGCGGGCGGGAGGGATGGTGGCGCTGCTGGCGGACCGCGACCTGGGAGGCGGGGGCGTCTGCACGACGCTCCTGGGGCGGCGGGTGCGGCTTCCACGCGGCCCCTGGGAACTGGCGCGCCGCTCGGGGGCGACGGTGGTGCCGCTGTTCTTCGCGCGGCGGGGAACCCGTGACCAGACGGTGTTCATCGAGGAGCCGTTCACGGTGCCGGCGGAGGGAGATCGGGAGGAGGCGATCGCGGCGGCGGCGCAGCGCTGGGCGGACCTGTTCGGCGCGCACCTGCGACGCGATCCCTCACAGTGGACGGTGCTGGAGGCGTACTGGGAGGTTCATGCCTGTGGGTAAGGCGGACCTGCACATCCATACCCGCATCTCGGACGGGATGGCATCGGTCGAGACGGTGTTGGAGCGGGCGGAGCACGCCACCGACCTGGACGTGGTCGCGATCACCGACCACGAAGACGTGCGGGGCGGGCTGGAGGCACGGGAGCTGGCTGCGAAGCGGGGGCTGCAGGTGGCGGTGGTGCCGGGCGCTGAAATCACGACGCGGCACGGGCACCTGCTGGCGCTCTTCATCGAGGAGACACCGCCGATCTTCCGGTCGGTGGAGGCGACCATCGAGGCGATCCACGCGCAGGGCGGGATCGCGATCGCGGCGCACCCGATGAGCTGGCTAACGCGGTCGCTGAGCCGGCGCACGATCGACCGGGTGGTGGCGCGGGGGGAGGAGGGAATCACCTTCGACGCGATCGAGGCGAACCTGAGCCCGGCGGGGCGGGTAACGGCGCGGAAGACGGCGGAGCGCAACGCGGCCATCTGGGGGCTGCCGGTGTGCGGGGGGAGCGATTGCCATCACCTTCCGCAGCTGGGCACGGGCTGGACGGAGTTCGAGGGGAGCACGGCGGAGCAACTGTACGCGGCGCTGGCCTCGGGAGCGGTGCGAGAGGGGCACTCGCGGCCGCCGACGCTGCGGGAGATCGGGCTGGGGCAGTCGCTGCTGGGGCTGGCGTGGGGGTTCTCGGCGACGCCCCGTAAGATGGTACGTCGAGGAACCTGGGTGAGCGGACCATGAGAATCGCTCTCGTATCGCCGTACGACTGGTCCGTGCCGAGCGGCGTCAACCGCCACATCGGCCAGCTGGGGGCGCAGTTCCGCGAGTGGGGACACGAGATCACGATCCTGGCCCCAGCCTCGGATCCGGAGGGCGCCGAAGAGGATTGCGTCGTGATGGGGCGCCCGCGGGCAGTGCCGGCGAGCGGCTCGATGGCGCGCATCAGCTTCACGTGGAAGGGGCGGGCGATCGAGAGCCTGCTGGGTGAGGGCGCCTTCGAGATCGTCCATCTTCATGAGCCGCTGATGCCCCTGCTGCCGTACCAGGTGCTCCGTCACTCACAGGCGGTAAACGTGGGCACGTTCCACGCGGCGAAGGAGGGCGGCAACCGCCTCTACGGGTACTCGCGGCCGCTGATCCGGCGCTGGTTCCGGCAGCTGGAAGGGAAGATCGCGGTCTCGCCGGCGGCGGCGCGGCTGGTGGGGCGGTACTTCCCCGGGTACTTCAACCTGATCCCGAACGGGATCGACTTCGGGCACTTCGCAGCGGAGCACGAGCCGCTGCCGGAGTTCGACGACGACTGCTTCAACCTCCTGTTCGTGGGACGTCCGGAGAAGCGCAAGGGATTGAAATACGCCCTGCGGGCGTTCCGGCGCATCCGCGAGGCGGAGCCCCGGAGCCGGCTGATCGTGGTGGGAGCGGGCAGCTTCCGGCGATACGAGCGGATCGTGGGAGCGGACGAGAACGTGGTGTTCCGCTCGAACGTGCCCTACGGCGAGCTGCCGCGGTACCACCACAGCGCGCACGCCTTCTGCTCACCCGCAACCGGCAACGAGAGCCAGGGCATCGCGCTGCTGGAGGCGATGGCAGCCCGGCTTCCGGTCGTCGCCAGCAACATCGAGGGGTTCGCCGGGGTGATCACGAATGAGGTCGACGGGCTGCTGGCGCCACCCAAGGACGACGCGGCCATCGCCGACGCGGTATTGCGTCTGCGGCACGACGGCGACCTGCGGGAAGCGTTGGCCGAGCAGGGTCAGGCGCAGGCATCGCACTACAGCTGGGAGAACGTGGCCCGGCGGGTGATGGCCTACTACGAGCGGCTGCTCTACGAGCGGGGGCAGGTGGCCGAGGCGCAGGCGACCCAGCAGGAGCTGACACGGGCGTGAGCCAGCGTTGGAGGCAGCTTCTCCCTGAGCGCATCCCAGCTTCGGCGAGCGCGGCCATCGGGCGGGGCGTGGGCAGGCTCGGCATCACGCCAAACATGATCACGCTCGCGGGGGTGGTGGGGAGCGGGGTGGCGGCGTGGCTGATCACGGAGGAGCGGCTGCTGATCGCGGGGGCGGTCTTCCTCGGGTTCAGCGCCATGGATTTCGTAGACGGGGCGGTGGCACGGGCAACGGGGCAGGCGACGCCGTACGGGGCGCTGCTGGACGCCGTGTTGGATCGTGTCGGGGAGGCGCTCGTGCTGGCGGCGTGCGTCTGGTACTTCACAGAGCGGGGCGAGGACGTGCAGGCAGGATTCGGGTACGCGGCGCTCTTCGGGAGCATCGCCGTGAGCTACGTACGGGCTCGCGGGGAGGCACTGGGCGTGGCGACGCGGGAGGGCCTCTTCCGGCGGCAGGAACGGGTGATCCTGCTGGGCATCGGGTTGCTGGCGAACGGCCTGACGGTGGTGATCATCATCCTCGCGGTGCTGGCCAACCTGACGGCGCTCCAGCGTTGGGTCATCGTCGGGAGAGGGCTGAAGGAGCAGGACCGCGAGGCGGCGGAGGCCTAGGTCGGGGGTATGTGACGAACGGCGCTTGCCAAAGCATGGTGGACATGCCTCAATAGTCATATGATGCGCGCGTGCCGTGGGAGGTGGAGTACACGGACCAGTTCGGGGAGTGGTGGGCCCGGCTCTCTGAGGGCCAGCAAGACTCCGTGATTGCCAGGGTAGAACTGCTAATGGAGTACGGTCCCAATCTTCGCTACCCGTTCTCTTCGGACGTCAGGAGTTCCCGCCACGGGGGCATGCGTGAGCTACGCATACAGAGTGCTGGCAGACCGCTACGAGTCTTGTACGCCTTCGATCCCCGACGCGCCTCCATCCTCCTCATCGGCGGGGACAAGACGGGTAACGACCGGTTCTATGGAGAGTACGTTCCACTGGCTGACCAGCTTTACGACGAGCATCTGCGTGAATTAAGACGGGAGGGCCTAATCGAATGAGCGGACGCCATCCATTTGGGGAGTTGACCAAGGAAGTCACGCCCGAGCGCCGAGAGCGTATCGAGACGATGAAGCAAGAGCTGCTCGCGGAAATGGCGCTGCACGAGCTGCGCCGGGCACGAGCACTGACCCAGAAGGACCTGGCCGACACCCTACGAGTAACCCAGCCCGCCATCGCGAAGCTGGAGCAACGTGCCGACGTCTACGTGTCGAGTCTCCGCTCGTACATTGAGGCCGTGGGCGGGCGCCTCAGGATTGTCGCTGAGTTTCCAGAGGGCGAGGTGGCTATCACCAACTTCTCCAAGGTGGGAGAAGAGGAAGCACCCTAGGTCGGGGGCGGGCCCCACTCGTCGTACTCGGGCTCCTCTTCCTCGGGCTCCGGCTCGGGTTCCGGTTCCGGTTCCGGAGAACGCGAGCTGGCGGTGAAGGTTGTGGCGCCGGACGAGCTTGCCGTCGGCCCCGACTCCTGCGGAATCTCGGGCACTGCCGCGGCAGCCGCCTCGGGCTGGGGGCCGCGGTTGCCAAGCATGATCGACAGCAGGAAGGCGAAGATGGCCAGGAGCGCAAGGATGGCTCCGCCCGCGATCGCGCCGAGCGCGATGTTGCTGAGGTCGCGGCCGCCGCCGTCGTCGGCGGAAGTGGCCGGGGCAGGCGCGGCGGCGGTTGGGGCGGGCTCGGCCTGCTCGGGAGCCTCCGTGGGGGCGGGGGTGGCCTCCGGGCGCTCGGGCTCGGGGGTCGCCTCGGCGGTGGGGGTGGGCTGCTCGCGAGCAGGCTCGGGGGTGGAGGGCTCGCGGAGCGGGAGGTCGTGGTGGACGCGGAAGGCATCCTCGAACTCGTCAAGTGTCCAGCCGTAGACCATGTCGATGGCGCGGTCGAAGCGGTTCCCCGCCTTGATGGTGGCGAAGAGGCGAGCGAACTCTTCGTGGCCGCCCTCGTCAATGAGGAAGCGGACCATCGCGTAGGACTGCCCGTAGAAGAGACCGACGTCGCTGGGGTCCCCGCTCGAGGAGAACATGATGCTGAAGGGGATGAGGCGATCGATGGCGAGGGCGACCTCGAAGGGGTCGGTGAAATTGCGGCCGGGCTCGGTCTGCGAGTAGACGGCGGTGCCTTCGTTGAGCCAGGCGGGAATCTTGCCGAGCGCGCTCTCGCCGGCGGCCTCGACGAGGATGTGGGTGAACTCGTGGCGCAGGGTGTCGCTGCGGTCGCGGGTGCCGCAGCTGCGGTCGATGACGAAGATGACGTTGTTCGCGACCTGGCTGCCACAGAGGAAGGTAGCGGCGTCGTAGACCTCGCTGCGATTGGGTTGAGCCTCCTCCAGGTCGGCCTCGGAGGCGAAGAGCACCGTCTTCACGGGCACGACCTCGAGTTCGGTCTGGAGCAGGCGGCCCATGCGCTCATAGGTGCGCTCGGCGGCTTCGAGGTAGCGGAGGGCGATGCTCTCACGGTCGCCGTGGTAGTACACGCGCATGAAGTCGTTGTGGGCGCTTTGCCAGTCCTTGCCCGGGGGCAGGTACACGAAGGTCTCGTTCTCGCCCTCAAGGACGGTGCCGTCTTCGAGAACCAGCTCCCAGTGGAAGACGAACTCGCTGCCGACGGGGATGAAGCCGAGGGTGCCGGTGGCGATGCGCACCTCGACACGAGCGTCCGAGCCGGCGGGCACGGGCTCGAAGCCCTCGGGCTTGGCGCGGGCGAGGGAGCCGGAGCCGGTGATGCGGTAGCGGAGGCTGACGTCGGTGACGCCGCCGGGGTCGACAGCGGTCAGGCGAAATCGCAGAAACTGGGGGAACTCGTTCTCGATCGTCGTGACGAACTGGGGGGACTGGGCCGAGGTCGACACGGGGAGTCCGAGCAGCAGGCCCACGAGAAGGGCCAAAACGGGCAGGAGGAACAGGCGCCTCACGCGTCTTCTCCCATGCCTGCGCGCAGGTAGGCTCCCATCAGGTCGTCCAGGTCTCCGTCCAGCACTGCGGTGGTGTTGCTCGTCTCGAAGTCGGTGCGGTGGTCCTTGACCATCTTATAGGGGTGCAGGACGTAGCTTCGTATCTGGTTTCCCCAGCCCATATCCACATGTTTACCTTTGAGCCGGGCGCGCTCCTCCTCCTGCGCCAGCAGCTCCTGCTCGAGGAGGCGGGACTCCAGGACCTTCATGGCGCTGGTGCGGTTGCGGTGCTGCGAGCGCTCGTTCTGGCAGGTCACGACGATGCCGGTGGGGATGTGGGTGATGCGGATGGCGGTGGAGTTCTTCTGGACGTTCTGACCGCCGTGGCCGCTGGCGCGGAACACATCGACGCGGATGTCGTCGGGGCTGATCTCGATCTCGCTGGTGGAGGCGACCTCGGGCATGACCTCGACCTTGGCGAAGCTGGTGTGGCGGGCGTGGGCCTGGTCGAAGGGGGAGAGGCGGACGAGACGGTGGACGCCGCGTTCGCTGGCGAGGTAGCCGTAGGCGAGGGGGCCGCGGATCTCGACGGTCGTGCTCTTGATGCCAGCTTCCTCACCCTCGGTTGTGTCGAGGATCTCGGTGCCGTAGCCGTGGGCCTCGGCCCAGCGCAGATACATGCGCAGGAGCATCTCGGCCCAGTCCTGGGACTCCGTGCCGCCGGCGCCGGCGTGGATGGCGAGGATGGCGTCGCGGTGGTCGTACTCACCGGAAAGCTGGAGCTCGAACTCGAGCTTCTCCAGCTCGCTCTCGAGGGCGCCCAGGTCATCGGCTGCGTGGTCGGCGAAGGATGCTTCGTCCTCCTCGACTGCAAGCTCGAGGAGCTCGATCTGGTCGCGGGCGCGTTGTTCGAGGCCGCGCCAGGTCTCGACGCGCTCACGCAAGGCGGCAAGTTCCTGCATGACGCCGCGGGCAGCCTCGGCGTCGTCCCAGAAGGAGGCTTCCGAGGAGCGGGCCTCGAGTTCGGCGAGCCGTTCTTCCGCTACGGGGAGGTCAAAGACGCACCAGGGTGTCGGAGATGCGCAGGAGAAGGTCGCGAGCCTGGCTCAGCAGCTGGTGCATGGCGCCAGTGTCCCAAGGATCGGGGTGAGGGGCTAGCCAGCGCCGGCGACGCGGGCGGCGCGGACGGTGTTGGCGAGGAGCATGGCGATGGTCATGGGTCCGACGCCGCCGGGGACCTTCGTGATGCGTCCAGCGACCTCGGAAACACCCGCGAAATCGACATCGCCGACGATCCGCCAGCCGCGCTTGCGGGAGGCGTCGTCGATGCGATTGGTGCCGACGTCGATAACGGCCGCGCCGGGCTTCACCATGTCGGCGGTGACGGTGCCGGGGCGTCCGGCGGCGACGACGAGGATGTCGGCCGTACGGGTGTGGGCGCCGAGGTCGGCGGTGCCAGTGTGGCAGAGGGTGACGGTCGCGTTCGCGCCGGCGGCCTTGTTGGCGAGGAGGACGGCGAGGGGCCTCCCGACGAGGGACGAGCGGCCGACGACAACCGCGTGCATCCCGGCGGGGTCGACGCCGGAGCGGGCAAGCAGGTGCATCACCCCCTGGGGGGTGCAGGGGATGGGGCCGCTGGTCTCGCCGCGGAGGAGGCGGCCGAGGTTGGTGGGGTGGAGACCGTCCACGTCCTTGGCGGGGGCGATCGCGTCGAGGATGACGCGCTCGTCGATGTGGGCGGGGAGGGGGAGCTGCTGGAGGATGGCGTGGAAGCGGGGGTCGCCGTTGAGCTCGCCGATGCGGTCGAGCAGGGCGTCCTGGGAGATGCCGGCGGGGAGGCGGATGGTCTCGGAGAAGATGCCGATCTCGGCGCAGGCCTCGGCCTTGGCGGTGACGTAGCTGACGGAGCCGGGGTCGTCGCCGACGAGGACGGCGGCAAGGCCGGGCGTGACGCCGCCCGCGGCGAGTTCGCTTACCTTGCCGGCGAGATCGGCGCGGAGCTCGGCGGCGATGGCGCGCCCGTCGATGATGTCGGCGGTCATGCGCCAAGGGTACGGTCCGGGCGTGGGGAAGGGCGAGGGGCTAGGATCACTGGGTGGCCCGAAAGTTCGCCCACGGCATTGACATCATCGAGATCGCGCGCGTGCGGGCGGTGCTCGACCGGCACGGCGAGCGCTTCCTGCGGCGCGTCTACACCGAGGACGAGGTGCGCCACTGCCGCGGGCGCGTGCCGGAGCTCGCGGCCCGCTTCGCCGCCAAGGAAGCGGTGATGAAGGCGCTGGGCACGGGGATCCGAGGGGTCGGGTGGCGCGACATCGAGATCCTGCCGAACCGCCGGGGCAAGCCGCTCGTGTTTCTGTACCGGCGCGGGGCGGGGCGGGCGGAGCGCATCGAGCTGCGGGGCCTGGACATCAGCCTGACGCACTCGAAGGAGTTCGCCATGGCCTCGGTCGTCGGCGAGCGCGCTCTGACCGAGGCGGAGGACACGCCGCGCATGGGCGAGGCGGCGCAGCGGCTCGTGCGCGAGGAGGGCCTGCGTTGAATCCGCAAGCACCAGCAGTTGGCGCAGTCGTCCGAATCAAACCCGGGCCAGGCAAGGAGTGCTTCTCGTGAAGCTGGTAACCGTCGAGGAGATGCGCGCGATGGAGCGCGCCGCCATCGAGGCAGGGACGAGCGAGGCCCAGCTGATGGAGGAGGCGGGACTGGCATCGGCGCAGGAAGCGTGGATGCTGCTGGGAACGCTCGAGGGGCGGCAGATCGTCGTGCTGGCGGGGCCGGGGAACAACGGCGGGGACGGGCTGGTGGCGGCGCGACACCTGCACGACTGGGGGGCGGAGGTGGTCGTCGTTGCGCCACGCGGGCGGTCGGAGGACTCGAACCTCGAGCAGTTGACCGTGCGCGAGGTCTCCATCGTGCAAGGGGAGGACGTGGCAGCGGCGATGGAGCGGATGCGGGATGCCGATCTCGTCGTCGATGCATTGCTGGGGGTGGGGAAGGGGCGCCCCCTGACACCAGAGGAGCCGATTGGGGAAGCGCTGGCGGCGCTCGCTGAGGCCCGCGCGGGTTCGCAGCCGCCGAAGGTGCTCGCGATCGACCTGCCCACGGGGCTGGACGCGGACGGGGGCGGGGTCGACGACCTTGCGGTGGCGGCGGATGTGACGGTCACGTTCGGGCTGCCGAAGGTGGGGATGTACCAGGCGATGGGGAGCGGCGTGGTCGGGCGAGTACAGGTGGTGGACATCGGGATCCCGGCGGAGGCGATGGAGGCGGCCTCGCTTGAACTGATTACGTCGCGGTGGACGCGCGAAGCGCTGCCCGCGCGGCCGGAGGACGCGAACAAGGGCACGTTCGGGAAGGTGCTGGTGGTGGGGGGCTGCTCGCGATACCGGGGCGCTCCCGCCCTGGCCGCGACGGCGGCGTACCGGGCAGGGGCGGGACTCGTGACGATCGCGTGCCCGGAGCCGGTCATCGCTTCGATCGCGGCGGGCGCGGCGGAGGCGACGTGGCTTCCGCAGGAAGCGACGGAAGACGGAGGACTCACGGGGGAGGCGGCGGTGGCGCTGCGGCGGGAGTGGGCGGGGTTCGATGCGGGCGTGGTGGGGCCGGGGCTGGGGCACACGGGTGAGACGCAGGCGCTGATCTGGGCGCTGCTGCCGGACGCAACTGAGGACGTGGGGGGAAGGGTCGTGATCGACGCGGACGCCCTGAACGCGCTGGCGGTCCTGGAGGACGGGGCCGAACGCACGCCCGGGGGGGCAGTGCTCACACCGCACCCGGGGGAGATGGCGCGGCTGCTGGGGTCGAGCGTGGCCGAGGTTCAGGCGAACCGGGTGGGGGCGGCGCGGGAGGCGGCGGGGTGCTACGGCTGCACGGTTGTGTTGAAGGGGGCGCACACGGTGGTGGCGGACGCGGAGGGGCGGGCGCGCATCTCGCCGTTTGCGAACCCGTTGCTGGCGACCGCCGGCAGCGGCGACGTGCTCGCGGGGATGATCGGCGCGTACCTGGGCCAGGGATTGAGTGCTTTCGACGCCGCCAGCCTGGGGGTGTACCTGCACGCAGCCGTGGGCGAGGCGTTGCGCACGGAGTACGGCGACGGCGGCCTGCTGGCGGGGGAGATCGCGACGCGGCTCCCGGGCGTCGTCCGGGAGCTGGGGGAGGCCTGATGTATACTCGCGCCCCGGCAGGGCAGGCATGAGCAGACGCGTCGTCGTTACCGGTCTGGGCATGGTCACGCCGCTCGGCCTTGACTCGCAGGCAACCTGGGATGCGCTCCTGGCGGGGCGTTCGGGCGTGGGGCTTGTCACGCAATTCGAAGACGAGCGCTTCGGGGACGTGGTGGCGGGCGAGGTCAAGGATTTCGAACCGACCGAGTTCATGCAGCGCAAGGAAGCGCGACGCGCCGACCGCTTCACGCAGTTCGCGTTCGTAGCCGCCGACGAGGCATTGCGGCAGGCCGACTACGAGACGCCCGGCGACGACGGACACCGCGTGGCGACGATCATCGGGACGGCGGTCGGGGGGGTGCTGTCGCTGGTGCGGGAGCGCGAGGTCCTGCGGGAGCGCGGGCCCAACCGCGTCAGCCCGTTCCTGATGACGCAGATGCTGCCGGACATGGCGTCGGGCCAGCTCAGCATCCGGCTTGGGGCGAAAGGGGTGAACTTCTCCGTGACGAGCGCCTGTGCGAGCGGCGCCGACGCGATCGGCGTGGGTGCGGCGATGATCAGGCGCGGGGAGGTGGACGTGGCGGTGGCCGGCGGGACGGAGGCGGCAATCTCGCCGCTGGTCGTGGCGGGGTTCGCGGCGGCAAAGGCGCTGACGGAATCGCGCGACCCGGAGACGGCCTCGCGGCCGTTCGACCTGAACCGGGACGGGTTCGTCATCGGCGAGGGGGCGGGGGTGCTGCTGCTGGAGGATGAAGAGCACGCGCTGGCGCGGGGAGCGCCGGTGCTGGCCGAACTGGCAGGCTACGGCGCGACGAGCGACGCCTTCCACGTGACGCAGCCGGCGGAGAACGCCTCGGGGGCGGTGCTGGCGATGCAAGCGGCGCTGGAGGACGCGGGGGCGACACCGGACGACATCGACTACCTCAACGCCCACGGCACCTCGACGCCGCTCAACGACAAGTTCGAGACGATGGCGGCGAAACGAGTGTTCGGCGAGTACGCGTACACGCTCCCGATGAGCTCGACGAAGTCGGCGATGGGGCACCTGCTGGGGGCGGCGGGCGCGGTGGAGGCGGCGATCTCGGTGCTGGCGCTCCAGCACAGCGCCATCCCACCGACGATCAACTACGAGACGCCCGACCCGGACTGCGACCTCGACTACGTCCCCAACACCGCGCGTTCGGCGCCGCTGCGAGCGGTGATGACGAACGCGTTCGGGTTCGGGGGGCACAACAGCTCGCTCGTTTTCCGCCAGCACGCGCGCTCGACATGACAGGACCGGCGCGGCCGACTCCGCGCTGGAAGCTGCGCCGCGCATTCGCCCACCAGGAACGCCTCCCCAACCTGCCCCCGGTCGTGGGCACGGTGCTGGCGGCGCGCGGGATCACGACGCGTGAGGCGGCGGAGCGCTTCTACAAGCCGCACCTGGAGGCACGGCACGACCCGCTCCTGCTGCCCGGGATGGACTCGGCGCTGCGGCGCACCCGGGAGGCGATCGACGCACGGGAGCCGATCGCGCTGTTCGGGGATTTCGACGTCGACGGGGTGACCTCGATCGCGCTCCTGAAGCTGGCGCTGGAACGGCTCGGGGCGGTCACCATCCCGTACCTGCCCGACCGCTTCCGGGAGGGGTATGGCCTGAACGTGGGGGCGGTCGACGAGCTGCGGGAGGCGGGGGCGGGCCTGCTCATCAGCGCGGACTGCGGCACGAGCTCGGTGACGGAGGTGGCGCACGCGAACAGCCTGGGGATGGACGCGATCGTGCTGGACCACCACACGGTGCCGTCGGAGCTGCCGGCGGCGCTGGCGGTGATCAACCCGAAGCGGGAGGGGTCGCCGTACCCGTTCACGGAACTGGCGGCGGTGGGCGTGTCCTACCGCTTCCTGCAGGCGCTGTACGAATCGCTGGGGCGGGAGCTTCCGGAGCGGGACTTCCTCGACCTGGTGGCGCTGGGGACGGTGGTCGACGTGGCGCCGCTGGAGGATGAGAACCGCGCGATCGTGTCGTCGGGACTGGAGTTCATGCGGACGGCGCCACGGCCGGGCGTGGAGGCGCTGGCGGGGATCGCGGGCACAAAGGCGGACCGCATCCGCTCGGAGACGCTCGGGTTCGGGCTGGGCCCGCGGCTGAACGCGGCGGGTCGGATGAAGCACGCGCGCACGGCGCTCGACCTGCTGCTGGCGGACACGTCGCTTGCGGCGCGTCAGATCGCGGAGGAGTTGGACACGCTCAACCGGCAGCGCCAGGCGGAGTGCGAGCAGGGGTTGCTGGAGGCGGAGATGCTGCTGGGAGCGAGCGACGACCCGCTGACGATGGTGGGCAGCGAGCGGATGCACGCGGGCATCATCGGGATCATCGCGGGACGGCTGGTGGAGGCGCGCAGCCGCCCGGCGATCGTCTACGAGCAGGGTCCGGAGACGAGCCGGGCGAGCGCGCGCACCTTCGGCGACTTCGACATCGTGAGAGCGATCCGGAAGGAAGCGGACCTGCTGGTGCGTCACGGCGGTCACCGGGCGGCGGCCGGCTTCACGATCCGGAACGAGCACCTGGATCTCTTCAAGGCTCGGATCGTGAACACGGCGGCGGAGCAGCTCGCGCCGGAGGACCTGCGGCCATCGGTCACGATCGACGCGGAGGCGTCGCTGGGGGACCTGTCGGGCGTCGAGATCCGGGGGCTGACGCAGTTCGAGCCGTGCGGTCACGGGAACCGGCGTCCGGTGCTGCTGAGCCGCAACGTAGAGCTTCGCGATAGTCGCCGGGTGGGGTCGGACGGGAGCCACCTGAAGCTGAAGGTTCGGGAAGGGGCGTCGACGTGGCCGGCGATCGCCTTCCGCATGGGGGAGGCGGAGCTGGCGGACGAGCTCGACATCGTCTACTCGCTCAGTCGCGAGTGGCGAGGGGACCGGATGGAGCTGGAGGTGCTGGACTTCGCGCCGAGCACGGAGCGACGAGGGCTGGATGTAAGTGGGCGGTAATCGCGGCTAATGCCTGGTGACTAGCGGCTCCTGAGGACGGGTAGACTCGGGGTATGGCTGAGGTTCGGCTTTCGGCGGACGGGGAGCTGGCGCTGGCGGAAGGCGAGCGGATGGCGGCGGACCTGAACATCGCCATCGAGAGCGTGGAGTTCCTGCTGGCGGGTGCGCTGAGCGTGCTGCGGGAGGAGGGGAGGTCGGGGTTGCCGGAGCCGCGTGCGCTGGAGAACGCGCTGCGGGCGGTCCACGGTGAGGGGAGCACGCCGCTGTCCGACCGGGTAATGCCGGCGCCGAACCTGCGCCAGGCGCTGAACATGACGGCGGGGGCGCTCCGCGCGGAGGGCGGCACGACGATCGACGCGCTGGTCATCGCACGGGGGATGATCGCGTCGGGCGAGGTGAACCCGGCGTTCTGGGAGGACCTGGGGGTGTCGGGGGAGGAGCTGGCGGGGCGGCTGGAGGGGTAGGGGGCGCTACCAATCCCGGTAGCGGTTGGCGATGGGGAGGCGGCGGTCGCGGCCGAAGGCGCGGGGGGTGATCTTGACGCCGGGTGGGGACTGCCGGCGCTTGTACTCGTTGCGGTCGACGAGGGCGAGGATGTGGCGGACGGTGGCTTCGTCGAAGCCCATGGCGACGATCTCGGGGCCGCTCCTGTCGCCTTCGACGTAGGCCTCGAGGATGGGGTCGAGCACTTCGTAGGGGGGCAGGGAGTCGGCATCGAGCTGGTCGGGGCGGAGCTCGGCGCTGGGGGGCTTGTCGAGCACCGATCGGGGGATGAGGTCGCGTCCGGCGGACCCGTTGCGCCAGCGAGCGATGGCGTAGGTGAGGATCTTGGGCACGTCCTTGAGGACGGCGAAGCCGCCGGCCATGTCGCCGTAGAGGGTGGCGTAGCCGGTGGCCATCTCGCTCTTGTTGCCGGTCGTGAGGACGAGCGCGCCGAACTTGTTGGCGAGGCTCATGAGGATGTTGCCGCGCTGGCGCGACTGGAGATTCTCCTCGGCGAGGCCGGGCTCGGAACCGTCGAAGGCGCCGGCGAGCATCTCGAGCATGGCGGCGTGGGCGGGCTCGATGGGGATGGAGAGGTACTCGATGCCGAGGTTCGCGGCGAGCTCGGCGGCGTCGTCGCGGCTGTGGTCGCTGGAGAAGCGGCTGGGCATGGAGACGCCGGTCACGTTCTCCGGGCCGAGGGCGTCGACGGCAACGGCAGCGACGACGCTTGAGTCGATGCCGCCGGACAGGCCGATGTAGGCGCGAGCGAAGCCGGTCTTGGCGAGGTAGTCGCGAGTGCCGAGGACGAGCGCTTCCCAGACCTCGGCCTCGTCGGGAAGGGGAGGCGTGTGGGGCCGGGCAGGCTCGGCGGGAGGCGTGAGGTCGGGGGCGAAGTCCAGGTCGACCTCGCGGATGTCGGCCAGGTTACTGCCCTTCCGGCGGCGGGCAGCCTCGCCCAAGGGGACGTCGACGACGATGAGCTCGTCGCGGAACTGGGGGCCGGTGGCGACGACCTCGCCGTGGGCGCCGAGGACGATGGAGTCCCCGTCGAACACAAGCTCGTCCTGTCCGCCGACGGCGTTGACGTAGGCGATGGCGATGCTGTTGTCGGCGGCGCGAGTCGCGAGCATGCGCGCTCGCTCGACGCCGCGCCCGCGGTGGTACGGCGAGGCGTTGATGTTCACGCCGAGCTCGGCGCCGCCGCGGGCCATGCCCGCGACGGGGCCGTCCGCATCCCAGATGTCCTCGCAGATGCTGACGCCGAAGGTGAGGTCGCCGGCGCGATAGACGGGCGTGGTGAGCCCGCGCCCGAAGTAGCGCTCCTCGTCGAAGACGCCGTAGTTGGGCAGGAGGCGCTTGTGATACGTATCGGCCCAGCGGCCGTCGACGAAGACGGCGGCGGCGTTGCAGGGGGCGCCATCAGTGGGGTCGACGAAGCCGAAGACGGCGACGATGCCCTCGGTCTCGGGGGCGAGGGCGGCGGTGGCCTGGCGGGAGGCCTCACAGAAGGAGCGGCGCAGGATCAGGTCCTCGGGCGGGTAGCCGGTCACGGCGAGCTCGGGGAAGGCGACGATGGCGGCGCCCGCCTCGCGGGCGGCGGCGATGGCATCGCGGATACGCGCGCAGTTGCCGTCGATGTCGCCGACGGTGGTGTTGAGCTGGGCGAGGGCGACTCGGCAGGACCTCACCGGTTCAGCATAGCCGTTCGGCGCGCAAGGTCCGCCGTTCGAGGCGTCTACAATGCGAGCCATGCAGGACGTGCTCGCGCTGATCCTGGCGGGCGGGCAGGGCGACCGGCTCTCGGTGCTCTCGGAGCAGCGGGCGAAGCCGGCGGTGGTGTTCGGTGGGCAGTACCGGATCGTGGACTTCGCCCTGAGCAACTGCGCGGCCAGCGACATCGACCAGCTGGCCGTGCTGACGCAGTACCGCCCGCGGTCGCTGGTCAACCACATCGGGTCCGGCCGGGCGTGGGGCTACGACACGCCGGACCGGCATATCGAGATCCTGCAGCCGTACCTGGGGCGGGCGGACATGGACTGGTACCAGGGAACGGCAGACGCCGTCTACCAGAACCTCTACCTGATCGCGCAGTCGAGGGCGGAGGAGGTGGTGATCCTCTCGGCGGACCACGTCTACCTGATGTCGTACCGGAACATGGTGGCGTACCACCGGCGGCAGCAGGCGGACGTGACGATCGGGGTGTACTCGGTGCCACTGGAGGAAGCGCACCGCTTCGGCGTGCTGGAGCTGGACGCGAGCGGGCGGATGGTCGACTTCCAGGAAAAGCCGGCGGAGCCGAAGTCGACCTGGGTCTCGATGGGAATTTACTGCTTCAACCGGGACGTGCTGATCGAGGCGCTGCAGGAGGACGCGGGTCTGACGGCAAGCTCGCACGACTTCGGCCGAGACATCGTGCCGCGCATCTTCGGGAGCAAGCGGGTGTTCGGGTACCAGTACCTCGACTACTGGCGGGACGTGGGGACGATCGAGGCGTACTGGCAGGCGAACATGGACCTGATCGAGCGTTATCCGCCGCTCAACCTGGCGAATGCGGACGCGCCCCTCCGGACGTCACGGGTTTCGCAGACACCGGCGCGGTTCGGGGCGCAGGCGGCGCCGAACCATGCGCTCATCTCGCCGGGGGCGCAGATCGACGGGGCCGTGGAGCGCTCGGTGATCTCGCCGGGGGTGGTGGTGGAGGAAGGGGCGCTCGTGCGGGATTCGATCGTCTGCCACGACGCTGTCGTCCGTTCGGGGGCGGTGGTCGACAGGGCGATTCTCGACAAGGACGTGGAAGTGGGGCGAGGGGCGACGGTGGGGGCGGGGGACGAGTCGGTGGTGAACCTGGAGCGGCCGGACATCGTGAACTGCGGTATCTCGATCGTGGGAAAGCGGGCGGCGGTGCCGGCGGGAATGACGATTGGGCGAAACGTCATCATCGGTCCGGGGGTGGAGGAGGAGCTGGCGGGGCTGGACGCGGTCGAGTCGGGGGAGACGGTCCTGCCGGAGCAGATGCCGCTCCACCTCTTCGTCTGACGTGCGGCTCTTCAGCGTGGAGGAAGCGCGGGCGCTGCTGCCGCAGGTGCGGCCGGTACTGGAACGACTGCGCGAGGCGTTCGTGGAGCTGCGCGGGTCGCGGGCGGTGGAGGCGGCCCAGCGGCGGGCGTCGCTGGCGGACGGGCACCCGATCGCGCTGCCCTCCCCCGGGAACGAGGAGGCGCGGGAGGGCCACGAGGAAACTCTGCGGGTCTGCATGGAACAGCTCGACGGCTGGGGCATCCAGCTGAAGGATCCGGAGCGGGGCCTGATCGACTTCCCCCACGAGCGGGACGGGGTGGTGGTGCTCCTCTGCTACGAGCTGAGCGAGACGGAACTGGCCTACTGGCACCCGGTCGAGACGGGGTACGCGGGTCGGCAGCCGCTCTAGGCGAGGGGCTTACATGCCGGTGGCCGGGGATTCCGTACAATCGAAGCAACGACAGTCGGAGGGGTGAGCCATGACGAGTGCGTTCGGTGTGCGGGACATCTTCGTCGAAGCGAATGGGCTGCGGCAGCACCTCATCGCGCGAGGTTCAGCGTCGGCGCCCAGCGTGGTGCTGCTGCACAACCTGGTGGGACAGGCGCGGATGTTCGACCGCGCCGCCACGGAGCTGGCGGAACGCTTCCAGGTGTTCGCGCTGGACTTCCGGGGCCGGGGGGAATCGGCCTGGGGACCTCACGACGAGTACACGCAGAGCGTCTACGTGTCCGACGTCGAGGCGGTGCGGGAGGCGCTGGGGATACAGCGCTTCGCGCTCGTGGGGACGGCGATGGGCGGCGGGGTGGCGATGGCCTACGCGGCGCAACATCCGGAGCGGGTGACCTCGCTCGTGATGAACGACATCGGGCCGGACGTGGATGGCGGCGGCGTCAACCGCATCAGCGACCGGACGGATTCGACACCGACGGCCTTCCCTGATCTGAAGGCCGTGGTGAACTACTACAAGGAGAACTTCCCCGCGGCCGCGCGGCTCTCGAACCAGCGGGTCGAGGACTACGCGCGCTGGAACGTGCGGCTGAGCGACAACGGCCTGTACGTCTGGAAGATGGACCCGGCGGCGCGTCACGTGGGGATGGGCGTACCCGAGCAGGACGAGCTCTGGCGGCAGTACCGCTCGATCAAATGCCCGATCCTCGTGCTGCGGGGGGAGCACAGCGACATCCTGGGCAAGGAGACGGCCGCGAAGATGGGTCGCGAGCACCCGGACGCACGGGTGGTCGAGGTCACGGGGGCGGCGCATCCCCCGTTGCTCACGGAACCAGACGCGATGTCGGCGCTGAACCAGTTCCTGCCGGCGGAGTAGGGCGTTCCGCGTATTGACCGGTCGGGCCCGCGCACCTAGGCTCGAACGACAACTGAATCGAAGAAGCGGCGATCGGGAGGAGTACCCGCTCAGACGGCCTTGCAGCGAACCGGGGGCAGTGAGAGCCCGGCAGGTCCGAGAGCGGCGAATGGACCCGGGAGCTCCCTCGCAGAAGCCGGAAACGGTGGGTAGGCGGGGGCGGGATGGGCCCCGTTAGCGGCCCCGGGCGCTCCGTCCGGAAACGGAGGCGCGCCCGCTGAGCGCTCCGGCCCCTGACTTGAGGAGGCCGGGGAACGAAGGTGGCACCGCGGGAACTCCCGTCCTTTAGGACCGGGGGTTTTTTTCTGGGCCGGTTTTCCTCTGGGCCGCCTGGCACTGTGGCAACACAGGCAGAAGGCGCCGCGAAGGGGGAAGAGCACGGCTTCGGAAACAAGGAACAGGCAAACAAGGAGGTCGGAGATGACGATGACGGAATCAGGGACGGCGCTGGAGTCGCGCATGCGAGAGGCGATTGGAGAGCGGTCGCTGCTGCAGCACCCCTTCTACCAGGCGTGGAGCGCGGGCACGCTCGAGGTCGAGCGGCTGCAGGACTACGCGCGGCAGTACTACCACTTCGAGCGGGCGTTTCCGCGCTTCCTGAGCGCGATCCACGCACGCACGGAGTCGCCGGCGATCCGGCAGCTCCTGCTGAACAACCTCTGGGACGAGGAGCACGGCGAGCGGAACCACCCCGCCCTGTGGCTAGAGTTCGCGGCAGCGCTGGGCGTTTCGGGCGAGGAAGTTGAGGAGTCGACACCCCATCCCGAGACGACGGCGCTTATTGAGCACTACGCCCACGTGGCTCGGGAGGCGCCCGTGGCTGAGGCGCTGGCGACGCTGTTCGCCTACGAGTCGCAGGTGCCGGCGATCGCCTGGGAGAAGATCAAGGGGCTGACGGAGCACTACGACCTGCTCCCGGACCAGTTCGAATTCTTCTCGGTGCACCTGGTCTCGGACGTAGCCCACTCGGGCGCCGAGCTCTCGGCGATCGAGGAGCTGTGCGAGGACCGCGACGCCGTGGTGGCGGCGGCGGAGCGCGCGAGCGAGCGGCTGCTGGGGTTCCTGGACGGCTGCTACGGAGCAGCGGCCTAACGCGGGCCGCCGAGGGAGGATCCTGATGAGCGAGCGAAAGCGCATCCTGACCGGCATCCGGCCGACCGGGTCGCTGCACCTGGGCCACTACGCCGGGGCGCTCGAGAACTGGATCCGCCTGCAGCGGGAGTACGACTGCCACTTCCTGATCGCGGACTACCAGGTCTCGGACTACGCGGACGACTTCGAGCGCGTGCGCGAGTCGGTCTGGGAGGTGGCGCTGGACTGGCTCGCCGTGGGGCTGGACGCGGCGGAGAGTTGCTTCGTCATCGAAAGCCTGGTCCCGGAACACGCGGAGCTGACGACCTGGCTCAGCTGGTACCTGCCCCTGGGCATGCTCCAGCGGAACCCGACGCTGAAGGCGGAGATGGACGACTTCGGGAAGAAGTCGGTGCCGGTGGCGTTCTTCACCTATCCGGTGATGCAGGTGGCGAACATCCTGATGCCGCGGGCGCACCTGGTGCCGGTGGGAGAGGACCAGCTGCCGCACATCGAGATGACGCGGGAGCTGGCGCGGCGCTTCAATCGGCAGTTCCGGGAGGTGTTTCCGGAGCCGGAGGGGCTGGTGGGACGCGTCCCGCGGCTCGTGGGGCTCGACGGACAGGCGAAGATGAGCAAGTCCGTTGGCAACACGATCGAGCTCAAGGACGACGCGGACACGGTGGCGAAGAAAGTACGGGGCATGTTCACCGACCCGACGCGGCTTCGCGCAACCGACCCCGGCCACGTCGAGGGGAACCCCGTCTTCATGTACCACGACGCCTTCAATCCGGACACCGACGAGGTGAACGACCTGAAGGAGCGATACGTGGTCGGGAAGGTGGGCGACGTCGAAGTGAAGCAGAAGCTGACGGTCGCGGTGAACAAC
This sequence comes from Tepidiformaceae bacterium, assembly GCA_965116915.1. Taxonomy (GTDB): domain Bacteria; phylum Chloroflexota; class Dehalococcoidia; order Tepidiformales; family Tepidiformaceae; genus UBA2991. The sequence continues at coordinate 388,944 of OZ220739.1, read as the reverse complement.
CTGCTGGACCCGTTCCGCGAGCGGCGCGCCTACTACGAGGCGCACCTGGACGAGGTGCGGGATGCGCTGGAGTCGGGTACGGCGCGAGCGCGGGCGACGGCGCAGGAGACGATGGCGCTGGTGCGCGACGCGATGGCGATCAACTACCTCAACGGGCCTCCGCGGGGGAGCTGACCGTGCTGCACCCGACGCTCGACGAGGTGAAGGCGCTCGCAGCGGCGGGCGGGGGGAACCTTGCGCCGGTCTACCGCGAAGTGGCGGCGGACCTGGAGACGCCCGTTTCCGCGTACCTGAAGGTGCGCGAGGGGCGGTACTCGTTCCTGCTGGAGTCGGTGGAGGGGGGCGAGCGGCTGGCGCGCTACTCGTTCATCGGGGCGAACCCGTACCAGGTAATCCGCACGGGTCCGGGGGAGGCGTACGAGGGCGACCCACTGAAGCCGCTCGAGGAGGCGCTCGCGGGCCTGAAGGCGGTCGAGATGCCGGGGCTGCCGCGGCTGACGGGCGGGGCGGTCGGCTACGTGAGCTACGAGGCGATCCGCCACTTCGAGCCGCGCGTACCGGCGAACGAGGACGACCCCGTCGGCATTCCCGAGGCGATGTTCCTGCTGTGCGACTCGATGGTGGTGTTCGACCACGTGCGCCACACGATCCGGGCGGTCGCGCACTGCCGCCTCGATGGCGACATCGAGGCTTCGTACGACGAGGCGGCAGGGAAGATCGATGCGATCCTGGAGCGGTTGAGCCAGCCGCTGGCGCTCCCGGTGGAGGAGGTGGCCGAGGTGGCCCGGGTGAGCGCCCAGGGCACCTCGAACGTGGGGCGGGAGGGGTACGAGCTGATGGTCGAGCGCATCCGCGAGGACGTGGTGGGCGGAGAGATCATCCAGGCGGTGCCCTCGCAGCGGATCCGGCGGCCGACGTCGGTCCACCCGTTCACGATCTACCGGCAGCTGCGCACGGTGAATCCGTCGCCATACATGTTCTATCTGGACCTGGACGGATTCCAGATCGTGGGAGCCTCGCCGGAGATGCTGGTGCGGGTGGAGGAGGGGGTGGTGACGACGCACCCGATCGCGGGGACGCGTCCGCGCGGGGCCACTCCCGAGGAGGACGACGCGCTCGCGGAGGAGCTGCTGGCGGACGAGAAGGAGCGGGCGGAACACATCATGCTGGTGGACCTGGGGCGGAACGACGTGGGGCGCGTGGCGGAGCCGGGGACGGTGCAGGTGGATCAGCTCATGGAGATCGAGCGGTACTCGCACGTGATGCACATCGTCTCGCGGGTCTCGGGTCAACTGCGCGAGGACCGCACGCCGTACGACGCCTTCCGCTCGGTGTTCCCGGCCGGAACGGTCTCGGGGGCGCCGAAGGTGCGGGCGATGGAGATCATCGCGGAGCTTGAGCAGGAGCGGCGGGGCATCTACGCGGGGGCGGTCGGGTACGCGAGCTTCGCGGGGAGCCTCGACACGTGCATCGCCATCCGCACGATGGTGGTGAAAGACGGGAACGCCTACCTCCAGGCGGGCGGCGGCATCGTGTACGACTCGGAGCCGGCTACGGAGTACCAGGAGAGCGTGAACAAGATGCTGGCGTTGGAGCGGGCGATCGACCAGGCGGAGCTGGCGGCAGCGCAGCAGGCGCCGCAGCGGGTGGGGGGCTAGCGATGGCGCAGCGCATCCACCTGGCTGCGATCCTCGAGCGGGAGGGGAAGCTCTTGCTGCTGCGGGAACCGGGGGCGGCAGGCTGGATCCTGCCCGGCGGCGATCTGCTGCCCGAGCACGACGACGTGGACCTGGGGATGGCAGCGATCCTCGGGGAGATGGGCGTCACCGTGGAGGGGATCGAGGAGGCGTTCTACGAGACGCTGTTCATCCCGACGGCGGAGGGCCACATGGTCTACAACGTGTTCGCGACCAGCGCGTGGGAGGGGGAGCCGGCGGTGGCGGACGGGGTCGAGCAGCTGTGGGCGGAGGCGGGAACGCTGGCGGACCTGCCGATGGACGAGCATGTGCGGGCGGGGGTCCTGGCCGCGTTCGGTCTGGCCGAGCCGCGCGACGACAGCAGGGCCATCCTGGAGGCGCTCCAACGGGAAATGGGCGTGGAAGCGGAGGCGGCGGGCAGCAGTCCGTTCGCGTCCCGCCGGGAGGCGGGGCGGGACGTGCTGCGCACGCTCTCGGGCGGGGGTGATCCGGACGCGCGTCATGCGGGGTTGCGGGCGAACTCACCGGAGCTGGCCGACGACGTGGTCGACTTCGCGCTGGGGGAGGTGTGGGGCACGGACCGGCTGGACCGGCGCACACGCAGCCTCGAGGTGGTGGCGATGCTGGCGGCGCTCACGGGCAGGCCGAACCAGCTGCGGTCGCATATCAACGGCGCCCTCAACCACGGCGCAACGCCAGGCGAGGTGGTCGAGACGCTGCGGATGGTGGCGGTCTACGCGGGCTTCCCGGCGGCGCTCACGGCATGGCCGGTGATGGAGGAAGTCTTCGCGGAACGAGGCGTTCAGCGACCGGAGCGACCGTCGTGAGAGCGGTGTTCTGGGACCTGGACGACACGGTGCTGAACACGCTTCCGGGGCGGATGGACGCGCTGGCGGGGACCTACGAGGACTGTCTCGGCATCCGGCCGGTGGACCCCGAGGCGCTCTGGCGCGAGCACAACGGGCGGACATTGGAACAGATGGCGAGGAACCTGCTGGGCGACGACTGGCTGCGCTTCGCGGAGCGCTACCGGGAGCGGTACTACGCGATCGACTTCGCCCTGGAGCCGTTCCCGGGGGTCGTCGACACCCTGGACGCGCTGCGGTCGGACGGGCTCGAGCTGGCGGTCGTGACCTCGAAGATCTCGTGGGGGGCGACGGGCGAGCTGACGAAGACGGGGCTGCTGGACCGCTTCGCGACCGTGGTCGGGCACGACGACTGCGAGGCGCACAAGCCGGAGCCCGACCCGCTGTTCGTGGCGATGGAGCGCCTGTGCCTCGACGAGCCGGGCGAGATCGCGTACGTGGGGGATACGCCCGCGGACGTGAAGGCGGCGCGGGCGGCGGGCTGCCACGCCATCGGCGCGGCGTGGGGGTCGCTGGACGCGGAGCGGGTACGGGCCGAAGGCCCGGACCTGCTGGCGGAGCACCCCTCCGAGGTGCTGGCGTACGTGCGCCGCGTGGCGACGGGAGCGACCTCGTGACGGGCGCGGCGCCGGCGAAGGCGGTCACGCACGTGGCGGCGCGCTTCTACCGGGCGAACACGCTCGACCTGGCGCTCGTGCCACTGCTCGAGGAGACGGCGCCGTACGCGCGGGGGGCCGGCGACGGCTACTTCCTCGTGGTGCTGCTGGGGGAGCCGGGGACGGCGTATCCCCTCGACCTGGCATCGCCGAGCGCCCTCGACACGGAGTACCTCGCGGAGAAGTTCCACCTGGACCGTCGGGGGTACGGGTACACCCCCGAGGAGCTGGCAGTGGCGTTGCGGGAGGTGGCGGAGGACCTGGCGGCAGAGGGGAGCCTGGACCGATGACGACGCTGCTCATCGATAACTACGACAGCTTCACCTACAACCTGTACCAGTACCTCTCGGAGCTGGGCGCGGAGATCGTGGTGCACCGGAACGACAAGGTGACCGTCGAGGAGTGCGAGGTGCTGGCGCCGGACCGGGTCGTCATCTCGCCGGGGCCGGGGCGACCGGCGGGGGCGGGAGTCTCGACGGAGATCGTGCGGCGCTTCGCGGGGCGGACGCCGGTGCTGGGGGTCTGCCTCGGGCACCAGTGCATTTGCGAGGCGTTCGACGGGGAGATCGTGGGGGCGGGGGAGATCAAGCACGGGAAGACGTCGTCGATCAGCCACGACGGCAGGGGGGTGTTCGCGGGACTGCCCGACCCGTTCACGGCGGTGCGGTACCACTCCCTGGCGGCGAACCCCGCCGAGCTGCCCGAATCGCTGGAGGTCACGGCGCGGTCGGAGAGCGGCATCATCATGGGAGTCCGGCACGAGCGGTACACGGTCGAGGGGGTCCAGTTCCACCCGGAGTCGATCGCGACGGAGCACGGGAAGGCGCTGCTGCAGAACTTCCTCGACCTGCAGGGAGGGACGTGGGAGCGATGACGGCGATTCAGGCAGCTATCGGGGCGCTGGTCGACGGCGGCGGGATCGAGCCGGATGAGGCGGCGGCGGCGCTCGAAACGATCATGTCGGGCGATGCGACCGAGGCGCAGATCGGGGCGTTCCTCGCGGGGATGCGACTGCACGGGGAGACTCCCGAGACCGTGGCGGCGTGCTGGGCGGTGATGGAGCGGCACGCGGAGCCGTGCGCCGCGGGAAACGTGGTCGACCTGTGCGGGACAGGCGGCGACGGAGCGGACACGTTCAACGTCTCGACGGCGGCAGGCTTCGTGGTGGCGGGGGCGGGCGCTCGCGTCGCGAAGCACGGGAACCGGGCGGCGTCCTCGAACTGCGGCTCGGCGGACCTGCTGGAGGCGCTGGGGGCGCGCATCGACCTCGGAGGTGAGGAAGTGGCGCGGGTTATCGAGCAGTGCGGCTTCGGGTTCCTGTTCGCGCAGCGCTTCCACCCGGCGATGCGGCACGTGGGCGGTCCGCGACGGGAGCTTGGGACGCGCACAATCTTCAACGTGCTCGGGCCGATTTCGAACCCTGCGCAGCCGCGGGCGCAGCTGACGGGCGTGGGGTCGGCCCACCTCGGGCCGCTGTTCGCGGAGGCGTTCCGCATCCGCGGGCTCGACCGCGCGGTCGTCGTGCACTCGGAGGACGGGCTCGACGAGATCAGTCCCGCAACACCAACGCACGCCTGGATCCTGGAGGGGGGCGAGGTGCGGGAGGAGGAGCTGACGCCCGCGAGGTTCGGCGTGGAGGGGTGCTCGCTCGAGGCGGTGGCGGGGGGAACCCCGGCCGAGAACGCGGCGACGCTGCGGGCGGTACTGGCGGGGCAGGGAGGACCGGTCGCGGATTTCATCACGCTCAACGCGGCGGCGGGGTGCTGGGCGGCAGGGTTGGCGGACAGCTTCGCGGAGGGGGCCGATATGGCGCGGCAATCGCTGACATCGGGGCGGGCGCGGGTCGTGGCGGAGTCGTACGTGAGGCTGACGCAGGAGGTCTCGTGAGCTCGCCGAGCATCCTGGAGACGATCGTGGCGAAGCGCCGCGAGGACGTGGCCGAAGCGAAGGCCGCAGTCCCCCTGGGCGAGCTGCAGCGTGCCGCGAGCGCCGCGTCGCCGCCGATCGACTTCGTCGCTCGGCTGGCGGAGGCGCCGCCGGCAGTGATCGCGGAGATCAAGCGCGCCTCGCCCAGCAAGGGCGACATCGCGCCGGGAATGGACGCCGCCGAGCAGGCGCTGCGCTACGCGAGGGGCGGGGCGGCGGGCATCTCGGTGCTGACGGAGCCGGCGTGGTTCAAGGGGACGCTCGACGACCTGCAGGGGGCGCGGGAGGCGGTGGAGGAGCTCGGGGACGAGCGTCCGGGGCTGCTGCGGAAGGACTTCCTCACCGACGAGTACCAGCTGCTGGAGGCTCGCGCGCACGGGGCCGATGCGGTTCTGCTGATCGTGGCCTGCCTCGACGACGAGATGCTGGGGCGGCTGCTGGAATGCTCCCGCGAACTGGGGATGGAGGCGCTGGTGGAGGTGAACAACGCGGAGGAGATGGAGCGCGCGGCGGCGGTGGGGGCACGGCTGGTGGGGATCAACAACCGGGACTTGCGCAGTTTCGACGTCGACCTGGGGACGACGGACCGGCTGGCGGGGGGCGCGCCGGAGACGGCATTGCTGGCGGCCCTGAGCGGCATCAGCACACGCGAGGATGTCGTCCGTTTCGAGGGGGTGGGGGCGAAAGCGGTGCTCGTGGGAGAGGCGCTCATGCGGGCGGAGGACCCGGCGGCGATGATCGCGGAGCTGCGGGGACGATGACGCGCGTCAAGATCTGCGGGGTGCGCGACGCGGAGACAGCGCGCGAGGCGGTGAAGGCGGGGGCCGACTTCATCGGGCTGATGTTCGCGGAGTCGCGGCGCCAGGTCACGCCGCAGCAGTGCTACGAGATCATCGAGGCGGTGCGGGAGACGCGGCGGAGCCCCGACGTCGCAAGGATTGAGGGGCCGGGGCGGGGGGAGGTACGCGGCGCGAGCTGGTTTGGGGCGTGGAACGAGGCGATCGACGACGCGCTCGCGCGCTGGCGGCCGCTGCTCGTGGGGGTGTTCGCCGACCAGGAAGTGGAGGACGCGAACGAGATCGCGGAGGCGGCCGGGCTGGAGCTGATCCAGCTCTCGGGCGAGGAGGACGAGTCGTTCGTGCGGCAGATCCGTCCGCCCGTGCTCAAGGCGATCCACGTGCACCCGGAGACGACGGCGGAGGACGTTGTCGACACGGCCACGCCGGGGGTAGCCGCCGGCATCATGCTCGACACGGGCTCGGCGGCGGCGCGGGGCGGCACGGGCGAGACGTTCGACTGGGAGGTCGCGGCCGAGGTGGGGCGACGGCTGCCGCTGATGCTGGCGGGCGGGCTCGACCCGGAAAACGTGGCGGACGCCGTCGGGGCGGTCGATCCGTGGGCGGTCGACGTCTCCAGCGGCGTCGAGACCGAGGGCGTCAAGGACATCGAGAAGGTGCGCGCGTTCATCCGCGCGGCGAAGGGGGCAGGACGATGAGCACGGAGACGAGGAGGGACCTGGCCCCGCGGTTCGGGGAGTTCGGCGGGCGCTACATCCCCGAGGTGCTGGTAGCCGCGCACGAGGAGCTGGAAGAGGCGTACGACGCGGCCCGGAACGACCCCGCGTTCACCGAGGAGCTGGCGGAGCTGGAGCGCCACTACGCGGGGCGGCCCACGCCGCTCTACCTGGCGGAGCGCCTGACGGCGGAGGTCGGCGGGGCGCGCATCTGGTTGAAGCGCGAGGACCTGGCGCACACCGGGGCGCACAAGATCAATAACGCGCTGGGGCAGGCGCTGCTTGCAAAGCGGATCGGGAAGCCGCGCATCATCGCGGAGACGGGGGCGGGGCAGCACGGCGTGGCGACGGCGACGGTGTGCGCGAAGCTGAACCTCGAGTGCGTGGTCTACATGGGCACGGAGGACATCCGGCGACAGTCGCTGAACGTGTTCCGGATGAAGATGCTGGGAGCGGAGGTCGTGCCGGTCGACTCTGGGAGCCGGACGCTGAAGGACGCGATCAACGAGGCAATGCGGGACTGGGTCACGAACGTGCGGACGACGCACTACCTGATCGGCTCGGCGATCGGGCCGCACCCGTTCCCGACGATGGTGCGGGACTTCCAGGCGGTCATCGGCCGGGAGGCGCGCGAGCAGATGCTGGAGCAGGCGGGGCGCCTGCCGGACGTGGCGGTCGCCTGCGTGGGCGGCGGGAGCAACGCCATCGGGCTGTTCCACCCGTTCATCGACGACCCGGTGCGGTTAGTGGGGGTGGAAGCGGCCGGAGAAGGCCTGTCGGCGCCGGGGCGGAACGCGGCGACGCTGGTCGCGGGGAGCCCGGGGGTGCTGCACGGGACGCGTACCTATCTTCTTCAGGACGAGGCGGGACAGATCCTGGACACGCACAGCATCTCGGCTGGGCTCGACTATCCAGGTGTGGGGCCGGAGCACTCGTGGCTGAAGACGAGCGAGCGGGCGGAGTACATCGCCACGGACGACGCGGAGGCGCTCGAGGGGTTCCAGCGCCTGACGCGGAGCGAAGGCATCATCCCGGCGCTCGAGCCCGCACACGCGATCCTGCCCGCGATCCGGCTGGCGGAGGAGCTGGGCGAGGGCGGTGACGTGCTGATCGGGTTGAGCGGCCGCGGCGACAAGGACATGCACACGGTCGCCGAGGCGCTGGGCGTCACGCTCTGAGCGCGCAGGTCGTCATGCCGGAGCCCGCCGGGGGGCGGGAAGGGGGTCTGCCCTGGGGACCGCCCCAGGTCGCGTTCGGGATCCTCGGGGGGGTCGCCGCGCTGGCGGTGACGCTGCTCCTCTCGGCGCTCGTGCTGGAAGCGGTGGGCGAGTCGCGCGACGTGGGCGACGTGTTCGTGAAGGCGCGGGAGGTCGCCGCCTACGCCGACGAGCGGCTGGCGGCGGCGGCGAAAGGCGTCGAACTGCCCGAACCTCCCCAGGTCCGCGGAGACCAGACGGCGCTCTCGTTGGCGCTGGTCATCACGCTTGGGCTCCAGGTGGCGTTCGTGGGGGTGGTGCTGGGGGTCACGCGGCACAACATGGGGGAGCTGGCCGAGCGACTGAAGCTGACCGGCTTCAGCACCCTCGGGCTGTGGCGGCCGGTATTCGCAGTGGTGGGCTGCTACGTGATGGTGGCGGTCTACGCGGCGATCGTGAACGCCCTCGACATCGAGGCGCTGCAGCCCGAGAGCACGGTGCCGTTCGAAGTGATGCGCCACCCGGCCACGATCGTCCTGACGGGGATCGCCGTGATCGTGACCGCGCCGCTTTCGGAGGAGATCTTCTACCGGGGGCTCATCTTCGGGGGGCTGCAGCGGTGGGGCTTCTGGCCGGCGGCGCTGATCTCCGGGGCGGTCTTCAGCGGGGTGCACCTGGACACGGGAAGCCTGATTCCGTTCTTTATCATCGGCGTAGTCCTCGCGTGGCTGTTTTGGCGACGCGGGAATCTCTGGGAGAGCGTGGCCTTCCACGTGCTGTTCAACGCGGCCAGCTTCTCCCTTCTGCTGGTGACGGAGGCGTAGCGGATGTCAGAACGGTTGCGGGCGCGGTTCGCGGAGGCGAACGGTGAGGGGCGGGCGGCGTTCGTGGCCTACGTGATGGCGGGGTTCCCCGAGCCCGGCCAGACGGTGCCGCTGCTGCTGGGGCTGGAGGCGGGAGGCGCGGACGTGATCGAATTGGGCGTGCCGTTCACGGACCCGCTGGCCGACGGAGCGACGATCCAGCGCGCGAACGAGGTGGCGGTGGCGGCGGGGGTGACGTACGCGGACTGCCTCGAGATGGTTCGGGACGCGCGATCGCGGGGGCTTTCGGTCCCGCTGGTCCTGATGGGTTACGACAACCCCTTGCTGGCGTACGGAGAGGAGCGGGCGGCGGCGGACGCGGCGGCGGCAGGTGCGGACGGATTCATCGTGGTGGACCTCCCGCCGGACGAGGCCGGGACGTTCCGGCAGGCGTGCGCGGCGAACGGCGTGAGCTTCGTGCCGCTGGTCGCGCCGACGACGGCGGAGGAACGGATGGGGGAGGTCGCGTCGGTGGCCGACTCGTTCATCTACTGCGTGAGCGTGACCGGAACGACGGGAGGGGCGGAAGTCCCGGCGGAGGTCGGCGACCTGGTGGCGACGATCCGCCGCCACACGGGGCTCCCGATCGCAGTCGGGTTCGGTGTCTCGACGGAGGAGCAGGTGGCGCGGGTGGGGAAGGTGGCGGAGGGCGTGATCGTGGGCTCTGCTATCATCGCGGCCATCGAAGAGGGGAGCGTCGAAGGCTGCGTCGACCGCGTGCGTTCGTACGTCGAACGGGTTACGGGGCGCAGTGGAGCAGGCGCATAGCTGATTCCCCGGGAGTGATATCGATGGCGGTTCGCGGCATCCGCGGAGCGATCACGGTTGGCGAGAACGACCGCGAGGCGATCCTCGAGGGGACGCGCGAGCTCCTGGAGGCGATGGTCGAGGCAAACGGCGTGGTGGCGGACGACATCGCCTCGTGCCACTTCACGACCTCACCCGACCTGAATGCCGAGTTCCCGGCGGAGGCGACCCGACGGCTGGAGGGGTGGAAGTACGTTCCGCTGCTGTGCGGGCACGAGATGAACGTGCCGGGCTCGATGCAGAAGTGCGTGCGCATCCTGCTGCACGTGAACACGGACGCGGCTCCGCAGGACATCCAGCACATCTACCTTCGGGACGCGCAACGGCTACGGACGGACCTGGCGCCGGCGAACGGAGCAGAGTCGCCGGCGGGAGAGTGAGGCGCCTTCGCGCTTTGCCATAGGCGCGAGCCGCGAGATCATGCAATCCGCTCGTCGAGACGCTGCAGTCGAGCATACGGCCTCGGAGTCGGGGCCGGGGCAGCGGGATGAGCCGGTACGAGGCGCACTGGCGGGGGGCGGCCTTCGGGAGGCCATGCACGAGATCCGCCTGCCGACGTTCGAGGGCCCACTGGACCTCCTGCTGACGCTGATCCAGCGTCGCGATCTCGACATCACGACCGTGTCGCTGGTGACGGTTGCTGACCAGTACCTGGAAGCGGTTCACGCCGACGACTCGCTGGATGCGGGGGCACTGGCGGAGTTCGTGTCGATCGGGGCGAAGCTGCTGCAGCTGAAGTCGCGGGCGCTGTTGCCGGGACGAGACGACGACGAAGAGGAGCCCGAGGAAGCTGACCCCGGCGAGGAGCTGGTGGCGCTGTTGCTCGAGTACCAGCGCTACCGGGAGGCAGCGGACGCGCTGGGGGAGCGGATGGAGGCGGGGTGGCGCACCTATCCGAGGGGCGCGGCGCCGCCGGAGCCACCGGAGGGGAACGCCCTCGCCGGAGTGACGATGGACGCGCTCTACGCGGTGATGATGGAAGTGCTGGAGCGGATGCCCGAGGAACCGGACGGCACGGTCGAGCGGAGCGACGTGAGCCTCGCGGACCAGATCGCGATGCTGGAGGGACGCCTGCGGAGCGGGGGGCGATCGTTTTCGTTCCGGCGGGTCATCGAGTCCTGCACGTCGCGGGTGGAGGTGGTGGTGACGTTCATCGCGCTGCTGGAGCTGTTGAAGCGGGGAACGTGCGAGGTGGAGCAGTCGCAGGCGTGGGGGGATATCCGCGTGCGAGCGCTGGCTCAGAAGGCGGCGAGCTGACGCTGAAGCCGACGCTGCCAGAGCGCCGCGACGAGCGTTCCCAGGAGCAGGCCACCGACCGCTCCGATCGTGTCGTAGAGGATGTCCTCGGGGTCGGCGGAGCGGTACGGGAGGAAGGACTGGTACCACTCCTGGCCGGCGCCCACGAGCAGAGCGACTCCCAGGATGGGCACGAAGAGGACGGTCGCGGGAAGGCGCGGAAGCACGGCTCGGGCCACACTGAGGAGGATGAGCACGAAGACGGCGTACTGGATCGCGTGGACGGCGTTCGCGAGCGCGCCGCTGGAGGGGTCCTCCGGGCTGGGCGTGCTCGCCAGTCCGACCATGACGCCGAGCCAGATGAGCGCCAGCAAGAGCCGGAGGCGCATGTGGCTAGTGTAGCTGGCGGCATCGTGCGAGAGTGGGGAGCAGGGGCGCCGGGGCGTCCCTCGCGAGAGCCATGACCGTGACGCTGCCATCGCTGACGCTGGCCCAACTGGAGATGGCCGCCCCCGCGCGCGGGAGCGCGCTCGTGATGGGCGTGTTCGATGGCGTGCATCGGGGGCACCAGGCGTTGCTGGCTCGGCTGCGGGAAGAGGGGGAGGCACGCGGGCTCGCGCCGGGCGTAGTGACGCTGCACCCGCATCCGGCGACGGTGCTGCGGCCCGACATCATGCCGAGCTACCTGACCTCGCTGGAGGACCGGCTGCGGTTCATGCGCGAGGCGGGCGCCTCGTGGGTGCTGCCGCTGACGTTCACGTCGGAGCTCTCGGAGGTGACGGCGGAGGAGTTGGCGGAGGCGTTCCACCGGTTGCTGCGCATGCAGGTGATGGTGCTCGGTCCGGACGCGGCCTTCGGGCGCGGAGCGCCGGCGGACACGCCGGAGCGGATGCGCCGGACAGGCGAGGAACTGGGGTTCGAGGTCGTGCAGATCGAGCCGCTGATGGCCGGCGGCGAACGGTGCAGCTCGACGATGGTGCGAAGGGCGCTGGGGGACGGCGACATGCGAGCCGTCACGGACCTGCTGGGACGCCCCTACACGCTCGCCGGGCCCGTCGTTCGCGGGTTCGAGCGGGGACGCACGATCGGGTTCCCGACGGCGAACATCTCCGTGGCGGCCGACCGCGCGCTGCCGGCGCTGGGCGTCTACGCGACGGTCGCGACGGTGGCGGGGCGGGAGCTGCGAGGGGCGACGAACATCGGACGGCGGCCGACCTTCGACGAGGGGCACATCTCGATCGAGACGCACCTGCTGGACTTCGAGGGCGACCTGTACGGTGAGCGCATGGAGATCGCGATCGTGGACCGGGTGCGTCCCGAGCAGGCGTTCTCGGGGCCGGAGGAGCTGCGCGCGCAGATCGCGGCTGACGTCGAGCACGTGCGGGAGGTGCTGGCGTGAGCCGCACGATGGCGCCTGTCGACGAGCAGCTGTTCGTGCTCATGAGCGGCGTGGAGTACGGGGACGGCGGTCTGCGGCGAGCGTTCGAGGCGGAGCTGCGGGAGCTGCTCGAGGAGGACCGCCCGCTTCGCGTCTACCTGGGCATCGACCCCACGGCGACGTCGCTGACGCTGGGACACGCAGTGCCACTGCGGAAGCTGCGGCAGTTCCAGGACTTCGGCCACGAGACCGTGTTCCTGATCGGCGACATCACGGCGCTGATCGGAGATCCTTCGGACAAGAACAAGCTGCGGCCGCAGATCGACAGCGAGACGATTCGGGCGAACGAGGCAGCCTATTTCGCCCAGGCTTCGAAGATCCTCGACCAGTCGAAGACGGTGGTGCGGCACAACTCGGAGTGGCTGGGCAGGCTCGACCTGAACGACCTGATCGCGCTGATGTCGAAGTTCACGGTGGCGGAGATGCTCACGCGGGATAACTTCCGGCAGCGGTACCAGTCGGAGGACGCGGTCTACCTGCACGAATTCCTGTACGCGCTGCTCCAGGGCTACGACGCGCTGGCCCTTGAGTGCGACGCGCAGGTGGGCGGCACGGAGCAGCTGTTCAACCTGATGGCGGGGCGCAAGCTGCAGGAGCAGGCGGGGCAGCGGAAGCACGTGCCGGTGACGATGCCGATCCTCGTCGGGATCGACGGCGTGATGCGGATGTCGAAGTCGACGGGGAACTTCATCGGGCTGGACGAGGCGCCGGAGGAGCAGTACGGCAAGGCGATGTCGATCCCCGACGGGGTGCTGGGGAACTACTTCCAACTCGCGACGAATCTCGACCGGAACGAGGTGGTGGCGACGATCGAGGGGCTCGCAAACAACGAGCGCGATCCGATGACGGAGAAGAAGCGGCTGGCGCGCACGATCGTGACGGAGCTGCACGGCGCGGACGCGGCGGCGCAGGCGGAAGCGCACTTCGAGCGCACCGTGCAGCGGCGCGAAGAGCCCGAGGAGATGCCCGAGGCGGCGGCCCGCGAGGGACAGCCGCTGATCGACGTGATCGTGGAGGCAGGTGCGGCCCCGTCCCGCCGGGAAGCGCGGCGATTGTTCGACCAGGGGGCCGTGACGGTGGACGGCGCGGTGGTCGCGGACGGGCGAGAGCCGGCGCGGGTTGGGTCGCGGGTGCGGGTGGGGAAGCGTCGCTGGCTACGCATCACCAGGGCGGAAGAGTAGAAGGGTTTTCAGCGAGATCCCGCATCTTCGCGCTGGGATCCGGCATGACAAAAGTGTGTCAAAAGCGTGTCGGCGTGAGCGCCCCCACGCGAGTTCCCGGTCCCCGACCAAATCTTCACCGGGAGGCAGCGATTTGGTCTGGCGAAGAGTGGCGCGTCAGCCTAGGATGAACCCTCCGCACCAAACCGAGTTCCGACCGTGTCCTGGAGGGGGGCCTGGAGTGGATTCCCGCATTTCCGAGTTCCTGACGTTCCTGGCTGTCGAGAAGAACGCCTCCGAAAACACGATCTCCGCCTACCGCAGCGACCTCGCCCAGTTCGAGAAGAGCGTGGCTCGCCAGACCTCCGGCAACGGCGCCTCGTGGGAGGCGATCACGGACCAGATGCTGCTGACGTTCGTGGAGGAACTGCGGGAGCGGCGCTACAAGGCGGCGACGGTAGCGCGGAAAGTAGCCGCCGTGAAGTCATTCTTCAGCTTCATGGCCGCGGAAGGCATTCTGACGTGCGATCCGACGGAGGAGCTGCGGTCCCCACAGGTTGGAAAGGCCCTGCCACGCACGCTGACACCTGAGGAAGTCGACGAATTGCTCGAGCAGCCGGCGCGCAAAAGCACGCCCGTCGCCCAGCGCGACAAGGCGATGCTGGAGCTGGCCTACCACACGGGAATGCGCGTGACGGAGCTGGTCTCGCTGGACGTCGGCCATGTGGCGCTCGAGAGCGACCCGGTGACGGTTCGCGGCATCGGCAAGGGAGACCAGGAGCGCGCGTTGCCGCTGCACCAGCGGGCGGTGGACGAGCTGCGGCAGTACATCTTCCACGTGCGGCCCAAGATGGTGCGCAACCGGAACGAGGGGGCCCTGTTCGTGAACCGCCGCGGGGGACGGCTGACGCGCCAGGGGTTCTGGCTGATCCTCAAGAACTACGCGCGGGAGGCGGGGCTGGACGGGATTACGCCGCACACACTGCGGCACACGTACGCCACGCACATGCTCTCGGGCGGGATGCCGCTACGGAACGTGCAGGAAGCGCTCGGCCACGCCAGCATCTCGACGACACAGATCTACACGCAGCTCACGGACCAGCAGAAACGGGAGCAGTACGACCAGGCCCACCCGCGAGCCTAGCCCGGGTCGCCGGTAGACTGCCCGCGTGACACCCCCCAGGGACCTGCTCGATGCGATCGCGCGCGACGACGCGGAGTCGCGGCTGCGCGCCCTCGACGCAAACGGGACGCTGACCTCGGGGCTGCTGCCGGAGCTGGAGGAGGGGCGGGGATTCGAGCAGCCCGCGCTGCACCACTACACGGTGCTGGAGCACAACCTCTCGGCGGTCGGGTCGCTCGACCGGGCGCTGGGGGAGGGCGTGGAGGGGCTGCGGATGCCGGACCCCTCGGCCGCGATCCCGGTGGCGGAGTGGCTGGGCCGGGAGATCGACGGGCGGCCGCTGATGCACCTGCTGCGCCTGTCGTGCCTCGTACACGACATCGCGAAGCCGCGGACGGCGGAGGTGCGAGAGGGGAAGCTGCGGTTCCCGCGGCACGGGCCGGTGGGGGCGGAGCTGCTGGAGGGGCGGCTGGGGGCGCTGGGGTTCGAGCGAGCGAGCATCGACTTCGTGACGACGATGGTTCGATACCACCTGCGGCCCGGGGAGTTCGCCCGCTCGTGGCCGCCGACGGATCGGGCGCTGCGCCGCTTCGCGCGGGACCTGGACGGGCAGACGCTGCCGCTCCTGCTGCTGCAGCTCGCGGACGGCATGGCGACGCGGGGGCCAACCTACCGGCGCGAGAACTTCGAGCGGCACATCGCCTTCCTGGGGCACATCGTGACGCGCACGGAGGAGGCGCTGCGGGAGGAGGAACCGGCGCTGATTGACGGCGAGGAGTTGATGCGGGAGCTGGGGCTCCCAAGTGGACGGCTTCTGGGGGCTGTCCTAACATCGGTGCGCGAAGCTCAGCTGGCCGGCGAGGTGGATGATCGCGCGACGGCGCTCGCGGTGGCGCGCCAATCTCTCGAACGGCTGACCGCCGAGGGCTAGGTCCGGGGTACTGCCATGGCCGTGATGTTCAGCGTCATTTTCTACACGGTGCTTGCCGTGGCAGCCTTCTACTTCATCCTGCTGCAGCCGGTGCTGAAGCAGCAGCGGCAGCGCAAGAAGGCCGTGCGCGAGCTGCAGATCGGCGACGAAGTGGTGACGACGGGCGGGATCATCGCCGAGGTGAAGGACGTGCAGGCCCCGGACGACGGGCCAACGGAGCTGATCCTGGAGATCGCGCCCGGCATCCACGTGCGCGCACTGACCGACGCCATCGAGCGGCGGCTCACGACCCTGGAGCCCGCATCGGACGAGACGCTCGAGACGGTGGCGGCGGGCGCCGGCGAGGCCGGCGACCCGAATGCGTAACCCCACCACCACCTTTGTCTTCCTGGCCATCCTCGCGGTCAGCGTCTTCTGCCTGTTCGCGGTCTGGCCGAGCGCCCCGACGCGCTACCTCCCGGGCGACTTCTGGCCGGAGGGCAGGGGCATCAGCATCGGCGACTACGAGCGCAGGACGATGCGGCTGGGCCTGGACCTGCAGGGCGGCGCGCACCTGGTGCTCCAGGCAGAGCCGCCCGCGGACTTCGACGGTGACCTGACCGAGTCGCTGGAGGTCGCCAAAGAGGTGATCGAGCGGCGCGTCGACGCGTTCGGCGTCGTTGAGCCGGAGATCCAGATCGCGAGCGGAAACCGGCTCGATGTGCAGGTGCCCGGCATGAGCCTTCCCGACGCGGAGCGGCTGATCGGCCGCACGGCGACGCTCTCGTACCGCATCTTCAACGATGAGAGCCAGCTGGTAGCGGCCAGCGGGCTCATCGACGGGGTCGAGATCGCGATGACGGGCCAGCACCTGAAGAGCAACACGTACCCGGAGCGGCGAGGCACGACCTTCGCCGTGAACTTCGAGACGACGGGCGTGGGCAACGAGCTCATGCGCCAGATCACGACGAGAGCGCTCCAGCACCCGATCGGGGACCCGCGGAGACGGCTGCTGGTCTACCTCGACAACGAGCTGATATCGGACGCAGTGGTGCAAGGCGTGATCGAGGACCAGGGGACGATCACCGGGCTGGACAGCTTCACGGAGGCGAACGACCTCTCGCGACAGCTCAACGCGGGCGCCCTGCCGGTGCCCCTCCGCACGATCCAGGCGAACGAGGTCAGCGCCTCGCTGGGCGACGATTCGGTGAAGGCCTCGGTGAACGCGGCGGAGATCGGACTGCTGGCCGTGCTGGCGTTCATGATCCTGTACTACCGCTTGCCCGGCGTGCTGGCAGCGTTCGCCCTGATCGTCTACGCGCTTATCACGCTGACGGTGTTCAAGCTGTGGCCGGTGACGCTGACGCTCTCCGGGATCGCGGCGTTCATCCTCTCGGTGGGTATGGCCGTCGACGCAAACATCCTCATCTTCGAGCGGATGAAGGAGGAGTTACGCCGGGGCCGCCCGCTGGCGACGGCGATCGAGACGGGCTGCCGGCGGGCCTGGCCATCCATCCGCGACTCGAACATCGCGACGTTCATCACCTGCGCGATCCTGTTCTGGTTCGGCGACCAGTTCGGGGCGTCGTTCGTGCGCGGGTTCGCGATCACGCTAGCGATCGGCGTGGCCGTGAGCATGTTCTCGGCGATCGTGGTGACGCGGACGTTCCTGCGCCTGTTCGTGGGGACGCGGATCGCGCGCTCGCGCTGGCTGTTCAACGCCGAGCCGCTCTCCTCGCAGCCGGAAGCCGCCGATGGCGAAGATGAGGCAGCACGCGCCACCCCGCGCCCGACGTTCATCGCGTTCGCGCAGCGCCGCTGGGTCACGCTGGGCCTCTCGCTGGTCGTGTTCGTGGCGGCGGCGGTGACGTTGCTGGTTCCGCCCTCGCTGAATGCCGGTATCGAGTTCACAGGCGGGTCGACCTTCACGCTGCAATTCGCGCAGGAGGAGCCGGCGGCGGTGGCGGAGACGGACGGCGAGGAGCCGGCAGGGGAAGAAGCGGAACCGCCAGCGCCGCAACCGGTGCGGGTCGTGCAGCCGGAGGAGCTGCGCGAAGCGCTGGCCCGGCTGGGGCACGAGGAGGCGCGGGTCCAGGGGGCGGGGTTCAACACGTACCTGGTGCGAACGGTCGAGCTCGAGGGCGCGCCTCCGCTGGAGGCAGGCGAGGGGCCTGTCCCGCCCGGGGAGATCGACGACATCCTGGCGGCGTTGGAGGAGGAGTTTGGGACGGTTCGGCGGCTCGACTTCGCGACGGTCTCGGGAACGGTCTCGACGGAGATCGCGCGGGACGCAACGCTGGCGGTAGTGGCGGCGGCGGCGGCGATCTTGATCTACGTCGCCTTCGCCTTCCGGCGGCAGCGGGCGGCGTGGCGGTACGGGCTCTGTGCGGTGATCGCGCTCGTGCACGACTCGGTGATCGTGCTGGGCCTCTTCTCGCTGCTGGCGAAGGTGGCGGGCACCGAGGTCGATGCGGCCTTCATCGTGGCGATCCTGACGGTGATCGGCTTCTCCGTTCACGACACGATCGTGGTGTTCGACCGCGTGCGTGAGGTGACCTCGCGAGACACGCTCGTGCCGTTCGCGGAGGCGGTGAACGTGAGCCTGACGGAGACGCTCGTGCGCTCGATCAACACGTCGTTCGTGACGGTGCTGACGATCATCGCGATGTTCCTGATCGGCGGCGTGACCATCCAGAATTTCCTGCTGGTGCTGCTGGTGGGGGTGATCGCGGGAACGTACAGCAGCATCTTCGTGGCGGCGCAGGTGCTGGTGGCGTGGGAGCACCACGACGTCGGGCGCTTCTTCCGGCGGGTCACGTCGCGGGGTGAGGGCGAACCGCAGGAGGCCGCGGCCACGGGCGGCTAGGCGTGAACGGGGGCCGGGAGGGCAGGGGGGAACGCGCTCGCCGGATGTCGGGTGTGGACTTCGGCAGGGCGGCCACGGACTACGCGACGTTCCGGGCGGGTTTCCCCGATCGTTTCTTCGACGAGCTGGAGGCGCACGGCGTGCGCTTCACGGGCATCGAGGCCGTGGACCTCGGCACCGGGACGGGCACGGTGGCGCGCGGCCTGGCGCTCAGGGGCGCCACGGTCGTGGGCATCGATCCGTCGGCGGCGATGGCGGAGCAGGCGCGGGCGCTGGACGACCAGGCGGGCGTGAGCGTCCGCTACGTGCAGGCAACGGCGGAAGAGACGGGGCTACCGTCGGGCCACGCCGACCTCGTGATCTCGGGGCAGGCGTGGTGGTGGTTCGACCGACCGCGCGCGGCGGCGGAAGCCAGGCGCCTGCTGAAACCGGGAGGACGGCTGGTGATCTGCTCGCTCGACTGGGTGCCGTCGCCCGGGAGCATTCCGGAGGCGACGGAGGCGCTGATCGCCGCCGCCAATCCGAACTGGACGATGGGCGGCGGCAACGGGCGGCACCCGCGCTGGCTGGACGACCTCCGGGAGGCGGGGTTCAGCGAGCGCACCACGTTCGAGTTCGACGTGGCGGTGCCGTACACGCACGAGGCGTGGCGCGGGAGGATCCGGGCGAGCGCGGGCGTGGCGGCGACGCTCGGCGAAGCCGAGGTGGCAAGTTTTGACGAGGGTCTCGCGGCGATGCTGGCCGAGCGCTTCCCTGAGGATCCGATGGCGGTGCCGCATCGGGTGTACGCGGCGCTGGGGCGCGTCTAGCCGCTGCCCGCAGGAGCGGCCGTTCAGGCGGAACGGAGGGCGTCGCGCGCCGACACGATGGCCGCGAGCTTGTCCTCGGCGGTGCGGACAGAGGCGACGGGGTTGTCGGCGAACGTGGCGAAGCCGCAATCGGGCGTGAGCAGGACGCGCTCCTCGCCGAGGAGGTTGACGGCGCGGGCGATGCGTTCCGCGATCGCTTCCACCGGCTCGACCACGGGGTCCTTCGGGTTCACCACGCCGACGCCGATGCGCCTGTCGCCGGGAAGGTCGCGCAGAAGCTCCAGCTCGCCGGCGCGGGGGGTGCAGAGCTCGAGGAACAGGGTTCCGACGGGAGCGTCTCCGAGGAAGCCGAGCAGGGGGCGGTAGTCGCCGGAGAGGGCGGCCGACTCGTCGGGAGTCCAGTTGCCGCGGCAGACGTGGAGGGCGAGCCGCTCGGCGGGGAGGCCACGGACGACCTCGCGCAGCAGGTCGGCGGCAAAGGCGAGCTCGCGCTCGGGCGCGAGCTTCTCGCTGAGGGCGCCGCACATGAAGCTTCGTTTCGCGCCGGCCTCCCCGTGGACGACCTCGGTGAGCACCGGCTCGTCGAACTGCACGAGCGCGGCGCCGCCTGCGAGGAGGGCATGGAGCTCCTCGCGGAGAACACGGATGACATCGACGGCGAGGTCGTCGCGCGTCTCGTACGGGCGCTCGCGGAGGCAATCGAGCCACATGGTGCGGGTCAGCAGGTAGGGGCCGGGGAGGGCGACCTTGACGGGCGCCTCGGCGCAGGAGCGGACGAAGGCGAGCTCGTGCGCGGCGAGGGGGCGGCTGCGGCCAAGCGGGCCATAGACGACGGGGTGGCGCACGTCCTCGGCGGGCACGTCCAGGGCGCGGAGCTCGCGGTGGAACTCGTCGGGGTCGTCGACCATGACGGTGAGGTCGCTGAGGGGGATGAGCTGGCAGTTGTCGAGCAGGCCGCCGACGAAGCTGGCGTAGTTGTCGCGCCGCTGCTCGCCATCGGTGAGGACGTCGACGCAGGCGCCCCGCTGAGCCTCGAGTGCGAGGCGGACGGCTTCGTCGGCAGTCTCCTGGAAGGCGCCGTCGTCGAGGCGGCCCTCAAGGTGGTCGTGCATGGCCTGGAGCATCCAGCGGGGGCGGGGCCAGCTCCCGATCCCCATGACGGAGAGGGGCTCGGTAATGGGGGCGGGGGCGGGCTCCGGAAGCATGTCGGGGATGGCGATTTCGACCAGGGGCCGGGTCGCGGCCGGGGTGAGTGGCGGAGGGGCGGCAGGCTGACGCGCGGCGAGGGGACCCTTCGACACAAGGTAGCTGCGCTGGCCGCCGGACTTCGTCCAGGAGACGAGCTCGTTGCCGGTCATCCGGCACCAGGCAGGCAGCTCGATTTCGACCGTCGGCTCGGTGGACTGGATCTCGAGGAGGCCGCCGGGGGCGAGGGGGTCGATGTGGCGGCGGATGAGCAGGAGGAGGCCGCCGCCGCAGTCGAGGTCGCCGCCGTCGAAGCTGGCGTCGGGCGCGAACGGGTGGCGCTCGACGGGATCAACGGCGTTGGCGGGACCGCTCACGGCACTGGTTCCGCCGCTAGTAGGTGACGCTGGGGGCGCCGTCGGAGAGGAACTCGACGAGCATCGCCCCGCCGACGATGGTCGCGCCCTCGACGAGGTTGTTCTCGTCGAGCCCGCGCTTCTTGAAGCAGGGAGCGCAGACGTAGATGGTCCCGCCCCCGTCGGCGAAGGCGTTCATGAGGTCTGTCAGAGGGAGGAAGCCGTCCTCGTGGATGCGGTCGGCGTAGCCCTTCTCTGCGAGACGCACGCCCTCGGTGCTGAGAAAGACGAGGGTCTCCTTCTCGGAGCCGAGGGCGGCGTTGGCGACGACGAAGCCGACGGTGGCCTTGTCGGGGTCGTTGCCGGAAGAGGTGAGGTTGACGCAGAACTTGCCTGGCACGGAGCGGGTGTCTCCTTGGTTCAGGGGTTTTGACGCTGTTCGATCCAGTAGTTGGGGTGGTCTGCGCGAAGCAACCGGCGTTCGGTCATACGGCACCAGGCGGGCATGTCCCGGGGAGCGCCAAGATCGTTCACCGTCAGCTTCAGCACCTCGCCGGGGGCGAGTCCCCGCATGCGGGATCGAAGCATCACGATAACCTCGCCACAGCCCATATCGCCAGCGTCCCACTCGGCGTGAGCGCGGGGAACGTCGCTCACCGGCCGTCCTCCGGGGTAACGGATTCGCGGGCAGGGGCGCCGAAGAGGGCGGCGGCGGGGCTCGTCTCTTCCTGCTCCGGAAGACCGAGGCGGGCGCGCAGGGAAGCGCGGGCGGAGTCGGCGTTGGTGGCCTCGGGGGTCTGGACGACAACTGGCATGGGCAGGGCGTGGCCGAAGACGAGGGCCTGGCGCTTGCTCTCGAGGGCGGCGATGACCTGGCGCAACCCGCTCCTTCCGGCCACGCCGCCGACGATGGCCTCGACGTCGTTGTCGCTATCGAGCTGGAGCGTGAACTTCGTGCCGATCTGGGAGAGGACCTCGGGGTCGATCTGGCTGGGGCGCTGGTCGATGACGAGGAGGGTGACGTTGTACTTGCGCAGCTCGCGGGCGATCTGGCCGAAGATGCTCTGGCCGGCGAGGGAGCGGTCGACGAACTTGTGGGCTTCCTCGATGACGATGACAAGGCGGTTGGGGGCCTCGCGCTCCTCCGAGCGCTCGGTGCTGTCGCGGTACCGCTCCCAGATGCGGCGGGAGAGCATGTTGGCGACGAGCATGTAGCTGACGAGGTCGTTCCCGAAGCGGCCGAACTGGACGACGACGCTCTTGCCGCCCTGGAGGGAGCGCACGACGTGCTCGATGACGTCGCCGAACTGGGAGCCCTCCGTGCGGACGAACTCGCGGCGGGTGAGGCGCTCCATGCGGCGGCGAAGGCTCTCCAGCGAGCCGGGATAGCCCATCTGGGCGGCGACCTGCGACCAGTTGACGTCCCCCTCGGGAGGTTCGCGCCAGAGCTTGTCGACGACGGCGGAGGAGGGCTCGTCGGCGAGGATCTCGTCAATCCAGCCGGGGCCGAAGCGGCGACGGCAGGCGTGGGCGGCATCGACGGCGAGGTCAGTGAGGTCGAGGGTCTCGCGCAGGACTTCGAGGTCGTCGGGCTGGATGTCGCGGGTGCCGATCAGGATCTGGCCGTCGGAGCGGGCGGCGCGCGATTCGAGGGTGTACAGCTCGATGTCCGTCTGGTGGCGCTGCTTGAGGGAGCGGAGGCGGCTGGTCGAAGGACCCTGGAACTTCATCTCCCAGCCGTAGTCGTTGTGCATGTCGAACACGAGGGCGACGGTGCGGTCGCTATTGGTGGCGGCGGCCGTCGAGCGGGTCAGCATGGCGTCGAGGAGGTGGAGGACGAGGACGCTCTTGCCGGTGCCGCTCTTGCCGAAGACACCGGCGGAGCGCTCGAAGAGGCGCTCGAAGTCGACGCCGACCTGGAGCTCGTCCATGCCGAGGGGGGCGCCCACGGGGATGTTGGGCCCGTCGGTGGCGAAGGCGCGGTCGAGGGTGTCCTGGTCGGCGGGGTGGACGGCGGAGAAGTGGCTGGGAAGGCGGCGGGCGCGGGCGGGCTCTTCGCCGTTCTCGCCGAGCTCGAGGTAGGGGTCGACGGCGAGGGCGGTGTAGACACCGGTGTCCTGCAGGACCTCGCGCAGGAGCGCCGGTTCGTCGTCGCCGGGAGGCCAGACGGTGGGGCCGGCATCGACGGACTTGAGGGTGATGTCGGTAACCATGCCGAGGAGGCTGTGGCCGCCGCCAACGTCGGTCTTCGCGTACTGGCCGAGCTGGGCGGTCTGGCCGGGGTCGAGCCGCACCTCGAGGCCTTTCGTGAGGGAGCCTCCGACGACGACGCCCAGGGGCCGGGTGGCGTCGGAGTTCGCATCGCTCATGGTTCCACCGCGCGGAGGATACTCGTGAGGCGCGAGGGTTCGGCCTTGAGGAGGCGGGCAAGCTCCTTGCCGGCTGCGACGAGGAAGAGCCGCTCCCCGGTGCCGGCGGCACGGGCGACCTCGCGGATGGCGGCGGCGACGACGGCATCGTCGGCGGCAGGGTTGGCGAGGAGGGGAACAAGGAAGCGGCCCTCGTCGGCGACGCGAACCTTCTCCTCATCGGTGGCGGCCTGCACTTCGGCGAGGAGGGGCGGGGGCATGGGCGGGAGGGTGGGACGGGCGACCTCGCGATCGACGTGCCCGCAGATGGCGACGGTGAGGGAGGTACGCAGGAGCAGCTCGATCTCGGGGTTGTTGGCCATGACTGCGGCGGCGCTCTGTCCGGGGTCGCCGCGGGGGACGAGGGGACGGGAGGGGTCGTCGGGGCCGCTCTCGCTCCCGGTCACGACGCCGAAGGTGTCGTAGCGCCCCTCGCGCACGACGAGCATCTGGCCGAGGGCGAAGGGCGCACTCGTGTAGCGGGCGTAGGCGCACTCGAAGGCGCGCACGCTGGCGTTGACGACGCGGCAGGTCTCGCTCAGATCGACCTCCTCCGCTTGCTCTGCTGCTTGCCGTTGCGGGGCGCGCGGATGCCGGCATCGCCGGCGAGGCGGTCGAGCAGACGCTCGAACTGCTCGCGGTCCGAACCGGAGATAACGGCCTGCTCGTGCGCCTCCTGGAGGGCGCGCGGGTAGCCCTCGCAGCGCTCGCACTGGTCGAGGAGGGTGGCGTGGAGGCGGTCGACCTGCGCGGGGGCGGCCGCCCACGCGGGCAGCTCGACGCGGGCGATGTCGTCGCCGGCGCGAAGGTAGAAGAGGGCGACGTCGTGACCGGGTAGCAGGGACTCGACGGTCCCGCGACGGCTGCTTCGGGAGTGGAAGATGGCGCTCCGTTCGCCCGGTTCGAGCAGGCCGCGGAACACGTCGCCGTCGGTGAGGGGCGGGGCGGAGGGGGGAGGCGGGGCGAGCACGTTGAGTGCGGCCACGACCTCGCGGGCGGCGGAGGCGGAGATGTAGGCGCCCATGCTCAGGGGTTCGCCACAGTCGCGAATGCGGTCGAGGGCCTCGATCGTGCGCTGGCGGTAGGGAGCGAGGGCCTCGTCGGAGGCCTGGCGGGTGTGGAGGTCCCAGGGGAGAAGGGTGCCATCGAGGAGGAGGACGGCGGGGCCGGTCGCGGCGGCGGGGGCGGCGAGCTCGACGCCGCGCTCCAGCTCGCGTACGTCGCGGAGGAGGCGGGTGGCGAGGCCGCGAGGGGCCTGGCGCATGTCGCCCGAGCCTTCGAGCAGATCGCCGTCGAGGCCGACCTCGGCGACGGCGTCGAGGGAGGGTTCGATCGGGACGCCATAGGGGAGGAGGGCGTGACCGATGTTGATGGCGTAGCAGCGCACGGTGGAGAAACGGTCGGGGGTGATGGAGGAGCCGTCGACACCGACCACGGCAACGGGGCCGGGAGCGGGGGCGGGGAAGGTGGCGGCGGGATCATCCTCGGCGAGGGCGTAGGGGACGGCCTGCCCACCGAGCGCCTGCTCGATGCGGGCGGAAGCGGCCACGGGATCGTCGCTCCACTCGCGGAGGGCGTCGCCCGCGCCCTCGATGGCCGCGCCTGCGGCGGCGCGGGTCTCCTCGTGGCGGGCAATGAGCGCGGGGAGCTCGGCGGCGACGGCTTCCATGCGCAGTGTCACCGGCGGGCCTCCAGCGGGGAGCGGAGGACGCGGACGTCCCCGGTGCGGCGGGTGACGTGGGTCGCGTCGAGGTGTTCGAGCAGAGCCTGGGCGTACTTGCGGCTCGTGCCGAAGAGGTCCCGCACCTCGGCCAGGCTGACCGAGCCGTTGGCCTCGATGTGCTCGCGAATCTTCCCGACCAGGTCCGCGTAGACGCTCGCCTCGAAGACGACCCCGGAGCCCGTGTCCTCAACGAGTCCTTCGCCCGCCAGGTAGGCGAGAAGGTCGGGCGGCGGGAGGGACTCTGTCGGAGGGCTCGCCCCTCCGGCCTTCACCGCCGCAACGAAGGCGTCGGCCTGCTCCTGCTGGGCCGCGCTGAGGGCGACGGCGTAGCCGGGCGGGTGGAACCCGCCGGGCTCCCGCTCGACGAGGTCGCCAGCGGCGGCACTCTCGGCGGCGACAAGCTCGAAAAGCTGCGGTTCGAGGGCAAGGCGGCTGCGGAGGTGCTCGCGGGGAGCGGAGGGACGGAGGGGGTGCTCGGCGAGGTAGTCGCGGACGGCGGCGGCGAGGTCGGCGGCAGCGGCGGCGAGCCAGGGGCGGCCGGCGAGGAGTGGGCCGTGGTCGGTAGCGCGGCCGGAGGCCACGAGGTCGGCGGCGGCAGCGCTGGCTTCGTCGGATTCGAGGCCAAGGGCGGGGCCGATGGCGGTGCGGGGCTGGGGGCCGACGGCGAGGAGATCGGCCAAGCGTTCGGCGGGGGGCGCCTCGAGCTGGCGCTCCAGCCCCTCGAGCGTCGGGGGGTGGTTGCGCCGGTGGCGGCGGGGATTCACGGCGGCGATGGGTCCGCCGGCGACGGTCTCGTTGGGGGTGCGCACGATGCAGCTGTCGTGCGCGAGGACGGCGACGGGGGTCTCGAGCACGAGCTGGGCCCAGCCGGTCTCCGCGGGGGCGAGCTCGTCGCGGTCGAGGAAGCGGACCTTCGCCTCGGACTCGGCTGTGGCGGAGAGGAACGTCACGCCCGCGTCGTGGGCCAGCGGGTGAGTGAGGATGTCGGTCGCCTTGAGGCGGACGTCGAGGGCGTAGGCGGGCTTGAGCACGTCGCGGGCGGCGAGGACCATGCCCCGGCGCAGCTGCTCGGTGCGGATGCCGCTCACATTGACGGCGGCGCGCGTTCCAGGCGCGAGGCGCTCGACCTTCTCGCCGTGACGCTGGAGGCCGCGGA
Source organism: Tepidiformaceae bacterium (assembly GCA_965116915.1). Lineage (GTDB taxonomy): Bacteria > Chloroflexota > Dehalococcoidia > Tepidiformales > Tepidiformaceae > UBA2991. The sequence goes on along the minus strand of OZ220739.1, from coordinate 363,050 downwards.
TGCGTCCGCGGAGGCCGCCTGGCTGGACCTCGATCTCCTGGCCCACTTCGAGGCTGCCGTCGAGCAGGGTGCCGGTGACGACGGCGCCGAAGCCCTGGATGGTGAAGGCACGGTCGATGGGGAGGCGGGGACGGCCGAGGTCGCGCTTCGGGGGCGTGGCGTCGAGGGCGGTGTCGAGGGTGGCGACGAGGTCGTCGAGGCCCTCCCCGGTCGTCGCGGAGGTGCGGACGATGGGCGCGCCTTCGAGTCGGGTGCCGACCAGCGTCTCGGCCACTTCTTCGACCACGAGGTCTACGTACTCCTCCTCGGCGAGGTCGCACTTGGTGATGGCGACGACACCCGCGGGCACGTCGAGGAGGTCGAGGATGGCGAGGTGCTCGCGGGTCTGGGGCATGGGGCCTTCGTCGGCGGCGACGACGAGGAGGGCAAGGTCGACGCCGCCGGCGCCGGCGAGCATGTTCTTGATGAAACGCTCGTGGCCGGGGACGTCGACGATGCTTATGTCGCGTCCCGAAGGGAGGTTGAGCCAGGCGAAGCCGAGGTCGATGGTGAGGCCGCGCTCCTTCTCCTCGCGGAGGCGGTCGGGGTCGATGTTGGTGAGTGCGCGCACCAAGGCGCTCTTGCCGTGGTCGACGTGACCAGCGGTACCAACGACGTACATGGGCGTGGGGCGATTATGCCACGCCGGGGCCGCCCCCTCGCACCGTTGCGGGCGACTGAGCGGCGCGTTCGTGGAGGTGGAGCATGACCTGCACGGCGACCTCGTTGTGGAGGAGGCGGCCGCGGGGGGTGAGGCGGAGGCGGCCACCGGAGTCTTCAAGCAGACCCGCGGCGCGGCAGGCGTCGAGAGGTGGCCCCGCAACGGCTTCGAGGGGTTCTGCGAAAGTCTCGGCGAACGCGGCGGGTTCGAAGCCCTCGACGAGGCGCAGGCGGAGGGCGAGCCAGTCCGACATGGAGGTGGCGGGGTCGGGGCGGACGGCCTCGGCGATGGCGCGTCCGTCGCGACGGACGGCTTCGATGTAGGTCCGCGGGTGGGCGACATTCTCGAAGCGCTCACCATCGAGAAAGCCGTGGGCGCCGGCGCCAATGCCGAGGTAGTCGCCCCAGGTCCAGTAGACGCGGTTGTGACGGCTCTCGTGGCCGGGCCTGGCCCAGTTCGAGAGCTCGTACTGGTGGTAACCACCGGTGTCGAGGCGCTCCGCGGCCGCCTCGTACATGGCGGCAACGGCGTCAGGGTCGAGGGGGGTGACCTCGCCGCGTTCGACCCGGCCGTCGAGGGGGGTTCCGGACTCCACGGTGAGGGCGTAGAGGGAGAGGTGGTCGGGGGCGAGGTCGAGGGCGTGCCGGAGAGTCTCCTGCCAGGCTGCGGGCGTCTGGCCGGGAAGGCCGTACATGAGGTCGAGGTTGACGCTACGGATGCCGGCCTCGCGAGCGAGGTGGAGGGAGGCGGCGGTGGCCTCGGGGGTGTGGACGCGGTCGAGGAAAGCGAGCTCGGAAGCATCGAAGCTCTGGGCGCCGAAGGAGATGCGATTCACACCCGCGGCGGCGAGGTCGCGGAGGGCGGGGGCGGAGGTAGTGCCGGGGTTGGCCTCAAGGCTGATCTCGGCATCGCGGGCGAGGGGGGCGGCGGCGCGGACAGCGTCGACGATTGCGACCAGCGACTCCGCCGGCATCTCGCCGGGGGTGCCACCACCGAAGGCGATGGAGGTCACCTCGCGCCCGGGCATGTGCGGCGCCCAGGCCGCGATTTCATCGACGACGGCGGTCGTGTAGGCGTCCTTGACGGCGTCCATTCCGGCGTAGGTGTTGAAGTCGCAGTATCCGCAGACTCGCACGCAGAAAGGGATGTGGACGTAGACGGCGAGGGGGCGAGGGGCGCTCACGGGGACGCGGCGAGCGCGGCGCGTATCTCCTCGACCTGGTTCGTGGTGATGGCGTCGACCCCCCAGCGCACGAGGTCGCGGGCACGGTCGCCGTCGTCGACGGTCCAGGCGGCGACGGCGAGCCCGGCATCGTGGAAGTCGCGGACGATGCGCCGATCGAGGAGCGTGTGGCGGCAGGAGACGCCAGCGGGGAGGGGGTCGTGCAGCATCACGGACTGGAACAGGTCGAACTGGTCGGGGGTGTCGATCGAGTAGTACAGGTCGAGCCAGGGGCATGCGACCTTGACCTCGCGGAGTAGGGGCCAGTTCTGCGAGGAGGCGACGACGTCGACCCCTCTCCCGAAGGCGCCGAGGACCTGGCGGAGGACAGGAGCGAGCTTGCCGAGACCGTTCTTGAGGTCGAGGAGGACGCTGGCCCGGCCTTCGCAGGCGAGGAGCAGATCTTCCAGATGGTAGGGCGGACGGGGGGCAGGGGTCAGGTACCAGAACTCGTAGAGGAGAGGAAAGGGCCCGGGGACGCGGCGTTCGTGACGGGCCTCGAGGCGACCGCGGTGGAGCCAGAGATCCACCTCGATGCAGGGGGCGCGGGCCGCAAGTGCGTCCAGGACTGGGTCCGGGCCGTTCCCGCCTCCATGGGCGATGAGGGCGGGGCGCGAAGAGACGCCGGCGAATGCCTGTGCGCCGCTGCTACCGGCGGCGCTCAAGACTTCGGAGCGGTCGGCTGGCCTCGAACAGGGTGGCGCGGCGAGACGGCGACCGCACCGCTGGCGATCTTGCGCAGCAGCTCCTCATCGACGAGACGGTAGCCGTCGTCGGTTTGCTCGATGGCGCCGAGGGTGACGAAGCGGCTGAGAAGAGCGGTGACGGTCTCGCGGCTCGTGCCGATAGTCTGGCCGAGTTCCTCGTGGGTGAGGCCGAGGCGAACATCGTCACCATCGACGCGATCGAGGAGCGCGTCGCCGAGGCGTCCGGAGACGGGCTTGGAGACCAAGTTCATGAGGGTGCGCTGCACGCCGGAGAGGCGGCGGGCCATGATCTCGGCCATGGTGAACGCAAGCCCCGGGGAGTGCTGCACGAGGTAGAAAAAGTCGTCCCAACAGATCGCGACAACGACGGTCTCCTCGAGCGCCCGGGCATAGATGGTGTGCTCTTCACCCTCGAGGATGGCCATGTCGCCCACAAGGTCGCCCTTGCCGGCGATGTCGATGATGACCTCCTTGCCGTTGTCGGAGGTGTGGTAGAGCTTGACGCGGCCCTTGAGGAGGAGGAAGACACGTTCGGGGACCTCTCCGGCGGAGAAGAGCAGCTGGCGGGAGGCGAAGCGGCGTTCCGTGAGGAGCGGGATGAGGCGGTCGAGCTCCTCATCGGAAAGGACGTTCATGATGCGCGAGATACGGCGCAAGGAACGCGCAATGCGCAGGTAGGTGTCGATCTGGAGCTGGCGGCGCCGGGGCCTCTGCGGGCCAGAGGGGGCACAGGGCAGAACGCTCGTCATGAAGTCCCCCCTTCCCGTCCAAGCCGCATTCGGAGGTCATCGAGTACGCGGAGCGCTTGCGGACTCAGATCCGTTTCGCCGCTGTCAACGTACCGCTCGAGATCAGCCAAGGCAAGCGCCTCTTCGCCCTCCTGGTAGTAGAGAAGACCGCGTTCCAGATAGAGGGCCGCATTCCATGGTTCGAGGCGCAGGCGGAAGCCGAGAGCGGCAATCCAGCGGGGCGCGTCACCCATGCTCTGATAGGCCACACAGAGGTTGACGAGCATGCGCTGGAGGATCTGGCGACGGGTGACGGCGGCGAGGAGGGAGTCGATGCTGGGGAGGTCGGAGGTGTGCCCCTCAAGGCGGCCCTCAAGGTCCTCGCGGGAGAGCTGCTCCCCGGCGTTGAAGGGGTCGAGGAAGAAGCCGTCGTCGCCCCCGCAGCGGACGAGGAAGTGGCCAGGGAAGCCGATGCCATCGCACTCCAGGCCGACGCGCTGGGCAATCTCCATGTAGATGAGCGAGAGGGTGATGGGGATGCCGAGACGGCGCTCGATGACGCGGTCGATGTAGCTATTCTCGGGATCGGTGTAGTGCTCGCGGTTGCCGCGATAGCCGAGCGTCTCGAAGAGCTCGGCGGTGACGGCGCGGGCCAGCTGGCGGGGACCGGAGCGCTCGGCGTCGCGCTCACGGACGGTCTCGGCGATGAGGTCGAGCTCACGGGCAAGGGCGTGCGCGTCTATGTCGTCACGTCCGAGGCGGGCGATGGCAACGGCGCCGCCGAAGAGGTCGACCTCGTGGTCGTGTCCAGCGATCGCCTGGCCAAAATCGCTCTCGGGGGTGTTCTCCACCGCGAGGTCAGGATAGGCGTGGTAGAGACAACGGACCAGAGAGCGTGCGCGGACAAGGCCCAAAGCGGTACGCACCGGTAGAGTCTCGGGGATGCGGCTGTGGCTGGCGTTGCGCACATGGCTGACGGGGGCACCGCATGCTCTCGGGTTCAGCATCTTCTGCGCGCAGGTGGCGCTGGGGATCGTGATCTTCGCGATCTTCCAGGAGTTCGTCCCGAACAACCTGGGGGCGAGCGACGGGTTCGGGGGGTATCTGCTGGCGCTCTACGGAGGAGCGCGTTTCCTCTCCGAGACGCCGGCAGGGGCGATCAGCGACCGCATCGAGCGGAAGTACGCGCTGCTGCTGGGATTCGCCTTGATGGTCCCGGCGCTGGCCCTGATGGGCGCCATTCAGCAGGAGTGGGCCTACCTCGGGTTCTCGGCGCTGCTGGGAATCTCGACGGCCTTCATCTGGCCGGCCACGTACGCAATCGGGGCGGATCTCTACCCGCCGGGCGAACGGGGCAAGGTGGTGGGGTTCCTGAACGTGGGGCAGTTGCTGGGGTTCGGACTGGGCGCGCTGATAGGAGCGCTCCTGGTGGAGACCTTCCCGGACTCGCTCTTCATCATCGGGATCGTGGCGGTAGCGGGCGCACTGCTCACCGGCCAGATGGGCGTCCCCGCTTACCGGCGGGAGCTGGGGATGGTGCACGAGCAGCGCCCACCGCTGCGCAGCGTCCTCTCCAAGCGGCTGGTGTTCCTGAGCGCGCTGATCCTCTCGGCGACGATTGGCATCAGCTCCCTGGTGCCCGCAATCCGGCCCTACGGCGACAACGTCCTGGACATCTCGTTTGCGCAGCTGACGGTCTTCCTGATCCCGGCGGTGGTGGCGGGCGGAATCCTGTACGTGCCCTCGGGACACCTTTCGGACCGGATCGGGCGGACGATCCCGCTCCTGCTGGGGCAGTTCCTGATCATCGCCGGAGCGATGACTGCGGCGGCGACGACGAACATCTTCCTGGCAGCGGCGGCGACGGCGGTGATCTTCAGCGGACACGTGCAGCAGGTTCCCGCACTCAACGCCTCGATGATGGACCTGGCGCCGGAGTCGTACCGGGGCACGCTGATCGGGTGGTCGGTGGCCTTGAGCGGGCTGGGGCTGGCGGTGGGGCCGGCGCTCGGGGGGGCGGTGGTGGACGCCTACGACGCACCGATGGCGTTCCAGGTGGGGGCGATGGTGGCGGGGTTCACGGCCGTCCTGACGATCGCGTACGGGCTCGTCTACGGGTATGCACGACCGGTCCACCCGGACGAAGCGGAGGCGGAGGGGAAGCCGGCAGGGGGCTGAGGTCAGCTCTCGGCGATGGAGATCCCGCTGATGGCAACCGGCTCGGTGGGGCGGTCGTTGGGGCCGGTCTGGGCCCCGGCGATGGCATCGACGACATCCTCGCCCGCGGTGAGCTTGCCAAAGATGGTGTAGTTCGGCGGCAGCGGGTAGTCGGCGTGCATGATGAAGAACTGGCTGCCGTTGGTGTTGGGGCCGGCGTTGGCCATGGCCAGCGTTCCGCGGTCGTAGGAGCGAGTGACAGGCTCGTCGTCGAAGCGATAGCCGGGACCGCCACGGCCGGTGCCGGTGGGGTCGCCGCCCTGGATCATGAAGCCGCTGATGACGCGGTGGAAGATGACGTCGTCGTAGAAGCCGTCGCGGGCGAGGAAGACGAAGTTGTTGACGGTATTGGGTGCATCGCCGGGGAAGAGCTCGGCCGTCATCGAGCCGGCAGACGTCTCGATGGTGGCGGTGTAGCTCTTCGCCGGGTCGATGGCGAGGGCGGGGGGCGCGTCGTACTGCTTCACGGGTGCTCCGATCGGTGTGGGGGTGGGGCAAGCATACGGGAGCGGTGCGCTGCGCTCGCGATCAGGCGTCCTCGGAGATCCAGCGGTCGGTGTCGCGGGACCAGGCGACGAGCTCTTCGGGGGTGAAGAAGAGGGCGGTCTCGCGCTCGCCGCTCTCGGGGCTATCGCTGGCGTGCACGAGGTTACGGCCGACCTCGAGGCCGAAGTCGCCACGGATGGTGCCGGCGGCCGCCTGGGAAGGGTTGGTCGAGCCGACGCTGTTGCGGACCGCGCCTGTGGCGGAGTCGCCCTCGAAAACGGCGGCGATGATGGGGCTGCTGGTGATGTAGTCGACGAGCCCGGCGAAGAAGGGCTTGCCTTCGTGCTCGGCGTAGTGCCGGCGGGCGAGATCCGTCTCGACCTGCATGAGCTTGAGGCCGATGAGACGAAGGCCGCGGTTCTCCAGGCGCTGAAGGACGGCTCCGGCGAGGCCGCGCTGCATGGCGTCGGGCTTGACGAGTACGAGGGTGCGTTCAGTTGCCATGCGGCTATCGTGCTGGCAGACGGTCCTGCGCGCCAGCGGTACCGAAGGGACGGCGGGGGGCGGTGATGTTGGGGTCGCGGAGGTAGATGGCGGTCAGTTCCGCAACGGGTTCGAGGGCGCCGGCGCGGAAGCGCGCCAGGGCCGCGGCGGCGCGATCGCGAGGAAGCACCTCGCGGCCTCCCAGTGCGCCCGCACCCTCGCCGGCAAGGGCGGAGGCACGGAGGTCGTCCGGGGCAACGATGCGCATGGGGCCGTCGTGAGCGAGGCCGCGGAAGTCCTGGGCGGCGAGCTCGCCGCGGCCGGCGGGGTGGACGGCGGTGAGGACGGGCGCATCCGGATCGCGCTCGCAGGCGGCGGCGACCGCTTCCAGGGTGGAGATGCCGGCGAGGTCAAAGCCCTGGGCGAGGGCAAGGCCGTGGGCGGTGGCGATCCCGGCGCGCAGCCCGGAGTAGCTGCCGGGGCCGCAGACGGCCACGACGGCGGCGAGGGAGGCGCCGCGCAGGTGCTCCTCGACGGCCGCGAGGAGGGAGGCGTGGGTGAAGTCGGCGGAACTCTCGACAACGCGGGGTTCCCCACCGGGCCCCTCGTCGAAGGCAAGGGCGAAGGCGGGCGAGGCGGTGTCGATGGCGAGGACGGCGCTCACGCGAGCTCCAGGGAGGCGAGCAGCTCGCGGCCACGGGCGTCTCCGGCACGGAGGCGGAAGCTGCGTTCGTTGCCATGGCTGCCGGCGATCTCGACGGTGAGGGTGGCGGCGGGGAGGTGGCCCTCGGCACGGTCGGGCCACTCGACGACGAGGACGCCGCGCTCGGCTTCCTCCCAGAGGCCAAGCTCGGAGAGGTCGGCGGCGCCGGCGATGCGGTAAAGGTCGGCGTGGAAGAGGCGCTCACGGCCGACGTGCGTGTTCACGAGGACGAAGGTGGGGCTGGTAACGGGGCCGGGGCAGTCGAGGCCGCGGCCGATCCCCTGCGCGAGGCGCGTCTTACCGGTGCCGAGGTCGCCGCTGAGGAGGACAACGTCGCCCGCGCGCAGGCGGGCGCCGAGGCGCTCGCCGAGGGAGCGCGTGGCCTCCTCGCTTTCGGTGGTGAGGGTCGTCTCGACGGCGGCGGTCATCGCTGGTCCAGTATAGGGAGGGGCGTTGCTGCGCCCCATGCCGCAGCGGGAGGAACTGGTGCGAGTCGCGCTCATCTCGGACGTACACGCGAACCTCGTTGCGCTGGAGGCGGTGCTGGCGGACGCGGAGGGGCGTGGGGTCGAGGCCATCTGGAACCTGGGGGACACGGTGGGGTACGGGGCGGACCCGAACGGGGTGGTGGCGCGGCTGGTGGAGGCAGGGGCGGTCTCGGTGCTGGGAAACCACGACGCGGCGGCGACGGGGACGATCGGGACGGAGTGGTTCAACTCGCTGGCGGCGGAGGCAGCGGAGTGGACACGCGCGCACCTGGAGCCGGAGACGGCCGCCTCCCTCGCGGCTCTCGCGGAGGTGGCGAGGGAGGGGGACTGGAGCCTCGCGCACGGAACGCTGCGCCAGCCGCTGTGGGAGTACCTGATCACGGAAGAGGCGGCGGAGGGGCACTTCGAGCTGCAGGAAACGCCGTACAGCGCCGTGGGGCACACGCACGTCCCGCTACTGGTGCGGCGCGGGACAGAGGGGGTGGAGGGGGAGACGCCGGTACCGGGCGAGGCGCTCGCGCTCGGGGAGGAGCCGCTGTGCGTGAATCCCGGGTCGGTGGGCCAGCCACGGGACGGCGACCCACGATCTTCGTACGCGCTGGTCGACACGGAGGCGGGGACGGTGACGCACTACCGCGTTGCCTACGACATCGGGGAGACGCAGCGTCGCATGGAGGAGGTGGGACTTCCCCGGGCACTCGTGGAGCGGCTCCGGTTCGGGCGCTGAGCCGGCCAGACAGTCACAGCTCCCAGGGTTGACAGTACCGGGCAGCTTTGTACCCTATTTCACAATCTTCTCTACCCCTCAAAGTGAATGGTCGGAAGGCCTCACACAGCGGGGGGCGATGGTGAGCGACAGTGACCGAAAACGGAAAAGACCTCACTTCCGCAGTTCTGGGCAATCGCATTCGGCAAGCTCGCAAAGACGCGGGCCTGAGCCAGGTGCGGCTGGCGCAGCTCCTGAACACGACACAGAGCGCGATCAGCCTCTATGAGGCGGGGCAGCGGGCAGTAGGCATCGACATGCTGCTGAACGTGGCGCGCATCCTGAACCGCCCTCTGCACTACTTCCTGAGCACCATCGACGTGGTGCTGTACGTGCGGGACAGCCGGATCGCAAATCTGGCGAACGAGCTGGAGAAGCGGCCGCAGGACATCGAGGAGCTCCTCGAGTACTGGGAGTTCATCCGCTGGCGGAACGCGCAGGAGCACGAGCAGGGGTTGGAACTGGTCGGCGGCAGCTAACATAGCCGCACACCCCGCGTGAGGCGGGGTCCGAGACCAAGCCAGGAGCACCAAGGTGGGGCGTCGCGTCTACGATCCCACGGATGCCCGGAGACTGCTGAATCCCGGGCCGGTCAGCATCGTCACCGCGAGCTGGCGCGGCGACGCGAACGCGGCCCCGGTGGCCTGGACGGCGCCGCTCTCGATGTCGCCGCCGATGGTGGGAGTGGTCCTGCACCCGATCCGGCACACGGCGGACATGATCCGCTTCAGCGAGGAGTTCGCGCTCAACATCCCCGGACCGGAGCTCATGCGGGAGACGGCTTACTTCGGAAGCCGCTCGGGGGTCGACGAGAACAAGGTCGAGGGCAGCAAGCTCGATGCGTTCACGGCGCTGCGCGTGGACGCGCCCCTTCTGGATGGCTGCCTCGCGTGGATCGAGTGCGGCCTGCGGGACGTGATTCCCACAGGCGACCACGTCCTGTTCGTGGGCGAAGTGGTGGCGGTGCAGGCGCTGGACGAGGCATACGCCGAGCGCTGGCTGCTGGAAGAGCGGAACTTCAGCCCGCTCACGTTCCTGGGGGGGAGCTGGTACGCACAGGTGCGCGAGGCGCGGGAGGCGGAGTTCGAGGTGGACGCGCAGGGCGGCCTGATGGCGGAGAGCGCCGAGCAGCGCGAAGAGCGCGAGGAACTGGAGGCGCAGGAAGCCGAGCTGCGCGAGCAGGAAGGCGACGAGGGCTACGAGGAGATGGTCAGCGAGGAGTAGAGCTCTCGCCCTGACCACGGGCCTCGATCGGTTCGTAGGCGCGGAACTTTTCGCCGGAGTAGACGGCGTTGGGCCGCACGAGTCGGTTGTCGGCGTACTGCTCGAGCAGGTGGGCGCTCCAGCCGGCGATGCGAGCAACGGCGAAGATGGGCGTATAGAGGTCGTGGGGGATGCCGAGCATCCGGTAGACGGAGGCGCTGAAGAAGTCGACGTTGGGGTAGAGGGGGCGGCCGCTGAGGCGCTCGGCGAGGTAGTCGCGCACCTTGCGGGAGAGGTCGAAGTACTTGCGGTCGGGGGAGGTCTCGGCGAGCTCCTCGCCGAGCTCTTCGAGGATGATGGCGCGGGGGTCGGTGGTCTTGTAGACGCGGTGCCCGATGCCCATGACGCGCTCGCCGCGGGCGAGCATGGCCTCGATGTGGCTGTCGATGTTCGACTCGTCGCCGATCTCCTCGAGCATCTCGAAGACGGCGCTGTTGGCGCCGCCGTGGAGGGGCCCCTTGAGGGTCCCGATGGCGGAGGCGATGGCGGAGTACATGTCGCTCATGGTGGAGGCGGTGACGATGGCCGAGAACGTCGACGCGTTCATCTCGTGCTCGGCATGGAGCGTCATGGCGACGTCGAACACCTTGGCCTGGAGCTCGGTCGGCTCCTCGCCGGTGAGGGTGTAGAGGAAGTTGGCGGCGTGGCCGAGGTCATCGCGGGGGGCAAGGATGTCGAGTCCCTGCCGCTGGCGGTGGAAGGCGGCGACGACGGAGGGCATGCGGGCTGTGAGGCGCGCAGCCGTCCACTTGAGCTGCTCCTGCGAGAAATCACTGGCCCTGGGGTCAAGGGCGCCAAGGGCCGTCACGCAGATCTCCAGACCGCGCATGGGCAAGCACTTGCCGGCGAGCTCGTGGATGAGGGTGCGGTTGAGGTCGGAGAGGGGGCGTTCCTCGATGAGGAGCGCGTTCAGGTCATGGAGCTGCTTGCGGGTGGGGAGATCGAGGTTCCAGAGGAGGTAGGCGGTCTCTTCGAAGGAGGCGTGCTCGGCGAGGTCGTAGATGTCGTAGCCGGCGTAGATGAGCTGGCCCTTCTGGCCGTCGATGGTGCAAAGCTTGGTGGCGGCGACGTTTACGCCTTCAAGGCCGCGCTGGATTTCCTGAGTGGTCATGGGAAGACCTCGCTCTCGTCAGGGGTGCAGGGGCGCGGCTGAGCGCCCCGGGAGGTGCGTGCGAGCGCCCTATCCTACCAATTTGGCGGGGGGCGTGGCGTTACGTTCGATCAGGTCGCGAGGCGCTCGGCGACGAGCGTTCCCATGCGTGCGGTATCGACGGTGGAGCCGCTTCCGGACTCGATGTCGGCGGTTCGGTAGCCCTCGGCGAGCACCCCGTCGACGGCCTCCTCGATGGCGGCCGCCTCGTCCTCGAGGGCGAGGGAGTGCCGCAGCATGAGGGCGACGCTGAGGATCATGGCGAGGGGATTGGCGATGCCCTGCCCGGCGATGTCGGGGGCAGTGCCGTGGATGGGCTCGTACATGCCGATGCCGGTGCCGTTGCGGCGGCGACGGCCGAGGCTGGCGGAGGGGAGCATGCCCATGGAGCCGGCGAGAACGGAGGCCTCGTCCGTGAGGATGTCGCCGAACATGTTGCCGGTGACGATCACGTCGAAGGTGGCGGGATGGGTGATGAGGTGCATGGCGCAGGCGTCGACAAGCACGTGATCGAGCTCGACATCGGGGTATTCGGCGGAGAGCTCGGTCGCGATCTCGCGCCAGAGGCGGCTGGTATCGAGGACGTTGGCCTTGTCGACGCTGGTGAGCTTACCGCGGCGGCCGCGGGCGAGCTCGAAGCCGGTGCGGAGGATGCGCTCGATCTCGCGTTCGCTGTAGCGCATGGTGTCGACCGCCTGGCGGCCGCGGGTGTTCTGCCAGCGCTTCTGGGGCTTGCCGAAGTAGATGCCGCCGGTGAGTTCGCGGATGACGACCATGTCGACGCCTTCGAGGACCTCGGACTTGATGGAGCTGTCGGCGAGGAGGAGCGGGTTGACGCGCACGGGGCGGATGTTGGCGAAGAGGCCGAGCCCCTTGCGCAGGCCGAGGATGGCCTGCTCGGGACGGACGGAAGCCTGGGGGTTGTCCCACTTCGGGCCGCCGACGGCGCCGAAGAGGACGGCGCGGGAACGGGCGGCGGCCTCGAGCGTGTCGTCGCGCAGGGCGATGCCGTACTCGTCGATGGCGGCGCCACCGACGAGAGCGTTCTCGTACTGGAACTCGTGGCCGAAGCGGCGTTCGACGGCGCCGAGCACCTTCAGTCCTTCTTCGAGAACCTCGGGGCCGATGCCGTCTCCGGGTGCAAGGAGAATCGGGTAGGCAGGCATGCTTCGAGTGTACTGGTTCGCCGGTTCAGAGGCCCGCGGCGGCAAGACGCCGGAGGTAGTCGCCGCGGGGGATGGCCTCGGCGCCGAGGGAGGCGAGGTGGGGCGTGGGGAGTTGCACGTCGATGAGGGCGATGCCGTCGCGGGGGGCGAACTGGCAGAGGGCGAGGAGGGCGATCTTGGAGGCGTCGGTGGCGCGGTGGAACATCGACTCGGCCCCGAAGAGGGCGCCCACGCGGAGTCCGTAGAGGCCGCCCACGAGCGCCCCCTCGGGATTCCAGACTTCGAAGCTGTGGGCCCATCCGAGGGTATGGAGGCGGAGGTAGGCGCGCATGATGCCGGGCGTGATCCAGGTGCCTTCGGGGCGGACGGCGCAAGAGGCGATGACCTGGGCGAAGGCGGCGTCGAGGGTGACGCGGAAGCGGCCCTGGCGGACGCGGCGGGCGAGGCGGCGGGAGAGGTGGAAGCGCTCGGGGGGAAGGATGGCGCGGGGGTCGGGGGACCACCAGAGGGTATCGACGCCGTCGTGCGGCCAGGGGAAGAGGCCGGCGCGGTAGGCCCCCACGATCGTCTCCGGGGCGAGGTTGCCGCCGGCGGCGACGAAGCCGCTGGGGGGCGCCAGGCGCGCGTCGGGGAAGCGGAAGCGGTTGGGCGGGAGGGGCTGGGGCGGAAGCCGCGTGTGGACGTGGATCTCCACCTCAGGCGGGGCGGGCATGGGCGGCTAGCTTGCCTGGTTCCCGGGACCGTCCGTACCGGACGGCGGAGCGGGCGCTCAACAACCGGGCTGGCCGTAGTTCCCGCAGCACCCCTCGAGACGGCGAAGCTTCAGCCAGTGGTTGCCGGCGGCGATACGAGTGCGCTCCATGAACTCGATGGTGGAGTAGTACCAGTTGCGCCAGTACCAGACGGGACTCGGCCGCGGGTGACGGCCGCGCTGGCTCACGCCGGCGCCTCGGTGGTGGACGGGTAGCGGTCGGGGCGGCCGGCCTCGAAGGCCGCAATCTCTTCCTCGTGCTCCAGCGTGAGGCCGATGGCATCGAGCCCTTCGAGCAGGTTGCGCTTCACCGCCGGGTCGATCTCGAAGGAGCGCACGAAGGAGCCGTCGGCGGTGGCGACGGTCTGGGACTCGAGATCGACGATCGTCTCGGCCTCGGGCAGCTCCTCCGCGCGAGCGATGAGGAACTCGACGTCCTCGGGGGCGAGGGTGATCGTGAGGAGGCCGATCTTGGCGCAGTTGTTGCGGAAGATGTCGGCGAAGGAGGGGGCGATGAGGGCGCGGAAGCCGTAGTCGTCGAGAGCCCAGGGGGCGTGCTCGCGGGAGGAGCCGCAGCCGAAGTTGGCGCCCGTGACGAGGATGCGGGCGCCGCTGAAGGCGCCTTCGTTGAGGATGAACCCGGGATCCTTGCGCCAGTCGTCGAAGAGGAACTGGCCGAAGCCGCTGCGTTCGATCCGCTTGAGGTATTTGGCCGGAATGATCTGGTCGGTGTCGACGTCGGCGCGATTGAGGGGCAGGGCCGTGCTGCGGAGGGTTTCGAACTGTCGCATCAACGCATCTCCCAGTCGCGGATATCGACGAAGTGGCCGGCGATGGCGGCGGCGGCCGCCATCTGGGGGCTGACGAGGTGGGTGCGGCCACCGGGCCCCTGCCGGCCCTCGAAGTTGCGGTTCGAGGTGGAGGCGCAGCGCTCGCCGGGGAGGAGGATGTCGGGGTTCATGCCGAGGCACATGGAACAGCCCGCATCGCGCCACTCGAAGCCGGCCGCGCGAAACACCTCGTCCAGCCCTTCGGCCTCGGCGGCGGCCTTCACGAGTCCGGAGCCGGGCACGACCATGGCGCGCACGCCGGAGGCGACCTGGCGGCCGCGCACGGTGGCGGCGGCATCGCGCAGGTCGGCGAGGCGCGAGTTGGTGCAGGAGCCGATGAAGACGCGGTCGAGGGGAACGTCGGCGAGGGCGGTGCCGGCCTCAAGGTCCATATAGCGGAGGGCGCGCTCGGTCTGCTCGCGGGCGGCCTCGGTGGGGGCGTCGCCGGGGTCGGGCACGCGCCCGGAGACGGGCACGCTCTGGGCGGGGTTCGTGCCCCAGGTGACGCAGGGCTCGATGTCGGCGCCGTTGAGGGTGACGGTCGTGTCGAAGTGGGCATCCTCATCGGTGGCGAGGCCGCGCCAGTGGTCGAGGGCGCGCTCCCAGGCGGCGCCGGCGGGGCTGGAGGGGCGGCCTTCGAGGTAGGCGAAGGTGGTGTCATCGGGGGCGACGAGGCCGGCGCGGGCGCCTGCCTCAATGCTCATGTTGCAGATGGTCATGCGGCCTTCCATGGAGAGGGAGCGGATGACCTCGCCGCGGTACTCGACGATGTGACCGGTACCGCCGCCGACGCCGATGGTGTTGATGATGGTGAGGATGACGTCCTTGGCGGTGACGCCGGGGGAAAGCTCGCCGTCGACCTCGATGGCCATGGTGCGCTGGGCGGCCTGGGGGAGGGTCTGGGTGGCGAGGACGTGCTCGACCTCGGAGGTGCCGATGCCGAAGGCGAGGGCGCCGAGGGCGCCGTGGGTGGAGGTGTGGCTGTCGCCGCAGACGATGGTCATGCCGGGCTGGCTCAGACCCTGCTCGGGGCCGACGACGTGGACGATCCCCTGGCGGGGGTCGTGGATGTCGTAGAAGGGCACCTCGAACTCGGCGCAGTTGGCGCGCAGGGTCTCCACCTGCTGGATAGAGAGGGGATCGTCCCAGGGGCGCTCGCGGCCCTCGGTGGGGACGTTGTGGTCGACCGTGGCGAGGGTGCGGTCGGGGCGGCGCACGGGGCGTCCCGCAAGCCGCAGGGACTCGAAGGCCTGGGGCGAGGTGACCTCGTGGACGAGGTGGAGGTCGATGTAGAGGAGGTCGGGGAGGCCTTCCTCGCGGCGAACGAGGTGCTCTTCCCAGATCTTCTCGGCGATTGTGGGCATTTGTCCCCTCGGGCGGCGAAACGGGTCGGGTGCGCCGCGGGCGCTATTGTCGCCCGCCGGGGCGAATCCCGCACGTGGGGCGGCCTAGGAGAGGGGGCAGGCGCCGCAACCGCCACGGGAACAGTGGCGGGCGTGGAGCTGGAGGGCGCCCTGGAGGGCGGCGGCGCGGGCGAGGGGGGCGTCTTCGGCGGCGGCGAGCCAGCCCGCGAGAGAGCGGAGCTGGCCGTAGGGGGCGGGGGCGGGGAGGGCGCGGAAGCGATCGAGGGCGGCGTCCTCGGGCCAGAGGCCAGCGCCGAGCGCAACGGGGAGGACGGCGTTGACGGCAAGCTCGAGGGCGGCGCCGGCGCCGATGCCGGGGGCGCGCAGGGCGCGGGGGATGGAGGCGGGCCCGGCGAGGGTTTCGGGCCACGCGGGGCGGGAGCCGGGCCAGAGGCGGGCGGCGAGGGCGCCGAGCGCCTCGAGGCGCCGTTCGGGGGCGGCGGCGGGGCGCCCGCCGTGACGGACGAGGGGGAGGTCGCGGGCGGCGCCGCGGAGGGCGGCGGCGAAGGCGGCAGCGCGGGCCTCGGCTTCACCGGCGGGGGCGGCTTCGAGGAGGGCGGCGAGGGGGAGGCGGCGGGCGATCTCGGCGAAGGACTCGCGGTTACGGCGCCCGGCGAGAGTCTCGAGGGCGAGGGCGTAGAGCACGGGCGCAGGACCGCGGGCGGCGGCCCAGTTGGCGGCGCGGGAGGTCTTCGCACGGAGGCGCTCGAGACCGAGGCGTTCGAGGGCGGAGACGGGGGAGGTGCGGACGGCGGTGGCGGCGCAGGGCGGGGAGAAGCCGGGCAGGGGCGGGGTGGAGGAGGCGGGAGCGACCGCGAGGGGGATGGCGCGACCGCCGGCGTGGGGCGTGACGAGGGTGGCGCCGTCGTTCTCCTCGACGACGTGGAGGACGACGCGGGCGTAGGCCGGGTCGTCGTGGTGGCCGTGGGCGCGCCAGCCGCTGGCGCGCAGGTGGAGCTCGACATCGCCGCAGAGCTCGGCGCCGTCGAGCTCGATCACGGCATCGCGGGCGTCGGGGCCATAGCCGGGAGCGGGGACGCCGGGGAAGCGGATGCGGAGGCGGCGTCCGTCCTCGACGCGGGAGGGGGCGCTCAGGCCGGCGAACCAGCGCTCGGCGAGGGCGGCCTCGCCGCGGGCGGGGGTGTAGGCGGCGGGCTCCTCGGCGAGGGCGCACCAGGGGGCCGGGCGGGGGGGAGCGAGCACGCTCACGGGGTTCCCTCCTCCTCCGGCCCGGGATCGGGGGGCGAGGCGTCGTAGGGGGCGATCTGCTCCTCGAACATGCGCAGGACCGTGAGGCTCGCGCCACGGGGGGCGTAGCGGCCCGTCTCCCACTCGCTCACGGTCTGCTGGCGCACGCCGAGGCGGCGGGCGAAGGCGGCCTGGCTCAGGCCGGAACGTTCACGCAGGTTTCTGATCCAGCCCTCGGGGGTTGCCTCCGGCATGCGGTTCATTCTACACGGTACCGTGTAGCTGCTGGGAGGGGAGCTACGACGTCGCGGAGGGGATAGGTGTCCCGGAGGATTCAGAATACGCGGCCAGGCGGGCGAGCTCGGCGCGCAGGTCGAGGAGGGCGGTGTAGGTGAGGAGGACAGTCACGGGGCGGTCGCCGGGGTGGGCAGCGAGGACGTCGAGAAAGGCCGCGGGGGAGCGGCAGGTGGCGACGGCCTCGGGCCAGCCCGCGTAACGCAGACGCAGGGCCGCGTCCTCGGCGCGGGAGCCGCCGGCCCAGCAGCGCTCGAGGCGCCCGGCGAGCCGTTCGAAGTCGACGTCCCAGATCCAGCTCACGTCGCGGCCATCGGCGAAGCGGTCGTTGAGGACGAAGGCGACCTCGGCAGGGCCGGGCTCGTCCTCGACGAGGCGCAGGGCCTCGCTCGCGCCGGCGGGGTTCTTGCAGAGCAGGAGGCGCAGGCGGCAATCGCCGAGGGCGACGAGCTCACCCCGGCCGAAGGCGGGGCGGGCGGCGGCAAGCCCCGCGCGGATGTCGTCGGCGTGCAGGTCGAGGGCCCGGGCGAGCGCGATCGCGGCGAGGGCGTTGCCGGCGTTGTAGAGGCCGCCGAGGGGGAGGTCGACATCGCCGAGCCCGGGGACGGTCAGGCGCAGGCCGTCGGGGCTGGCCTCGATGGCGGTGGCGCTGGTGTCGGGCTCAGGCCCGGCGCGTCCGCAACCGGCGCAGCGCCAGCGGCCCAGGTGGGCGGCGTAGCGCGACTCGTAGCGGTAGACGCCCCCACAGGCGCGGCACCAGCGGGCGTCGGCGGGACCGGGGGAGGAAGCGCTCGCGCGGGCGCCAGCGAGCGAGTACCAGTGGACGGGTCCGGCCCAGTCGAGGGCGAGCTCGGCGACGGAGGGGTCGTCGGCGTTGAGGACGAGGGTGGCGCCGGGGGGCAGGAGGGTAAGGGCCTCGCGCCAGCGGGCGGCGACGCCGTCGACCTCACCGTAACGGTCGAGCTGGTCGCGGAAGAGGTTCGTGAAGGCGACGGCGCGGGGCTGGAGGGCCCTGGCGGCGGCGGGGAGGGTGGCTTCGTCCGTCTCCATGAGGGCGAGGGCGCGCCGGTCGCGGGGGCGGGCGCGCCAGTCGGCGGCGGCGGCGAGGGCGGAGGCGATGCCGCGCGTGAGGTTCGACCCCTCGCGGTTGTGGACGGGGGCGCGGCCGGAGGCGGCGAGCATGCCGGCGAGGAGGCGGGCGGTGGTCGTCTTGCCGTTTGTGCCGGTAATGAGGACGGCGCCGCCCTGGAGCGAGCGGCCGAGGGAGGAGACGAAGCCGGGATCGAGGCGTTCGGCGACGAGGCCGGGGAGGGCGGTGGCGCCGCCCCGCCGGAGCCCGGAGCTGAGCGCGGCGGCGGCCTTCGCAGCCCAGAGGGCGAGAAGGAGGCGGGGGCCGGCTGCCGTCATGACCACATCCCTGGTCCGCGGAGGCGGACGGCCATGGTACGGGTCGGCGGGGGCGGCCGGGGAGGGCTAGGTGCCCGTGGCGCTCACGACTGGGAGCGGCTGGGCGGGCACAAGTCCCGCGAGCACGCGTTCAATCGCCATCGTATGGCTACAGATCGACCACTCCGCGAAAAACCCGCAGGTGCAGGACCAGTCCTCGCCGGCGTACTCGACGCGGTGGTCGGTGTTGTCACCCCGGACGGTCACGGAGAAGCCCTCGACGCGGAAGCGCTCGGGCTCGGCGGCATAACGCCTGGCTTTCTCGATCTTGCCGATGATGCTCGACTGCATGTTCGCTGAAACCCTCCTGGCGCGGGCGGCTTCAGACACAGAAACGGCGCCCTAGAGGCGCCGCTGGTGCGTTCGTGCCGCTCGTGCATCCATCGCACATTCACGCTACGGGCGCGCGGGAGGGGCTGTCAACAGTCTTGGGAGCGGGTTCCGTGAAGGACCGGACCATCTCCGTGGGCGCGCTGACCATCACCTGCTCGCCGGGGGCGGGAAGGGGGAGGTCCGGGGGGAACGCAACGGCGATGCGCTCGCCGTTGGCCCGCCCGACCACCTCGACACTGGTGACGAGATCGACGATCTCCTCGACGTGCACCGTGAGCATGAAGTCGCCAGGACCCGGGCGCAGGCCGCCGGGGGCGACCCCGGCGAGACCGGCGTCGGTGGGGATGAGGGTGTAGCCGAGGAAGGCGGCAGTCTCCGGATCGGGCGGGGAGGCGAAGACCTCGCGCCGGGGGCCGGCCGCGCGCACGCGGCCCTCGCGCAGGAGCACGAGGTCCTCGGCGAGACGCAGGGCCTCGTCGCGGTCGTGGGTGACCAGCACGGTGGTCCCGGCGAAGCGGCGCAGGAGGGCCGGGAGCTCCTCGAGCATCCGGCCGCGCCCGCGCTCGTCGAAGCCCGCGAGGGGCTCGTCGAGCAGGGTCAGGGGGGCGCGCAGGGAGAGCGCGCGGGCGAGATTGGCGCGCTGCGCTTCGCCGCCGGAGAGGCGGTTGGCAGGACGGTCGAGGAGGTGGGCGACGCCGCAGGCAGCCGCGGCCTCGGCGAGGCGGGGGCGGCGCTCGGACGGAGGGAGGCCGCGCAGGCGCAGGGCGAGGTCGAGATTCGCGCGCAGGGAGCCAGAGAGGAAGACCGCTTCCTGGAAGGCGTAGGCGACGGCGGCACGGGCGGCGGAGGCGGGATCGTTCCCGAGCAAGACGCGTCCGGCGCGGGGCCGCTCGAGGCCGGCGAGCAGGCGGAGGATGGTCGACTTCCCGGAGCCGTTGGGGCCGAGGAGGGCGGTCACCCGGCCCGCGGCGAAGCGCAGCTCGGGCACATCGACGACGGGCTGGTCGCCATAGGCGAATTGCACGCGGTCGAAACGCGCTTCCATCAGCGGGGGCTCCGTTGCTGCACGACGGTGAGGACGGCGACGATGGCGAAAGCCATGGCGAGGAGCACGAGGCCGTAGGCGATGGCGCGCTCGGTGTCGGCACGGCTGGTCTCCGTGACGATGGCGGTGGTGAGGACGCGCGTATCGCCCACGAGGTTGCCGCCGACGGCCATGGAGGCACCCACCTCGGAGACGACGGCGCCGAAGCCGGCCATGACGGCGGCGAGGAGGCCGAGACGCGCTTCGCGGGCGAGCAGCCAGAGGGTTCGCAGCCTCCCGGCCCCCAGCACGGCGAGGAGGTCGGGCAGGCGGGCGGGGAGGGCCTGGATGGAGGCGGCGGTGAAGGCGATGACGAGGGGCGTGGCGATGAGGAACTGGGCGATGATCATGGCCTGCTTCGTGTAGATGAGCTCGAAGCCGCCGAAGGGGCCGCTTCGCACGAGCAGGAGCCAGATGACGAGGCCGGCGACGACGGGGGGCATGCCCATGCCCGTGCCGACGGCCGCGAGGATGAGGGTACGGGCGGGGAAGCGGGCGCGCCCGAGGAGGTAGCCAAGGGGCACGCCCACGAGCATGGCGAGGGCGGTGGCGGAGCCGGAGACGAGCAGGGAGCGGCCGGCGATGGCGAAAAGCTCACCGTCGCCCCTGCCGATGAGGCGGAACGCCTCCACGAGACCGTCCCAGATGGCTTCCATCAGCCGCCTCCAACGGGGGGCTGGAGGGCGGGAGTGAAGAGCGAGCGCCCGAACTCCTCGGCGCGGAAACGCCCGATGAGCGCCTGCGTCTCCGGTTCGAGGAGGAAGGCGGCGAAGGCCTCGGCCTGCTCCGCGGCAACGCCGTCGTGCTTCGCGGGGTTGACGACGTGGACGTGGTAGACGTTGAGGAGGCCGGCGTGCCCCTCGGCGAGGACGGCGAGGTCGAGGACGTGGCGCAGGGCGAGGTAGGTGGCGCGGTCGGTGAGGGTGTAGGCGCCGCGCTCGGAGGCGATGGTGAGGGTGGCGCCCATGCCCTGGCCGGTCTCCTCACGGGAGAGGGAGGCGGGGTCGAGGCCGGCGACGGCCCAGAGGGCGAGCTCCCGCTTATGCGTGCCGGAGTCGTCGCCACGGGAGACGAAGCGGCCGCCGGCGGCGATAGCGGCGAGAGCGGAAGGGAGGTCGGGGGCGGATGCGGCGGCGGCGGGGTCGTCGGGGGGGCCGACGATGATGAAGTCGTTGGTCATGACGAGGCGGCCGGAGACAAGGTCGCCGCTCGCGACGTAGGGGGCCTCAGCCTCGGGGGCGTGGACGAGGACGGCGTCGGCGTTGCCCTCGCCGGCCATGCGCAGGGCGGCGCCCGTGCCGACGGCGATCACCTTGACGGTGATGCCGGTGCGCGCCTCGAAGCGGGGGACAAGCTCGTCGAGAAGCCCGCTGTCGTGGGTGGAGGTGGTGGTGGCGAGGATGATCGTGCCGCGGTCGTCGTCGGAGCCGCCGCAGGCCGCGGCGAGGAGGAGGGCGCCAACAAGAGCCAGCGCGAGCAGCGGTCGGGCGAGGGGCACGGGGGGCTCCCGGCACGGTTATGCTGGCGGCAGCATAGCGATGCGGGGAGGGAGGGGCTAGCGGGGCGGGCCGCGGAGGATGCGGCGGCGGAGGGGCTCGGCGTCGTCGGGAGCGCCGTACATCTCCCACCAGGCGTCGTCGAGCCACCAGGTGGCGCCGGCTTCCTCCCAGCGGGCGACCTCCTCGGCATCGACGTCGGGGAGGCTGCGTTCGATGACGATGTCGTACGGACCCGAGTCGGAGTGCTCAGCCGCGACCCAACCGGCCATGGCGCGCAGGTCTTCGAGGGCTTCGTCGGGGGTGGCGTCGAACACCATCTCGCCATCGGCACCGAAGACGTTGGGGAGGAGGCCGTCGTAGCGGATGGCGCGACGCATCGACTTGCGCCGGGGCCACATGGCGGGGTCGCGGGGCCAGGCGCCAACGACCCAGATGGGGATGCGAGGCCGCTGGACGGGGGCAGGCAGGAAGGTGACCTCGCGGAGGCTGAAGTGGTCGCCGTCGAAGGCGAAGGGCTCCCCGCTCCAGAGGCCCTCGAGGACGGCGAGGGCTTCGTCGAGCATGGCGGCGCGGGTGCGGCGGTCGAACTCGTCGCCGCCGAACCAGGGGCCCGCGTCGTCGGGGGCGCCGAGGCCGACGGAGAGGGTGAGGCGCCCGCCAGAGAGGCGGTCGACGGTGGCGGCCTGGCGGGCGATCAGCCAGGGGCGGTGCCAGGCGAGGGGCGTGAGCATGGTGCCGAGCCGCACCCGTTCGGTGCGGAGGGCGACGCCGGAGAGGAGGACCCAGGCATCGGCGAACGCCATGACGGGTTCGTCAGGGGCGGCGGCGTAGGGCGTGTCCCAGAAGAAGACGCCGTCCCAGCCGGCCTCTTCGGCGTCGACGGCGAGCTGGATGAGGGTGGCAGGGTCGCCGCCGTAGCCGGTGTTGGGGAGCGTGACACCGAATTGCATCATGGGAGTGTAGCCGGGAGGACGGCCTACGCGGGCGCGCCCGCTACCACCAGATCATCTCGTCGACGTCCTCGGGGAGGTCGTCCCAGTCGGTCGTCCAGAGGCCGGAGCTGAGGTACTTCCAGCCCCCGTCGGCGAGGAGGCAGACGATGTGCTGCTCGCCCTCGAGGCGCTCGGAGACCCTGATGGCGGCGCGGACGACAGAACCGCTGCTGACGCCGGCGAAGATGCCTTCCTTCTCGGCGAGGTCGCGGGTGAAGGCGAAGCTGGTCTGGCTGTCGACGACGATCTTCCCGTCGAGGACGGACTCGTCGAAGATCTCGGGGATGAAGCCCTCTTCGAGGGCGCGGAGGCCCTGGACATTGTCGCCAGGGTGGGGGGCGGCAGCGATGACGCGGATGTCGGGCTTGCGCGCTTTGAGGCCGCGTCCGGTGCCGGTGAGGGTTCCGCCCGTGCCGAGGCCCGCGACGAAGGCGGTCGTCTCGGGGAGGTCACGCAGGATCTCGACGGCGGTGCCGTGCTCGTGGGCGGCGGGGTTGGCTTCGTTCCCATACTGGTAGGGGAAGTGGTAGCGGCCGGGGTCGGCGGCGACGATCTCCTTGGCCTTCACGATGGCGCCGTTCGAGCCGAGCTCGCCGGGGGAGTAGATGATCTCGGCGCCGAGCGAGCGGAGGAGGAGGGAACGCTCCTCGCTGACGTTCTCGGGCATGACGCACACCACGTGGTAGCCGCGCAGCTTGCCGATGAGGGCGAGACCGATGCCGGTGTTGCCGGAGGTGGGCTCGAGAATGGTGTCGCCGGGTTTGAGCTCACCGCGCGACTCGGCGGCCTCGATCATCGCCCTGGCGATGCGGTCCTTCACGGAGCCGGTGGGGTTCTGGCCCTCGAGCTTGGCGTAGATGTGGACGTCGGGGCGGGGCGCGAAGGAGCGCAGCTCGACGAGGGGGGTATCGCCGATGAGGTCGAGGATGGAGCGGTAGAGGGCCACGGCGGGGCGGGGACTAGCCCCCGGCGAGGGCGGGGAGGATGTCGAGGACGTCGCCGTCGCTGAGGGCGGTGCCGGCGCCGCCCATGTAGCGGATGTCCTCGTCGTTGAGGTAGACGTTGACGAAGCGCTGGATCTGCCCGTCTTCTCCGTACATCTGGGCCTTGAAGCCGGGGTAGCTGGCCTCGATGTCGTCCACGACCTCGGCCACGGTCGCGCCCCGCGCCTCGATCTCTTTCTGCCCGCCAACGAGCTTCGAGAGGACGGCGGTGACGCGGATGCGGACGGTGGGCGCGGTGGCTGAGGTCACGGGCTGGGTTCTCCTGACGGTGGGTTCGGGCTAGACGGCGGCTTCCTCTTCCTCCGGGTGGGGGAAGGGGGCGCCGCAGAACTCCTCGTAGTCGATGAGCTCGCTGATGGTGGGGTTTTCGCCGCAGAGGGGGCAATCCGGGTCGCGGCGGATCTTGACGGTGCGGAACTCGAGGGAGAGCGCATCGTAGAGGAGGAGGCGGTTGACGAGGGGTTCGCCCTGTTCGAGGACGAGCTTGAGCACCTCGGTGGCCTGGATGCTGCCGATGGTGGCGCACATCGCCCCGAGGACGCCGGCCTCGGCGCAGCTGGGCACCATGCCGGGCGGGGGCGGGGCCGGATAGAGGCAGCGGTAGCAGCCCTGGCCGGGCAGGTAGGTCGTGGCCTGGCCATCGAACATGAGGATGGAGCCGTCGACGAGCTTCTTCTTGCGGAGGAAGCAGGCGTCGTTCACGAGGTAGCGCGTGGCGAAGTTGTCGGCGCCGTTCACGACGATGTCGTACTGGTCGATGATCTCGAAGGCGTTGTCGCTGGTGAGGGGCGCCTCGTGCAGGACGACGTCGATGTTGGGGTTGTGGGAGAGCAGGGTCTCCTTCGCCGACTGGACCTTGGCGCGGCCGATGTCGTCGGTCTGGTGGAGGATCTGGCGCTGCAGGTTCGAGCGGTCGACCACGTCGAAGTCGATGAGGCCGATCTTGCCGATCCCGGCGAGGGCGAGGTAGAGGGCGACGGGGGAGCCGAGCCCGCCGGCGCCCACGACGAGGACCCTGGCCTCGATGATCCGGCGCTGCCCGACGCTCGCGACCTGGGGCATGATGAGGTGGCGGCTGTAGCGCTCGACCATCTCGGGCGTGAGGACGACGTCGGCCCCGCCGGCGAGGGCGGGGATGAAGGCGACCTCGTCACCGGCGGCGAGGCGGGTGGCTTCGCCGTCGAGGGTGTCGATCTCGACCTGGTTCACGTAAACGCCGATGTGGGTGGCGAGCTCGCCGTCGGCATCGCGCACCTGGGCGCCGAAGCCGGGGAACTGCGTGTCGAGGTCGTCCATGACCTCGCGCAGGTTGGCGCCGGCGGCGCGCACCTGGACGCGGTTGCCCACGAGGTGGCGGAAGGGGGTGGGGACGTAGACATTGACGGTCACTGGCTGCGCCTCGCTGTTGGGCCCGTCCTGGGGGCCATCGGATTGTGGAGCGGCTCCCGCCGCCGGGCTAGAGGTCGACACTGAGGTACCGCTCCCCCGTATCACAGAGGATGGTGACGATACGGGCATCCTCGCCGAGGCGCTCGGCCACGGTGAGGGATGCGATGACGTTGGCGGCGGCGGAGATGCCGACGAGGAGGCCCTCCTCGCGGGTGAGGCGGGCGGTCATGGCGAAGGCGTCCTTGTCCTCGATGCGGATGACCTCGTCGTAGACCTCGCGGTCGAGGACGCCGGGCACGAAGCTGGCGCCGATGCCCTGGATGCCGCTGAGCCCCGGCCGTCCGCCGCTGAGGACGGGCGAGCGGGCGGGTTCGACGGCGACGATCTGGACGCGGTCGCCGAGCTCCTCGCGCAGCACCTGACCGACGCCGGTGATGGTCCCGCCGGTGCCAACGGCGGCGACGAAGGCGTCGATCTCGCCGTCGGTGGCGGCGAGGATCTCGCGGGCGGTGGTGCGGCGGTGGACATCGGGGTTGGCGGGGTTCTCGAACTGCTGGGGGACGAACACGTCGGACTCGGACTCGGCGAGCTGGCTGGCGGCGAAGACGGCACCGGTCATGCCTTCGATGGCGGGGGTCAGGTGGACCTCGGCGCCGTAGCGCTCGAAGAGGCGGCGGCGCTCGACGGACATGTCCTCCGGCATGGTGAGGATGAGGCGGTAACCCTTGACGGCGGCGACCATCGCAAGACCGATGCCGGTATTGCCGGAGGTCGGCTCGATGATGGTGGCGCCGGGTTGAAGGGCTCCGGAGCGCTCGGCGTCCTCGATCATGGCGAGCGCGATGCGGTCCTTGACGGAGCCGCCGGGGTTCATGCTCTCAAGCTTGCCGTAGATGGCGGCGGAGCCTTCGGGCACGACGCGGTTGAGCCGCACGAGGGGAGTCGCCCCAACGAGGTCGAGGATGGAGTCGGCGACCCTTGGTCGGGTCGGTGCGGTCATATCTGATACCTCCCGGCAACTGCCTGGGGCTCCTTCGCGTGGAGGTCGGCGATGGTGTAGCTGGCGAGGATGGCGCTGGTCGACTCCTGGATGCGCTCCCATATCTCGCGCTGGCCGCACTGGTGGGGGTGGTCGGTGCGTTCAGGGGGCTCGTCGAGCCAGGCGACGGGGGCAAGGCTGCCCTCGAGGGCGACGATGGCCTCGTAGACCGACATCTCGGCGGGGTCGCGGGCGAGCTCGTGGCCGCCCGCGGGGCCGCGCTGGGAGCGGACAAGGCCCGCCTTGCGCAGGGTCGTCAGAAGCTGGTCGAGGTACTGCTCGGGGACGTGGCGGCGGAGGGCGATCTCGGAGCACTGCAGGGGGCCCTGGCCGTAGTGGTCGGCCAGCTCGATAAGGGCCCGCAGCCCGTAGTCGCCCCGTGTGGAACAGCGCATTTGCCCCTGCCCGCGGCGGCTGAACCGCCGCAAGAGTCGCCTCCTGCCTAAAGTCGAGTAAGTCTGTCAACAATCGTAGTAGGCGGAGGCGCGAGGGGCAACCAGTGGCCCCGGATTGCCCGAAGGCGGAGCCAAGGGGCCGGCGCTGCTACCCTTGAACGGCAGCTTTCCGTGGGGTTGGACCGTTCGCTTACGTCGCGCGTGACCTTCCGTTCCTGAACCGGCTACGCGAACAGGTGCTGTTCGCGGCGGGTCCGATTGGGTCGACGATCCTGTCGCTGAAGCCGACGCCGGAGGATTACGGCGGGCTCGATGGCTGCAACGAGTACCTGGTCGTCTCCAAGCCGGAGTTGCTGGAGGGCATCCAGCGCAGCTTCTACGAGGCCGGCTGCGACGCGGTCGACTCGGCCACGTTCGGGGCGAACCGCGTGGTCTTCGCGGAGTACGACATCGAGGACCGCGTGCGCGAGATCAACCGGCTGGCGGCGGAGCAGGTCGGGCGCGTGCGGGACGAGTTCTCGACGCCGGAGTGGCCACGCTACAGCCTGGGGACGATCGGTCCGGGGACGAAGCTGCCTTCGCTGGGGCACATCGACTACGACGAGCTGGTGGAGAGCTACCGGGAGCAGACGAGGGGGCTGGTCGAGGGCGGGATCGACGTGCTCAAGGTGGAGACGTGCCAGGACCTGCTGCAGACGAAGGCGGCGCTGGGCGCGATCGAGGACGTGTTCGGCGAGATGGACACGCGGCTGCCGGTCATCGCCAGCGTCACGATCGAGACGACGGGCACGATGCTGCTCGGCTCGGACA
Organism: Tepidiformaceae bacterium; assembly: GCA_965116915.1. GTDB lineage: Bacteria > Chloroflexota > Dehalococcoidia > Tepidiformales > Tepidiformaceae > UBA2991. Next base: position 336,514 of record OZ220739.1, on the reverse strand, counting down.
TCGCCTGCGCGCTGACGACGCTGGAGGCGCTCGACACGGTCGATGTGATCGGCATTAACTGCGCGACCGGGCCGGAGCAGATGGTCGAGCACGTGCGCCACCTGGCGCAGAACTCGCGGCGGCCGGTGTTCATCGGGCCGAACGCGGGATTGCCGGAGATCCGGGACGGGGAGACGTGCTACCCGCTCACCCCGGAGGCGTTCGCCCGCTACCAGCGGATCTTCGTGGAAGAGCTGGGAACGAGCATCGCGGCGGGGTGCTGCGGGACGACGCCGGAGCACTTCGAGGCGGCCATCGCGGAGGTGGGACGGCCACGGCCAAAGGCTCGGCCGGAGACGATCGAGGCAGCCTGCAGCTCGCTTTACACGAGCGTGCCCTTCGAGCAGGACACGTCGTTCCTGGTGGTCGGGGAGCGGATGAACGCGACGGGGTCGCGCGCGTTTCGGGAGCTGCTGCTGGAGGACGACACCGAGGGGGTGGTGGCGCTGGCGCGGGAACAGGCGGCGGAGGGGGCGCACGTGCTCGACCTCATGGTCGACTACGTGGGGCGCGACGGCGCTCCCGACATGGAACGGTACGGCCGGGAGCTGCGCACACAGGCGACGCTGCCGCTGGTGTTTGATTCGACTGAGGTGCCGGTGATCGAGACGGCGTTGAAGCTGTACGGCGGCAAGGGCATCGTGAACTCGATCAACCTGGAGGACGGGGAGCGGAAAATCACGCGGCTGCTGCCGCTGATCAAGCGCTTCGGGGCGGCGGCGGTGGCGCTGGTGATCGACGAGGAGGGGCAGGCGCGCGACGTCGACTGGAAGCTGCGGGTGGCGCACCGCATCCACGAGATCGCGGTCGACCGGTACGGGATGGAGCCGGGCGACCTGCTGTTCGACATGCTCACGTTCCCGCTGGGGGGCGGGCAGGAGGACCTGCGCGGCGACGCGATGGCGACGCTGGAGGCGATCCGGCGGGTGAAGCTGGAGCTGCCCGGGACGCACACGATCCTGGGCGTCTCGAACGTGTCGTTCGGGCTGAAGCCGGCGGCGCGCCGGGTGCTGAACTCGGTGTTCCTGGCGGAGGCGGTGGAGGCGGGGTTGGACGCCGCGATCGTGAACGCGCGCCAGATCCGGCCGCTGAGCCGCATCCCGGAGGAGCAGATCGAGGCGGCGCGCGACCTGATCTACGACCGGCGCCGGGACGATTACGACCCCCTCATCCACTTTCTCTCGCTGTTCGAGGACGTGGAGGCGGCGCCGAAGCGGGCGGAAGAGCAGGCGGCGTTGCCCGTGGAGGAGCGGCTGAAGCAGCGCATCATCGACGGGGACCGGCGCGGGCTGGAGGGGGACCTCGACGAGGCGCTGGAGGAGATGGAGGCGCTCACGATCATCAACGAGCACCTGCTCGACGGGATGAAAGTGGTGGGGGACCTGTTCGGGTCGGGGAAGATGCAGCTCCCCTTCGTACTGCAGAGCGCGGAGACGATGAAGGCGGCGGTGAGCCACCTGGAGCCGCACATGGAGCGGGTCGAGGGGTCGGGGAAGGGCCGGATCGTGCTGGCGACGGTGCGCGGGGACGTTCACGACATCGGCAAGAACCTGGTCGACATCATCCTCTCGAACAACGGCTACACCGTGGACAACCTCGGCATCAAGCAGCCCATCGCGACGATCATCGACAAGGCGCTGGAGGTGGAGGCGGACGCGATCGGGCTGAGCGGGCTGCTCGTGAAGAGCACGGTGGTGATGCGCGAGGACCTGGAGGAGCTGAACGCGCGGGGCCTGTCGCGCTTCCCGGTGCTGCTGGGGGGCGCGGCGCTCAACCGGCGCTACGTCGAGCACGACCTGCGGGCGGTCTACGAGGGGGATGTCTACTACTGCCAGGACGCGTTCGAGGGTCTCGACACGCTGGGACGGGTAGTGGCCGGGGAGGAGCCGGCGGCGGCACGGACGGCGGCCTCAGACGCGCCCGCGACGAGGGCCGAGCCGGATGCAGAGGCCCGGGCGGCGTATGTGCGATCGGCGGTGGCGCGGGATGCGCCCGTGCCGCAGCCGCCGTTCTGGGGAAGCCGGGTGGTGCGGGGCATCCCGCTGCGGGACGTGTTTCCGTACGTGAACGAGGTGGCGCTCTTCCGGGCGCAGTGGGGGTACCAGCGGGGGGACCGCTCGGAGGAGGCGTACGAGGCGCTGCTGGAGGAGGAGGTGCGGCCGGTGTTCCGGGCGTGGCAGGAGCGCGCGATCGGGGAGGGGCTGCTGACGCCGCAGGTGGTCTACGGGTACTACAAGTGCCGGGCAGAGGGGAACGACCTGCTCGTCTGGCCCGAGGTGGAGGGGGAGGCGCCGGCGGGGGAGCCGGTGCGCTTCCAGTTCCCACGTCAGCCGGAGGGGCGGCGGCTCTGCATTGCCGACTTCTTCAAGGACGGGGAGAGCGGGGAGTACGACACGGTCGCCTTCACGCTGGTAACGGTGGGGTCGCGGGCGACGGAGCTCGCGCAGGAGCTGTTCGAGTCGGACGAGTATCGGGACTACCTGCACTTCCACGGCTTCGGGGTGGAGAGCGCGGAGGCGCTGGCCGAGTTCTGGCACAGGCGCGTGCGGGAGGAGCTTGGCATCGCCGGGCAGGACGCGACGGACGTGCGGGAGCTGTTCCGGCAGGGGTACCAGGGGTCGCGGTACTCGTTCGGGTACCCGGCCTGTCCGGACCTCGAGCAGCAGGTCGGGATCGCGAAGCTGCTCGGGCCGGAGCGCATCGGCGTGGAGCTGGGGGAGACGTTCCAGTGGCACCCGGAGCAGTCGACCAGCGCGATCGTGGTGCACCACCCGGAGGCGCGCTACTTCACGGTGTAGAGCGGCTGTCCCGCCTCGTCCCCTGCGCGTCATGGGGCAGGCCCAGGGGGAATTCGTCCGAATTACCCCGTCCGCTTTTCGAATTTTCCCGCCCGTTCCGAGAGTCGCCGTCTAGCCGTCCAGTTCGGCCACGATCTGGTCGCGGAGGCGGTACTTCTGGACCTTGGTGGCGGACATGGGCCAGTCGCCGGGGGCGACGAAGCGGACGTGGCGGGGGACCTTGAAGCTGGCGATGCGCCCGCGGCAGTGGTCGATGAGTTCGTCGGGGGCGATCTCGGCGCCGGGGACGAGCTCGACGAAGGCGGCGGGCACCTCGTCGTAGCGGTCGTCGGGGACGCCGACGACCTGGGCGATGTTCACGGCGGGATGGGTCTGGAGGTAGGACTCGATCTCGAGGGCGGCGACGTTCTCGCCACCGACCTTGAGCATGTCCTTCACGCGGCCCATGAAGCTGACGCGCCCATCCTCGTCGAGCGCGCCGAGGTCGCCGGTGTTGAACCAGCCGTCGGCGTCGAAGCACTCGGCATTCTTCACGGGATCCTTGTAGTAGCCCTCGAAGACGCAGTAGCCGCGCATCCAGATCTCGCCGCGGGTGTTGGGTTCGTCCACGCGGCCGCCGGTCTCGGGGTCGCGGATCTGGAGCTCGATGCCGGGGAGGGGGCGGCCGGAGGTGACAGGGCGCTTCTCGGGCGGGTCGTCGGGGTGGCTGAAGCAGGCGACCCCGCCGCACTCGGTGAGGCCGTAGGCGTTCGTGTGCTGGGCGGTCGGGAGGGCGGCGTGGATGCGGCGGAGGGCGTCGGGGGGCGCGACGTTGTTCATGAGGCGGATGCGGGAGAACGCGGCGGGGTCCCACTCGGGGTGGTTGAGGAGGGCGGTCGTGATCGGCGGGAAGGTGGAGAAGCAGACGGTGGCGCGCTCGTCGCGGAGCTGGGAGATGCCGAGGTTCGCGTTGAAGTGGGTGAGGGTGATGTAGGCGGCGCCGGAGTCCAGGCAGCCGATGAGGGGGAGGATGGCGCTCATGTGGAAGAGGGGCAGGGGGTCCCAGAAGCGGTCCTCGGCGGTGAGGCGGAAGCGGTCGCCGCAGGCGTTGACGGACGTGCGGACGAGGGCCTCGTGGGTGAGGGGGCAGCCCTTGGGGTCGGCGGTCGTGCCGGACGTGTACATCATCATTGCGACGTCGCGGAGGCGGACGCGCGAGCGGAGGAGGTGGACGTGGTCGTCGCTGACGCCCGCGGCGGCCGCGTCGAAGGCGGCGCGGTCGAGCATGCCCGCGGGTCGGGACTCATTAGGGCTCGCTCCGCTCGGTCGCTCGACTGCTTCGCGCTCGCTCCGGGCACCGAGCAGCACGACGCTCTCCAGCTTCGGGGCGCCGGGGAGGGAGAGGGTGGCTGGGTCGGGGGCTTCGGCGAGGCCGGGGAGGCAGCGATGCAGGAGCTCGACGAAGTCGACGTGCTCATCGATGAGGTCGCTGGTGATGAGGAGCTTGAGGTCGGCGTTCTCGATGACGTAGGCGAGCTCGTGCTCCTTGTAGCGGGCATTGATGGGCACGACCCAGGCGCCGAGCATGGCGGCGCCGAGCATGACCTCGATGTAGTCCATGCAGTTGGGCATGAGGATGCCGAGATGGTCGCCTGGACCGAGGCCGAGGCCCGCAAGGGAGCGGGCCGAGCGGACGGCGGCCTCGTTGAGGCTGGCGTAGGTATGGCGCCGGTCGGGGAAGATGACGGCGTCGGCATCGGGGTAGCGGGCGGCGGCGCGGACGGGGAGGTCGCCGAAGGGGACGACCTCGGTCCACTCGCGCGCGGAGGCAGCTTCATTCATACCGATACCCCCTTCTGACCCTGCTCCCGGTGCGGCTCAGCGCTTGTCGAACTCGAGGTGGAGCTCGTAGAGGCCGAGCATGATGCCGGGCTGGTGGGTGAAGTCGTTCTTGCCCGGCGCGAAGCGGAGGTTGTCGAGCCGGTCGATGAGCACCTCGGTGGCGATGTTCTGCTCCAGGCGGGAAATCCCCTGGCCGGGGCAGTTGCGCGGGCCCATCGAGAAGGTGAGGTGGCGTCCGGGGTTCTTGCGGTCGAGGCGCAGCTCGGCCGGGGCGGGGCAGAGGTCGGCGTCGCGGTTGCCGGCGCCGAAGCGGAGGTGGAGGAGCGAGCCCTTCGGGATCTGGACGCCGCGAATCTCCATGTCCTCGGGAACGTAGCGGCCGCCGGCGCCGCCCTGGGTGGGGGCGTAGAGGCGGAGGGCTTCCTCGACGAAGAAGCGGATCTTGCCGCGGTCCTCGCGCATCTCCTCGACGAGCTCGGGGTGCTGGGCGAGGAGCAGGGCTTCGGAGGTGAGGGCGTACTGGGTGGTCTCGTTGCCACCGATGTGCATCAGGACGGCGATGCTGATGATCTCGCCGTCGCTGAGCCTGCGGCCCTCGTACTCGACCTGCGAGAGGAAGGAGACCATGTCCTCCTTCGGGTTCTTCCGCTTCTCGTCGATCTGGGACTGGATGTAGCGGTGGAAGTCGACGAGGACGGCGGCGTTCTCGCGCTCAACCTCCTCGGAGAGCTCGTTGCGGGGGCCATCGCCGTAGACGAAGCGGCGGACCTGGGCCTCCTCCATCTTCTTCAACATCGGCATGTCCTCGAGGGGGAAGCCGAGGATGGTGGTGATGACGGTCTGGGGGAGGGGCGCGGCGAACTGCGTGACGAACTCGACCTCGCCGTCGTCGATCCAGCGGTCGATGAGGCCGTTGACGGCGGCGGTGACCATCTCGCGGTGGCGCTCGGCGCCCTCGGGGCCGACCCACGGATCCCAGAGCTGCATGCGGTACTGCTTGTGCTGCTCGACGGTGGGGCGAAGGGTCTGGGCGGCATCGACGGTCTCGCCGAAGCCCTCTTCGCGGAAGATCTCGGACTCGATCTCGCTGGAGCCGGCGGAGGCGGCGGCGGAGATGTCCTCGGGCATGAGGTCGAAGAAGCGGGGATCGCGCGTGATGGCGGCGATGTCCTCGAACTTCGAGACGACGAAAGCGTCGGCGCCGGGGAGCCAGCCCTTGCCCGGGATGCGGGCGATGGGGGCTTCCTCGTGAAGCACCTTGTAGGAGTCGAACCAGTGCTCCTGGGAGCCCGGCTCGAAGAGCTCGGCGCCGATGTCGGCGGCGACCGGGCAGGAGGAGGCGGGGATGGCCTCGGATTTGGCGGTATCGGTCGACGTATCAGTCACGGGTGCTCTCTCCTGATTGGTTCAGACGTAGCCGAGTTCGCGCTCCATCGCGTCGATGGCGTCCTCGGCGATAGCGTAGGCCTTCATGGCCGTTTCTTCCGAACAGACGATCGGGGGACAGACGCGGGTGTTGTTGCCGCCGCCGGAGACGACGAGGCCGCGTTCGAGGCAGTTCTTGTAGAAGAGGCGGCCGGCCTCGTGGCTGGGCTGGCGGCTCTCCTTATCGGTGACGAAGTCGAGGGCGAGGAGGAGGCCCTTGCCGCGCGCGTCGCCGACAGAGGGGTGGTCGTCGCGGAGGCGTTGGAGGCGCTCGAGGGAAACCTCTCCGAGGGCGCGGGTGTGCTCGAGCAGGTTCTCTTCCTCGATGGTGTCGAGGACGGCGATGGCTGCGGCGCAGGCGGCGGGCTGGCCACCATTGGTGGTGGAGGGCTGGGTCTGCTGGAGCGCGTCCTTGAGCCCCTCGCGCACGCAGAGGACGGAGATGGGAATGCCGTTGCCGAGCATCTTGCCGATGATGACGGCATCGGGGACGACGCCATAGTGCTCGGCGGCGAACCACGTGCCCGTGCGCCCGAAGGTGGCGAACTCATCGAAGATGAGCAGCATGTCGTGGCGATCGGCGATCTCACGCAGGCGGGGCAGGAACTCATCGGGATAGGTGCGGGCGCCGCTGCCGTTGGTGATGGGCTCGACGATGATGCCGGCGAGCTTCCCGTGGCTGTTCGAAAGCATGAGGCGCTCGGCGAAATCGGTGCAGTGCATGCCGCAATCGGGGTACGTCATCTTGTACTCGCAGCGGTAGCAGAAGGCGGCGGGCACGGTGAGGAAGCCGGAGGGACGGGGGCCTGTGGCGGCGTTACCCATGCCGGTGGCGATCGCGCTCGTGGTGCGGCCGTGGTAGTCGCCGGTGAAGGCGAGGAACTCGTGGTTCCCCGTAGCGGCGCGGGCGACGCGGAGGGCGGCCTCGGTGGCCTCGGTGCCGGTGTTGAAGAACTGGAAGACGTTGAGGTCGCCGGGGGTGATGGCGGCGAGGCGCTCCATGAGCTGGACCCGCACATCGGTCGGGAAGTCGCGCACGTTGAGGAGGCGTCCCGCCTGGTTGGCGACGGCCTCGGTGATGCGGGGATGGGCGTGGCCGAGGGCGGCGACCATGTGGCCCTGGGTGAAGTCGATGAAGCGATTCCCGTCGGCATCGGTGAGGGTGACCCCCTCGCCGTGGGTGAACGCGACGGGGAGGGTGTTCACCATCTGGAAGTAGCTGCCGTACTGGTACTGCTGGGTCTTGTCGAAGAGATCCTGCGAGCGGGGACCGGGGAGGTCGCCGTCAATCAGGGGAGCATCGGCGGCGGGCGCGTTCGCCCACTCGATGCTGCTCGCGAACGTGGCGCCCGACCGGGCCTGCGTCGCCATACCTCGCTCCTCCCGTCAGGGGCGGAGCGGATTGTACGCGTCAGCGAGCGACGAGGTGAGCGAAGGCGCCTAGACGGCGCCGATGCGCTCGGCCTCGGTGTCGCGCAGCTCCTGCGCTTCGGCGGGCGTGAAGGTGGCTCCGCAGGTGCCACAGTCGAAGCGCGAGGCTTTGTTCTCGTGCCCGATGTCATCGGGCTCGTCCCACTTTGGGACGAGATTGGTGTGGGGGCACTCGTCGCGCTCGACTGGAACGTCGGCGTGGAGGCCTTCGGCCTCGGAAGCATCACCACGCTTGAAGAGCTTGTCCAGGAAACCCATGCGTCGCCTCCCCTCGTAATAGGACGCACAACTCAATCGTATATGGGCCGCCGGCGTGCGCCTGAGACTGCGTATCAGTTACCCGGCGGCGGCGGCTTGGAAGCGGGTCGCGTAGCCTTTCGGTCGCCGTGACCGGAGCGCTCGCGCCGTACCGAGTTATCGACCTTACCCGCGAGATGGGAGCGGTCTGCACGCGAATGCTGGCGGGGCTGGGAGCGGACGTGGTGCGCGTCGAGCCGCCCGGGGGCGAACCCACGCGGATGCGGGCACCGCGGATCGGAGGAGGGGAGGGGCTGAGCGCGTGGTGGACGCAGATGCACGCGGGCAAGCGCAGCATCACGCTCGACACGGGGTCGACGGCGGACGCGGCCTTCCTGCTGGACCTCTGCGCGAGCGCCGACGCGGTCGTGCTCTCGCCAGACGACTCAGGAGAGGCGTGGCCACTCGCCCTTGACAAGCTCGCGGAACGGGCGCCGCACATGGTTCGCACGGTCATCACCCCGTTCGGGCTGGAGGGGCCGAAGGCGGGATGGGCAGGGAGCGACCTGGTCGGGCTGGCGTCGGGCGGGCTGATGTCGCTGTGCGGCGACCCGGACCGGGCTCCCCTGCGGGTATCGGTGGAACAGGCGTATGCGCTAACGGGGGCGCAGGCCTGCGTGGGGACGCTGCTGGCGCTGCGGGCCAGAAGCCTGACCGGACGGGGACAGCTCGTCGACGTCGCGATGCAGGCGGCAGTCGCGAACGCGCTGGGGAACGCACGGCTTTACTACGCGATGGGCGGGCTCATCGCGAAGCGGGCGGGTGGCGGGCGCGCGTTCGGCACGCAGGGCACGCGGCTCATCTACGAGTCGGCGGACGGGTACGTGGCGTACTGGCGGCAACCGGACAGCATCCGGGCGCTGGCGCGGTGGTTCGACGAGGCGGGCGAGCCGCGCACGTTCGACGCGGAGGCATGGGCGGGGCGCGCGCTCGTTGGGGGTGACATGCCGGCGCCCGAGGAGGTGGAGGTGCTGGAGTCGGAGATCCGGCGGTTCTTCGCCGCGCGCAGCACGCACGAGCTGGGCGAGGAGGGGCAGCCGCGGGGACTCATGATCTATCCGGTCAACACGATGGCAGACCTGGTCGAGAGCGAGCACCTGGCAGCACGCGATTTCTTCGAGGAGGCGGGGCCGCTGCGGCTGCCGGGCGCGCCGATGAAGCTTTCGGGGACGCCGTGGCGAACGGGGGAGGTCGCGGGGGTGGGGGCGGACGAGGCAGCGGTGCGGTCGGAGGTGGCGGCGGGACGAAGCGCTCCGCAGGGGGCGGAGCGGGAGGAGGCGGTGGGGGCGCGCGATCTGTTCAAGGGAATCCGGGTGGCCGACTTCTCATGGGTGGGGGTAGGGCCGAACTCGACGCAGATGCTGGCATGGCACGGGGCGGAGGTGATCCGGGTGGAATCGACGCTGAAGCTGGACACGTTCCGCTCGGGGGGGCCCCGTCCGGGGAACGACACGAGTCCCGACGGGAGCGCCTACTGGGCGAACCACAACCGCGACAAGCTAGGGGTGCAGATCAACCTGCGGACGCCAGGGGGGCTGGAGGCGGCGAAGCGGCTGATCGCGGCGAGCGACGTGGTCACGGAGTCGTTCACGCCGGGGTTTATGAAGCGGGTGGGGCTCGACTATGAGTCCGTGCGGGCGATCAACCCGGACGTGATCATGATGTCGATGTCGATGGAGGGTCAGTACGGCCCGCACGCGCAGTTCCGCGGGTTCGGGCTGATCCTGCAGGCGGCAGCGGGCATCACGGGGTTCACGAGCTGGCCCGACCGGGCGCCGACGGGGACGGGCGTCGCGTACACCGACTGGGTGGCGATGCACTTCGCGGCGTCGTCGCTGCTGGCGGCGCTCGACCACCGCGAGCGGACGGGCGAGGGGCAGTACATCGACCTCTCGCAGCTCGAGGCGATGACGTACGCGCTGGACGGGGCGCTGGTGGCGGCGCTGAACGGGGGCGCGGAGACGGTCGCGAACGGCAACCGGCATCCGGAAGCGGCGCCCCACGGCGTGTTCGCCTGCGAGGGAGACGACCGCTGGTGCGCCATCTCGGTGATGAGCGATACGCAGTGGGCGGCCCTCTGCGAGGCGGTCGGGCGAGGGGACTGGGCGGCGGACGAGGGGCTGCGGTCGGCGGCGGGGCGGAAGCGCCGGGAGGACGAGCTCGAGGCGGGGCTGGCGGCGTGGTGCGGGGAACGGACGGCGGAGGAGGCGCAGATGGCGCTGCAGGGGGTGGGGGTGCCGGCGCACCTGGTCGCGACGATGGCGGACGTGGAGGAGGACCCGCAGCTCAATGCGCGGGGGCACTTCTGGGAGACGGACCACCCGGTCATCGGGCGGCTGCGGTACGACGGCGCCGCTTACCTGCTCAGCGAGACGCGGGCGGGACCGCGCAACCCGGCGCCGCTGCTGGGCCAGCACACGGAGCAGGTGTTCCGCGAGGTGCTGGGCTACGGCGAGGAAGAACTGGCGGAGCTGGTTGCGAGCGGGGCGTTGGAGTAGCGGGCACGAAAAAGCCGCGGCGCCGGAGCGCCGCGGCTTTTGTACCCGTTCGGGCCGGGACTAGCGGTCGGGGCCTTCGAGGTAGTTATCGAGCACCTTGTGCATGTGGCGGATGCGGCGCTCGCGGTAGTTGATGAGGAGCCCCTTGTAGGCCCGCGAGTTCATGCCCTTCTGGACTCGCGGGAGGTTGTAGGAATCCTGGTCCATCACGAGGCCGATCGAGATCTCGCCATGCTTGTACTGCGCGTGGATCGGACGCGGAGGATGGTCCACCCCCGGCGGGATGCGCACGTAGGTCTGCATGTCGAAGTACATCTTGTTCGGGTCCGTCGCGTGGGGGCGCTGGCGGAAGAACAGGAAGTTGAGGGCATTCGTGTTGAAGGTGAGGCTGGGGAAGATGTAGTAGTGGTAGTCGTCCGAAAGCTGATCGTCGTTCAGCTCGGAGACATCCAGCCCTTGGGCAGCGGCCGACTTCTTGGTAGCGGCTTGCATGGCGGGGCGGACATCGCCCATGCCTCCCTCGAACGTGTCGGGGTTGATTCCGGCCGCGACCATGAACTCGCGAAGCGGCTGCGTGATCTCCCGCTGGTTCGGATAGCGCGGGCTGACGAGACCGAACGGGACGAGGTAGCGGTTATGCCGCTCGTACAGGTCGATCTGCACGTGGATGTCGTCGAGCGACTCCAGCAGCTGCGGGTGGATGCCCTGCACGTGGTAGACCTCGTTGAACGCATCGACGGAGGCCTTCCAGTTGCAGTCCCACTCCACGGTCAGGTCCTGAACGATGGCGTACTCCTCGAAGTGGTACGGATCGAGGTGCTGGTTGACCGGATTGAGGAACTCGAGGAGCGGTTCTGCCTCGGGGTTCAGGTTGAACCAGACGAAGCCGCCCCAGACGTCGCAGGGCACCTCAACGAGGGCCGTCTCCTGGGGCACGCCCTGGGTGAAGGTGTCCTCGTCGGGGACGAACTTCTTCGAACCGTCGAGGTTGAACTCGAAGAAGTGGTAGGCGCACTGGAACGATTCCGCGTGGCCCATGCCCGGGTTGCGGATCTGGTTCCCGCGGTGCGGGCAGACGTTGTAGAAGGCGCGAACCTTGTCCTCCGCCTCACGAACGATGAGGAGCGACTCGGGCCCCAGCTCGGTCGTGAAGTAGTCGCCGACGTTGGGGATGTCGGACTCGCGGCCGGCCATGTTCCAGACCTTGGTCCACATGCGCTCCCACTCGAGCTCCATGTATTCCTTCGAGGTGTAGCGCTCCTTGGGGATCAGTTCGGTACCGAGGATGGGCTCGGGGGCCTTCTCGGTGGGGGTTCCCTGGCGGACGGACGTGGTCATGGGGCAGCTCCGGGGTACGGGATTAGCGCGCATTGCGCGCAGACATAGGGAAGGTACCCGGAATCGCGTTCCGAGGAAACCCCGGACAGGGCCTGATTGGGGCCGCCGGGCGGGCGCACAGGCGCGGCTACGCTAGAATCGCTGGCCGTGGACCTGCGCAGAAGCATCCGTGACGTTCCCGACTTCCCGAAAGAGGGCGTGCTGTTTCGCGACATCACGCCGCTGCTGGGAGATCCGCTCGCGTTCCGCTACAGCATCGACGAGCTGTGCGTGCACGCGGCGCGCCGGGACGCCTCCGCGATCGTGGGCGTGGAGTCGCGCGGGTTCGTGTTCGCGGCGGCGATGGCGGACCGCATGCGGCTGCCGCTCGTACCGCTGCGAAAGCCGGGGAAGCTGCCGGCGGCGCGCATGTCGATCGAGTACTCGCTGGAGTACGGCGACAGCCAGCTCGATATCCACCAGGACGCGCTCTCGGTGGGGAAGCGGGCCTACATCGTGGACGACCTGCTGGCGACGGGCGGGACGGCGGCGGCGGCGACGAAGCTGGTGGAGCTGGCCGGGGGCGAGGTCGTGGGGCTGGGGTTCGTGATCGAGCTCGAGGAGCTGGGCGGACGGGCGAAGATCGACGGCTACGACGCCATGAGCCTCGTCCGCTACTAGGAGCGGGGCCGTGAGCGGCTACACGCCGATCCGCATCCTGCCGGGCGAAGGCATCGAGGTCCTGGACCAGACGCTGCTTCCGCACGAGGAACGGTACCTGCGGCTGAGCACCGTGGCGGCGGTGGCGGAGGCGATCCGCTCGCTGCGGGTACGGGGAGCGCCCCTGCTGGGGGTGACCGGCGCCTGCGGGATGGCGATCGCGGGGGAGGAGCGCGGGGCGGGGCCGGAGGCGCTGGCGCGGGCGGCGGCGGAGCTGAAGGCCACCCGCCCGACGGCGGTCGACCTGGGGGCGATGATCGACGAGGCGCTCGCGGCGGCGGGGGAGGCGGCTGGAGAGGAGGAGCGGCGGGTGGCGCTCTGGGGTTTCGCGGAGCGGGCGCTGGCGAGGCAACGGGATCGAGACGCGGCGCTCGCGCGGCACGGGCGTGAGCTGCCGGGTCTGGAGGGGGCGGTCCTGACGCACTGCAACACGGGCGGACTCGCGACGGGCGGGGAGGGGACGGCGCTGGCGGTGATCGCGGAGGCCTGGCGGGCGGGGCGCATCGAGCGCTGCTACGCGACGGAGACGCGTCCGTTGCTGCAGGGCGCGCGGCTGACGATGTGGGAGCTGGGGGCACTGGGGATTCCGGGCACACTCCTGCCGGACACGGCGGCGGCCTCGCTGATCGCGTCCGGGCAGGTGAGCGCTGTCATCACCGGCGCGGACCGGATCGCGGCGAACGGGGATGGGGCGAACAAGGTGGGGACGTACGGCCTCGCCGCAGTGGCGGCGCGGCACGGGGTGCCCTTCTACCTGGCCGCGCCGTTGAGCACGTTCGATGCGAATACGCCTTCGGGGGAGGCGATCCCGATCGAGTTCCGGGGGGAGGCCGAGGTGGGGGGCTTCGGCGACGACCGCTGGAGCCCTGGCGGCGGCGGGGTCTACAACCCCGCGTTCGACGTGACGCCGGCGGAGCTGATCGCGGGAATCGTGTGCGAGAGCGGCGTGCTGCGCCCCCCGTACGGCCCCGCAATCGCCGCGCTCACGGGCGGATAGGGCTCGATCGCGTTCGAAGGTCAGGCGCCTCTACTCCATGAGTTCGGCAAGAAGAGGCGGTCGGTCGGCGCCGCGCTCCTTCCCCGCTTCGTCCGGCGCGGCCGGAGAGAGGTGGTCGTCCCGCTCCCCGTTCGCGTTCCCGGGGATGCGCGCCAGCAGGCGTTCGAGGTCGTCAACCGTGGAGGCATCGAGCGCCCGGGCCCGGACGAGAGCCGCCCGCTTCTCCCCCAGCGGGAGCCCCGGGTCGGCGATGGCGAGCAGGGCCTCCGCGAGCTCGTCGTAGGCTCCGGCCAGACGAACACTCAGGGCGCGGGACTGCGGGAACCACTCCGCGATCTCCCGGAGATAGGCGGCGGCGTGACGGCGGCACTCGGAATACACCGTGGCGTTCCACTCGTTGCCGAAGCTCTCGCCATGGGTTTCGAGCGCCTCGGACCAGAGGTCGTAGGCGTCCGGCCCCACGCTGTAGCCTTCCCGCGCGTAACGGCCGGGCGAGCGGAACATATCGACCGCGAACGAGAGGCTGTCACGCACCAGGTCGTTGCGGTTGGCGAGCTCGCCCCTGTGGTGGACGTAGAAGTAGGCGTAGACGTCCTGACCCCATTCGCGCCAGTCGCCGAAGGTCAAGCGGCGAGGTAGGTGATCGGGAAACGGCCCGACGGTGGAGAAGCCCTCGTCGTCGTAACCGGTGATGAGCTGATACTCGTTGTTGCACAGCGAGCAGGGGATGCCCGCGTCGATGGCGCTGCGCAACTCGGCCTCGACGCGGCGGCGCTCGGCAGCGGCCGTGTCGCTGGTGTAGAAGCCGAGGTCGCGTGTGCGGATGCCGAGGTTGGTCACCAGGCGATTGAACCGCTCCCGGCGCCACACAAAGGGGCCGCTGGGACAGATGTCGTCTTTGATGTTGATGAGGAAGGCGTAGCCGGTTGCGCCGAACACCGTGGCCGGGCTTGCATCGAACCCCCAGTAGTCGCTGACTCCGTGCAGGATCCCCATATTGGTCGAGTTGAAGGGGAGCTGGCGGAGGCCCTCCAGCGTCTGGGTGGCGCTTGCGGACATAGATGCTCTCCCCTCACGGCAGCTCAAGCCGTCGCTGTCTGCGCACCGGCGGTGTAGGCCCTTTCGCGACCGCCGTCAAGCGATGGGCGCGGTAGACTCCGGGCCAGTGGCTGAATCGATCGAGCTCGCGGTCCTTGGCGGGAGCGGTTTCTACGAGATGCCGGGGCTGCGCGGGGTGGAGGAGCGGGCGATCGAGACGCCGTTCGGGGAGCCGAGCGACGCGATCAGGGTGGGGGAGCTGGAAGGGAGGCGCGTCGCGTTCCTCGCGCGGCACGGTCGCGGGCACCGGCTGCTGCCCTCGGAGATTCCGCAGCGGGCGAACTTCTGGGCCCTCAAGTCGCTCGGGGCACGGCGGGTGCTGGCGGTGTCGGCCGTGGGGTCGCTGCGGGAGGAGTACGCGCCCGGGCACCTGGTGGCGCCCGACCAGCTCATCGACCGGACGCGGGGGGACAGGCCCGGCACGTTCTTCGGGGAGGGCGTGGTCGCGCACGTGTCGTTCTCGGAGCCGTTCTGCGGGAGGCTGCGGGGGCGGGCGCTGGCGGCGGCGCGGGAGGCGGGGGCGACGGCGCACGACGGCGGGGCCTACGTCACGATCGAGGGTCCGGCGTTCGGGACGCGCGCGGAGAGCGAGCTGTACCGGTCATGGGGGGCGAGCCTGGTGGGGATGACGGCGATCCCAGAAGCGAAGCTCGCACGCGAGGCGGAGCTCTGCTACGCGATGCTGGCGGCCGTGACGGACTACGACGCCTGGCACGAGGCGGAGGAAGCGGTCGACGCGTCGATCGTGATGACGCGGCTGGCGGAGAACGTGCAGGTGAGCCGGAAGGCGGTGGCGAAGCTGGCGGCGGCGCTCGACGACGACCCGTGCGATTGCGAAACGACCCTCGATGCAGGGCTCGTAACGCCGCCCAAGGCGATCCCAGGAGAGACACGCGAGCGGCTGGCGCCCATCCTCGGGCGGCGGCTCGGGGCGGAGGGCGCATGACGCTGCTGGTGGCGGGCTGGGTCGCGCTGGACGAGATCGAGACGCCGTTCGCGAAGGTCGAGCAGTCGCTCGGAGGTTCGGCGACCTGCGCGGCGCTGGCGGCGGCGCAGTTCACCGACGTGCGGTTGCTGGCGGCGATCGGCGAGGACTTCCCGGAGCGCGAGCGGTCGAAGCTGGAGGGGCGGGGCATCGACCTGGCGGGGTTGACGACGGTGGCGGGCGGCACGACGAGTCGCTGGGGCGCTCGCTACCACTACGACATGAACACGCGGGACACGCTCTACACGCACCTGGGGGTGAACGACGGCTGGAAGCCGGTGCTGCCAGGCGGCTGGGAAGACTCGAGCGCGGCGTTCATGGCGGCGGACGACCCGGCGACGCAGCGGGCGCTGCTGGGGGCGCTGACGGCGCCGCGGGCGACAATGGTCGACACAATCAAGCTGTACATCGAGTCGGAGGAGGCGGGGGTCCGGGAGGCGATGCGGAAGGCGAACTTCGCCTCCGTGAACGAGACGGAGGCGCGGCAGCTGACGGGCGTGGCGAGCATCGCGAAGGCGGCGCGGTCGCTGGTGGAGGGGGGAGCGCAGGCGGCGCTGGTCAAGCTGGGGGAGTACGGGGCGGTCTACGCGAGCGACGACGACTACTTCGTGGCGCCGGGCTACCCCCTGGAGGAGGTGGTGGACCCGACGGGGGCGGGGGACAGCTTCGCGGGGGCGTTCCTGGGGTACCTGGACACGGTTCCGGAGGTGACGGCGCGGGAGATCCGGCGGGCGATCATCTACGGGTCGGCGGTGGCGTCGTTCGCGGTCGAGGGGTTTGGGCCGAGCCGTCTGCTGGAACTGAGGCGCGACGAGGTCGAGGCGCGGTATCGTGAGCTCCTTACGCTTACGCACATCGAGGAGGAGCTGTGATGGCGGAGCGGGAGCTCCCCTGGGCGGCGGGACGAGAACAGCGAGAGTTCGTGGTGCGGACGCTGCGGAGCCGCGACGCGATCCGGGCGCGGCTGCAGCCGCAGCGCGAGCACGCCGCCTACGCGCTGGCCCAGCTCGAACCGGGGCTGTTCGAGCGGACACGCTGGTTCACGGCGGAAGGGCCGAGCGGGCAGGGGCTCGTGACACACAGCCGGGGCGGGCTCGGCGATGCGACGTTCGTGATGGGCGACCCGGACGCAATCGCGGCCATCCTCTCGATCGAGCCGGGCCCGGGGCGCAGCTACCTGACCTGCCGGCGGGAGCACGTCGATGCGGTGCGGAGGGTGTACACCCTCTCGAACAGCCAGCCGATGCTGCGCATGGCCGTAACAGCGTCCACGTTCCGGCCGAACGAGGTCGTGCCGGCGACCCGGCTGCTGGGGATCGACATCCGGCGCATCAACCAGCTCTACGGGTCGGACGGGAACCCCACGTACTACGAGGCGGGGCACATCGACGCCGGGGTGTACCGGGGAGTGGTGATCAGCGGACGGCTGGTGGCGGTCGCGGGGACGCACGCGGTCTCGCCACGGGAGCGGGTGGCGGTGGTAGGGAACGTGTTCACCCATCCGAGACACCGGGGCCAGGGCTACGCGACGGCGGCGACGAGCGCGGCGACGCAGGCCTTGCTGGAAACGTGCGACACGGTCGTGCTAACGGTTGACCCGAAGAACGCGCCCGCGGTCGCGGCGTACCGCCGGCTGGGGTACCGGGACGCGGGGGAGATGATCGAGGCAACGGCGACCCGTCGCGACTCGGCGGCGCTGTTGGCCCTGCCGCGGAAGCTGCGGGCGATCCTGCGCGGTCGCCAGCGTGGCGGAGCGCTTGTCTCGGTACGCTTGTAGGCTCTCTAGAGACGACCTGGAAGAAGATCGGTACGGCGAATGAGCGTTCCTTCCGACATCAGTGACCCGACGCGCGTGCGCGAGGGGGTCGATCGCATCGAGTGGGCGGCGCGGGAGATGCCCGTGCTGGCGCTCATCCGCGAGCGGTTCGCGCGGGAGCAGCCGCTCAAGGGCGTGCGCCTCGCGGCCTGCCTGCACGTGACGACGGAGACGGCGAACCTGGCGCTGGCGCTGCGCGACGGCGGGGCGGAGCTGCGCATCTGCGCGAGCAACCCGCTCTCGACACAGGACGACGTGGCGGCAGCGCTGGTGGAGGAGTACGGGATCTCGGTGTTCGCGCGCAGGGGCGAGGACAACGAGACGTACTACCAGCACATCCACCAGGCGCTGGACCACAGTCCGCAGGTGACGATGGACGACGGCGCGGACCTCGTCGCGACCATCCACCAGGAGCGCCGGGACCTCATCCCGGGGGTGGTAGGCGGCATGGAGGAGACGACGACGGGCGTCATCCGGCTGCGGGCGATGGCGAGGGATGGCGCCCTCGGCTACCCGATCGTGGCGGTGAACGAGTCGAATACGAAGCACCTGTTCGACAACCGCTTCGGGACGGGGCAGTCGACGGTGGACGGCATCGTGCGGGCGACGAACGTGCTGCTCGCGGGGAAGACGTTCGTGGTGGCGGGGTACGGCTGGTGCGGGCGGGGGCTGGCGAGCCGGGCACGGGGCCTGGGGGCGCACGTGGTGGTGACGGAGGTCGACCCGGTGCGGGCGCTG
Organism: Tepidiformaceae bacterium; assembly: GCA_965116915.1. Taxonomy (GTDB): domain Bacteria; phylum Chloroflexota; class Dehalococcoidia; order Tepidiformales; family Tepidiformaceae; genus UBA2991. The sequence continues at coordinate 318,534 of OZ220739.1, read as the reverse complement.
GAGGCGGTGATGGAGGGATTCGCGGTGATGCCGATGGCCGAAGCCGCGACGATCGGGGACTTCTTCGTGACGGTCACGGGTGACTGCCATGTGATCGATGGGGCGGTGCTTGAGACAATGAAGGACGGCGCCATCATGGCGAACAGCGGCCACTTCGATAACGAGATCGACCTGGACGCGCTGGAAGGTATGAGCGAAGGGAAGCGGCGCGTTCGTGAGCATGTGGACGAGTACCGCATGGGTGACGGACGGACGCTCTTCCTGCTGGGCGAAGGACGGCTGGTCAACCTCGCGGCGGCGGAGGGGCATCCCGCCTCGGTGATGGACATGTCGTTCGCGAACCAGGCGCTGGGAACGGAATGGCTCGTGGTGAACGAATCGACGCTGGACAAGCAGGTGCATGAGTTGCCGGATTCGATCGACGAGGAGATCGCGCGCTTGAAGCTGCAAGCGATGGGCATCGGCATCGACACGCTCACGGAGGAGCAGCGGCTCTATCTCTCCAGCTGGCAGGCGGGCACATGAGCGGGTCGCGGCTGGTGACCTCCGAGTCGGTAACGGAGGGGCACCCGGACAAGGTCTGCGACCAGATTTCGGACGCGATCCTGGACGAGATCATCGCCCGCGATCCGATGGCGCGCGTCGCCTGCGAGACCTCGATCACGACTGGGCTCGTGCTCGTGATGGGCGAGATCACAACGAGCGCCTACGTCGACATCCCGCGGATCGTGCGCGAGACCATCCGGGACATCGGCTACATCTCGTCGGACATCGGATTCGACTGGGAGACGTGCGGGGTAGTGACGGCGATCGACGAGCAGTCGCAGGACATCGCGGCGGGCGTGAACCGCTCGTGGGAGGCCCGCCACGGGGCACGCGAGAGCGAGGAGCTGGAAACGGGCGCGGGAGACCAGGGGATGATGATCGGGTTCGCCTGCGACGAGACGCCGGAGCTGATGCCGCTCAGCATCTCCCTGGCGCACCGGCTGGCGCGGCGACTGGCGGAGGCGCGCAAGAGCGGCGAGTTGCCGTGGCTGCGCCCGGACGGCAAGTCGCAGGTCACGATCGAGTATGGGGACGGCTGGGAACCACAGCGGGCGGAGTCGCTCGTGATCTCGACGCAGCACGCGCCGGACGTCGATCGGGAGCTGATCGAGACGGACGTGCGCCGGCACATCATCGACACGATCGTCGACAAGGCCCTGGTGGACGGCGACACGAAGGTCTACGTGAATCCCTCGGGGCGGTTCGTGGTGGGGGGGCCGAAGGGTGACGCGGGACTGACCGGCCGCAAGATCATCGTCGACACGTACGGGGGCGTGGCGCGGCACGGGGGCGGGGCGTTCAGCGGCAAGGATCCGACGAAGGTCGATCGTTCGGCCGCGTACGCAGCCCGCTGGGTGGCGAAGACGATCGTGGCGGCGGAGCTGGCGAAGCGCTGCGAGGTCACGCTCTCCTACGCGATCGGGGTGGCGGAGCCGACCTCGATCAACGTGGATACCTCCGGGACCGGCGCCGTCTCCGACGAAGCGATCCTGGCGGCGGTGCGGAAGCACTTCGACCTGCGTCCGGGGGCGATCATCCGGGACCTCGACCTTCGCCGCCCGATCTTCAAGGCGACGGCGGCGTACGGCCACTTCGGGCGGACGGGGCTGGACGTGCCCTGGGAAGACACGGGGCGAGCGGCGGACGTTGCGGCAACGGCGCGGCGCGGGGGGTAACCTTCGGCGGGCATGGACGCGATCATCCTCGTTGGGGGGCAGGGAGCACGGCTGCGGCCGCTGACCCTGACGCGCCACAAGAGCCTGTTCCCGGTCGCGAACCGGCCCGCGCTCGACCACCTGCTGGACTGGCTTGGCGGCCACGGCGTCGAGCGGGCAGTGCTCGCAATGGGGCAACGCCAGGACGACCTCGTGGAGGCGTACCCGGAAGGGGAGCGGGGCGCGCTCACCGTAGCGCACGTTGTGGAGCGGGAACGGCTGGAATCGGGGGGCGCGATCCGGAACGCGGTGCGGGCGGCGGAGGTGGAGGGCCGCTTCCTCGTCCTGAACGGGGACGTGTACGTCGACTTCGACCTGGAGGCGGCGCTGGGGGCGCACGAGCAGGCGGGCGCACGGCTGACGCTGGCGCTCTGCCAGGTGGCGAACCCGTCGGCGTTCGGGGTGGCGGTGGTGGATGGGGACTCGCGCATCACGGGCTTCGTGGAGAAGCCGCCGCCGGGGACCGCTCCGAGTGACCTCGTGAACGCGGGTGTCTGGGTGTTCGAACCCGACCTCGTGGGGGAGATCCCGCCCGGGGCCGTGCGCGTCGAGGAGACGCTGTTCCCGTCGCTGGTGGGGCGGGGGGAGAACGTGCTGGGCTACCACTTCGAAGGGTTGTGGGCGGACCTGGGGACACCTAGGCGCTACCTCGAGCTCTCGCAAGCGCTCGTGAAACGGTCGGGGGCGCCCCTGCTGGGGGGAGGCGCGGTGGTGGCGGAGGACGCGAGCGTCGAGGGGACGGCGCTGGCGGCGGACAGCGTGATCGGATCGGGGGCGACCGTGACGGGGTCGGTGCTGTGGGAGGATGTGCGAGTGGAAGCGAAGGCCCAGGTGAGGGATTCCGTGCTGGCCGACGGTGTCACCATCGGGGCGGGAGCGGTGGTGCGCGGGGCGGTGCTGGGGCGGGGGGCGAGCGTGGCGGCGGGGGCGCGGCTGCGTCCGGGCGAGATCGTCGAGCCGGGCGAGCGGCGGGGGTGAGGCGATGACCGAGAACCCGGTCCGCTTCGGGACGGACGGCTGGCGCGCGATCATGGGCGAGGCGTTCACGTTCGAGAACGTACGCGCCTGCGCGCAGGCGGTGGCCGAGCACTTCGCGGAGACACGGGGGCGGGAACAGCCGCTGGTGGTGGGGTACGACACGCGCTTCCAGTCGGATGAGTTCGCGCTGGCGGTCGCGCGCGTACTGGCAGGGAACGGCTTCCAGGTGCAGCTCGCGGACCGGCCGGCGCCCACGCCCGCGCTGAGTCACCGCATCATCGAGTCGGGGGCGGGCGGGGGCGTAATCGTGACGAGCAGCCACAACCCGTTCCGCTGGAACGGGATCAAGGTGAAGCCGCACTACGGCGGCAGCGCCAGCCCGGAGATCGTGGCCGACATCGAGCGGCGCGTGCCCGCCATCCTCGCGGACGCGGCGCGACCGAAACTCGCCCCGGCGGACTCCGACGCGATCGCGCGCTTCGACCCGATTCCGGGGTACCTGGCGGGCCTGGGGCGACAGGTGGACCTGGCGCGCATCCGGGGGGCGGGGCTGCGGGTGGCGGTCGACCCGATGTACGGCGCGGGGGCAGGGCTCCTGCCGGAGCTGCTCGACGGGGGCAGCACGCGAGCCGAGGAGATTCACACGGAGCGGAACCCGCTCTTCCCGGGGCTGCGGGCGCCGGAGCCGATCGCGTCGAACCTCGACGCGCTGCTGTCACTGGTGGCCGGCGGGGGGTTCGACGCGGGCATCGCGAACGACGGCGACGCCGACCGGGTAGGGCTGGTGGACGGGTCGGGGGCGTACGTCGACCAACTGCGGACGTTCGCGCTGCTGGTCGAGTACCTGCTGGGGGCGCGGGGGTTGCGGGGAGCGGTGGTGAAGTCGGTAACGACGACGGCGATGGCGCGGCTTCTGGCGGAGCACTACGGCGTGGACTGCATCGAGACGCCGGTGGGGTTCAAGCACATCGGGCCGGTGATGATGCGCGAGGACGCGCTCATCGGGGGCGAGGAGAGCGGGGGGTACGGCTTCCGGGGCCACCTGCCCGAGCGCGACGGCATCCTCTCGGCGCTCTACCTGCTGGACGCGATGGCCATCAGCGGGAAGGGGCCGGCCGAGCTGCTCGAGGACGTGTTTGCGATCACTGGGCCGCACTTCTACGAGCGAGTCGACCTGGAGCTGGAGGCGGGGGCGAACGCAGCGGTGAAGGCGGCGCTCGACGCAGCCTCACCGGACGAGTTCGCGGGGCTGCCGGTCACGGGGCTGGACACGACGGACGGATGGCGCTTCCTCCTGGCGGAGGGGTGGGTGCTGTTCCGGCTCTCGGGCACGGAGCCACTGCTGCGCATCTACACGGAGCTTCGGGACGAATCGAAGGTGGGGCCGGTGATCGCGGCGGGGCAGTCGCTCGTGGAAGAGGCCCTCGCGTAGACGCGGCGGAAGAACGGCACAGAGCCCTTTGCTGGCCTCCTCTTAGACCTGCCCTTATCCTTCACGCTTCGAAAACTAAACCTAGCCTTTGGACTCTAACAATGGATCTAACCACAAACCAAAGGGCTGCCATCGAACACCGTGGCGGCAACCTCCAGCTAATCGCCTGTGCAGGCTCCGGCAAGACGGAAGTTGTCGCCCAGCGGGTGGTCCACCTCCTTACGCCCGGCAGAGTTGACTCTCTTGAGCCGCGGAACATCGTTGCCTTTACCTTCACTGACAAGGCAGCGGCTGAGTTGAAGCAACGTATTGTCGAGCGTACCGAAGAAGCCTTGGGACCAGTAACTGGCCTAGCCGAAATGTTCGTAGGAACCATCCACGGCTTCTGCCTAGACGTGATCAAGTCCGAGGTCCCAAAGTATCTCAAGTATGAAGTGCTGAACGAGGTCCAAGAGAAACTATTTGTCGACAGAAACAGCAAGAAGAGCGGCTTGACTACTTCGACTACTCTGGACGGACAAGTCCTTAGAAGATATACCGATACAAAAAACTACATTTCCGCCCTGTCCTTACTTCGGGAAGATGATGTAGATTCTGACAAATTACACGACATCAGCGTATCTCACGCTCTTCCTCAGTATCAATCACTACTCGATGATCATCGTTATTTGGACTACTCTTCGATACTTGGTGCTGCAGACATCGCATTGCGGGAAAGTGAAGAGGTCAGAAGGTCCCTTGCGGAGCGAGTAAAGTACGTCATCGTTGACGAGTATCAAGATGTAAACCCCATACAAGAGCGTATTGTTGATACGCTTTGCAAGCTGGGTTCTGAAGTCTGTGTAGTCGGAGATGACGACCAAACGATATATCAGTGGAGGGGAAGTGACGTCGGAAACATCCTTACGTTTAAAGATCGATACCGGGATGTGAGCCAAGTTCCGTTGGCAGAGAACTTCCGTTCAACCAGAGGGATCGTAGAAACGGCACGAGGATTTATCGAACAGAATGATGAGCGACTCCCCAAGAACATGACAGCGGAGGGCGACCAAGAGTACGAGGTCGGCGACATCGTCGCTCTCCACTTTCAAGACCCCCACGCTGAGGCTCAGCACATCGTGGCTACGGTGCAAGACCTCCGGGGGGTCGCGTTCTCTGATGAAGGGAAGACTCGGGGCTTGTCCTGGTCCGACATGGCAATCCTTCTCCGGAGCGTCAAGAGTAGTGGCGGGCCAATCACCAAGGCCCTTGAGGCCGCCGGCATCCCGTTCGTGGTTCAGGGGATGACTACGCTGTTCGACACGGCTGAAGCGGACGCAGCCCGGCACATGTTCTACTTCATGGCTTCGCAGCAAGAGGCCACCATCGAAGTTGTTCGGCAGGCATGGCAGCGCGCAGACCTGGGCATCGAGCCTTCGGTCCTCGAAACTGCACTCGCGAACCTTGTAGACGCGAAGGAAGCCCTAACAGGAGGCGACCAGCAGCGATGGGGCCAGTATTCCATCCAACGGGTCTTTCTCGCCTTCCTCCAAGACGCAGACTTGCGAGAAGAGACTGTTCCCGGAGGCGTACAGCGCGCTGAGACAGTCCTCTACAACCTTGGGAAATTCAGCCAGCTAATTTCCGACTTCGAAGAGATAAACTTTCAGTCTGAACCCAAGACAAAGTACGAGTCCTTTGCCGGATTCCTGAAGTATCGTGCTTCCGATTACTACTCAGAAGGATGGCAGGAAAACGAATACATCACCCCGGATGCAGTTCAGGTAATGACAGTGCATCAGGCCAAGGGGATGCAGTGGCCTGTTGTTTTTCTCCCAGCGCTTTTGAGAAATAAATTTCCTATGAAGAAACCTGGGGGGCGTACTATATGGCATTTGCTCCCTAAAGATTGCCTTGAAAAACAATCTCGATACGAAGGCAGTGTTGAAGATGAAAGGCGCCTCTTCTATGTTGCAATGACGAGGAGTCAAAAGTTCTTGCACGCGACTTGGGCTCCGGTTCCAAACAACCAACTTTTTCAAAAGAAGTCCGAGTTTTGGGAAAATATTTTGGTGTCAAAGTACGTGAAGCGATCGGCACCAGACTACTCAAGCCGGGATCGTGGTGAGCCAAAAGCTAAACGTAGCGTATCGGACGTCACCTTTTCCTTTTCTGACCTCAAGTACTTTCTTGAGTGCCCGTATCAGTTCAAGCTACGAATCTTGTATGGGTTCAATGCGCCAATCCATGAAGCCCTAGGCTATGGCAAGTCCCTTCACGACGCTTTGGCCGAAGTTCATGCACGTGCGCTTGGGGGCGATATCCCCCTGGCCACCGAGGCGTCCGCCCTCACTCAGGAACACTTGCACGTTCCGTTTGCGTACCCTGCGTTGGAAGCAAAATTGAGGAAGTCGGCCGAGCGTGCTATTGCCCAGTACCTTGATGACAACAGCGTTGATCTAAACAACGTGGAGTTCTCTGAGAAGACTATCTCCGTGAATTTGGGCGACGGCGTGAGCGTCGTTGGGAGGGTCGACCTCATTCGACGACTAGACAACGACGAGACGACCATCGTCGATTTGAAGTCAAGCGACCGTGCTCAAGCGGAAGAGGTCACCGAGACCCAACTCCACACATACGCTCTTGGCTACCAGGAGTTGACTGGACGGGACGCAGACTTCGTCGAGATCTACGAACTCGACGAGGGCAGGAGAAAACCTCGCTCGGTCGACGAGACGCTGCTGGACGACGTCAAGCGCGAAGTGAGCTCGGCAGCGGAGGCTCTCCGTACAAACGCATTCCCGCCAAAGCCGAGCGCCACAAAGTGTGGCCAATGCGACTACCGAGGGATGTGTTCGGCCGCTGTCTAGACAGTGCCACCATGCAGCGGGCCGAGCAGAAACCAACCTCCCCTTACTCCCGCTCGCAGTAGTCGGGGACGCACTGGCCTACCTTTCCGCGAACGGGCGCGGCTTCACGTAAGAAGCGATCGGGCCTACACTCGGAACTGGCTCACTGGAGGGACCGCGGCTTACCGGTCGCGCCTCCGCTCGCTGACACGCCTGGGGCGAGACGCCACCGTCGAACCCCGGGCCGCCACGACCGAATGGCGTGGCAGGCACCGGTCAGCCCCCACCAGGGCACAGGCCGGCAAATCAGAGCCTTTGGAAGGACTCAACCATGGTTCGGATGACGGGATCCCAGATCCTGCTGGAGTGTCTCCAGCGGGAGGGCGTTTCGACGATATTCGGCTACCCCGGCGGGGTGGTGCTGCCGCTCTACGACACGCTGCCGCAGTTCCCCGCGATCCGGCACGTGCTCGTCCGGCACGAGCAGGGCGCGGCGCACATGGCCGACGGCTATGCGCGGGCCTCGGGCGAGGTGGGCGTCTGCCTGGCGACGAGCGGTCCCGGCGCGACCAACCTGGTGACGGGCATCGCAACCTCGTTCCTGGATTCGACGCCGATGGTGGCGATCACGGGGAACGTGGCGCGCACGCTGCTGGGCAAGGACGGCTTCCAGGAAGCCGACATCACGGGCATCACGCAGCCGATCACGAAGCACAACTACCTCGTGATGCGGGCCGAGAACATCGCGATGACGATCCGCGAGGCATTCCACATCGCGCGGTCGGGCCGCCCCGGACCGGTGCACGTCGACATTCCGAAGGACGTGTTCCAGGAGGAGGCGGAGTTCGAGTGGCCGGAGGAGATCAACCTGCGCGGCTACCGCCCCACGACGAAGGGGCACGCAGGGATGATCCGGCGGGCGGCGGACGCCATCAACAAGGCCAAGCGTCCGATCATCATCTCGGGGCACGGGATCATCTGGGGCGACTCCTCGGACGAGCTGGTGGAGCTGTCGGAGAAGGCGCAGATCCCGGTGATCACGACGTTCCTCGGGATCGGAGGATTCCCCGAGACGCACCCGCTCAGCTACGGCTTCCTCGGCATGCACGGCATGTATCACGCGAACATGGCGGCGGACGAGGCGGATGTGGTGATCGGTATCGGGATGCGGTTCGACGACCGCGCGATGGGGCGGTTCAACGACTTCAACCCCGACGCGACGATCGTGCACATCGATATCGACCCGGCGGAGATCGGGAAGAACCTGCCGACGGCGATCCCGGTGGTGGGTCACGTGAAGCGCGTCCTGCCGGAGCTGACGGAGCGCCTCGAGGAGCGCGACCGCTCGCAGTGGCTAAGCTGGATCGACAAGGTGGAGGAGGAGCACCCGAGCCTGGAGATCCGGGAGACGCGGCGGCTCATCCCGCAGGAGATCGTGCGCACGCTGTACGAAGAGACGAACGGGGCAGCGACGCTGGTGACGGGCGTTGGTCAGCACCAGATGTGGGCGGGCCAGCACTACTTCTACGACAGCCCGCGGAAGCTGGTGTCGTCCGGCGGCCTGGGGACGATGGGGTTCGAGCTGCCGGCGGCGATCGGCGCGCAGATGGGCATGCCGGAGTCGGAGGTCTGGGCGATCTGCGGAGACGCAGGCTTCCAGATGACGATGCAGGAGCTGGCCGTCTGCGTGGACGAACGGCTGCCGGTGAAGATCGCGATCATGAACAACGGCTACCTGGGCATGGTTCGCCAGTGGCAGGAGCTGTTCTACGACGAGAACTTCGTCTCGGTGGCGGTGACGCAGCCGGACTTCTGCAAGCTGGCGGAGGCGTACGGCATCCGCGCACTGCGGATCGAGTCGAAGTCGGAGGTGCTTCCGGCCGTCCAGGAGGCACGGAACTACGACGGACCGATCCTGCTCGACTTCCATGTGGACCAGGACGAGAACGTGTGGCCGATGGTTCCGGCGGGGGCCGCCCTCTCGGAGACGATCGAGATGCCGGAGAAGGAGCTCGTGCGATGACGACCAGCAACGGAACCAGGCCGGGGCAGCACACCGTCGTCGCCATCGTCGAGGACAAGCCGGGCGTCCTGCAGCGGGTCGCGGGGCTGTTCCGGCGGCGCGGCTTCAACATCGAGTCGCTTGCGGTGGGGCCGACCGAGTTCGAGGGGCTCAGCCGCATGACAATCATCGTCGACGGGGCGAGCGCGCCGGTGGAGCAGGTGGAGAAGCAACTCTACAAGCTCATCGACGTGGTGAAGGTGAGCGACCTGACGCACGAAGATGCGATCACGCGGGAGCTGGCGCTGCTGAAAGTGCGCTGCAACAACGTGAACCGGCACGAGCTGCTCGATATCGCGAACGTGTTCCGCGCGGACGTGGTCGACATGGCGACGAACTCGCTGATGCTCCAGGTGGTCGGCGATGAGGACAAGATCAACGGGCTCATCAAGATGTGCGAGCCGTACGGCATCCGCGAGCTTTCGCGGACGGGCACGATCGCGATGACGCGCGGACAGAAGACCACGACGGTGCACGAGTCGGAGCCAGAGGCGATCGCGCGGGTGCATCAGAGTCAGGGTCGCCGGGTAGAGGCAGACCTGCCCTTCAGCAGCGACTAGGGCGCTACTCCAACTCCAGAAGGAGCGCCCCGGCCTCGACGACCTCGTCAGAGGCAACGTGCACGGCGCGGACCGTGCCCGCGCCGGGCGCGGTAATGGCGTGCTCCATCTTCATGGCGTCGAGGACGACGACGACATCGCCGTCGCCGACAGCGTCCCCCTCGCGCACGTTCACGGCCGCGACGCGTCCAGCGAGGGGCGCGCGGATCTCGCCGGCAGGGCCTTCGCCGGCGCGGACGGCAGCGGCGGTGCCGGGGGGCGCCACGAGGCGCAGGCCGACGTCCCCGGTCGGAGTCGCGACGGCGATCGTGCCGTCGTACTCGATGGTCGCGGTGGCCGTGGCTAGATCCGCAGCGTCTACGGGCTCGCCGTCGACGGTGGCCGCACCACCAGCGACGGAGACGGCGCGAGGTCCGGCGCCGTCGTCCAGCCAGAGGGTGCGGGCGCCGGGCGCGAGCCAGGCGGCTCCGCCGAAGCCGGGCTCCTCGCGCGAGGCCAGCAGGGCGGCGGCAGCGGCGAGGGCGGCAGGGCCGGGGCGGGCGGCTTCGAGGAGGACCGGGAGCTCGCGTTCGAGCCACTGCACGCTCGCCTCGCCGGCGGCGAAGGTGGGGTCGGCGACGATGGCGCGATGGAGGGGCAGGTTGGCGCGGAGGCCGTCGACTGAGGCGCGGCCCAGCACGCCAGCCGCGAGGCCAAGGGTCTCGGGGCGGCGGGGACCGCGCACGACGAGCTTGGCGACGAGCGAGTCGTAGTCGCTGGGGACGGCGTCGCCGGCCTCGTAGCCGGTGTCGAGGCGGGCCCCGGGGGCTGAAAGGGTAGTGAGACGTCCGGCGGCGGGGAGGAAGCCGGCCCAGGGGTTCTCGGCGTTGAGACGGAACTCGATGGCGTGGCCGTCGAAGCGGACGTCGTCCTGGCCGAAGGGGAGGGGATCGCCGGCGGCAACGGCCAGCTGGAGGGCGACGAGGTCGAGGCCGGTCACGGCCTCGGTGACGGGATGCTCGACCTGGAGGCGGGGGTTCACCTCGAGGAAGTAGAAGGGGCGGCGCCCGTCCTCTGGTTCGCCGACGAGGAACTCGACCGTGCCCGCATTCACGTAACCGGCGGCGCGCATGAGTCGCAGGGCGGCATCGGTGAGCTCCGTGCGCAGGGAGGTATCGACGACGGGGCTGGGCGTCTCCTCGACGAGCTTCTGGTGGCGGCGCTGCACCGAGCAGTCGCGCTCGCCGAGGTGAACGGCGTTCCCGTGGGCGTCGGCGAGAACCTGGACCTCGACGTGGTGGGCGTTCTCGACGTAGCGCTCGACGAAGAGGCGGTCGTCGCCGAAGGCGGCGGCGGTCTGGCGGCGGGCGGCTTCGATGGCAGAGGCAAGGTCGTCGGGGTCTGAGACGACGCGCATCCCGAGGCCGCCCCCTCCGCCGCGGGCCTTGAGCATGAGGGGGAAGCCGACCTCGCGGGCGGCCTCGGCAAGCTCGGCGTCCGTCGCTCCCTCAGCGCCGGGAGCGACGGGCACGTCGTTGGCGAGGGCGAGGTCGCGGGCGGCGACCTTGTCGCCGAGGAGAGTCAGGGTCTCGGGGGAGGGGCCGACGAAGACGAGCCCGGCATCGGCGCAGGCGCGGGCGAAGTCGGGACGCTCGCTGAGGAGGCCGTAGCCGGGGTGGACGGCCTCGCAACCGGTGGCCTCCGCCGCGGCGATGACGGCATCGACGTCGAGGTAGGTGTCGGCGGCGGTGTGGCCTTCGAGCAGCACGACCTCGTCGGCGAGGCGGGCGGCGAGGCTGCGGCGGTCGGGCACGGAGGCGACGAGCACAGCCCGCACGCCCAGCGTTCGCAGGGTGCGGATGATGCGCACGGCGATCTCGCCGCGGTTCGCCACGAGGACGGCGTCGAACACGGACGCATTGTAGGGGGAGACAGGGGGTTGCCCGGTCCGGCGTTGTGACGGCGTCACACCATGCGGCGCAAGGGGATCAAGGTGGGGCTAACCCGAAGGAGCGCCCCTCTCCGAGAGTGCCTTCCGCCCGAAGCGCTCGACCGCTTCAAGGGTCTCGCGCACGTCGTCCCAGGTGGTGGTGTGATTGATGATGCACATCCTGAGCGCGAACGTGCCGTGCAGCATCGTGGAAGACATGAAGGCGGGGTCGTCCCAGAACATCTGCGCGAGCACAGTCCGATTGACGCCCTCCAGGGCTGCCTCATCGAGGAGGTCGCCGCCGGGATTGACGCGGAAGCACGCGATCCCGAGGGTCGGGGTGTTGAGCTCCTCGAGGACCGGACTGGCGCGGACGTAGTCGTGGGCGCGGGCGGCGAGCTCCATGCCCTGCTCGACGGCACGGCGGAAGGCATCCATGCCGAAGGTCTGGACGGACATCCAGACCTTCAGGGCGCGGGCGGAGCGGCTCAACTGCAGGCCGATGTCCGCGAAGTTGGGGTGATCGGCCCCCCAGACCGTGTCCTGGAGGATGTCGTGCGGCATGTGGAAGGCGTCACTGAGGGTCTCCCTGTCCTTCACCAGCAGGCAGCCGGCCTCGTAGGGCTGGAAGAACCACTTGTGCGCATCAAGCCCGATCGAATCGGCGCGTTCGATGCCGCGCAGGAGTTGCCCGCCCTGCTCGGTCACCACCGCGAAACCGCCGTAGGCGGCGTCCACGTGCAGCCACAGGCCTTCGGCTTCGCAGAAGTCGGCCAGTTCCTCAAGCGGATCGATGGAGCCGGTGCTGGAGGTGCCAGCATTGGCGCAGACGGCGATGGGGTTCAGACCAGCGGCGCGGTCTTCAGCGACAGCCCTGGAGAGGGCCTCCATTTCGAGGCGGAAGCTGCTGTCGCTCGGGATCTTGCGGATGTGGTCGCGGCGGATGCCGACGATCACGGCGGCGCGGGGGAGGGCGCTATGGCTCTGGTCGCTCATGTAGACGGTGGCGCGTTCGGGGTGGCCGGCAGCCTCGCGGGCGGCGACGAAGGCGTCGACGCTGGCGGCGGAGCCGCCGCTGGTAAAGAGGCCGCCGGCCCCCTCGGGGTATCCGAGCCAGCGCCTGAACCAGTCGATGACAACGAGCTCGACCTGGCTGGGTCCGCTCGCGACGAGCCACGTGCACTGGTTGAAGAGGTAGCCGGCAGCGAGGAAGTCGGCGACGACGCCGGGCCAGGTGGGGGAGGTGGGGATGAAGCCGAAGAAGCGGGGGTGATCGAGGCGGGCGCTGAAGGGGAGCACGTCTCGCGCGAGCCTGTCCAGCACCTCGGACGCGGGATTGGGGCCCTCGGGGGGATCCTCGACGAGGTGGGCTTCGAGAACCTGCCGGAACTCGCCGTCCCAGGCCTCTTCGGCAGGCAGGTTCTCAAGGCGGTCCACGAGGAGGGCGAGGGCCTGGCGCCCGAACTCCAGCATGTCCTCGCGCGACATCTGGAGTCCTCCGGGCAGGGAGGTCTCGGCGCCTGCCTCTGCTCCATCGGGAGAGGCGGAAGAGGCTGGTTCGTCGCTCACCGGTCGTTCGGCCATCTGTACTTCTTCCAACTGCCGCTTCTACAGCGATACAGGGGCTCCTCGTTTAGCGCCCGCGAGTCTAGCACGCAGCAGCTTCGCCCCTCTGAAGCGGAACCCCTCGGGTGGGGCGCTACATCCGAAACACGCCCCAGTCCGTCTCGGGGATGGGGGCGTTGAGGGCGGCGGAGATGCCCATGGAGAGCACGCGGCGGGTGTCGAGGGGATCGATGACGCCGTCGTCCCAGAGGCGGGCGCTGCTGAAGTAGGGCGAGCCCTCGCGCTCGTAGGTTTCGAGCGTCGGGGCCATGAAGGCCCTTTGCTCCTCCTCGCTCAGCTCCTCGCCCCGGTCGAGGCGGACCTGGAGGAGGACGTTGGCGGCCTGCTCGCCGCCCATGACGCTGATGCGGGCGTTGGGCCACATCCAGAGCTGGCGGGGGGAGTAGGCGCGTCCGGCCATGGCGTAGTTGCCGGCGCCGAAGCTGCCGCCGATGACGACCGTGAACTTGGGGACGGCGACGCTGGCGACGGCGGTGACCATCTTCGCGCCGTCGCGGGCGATGCCGGCGTTCTCGTACTGGCGGCCGACCATGAAGCCGGTGATGTTCTGCAGGAAGACGAGGGGGACTCGGCGCTGGCCGCAGAGCTCGACAAAGTGAGCGCCCTTGAGGGCGCTCTCGCCGAAGAGGATGCCGTTGTTGGCGATGACGCCGACGGGAAACCCGGTGATGCGGGCGAATCCGCAGACGAGGGTGGTGCCGTAGCGCGCCTTGAACTCGTGGAAGCGGGAGCCGTCGACAAGACGGGCGATGACCTCGCGCACATCGTAGGTGCGGCCGTAGTCGGGCGGGACGACGCCGTACAGCTCCTCGGGGTCGTGCAGGGGCAGGGAGGAATCGAGCACCTCCCAGGGCGGGGACTTCGTGGCGGGGATGCTGGCGATGATGCTGCGGACGATGCGGAGGGCGTCCTCGTCGTCCTCGGCGAAGTGGTCGGCGACGCCGCTGATACGGGTGTGAACGTCTGCGCCCCCGAGCTCCTCGGCGGTGGTCTCCTCGCCGGTGGCGGCCTTCACGAGGGGCGGGCCGCCGAGGAAGATCGTGCCGGTGCCGCGGACGATGACGGTCTCGTCGCTCATGGCGGGGACGTAGGCGCCGCCGGCCGTGCAGGAGCCCATGACGGCTGCGACCTGGTAGATGCCCTTCGCGCTGAGGTTGGCCTGGTTGTAGAAGATGCGGCCGAAGTGGTCGCGATCGGGGAAGACGTCGTGCTGGAGGGGGAGGAAGGCGCCGCCGGAGTCGACCAGGTAGATGCAGGCGAGGTGGTTCTGCTCGGCGATCTCCTGGGCGCGGAGGTGCTTGCGCACGGTGAGGGGGTAGTAGGAGCCGCCTTTGACGGTGGCGTCGTTGGCGATGATGACGCACTCGCGCCCGCTGACGCGTCCGATGCCGGTGACGATGCCGGCGGCGGGCACGTCGTCGTCGTAGACCCCGTCGGCGGCGAGGGGGCTCAGCTCGAGGAAGGCGCCGTCGGGGTCGATCAGGCGCTGGATGCGCTCGCGGGCGAGGAGCTTGCCGCGGGCATGGTGGCGCTCGACGTAGCGCTCGCCGCCGGCCTGCTCGACGCGGCCGAGGCGGTCGCGGAGGTCGGCGACGAGGGCGAGGTTCGCCTCGCGGTTCTCCCGGTAGCGTTCGTCGAGGACGTCGACACGGGTGGGGAGGAGGGGGAGGTCGTCGAGGGCCATGGGCGGAAGGGTACGCGGGGGAGGGGGCGCGGTGCGAGGGGCGGGCGCTAGCCGAGGAAGGCGGTAACGAGGGCCGTGACGGCGGTGGCGACGAGGAGGACGGTGACGAGGCGGCGGAACACGCGCTCGTTGACCCGCCCGGCGAAGGCGGCGCCGACGGCGGTGCCGATGGCGACGCCGGGGACGGCGGCGCCGACGGCGAGGCCAATGTCGGCATCGAGGCTGCCGGTGGCGGCATAGAGGACGATGGCGACGGCGCCGGTCGCCATGAGGAAGAAGGAACCGGTGGCGCGGAAGGGGTCGGGGGGCAGGCCTCTGGCCTGGAGGTAGAGGATGACGGGCGGTCCGGCGGCGCTGGTGCTGGTGCGGAGGAAGCCGCCCGCGACCCCTGCGGCGGCGGCGATGGCGGTGTTGCCGCCAATGGTGAGGCCGCGGGCAAGGGCGAGCGTCCCGCTCAGCACGGCGAGGGCTATCAGCACCTGGATCACCGTTGGATCGACGGCGAGAAGCACGAGCAGCCCGAGCGGCATCCCGACGAAGGAGGCGGCGAAGAGGATGCCGACCGTGCGCCAGGCGACGGCCTGGCGGAGTCTCCACACCACCGCCGTGGCCGAGAGCATGGCGAGGATGTTGACGATGATGACGGTCTCCTCGGGGTCGATGAAGAGGACGAGAAGGGGGGCGAGGACGAGGGCGAAGCCGAAGCCGGCGACGTTCTGGGGTAGGGCGGCGACAGCGCCGAGCACCGAGATGAGTACGAGGTCGAGGGGGCTCACGGGGAGTCTCCGGCACGGTTGACGGGGCGGCGGCGTGCGGGGAAGCTCCGCGCATGGACGTCGCGAACGAGATCATGGTGCGAGGGATCGTGGTGGGGGTCTTCGCCGAGAACTGCTGGGTGGTGGGGAACCGCCGCACGGGTGAAGCAATCTGCATCGACCCGGGGGACCAGCCGGACGAGGTGCTGGCGCTGGCGAAGGACATGGGGGTGACGATCAAGGCGATCGCGAACTCGCATGCGCATGTCGACCACATTCTGGGGGTTCGCGGGGTACAGGCGGCGACGGGAGCGACGTTCCTGCTGCACCAGAGCGACCTCGACCTGCTGCGGCACGGGTGGCAGGGAGCGGTGTCGAGCTTCGGCATCGACGAGTCGCAGGCGCCCCCGGACCCAAACGGCTTCGTCACGAACGGGGACGAGGTGGAGGTGGCGGGGCTGAAGCTGAAGGCGATCGCGACCCCCGGCCACACGCCCGGGAGCGTGAGCTACTACGCCGACGGCCTGCTGTTCAGCGGCGACACGCTCTTCCGGGGGTCGATCGGGCGGACGGACCTGCCGGGCGGCGACTTCGACGAGGAGATGCGCAGCATCACGAACGAGCTGCTGACGCTGCCGGAGGAGACGATCGTGCTGCCGGGCCACATGCAGGAGACGACGGTGGCGTTCGAGCGGGACCACAACCCCTTCGTGCAGGACTGGCTGCGGCGGCAGCGGGAGGCGGCGGGGGAGTAGCGTTCCGCAACCTGCCTGTAACATCGAGCGGGTACGGTGAAGGGGCGGAATCACCGCCGGACGAGACGATGAACGAGTCAGCGAGCTATGTGATCTCGGCGTGCCGCGAGAACGACGTGAAGTTCGTGCGGCTCTGGTTCACGGATATCGTGGGGACGCTGAAGAGCTTCCAGATCACCGTGGGGGAGCTTGAGAACGCGCTCGAAGAGGGGATGGGGTTCGACGGTTCCAGCATCGAGGGGTTCGCCCGCATCGACGAGTCGGACATGCTGGCGCGGCCGGACCCGGCGACGTTCCAGCTGGTTCCGTGGCGTCCGCGGGAGCAGGGCGTTGCGCGCATGTTCTGCGATATTTACCGGCCCGACGGGGAGCCGTTCGAGGGTGACCCGCGCTGGGTGCTGCGCCGCCAGCTCGAGCGGGCGAAGGCGCTCGGCTACACGTTCTACGTGAGCCCGGAGCTGGAGTACTTCTACTTCGAGGACCAGGAGAGCACGGTCCCGCTGGACAAGGGCGGCTACTTCGACCAGATCGCGGACAAGGGGTCGGACCTGCGCCGGGATACAGTGCTGACGCTGAGCGCGATGGGAATCGAGGTGGAGTCGAGCCATCACGAGGTGGCTCCCAGCCAACACGAGATCGCGCTTCGCTACACGGACGCCCTGACGATGGCGGACAACGCCATGACCTATCGCGCAGTGGTGAAGGAGATCGCGGCATCGAACGACGTGTACGCGACCTTCATGCCGAAGCCGCTGGAGGACGAGAACGGCAGCGGGATGCACGTGCACCAGTCGCTGTTCAAGGGGGAACGGAACGCGTTCTTCGACGAGGAGGACGTGTACCACCTGAGCGCGCTGGCGAAGGGGTACGTGGCGGGGCTGCTGGCGCACGCGCGAGCGATGACGCTGGTGACGAACCAGTGGGTGAACAGCTACAAGCGGCTGCAGCCGGGATTCGAGGCGCCGGTCTACCTGAGCTGGGCGCGGCGGAACCGGAGCGACCTCGTGCGCATCCCGGAGTACTCGCCGGGCGACGAGGTGCATACGCGCATCGAGTACCGCTCTCCGGACCCGGCGTGCAACCCGTACCTAGCGTTCGCGGTGATGCTGGCGGCGGGCCTCGACGGGATCGAGCAGGAACGGGCGCTGCCGCCTCCGGTGGAAGAGAACGTCTTCGAGATGACGGACGGAGAGCGGGACGAACTCGGGATCGCAACGCTTCCGGGGAACCTGCGGGAGGCGATCGACGCGGCAGCCGAGTCGACGTTGCTGCGGGAGGCGCTGGGCGAGCACGTGTTCGAGACGCTGCTGAAGAACAAGCGCATCGAGTGGGAGCGCTACCAGCGCCACGTCTCCGACTTCGAACTGTCGGAGTACCTGCCGCTGCTCTAGGCGGAGGCGGCAACGGCGAGGCGGGCGGCCTCGTCGATGCTCACGCGGCGGTCGCAGGCGGTGACGCCGTAGTGGCGGAGAAGGGCGACGCATTCCTCTTCCCAGGCACCGGGCACGCGAAAGACGGCGATGGCGGAGGCGGGTTCGAGGCCGGCATCGAGGCAGCCGCGGATGACGCCGCGGGCGATGAGGTCGGCGCGGGTGTTATTGACCACGTTCATGATGACGGCGATGCGGTCGATTCCCGGCTGGCCCAGCAAGAGGCGGGTAAGCGCGGCGACCTTGCGGACGCTGGGATTGCCGCCGATCTCGCAGTAGTTGGCGGGTTGGCCGCCGTGGGCGCGGACGGCGTCGAAGGCGGTGAGGCTGGCGCCGCCGCCGCCGATGAGAAGCGCGAGCGACCCATCGAACTGGACGACCCGACCCGCGACTCCTCGGTGGTCGGAGCGGTCGATGCGGGCGGCCTCGAGCTCGAGGTCGCTGGCTTCGCGGTCGCTGCGGGTGGCGGCGTCGATGCCGAGGTCGCGAACGGTCTGGTCCTGGCGGAAGAGGGCGTCGTCGTCGATCTCGACCCGCGCATCGAGGGCCACCCAGCGGCCATCGGCGGTGCGGGCGAGCGGGTTGATCTCGGCGAGCAGCAGGTCGTGCCCGGTGAAGAGCCGCCAGAGACGGCCGAGGATGCCGATCAGCTCGACAAGCTCGCGTCCGGAGAGGCCGAGGGAGGCAACCGCCTCCTTCAGGCGGAAGTCCTGGGTGGGCGCGAGGGCGGAGAGGGGGACGCGGGCGGCCGCGGCGGCCGCGTCCTCGACATCGATGCCGCCGGCGAGGGAAGCGACGGCGGCGGGGCCGCGGGAACGGTCGTCGTAGACGATGCCAAGGTAGCGCTCGGACTCGATCGACAGGGCCTCCTCGATGAGGAGGGTCTCAACGGGCTGGCCGGCGACGCGAGTGTCGAGGATTGCCCGGGCGGCCTCCTCGACTTCGGTAGGGCCTTTGACGAGGCGGACGGCTCCTGCCTTCGCACGGCCGCCGGAACGCACCTGTCCCTTGACGGCGACCCGGGGTCCGAGCTCAGCCGCCGCGAGGACGGCCTCGGCGGGTGTCCCGGCGAGGAGCCCGCGAGGCGTCTCGAGACCGGCGCGCCGGAAGAGCGCCTTAGCCTCGTGCTCGAAGAGGCGCACGGGCGGGTTCCCGGCTAGTCCTCGTAGTCGCCGCCACCACCGAGCCCGCGACGGGGCGGGGGCGGGGGGGCGGGAGGCACGCCACTGTCGGGGGTGCTGCGCCGGGTCCAGCCGCGGCTGGCGCCACCGCGGCTGCTGCCGCCACGGTTGATCTCGCGCTGCTCGGGCTGACGGGAGCCACCGCCTCCGCCTTCGCGGTTGCCACCGCTGCGGGGGCGGCGCCGGCGGCGGCGCCGGGGAGCGCCATCGCCACGGTCTTCGCCGCGGTCCTGACTGCGATCGTCCTTACGGTCGTCGCTGCGATCCTCGGGGCCCGAGAAGTCAGCGCCGTCGTAGTCGGCGCCCTCGTCGAAGTCATCCTCGACAGCGCCGTTCACCTCGGCGGTGACGGGGGCTTCTTCGTCCATCTCGACCTCGGGCTCGGGCGCCGGCTCACGCTCGGGGCGACGGGGACGCGGGGCGCGTGCCTCCGGGCCTCGGTCGCGGTCGCGGTCGCGGTCGCGATCACGGTCTCGGTCACGATCCCTGTCGCGGGGCCTGTCGCGGTCACGATCGCGGTCTCGGCCACGGGGGCGGTCACGATCCCGGCCACGGTCCCGTCCGCCACGGTCCCGGCCGCCACGGTCCCGGCCGCCACGATCGCGGTCACCGCCACGGTCGCGGGGACGATCGCGGTCGCCACCCTCAGGGGCGGCGCCGACGCGGCCGCTGCGAGCGGTGAGGTTGACGCGTCCGAGCGAATCGATCTCGGTAACGGTGACGGTGAGCTCGTCGCCCACGGAGACCACGTCCTCGACGCGCTCGACACGCTCCTCGCTGAGCTCGGAGATGTGCACGAGGCCGTCCTTGCCGGGAAGGATCTCGACGAAGGCGCCGAAGTTGAGGATGCGGGTGACGGGACCGGTGTAGGTCTCGCCGACGCCAATCTCCTTGGTGAGGCCCTCGATCATGCGGATGGCGATGTCTGCTGCGTCTCCCTCGACCGCGGAGACGAAGATCGTGCCGTCTTCCTGGATGTCGACGTTGGCGCCGCCGGAGTCTTCCTGGATCTTGCGGATGACGCGGCCGCCGGGGCCGATGACCGTCCCGATCTGCTCCTGGTCGATCTTGATGATGTAGACCTTGGGCGCGTGCTCGGAGACTGATTCGCGGGGCTTCTCGATGACCTCGCCCATGCGCTCGAGCAGGAAGATGCGAGCATCGCGCGCCTGGGAGAGCGCGGTCTCGAGCAGTTCTCGGGAGACGCCGCCGATCTTGATGTCCATCTGCAGGGCGGTGATGCCCTCTTCCGTGCCGGCGACCTTGAAGTCCATGTCGCCCATGAAGTCTTCCTGGCCGGCGATGTCCGTGAGGACGGCGTAGTTGTCGTCGTCACCCATGATCAGGCCCATGGCGATGCCGGCGACGGGGGCGGAGAGGGGGACGCCCGCGTCCATGAGGGCGAGGGTGCTGCCGCAGACGCTCGCCATGGAGGTCGAGCCGTTGGAGGAGAGCACCTCGCTGACGAGGCGGAGGGCGTAGGGGAACTCCGTCTCGGGCGGGATGACGGGAAGGAGGGCGCGCTCGGCAAGGGCGCCGTGCCCGATCTCGCGGCGGCCGGCGCCACGCATGGGGCGGGCTTCGCCGACGGAGTAGGGCGGGAAGTTGTAGTGGTGCATGTAGCGCTTCGACTCGTCCGGAGAGAGTGTGTCGAGCTTCTGCGCCATGTTCATGCCGCCGAGGGTGGCGATGGTGAGCACCTGGGTCTCGCCGCGCTTGAAGAGGCCGGAGCCGTGGGTGCGCGGCAGGGTGCCGACATGGATGTCGAGGGGACGGATCTCGGTCGTCTCGCGGTCGTCGGCACGGCGGCCCTCGTTCAGGATGCGGTCGCGCATGGCCTTCTTGATGGCGGCATAGAGGGCGTCACCGATGTCGCGCTTGTCGAAGCGGTCCTCGAACTGCTCAGTGAGCTCGGCGCGGACGCGCTTGTTCTCTTCGCTGCGCTCGCTGGCGGCGTTCGAGACGAGGTCGTCGAGGCGGCCGGAAAGGGCATCGCGGACGGCCTCGATGGCCTCTTCGTTGTCGACGGCGGGGGTGTAGTCCTTCTTGACGGGGGCGGCGTCGGCGGCGATTTCCTCAACGAGGCCGTTGATGGCGGAGTTCGCCTCCATGGCGATCTCCATCGCCTCGATGACGGCGTCCTCGGGAACCTCGGTGGCGCCTGCCTCGACCATCATGACGGCGTCCTTCGTGCCGGCGACGATGAGGTCGAGGTCGCCCTCGGCGGCCTCGGTGAAGGTGGGGTTCACGACGTACTCGCCGTCGATGCGGCCGACGCGGACGCTGCTGACGGGCCCGTTGAAGGGGATGTCGCTGATGCTGAGGGCGGCGCTGGCGCCGACGGTGATGAGGGTGTCGGGCTGGTGCTCGCGGTCGGAGGAGAGGGTCGTGGCGACGATCTGGATCTCGTTGCGGAAGCCCTTGGGGAAGAGGGGACGGATGGAGCGGTCGGTGAGGCGCATGGCGAGGATGCCATCGCTGGAGGGGCGACCCTCGCGGCGGGGGAAACCGCCGGGGATCTTGCCGACCGCATAGAGGCGCTCTTCGTAGTCGACGGTGAGGGGGAAGAAGTCGATGCCCTCGCGAGGGTCGGCCATGCAGGCCGTGACGAGGACGACGGTATCGCCCTGGCGCACGGTGACGGCGCCGTTGGCGAGGCCGGCGAGGGCGCCGTGCTGGATGAGCAGGGGCTTGCCGCCGATCTCGACTTCGTAGGTACGGATGCTGGATTCGGTTGCTGTCATGTTTCTCTTCACACTTTCTCTTGCGGCATCGGCCGCGGTGTCAGGTCGGTTCGGGAGGGCTCAGTGGCAGGCTGCGGCCCAGCGCGGGGGCAAGGCCGGGGAGAAAGAGGGTGGGCTAGCGGCGCAGCCCGAGGCGCCCGATGAGCGTGCGGTACCTGTTGACATCCCGCTTGTTGAGGTAGCGCAACAGCCTGCGACGCTGCCCGACGAGCTTCAGCAGCCCGCGGCGCGTGTGGTAGTCGTGCTTGTGCTCCTGCAGGTGCGCGGTCAGGTACTTGATGCGCTCAGTGAGGAGCGCCACCTGTACTTCAGGGGAGCCGGTATCGCCTTCGTTCTGGGCGTACTCCCGGATCAGGGCCTCTTTCGTTTCCTGGGCCAGCAAACTTGCTCGTTCGACTTCCTTTACCTGTCTTCAGGTAGGAAAGTAGCACGAGGGGGAGGTACCGGCAATTTGCCGACACTGGTCCTGCTGAGCGGTTTGCCGGGTTCGGGCAAGACCACGTTTGCAGCGCAGCTTGCGCCGCGACTGGACGCCTGCGTGCTCGAAAGCGACCTCGTGCGCCGGGAACTGTTCCCGAAGCGGCGGTACACGCGCAAGGAGAGCGGAGCCGTCTTCGCGGAGGTGCGAGAGCGAGCGGAGGCGGCTCTGGCGGGGAGCCGCCACGTGATCATCGACGCGACCAACCTGCGGGGGTGGGAGCGGCACGGGTTCCTGGAACTCGCGGAGCGCCAGGGGGCGGACGTGGTGGCAGTGCGGCTGACTGCGCCGGACGCCGTGGTGCGAGAACGGCTCTCAGGGCCGCGCGAGGGCGCCTCCGAAGCGAACATCGGCGTGTACAACCGCATGCGAGGCGAGGAGGAGCCGTTCCGGGTGCCGTGCGTACAGGTAGATTCGCGATACTGTGTGGAGGCGAGCGTGGCCCTGACGGCGACGCTCTGCCAGGGAGACAGCCGGGGAGACTCATGAGGGGCGAGCAACCGTTCATCCTGTTGCGGGCGCGTGTGAAGGACGACCGCGCGACGTTCTCGGCGTGGTTCCGCTCGCAACACCTGCGCGAGGTGGCGAAGATCCCGGGGATTGCGAGCGTGCACTGGGGGGAGACGCGGGAAGGGACGATGCTGGGCGTGTACTGCTTCGAGGATGCGCGGGCGATGCAGGGATCGTTCGGGAGCGCGGAGGCGGCGTACGCGCGGGGAATGTGGGCGAGTTGGTCCGACAAGCTGGACGAGTTCTCGGTGGAGATGCACTTCGCGCTGACGCCTCCGACGATGACGCTCTCGGTGAACTAGGCAGCTGGATCGGAAAAGGCTAAAGCGCTAACGCAGTGGGCTATTTCCCTGAACTGCTGTAGGCTCGTCCCCATGTACCGGCAGCGGGGGGGATGGCTATTCGCGGCCCTCGCGATGCTGGCGGCAGGTGTGGCGCTGGCGGTAGGGCTGGCGGGGGGACCGGGGGGGATAGCGCAGGCGCAGCCGGGCCTGCCTGGAACGTTCTTCGGTGAGGTAACCGTAGCAGACGGCGAGGTGGCGGGAGGGCTGACTGTCGTCGCCTACATCGACGGAGTCGTGTGCAGCGAGTCGGACACCCGGCAGACGCTCAGGGAAAACGGGATCACGAGCTATCGCGTGGAGGTGCTCTCGGAGGAGGGGAAGGCGGGGTGCGGCCTCGAAGATGCCGTCGTGCGCTTCCAGATCGGTGACCGGTACGCCGAGGAGGCCGGTTCCTGGACGGCGGGGCCACAGAAACTCGACCTGACACTGCCGGCAGCTCCGCCCGAGCCCGTCGAGCCGACGGAGACGCCAGAGACGACTCCGGAGGAGACCGAGGGGACCCAGACACCAGAGGAGGGCGGTCCCGAGGAGCCGGAGGAGCCCGAGGAGCCGGAGGAACCTACCGAACCCGCAGAAGGCGACGAGACAACCGACACGACTGAGCCCGGCGAACCAGCCGAACCGGAGGAGCCGGCGGAGGGTACGGACACCGAGGAGACCACCGATACCGAGGAGTCCACGGACACCGAGGAGACCGACGAGACAACCGAGGCGACGGAGACTACCGAACCCACGGAAACAACAGAAGCCACCGAGACGCCTGAAGAGACTCCGGCGCCCACCGAGGCCGTCGAGGCCACGGAAGTTGCGACCGCTACACCGACCCCAGCGCCGACCCCAACGGCGGCGGCAACACCGACCGCGACCGAGCCTCCTACGGCCACCCAAGCCCCCGCGCCCACCGAGGCATCCACGCCCGCAGCGACGGATACGCCCGCTCCTCCACCCCCGGATGAGGCGGAGGGGACCGACGGCGGCGCCGGTGCCGGTACGACCGCGCTTATCGTCGTGCTCTCGGTGGTGGCCGGGCTGGCTGCGATCAGCACCGTGTTCTTCCTGTGGATGGCGAGGTCTCCAGCCACAGGCGGTGGCGTAGCCGGCGGGAGCGAGACGCGTAGCAGCCAGTTCGCCGTCGGAACCGAGGCCAGGGACTGGCTCTCGGGGCTCTGGGACAACATCCGGTCAAGAATCCGGCGACCGTAGGTCCTTCCAACCGTATACTTGGGTCCGTGGGAGCGAGCCCCGCGGGGTGCACGGAGAGGGTCGTGCGCAGCTGGCAACTGACACGTGGAATCCTGGTGCTGGCCCTGGCTCTCCTTGTGAGCGTCGCCTGCGCCAGCGCCAGGCCCGACGCTCCTGAACCGACGCCGGAACCAACACCCGAGCCGACCCCCGTCTCGACTCCCGCGCCAGCGAGAACGCCCGTCGCGCCGTCGGCCACGATCCCGGCGCCGACGGCGAGCCCGACGCCGGAGGCCACGCCCGACCTGGGCCCGTACGACGGCGAACTGACGTCGATGCGCATCCCCTCGCTGGGGGTGGAGGCGGCGATCGAGCCGATCGGCCTGGTGGAGGGGCGCAACCAACTCGACGTGCCCGAGTGGAACAACATCGGCTGGTACCACATCTACGACAAGCCCGGATTCGGGACGAGCTCCCTCTACTCGGCGCACAAGGACTACTGGCCCAACAAGAAGGGGCCCTTCTATGAGCTGACGGAGCTGCAGGACGGCGACCAGATCGTGGTGGTGATGGATGACGGGCGCGAGTACGTGTACGAGGTGTTCTTCCAGCGGCGTTACACCAGGGAGGACATCCCGATGTACGACCTGATCTGGCCGCACAAGGCGAGGAATCCAGAGCTGCTGCGGCCCGAGGGCGAGGAGTGGATCACGCTGTACACCTGCGGCGGTGACTTCGTAGAGAGGACCGAAGGCGGGCCTGGTTACTACCTCCACCGGGATGTCGTGATCGGCAGGCTCGTTGAGACGATCCCGCCGCCGGCTGTGGGGACACTCGAAGACGACCAGCGGTAAGCTGAGAACCATGCCGGGGTTCCGGGAACAGGCCATGGACCGCGGGCGGAAGGCGGCGGGGGCGTGGGTGCTGGCGGCCGTGGTTGCCCTCACGGGAGCAGGGTGCGCGGCGATCGACGTGCCCGCCGAGCCGGAGCAGGTTCGGGAGACACCCTCGGCGGCGCGGACCGCAACGCCCACCGCAGCGCCCACCGAGGCACCCACCGGGGCGCCCACAGAACGTCCTGCGCCAACGCCGGAACCGACGCCCTACGACGGGGAACTGGTGATGATGCGCATCCCCTCGCTGGGCGTGGAGGCGCCGATCGAGGCGATCGGGAAGATCCCCGGAGTGAACAAGCTGGACGTGCCCCGGCCCCGGAACGTCGGCTGGTACCACATCTACGACAAGCCGGGGTTCGGAACGAGCTCGCTCTTCTCAGCGCACAAGGACTGGGCGGCGGACAACATTCGCGGGCCGTTCTACGCGCTGACCGAGCTCAAGGCCGGCGACCTCGTGATCGTGGTGATGGATGACGGCCGCGAGTACGTGTACGAGGTGTTCTTCCAGCAGCGCTACGTGACCGGGGACTTGCCCATGCACGACCTGATCTGGCCGCACGAGGCGGAAAACGAGGAACTGCTCCGTCCGGCGGAGGAGGAGTGGGTCACGCTTATCACGTGCGGAGGCGACTTCATACCGACGGAGCCGGACGGGTCGGGGTACTACGTGCATCGCGACGTCGTGATCGCGAGGCTGGTGGAGACGAGGCCGGGGAATGCGGTGCAGGCAGTGGCGGGTGGCGGCTAGCGACCTGGAGGCCGAGCCAGAGGGGACGGCCTACCAGAAGTTGAGGTAGTCGGCGGGGTCGAGGTACTGGCCGTTGTAGCGGATCTCGAAGTGGAGGTGCTCGCCGGTGCTGAAGCCGGTGGAGCCGGAGATGCCGAGGATGGTCTCGCCCTTCCGCACCGTCTCGCCCCACCTCACGATGATCTCGCGGAAGTGCGAGTAGAGGGTCGTCCAGCCGTCGCCGCAATCGACGATGACGTAGTAGCCGTAGCTGTAGGTGAGCCACTCGACGCGCGACACCCAGCCGTCGCAGGCGGCGTAGACGGATGAGGCGGGCTGCGATCCGAGGGCGAGGTCGATACCGGTATGGATGCGGCCGCCGCCGCGGTCGGTCCCGAAGTAGTCGCTGATGAAGTCCCAGGAGGCCAGGGGCAGGCCGAAGCGGCCGGGGGAAACCGGCGGCGGCGGGGTGATGATCCATCCGTCGGGGCTGAACTCGGGCGGAGGCTTGCGACTGGCGTTGGGAAGGAGGATGTAGCTGCCCGGCTTGATGTCGTCGCTGCTGAGGAGGTTGTTGGGGCGGTGGTCGAGGACGTCCTGGATAGTGACATCGAGGTGCTCGTCGATGATGCCGCTCAGGGTCTCGCCGTGGCCGACGAGGTAGAGGATGCCGTGGACGCTGCCCTGGGGCACGAGGATCTTCTGGCCGGGCTGGATGTCGTCGCTTGCCCAAACTTCGGCGTTGTTGAGCAGGATGTTATCGACGGTTGTGTCGTAGGTCTCGGCGATCTCGCCCAGGGTGTCGCCCCCGCGAACCTCGTAAATGACGTAGGGCTCCTCGGGGTCGATCTGGTCGGTGAGGGCGCGGATGTCGTAGCCGGCGTCCTGACCGGCGGCGGTGGCACGGCCGACGCCATCGGAGATGGTCTCGCCTTCGGCCACGGGGTCGGTGGGGCGCAGCGGCACCTGGGGCGTCGCGAGCGCGGCCCTGAGGGGCGACGCGATGGTGGTGTGGCTGACGCCCGGGCGGAGGAACGATTCGCCCGTGGGAGCGATGGCGCGCACGCCTGAGAGGGGAGCGGACGGGATGCTGGAGACCTGGACAGCCTCGGTGTCGGTGACGAGCCGGGCGGTCAGGAGCGCGGCCAGCGCGGCGATCCCGATCAGGAGCAGGTGGAGGCCGGCGCGGAGGGGGAGATGGCCGTGAGCATGAGAGCGGGCGCGCGGAGAAGAGCGCCCATGCAGGAGGCTCAGGAGCCAATCGCTCAGCACGGTCTCCAGTCCCTTCGTGGTGTCGGGAGTGACAGGGTCTCACGCCGACGCTGACGTCGATTGTTAAGACCTAAACTGCCGCAACCGGCTGCGAAAAGCAAGGATTGAGAGGGGTTCTCGTCCGCCTCTACACCTCGGTGCGGAGGCTGGAGAGGAACTCTTCGTTGGTGTCGCTCCGGCCGAGCCGCTCGAGCAGGCGCTCGGTGGCCTCAAGGGAGTTGGGGGAGTTCTGCGAGATCATCGCGGTCATGCGGCGGACCAGCCAGACGCCCTTGAGGGTGCTCTCGTCGAGGAGAAGCTCCTCGCGGCGGGTGGAGCTGGCCTGGATGTCGATGGCGGGATAGAAGCGGCGTTCGGCGAGCTTGCGGTCGAGCCGGAGCTCCATGTTCCCGGTGCCCTTGAACTCCTCGAAGATAACCTCATCCATGCGGCTGCCGGTATCGATGAGGCAGGTAGCGATGACCGTGAGGGAGCCGCCTTCCTCGCACTTGCGGGCGGCGCCGAAGAGGCGCTTGGGCGGGTAGAGGGCGACGGGGTCGACACCACCGGTGAGGGTGCGGCCGCTGGGAGGCAGGGCAAGGTTGTAGGCACGCGTGGCGCGCGTGATGGAGTCCATGAGGATGACGACGTCCTGGCCGCCCTCCACGAGGCGCTTGGCGCGCTCGAAGGCCATCTCGGCGACGCGCGTGTGGTCCTCGACGGGCTCGTCGAAGGTGCTGCTGGCGACCTCGCCACGCACGCTGCGGCGCATGTCGGTGACCTCTTCGGGGCGCTCGCCGATGAGCACGACCATGAGGTGGACGTCGGGGTGGTTCGTGGTGATGCCGTTGGCGATGTTCTGGAGGAGCATCGTCTTGCCGGCCTTGGGGGGAGAGACGATGAGGGCGCGCTGACCGCGTCCGACGGGAGCGATGAGGTCGATGAGGCGGTGGGTGAGGTTGTCGGGCGTGGTCTCGAGGCGAAGCTGCTCCTTGGGGAAGACCGCCGTCAGGTTCTCGAAGAAGGGGCGACGCTTGGCGGCTTCAGGATCGAGGCCGTTGACGGCCTCGACCTTGAGCAGGCCGTAGTACTTCTCGTTGTCGCGCGGGGCGCGAATCTGGCCGGTGACGTAATCGCCGGGGCGGAGGGCGAAGCGGCGGAGGTTGGACTGGGAGACGTAAATGTCGTGGGGGCCGGGCAGGAGGGACTCGCCGCGGAGGAAGCCGTAGTTGCCGTCGTCGGAGACTTCGAGGAAGCCGCCGGAGAAGAGGTTGCCGCGGCGCTCGGCCTGGGTCTGGAGCAAGCGGAAGATGAGGTCGCGCTTGCGCAGGGTGGAGGCGTTGCTGACGCCGAGGTCGCGGGCAAGGCTAATCAGCTCGCCACGAGTGCTGCCCTCGAGCTCGGAGATGTTGAGCGTGGGGACGGCGTCCTCTCGCTCGGAGGCAACGGTGGCTTCTTCAGCCGGCGGGGATTCTGGTGCGCGTGTGATGGCAACGATCCTGTTGCCCGCTGCGAGCGGCGCTCGTCAAGTACGGGCCAAATGGGTTGCGGAGAGACCTCGAACTCTGAGGTGTGCCTGGTGAGCGCATCGGCAGGATGCCGGGCTTCGTTCCAGTGCAGATTCAGAATACGAGAGCTTTGGAAACGAGGCAAGTAGGGGTTTGGCTTTGCGCGGAGCCGGAGGCGCGCCTACGATCGGCGTCCATGGCTACGAAGCAATCAGCGATGAAGCGCTGGCGGCAGTCGCTCAAGCGCCGGGCCCGGAACCGGCCGAACCGGTCCGAGTCGCGGACGGCGGTTCGCGCGGCGCGCGAGGCCGCGGCCGCGGGTGACGGCGATGCCTACCAGGAGGCGCTGAGTCACGCGTACTCAGTGCTGGACCGGGCGGCGCGGAAGGGCGCCATCCCCACGGGTCGCGCCGATCGCACGAAGCGACGGCTGGCGGCGCTTCGCCCGGAATAACCCCTCTCCCGGAACCGGCCCGGAGGACGGCGTGAGCACACGGCTGCGACACGCCGCATTCATGATCGACGACCAGGGAGTGCGTCCGTGACCGGGCAGGATGGCGGCCGTCCGACGGTGGACGTGGTCATCCCCTGCTACAACGAGGTCTCGGTGCTGCGGGAGAGCGTGGAGCGAACGCTCGCGCTGTTCGATGAACATCCCCGGTACGACTGGCGCCTCGTGATCGCGGACAACGGCTCGAACGACGGGACGAGCGAACTGGCGCGGGAGCTGGATGCGGAGCACGAAGGCGTGCGGGCGCTCGTGCTGACCATCAAGGGGCGCGGGATCGCGCTACGGGAGGCGTGGCTCGGTAGCGAAGCGGACGTGGTCTCCTACATGGACGTCGACCTGAGCACGGACCTGGCGCACCTTCCGGATCTGATCGGGATGGTGGCGGAGGGCGGCTACGACGTTGTGAGCGGCTCGCGGCTGGCGCGCGGGTCGGCGACGGAGCGTTCGCTCAAGCGCGAGGTGATCTCGCGGAGCTACGTGCGCATCATCCGGGCGTTCTTCCCGCGGCTGCGAATCACGGACGCGCAGTGCGGGTTCAAGGCGGTCAGCAGGCAGGCCGTGGAGGCGGTGGTGCCGTGGATCGAGGACCGCGCCTGGTTCTTCGACACGGAGCTGCTGATCCGGGCGCAGCAACAGGGATTTCGGGTGGGGGAACTGCCGGTTCGCTGGGTGGAGGATCCGGACACGAAGGTGCACATCATCAGCACGGCGGTGGAGGACCTGCGGGGGCTGGTGAGGCTACGTTTCGGGCTGCGCCTGTAGGGAAAGCGGCAGGCGTTGGGGGTGGGCTGCGGGAGGGCGCTCAGGTTTGACCCCCCTAGAGGGGCAGGGTATAAATCGCTTGCTACAGGATTCACAAAGTCGCCGCGGCCGAGAAGGGCCTCTGGCGGGGAACAGAGAGGGCGCTGGGCCTTGGAAGTTGGCGAATTCCTCGAGCTGGTTTTCGTGTTCATCACGATGTTCCTGGGCCTTGGCATCATGGTCCTGTTCGGCAAGTGGTGGGAGCGGTAACGCATGGCCGTGGAGCAGCCCACCCAACCGACCCTCGGCGACCAGATCTACGACAAGCTCTTCCACAACTACGTGTGGCGGTCGATCTTCCGCACGGGCTACCCGAACACGCCGCGCAACCAGATGCTGGTGGTCGCGACGAACGTGTTCCTGCACCTGCACCCCACCCGCATCCACCGCACGCACGTAAAGATCACGCACACCTACTGCCTCGGCGGGCTCACCTTCTTCATGTTCCTGGGCCTAACCGTGACCGGCATCCTGCTGATGTTCTATTACGTGCCCAGCGTGGACCGGGCGTACCTGGACATCCAGAACATCCAGACGAACGTGCAGTTCGGGCAGCTAATGCGGAACATGCACCGCTGGATGGCGCACGCGATGGTGATCCTCGTGTTCCTGCACATGCTGCGGGTGTTCTATACGGGGGCCTACAAGCCACCGCGCGAATTCAACTGGGTCGTGGGCGTGGTCCTGCTGGTGCTGACCTTCCTCCTGAGCTTCACCGGCTACCTGCTGCCGTGGGACCAGCTGGCATTCTGGGCAATCACGGTCGGCACGAACATCGCCGGCTCGGCGCCGGTGCTGGGCCCAAAGACGCGCTTCTGGCTGCTCGGCGGCTTCGAGGTGGGTCCGGACGCGCTGATTCGTTTCTACACACTGCACGTCATCGGCCTGCCCCTGCTGGCGGCAATCTTCATGGCCGTGCACTTCTGGCGGATTCGCCGGGATGGCGGCCTGGCGCGGCCGCTGTAGCGGCGGGGTGAGCTAACGCATGGCAACCGTCGTCGTCGCCCGGCCGGCCGCCCGACCCACTCCTCGCGCTCGCGACGAGGAGGTGCTGGTCTGGCCAGACCTGGTCTTCGTCGAGTTCATCTCGGCGATGCTGTTCACGGTCCTGCTGTTCCTGCTCTCGTACCTGATGAACGCGCCGCTCCTGGACGAGGCGAACGCGAACGTCACGAACGACCCGGCGAAGGCGCCGTGGTACCTGCTGAACCTGCAGGAACTGTTGCTGCACATGAACGCGGCGCTGGCCGGCATCGTGGTGCCGACCGTGTGGCTGATCATCCTGATGGTCTTCCCGTACTTCGACCGCTCCACGGACGGACAGGGGCGCTGGTTCGCCGACGTGAACTCGGTGAAGAACACCGTGGTCTCGCTCAATGTGGGGCTCTGGGGCACGCTGGCGCTGATCATCTGGAACTCGGGCAAGGCGGCGCTCTGGGCCAAGGACTGGTTCGGCTTCTCCGGCGGCAACACGCTCGCCTTCCTGGAGCGCTCAGCGGCGCTGAAGGACCCCTCGGTCGTGCCGTGGCCCGGGTGGGCGGACTCGATTCCCTACCTGTGGTTCAACCTGAAGATCCTGGACGAGGGGCCGGGCGCGGGCGTGACGACCTTCCAGAAGATCGACCTGCCCACGCTGCTGGTGGACATCGGCATCCCGACGGGATTCATGGTCGGGTTCTCGTGCCTGCTCATCTTCTTCTTCTGGAAGATCAACTGGGTGCACACGCGCCGGGACGCGATGATCACGCTGATGAGCGGGTTCGTGGGCGTCTTCCTGATGTTGACGGTTATCGGTACGGCCTTCCGCGGGCCCGGCCAGGACCTGATCTGGCCGTGGGACCTGCGCACGCTCGAAGGCATCCCGGGGCAGGAGTAGGGATCGGATGGCAGCGCAACGGGTAGAGCAAGCACGGCAGGCAGAGGCGCGCAAGGTTTCGCGACGCTCGTTCATGCGGGTGAGCGCATTCGCCGGTCTGACGCTCGCCCTGGGCGCATTCAGCGCGTTCTTCCTCGGCTTCTTCAACCTGCGCAGCCCGCAGGGCTTCGGGCGGCCGGTGACGGTCCCCAAGATCCAGATTCCGGAGCCGGGCGCCGAGCCGGTCCGCATCACCGAGGGCAAGTTCTGGCTGGTGAACCTTGACGGCAACGAAGGCGACGTGCTCGACCAGGGAGGCACGGGGGGCCTGCTGGCGCTCTACTGGAAGTGCCCCCACCTCGGCTGCACAGTTCCCTGGCGCGGCGACTTCGACGGGGCGGAGGTGGCCTTCCCCGGCATCCAGGGGTGGTTCCGTTGCCCCTGCCACGGCTCAACCTATTCGCGCGCAGGCGTGCGGGTCTTCGGGCCGGCACCTCGCCCGCTGGACACGTTCCTGCTGACTACCAATCCCGACGGCTCGGTCACCGTGAACACGCGCGGCCTGACGCTCGGCGGCGGGGAGAATCCCAATCCGAAGCGGGCGGTTCCCTACAGTGGCTAGCCGGCAGCGGAGGACCCGTTGAACACGCAGCGCCAAATCTTCCTGATCGTGGTGCTGCTGTTCATCAGCGTGGCGGGCTGTGCCGCATACACGGCGATCGACCTGCCCATCCGCGCCGAGCGACAGGCGGACTTCTTCGAAGCCGAGTCGATCGAGCGCGGGGCGCTGCTCTACGCGAACAACTGCCGCACCTGCCACGGTATCCGGGGCGAGGGCGGCGTCGGCCTGACGCTGAACAAGGCCGCCTTCCGGAACCAGGAGCCACTGGTGCTCTCGCAGAACCAGGACCTGATCAGGCGTACGCTGACCTGCGGGCGGGCGGGCACGCTGATGCCGGCCTGGCTCGATTCGAACGGCGGCAGCCTGACGGCGAACCAGATTGAGCACCTTGTGCGGCTGCTGACGGCGCCGCTTGAGGGGGAGACGTTCGACGCGAACGGCAATCCCACGAACCACGGCTGGCTGGCGGCGGTCGAGTTCGCCCACAACCTGAACCACGAGTCGTCGGCCGCGGTGACGGGGGACACGCTGCCCCTGATCGCAGCGGCACACGGCATCGGGGCGAACGATGTCGAAGGCGCCATCCTGATCGCTCAGCTGAACGGCCTGACCTACGCGGTCGACGGCAGCGGAAACTTCTACCTGCCGTACTCCGGCGACGACGAGGCCCTGATGCTGAACCCGGCCGCGGAAAACATCGCGACCGGGCTGATGCCGGGGCAGACGCTGCGCCTGCCGGAAGGCGCGACCTACCGCGTGAGCGCGGGGGAAACGCTCGCGAGTATCGCGGAGCGGCACGGCATCACGCCGTCGCAGATCCGCTCGCTGAACCCGCTGCTGCTGTCGATCGTGGGGGACATCGCCGACGACACGCCGCTGACGGGCGAGCGCAAGCTGCTCCTGCCAAACGGCACGACCTATACCGCGCAGGCGGGCGATACGCTGGTCTCCATCGCGGAAGCGCACGACATCCCCGTGCTGGCGCTCGCGGAGGACAACGAACTCGCCGAGGACGCGGCCATCGCTGAAGGCACGGAACTCACGCTGCGCGACGGCACGGGCTACATCGTGCAGTTCGGCGACACGGTTCTCTCCATCGCCAGCGCTCATGGTCTGGGCGAGAGCACGCTGCGGTCGCTCAACGAGCTGGGCGCGGGCGAAGAAGTCTCGACCGAAGTCTGGATCGCGCTGCCAACGATCAACGCCTACGTGGTGGCGGGCGCCGACCTGGCCCAGGTGGCCTCGGGCTTCGGGAACGTGACGGCCGCCTCGCTGGGTGAGGCGAACGGCCTCGCGGCCGACGCGGTGGTGCCCATCGGCAAGTCGCTCCACTTCCCCGCTGACGCCTGGGGGGCGGCGCCATCGGACGAGATCAACCCGGGCACGGCCTGCGTCGAGCACACCGTGTCGACGAGCGCGTTCAACACGATCAGCGGGGCCGACCCAATCGTCATCGACGAGCCGAACGCGGTCTCAACCGACGTGCTCATCCTCGCGAACGACAACGACTGGACGGTGGTGGCCGACGGTGTCGCCGGCGAGCCGAACCGGACGGGCGTGAAGGTGGCCGCGGGAACGACGGTGACCTTCGAGAACGTGGTGGGGCTGCACAACATCGAGATCGACGGTCAGCAGCAAGGCGATGACTTCGAGGGCGTAGGCGTGACGCGAACTTTCACGTTCGATACGCCGGGCGAGTACCGCATCACCTGCAGCTACCACCCGGACATGCTGACGGTGGTGTTCGTCACCGAGTAGCGCTGCTTCATTGACGCTCCGAAGGGGCGTGCCTACGATCCGAACCCGAACAAGTTCGCCACCGAGGAGGGGACGCCGATGGCAGCACAGACGGGAAAACGGTATCTCTGCCCGAAGTGCGGGGCTGAATTCATCGTGACGAAGGGCGGCGACGGCGAACTGAAGTGCGGCGACACGCTGCTCGAACAGAAGAAATAACGAGGGGACATCCGATGCCCGTACAACTGGGGAAGCGCTACAAGGACGAGGACAGCGGCATTGAGGTGCTGGTGATCAAGCCGGGCGACTGCGACCTGAAGGTCGACGAGCGCGACATGGAGCTGATGCAGCCGAAGGTGCTGCCCTCGGCCGACTAGCGACCTGCACCAACGGAAACGACTGTGACGGGGCCCGCGCGGCCCCGTTCTGCTAGGCGGGGCAGGGCGAGGAACCGGTGAAATTCGAGCAGCTGGTCGAGAACCGCATCCTCGAAGCGATCGAGGAAGGCGTGTTCACGGGGCTCCCGGGGGAGGGGGCGCCGCTCCAGCTGCGCGACGCGGACCGGCTGGCGGGCGACCTCTGGCTCGCGCATCACATCCTCGGGAACGCGGGAGCCTTGCCGGAGTGGCTCGAGCTGGCGCGCACGATCGAGGACGACAGGAGGCGGCTGGCCGCGATCGAGGGCGAGCACGGGGCGCTCGTCGAGCGGGCGCGGTCGACGGGGGAGTGGCGGCGGCTGGCGCCGCTCATCGCCGAGCGGAGGCGCGAATTCGCGGCGGCGGCGCGGTCGCTGCGGGCGAAGCAGGACCGCTACAACGTCGAGTCTCCGGGGTTCCGCAACGAGCGTCCGGCCATCTGGGTGGAGGAGCGGCTGCGCATCCTGGACGCACATGTGCGGGAGGCGCGGGACGGCGGGGGAAGCTGACGCATCAGCTTTCGCGAGCGGTCGGCGGGTGGTACCGTGAGCGCTCGCCGTCCGGACGGGCGGCAGTCGCACCCGAAGGGTGGTGAGCCAGCAACGTGGCTGAAATCATCATCGGCGAGGATGAGCCATTCGAGTCTGCACTGAAGCGCTTCAACAAGCGCGTGCAGCAGGACGGCATCCTCTCGGAGACGCGCAAGCGCCAGCACTACGAAAAGCCGAGCGTGAAGCGCAAGAAGAAGGAAGCAGCGCGCCTGCGGAAGCTGCGGAAGAAGCAGCTTCGGGCGGAAGCGCGAGCCCGTTCGGGCCGGTAACCCTCTTCCCGTGGCAGAGCTGAAAGAGCGCATCCAGAGCGACCTGCGCGCGGCCATGCTCGCGAAGGACGAGCCGCGCAAGGCCGCCCTGCGCATGCTGACGGCGGCGATCAAGAACGCGGAGATTGAGGCGGGCGACGAGCTCGCCGAGGGCGACCTGCTGGTCGTTGTGCAGCGGCAGGTGAAGCAGCGGCGGGAGAGCATCGAGGAGTTCCGCAAGGGCGGGCGCGAGGACCTGGTGGAGCGCGAGGAAGCGGAGCTCGAGGCGTTCGCGGGCTACCTGCCCGAGGAGGCGAGCCGCGAGGAGATCGAGGAGGCGGCGCGGGCCACGATCGCGGAGACGGGCGCCTCGGGGCCGCGCGATATCGGCAAGGTGATGCCGGTGCTGATCAAGCGCTTCCAGGGCCGCGCCGACGGCCGCGCCATCAGCGAGATCGTGCGGGGGCTGCTGGGCTAGCCAGCCTCTTCATCCGGGAATCCCAGCTCGCGGCGCACGAGTGCGCCGATGACCTCGGCGGCACTCGTTCCCGGCTCGGCGCCGGCCACAAGCGAGCTCTTGGTGAGGGCGAATGCGAACTCGTGCTCGGGGTCGGCGAAGCCGATGGCGCCCCCGGCCCCCGGGTGGCCGAAGGTGGTGGTGCGGGGGCCCATGGCGGTGATGGGACCGGTCTGGAAGTAGCCCAGCGCCTTGCGCACGGGCTGCTGGATGACCATATCGACGTCGTCGGTCTGGAAGCGGGTGGCGGTGCGGACGCGCTCCTCGGACAGGATACGGACGCCGTCGAGCTCGCCGCCGTTGCCGAGCGCCGCGTACATGCGGGCAAGGGAGCGGGCGCTCATGAGGCCGCCGTGGGCGGGGAGGGCGGCGCGGCGCACGAGCGGGTTGTTGTAGGGCTCGGCGACGATGCCGACGGCAGGGGGGATGGCGCGCGTGATGAGCGCGTCGGGCGGGGCAGGGGGGAGGTCGGGGCGGGGGCCGTCGACGAGGGTGGCGACGCGCGGCTCGGCCGCGTCGTTGACGCCCATGAAAATGCCGTCGAGGCCGAGGGGAGCACATATCTCGTCCTGGACGAACTGGTTGATGGGCCGGCCGTCGGCGCGCCGGATGATCTCGCCGAGGATCCAGCCGAAGGTGTAGGCGTGGTAGCCAGTGCGAGTTCCGGGCTCCCAGAGGGGCTCGAGGGCGGCGATGGCGTCGCACATGTAGTCCCAGTCGGACATGAGCTCGGGAGTGACGCCGTCGGGCATCTGGGGGACGCCGGCGCTGTGGGTGAGGGCGTGGCGGATGGTGGCGTACTGCTTGCCGCGCTGGGCAAACTCGGGCCAGTAGGCGGCGATGGGCTCGTCGTAGGCGATGACGCCGCGTTCAACGAGCATGTGGATCGCGGTCGCGGTGACGCCCTTGGTGCACGAAAACGACGTGAAGAGCGTGCCGCCATCGACGAGGCGGCCGGTTTCAACGTCGGCCAGGCCGGCCCAGGTGTCGACGACGAGCTCGCCGTGGTGGTACGCCGCCACCTGCAGTCCGGACTCAACGCCACTGGCGATGAGCTCTTCGAGCGCCGTCCTGACTACCTCGTTGCTATCCGCCATTTCGGTCCGCCCTTCAGGGAAAAACTGGCCGGCTGCGGGGCCGGCTCGAGGCGTAACGATACCGGCTCGCGGGGCGCCACGGCGGCGGGAGGAAGGGGTTGCTCTGCTATCATCCGAGGCCACCTCATGCTCCGCCGCCGTCCCGATCCGGTCGTTACGCGCGGAGGCGCGACTGCCTTTGGCGTAATCATCGCAATCGGCGCGATTGCGCTGGCGATACCGCTGCTTCCCGGCGAGAGCGCCCCACACGAGGGCGACATTGCTCCGCGCGCCTTCGCGGCCGTACGCGAGAGCGAGTATGTCTCGGAGGAGCTGACGCGGGCGGCGAGGAATGAGGCGGAAGCCGCCGTCGAGCCGGTGATGGCTTCGCTGGAAGAGGTGCCGGAACAGCAGCTGGCGCTGCTTGACACGCTGTTCGAGGAGGTGGCGCGGCTACGGCTGCGTTCCGGGCTTTCCTCGGACGAGCGGCTGGAGGCGCTCGGCGAGTCACCAGGAGGCATCGGGCTCGGGCAGGCGATCCGGTCAACACTGCTGACGCTCAACCTGCGGGACCTGGAGGACTTGCGCCAGTCTTCGGTGGAGGGCGTGCGCGGGATCCTGAGCTCGCCGCTGCGAGAGGAAGACAAGCGCAACCGCATCGAGGCGTATCTGCTGGTGGGGAACGTGCCGTCGTTCCAGAACGGGGAGGGGGCCCTGCGCGAACTGCTCGACGCTTTCGTCACGCCGACAGTGGCGCTCGACCTGGAGTCGACGCAGGGGCTTCGGGAGGAGGCGCGAGCAGCGGTGGAGCCGGTACTGGTGACCTATTCCACGGGCGAGGTGATCGCGGAGGAAGGGCAGCAGCTGGACGCCGTCGTCATCGAGGCGCTGCGGGAGACGGGCGTCATCCGCGAAGGGTTCGACTACTACGACCTGGGAGCGGGGCTGCTGATGGGGGCGGCGCTGGGGACCGTGCTTGGGGTCTACCTCTACCGCCTGCAGCCGTTCGAGCGGCCGGCCGAGCGGCGGGGCTTGATGACGCTGCTGGCCGTGCTGGGGACGCTCGTGGCTGTGCGGGTGGCGCTGCCGGAGTTGCTCCCGGACACGGAGGGGCGGTTCTTCGCCTACGGCGTGCCGGTGGGAGCGGCCGCACTCGTGGTGTCGTCGGTATCGGCGCCGCGGTTCGGAGCGATGGTGGCGGTGGTGGTGGCGCTCTACGCGGGGTTCATTGCGGCCACGGCGCCTTCGCTCGCGGGAGCGGCGTTCACGAGCGCTCTTGAGCCTCTGGAGCTGGTGATCGCGTACGCGGCGGCGGGACTGGCGGGGGCGGCGGCGATGCAACGAACCGAACGGCTGGGGCGCTTCGCGGCGGCGGGCGTGGCGGTGGCGGCGGCGACGGGCGCGGTCCTTCTCGCGTTCTGGCTGCTGACGGAGCAGCGGGAGACGGAGGGGCTGGGCTGGCTGGCGCTGGCGGCAGGCATCGCGGGGGGCGGGTCGGCGGTGATCGGGCTCGGGCTGCACGTCCTGCTCTCGATGGCCCTGCGGGTCACGACGCGCATGCAACTGATGGAGCTGGCGCAGGCGGGCCACCCGATCCTGCAGGAGTTGCAGGAGAAGGCGCCGGGAACGTTCCACCACAGCATGCTGGTGGGAACGCTGGCGGAGCAGGCGGCGAATCGCATCGGCGCGGACTCCCTCCTGGTGCGGGCGGGGGCCTACTACCACGACATCGGCAAGATGGAGCGTCCCGAATTTTTCGTTGAGAACAACATCGACCGGGGGGTGAGCCCACACGACAGCATCGCCCCGGAGGCGAGCGCCCGGATCATCCGGGGTCACGTGCTGGACGGCATGGAAATCGCGCGGCGACGGCGGCTGCCGGCGCTCGTGGGGGACTTCATTCCGCAGCACCACGGCACGCGGCTGGTCGACTTCTTCTACCGCAAGGCTCTGGAGCGGGGCGACGCGGACGAGGAGGAGTTCCGCTACCCGGGTCCGCGGCCGCAGGCGAAGGAGCAGGCGATCGTGATGCTGGCGGACTCCTGCGAGGCGCTCGTACGGGCAACCCAGCCGGAGACGCACGAGGACATCGACGAACTGGTGAACAGTGTGTTCGCCGAGCGCCTCGCCGAGGGGCAGATGGACGAGTGCGACATCACGATGCACGAGCTTCAGGTGGTCGCGGCGAGCTTCCGAAGCACGCTGCGGGCGGTCTACCACCCGCGCATCGAGTACCCGGATGCGCCCGCTCCAAGCGACCCGGTGGAGGCGGAGGGGTAAGGCCGCCGGAGGGCTCACCGGGCGCTGCTATACTGCCGTCAGTGACCCACAGGCCGACGATCGAGGGCTGATGCGCTTCGCTATCGTGCGTTTCCCGGGGACCTGGAGCGACCGCGACACCGAACACGTGCTCGCGAACGTGCTCGGGC
This sequence comes from Tepidiformaceae bacterium, assembly GCA_965116915.1. Taxonomy (GTDB): domain Bacteria; phylum Chloroflexota; class Dehalococcoidia; order Tepidiformales; family Tepidiformaceae; genus UBA2991. Next base: position 279,171 of record OZ220739.1, on the reverse strand, counting down.
AGGAAGCGGAGATCGTGTGGCACCGCGAGACCTCACTGGCGGGGTTCGATGCGGTGGTGCTGCCGGGCGGCTTCTCCTACGGCGACTACCTGCGCTGCGGCGCGATCGCGCGCTTCTCGCCGATCATGGAGGAGGTGGTGGGGGCTGCGAACGCGGGACTGCCGGTGATCGGTATCTGTAACGGCTTCCAGGTGCTCTGCGAGAGCGGCCTGCTGCCGGGGGCGCTGATCCGGAACAAGAGCCTGCGCTTCCGCTGCGAGTGGACGCACCTGCGCCGCGAGGGGGAGGGGTCGCCGTGGACGGCGGGCATCGACGAGGGCGAGGTGCTGCGGATTCCGATCAGCCACGGCGAGGGGAACTACCAGGCCGACCGCGCGACGCTCGACGAGCTGGAGTCGACGGGGCAGGTGGTGTTCCGCTACTGCGACGAGCGGGGCGAGGTCACGCCGGACTCGAACCCGAACGGGAGCGCCCGCAACATCGCGGGCATCCGCAACGAGGCGGGGAACGTGGTGGGGATGATGCCCCACCCCGAACGGGCAGGCGAAGAGCTGACGGGCGGTGCCGATGGCAACCGCATCTGGCAATCACTGGTGGAAACCGCGGCGGGCGTCGCGGTCTGAAAGGAGCGCAAGCATGACGGCAATGGACTCGGAGTATCCGGTTCGACTGGAGATCGATCCGGCGGCTTCGCAGAACCGATTGACGGTGTTCTTCCGGCCGCTCCTGGCGATTCCGCACTGGATCATCCTCGCGTTCCTTGGGATCGCAGCCTTCTTTGTCTGGCTGTTCGCATCGCTTTCGATCGTAATCACCGCCCGCTACCCAGAGGGATTGCTCCGGTTCTCGACTGGCGTCGCACGGTGGGCTACACGGGTGGCAGCCTATGGCGGGTCGCCCAACCAGCAAGACATCGCGGGCTCTACCGTCTATTTCGTTACGGGCGGCTTTCTGACGGACAAGTACCCGCCGTTCACACTGGGCGAGGCTCCTGACTATCCCGTCCGGTTGCACGTGCAGGGGCAGGTGGAGGGGCGGAACCGGCTGACGGGCTTCTTCCCCGTCCGCATCATCATGCTCATTCCTCACGGGATCGTGCTGATCATCCTCGGCATCTTCGTGACGCTGGCCACGATCGTGGCCTGGCTCGGGGGGACTGTCCTCGGTGGTCTGCCCGAGTGGCTTCACAACTTCATCGCGGGGTACACGCGCTGGTCCACGCGCGTGAGCGTCTACTTTGGGCTGCTGGTCGACGAGTACCCGCCGTTCAGCCTCAAATAGAGTCGGGGCCACAAGCCCCGCGGCCTGAAAGGAGCGCAAGCATGACGGCAATGGACTCGGAGTATCCGGTTCGACTGGAGATCGATCCGGCGGCCCCCCAGGGGCGGCTGACGATTCTGTTTCGAGTGATCCTTGCCATCCCGCACTCCATCATCCTGTACTTTCTCGGAATCGCGGTAACGATTGTGGGCATCCTCGCGTGGTTCGCAATCGTCCTCCTGGGGCGCTTCCCCCAGTCCCTGCTGCGCTTCACGATCGGCTACAACCACTGGAGCGCTCGGGTGAACGCGTACAGCAGCTTGCTGACCAGCCGATACCCACCGTTCTCGATGGACCAAGAGGGGGACTACCCCGTCCGCCTGTTCGTCGTCGAACAAGTCGAGGGACGGAACCGGCTGACGACGTTCTTCCGCCTCATCCTCATCATCCCGCACGCGATCGTCCTCTCCTTCCTGGGCATCATCGTGGGGTTCGTGCTGATCGCGGCGTGGTTGGTGGGACTCGTGCTGGGACGCGTGCCGGAAGGGCTGCACGAATTCCTGGTGGGCATCACCCGCTGGAACACTCGCGTGAACGCCTACGGGGGCCTGCTGGTGGACGAGTACCCGCCGTTCAGCTTCAGTTAGGAGCAAGACGAGTGGCAATGACGGCGGTGAACGAAGATTGGGAGCTGGCGGGCCAGGGGCGACGGCTGGCGGCCTACATCCTCGACTTCATCATCTTCGTGATCGTACCGGGGATCGTCTGGCTGATCTGGATCCTCGTGGTAGGGGGGCGGGGGCAGAGCCCGGCGAAGCACCTGCTGGGCATCCACGTCATCCACAAGGACGGGAAGCGGGCGGGGCTAGGGTGGATGTTGCTCCGGGAGATCGCCGTTAAGTGGGGCTTTTTCGCCGTTCTGGCCCTGGTGCTGAGCGTCGCCAACCCGAGTCTTGGAAGCACGATCGCCCCGGTCGCGTTCGCGGTGGCCGCGCTCTGGTGCGCCTGGGACGCGAACCGGCAGTGCCTCTGGGACAAGGCCATCGGAACGTACGTCGTGAAGCCACTGGAGACACCGGGAGGCACGTCTCCCACTGGACGAGCCGCCGAGAACCTCCAGACGCTGCAAGAACTACGCGCGCGCGGTCTGCTGACCGACGAGGAGTACGAGGAGCGACGGGCGCGGGAGCTGGAGAACCTGTAGGCCCCGGCTTTCGGGGGAGACGTTGGTGACGGACGAGGTTCCCTCCGCAGCGAGCATCGTGTTGGCGAGCCGCGGGCAGCGGCTGGCCGGGCACACCCTCGAAGTGGTGCTCTTCGGCCTGACGCTTGGGGTCGGGTGGGTCTTCTGGTTCGCGAGCACGGGGCGGGGTGGGCAAACCCCGGCCAAGCGGCTGCTGGGGATGCGCGTGGTCGATGCGGAGGGGCGTCCGGCGAGCCTGCGGCGGATGGTCGTCCGGGACGTGCTGCTCAAGATGGTGGCGTTCGTGCTCCTCGACCTGCTGCTCCTGTCGATGGAGGTGGAGGGAGGCGTCGATCTCGCGTTCGCTGGAGTGGTGGCGTGGCTCGTGGCGGCGCTCTGGTGCGCCTGGGACGGGAGCCGGCAGTGCCTCTGGGACAAGGTGGCGGGGACGCGCGTCGAGGTGACCTCGTAGGCGCCGCGGGCGCGTGAGATAGCGGGGCGGTAGCATCGGGGCGTGGCGGTCGAGCAGGAGGCGCTGGACGCGGTCGCGTTGAGCCGCGACGAGTACGACCTCCTCGTCGCGCGGCTGGGGCGCGAACCGAACGAGGTCGAGCTGGGAATGTTCGGCTCGCTGTGGAGCGAGCACTGCGGCTACAAGAACAGCCGCCCCCTCCTGCGCCGCTTCCCGAGCGGCGGCGACCGTGTTCTGACCCGCGTGGGGGAGGAGAACGCGGGGGCCATCGACATCGGCGATGGCTGGGCGGTGGTGATGAAGGTCGAGTCGCACAACCACCCCTCGGCGATCGAGCCGTACGAGGGGGCAGCGACGGGGGTGGGGGGCATCGTGCGCGACATCTTCGCGATGGGGGCGTACCCGATCGCGCTGCTGGACTCGCTCCGCTTCGGCCCGCTGGACGAGGGGAACAACCGCTACCTGTTCGAGGGGGTGGTGGGGGGCATCGGGGGGTACGGGAACTGCCTCGGCATCCCGACGGTGGGGGGCGAGGTGGTGGTCGGGGGGCCGTACAACGGCAATCCGCTGGTGAACGCGATGTGCGTGGGGCTGGTGCGGGCGGACGGGATCGTGAGCGCGCGGGCGAGCGGCGAGGGGAACGCGCTGCTGCTGGTGGGGGCGGACACGGGCCGGGACGGCATCCACGGGGCGAGCGGGCTCGCGAGCCGCACGGATCCGGAGGCGCGTTTCGAGGAGATGCGTCCGGCGGTGCAGGTGGGTAATCCCTTCCTCGAGAAGATGCTGATGGAGGCGTGCTATGAGCTCGCCTCTGAGCATCGCGACTGGATCGTGGGGCTGCAGGACCTGGGGGCGGCGGGGCTGACGAGCTCGGTGCTGGAGTGCTGCGCGCGGGGCGACGCGGGGGCAGTGCTGAACCTGGAGTGCGTTCCCCGGCGCGAATCGGGGATGACGCCGTACGAAGTCATGCTCTCGGAGAGCCAGGAACGGATGCTCGTGATCGCAAAGCGGGAGCACGTGGCGGACGTGGAGGCGCTGTTCGAGCGCTGGGAGGTGGACTGCATCGAGATCGGGCAAGTGACGGACGGCGACGAGGTAGTGCTGCGGGAGGACGGGGTGGAGGTCGGGCGGGTGCCGGTCGAGGTGGCGACGGAGGCGCCGGCGTACACGCGCGACGGGCAGCGCAGCCTGGACGCGCTGGCGCGGAGCCAGGCGAACCCGGGGGCGTTCCCGGACTTGCGTCCCGAGACGGCTACGGAAGCGCTCGTGGCGCTGATCGCGCGGCCGAACCTCGCGAGCAAGGCGGAGGTGTTCCGGCAATACGACCACCAGGTGCTGACGAACACGGTGGTGGCGCCGGGCGGCGACGCAGCGGTGTTGCGGGTTCCGGGCACGAACCGCGGCATCGCCGTGGCGACGGACGGGAACGGCCGTTACTGCCAGCTCGACGCGCACAACGGCGGCGCGATCGCGGTGGCGGAGGCGGCACGGAACGTGGTCTGCACGGGCGCGCGGCCGGTTGCGGTGACGGACTGCCTCAACTTTGGCGCGCCCGAGAACCTCGAGGTGTACGCAACGCTGGCGGGGGCGGTGGACGGCATCGCCGCCGCCTGCGACGCGTTCAGCACGCCGGTCGTGAGCGGCAACGTGAGCCTCTACAACGAGAGCGGCGGCGCGCCCGTCTGGCCGACGCCGGTTATCGGGATGCTGGGGGTGCTGGAGAACGTCGACGCGCACCTGGGGGCAGCGTTCGAGCGGGCGGGGGAGGAGGTCTGGCTGCTAGGGGAGACGGTCGAGCAGCCCGCGCGCACGCTCGCGGGGAGCGAGTACCTGGAGGCGGTGCACGGGGCCGTCATCGGCACGCCGACTGTCGACCTCGAAGCGGAGGCGCGGCTGCACGACCTCGTGCTGGGCGCGAACGACGCGGGGCTCCTGCTGAGCGCGCACGACTGCAGCGACGGCGGTCTCGCGGTGGCGCTGGCCGAGTGCTGCCTGCTCGGCGGCTACGGCTTCGCGGGGGAGGTCGAGGTGGAGGGGCGGATCGACGCAGCGCTGTTCGGCGAGGGGCAGGGGCGCATCATCGTGAGCGCACGTCCGGAGGCGGGGGAGCGGCTGGCGGCGCTGGCGGAGGAGGCGGGGGTGGTGGCCACGCGACTGGGAACGACCACGGACGAGGGCGTTCTGCGCTTTGGACCGATCGAGGCGGACCTCGACGAGGTTCGCGAGGCGTGGGAGTCAGGGCTCGGCCTCTAGCCCCCGAGGGCGTTCGCGATTTCGTCCTCGTTCAGGTCGGGGCCGACGGCGGCGCAGTGCAGGCGATCGTTCACGAAGATGTCGGTGGCGACGGAGCGGACCTGGGAGGCGTCGACGGCTTCGAGGCCCGCGACGAAGTCGTCGATGGTCTCGACCTCGCCCTTCGTCAGGATGTGCTCGCCGTGGCGCTGGCCGAGGGAGAAGGCGGTTTCGAGGGAGAGGCGGAAGCGGCCGATGGCGTGGTCCTTGGCGCGGCGCAGCTCGTCCTCGGGGGCGGGCTCGGCGACGAGCTTCCGGAGCTCGTCGAGGCAGACGCCGATCGTCTCGGAGAGCTTCTCACGGTTGACGCCGGCCGAGACCGTGAAGACACCGGCGTCGGCGAGGTAGCCGTAGCTGGAGTGGACGGAGTAGGCGAGGCCGCGGCGCTCGCGCACCTCCGTGAAGAGCCGCGACGACATGCCGGAACCGAGAACGTCGTTGAGGATGCGGAGGGCGAAACGGCGGGGGTCGTCGCGACCGAAGAGCGGCATGCCGAGCATGACGCTGCACTGGTCGATTTCGCGCGAGTCGATACTGACGCGGGCTCCGGTGGTGTCGGGGTCGTAGGGGGTGACGGCGGGGAGGGAGCCGTTGGCAACTTCGGCGAAGCGGGGTTCGGCCAGCTCGAGCACCTGCTCGTGCGTGCAGTTCCCGGCGACGGAGAGGACCATGTTCGGGCCGAGGTACCAGCCCTCCATGTGTTCGAGGAAGTCGGGGCGGTTCATGCCGCCGACGAGCTCGACGCTGCCGCCGACGTCCCAGCCGCAGGGCTGCTCGCCGTAGACGGAGACGCCGAGGAGGCGTCCCACCCAGCTTCCGGGGTTGTCGTGATTCCGCTTCAGTTCCTGCTGGACAACGGTGCGCTCGCGGTCGATCTCCTCCTGGGAGAGGGTCGAGTGGAGGAGCATGTCGGCGGTTATGTCGATAGCAGTTTCGAGGCGGTCGTAGGGGACGATGTTCCAGTAGCAGGTGTATTCCTTGTTCGTGTAGGCGTTGAGCGTGCCGCCGGCGCCCTCGATCTCCTCGGCGATCATGTTGGCGCGGGGGCGGCGCTCGGTTCCCTTGAAGATCATGTGCTCGAGGAAGTGGGTGATGCCGTTCAGGCGCTGGGGCTCGGAGCGGGAGCCGACGCCCACGAAGAGACTGACGGTCGCAGCCTGGGTGGTAGGGACGGGGGTGGTGACGACGCGCAGGCCGTGGGGGAGCGTGGTCGTCTGCCAGGTAACGGCCATGAGGTAGCCTCTCGTTCCGGGGCGGGTTGGCCTTATTCTACGGTCGCCCGCAGGACGGGCCGCGAATTGGCGGGGATGCATCGGTGGGCGAACTCACACTGAGACCGAACTGGACGACGGCGGCGGGAGCGCTCGAAGGCGTGCTCGCGTCGGGGGGGCTGGAGTTGCCGCGCCACGCGGTGATGGGCCTGACGGGTCACGCATGGCACCTGTGCGTGACCAGCGAGGGCGGGATCACAGCGCTGCCGAACGGGCCGCACGACCTCGACTGGGGGGCGATGGTCGAGCGGTACGCACGGACGGGGCTGGCATGGGAGCGGTTCGGGCGGCGGGTGCAGGGGGAGGAGCTTGCGGGGGCCCGGGAGGAGGCGCTGGGGTGGGCGCGGGAGCGTCTGGACGAGGGCGTTCCCCTCATCGGGTTCGACCTGCAGGTGCACGAGTTCGCGATCGTGACGGGCTACGACGACGAGCGCGGCGGCTTTCTCGTGGAGTCGGCGGTGTCGGGGGAGCTGGGCGGATTCGCGCCGTGGAGCGATTGGCCTTCGCTGGGCATCATCGAACTGTTCGCGCCAACAGGGCCGAGCGACCCCGACCCGGAGCTGGCGGTGCTGGGGTCGCTGCAGACCGCACTCGAGCTGCTGTCCGGGGGCGGGGGCGCGAGCGGTCAGCCGCGGGGGACGGCGGCGCTTGAGGCGTGGGCGGAGGCTTTCGAGGGGACGGGGGAGGTGGACCGGGCGGGGAACGCGTACACGCTCGCCGTGCTGCAGGCGGCGCGGACCGACGGTGCGGCGTTCCTGCGCGACCTGGCGGAGTCGGTGCCACCGCTGGCGGAGCCGCTGACCCGGGCGGAGCGGGCAATGCGCGACGTGACGCAGGCGCTCTCGCCGCTGCTGACGCTGTTCCCGTTTCCGGCGGGCGGGCACGGGAGCGTCGCGAATCCGGGGTTGCGGGAGGCGGCTGCGAATGCCCTGAGGCGGGCGGCGGGGCATGAGCGCCGGGCTGCCCAGGCGATCGCGGAGGCGTTCGGGATGATGGGGGCCGTGTAGGTCCGATGGTGAGCTGGATCATCGAACGGGAGCTGGCGGTGAGCTCGCGGCCCGGGTATGTCCCGGGAGAGGAGCGAGCGGTTCCGCTGGCTGTTGTGGAGGCGTGGATCACTGAGGCGCAGACGGCCGGGGTGCGGTCGGTAATCTGCCTGCTGGGGGACGACCAGCTACCGCTGTACGCACAGGCGCTGCCGGAGGGGCTGCTGGGTCGCTACCGTGCGGCCGGCTTCGAGGTGGCGCACCTGGGTGTCCGCGACGGGCTGACGGAGCCGTACACGGCGGCGCAGCTGGACGAGGCGTGGGCGTCGTTCCGGCGGCTGCCGAAGCCGGTGCTGGTCCACTGCAGCGCGGGGTACGACCGCACAGGGCGGGTCGTGCGTCACATCCTTGGGCGGCTGGAGGAGACAGGGTAAAGCGGCTAGTTTGGGTTGGGGAGCCGCGACCACTCGCCCTGGCGTTCGAAGAGGAGGTCGTGCATCTCCCAGAACTTGCCCTGCTCCCCGGCGCACTCTGCGGCGGCATGGGTGGTGCGGGCGTTGGGGTGGAGGTTGGCGATGGGGAAGTGAAGAAAGACAAGCGCCACATCGTCGCCAATCTGCTGGTCGATCTGGGGGAGGGTGTCGTTGTACCAGCGGAGGCAGAAGGGACACTGGAAGTCGCTGAACTCGACGATCACGACCGTGGCGTCGGGGCTGCCCTTGATGGCCGCGTTCGAGAAGTCGGGGGCACGGTCGAGAATGACGAAGGCGGGCGGTTCCCGGTTGGCGAGCACACGGATGTTGTCGGAGTACTCGTCGAGGGAGGTGGGGCTGCCTGCGAGTTCGGCGGCGATCACTTCGGCGAAGACGACGGGCGGCTGGGCGCCGGAGATGTACTTGTTGTTCACGAAGAACGAGGGCGTGCCGTTCACACCGAGGTCGAGGCCGTACTGGAGCTGTTCGTCAACCGCGTTGAACGCGCGCGAGCCTCCGAGGCACTCGGTGAACGCAGCCGTATCGAGGTCAAGGGCGGCGGCATAGCCCTCCAGCGTGCCGCGGAGGGTGACCGGTGCGGGAGCGGCGGCGGGTTGGGCGGCCTCGGCAGCGGCGCGCATGTCCTCGGAGGCGTCGGCGAGGGACTCAACGGCCTGCGAGAGGGACTCGATGGCGGGGCCGAGGGGTTCGGCCGGCGGGGGGTCGTCGTCGAGCAGGATGATGGTGACGACGATGGCAGCGGCGCCGATGAGCACGGCAACCGGGGTCAGGAAGTAGGGCCAGATAGGAGGGCGAGCGGATCGGCGAGGGGCCCGCGGCGGAGGTTCAAACGCTGGTTCCGCCGGCTGCTCCGGGGGAGGGGAGCTCTCAGGGTCTGGGGGCTGCGTCACCGGGCCATCCTAGCGGGGCGGGGAGGTTAGGGGCGAACGAGGCGGATCAGGCGCCGCGAGCGCGGAGGACGGCCAGGGTGAGCTCCTCGACGGTGGCGATGTCCGGGTCGTCGGCGAGGGCTTCGTCGACCCAGCGGCGGGCCTCCGTGCGGGCGTAGCCGAGCGCGGCGATCGCCTCGACGGCGTCGAGGGAGACGCGGTCGCGGCGGAGGCTGTCGAGGTCGACGGGGCTGTCGAGGCCGCCGTCCTGGAGGGCGGCCTCGGCGACGACCTTGCCGCGGAGGGTCGCGATGATCTTCCCGGCGACGCGGGGGCCGATGCCGGGGAGGCGCGTGAGCACCGCCTGGTCTTCCTGTTCGATGGCGCGGGCGATGGTGCTCACCGACACGGTCATGGCCTTGACGGCCTTCGTCGGGCCCAGCCCTTCCACCGTGGTGAACTTGCGGAAGAAGTCGCGCTCGGGGCGGCGGAGGAAGCCGACGAGGAGGGGCACGGGGACGTTGGCGGTAGCGTGGTAGAGGACGTGCAGGGCGATCGGGGGGTCGCGGTCGCCTTCGCCGGCGGAGTCGATAGCCTCCTGGATCTCGGGCCAGAGGAAGGCGGGGACGAGCACCTCGTAGCGGACACCGGAGACGTCGATCTCGACGCTGAGCTCGCCGACGTCGGTGTGGGTGAGGGTCCCGGAGAGGTGGGTGATCACGGGGCGATCTTACGCCGCCGCGACGCCGGGCCGGGGCGCGGGTAGGCTGAGGACCGTGCCGGAACTGCCGGAAGTCGAGACGATCAGGCGTGACCTGGAGCCGCTGGTGGTGGGGCGGACGGTGGCGGAGGTGGAGGTCGATCCGGGGACGATCGAGCTGCTGACGGACCTGCCCATCGACGCGCTGCGGGCGGGGCTGGTGGGGCGGCGGTTCGTCTCGCTGGGGCGGCGAGGGAAGTACCTGCTGTTCGGCATGGACGACGGGCGCACGTTCGTGACGCACCTGCGCATGACGGGGCGGCTGGTGTGGAGGGAGGCGGGGCACCCGGCGATCGAGTACGAGCGGGGACGCATCGCGCTCGACGGCGGACACGAGCTGCGCTGGAGCGACCTGCGCAAGTTCGGCACCTGGGACATCGTCGAGGACCCGGCGGAGGTGGTGGGGAAGCTGGGGCCGGAGCCGTTGGACGAGGAGTTCACCGCGGCGTTCCTGCGAAAGCTGCTGGCGGGGCGGACGGCGCCCGTGAAGGCGGTGCTGCTCGACCAGCGTCGGATCGCAGGGCTGGGGAACATCTACGTGGACGAGGCGCTCTTCCAGGCGCGCATCCGGCCGGACACGGCGGCGGGGGAGGTGTCGCGGGGGGCGGTGTCGCGACTGCAGGTGGCCTGTCGCGAGGTGCTGGAGCGCGGCATCGAGAATCGCGGGGCAAGCTTCAGCGACTACGTCGACGCGCAGGGCGACCCGGGCCGGCAGCACATGTACGTGCAGGTGTTCCGGCGCGACGGCAAGCCGTGCTACACGTGCGGGACGGAGATCGCGCGGTCGATAGTAGGGGGACGGGGGACGCACTTCTGCCCGCGCTGCCAGCGACGGCCTCGCAGGCGGCGTTCCGCCAACGGCTAGAATGCCGGCATGGCGGAACAGCCGTACGTCGCGGGGCTGACCGAGATCCGGTTCCTCGAGGAGTACGAGCGCACGGTCCTGAGCAAGCCGCAGATGGTGGCGGACGCGGCGCTGAAGGCGCTCGCGTTCGCGCCGCCGTACGAGCGCCCGGCGCTCGTGGGGATGCTGGCGGAGCAGCTCGTGGAGGCGGCGCTGCGGCTGACGGCGGTGTTCGAGGCGCTCGACGACCGGCGCGTCTCGATCGCGGAGCACCTGCGGGGGCCGCTACCGGGGGCGGAGGCATGGGTGGCGCTGGCGCAGCTCACGGGCACGGCCGAGCCTGAAGGCGTCGTGCGGCGGCTGGCGCTCGACGAGGAGGCGGTGGAGAGCGCCACACAGCTCCGGGGGCTGCCGATTCCGGAGTGGCTTCCGGCGCTGATCGAGGCGAGCACGGCGGCGGATTCGCTGGCGATGCCGGCGCCGATCGACCAGCTCGCGATCACGGGGACGAAGGCGGAAGGGGAGCGCCTGGAGGTGCGGCTGGCGGCGGGCGAGAACGACACGGTCGCGATGGCGGACCTGATCGCCGATCTCTGTTCGGTCGCACGAGGGTTCCTGGGGGCGTACCTGCGGGCGCGCCGGTCGCTGGGGCAGCGGGTGTGAGCGAGGTCGAGCCGCTCGCGCCCGGCAGGCGCGACGCCATTACGGACGTGCGGGGCGTGCGCGTCGGGCACTGGACGTCGCGGCGGCAGGCGACGGGCTGCACGGTCATCCTTTGCGAGGAGAGCACGCTGGCGGCAGTGGACGTGCGGGGCGGGGCGCCGGCGACGCACGAGACGGCCGTGCTCTCAGCGGAGAATGCGATCCGGCGGTGCCAGGCGGTGGTGCTGACGGGCGGCTCGGCCTTCGGGCTCGCGAGCACGGCGGGGGTGGCACGCTTGCTGGCGGCGCGGGGAGTCGGGGTGGAGACGAGCGCGGGGCCGGTCCCGATCGTGGCGGGGGCGGCCATCTATGACCTGCCCACGGGGCGAAACGCGTTCCCCGGGGCGGACGAGGGGGAGCGGGCGGCGTCACGGGCGACGGGCGGGGCGGTCGCGCAGGGGAGCGTGGGCGCGGGGACGGGAGCGACGGTGGCGAAGCTGCTGGGCGTCGAGCAGGGGCTGAAGGGGGGGCTGGGCACGGCGAGCCTGGTGGGGCCGCGGGGGCTGGTGGTGGGAGCGGTGGCCGTGACGAACTCGGTGGGAGCCATCGTCGACCCGGGGACGGGGGAGCTGGTGGCGGGGCCACGGGGGGAGGGCAGGGGGGAAATGCGCACGCCGGAGCAGGCGGTGGTCGAGCGGAAAGCCGAGGAGGATTCGCCACGGGAGAACACGACGCTGGTTTGCGTCGCGACGAACGCCGACATCGAGCACGTCGGCGTACAGCGGCTCGCGGTCCACGGCCACGACGGGCTCGCGCGCTCGATCGTTCCCGCGCACACGCTCGGGGACGGCGACACGGTCTTCTCGCTGACGACGGGCGAGGTCGCGACGGAGCCGCACGACCTCACGACGCTGGGGCTGATGGCGATGCTCACGGTCGAGCGTGCGGTGGTGCGGAGCGTCGAGCTGGCGGAGGGGCTGGCGGGGATGCCATCGGCGCGGGAGTGGCGCGAAGGTTCAGACAAAAGGGGTTGACAAGCGTTTCCGGGGTCGCGACGATCCCGCATGCCGCCGATCCGTTCGCGGACGGCGAGCCTGGAAAGACGAGACCACGCACGCTCTAGTCCGCCTGGACCCGCAGGGCCGGTACGGATGGCGAGCCGCGGCCAGCAAGCAGTACCTGGCTTCCGGTTCTACCGTTCCGCGCCCTGCCAACCCGGCAAGGGCGTTTTTCGTGGCAACTGACGCGAGCGGAGGAGTGAACCGATGGGACGCCTTTCGATCCACAAGCTGGCGGAATGGAAGCGAGACGGCCGTCGCTTCGCGATGCTGACGGCGTACGACTACGCGATGGCGCGTTTGGTCGAGCAAGCCGGCGCGCCGGTGATCCTGGTCGGGGACTCGCTCGGCACGGTGATGCTGGGCCACGACTCGACGGTGCCGGTCACGATGGACGACATGCTGCACCACACGAAGGCGGTGGTGCGGGGGACGGAGAGGTGCCTCGTGGTGGCGGACATGCCGTTCATGAGCTACCAGGCGAACCCCGACGAGGCGGTCGCGAACGCGGGGCGCCTACTGCAGGCGGGCGCGGGCGCGGTGAAGCTGGAGGGCGGCAGCGAGATGGCGCCGCTCGTGCGGCGGATGGTGTCGGCGGGGATCCCAGTCATGGGGCACCTGGGCCTGACGCCACAGTCGGTGAACCAGTTCGGCGGGCACAAGGTACAGGGCAAGACGCCGGCCGCGGCGGCGCGCATCATCGGCGATGCACGGGCGCTGGAGGAGGCGGGAGCATTCGCGATCGTGCTGGAGACGGTTCCGGCGCCGCTCGCGAAGATGGTGACGGAGCGCATCGGCGTGCCGACGATCGGCATCGGCGCGGGGGTGGACTGCGACGGCCAGGTGCAAGTGTTGCACGACATGCTGGGGCTGTTCGACGACCAGCGGGAATTCCGCCATGCGAAACGCTACGCTGTGCTGGGCGAGGCGATCCGCGGGGCCATCCGCGAGTACGTCGCGGAGGTCGAGGAGGGCGCGTTCCCCACTGAAGCGGAGAGCTTCCCGATGGCCGAGGAGACGCTGACCGAACTCCGGCAGGGCGCGAGCACGCCCGCCTGACGCTCCCGCAACGGGGCCACGCATGGACATCCTGACGACGCCGGGGGAGATGCGCACCTGGCGGCTGGCGCACCCGGTCAGCCTCGGGCTCACGCCGACGATGGGGTACCTGCACGAAGGGCACCTGTCGCTCGTACGGCGGTCGCTCGCCGAAAACGAGGCGTCGGTGGCGAGCATCTTCGTGAACCCGACGCAGTTCGGGCCGAACGAGGACTTCGACCGGTATCCGCGTGACGAAGAGGGGGACCTGCGGCAACTGCGGGATCTCGGCGTAGACGCGGTCTACCTGCCGGCGGTCGAGACGATGTACCCGGAGGGGTACCAGACGTACGTGGCGGTGGAGGGGCTGTCGCAGGGGCTCGAGGGGGGTTCGCGGCCCATCCACTTCCGCGGGGTGGCGACGGTGGTGACGAAGCTGCTGATCGCGGTGGGGCCGGACCGCGCCTACTTCGGGAAGAAGGACGCACAGCAGCTACGCGTCATCCGGCGGCTGGTGCGGGACCTCGACCTGCCGGCCGAGATCGTGGCGTGCGACACCGTGCGGGAGGAGGACGGTCTGGCGATGAGCAGCCGCAACGCCTACCTCTCGCCGAAGCAGAGGGCAGCGGCAGTCGTGCTATCGCGGGCGCTGCGGGAGGCGGCGGGGCAGTTCGCGGATGGCGTCCGGGAGGCGGAGTCGCTGCGGTCGGGGGTGCGGGGGAAGGTGGCGGGGGAGCCGCTGGCGGAGCTGGATTATGTCTCGGTCGCGGACTCGGGCACGCTGGCGGAGATCGAGGGGGACGTGGACGGCGTGGCGATGCTGTCGCTGGCGGTTCGTTTCGGGGCCGTGCGGCTGATCGACAACGTGACGCTGGGCGAGGGCGCGTAGGGGTCACTGCTACACTGGCGACCATGATTTCCGTGGCATCCCCATCGCAGGGCGCCTTCAAACTGAGCGCGGACTTCCAGCCGACGGGGGACCAGCCGCAGGCGATCGACACGCTGGTCGAGGGGCTGCAGCGCGGGGATCGCTACCAGACGCTGCTCGGAGCGACGGGCTCGGGGAAGACGTTCACGATCGCGAACGTGGTGCAAGCAGTGGGGCGGCCGACGCTCGTGCTGGCCCACAACAAGACGCTGGCGGCGCAGCTCTGCGCCGAGCTAAAGGAGTTCTTCCCGGAGAACTCGGTCGAGTACTTCGTCAGCTACTACGACTACTACCAGCCGGAGGCGTACATCCCGCGGAGCGACACGTACATCGCCAAGGACGCGGACATCAACGACGAGATCGACAAGCTGCGGCACGCAGCCACGCGGTCGCTGTTCACGCGGCGCGACGTGATCATCGTGGCGAGCGTGAGCTGCATCTACGGCCTGGGAGAGCCCTCCGGCTATGAGGAGTTCATCCTCAGGATGAAGGTGGGGGAGCAGCTGGAACGTCGCGACGTGCTGCGGCGGATGGTCGAGATGCAGTACGAGCGGAACGACCAGAACGTGGTGCGAGGGCGGTTCCGGATGCGGGGCGACTCGCTGACGATCCTGCCGAGCTACGAGGAGCTGGCGGTCCGCATCGACTTCTGGGACAACGAGGTGGAGCGCATCAGCGAGCTGGACCCGCTGACGGGCGAGATCGTGGCGGAGCGGGAGGCGATCGAGATCTTCCCGGCCAAGCACTTCGTGACGAGCAAGGACAACCTCGAAGACGCGCTCAAGGCGATCGAGACGGAGCTGGGCGACCAACTCACCTTCCTGAAGGAGCAGGGGAAGATCCTGGAGGCGGCGCGGCTGGAGGAGCGTACGCACTACGACCTGGAGACGCTGCGGGAAACGGGCTACTGCGCCGGCATCGAGAACTACTCGCGGCACCTGCAGGTGCGCCCGGCTGGGTCGACCCCGTGGTGCCTGCTGGACTACTTCCCGGACGACTGGCTGCTGGTGGTGGACGAGTCGCACATCACGCTGCCGCAGGTGCAGGGGCAGTTCTACGGGGACCGGTCGCGCAAGGAGACGCTGGTCGAGTTCGGGTTCCGGCTGCCGAGCGCGCTCGACAACCGGCCGCTCACGTTCGAGGAGTTCGACCAGCACATCAACCAGACGATCTTCGTGAGCGCGACGCCGGCGCAGTACGAGCTGGACCAGTCGACGCAGGTGGCGGAGCAGGTGATCCGGCCCACGGGCGTGCTCGACCCGGTGGTGGAGGTGCGTTCGACGGACGGGCAGATCGACGACCTGCTGGCCGAGATCAATGCGACAACGGCGAAGGGCCAGCGGGTACTGGTCACGACGCTGACGAAGAAGATGGCAGAGGACCTGGCTGACTACCTGACGGAGATGGGGGTGAAGACGCACTACCTGCACTCGGAGGTGGAGACGCTGGACCGAGTCGAGATCCTGCGGGACCTGCGGCTGGGGGTGTACGACGTGGTGGTGGGGATCAACCTGCTGCGGGAGGGGCTGGACCTGCCGGAGGTCTCGCTCGTGGCGATCCTCGATGCGGACAAGGAGGGGTACCTGCGCTCGAACCGGTCGCTGATCCAGACGATCGGGCGGGCGGCTCGGCACATCGAGGGACGCGTCGTGATGTACGCGGACCACGTGACGGCGAGCATGCGCACGGCGATCGACGAGACGGAGCGGCGGCGAGGGATCCAGGACAGCTACAACCGCGAGCACGGGCTGGAGGCGGAGACGATCACGAAGGCGATCCGGGATATCACGGACCACGTGCGGGAGGTGGCGGAGGAGCCGGCGGAGTACGACGCGGACGTTCCCGGGGGGATGGCGCCGGACGAGCTGCTGCGGACGATCAAGGAGCTGGAGCGCGAGATGAAGGGGGCGGCGAAGAACCTCGAGTTCGAGAAGGCGGCGGCGCTGCGGGACCGGATCGTGGAGCTGCGGCGGGAGCTAGTGGGGTCGGACAGCGAGGAGCTGGAGGCGTTCGCGGAGGTGGCGGGGCGGAGCGGGCCGGTGCGCTACGGCCGCAGCCAGGCGGGGGGCCGCAACCGGCGGCGGCGCTTCCGACGGGGGTAGGCGGCCGATCGCGCCAGATCGGGGGCAGGGCGTAGGCTGGGGAGAGCAGCCGAGAGAGGGTTCCCCACATGCCGAGCCGCCGAGCATCGATCGCCCTGACAGCCGAAGAGCAGGAGCAGTTCCTGGACGAGGGCTGGACGTTACAGGTGGCGACGAACGGCCCGGGCGGATTCCCGCACATGGCGCCAATGTGGTACGTGGTGATCGACGGTGTCATCACGTTCACGACCTTCGGGAAGAGCCAGAAGATCCTGAACCTCCAACGTGACGCCCGCATCTCGGTGATGCTGGAGTCGGGCCAGGCGTACGAGGAACTGAAGGGGCTCGTGATCCGGGGGACGGGCGAGATTGACACCGACGTGCAGACGACGGCGGAAGTGATGTCGGTCGTCGCGAACAAGTACCGGGGGCTGCCCATCCCGACGGAGACGCCGGAGGCTGCTCTTCCGGCGGCGGCGAAGCGGGTGACGGTGCGTATCCGGCCCGAGCGCGTCTACAGCTGGGACCACTCGAAGCTGGGCGGTCGCTACTAGATCCGGCCTTCGAGGCGCGTGTGCGCCCAGTGGGTAATTGCCACGGCGAGGGCGTCGGCGGCGTCGGATGGGCTGGGCTGTTCGGCCATCTGGAGTTCGATTCCCACCATCTTGGCGATCTGCGCCTTGTCGCTCTGGCCGTAGCCACCAACCTGGTTCTTGATGACGGCTGGCGCGTACTCGTGCACCTCGAGGCCGGAGTCGGCGAGGGCGAGGATGGCGGCGGCACGGGCCTGGCCGAGGGCAAGGGCCGAGCGCGCGTTCGAGCCGACAAACGAGGCCTCGACGGCGCCGACCTCCGGTGACCACTCGGCGAACACCTTGCGCAGCCCATCGCGGATGAGGACGAGGCGGCGGGCGAGGCTGTCGGCGGAGCGGGTGCGGACGACGCCGTGGACGACGTGGCGGCACTGGTCGCCGTCGACGTCGACGATGCCGTAGCCGGTCGCGTTGAGGCCCGGGTCGATGCCTGCGATACGCATGGCCGCACTCTACGACGGCGGGCGGGGGAGCGCCGAGGGGGAGGTGGCGCTAGCTGGCGTACTGGGCGAGGAGCTCCTCGTCGAAGTCGGCGTTGGAGTAGACGCGCTGGACGTCCTCGAGCTCCTCAAGGCCGTCGAGGAGGCGGAGGGTCTGGCTGGCGGGGCCCTTCTCGAGGGCGATGGTGGAGGTAGGGACCATCGACAGGTCGGCGTGGTCGATGGTGTAACCCGCCTCCGTGAGCGCCTGGCGGACGGCTTCGAGGTCGCCGGGGGCGGTCTGGATCTCGACCGAGCCGTCGGACGTCTCCAGATCCTCGGCACCGGCCTCGATGGCGACCAGGGCGATCTCGTCCTCGTCGTGGCCGTCGATGGGCACGGAGAGCGCCCCCCGGGACTTGAACTGCCAGGCGACGGAGCCGTTCTCGCCGAGGCTGCCGCCGGAGCTCGTGAACTCGTGGCGGATGGCGGCGACGGTACGGTTGCGGTTATCGGTGACGGCCGTGACAAGGATGGCCGCGCCGCCGGGCCCGTAGCCCTCGTAGCTGACCTCGATCAGCTGGTCGCTTTCGCCCCCGCCGGTGGCCTTGGCGATGGCGCGGGTGATGTTGTCGTTGGGCATGTTGGCGGCCTTCGCACGCTGGACGGCGAGGCGCAGCTTGAAGTTCGCATCGGGGTCGGGACCACCGGCCTTGGCGGCGAGCTGGAGCTCCTTGGCGAGCTTGGTGAAGAGGGCGCCGCGCTTGTTGTCGGCTGCTTCCTTCTTCCGCTTGATGGTCGACCATTTCGAGTGGCCAGACATGGGGCTGTCCTCCGGATTTGGTCAGCTTCGAGTGTAGCGCAACGCCGGAACGCGCTTCGTCATCCGCTATTCGTTCCAGGCGGCGTTGAAGCGCTCGCCGAGGGCGTCGATGACGTGGTGGTCAGTGAAGTTAGCCTGGAGGGGGCTGACGCTGACGTACTTGTGCAAGATGGCCCAGATGTCGGTGCCGGGTGGTGGGTCGAGGGGGGTGGGCTCGAAGGGTCCGCGGGTGAGGAAGCCTTTCGACTCGCCCTGGACCTCGAGGTGGAAGTAGCCCCGACGGGCGACGCGGGTGACGAGGATGCCCATAATCTCCTCGAAGGGGACAAGGGGGATGTTGACATTGAGGAACACGGATTTGGGCAGGCGGCCCTCGATCTCCTCGCGGCAGAAGATGGCAGCGACACGCTCAGCAGCGTCCCAGTCGACCCCTTCGGCGCGGGGGTCCATCGCGTAGGAGATGGCGAGGGAGGTGATGCCGCGGTAGTGGCCCTGGAGGGCGGCGCCGACGGTGCCGCTGGCGGTGAGGTCGTTGCCGATGTTCGCGCCCCGGTTGATGCCGGAGACGAGGAGGTCGGGCGCCTCGTCGAGCACGCCGTTCAGCCCGACGATGACGGCGGAGGCGGGGGAGCCGTTGACGTGCCAGGCGTCCACGCCGGGGACGGGCGGCTCCTCGATGCGGACCCAGTTCAGCTCCTGGCGGAGGGTGAGGCTGCCGCCTACGGCGCTCTGGTTCTTGTTTGGAACGACGACGGTGACGTCGCAGTCGAGAGAGCGGCAGGCGCGGGCAAGCGCCCACAGTCCGGGCGACTCGTGGCCGTCGTCGTTGCTGATGAGGATGCGGCGGGGCATCGCCCCGCGATGCTACGCGACGGGCCGGTTAGCGGCTGCGGAGGGCCCTAGTCGGAGGGTCTGGAGAACCACTCGTCGAGCGTCTGGCGGATGCCCGGTCCCATGACCTCGAAGGTCATGCCGGCATCGTTCGTGACGAAGGCGGAGCCGGGGCCGAGGTCCCAGATGGTCATGCCGAGCGCCTGCAGGCGCTCGGCCTCGGCGCGGACGTCATCGACGATATAGCCGACGTGGTGGAGGCGGGGGCCCTGGTCGGCGGCGAAGAAGCCGCTCCCGTAGCCGCTCACCAGCTCGACGTAGGGCGGGCCCTGGCGGGTGTAGACGGCCTGCATCTCGTCGGTGGTAGGCCCTTCGGGGGTATTCATCTTCCGGGTCATCGACCAGATCGAGGTCCAGTCGGCGTTGAGGGCGGGGCCGAGCTGGTCCATTGCCGCCTGGAGGTCGGGGACGGCCATGGCGAAGTGGAAGATCTCGTCGGAGGGGATGTCGTGGGCGCTGATGATGTCGTTGGGGTTCATGCCATACCTCCCTGGGCTAGTCCCGGCCCCACTCCCGGTAGACGATGTCGTCGGTGGAGTGGGAGCCCTCGGTGAACCCGAGGGCGGGCGGATCCCAGACCTCGGTGACCTTCACGACACGGTCCATGTCGTGGATGACGACGCGGTCGGAGAACTTCCAGACGCCGTCGCGGCGCTCGAAGCGGTCGACGTAGCGGCCACCCCAGCGGTAGTCGGTGTCGGGCTCGCCGTTCTCGCCGGGGGCGCGGTGGTTGGCCTGGGCGTAGGCCTCGCCCCTGGCCGTGTCCCCGTCGATCTCGACCCAGACGTTGGTGGTGACGTGCTGCGTCATCCTGAAGCGGGAGAGGCCGACCATGACGTTCTTGACGAAGTCGTCGCGAACCTCGCGGTTGCGCGTGGTGATGTACGCGTCCTCGTGGAAGCAGGAGCGCAGCAGCTCGGGGTCGAGGCGGTCGACGCCGCGGGCGTAGCGGAAGTAGAGGTTGCGGAGCTCGATCTCATCGAGCGCGCGCTGAAGGGCGGACTGGTCGAGGTCGGGCACGGGGTCCTCCTTCGCGAAAGGCTAGACGGCGCGGATCCCGTCGATGACAAGGCCCACGGCGCGGAAGATGAGGACGGCGCCGATGAGGCGGGTGAGGATGCCGGGGATGGGCGAGTTCCGTCCAGAGACGGCAGCAACACCCACGGCAACGGCGGCAACCACGATGAGGGTGGCGAGTACGACCTGCGGTTCGCCCTTGTCGGCGGAGCGGGTGAGGACGGCGGCGAAGGCGGCAGGGCTGGCGAGGAGGGGGAAGGCGAGGGGGAAGAGGCCGCTCTTCCAGTCCTGCTCCATGGGGTAGGAGAAGGGGCCGAAGAGGATGAAGGCGACTCCGGTAACGGCCATGACGATGCCGGCGGAGATGCGGAAGGTCTCGGGTTCGAGGCCCAAAGCATCAAGGAAGGCGTCGGCGGCGAAGGTGGCGGCGAGGAGGAGGGCGGCCCCCGCGAGGAAGGCGACGGCCGCCGGTACGAGCTGGAGGCGACCCTTGTCCGCCCTGTTCACGGTCGCGAGGACCGCAGGCGGGTTTATGGAGGCGAAGATGAGGAGGATGGTGATCCCGAGTCCGCTCATGGGGTGTCCTCCTGGCGGGCAAGGATAGCCTCTGTGAGGGCAAGCCCGGAGAGGGCGTGCTGCTGGTCATCCATGCGCGTGATCCCGTCGCGGAACCAGGCGCCGGCGGCGAGGTCGGGGTTGGGCCAGGCAGCGCTCTCCCTGAAGGTGATCTGGCGGCTGGCAAGGATGCCCGCGCCGCAGATGGCGCGCTCGGCGAGCTTCGGTTCGAGGTCGGCGAGGCGCTCATCGGTGCGGGCGAGGCGCCACATCGAGGTAAGACCCTCGACCCAGGTCCCGAGGCCGGCGGCGCGCGTGAGCCTTCCATGGAAAGGCTCGTTGATGAAGCCGCCGGTGCGCTGGGATTCGACACGGATAAGGAAGCCGAAGCGTTCGGCGAGCGCGCGGGCGTACTCGATGTGGTGCTCCTTCAGGGGCCAATCGGCCATCTCGGAGAGGCTGTAGGCGGCCCACTGGTCGGGCCAGGGTGGGAAGTCCAGCTCCTCGACCTCGTCGCGGTGGAGAGCGAGGTAATCAGCGATGCGCCAGGAGGGCTCGTCCCAGCCCTCGCCGGGGAAGTGGCGGTGCATCTGGGCGAGCGCCCAGAGCGCCTCGCCGGTGGCGTAGCGGGAGCGGACAGAGGGATCGGGCTTGCCCGTGCCGGGATCCCAGAAGTTGAGCATGGCGCCATCGGGGAGCTGCATCACCACGAGGAAGCGGGCGAGCTGCTTCATGAGGTCGTCGTATTGCGGATCGCCGGTGGCGAGGCGGCGCTGGGTGAGGCCGGCGAGCATTAGGGAGCTGGCGCCGAGCTTCACGCGGCCGGTCTCGGGGTTGCGGAGGGCGACCCAGTCGTCGTGCTCGATGAGGTTGGCCTGCATCCAGGCAGTGCCGAGGTCGGCCGCAGGGATGCGAGCGAGGTCGCCGAGGGCGGCGGCCTGGTAGAGCGACATGGTGACGCCGGCGTGGCGGACGACGTTGTAGTCGTCGGGGAAGGAGTCGGTGTCGGCGTTGTACTCGTAGACGTAGCGACCGTCGGGGTACTGGGCAATCTCGATCCACTCGGCGGAGGCGGAAGCGGAGGCCGCAAGGGACTCGGGCGTGATCTCCGGGCAGTGCTGCGGAGCGGCGACGGTCACCCTCAGCAGGGCGAGGCCGACGGCACAGACAGCGAGGGTTGCGCCGGCGGCGACGATCACGCGGGGCTCGGCTCGGCCTGGAAGTTGAGCCTGTGGCCGCGGACGGGCCAGTCGTCGAAGGCGACGAGCTGTCCCATGCTGCCCATGGTCACATAGAGGGTGCGAAGGTCGGGGCCGGCGAAGCAGGCGTTTGTCGTGACCCGGTCGGGGAGGGGCTCGTGCCAGACGGTGGCGCCGTCGGGGGAGATGGAAGTGATGCCGCCGTTGATGATGGTGGCGACGAGGATGTTGCCGTCGCCGTCAACGCACATGGAGTCACACATGGCGTAGTTGTGGGGCGACGCGCCGGGGACGGTGGCGACCACGTGGCGGTCGCCGATCTCGCCCGGCGCGGTGATGTCGAAGGCCCAGAGACGGCCGGTGGGGGTCTCGGCGACATAGAGCGTGCGCTCGTCGGGGCTGAGGCCGATGCCGTTCGGGGCTTCGAGGGGGAAGATGATCTCGCGGATGAAGTCGCCCTTCGGGGAGGCGTAGAAGACGCCTGTGATGTCTCGCTGGCGGCCGTAGCGTTTGCCGTGGTCGGTGAAGTAGAAGTTGCCCTCGCGGTCGAAGACGAGGTCGTTGGGGCCCTTCAGGGGCTCGCCGTCGCACTCGCGGTAGACGGTCGTGACCTCGGAGCCATCAGCGCTGACGCGCTGAATCTGGCCGCCGATGTAGCCGCTCTCGGGGCGGGGGCCGGGCGAGATCATGCGCTGACCACTCGACGTGCGACTCTCAGACCACTGGAAGCCGCCGTTCTGGGTGACGTAGATGGCGCCGTCGGGGCCGATCGCGGCGCCGTTGGGACCGCCGCCGGTGGTCGCGAAGGTCTCCTTGCGGGAGCCGTCGGGCGAGACGCGGGTGAGCGTGCCCGAGCGTATCTCGGTGTAGAGGATGTCGCCGCCGGGGAGCTCAAGCGGCCCCTCGGCGAACTCGATATCGGTTGCGACGACGCGGTACTCCATGGGGTGCTCCTTTGGCGGCCGCGCCTCGCTGGCGCGGGGTGCTAGCCGACGGCGCCTTCGGCGCGGAGGGCGGCGATGCGCTCGGCATCGTAGCCGATGGAGGCGAGCACCTCGTCGGTGTGCTCGCCGTTGAGGGGCGCGCCGCGCTCGACGCGTCCGGGGGTGTCGCTGAGCTTGGGGCCGACGCCGACCTGCTGAACCGGTCCCGCGGGCGTGTCGACCGTGATGACCATGTCGCGGGCGACATTGTGGGGGTCGGTGACGATGTTCTCCTGCTCGAGGACGGGCGAGGCGCAGATGTCGTGTTCCGACATGATCGCCATCCATTCATCGGCGGTCTTCGTGGCGAAGGCGGCCTCGAAGCGCTCGCGCATGGCGGGCCAGGCGGACGCATCGTGCTGCTTTCCGAGGAACTCATCGGCGCCGAGGGTGCGGCAGAGGGCGTCGTAGAAGTGGGGTTCGATGCTGCCGATGGAGAACCAGCGGCCGTCGCCGCACTGGTAGGTGTCGTACCAGGGGCGCGCCCCGGTGAGGAGACCCTCGCCGGGGCGGAGTGGCGTGCCGGTCGAGAAGAAGCCGGTCATGGCCTGGGTCATAAGGGAGAGGACGCCGTCGCTCATGGCAATGTCGACGGCCTGGCCGCGACCGGTGTGCTCGCGGGCGAGGAGGGCGGCGCAGATCGAGAAGGCGGCCATGAGCCCGCCACCGGCGAAGTCGGCGAGCAGGTTGACCGGGATGGCGGGGGCGGCGCCGGGGCGGCCGATGACGCCGAGGGCGCCGCCGATGGAGATGTAGTTGATGTCGTGGCCGACGAGGTTGCTGTAGGGACCGGTCTGGCCGAAACCGGAGAGGGAGCAGTAGACGATGTGGGGATTGACGGCGGAAAGGGTCTCGTAGTCGACGCCGAGGCGGTTCACGACGCCGGGACGGAAGCCCTCGAGGACGACATCGGCGCCCCTCACGAGCTCGTAAAAGATGTCGCGGGCAGCCTCGTTCTTGAGGTTGAGGGCGATCGAGCGCTTGCCGCGGCCGAGGGCGTTGTAGGCGGCGGCGCGCTTCGCGGCCTCGGGGTCGGCGGCGGGGCCGGCGAGCTTGGCGTTCACGCCGGGGACGGCCTCGACGAGGGTAACGTCGGCGCCGAAGTCGGCGAGAAGCATGGAGCAATAGGGACCGGGAGCGAGGCGGGAGAGGTCGAGGACCTTGATACCGTCGAGAGCCATGGCCATGGGGGAGCCTCCGGTGGTCGGTGATCGGTGCGTAATCGTAGCAGTGGCGGCAGCTGGAGGCCGGAGGGCACCCCGCTAGCGCCATCGGGAGGCGCGGCTAGAATGCGGAGGCCCGCGATTGCCGAGGGAGCGCGCGGGTGTATTTCGGCGGCGCGACGCGCGCGGGAGCTTCGATGAGCGTCCTTCTCGACGAGAACACGCGACTGATGGTTCAGGGGATCGGCACGGAGGGCGCGAACCACATGCGCCGGTCGATCGCCTATGGGACGAACGTGGTGGCGGCGGTGCATCCGCGGCGCGGCGGCGAGGAACAGGACGGGGTTCCCATCTTCCCGACGGTGGACGCGGCGGTGCGGGAGACGGGCGCGAACGTGAGCATCATCTTCGTACCGGCCCCGTTCGCGGCGGACGCCATCCTGGAGGCGGCGTCCTCGGCGGTACCGCTGGCGGTCTGCATCACGGAGGGCATCCCCGTGATGGACATGGTGCGCGTGAAGCAGGCGCTGAAGGAGGGTCCGACGATGTTGATCGGGCCGAACTGCCCGGGCGTGATCACGCCAGGAACGCAGACTCGCGTGGGCATCATGCCAGGCGATGTGTTCCTGCCGGGGCGCGTGGGCGTAGTCAGCCGCTCGGGGACGCTTGTCTACGAGGTGGTGGCGCAGCTAACCACCGAGGGACTCGGGCAGAGCACGTGCATCGGCGTAGGCGGCGACCCGATCATCGGGACGCCCCAGCGCGAGGCGATCCGGCTGCTGAACGAGGATCCGGATACGGACGCGATCGTGATGGTGGGGGAGATCGGCGGGAGCGCCGAGCAGGACGCGGCGGCGTACATCAAGGAGCACGTGCGCAAGCCGGTGGTGGCGTTCATCGCGGGGGCGACGGCGCCTCCGGGGCGGCGGATGGGTCATGCGGGGGCGATCATCTCGGGCGAGGACGGCAAGGCCGAGCACAAGAAGGCCGCGCTTCGCGCTGCGGGCGCCGTGGTCTCGGACTCACCGGCGGAGATCGGCGCGACGATGAAGCGGCTGCTGGGCTAGCAGGCGCTCCAGGCCGGCTCTTCCAGTCCCTGCGACAGGCTTTTGCGGCTTGTCTTGACGTATTTCTGTATTTCCGCAAATGTGTAGGTGGCCGAACGGGCCTCCGGAGTCACGCCATGGCGAAGTCAGTCGAGAAGAAGCGGCTCACCCTGGACCTCGACGCGCCCCTGCAGCGGCGGCTGAAGGCGGTCGCGGCGCTCAAGGGCATCAGCATGCGCGAGTACTGCCAGACCGCGATCGAGAAGGAACTGGAGGAGGATGAGGGGGCGGAGACACTCGGGGAGGCCTCGCGGTTCTCGCGTGCGGAGCACTTCGCGGCCCTCCGCCAGAAGTACTTCGGGGACCGCGTGCTGCCCGGAGACTCGGTCGAGTTCATCAGGGAGGCCCGTGAGATCCGGGACGCCCAACTGGACGCCACCAAGAAGCCTCGCCCTTGAGCGGCTATGTCGTCGTTGACGCAAGTTTGGCGGTCAAGTGGTTGATTCGGGAGGAGGACTCCGCGGACGCACATGCGCTGCTCACGGCCTGGGATGAGGAGGAGCAGCAGCTGGCTGCCCCCCACCTGTTCCGGTTCGAGGTGACGAACACCCTCCACCGGCGGGTGGCGCGTGGCGAACTGACCGTCCATGAGGCTGCCGCCCTCGCAGCGGATCTGTTCTCAGAGTTTGATTTCGCCTCGCCGCCGCTCCTGCACCGACGAGCACTGCAACTGGCAAGCGAGCTCGGCCAGGGCGCGGCGTACGACGCTCACTACCTCGCGCTGGCGGAAGCGCTCGAGTGCGAGTACTGGACCGCCGACGACAGGTTCTACCGAGCCGCACGCACGGCCTACGCCTCCGTGCACTCCCTGAGCGAGGTGCCCCCTCCCGGCTAGCGCTCGTCGAAGTGCAGGTCGCTGTGGGCGCCGTCGCAGAAGGGCTTGTTGTTGGAGGCGCCGCAGCGACAGAGCGTGCGGCGGTTCTGGACCTCCCAGGGAGTGCCGTCGGCGCTCTCGACGTTGACGCCGCCGCGTACCCAGAGGGGCCCGCCCGGGACGACCGCGATCTCGGCGCCGAGGGCGGGCTCGACGAGCCCTTCCTCGCCCGCGGGGATGATGGCGAGGCGGCCGGTGGGGCAGCGGCCGACCATGGCAGTGACACGCTCGCGGGCCTCGTCTCCTTCTTCGTCGATGAGGTCCCAGGCGTTCGTCGTCTTCGTGCCGCAGAAGCCGGCGCCGATGCAGACGGACTCGTCGTCGAGCATGACGCCCGCGGCGCCCTCGATGCGGCTGGCGCGGTCGGCCATGGGGCGGCGGTCGGCAGTCTCGGCCTCGGGCCAGGGTTCGCTGGCGTGGGAGCCGTCGCAGTAGGGCTTGTCGTTGGAGCGGCCACAGCGGCAGAGGGCATAGAGGTCGCGTGACTCGTCGATCTCGCGGAGGACGTGCCAGTCGACGTTCTCGCCGTTGAGGGTCTGGACGGGGGCCATCTCCTTGAGGGGCACCCCGCCGGAGACGACGTAGGGACCGCCGTTCATGACCTGGATACGCATCTCGTCTGCCATGTCAGCCCTCCTGGCCGCAGGAGCGCGGCGGGGCGATGGTACAGGAACGCGAGCGGCGGAAGGGCGCCGACGCCCTACCGGCGACGCCGCGTCATCCAGATGGCGTTCGCGACCGCGATGCCGGCGGCGACGAGCCAGAGAAGGGTACCGATGGTCGGGTTCTGCGAGAGGCCGATGCCGAGTCCGAGGAAGAAGACGATCCCCGCGACGAGGAAGAGCAGGACGTGGAGCGCCATCCTCACGACCACGCTCACGCAGGGGACTCGAGGGCGCTCATGGCCATCGTATCGGGGCAGCTGACACCGGCGGAGACGATGTACTGCATGGCCTGGGCGGAGCTCCAGTCGGTCACCTCGATGTCGTCGAGGGGGAGCTGGACGAGCCAGCCGGACTGGGGCATGGGTGTCGAGGGCATGTAGACGACGCCAACCTTCGTCCCCGCCTCGGGTTCGATGAAACCCATCAGGAAGCCGACCGACCACACGCCCTTGCGGGGGTATTCGATGCGGACAACGGTGTCGAAGCCTGTCGGGGCCCTGGCGCCCGGGTCAGAGCCCGGGAGGAGCTTCTTGGTGGTGCTGTAGACGGCGCCGACCCCTGGCAGGGCGGTGATGCCCCGCTCGATGAGATAGCCCGGCGTGCGGAAGAGGAGGGTCGAGCTGAGGGCGCCGACGATGAAGAGCGCCACGATGATGATCGCGAAGCTGAGGCCCGGGATCTCGTCGCCCGCGAGGGCGGAGATGATGGGCTGGAGCAGGCCGTCCATGGTCTGGAAGGCGAACTGGATCAGCCAGAAGGTGACCATGAGGGGAAGCAGGAGCACGGCTCCCCGCATGACCTTCCTGGTGACGCCGCGACCGAGTCGCTGGTGAACGGCGGGAGTCTGGGTTGCTGCGGTCATGGAAGCCTCCAGATGCCCCTCTGGGCCTGCCGCCGATTCTATGTGGCGACGGAGGCCGCGACGTGGCGAAGGGGAAGTCGACCGGCGCAGGAAACGATGGGGAAAAGCCAGCGGTTTCGTAGTGGTCGAGGGAGCATCTGTGGGGCACGCTGGAAGGAAGGAGATGGAACGGCGCAATTCCTGGCGTTAAGAATTAGCCAAATGCATAAGCACGTTGCTAATATGACCTGAGGGCTGGTGGCGGTCCTGGAGGTTTCCCGATCATGCTTGCACTGCTGACCAAGCTAGGGATGGCCCTAACGGGCGTGCTGGCGCTCATTCTCTGGGTGACTGAGAGCGACTCCGTGGCCGCGGCAGACGCCGCCTGCCAGGTGACGGCGGAAGCGGCCTACGACGGCACCGTGACGGCAGCACGCGGGACTTCTACGGCTCCCATCCCGCTGAGCACGCCGCTCTCCATCGAGATCTCCTGTGACCTCCCAACCGAGATCAACCTGCGGTTGCCCGGTGGAGCCAGTTCCGGGCACTCCGTGGACTCCGAGGCGCCGCTGCGGATCAACGGCGAGCGCGCCTATCTCTGCTACGGCCAGGAAGCCAGCGTTCAGGTCACCTCGACCTCGTTGGGCTGGTCCGAGTCGATCCCGATCAGCGGCATCGACGCCATGCCCCAGTGCGACGTCATGCTCCGAGAGGGGGCGACGTGGGTGGAGTGGAGCGGGCCGCGCCTTGAATTACGCGAGGCCTTTGCCGGGCGAGCGCTGGGCTGGGTGAACTGGGAGCGGGAGCCCGACGGCACCGTTCCGGGCCTTTCCGTCTGGTCGTTCGCGGAGGGACACATCCTGCCGACGCGGGCCTGGGGCGCAAGCGTGGCCCCGCTGCTGGGCGGCCTGACGCATTTCTCTCCGGGAGGGAAGTACCTGATCGTCTCCGACGCCGAACGGGCCTGGACGTTCCCGCGACCGCCGACGCTCGAGTCCGTGTTTGAGACCGCCCAGATCGTCTCGTTCTACGGATATCCGGGTGTGCGGGCGATGGGCGTGCTGGGACACGGAACGCCGGCGGAGGTCGCGAACGAGGTCGCGCTGTGGGCAGCCCGGTATGACCAGCTCAACGGACCGCGGGAGGTGATTCCCGCCTTCCACCTGATCACGGGCGTGGCACAGGCCTACCCGACCGCGGATGGTACCTGGCTCTATCGGCTGCCGGCCGATCGCATCGCCGAGTACGTCGAGGCAGCGCGTGAGCGGGACATGATCCTCTTCCTGGACGTGCAGATCGGCTGGAGCGACCCGCTGGCGGAGGTGAAGCTGCTGGAGGAGTTCCTGCGCGAGCCGTTCGTGCACATGGCGCTCGACCCGGAGTTCGCGACCGAGCACCTCGGCGTGAGGCCGGGCCTCGCCATCGGCGGGATAGGCGCGGAGCACGTGAACGAGGTGCAGCGCTACCTGGCGACGCTGGTGGAGGAGGAAGGGATCCCTCCGAAGATCCTGATGGTGCACCAGTTCGCGGCGAGAATGCTGCGCGACCGTGACATGGTCGAGGACGTGGAGGGGGTCGAAGTGTCGATCGACATGGACGGCTTCGGCACCGCCGCCCTGAAGCTGCGGCACTACGACTGGTACGCACTAACGGCTCCCTCGGAGCGGCCGGCGCTGAAGCTGTTCTTCGACCAGGACACGCCCGTGATGACGCCGGAAGAGGTGCAGGCGATCGAGCAGGTGCCGGACCTGATCATGTACCAGTAGCGCCGGGCCTTATGGCACAAATGAACCACCTTCCGGGGCGGCGGCGACGTATGATCGGGCCATGAGCGACTCCCCGACCGAAGGCAGCGCGCGGCTGCTGGTCCAGTGTCCGGACCGGCCCGGGATCGTGGCCGCAGTCTCCGACTACCTGTACCGGCACGGCGCGAACATCCTGCAGGGCGACCAGCACTCGACGGACGGCGAGAACCCCCAGTTCTTCATGCGCATCGAGTACGAGCTCGATGGCCTGAATGCGCCCGCGGCGGAGGTCGCCGCGGGATTCGGGGCGGCGGTCGCGAGCAAGTTCGACATGCAATGGCGCGTCTCCTACAGCGCCGACCGGCCGCGCATCGCCATCCTCTGCACGCGCGAGCCCAACTGCGTGCTGGACCTGTTGTGGCGAGCGCGGACGGAAGAGCTCGAGGCGGATATCGCCATGGTGATCTCGAACCGCGAGATCCTGCGACCGCTGGCGGAGCGGTTCAACGTGCCGTTCGAGCACCTGCCGGTGACGCGAGAGACGAAGGTCGAGCAGGAGAAGGCGATGCTCGACCTCCTGCGGGGCCGGGTCGACCTCGTGGTGCTCGCGCGCTACATGCAGATCCTGACGCCGATGTTCCTGGGGGAGTATCCGCAGAAGGTCATCAATATCCATCACTCGTTCCTGCCGGCGTTCGCGGGCGCCGACCCCTACGGCCAGGCGGAGGAGCGGGGGGTCAAGATCATCGGGGCGACAGCGCACTACGCGACGGCGGAGCTGGACGCAGGGCCGATCATCGAGCAGGACGTCGTGCGCGTGACGCACCGGAACGCGCGGGCGGACCTCATGCGGCTCGGCCGCGAAGTGGAGCGGATGGTGCTGGCGCGAGCGGTCCGCTGGCACATCGAGGACCGCGTCCTCGTGTACGACAACAAGACAGTGGTGTTCCACTAGGGCCGTAACCCGCGGGACGGCTCTCCTAGTCCAACAGCACCCCGACCTTTTCGAGGGCTTCGCTCACCACCTGCCGAGGAGCGCGGCACTCGAAGCGAGCCCCCCGTGCTCGCCAGTCAAGGCTACGCAGCTGGTCAGCGAGAACGACGCCGGTGACGGGGACGGTCGTGGGAAGCGCAACCTCGAATGGATAGCCCCTGACCCGTGAGGTGATCGGGCAGCAGAGAGCAAGGCTGGTTACTTCGTTGTAGGACTCCGGACTCAAGACAAGGGCCGGCCGATGGCCAGCCTGTTCGTGCCCGGCTTGCGGTGTGAAGCTGAGCCAAACGACATCGCCCCGAGCGGGTACATAGTCGCGGTCTACCATTCCTCGCGACCAACGGCTGGCCCCGCATCCTGCTCCGGATGGAGGTTGTCGGAGTCGACCTGCGAAACCATGGTCGCCAGGTCGTAGGTGCGTTTGCGCAGGATGACCTCGTCGCCCTCGGTGACAATCTCGATGGTCGAGCCTTCGCGGACGCCCCACTGCTCCGCAATGGGCTTCGGGATCCGAACCGCGAGGCTGGTACCCCACTTTGAGACACGTGATTCAGCACCCATGCAGACACTCCTCTGGAGAGCTATATTATATATCCTGGCGGAAGGCAGAGGGCTAGCGGGGAGGTAGGGGTGACAACAACGCTGGTGCTGGGGGCTTCGGGGTACGTGGGGAGCCATCTCGTGCCCCGGCTCGTCGAGGAGGGACACGAGGTACGGGCAGCGGGGAGACGGCGGGAGACGCTCGAAGCGCGCGAGTGGGAGGGGGTCGAGGTGGTGCAGGCGGACGCGCTCGACCGTGAGTCGCTCGACGCCGCTTTCAAGGGCGTGGATCTCGTCTACTACCTGGTTCACTCGATGGCCTCGGGGACGGACTTCCCGGAACGGGACCGGCGGGCGGCGAAGAACGCGCGCCGGGCAGCCGAGGAGGCGGGCGTGAGCCGCATCGTCTACCTGGGCGGGCTGCAGCCGAAGGGGTCGGCATCGGCGCACCTGGCCTCGCGCCGGGAGACGGGAGATGTCCTGCGCGGGGGCGCGGTGGACGTGACGGAGGTGCGGGCCGGCATCGTGGTCGGGCCGGGCTCGGCAGCGTTCGAGGTCATCCGGGACCTGGTCTACCACCTGCCGGTGATGGTTACCCCGCGCTGGGTGCGGTCGCTGACGCAGCCGATCGCCCTCGATGACCTGATCGAGTACCTCGTGCGCCTGCCAGAAGCGGAGCCACCCGGGAGCCACGTGTACGACGCAGGCGGCCCCGAGGTGGTGCGCTACCAGGATCTGCTCACGCGTTTCGCGAGAGCGGTGGGGCGACGGCTGGCCATCATCCCGGTATCGGTGCTGAGCCCGCGGCTTTCGTCCTACTGGCTCGACCTCGTGACAGCGGTTCCCTCGAGCGTCGCGCGTCCGCTGATCGATGGCCTGCGGCACGACCTCGTGGTCGATCCGGAGGCGGATGTGCACGCACACATCCCGCTCGAGTTGCACACGTACGAGGAAGCGGTCCACGCAGCCCTTGAGGCGGAACGCACGGCCGAGCTGCCGGCGCGGTGGACCGAGGGTTCATTCGCCATGCGGGACCACCGCGCCGAGATCTCGTTCTACAGCCGCGGGGAGCGAGTCGAGCGGACCTGCAGTGCATCGCCGGAGGCGGTGTGGGGGGTGATTGCGGCGATCGGCGGGTCGAACGGGTGGTACTACGGGAACTGGCTCTGGAACCTGCGGGGGCTTCTGGACCGCCTCGTGGGAGGCGTGGGGAGGCGGCGAGGGCGCCGCCACGCGACCGAAGTCCGCGCGGGAGACGCGCTCGACTTCTGGCGGGTCGTGGGGGTGGAGGCGGGGCAGCGGCTGACGCTGCTCGCTGAGATGAAGCTGCCCGGCATCGCGATCCTCGAATTCGAGGTGGGGGTGGAGGGGGAGGGATCGCGCATCGTGACGTCGGCGCACTTCCATCCGGCGGGGGCGGCGGGCCTGCTCTACTGGTACGCGCTCTGGCCCATCCACAAGCGCATCTTCGCGGGTCTCACTGACGCGATCGTGGCGCAGGCCGCGAGGGAGCAGGTAGTGGGGTGATCAGGCGGAGACTTCGCGGGTGAGGGAGCGTTCGTAGGCGCTAAGGAGCGAGAGCAGGATCTCTTCGACCTGGCTGCGGCGCCAGTGGCGCACGCGACGCTCCTCGGGGGCTTCGCCGGCCTCGCCGCCACCGGTCGCGACGCGGGCCACGACCTGCCAGGAGACGCGCTCGGCGCCTCCCCGGTCGACCAGCTCGAAGGCGGCGTTCTGGACGGCGCCGACGGTGATGCCGAAGGGGGCCGAGTCGTCGAGGGGGTCGATGGTGATGGGGAACGCGTCGCCGTACACGTGGCGCACGTCCTCGATGCACTCGCTTGCCCAGCGGTGGATGTTGGCGAGGACTTGTCGCTGGGAGTCGAAGTCGTGGGAGCGGGCCAGGAAACCGGATTCGCGCCGCTCGACCCAGCCTTCGCGGAGGCTTCGAACGCGCACCTCGAAGGGCGTTCCGTCCACAGCCTCACCTCCTGGAGTTGGGGGCCTGTTCGTGTCCTGCGGTATGTGAGAGGGGCCGGGCGCGGGGTGCGCCCGGCCCCTCAGCCGGGGGACGTGGGGAGGCTAGAGCGCCTCGTCTCCGCGTTCGCGGGTGCGGACGCGAACGGCATCCTCCACGTTCGAGATGAAGATCTTGCCGTCGCCGATCTCGCCGGAGCTGGCGTTGTCGAGGATGGCGTCCACGACAGCGTCAGCTTTGTCGTCGGCGACCACAAGGGTGAGGAACACCTTGGAGAGGTACTCCACACGGTACTCGCGGCCGCGCCACTGCTCGGTGACGCCACGCTGTTTGCCGTGCCCCTTGACCTCCCAGACGGTGATGCCGCCGGAGAAGCCGAGCTCGTCGAGCGCGTCCTTCACAGGTTCGAGCGCACTCGGCCGGATGATGGCTTCGATCTTTTTCACCGGGTACTCCTTTCTGGACTCAGGGGCGGATGCGGGATGTGGCGTACGCTCACTTGCCGCCTCCGCCAATCTCGGCGGCACCGAAGATGCCAGAGCCAGAAGGACCGAAGTCCGGGTAGGCATCGACGCCGTGCTCGATCAGGTCGAGGCCACGCATCTCTTCTTCCTCGCTCACGCGAAGTCCCACGGTGAACTTGATAGCGAAGAAGAGAATACCGCCCGTCACAGCCGTCCAGCCGACGATGGCCGCGATGCCGATGAGCTGCATCAGCAGCTGCTCGCCGCCGCCGCCCAGGAAGAGGCCGTAGTGCTGCGGGTTGGCGTAGCCGGCTGCTTCCATTCCGGCCTGGGATGAGAAGAGGCCGACGGCGATGACGCCCCAGATGCCGGCGAAGGCATGCACGGAGACGGCGCCGACGGGATCGTCGATGCGGAACCTGGCATCCAGGAGTTGCACGCCGTAGTACATGACCAGCGCGCCGATGGCGCCGATGACGACCGATGCCCACGGGTCGACCGTGGCCGTGCCGGCCGTGATGGCCACGAGGCCTGCGAGGATGCCGTTGATGGTGAGGCCGGCGTCGTAACGGCCCGTGCGGAAGCGCGACCAGAGCATCGCAGTGATGCCGCCGGCGCCTGCCGCCAACGTCGTGGTCACGGCGACACTCGCGGCGAGGGCTGCGCCGCCACCCGAGAGCCCGAGCGTGGAGCCCGGGTTGAACCCGTACCAGCCGAACCAGAGGATGAACATGCCGATCGTGGCGATCGAGATGTTGTGGCCGGGGATGGCCCTTACTTCGCCGTTGGGGCCGTACTTGCCGAGGCGCGCGCCCACAGCGATAGCGCCCATGAGACCGGTGATGCCGCCCACAGTGTGGACGATGCCCGAGCCTGCGAAGTCGACGTAGCCGTTGCCCAGCCAGATGTCGTCCGTGAAGGCTCCCATCCACGTGGTTCCGTCCCAGCCCCAGTGGACCACCACGGGGTAGATGAAGCCGGTGACGACGACCGTGTAGATGAGGTAGGCCGAGTACTTGGTGCGTCCCGCCAGAGCGCCGGCCACGATCGTGGCGGCGGCTGCGGCGAATGCGAACTGGAAGAACCAGTCGGCGTGGCCATAGCCCGCTTCGGCAAGCTGGTTCAAGCCGAAGTTGCCGAGCCCGATGAACTCGTTCGACGCATCGCTGACGCCGTAGGCGAAGGCCCAGCCGACGAGCCAGAAGGAGATGCCTCCCACGCAGGCGTCGATCATGTTCTTCATCAAGATGTTCGCCGTCTCCTTGGAGCGGACGAAGCCCGCGGTGAGCATGGCGAAACCGGCCTGCATGAAGAACACGAGGAAGCCCGCGATCAGCAACCAGGCAGTGTCGACCGCGCTGATGATGTCAGCGAGGTCTTCAGCACCGTCCTGGGCGGAGACCACGGAAATGATGCCGAGCGCGAGCAGACCGCCTGCAAGCATGGCGGTCGGCCGGCGCAGGGCCGGTAGGGCACGTTTCATGCAATCCTCCTCGATGCCCCCGGATGGGGCGAAACGTCGAGGGGAAAGCTAGGTCGGGTTCGTTTCCCGCAGATTGCGGGCCTGTTTCAGGCAGGTTTCGAAACACAACGTTCATTTGTCTTGCTCCTTCGACTGCTCCGCTTCGCTGCGCGCTCACTCGCGCGGCTGACGCCGGGGTCTTGCGCCTTCGACGGTTGCGCTGCGCGCCCCGTGCCTCCTGGCTCGACAGCTGCGCTTGGCGCTCGCGGGCTCGGCCGGCGCCCCACTTGCTCCTCCGGCTGCTTCACTCCGCGCTGTGTCACGCCGGCTCGGCTCCTCGGCTCGTCGGGGGGTCTCGGCTGTCGCTTGTATGGCCCGGCAGCACAGGGTCTTCCCGGTCCGTGCGAGATTTCACAAGCAGCGGGATCGTGCTACGCTGGCGGGCGCAGCGGCGCATGGCTGGCCCTGCCCCGCTCCATCCATTCTCGACCTGTCTGTCAGAAGGAGTTGGCGTCAGCGTGAACATAGTCGTCTGCGTCAAGCAGATTCCCGATCCGGAGACGCCGGCCTCGCAATTCGCCGTCGATGAGGCGGCGAAGCGCGTGATTCCCGCGCAGGGCATCGCGCCGGTGGTGAATCCCTACGACCCCCAGGCCACGGAGGCGGCCCTTCGTCTGAAGGACGCCGCCGGCGAGGGCAAGATCACGGTCATCAGCCTCGGCGAGGACTCGGCGCGCGACGCGATCAAGCACGCGCTCGCGATGGGCGCAGACGAAGGCGTCCTGCTGAGCGACCCGGACTTCGAGAACATCGACAATTTCCAGACGGCCGTCGCGCTGTCACGGGCGATCGAGAAGATCGGCGACGTGGACCTCGTGCTGATGGGCCGGGCCTCGGCCGACTGGGACATGGGCGTGGCGCCGCTGGGCGTGGCCGAGCAGCTCGGCATTCCCTGCGTGACCATCGCGAAATCGATGGAACTGGACGGCGACACGCTCACCGTCGAGCGCGTTCTGGACGACGGCTTCCAGACGGTCGAGGTGGACACGCCCGCGGTCGTCTCCATCTCGAACGAGTTCGGGGAGCCGCGCTACCCGCAGCTCCGGCAGATCATGCTGGCGGCGAAGAAGACCGTGCAGGTCTGGTCGGCGGACGACCTGGAGCTCGAAGACGACGAGGCCGGCGAGGACAACCGCTGGCTGGAGCTGGAAGCGCTCTACATCCCGCAGGTGGAGAGCAATGTCGAGATCATCGAGGGCGACTCCCCCGAGGAGCAGGCCCGCAACCTCGCGCTGAAGCTGCGCGAGGCCAAGCTCATCTAGAGGAACGACGATGCCTGGAACCCTCATCATTGCCGAGGCGGCCGACGGCGCCGTCGCTCCCCATTCCTTCGAACTGCTGGCGGCCGGGCGCGCCGTGGCCGACCAGGGCGGCGGCGCGGTCAGCGCCCTTGTCGCGGGCGACGAGTCGCTCGCCCAGTCCCTCTTCGAGCACGGCGCGGACACCGTTTACGTCGCTCCGGCGGGCTCGCTCGACCCGGGCTACGGGGAAACGGGCGCGGGTGCAGCCCTGGCCGCGCGCGAGGCGGCGGACGCCGACATCGTGCTTATCGGGCAGACGAGCCTCGGGCGCGACCTCGGTCCGCTCATGGCCTTCCGCCTGAACACGGCTGTCGCCATGGAGTGCGTCGCCCTCACGATCGACGGTGGACGCCTCCGGGCAACGCGCACCTGCTATGGCGGCAACGCCAACGCCGAGGTCACCTGGCGCGGCGACGTACAGATCGCGACGCTCAAGCCAAAGGCGTGGGATGCCCTCGCGCCGGACGCCGGGCGCAGCGGGACCGTCACCGCCATTGACGCAACCGGCGAGCAGCGCGTGCGCGTGGTCTCCACCGACGCGGCAGAGGCGACAGGCATCCGGCTGGAGGACGCCGACGTGGTCGTCTCCGGCGGGCGCGGCCTGGGCGATCCATCCGCGTTCGAGATGATGGAGGAGCTCTCGGGGCTTCTCGGCGGGGCGACCGGCGCGAGCCGGGCGGCCTGCGACCTCGGCTGGTACCCGCCTTCGCAGCAGGTCGGCCTCACCGGCAAGACGGTGACGCCGAACCTGTACGTCGCGGTCGCGATCAGCGGCGCGAGCCAGCACATGGCCGGCATGTCGGGTTCGAAGAACATCGTCGCGGTGAACCGCGATCCCGACTGCAACATGGTGCAGGTATCGCGCTTCGCCGTGGTCGAGGACTATAAGAAGGTGGTCCCCGCCCTGATCGAGGCCATCAAAGCGCTCGACTAGGGCGATTCCTCTTCCTCCGTCTCCTCTTCCGAACCGCCCGGGTTGAGGACGGCGAGGACGAGGTCGCGCGCGAGGGGGGCGGCGAAGGGGCGGCCTTCGTCGGCGTTGTCGAAGACGACGGCCGCCAGCGCGGCGGGAATGTCGCGCGGCGAGTAGGCGACGAAGAGGACATGGGCCTGGCCTTCGGCCTCCTCGGCGGTGCCCGACTTGCCGCCGAAGTCGTCGTAGCCGGCGTCGGCGAACACCCACCCGGCGGTGCCACGGGTGCCGGTGACGAGCTCAAGGCCGGCGCGCAGGTGCGCAGCGTCCTGGGACTCGAGCGGCAGGGCGCCCCGATCGAGGGGCGCTGTCCCGGCGAGAATCGTGGGCGTGCGCAGCCCGCCGTTGAGGAAGGCGCTGTAGGCGTTGGCAAGCTGCAGGGGCGTGACCAGCAGGTCGCCTTGCCCGATACCGAGGTTGACGGCATCGCCGGGATACCAGGGCTCACCCCTGACGGCCTGCTTCCAGGCCGCGTCGGGCACGAGGCCGGAGTCGTCGTAGAGGCCCTCGACGCCGGTCTCGGCGCCGAAGCCGAAGGCGCGGGCCATGTCGGGGAGGGCGCCGGGCGCCTCGTTGTAGAGCGTGAGGGCGATCTCGTAGAAAACGGGGTTGCAGGAGCGCATCAGACCCTCGGCGATGTTCAGCTCTCCCTGTTCACCCTCCCAGTTGCGCCGAGGCGGGTCGACGCCGTACCAGACGGCGCCGCAGAAAATGCGGTCCGCGGGGCTGAAGGCGCCCTGCGCGAGGCCAGCGGCGCCGGTCACGAGCTTGAACGTCGAGCCGGCGGAGTAGAGACCATGGGTGGCGCGGTCGTTGAGGGGATCGTCGTCGCTGGTGGTGAAGGCGGTGACGGCAGCCTGGTTGCCCAGCTCGAAGGCGTTGGGATCGAAGGCGGGGGAGCTGTTGAGGGCAAGGATGGCGTTCGTGCGCGGGTCGAGGACAACGGCGGCGCCCCGCAGGCCCGACAGCCCTTCGTGGGCGGCGCGGAGGAGGGCGGAGTCGAGCGTGGTGTGGACATCCTCGCCGGCAACGTAGGCGCGCTCGAAGAGGACGACGGGCTCGTCGCCGCCGGTGACCACGAGGCGGGCGCCCACGCTTCCGGCGAGCACATCGTTCATCGCGGCCTCGATGCCGACGGCACCGACACGGTCGCCGGGGAGGAGGCCGGCGTCGGGGCGGGCGGCAATCTCCTCGGCGGTGTACTCGCGGGTATAGCCGACGACGTGGGCGGCGGCGGGGCCGAGGGGGTGGACGCGGCGCTCCTCGAACCAGAGGACGGCGCCGGGGACGGCCTCCACGAAGCGGGCGGCCTCCTCGACGCGGGAGTCAGGCACGACGCCGAGAGGGACACGGTGGCGCTGGCCGAGCGGGCTGGCGAAAGCCGCTGCTACCTCGTCTTCCTCGAAACCGAAGGAGACGAAGGCCGCCGTGACGGTGTCCTCGTCGAACACGCGGCTGCGGTCGAGGCCGATCATGCGAACGTCGAGGGTGATGGCGAGGGGCTCGCCGTTGCGGTCGTAGATAGCGCCGCGGGCGGGCCGCCGAACCTCGCCGTGCAGTTCCCTTCCGGGCGTGAGGGCGGGATGCATAACCGTGGGCGTCCAGGCGATGCGGGGGGAGCCCTCTTCTGGAGAAACGAAGGGGACGGCGGTGGCATATTCCAGCGCGCCAAAGTAGCTTGTCTCGAGGCGGACGCGGAAGGTGACGCGCTGAGCATCCTCACCAGAAACGGACACAGTTATGGCCGTGACGCCCACCTCCTGGCGGAAGCCCGCGTAGGCTTCGGTGAAGGTGGCCAGGGGCAAGCTTGCCTGGGTGCCTCTGTCGAGGAGGTCGTACATCGCGGGAACGTCGCCCGCCTCCCAGGCGTCGGCGAAACGCTGCGCCACCGCCAGGGGGGTCTCAGTCTGGGGCGCTGGCGTGGGGGTGACCGTGGCAGCCCGGAGCGGGGGCTCGGCCTCTCCGCCGCCGACGAGAGCACGGATTCCGCCGGCCGCGGCGCCAGCGATGACGCCAAGGACGACAGACGCCAGGAGGAACCTGCGTAGAGTCATGCAGCCCTCGCGTCTGTTTCCCGCCTTGTTGATTGTAGCAGCGCTCCTTGTGGCCGCCTGTAACGGAACCGAAGAGACGGAGGACCTGCCCGGCCCGGACGTGACGCGGCCCGAGGCGCAGGGCCCGACGCGAGAACTGCGGCTGGGGCTGGGCGTGCAGCCCTGGGACGACACGCCCAGCGCCCACATCAACACCTTCGCGACGGCGGCTCGGAACGCCGAACTGGTGAGCATCGCGCGGGTGCCGCCGTGGGAGGACTTCTTCCCCGGGGCGGAAGTCTCGGAGGAGACGCACGCGCTGATGCGGCTCGAACGGGACCTGCTCCGGCAGTACGACCTTTCGCTCCTGTTCTCCATCGACCCGACGGACGGGGCTGTCCAGCGCACGCGCGTTGCGGGACTGCCGGAGGGAAGCGACACCGAGGCGGGATTCCTGCGCGAAGACGTGCAGGACGCGCTGGTGGCGTACGCCATCTACATCGCCACCAACTACGAGCCCGAGTACCTGGCTGTCGGCGTCGAGATCAACATGCTGCGGGCGCGGGCGCCGGGCCAGTTCGTGGGCTTCCTGAAGGCGTACACGAAGGTCTACGACGCCGTGAAGTCGATCCGGCCCGAGACGAAGGTGTTCCCCACGTTCCAGCTCGAGGACCTGCTGGGGAGGCTCACGCAGGAGCATCCTCCACAGTGGGACGCCATCGATGCGTTCCAGGGGCGCATCGACGCGCTCGCCTTTTCGACCTTCCCCTACCTGTCCTCAAGTATCCGGCTCGTTCGGGAGATCCCGGAGGACTACTACGCACAGCTCCGGGCACGTTTCACCGGGGAGATTCTGATCAGCGAGGCGGGGTACGCCTCCGCCTCGATCGAGGGGCACTCATGGGTCGGCTCGGAACGGGAGCAGGAGGAATTCCTGACGCTGTTGCTGGAGCACGCGGAGGCGAACGGGTTCAGCGCCGTGGTATGGGGGGCAGAGCGCGACCCGGTGCAGAGCCGCCAGGGGGGCGCGGCCGTTCTCAACGACATCGGGCTGCGTTACAGCGATGGGTCCGACAAGCTCGCGTGGGGCGTGTGGCAGGAGTGGGCGCGGCGGCCATTGCCGGCGGCAGTCGAGGGGAACTAGCGAGGAACGGGGCTAGCGGGCGTCGGGATCGTCGTTGCCGGGGGTTCGGATGGGCGGGAGCTCGGCATCGCCGTCGGGCGTATCGCCCTGGCCAAGCTCCTCGGCAATCTGGAGGCGGTCGAGGAATTCGCGGCGGCTGATGATGCCGATCATGCGTCCCTCGTCGATGACGGGGAGCTGGTTGAGGCGGCGCTGGGCGAGGAGGGGCATGACGTCGGCGGCGGGGGCGTCGGCGGCGATGGTCACGACATCGGCACGGGGGGTCATGATGCGCTGGGCGGGGGTGGTGGCCCACTCGTCGCGCGGCACGCGTCCAAGATCGCTGACGGTGAGGATGCCGACCACGTAGTCGTCGTTCGCGACGACGACGGAGCGCTCGCCCCCGCCGATCATGTGCTCGTCGACCACGGCCTGGATGGACATGCCAGGGGTGACCTCGACGAAGGTGCGGTGCATCAAGTCGCGGGCGGTCAGCGTGTTGAGGACGGTGTCCACGCGGATGTTGTTGGCTTCGCCACGGGCGGCGCCGAGCAGGAACCAGCCGATCATGATCGCCCAGATGCCGGCGACCCACTGGCCGAGGAACAGGAAGACGGCGCCGGCGGCGATCACGGCCCAGCCGAACATCTCACCCGTGCCGGCGGCGATGCGGGTCGCCTTGCGAAAGCTGCGGGTGCGCTTCCAGGCGATGGAGCGCAGGACGCGTCCGCCGTCGAGGGGGAAGCCGGGGAGGATATTGAAGACCGCCAGGATGAGGTTGACGAAGGCGAGGTATTCGAACATCGCCCCGAAGGGCGCGTTTCCTCCACCGGCAAGGCGCGAGGCGCCGAAGATGAGGAGAGCGATGACGAGGCTGGCAGCGGGCCCGGCGGCGGCGATGAAGAACTCCTCACCGGCGGAACGGGGCTGGCGAGAGAGGTGTGAGACGCCGCCGAAAATGAAGAGCGTGATGCGGGGCACGTCGAGGCCACGGCGGATGGCGACCACGGCGTGGGCGAGCTCGTGGAGGAGCACGGTGACGAAGACGAGGACGGCCGCCGCCGCGCCGAGGAGCCAGTAGCCGGCGACGCTCCCTTCATAGCGGCCAGGGAAGAATCCGGCGGCGAGCAGGTAGGTGACGATTCCCAGGATGAGGAACCAGGATGGGTGGATCTCAATGGCGATGCCACCGATTGTGGCGATGCGCAGACCGCGGCCGGGCATGCTTCTACGGTAGGGCACGGGGACAGCCGGCGCCATGACGCGGCGGCGTGGGGCTGCTTGCGGCAGCGGGGCGGTGGCCCTAGCGTGAACGAATGGCGAAGGTCGCGCTCTTCGTGCCGTGCTACATGGCGGCGTTGCGTCCCGATGACGGCGGTCATGCCCGACGCGTGCTGGAACGGCTCGGCGACGAGGTCCAGACGATCGTCGGGCCGTGTTGCGGGCAGCCCGCCTTCAACAGCGGCTACCGGTCGGAGGCGAAGAGCGTCGGTCGCGCCCTGCTGCGAGCGGCGCGGGGGCACGAGACGATCGTCATTCCGTCGGGGTCGTGCGCGAGCATGGTGAAGCACTACCTGCCAGGGCTGTGGGCGGGGCCGCGAGGGGCGAGCATCGAGCGCATGAGCGAGCACTTCGTCGAGTTCGGCGCCTACGTGGCCAGCCATCCGAACGTGGCGGCGCTGCCGCTGCGCCTCGCGGGGGCGGTCACGTACCACGATTCGTGCCACGGCCGTCGTGAGCTGGGGCTGACCGAGGGGGCGGTGGGGCTGCTCGAACAGGTCGAGGGGCTGGACGTGCGGCGCCTCGCCTACGAAGACGAATGCTGCGGATTCGGCGGGACCTTCACCGTGAAGGAGCCGGAGGTGTCGGTGGCGATGGCGCGGGCGAAGCTGGAGGACGTGGCCTCGCGGGGAGTGCGGGTGCTGGTCTCGGGGGATCTGTCCTGCCTCGCGCACCTGGAGGCGACCGCACGGGCCACGGACCAGTCGCTGGAAACCTGGACGCTCGCCGAGCTCCTCGACAGGGCGCTCGCGTGAGCCCCTTCCGCGCGCGGGCGCGAGCCGAGATCGCGGCGGGGCCGCCGGCGGCCACGCTCTCGCCGATCCTGCGGAAGCTGGTGGCCGACAGCCGGGACCAGCTGGCAACGGCGAGCCCGTCCGATGCGCGGGCGCGGGCGCAGGCGGCGCGCAGCTACGCCGTCGACCACCTCAACGAGCTACAGGAACAGCTCCGGGAGTCGTGCGCGCGGCAGGGCATCGGCTATCACCGCGCGGCCACCGCCGAGGAAGCGGTGGCGCTCGTGACGCAATTGCTGGGAGACGCGCGCCGGGTCGCGAAGTCGAAGTC
The DNA here is from genome assembly GCA_965116915.1 of Tepidiformaceae bacterium. GTDB lineage: Bacteria > Chloroflexota > Dehalococcoidia > Tepidiformales > Tepidiformaceae > UBA2991. The sequence continues at coordinate 236,845 of OZ220739.1, read as the reverse complement.
GATGGTGGCAGAGGAAGTCGGGCTGACGCACGCCCTTCGCGTGCGGGGCAAGGAAGTGCTGGAGACGGATATCGGGGAGTACATCGTCGACATCGAAGGGCGGGGGCCGAGCCACATCACGGCACCGGCGCTGCACCTGAACCGGGCGCGCATCCGGGATCTGCTGGCGGGGGCGGGGGCGGATGTACCGGACGACGACCCGGTGCGCCTCTCGCAGGCGGTGCGGGACGTGGTCGCGGAGTTCTTCGGGGAGGTGGACGCGGGGATCACGGGGGCGAACGCGGTGATCGCGAACAGCGGGCGCATCGTGATCGTCGAGAACGAGGGGAATGTCTCGCTGGGAGTGAGCCGCCCGCGGCTGCACATCGCGATCACGGGCATGGAAAAGGTGGTGGCGGACGAGGAGGCGGCGCTGGCGGTTCTGCAAGTGCTGGCGCCGAGCGCGACGGCGCAGCCGTTGACGGCCTACACGCACTTCCTGGGGGCTCCCGACGAGGGGCAGGAACGGCACCTCGTCGTGGTCGACAACGGGCGCTCGGAGATCCTGGCGGACGAACGCTATCGGGACGTGCTGCGCTGCATCCGCTGCGGGGCCTGCATGAACGCCTGCCCCGTCTACACGGCGGCGGGCGGGCTCTCCTACGGATCGCCCTACATGGGGCCGATCGGGGCGGTGGTCTCGCCGCTGCTGTGGCGGGATGGCCGCCACGCCGACCTGCCGTCGGCCTCAAGCCTGTGCGGGCGCTGCTCGGAGGTGTGCCCGGTCGGCATTCCCCTGCACCGGATGCTGCTCGACCTTCGGGCGGGCGAGGCGGAGAACGGCGGGTCGCGCGTCGAGAAGGTGGCGTGGAAGTCGTGGGCGGCGGCCTTCGCGGGGCGGCAGGGACGCGCCGCGAGCTGGCTCGGGCGGCTGGGGCTGCGGGCGGGCGGGCGCCTTCCGGGATTGCCGTTCAGCGGTTCGCGTCCAATCCCGGCGGCGAACCCGTCGCGAGACCCCGCCATGCTCGTGCCCCTCGACAGCATCGAGCCGGAGCCGGAGCCGGCCACGGAACCGCTTCCCGACGACGTGGTTGCCGCCTTCCGGGAGCGGGCGTCGGTCGTCGGGGCGGTGGTGGTCGACGAGGCGGAGCCGGAGGAGGGCGACCGGCGGGTCCGGGCGACGGCGGCGGTGGCCTCGACGGGGAGCGTGCTGCTCACGGGGGAGGCGGCGGCGCGGGGGGCGCTGATGGACGCCCGCCGCATCGTGGTCGAGGTGGACGAGGCAAGCGTGGTGCGCTTCCCGCAGGAGCTTGGGCCGGCGCTCGCGGGGGATGCCGACGCGCTCATCCTGACGGGCGCCAGCCGGACGGCGGACATCGAGAAGCAGATCGTGCGGGGCATCCACGGAGCCGAAGCGCTCGTGGTCGTGGTAGGGAGCGGGACGCCGGAGGCGTAGCACGGGAGAGGTGGCGGCGGTCCCGCCCACGCTTCAGACTGGCCGCTCAGGCGATACGCAATACATCAGGAGGCACGGCATGGACGGACGGGAGCTGCTTCGCAGCCAGTACAGATTCGCGCACGACAACCTGGAGGCCACGATCGAGCAGTGCCCACCGGATCTGCTGATGAAGACGATCGAGGGTTCGCTGACGAACCCGATCGGCGCGACTTACGCGCATACGGTCATCACGCAGGACCTCGTCCTGGTGCGGGGACTGATGGGGCAGGAGCCGGTCTATCACGCAAGCGGGATCGGCGAACGGGTGGGGTTCGAGCTGCCGGAGAGCCCGGTGATCTCGCACGACTACACGACCAGCCTGACCTTCGAGCTGGAACCGCTGCGCGAGTACGCGGCCGCCATACGGGCGACCGTCGATGGCTACCTGGAGTCGGCATCGGACGAGGACCTGCAGGCAGAGGTCCCGTTTGGGCCGAACCCGCGACCGAAGATCATGGTGTTCGGCATGCTGGGGGTCTGGCATGTGGCCTCGCACCAGGGCGAGATCGCGGCCCTGTTGGGCCTGGAGGGCCAGAAGGGGCAGATACTCTAGGCGGTCCCTCCGTCCGGCTAGAAGCGGACGAAGTCGGCGCTGCTCCGGAACATCACGCTAATGCGCGGTCCGGCCTGTTGCGCCTTCGGTACGCAGTGCTCCCAGTGGAGCTGGCAGGCGCCGCCCATGACAAGCAGGTCGCCCCAGCCGGCGGAGAAGGTCTGGGAAGGGCCGCCGCCGTGGGGCCGCACGAGAAAGCGTCGCGAGTCCCCCAGGGAGAGGGTGGCGACGAGGGCCTGAACACGGCGGTCGCGCCGGGCCCGGTCACGGTGCCAGGCGACGCTGTCGCGGCCGTCGCGGTAGAGCGCCAGGGCGACGAGGTCGAAGGTGGCGCCGTAGCGCTCGCCGAGGGCATCGGCAATCTGGCGGATGACGGGATGGCCGGGGCCGTCGCGGGGGATGGAGGCGGTGAGGCGGGGCACATCGACCATGCGGTCGTACATGACGCGCTTGTGGCCGTGCCAGCGGGTGTCGTCGTGGAGGGCGTCGAAGATGGCCTGGTGGCCGCTGAGGAAGCCCTGCGCCTGGTCGATCCAGGACTCGTACCCGAGCTCCGTACGACGGATGCCGGCGAAGGCCGGGTCGAAGGACGGCCCCTCGTTACCGAGGAGGGTGGGTTGAAGGACGGGATGACTGGACATGATTCCATCGTATCAGAACGTACGTTCTATTTCAAGCAGAACGCCTTTCCCGGCCTGCGCGGTAGACTCCGTCGATGCGCATCGGGCTCATCTCCGACACCCACATTCCGGAGTCGCGCGAGAAGCTGTGGCCGCAGGCGTTTGACGCCTTCCGGGGCGTCGACGCCATCCTCCACGCGGGCGACATCCACGAGGTGTGGCTGCTCGACGAGCTGGCGGAGATCGCGCCGCTATGGGCGGCTCGCGGAAACGGCGAGGACGGCTCGGGCGGGCGCGCGGTGCAACCGGAGCACCCGCTCCTGCAGGAGGCCTGGGCGCTGGAGTTCGAGGGTGTGTCCGTCGGGCTGGTACACGACATGCCGGTGCCGGAGATGCCTCCCCACCTGACCGTGGAGCGGGCGATGGAGCGCTACTTCAGCCGGACGGACCTCGACGTGGTCGTGTACGGGCACTCGCACGTGGAGGCCGTGGACGAGGTGGGCGGGGTGCTGTGCGTGAACCCGGGTTCGCCTACCTACCCGCACAACCTGAACACGCAGCTCGGCACGATCGGGTTCCTCGACATCGAGGACGGGCGGGTGGAAGCGTCAATCTGGCAGCTGACGGAGACGGGGATCGAGCCGTTCGACTGGACGCGCTGGCGGCGTCCGAAGCAGTAAGCCTCGGAGCTCCGAGCAGTGCGCTATACTCCCACCGGAACTCTCACTTGTTCCGGGTTGGCAGCCAATTGGCAGAATTGGCAGGTTCATCAGAAGCGGTCCGCAGCCAGGTAGCGTCATCGGCCCCGATGCGCTGGCTCTACATCGCGCTCGGGAGCCTGCTCGTCGGGATCGGCGTGCTGGGGGTGATCCTGCCGCTGCTGCCGCACACGATTTTCTTCCTGCTGGCGGCGGCCTGCTACGCGCGCGGGTCGGAGCGGGCGCACACCTGGCTCATGACGAACCGCTTCTTCGGGCGGTACCTGCGCAACTACAGCGAACACCGCGGCGCGACGCCCGGGACGAAGGCCGTCACCATTGGGATGCTCTGGATAGGCCTCGCGATCTCCGCCTGGCTAATCACACCGGCGGTGTGGGTCTACGCCATCCTCGCGGCGGTAGGCGTGGGCGTCACCACCTACCTGCTGAGCCTGCGCACGCTGCGCGACTAGCGCCGGTGACCTGCAACCTTCCCTAGTTCTCCTCGCCGGTTCCGGCCGTGGTCGTCGTCGTCGTGACCGGTGCGGGCGCGCCCTCGTCGTCTTCCTCGTCGGCGGTGCCGCCCGAGAGCAGGGTCGCCGGGTCGATGATGATGTTCTGCCCGGAGGGGATGAGGGCGATATCGAGGTCCGACGCCAGCTTGTCGATCGCGAGGTACTGGAGAACCTCCTGGGTCAGCGACTCATCGATCGTGCGGTTGGCGTACGCCTGCGCCTCAGCGCGGAGGCGGATGGCCTCGGCGTTACCGCGGGCACGCTCGATCTCGGCGTTGGCATCACCCTCGGCGCGAGCCTCGACGGCGCGGGCTTCACCCTTCGCCCGCTCCTCCGCCTGGACGGCCTCGGCCTGGGACTGGGCGATGCGCTCCTGCTCACGGAGCGCGTTCTGCGCGGCGATCTGCTTCTCTTCGATCGAGCGCTTGAAGTCGGGGTTGAAGTCGACGTTGTCGATCAGGAGGTCCTGGACCGTGACGGAGAAGGCCTGGAGGTCTTCGGCAAGCGCGGCGCGAACGTTCTCGCGGATCGTCTCCCGGTTGGGGGCGATGTCGACGGTGTTGTACTTGACCGTCTCCGCCTTGAAGTACTGGTTGATGCGCGGTTCGACGAGGATGTCGAACCAGTTGGGGCCGACATTTCGGTAGAGGTCCTCGACGGCGCCGGGGTCAACCTGGTAGTTGACGGTGGTCGAGATGACTACGTCCTGGGTTTCGGACGAGAACCCGCTGACGTTGTCGAAGCGGGCGCGCTGGACGCGGATGCTCTCGGTGCGGATTTCCTGCCAGGGACCGATGAACTGGAGACCCTCACCGCGGCTCCCGACGATCTCACCGAACTGGTAGACGACGGCCACGTGACCGGCCTCGATCTGCTTGAGCGAGGAGAGGGCGGTGTGGGCGCCGGCCCAGATCACGAAGACGATGATGGAGAGGACGATCACGATGAGGCCGCGGTCGGCCTCGGGGCTCCCGGGCTCCGCCTCGCTGCGCATCGCCCGCCCGAACAGGAAGGCGACACCGCAAAGCACGATGGCGACGGCAATACTGACAAACCAGACCATGACTACTCCCGGGACGCTGGTGGTGGCTGCAGAAGAGTGTACGGGGGCGGGGGCTTAGATGTGACTGGCGGTTCGTGGCTCGTGGTTCGCGACCGGTGAAAGGACTCGCCACGAGCGCGAACCACGATCCACCACTCCTACACCCGCGCCCAGTCGTTCGTGCTGAAGATGTCCTCGTTGAGGGGGCTGCGCTGGCCGAGGACGAGGCGGTGGCCGCCGACGGCGCCGATCATGGCGGCGTTGTCGGTGCAGAGAGAGGGCGGGGGGATGCGGACGGGCACGGGGCTGCGGGTCTGCATCTCCTCGCGCAGGCGTCCGTTGGCGGCAACGCCGCCGGCGAGCAGCACCTCGGCGACGTCGAGCTCACGGGCGAGACGCGAGACCTTGCCCGTGAGCACATCGACGACGGCCTCCTGGAACTCCCAGGCGATCTCGGCGGGGGAGGCGCGCTCCTCGCGCACGGCGTGAAGCACGGCCGTCTTGAGGCCGCTGAAGCTGAAGTCGCAGGTTCCACGCAGCCAGGCGCGGGGGAGGCGGAGGGCGGAGGCGCCGGCGGTGGCGGCCAGCTTCGAGATGGCGGGGCCACCGGGGAAGGGCAGGCCGAGCAGGCGTCCGGACTTGTCGAAGGCCTCGCCGGCGGCGTCGTCGAAGGTGCCGCCGAGGCGCTCGTACTGGCCGTGCTCGCGCATGAGGATGAGGTCGGTGTGGCCGCCGGAGACAACGAGGCAGAGGGCGGGGAAGGCGGGCGGCGGGCCTTCGACGAGCCAGTTCGCGTAGACGTGGCCCTCGAGGTGGTTCACGCCGAGGAAGGGCAGGTCGCGCCCGAAGGCGATCGCCTTGCCGGTGCTGTAGCCGACGAGGAGGGCGCCCGCGAGCCCGGGGCCACGGGTGGCGCACACCGCGTCGACATCGTCGAGCGTGCAGCCCGCCTCGGAGAAGGCCTCGCGCACGACCGGCGCGATCTGGCGCAGGTGCTCGCGGCTGGCGACTTCGGGCACGATGCCGCCGTACTTCGCGTGCAGGTCGACCTGGCTGGCGACGATCGTGCTGTGGATGGTCGTGCCGTTCTCGATGACGGCGGCGGCCGTTTCGTCGCAGGATGACTCGATCGCGAGCACGAGCATGGTGCTGCGATCGTAACCACCGCCCGCGCGAGGGGCCACGGGCCGAGCCCGTGAGGCCGTAGAATGCGGCCCGCGGAGGCGCAGATGGCGGTCACGGTGAAGCTGTTCCCGACGCTCCAGAACCTCTCGAAGTCGAAGCTCGAGACCTTCGAGCTGGACTGGCACGAGGGGCTGACGGCGAAGGAGATCCTCGAGGACGAAGGGTTCAACGAGCGCGACCAGGAGGCCGTGCTGGCCGTGATCAACGACGAGCAGTCCCAGCTCGACACGCCCATCGCCGACGGCGACGCGGTCGAGCTGCGCATCAACATGCAGGGCGGCTGACCCGGTGCCCGACCAGGACCTCGATTACGCCCACGCGCACGAACTGGCGGCGATGGTGCGCTCCGGCGAGCTTTCGCCGGTGGCCCTCATGGAGCGCTCGCTGGCGCGGATCGAGGCGCTCAACCCGACGCTCAACGCCTTCGTGGAGGTGGACGGGGAGGGGGCCATGCGCCAGGCGGAGGCGCTCGGTGAGCGGCTGGCGGCTGGCGAGGAGGTGGGGCCGCTCGCGGGGCTGCCGCTGGGGGTAAAGGACCTGGAGAATGCAGCGGGTTTCGTGACGACCAGGGGCTCGCGGCTCTACCGCGACAACCGCGTGGACTTCGACGACGCGCACGTGGCGCGGCTGAAGGCGGCAGGCGCGATCGTGGTCGGGAAGACGAACACGCCCGAGTTCGGGCACATCCCCTTCACGGACAACGAGCTGTTCGGAGCAACGCGCAACCCGTGGAAACTGGAACGCACGCCGGGAGGGTCGAGCGGCGGATCATCGGCGGCGCTGGCTTCGGGCATGGTGCCGCTCGCCACCGCGAGCGACGGCGGCGGGTCGATCCGCATCCCCGCGTGCTACACGGGCCTGTACGGCCTGAAGCCGTCGCAGGGGCGGACGCCGATCGCGCCGCGGCCGATGCCGACGTGGCTCAGCATCAGCTGCTACGGGCCGCTGACGCGCAGTGTTCGCGACGCGGCCATCTACCTCGACGTCGTGGCCGGACCGGACCCCCGCGACCCGGAGTCGCTGCCGGCGCCGGATGTCTCCTACGCGGACACGCTGGAGGAGCCGCTGCCGAAGCTGCGCATCGCCTTCAACGAAACGCTCGGCGTGACGACGGTCCAGCGGGACGTGCTGCGCGAGGTGCGGGCGGCGGTCGAGGCGTTCGCGGGGATGGGGCATGAGATTGTCGAGACCGACGACACGATCCCGGAAATGGGGGGCTGGTGGGCGCGGGTGTCGGCCTTCCAGTCGCTCGGGCAGGAGTGGGACAACTTCTCGACGCGGCACGACGAGTTCACGAGGCGCTACATCCGCCAGCTCGACCGCGCCCTTGAGGTGGGCCCCTCCGACTTCCAGGAGTTCCTGCGGCGCCGCGGGGAACTGGTCTCGTGGACGGCGGGGCTCTTCGAGGAGTACGACCTGCTGCTGACGCCCACGCTCCCGACCGAGGCGTTCGCGCCCGCCGGTCCCATCCCGCGCGAGATCGAGGGGGAGCAGGCGAACGCCATCGCCTACACCTACCCGTTCAACTTCACGGGCCACCCGGCGGCCTCAGTGCCGGCGGGGCTGACCGACGCCGGTTTGCCCTGCGGCCTGCAGATCGTCGGTCCACGGCACCGCGACGACCTGGTCCTGCGGGCGTCCTACGCCTACGAACAGGCGCGGCCCTTCCCGGCGCTTCCGCGGGAGGTGGGGTAGGGCAGAGGATTGTCCTCGGAAGGGCGTCACACCCCCGCGTAGCTGTGGAGGCCGGTGATCCAGAGGTTCACGCCGAAATAGGTGAAGAGCAGCAGGGCGAACATCGCCACCAGCCACCACATCGGGTCGGGGCGCCAGCTGCGTCGGAACCGCTTCGGGATGATCCAGCGGATGATGGGCGCGCCGGCGACGGAGCCTTCGCCAGCACGGGCGTGGAAGTAGGCGGCCAGGGCGAGCAGGACGACGAGAGCGCTCGTCTCCTTCGGGTCCCAGCCCCAGTAGCGACCCCAGGCGCTGTTCGCCCACCAGGCGCCCAGGGCAATGCCCAACGCCAGCAGCGGGAATCCCACGAGCACGGCGCGATGGGCGAGGTCGCCGGCGGCCTCGCCGCCGGGGAGGGAGGCGAATCGCCTGCGGCCTTCGCCACCCTGCACCAGGTAGATGACAGCGGCGCTGAAGGCCACGGTGAGGACAGCGTAGGAGACCATCACGACGCTCACGTGGAGGGTGAGGAGGGGTCCGTTCTGGAGCGCGGGGATGAGGGGGATGACCTCGTCGGGGAAGAGGGTGGCGATGGCGAGGAGGGCGGTGACGATGGGGAGGGCGACCAGCCCGAAGCGTCGCGCCCCCGCGGTCCGCTCGAACGCGAGCCAGGCGACGGAGACGCCCCAGGCGAGGGCGACGGTGTACTCGTACAGGTTCGAGAGCGGGGCGTGCTCGACGGCAATCCAGCGAGCGATGAGCGAGATGGTGAGGGCAGTCGCCGTAAGCGCCGCGAAGGTGGTCGCAAGGCGCCCGATGCCGGCGTTCGGCGTCCCGGTGGCGCCGGAGAGGGCGACGGTTCCGGCGGTTGTCTGGGCGCTCAGGCGGCGCAGGGAGAGGGAAGCGCTGGCGACGTGCGCGACGTAGGTCGCGGACGCAATCGCGGCAAACGCAAGGCCGGTCCAGAACAGGTAACTCGCGAGCTCGACCATCGATCGGCATTGTATCGCCGGGGTCGGGCACGTTCCTTGCGCCGCCGGGTCGAGGGGCGGGCGGCCCGTAGAATGCGCGGGTCGCGGCGGCCGCCGCAGGAAGGGAAGACATGACAGCGACTCGCAAGGCCCACTTCGGCGTGACCGTGCCGCAGATCAAGCGCACCTGGGAGGAGTCGAGCGCCGCCGCCCGCGAGTTCGAGTCGCTCGGTTTCGACTCGATCTGGGTGAACGACCACCTCTACGGGCCGCAGTCGCCCCAGATTCCGATCCTCGAGGCGTGGAGCGCCGTGTCGGCGCTGGCGGCGATCACCGAGCGCGTCGAGATCGGCACGCTCGTGACGCCGGCGGGGATGCGCAACCCGGCGCACCTGGGGAAGGTCATCGCGACGGCCGACGAGATCGCAGGCGGGCGCATCATCCCCGGGCTGGGCGGCGGCTGGATGGAGCGCGAGTTCACCGACTTCGGGATGCCGTTCCTCTCGACTCGCGAGCGGCTGCGCCAGCTCGAGGAGACGGTCGTGCTGCTGAAGCGGATGTGGGGCGAGGAGGAGCCGGTCACCTACGAGGGGAAGCATGTGCGCGTCGAGAACCTCGTGTGCGAGCCGAAGCCGCCGCGGACGCCACCTATCCTCATCGGGGGCGCGGGGGAGCGCGTGACGCTGCGGATCGCGGCGGAGCACGCCGACATCTACAACAACCTCGCGGGGCACCACTCGAACCTGACTCGGAAGGTCGAGGTGCTGCGGGAGCACTGCGCCGACCTCGGTCGCGACCCGGACGAGATCCGCGTCAGCCAGCAGTGTCTCGTCACGATCGCGCCCGATGAGGCGTCAGCCGCGCCGATGATCGAGCGGGCGCAGAAGATCTTCGGCGGTCACCTCGGCGACCCGACGGGGCCACTGGCGCTCTCAGGCAGTCCCGAGCACATCCGCGACCAGATCGCGGCCAACCGCGAGGCGGGCTGTGACATGTTCGTGATCGAGTTCTTCGGGCGCGATACGCGCGAGCCGGCGCGGCTGTTCGCGGAGAAGGTTCTCCCGTACGTCTAGGGGAGGCCAGCCCGCCCCTTGTGCGGCGGGGTAGGATGGCCAGTCCGGGGGAGTGGATAGGGCCCGGTGGTCCTCGCCGTCTTCAAAACGGTCGCCTCGTCGCCAGCGCGGCGAGGGGTGGGTTCGACTCCCATGCACTCCCGCCACTTGAGTGAAGCGCCGCGCTGTCGCGCGAATGAGTGGGAGGAGAGCGCGCCGCTGATGCGGCGTTGAGGGAAGCAGCGGGCAATGCCCGCCTGATTGGTGGCTACACGTCCAGGTTCTGGACTTCTTTGGCGTGCGTCTGAATGAACTTCTTGCGATGGATGACTTCTTCGCCCATCAACTCCGAGAAGATGCGGTCGGCGGCGGCCGCATCCTCGATCGTGACCTGCATGAGGATACGGGAATCCGGCTTCAGCGCCGTCTCCCAGAGCTGGTCGGCATTCATCTCGCCCAGCCCCTTGAAGCGCTGCACGTTCCCCTTCTGCTTCTTGCCACGCTGGAACGCTCTCAGCTCCGGGTCGGAGAAGAAGTAGTGAGTCGTCTTGCCCTGCTGGAGGCGGTAGAGGGGCGGCTGCGCGATGTAGAGGTGCCCTTTGTCGATTAGCTCGCGCATATTCCGGAAGAAGAACGTCAGCAGCAGCGTGCGGATGTGGGCGCCGTCGACATCGGCGTCGGTCATGATGATGACCTTGTGGTAGCGCAGCTTCGTGATATCGAAGGTGTCGCGGATGCCGGTGCCGAGGGCGGAGATGATGAGACGGATAGCCTCGTGGCCGAGCATCTTCTCGGGGAACGCCTTCTCGACGTTCAGGATCTTGCCGCGCAGGGGGAGGATGGCCTGGGTGTGGCGGTCTCGGCCCTGCTTGGCTGAGCCACCCGCGCTGTCGCCCTCGACGATGAAGATCTCGGACTCCTCGGGGTCGCGGCTGGAGCAGTCGGCGAGCTTGCCGGGGAGGTTGCCGCTTTCGAGGGCGCTCTTGCGGTGGACGAGGTCGCGCGCCTTGCGGGCGGCCTCGCGGGCGCGGGCGGCGGTCATGCCCTTCTCGATGACGCGGCGGGCGTCGGAAGGGTTCTCCTCGAGGTACTGGGTGAGGGCGTCGCCGAGCGCGCTCTGGACGTGGGCAGCCACCTCGGCGTTCCCGAGGCGGGTCTTGGTCTGGCCCTCGAACTGGGGCTCGGGGAGCTTCACCGAGACGACCGCGACGAGCCCCTCGCGCACGTCCTCGCCGCCGAGGTTGGCGTCGCCGTCCTTGAGCACCTTGGCCTTGCGGGCGTAGTCGTTGAGGACGCGGGTGAGGGCGCTGCGGAAGCCGGTCAGGTGGGCGCCACCATCGATCGTGTTGATGCCGTTCGCGAATGTGTAGACCGACTCGTTGAAGCCGTCGTTGTACTGGATCGCGCACTCGATGAGGTTGCCCTCGATCTCGCGCTCGACGTAGACGGGGTCGTGGTTGAGGACGGTGCGGTCGCGGTTCACGTGCCGGACGAAGCTCTGGATGCCGCCTTCGAAGAAGTAGTTGACCTCGGTGTCGTCGCGCTCGTCGTAGAGGCGGAACCAGGTGCCCTTTGTGAGGAAGGCGTACTGGCGCAGGCGGTCGGCTTCGATGGCGAAGTCGAACGAGGTGGAGTCGAAGACATCCGCGTCGGGCTTGAAGGAGATGGTGGTGCCGTAGCCACGGCCGTTCGTGAGGGGGCGAGGCTTCAGCTTGTTCAGGGCCTCGCCGCGCGAGTAGTCCTGACGGTAGACCTTGTTAGCGGTGCGCTTGCCCTGGGCCTCGGGGTCGGGGACGACCTCGACCCGCATCTCCTCGGCGAGGGCGTTGACGACGCTGGCGCCGACGCCGTGCAGGCCGCCGGAGACCTTGTAGCCGCCACCGCCGAACTTGCCACCGGCGTGGAGGACGGTCATGACGGTCTCGACGGCGGTCTTTCCGGTCTGCTTCTGGACGCCCACGGGGATGCCGCGACCGTTGTCGGTGACGGTGCACCAGCCATCGGCCTGGAATATCACTTCGATGCGGTCGCAGAAGCCCGCCATGGCCTCATCGACGGCGTTGTCGACGAGCTCCTTGACGAGGTGGTGGAGGCCGGCCTTATCGGTGGTCCCGATGTACATGCCGGGCCGGCGGCGGACCGCTTCGAGACCCTCCAGCACCTGGATATTGGCTGCGGTGTAGGTGCTCGGGGTCGCCTGTTCGATCGCCATACGCTGCCTTGAGAGGACTCGACCGCAGGCGTCCGGAACGCCACCGCGGGTATTGTTAGGATTCCTGTGCATTTTATCACGAGAAAGGCATTCAACGCCAGTTTTTCGGGCGTTCGGAAAGGGCTATCCACGCCTATACTGACGGTGCCTTTCCGCCACCAGGAACCCCACTGCGAGATGCCTTCTTCCACCCCTCCTTTCACCCCTCCTTCCACCCCAACGAGCGACTGAACAGCGACATGGGCCTGCTCGATCGCTTTCGCAAGTTCGACCGGCCGGAGCCACCGGAGCAGGTCGTCCTGAGGGCGATCGGGTGGGTTCGGAACGATGTGGGGAAGCCGCGTCCGCACGGCTGGGAGGATGTCGAGAGCCGCATCGAGGTGCTGGCGGAGCACGCCGATCGTCTGCGCGGGCTGGAGGAGTACAGCCACGTAGTCGTGGTGTTCTACATGGACCTGGCGGCGGACGCGCCGGAGAAGCCAGCGACGCTACCGGTGGAGGGGGTGGAGATGGGGGTCCTGGCGACGCGCAGCCAGCTTCGTCCGAACCACCTGGGGGTGGCAGCGGTGCCGCTGCTGGGCGTCGAGGGGACGGTGTTGCGGGTGCGTGGCCTGGACGCGATCGACGGGACGCCGGTGCTCGACCTGAAGCCGTACCTGCCCCGTTACGATGCCCACCCGGAAGCGACAGTCTCCGGCGATTGAGACAAACCGTTCACCACTCGATCACAACCTGGCGGCACCATGACTGACGTGACAACAGCAACAATCGAACGAGAAAGTACCGACCGGAAGATCCACCTCGACAGGGCCCACAACGTCCGCCACCTCGGCGGCCACCCCACCGCCGGCGGGCACGAGACTGCCGCCACTGACCTGATCCGAAGCGGCAGCCTGCACGAGCTCACCGAGGCCGGGCAGGCCGCCTTCGCGGACCTCGGGGTCAAGGTCGTCGTCGACTTCCGCTCCGGGGTGGAACACGAGAGGTATCCCACTCCCGACCTGAGCGCCCATGACATCACCATCATCAAGGCGCCCGTGTTCGAGACCGATGCTTCGCCGGGGGCACTGGCTCGCCAGGACAGCTTCCCCGGCCACGCGGCCACCTACCGGCAGTTCCTAACCGAGGGCGGCGGCGCGTACCGCACCCTGTTCGAGACCATCGCCATGGCCTCGGGACCGGTGCTCTTCCACTGCGCCGTGGGCAAGGACCGCACGGGCGTGGCGGCCGCGCTCCTGCTGGAGCTCGCGGGCGTGCCCGACGAGCACATCGTGGCCGACTACGCCCTCTCCACGAGCGAGCTGGAGCCGGTCGTCGAGGAGCGCATGGACCGCTTCGAGGAGTACGGCATCAGCATCGAGACCGGCCGCATGATGATGGCCGCACCGCCCCGCGACATGGAGCTCACGCTCGACTTCATCCGCGGGCGCTGGGGGTCGGCCGCAGGCTACATGGGCGCGCTGGGACTCAGCCCCTCGACCATCGAGGCCGTCCGCTCCCGGATGCTCTCCTAGCACCGGCGCCGGGCGCGCGGGGGCCGTGCGGGTTTCCCGTGGAGGTCGTGTTCGGTACCGGAAGGCGGGGAATCAGGCTGGCTGGCGGAGAGGGGGAGATTCGAACTCCCGGTGCATTGCTGCACACCGCTTTTCGAGAACGGTACCATAAGCCACTCGGACACCTCTCCGAGAGCGAGTCTAGCAACGTCCCCGAGTGCGCGCGAAACGGGGCAGGAGGCGCCGGTGGAACCGTTTGTCGTGGCCTGCTGCCAGGTCCGCGCCCATACCCTCGAGGACGCCGAGGAGAACCTCCAGGGGCTCCTGCGCGCCCTCGATGACGCGGGCGAAGCGGGCGCCCAGCTCGTGGCGCTGCCGGAGTGCGCGTACCCCGCCTACTACGTACGCGATTCCGATCCGTACGCGCGGCCGGGGGTGCGGCCCTTCGCCGAGGTGACGGCGCTCTTCGCGGAGAAGGCGCGGCGCCATGGCTACTGGCTGGCGGCGGGCATGGCCGTTCCCCACGAGGACGGCTCGCTGACGAACAGCGGCGTCATCTTCGACCCGAGCGGCGAGGTGGTGGGGCGGTACGACAAGGGCTTCCTCTGGCACTTCGACAACTTCTGGTTCCGGCGCGGCGACGCGTTTCCGGTGTTCGACGCCGGATTCGCCCGCTTCGGGGTGCTCATCTGCGCGGACGGGCGGCAGCCCGAGATCGCGCGATCGCTGGCGGTGAACGGAGCGGATGTGATCCTCGACCTGACGGCGTGGGTGTCGTGGGCGAGCAGCATCGAGCAGCTGAGCACGCCGCAGTGCGAGTACCTGATGCCGGCGCGCGCCTTCGAGAACGGCGCCTGGGTAGCGGCGGCGGACAAGTGGGGGCCCGAGGGCAACACGCTCATCTACGCGGGGCGCTCGTGCGTCATCGACCCGGAGGGGAAGACGCGGGTGGCGGCGCCGAGCACCGGTGACCAGGTCGTCACCTACACGATCGACCCGGCGGATGCGTCGGTGGCGGCGGTGCCGCGGCGGCCGAGCCTGTACGGGCGGCTGACGGAGCGGTGGGAGGACTCGCCGGCGCGGGCGCTACTGGAGGAGCCGATGGTTCCCGCCGAGGAGAACCGGCGGATCGCAGTCGTGCCGGGCTCGGGCGATCTGTTCGACCCCGGCAGGGTGATCTCGCGGTACGAGGCGCTGCGCGAGCAGGACTGCGACCTGACCGTGTTCGCGGGTGAGGTGGGGAACGAGGGGTGGCAGGGCGTCCTGCCATCCGTCGAGAAGGCGGTGCGGGCGAACGGCGGGGCGGTCGCCTTCGCGGTCGCGACGAACGGCTGCACGATGGAGCAGTCGGCGGTGCTGGTGACCCCGGACGAGACGGTCGAGCACCGGGCCACGCACGGGCGCGGCATCGACCTCGGTGAGTCGACCGCGCCGGTGACGCGCACGGAGGCGGGGAACGTGGGGCTGGTGTGTGGGGACGAGGGGCTCGCGCCCGAAGTCGCGCGCTGCCTCGCGCTGGAGGGGGCGGACGTGATTGCGTGGCCGACGTTCGGCGACCACTCGATGAACGAGCGCATCGCTCGCGCCCGCAGCGACGAGAACCGTGTCTACACGGCCGCCGCCTGGCACGAGGGCGGCGTGATCACCTCGCCGACGGGCGCGCCGCTGACGGCCGTGCCGGCCGGTACGGACATGGCGATGGCGGCGCAGGTCAACCGTTCGCAGGCGCGCTGGAAGGACATGGCGCCGGGAACGCACGCCCTGCGCGACCGCGTGCCCGAGGCATACGGAGCACTCGTCGCGGACCGGTAGGGGTGGCGGCTCGCTAGGAGCCGCGCGGCTTCAGGACTTCGACCGTGAGCTCGCTGGGGATGGACGCGCGCGTCACGCTCAGGCGGGGGCGCGGTTCGGGGGTGGCGCCGGCCTCGCTGAGGAAACGGTCGATGGGGTCGAGGTGGGCGCTGTCGAGGTCGGTGCGGTAGTTCATGGGGATGACGATGTTGGGGTCGATGCGCTGCATCAGGTCGGCGGCGACGGAGGCAGAGAGCGATCCGCCTCCGCCCACGGGCATGAGGACGACATCGACGTTCTCGAAGCGCTCGAGGACGGTGGCGTCGGGCGGGGAGTCGGGGAGGCCGAGATGGACGATGTTGACGCCATCGATCTCGTAAAGGAAGGCCATCGTGCGGCCATCCTCCCGGGCGATGGGGATGCCCGTCACGAGGATGCCGCGCACCTCGTACTCGCCGGGGGCCTGGAAGACGCGGGGTTCCCCTTGCACGCCGTCATGGTGACTGATCTCGGGGTCCTGGCTGCGGCTGAGGGTGACGATCTCGGCGGTCGTGCGCCCGAGGCTGTAGCCGGTCGAGGGAGCGACGGGGTCGGTGAGGACGGCGCCCTCACGGCCGCGAAGGCGGAAGCAGGTGCGTCCCAGCCAGCTGATCTCCACCGACCGCATGCTACCGGCGGGGCGGGAAACGCGGAAGGAAACGGCGGGACGCTACCGCTGGAGGAGCACGCTCGCGTTCGAGCCGCCCAGCCCGAGGCTCGTGACGAGCACGCAGTCGAGACGCTCCTCACGGGTCTCGCGGACGACGCTCAGGTCGGAGCGCTCGGGTGGCTCGCGGAAGCCAGCGGCGGGGGCGACCTGCTGGCGGCGCATCGCCTCCAGCGCGTAGGTCAGGGCCAGCGGGCCGCTGGCGGCGAGGGTCTGGCCGAGCGCCCCTGCCGGGGCCGTCACGCTGGCGTAGTAGACGTGACGGCCAAAGGTGCGCGTGAGCCCGACGGCGTCGGAAGCGTCGCGGTTGGCGCGGCCGTCCGCGCACGAGGCGACGTGGTCGACCTGGTTCTGGAGGTAACCGGCAGCGCCGAGGACGGCCTGCATCGCGCGGCCCGCCTCGGCCGGGTCGCTGGGTTCGAGCGGTTCGGCGAGGGGGTCGAAGGTGCGGGTCGCGGCGGCGATGCGGGCGTGCACGGTCGCATCCCGCTCGCGGGCATGCGTCTCCGCTTCGACGACGACGTAGGCGGCGCCCTCGGCGGGGATACAGCCATCGGGGTGGGCGTCCAACGGGTGAGCGGCGTCGGAGGCGACGAGGCCCTGCTGGGAGAGATGCGTGAGCACGGGCGGCTGCAGCGCCTGCGCCGCTCCCGCGACGACGACGTCGGCCTCTCCGCGGGCGACGATGGCCGCCGCCTCAGCGACGGCAGCGAGACCGCTCGCCTCGGCGCCGACGAGCCCGACGACGGCGCCACGAACGCCCAGCGTTCGCGCGACAAGCTGCCCGTACGGCACGAAGAGGGTCGCCTGGCCGGGCGCGCGGAAGGCAAGCCCGTCAGCGACGGCGAAGCGGCGCGAGTCGGCGATGCCCGCCGTCAGGCCGGCGGCCTCGACCGCCTGCAGGGCGGCATCGAGGCCGACCATCGAGCCGCGGTCGAGGAAATGCACGAGGTTGCGGGGGATGCGGGGATGGGGGCGGTAGCCGTCGGGGATGGGGCCGGCGCGAAAGGTCTCGGGGCCTTCGTCGGGGGACCAGTCAGTAGCGGGTGAGCGGCCTTCGGCCAGGGCCGTCCACATCGGCTCGACGCCGCTGCCGTACGCGGTCACGGCGCCGTAGCCCGTGATGACCGGGGCAGCGGTGGGGCCTGGCTGGGGCTCGGTCGGGAACTGTGGCTCGTCGCTCAGCTAGTCGAGATCCTCATCAAGAAAGTCGTCGACGCCAGCGCTACGGCGCATCACGACCACCACGGAGGCGGCGACGGCGAGGAGAACGAGGAGGGCGAGAATGCGCTTCATGCGTTGGCAACCCCTTGGTGAGTCGTAGGGAGCGAGTTCGAGTATAGCAGCCCGACCCCTGCGGGCATTCGCGGTCAGGAGTGCGCCCCGGCGGCGCGGATGTCGCCCAGGAAGGCGCCGAGCGCCCCTTCGAAGGCGCGCGGGGCGACGAAGGGTGCGCCTCTCCCACAGCCCTCGAGGACTTCGAGACGGCCATTCGGAAGCGTCTCCGCGAGGAGCCGCGCCGCGGGCAGGAGCGGGTCCTCCTCGCCCGCGACCACAAGCGCGGGGACGGGGAGGGCGGCGAGCCGCGTAAGCACGTCACCGCGGTCACCGCGGGCAGCGTGGGCGGCGGCGAAGGCGCCGGCGTCCGAGTGCCGGTAGCGCTCACGGGCAGCGGCGCGCAGGTACGCGCCCGTGAGGGGCATGGCGGCGCCGGCGCCGACCCGCCCGGTACCGAACCGGCCCGCGAGGCGGCCGTGCTCGGCGCGCTGGGCTTCGAAGGCGCGGAGGGCATCGTCGTAGGTGGGGTGGTCGGAGGCGGGGAGGGCGCCGTTGAGCACGATGAGGTCCACGCGCTCGGGAGCGTCGAGCGCCAGCTCAAGCGCGACCTCGGCGCCGAAGCCGGCGCCGATGACGGCGCAGGCGTTCACGCTTTCGGCGTCGAGGAGGGCGGTGAGGTCGGCGGCGTAGTCGCGCATCGCCGGGGGCGAGGCGGGGTTGGGAGGCCGGCCGCTCTCGCCGAAGCCGCGGAGGTCGGGCGCGATCGTGCGGAACTCCTCGACCATGTCCAGGGCGAGCGCGCGCCAGACGCGGCGGTCATCGGGAATGTCGTGGAGGAGGAGGGCGGCGGGGGCACCGGCAGCGCCGGCGACATCGTAGGCGAGGGTCCAGGTTCCGCGGTCGAGCTCGGGCACGGGCGGGAGGCTACGCTACCGCGTCCTTGCCGCGCGAGCGCCGCCACTCGTCGACGCGAGGTGTGCGAAGGCGCGGGGCAAGGTGGGGGCGCAGGCGCTCAACCACCTGGCGGTGCAGGAACGCACCAACGGCGGAGCACAGGCGTCGGGCGGCGGCGAACAGGAACTCGGTCAGCCGGGCGCTCACGCCGATGCGGTCCAGGTAGGCGACGGCGACCCAGCAGACGGCGACGACGACTCCGCCGGCGATCATGTCGAAGAAGAAGTGGTTCCCGGTGACGACGATGGCCCACCACATCACCACCGAAAGAGCGACGGCGAAGGCGCGCAGGAAGGGACTGCTGGTGTTGACCCAGATAGCGGCGGAAGCGAGGGCGATCCAGCCGAAGTGGAAGCTCGGCAGGGCCGCGAAGTCGTTCACGAAGGGGGCGGGCTGGAGGTAAACCACGTCGGCGCTGCCGTGAACGGTATCGACGAAGCCGAAGTCGATGCCGGAGAGGTGGATGAGGCGGGGCGGGGCCGTGGGCAACAGCCAGTAGGCGGCGATCCCGACAACACCGGAGAGGAGCATGACGTTGCGCACGAAGCGGAAGCGGGAGGGGTTCTTGATCGCGAGCCAGGTACCGATGGCGGCGAGCACGGGATAGTGGCCCCAGGCGTAGACCTGGTTGGCGATGTCCATGAGGAGCTCGTAGGGGAGGAAGAACTCCTGCCAGTGCAGTTCCGTGAAGATTCCGATGCGCTTCTCCAGATCGATGATCTGGAGCCCACGGGTGACCGAGGCCTCGATGTCGTCAGGCCTTCCGCCACGCACGAAGAAGTAGATGAAAAGGGCCCCAACCGTGCCGAACATCTCGATGGAGGCTATTCCCAGCCTGCGCACATCGAGATACCACGGAAGGGGCCGCTTCGTGGGCCGCGAAAGGAACTGCGGACGCTGCATCGCCTCCCTCCAAGGCTTGCTGCGTGGATGGCTGTAGCCTTACGAGGCTACCAGCCTCGGCAGGCCGCTTCAAGAATGCGTTCAGATCGAGTCGCGCTTGCTTGCGGTCGCTCCGCGAAGCGTTAGAGTGGGTAATGCGATGGCTGATACAACTGGTCCCGACTCCACACCAGTCCCGGTCTTCGGACCGGACAGCGAGGAGATGCTGCGCTGCATACGCTGCGAGCTCCGCTACGTGCCTTCGAAGTCGACCAGCTCGCTGCGCCTCACCTACTGCAGCTTCCTCTGCGAGCTTGGTGACCTCGGCTTCAGCATCGCCGGGCTGGAACACATGGAGCCGCAGCCCAAGGCGATCGAGCCCCCGGCGGTCGAGCTGGAGCCGCAGCCGACCGAGCCCGCCATCGTCGAGTAGCGCCCCCGAACACCCCTACGACCCGAGCGGCATCACCAGTTGCGTGCGCCAATCGGCGGGGTTCGTCACCTCGCCCGGGTCGGTCAGGTAGAGCTCCCACGGCGCTCCTCCTCCAACCTTCCCCTGCTCCGCAAGCCAGGCCCCGAGCGCGTCCCAGGATTGGCCGAGGGTGTCGTAGGGGCCGACGTGCATCGTCGTGACCGCGGCCCCACCGGGAAGCTCGACGGCCTCGACGCGGTCACGCCCTTCGATCGGCTGGGTGACGGCCATGCCGCACTCAAACTCCCACTCCTCGCCCCCCATCGAGAGGTAGCGGCAGAAGGGCGGTCCGGCAGGGTCGGCGGGGCTCGCCTGGACGAAGGCGAGGACGGCTGGAAGCAGCTCGCCCATGACGGGACCGAGCGCGTCGCCCCGAGCCTTCGCGCGAATGACGACTGCGGGCTGCGGCTCGAGGCGTGTCTCCGTGACTTCCAGCATGGCTCCCTCCGTGGGTCGCTAGGGAGCCGTACGCTACCATGCGAAGCATGAATCCCTACGCGATCACGGTGGTCGGCGGCGCGGGAATCGTGGGCCGCGAGTTCCTCAAGATCCTGGACGAGCGCGAGACGCCGGTCGGGCGCCTGCGGCTGCTCGCGACGAAGCGCTCGGCCGGTTCGACGGTCGAGTTCCGGGGCTCGACGATCACGATCGAGGAGACCACGCCGGAGTCCTTCGCGGGCGACGACGACATCGTGTTCCTGTCGGCCTCGGGCGCCGCGTCGCGGCAGTACGCTCCACTCGCGCGCGACCGCGGCGCGCTCGTGATCGACGACTCGAGCGCGTTCCGCATGGACCCCACGGTGCCGCTCGTCATCCCCGAGGTGAATGCGGAGGCGCTGGGCTGGCACAACGGCATCGTGAGCCAGCCGAACTGCACAACGACGCCGATGGTGATGGCGCTCTACCCGATCCATCGCGAGAACCCCCTGCGCCGCATCGTGGTGAGCACGTACCAGGCGGTAGCGGGCGCGGGCGCGGCGGCGGTGGAGGGGCTGCGCACGGAAACGACGGCCGCGCTCGTGGGCCGGCACGAACCCTCGGGGACGCAGAAGCGCGAGATCGCCTTCAACGCCGTGCCCCAGGTCGACGTCTTCGGCGAGGACGCCTCCACGAAGGAGGAGACGAAGATGGTGAACGAGACGCGCAAGATCCTCGACGCGCCCGACCTCGCCGCCAGCGCGACCTGCGTCCGCATCCCGACCTTCTTCGGCCACGCGATGGCGATCTGGGCGGAGTTCGAGCGGCCCGTGGACCCGGCGGAGGCGCGCGAGGCGATCGCGACGATGCCGGGCGTGCGCGTGGTGGACGAGCCGGACGGGGAGCGCTACCCAACGCCGGTGGACGCGGCGGGGAACGACGACGTGCTGGTGGGACGCATCCGCGCGGACAGTTCGTGTCCGGGGGCAATCGCGCTCTGGGCGGTGACGGACAGCATCCGCAAGGGGGCGGCCACGAACGTGGTCCAGATCATCGAGGAGGCGGACCGGCGGGGGCTGGTGGGACCGGGCTCGGGGCGATAGCCCGTAGCCAGCGGCCCCGCTAGGCTAGCCGCGTCATGCCGCATGTACAGCTTCGGGACGTCGTCGCCTACTACGAGGAGGCGGGCTCGGGCCCGCCGCTGCTGCTGATCGCGGGCCTCGGTGGCCACTCGGGACTGTGGTCGCTGCAGCTGCGCGCGCTCTCGCTGGGACGGCGCGCGATCGCGTTCGATAACCGCGGCGCGGGCCGCACGAGCGCCCCGGACAAGCCGTATTCGATCAGGGGAATGGCGGACGACGCCCTCCAACTGCTCGACCAGATCGACATCGAGACGGCCAGCGTGGCCGGCTATGGAATGGGCGGCGCGATCGCTCTCGAGCTGGCGGCTGAGCACGCCGACCGCGTCGAGAACCTGGTGCTGATCGGGACGTCGGCGAGCCCGTCGGGCCGCCAGCGGCTCGTGACGGAGGGCTGGGCCGACGCGCGGCGCTCGAGCCTGAGCCGCGAGCAGACGTTCGCGCTCACGGCCCCATGGCTGTACACGTCCGCGCTCCTGGCGGACGGGCAGAGTCGCAGCCAGGCAGTCGAGAGCGGCGCGAACGACCCGTATCCGGCCCAGGACCACGCCTACGCGCGCCAGGCGGAGGCGTTCCTCGCCTACGACGCCAGCGCGAAGCTGGCCGCCATCGAGCAGCCGGCGCTCGTGCTCTCGGGCGAGGAGGACATCCTCGTCGACCCGGCGGACGCGGCCGCGCTGGCGGAGGCGCTCCCGAACGGGACACTGCTACAGCTTCCGGGCGCGCACGCGGGGCTCGTCGAGCACCCGCAGGCGTACGCGGCGGCGATCACGGAGTTCCTGGCGGCGCCGGTCCCCGCGGGCTAGAACACCGGTTCGACTTTCGCTAGTATTCCATTCGAGATGGCCCTTTCAGAAGCAACCCCTGCTCGTCTCGACCTTCCCCAACTGACCGCAACCCAAGGCGGCGCGCCCGATGTTGTCATGGAGTGCGAGAACAATCGGTCGTTCATGGCTCGGCTTCCCAACAGCTCCATGAAGCTCATCGTGACCTCCCCTCCCTACAACATCGGGAAGGAATACGAGCGTCGGCTGTCCCTCCCGGCCTACTTGCAGGCGCAAGAAGCAGTCATCGAGGAGTGTGTCCGCTTGCTCGATGACTCCGGTTCCCTCTGCTGGCAGGTTGGGAACTACGTGGAGGATGGGGAAGTCATCCCTCTGGACACGGTTCTCTATCCCGTGTTCAAGCGGCACGGCCTCAAGCTCCGCAACCGCATCGTCTGGCATTTTGGCCACGGCCTGCACTGCACGAAGCGACTCTCAGGACGCTACGAGACGATCAACTGGTTCACCAAGAGCGAGGGCTACACCTTCAACCTGGACCCCATACGCGTGCCAGCTAAGTACCCGGGGAAGAAGCACTTCAAGGGGCCAAACTACGGCGAGCTCTCGGGCAACCCGAAAGGCAAGAACCCAAGCGATGTGTGGGAGTTCCCGAACGTCAAGAGCAACCACATTGAGAAAACCGACCACCCGTGCCAGTTCCCTGTCGAGCTTGTGGAACGCCTCGTGCTGTCGATGACCGACCCGGGCGATGCAGTCCTCGACCCCTTCATGGGCGTTGGCACTTCCGTGGTGGCAGCGCTCATGCACGACCGCCGAGGCTATGGCTGCGACATCGTCCCCGAGTACGTCGAGACCGCATGGGAGCGGGTACGTGCGCTGCGTGAAGGGCGACTCCGGACTCGTCCGATGGGCAAGCCCATCTATGACCCCACCAAGCCCAAGGGTGGGCATTGATGCGGATCGTCGAGAAGTACTCACACCTCAACGGAGAAGAGTTCCTGCTCGTTCACAAGCCCAAGCTGTGGCAGGAAGTGCTTGATGTAATCAAGGACGTCGACGCTGAGGCATGTCGTACCAAGGTGTCGGAGGAGAAGCAGACAGCTGGCAAGATCCTCTACTCGCCCCCCGCGATGAACGCTGCAATGGCAGAGGGGTTCGAGGCCTTAGGCTGGGCCGAACGCAGACAGAACTTCTGGGTGACGGCCGATGCGGACATTCTTCGCGGCATCGTGGGACTCGACCCAGCTGACCAGCGGAAGCGTATCGAGGAAGCTGGCCACACGCCGATCCGCTCTTACAACCAGACCGACTTCGTAAAGGCACGTGTTGCCGTCGAGTACAACTCGGAAAGTACGCCTTCGTCGCCCATGACCTATTCGTCAAGCACATGGCTTTCTTCGTTTCCGACGTCATCGACGTCGGGGTCGAGATCCTCCCGATGAAGGAACTTGAGAGTGAGATGTCGTCAGGTGTTGCCTACTACGAGAGGGACCTGTTGAACATCATCCGGCAAGGAAGAGGAGTTCCTGCCGTGCCGCTCATACTCCTCGGCATCGCGCCCTAGCCGGTCGAGGTTGCTGACTAGCAGTTCGTTGATCGGGCTTCGCTCGGTCACTTTCGAGTTGATGTTCCGGCCCATCGGGACTTCCTCCATCGCGTAACTCCGGTATAGGTCGCGGATGGCGGGGTGGTCGGAGTTGGAGAGCAGCGCCGAAACTCCCCGCACTGTCAGGTCGTCGAACGCGTCGCGCAGGCGCTGCTGGTCGGCAAGACCGAAGTCGTCCCTGGTGTAGCTGGTGAAGTGCGCCGTCTCGCTCAGAGGTTGGTAGGGAGGGTCCAGATAGACAAAGTCGCCGGGCTGCGCGCGGGCGCACACCTCCTCGAAGTCGGTCGCTTCGATGTCGGCATCAACCAGGGCGCGAGCAGCTGACCGTAGGTTCTCACAGTCGAGGATGCGAAGACTCTTGTGCCGCCCGTGGGGCACGTTGAAGTGTCCCTTGCTGTTGACCCGGTAGAGGCCGTTGTAGCAGGTCTTGTTGAGGAAGAGGAGGCGCGCGGCCTTCCGGTCGGGGCGGCGGAGGCGTCGCTGGTTTCGGACGTCGTAGTAGTAGAGGCCGCGTTGCGAGGCTTCTCGCGCCAGATATCCGTCCGACAGCGCCTGCAGGGCTGTGATGACGCCCTCGACGTCGTCGCGGACGGCCTGGTAGGTGGCGATGAGGTCGGCGTTGCTGTCGGCGAGGGAGGCATCGCGGATGAGGCCGGCCTCGTGGAGGGCGAAGAAGACGGCGCCGCCGCCGAGGAAGGGCTCGTGATAGCGGGCAATCCGGTTCGGTTGCCGCCCGATCCGCTCGGCAATGAGCGGGGCAAGTTTCGCCTTGCCTCCAGCCCACTTCAGGAACGGTTTCGCCACGCGCTCATTGTACGCAGCGGGCGCGTGCCGGTCGGCGGGGTCAGGTTGCGGGCTTCTGCTGGCTCAGGCCGGCTGCCCGCTTGATCATGAAGTAGCAGGCCAGGAAGAACGCCAGGCTGATCGGCGACGTCACCCGGCTCACGATCACGTACTCGTTGGCGGAGAACTCGCCCAGCAGGAAGATGCGGAAGATCCCGGTCGCGATGTTGTAGGTCATGAACACGAGAGTGAGGATGACGAACACGCGGTGGCGCGGGTCCATGAGCGTACGGAGGGCGGGGATGCTCTCGCGCGCGACCGCTCCCACCAGCGGCTTTCCGATGGCGATGCTGCCCAGGCAGACGGCGGCGACGAGGAAGTCGCTGTAGATGTTCTGGGCGGCGAACGCCTTGGCGCTGTCGGCCGCAAGCCCCACGACCGCGGACCCCGCCACGACGATGAAGCCGAGCACGGTGATGAAGCGGATGACGCCGCTGTCGCGGTTCGTCGCGAACACCCAGGTTGAGGCTGCGAACGAGGCGACAATCGCGACCTGGGTGCGCCAGAGGTCCTCGGGCCAGAACGAGTTCAGGACCAGGAAGACGACGAGCGGCAAGAGGCTCCAGAAGATGCGCCAGTCGACAGCGCTGAAGTCCCCGTGGGCGAGCTTGCGGAAGTCGGGCAGGTTGGGGGCGTCGAGCGCGTCCTCAGGAGCCTCATCTGGCCGGTTCGTCGCTGGTCCGGACGCCACGGGGCCAGCATACGATACGCATCGGAAACGCTCCGCAGACGCCCGGCGGCGGGGCAGGGCGTATCATCGGGCCACTCGTTCGGGAGGGGAATCCATGCCGGCGCTCGATGGCATGAAGGTGCTCGACATGACCCAGTACGAGGCGGGCACCTCGTGTACGCAGCTGCTCGCCTGGCTCGGGGCGGACGTCGTCAAGATCGAGTCGCCGCGCGGCGACCCCGGACGCGGGGTGGCGGGATCGGGCATGCCCCAGTACTTCCTGAACTACAACAGCAACAAGCGCAGCATCGTCATCGACCTCGCCTGCGAGGAGGGGCGGGCGCTGCTGCTGAGCATGGCCCCGAAGTTCGACGTGTTCGTCGAGAACTACGGCCCCGGCGTCATCGAGAAGCTGGACCTGACCTACGAGGTGATGAAAGAGGCGAACCCCTCGATCATCTACGCGCGGCTGAAGGGGTTCGGGCTGAGCGGTCCCTACTCGGGCTTCCCCTCGTACGACTGGGTGGCGCAGGCGGCGGCGGGCACCTTCTCCGTGACCGGCCAGGCGGGCGGCCCGCCGACGCGCCCCGGCCCCACCATCGGCGATTCGGGCACGGGGGCGCAGCTGGCGCTCGCGATCACGGCGGCCTACGTGCAGAAGCAGCGCACCGGCGAAGGCCAGTTCATCGAGATCTCGATGCAGGAGGCGGTCACCCTCTTCATGCGGACCCTCGGGCTGCGCACGTGGGGAGAATCGGCCCAGCAGCGCACCGGCAACACGCGCGGTCCAGGCACCGACGTCTATCCGTGCAAGGGCGGCGGCCCGAACGATTACCTGTTCGTGATGGTCGTGACGCTGGCCCAGTGGGACGCGTTCTGCACGACCATCGGCCACCCGGAGCTGCTCGCCGACCCGCGCTTCGAGACGCAGATGGGGCGCTTCCAGTACGCCGAGGAGTTCTTCGAGCTCGTCACCGGCTGGACGCAGGAGCGCACGAAGTACGAGGCCATGGAGGAGCTCGGCGCCGCGGGGGTGCCCTGCTCGGCGACGCTCGACACGTACGAGCTGTTCACGAACCCCCACCTGAGCGAGCGCGGCCTCGTCCAGGAGCTGGACCACCCCGAGGTGGGACCGGTGAAGCTGATGCGCATGCCCGCCCTCCTCTCCGGCTCCGACGTGCCCCTCGAGGTCGCCCCCATGCTGGGCGAGCACACGCGCGAGGTTCTGGGCGATCTCGACTTCGGAGAAGACGAGATTGAGGGGCTGTTCGAGCAGGGCGTGATCGCCTAGCCGGGCCGGGGCAACGCCGCCATGTCGGCGTATCATCGCGGGCATGCCTCGAATTGATGCCTACCTGGTCGCCAACGCCCGCTTCCACGACACCGACTTCGCGCGCCTGGAGCTGCTGAAGCTGCTGCACGAGGACGACGACGTGCGCGTGCGCGTGGCCGAGTCGTTCGCGGACACGGAGGGTATCCGCGCCGCCGACATCCTCGTGACCTACACCTGCGACCTGCGGCCTGAACCCGAGGAGGAGGAGGCGCTGCGCGCCTTCGTCGAGGGCGGGGGGCGCTGGGTGGCGCTGCACGCCACGAACGCGCTGCTCGACTTCGGCCCGGAAGGCATCATCGCGCCGCGCATCTGCGACACCTTCATGGAGACGCTCGGGAGCCGCTTCATCTCCCACCCGCCGACGCAGCCCTTCCAGGTGACGGTTACGGCGCCGGACCACCCCCTCGTCGCCGGCATCGAGCCGTTCGAGGCGTCGGACGAGATATACCTGTGCGACTACTCGGAAGGCCTTACGCCCCTCCTCGAGACGCGCTTCACCGGAAAGTTCGAGGCGGGCTACGTCGAGAACGACTGGCCGGACGACGACCCCCGCCTCATCGCCTACGTGCGGGAGCTGGGCGAGGGCGCCGTCTTCTACCTGACGCTCGGCCACTCGTGCGGCAAGTACGACATGCAGCCGCTGGTGGATGAAGCGCCGATCATGCGCGGCTCGTGGGAGCTGCCGGTGTTCTACGAGCTCGTACGCCGCGGCCTTGCCTGGGCGAAGGAGCCCGCGAAAGCGGGAGTCGCCTAGGCCATCATCGCTCCGTCGACCGGGAGGAAGACGCCGCTGATGTAGGACGCCTCGTCCGAGACGAGGAACGTCACCGCGTTGGCGATTTCGTCCGGGGTGCCGAGGCGACCGCCGTCGAGCGTCGGGCCGGTGCTGCCGCCGCGACCACCGACGGGCTCGTCCTGGTCGCGGTAGAGCTCGGCGGCCTCGGCAGCCGCGGTGTGGAGCATGGGCGTGTCGATGGTGCCGGGGCAGATGGCGTTCACGCGCACGCCCTGGGGGCCGTAGGCGCGAGCCAGGGAGCGAGTCAGGTTGATGACGCCGGCCTTGGTCGAGCCGTAGAGCCCCTGGAGGGGGACGCCGTGGAGGGCGGAGACGGAAGACGTGTTGACGATGGCCCCACCACCGGCCGTGATCATGTGGCGGATGGCGTAGCGGCAGCCGAGGAGCACGCCGCGCAGGTTGATGTCCATCATCTGGTCCCACTTCTCCATGGGATCGTTGATGGAGTCGAACCAGAAGTGGATAGCGGCGTTGTTGTGGAGGATGTGCAGCCCGCCGAGTTCGTTGATGGCGTAGGAACTGACGGCCTGCCAGTCGTCCTCGCTGCCGCTGTCGGCGTGGACGTAGTGGGCGTCGCCGCCGGCGGCCTTGATGGCGTCGATGGCGGAGTGGCCGGCCTCGTCGTTGACGTCGGTGCCGATGACGCGGGCACCCTCGCGGGCCCAGCGCCGGGCGACAGCCTCGCCCATCCCCATGCCGACTCCGGTAACGATCCCGACCTTGCCTTCGAGGAGCATCGGTGCTCCCTCCTTCTTCGTGTGCGTGGCGGCCAGCAGGGGCCGCGTGCGCGTCAGCCTACCCCATGCACCCCGGCGTGCGGGAGGGTCCCTATTGCGGCGCTGGCTCTGCTACGATCCGCGCGAATCCGAAGACCTCTCACGGTCTCGAATCGGGGGCTCCCACCATGACCGAAACCCTGACCGGCACGAACCGCTCTGCGGGCATTGCCTACACCCAGCTCCTCGCCGAGGACAGCCATCCCGTACCGGAGTACCTGCTGCGCGACTCCCCACTGGAGGAGGGCCAGCCGACCCGCGTACCTGTCGAGCGCTACACGTCGCGCGAGTGGCACGACCTGGAGATCGAGAAGCTCTGGAAGCGCGTCTGGCAGATGGCCTGCCACGAGGACGACATCCCCGACGTGGGCGACTACCTCGTCTACGACGTCGGGGACCTCTCCTACCTCGTCGTGCGCGTGGCGGAGGAAGAGTTCAAGGCCTACTACAACGCCTGTCTCCACCGGGGCCGCCTGCTACGGCAGGAGGACGGCAAGCGGGCGCGCGACCTGCGCTGCGCGTTCCACGGCTGGACCTGGAACCTGGACGGCACGCTGAAGGAAATCCCCTGCCAGTGGGACTTCCCCTACGTGAACCCGGACGAGCAGTCGCTGCCCGAGGTGAACGTGGCGAGCTGGGGCGGGTTCGTGTTCATCAACCCGGATCCGGACGCGGAGCCGTTCGAGGACTTCGTGGGCGACCTGGAGAGCCACTTCACGCTGCTTCCCTACGAGAAGCGGTACAAGGAGGCTCACGTCGCCAAGGTGCTGCGCTGCAACTGGAAGGTGGCGCAGGAAGCCTTTATGGAGGCGTACCACGTGGTCGCGACGCACCCGCAGATCCTGGCGGGCATCTGCGACGCGAACTCGAAGTACGACGTGTTCGGGAACTACGCGCGCGCGATCACGCCGAACGGCGTGCCGAGCCCGCACCTCTCGAACGTGCCCGAGGAGGAGCCGCTGCCGGACGCGAGTCCGTTCAAGATGCGCCACCCGTTGACGGGGGCCATCTACGACACGCAGCCGGACAGCACGGTACTCGTCACCCATCCGGACGGCCGCTCGGGCGTGTTCACCGAGGGCGGCACCTGGATCAGCGGCGACCTCGGAGAGGCCGATCCGCACATGTGCCAGTGGCTCGCGGGCAAGCAGCTCGAGACGGACGACCAGTACTGGGAGAACCGTCGCGGCAACAACGCCACGGACGACAACGGCGGCAGCGAGGACCTCGAGGCCGAGAGTGCAGCGGAAGAGATGGACAAGCGCATGGAGCAGATGACGGCAGCGCCGTCGAACGGCGCTTCCGTGCGCGAGATCGGAGCGGCCGCGATGCGCGAGGGCCTGCGCCCGGTGCTTGGTGACCTGATGGATAACGTGCCGGATGCGGAGTTGAACGACAGCATCTACTTCACGCTGTTCCCCAACTTCCACCCGTGGGGCTCGTTCAACCGGATCGTCTACCGCTTCCGGCCGAACGGAAACAACCCGGACGAGAGCATCATGGAGTGCCTCTACCTGGCGCCGTACCCGCAGGACGGCGAGCGTCCGCCGGCTGCCCCCATCCACTGGATCGGGGTCGACGACGACTGGACGGAGGCGCCGGAGCTGGGGATGCTCGCGCGGGTGTTCAACCAGGACACCTACAACCTTCCGCGGGTGCAGCTGGGGCTGCACGCGACGAAGAAGGAGTTCGTGCAGTTCGGAAACTACGGCGAGACGAAGATCCGCCACTTCCACGCGCTGCTCGAGAACTGGGTCTCGCGGGAGTAGCCACGGCCACCGACCACCCACAACGACCGGAGGGGCGGCCAGGCCGCCCCTCCTTCACGCCCGGGTGTGGCGAGATTGCCCCCGGAGCGGCATGATGGAGTCATGAGCCGAAACGAAGGCAAGGGTCAGGCGCCGAAGCCGCCGTCAAGGGTGGATATCCCACCGCCTTCCCGGAAGCCGCCACACGTCACGCCACGTGACTACCCGCGAACGTTTCCTCCGCCGGACCCACAGCCTGCGGCAGACTAATAGGCGAGGGCCACGGTCAGTGTCCCTCCCACCACCGTCACCTCGCCGAGGAACAGAAACATCTGCGCACTCACCAGCCGGGTGGTTGCACGCAACTCGCGTTCAGCCAGTGGCTGGATACGCTCGATGTACTCCCGGGCTACCCAGAATGCGATCTGGTCTTCGCTCCAGTCCGAGTCGGGCTGATTGACGAGGGCGGCAAGATCCACGACATCGGGAGCATCGGGAAGCGCAGTTGTGCGCTCGGCCAGCACGGCAGCGACTGCGGAAGTGCCGAACAGGACCAGGGCGACAACAGAACCGATCCAGAGTCCCTCGGGCAGGTCGCCGGACAGCGCCAGCAGGGCTGCCGAGGCTGTTACGGCGAGCGCCCCCACGCTGAGGTAGGAACGGGATTTCTGGCGGAGTTGGTCGACCGAGACCAGCACGTTGTCGTTCAGTCGCACCATCTGATTGAGCAGTAGCCGCGCGCCCGGAATCGAGTTCGGTTCGCTCTCTGACTCAATTGTCACGAGCTAACAATACGGCTATCAATGAGTCTTGGCCAAAAGTGTCGGCGCTCGGTTAGCGCTGGAGCCAGCGGTAGTGGAGCTCGCTGGCCCAGGCCGTGAGGCCGGGGAAGACCTCGGCGAGGATGTGGGCGACGCGCATGAGGGGCTGCATGTGGACCTCGACGGCGGGGCGCCGAACCGAGCGCACGATGGCGCGGGCCACCTGGCCCGGGGTCTGGACGGGGCCGAGGGGAGCGGGCGTGTACTCGGAGGAGTACGTCGGGGCGTTGGCGAAGAACTCCGTGTCGGTGCTGGCAGGGAGCACGAGCGTCACACTCACGCCCGAGCCGGCGAGCTCGCCGCGAAGAGCCTGGGTCAGGCCGGTCAGGGCGAATTTGCTGGCGGCGTACGCGCCGTGATAGGGCCAGCTCCGCTTCCCGACCACGGACCCGACGTTGACGATGTGACCCGAGGCCCGGCGGCGCATGTGGGGCAGGACGGCGCGGATAGCGTGGTGTACGCCGAGCACGTTGGTCTCGAGGAGGTCGCGGAAGGCCTCGTCTGGGGTGTCCTCGATGCGGCCGTAGAGGCCGTAGCCGGCGTTGTTCACGAGCACATCGATGCGTCCGAAGGTGGCGACAGCGGTCTCCGCCAGCCCCTCCACCTGGCCGCGATTACGCACATCGCAGGGCACGACGAGGACCTCCACCCCGAAGCGGTGCTCGAGACGTTCGGCGAGCCGCTCAAGGCGCTCGCGCGAACGTGCGGCGAGGACGATCGCGGCGCCCTCGCGGGCGAAGCGAATGGCGGTGGCGCGCCCGATGCCGGCGCTCGCGCCGGTGATGACGACGACAGGCTGGGCAGGCATCAGGCCAGAAGGTCGTCGCCGAGGGGGACGGTGTCGCGGACCACGCGGGCAACGATGGGGGTGGCAGCGCGCAGGGCGCGTCCGGCGGAGCGGAGCGCCAGCGCCAGGCGTCCGCCGGCGAGCCAGGCGTTGGGGCGCAGGGCGATGCCCGCCGCCACGCCGAACTCGCTTGACTCGCCGTTCCAGTCGCGAAGGGGGGCGGGCAGCTCCATGGCAGCGGGATCGATAACGGCGCGGAGGGCCATCCAGTCGGCTCCGTGCTCGACGGCCACCCTGGCGAAGGCGGCCGTCTCCATATCGACGCCGGCGGCTCCGTGCTCGTTCCAGAGGTCGCGCTTGGCAGTGCGCGTGGCGACGGGCCTTGCGACGGTCACGAGCCGCGAGCAGACGAACCGGGGACCCTCGTTGCGGAGGGCGCGACGGGCGTTCTGGAGCGTCATCGCAGGGGGCTGGAGGGCCTCGCCGCGCTCGTCCATGGCTTCGCGGGCGAGGATGAGGTGGCCGGGGCCGAGGGAGGGGTCGAGCCCACCGCAGAGACCCGCGATGAGGACAGTGTCGGGCTTCTGCTCGTCCAAGAGGGCGGCGAGGGCGCGTTCGCCTGCCTCACCCGTGCCCGTGACCTGGCACCCGAAGCCGACCGCGCGCGCTTCGCGCGTCGTGGGCGCCACGATGAGGAGACTCACGAACTGCCGCGGCCGCCTAGCGTACCGAGCGCCGCGCGGACACCCTCGAGGGGGCTCGCCATGGTGGCGCCGACGGCGGTGGCCTCGTAGCCGCAGTGGGCCATGCAGTTGGTGCAGCGCGCATCGCGGCCGTAGCCGTAGCGCTCCCACTCGGTTTCCTCGATGAGCTCGACGAAGCTCTCCGCGTAGCTCTCGTTCATCAGGTAGCAGGGGCGCTGCCAGCCGAGGACGCTACGGGTGGGGTTGCCCCAGGCCGTGCACTGCATGGCGCGCTCGCCCTGGAGGAAGTCGAGGAAAACGGGGGTATGGAAGAAGCGCCAGCGACGCCGGTCAGGGGAATCGAGGATGGACTTGAAGGTGGAGATCATCTCGGGGCGCCTGAGGAAGACGCTCTGGTTGGGCGCCTTGGGGTAGTCGTAGCCAGGCGAGACCATCATGCCGTCGACGTTGAGGTCGTCCATGAGGAAGTTGAAGAGGTCGCCCATTTCCTGCGGGGAACTGTCGTTGAAGACGGTGGTGTTCGTGCTGACGCGGTAGCCCTGCTCCTTCGCCTTGCGGATGCCGGCGACGGCCTTGTCGAACACGCCCTCACGGTCGACGGCCTTGTCGTGCTGCTCACGGAGGCCGTCCATGTGGACGCTGATAGTGAGGTAGGGGGAGGGCTCCAGCTTGGGCAGCCAGCGATCGAGGAGGATGGCGTTGGTGCAGAGGTAGACGAACTTCTTGCGCTCGATCAGGCCCTCGACGATCTCGTCGATCTGGGGGTGGATGAGGGGTTCGCCGCCCGCGATGGAGACGACGGGGGCGCCGCACTCATCGGCGGCTTCCCAGCATTCCTCGGGGGAAAGGTAGGTGTTGAGGATCTCCTCGGGGTGCTGGATCTTGCCGCAGCCCTCACACTCGAGATTGCAGCGATAGAGGGGCTCCAGCATGAGCACGAGCGGGTAGCGCTCCTTGCGCAGCAGCTTCTGCTTCAGCAGGTAGCGGCTGACGGCGAACGCCTGGCGAAGGGGGATGCCCATCGTGATTCCTCCGGGAGACTGGCGGCACAGCATACGGAGCGAGCGGCGCGAAGGCTATGCACTACTCGCCTCCACTGCTGCTGCCGCGGCGAGACCGCTTCGAACGGCCGATTCCATGGTGGCGGGCCAGCCCGTATCGGTATACGAGCCCGCCAGGAAGAAGTTGGGTAGCGGCGTGCGGGGGCCGGGGCGGAAGAGCCCGGGAGCGGGCACGAAGGTCGCCTCCGGCTCCTTGGTCACGCGATAGCGCACGAGGTTGGCCTCGCGGGCGGGGGGCAGCGCCTGCCGCAACTGGGGCAGGACGCGCTCGCAGACCTGCTCCTGGTTCAGGGCGAAGAGATCGCCCGGCGCGCTGATCGAGAGGACGAGGTGCTGACGCTCGGATTCGTCCTCGCCGCCGAGGCGGCTGCGGTTGAAGGCCCACTGCACCTCGGAGCGAATGAAGGAGGCGCAGTGGAGGTCCAAGACGGGGCGGTCGAACCAGAGGTGGAGGTTGAGGATGGGGGCGGGCTCGAAGTGGGCGAGGTCGGCGAAGGGTCTGTCCCCGCGCACATGCTCGGGGAGGAGGGGGAGGAGGCGCCAGGGGGCGAGAGCGCTGACGTACGCATCGAAGGTGCGGCATTCGCCGTCGCCCAGTGCGAGCGATACGACGCGGCCGTCCTCGACCCTGACGCACTCGACACCGCCTCGCATGGCGACCTTCCCGCCCCTCTCTTCGATCGCGCGGATGGCGGGCTCCACGTGGAGCTTCGAGAGGCCGGTGGCGGGCACGGCGAGGGCGGCGGCTCGGGGGTCCTTCTGGAAGCCCTCCTCCAGCACGAAGATCGACTGGCTGGCGCTGGCCTCGTCGGCGCGGCAATTGAGCGTGGGGATGACGAGGAAGTCCCAGAACTCGCGGATCGTGTCTGGTGACTGCTTTCGCTCGCGGAGCCACTCCTCGAAGGTGATCCGCTCGAGGCGGCCGCGCTCGTGGACCTGGAGGAGCCGTAGCGCGAGGAAGGCGCGCGCGACCTCGAGCTTCTGGCGCCAGGAGAGGTGGCGGTAGCGGAGGAGGGCGGGGGCGAGGTGGAGGCCGAGGGGAAGGTTCGAGGACCAGAGGTCGGAGCGGCGGCCGTCGGGGTCGAACACGGGGACGTGCAGGCGCTCCTGGCGGTAGGTGAGGTGCAGCGTGCCGAGTCGCTGGAGGAAGGCGCGGTAGGCGGATGTGCACTCCATGAAGAGGTGCTGGCCGTTGTCTACCTCGTCGCCGGTCTCGTCGTCGGGGAAGGAGTAGGTGGCGCCTCCGGCCCAGGGGCGGCGTTCCAGCACCTCGACCTGGTGGCCGCGGTCGGCGAGCTCCAGCCCGGCGGCCAGCCCGGCCAACCCCGCGCCGATGATGCCAACCCTCATGGCCGTGCGGGCGTCAGCCCGATCGCGCCGGCCCCAGGAGGGCGGCGGAACCCCAGAGGCGCGCGATGGCGGAGGCCTTCTCCCGGCCGTTGAGACGGACGCGCTCGGAGAGGACGTCGTAGTTGCGCTCCTCGATGCGCTGGAGCAGCTCGAAGTAGACCCCCTGGAGCACGTTCACGCACATGCGGGAGCGCACGTCGAGGAGAGGCAGGAGGTGGCGTCCGCGGCGGAAGTAGCGATGAGCGCGCTCCCCCTGGGCGGCCATCATCGAGCGGAACCGCTCGTCGTAGTCGCAGGCGAGGACGTCATCGGGCGTGAGGCCGTGGGCGGCCAGTTCCTCGGTGGGGAAGTAGACGCGGCCTCGCTCCGCGTCCTCCTTCACGTCGCGCATGATGTTCACGATCTGGAGGCCGATCCCCATGCTGGTGGCGAACTCTTCGGCGCGGGGGTGGGGCTTCGCCCCGAAGATGGAGACGCAGATGTGGCCGACCATCGAGGCCACGCGGTAGCAGTACTGGCGGAGGTCGTCCCAGGTCTCGTAGCGGTTGATGGTGAAGTCCATCTCAACGCCGTTCACCAGCTCCCCGAAGTGCTGCTGGGGCATGGAGAAGCGGTCGACCGCGTCGCCGAGGGCGATGAAGAGCGGTCCCTGGCGGGAGCCGGCGTAGCAGGCTTCGAGGCGCTCGCGGGCGAGGGCGATCTCCTTCTCCTGGCGGGACCTGTCGGTGAGCTCGTCGGCGATGTCGTCGACGTAGCCGCTGAAGGCGTAGGCGGCATAGATGGCGTTGCGCTTCTCAGCGGGCAGGATGGTGAAGGCGTAGTAGAAGTTCGAGGCGCGGTCCTTGGTGTAGGCCTTGCACCAGGCGTAGGCCTCCTCCGGTGTGAACCGCTCATCGGCGTGAGCATCAAGCTCCGCCAGCACGTCGAAAGCCATTGCGTTCCCCTTACCCTCTTTCAGATACCCATAGCGACACGGGCACCGTTCACGAGCGCCAGCCGGGCCTTGACGGCCTTGGTGACGCGGGGGCGGGCGCTGAGCGTGTCGTAGCCGGCGGCCTCGATGGCGTTGAGGATGGCTTCGCCGCCGAGCCGGTACAGGCGGATGTCGGTGCGCACCGAGCGCGAGACGCGGGCCTCGAGCTTCTTGCCCTCGGCGAAGCAGGCGCGGGCGCGAGCCACCTCGAACTTCATGAGCTCGCGATAGCGCTCGTCGAAGCGCCGGTCGATGATCTGCTGCTCGTCGACACCGAACCGTTGCAGGTCCTCGAGTGGCAGGTAAATGCGGCCCTTCTCGATGTCGACGGAGACGTCCTGCCAGAAGTTGGCGAGCTGGAGGCCGATGCAGGTCTGGTCGGAGAGGGCGACGCGCTCTGCATCGGTGTAGCCGAGGACGGCGAGCACCATCTGGCCGACGGGCGTGGCCGAGTAGCTGCAGTAGGTGAGGACATCATCGTAGGTGGCGAAGCGGGAGACGCGCTGATCCATGCGGTTCGCCTCGATCAGGCGGAGGAAGGGGTCGAGCGGAATCTCCTTCCGCTCGATGGTGCGGGCGAGGGCGATGAGGAGGGGGCGCCGGGGATTCCCGGCGACGGCGTCGCGCAAGTCCTGCTCCCAGGAGTCGAGGAGGGCGAGCCGATCGCCCTCGGCCTCGTCGCCGAGGTCATCGGTGTAGCGGCAGAAGGCGTAGACGGCGAAGAAGTGGCGGCGCAGCTTCTTCGGCAGGAGGTAGGAGACGACGGTGAAGTTCTCGTCGTGGCGGCGGGCGTACTGCTCGCACCAGCGGTAGGCCTCGCGGGGGGTGGTGGGGCGCTCGATCGGCCACCGCCGAAGGCCGTCGCCGGTCTGGGCGGTCATCCCAGGGGGTCCGTCTCGGGCAGGTGGATGGGGTTCCCATCACGCAGACGCCGGTAGCGTCCGAGCGCCCAGAGGGGCCAGTAGTTGGAGTAGAGGTGGTACTTGAGCATGAAGTCCCGCGGGAAACCGGTTCCCGTGAAGTGTGGTTCGATCCACTCGCCGCTGTCGGTCTGCGTGCGTACCAGGTAGTCGATGCCGCGAACGGTGGCGGGGTGGTCGGGCGGTTCGACGGCGAGCAGGGCGAGCAGGGCCCACGCGGTCTGCGAGGCGGTGCTGGGGCCCTGGCCGCGCAGGGAGGGATCCTCGTAGGTCGCGCAGCTCTCGCCCCAGCCGCCGTCAGGCTGCTGGTGATGTTCGAGCCAGCGCACGGCCCGGCGGAGGCGCGGGTCGGCGGGGTCGACCCCGGCGGTCACGAGGGCGGGGACGGCGGCACCGAGGCCGTACAGGTAGTTGACGCCCCAGCGTCCCCACCAGGAGCCATCCGGCTCCTGCGTGTCCCAGAGGTAGTCGAGGGCGCGATCCATCATCTCGTCGCTCGGAGGCGTGCCGTCGAGGGCGAAGGCCTCGAGGATATGAGCGGTCACGTCCTCGGTGGGGGGGTCGAAGGTGGCGCCGAAGTCGGCGAAGGGGATACGGGAAACGAACTCGTCGTTGTTGTCGCGGTCAAAGGCGCCCCAGCCGCCGTTGCTGGACTGCATCGCCCGCAGCCAGACCTTCGAGCGGTGGAAGGGGCCGTCCTTGCCGCGCAGGTCGAGCAGACGCAGGGCGATGAGCACCTCAGCGGTGTCGTCGGTGTCGGGGTAGAGCTCGTTGGAGAACTCGAAGGGGAAGCCGCCGGGCTCGATTCCGGGCACGGTGAGGGCCCAGTCGCCGAGGCTCTGGACCTCGTGCGCGAGCAGCCAGCGGCCCGCCTGCACGAGGGCTTCGTCGGCGGCGGGTACGCCCGCTTCGCGCAGGCCGGTGACGGCGAGGGCGGTGTCCCAGACCGGCGAGAGGCAGGGCTGCACCGAGAAGGTGTTGCCGCGGCGCAAGGCGAAGTCGCCAAGGAAGCCGTTGAGCCCCTTCTGCATCACGGGGTCGTCCATGGAGTAGCCGTGCGCCCTGAGGGCGATGAGCGAGTAAACCGACGGCGGCTGGATGACCCCCCAGGTGCCGTCCGCTTCCTGGTGCTCGATGATCCAGCGCTCGCATTCCTTGAGGGAGAACTCGCGGAGGGGCTTCCAGGGGAGCTTCTCGTGGGCGTGCAGCACCCGGTCGATGGCGAGGAAGGCGTTGCGCCAGGTAAAGGGCTGGCGATCGCGGCGGAGGGGAATGGAACGCCGGTCGTCGGGGTCGAGGTAGAGCTCGTCGACATGGGCGTAGTCGGGGATGGGGACGACGGGGCGGTAGGCCCAGACGACGAGGATGGCGACGATGGTGGCACGCGCCCACGAGGCGAACATGTAGATGTTCAGGGGCGAGGAGACGGGCATCAGGATCGACTCGGGCGGCATGGCCGGAAGCGCCGCCCAGTCGAACTGCCCAAAGAGCGAGAGCCAGAGCTTGGTGAAGATGCGGGTCGCGCCCACGCCACCGCGGGAACGGATGAACTCGCGGGCGCGCTTCATCTCCTCCCGTTCGGGATCGACGCCGGCGAGCTTGAGGGCGAAGTAGGCCTCGGTTGTGATGCTGACGTCGCCGGGGCCGCCCCAGTAGACGGGCCAGGAGCCGTCCTCGCACTGGAGCCCCAGGAGATAGCGGACGATGCCCTGCTCGCGCTCCTCCTCGGTGGTGCCAAGGAAGCGCTCAAGGAGGAGGTGCTCGGCAGCCATCGTGGCATTCGACTCGAGCTCGGCCCACCAGTAGCCATCCTCGGCCTGGAGAGAGAGCAGGTGCCTGACGCTGCGATCGATGCACACATCAAGGCCGCTGGCGCTGCCGGCAGAGCCGGCGGCGGCCTGGGCGCCCTGGATGGAGCTCGGGGCTGTCACCGAGCCCCCACGAGCGTCACGAGCCGGTCCTCCACCTCGTCGATCGAGCTATCGGGGGTGGACGCGCCGGCCGTCAGCCCGATTCGCTCGGCATCCTCGAACCAGTCCGCGTCGAGCTCGTGCGCGCTCTCGACGTGGTAGGTCCTCGCGCCCTCCGATTCGCACACCTGGCGAAGGTGGCGAGTGTTCGCGCTCTTCTTGCCGCCAACGACCACCATCACGTCGACCTGGTGGGCGAGCTCGGCGGCCGCGGCCTGCTGGCCGGTGGTGGCGTGGCAGAGGGTATTGACGACGTGCATCTCGAAGTTCGCCTCGCGCTGGAGCAGCATCAGGTTGCCGACGAAGCGGGCGAAGTCGTCGATCTTGTGCGTGGTCTGGGCCATCACGCCGATCTTGTTGGGGAAGCCGTCGGGGAAGTTCTCGATGACGTCGCGGAGATGCTCGATGTCGGCGTGCTCGACGACGGTGACGCCGGAGCGGCCCTGCTCGTCGATGGCCCAGCCCATGATGCCCCGTACCTCCTTGTGGCCGGGGTCGCCGAAGATGAGGGCGTGCCAGTTGTCGCGCACGAACTTCTGGGCGTAGCGCTGGGCCCGCGTCACGACGGGGCAGGTGGTGTCGATGATGTTCAGGCCGGCGTCCTCGAGGTCGTGCAGGACGCGCTCGCCGACGCCGTGGGCGGTAATGGCGATACGGCCCTGACCCACGCGGTCAGCGGTGACGGCGCCGAAGTCCCCCTCGACCTCGTCGGGCCCCGGGAGCTGGTGCACGCCCGTACGTTCGAGCTCCTCGACGACGTGGGGGTTGTGCACGATCTCGCCGGCGCTCGCGATGGGATGCTCCGGCGTGGCTTCGTCTTCCATGATCTGCACGGCGCGGCGAACGCCCATGCAAAAGCCCATTTCGCTCGCTCGGATGATCTCGGCCACCCCTGACCTCCTTCGACCGGGTTGCGAAAGTAAAGTACCGGTAAAGTATAAGGCAAGCCCTCGGGGGCGAGGGTCTACCGAAGTTTCACGGCCGTCCCGTACACGAGAATCTCGGCCGCCCCCTGCATAACAGCAGCGGTGGAGAGCCGCAGCGTCACGATCGCGTCGGCGCCCATGGCCTCGGCCTCGCTCGCGAGCCGGTCGAGCGCTTCCTGGCGGGACTCCACCAGGAGCTGGCGGTAGGCGCCGATCTGCCCGCCTGTGATGTTCTTGAGGCCGGCCAGAATGTCGCGCCCGATGTTCCGGGCGCGCACGGAGTTGGCCGTCACCAGCCCCAGTGTCTCGGCGATCTCGCGCCCCGGCACCGAGTCCGACGTGGTCATGAGCATGAAAGCCTCCGGGCGTTCTGGCCGCCGCCACAGGCATGATACGGCAGGCGGGCGCGAGCCCTCCGCGGGCCCGCTTACCGGCCCGAGCCAACCTCATCGAGGTCAACGCCCTCGAGGAACTCGATGCCTTCGAGGTAGAGATCGACCGCGTCGTCGAAGGAGTCGGGCAAGAAGGCGAGGACCACCGGGGCGCCATCGAGCAGCCTCGTAGCGATGGTGGAGTCGTCGATATGCGTGCGGATGTCCGGCGTCGGGAAGTTGACGAGGACGACCAGCAGGACCTGGCAGAGCAGCGCTCCCTGCAGGAGACCGAAGGCGGCCCCGGCTACGCGGTCCGCGCCGCCGAGGTTGAGGATGTCGACACTGCGCCGCAGGAGGTAGCCGAGGAGCTGCCCGGCGACGATCACGCCGATGAAGATGGCAAGGAAGGAAACGAGCGCCGAGACGGTGCTGTCGTCGATGATGGGCTCGACCTTGGGCAGCATGTCGTCGTAGAAGACGCCGGCGACGGGGACGGCCAGGATGAGCGCCGCCAACCCCACCAGCTCCCGCAGGAAGCCCCGGCGGAAGGCTCGCCACGTGAGCAGCGCCACGACCACGACGATGACGAGGGAGAGCCAGTTCACTGGCGTTTCATGGTACGGGGAGCCCTGCTAACGGAACGTCGGGTGCCTTACGCGGGCGTCAGTACAATTGCGCCATGCGCCCAGACCTGATGGAACTGCTCGCGTGCCCGCTGTGCAAGGCTGAACTGACCCTGACCGTTGTGGACGAGGAGGGCGGCGAGATCCTGAGCGGGGCGCTCGACTGCGCCGCCTGCGGGGAGACATTCCCGATCGAAGAGGGCATCCCGAACCTGCTGCCCCCGGAGCTGCGCGAGGCATGAACTCGTCCGAGCCGCCACCGGTGGAGACCCGCGAGTCGCTGCATTGGACCCACCTCGCCAACGGCGGCGGCCTGCTCGCGCTGGCCGCGCTTGCGGTTGCGGCGGCACGGGGCACGCTGGGGGCAAGCTGGCTGCTCGCGCCGGTGGCGCTCGTGTTTCTCGGCATCGCGGCGCTGGCGGGGTGGGGAGCGGCGGTGCAGCTCTCGGGCGGCGCCCAGATGGACGACCACCCCTGGGTCTGAGGCTATTCCGAACTTAAGGGCCCGGGCGAAGACGTACGCCGGTGCACTCGTGCCCAGCAATGTCCAGTCCCACCAGAAGATCGACGGCGCTTCGGCCGAGCACGGGCAGGGGACCTTCGAGCACTTCGGCGAGGGGCAGCAGCACGAAGGCGCGCTCGGCGATGCGGGGGTGGGGAACGGTGAGGGTTTCAGTCGCGACCTCGCGCTCACCACAGAAGAGCAGGTCGATGTCGATGGGGCGGGGGCGCCAGCGTCCAGTCGGTCGCCGGCCGAGGAGGTGTTCGACCTCCTTGGCGACAGCGAGCAGGGCTTCGGCGTCGAGGTCCGTCTCGACGGCGACGGCGGCGTTCAGATAGGGGGGCTGGTCGGCAGGGACGGGTGGGGTCTCCCAGACGGAGGAGGCGCGCGTCGGGGTAGCGCCGCGCTCTTCGAGAAGGTCGAGGGCGGCGCGGAGATTGGCGGCGCGGTCGCCGAGGTTCGAGCCGAGGGCGAGGATCGCTTCGCTCACGGCGCCCGCCAGAGGCCGCGGGCGATGGCGTCGGCGACGGCCGCGACCCTGCGCATCTCGGCCACGTCGTGGACGCGGACGATGTCGACGCCCCCCGCGATCGCGATGGCGACGGTGGCGGCGGTCCCTTCGAGGCGTTCTTCGACGGGGGCGTCGAGCACGAGTCCGAGGGTCGACTTGCGGGAGGGACCGAGGAGGAGGGGCTGGCCCGCCGCGGCGAACTCGTCCAGCCGCTGCACGATCTGCAGGTTCTCCTCGGGGGTCCAGCCGAAGCCGAAGCCGGGGTCGAGGACGATGCGGTCGCGGGGGACGCCAGCCTTATCGGCAATACGCAGGCTCTCGTCCCAGCCGGCGAGGACGTTCGCAACAACGTCGCCGGAGGGACGGCCGCGCTGGTTGTGCATGGCGACGAGGGCGGCTCCCCGAGACGCCACAACCGCTGCCATACGCTGGTCGGCGCGAAGGCCGTTGATGTCGTTGACCACGTCGGCGCCCGCCTCAAGGGCCGCGTCCGCAACCTCGGCGTGCTGCGTATCGATGGAGATGGGGAGGTCGGTAGTGGCGCGGATGGCGGCGACGGCGGGGAGGGCGCGCTCCGCTTCCTGTTCCGGTGTCAGGGGAATCGCGTCGGGGCGGGTCGACTCGGCGCCGACATCGATGATGTCAGCGCCCTGCTCGGCGAACGCGCTGGCGAGGGCGACTGCGGCCTCGGGGTCCGGGCCGAGCCCGTCACCGCTGAAGGAGTCGGGGGTGACGTTCACGATGGCCATCAGGTAGGTGCGCGTTCCCCACTCGAAGGTTCGCCCGCGCAGGTTGAGCGCAGGGGACGGGTAGGAGCGGGCGGTGGGACGCATGGAGGCGGGGATGGCGGTCCTCCCGGGGCTCAGGCTTCGACCGTGTACTCCTGCTCGGTGGCGGCCTCACCCTCGATGTGGAAGACGCGCACGTCGGGGCGTTCGCGGTTCGCAATGCTGACGACGAAGTGCACGAAGGGCGGGCCGAAGAAGGTGCTCATCATGCGGATATCGGTGGGGCTGGGGCGGGCGGGGCTGCCCGTGTGCGAATGGTAGAAGCCGGCGAGCGAGTCACCGGCCTCGTCCATGGCTTCCTCGATGCGGCGCTGCTCGCGGAAGTCGATGCTGAAGCGGTAGGGGCTCGCCTCGGCGTTCTCGGCGCGGTGGAGGGCGGTGACGGCGCCGTCGCGCGCGCCGATCATGCCGCAGCACTCGTTGGGGGCATCCTCCAGGGCGTGGGCGATCATCGCGTCGAGGTGTTCCTGGCGGAGGGTGATTACGGGAGCCATCGGCTCAGTCTACCGCCGCTACTGCCCGTAGCCTTCGGCCCGCAGGCGTCGCCAGACCTCGCCGCTGGCCGAGTACCGCTCCATCAGGTAGGGGTAGACGGCCTTCACCTGGAAGAGCGTCTCCATACACTCCTGGGCGAGGTGGCGGTCGAGGACAGTGGGGTGGGCGTCGGGCTCGACCACGTCGATGGCGAGACCCTCCTCGTAGCCGCCGGGTGCGGCGGGGACGCCTGGGGGCTGGTCGGCGAGGATGCCCGCCTCGGAGAGTGAGGCGATGGCCTCGCGGAGGCGGTCGCGGAAGGCGACGGTGACGCGTTCGCCGGCAAGGTGGCGTTCGGCGTCCCCTTCGAGCAGACCGAGGATGCGCGCCGTCACGTAGTCGACGCGGAAGGCGTCGCTGCCGGCGGCGCGGGCCGGGGGCAGTCCGACGCAGAGGACGCCCAGCAGAGCCCGCTCGATATCGGCGAGACTCTCGGGGGCGACGGAGGGGCGGGGGGCGTCCGGCATTTGGGGGCGGATCGTAGCAGAGGGATGGGGGTTTTCCGCCGGGTCGCGCGCTCGGGGGCAGGTGCTACGATCGATGGTCCGCGTGGAGGGGCGCCATCCATGGAAGGCACAGCCGTCACCGTTCGGGTACCCGCCACGAGCGCCAACATCGGCACCGGTTTCGACTGTCTCGGGCTGGCGCTGGACCTGTTCGCCTCCGTCACCGTGACGTTCAGCGACGCCGAGCAGCTTCCCACGAGCGATGTCGGCGAGAAGATGGTGCTCTCCGCCGCTCGCGCGGCCTACGAGCGGATCGGGCGGCCAAGTCCGGCGGGACTGACGGCGCGCTACACGGTCGCGATCCCGCTGGGGCGGGGCCTGGGCGCGAGCGCGGTCGCGCGCGTAGCCGGGGTCCTCGCGGTGAACGAGCGGGAGGGGCATCCCCTCGACGAAGACGCCTGCCTGGCGCTGGCGGCCGAGCTCGAGGGGCACGTCGACAACGCCTGCCCGGCGCTATTCGGGGGCGTGCAGGCCTGCGTCGCCACCGAGGACGGGTTTGCCCGCGTCCGCTGTCGCTACCCAAGCGACCTGCAGATCGCACTACTGATCCCGGATCACTCGATGCCGACCAAGGAGGCCCGGCGCCTCCTGCCCGACAGCTACAGCCGCCAGGACGCGATCCACACGAGCAGCCGGCTCGGGTTGCTGGTGGCGGCGCTGGCGGCGGGTCGCTCGGACCTGCTCGACGAGGCGACGCAGGACCGCTTCCACCAGCGGCAGCGGTCGGCCCTGTTCCCGCCGCTCTACGACGTGTTTGCGGCGGCAAAGGGCGCGGGCGCGCACGCGGCCTGGCTGAGCGGGGCGGGGAGCAGCGTCGCCGCGTTCACGCCGGAGGACGGGAGCCGGGACGTGGCGAAGGCAATGCTCGACACGCTCGAGGGGGCGGGGATGTCGGGGCGGACGCTGGTGACCCGCATCGCGGCGAGCGGCGCGGAGGTGTCCCGCGTCGAGATGGTGGATGTGTAGGGGGCTGTTGGCTCCTGGCAGCCGGCTATTGGTGGTGAGGGGCTGCGCGACATGATCCGCTAGGAGGTCTCCGGGCGGGCCCGCAGCCTGCCACCCCATGAGACCGATCCCCACCTCGCTCCGAGCCCACCAGCGCGGCCCCGACCGCCTGCCCCACGTGCGCACCATCATCCGCGCCGACCGGTGGGGCGTGCCCCTGCTTCCCTGGGAGCGCCTCTACCGGGGCGACGAACGGGACTGCCCGCACGCTCTCGCAGTCGCCGCAGGCGGAACCGTGATCCGCGCCCGCAACGATGCGGGGGCGCTCGCGGTCTCGCGCGTGCCGAACCCCGGTGCAGACTCGACGTGGGACGCGTGGACGGGACTGGGGAGCGCAGAGCCGGAGACGGGGGTGGCGCTTGGGGCGCGCGGGAGCGAGTTGCTGCTCCTGTCCGTCGCGAGCGGTGGACGCGAGCTCGCGCTGCGGCGCAGCAGCGACGGCGGGGTGACGTGGGAGGCCGCACAGATGCTCGTGCGGGAGAGCGCAGCCATCGAGTGGCTGGCCCTCGGGGTGCGCGCGTCCGACGGGGACGTCTGCGCCTTCTACACGCAGGGGTCGGGCGTGCTGAAGCGGCTGCGTCGCCGGGAGGGCGCCTGGGACGCGTCAGGGACGAACTGGACG
Organism: Tepidiformaceae bacterium; assembly: GCA_965116915.1. GTDB lineage: Bacteria > Chloroflexota > Dehalococcoidia > Tepidiformales > Tepidiformaceae > UBA2991. Next base: position 192,177 of record OZ220739.1, on the reverse strand, counting down.
AGGGGCGGGGAGGTCTCGGCACTGACGGGCGTGGGAGCGATGCACGACGGCCACGACTATCGCCTCGTCGTGAGCGGCCGGGCGCATCCTTCGGGGAGGAAGCAGGTGTGGTCGGCGTTCCTGGGCGATGGCGGGTTCCCCGCGGACTTCTGGTCGGGGCTGAGCGTGATCGCGGAGTCGGACGCCTCCTCGGCGCGGGAGTTCGGCGGGCCGGGGGTGTTTCAGCCGGGAGGCCTTGACCAGCGGGCCTGCTTCGCCGCACGGGACGCGGGTGGAGAGCCGGAAAGCCGCGTCTACACGAGCCATCCGCCCGCCTCGGTCGCCGGGAATCCGGATGGGTGGTCGGAGCCGGAGCCGCACGAGGCGACCTCCGCGTACGGCCTGGCGGTAGCGACACCGGAATCGGGGACGGCCTGGGGCTCGGCGCCGGACGGGGTGTGGCGGGCTCGGCTGGGGCGCAGCCTCGACGTGAGCGAGCACATCGTCGAGGCCTCGTGGCGGCTGGCGCCGTTCGCGACACGCGCCCGGCTCGTGCTCGACGACTCCGGTGGCGCGCTGCCCGAGCTCGGGCCGGGACGGACGGTCGAGATCGCGCCGGGCTACCGCTCGGGGGCGGGCGGCGGGCCGGAGTACGGGGGCGCCGTACACGCCGTCATCGACGACGTGACGCGGGAGCGCGAAGGAGGCCAGGCGCGGGTGGTGCTGGAGTGCTCGGGGCACTGGGAGCGGTTGGCGGCGTGGCGTCCCTCGCAGGTCTGGCAGGCGGCGGCGGGCGAGTATTCGCGCGAGCGCCTCTTCTGGCGGCTGTGCGCGAGCGCGGGTATCCGCGTGAGCGGCCAAGGCGGGGAGGACTGGTCCGGGAGCAGCCCGGCCTTTGCCGTGTCGCCGGGCGAGTCCGGGCTCTCGGCCGCGCGGCGCCTGCTCGGCACGAGCCGCGTCGCGGTTCGCTCCAGCGGCGACGGGCTGGCCGTTTCGGAGCCCGGAGCAGAGCCGGTCGAGCGCTTCGGGGACGGCGATCACCCGGCGGCGCGCGTGGTGCTGGGCGACGGCGCTCCCGCGTCGAACTGGGTGCGGGCGCAGGGCCCGACGATCGATGCCGACGCGCACGACTTCGCGAGCATCTACCGGGACGGGCAGCGGCTGCGCCTCGTGCGCAGCCTCGACGCTGGTACGGGCGCGCAGGCGCTCGACCACGCGGCCGCATCGCTCGAGCGGGACCGGCGCGAGCAGCAGGCCGGCGCGCTCGTGGCGCCGTTCCACCCGGGCCTTGAGCTGTTCGACGCCATAAGCGTCACGGACGAACGGCTGGGACTGCGGGAGCGGCCCTTCCGGGTCGTTGAGCTGGGGATGGAGTACAGCCGCCGACCGGGCAGGCGGCCCCGCTACGACTCGATCGTGGGCATGGGGGAGATGGACTGATGGCGACGCTGCGAGGACAGCTGGTTCGGTTCGACGGGAGCGCGTGGTTGGCTGTGGTGCGACTGGAGGGGTCGGCCTCGATGGAACTGACGGACGTCGCGGTGAGCCGTGCGATCCCCGCCGGGCAGATGGTCGAGGGCCGCAGGGTGCTCGTCGACACGGGTGACGCGGGCGACGCTGCGGCGGCGATCCTGACCGCCATCGTGGCGTGAATGGTGCGCTCGGGCGGCGCGTGTACACTCAATTTCGATGCCCTCGCCCCTGCTCTCCGGGCAGCCGGGCGGCGACCCCGAGCGGGGCGCCCACCGGTGATCCGCAGCCACAACACCTACGGTCCCGGCAACGCCCTGCAGCGGACCCTCTCCTCGCTGGAAGAGCGGGAATTCGCCTGGTATTTCGGGGGCAACACCGCCTTCTTCATGGCGATGCAGATGCAGTTCGTGCTGCGCGCCCTGCTCGCCTACGACCTCGCTCCCGAGGGCGAGAAGGCCGCGGGGCTGGGGCTGGTCACGCTTGGAGCGGCCGCTCCGATGATCTTCGTCGCGCCGGTCGGGGGTCTCATCGCCGACCGGGTGAACAAGCGCACGCTCCTCATCGTGACGCAGTCGGCGGCGGCCATCATCAGCCTCGTCACGACGGTCCTCATCCTCACCGACCTGATGGAGTACTGGTACCTCTTCGTCCTGTCGTTCTCGGCAGGGACGATCTTCTCGCTGAACATGCCGGCAAGACAGGCGCTGGTACCCCTGCTCGTGCCCCAACACAAGCTGATGAACGCCGTTTCCCTGCAGATGAGCGGGATGAACCTGACCCGCATCGTCGCGCCCGCGCTGGCGGGAATCCTGGTGGCCCCACTTGGCGTCATCGGCGTCGGGGAGAGCGGCGGGCTGGGCTGGGTCTACCTGCTTACCTCCATCCTCTTCACGGTTGCGGTCGCATCGGAATTCCGCCTTCCGCCCCACGGCATGCAGGCGGAGTCGGAGGAGGAGAACTTCATCCAGGGGCTCGTGGGGGGCTTTCGCTACGTTGTTGCCACGCCGGTGATCCTCATGCTCTTGCTGGCAGGGATGCTGATGCCGTTCTTCGCCTTCCCCGTGCAGGTGATGCTGCCCATCTTCGCCGAGGAGGTCTTCGGGCTTTCCGGGGGCATGGGCTTCGGCCTGCTGATGGCGGCGGGCGGTGTCGGCGGGCTGATCGGCACGATCATCTCGGCGAACTTCGACAGCCTGCCAAACAAGGGCCACATCATGTTCATCGGAGCTGCAATCATGGCCAGCTTCCTTGCAGCGTTCGGGTGGACCAGTGTGTTCGTCCTCGGGATGCTCTTCATTGCCGTGAGCAACACGGGGCAGATGCTGTTCATGTCATCCAACAACACCGCCGTCCAGACGATCGCGCCGGAGGAGCTGCGGGGGCGGGTGATGTCGATCATGATGATGTCGTTCGGGGTGATGCCGATCGGGGTCCTGCCCATCACCTTCGCCGCCGACCGGTTCGGGGCGGGAAGTACGGTCGTGGTCGTGTCGCTCGCGCTGCTGGCGCTGCTGGCGGTCGTGTTCGTGGCGGTCCCGCGCTTCCGCAACCTCCGCATCGACGTGCTCAAGCAGGCAGACCTCTCGCCGGTCCAGGCAGCCACGCTGGTGGCGGAGGGCAAGATCAGCCGCGCCGAGGCCGACCGTCTCACGGGCAGGCTGCGCCGCACGCCCCTCCCCGAGGGCACCCGGCGCAAGCGCACATCGGAGGAACCCATCGATGTGCCGGAAGGGGCCACCTCGGCGCCGCCGTCATGACGACACTCAGCGTCCTCGACCAGTCACCCATTCGCCGCGGAGGGACCGCCGCCGAGGCGCTCGCCGAGACGGTCAAGCTCGCGCAGCTTGCCGACCGCCTCGGGTACGAGCGGTACTGGGTGGCCGAGCATCACAACACGTCGGCCCTCGCCTCGACGGCTCCGGAGGTGCTCATCGGCCAGATCGCGGCGCACACGGATCGCATCCGCGTGGGCTCGGGCGGCGTGATGCTGCCCCACTACAGCGCGCTCAAGGTGGCGGAGGCATTCCGGCTGCTGGAGACGCTGCACCCGGGGCGGATCGACCTCGGGATCGGGCGGGCGCCGGGAAGCGACGGCCGGACGGCTCGAGCGCTCGCGCCCAGCGGCGTGCCCATGGACCTGCGCGAGTTCCCGAACCAGTTGCTCGACCTGTACGGCTTCCTCGCGGACGACTTTCCGCCCGACCACGAGTTCCACGGCATCCGGGCGATGCCGCGCCCGGAGGCGATGCCGGATCTCTGGCTGCTCGGCTCGAGCGACGTGAGCGCGGGGTATGCGGCGGAGCTGGGCTGGCCATTCTGCTACGCCCACTTCATCAACTCGCACCGGGCCGATTCCGCCCTGGAGGCCTACCAGAAGCTCTTCTCGCCCTCGCCGGTCGCGAGCGAGCCGCGGCCGTCCATTGCGGTCTCGGCGCTGGTGGCGGAAACGGAGGAGGCGGCGGAGCGGCTGAGCTGGAGCCGCTGGGGCTGGCGGCTGATGGGGTCGGCCGGCCGGGGCGGCATCCCCCCGCCCGAGGAGGCGCTCGCCTTCGAGTACACGGAAGCCGAGCGGGAGTACCTGGAGATGCTGAAGCGGCGCTCCATCTACGGAGACCCCGGACAGGTTCGCGACCAGTTGCTGGCCATGGGCGAGCGCCACGGCCTGGATGACTTCGTCGTCGTGACCATCACCCACGATTACAGGGCGCGGCAGCGCTCGTACGAGCTGCTGGCGGAGGCTTTCGGACTGGAGCCTCGGGCCCAGTAGGGGTGCTACCGTGGGACGGTGCGCTGGAGGGACGGCCTCGGCAAGGGGATGCGGCGCAGCCTGCTCGTGAGCATTGCGGCCATGGCGCAATATCTCGTCGTTGCCCAGCCCGGGGCGGAAGAGCAGGGGGGAGACAGGGACGAGGTCCGCAAGAGAGCCTTGCTCACCGTGGTGGCAGCCGTGGCGCTCGTGCTGGTGCTCATGCTCATCGCCGGGCTGGTGACGTGGGCGACAACTGGCGAGCGGAACCCGGCCTCCCCGAGCGACGGGCGCGACTTCACCTCGGTCTCAGCCGGGGCTGAACAGACGTGCGGACTGAAGGCCGATGGAGGGGTCGTCTGCTGGGACTCCTTTGGCCGGGCGACCTGGCAGGGCAGGGACTTCGTCTCCATCACCACCGGGTGGGCGCATGCATGCGGCTTCAAGAGCGACGGCTCCCTCGTCTGCTGGGGGAACGACGGACAGGGAAGGACCGCCCCGCCCGGTGGACGCTTCGCCTCGGCGAGCGCAGGGGCCAACTTCACGTGCGGGCTGAAAGGGGACGGCACGGTGGCCTGCTGGGGCGCCAACGTGTACGGCCAGGCGGCGCCACCGGACGGGCAGTTCATCTCCGTGATCGCAGGCGGACATCACGCCTGTAGTCTGCGGGTCGGTGGCGCGATCAGCTGCTGGGGCCGTGACAGTTCCGGGCAGGCCACGCCGCCCGAGGGGACGTTCAGCGCCATCGGCGCGGGGGCGGAACACACGTGCGCCGTGAAGCGCGGCGGCTCGCTTGTCTGCTGGGGCGCCGACGGCCACGGCCAGGCGACGCCGCCGGACGGCGAGTTCGTATCCGTGAGCGCCGGCGCGGAGCACACCTGCGGTCTGACCACCGGCGGCCGCGTCGTCTGCTGGGGGGCAGGCGCGTACGCCGGCGACGCGCCGGGGGGTGACCGGTTCGTCGCCGTCAGCGCCGGCGTCAGGCACACCTGCGCCCTCAAGGACGATGGCGACGTCAGGTGCTGGGGCGAGGGGCAGTAGCCGCTAGTCGCCGCCGATGACGACCGTCCACTCCTTGATTCGCCACGAGGGCACGAGCCCGTTCGCGACGTAGGGGTCGGCGGCGACGAAGGCCTCGACGCGGGATCGGTCGTCCACGGTGAAGACGAAGGCAGCGCCGTCGACGGGATCGGCGAAGGCGCCCGCCATCTCGATCTCGCCGCGGTCGACGTATTCGCGGGCGAGGGCGAGGTGGTCAGCGCGGAAGGGGGCGCGCTTCTCGACGACGTTCTCGACGTAGTCGTAGAGCAGGACGAAGCGGGTGGTGGGCATGGCTACTCCTCCGCGGCGTCCTCGGCGGTGCTTCGCAGCAGCTTCATGAACTCCTCGTCGCCGTCGAGGAGCACGAGGCGGGCGTCACCGGCGGCCTCGGCGGCATACGCGGGCTGAATCTCGAGGGCGTCCTCAAGGTGGTCCAGGGCCTCCTGACGCTTGCCCAGGACAGCGGCAGCCTGGGCCGCGCCGTAATGTGCGGCGGGGTCGCCGGGGGCGAGCTTCGCCGCCTGCTCGAAGCTCACGAGGGCGTCCTCGTGCGCGTCGGTCTCGAGCTGCGCCATCCCGCAGTTCACCATGATGGTGGCGTCGTCGGGAGTGAGGGCGAGGGCCCGCTCGAAGTCTGCGAGCGCGTCCGCCGGTTCGCGACGGTAGAGGCGCAGCATCCCGCGGTTGTTGAGCGCGTCGACGTCGGCGGGGGTCAGCTCGATGGCGGCGTCGTAGTCGGCGAGGGCCTCGTCGAAGGCGCCGAGGCGGGTGTGCGCGGTGGCGCGGTTGTAGAGAGCCGCGGGCAGGGCGGGGGTCTCGGCGAGGGCGCGGGTGTAGCGCTCGACGGCGAGGGCGTACTGGCCGACGTTGAAGTAGACGTTGCCTTCGTCCAGATAGGAGGCAGCGGTGCGGAGGCGGGTGTCGCCGATAACCTCGTCGAGGTCGGGCATGACCTCGCGCGCCTCACCGCTCTCGGCGCTCCGTTGCGGGCGGCCGAGCAGCCTCACGACAAGGGCGGCGACGGCCCCCAGGACCGCGAGCACGAGGATGGCCCTGAGGAGGGTCTTCACGACTCGTCCTCCTCTTCGGCGGCGCGCTCCAGGAGCGCCTCGGTGACCGCCATGAGGCCGCTGTAGGCGTAGACGACGTAGTCACGGGGGTGGAGGTCGAGCGGGCGCTTCTCTTCCTTGCGGGCGGTCACCGGATCCCAGGAGCCGGTCAGCTCGACGGCATCGTGGTCGACGCCGAACTCGAGCTCGTAGAGCTCCCCGTCCTCGGCCACGACGACGCAGCCGCGCTCGGGATCGCCGGCGGGGCCGGGGTCGCACTCGATGGCGTTCGTGAAGAAGGCGTTAGGGAAGGAGGGGAAGGGGCGCAGGGCGGCGCTGGCCTCCTTGAGCAGCACCTCGAGCTCGGAGGCGGCGCGCTCGAGCACGCGATCCGCGCTTGTCTTGCGGCCGAGGCTCTCGCGTGCGTCCTCGTTCATGGGGATCATGCTACGACCCCTCCCCGCTCCGGGACCAGACGGCCATCCCGGTGGGCCTGCCCACACAGCCGCCTCATGGCCCCTTGTACACTGGCGCGGGGGCATCGATATGGCGCGCCGCCGCCTGACGCGGGACGACCTCGCGGTCGAGACCTGCTGCTTCGTCTGCGATCCGGCCAACGAGGACGGGCTGCAGGTCGCGTTCTACCTCGAGGAGGAGGCTGGGCGCGTAGTGGCCGATTACACGCCAACGGCGGCGCACGAAGGGGCCCCCGGCGTCATCCATGGGGGTGTGGTCGGCGCCGTCCTCGACGACGCCATGGCCTGGGCGGTGAACGTGCTCAGCGGCTCGTTCGGCCTGACGCGCCGGGGGGAGATCGAGTACTCGCGCATCGTGCGCCCCGGTGAGCCCTACACCGTCACCGCCTGGATCTCCGAGATCGGCCAGCACCGGGCCGCGACGGTGGGCGAACTTCGCGACGCGGAAGACCACCTCTGCTGCGCCACGAAGGCCGAGTTCTCACTGATCTCGCACGAGGAGGCGAAGCTCGCCTTCGAGCGCCGCGCCGCTGGAGACCGCTGATGGCCCCGCGCCTGCTCCTCATCCACGGCTACGTCTCGAACCCGGAAGCGTGGACGCCCCTGAGGCGCGAACTGGAAGACGAAGTCGGGACGTTCGCGCCTTACGTCCCGGGTTACGGGGGCGAACCCGATCCCGCCAGCTACACGCTGGAAGGTGTCGCGGAGGCGCTCGACAGCGTGGTGGAAGCGGTGAACCCGGACTACGTGCTGGGCCACTCGATGGGCGCCCTGATCGCGCTGCAACTGGCGAACCGCCACCCGGGGCGCTTCAAGCGAATCGGCCTTGCCGGATTGCCGGTGTACGACACCGTTGAGGAGGGACTCCGTTTCATCGGCTCGAACAGCATCACGCGGGACCGCTACATGCGGAATCCCGGCAATGGGCACCTCTTCTGCCGGCCGGTCCACTCCCTGCGCTACCTGTGGGCGCCCTTCGCCCACCTCCTGAAGCCCGATTACCCCCTGCCCATGATCGTCGACATGTTCGATCACAGCCCGGCGGCCCACGGTGGCGGCATGGCAGAGATCGTGTTCGGGGGGCATGTCCCGCGGCTGACGGAGGCGCTTGAGACGCCGATCGCCCTCATCCACGGCGATGCCGACCGCGTCACCCCCCTGGAGCCCGTGATCGAGCTGGCACACGAACGGGGCTGGCCGCTGCGCATCGCGCACGGCGCCGGCCACGAGCTGATCTTCGCCCAGCCGCGGGGGACGGCGCGCTGGGTGCGCGAGCGGCTGCTCGCGCCGGTCGAGGCGGAGGCGCCAGAGGCCGTAGCGTCCGCAGCCGGCGCCTCCGGCTAGCAGACACCCTTCCGCGTTGCGCTCCCGCGGGGAGCGCGCCTAAGCTCGCAGGCCGGGGCCACCCCGAGGAGGCGCGTCCGTGGAGAACTTCCTGCATATCGCCGCCGTCTGGCTGCACGTCCTCGGCATCGCGCTGTTCGTGGGGCCGCAGTTCTTCCTGGCGTTCGCCTGGGTGCCGGCCTCGCGCCAGATCGAGGACCTGCAGACGCGCGTGGCGGCAATGCGCACGATCACGACGCGCTTCGGCTGGATCGGCGGAATCGGGCTCTTCCTCATCCTCGTAGGCGGCACCTACCTGATCATGACGTGGCGCGACTACCACAACATCGTCGAGGGGACGGCGTTCTTCGACCTGCGCTACGGGGTCGTGTTCGTCATCAAGATGGTGCTGCTGGTGGTGATGATCGTGCTGGTGGGGCTCCACATGTTCGTGGTCGGCCCGAGCCAGGTGGACGCGATGGAGGAGCAGGCCCGGGGCGGGACCGTTTCCGGCAAGGACATCCGGCGCCTGCGCATCACCTCGATGGTGCTGAGCATCACGGGGCTGATCCTGACGCTGGTGATCATGGGATTCGGCGTGAGCCTGGGGGCGGCCGAGTATTCGCTGCAGAACTTCTAGGCGCCCGGCCCGGCGGGTGTTTGACCCGTTCCCGAGGCGCTGGTTCACTAGCTTCAGAGGCGTTGACGGAGACGAGTAGCGTCCCGTTCCTGCGCTCAGCGAGCCCCGGTTGGTGCGAGGGGGCGTTGCAGGCGGACGTGAACATCCCTCCCGAGCTTCCGGCCGAACGCCGGCGGCGCCGGCAAGTAGACCCGGACGGAACGTGTCCGCAGGTGCGGACCGCCCGCCGTTACCGAGGGCAGGAGCGTGATGGCGCTCCGCAGAGCGCCCGCCTCGTGCGGGAAGCAGGGTGGTACCGCGGGTGTTGCGCCCGTCCCTGACCGGGACGGGCTTTCTTGTATCCAGTGTCCGTCCCGGCAACCCTCGCGCGGGAGGCCGGAAGTGTCCCAGCTCTTCAGACCAGTCGATCCGAGTGTCAGCTTCCCCGAGCTCGAGACGGGCATCCTCGAGTTCTGGCGGGAGCACGACATCTTCCGGCGCAGCATCGAGGAGCGGCCCGAGGACAACCTGTTCGTGTTCTACGAGGGTCCGCCGACGGCGAACGGCCGTCCCGGGGTCCACCACATCATGCCGCGCGTCATCAAGGACCTGTTCGCGCGCTACAAGACGATGCGCGGCTACCGCGTGCCCCGCAAGGCGGGCTGGGATACGCACGGTCTGCCGGTCGAGATCGAGGTGGAGAAGGAGCTGGGGCTGAACTCCAAGCCCGAGATCGAGGCGTACGGCATCGACCGCTTCAACGCGAAGTGCCGAGAGAGCGTGAACCGCCACGTGGGCGACTTCGAGGAGCTGACGGAGCGGATCGCGTTCTGGGCGGACATGGAGAACCCGTATGTCACCTACGACAACGACTACATCGAGAGCGGCTGGTGGATCTTCAAGCAGCTCTGGGACCACGGGCTGGTGTACCAGGACTACCGGAGCACACCCCACTGCCCCCGCTGCGAGACGAGCCTGAGCGACCACGAGCTCTCGCAGGGGTACCAGGACGACGTCCCGGACCCGAGCGTCTACATCAAGTTCCGGCTGCCGGCCGAGGCGCGGGAACGCGTCGGTCTCGCGGAGGGTCCGGCCACGAGCATCGTGGCCTGGACGACGACGCCGTGGACGCTTCCCGGCAACACCGCCCTCGCGGTGATGGAGGACGCCCCCTACGGCCTCTACGAGCACGAGGGCGAGCGGCTGATCGTGGCGGAGGCGCTGGCGGAGAGCGTGCTCGGGGAGGAACGGACGGCGCTACGCACGTTCCGGGGGGTGGATCTGGTCGGACTCGCGTACGAGCCGCTGTACCGGCCCGAGGCGGCTGGGGCGACGGTCCGCCGCTTCGGGAACGACGGCCACCTGCGTCCGCTGGAGGGAGACGAGGACACCGAGGGCGTGCGCCGCGTGATTGTGGCCGACCACGTCTCGCTCGACGACGGCACGGGCATCGTGCACATCGCGCCGGCGTTCGGCGGCGAGGACTTCGAGGACGGCAAGGAGCATGGCCTGCTCTTCGCCCAGCCGATCGACACGCACGGGACGATGGCGGAGGGGCTGCCGGGCGGCGGTCTGTTCGCCAAGGACGCTGACCGCGAGGTGATCCGCGACCTCGAGGATCGGGGGCTGCTGCTGCGGAGCGAACGCATCAAGCACACCTACCCGTTCTGCTGGCGCTGCGACTCGCCCCTGCTCTACTACGCCAAGCCGAGCTGGTACATCCGCACGACGGCGCAGCGGGAGCGGCTGCTCTCTGGCAATGCACGCATCAACTGGCAGCCGGACCACATCAAGCGGGGGCGCTTCGGCAACTGGCTCGAGAACAACATCGACTGGGCCGTCAGCCGGGAGCGGTACTGGGGCACGCCCCTGCCGTTCTGGGTCTGCGGCGGGTGCCCGGAGGTGGCGGTCGTCGGATCACGGGCGGAGCTGGCGGAGCGGGCGGTCGACCGCGCGGCCGCGGAGGGGCTCGACGACCTGCACCGGCCCTACATCGACGCCATCGCCCTGCGCTGCGACGCCGACGGGTGCGACGGGGAGATGCGGCGTGTGCCCGAGGTGGCGGACGCCTGGTTCGACAGCGGCGCGATGCCGTACGCGCAGTGGCACTATCCGTTCGAGAACCAGGATGAGTTCGACCGGATGTTCCCGGCGGACTTCATCTGCGAGGCGATCGACCAGACGCGCGGGTGGTTCTACACGCTGCACGCGGAGGCGGCCCTGCTGAACGCGGCGGAGGCGACGCCCGAGGAGATCAGCTACCGGAACGTCATCTGCCACGGCCACATCCTCGACGAGCACGGCGTGAAGATGTCGAAGAGCCGGGGCAACGTGATCGAGCCGTTCGACCTGCTGGACGAGCTGGGGGCGGATGCCGTGCGCTGGTACATCTACGCGTCGGCGCCGGTGGGGAGCTCGCGGCGCTTCAGCGTGCGGCTCATGAACGAGAGCCTGCGACGCTTCCAGCTCACGCTGTGGAACGTCTACAGCTTCTTCGTGAGCTACGCGAACATCGACGGGCTGGACCCGCGCGAGCGTCCCGAAGGCGAGCCGCCGGAGCTGGATCGCTGGCTCCTGAGCGAGCTGAACGCCCTCACCGAGCGCGTGACCGCGGGCCTGGACGACTACGACCCGACGGTGGCCTCGCGGGCGATCGAGGGGTTCGTCGACGACCTCTCGAACTGGTACGTGCGCCGCTCCCGCCGCCGCTTCTGGCGAGGCGTGTCCGGGGACGATGCGGACAAGCGCAGCGCGTACTTCACGCTGCACACGGCGCTGACGACGCTGGCGCGGCTGCTGGCGCCGTTCACGCCGTTCCTGGCGGAGGAGCTGTGGCGGAACCTCGCGCGCCCCGTCGACGGGGACGCGCCCGAGAGCGTGCACCTCGCCGACTGGCCCGAGCCGGTCGCCCTCGTCCCGGGCGGCGACGCGTTCGTCGACGAGTCGCTGAACGCGGAGACGCAGCTCGTGAAGCGCGTCGCCTCGATGGGGCGGGCAGCGCGGGCGAAGGCGTCGATCAAGGTGCGGCAGCCGCTCGCGGAGGTGCTGGTCCGACCCCGCGACGAGGGGGAGGCGGCCGTGCTTGCGCGGCAGGAGGCGCTCCTGCTGGAGGAACTGAACGTGAAGGCGCTGAAGACGCTGGAAGACGAGGCGGGCATCGTCACGTTCGAGATCAAGCCGAACCTGCCGGTGCTGGGCCCGCGGCTGGGGCGCGAAGTAGGAGCGGTGCGCACCGCCCTCGGCGAGCTCGACGCCGGGGAGGTGGCAGCAGCCATCCGCGCAGGCCAGGGCGTGACCGTGGCCGGCCACGAGCTGGCACCCGACGACTTCCTCGTCGAGATGCGCGAGGGAGAGGGGTACGCGGTCGTGAGCGAGGCCGGGTACACGGTCGGGGTGGCCACCGCCATCAGCGACGAGCTCGCGGACGAAGGGATCGCGCGGGAGCTCGTGCGGCATCTCCAGGACCTTCGGCGCGAGGCGGACTTCGAGCTGAGTGACCGCATCACGAGCTGGTGCGCGGGAGGGGATAGCATCGCACGCGTGCTGGCGGCGCATGGCGACTACGTGAAGGGCGAGACGCTCTCGGTTGAGCTTTTCACGGAAGCGCCGCCCGAGGATGCCCAGCAGACGACGTTCACGCTCGATGGCGTCGAGGTGGTCGCGGGTGTGCGGCGGAGGGACGCATGACGCCCCCGAAGGCCATCCTTTTTGACCTCGACGACACGCTGCTCGACATGTACAGCGCCATGCACAGCTCCTGGGAGGAGATCTGCGCCGACGTGGCGCCCGGGCTCGGGTGCGACGCCGGCAGCCTGCGCGAGACCATCCGCCGCGAGAGCGCCCTCTTCTGGGCCGACGAAGAGGCCGTCGCCGAGTACCGCGTGAAGCCGCTTGAGTCGCGGACCATCGTCGTGCGCCTGTCCCTCCTGGCGATGGGGCTCGACGACTCGGACGCGGAGGAGATCGCCGGGCGATCGCTCCTGGGCTACCTCGAGCGGGTCGCGCCCTTCGACGACGCCATCGAGACGCTGGAGACGCTGCGGTCGCAGGGGTACCGGCTGGGGATGGTCACGAACGGCTCGTCGGACACGCAGCGGCAAAAGATCGGGCGCTGGCGGCTGGAGCCGTACTTCGACGAGATCGTGATCGAAAGCGAGTTCGGGCGGGGAAAGCCCTATCCGGGCGTGTTCCGGCAGGCGCTGGCGGGGACGGGGGCGTCGCCGGATGAGGCCTGGATGGTTGGCGACAACCTCTACGCCGACATCGGCGGGGCGCAGGGCGTGGGGGTCCACAGCGTCTGGATTCACCGGGAGCGGCTGCAGTTCCCGGAGGACCCTCCGGCTCATCCCCACCGCCGCATCGGGCATTTCGACGAGCTGCACGCGGCCCTCGAAGCGCCCGCCGCTAGCGCCGGGTGAAGGCGTCCTTCCCGACGCCAGCGCGCTCACGTCGCTATTCCGGACGGCTGCGATACGGTATCAACGCCACCATCGAACTAGATTGAAGGATCCTGGATGTCGAACGTGAAGAGCAGCCTTCTCGCCGGACTGGGAGTGCTTGGCATCGGCCTCGCGGCGGCCGCACTCGTCGTGGGCATCCTCGCGCTGACGCAGAGCGAGGACCGGGACGAGGAGCATGCGCCCTCGCCCTCTGACCCCGACGAGTACGCCGTCCACCTGGTCGAGCAGGCACTCGATCGCTACGAGGACGAAGGCATCGAGGCCACGCTCGCGCACTACAACTCGCCCGTCACGCTGGACGGCCCCTGGTACGTGTTCGTGCTCGAAGAGCGCAGTGACGGCATCTACACGATCGCCAACGCAGGCCGGCCGGATCTGGTAGGCACGACGCGGGAGCGCATCGACCTGCGCGGGTTCGACTACGGCGCCGCCTTCGCGGAGACGACGGAGCGGGGGCACTGGGTCACCTACAGCTTCACCAATCCGGAGACGGGTGGGGAGGAGCTGAAGCACGCGTGGGTCGTGCGTCGGGGCGCGTACCTGTTCGGCTCGGGCTGGTACGAGGCCACCTCGTTCGGGACGCCTCCGGCAGCGGCGGCGCCCGGCCCGGCCCCGACCAAGGCCGAGCCCGGCGCCTACACGAAGGCGCTCGTGCAGCAGGCGCTCGATCGCTACGAGGCCGAAGGGCTCGAAGCGACGCTCGCCCACTACAACTCCCCCGAGAGCGTCGACGGCGAGTGGTACGTGTTCGTGGGGGAGGAGCGCGAGGACGGCCTCTACACGATCGCGCACGCCACCCGCCCGGAGCTGGTCGGGACAACGCGGGAGCGCATCGACCGGCGCGGCTTCGACTACGGCGCCGCCTTCGCCGCGACCACCGAGGAAGGGCAGTGGGTCGACTACACCTACCTGAACACGGTCACCGGGCAGGAGGAGCAGAAGCACACCTGGATCGTGCGGCGCGGCGACCTGCTCTTCGGCTCGGGCTGGTATGAGCTGGCTCCGGACCTTGCCGCCGACCCAGAGCCGGTCACCAGGGCTGAACCGGGCGCCTACACGAAGGCGTTCGTGCAGCAGGCCCTCGACCGTCTCGACGCCGAGGGCCGCGAGGCGACCCTCGCCTACTACCGCTCCCGCGAGAGCGTCGACGGGGACTGGTACGTGTTCATCCTGGAGGACCGGCCAGACGGGCTCTACAACATCGGGAACGCGACACGGCCGGACCTGCTGGGCACCGTGCCGGCGCGCATCGACCGGCGCGGGGTCGACTACGGGGCGGAGTTCCTGGCGACGACGGACGCGGGACACTGGGTCGACTACGTCATCCTCAACCCGGCCACCTGCGAGGAGCGGCTCAAGCACAGCTGGGTGGTGCGGCGGGACAACCTGATCATCGGGTCGGGGTGGTACGAGGACCGGGTCGCCGAGCACCCGCTGCTCCCGAGCAAGTGCGAGCCCGCCTCCTACACGGTCGCGCACGTAGACGCGGCAATCGCGCGGTACGAGGCGGGGGGCCGCGAGGCGGCGGTCGCCTGGCACAACGACCGGCGGAACAACGACGGGCGCTGGTACACGTTCATCGTCGACCCCGCGGCGGAGCGGATGATCGCACACCCCGCGCCGACCTTCGTCGGGTACGACGTGGTGGGGGGCAAGGCCGCATGGGACGACAGCGGCTGGCATTACGCATCCGACCTGCTGCGGGCGACGGAGGACGGTCTCTTCGTGCGCAACACGCTCGTCGTGCCGCCGACGGACGAGATCAACCCGTTCTTCTCGAAGGAGGAGTTCAAGCACTACTACGCACGGCGTCACGATGGCCTCATCTTCGTCTCGGGGTGGTACAGCGACGTTCCGACCGCGGAGGACGAACCGAATTACACGCGACTGCTCGTGGCTCGCGCGTTGACGATGCTCGACGACGAGGGCATCGAGGCGGTGCTCAGCTACTACAACACGCCCGAGAGCGCGGACGGCGAGCGTTACGTGTTCGTGCTCGAAGAACGCGAGGACGGCATCTACACGGTTGCGCACGCCGCCATCCCCACCCTTGTGGGGACGACCCGCGACCGCATCGACGCGCGCGGCTTCGACTACGGCGCGGCGTTCGCGGCAACGACGAGGTCGGGCCGCTGGGTACAGTACGTCTTCCCCAACCCGGACACGGGCGAGGAGGAACTGAAGCACACCTGGGTCGTCCGCCGGGGGAACTACCTGATCGGCTCGGGCTGGTACGAGCCGCTGCCCACGCAGGACGACCCGGAGGGGTACACGCGCCTGCTCGTGGCCGACGTGCTCGCGTTCTACGAGCGCGAGGGGCTGGAGGCGACACTGGCGCGGCATAACGCACCGGAGAGCGTGGACGGGCCCTGGTACGTCTTCGTCGGGCACCCTGATGGGACCCTCATCGCCCACTACGACCCCGAGGTCCGGGGCCGGAACCTCCTCGACGCGCTTGGTGTCGACATCAACGGCTACGAGTTCGGCAAGGACATGGTTGCCGTGGGCCAGCAGGGCGGCTGGGTGAGCTACGTCTTCCTCAACCCGAACACGGGGCTGCTGGAGCGCAAGCACACATGGGTCGTGCGTCGGGACGGCTACCTGTTCGGCTCGGGCTGGTACGAGGGCGTCGAGTAGGGGCTAGGGCTCGAGGACGATCTTGCCGAAGTTGGCGTTCGCCTCCATGTAGACCTGCGCGGCGGCGGCCTCGGAGAGCGGGTAGACGCTGTCGACCACGACCTTGATTCGGCCCGAGGCGATGTGGGGAAGGACGCTCTTCTCGAAGGCGCGGGTAGCGGCCGCCTTCTGCTCGAGGGGACGGGCGCGAAGGGTGGTGCCTCGCACCTGGAGGCGCTTCATCAGGAGCGGGCCGAGGCTCGCGTTCTCGAGGTCGGCCCCGCTCATCAGGCCGACCTCGACCATGCGCCCCTGGCGCGCGAGGGCGCGCAGGTTCTGCTCCCAGTAGGCGGCCCCGATGACGTCCAGCACGACGTCGACGCCGGCGCCGCCGGTGGCGTCCTGGACGACCTCGGCGAAGTCTTGTTCGTGGTAGTTCACGCCCACGTCGAGCCCTAGCTCGGCGGCGCTGGCGAGCTTCTCGGCGCTGCCGGCGGTGCCGATCACCTGCGAGGCGCCCATCGCCTTCGCGATCTGGACGCCGGCCACGCCGACACCGGACCCGACCGCGTGGATCAGCACGCGCTCGCCGGCCTGCAGGTTGCACTGGAGGAGGGCGTCGTGAGCGGTGATATAGACCTCGGGGGTGGCGCCCGCCTCCTGCCAGCTGAGGGAGTCGGGGACCTTGAGGGCGAGGCGCTGGGGCACGCTTACGAGCTCGGCGTAGCCGCCGCCGGGAACGAGTCCCATCACGCGATCGCCCGGGGCGAAGCCCTCGACGCGTGAACCAACTTCGACGACCTCGCCGGCGTACTCGAGGCCGGGGATCTCGAACTCGGGCCTCGGGCCGGGCTGGGGGTAGCCGCCCATGCGCTGGAGCACGTCGGCGCGGTTGAGGGCGCAGGCGCGCACGGCCACGAGCAGGTCGTCGGGGCCAACGATGGGGTCGGGCACGTCGCGGTAGACGAGCGAGCCTCCCGCGTTGGATTTCTCGATGACGATCGCCTTCATGGCGCCGGTTAGCCCTCGTCCTCGTCGGGGGGCATGGCCATGCCGAGCGTATTGAAGCCGCCATCGACGTAGAGAACCTGGCCGCTGATGTTGGCGCCGGCATCGCTGGCGAGGAAGGCGGCGGCGGCGCCAACGTCCTCGATCGAGATGTGGCGGCGCAGGGGGGTGACCTGGGGGAAGACCTTGTAGAGGTTTCGGAACTCGCCGACGCCAGCCGCGGAGAGGGTGCGGACGGGGCCGGCGCTGACGGCGTTCACTCGGATGCCCTGCGGGCCCACGTCGGAGGCAAGGTAGCGCACGGCCGACTCGAGGGCGGCCTTGGCGACGCCCATTACGTTGTAGCTCGGCATCATCTTCTGGGAACCGTGGTAGGAGAGGGTAACGACGCTTCCGCCGTCGGGCATGAGGGGTCGGGCGGCGCGGGTGAGGGCGACGAGCGAGTAGACGGAGAGCTCCTGGGCGAGAAGGAAGCCGTCGCGGCTGGTCTCGATGAAGGAACGGGAAAGGTCCTCGCGCTTCGCCCCGACGATGCCGTGGGCGACGGCGTCGATGGTCCCGTAGCGGTCGGCGAGCTTGGCGAAGAGGGCCTCGATCTCCGCGTCGCTGGTGGCGTCGCAGGGCTCGACGAAGTCACAGCCGATGCTCTCGGCGAGGGGGCGGACGCGCTTCTCCATGGAGGGACCGTAGGAGAGGGCGACACGGGCTCCGGCCTCGTGCATCGCCTTGGCGATGCCCCATGAGATGGAGCGGTCGTTGGAGACGCCGGAGACGAGGGCGGTCTTGCCTTCCATGCCTGACATAGCTGGCAAGCCTACGGCCTCGCGCGAAGCAGCGGCAAACGGCTTCGCCCCTGAGCCAAAGCCGCCGTACGATACCCGCCGATGGACCTCTCCGCGCTGGCCCTGCTCCTCTCCATCACGATCGACATCGACCCGGACATCGGGAAGATCTTCGGGCTGACGATCACGTGGCACGGGCTGTTCACGGCGATCGGGATCATCTGCGGCGTCAGCCTCTCCGTGTACCTCGCGCGCGTCGACGGCGTGCCCTCCGACGTCGGGCAGGAGATTGCGCTCGTCTCGGTGATCAGCGCGATCGTGGGAGCGCGCCTCTTCTTCGTGTTCGAGCACTGGGACCGCTTCGAGAACGACCTGGCGGCGATCGTGACCGACATCACCGAGGGGGGCATCACCCTCTACGGAGGCCTCATCGGGGGTGTGCTGGGAGGGGTGATCTACGGCGCCATTCAGCGCTACCCCATCGGCATCTGCCTGGACGCCGCCGGGCCCGGCATGATCCTGGGGCAAGGCCTCGGGCGGGTCGGCGACCTCATCAACGGGGAGCACCTGGCAACCGCCAGCGACCTCCCCTGGGCGTTCGTGTACGTCCACCCGAACACGCTGGGCGAGCTCGGGCGGGCCGTGCACCCGGCGGCGGGCGGCTACGAGCTGCTCGGCGACTTCGTGATCCTCGCGGTCCTGCTGTTCGTGGCGCGGCGTGTCATCAAGGTGCCCGGCTGGACCTTCTGCACGTACGCCATCCTCTACTCGGTGATGCGCTTCGGCCTCTCCGAGTTCCGTATCGACGAGCAGACGGTGGACGGCATCCCCGTGCCGCAGATCGTGGCGGCGGTCGTCATCGGGATCGCCATCATCCTGGCGGGGGTGTTCTACCGCTACCCAGGCCAGCTCACGGACGAGTGGGAGGACCGCGTGCTCGGTCCGCCGCCGGAAGAGACCGAGGACGAGTCGACGCCCTCCCCCGCATGAGCGCTCCCGGCCCGGTCACCCTCTACACGCGCACCGACTGCCCCCTCTGCGACGAAGCCCTCGCACTCCTCGACGGACTTTCCGGGCGTCTCGGCTTCGCGATCGAGGCGATCGACATCGACGCGGACCGCGAGCTTCGCGCCCGCTACAACTACGCGGTTCCCGTGATTGCGATCGGGGGCGAGGAGGTGGCGCGGGCGCCCATTCGGGCGGCGGCGCTGGAGGCGGCGCTGCGGGAGCGCTACCGGTAGAGCCCGTGCTCGCGGATGTAGTCCTCGACCGACGGGGGCACGAGGTAGCGGATGGACATGCCCTCGCGGACGCGCTCGCGCACGAGCGTTGAGCTGACCGGGAGCGGGGGCATCTCGACGACGATGGGCGGGGCCTCAAGGCCGAGCTGCGCCGCCAGCCACGCCTGCTCGCCCTGGTCGGCGCCCTTGGGGGCGACGGCGAGGCGGGCGAGGGCGGTGATGACATCGGGGTCGCGCCAGGCGGGCATGTCGGCGAGGGCGTCGCTGCCGAGGATGAGGACGACGTCGTCGAGGCCCTGGGCGTGCATCTCGCGCAGGGTGTCGACGGTGTAGGTGGGGCCGATGCGCTCAATCTCGCGCTCGTCGAGGTGGAAGCCGGGGTTATCGGCGATGGCGAGGTGGGTCATGGCGAGGCGGTGGGCGGCGGAGCTCACGCCGAGGCCGGCCTTGCGCCAGGGATCGCCGGCGGGCATGAAGTAGACGCGCTCGAGGCCAAGCTGCTCGCGGGCGCACTCGCCGAGGACGAGATGGCCGACGTGCGGGGGGTCGAAGGTGCCTCCGAGCAGGCCGATGGGCATGGTGCGAGTCTATCCGATCGGGTCATTAGCACTCTTGTCCCGAGAGTGCTAACATAGGTCGGCAAGGTTCACAATGGCATTGTCAGAGCGAAGGGCCAGGATCCTCGCCTTCATCATCGAGGATTACGTCGAGAGCGCGCAGCCGGTCGGCTCCGCGGCGCTCGTGGCGCGGCATGACCTGGAGCTCTCCAGCGCCACCGTTCGCAGCGAAATGAAGGCCCTCGAGGAAGAGGGGCTGATCACGCATCCCCACACGTCGGCGGGGCGCGTACCGAGCAACCTCGGCTACCGCACGTACGTCGGCTCGCTCATGGGCGACCGCCGCCTGAGCAGCGCCGAGGAGCTGACGATCCTGCACCAGTTCCACCAGAGCGCGGTCGACCTGCAGCGCTGGCTCTCGCTCTCGGCGAGCGTGCTGGCGAACTCGCTGCACACGGCCGCGATCGCGACGCCGCCCCACATGGTGGAGGTGCGGCTGAAGCAGCTCCAGCTGGTCGAGCTGACGGAGGAGAGCGCGCTGCTCGTGGTGGTGATGAACGACGCCGCCGTCCTTCAGCACACGCTGCAGTTCGCGGAGGCGACCACACAGGACCAACTCACCCGGCTGGCGGGCCGCCTGAACCAGCAGCTGGAAGGCAAGACCGCCACGGAGATCGAGGCGCGGGTTCCGGCAGCGGCCGTCGTCGAGCGGCAGGTGGTCGACCAAGTGGTGGCGCTGCTCCGCAGCGAGGAGGACGCCGCCAGCGAGACGCCCGTCATCGAGGGCGTGCGCGAGCTGCTGCGCCAGCCCGAATACGAGGGCGACAGCGACCGCCTGCTGGACACACTCGAGGCGGTCGAGACCTCGCGCCTGCAGCGTGCGATTCCGGCGCGGGCGCTGGCCAGAGACGACGTGGCGATCGTGATCGGCGACGAGAATCCCGCCGAGCGCTACCGCGACATGAGCTTCGTGCTCTCGCGCTACGGACCAACGGGAGGAGCCGGAGGCCTCATCGGGCTGTTGGGCCCGACCCGGCTGGACTATCCCGACGCGGTCGCGCACGTGCGCTACGTGAGCGACGTGCTGACCGAGCTGATGCGCCGCTTCTACGGCGACGCGGAAGAGGCGGGCACACCCGAGGAGGATCAATGAGCGACAGCGACGCTCCCAGGTTCGTCGACAAGCGTGCGGCCGCGCGCATGGCCGAGGACGGCGGCGACGCCGCCGAGTCCGAAGCCGAGGCGCCGGCGCCCGAGGAGGCGCCCGCCGAGGGCCTCCAGGAGCAGCTTGAGGCCGCGCTGGCCCAGGCTGAGCGCTTCGAGGCGAACTGGAAGCGGGCTGCCGCCGACCACGCGAACTACAAGCGCCGGGTCGAGCAGGAGCGGGCCGAGCAGGCGCGGCTCGCGAGCGCCGCGCTGGTGATCAACCTGCTGCCCATCCGGGACGACTTCGGACGCGCCGTCGAGACACTGGACAGCACGCTGGCCGGGCTGAACTGGGTGCAGGGCGTGCTCGCTATCGAGCGCAAGCTGGACGGCCTGCTGGAGAGCATGGGGGTGACGGAGGTGCCCGCCGAGGGCGAGACCTTCGACCCCACGCAGCACGAGGCCGTGGGCCGCGCGCCCGGCCCCGAGAACATCTGCCTTCACGTCGTCCAGAAGGGCTACGCCCTGAGCGGCGCCGTCATCCGCCCCGCGATGGTGATCGTGGGCGAGGGCGGCGATCAGGAGCCGAGCGACTCAACCGAAAGCGAAGACGAGGGCGACTAGCCGCCCCGACAGACCACCGCCAGGAGGAATGAACATGCCGAAAGTACTGGGAATCGACCTGGGCACCACGAACAGCGCCATGGCCGTGATGGAAGGCGGCGAGCCGACCGTGGTCCCGAACGCCGAAGGCACGCGCACGACCCCGTCGGTCGTCGCCCTGACCAAGGGCGGCGAACGGCTCGTGGGCCAGGTGGCCAAGCGCCAGGCGATCACGAACCCCGAAGACACCGTGTACAGCATCAAGCGGTTCATGGGCCGGAAGCACAGCGACCCCGAGGTGCAGCGGGGCGCGGGCTCGATGCCGTACCGCATCAGCGCCGCCGAGAACGGCGACGTGCAGGTGACGATGGGCGAGGGCGACCACAGCCCGCCCGAGGTCAGCGCCATGATCCTGCAGAAGCTGAAGGCGGACGCGGAAGCCTACCTGGGCGAGACCGTTACCGAGGCCGTGATCACGGTGCCGGCCTACTTCAACGACGCCCAGCGGCAGGCGACGAAGGACGCGGGCCGCATCGCGGGCCTGAACGTGCTCCGCATCATCAACGAGCCGACGGCGGCCTCGCTCGCCTACGGACTCGACAAGAAGGATGACGAGGTCATCGCCGTGTACGACCTCGGCGGGGGCACGTTCGACATCTCCATCCTCGAGATCGGCGACGGCACCTTCCAGGTGCTCAGCACGAACGGCAACACCCACCTCGGCGGCGACGACTTCGACGACCGCATCATCGACTGGCTGGTCGACGAGTTCCGCCAGGCAGAGGGGATCGACCTGCGGCAGGACCGCCAGGCGCTGCAGCGGCTGAAGGCGGAGGCGGAGAAGGCGAAGATCGAGCTCTCCAGCGCCCAGCAGTCGGAGATCAACCTGCCCTTCATCACCGCCGACGCGAGCGGGCCCAAGCACCTCAACCTGAGCCTGAGCCGGGCGAAGCTCGAGCAGCTCGTGGGCGACCTGCTGCGGGGCACCCTCGAACCGGTGAAGAAGGCGCTCGACGACGCCGGGAAGGCCGCCGGCGCGGTCGACGAGATCGTGCTCGTGGGCGGCCAGACGCGCATGCCCGCGGTGCAGACGCTCGTGGGGGAGTTCTTCGGGAAGGAGCCCCACAAGGGCGTCAACCCGGACGAGGTCGTCGCGATCGGCGCCGCCATCCAGGCGGGCGTGCTGATGGGCGACGTGCAGGACGTGCTCCTGCTGGACGTGACGCCCCTGACGCTCGGCATCGAGACGCTGGGCGGCGTGATGACGACGATCATCCCGCGCAACACGACCATTCCGACGGCCAAGAGCCAGGTGTTCAGCACGGCGGCCGACAACCAGCCGAGCGTGGAGATCCACGTGCTCCAGGGCGAGCGCCCGATGGCGCCGGATAACAAGTCGCTCGGGAAGTTCACGCTCGACGGCATCCTGCCGGCGCCGCGCGGCGTCCCCCAGATCGAGGTGACCTTCGACATCGACGCGAACGGCATCGTGAACGTGCACGCGGCCGACAAGGGCACGGGTCGCGAGCAGAAGATCACGATCCAGGCGTCGAGCGGGCTGAGCGAGGAAGAGATCCAGCAGATGCAGCGCGACGCCGAGCTGCATGCGGACGAGGACCTGCGCCGCCGCGAGATGATCGAGCTGCGGAACCTAGCCGACAGCGCCGCCTACCAGGCAGAGAAGACGCTCACCGACAACGCCGACAAGATCGACGAGGCCCTCAAAGCGGACGTCGAGGAGAAGGTGAAGGCGGTTCGCGAGGCGCTCGAAGCCGAGGGCGACGACGACGCCACGAAGGAACGCATCCAGGCGGCGCTCGACGAGCTCACCCAAGCGCTCCAGAAGGTCGGCGAGTCCGTGTACGGCCAGCAGGGCGGCGGTCCGGGGCCGGACGGCGCGGCCGGCGACGGCTTCGATCCCGGGGCGAGCGCGGGCGGCGCCGAGGAAGGCACCGTCGAGGGCGAGTTCCGCGAGGTCTAGCGGAGGGCTATCCTCCCCGGATGGCCGTTCCGGAGGCGACACTGCGCGAGCTGGCAGGGGTCGGGCGCGACCTCTACCAGCTGGGCATGGTCAGCAGCCGCGGGGGCAACCTCAGCATTCGTGACGGCCACGAGATGTGGATCACGGGCACGGGCACGGCGCTGGGCCACCTGAAGCCGCTCGACATCAGCCGCGTGTACCCCGACGGGCGGCACGAGGCGCCGCCGCCCTCGAGCGACACGATCCTGCACTGGACCATCTACGCGACGACGCAGGCGGGAGCTATCGCTCACGCCCACCCTCACCACGCCATCGCCCTCTCCTACAACCGGGACGTGTTCAAGCCGGAGGACCTGGAGGGGCAGCTGCACATCCCCTCCGTGCCGGTGATCGAGCAGGGGCCGACGCAGGAAGAGAAGATCGCGACGGCCCTGCGGGAGTCACGCGTGGCGCTCTTGCGCGGGCACGGGGCCTACGCGCGCGGGGGCTCGCTCTGGGACGCGCTCCACTGGCTGACGGCGCTCGAGGAGAGCGCCCACATCGTCTGGCTGCGGCAGGCGGTCGAACGCGGCTAGCCCGTTGCAACGTGGCCGAGGGTGTTGCTATGGTTGCCTGTGCCAAGGAAGCTTCCGCGTGATGTGAACCAGTCCCAAGTGGTTGCGGCGTTGGTTCGAATGGGAGGCGTGGAACGGCGAGGGAAGGGGAGTCACCGCGTTGTGAACATGCCGAACGGCCGAGCCGTAGCAGTTCCCGCAAGTGTTAAGGTAGGGACACTCCGCAGCGCACTCCGACTCGCGGAGTGCTCGGTGGACGAGTTCATGCGCCACCTGCGACGCTAGGAGACCAGCATGGATGCCACAGTGCTTGTTTACGAAGCTGAAGAGGGTGGGTACTGGGCGCACGTCGCGGAGATGCCTGGCTGCTTCTCCTCCGGCGAGACGCTTGATGAGCTGCGGACGAACGTCGTGGAGGCGATGGAAGCATGGCTCCTCGATGACGACGGCGAGGCGCCCCGGATCTACGAGCCCATCGACCGCTGGAAGGTACCCGTTCCCAACTCCGCGCTTCAGGCCGCTTCCTAGGCGGTCGCGTAGAGCTTCGTCACCGTTACCGCCTCGACCGGACAGCGGACCACGCAGAGGGCGCAGAGGATGCACTCGTCGACGTTGTCGTCGATGACGCGCGCGACACGCTCGCCGGGGTCGCGCTCGAGGATGTCGACCGGGCAACTCTGGACGCACTCGCGGCACTCGGGCTTCGAGGCGCAAGCGGTCTCCTCGACTGTCACTTCGATGAAAAGGCCCACGGGCTGAGCGTACCCCATCTGCTACGATCGCTCCGGTGACAGTCGACGCCCATACGCACCTCTTTCCCCCCTCGCAGGCAAAGGCGCGCGACGCGATCGCAGCCCGTGATGCGGGCTTTGCCGAGATTTACGGCGACCCGGCCGCCGCCATCGCGGATGCGCCGGCGCTGCTCGCGGCGCTGCGCGAGGACGGCATCGAGGCGGCGGTCGCGCTTGGATTCGCCTTCACGGGAGAGCGCGAGGTGGCGGAGCAGAACGAGTACCTCCTCGGGGTGGCCGCCGAGACGCCGCGCGCGATCGTGCCCTTCGCGACGGTCAACCCCGCGCTCCCGGGCTGGGAGCGGGAGGCGGAACGGGCACTCTCCAGGGGCGCCCGGGGCTTCGGGGAACTGCGCCCGGGGACGCAGGGCTGGGACCCCCTCGGGGAGGCGGGCCGGCGACTCGCCGCGCTCACGGGCGAGGCCGGGGCGGCCCTGCTCTGGCACTCGAGTGAGCCGGTCGGCCACCGCTACCCGGGCAAGCACGGCGGGCTGGGTCCGACCGAGCTGATCGAGGTGGCGAAGGCTGCCCCCGAGGTCACGATGGTGGGGGCGCACCTGGGGGCGGGGGCATCGTTCTACCTGTCCATGCCGGAGGTCCGGAAGGCCCTCCCCAACCTGCTGTTCGATACGGCGGCGGCGAGCCTGCTTTACGATTCCGGGACGATTGCGCGTCTCGTGGCGACGGCCGGCGCGGAGCGCGTCCTCTTCGGTTCGGACTTCCCCCTGCGAAGGCCGGGCGCGGAGCTGAAGGGGGCCCTCCAAGGGCTGGACGCCGAAGCCACCGGCGCCATCGCCAGTGAGAACGCACGCAGGCGGCTTTGCTGAGATGACCGAGCCAACCGAGAAGACCCACCGCCTGTTCGTCGCCTGCGAGCTGCCCGAGGACGTCCGGCACACCGTCGGCGGGCTCGTGGAAAGCCTGCGGGAACAGAGCGACGGCACCGTGCGGTGGGTGAATCCGTCGAACCTGCACGTGACGCTGAAGTTCCTGGGCGAGGTGCCCGAGCGGCAGATTCCAGCCGTGAAGGTGGCCCTGCAGGAAGCGGTGGTGCGGCACTCGGCGTTCTTCCTGGAGCTTGCGAACATCGGGACCTTCGGCGGACGCGAGGGGCTGCGGGTGATGTGGGCGGCAGTCGCCGGCGACGTGCTCCGGCTAGAGGCGCTCGCACGGGACGTCAACCGGGCCCTGTCGGTGGTCGGCTTCGAGCGAGAGACGCGTCCCTTCCGCCCACACCTGACGCTGGGGCGGGTTCGCAACGAGGTCGGGACGCGGCAGCGGGCCGAGCTCGAGGTGGCGGTAGGGAAGATCGAGATCCCGGAATGCGAGTGGCGGACAACCGAGATTTCGCTGGTCCGCAGCCGCCTCCACCCGGACGGCGCCCGCCACGACACGGTTGCCACCTTCCCCCTGCGGGCGCCGCCGCCCGCGAGCTGAGGGCGTCCCGGAACCGGCTTCGCCGTTTTGGCGAGATGCGTAGGATTCCGGCTGGAGAGAGGAAGGGATCGATGTCAGCAGATGCGCACCCCGAGCCCAGCGAAGAGGAGGTTCGCTCCTACTTCGAGACGTGCAGCAACTGGGGGCGCTGGGGTCCCGACGACAGCGCCGGCACGATCAACCTGATCACCCCCGAGAAGCGCCGCGAGGCGGCATCGCTGGTGCGCAGCGGCCGCTCGGTGTCGTGCTCCTATCCGCTCAACACGCAGGGCGCTCCCGGCAACTGGAGGCCCGCCCAGCACTTCATGACCATCGGCCCGGGGGTCTCGGCCGATTACATCGGGCTCGTGTTCCACGGGTACGCGACGACCCACGTCGACGCCCTCTGCCACATCTTTTGGGAAGGGAAGATGTGGAACGGGAAGAACGCCGCCGAGGAGGTGACCTCGGCGGGGGCGCGGACGGGGGCGGTGGCGGCCTGGAAAGACGGCATCATCACGCGCGGGGTGCTGCTCGACATTCCCCGGCTGCGCGGAACGGAGTACGTGACGCCCGACCAGCCCACCCGCGGCTGGGAGCTGGAGGCGGCCGCCGAAGCCGAGGGCCTCGAGCTGCGGTCCGGGGATGCGGTGCTGGTGCGGGGAGCCCGGCCGGCGTTCCTCGAGGCCAACCCCGACATGGTGCCCGGAACCCCGCCGACGCCCGGCCTCCACGTGGACTGCGTGCCCGTATTGAAGCAGGCGGACGCGGCGATACTCGGCTGGGACATGCTCGACTCCCGCCCCCACTCGTACCCGCTGTTCGATGACGCGCCGGGCGGGCCCGTGCACGTGTTCACGATCGTGTACATGGGGCTGCCGCTGCTCGACAATGCCTTCCTCGACCCGCTGGCGGAGGCCTGCGCGGAGGAGGGACGCTGGGAGTTCATGCTCTCCATCGCGCCGCTTCACGTGCGCGGGGGCACCGGCTCGCCGGTGAACCCGATCGCCACGTTCTGAGGCTTTCCCAGACCTACCAGACACCAGACCAAACGGAGGACGCACCCCCATGACCGAAGAAGGCACCGACGAGTTCCAGCCGGAGCGGGCGATGGTCGTCGTCGCCCATCCGGACGATGCCGAGTTCATGGTGGCCGGCACGGTCGCGAAGTGGGCGGGGCGGGGCGCCGAGGTGACCTACGTGGTCATTACCAACGGCAACAAGGGCAGCGAGGATCCGGAGATGACGCCGACGCGGCTCGCCGAGATCCGCGAGGCGGAGCAGCGCGCCGCGGGCCGCATCCTGGGGGTCAAGCACTTCGAGTTCCTCGGCTACGAGGACGGCTACCTGGTGCACACGCTCGACCTGCGGCGCGACATCACGCGCGTGATCCGCAAGTACCGGCCGGACGTGGTCGTGACATTCGATCCGACCGCGCGCTTCATGTTCGACTCCTACACGAACCACCCCGACCACCGAGCCGCGGGCGACGCGACGGTCGACGCGATCTTCCCGAGCGCGCGCGACCGGCTCACGTTCCCGGAGCTGCTCTCGGACGGGCTCGAGCCGCACAAGGTGAAGCAGCTCTGGATGGGGTCGGGAGCGGGGGCGAACGCGAACGTGTGGGTCGACATCACGGAGACGATTGAGCTGAAGAAGAAGGCGCTCGCGGCCCATCCCAGCCAGCTGAGCGAAGAGGTAGCGGAGTTCGCCAGCGAGATGGCGCGGGGGACGGCCGCGGACCAGGAATTCGAGTACGGCGAGGCGTTCCGCCGCATCATTTTCGACCAGCCCCGCGAGGCGCGGCTGGCGCAACGGCGGGAGGCCTCGAACTAGGGCGCTCGCGTCTCCGCGAAGGCGAGGATGTTTCCGTCGGGGTCGCGGAAGAAGGCCATCCACTCCTCGGAGCCGACCGGGCCGAAATTCCCCTCGTCGTCGCGCGCGATGGGCGTCGGTTCCTGCTCGACCGCCACGCCCGCGTCGCGGAGCGCGGCCACGGCGGCGTCGATGTCGTCGACGCGGAAGTAGAGGGGCGAGCCCTCGTGCTCGATGGCGCCGGGGATGGCGTCGAGCATGAGGCGCACGCCGCCGATGTCGAAAAAGGCGAGCCCGGGCGGGTCGAAGGTGGCGATGTAGCGGGCGCCGAGCACATCACGGTAGAAGGCGACGGAGCGCTCCAGGTCCGTGCTCGGCTGCGCGACCTGCTGGAAGGCGTTGATGGCCAGGCCCGGGTCGCTCACTCCTGCGGCGCCGCCCGGCGCGTTTCCGGCAGGCGGAGCAGGTGGTTGCCGCCGTCGACGGGGATGACCTGGCCGGTGATGTCGCTGAACAGGTCGCTGGCCACGGCGAGGGTGACGTCGGCGCAGTCGTCGACGGTGGTGATGCGGCCGAGGGGGGTCTGCTCGATGAAGCCGGCCGCGACCGGATTGTCGTCCGGGATATCGACGCGGGCCTCGTCGATGGGCGTGCCGCCGCCGTAGTTGTTCATGGCGGTCGGCACGAAGGTGGGGGCGACCGCGTTCACGCGGACGCCGTCGCCGCCGAACTCGCGAGCGGCGATCTTGGTGGCGAAGTTGATCGCGGCCTTGGCCGCCGAGTAGGGGGTGAGGCGGGTGGGGATGGAGATGGCCGTCGTGGACGTTATGTTGATGAGCGAACCGCCGCCGCTGGCGACGAGCGCGTTTCCGAAGTGCTTCATGAAGTAGATGAAGCCGAAGTACTGGATATCGGCCACGGCGTGCAGGTCTTCGGGGGTGATGTCCTTGATAAGCGCCCCGCGCACGACGCCGGCGGAGTTCACCGCCACGTCGACGCGGCCCCACTTCTCCATGGCCGTGTCGGCCAGCGCCTTCAGGTCGTCGTAGTCGCGTCCGTCGCAGCGAACGGCGGTGCCGCCGATCTTGCCGGCCAGCTTCTCGAGGTTCTCGACGCGGCGGGCGGCCACGATGACGTCGGCGCCGTGCTCGGCGAAGCGCTCGCTGATGGCCCAGCCGATGCCGCTCGAGGCCCCCAGGACGACGGCCTTCTTCCCTTCCAGCAGCTTCATTCAGTCATTCTCCCCACACTCGCCCGTCATTGCGGGCTATACTCTGCGGCAGGATACGCGAAGGCGCGGAACCGGTCGGCTGCGGCATGCGCTGCAGCCTTGGGGAGCGCAAAGGAGCAGGCTATGCCGAGAGTCAGTGAAGTCGGTGGCATGACGGGGTTTGGCGGCGTCTACGGGCACCGCCCCGACCTCTTCAAGGGGTTCATGTTCAACTACGGCGTGCTGTGGTCGCACAGCACACTCGATCCGCTTCTGAAGGAGCTGATCAGGCTCTATTCGTCCAACACGAACGGATGCCGTTACTGAATCCCCGCACGTACTGCTGCGGCGCAGCAGGAAGGCATGACGGAAGAGATGATCCAGCAGGCGCTGGACTTCCGGAACTCGGACCTCCCGGACCGAATCAAGATCGCGCTTGAGCTGGCCGAGGACTTCATCCTCAACCATGCGAACAACGTCGATGACGCGTTCATGGACCGGCTGAAGGAGTACTACACCGAGGACCAGATCGTCGAGATCACCATCGGCATCGGGATCTGGGACTCCGTGCACAAGTTCAACAACGTCTTCGACGTTCCACCGCCCGTTGAGGACGGCCTGTTCGTCCTTGAGCGGCTGGCGGACGCCCCCGAGGACATGCAGCATCTGATCACGCACCTCGACGGTGACGGCAATCCCATGGATCGCTGGGCGCCGGCCGAGGCGGAAGCCGCGGGAGGCGCCTCCTAGGCGCTTCCCGCTACCAGGGTGCACTTGCCGGGCGCGCGGCGTTATCGCCGTGCGCCCCGCTTGCGTCCGGCGCGGCCGGACCGACCGGCCCGGAGCTTCTGCCAGGCCGCGTAGATGACGCCTACGAGCAGACCCGCCCCGAACATGATGAAGATGTACTCCACGGCCTGACCCTCGCCTAGGCCGGCACGCGGGGCTCGCGCCCCACGAAGCGCTTCGGGAGGCGCACGGTCATGGCCGCGCCGCGACCATCCTCATTGCGGGCGGCGACAGTGCCGCCGTGCGCCTGCACCAGGTGCTTGACGATGGCGAGGCCCAACCCCGCGCCGTCGTCCGCGCGCGAGTGCTCGGCCTTGTAGAAGCGCTCGAAGACGCGGTCGAGGTCCTGCGCGGCGATGCCCGGGCCGTCGTCGCACACCTCGACGGCGACGAGCGCGTCTTCGTCGCGCACGTCGATGGTGATGACGCTCCCGTCGGGGCTGAACTTGAGGGCGTTATCGAGCAGGTTGGTGACGATGCGGACGGTGGCCGTACGGTCGGCCTCAACGGGGGGCGTGGCGCCGTCGGGTCCCTCGACACGGACATCACAGGCTTCGAGCCTGGCTGCGAGGGCGGCCTGCGCCTCAGCCACGGACGAGGCCAGGTCCACGGACTCGGGTTCGAGATGGATCGCCCCGGACTCGATGCGGGAGAGGTCGAGCAGCTCGTTCGTGAGGAGAGCCATGCGCTCGACCTGGTTGCGGATGCGGCCAAGGAAGGCGGCCTGCTCGTCGCCTTCGAGATCGCCCAGCTCAAGCGTCTCGACGAGGGCGCCGATGGCGGCGATAGGGGTGCGCAGCTCGTGGGAGACGTTGCTGATGAAGTCGCGGCGGACGTGGTCGACGCGCTGGACGTCGGAGAGGTCGACGAGGACAAGGAGGGCGGCCCAGCTCCCTCCCTGGGCCACGGGCACGGCCAGCGCGCGCAGAAGCGTACGGTCGCGGCCAAAGGGCACAACCCTGGGCTGCGGGATGCTCTCGCCCGAGAGGGCTTCGCGGACAAGCGCGTCGAATTCGTAGTCGCGCACGCTCTCGATCAGGGTGCGGCCGACGACCTCGCTCTCCTCCATGCCCAGCAGGGCGAGCGCTGCGGGATTGGCGTACTGCACGTCGGTCGTGGCATCGACGGCCATGATGCCGTCGGCAGCGGCGGCGAGGGCGGCCTCGAGGCGCGCATGCTCAGCGGTGATGGCTTGCGACGAGGCCTCGATCTCGGTGGCCATGACGTTGAACTCGTGGGTGAGCTGGGCGGTGGGGCCGGTGGTGCGCACGGCGCGGGCGGAGAGGCTGCTGCCACGGAGGGCGCGGGCCGCTTCGGCCGTCTCGCGGACGGAGA
Source organism: Tepidiformaceae bacterium (assembly GCA_965116915.1). Classification (GTDB taxonomy): domain Bacteria; phylum Chloroflexota; class Dehalococcoidia; order Tepidiformales; family Tepidiformaceae; genus UBA2991. Next base: position 161,167 of record OZ220739.1, on the reverse strand, counting down.
GGGCCACGGGACGCAGCAGGAGGTAGGCGCCGGCGAAGGCGGCGGCGCCCGTCGCGAGCACGGTGACGGCGATCCAGAGGGCGTCGCCGGCGGTGGCGGCGACGATGGCGGCGGCCGAGGCTGCGAGGAGCCCGGCGATCCCGCTGGCGAGAGCCGCTCGCCCGGCGAGGCCGCTCACGGGCGAACCCTAGCCTTCGAAGAGGTACCCGCTCCCGCGAACGGTGCGAATGCGCTCGGGATTGGCCGCATCGGGCTCAATCTTCTGGCGAAGCCAGCGCATATGAACGTCCACCGTTCGCGCGTCACCATTGAAGTCGTGCTCCCAGACCGACTCGAGGATGTGCTCGCGAGAGAGCACCTGGCCGGGATTTCGCAACAAGAATAGCAAGAGCTCGAACTCCCGCGGCTTCAGGCGCAACAACTCGCCATCGCGACGGACCTCGCGGCGCACCGGGTTCACCTGGAGATCACCGGATTCGACGACATCCTCGTCGGGAGGGGCGGTCTGGCGGGCGGGGGCGCGACGGAGGAGGGAGCGCACACGCGCGAGGAGCTCGCGCATGCCGAAGGGCTTGGGGAGGTAGTCGTCGGCCCCGGTGTCGAGCCCTGCGACACGGTCGCCCTCCCCACCGAGGGCGGTGACCATGATGATGGGCACCTGGGTGTCGCGGCGCAGGGCGCGGCAGACGCCCATGCCGTCGACGCCGGGGAGCATCAGGTCGAGGACGATGACGTCGGGGGCGTGGTCGCGGGCCATGCGCAGGCCGTCGTCGCCGCGGGCGGCGGTGAGCACCTCGTAGCCTTCACGACGGAGATGGTGCTCCATCGAGAGGCGGAGGGCTTCCTCGTCCTCGACGATGAGCACGGTTGCCGTCGTGGCGGGGGCCGCAGTCATTCCGCTTTCAGACTCTTCCGACATTGTGTGAACAGCGCGTTATCGGCAGTCTCCCGCGATCGTCGCACAGGCTAGCTTCTCGTGCCGAGGCGCCGCCGGGCGTGGGCTATTAGCTCCTCGACATCCGCCACCGGGTCGGGAATACCGGCGTCGGGTGGGCTGATCGCGCGAACGATGGCCAGGTGCTCGATGGCGCGCACGATGACCCAGCGCCACATCAACGGGATGTCGACCGGCGCTACCAACTGGTACCCCCGCAGGTAGACGAAGGCCGCCAGCGGCCGGAACAGGCGTGTGATCACGCGCATCGCCGGACTCGGATCGAGGGGCTCTCCCAGCCGCAGCAGCGCCACCGAGCGGGCAACATCCGACTCCAGGGGGCCGGCCGCGCAGAAGCCCCAGTCGATGACGACCCGGCGCCCTCCCGGCTCCAGCAGGATGTTCCCCGGGTGGAAGTCGCTGTGGCAGAAGCGGTCGCCTCCTTCCAGTTCGGCGAGCGTCTCTTCAGCGATCGCGGTGAGGTGCGACGGAACCTCGACGTTCCCGATCCACTCGCGAACGCGCTCGTGCACCGTCGCCAGGCCATCGGGGGCAGGGAGCGCGTTCAGTCGCGCGTGGATCTTGCCCGTCTCCCAGGCCTCGCGCGTCATGAACCAGGGCTTTCGACCGACCAGATCGAGCAGGTTCTCGCCGTTGATGCGCTCCATGACCGTGCCCTCGCGGCCGGCCACGTGCAGCGGCTCCCCGATTTCGGGGGCGGGAATGCCGCCCGCGATGGCGGCGGGGATGGCGATGCGCTCCGGCTCGACGTTGCGCTCGTGCCCCTCGCGGAAGAGGCGCAGGGCCTGGCCGTCCTTCCAGGCGAAGATCTCGGCCTCGTAGCCCTCGCCGAGCTTCTCGAGGGTCTCGAGGTCGATGTCCAGGCTGTCCATCGTCATGACCTATCCTCGGTGTCGGCGAGGAGCGCCGCCGTGCCGCCCATGCGGCGGGCGATACGGGCCGCCTCTTCCTTGTCGCCGGGAGCGAGCTCACCGTCGAGCACGAGGGTACTGAGGCGCTCCTTGATACGCGCGATCCACGGCCCCGGTTCACGGCCCAGCAGGGCCATCAGCTCGCGGCCATCGAGGGGGCTTTCGGCACGGAGCATGGCCGCCTCCTCGGCCTCGACGCGCTCGCAGGCGGCCTCCAGGCGGTCGTGGTACTCGTTGTCGTCGTAGGTGTGACTGGCGTTGTCCGCGCGCTTCAGAGCGAGGAGGTCGCGCCAGTGCCCGTCGAGGCGGCGCATGAAGCGGCGCACGAGGCGTCCGTCGTCGGGGTCGGGGCGGTCCATGTGGCGCCGCACGAGCAGCGAGAGCAGGGCGCCCTCGCGCTTGCCGAGGCGCAGCCGCTCCGTGAGCGCGTCGGTCATCTCAGCGCCCACGATCTCGTGGCGGTAGAAGCCCCACTCGCCGTTCTTCTTGACGTGCCGGACGGGGGGCTTGCCGAGATCGTGCAGGAGGGCAGCCCAGCGGCGAAGCGCAAGGCTCGCGGGGTCGGTGGCGATGGCTTCGACGGTGGCGGTGGTATGGCCCCAGACATCGAACCTGTGGAAGCGGTTCTGGTCGCACCCCAGCATGGCGACGAGCTCGGGCAGGACGTGGGGCAGGGCGCCGATCTCGCGCAGGGCTTCCAGCCCTTCCCCGGGATGCTCGCCGCACAGCAGCCGCTCGATCTCGGCAGTCACGCGCTCCTGCGAGAGGGACTCCAGCAGCTCGACGGAGGCGGCCATGGCCGCCTTCGTCTCCTCCTCGATGGTGAACCCGAGTTGGCTGACGAAGCGCACGCCGCGGAGGATGCGGAGGGGGTCCTCGGCGAAGCGCGTGCGCGGGTCGCCGGGCGCGCGGAGCAAACGCCCTTCGATGTCGGCCTGTCCGGCGAAGGGGTCGCGCAACTCGCCTGTTGCGGTGTTCCGGGCGATGGCGTTCACGGTGAAGTCGCGGCGGGCGAGGTCCTCGTCGATCGAGCTGCCGAAGGTGACATCCGGCCAACGGCTGCCGGCCGTGTAGCTATCGCCGCGGAAGGTCGTGATCTCGGCCATGCCCTCCTCGAGCAGCACGCCGGTGGTGCCGAAGCGCTGACCGATGGTGGCGACGGTCGCGCCCAGTGCGCGGCCGATGCGCTCGGTCTCGTCGGGTAGGGCGCTGGTGGCATAGTCGGCGTCACCGCGGTCACTCGCGGGAACCCCGCTAAGCTCGTCGCGCACGAGTCCGCCGGCCAGCCACAACTCGTGTCCGGCCTCGGCGAAGGCGGCGATCAGGGCCTCACGCGTCGGCGCCATGTTCCGATTGTAGAAGAGGCTTGCCACCACGAGGGTGAAGGCAGCCTGGGGACGGCCAGCTAGGGGCTCGCCAGGTCGGGGCCGTCCTCGACGACGAGGGTGTAGTACATGCCGCCCTCGTAGTGGCCGGCGATGTCGCAGTAGAGCACGTAGCGGCCGGCGGGCAGGCTGAAGGTGCGCCCCTCGGAGCCCCCGGGCAGAACGGTCTCGACCGTCCCCACCAGGTCCCCCGCCGCCTCCAGATCGACGCGTCCGTTCGACAGGGGCAGGTCCTCCCCGTCCAGCTCGGTACGGACTACGACGAAGCTGTGCCGGACACCGTCGGCGTTCGAGAGCTCGAAGCCGAGGTCACCGCTGGGCACGGCGGGCAAGTCGCCTCCCTCCGACGAACCGAGCCGCCATGCGCCTACCACCTGCACGTTGCCCTCGGCGTCGATGACGCGCAGGTCGCCGTGGGAATGGGAGTGGGCGTGGAACCCCACGATCGCGACGGTCAGACCGATCGCGAGCACGAGCCCCACGAACACGAACTGTCTGCGCGTCAAGCCCAACGGCATGGGTCCATGGTAGCGCGCGGTGGCCTGGCAAGTGGTCCGCTGGGCGGCCAGCGACACGTGTATCGTTCCAGCCATGGCACGAATGAAGTTTGGCGTGGTTCTTCCCATGATCGGGTCGCTGGCGAGCACCGAGGCGATCGATGCCGTTTGCGACAAGGCCGAAGAGGTCGGCATCGACTCGATCTGGGTGATCGACCACATCCTCCTGCCCTACAGCATCGGCGCGAAGTACCCGTACAACCTCACGGGGGAGTGGGCGGCGGGGCAGGGGCCCTGGTGGGACGCCTTCTCGATCATGTCGTACGCGGCGGCGCGAACGAGCACGGTCGAGCTGGGGAGCTGCGTCATCATCCTGCCGTACCGGCACCCGGTGCATACCGCCAAGATCGTGGCGACCATCGACCAGCTCTCGCGGGGGCGGGTGCAGTTCGGCATCGGCGTGGGCTGGATGAAGGACGAGTTCGACAACCTCCAGCTCGACTCGTTCCACCACCGGGGGGCGCTGGTCAACGAGCAGCTCGAGGTGTTCAAGGAGGTCTGGGCGAACGACCCGGCGTCCTTCGACGGGGACTACTACCGCTTCAACGAAGTGAGCGTCACGCCAAAGCCGTACCAGAGCCCCCACCCGCCGCTGCTCGTCGGCGGCAACACCAACGCCGCCCTCGAGCGCACGGCCGCGCTGTGCGATGGCTGGCTGGGGATCAGCCTGCGGCCGCAGCAGCTGGCCGAGCACCGCGCGCGGCTGCTCCAGCGCTGCGAGGCGCACGACCGCGACGGGACGGACATGCCCATCGCGATGCTGCACGGCATCAACCTCACGGACGACCCCGACCACCGCGCCACGCTCGCCGACCACGAGCGCGCCCAGAGCGTGACGGGCACGGTCGAGCAGGTGGTGGAGGAGCTGCGGGAGTTCGAAGAGGCGGGGCTGACGCACATCATCGCCTCCGCCCGCCGCTTCGGGCGCCCCGGAGGCGGCCTGCAGGCGGTGCTCGACGGCCTAGACACGCTCGCGCAGGACATCATGCCGGCGGTCCGCAGCTAGTCCTTCCCGGCTAGATGGGGTGGGCCGTCAGGAACTGGACCCCGCGGGCGAGCACCTCGCCAGTGAAGACGGCGCCCATGCAGATGTAGAGAAGGCCCGTGGCGCTCTGCATGGAGCGTATCTGGGCCGTGCGAAGCGCGAGCACGGCGAGGACGAGGGCGAAGGCGAGCCCCACGCCGATGCGGAACCAGAAGAGGGGGTTGGCGAGCAGGCCGCCCTCGACGGGGTTGGCGGGCATGGGGGTGATGCGCTCGGGAACGGCAGCGTTGATGACGAGCAGGACGACCTGCACAGCGATGGTCACGATCAGGATCCAGGCGAGCTCGCGCATGGGGCGCGCGGGGAGAGTGCCCTCGGTGAGGTACCAGTGCCCCCACGTCATCGAGGTGGAGACGGCGCCCATCGCGAGGGTGCCGGCGAGGAGCGCGAGGAGGACGCCGGCGTAGCCCCAGACGGGCGGGGAGAGCATCCCCGCGAGGAAAGCGACGCAGATCACGCCGACGACCGACCCTCCGATGGCGACGATGCGACCGATGGGGTCCCAGCCCATGAACACCATGAAGGCGTAGAAGGCCGATGTCCCCGTTACGACGAGCAGGAGGTCCTGCATCGGGGCGAACCAGCCGGTGTCGATCAGGTAGCCGTCGACGTCGGGGCCGACGTTGAGGGAGACGGCGAGCCAGTAAGCGAGGCCGGCGACGATGGCGGCGATGCCGGACATGGTGAGGACGAAACCGCGGGTGACGCCCCCGCGCAGATCGGCGGCGAGCGTGACCCAGAGGCTGCCGATGGCGAGCTCGATGAGGATGATGAGCAGGGTGTAGGGAAGCGCCTCCGCGTTCACGGCAGCGAGTGTAGCAGCGCCCCTGCTTGGGGCCTGCGGGGCGCGTGTGGGAACGCCCTTCGCTATCCTGCCCGGCGGAGGCGAACGTGAACGAACAGGTGGTGCTGATAACGGGCGCATCGCGCGGGTTCGGGGGAGAGGCGGCGCGGCGCATCGCGGCGCGGGGCAACCGCGTGGTCGCGACGATGCGGAATCCCGAGCGCGACGGTCCGGCGATCGTCGCGGGGCTGGAGGACCGCATCACGGCAATGCAACTGGACGTGACCGACCCGGAGGGGGTCGAGCGGGTGGTGGGGGAGACGCTGGCCCAACACGGCCGCGTCGACGTGCTCATCAACAACGCGGGTTACGGGCTCTACGGGCCCATCGAGGAGGTCTCGGAGGAGCAGGTGTGGCGGCAGGTCGATACGAACGTGCTGGGACAGTGGCGGCTGGCGAAGGCGGTGCTGCCGTCGATGCGGGCTCGGGGGGCGGGGAAGATCGTGAACGTGAGCTCGCTGGCGGGGCGGGTGCCGGGGGCGTGGCTGGGGATGTACGCCGCGGTGAAGCACGGCGTCGAGGGGATGTCGGAGGCGCTTCGTTTCGAGGTGGGTCACACGGGCGTGCAGGTGTGCATCCTTGAGCCGGGGATGTACGTGAGCGACTGGCAGACGGGGAGCCTGGACGTGGCGGCCCCGCAGCTCGAGGGTCGCAGCGCCTACCAGGAGACCGTCGAGGCGGCGCTGGCGAACTTCCGCGCGCGGGCGAAGACGCGCCCGGCCTCGGGTTCGGTCGGGGTGGCCATGGCGGACATGGTCGAGTTGGAGCAGCCGCTGCCGATGCGCTGGCCGGTGGGCGAGGACAGCACGCACCTGATCGAGTCGCGCCTGAGCACGACGGAGGCGGGGTGGGAAGCGCTGCGGCTGGCGAGAACGCTGCGGACGTGGCGGCGTCCCGGGGAGCAGGGTGGGGCCGAGCGCGACTGGGGCGGCGAGAGCGTCGTGCTCATCACGGGGGCGTCGCGGGGATTCGGGGCGGCCGCGGTGCGGGAGTGCGCGGCACGGGGAAACCTCGTGGCGGCGACGATGCGGAACCCCGAGCGGGACGGGGCGGCGTTGCGGGAGGGGTTCGAGGGCCGCATCGAGCCGTTCCCGCTGGACGTGACGGACGCGGAATCGATCGCGGCGGCGGTGACGGCGGTACGGGAGCGGTTCGGACGCATCGACGTGCTCGTGAACAACGCGGGCTACGGGCTCTACGGGCCGCTGGAGGACCTGAGCGAGGACGAGTGCCGGCGCCAGCTCGATACGAACCTGCTGGGCCAGTGGCGGATGCAGCAGGCGGTGCTCCCGGGGATGAGGGAGCAGGGCTGGGGCAAGGTCGTGAACGTGAGCTCGCTTTCGGGGCAGGTGCCGCGGGCGACGCGGGGGATGTACGCAGCCGCCAAGTTCGCCGTCGAGGCGATGTCGGAGGCGCTGGCGGACGAGGTGGCGCCGTTCGGGGTGCAGGTGACGATCCTGCAGCCGGGCCAGTACCGGAGCGACTGGCAGACGAGCAGCCTCGACGTGTGCGCGGCGGTCCGCGAGGGGCGCAGCCCCTACCAGCCGGGGATCGAGCGCAAGCTCGAGGAGTTCCGGGCGGTGGCGGCGACGCGGCCGGGGTCGGATGCGGTGGGGATGGCGATCGCCGATGCGGTCCAGCTGCAGCAACGGCTTCCGCTGCGCTGGCCGCTGGGGGAGGACGCCCTGCGCCTCATCCCGGCGCGGCGCACGACGCCCGACGACGTGTGGGAGCGGGATCGTCGAGCCGATGGGTGGGGCTTCACCATGGACGACATGGCCTAGGGAGCTACGGGGCGACGAGGCGGAAGATTCCCCGGAAGGTGAGGAAGTAGAGCTCGCCGTCGGCGTCCTGGGCGAAAGAGACGGCTTCGATCGGTCCCTTGTCCCAGAGGACAACAGGTTCGACGAAGCCACGATTCGCGGCGGTTTCGGCGTGGATGGCGGTAATGATCCCGGTGCAGTAGTCGCTGAACACGTACCAGCCGTACAGGGCGGGGATGGCTTCCCCGCGGTAGACGTAGCCGCCGGTAATGGAGCAGCCGGCGGAGTGGCTGTACTCCCAGACCGGAAGGGTGAGGCCGCTGCGGTCGCAGCCCGTCTCGGGAAGGAAGCAGCGGGAACCCTCCATGATGTTCCAGCCGTAGTTCCCTCCCCTCTCGATGATGCTGACCTCCTCGACGTCGTTCTGGCCGACGTCTCCTGCCCAGAGGAGGCCGGTCTCGCGGTCGAAGCTCATGCGCCAGGGGTTTCGCAGGCCGTAGGCCCAGGTCTCGGGCAGGGCGCCCGCCTCATCGAGAAAGGGGTTGTCGGTAGGAATGGCGTAGGGCTCGCCTTCGCTGGCATTGCGTACGTCGATGCGGATGATCGTGCTGAGGTGGGACAGGCGATCCTGGCCGTGCCCGTAGGGGTCGTTGGCGGCGCCCCCGTCGCCGAGGCCGAGGTAGAGCATGCCGTCCGGGCCGAAGAGGACGGTTCCGCCGTTGTGGTTCACGAACGGCTGACCCACCTCGAACAAGGTCAACTCGCTGGCGGGGTCGAAGGCGAAGGTCTCGCCCTGGCCGGTCGTGGCGAAGCGCGAGAGGCGGCTCACCCCCCGCGGGACGGCCGCGCTGTAGTAGGCGTAGACGTAGCCGTTCGTGGCGAAGTCCGGGTCAAGGGCAATGGAGAGCAGGCCGTCCTCGTTACAGCACGCGGTGTTCTCGCGCTGGTCGTGGACGGTGTGTGGCGCGTCATAGGGACCATCGCGGGGAACGCCGAGGATGCGCCCTTCCTGCAGGACAAGGAGGAGAAGGTTGTGGGCGGGGAGGTCGATGAGGTCGACGGGGCGCTCGTACTCGGGGAGGCCGGGGAAGGCGGGGACGAGGACGGCGGCGGGGGGTTGGTCCGGCGGCTCGGGCGGCTCGGTGGGGTCCGGTGAGGGGCTGGCGACCTCCGCCGTTCCCGTGGCGTCAGGGGTGGCGGACGGGGTGGAGGTGGCTGGGGAAGAGGGGGACGGTGAGCTAGTCGCCGGAGGCGTCCGGTCGGGCATGGAGGAACCGCCGCAGGCCAGCAAGACGGCGCCCGCGACCAGGGCCGCGACGAGCAGGAACGGTCGCCGCGGGGCAGGGCTCATGAATCAAGGCGGGAGGCGGCCACGTCAAGCGCGGCGCCGACATCGGCCTGGAAGCCGTGCTCACGCAGCAGCCGGCCAAGGGACGCCAGGAAGAAGAGCACGTTGCCGGCGGTCGACGACTCGCCCATGAGCCCGACTCGCCAGATGCGACCGCCCAACTCCCCGATGCCCCCGCCAACCTCGATGCCGAAGCGCTGGAGAAGGGCGCCGCGAACGTCGGTGTCGGTGATCCCTTCGGGGATGCGCACGGTGGTGAGGACGGGGAGGCGGTAGTCGGCATCGGCGTGGAGGGTCAACCCCATCGCTTCAAGCCCTGCCTGGAGGGCACGGCCGTTGCTCTCGTGGCGGTGCCAGCGGGCCTCGAGGCCCTCCTCGAGGACGAGGGCGAGGGCGCGGTGGAGAGCGTAGGTCATGGAGATGGGGGAGGTGTGGTGGTAGGCGCGGCGGCTGTCCCAGTAGGCCTCGAGGAGGTTGAGGTCGAGGTACCAGCTATTGGAGGGCGCCTCGCGGGCCTGGACAGCGCTCCAGGCGGCGGGGGAGAGGGTGACCGGGGAGGCGCCGGGAGGCGCGGAGAGGCACTTCTGCGTGCCCGAGTAGGCGGCATCGACTCCCCACTCGTCGATCTCGACGGGCACGCCGCCGAGCGAGGTGACGCAGTCGAGGAGCAGCAGCGCGCCGTGCTCCTTGCAGAGCGCGGAGATGGCCTCGACGGGCTGGCGGACGCCGGTGGACGTCTCGGCATGGACGACGGCGACGAGCTTGGTGGGGGCGGCGCGGAGCTCGCGCTCGATGGCCTCGGGGGGAATGGGGGAGCCCCAGGGGGCGGTGACAATGGTGACCTCCGCGCCGGTGCGGGCGGCCATCTGGGAGATGCGGTCACCGAAGTAGCCGCAGATGCCGATGATGGCGCGGTCGCCCGGCTGGAGCAGGTTCATGACGGCCGCTTCCATGCCGCTCGTACCGGTGCCGGGGGTGGCGAGCGTGACCTCGTTTTCGGTGCGGAACACCTGCCGCATCATCTGCTGGCACTCGTCCATGATGCGGATGAACTCGGGGTCGAGGTGGCCGAGGAGGGGGAGGCCCATGGCGGCGAGGACGCTCGTGTCGGCGCCGCTGGGGCCGGGGCCCATGAGGACGCGCTTGGGGGGATCAAGGGAAGGAATCTCGGTCATTGGCCCATGCTAACGGCTGAGCCTTTTACGGAATCCTCTACGGGCCCTCGCTCACCGCGATGAAGACGCCGCGCCCGGGCTCCTGCTCGACGCCGGCGGTGGGGGCCTGCTCGAAGACGGTTCCGCGGGGGTACTGCTCGTTGCGGTCGGTCACCACGGTCACGACGAAACCGGCCTCCTCGACGGCCCGCCGGGCGACGTCCTCGGGCTGACCGATGACGTCGGGCACGACACCGCGCTGGACGTCGAGGCCGCTGTCGGCGGTGGCCGCCGTGGCTTCGGAGGTGGTCGTGGTGGCGGTGGGCGTGGGGGCGACGGTTTCGTCGCCGGTCCCGCCAACGTTGGCGATGACGATCGCGACGACGACGACGAGCGCGGTGACACCGATAGCGACGGCGGCGATGACCCCGGTTCGGGCGAAGGAGGTGGGACCGGCGCCGATGCGTCGGGTGGGGATGGCAACGCCGATATCGACGCCGATCATCGGTTCCTCGGGAACGCGCGAGCCGAAGAGGGCGGAGGGGCCGCGACCGGAGCGGTCCTCCTGGCTCGACGGAGGGGAGGGGGAGCCGGGGGCGGGGGTGTCCTGGGGAAAGCGCGCCAGCAGCGGCGCCGTTTCGACACCAAGGTACTGGGAGTAGGAGCGGAGGAAGCCTCTCGCGTAGACGGGCGCCGGGATGATGTCGAAGCGCTCGTCCTCGAGGGCCTGGAGGTAGCGGCGGGAGATTCGCGTGTCGCGCTCGGCGTCTTCAAGGGAAAGGCCGCGCTGCTCGCGAGCCTCGATCAGCCGCTCACCGATGCCGAGGCCGCTCATCGCGCCACTCCAGAGAGGGGACGGTAACACTCAGGGGCAAGGGGAGCCAAACACCGGAAGCAGGCTCGCCGCGGGGACGTCCGACTCTTCCTCAGCTCACCGTGAAGGTATCGAGCTGGTGGCGCTTCACCTCGGCCATGACCTTCGCGCCGACGGCCTCGTCTGGCTCGACGACGGGCAGGCGGGGGGCGCCGATATCGACGCCGAGCTGGCGGAGCACGTAGCGGATCGTGCTGGGGCTGCCGTTGAGGAAGCACGCGTCTGTGAGGGGCACGAGGGGGCGGTGGATATCGGCGGCGGCGGCGAGGTCGCCGGCGAGGACGTGGTCGAGCATGGCGCGCTGGCGTCCGGCGACGATGTGGGCGGTGACGCTGATGGCCCCGTAGGCGCCCATGCACCAGAGGTGGAAGTTGTCGTTGTCGTTGCCGCTCCAGATGCGGAAGTCGGGCTTCGCCTCCAGCACGCGGGCGGTGGCGTGGAGGTCGCCGTTCGCTTCCTTGTTGCCGGCGATGTTGGGGATCTCGGCGAGCTGCAGGAGCGTATCGACGGTGAGATTGACGCCGGTGCGGCCGGGCACGTTGTAGACGATCACGGGGAGGCTGGTGCTCTCGGCGATCTGGCGGAAGTGCTCGATGATGCCGGCCTGGGGCGGGCGCAGGTAGTAGGGCGCGACCGCGAGGATGGCGTCCGCGCCGGCGGCCTCGGCACGCTTCGCGAGCTTGACGGAGTGGTGAGTGTCGTTGGTGCCGGCCCCGGCGACGACGGTGCCGCCATCGCCGAGCTCCTGCTTCGTCTCCTCCCAGAGGCGAGCCTTCTCGTCGTCGCTCAGGAGGGGAGACTCGCCGGTGGTGCCGGTGACGACGACACCCTCGTTCCCGGCGCGGACGAGGGAGGCGGCGAGGCGGCGGGCGAGGCCGTAGTCGACCTCGCCCCCGGCGGTGTAGGGGGTGACCATGGCGGTAAGGAGTCGGCCGATCGTGGACATGATGCGCTCCGAAGACGTGAACGCTCAGTCTATCGCGACGGAGGGGGGAGCGGCACCGGCAGTGGGGTGGGGGGCTAGAAGCGCAGGGGGAGCTGGCCCCACGAGCGGAAGTGCTTGCTGAGGAAGCGCCACTGGCGCTCGTCGCCGTAGTGGGAGCCGGCATCGCGGCCGTAGAGGCGATCGGGGGGACCGGCGAGCTCCTGGTAGCGGAGGGTGGCGACCTCCTGGCCATCTTCGAGCATGAAAGGCACGTCGTGGGCGCGCACCTCGAGGACGGCGGGAAGCCCGTTGGGCACGCTCGCGCCGAAGCCGGGGTCGAAGAACCCGGCGTAGTGGGTGCGGAGCTCGCCGCTGGTGGGGTCGAAAGGAACCATCTCGGCGGCAAGCTCGGCGGGGATTGCGATCTGCTCGCGGGAGCGGAGGAGGTAGAACTCCTCGGGTTCGAGGACGAGCTGGTTGGCGGGCCAGATCGCTTCCCAGAACTCGCGCGGATCGTGGTCCCGGTTGGCCAGGTCGAGAAGGGCGCTGTTGCGCCTCGCCTTGAAGCCGACGGGCATGACCCCGCCGTCGCCGTCGCCGGTATCCGGCTCCTCGGGAGAGGGGCGAAGCTGGATTCGCACGGTCTCGGGGGCGGATGGCGGGAGGGCGGGAGGCGCATCAGCGCCGGAGGGGTCCTCGACGATGAAACGGAGCTGGTTGAGGGCCATGCCGGCGTGCACCTTCACGAGGAACGAGCGGGAGAACACCTCGAGCCAGAGGGCGCCCTCGTAGCCGGGAGCGATGTCGTCGAAACGGTGGGAGTAGTCGGTCACGACGCGCGTGAAGATGTCGACGCGACCCGTGGAGCTCTTGGGGTTGGTGAAGGCGCGAACGTTGCCGGGCAGCCGGAGGCCTTCCATGAGGGGGATGAGGTAGGGGCGCTTCGGCTCGAGGATGCCGCCGTTGCGAATGTCGATGCCCTTGTCGATCTGGAGGTCGGTGAGCCGCTCGCGGACGGTGCAGTCGCCGGGGAGGAAGCTGGAGCCGATGCGGTAGGCGGTGGGGCCGAGGAGGAGGTCGAGACTGGCGGGCTGGAAGCCGCTCTCGGGAATCTCGACGGCGCTGGTGGTGAGGATGCCCAGGCGCTCCGCTTCGCGCAGGGTCTGGCGGGGGACGACGCCGGGAGGCAGGTTCCAGGTCTCGGGCCAGACGGGCTCGGCGGGAGGCGGCGGGCACCACGGGGCGGCGGCCTGCTCCCCTTCGCTGGTCTCGATCTCGTGGGACACGTCCACTACCTCAGACATGCCGGGCGAGTGTAAGGCCGGAGCGCTCCGTAACCCCGCCGAAAGCTAAAACTTCCGCCCCTTCGCGCAGGTCAGTCCCCGCGCCTCTCGCGGGCTTCGATCGAGTAGGGAAGCTCGTTCATGAACTCGAGCTCTTCCTCTTCGAGACAGTCGCCGAGGCCCTTCGACCACTCGCTGAACTCCGGATCCTGGCCGGCGACCTCCAGCACGGACCTGACGGCGTTGGCGTCAGGCATCTCCCAGAGGTCGTAGCAGCGGTTGAGGCGGCCGATGCTGTTCTGGTAGGCGCCGTGGAGGCGCCAGCCGTTCTTCTCGAGGACGGGCACCAGGTGGGACATGATCTCCTGGAACTCCTGGGTCTTGCCGTACTTGCACTCCAGGCGAACGAGCATGAAAGGCATAGCGACCTCCGGTCGGCTTGTTGGCTACTGGCTGTTGGCTGGACCGCTGCGGGACTACGAGAGGCGGTCGGCGATGGCTTCCTGAAGCTCCTTCATCTCGGGATAGCGGCCCTCGGCCTTCTTCGAGAAGACGAGGTCGCCATCGATCTGCACCTCGAAGGCGCCGTCTGCACCCGGGACGAGGGTGAGGGAGGCGGTCTGGTCGGCAAACATGGCGAGGAGTTCCTGGGCCGTCCACGCGGCCCGTGCGGTGTAGTTTCAGGGGACGCAGTATTCGATCGAGATCGCCAGTGTGTTCTGAGCCATGGGAAGCACCTCCATGTCGGGGCTGTCGGCTGTTGGCGCTTGGCTAGTAGACATACGGTCAGTGTAGCGTCCCGAGCGGGGGGAGCGGGGCTAGCTATAATGGGGCCACTCGCGGACTCTCGGGGAGGGCGCCCATGACCACGATTCTCGACCCCACGGACGAGCGCGTGCCGGTACGGCGCTCGCTTACGAAGCGGCCGGAGGCGATCAGCGGAACGGTCGCGCTGCTGGATATCTCGAAGCCCCGGGGCGATGTCCTGCTCAACCAGCTCGAGGTGCGCCTGCGGGAGCGGCTTCCCGAGGTGGATGTGCTGCGCTACAGCAAGCCCACCTTCACGAAGCCGGCGCCGGAGTCGCTGAAGCAGGAGCTGGCGAAGGAGGCCGACTTCGTCGTCGAAGGGTTAGCCGACTGAGGGTCGTGCACGACGTGCAGTGTGCACGACACGACCTGGCTCGAAATCAACGGAATCCCCTCGGTGTTCATCGCGTCGGACGAGTTCGAGGAGGCGGCGGAGGCTCAGGCTGAGTCGCTGGGGTTGCCGGAGGTACGGCGGCTCTTCGTTCCCCACCCGATCCAGGACGCGAACGACGACGAGATGCGAGAGAAGGCAGACGCGATCGTCGACGACGTGATCGCGGCGCTGATCGACTAGATCGGGGAAACGTGCCGCGTTCCTCGCATAGGGCTGGGCGCGATACACTGGCTCCATGGCGAGGCTTGGCTTCATTAACCGCGTCGTGGGCGGCTCGAACGAGCGCGAGGTTAAGCGCCTCAGCTCGGAGATCCGCGCAATCGAGGATCTGAGCGAAGCGTACGAGCGGCTCTCGGACGAGGAACTTGGTGGTCTGACGGACCGGTTCCGCGAGCGGCTGGCCCAGGGCGAGACGCTCGACGACATCGCCTTCGAGGCGTTCGCGGCCGTCCGGGAGATGGCCTGGCGCAAGGTCAACGAGCGCCCCTACCCCGTCCAGCTGATGGGCGGGATGGCGCTGCACCAGGGGAAGATCGCGGAGATGCGGACGGGCGAGGGCAAGACCCTCACCGCGGTCGAGGCGCTGTACCTGAATGCGCTGGCGGGCAAGGGCGCCCACCTGGTGACGGTGAACGACTACCTGGCCCGTCGCGACGCCGCCTGGTACGGACCCGTGTTCCACGCTCTCGGCATGAGCCTCGGCGTCATCCAGAACGACCACATCCAGTACCTGTACGAGCCGGGCTACCGGCCGGGCGAGGACGGGGAAGGCGGTCTCGAGGACCTTCGCCCGTGTGAGCGTCGGGACGTGTACCGGACGGACGTGACGTACGGAACGAACAACGAGTTCGGGTTCGACTACCTGCGCGACAACATGGTGCGCGAGTCGGAGCTGAAGACGCAGCGGCCGCTCTACTACGCGATCGTCGACGAGGTGGACAACATCCTCATCGACGAGGCGCGGACGCCGCTCATCATCAGCGGTCAGGCAGAGGAGGCGAGCGGGACGTACCAGCAGTTCGCGCGGGCGGTGCGCGGCCTGCACGCGGAGCTGGACTACCAGATAGACCAGAAGGCGAAGCACGTGGCCCTGACGGAGACGGGCATCGCCAAGATCGAGCGGGCGCTCAGGGTCGACAACGTGTTCGGGGGCGAACCGCGGGTCGCGCGGCACCTGGAGGCGGCGCTGGACGCGGAGTACCTGAAGCGTCCCGACCGCGAATACGTGGTGCGCAACCGCGAGATCGTGATCGTCGACGAGTTCACGGGGCGGATGATGCCGGGCCGGCGCTGGAGCCACGGCATCCACCAGGCGGTGGAGGCGAAGGAGAACGTGCCCATCCAGCGGGAGTCGCTGACGTACGCGACGATCACGTTCCAGAACTACTTCCGCCTGTACGAGAAGCTGGCGGGGATGACGGGAACGGCGGAAACGGAGGCGGAGGAGTTCGCGAAGATCTACGACCTCGACGTGGTCGTCATCCCGACGAACATGCCGATGGTGCGGGACGACCAGGAAGACGTGGTCTACATCAACGAGAAGGCGAAGTTCGCGGCGGTGGTGGAGGAGATCGTGGGGATGCACGGACAGGGGCGGCCGGTGCTGGTGGGCACGACCTCGATCGAGAAATCGGAGTACCTGGCGGCGCTGCTGCGGCGGCGGGGCATCGACCACGAAGTGCTGAACGCAAAGCAGCACGAGCGCGAGGCGCACATCGTCGAGAACGCGGGCGAAGCAGGGGCGGTGGTGATCGCGACGAACATGGCGGGGCGCGGCACCGACATCAAGCTTGGGGAGGGGGTCGCGAACGCGGGCGGGCTGCACGTCATCGGGACGGAGCGGCACGAGTCGCGGCGCATCGACAACCAGCTGCGGGGGCGGTCGGGGCGGCAGGGCGATCCGGGTTCGAGCCGCTTCTTCGTCTCGTTCGGGGACGACATCATGCAGCGCTTCGCGCCGGACTGGGTGCCGGGGATGCTGGAGAAGATGGGGATGACGGAGGACCTGCCCCTCGAATCGCGCATGGTGACGCGCGCGATCGAGCAGGCGCAGCAGAAGGTCGAGGGCTACAACTTCGACATCCGCAAACGGCTGGTGGAGTTCGACGACGTCATCAACGAGCAGCGAGCGGTTCTCTACACGGAGCGGGACAAGGTGCTGGAGGGGGCGGACGTGCGGGAGAACGTGTTCTCGTTCGTGACGGAGGAGGTCGACGGCATCATCGAGCGGAACAGCGACGAGGGCTTCGACGCGAGCCTGGTGCACACCGAGCTGGGCGAGATCATGCCGCCCGACATCCTGCCGAGCCTCGAGGAGATCGAGGAGGAGCGGGACCGCGTCGCGGACACCGCCCTGGACCGAATCGAGGATCGTTACGAGGAGATCGAGGACGCGGTGGGGGAGGAGATCGCGCGCAGGATGGAGCAGTGGCTGCTCCTGGAGTCGATCGACTACCACTGGCGCGAGCACCTGACGGCGGTGGAGGAGGTGCGGCAGAGCGTGGGGCTGCAGGCGTACGCGCAGGTCGACCCGCTGGTGGCCTTCAAGCGCGAGGGCTACGACATGTTCCAGCAGCTGCAGGGGAATATCCGGCGGCAGGTGGCGCAAGCGGTCTTCAAGATGCGGGCGAAGGACCTTCCGCCGCCGCCGCCAAACGGGGCGACCGCGCGCCGTCCGGACGCACCGCAGGCCCCGGTGCAGGGACAGGGCAACGGCGCTGCGGGCCGCGGTGGCAACGCACCAGCGCGGGGCGGAGCGGCCACGGCCACCGCGACGGCGCCACGGGTGGGCGGCAAGAAGATCGGGCGGAACGACCCGTGCTACTGCGGCAGCGGCAAGAAGTACAAGAAGTGCTGCGGCAAGCTCGCCTGACCGGACCGGCCCGCGCGTGAACGTGCTCGCCACGCTGGGCGTGGGCGCGGACGGCGTGCGGGCGATGCTGATCGACCCTCCGGACGAGGTACTCGGCGAGGCGGGCAGCCTCGACCCTCGCCCGACCGTCGCCAGCTCGCTGCAGGTGGCAGAGCCAGCGCTGCAGATAGCGTGGTGGCCGGGGCGAGAAGAGCTGGGGCCGGAGAGTTTGAGCAAGCTCGCCTGGATGCTGTCCGTCGTCGAGGGGTCCGTGGGGTGGCTCGTGAGCGATGGCGACGAGGAGAGCCCGACGCGGGAGGAAGTTGTGGCGGCGGTGGGGGAGTCGGCGCTGCGGCTGGAGGGGGAGTCGGCGCTCGACGGAGGCGGCTTCGCGGTACGGCTGGCGGCCGGCGAGGGATAGCGCGCCGCGCACGGTACGATCGCGGGCATGCCGACGACCGTCCTGATCCCGGTGAACCGTCTCGACCGCGCGAAGGGGCGGCTGGCGGCACTGCTCGAACCGGAGGAGCGCGCGGAGCTGGTGCGGCGGTCGCTGGCGGCGGGGCTGGCGGCGGTGGAGGACGCGGGGATGGAGGCGGTGGTGCTGACCTCGGACAAGGCGGTCGAAGCGGAGGTTCCGGCGGGGGTGCGGGTGCTGGGGGAGGACCCGGGGCTGCGGGGGTTGAGCGCGCAGATCGAGCGGGCCGCCGGGCTGCTGGGCGTCGAGGAGTTGCTGATCCTTCACGCTGACCTGCCGCTGGTGACGGCCGAGGCGCTGCGCGCGCTGGTCGCGCAGGCACCACCGGCGCCCTCCGCCACCCTGGTGCGTCCCGGGGACGGGGGCACGAACGCGATGCTGCTGCGTCCGCCGGGACGGTTCCCGCTCGCGTACGGGCAGGGGAGCGGCGACCTGCACGAGGCGGCGGCGCGGGAGGCGGGGGTGGCGGTGCGGCGGGCGGACGCGCCCGCGCTTGCGCTCGATCTCGACACGCCCGCGGACGTGCGAGCGCTGCTATCGACGGCGGCGGGGCGGGCGACGGAAGCGGGGCGCTACCTGGTCGAGATTGGTATCGAGGGGCGGGAGGCGTTCCGGGAGGGGTAGGGGTCAGGCCGGCTCGGCAATGCGCCGGAAGGTCGGGCCGTCTTCCGCGAAGAGCCAGGCGTCGGGAAAGGCCAGGCTGTCCCAGAACTCGACCACATCGAGGCCCTCGATAGCATCGGCCGCCCAGACGCTCATCGCGAGGCCGTGGCCGACGGCGATGGTCGTGCCCTCCGGCCGCCAATGTTCGGCGAGCGCGCTCAAGACGCGGCGCAGCACCTCGTCGCGGGGCTCCCAACCGGGGGCGATGCCGGAGCGGAGGTACTCGCGGGCGGCGGCGCGGTAGTCGCCATCGGTCCAGGGGCGCTGGACCTCCCGGAGGCCGGCGCAGACCGCGGCCGGGCCGAGGCCAAGGGCGTCGCACACGGCCTCGGCGGTCTCGATCGCCTTGTGCTCGTCGCTCGTGATCACCGACACGGGCGGGAGAAGTCCCGTGAGGGTGTGAGCGAGCCGGGCAGCTTTGTCACGGCCTGCGGGGGCCAGCGGCCAATCGCGCGCGGGGGTAGCGGGGTCCGGGGCAGGCCGGGCGTGGCGGATCCAGAGGAGGTGGCGGCTGGTCATCGTGCTTCGATGGTATCGGGTCGCCATAAGGCGCAGTTACACGCGAATCTTCGAAATCGCACAGGCGTGTGAGCATTTCTCCGTGCGAGAATGCTAGGGCACTTTCGCCGGAGACTCGGTCATGCCTATCCAGGTCACTTTACTTTCGCATTCTGAGGACCCGCTGCGGTCCCTCTACATGGCGTACCGGACGTGCTACAGCCAGCTCACGCCCCAGCAGGTGGCGACGCGGATCGAGGACGAGCGCATTCCCCGCGAGAAGATGCACAACTTCATCGTGGAGCGACTGAAGACGGGCCACGCAAGCCCCCTTGAGCAAGTCTGGTTCGAGTTCGCCATCTCCGGCGTGTCGCGGGCGTTCAGCCACCAGTTCGTGCGGCACCGGGTCGGGATCTCGTTCGAGCAGCAAAGCCAGCGCTACGTGACCTACAAGAAGGGCGAGTTCCCCTACAGCATCCCCAGGAGCGTCGAGAAGGCGGGGATGTCGGAGCAGATGGAGGACCTGTTCGGGAAGGCGGGCGCACTCTACGAAGAGCTGGTGGAGGCGGGCGTGCCGGCCGAGGACGCGCGTTTCCTGCTGCCGAACGCAACGAGCACGAATTTCAAGATCACGGTGAATTTCCAGAGCCTGCTGCACATCTGCGACCTGCGGCTGTGCACGCGGGCGCAGTGGGAGTTCCGGCGGGTGGCGGCGCTGATGCGTTCGGAGGTGGCGAAGGCCGTGCCGGAGCTCGGCAGCTACCTGCAGCCGAAGTGCGGAGAGCTGCGCACGGGCTACTGCGATGAGTCGGTCGAGGACTGGGAAGCGTGCCCCATCGGGCGGGTGCGTCCGCACAAGGACGCGCTCTTCCGGCTGTACGACCAGTACCGGAAGGGCGAGCTCCAGCCGCTTCGGGAAGAGGACTGGGACGCGATCGAGGGGATCGGCGCGGAGGTCGCGGGCGGGGGCTGATCGCGGGCGTCGCGCGCCCTCGCTACGCTATGAGCATGGCTCCAAGCGCGCGCACGATCGTGGTCCGCGACCTGGGACTCACCCGGTACGGGGAGGTCCACCGGCTGCAGCAGGAGCTGCAGGCGGAGCGCATCCGTGGCGAAGGGGTGGACACGCTCCTGCTGACCGAGCACCAGCCGGTGTTCACGCTGGGCCGGAACCATCCCGAACCGAACCTGCGGGCCACGGAGGCGATGGTGCGGGCGGCGGGCATCGAAGTGGCGCAGACGGAGCGCGGCGGCGACATCACCTACCACGGGCCGGGGCAGCTCGTGGCCTACGGCATCATCGACCTCCAGGGGTGGGGCGTGCGGGTGGTCGACTACGTGTCGGCGCTGGAGGACACGATGTTCGGCGTGCTGGGGGAGTGGGGCATCGAAGGACGGCGGCACGAGTGCGCGCGCGGGGTCTGGGTGGGGGAGCGGAAGGTGGGGTCGGTGGGCCTACACGTGCGGCGATTCGTGTCGATGCACGGGGCGGCGTTGAACGTGGCCCCGAACATGCAGCACATCGCGCTGATGAACCCCTGCGGGCTGGAGGACACGGAGATGACGAGCCTGTCGGCGGAGGTGGGGCGGCCGGTGGCGGTGGCGGAGGTGGCGAAGGCGTTCGTGCGGCAGTTCGCACGGGTGCTCGAGTGCGAAGTGGCGGAGGCTGCTAGCGCGGCCGGGTGACGGAGTCGAGGAGGCGGCGGGTGGCTTCGGCGACCTGCTCGATGGCCTCCTCGAACGCTTCCTCGTTGCGGCGCGAGGGCGCGCGGAAACCGCTCACCTTGCGGACGTACTGGAGGGAAGCCTCGCGAATGGCGTCGTCGGGGGCGACGCCCTCGGGGCCGCGCAGCCGCTTGATACTGCGGCACATGGCTAGAGCTCGGGAGCGGGCGGCTTGCTGGGGCGTCGCGCCTCGACCCAGGCCATGCCGGCGGCAAGCGCGGCGATGCTGAATCCGAGCAGGACGCCGATGGTGATCGAGAAGCTGTCGCGCAGGCCGTCAGGGCCGGTGGTGAGGGCGGCCCGCCAGAGGTCGAAGCCGGTGAGGGCGACGGCGAAGAAGAGCAAGGTCACGCCAGCCGAGGCTTCGAGCCATGCGCGGCGCAGGACGAGGTAGGCGAGGGAGATGCCGCCGAGCGCGTAGAGGGGGATGGTGACGGGCACGACCCAGTCGCGGACCTCGGTCCAACTGGCGCGGGCCTGGAAGGCGATCGCGACGAAGGCGGCGGTGCAGGCCACGCCGACGGCGATGTGCAGGAGCAGCCGGCCGTAGTCCTGACGGTCGGCGGGAGCGCCCGGGCGGGTGCCGCGGTCGTGGACAACCTCGCTCTTGTCCGGTTCGACGGGCGCGGCAGCGGAGAAGTCAGCCATCGCCCGCGATCATGGCGGGCGGGCGGCAGCGGGGCAAGCGGGGAGGCTAGAACTCGTCGATGCACCAGGGGGCGGTGTGCCAGCGGAAGAGCGCGTCGGCGAGGCGCAAGGCATCGGCGGAGCCTTCGGCGCGGCCGGCGCGGGCGAGGACGGAGGGGGAGACATCGCCGAGGTAGACGGCTCCGAGGGCGTCGGCGCCCATGGTCACGTCGGGTGAGGCGTCCGTCGGCGTGCAGGAGGCCCTGCCGTCCGCGACGGTGAGCTCGAAGCCGCCCGCAGCCCAGGGACCGAAGGGGTCGTCCACGCCGAGGACGAGGCGGCCGTCGGCGAGATAGGCGCGGCCCTCGAGGGCGCGGGGCACATCAAGGATGCGCACCCAGAGAGTGTCGCGGGGGATACGGCGGAGGTGGCGGGGGTCGGCCAGCATCCAGAGGAGGGGGTCGTCGGGTGGGCGATTGTCGGCCCGAATCGTGCCGATGAGGTCGACACCGAAGAGGTAGCGCCAGAGGGCGGTCTCGGCGACGGGATTCAACGCAACGAGCTCGTGCAGGCGGAGGACTCCGCGGGGGAGGCCCTCGGGCCAGTCTGCTTTGACGGAGTAGATGGCGTAGCCCTCGGGCCCTTCGGGACCGCTGTACTCGACGTACAGGCGCTTGGTGAAGCCGTCCTCGGGCTTCTCCGTGCGGGGGATGACGAAACCGCGCCAGAGGTACGGGAAGCGCGTCATCATGCCGGGGCGCGACTCGCGCAGGCGGTCGTGGATCGCCGGCCAGCGCTCCAGGGCGGCATCCGGTTCAACAAAGCGAACCTCGCCGGGGGCGTCGGGAGCGTCGGCACGAAGCTCGGTATGGCGCCGGTCGATACTGACGCGGTCGGACTGCGCCGCCATACCGTATCCGAAGCGGCTGTAGATGACGCTCTCCGAGGCCCAGAGGGCAGCCAGCGGTTCGCCGCGCCCGTGGAGGTCGTCGAGCTGGCGGCGCATGAGCTCGGTGAGGACGCCGCGACGCCGGTGGGTCGACGACACGGTGACCGCGGTAATCCCGGCAGTCGGCAGGTCGCCGCCTGGAACGCTCATGGAGAAGGGGATCGAGTGCGTCTTTCCGACCATCTCGTCGCCATCGAAGGCGGCGATGCCACGGTCGAAGTCGAAGTGCGGGCGGATGGGCTCGGCCCAGGCGAGAGCGCCCTCGGGATCCTCGAGGAAGCCACGGGCGTTGCCGGCGATCCACTCGTCCCAGTCGTCCTCGGTCAGCACGCGGTAGGTGATGGCCATCGATCGACTATGGGCGGAGCAGTCGTAACGGGCCAGACGAGGGACAGGGACAGCCGGTAGGCTTGGAGCATGAGCAGGATTGGCGCGTTGCTCCTGTCGGGGGGCGTCTCCGCGGATGCGGTGGCGACGGCGCTGGCGGGGTACGCCGAGGGGGACGCTCGGGTGGTGGTGGTCGAGGCGGAGGCTGACGCGGACCCCGGGGCGTGGCCGGGGGAGCGGGTGCGCTGGCTCTGGCGGGACTACCCGCTACCGGTGGTGTTCGCCTTCGAGGGGCGGCTGGCCGGGGCAGGAGCGGCGTTCGCGCTGGGATGTGACATTCGGGTGTGTGGGGAGGGGGCGACGCTGGAGCTGGACGGGACGAAGATGGACGACCTGACGGCGGAGCGGGCGCGGACACTGCTGGGACTGGAGGCGGGGGATGCCATCCCGGCGAGTTTCTCGGCCAGGGAGGCGCTGGGGGCGGGCCTGGTGTCGCGGGTGGGGCCGGCGGGGAGCGCGGGGGAGGTGGCGCGCGGGGCGGCGGAGGCGGTGGCGGCGCGCGGTCCGATCGCGACAAGGCTGGCGAAGGAAGCCGTCTGGCGAGGGCTGGATCTGCCCCTCGAACAGGCCCTGCGATTCGAAACCGATTTGACCTTGCTCCTGCAAGCGACCAAAGATCGGGCTGAAGGCGTGCGGGCGTTCCTCGAAAAGCGCCCGCCAAACTTCACTGGGGAATGACGAATGATCGTTTTGCTTGAAGAACAGGAGTCGTGGTCGCTGATGATGCTTGTCAGCGCGGTCGCGATCGACAATGCTGACATCTCCTTCGAAGGGAAGGAGGCGATCCGACGCTGGCGTTCGGATCACCAGGAGGGTTCACCCGAGCTGGAGGCGCTGACGGAGGCTCTGAATGGCCGGCTGAACGCGGCCATCGATGAGAAGCTCATGAGGCGGGTCAAGAGCAAGGGCCGCTACGAGACGGTGAGGAGATAGCCATGGTTCAGGTGAACTACAGCGACGACGAGATCAACGAAATGCTGGTAGAGCTCGTGAACCGCATGGCGAGTGAAGCGGAGCTGAGCGCGAAGGACCGGGCGATGCTGAAGCGCTGGCGCTCCTCGGAGATGAAGCTCGGCAGCGACGAACTGGACGACCTCGTACGGAAGGCGAACGAGGACCTCGCCAAGAACGTCTCATCGCGCGAGAAGAGCGCGATTCGACGGCCCGACTGGCGCCAGTAGGCGCAGCCACCGGCTGCTTCCCGGCAGCACGTGCGCCGGCCTCCGTGGCCGGCGCTTCTGCTTAGCTCCGCGCTCGCGGTTCCTGTCGCCGTAAACTGGCCGCATGGCCGACCTGGTGCTGCTCGACATCGACGACCGGGGCGTCGCGACGATCACGTTGAACCGGCCCGAGCGGCTGAACGCGATCAACATGGCCATGCGCGATCTGCTCTGGGAGTACCTGCAGGCGTGCCGCGACCATCCCGACGTGCGCGCGGTGTGTTTCCGGGGCGAAGGGCGCTCGTTCAGCGCTGGGGCGGACATCTCGGAGTTCGGGACGGCGCCGAGCCTGTGGGAGGCGCGGCGAGCGCGACATGAGCGGGACGTATGGGGGCTGTTGCTCTCGCTGCCGGTGCCGCTGGTGGCGCGGCTGCACGGCTACTGCTTCGGGGCTGGGCTGGAGCTGCCGCTCTGCTGCGACGTGCGCGTGGCGGCCGAGGGCACGCGCTTCGGCCTGCCGGAGGTGACGCTCGGGTACATCCCGAGCGCGGGCGGCACACAGACCCTGCCACGCACCATTCCCCCGGGCGCGGCCGCCGACCTGATCCTGACGGGCGAGCCCGTGGGCACGGAAGAGGCGCTCCGCTGGGGGCTGATCTCGCGGGCAGTGCCCGAAGCCGAGCTGGACGCGGCGGTGGAGGAGGAGTTGGAGAGGGTGCTTGCCGGACCTTTCGAGCCAAGCCGCCCCGCCCTGTGACCCGGGAACTCGCTGCTTGGCTTCCGTCCCACGATTCGCGCGCGAAACGGGGCGCCGGTAGAATCCCGTTCCGCCGCGAACACGCGCAAACCCGCTCCTCGGAGGGAGCATGAACACGATCGAATTCCTTCAGATCTCCGCCGCCGTCGTGCCCGACCGGGAGGCCGTGGTGGAGGTGGGCGGCGCCGGCCGCCGCCTCACCTACGGCGCCATGCAGGAGCAGGTGACGCGCCTGGCGAACGCCATCCGCGGCCTGGGCGTGGAGCAGGGCCAGAAGGTCGCGGTGATGGCGCAGAACAGCACGGACTTCGTGCTGACCTACTACGCCTGCGCGATGCTGGGCGTGACGCTCGTTCCCCTGAACTACCGCTCGAAAGACGAAGAGCTGACGTACATGCTCAACGTGAGTCAGGCAGGCGTGCTGTTCGTCTCGGAACGCTACCGCGACCTGGTCGCCCGCATCCGGCCGGGGCTGGAGCACACGAAGACCTTCGTGAGCTACGACGGCCCGGCCGAGGGGTACCTCGATTTTGCCGACCTGGTGGCCGGGGCGGAGGCGGAGGACATCTGGGTAGAGGTGGACGACGAGCAGCCCACGGTCCTCATCTTCACGAGCGGTACGACGGCGCTGCCCAAGGGCGTGATGGTCACCTACCTGGACATGACCGCCTACGTGACGAACACGATGAACCCGGCGGACCCGGACATCCACGAGAAGACGCTGGTCTCGGTGCCGTTCTTCCACATCGCCGGAGCCACGGCGATGCTCTCGTCGATCTGGGGTGGGCGCACGATGCTGGTGCTGCCGCAGTTCACGCCCGAGGGCTGGATGACGGCCGTCGGCGGCGAGGGAGCGACGCACTCGATGGTCGTGCCCACGATGCTCAAGCGCCTCATGGACCACGACGACCTGGAAGGGACGGACCTCTCCACGCTGCAGCTCATCACCTACGGGGCGGCGCCGATGCCGTACGAGGTGGTGCGCCGGGCGTGCGACGTCTTCCCGCCGCAGGGCGTGGGCCTGATGAACGCCTACGGGCAGACGGAGTCGACCTCGACGCTGACGTACCTCGGCCCGGACGACCACGACCTGAGCGTCGACACGGAGGTCCGGGAGGCGCGCCTGCGATCGGTGGGCAAGCCGATGGACGACGTCGAGATCGGCATCATGGACGACCGGAACAGCCTCCTGACCACGGGCGAGGAGGGCGAGATCTGCGTCCGCTCGGACCGTGTGATGAAGGGCTACTACGAGCAGGAGGACGCGACCAGCACGGCGATCATCGACGGCTGGCTGCACACCGGCGACGTGGGCCGCGTGGACGACGGCGGCTACCTGTTCATCACGGGCCGGAAGAAGGACCTCATCATCCGCGCGGGCGAGAACATCTCCTCGGGCGAGGTGGAGAACTGCCTGGAGGACCACGAAGGCATCGACGAGGCAGCCGTCATCGGCGTTCCCGACGTGGACTGGGGCGAGGTCGTGAAGGCGGTGCTCGTGCCGAAACCGGGAGCGACGCTCACGCCGGAGGAAGTGAACGCCTACTGCAAGAGCCGCATCGCCTCGTTCAAGGCGCCCCAGTACATCGCGGTGGTCGATGAGCTGCCGCGGAACGCCATGGGGAAGGTGTTGAAGACCGATCTCCGCAAGCTGTACGGCACGCCGACGAACGACAACGTATGAGTGCATCGTCGAGCGCACAGGAGCAGACGCCGGCCGCGAAGGAGAAGCGGGGCCTGAAGGGTTCGCGCTTCAACGTGAGCATCGTGGGGGTCGCCGTACCGGTGGCCGTCATCGCCGCCATCGGGGCGCTGGAGACGGCGCAGACGGAGCGCGCCAGCCGCGAGGTGTTCTTCAATATCAAGGGCTTCGCGGTGATGTACTTCATCTTCGGCGTGGCCGTGGCGGTCATCCTGGGGGCGTTCGTGCAACGCCTGCGGGTGTGGCGGCTGGGACGGGGACACAGCGTCTTCAACGACCTGGGAGCGCGGATCACGAACGCGCTCACCCTCGGGGCGGGCACGGGACGCGTCACGAACGACCGCTACGCGGGCGTGATGCACTGGTGCATTTACTCCAGCTTCGCCGTCCTCACGCTGGTGACGATCCTGCTGGCGATCGACGACTACTTCGACCTGATCTTCCAGGTCGGCGGTGAGCACGCCTTCCTCGAAGGCGGCGTCTACCTGGCCTACAGCTTCGTGGGCGACCTGTTCGGCATCATCGGGCTCGTGGGCGTGGGCATGGCGGTGTTCCGCCGCTTCGGTCCGGCGCCGGCGAAGCTGACGTGGGACCGGCGGCAGTCGGAAGACGCGATCGTCGTCGGGCTGCTGGGGTTCGTGCTGTTCACGGGCTTCCTGGTGGAGGGCCTGCGCATCGGCGGGCACGAGATTCCCGCCGGGCACGAGAACTGGTCGTACTGGTCGCCGGGCGGCTGGGTGATCGCGAAGATCGTGGGGGCGGCGAGCGAGAGCGCGCTGCTCACGGCGCACCAGGTGTTCTGGTGGATCCACGTGGTCGGCGCCTTCGGCCTGCTGACCCTGATGGCGCTGACGAAGTTCCGGCACATCATCTTCGCGCCGGTGAACGCCTTCCTGAAGCGCCCGTCCGTTCCCGCCTACCTCGCGCCAATGGGCGACTTCGAGCAGCTGATCGAGGAGGGCGCCAGCCTCGGCGCGGGCAAGGTGCAGGACTTCTCCTGGAAGCAGCTCTTCGACGCGGATACGTGCGTGCGCTGCGGGCGCTGCACCGACGTCTGTCCGGCCTACACGGCGGGGCAGCCGCTCTCGCCGATGGCGATCGTCCAGGACCTGAAGTCGTACATGAACCACGCAGGCCCGCTCCTGATCGCGGGCAAGGACCCTTCGGAGAAGGTCGAGGGCGAGCTGGTGGGCGACTACGTGAAGGACGAGTCGCTGTGGGCCTGCCGCACGTGCATGGCGTGCGTGCAGGAGTGCCCGGTGCTGATCGAGCACGTGCCCACGATCGTCGATATGCGGCGCTACCTCGTGATGGAGCAGGCGCGCATCCCGGGGACGGCACAGGAAACGCTGCAGAACATCGAGCAGCGCGGCCACCCCTGGCGGGGCACGCAGCTGACGCGCGAGACGTGGATGGAGCAGCTTCGCGAGGAGGGCATCGAGGTGCCCATCTTCGACGGGTCGCAGGAGTACCTGTACTGGGTCGGCTGCTCGGGCGCGCTGGTCGAGCGCAACATGCCGATCACGAAGTCGGTCGTGCGGCTGCTGATCGAGGCGGACGTGAGCTTCGGCGTGCTGGGCCAGCAGGAGACCTGCACGGGCGACCCGGCCCGGCGGCTGGGGAGCGAGTTCCTCTACGCCACGCTGGCGGAGACGAACGTGGCCTCGATGAACGAGATGGGCGTGCGGCGCGTGATCACGGCCTGCCCCCACTGCTTCAACACCTTCAAGAACGAGTACCCGGACTTCGACGGGCAGTGGGAGGTCACGCATCACGCGGAGTTCCTCCAGCTGCTGCTGGCGCAGGGGAAGCTGCAGCCGAAGGAGATGAACGGGCAGACGATTACGTACCACGACTCGTGCTACCTGGGCCGGGGCAACGGCATCATGGACGCGCCCCGCGACGTGCTCGACCAGATTCCCGGTGCCGAGCTGGTGGAGATGCCGCGCAGCCGCGAGCAGGGGCTCTGCTGCGGCGCGGGCGGCGGCAACATGTGGCTGGAGGAGTCGGGCACGCGGGTGAACCACCTGCGCACGGCGGAGGCGGCGAACACGGGCGCGAGCATCGTGGCGACGGCCTGCCCGTTCTGCATCCAGATGTTCGAGGACGGCATCCCGGCCGTGCAGCCGGACGAGGAGGCTCGCTCGATCCAGGCGTTCGACATCGCGGAGCTGCTCGAGGTGAGCGTCGCTCCGCCGCGTCCGGCGGGCGAGGGCGCCATCCCTCCGGGGGTCGCCGGGTAAAGGGCACAACCTCCGCACCCATGCGCGGGGGCAACGGAGGAGATTGTTGGAGAAGCCGCTCCCACACCCTGACAGTGGACAAGCTTGGCGCCTCAAGCTTGAGGCGATCCAGTGCCTAAAGGACGTATTCGATTGCCTCAGGGGCGGTGAAGACCTTCCTGATGTGACAGCCAAGGTTAGACATCTGGAGAAGGCCATCACCGAACTGCTGCCAAAGGCCCCAATAAAGGATGGTTACGGATGGCAGGGACAAGGTTCGTACAGAAAGAACATGGCCCGGACCATGTCTACCCTCGACGATGCCGAAACCTTCCTCGCAATAGCGCAACGACTGATTGAGATGTGTGAGGACTTGGAGGATCCGAGACTTCGCTACCGCGTGGCAAGAGGGATTCTTGCCGACAATGGCATTGACGAGAAAATCTATGCGATGAGCCTCCCCAAGATCGCCTTGAATGATGCCTTTAGAACCCTCACCGACGACTGACAAGACTTCGGCGGTGACTCAGGAGTCGCGCTACGCCATGAGCCAGTAGCGGCGTGCGGTAGCCGGGGGTGAAAGCGTGTGGACTTGCCGCTGAACCGGAGCAACCGCCGACCGCTAACATCCCTCCCATGAGCACCACGGGGACACGCGGCATCGTGCATTGCGCCGACGGGGTGGAGGTGGCGCGGGGGCTGGAGGACGAGTCGGTGGACCTCGTGTACCTCGACCCGCCATTCAACACGGGGAAGCGGCAGGAGCGGGAGCGGCTGCGGACGCGGCGGGCGGAGGAGGGCGGGGGCGATCGCACGGGGTTCGGCGGGCGCCGCTACGAGACGGTCAGGCTGGGGTCACGGTCGTTCGACGACGCCTTCGACGACTACCTCGGGTTTCTTGAGCCGTTCCTGGTGGAGTCGCGGCGACTGCTGAAGCCGAGCGGGTCGCTCTACCTGCACCTCGACTACCGCGAGGCGCACTACGCGAAGGTGCTGCTCGACGAGATCTTCGGGCGGGAGTGCTTCGTCAACGAGGTCATCTGGGCGTACGACTACGGGGGGCGCACGAAGAAACGCTGGCCGGCGAAGCACGACACCATCCTCTTCTATGCGAAGGACCCGGAGCGGAACCTGTTCAACACGGACGAGGTCGAGCGCATCCCCTACATGGCGCCGGGCCTCGTGGGGGCGGAGAAGGCGGCGCGGGGGAAGCTGCCGACGGATGTCTGGTGGCACACGATCGTGAGCCCGACGGGCAAGGAGAAGCTGGGGTACCCGACGCAGAAGCCGCTGGGCGTGCTGAAGCGCATCGTGAGCGCGTCGTCGCCGCCGGGTGGGCTGGTGGTGGACCTGGTGGCGGGGAGCGGGACGGCGGGGGCAGCAGCGCTGGAGCTGGGGCGGCGCTTCGTGCTGGCGGACAAGTCGGAGGAGGCGTTCGCGGTCATGCGGAAGCGCTTCGCGGGGCAGGCGGGAGTGGAGTTTCGGGAACCGGAGCGGGAAGGATCTTGAAGGCGCGGCGGCAGGCGCGTACGGTGGAGGCATCGGTGCAACAGTTGCGCAGTGCGCCGGCGACGGGAGTGCGACATGGTCACGCGGGACGCGTCTGAGGATCTTCGGGAACGCGAAGAGGCCATGGCCACGTGGCGGTGGTGGGAAGAGCACCACGAGGAGTTGCTGGCCAAGTACCCGGAGCAGTACGTCGTGATCAACAAGGAGCGCGAGGTCGTCGCATCGTTCTACTGCCTCCGCGATCTGAATGCTGCGATGGAGGCCAAGGGGCTGGTCTTCGGCAAGGACGTCGACACGGAGTTCATCACGGACGGCAGGCGCTGGCGCCTGTGATCTCCGGCTACTTCAGCGCACAGTGGGGCTGCCCGTTCGTGTGGGCTCGGCTGACTGTGTCGGGAAGGCCACCCCAGCCAGTGCCGTTCCTGATCGACACCGGCTCTGTCACGAGCATTGTCCATGCGACAGACGCCAGGACGCGCCTCAATCTGGCTATGAGTGAACTCGAACCCGCTGCATGGCCGCCCGAAGAGGTCGTGCGACGACGCGGCGTGGCCGGGGTCGCTCTCAGCCTCCCCCTAGACGCGGCGTTCGACTTCGTGCACGAAGACGGGGCGACCGAGACTATTACCGAGACGATTGAACTGGGAGGCCTGGGATCCGAGGGGCTGCCCTCGCTGCTGGGGTGGGACGTGCTGCGGCACTTCCGGCTCGACCTGAACGCGAGCCGGGGCAGCGTGGCCTTGCTGCCTCCCTAGCGAAAACCGCCGCCTCAGCGCTCCGGTATTATCCGCGCGGCACTCACGGACCGGAGGTGGGCGCATGGTGCGCGCCGAGATTATCGAACGGCAGAACGAGATCAAGCAGACGCCGATGCTGGAACGCATCGAGAGCATGCGGGAGATGCTGCGGGCAGCGGGCGACGAGGCGCAGGAACTGCGCCACCTGCCCCCCTGGGCGGCCAAGGAGATGGCCGCCAACGGCTTCTACCGGTTCGCGCTGCCGAAGGAGCTTGGCGGGGAGGACGTAACCGCTCGCGAGCAGATCGAGAACGTCGAGCTGGTGTCGTCGATCGACGGCTCGGTGGGGTGGTGTACGCACATCAACTCGGAGATCAACGGGCTCATCGTGCGACGCATGGACCGCGCTCTCTGCGACAAGATCTTCGACGACTGGGACGCGCTGGTGTGCTCGGGGCTGGGGCCGCCGAACGGGCCCAACCCGGGCCGCACGGCGAAGCGCGAGGGCGACGGCTGGCGGCTGAGCTACCAGGGGTCGTTTGCGAGCGGCTGCCACAACGCGACGTGGAACTTTGTGATGTCTCCGGTGGTGATGAACGAGGAGACGGGCGAAGGCGCGGAGAACTCGTTCATGGTGCCGAAGGGCGAGTTCGAGATCGTCGATACGTGGGACACGGCGGGGATGCGCGGCAGCGGCAGCCACGACGTGCGCATGGACGGCACCTACGTGCCGCCCGAGCACTTGCTGCCGGATCGCCCCCTGGCGCCGAGCGAGCAGTGGGACAACCCGACGTTCCGGAATCCCTGCCACGCGGTCTACAACAAGTCGGCAGTGGCGTTGGGCGTGTGCAAGGGCGCGCTGGAGTCGTTCATCGACCTGGCGAACATCAAGACGCCATGGGGCCTGACCTCACCCCTGAAGGACATGCCGCAGGTGCACTACCGCATCGGTGAGGCGATGGCGACGTACATGGCGGCGCGCACCTTCGTGCTGGACACGCAGGACGCGCTCGAGGCGCACCTGGGGCCAAAGCCGTCCGAGGGCGGGAGGCTCGAGCCGGAATGGGATGTCTTCTGGCCGGCGTACCTGGCCTGCGCACACTCGGCGCAGGCGGTGCGGCACGTGGTCGGCATCATCAACAACACGGCCGGGACGACCGGGAGCCGCATGGACAGCCCGCTGGAGCGCCACCTGCGCGACGCGCATCAGTCGGCGACGCACGCGCTGATCTCGTGGCGGCACTACGAGGACCTCGGCAAGACATTCGTGGGGCACGATCCCGCGGCGAACTACATGGAGCTGCGCCGCGCCTAGCGCGGACGCTCACGGTCGGGAGCCCCGCCGTTAGCGCGGGGCTCCCGTATCATCGCGCGGCATTCACAGACCGGAGGCAGGCGGCATGGTGCGACCCGAGATCATCGAGCAGCGCGACGAGAACCGGCAGACGCCAATGCTGGACCGCGTCGCGAGCTTGAGTGAGAAGCTGCGGGCCGCCGGCGACGAGGCGCAGGCACTGCGTCATATGCCCGCCTGGGGATCGAAGGAAATGGCCGGCCAGGGCCTCTACCGCATGGCGGTGCCGGCGGAGCTGGGCGGTGAGGAGCTGAGCGCGCGCGAGCAGATCGAGGCCATCGAGGCTACCTCGGCGATCGACGGGTCGGTGGGCTGGATTGTGCAGATCCACTCGGAGACCAACGGCCTGGTGGTGCGGCAGATGGATCGCGCGCTCTGCGAGAAGGTGTTCGACGACTGGGACGCAGTCGTCGTTGGCGGCCTGGGGACGCCCAACGGTCCGAACCCCGGGCAGACGGCCCGGCGCGAGGGCGAAGGCTGGCGGCTCAGCTACCAGGGCGCCTTCGCGAGCGGGTGCCACAACGCCACCTGGGGCTTCGTCATCTCGCCGTTCGTCGTCGACGAGGCGACAGGCCAGGGAGCGGAGAACTCCTTCCTGGTGCCCCGCGACGACTTCGAGATCATCGACACGTGGGACTCCGCGGGGATGCGCGGAAGCGGCAGCCACGACATCCGCATGGACGGCGCCTACGTGCCCCCCGAGCACCTGCTGCCGGGGCGGGCGCTGGCCCCGAGCCGGCAGTGGGACTGCCCGACCCTGCGGAACCCGTGCCACGCCGTCTACACCAAGTCGGCAGTCGCGCTGGGAGTCTGCAAGGCGGCGATCGGGTCGTTCATCGACCTCGCCCAGAAGAAGACGCCCTGGGGGCTGGCCTCGGCGCTGAAGGACATGCCGCAGGTGCACTACCGCATCGGCGAAGCACAGGCGACGTACATGGCGGCGCGCACGTTCATGCTGGAGACGCAGGACGCGATGGAGGCCAACCTGGGGCCGGGAGCCTCGCACGGCGGGCGCCTCGAGCCCGACTGGGAGGTCTACCGGACGGCGTACCTGGCCTGCGCGCACGCGGCCCAGGCGGTGCGTCAGGTGGTGGGGATGATCAACAACACGGCGGGCACAACGGGCAGCCGCATGGAGAGCCCGCTGGAGCGCCAGCTGCGCGACGCGCAACAGGCGGCGAACCACACGCTGATCACGTGGCGGCACTACGAGGACATCGGCAAGACCTTCGTGGGGCACGACCCCGCAATCAACTACACCGAGCTGGCCCGGGCCTAGCCCGGATCGACTGAGACAGGAGCTACCAGATGGCAGAACGTGAACCGCTCGACGTGCTGGAGGCGATCCACTCGACGCCCGCGCGGCGTTTCCTCGGGTCCGACCCGATTCCCGACGAGATCCTGTGGGAGCTGCTGGACGCGGCCATCCGCGGGCCGACGGGCGGGAACTCGCAGATCTGGGGCTGGGTGGTCGTGCGCGACGAGGCCAAGAAGGCGCAGATCGCCGAGTGGTGGAAGGGCGTCTTCGAGGCCACCTACGGGCGCGCCGACCCGGCCGCGCTCGAAGGGGGCGGCCGCGTCCAGTTCTCCGACTTCGACAAGGTGGTGGACGCGGAGACGGGGCTCGACGCCTCGGGGCTGCGCTCGGTGACGTACCTGGCGAACCACATCGGCGAGGCGCCGGTGCTGATGGTGCCCGTGATCACGGGCGTGATCGGCGGGCCGGAGTCGACGCGCACGGGGATCACCTACGGGGGCTTCATCTTCGGGGCCATCCAGAACCTGGCGCTGGCGGCGCGCGCGTACGGCATCGGCGCGCCGCTCACGACGTTCGGGACCGGTCCAAAGCTGGACGAGCTTCTTGAGCTGCCGGAGGGGTCGACCGCGGTTGCAATCGTGCCGCTGGGGTACCCGATTCGGGGGCGCTTCTCGCAGCCGCGGCGGATGCCGGTGGAGAGCGTCGTCCACTTCGACACCTGGGGTTCTTTTCGAGAGCGCCCCTAGCTGGTCCCACCGCGAGGCGGGTAGCCGATCCGGAGCAGGACGGCCCGCCGGGGCTGCAGAGCTGTATCGTTTGCGCACTCGCAGGAGGAGGCTCCGCCATGCCCGATATCGTCACCCTGGAACGACCGCGCGAAGGGGTCGCGCTCATCACCATGTCGAACCCCGACATCAACAACCACGGCTCGTGGGAGGGCGTGGGGCAGCTCGGGGAGGCGCTGGTGGAGGCGCGCGAGGGCGGGGCGCGGGTGTCGGTGCTGGCCTCGGGTACGCCGGGGCACTGGTACGAGCACGCCTGGCTGCGCGACCTGCGCAACACCGTCATCGGGGAGCCGGCAACCGGCTCGGGCGGCGGCTGGGGGGTCTGCCTGCAGGAGCTGGCGAAGACGCCCGTCGTGACGATCGCGGCGATCTCGGGGGACTGCTCCGGGGGCGGGGCGGAGCTGGGGTGGGCCTGCGACCTGCGTATCGCGGAGGAGCAGGCGCGCTTCGGACAGCCGGAGGTCCAGATCGCGCTGACGACGGGCATCGGGGGGACGAGCCGGCTGGCGCGCATCATCGGGCGCACGGCGACGGCGGAGATGGTGCTGGACGGCACGCCAATGACGGCGCAACGCATCTACGAGCTGGGCGGGGTGAACCGGGTGGTGCCGGAGGGAACGTCGGTGGAGGTGGCGCTCGACTGGGCGGGCCGCATGGGCGACCGCCCGGCGAAGGCGCTGGCGACGCTCAAGCAGATCCTGATCGACAACGACGACCTGGGGCTGTCGGAGGCGCTCACGAACGAGCAGCGCCTCTTCCAGACGGTGGTCGGCACGGAGGAAGCGATCGCGACGATGGGCGACATCCAGGACCGCTTCGACGGCGGGGAGTCGATCGAGTCGGTGTACGGGTCACCGCGTCCGTAGGGGCTGGGTCTACCAGAACTCGTCCAGGAGCTTGTAGTACTCGACCTTGCCGGCGTCTGGACTCGTAATGCCGTAGGCCGTGAGGAACGCCTGGGAGACACCCGGGCCAACGTTCCGTTCAAGGCTCCTGACCGCGAGCGCTATGTCCTTGTAGCGATCGGCCACTCCTGCACGGCTGAGGTCGATGAAGCCTGCGACGTCGGGGCCATCGATCATGACGTTCGGGAGGCAGTAGTCGCCGTGCGTGAAGACGAGGTCCTCCGTAGGCGGCCTGGTGGCGAGCAGTTCGCCGTACAGGCCCTTCGCAGTCCGGCCGGCGCGGACGTCATCAAAGTCATCGTCGTCGACCAGGCCCGCTGCAACGTTTCGGCCGGCCTCCTGGATTGCGCGGTCGACGGTCATGTCGAAGGGGCAGTCATCGATCGCGACAGCGTGGACTGCACGCAGGCCGGTTCCCAGCAGCCGGGCAATGTGCTCAGGACGAGCATCTCCGGCGAGGCTGGCGGCGTCACGACCGGGCAGAGCCGTCAACAGGAGGTATTCGTTGGCACCGTCAACGGCGTAGCAGACCAACTCCGGGACCGGCAATCGCCCCCGAAGCCAATCAAGCCGTTCCTTCTCCCGCAACAGCTCGTTCCGAGGAGCTTTCGGTGAGACCTTGAGGAAGAGTTCGGCCTTTCCACCGTGGTCAAGGCGATAGGTGTCGGCCAGGGACTTGCCAATCGTCACTCGCGTCCAAGTGCGGCCCTCGACGAGCGGCTGCATGGCTGCGGGAAGGCTTGGCGGGACACCGGAGGTCATGCTCTTGATCTGAACACCTTGAGATCCTCGCGTCACCCCCACAGCCCCTTGCGGGGCGGCGTAGGATAGACGCAATTCCGGGCCGGTATGGGTTGCGTGTGGCCGCCGAGTTGGCCCGGCGGGGGTTCTGATGACTACTGAAATGATGTCGAAGCGCGAGCAGGCGATGATGGAGGCGGAGGGGCAGTGCCCCTTCAGCGTCGAGGACGTGGACCTCTTCGCACCCGGGTCGCAGGAGTACTGGTTCGATGCGTACCGCATCCTGCACAAGGACGCGCCCGTGCTGCGCATCCCCGGGGGCGGCGATACGCCGGACAAGGACGCGTACATCCTCACGAAGTACGAGGACGTGGCGCGCATCGTGCGCGACACGGAGACGTTCCCGCTCAACTACGGCCAGCGCAACGCGGGGCAGGAGGTGGAGCGGGAGATCCTCATGGAGAAGGGTCACGGCGAGGCGATCGACGCGGGGCTGTCGCTACGGCCGAACATGGAGCAGCACCGGTGGCACCGCGAGCAGCTCACGAATCCGTGGGTGGGGGCAGTAGGCGCCGGCCGCAACACGGAGATGATCACGGGCTACGTGAACGAGCTCATGGACCGCTGGATCGATCGCGGCTCGGTCGAGTACGTGACGGAGTTCGCGGCGCCGCTGCCGCAGATGGTGATCACAACCATCCTCGGCTTCCCGCTGGAGGACATGCCCACCTTGCGGAAGTGGGAGGAGGCGCAGGTGCGGCGCTTCGTGTTCGGGTCGACGCACCGGAACCTGCTGCCGGAGGAGGACGAGGCGGAGAACGCGCGCACACTGGCGGCTTTCCACGAGTACATCGGGAAGCACGTGCGCGAGAAGCGGCAGAACCCGAAGGACGACATGATCTCGTACCTGACGCAGGTGGAGTACGGCGACGAGAAGCGACCGCTCACCGACGCCGAAGTGGTGAGCGTCGCCTACGGGATGCACATCGGCGGTAACGAGACCACGCAGTACGCGCTGACGGCGGAGGCGATGGTGCTCGCGCAGAAGCCGGAGCTGGCGGAGGAGCTACGTGCGGATCGCTCGAAGGTGCGCTTCTTCGTGGAGGAGTGCCTGCGGCTGTACGCGCCGACGCAGGGGCTCTCGGGGCGGCGTCCGATCAAGGACATCGTCGTGCAGGGCGTGACGATCCCGGCGGGGTCGGTAATCCACCTGCGCTACGGAGCGGGGAACCGCGACGAGGAGGAGTACCCGAACGCGGAGGAGATCGACCTGACGCGCCCGAGCCCGGGGCGGCACGTGACCTTCGGGCAGGGGCCGCGGTCGTGTCCGGGAGCGGGGCTCTCGCGGCTGGAGCAGAACATCGCGACGAACGTGATGCTCGACCGGCTCGACGACCTGCGGCTGGCGCCAGGGAAGAACGACCTGCGGCACCAGCCGGGCGTGATGCTCGGGCTGCTGGAGCTGAACCTGGAGTTCGGCACGCGGTAACGCCAGACCCACCGGCTCCCTGACCGTACGCCGCGTCGTGGACGCGGCGGCGGTCGCGGGCGTATAAGCGCGGAGACCCAACCCCGGGCCAGGAGCCGTGATGCGGGCAGGGAGCGTCAACGACGCGATCCAGTACGAGGCAGACGAGTCGTGTCCGCCGCTCGTGGCGCTCAGCGTGGGGCTGCAGGGCGTCCTGCTGGCGGTGGCGCCGCTGGTGCTGGTCGTCGCGATCACATCGAAGGCGGGTGGCCAGGACGACAGCTACCTTTCCTGGGCGGTGTTCGCGGCGCTGATCATCGCCGGGGTGCTGACGGCGCTGCAGGCGACCCGGATCGGGCGGCTCGGCGCGGGGCACATCCTCATCATGGGCGCCACGCCCAACTTCGTGGCCGTGTCGGTGCTGGCGCTGGAGGGGGGCGGCCCCTCCCTGCTGGCAAGCCTGATCGTGGTCGCGTCGCTCTTCTACATTTCGCTGGCCATCTGGCTGCCGCTGCTGCGGCGCATCATCACGCCGGTCGTCTCGGGCACGGTGCTGATGCTGCTGGCGGTGACGATCCTGCCGATCGCGCTCGACCGCGTGCAGGAGGTGCCGGACGACGTTCCGGGCGCCACGGGGCCGACGGTCGCGGTCATCACGCTGGCCGTGGCCACGGCAATGGCGCTGCGGGCTTCGGGACGGTGGCGGCTGTGGTCACCCCTCATCGGGATCGGCGTGGGAACGGTCGTGGCGGCGTTGTTCGGAGCGTACGACCCGCAGGCGCTGCTCGACGCCAGCTGGGCGGGGATCCCCGCGGGCAGCGAGTTCCCGGGGTTCGACTTCACGCCCGGGGCGGAGTTCTGGGCGCTGCTGCCGGTGTTCGTCGTGATCACGCTCGTGGGGGGCGTCAAGAACATCGGCGACAGCGTGGCGATGCAGGGCGCCTCGCGGCGGCAGCCGCGGGTGACGGACTTCCGGCTGGTGCAGGGGTCGCTGAACACGAACGGCATCGGCATCTTCCTGTCGGGCATCGCGGGGACGCCGCCGACGACGGTGTTCTCCTCCACGAGCGTGTCGCTGGCGAGCCTGACGGGCGTGGCCTCACGCAACGTGGGCTACGTGATCGGCGGGGCGTTCGTGCTGCTGGCGCTGTTTCCGAAGCTGCCGGCGCTGGTGCTGACGATACCGAACCCGGTGATGGGGGCCTTCCTGCTGACCGCCATCGCCCTGCTGTTCGTGGCGGGCATCCGCACGGTGATCCAGGACGGGCTGACCGCGCAGAAGATGCTGGTCGTCGGGATCGCGTTCTCGCTCGGGGCGGGGGTGGAGCACCAGACGATCTTCGCGGACCTGATCGGGGGGACGTGGGGACGGCTGCTCGACAACGGGATGCTGATCGGGGCGCTGGCGGCGGTCGTGATGACGCTCTTCCTGGAACTGACGAGCCCGCGCCAGGGGGGACGCCTGCAGTCGAAGCTGCACAACGACTCCCTGCCCGAGATCGACGCCTTCGTGCGGGGAATCGCCGGCAGCCTCGGGTGGAACGAGGGCTCGACGGAGCGGTTGCGCTCCGCCGCCGAGGAGACGCTGATGAGCCTGCTGCCGGAAGGGGACGGCACGGAGGTGAAGGACGCGCCTCGCCTCATTGTCGTGGCGCGCCCGGAGGCGGGAACGGTCGAGATGGAGTTCCTCGCGGTGTTCGACGAGGAGAACCTCGAGGACCGGCTGGCGTACCTGGAGGAGGAGTCGGAAGGGTTGCAGGAGGGGGAGATTTCGCTGCGGCTGTTACGGCACTACGCCTCCTCGGTCCACCATCAGAAGTACTACGGCCTCGACATCGTGACGGTGCAGGTGAAGGGGTCACGGTAGGTCGCGGGTGGGGGCGCTGACGTAAACCGTTGACGCACCTGTATCACGTCCCTATCGTCAGCCACCGAATCATTCACATCCCGAGGAGCGTGTACCCATGGCTGCAACCGAAGAGCGTCTGAGGAAGCTCGTTGACGACAACCTGGAGATCGAGGGGCGGACAGCCGGCGCCCCACTCGACCTGGACCGGAGCCTCTCCGACGCGGGCGTGTCTTCGCCCGACATCGTGGCGTTCTGGAAGCTGGTGAACGAAGAGTTCGGCGTCGATATCTCGGCCGAGCAGTTCGCCGAGATGCTGACTCCACGGGACCTGGTCGCGCACCTCGACGCAGCCTGAGGGCAGGGCTCCTTCCGGGAGCGCCCAGGCCCGCAGGAGCGCGTAGCCCACAATGTCGGCTCCTGTCTCCGCACCATGGTGGCGCCCGTTCAGGGACCTGGACGGGGCGACGGTTGCGCACGTCGACCTCACGGCCGACGCGGACCGGGAAGCGGAGGCGGCGGTCTGGCTGGACGAGGCTGAGCGAAGTCGCTGGGAGGGGTATCCGTACTCGGGGCCACAGCGCCAGTTCCTGCTGTGTCGCGCCGCCCTGCGGGCGATCCTGTGCGATCAGCTCGCCTGCGGGAACGAAGAACTCACCTTCGAGACTTCCGAGCACGGCAAGCCATGGGCTAGGGTTGGGGGCGTGGATGCTCCCATCAGCTTCAGCGTGAGCCACAGCGGGCGGCACGGGCTCATCGCCGTGGCGCCCGGTGGCCGGCTGGGCGTGGACGTGGAGGAGCTTGGCCAGCGGCGAAACCTGGACCTGCTCATGGACGGTGTGTTGGGCGAGGACGAGCGCCGCGAGATCGCCGCGAAGGCGGGCGACGACCAGGTCCGCTCCTTCTTCCGGCTGTGGACGATGAAGGAGGCGCTGCTGAAGGCGCACGGCAAGGGGCTCCTGATCGACGCGACCACCTTCGAGATCCCGCCCGCGGTGCGCGGGGGCTCACCCCGGGGACAGCTCGAGCTGCCGCAGCTCCCCGGCGTGACCCTGGAGGTGGAGGACCTTGGCGGCGAGGACTTCGCGGCCGCCCTTGCGCGGGAAGTGGCTCCCGGGGCCGGCAGCGAGCGGGCGGAGTCGGGATGACGGACGCCGAAACCGTGTGGCGGGTGCCGGAACCCCTTGCGACGCTCGACGTGCGGGTGGACGAAGACACCGTCATCCGGGTGCGCCGTCACGGCAATCCCGACGGGCCCCGGCTCGTGCTCAGCCACGGCAACGGGCTGGCGATCGACGTGTACTACCCGTTCTGGTCGCTCCTGATGGAGGAGTTCGACCTGCTGGTGTACGACCTGCGAAACCATGGCTGGAACGGCGTGGGGCCGCCCGACACACACAACATTCCCACGATCAGCCGGGACCAGGACCTGGTCCTGGAAGCGATCGACGCGCACTTCGGGGCAAAGCCGAAGGCCGGCGTCTTCCACTCGGTGTCGGCGATGACGACCCTGCTCTCGCCCAGCGATTGCGAGGGCTTCTCGGCGCTGTTCCTGTTCGACCCCCCGCTCCGCAAGCCGGGGGTAAGCCACGAGGAATTCGATGAGGCGTCGCTCAAAACGGCCTCAATGGCGCGGAAGCGGGGCTACCAGTTCAAGAGCCGGGAGGACTTCACGGAGCTGCTGGGGTTCTCGCCCAGCTACCGGCATGTCGTGCCGGGAGTGCTTCCCCTGATCGCGGGGGCGACGCTGCGAGAGTCCCCGTCGGGCGGCGGCTTCGAGCTGATCTGTCCGCGGGAGTACGAGGCGCAGATCGTCGAGTTCGGCCGGCTGTTTTCGGTGTTCGTGGACTTCACGAGCATCAAGTGCCCGATCAAGGTGCTGGGGGCCGACCCCACCCTGCCCTACTCCTATCTGCCCACGCTCGACCTCGGCGATATCCGGGAAGTCGACTACGACTTCCTTCCCGACGCGACGCACTTCCTGCAACTCGAGCAGCCGGAGATGTGCGCGGCATCGGTACGCGAATTCCTGGGACAAACGCATTTCCTCTAGCCACAGGGAACGATCGCGTCCGGGGACGCATATTGGTACGTGACACCCAGCGCCTTCCCCGGACGGTTCTCCGTGCGCCGGATGGGGCAGATCGTCGGGGAGGGTGCTAGGGTGTCGCCACCTCCAGGGAGGAGCCCCGCTCCGTGAACCGTGGCCCGGCACTCTCGCGCGGACTCCTGGGCGCCGTCGTGGTGGCGCTGGCGCTCGTTGCCAGCGTGGGGGCGGCGGGCGGCCACCCAGGGCACGCCGCGGGGGGCGCCACCAATGTCGACGTGCGCGTGTGGCAGCACGTGCGCGATCCTCTGCGCATCCACATCAGCGCCCGCCCCGAGGGGGTGAGGTGGGACGCGCTCGGGACGGTCCCGCTGCTCCTCGACGATGGGCTGAGCAGCAGCCGCAACTTCCGCTTCGGCGACATCACGGTCGAGGGCGTCGAGGTGCGGGTGTGGCAGCAGATCAGCAATCCCTTGCGGATCGACATCAGCGCGCGGCCGGTGGGTGGGGACTGGGACGTCCTGGGGACGATCCGGCTCCCCCTCGACGACGGCTTCAGCAGCAGCGGCAACTACCGCTATGGCGACATCACGGTGGCCGTGCCGACACCCTTCCATGAGGCGCCCGCTGTCACGGTCTCGCCGGGAGGGGAGGAGGTCCCGCGGCTGGCGGCCCTCACGTTCGCCTTCGCCGAACCTCCTGCCGAGCCCGACGGGGCCGCCTTTGTCTCGTTCGAGCCGCCGATCGAGGGGGCGTTCGTCTGGCTCGACAGCCGCAGACTCCTCTTCCAGCCCGACTACCCGGGCTGGCAGCGCGGGCAGCAGTACGAGGTCACCGTCGACGCCGACCCCGTCGGGCTCGTGAGCGACTACACCCATACATTCAGGGTAGAGGGGCGGCTCGAGGTCGCCTCCGTCATCCCCGGGGACGGGGATGCGAACGTGCCCACGAACGCCCAGGTTCTGGTGCAGTTCAACCGCTCGGTGGCGCCCCTCACCGTGCTCCAGGAGGGGCCGGGTGAGGCCGTGCTGGAGTTCGACCCACCCCTGGAAGGCACGGGCGAGTGGCTCAACACGTCGCTCTACCGCTTCATCCCGACGAACCTGGAGCCGAGCACGACCTACTCGGTGCGCATTCCCGCGGGTCTGAGCTCGGCCAGCGACGGCGTGCTGGAGGCTGACTACACGTGGAGCTTCTCGACGATCCAGCCCGCGGTCAGCAGCGTCACGCCGCACGATGAGGCGACGTTCGTCGAGCCCCACGACCCGATTGTCATCGCGTTCAACCAGCCGATGGACCGCGCGTCGGTGGAGGCGGGCGTGACGCTCCGGCCCGTTGGCGGGGCGACGATTGCCGGCGCGTTCGAGTGGAACGAAGACAGCACGTTCGCGACGTTCACGCCCGACGAGCCGTTGGAGCTGGAAACGCGCTACGCCGTCACGATCCCCGCGGGGCTGGGGAGCGCCAGCAGCGGAGTGAGCCGCAACGAGCGCACGACGCACTTCACGACAGTCGGCCCGCCGGAGCTCCTGTTCACGTACCCGGAGGACGGCGCGAAGGGCGCCAGTCCGTACGGGATCGAGCTCGTCTACAACAACCCGATGGACGTCGAGTCGTTCGAGGAGCGGGTGTCGATCAGCGGCATCGACCCCGAGGGGATCGATCTCCGCTGGTACACCTGGGACGCGAACACGATCCGTATCCACTTCGACTACGAGTATTCGACCGAGTACACCGTGCGCATCGCGGAGGGCGCCCGCGACCGCGGTGGGCGGCCGCTCCCGGCCTACGAGTTCTCGTTCACCACGCGCGAGGCTCGTCCCTCGCTGAGCCTCGTGGCGGGCGCCTTCTCGACGTATTCGGCCAGGCACGAGCAGGTGCTCTACTACCACGCCGCCCGCGTGGAGGAGGTGCGCTTCCAGCTCTTCCGTCTCTCGGACTCCGAATCAGAGACGCTGCTGCGCCGGGGCTTCATCGACGGCCACGTCTCGGGGCGTGGTCGCGTCATCTTCTGGCCCGCCGGTGAACCGCTGCGGGAGTGGACGGAGCCGATCGAGGAGGAGTTGCGTGGCACCTCGCGGCTGTACTCGACGACCCTCAGCGATCGGGAGCCACTGGCGAAGGGGCACTACTTCCTCGCCGCGGCAATTGACGGCTCCTCCAGCCGCCCCCTGAAGCGGGTCTTCAGCGTCGTCGACACGACGATCGTGACGAAGCTGACGTTCGACGAACTCCTCGTGTGGGCGCTTGACTACGACACGGGCGAGCCACTGGACGGGACGAGCGTCCGCGCCGGACCGGCCGACGAGGTCTCCCCAGGCCCGTACCAGCACGCGACCACGGATGCGGACGGGCTGGCACGGCTTTCCACCACTGGACAAGGCGGCAGCTGGTACTGGTCCTGGTACGGCGATCAGCTCTTGCGAATCGACGGGGAGGGGCGCGTGGGGGTGGCCTCGACCGCGTGGGACTTTGGCTCCAGCCCCTGGGATCTCGAGGTCCCCGCTTCCCCCTTCCAGCCCGGTCCGGTTGGGCACCTTTACACCGAGCGGCCCATCTACCGGCCGGGAGAGACCGTCTTCTACAAGGGTGTCGTGCGCCTCGACGACGACGCTGCCTACTCCGTACCCGGCGCGAGCGCGACGTTCTCCGTGAGGATTCGCGACGCAGCCTACGACGACATGCCGACGACCGAGGTCGAGCTGAGTGAGCTGGGCACGTTCAGCGGCCAGCTCATCCTCCCCACGGACGCGCCGACCGGCACCTACTGGATCTACGTGATGGGCGAGAACGATCGCTATGTCACGACCGCACACTTCACCGTCGCCGAGTTCCGGGTTCCCGAATTCGAGGTGGAGGTTGAGGCGGACGCTGGGGACTACGTCGCCGGGGACACGATTCCGACAGAGGCGCGAGGCACCTTCTTCTTCGGCGGGCCAGTCGCAGACGCGGCGACCAAGTGGACCGCGCAGTCGATCCCGACTTCGATTACGGTCGAGGGCTACAAGGACTACTCGTTCTCGGAGCGCACGTACTGGTGGTGGTGGTACGGAAACGATGAGGGCAATCCCCTGCGGGGCCAGGGTGAGGCGCGCACGGACTCCGAGGGCGTGGCGCGCTTCGAGGTTCCCGCGTCGCTGGAGGCGGACGAGGGCACGCAGGCGTTCACGATCAGCGCGACGGTGACCGACGCGAACGCGCAGGCGATCGCGGGAAGCACCACGGTTACGGTCCATCCGGCCACCTGGTACGCGGGCATCAGGCCGGAGTCGTACATCGCGCGGGCGGAGGAGCCCACCACCGTCGACCTCGTGACGGTGGACTACACGGCCACGGTCGTTCCGAACCGGCCGGTGACGGTGCGCGCCTTCGAGCGCGAGTGGATTCGCACGAAGGAGCGCGCCGACCACGGCGGCTACCGCTACCAGTACGAGCTTCGAGAAACCGAGGTCGACACGCAGACGGTCACCACCGGCGAGGATGGCGAGGCGTCGATCGCGTTCACGCCGCCGAGGGCGGGGTCGTACCGCCTCGTCGCGGAGTCGACGGACGACCAAGGCCGCGTGGCGCGATCGGCCCGTTACCTCTGGGTCAGTGGCAGCGACATCGCGCCCTGGCCGGTGCGCGAGAACGACGTCATCGACCTGATCGCCGGCAGCCAGACTTACGAGGTGGGCGACGTGGCCGAGGTGCTCGTGCCGGCGCCCTTCGCCGGGGCCACGGGACTCGTGACGATCGAGCGCGGGCGCGTGCTCAGCACGGAAGTGCGCCCCTTCGAGACGAACAGCGAAGTCCTCCGCATCCGCATCGAGGACCGGCACATCCCCAACATCTACGTCGGCGTCGTGCTGTACCGGCCGCCCACGGAGGAGGACCCCTACCCGCGCTACCACGTCGGCTACGTCGAGCTATCCATCTCGACGGC
Organism: Tepidiformaceae bacterium; assembly: GCA_965116915.1. Taxonomy (GTDB): domain Bacteria; phylum Chloroflexota; class Dehalococcoidia; order Tepidiformales; family Tepidiformaceae; genus UBA2991. The sequence continues at coordinate 116,328 of OZ220739.1, read as the reverse complement.
CCCGCGGCAGCTCGACGTGAGCATCGAGCCGGATCGCGAACGCGCCACGCCGGGCAAGACCGTCCGCTACGAGGTGCTCGTGACGGACGCGGATGGCGACGGGGTGGAGGCGGACGTGTCGGTGGCGGTGGTGGACCAGGCCGTCCTGTCGCTGCAAGCGGAGTCGGCGCGGGACGGCATGACGGCGTTCTGGTCCGAACGCGCCCTGGGGGTGCGGACGGCTTCATCGCTCGCCGTCTCCATCAACCGCCTGAACGAGGCATTCGACGAGGTCGTCGAGGGGCAGAAGGGCGCGGGAGACGACGAAGCGCACGGCGAAGTTGCCGAACAAGCCGCCATGGAGATGGCCGACGACGACGCGGCCGAGTCGCCGGCGCTCACGCTCTCCTTCCGGGCCGAAGAAGAGGCCGGCGAGGAGCCACAGGTTCGCTCCAACTTCCAGAACACGGCGCTGTGGATCGGGCAGCTCGTGACGGATGCGGACGGCAGGGCCAGCTTCGAGCTGGAACTGCCGGACAACGCCACCACCTGGCGGGCGCAGGCGCGAGCCGTGACGGCGGAGACACTGGTGGGCGAGGGCGAGAGTGAGCTGCTGGTTACGCAACCGCTGCTCGTGCGGCCGGCGCTGCCGCGCTTCCTGCGAGTCGGCGACGAGGTGTCGCTGCGCACGCTCGTGCGGAACGGCACGGACGAGGCGCGGGAGGTGACGGTCACGATTGCGGTCGAGGGTGTCGTGGTCGATGGCGACGGGGTCGCGAGCAGGCGGCTCGAGCCGGGCGAGTCGGCCATCTTCTCGTGGCCCGCGCGCGCCCTTAAGGAAGGCACCGCCACGGTGCGCTTCACCGCGACGGCCGGCGGCGGCTACGGCGATGCGGTCGAGCTGAGCCTGCCCGTCCACCTGGACGTGACGCCCGAGACGACGGCGACGGGCGGGGTCGTCGAGGACACCGCACGGATCGAGGCGATCTTCCTACCGGAGTACGTCATCGCGGGACACGGATCGCTGGAGCTTGCCCTGCAGGCCTCCCTGGTAGGCGCGCTGGACGAGGAGCTGGCGCACTTCTGGCCGCCGTACCGCCGGGAGTCCAACGTCAGCACGGCCAGCCGCATCGTCGCGACGATCGCGGTAACGCGCGCCAGCCCGAGGGGCCTGACTCAGGAGCAGGAGCGCCAGCTCAGGAAGGACATCGACCGGCTGCTTGAGGCGCAGAGATACGACGGGGGCTGGGCGTGGTGCCGCTCGTGCTACCGGACCGACCTGTGGGTGACGGGTTGGGTGCTGATCGCGCTCGGGGAGGCGAGGGACGCCGGGTACGCCGTCCCGGACTCGGGTTACCGCTACGACCGCACGACGCGTCTCATCACCGAGCACGTGCAGCGCCGAACGGACGTCATGCGCCCGGCGGACGTGAACCAGCACGCCTTCCTGCTGTACGCCCTCACAAGCGCCGCCAACGAAGGCGGAGTGGTGAGTCCGCTGGCGCGGGAGCAGGCCGGACTGCTGCGCTCCCTGGTGGAAGAGCACCGAACGCAACTGACGAACTGGGGTCGCGCCTACGTGCTACTCGGGCTGCTGGCGAGCGGCCACGAGGCGGACCACGAGGCTGTTCGCGCACTCCTGAACGACCTCACGGCCGCCACCATCGCGAGCGCCAACGGGAACCACTGGGAGGACGAGCGCATCGCGGGCTGCATGCATAACAGCAGCGTGCGGGCGACAGCGCTGGTGCTGCGCGCCCTGACGGAGGTCGATCCGCAGCACCCGCTCATCGAGGAGACGGCTCGCTGGCTCGTGCTGGCCCGATCCGAACAGCGTTGGAAGAGCTCGGTCGAGCGGGCGCAGGGCATGGCCTCGCTGGGCGCCTTCGCGGAGCTGACCGGCGAGACGTGGGGTGTCTACGACTACCAGGTGCTGCTCAACACACGCCGGGTGCTCAACGGGAACTTCGACGTGCCGGCCGGGGACTACGTCGACGGCGTGGCGCTCGGGCTTCACGACCTGCCACTCGGCGAGGTGAGCCGCGTGCAGTTCGAACGGGAGACGGAGACCGAGGGTCGCATGTACTACAGCCTCAACCTGCGCTACGTGACGCCGGCGAAGGAGATCGAGGCGCTCAACCGCGGGTTCGCCGTCTCGCACCGCTACACGCTGCTGGAGGACCCGGACACGTCCATCACGAGCGCCTCGCCGGGCGACATCGTGCGGGTGACGGTGACGGTGGTGGCCCCGGCCGATCGGCTGTTCGTCCGGATCGAGGACTTCCTGCCGGCGGGTCTCGAGCCGATCGACCCGAAGCTGGCGATCGTGTCCCCCTGGATTCGAGAGCAGCTCCAGCAAGACCAGACGGCGGCGGTTCTCGCAGGGGCGCCTTCGTACTACGCCCCCTGGCTCGCCTGGTACTTCAGCCCCTGGGACCAGGTGGACCTGCGCGACGACCGCGTGACGCTCCTCGCGGACCGCATCCCGAAGGGCGTACACGAGTACGTCTACTACGCGCGCGCCACCACCCCCGGCGACTTCTTCGTCGCCCCCACCTTCGCGGAAGAGACGTACCTGCCCGAGGTCTTCGGCCGCAGCGACAGCGGGCGGTTCGTCGTCCACGCCGGGGAGTAGGCGCGGCCCCGCCACCCACCCCCGGGGCGCCGGTTACTGCTGCTCTTCCTCCGCCTCGACCAGCTGGGCGGGGTCGAGGGCCTGGTCGTTGTCGACTTCGATGACCACGGACTCGACGGCGCCAGAGAAGGGGAAGGGCGCCTCGTACTGGTCACTGACCGGGGTCGCTGTGTCCTGACCGACGTCGAGACCCTCGATCGTGAAGAGCCCGCCGAGCATCCGCGGCAGGTCGCCACGGGCGGCCTCGCGGCCGTCCACGGTGAGGACGCCGACGCCGCGGTTGTCGCCGGTCTTGGTGAAGGAGAACTCGACGTCGGCACGGGTAGGGAGGTCCTCGCCGCTGACGATGCGGGTGTGGTCGTCGCCGCAGTTCTGCTCGTAGACGAGGCGGTTCTCGCGCACGTAGAGGGCGTAGCCGCCGGCATAGCCTCCGTGGGCGAGGATGACGCCGTCTCCGGAGCCCTCGCGCACGATGGTGGCGCGGATGCGGTGCGAGCGGTTGCGCACGTCGGCAGCGGCGACGGTAGGGACGTGGGCCATCCCCTGCGCATAGGTGAACGTGGTGCGGTCCTGGGGGCTGCCGGGGGGAACGTTGTGGAAGGACGAGGCAGGACCGCCCTGTTCGAGGGGCAGGACGCCGTGCTTCCCCGCTTCCGCCCACCAGCGCGCGATGAGCTGCTGCAACCGCTCCGGCTCCTCCTGGGCGAGGTCGTAGCTCTCGGAGTAGTCCTCGTCGAGGTGGTAGAGCTCCCAGGGCTCGGTCTGGAAGTCGTCGCCGACCGTGTGGAGGGTCACGGCCTTCCAGCCCTGGTGCCAGATCGAGCGGTGGCCGTTCAGCTCGAAATGCTGGGTAACCTTGCGGGTGGGCACGTCGGCGTCCTCGAAGGTGTAGGCCATGCTCTCGCCGGCGACGGGTAGCTGCGAGATGCCCTCAAAGACGGCCGGGGCCTCCATGCCGAGGAGGTCGAGGACCGTGGGGGTCACATCGGTGACGTGGTGGAACTGGTGGCGGAGCCCCCCCTCCCCGATGCGGTCGGGCCAGTGGAAGACGAGGGGGGCGCGGATGCCGCCCGCGTGCAGGAACTGCTTGTACCAACGGAGGGGGGTGTTCCCGGCCTGGGCCCAACCGGACGGGTAGTTCGTGTGCGACCGGGGACCGCCGATCTCGTCCACGTTCTCGAGGTTGTAGGACTCGATGTCGAGGCCGTTCATGCCCCGCAGCCAGTTGACCGTCCCGAGGGGGCCGCCGGCGTCGCTGGCGCCGTTGTCGGAGGTGAGCACGACGAGGGTGTTGTCGAGCTGGCCCGTCTGCTCGAGGTAGTCGACCAGGCGTCCGATCTGGACGTCGGTGTGGTCCAGCATGGCGGCGAAGGCTTCCTGCAGGCGGTTGGCGACAAGCTGCTGGTCGGGGGTGAGGCTGTCCCAGGGCGGGACGTTCGGGTTGCTGGGCGGCAGGACCGTGTCCTCGGGAACGATGCCCATCGCCTTCTGGCGCTCGAACCAATCCTCGCGGGCCACGTCGTAGCCCTGGTCGAAGCGGCCGCGGTACTTCTCGAGGTACTCCGGAGGGGCCTGGTGGGGGTCGTGGCAGGCGCCGAAGGCCACGTAGAGGAAGAAGGGCTTGTCGTCGTAGATGGCCCGCTGGTCGCGCACGAACCCGATGGCCCGGTCGATCATGTCTTCGCTGACGTGGTAGCCGGGGGTGTCGGGCGTGGGGATGCGGTGGTTGTCGTAGGTGAGCTCGGGGGCGAACTGGTCGGTAAGGGCATCGAGGAAGCCGTAGTAGCGCTCGAAGCCCTTCTGCAGGGGCCAGTGGTCGAAGGGGCCGGCGGCCGAGGTCTCGGACATGGGGGCGAGGTGCCACTTGCCGACGGCGAAGGTCGAGAAGCCGCGGTCCCGGAGCAGCTGGGGGATGGTGGCGGCGCGGTTGGTGATGGCGCCGCGGCCGTTGGGGTAGGCGCGCGCCCAGTTAGAGACGGAGCGCATGCCGACGGTGTGGTGGTTACGGCCGGTGAGGAGGCATGCGCGGGAGGGGGAGCAGAGGGTGGTGGTGTGGTAGTTGGTGTAGCGGAGCCCGTTGGCGGCGAGCCGGTCCATGTTCGGCGTGTCGATGCTGGAGCCGTAGCAGCCGAACTGGGCGAAGCCGACGTCGTCGAGGACGATGTAGACGACGTTGGGGAGGCCGTTCAGGTCGGGGCGTTCGGGCCACGAACCGGAGAACTCGGTGGATTCGAGGGTGGTGAAGCCGGCGGATTCGGCTGCGTCGGGCATGGTTCCTCCTTCGGACGCGCGGCAGGCGCGCCGGACGGGTCAGGTTCCTCGATCGCCGCGCCGCCGCCGGTGCTCGACCGGTCGGCGGCGTGACGGAACGGATGCAGTTGCCCGGGGCCGTGCCCTAGGCGTCGTCGAGCCAGACGTACCCGAGGTAGGTGCGCGGCTCGATGAAGCTGTTGTACCCCTGAACGCGCGGCTTCACGACGTTCATGGCGCGGAAGGGGGCGCAGGGGAGGAGCCAGGGGTCGTCGTGGAAGAGCTCGTTGAAGCGGTCGTACTGCGCCAACGCCTCCTCCGAGAACGGATCGAGGGTCTTCAGCTTCGCCCGGATGTCCAGGAACGTCTCGCTCGTGTACTTGCTAGGGTTGTTGTCCTGGAAGGGCAGCGGCTGGGTGATGACCGTGACCGGCGAGAACGGCGAGAAGCCCGTCATCAGGAACCAGCCAGCCTCGAAGTCTCGCTGGAAGAGCTTCTGGTTCATGTCCGGGATCTGGTGACCGACGAGCTCGATCTCGACTCCCACGTCGGCGAAGTTCTGCTTGATGAGGGACGCCAGCTGGGCGCCCACGACGGGGTGGTTGGCGTAGTGGTCGAAGGTGATGGGCTCGGTCTGGCTGAAGCCCGCTTCCGCCAGGAGCGCCCTCGCCCGGTCGGGGTCGTAGAAGGGCTGCTCGAGGTCGGGGTCGAAGGCGGGGCTTCCGGGGTCCCACGGCTGGGTGGTCAGCTCCACCAGCCCCTCCATGAGCTCGTTCACGATGCGCTCGCGGTCGATGGCGAAGAAGAGCGCCTGGCGCACGCGCTTGTCCGCGAAGAGCGGGTTGGTGACGTTGAGACCGACGTAGACGATGCCCCACTTCGCCTCGAGCCGGACGTCCTCCTCGTGCGCCTTGGCGAACACGGGGCTGACACCGGTGGCGATGTCGATGTCGTCGGCGTCGTACGCCTGGCCGACGGCTTCGGCGTCGGCGAACTGGATCACCTGGATCCCGTCGAGGTACGGCCCCTCGGGGTCGTGCCAGTTGGTGCTCGGCTCGAGCTCGTAGCCGACGCCCGGGGTCCAGGACTTCATCTTGTAGGGGCCGGTGCCCTGGATGTTCTCGCCGGACTGGAGCTCGGCGTACGTCGATTCCTTCGTGACGGGGAACTGGGCGAAGAAGTCGTTGATGTTCGTGAGCTGCGCGCCGAAGGTGAACACCATCGTGCGGTCGTCGACCGCGGTCATGTCGGTCACGAGCGAAGCGAAGGCCAGCAGCTGGCCGCGGAAGCTGAAGCCGTACTTGTCGGGGTTGGTGATCGCGTCGATGCCAAAGAAAACATCGGCCGGCGTGACGGGAGAGCCGTCGTGGAAGACGGCGTTCTCCTTGAGCCGCATGGTGACGGTCGTGAAGTCCTCCGACACCTCGTAGGAGTCGAGCAGGACCAGCGAGGGCGCGGGCGAGTCCTCGTAGCGGATGAGCGTCTCGAAGACGAGCAGGGGGATGCCCTGGGCGCGCGTGAAGGGGGCGCCGTTGGTCAGGAGCAGGTCGCCCTGGACGGCATAGCGGAGCGTGCCACCCTGCTTCGGGCCGGTGTCGGGAGCCTCGGTGGGCTCGGGGGTCGCCTCCTCGGCGGGCGCTTCAGTGGCCTCAGCCGGGGCTTCGGTCGCCTCTGCGGGAGCCTCGGTCGCCTCTGCGGGAGCCTCGGTCGCTTCGGCCGGCGCTTCCGTTGCGGGAGCGGCGGTCGCGGCGGGCGCGTCGTCATCGTCGTCGTCGCCACAGCCGACCAGGGCGGCAGTCACGCCCGCACCGAGCGCAACGCCTGATCCGGCGAGCATCTGCCGGCGCGAAATGGGCTTCTTCCAGGTGGACGTCATTTCCGAACCTCCGTCGGGGCGTCAGTCTGTTCCCGCCACCAGCAAGCGCACCGGGCTTCGCACGAAGCCCGGTCGGGCGGCCTCTGACGCGTGGGCGGTACTATACCGCCTGGCATCGCCCGGGGGCGTGCTGCGCACCCACTTACGGCTCCGGCGCAGGCGTCGCCGGTCTGTGTATGCTCACGGCTCGATCGAGCGCCGACATGGCGCCGGGACCCCGGGCAGAGGGCGAGGGATATGGCTCCGTTCATCGTGAACCGGGTCGCGCAGACGATTCCCATCCTGTTCCTTGGCACGATCGCGGCCTTCCTCGTCCTGAGGCTTATCCCCGGCGATCCCGCTCTCGTCATCGCGGGCGAGGAGGCCACTGCCGAGGACCTCTACGCCATACGCGAGCAGCTCGGCCTGCACGACAGCTGGCCGGAACAGTACATCCGCTGGCTCGGCGATCTGCTCTCGGGAGACCTGGGCTATTCCTTCACGAGCGGCCTCAGCGTCACGCGCCTGTTCTCCATCAACTTCCCACCCACGATCGAGCTGGGCATCGCGGCCTACGCCTTCGCCATCCTGATCGGCATTCCCCTGGGCATCCTCGGGGGGGTGAAGCCGCGAAGCGTGTGGGACTGGCTCCTCTCCGGCTACACAATGGTGGCGGTGGGCGTTCCCAGCTTCGTGAGCGGCATCATCCTGCTCTGGATCTTCGCCGCCGAGCTTGGCTGGTTCCCCTCGCACGGGCGTGTGTCGATCCTCGACGACCCGCTGGACTCGCTGCACCACCTCGCCCTGCCCGTGATCGCCCTGGCGATGCCCATCAGCGCCGTGCTCGCGCGGTACACGCGCACGACGATCACGGACGTGGTCGGCCAGGACTTCGTGCGCACGGCGAGGTCGAAGGGACTGCAGGAGAGCACCGTGATCGTGCGCCACGCGCTGCGCAACTCGCTCATTCCCGTGATCACCATCATGGCGCTGCAGGTGGGTGAACTGATGACCGGGGTCGTGATCATCGAGGCCGTCTTCACCCGGCCCGGATTCGGCCGCGTGGTGGTCGAGGCGATCACGCGCCTGGATTACCTGGTCGTGCAGAGCGTGCTGGTGGTGCTCGTGGTGATCTTCGTGGCCGTGAATCTGCTGGCGGACATCATCTACGGGTTCGTCGACCCGAGGGTGAGGGTCCGATGAGCGTAGCCGCGCCCGGCCAGGAACAGGAAGGCATGACCACGTTCAGGTCGCAGGCGGCCCGTTCGATGTGGGCCGACACGGTGCGGCGGCTGCTGCGCAACCCGCAGGGGGCGATCGCGGTGGGAGGGCTGCTCATCATCGCCGTGGCGGCGGTCGCGGCGCCCCTGATCGCCTGGCACGACCCGATCGCACAGGACGCCTCCGCGCGGCTGCTGTCCCCGTCCTGGAACCACCCGTTCGGCACCGACGAGCTGAGGCGCGACCTTTTCTCGCGCAATCTCCACGGGCTCAAGACCGCGCTCGCGCTGAGCTTCATTTCGGTGCTGACCGGCGCCGTCATCGGCACCATGACGGGATTCGCTGTGGGATACATCAGGGGGTGGGCAGACGCAGCGGTGATGCGCCTGGTGGATGCCCTCCTGGCTTTCCCCGGCCTGCTAATCGCATTCGCCATTCTCACCATCCTCGGCGAGGGGCTCGAGAACATCGGCATTGCGATCGCCGTCTTCGCCATCCCCGGGTTCACTCGCCTCGCTCGCGCGCAGATGCTGGGTGAGCGGAACAAGGACTACGTGCTCGCGGCGCAGGTACTCGGGGCCAGCACGCCCCGGATCATCTTCCGGCACATCGTGCTCAATGCGCTTCCGCCGTTGCTCACGCAGGTGGCGCTGGCGATCGCGAGCGGCGTCCTGATCGTGGCCGCCCTGGGCTACTTCGGGCTCGGCATCGAGGCCGACACCCCCTCCCTGGGAGGGCTCGTGAACGACAGTCGGCCGTACCTGCAGCGCGCATGGTGGTACCCGGTGTTCCCGGGCGCCATCCTCGCCTTCCTGCTGCTCTGCCTGAACCTCTTCGCCGACGCGATCAACGAGGCGATCAGCCCCTACGCGCGCGGGCGCTCCTGACCGCTTCCCGAACGTAGACGGCCCCGGGCAGTTCGCACCGCCCGGGGCCTGTTGCGTGTGCCGGTGCCGGTCTTAGCCGACGGCGACGGTCGAGCTGGTCAGCCGGCCAATGTCAAGGTTGAACACGCGGGCGGCGTTGGTTGCGAGGATCTTGTCGGTTTCCTCGGCGCTCACGCCCTCGAACATCTCGTCGATCATCGACTGCGTGTGCGGATAGGTGCCCTCGGGGTGGGGATAGTCGGTGCCGAACATGAGGTTGTCGATACCGAGGCGGTGGCGGGCGTCGACCTCCGACTTCGTGAGGGGGCCGGCGCAGAAGCCCTGGCGGGCGAAGAGCTCGCTCGGGAGGAGGTCCTGGCTCTGGCCGCCGGGGCGGCGCTTCACTAGGGCGTCGTATTCGTCGAGGAGGGTCGGCACCCAGAGGCTGCCGGACTCGACCCAGCCGAAGTTGAGGGTGGGGAAGCGCTCGGCGATGCCGCCCAGCAGGAAGTGCTTCAGCGCTGCCCGAAGCTCGAGCGTGGTGAGCGGGCCGTACTTGAACACCTGGCCATCGGGATCAGCCGGAAGGATGGGGTTTTCGCGACCGAATCCGGGGTGGAAGAGGATGGGGATGCCCATCTCCTGCACCGTCGCCCAGAGCGGGTCGTAGGCGCGGTTGTGGAAGGGCAGGGCGCCCGGGAACCAGTAGTGGGAACCGGGAAGGATGAGAGCGCGGAAGCCGAGGCCGTGGGCCTCCTTCAGCTCCTCGATGCCCTTCTCGATGTCGCAGAGGGTGATGGCGGCGACGCCGATGAAGCGGTAGGCCTCGTCGGCGAAGTGCTCGTTGAACCAGCGGTAGTAAGCGCTGTTGCAGGCGCGCAGGAAGTCGACATCGGGGTCGCGCGAACCGCCGCGCTCGATCACGACCTCGGCGCAGACGCCGTCACTGGTGATGGCGTCCATGCGATCACCGAGATCGACGGTGATGCGGAACTCCTCCATCGTGTTCTTGCGCCCGGAATAAGAGGTCTCCTGTCCGCGGCTGCGCATGTTCTCGAGGATCTTGAGGAGGCGCTCCTCGTCGCGCTTGTTCAGTTCGTCCATCTTCGGACGATGCTTGGGATCGATGTACTCGGAGAGGTCGAGGAACCTCTCGGTGTGACTGTCGGCCGAAATGACGACTCGGGCTGTCATGGTTCTCTCCCGCCGGCGTATCCCCGGCTGTGCTCAATGCATGCCGATTCTAACTGCCCATAAGCAGTCGTGGGACGGAAGGGCGGTCTACAGCGGCCTACGGACCCAGCACCAGCCAGAACTATGCCGTGTCGCGCTACGACCTCGCTGGCTTGATCTGCCCCAAGAGGCCGACAGGGTCGCAGCTGGACGACCTCCTACACTGAGCCGTACCTGAGGAGGCCATGGGTTTCTTCGTGATCGGCGTCACCATCGTGCTATTCGCGGGCCTGTACGCAGGCTATGGACTCCGACAGACACCCGCGACCCTACCGCCGCCGTGGATGTGGTGGCTGGTAGGCCTTGCCGTCCTGTGCTTCGGCGGCGCGCTGGCCACATGGGCCTGAGAGGCAGCAAGAGCGCCATCTGGGGCCGATGCTGCCAAGTTTGCGCTTCCGGAAGGATTTATGAGGACCAGGAGAGGTGGTAGCGCATAGGGGATTCGAACCCCTGATCTCCGCCTTGAGAGGGCGGTGTCCTAGGCCGCTAGACGAATGCGCCGCCGCCTTCAATCTAGCGCAGGCGGCGCGCACCGGGCAAGAATCGGGAGGGGCGGCGCGCGGGTCGGGGGCAAGGCCGGGAACGGCGGTCAAGGGTAAGGAAGCGGGGGGCGGGGCAGCGCGTCCGGTGTGGCGGGGTGGCCGCACAGCGGGCCAGAATGGACCCACCCATGAGGCGCACGATCGCGACCCTTGCCACGCTCCTGCTCGCCATGGCGGTCGCGGCGTGCGGTGGCGACGACACCGCCCCGTCGCCGGCGAGCGACGCCCCGCCGCTCCCGGACTCCATCCGGGAACTGGTGGAGGAGGTGGCGGAGCTACGGGGCCTGGAGGCGCCGGAGTCACTGGTCGCGCTGACGGTGGCGCGCGCCGACCTGCCCGACACCTACCTCACCCTGGTCACGGAAGAGGACCGGGCCGAGTCCGACACGTTGACGGAGATCTACCGGCTGCTGGGGTATCTCGACGACGACGAGCACCTCTGGGACATCCAGACGTCGTTCTTCGAACTGGTGCTGGGGTTCTACTCGACCGACCACAAGACGCTGTGGGTTGTCACGGAGGGGGCGGGCGTGGGGCTGGAGGAGTTGACGCCGAGTCAGCGAAAGACGCTGGTGCACGAAATCATCCACGCCCTGCAGGACTACCACTTCGACCTGAACGCGACCTTCGACAGCCTCGTGGGCAACCTCGACGCCGAGCTTGCTTTCACGTCCGTGGTCGAGGGGGACGCAGTCACGCACACGAACCGGCACGCCATACGCTCCCTGGCCCTCCCGGGCGCGGGCGGCGTCTTCTTCCTGGCGGCGGGGAACCAGCTGAGCAGGATTCCCGCGCCGGTCCTCCGGGCGATCTACTTCCCCTACACCACAGGCGCGAGCTGGGCGGGCTTCGTGCTGCTGAACGAGGGAACGGAAGCGCTGAACGCCCTTTTCGTGGAGCCAACGCCGGCGACGACGCTCATCCTTCATAGGGAGCTGCTCGCTGCCGATTGGGAACCCGAGGAACTCGGCGAGTCCTCGCTGCCGGCGGACCAGATCCAGGACAGCCTGGGAGCGGGCTGGCGCATCCGGGTGGCGGGTTCCCTTGGCGAATTCCACCTCATCAACTACCTGGTGGGAGACGCCCCCTACCTGCCGGCATGGCTCTTCGCGCCCACGAGCCGGCTCGCGGTGGAGGCGGCGAAGGGGTGGGCGGGGGACCGCTACACGCTGTTTGAGCACGACACCGAGGGACGGGTGCTGGTGACGCGCGTGCGCTTCACGAGCGAGGAGGAGGCCGGCGACTTCGCAAGGACGCACTTCAGGGAAGCGACGAGGCGGGCGGACGTGGTCGAGGAAGACGGCTTCGTTCTCGCCACGCGGCCCGACGGCAAAGTCGTCGGGCTCCCGGAGCCGGTGGGGCGCGACGTGATCTTCGCCATCGGGACGAGCGCGGACGTGACGCGCGCGGCGCTGGACCCGCTCGTCAAGGGTTAGGGAAGCGGGTCGAGGCGGGGAGGCTGCGCTGGCGGGGCGCGGCGCGCGTGGCAAGAATGGAGCGCATGGCGCTCCTCGCTCTCCGACTGCTGCTCCCCGCCCTGGCGGTCTTCACGCTGGCGGTGGCGCTGGTCGCGTGCGGAGGCGAACCGGAGTCGCCTGCGGCTGCGCCGATGGGCGAAGAGGTGCCCCTCTCCGGGGCGCTGCTGGAGATGCTCGAAGCAGTGGCCACCACGCGAGGGCTGGAGGCGCCCCCGGAGCTGCGTGTCCGCACGGTCGCGAGGCGCGAGATGGCCGAGGCCTACAAGGGGCTGTTCGACGACGACCAGCGGGAGGCGCTCGAGCAGCGCGGGGCGCTCTACCAGCTGCTGGGCTACGTGGAGCCGGGCGAGTCGCTCTGGGATGTGACGGTCTCGACGGCGGAGCTTGTCGCGGGGTTTTACTCGTACGGCAACAAGACGCTCTGGATCCCGAACGACCGGGAGGAGTTCGACCTCGGCGCGCTGAGCGCGGAGGAGCGGGAGATACTCGCGCACGAAATGCTGCACGCCATCCAGGACTACCACTTCGACCTGCGCGCGAGCGGACGGCCCGCAACGACGCTGGACGCGCGACTCGCATGGACGTCCGTCGTAGAGGGGGATGCCGTCCTGCACACGTCGAGTTGGAGCGAGTCCTCGACACTGGTTCCGGGCGGGATGGGGACGGGGCGGGACCTGCTGTTGTTGGCCAACCTTCAGCAGGTGGACGACATTCCGCCCCAGATCCTGCGGGTCTTCACGTTCCCCTACCTGACGGGGCCAGTGGCAGTGGAGGCGGTGGTGGAACGGCACGGGCTGGAGGCCCTCAACGCGCTCTTCGGCGACCCGCCGGACGCCACGACGGCGATCATCCACGCGTACCTGCTCGACACCGACTGGGAGCCCGAGGCGGATGTCGACCTGTTGCTGCCGGCAGCGGCTATCGCCGGGAGCCTGGGGGAAGGCTGGACCGAGTACGAATCGGGCGTGCTGGGCGAGTTCCACCTGGTGAACTACCTGCTCGGGGACCGGCAAGGCTATCCGTGGACGGCCTACGGGTACGAAGGACGCCCGCTCAACTTCACCGAAGTCCAGGTCCAGCAGGCGGGAGCTGGGTGGCAGGGTGACTACTACCGCATCTTCGAGCACGACGCCGAGCGGGTACTGGTTGTCGCCGTGCGCTTCGAAGTCCCCATCGACTCGCACGAGTTTGCGAAGGCGCACCGCAATGCCCTCGAGGGGGGCGCGGTGGCAGTCGAGGACCCGTACACGTTTGTCACGAGGGCGGATGGGTTGGTCGTCGCCAGCATCGAGCCGGTCGGGCGCACGGTGTTCTTCGCGATCGGGACGAGCGCGGAGGTGGTGCGGAAGGCGCTGGCGCCACTGGTGGGGGGCTAGACTGCCAGCCGTGGCGCCCACAGTCCGCACGCTCCTCCCCCTGCTGCTCCTGGCGGCCCTGGCGCTCGGCGCCTGTGGTGGCGGCGAGCCTGAGCCGCAGCCTCCGGCCCAGGCACCTGCCGGCGAGGCGGCGACGGCTACCGCCACACCGGTCGAAGCGGCGACGGCTACCGCCACACCGGTCGAAGCGGCGACGGCTACCGCCACACCGGTCGAGGCGGCCACGGCTACCGCCACGCCGGTCGAGGCGGTGCCGCTGACCGACGAGCTCAGCGAGTTGCTGGAGGAGGTGGAGGAGGTGCGGGGGCTGGAGGCACCGATCGACCTGAGGGCCGGAGCCGTCGCGCTGGAGGATCTGGGGGACACCTACTGGGCGGGCGCAACGGAGCAGGAGATGCACTACTGGCTGGACGTCAGAACCATCTTCCTCCGGATCATGGGCCACCTCGACCTCCATGAGCCCGAGGACTTGCTGGAATTCCAGCAGGATTTTGTCGGAGGCTTCTACTCCTACGACAAGACGCTGTGGGTCGTGACGGACAAGGACCGGATCGAACTCGACGCGCTCAGCCAGCACGAAGTGCTGACCCTCGTACACGAAATGGTGCACGCCATCCAGGATCATCACTTCAACCTCGCGAGGACGTACGGGGCCACCGGCCACAGTCTCGACGCCGCGCTTGCCTGGTCGGCGATCGTCGAAGGCGACGCCATGTACCACGAGGCTCGGTGGGCGGAAGCCGCCCTCGGCCTTCCCGCGGACGAGGTGCTGACGATTACGGAGTGGGACGATACCCCCGCGGGTCTGCTGCGTGAGTTCTACTTCCCCTACACGGCGGGAGCGGAAGCTGTGGCGTGGTTCATCGAGGCAAACGGTCTCGATGCGCTCAACTCGCTTTTGCAGGAGCCGCCTTCGGCGACCTCCCAGATCCTCCACCCGGAGCTGCTTGCCTCCGGCTGGGAGCCAGAGTACCTCTATTCCTACTCCACGCTGCCAGTACGCGAGATGAGCGTGAGCCTCGGTCTCTTCTGGAGCCCCAGGAGTTTCGGCTCGCTGGGTGAGTTCCACCTTGCGAACTACCTGCTCGGTGATACGCCCTTCGATCCCGACTGGTTCAAGCGCGACGAGAACCGCGTGGTGCTCGACGCCGTCGCGGGCTGGACCGCGGACCGCTACCACCTGTTCGCGAACCTAGAGGGCGATGAGGCTGTGCTGGTCGCCTACGTGCGCTTCGCGGACGAAGGCGAGGCGCGCGAGTTCGCGAAGATTCACCGTTCCATCGCCACGCGGGGCGCGGACGTGGCGACGGAGGGTGACCTGACGCTGGCAACGCAGGACGACGGTCGCGTGGTCGCCCTGCTGGAGCCGGCAGGCCGTGACGTGATCTTCGCGATCGGCACGAGCGCGGAGGCGGCACAGAAGGCGCTGGCCCCGCTGCTGGAGGGCTAGGCGGGGGCGGTCTCGGGTTCCTCGAGGTAGGCGGCGAGGCCGGAGTGGAGGCGGCTGCGGATGAAGCCGGCCTGGTCGAGATGGCCGAGGTATTCCTCGACCTGGCGGCGGCGCAGGGCGGTGAGGGCGGCCTCGCCGGCGGCGGCGTTCTCGCGATTGCCGCCAAGCAACAGGATGAGCGGTTCGCGAACGGCGGGGTCGTTCCATTCGCGGGCGAGGCGCACCTCGGCCTTGGCCAGGTAGCGCTGCTGCTCCTCGCGACGGTCGGGCATGGCCTGGAGGAACGCCTCGAAGCGCTCGACCTGGTACTGCATCAGCCGTTCGCGGTCGCTGGCGACGAGGGCGTAGAGGTCGCGCTCGAGCTGGTTCTGGGCGAGGTCGCCGGCGTGGCGGAAGAAGGTGAGGAGGGCGCTGTCCTGGACGAAGAGGTAGGCCATGAGCTCGGGGTAGGTGCGGGCCTCGGTCGCCCCGCGAATGAGGTCGGTGGGGGCCTGCAGGCCGAGCCCGCCACCGTTGGAGAGGGCCCGCTTGCGGAAGGCCTCGGCGTGGCGCGCGAGGTCGTAGATGACGCTGCTCATGAAGAGCTTCATCTCGACGAAGCCGTAGCTGATCTCGGGGAGCCAGCGGCCGAGGACGGAGGCCTCGGCATAGGCGCGCTCGCTGTGCTCGGTCATCACCTGGCAGATGGCCTTCTCGACGCCGTCCGGGAGGGCCTCCAGGCTGCGCCACCCGAGGTCGGTGGCGGGGGCCCAACGGTCGCGGATGGCGCGCTCGTAGAGGTCGGAGACAGAGTCGGTCCAGACGACGGCCTTCTCGAAGATGGTGTAGCCCATGTCCTCCTGGCCGAGCTGGGGGTTCGAGCCGCGGGCGATCTCGGTGCGGTCGGTCCAGAGGTCGGGAATCTCGCCGTAGGAGCCGACCATGATGTCGCCCACGGTGAGGCCCATGTCGGGGTCGGCCTGCTCGGCGCGGACGCCCCACTCGGTGGGAGCGTCCATCCAGGAAAGGTCGGGCTTGAGGGGTTCGCGGTCGAGGAAGCCCTTGGCCTGTGCGGGAGCGAGCTTCGTCCCGAGCGCGCTGACGACCGTGCGGGGGCTGTAGCCCCAGTCGATGGCGCGCTCGAGGAGGCCCTCTTCCCAGCCGAGCGCCTGCGCGGCGGCGCGCATCTCCGCGGTGATCGGCCCTTCGGTGGGCGCGTCTTCGGCCATGGCGCTAGTTGGCGTACTGCGCGAGGGCGGATCCCAGCCGCTCGCGACGGTCGCCGAGGCCGGCCACATCGAGGCGGTGGAGGTACTCCTTCACCTGGCGCCTGCGGAGGAGCAGGAACTTGGCGACGCCCTCGTCAAAGCGGTCCTTGCCGCCGCCGAGGAGGATGCAGAGCGACTCGAAGACAGGCGGGAAGGTGACGTCGCCGCTGCCGCCGCCGGCCGAGCGATCCTCGGCCTTGTCGAGGTAGTGGTGAATCTCCTCGCGGCGCTCGGGCGTCTCGGCGAGGACGTGCTTGAGGTGCATGACGCCGAAGGCGAGGTGGCGGGACTCGTCCTGGGCGGCCATGCGGAAGATGCGCTTGTCGGCCTGGGTCGGCCCGATGAGCTCGCCCATGCGGAACATGGACTGGACGAAGCCCTCGGCCTGGACGTGCATGAGCACGGACATCTCGGTGAAGTCCTGGGCCTCGATGAGGTTGCGCAGGCCGAGGCCGGCCCCCTGCTGGAGGAGGCCGCCGCCGTTGGCGAGGGCGCGCTTGCGGAAGACGTCCGTGTGGCGCGCCTCGTCCATGATCTGGCTCATGAGGAAGAGGCCGACCTCGAACTCGTCGCCGCTGATCTGGGGGAGCCACTGGCCGGGCACGTCGCCGGCGATGAACTCGACCTCGGCGAGCATGGTCGCGACCTGGCACATAGCGCGTTCTTTTTCGTCGGGGAGCTCCTTGAGGGTGTCCCAGGGAATGTCGCGCGCGGAGGACCACTGGCGCTGGACGGCCTCTTCGTAGAGGGAGCGGCACTGGTCGGCCCAGACGTCGTGCTTGGTGTTGTAGGTGAGGCCCATGCGGTGGGCGTCCTCGCGGGCGGTGGCGCCGCGGAGGCGGGGGGTCATGTCGCGGGGCAGGTCCGCTTGCGAGGCGTAGTCGCCGATGTCGATGGCATCGAGCGTGAGGCCCTTCTTCGTAGGCTCGGCCGACGTCGGATCGTCGTAGAGATCGAGCCAGGACAGGTCGAGTTCGGGCGTGGTGGGTGCTGCGCTCATGGTCCCCTCCCTCGCGACGAGAGATGCACGTCGAGTGTACGGCTGGCCGTGCCTGAATAGAAGGGGCATCCGGTCAAGACAAAAGCAACGCGGCGTGGCACGATCAGCGTGATGCCGAAGCAGGTCGTCAACGTCGCCAGCGACGATTACCTGAGCGCGATCTATCGTCTCAACCACGATGAGGGGGAGAGCGTGATCGCGGTGCGGCTGGCGGATCGGCTGGGGGTGACGCCACCCTCAGTCGCCGGGATGCTGAAGCGCCTGCAGCGCGACAGCCTCGTCTCGATCAACCGGCGCAAGATGATCGAGCTGACGCCGGAGGGGCTACGCCGGGCCGAGGAGATGGTGAGGCGCCATCGCCTGGCGGAGTGCCTGCTGACGACCGTGCTGAACGTGCCCTGGTGGCGCGCCTACGAAGAGGCGCATCTGCTGGAGCACGGCATCTCCGACGTGACGGAGCCGCACCTGGTCGAGACGCTGGGGAACCCCAAGCGGAGTCCCTTCGGGTATCCCATTCCAGGCCTCGCGAACGCCGGAGACCTCTCGATGACGACCCTGGCGGACGTGCCCGAAGGCGAGACGGTCGCAATCGAGCGGGTGTTCGAGGAGGACGAGCAGCTGCTGCAGTTCTTCGACGCCGAGGGCATCCGCCCCGGGCAGGTGGCGAAGCTGGAGTCCTCGGAGCCGTACCGGGGCACCGTCACGATCGCGATCGACGGACGCGAGATCGTGATGGGGACGCAGGTGGCGAACCGCGTCTGGGTGCGTGAGGGCGCCGCCGCCGCGCCCGCCTGAGCCCCACCCCTCCCTCTCGGCCTTCCGCTCCCACGTTCACCGCGAAGCTCGTAGGATGCGCTGACGCGCGCGCCAGCGTGCGCCAAACCACTCGAAAGGCAATCCGCATGGCCGACGACGACTACAAGGGCCCGGTGCCGGTGCCCACACCCGAAACCCAGGACTTCTGGGATGGGGCGAAGCGAGGTGAGCTTCGCCTGCAGCGCTGCGACGATGACGGCTGCGACGACGTGATCTTCCCGCCACGGCCGTTCTGTCCGGGCTGCGGCACGCGTGAGGTCTCGAGCTTCACAGCGAGCGGGAAGGGCAAGCTCTACAGCTACGTGATCAACCACCGGCCCCCGCCGGGGTTCGGTCCGGAGCCGCACGCGATCGCCATCGTCGAGCTCGACGAGGGGCCGCGGATGATGACGAACATTATCGACTGCGAGCAGACGCCCGAGGCGCTCGTGCTCGACATGCCCGTCGAAGTGGCGTTCACGCCGATAACCGACGAGATATCGCTGCCGAAGTTCCGGCCGGCGGGAGGTTAGCCATGGAGCCCCGTTCCGTAGCCATTGTCGGAGCCGCCGAGACGACCGAGCTCGGCCGCGTTCCCGGCCTCTCCAAGATCCAGCTGCACGCGGACGCCGCCCTCAACGCGATGGAGGACTGCGGCCTGAAGCCGAGCGACATCGACGGCGTGGCGACCGCGGGCGAGGCGCCCGCGGGCATCGCGCACTACCTCGGCATCACGCCCACGTGGGTCGACGGCACGGCCGTGGGCGGCTGCTCGTTCATGCTGCACGTGCGCCATGCGGCGGCGGCCATCAACGAGGGACTCTGCGACGTCGCGCTCGTGACGCACGGCGAGAGCGGGCGTTCGCGCGTGGGCATGGACCGCTTCGGCGGGTCGCCCGCCTCGCTCGCCGGGCAGTACGAGGCGCCCTACGGCCTCAGCGGGCCGCCCTCGATGTTCACGCTGGGCGTGCTGCGCTACATGAAGGAGACGGGCATGACGCACGAGCAGCTCGCCTCCGTCTCGGTGGTGCAGCGCGAGTGGGCGGCGCTCAACCCGCGCTCGACGTTCAAGGACCCGATCACGGTCGACGACGTGCTCAACTCGCGCATGATCGCCTACCCGTTCCGGCTGCTGCAGTGCTGCCTGGTGACGGACGGCGGCGGCGCCCTGATCCTCGTCTCCAAGGAGCGGGCGCGGGACTTCCCGACGAACCCGGTCTACATCCTTGGCACGGGCGAGAGCGTCGAGACGCCGATGATCAGCCAGATGGAGGACATGACGACCTCGCGCGCCTTCCGCGTGGCGGGCTCCCGGGCCTTCGCCGAGACCGGCATCACGCACGACGACGTGGACCACGTGATGATCTACGACGCCTTCGCGCACCTGCCGATCTACGGGCTCGAGGACCTCGGGTTCGTGGGGCGGGGCGAGGCGGGCGCCTTCATCGAGGCGCGCAACACGGCCCCGGGCGGCCCCCTGCCGGTCAACACGAACGGCGGCGGCCTGAGCTACATGCACTCGGGCATGTACGGCATGTACGCCCTGCAGGAGAGCGTCCGCCAGATGCGGGGGACGGCTCCGGCGCAGGTGCCCGACGCCAAGATCAGCGTCTGCCACGGCGTGGGCGGCATGTTCATGGCCTCGGGCACGATCATCATGACGAATAGTGACTAGTGGCTGGTGAGAGAGGAGCGAAGCCGTGCGTGAGAACAGTGTGAAGGCGCGCTGGCGAGCGGGGGAGATGGCCCTTGGGAGCTGGCTCTCCCTGCCCAGCTCCCTCAGCGCCGAGATCATGGCGGGCGAGGACTTCGACTACGTCTGCATCGACATGCAGCACGGGGGCATCGACTACCAGACGGCGTTGACAATGCTGCAGGCGATCAGCACGCGCGAGACGATGCCGTTCGTGCGCGTTCCCTGGAACGAGCCGGGCATCATCATGAAGATGCTCGACGCGGGCGCGATGGGGGTGATCATCCCCATGGTGAACAGCGTCGAAGAGGCGCAGGCGGCGGTCGCGGCCTGCCGCTACCACCCGGAGGGAAACCGCAGCTTCGGTCCCCTGCGGGCGACGATGTACGCGGGCGGCGACTACTTCGCACACGCGAACGCGGAAGTGGCGTGCATCCCCATGATCGAGACGGAGCAAGCGCTCGACAACCTCGACGACATCCTCTCGGTGCCCGGCATCGACGCGGTTTACGTCGGCCCCGCGGACCTGAGCATCACGCTGGGGCTGCCGCCGGGAATGGACAACGGCGGCCGCTTCGAGCAGGAGCGGGTGCGCATCGCCGAGGCGTGCAAGGCGCACGGCGTGATCGCTGGCATCCACGCGAACGCGCAGCTCGCGGCGAAGCACGCGGCGGCGGGCTTCCAGCTCGTGACAATCAGCAGCGACCAGGGCGGCATGCGCGTCGCCGCGCGCGCCGATCTGAAGACGGCGCGGGGCGGCTAGCCGCTCAGCACCTGGGGGTGGTCAGGTAAGCGCCTGCGGGCCAGGGCCTTTTCCGTTGAACCCGGGTGTGCGATGCGCGCATCGCGCTAATCCGGGGAACGAGTTGCCCGGTGGACGTGTTCTCGGAGCGCCCCATTGATGTCCGTCTGGTATCCGCGACCACCGGGAGCGTGGGCTTTGAACCACGCGACAATGTCCGCGTCGAGCCTGATCGTGATCTGCTTCTTGACAGGCCGGTAGAAGGCCCCGCGCCTGGCGTCCGACCAGTCGAGTATCTCCGGAACATCTGTAGTGTCGATCTGGTCGTCGGGCAGAGCCTCCAGCGCCCGCACCTGCTCCTGCACATCGGGCGGCAGCTCAGTCATATCCTTCTTCATACGCCGTCCTCTCATGTCTCGTTGCCTTACGTGCCGAGATGATGCGTCCAGTCTCTTGTCCGGTAGCCGGGTCGATGTCTGGCCAGGTGTGGACCACCATTATGACTTGACTGCCCACCATCCCGACGGTTCGCCATCGCTGCTCACTTGACGACGGGTCTTCGCGAGTCGCAGACATCGGATCGTCGAACACGAGGGCGGCAGCCTCGAAGCCAAGGCGGTGCCTTCGAAGGTTGGCCCGGTTCTTGGCTGGATCCCAAGTCCAACGCAGTCGTCAACCTCCACAAGTCACTACGAAATTGTAGGTACTGCCTTTCAGGGACGCAACTCGACCTGGGCTCTTGGCACCAGGTGAACCTACCGCGGCGCCCCTTCCTTTCCTGCCCCGGTTAAGCCGCGGTTAGGGGGCGCGTGAGCGGGCCTACCCCGGTGCATTTGTGACCGCCACAGTAGCTCCTGAGACCTTGTACGGTGGATCGGGAGGAGTGCCATGTGGAAGCCCGCTCTGCTGCTGTCGACGAGCGCCCTGATTGTAATGACGGTCCCGGCCCTGCTCCTCACAGTCGTCTTCGCCGATAGCGAGGTCGACTCGATTACGGGCACCGTGCGGTACCTGGACGGTGATGTCGAACTCCCCGTGGGCGCGTGCGTCGAGGTCGTGCTGGTTGACGTCTCCGGCGAGGACTCCCTGGCGATCGCGCTGGGACGGCAGGTGATCGAGGACGCGAACACGCTGCCCGTCGAATTCAACGTGACCTACCGGGCCGACCGCCTGACGCCGGGGGCCGCGCACGAGCTCTGGGTGGCGGTCCGCCACGAGGGCGAGCTGCTCTACGCCACGGCCAGCGACATCGAACTCGAACGGTCGGCATCGGATATCGAGGTGGCGGTGACCGCGCCGCTCGGAATGCCCTAAGGGCCTGCTTCACCAGCCGCCGTGCGGTCGGCGGCGACTTCGTCAAAGGGCGTGGTGCGGGGGGCAACCTCGGCTCCCGAGCGGACCCAGTAGGCGCGCCCGTCGCGGGCCTCGGCGGGCTCCTGGCCCTCAAGCAGGTTGCGGGCCATGCGCAGCATCATGCGCCGGAACTCGATGATGGCGACGTCGGTCGTGCCGAGGTGCTCCTGTGTGCGGTCGTAGATGGGGCCCTGGCTGTCCTGGATGCATGCGTCCTGCTCGGAGATGCCCTGCACGCCCGTGTAGCTGCTCGTGCGCTGGGCCTCGCGGTCGATGAGGTAGTCGTTGCCGCGGTTGCGGATGGGGTGGTACTGCTCGTCGACGATGGAGTGAATGCTGGCCTTGCCGCCCTTGATGATGGCCAGCTCCTCCTCGGTGATGGGGCGGTCGGGGTTCCAGGTGTAGGTGTAGATCCAGCAGCTGTGGTCGTCGATGGGGACCCATGTCTGGCCGTTGATGTTCTGGCCCCGCTCGGCTCCCGGGGCGAGGCTGTGGTTGGGGACGAGGAACTGGGTGATGCGCCAGTAGAAGCTGTCTTCCTCGGCGAAGCGGGCGCCGCCGATGACGAAGCCGGCGTCGGTGGGCTTGATCGTGAATTTGGGTGAGCCGTCGGCCTTCATGTAGCGGAGCGCGGCGGGGGCGTCCGGGGGCAGCTCGCCGACGAGCATGTGGAGGAAGGAAAAGTGGGCGGTGTCGATGGCGCCCTCGAGGGACTGCGCCCAGTTGCACTGCTGGAGCTTCTTGGAGACGTAGCGATGGCTCTCGGGCACATGCGCCCACTCGAACTCGGGCAGTTCGGGGAGGGGCAGGTCGGGGGGACCGAGGTAGGCCCAGATGTAGCCGCCCCACTCGCGCGTGGGGTAGGCGGCGATCCCGACCTTGTCCCTGAACTGCGACTCGGGCGGCTCGGAAGGCATGTCGACGCAGTTGCCGTCCACGTCGAACTTCCATCCGTGGTAGACGCAGCGCAGGCCGCACTCCTCGTTGCGACCCCAGAACAGCTCGGCGCGGCGGTGGGGGCAGCGCCCCTCGATCAGGCCGACGGTCCCATTCGTGTCTCGGAAGGCGACGAGCTCCTCCCCGAGCACACCCACGCGCACGGGCGGGCAGTCGGGCTCGGGCAGCTCCGTGGCGATAAGGACGGGCACCCAGAATCGCCGGAAGAGGTCGCCCATGGGCGTCCCCGGTCCGGTGCGGGCCAGCAGCTCGTTGTCATTGGCGCTCAGCATTTTCTCTGGGCCTGCCCGGGTGTCGGTGTCGTATTCATTGTGCGCTTCTTCCGGCGGCAGTGCCGCCCGGAACAGGTCAGACCCCGTTGTACTCCTGCGGGTAGCGCCACGGGTTCTCCGGCTGCTCGGCCTCCTCGTCGAGGGTCCACATGGGGAGGGCGAGACCCTCGGACACGTCGGCGAAGACCATGCGCATGCGGCTGCCGATCCCGACCTGCCTCACGAGCTCGGACGGCGCGAGCTCGCCGTCGGGCGTGACGAGGTTGCCGGCCACGCGCAGGGCTTCGTGCTCGCTGGGCTCACCCTTCTGCGTGTCGAGGTCGACGATGAGGATCATGTAGGGGGCATGCTCGCGGAACTGGGTCTGGATGGCCTGGTGGACCTCGCCGTAGGAGTGCACGGTCCCCCTGGCCTCGACGGGCGTCCACTCGAACTCGCGGTTCTGGCACCAGGGGCAGGCCGTCCCGGGCGGGTAGCGCAGGAGGCCGCAGGCGGTGCACTGCTGCAGGTGGAAGTCGTGATCGGCGCAGTGGCCGAAGTAGGCCACGTTCTCGTGGTCGATATCGAGGATGCTGAGGTTCATCCCGCGGTATTCGCCTTGAGGCATGGCCCTATCCTTTCCGCATCACGAGCGAGGAGCCGGTGCCCGGCATCGCCCAGCCAAGGTTCATGGAGATGTTGGCGTCGGGCACCTGGCGGCAGGCCCCGCCGGAGTAGTCGTAGGTGTGCTGGCGGCGGCCCTTGTTGTCGACGGGGCAGTAGTCGTCGACCTCGCCGCGGAGCTGGCGCACGTTCTCGATGATCATGTTCATGCCGTGGGTGTAGCCCTCGCAGAGGTGACCGCCGCTGGTGTTGTTGGGACGCTCGCCGCCGAGGCGCATGATGCCGCTGCTGACGTAGTCGCCACCCTCGCCCTTCTTGCAGAAGCCGTAGTCCTCGAGCTGGAGCATGGAGGTGAAGGTGAAGGCGTCGTAGGCGCCGGTCAGGTCGATGTCCTCGGGGCCGACGCCGGCGTTTGGCCAGATGATGTCCTTGATGTAGTAGCCGGCGACGGTCGAGATGGGTCCGTGCTGGAAGTGCATGTCGATGCGCGGCTTGCAGACGCGTCCGGCCACGGCAAGGATGCGGGCGGGGGTGTTGCGGTAGTCGTAGGCGCGCTCGGCGCGGGTGACGATGACGGCGGTGGCGTTGTCGGTCTCGACGCAGCAGTCGAGGAGGTGGAGGGGCTTGACGATCATGCGGCTGTTGAGCACGTCGTCCACGGTGAGGCGCTGCTTGTAGTAGGCCTTGGGGTTGTTGGAGGCGTGCTCGCTGTGGATGACCTTGACCATGGCGACCTGCTCGGGGGTGGTGCCGTAGTCGTACATGTGGCGCATGAAGCTGGGGCTGAAGTTCTGGCCGGCGCTAAGCCAGCCGTAGGGGGCGGTGTGGACGGCGTCCCCGCCGATCGGGGCGGCCGCCCGCACGCCCGTCCCGCCGATGCGGACCTGGGAGTAGCCGTTCATGGAGCGGAAGACGACGACGGTGTTGCACATCCCCGCCTCGATGGCGCCGATGGCGAGCCCGATAAGGGCCTCGCTGCTGGAGCCGCCGCCGTAGACGTCCATGTAGAAGTTGAGGCGAATGCCGAGGTCGCCGGCGATCATGGGGGAGGGGGTGGAGTCGTTGTTGGAGTACGACATCATGCCGTCGACTTCGGAGGCGGGGATGCCCGCGTCCTCCATCGCGTTCTTGACGGCCCAGGTGCCGAGGGCGCGGGTTGTGAGGTTCGAGCCACGCGTGTAGGTGGTCTCGCCGACGCCGATGACGGCGTACTTGTCGCGCAGGTATTTGGGGGCCGTTGCGTCGACATCAGAGGTCATGGAGCACGCTCCCTCGCGGATTCGGGCGCAGTCTAGCGGGGCGGGGTGGGCGGTGCTCGCTCCTAGCGGGCGGTGTAGCCGCCGTCAACGGGGAGGGTGATGCCGGTGATGAAGGAGGCGTCATCGCTGGCGAGGAAGGCGGCGGCCGCGGCGATCTCCTCGGGTTCGCCGAGACGGCCCAGCGGGTGCAGCGCCTCGAGGAAGCCGGAGGCGCCCTCATCTTCCTGCAGGGCGTCCTCGATCATGGGCGTGCGGATGTAGCCGGGGGCGATGGCGTTCACGCGGACGCCGTGGTCGGCGTAGATGAGGGCGAACTGGCGCGTCAGGCCCACGACGCCGTGCTTGGCGGCGATGTACGCGCCAGAGCCATCGACGGGCGGGAACTCGGTCACGCGGCTGCTGACGAGGCCGACGAGTCCCGCAATCGATGCGGTGCTGATGATGGCGCCGCCCCCGCGCTCGGCCATGAGAGCGCCGCCGTGGCGGAGACCGTAGTAGACCCCGCTCAGGTTAACGGCGATGGTCAGGTCCCACTCGGCGCGTCCGACGCCAGCGTTGTTGTAGAGCACGTCGAGGCCGCCGAGCTCGCGGGCCGTCTCCTCGCAGGCGGCCCTGACGGCCTCCTCCTCGGTGACGTTCACCTGGAGAGCGGCGCTGGAGCCGCCGCCCTCGGCGATGGTGGCGGCAGTGGCCTGGGCGGAGGCTTCGTCGAGGTCGACGCACATGACGGCTGCGCCCTCGGCGGCGAAGCGCAGCGACGTCGCCCTGCCGATCCCGGAGCCCGCCCCCGTGACGAGCGCGACCTTTCCTTCGAGCCGGTCCATGAGCGTCCTCCTGGCCGCGATCGCGGCGCCCGATTGTAGGCTTCCGGCGGGCCGCCCCGCGCGGGGCGTACGATGGCGGCCACCTCACGCGGAGGGCACGGCGTGGCAGAACTGAACGGCGGACAGATCATCGCGCGGCAGCTGAAGGCGGCCGGCATCGACACGGCATTCGGGGTGGTGGCGGGACCCATGATCGAGGTCATGGCGGCGATGGAGCGGGAGGGGATCACGGTGGTGAACTGCCGGCACGAGGTCTCGGCGGGCTTCGCCGCCTCGGCCTGGGGCTGGGCGCGGGGGAAGCCGGGCGTGCTGGTGGTCGGGTCGGGACCGGCGCTGACGAACGCGGTCACGCCGATGTACGTCGCCACGGAGAGCGCGATGCCGCTGGTGGTGCTGGGCGGCTCCTCGGCGGCGAGCCAGCGCGGGCTGGGCGCCTTCCAGGAGGCCGACCAGGTGGCGTTCGCCGCGCCCGCCTGCAAGTGGGCGACGCAGGTCGACAGCCAGGCGCGCATCGCGGAGTACGTGCACCTCGCGCTGGGGCGGGCGCTCAACGGGCGTCCCGGGGCGGTCTACCTCGACTTCCCCGCCGAGCTGATCCGCACGCCGTTCGAGGAAGCGGACGTGCAGTGGCGCAGGAGCGAGCCGGAGATCTCGCGTCCCCACCCGGACCCGGCCGCCCTCGAAACCGTCGCGGACATGCTGGCGGAGGCGGAGCGACCGCTCGTCATCATGGGGAAGGGCGCGGGCTGGGCGGAGGCGGGGCTGCCGCTGCAGCGGCTCGTGGACCGGGGCATCCCGTTCGTGTCGTCGCCGATGGGGCGGGGCGCGATTCCCGACGACCACCCGATGTTCATGAACGCCGCCCGCTCGGCGGCGCTGGGCGGGGCGGACGCCGTCCTCATGGTCGGCGGGCGCTTCAACTGGGTGTTCCAGTTCGGCAAGCCGCCGCGCTTTGCCGAGGGCGCGCGCCTCGCGCACATCGACATCGTGGCGGAGGAGTTCTTCAGCGGCGCCGAGGTCGAGACGGGCATCGTGGCGGACTGCGCCGTGGCCGTGGAGCAGCTCAACGGGCTGCTCCACGGGCGCAGCCTGCGCGTCGCCAACAGCGACTGGGTGGGGACGCTCCAGGAGTCGCGCGACCGGAACGAGGCGAGCTCGGCGGAGGCGATGGCCTCGGACGAGGTGCCCATCAACCACTTCCGGCTGCTGCGCGACGTGCGCGACTGCCTCGACCGGGACGCAACGGTGACGGTCGACGCGGAGCTGACCATGGGCGTCGCGCGGGCGGTCATGCCGAGCTTCGGGTCGCGGCTACGGCTGAACTCGGGCACGACGGGCTGCATGGGCACGGGCCTGCCCTACGCCATCGGGGCGAAGCTGGCGCGCCCGGACCAGCAGGTAGTGGCGGTGCTCGGCGACTACGCCTTCGGAGCGGCGGCCATGGAGGTGGAGACGGCGGCCCGTATCGGCTGCAACGTCGTCATCGTCGTGTCGAACAACGGGGGCATCGCGGGGCACTCAATCCAGGACCGGACGTTCGCGCCCGACGCTCCCCCCATCGCCGCCCTCCTCCCGGTCGCCTACGAGAAGACGGTGGAGATGGTGGGCGGCTGGGCCCGACGCGTCGAGGACCCGGCGGACATCGCGCCCGCCGTCCAGGAAGCGTTGGCAGCGAACACGGTGGCGCTGGTCAACGTGCTGACGGACCCCAAGGGCCGTCGGTCTGGGTCAGCGTACCTGGGGTAGGGGTTTCAGCGCCGGAAGATGCTGACCAGCAGAGCGTCGGGGGCGTCGATGAGTCTCAGGTTCGTCGTGTCGGCGATGAGGTCGAAGTTCTCAAGGGTCGTCGCGCCGAGGAGGGCGATGTCTTCATCTCCGAAGACGACGGGGGAGTTCATTTCGCGCCCCTCGATCCTGAAGCGGGCCTCCCCCAGGTCGTAGGTCTTGCGCGTACCATCGGCGAGCTTGAACGCTCGGGTCCGCGTTCGGGGAACGCCAAGGCCTTCAAGGAAGGAACCGGGCAGGAACGAGTGGGCGGCGCCCGTGTCGACAACCACCTCAATGTCCTGGAACTCTGATGCACCAGGACTCGCGACCCCTACCGTGACTTCAAACGAGCCCACTTGCGTTCTCCTGCCTCCTTGAAGCTATCCCTGACCTTAGCCGACCGTCCTTGTTCAGTACCATCATCCTATCACTTGTCGCAACCTGCGCCCCGTCTTCTGCAGGTCGCTAGAATCGCTGGCATGACTGACACGCCTTCCCCACATATCCGCCTTGCGACCGACGAGGAGCTGCCCGAGAAGCTGCGCGGTCGCGGCGACGACTTCACCCGCGTCTTCGGACACAACGCGGCGCTGTTCGAGCGGTGGAACGAGTGGTACCGGCCGCTCATCCGGGATGGGGCCGTCTCGGCGCGACTGAAGGAGATGGTGCGGCTGCGGGTCGCACAGCTGAACGCCTGCGACTTCTGACAGGCCGCCCGGCTTCCCCTGTCAGGGGAAGGTGACACGCTCGAGGAGAGCACCGTCGGCAAGATTTCGACGTGGGGCGATGAGGACTTCAGCGAAGCCGAGAAGGCCGCTTTCCACTACGCGGAGCGGCTGTTCGTGGACCACGCCAACATCGACGGCGAGCTGTTCGACGAGCTGGCGGAGCACTACACCGAGGAGCAGATCCTCGAGATCGGGTGGGCGGTCGTGAGCTACCTGGGCTACGGGCGCCTCATCCACTCGTTCGGCCTGAAGCCCTCCTGAGGAGAACCACGATGACCTTCGATTCAAGCGCCTTCGGCGAGGACGCGATCGGCCAGGAGACGCGCGAGTTCGTGGCCGCCTCGATGGCAATGCGCGAACAGATGCCCTCGATGGCGAACACCGACCTCGTCGAGCTGCGGCGGCTGATGGACGAGGGCGGCGGGGCGTTCCCCGTACCCCCACCCGTTGAGCGTGCGGAGGACCGCGCCGTGCCGGGGATGGGCGAGGGGGCGACCGTCCGCATCATCAGGCCCGAGGGGCGGGAGCCGACCGGGGTCTACCTCGACATCCACGGGGGCGGCTGGGTGATCGGCCGGGCGCGCATGAGCGACCAGACCAACCTGGCGCTCGTCGAGGCGTTCGGCCTTGCCACGGTGAGCGTCGACTACCGGCTCGCGCCGGAGCACCCGTATCCCGCCCCTCCGGACGACTGCGAGGCGGCGGCCGCCTGGCTGGTCGAGAACGCGACGGCCGAGTTCGGGACGGAACGGCTGCTGATCGGGGGCGGGTCGGCGGGCGCGCACCTTGCGGCGGTCACGCTGCTGCGGATGCGGGACAGGCACGGCTACACGGGCTTCCTCGGGGCGAACCTGGTGTACGGCGTGTACGACCTCTCGATGACGCCGAGCCAGCGGCTGGGGGTGGGGCCGGAGGGCGGCCTGGACCGGGCCGCGATCGAGGCGTTCCTCGGGATGTTCATCCCGGACCAGGACCCGATCGACCCGGATGTCTCGCCGCTGCACGCCCACCTGCACGACATGCCGCCCGCGCTGTTCACGGTGGGCACCTACGACCCGCTGCTGGATGACTCACTCTTCATGCACGCGCGCTGGCTGGCGGCGGGGAACGAGTCCGAACTGGCGGTCTACCCCGGCGGCCCGCACGGCTTCGATGCGGCGCCGATCCCGATCGGGCAGCAGGCGCGGGAGCGCGTCCGGGCGTTCATCGGGGCGAGACTCGGACAGTAACCCCTAGCCCAACAGGAGCTCCCCGCCACCCGCCAGCGCGACGGCCGCGCGGACGGACGGCACGGGCGCCGCAACGATGCGGACGCCGGAAACGTCCTCGCCAAGCCAGGTGCGGATGGCGTCTTCCTCGCCGGCGAGCTCGGCCCAGGCGAAGCCGGTCGGGCGAACGCGGTGGCGGGCGTCTCCGCGGGCGGGGTGAAGGTCGGGGGGCACCTGCCAGTCGATGAAGAACGTACGGGAGGGGTCGGCCATGGCTTCGCCGAGGCCGGCGAGCCGCCAGGTGAGGGTGACGCCGCCGGGGGCGTCGCGGGACATGGGGAGAGGCCGGAGGCCGAGCCGTTCGGCGGTGGCGTCGAGGCCACTGGCGTCGGTGCGGAGGCAGAGGGCGGCGACGCGGTCACCCTCCGCGGTCTGCTCGCGGAGCCAGGCGCCCATGGGGCTGGCGGCAGCCTCATCCTCGTCAACGATGCCCATAATCTCGATATAGGCCTCGCCGAGGGGGACGATGCGGTTGCCGGTGCCATGTCCGGCGTGCCGGCCGCCGGGCAGCGACACCAGTCCGTGGTCGCGTTCGAGGCGCGCGGAGGTTGCGTAGATGTCCGCCGTGGCGAGGATGACGTGGTCGATGGCGAGGGGGGTCATGCGTGCGATGGTAGAGAATTCGGGCGCGTCCGGGGCGGAGGCTTGCGGGGGCGGGCCGGGGGCGTCAGGATCAAGGCATGAACGAAGAGATATTCCGCGAGATCCAGACCGCGCTCGACCGCGAGGAGCCGGTCGTGCTGGCGACGGTGGCGCGGACGCGCGGGTCCACGCCGCGCAAGACGGGCGCCAAGATGGTGGTTCGCAGCGACGGTTCGTTCTTCGGCACCATCGGCGGAGGCTGCGGGGAGGCGGAGGTGTGGCAGGAGGCGATGGAGGTGCTGGAGGACGGCTCCCCACGCATCGTCACGGTCGACCTGACGGAACCGACCGACGGCGAGGACAAGATCTGCGGGGGCGTCATGGACGTCTTCGTCGAGAGGCTTGCCTGAAGCCCCCTTTGAGACCGGCTCCAACCGCAGTTCCACTACAGTCAGCGCCGCGAGGGGTGAAGGCTGGCGGCGGGCCTTACCGGGCCTGCGCTTTCCCCCATTGCAGCATCATGTACCATTGAAAGACTGATTCTTCCGGCGCTGCCGGGGGACGAGGAGGGCGTTATGCCTGGTCCGATGCTTATCGGTCCGCTTGGGCCGCTGGAACTCGCCATCATCGTCGGCGTCATTGTTTTGCTCTTTGGCGTCGGGCGCATCAGCAGGATCGGCGGCGACCTGGGCTCCTCGATCAAGGAGTTCCGGCGCGCTGTGCGGGAGGACGACGAGGAGGAGGAAGGGGCCACCGAGGAAGTGCAGGCGCAGGTCCAGCCGGAGCAGCCGGCTCCGCAGCAGCCGGCCCAGCAGGCTGCGCCTCCGCCCCAGCAGGCGGCTCCGCCGCCGGCCGCTCCGCCCGCCGACTCCGCGCCCCAGGGCGACAGCACCACCACGCGGAACGTCTTCTAGCGCTCTGCGGCAGGCAAACACACCGAAGCCCCCGTTGCCGGGGGCTTCGTGCTTTCCGTCGTCGCTGCTGAGTTCGGGTGAGCGCCCGACTAGCCCGCTCGCGGCGAGAACCGCGCGGAGGCAACAACCGCTGCCGGCTTCAGGAAGAACCGCCGGCGACGGCGGGGACGATGCTGACTTCGTCGCCGTCGTTGATGGTGGTGGCAAGGCCGTCCTCGAAGCGGACGTCCTCGCCGTTGATGTAGACGTTCACGAAGCGGCGCAGCTCCCCTTCCTCGTCGAGCATCCGCTCGGCCACGCCCGGGAAGCGCGCCTCGAGATCCGAGATGCAGTCCGAGAGCGAGCCGGTGACGCCGTCGACGGTGGCCTGGTCGCCGGTGAGGGGGCGGAGGGGCTGGGGGATGAGGACTGTTGCTGCCACGTGATGGTCTCCGTTCGCGTTCTGTGTGGTGGTGATTAGCCTTCGATGACGTCGCCGGTGATGGGGTCCACGCGGACGCCCCGGCTCTCGGCCCAGGCGACACTGCGTGCGATCTCGTCGGCCTCGCCTTCGAGCTCGAGGACGACCCAGCCGGTCCTGTCGTCGACGTCGGCCATGCGGATGTTGGTGATGACCTCGAACTGCTGCCCGATGAGGTAGATCACGGGCTCCTTGATCAGGTCGGTCGGGAAGGTGAAGCGCAGGCGCTGGACAGCCATCAGGCGGGTACCCCCTCACGGTCCTCGTAGGCGGCCTCGAAGCTCTCCACGGTCGCGTCGATTTCGAGGGCGGGGCCGAGGCTATCGGCGACGGCCTCGGCGGTCTTGAACCCCGCGCCGGTGATGAAGGCCACCACAAGCTCGTCGGGGTCGATTCTACCGGCGGCGGCGAGCTGCCTGACGCTGGCTATGGTCACGCCGCCGGCCGTCTCGGCGAAGATGCCCTCGGTCTCGGCGAGCAGCTTCATGCCGGCGACGATCTCGTCGTCGCTAACGGAGGCGCAGGCGCCGTTCGTGTCCTTCAGCTGGACGAGGCTGTAGTAGCCGTCGGCGGGATTGCCGATGGCGAGGGACTTGGCGATGGTGTCGGGCCGCTGGGGGCGGAAGTTCATGCTGCCCTCGGCCCAGGCGGTGGCGACGGGCGAGCAGCCGGTCGCCTGGGCGCCGCTCATGCGCGTGTGGGGCTCATCGATGAGTCCCGCCTTCGCGAACTCGTTCAGGCCCTTGCGGATCTTGACGAAGAGGGAGCCGCTGGCGATGGGCACGACGCAGTGGTCGGGCGCGCGCCAGCCGAGCTGCTCGGCGACCTCGTAGCCGAGGGTCTTGGAGCCCTCGGCGTAGTAGGGGCGCACGTTGACGTTGACGAAGGCCCAGTTACGCGTGCCGGCGAGCTCGGCGCAGAGACGGTTCACGGCGTCGTAGTTCCCGGCGACCTTCACGAGGGTGGGGCTGTAGATGCTCGAACCGAGCACTTTGCCCGCCTCGAGGTCGTTGGGGATGACGACGACGGCCTCCATGCCGGCGGCGGCGGCGTGAGCGCTGACGCTGTTGGCGAGGTTGCCGGTGCTGGCGCAGGCGAGCTTCTCGTAGCCGAGCTCGCGGGCGCGGGAGCTGGCGATGGCCACCACGCGGTCCTTGAAGGACCAGGTGGGGTTGGCGGTGTCGTTCTTGATGTAGAGGTTGGGGAGCCCCAGCGCCTTGCCGAGGTTCTTCGCGTGGATGAGGGGGGTGAAACCCGCCCCGATGTTGATCGCGGTGTCTGCATCGCAGGGCAGAAACTCGCGGTAGCGCCAGAGGTTGGCCGGGCGCGAGGCGATGGCCTCGCGGGAGACGGCGGCCTTGATGCCGTCGTCGTCGTAGACGACCTCCAGCGGTCCGAAACAGAATTCGCAGACGTGGAGCGCTGCGAGGGGGTAGTCGCGGCTGCACTCGCGGCAGCGCAGGTTTTGTGCGTAGGTCATGCCTTTCTCTCGTGCATCGGGTGTCGCGTGGGCGGAGCGCCCGGGAGGGCGCAAGCCGGCGCGAGGCGGAGGGGTCGCGAGGGGTGGTCCCCTACGGGACCAGGGACATGAACATTCGGCCCAGAGGTGCTGACATCTTCTCTCCTCGTGCGCGGGCCGGGTCCTTGAGCACTGACGCTCTCATCGTCTCCCCCCAGGGGGATTCCGGCTTTGGCACCTTGTCTCCTGGGAGACAGGTTGCCCGGGCTTCACGGGGCCGGTTCCCTCCACCCGTCTGGATAAGGGCGGCACGCAGGCACTACTTGACGGAAACGGTACATCCGATCGCGGTGTGAGGGAAGGGAGGGGGGCGATCACGCGCCCTTCGGTCGGTCCGAATCGAAGTCCGTAGACTCGCGGGGATGGAACGCGAGCACTTCCGCGAGCTGGTGCACGAGGCCGTCGAGTCGCTGCCGCGGGAGCTGCTGATGCGCGTCCAGAACGTCGACATCGTGATCGAGTGGCGGCCGACGGCGCAGGACCGGCACCAGGCGGGAATCGGACCGGGGAGCACGTTGCTGGGGCTCTACCACGGCGTGCCGCTGCCGGACCGGGGGGAGAACTACAACCTCGTCCTGCCCGACAAGATCAGCATCTACCAGGGGCCGATCGAGTCGATCTGCCGGACGGACGACGAGGTGCGGGAGCAGGTTCGGACGACCGTCCTGCACGAGATCGGGCACTACTTCGGGATCGATGACGACCGCCTGCACGAGCTGGGGATGGGGTGACCTGGTGGCTAGTGATTGGTGGTTAGTGGCTGGTAGGACCGACGCCCAGCCGCCGATTACGGACCACTATTCGTCGAGGGCGCGGCGGGCGAGCTGCTCGAGGGCGCGGTCCTCGAGCGGGGGGTTGTGGAGGCCGGCGCGCACGTCGCGGTAGTAGCGCTCGATGGGGCGGCTCTTCTGCAGGCCCACGCCGCCGACCACGCGCATGGCCTCGTCGACGGCCTCGATGGCGTTGTTGAGCGCGTCGACCTTGGCGACGGCGACGCGGTCGGCGGCGGGCATGCCGCTGTCATCGCCCGATTCCCAGGCGGTAGCGGCGTCGGCGATGAGGGCGCGGTTGCGCTGCAGGAGCAGGTCAATGCGGGCGACGCGGCGGCGGACGCCGGGGAACTCGGAGATGGCGCGGAGGCCGGTTGGCGTGCGCTCGCGGGCGAATCCGACGGCGTAGTCGCGGGCGGCGCGGGCGACGCCGGTGGTGGTGGCGGCCACGCCGAGGGCGAACCAGGCGCCGCTCGCGCGGCCGCGGGGGCTCGGTTTCGCGCGGTTGCGGTAGCCGAGGAAGCGGTCCTCGCCGAGGCGCACGCCTTCGAGCACGAGGTCGTGGCTGCCGCTGGCGCGCATGCCGAGAGCGTCCCAGGTCTCGTCGATGCGGACGCCGGGGTCGTCGCGC
The DNA here is from genome assembly GCA_965116915.1 of Tepidiformaceae bacterium. Classification (GTDB taxonomy): domain Bacteria; phylum Chloroflexota; class Dehalococcoidia; order Tepidiformales; family Tepidiformaceae; genus UBA2991. The sequence goes on along the minus strand of OZ220739.1, from coordinate 82,059 downwards.
AGAACCATGAAGTCGGCGATGTCGGGGGCGCCGCCGTCGGGGGCGTCGAGGCGGGCGAGGACGGGCATGTACCAGAGCTCGGGGGCGAGCGTGACAAACGTCTTGCGCCCCTCCAACACCCAGCCGCCCTCGACGGGTGAAGCAAGTGTGTCGGGGATGCCGCCTCCGGCGGGGCTACCGAGCCCCTCCTCGGTGGCGGCGGTGTTGACGAGCCTGCCCTCTTGGACGGCGCCGCGGCAGAGCTCGTCGAACCACTCCGGCGGGTAGATGTTGGCCTCGCGTTCGGCGCCGAAGCGAATGAGGTGCATATTGAGGGCGAGCGCCGTGGAGCCATCGCCCGCGGCGAGCGCTTCCTGCACTCGCACGAACGCGGAGAGGGGCAGCTCGAAGCCGCCGTGGGAGCGAGGCACGGTGAGCTTCATGAAGCCGGCCTCGCGCAGCTCGGCGAAGTTCTCGTGCGGGAAGGAGCCCTCGCGGTCGTGGCGGGCGGCGCGCTCGGCGAAGCGCTCGGCCAGAGAAGCGGCGAGGGCGACCCAGTCGGGCTCGGACATGGCCCGCAGTCTAGCGGCTCGCCCGGCGGAGGCGAGCGATCGGTTGCTATACTCACCTTTCGCCGCCTGACCTGGCACGGAGCGAAGACTTGGAAGAGCCGAAGCTCGTTTCCCAACGAATCATCGAGAACGTCGAGAAGGTCATCATCGGCAAGGACCGGGAGCTGCGGCTCGCGATCACGGCCCTGCTCTGTGGTGGCCACATGCTCGTGGAGGACGTCCCCGGCGTGGGCAAGACCATGCTCGCGCGGGCACTGGCGCTGTCGACGGGGTGCAGCTTCAAGCGCATCCAGTTCACGCCGGACCTGCTGCCCAGCGACGTCACGGGCGTCTCCATCTACAACCAGAAGTCCATGGACTTCGAGTTCCGCGCGGGGCCGATCATGGCCCAGATCGTGCTCGCCGATGAGATCAACCGGGCCACGCCGAAGACGCAGTCCTCGCTCCTCGAAGCGATGGAGGAGCGGCAGATGTCGGTGGACGGCGTGACACACGTGATGCCGTCGCCCTTCATGGTGATGGCGACGCAGAACCCGATCGAGTACGAGGGCACCTTCCCCCTGCCGGAGGCGCAGCTCGACCGCTTCCTCATCCGCGTGAACCTGGGCTACCCGAGCGCGCAGGACGAGGTGACCGTGCTCGACGAGCAGCAGGTGGCCCATCCCATCGACGCGCTGGATGCAGTGACGGATGCCACCGAGATCCGGCAGCTGCAGCGGGCCGTGCGCGAGGTCTACATCGACCCGCTCATCAAGCAGTACATCGTCGGCCTTGCCGGGGCGACCCGGACGCACGAGAACGTGTACCTGGGCGCGAGCCCGCGCGGGTCGATCGCCCTCTTCCGCACGTCGCAGGCACGGGCCCTGCTGGAGGGCCGAGACTACGTGACACCGGACGACGTGAAGGAGCTGGCGTTCGTGACGCTGGGACACCGCGTGATCGTGAGCCCGGGGGCTCGCGTGAAGGGGGCGACGGCCGCCGACGTGGTGGCCGACTGCCTGGCTCGCGTGCCCGTGCCGGGCGCCCGCGCCCGCGCCTGAGGTTCCGGTGCTGTGGCGAGTGCTGGCGTGGCCCTTTGCGCCGCAGCGGCGCACGCTCACGGTGCTGCTCGTCATCCTCGTGGCGGCGGTGTTCATCGCCACCGGCACGGGTTTCTGGCTGCTCTACCGCATCGCCTACATCGTGGCGATGGGCATCCCCGTCGCGCTCCTCCTGGCCTGGCTGAACACGCGCGCCCTGGAGGTGCAGGTGGAGCGGCGGACGCTGCGGGGGCAGGTGGGACAGGAGGCGGAGGAGCTGATCGAGGTCCGCAACCTGAGCTACATCCCCAAGATGTGGGTGGAGCTGGAGGACCCGAGCGAGCTCCCGGGGCATACGTCGAGGCGGGCGGTCGTTATCCCGAGCCGGGGGCTGCGGAGCTGGGTGGTGAGCACCACCCTGCAGCGCCGTGGCCTGTTCGACTGGGGGCCGCTGCGGGTGCGGGGCGGCGACCCCTTCGGCATCTTCTACACGGAGCGCGACTATGGGGTGCGCCAGCAGATCCTGGTCTACCCGCGGGTGGTGGATCTGCCTCGCTTCCAGACGCCGCCCGCGAGCCTGCCGGGCGAGGGCCGCTTCCGCCGGCGGACGCACTACATCACGCCGAACGCGAGCGGCATCCGCGACTGGGCGCCGGGCGATCCCCTGAGCCGCATCCACTGGCGCTCGACCGCCCATACGGGCGAGCTGATGGTGAAGACGTTCGAGCTCGACCCGACCAGCGACATCTGGGTGATCGCCGACATGGAGGGGGCAATCCAGGCGGGCGAGGGCGACGAGAGCACGGAGGAGTACACCGTCACGGTGGCGGCGAGCGTGGCCCAGCGCTACATCGCCGCGAACCGGTCGGTGGGGCTCATCTCCTTCGGCGAGGACTACACGGTGGTGGAGGCGGAGCGGGGACAGCAGCAGCTCTCGCGCATCCTCGAGTCGCTGGCGGTGGCGAAGGCGTCGGGGGAGGCGGCCCTGGGCAGCCTGCTCATCGAGGAGCAGCGGCGCTTCGGGCGCCACACGACGCTCGTGCTGGTGACGGCCTCGACGGACAGTAGCTGGCTCTCGCCGCTGCAGTCGCTCGTCCAGCGTGGCGTTCGCGCGTCCGTCGTGCTCATCGACCCGAGCACGTTCGGGGGCGAGGGGTCGCCGCTGGTGCTATACGGGGAGCTGACGGCGAGCGACATCCTGACCTACGTCGTGGCCCAGGGGGATGACCTCTCGTACGCGCTGAGCAGCAGCGCCGTGGGGGCGGAAGCATGGCAAACCTAGAGGCGGTCCGGGAGGCGACGATGAGCGGGCGGCTGCGCCGCTTCTTCATCGACACGCCGCGCCTGCTGATGAGCTGGGAAGACTGGCTCACCTTCTTACCCGCCCTCGTGGTCTACATCGCCATCGCCATCGCGATCCAGCAGGCGGAATGGGTGCGGGACTTCCCCTCGCTCGTCCCCGCGGTCATCGGGGGGCTCATCATCGGGTTACTGGCGGCGCGCACGCGGGCCAGCCACTTCCTCGTGCATCCGGTCGCGCTGCTGCTCGGCCTCATGGTGATCACGCTGACGGCCACGCCCTACGGCGACGGGGGCTCGATCGCGGCGCGCGTCCAGGACGTGGTCGCGCGCATGAACGAGTGGGTGCTGGTCGTGCGCGAGGACGACGTCAGCAACGACAACCTTCCGTTCGTATTGCTGGTGCACACGCTCGGCGTGTTCGTCTCGTACCTGGCGGCGTGGGCGGTGTTCCGCTGGCGGAACGCGTGGCTGGCGGTGGCGCCGGCCTGTGCGGGCCTGCTCGTCATCATCGCCACCACCAGCGGGCGGCCCAGCGGGGCCTTCCTCATGTTCTCCTTCGGGGCGCTGCTGCTGATCTCGCGGCTGCACCTGCAGCGGGCGTTCGTGCAGTGGGAACGGGCGCGCGTCGAGTACCCCGAGTGGCTCAGCCTGCAGTCCGCGCAGCTCACGCTGGTGCTCACGGTCGTGATGGTCGTGATCGCCTGGCAGGTGCCCCTGGGCAAGCAGGCCGACGCTATCGACACGACCATCGACTACGTGACCGACCCGATCGAGGACGCCCTCGAACCGGTCAGCCGGTTGTTCAACGACCTCGCCGGGAGCGGGGGGAACTTCCACAAGTTCGGCCGCACGCTGCCCATCCGCGGCGACGTGAGCCTGGGCAAGAAGGTGCTCTTCGAGGTACGGGGCGAGAGCCTCGGGCTCGTTCGCGGCACGAGCTACGACGAGTACACCGGCTCGGGCTGGCGCTCCTCCGACCGGGAGGAGGAGGAGGTCAACGCGGGCGACCCGACCTCGGCCGAGCTCCAGGCGCGCGCCTACCGGGAGCGCATCATCACGACGCTCGACATCGAGGTGTTCGACGACGAGGAGACGCTGTTCTCGGTGGGGACGCCGCTGGGAACCAACATCGACTCGATCGCCGACCTGCCGGAGTCGTTCCCCGGGGACATCGAGCGCATCCGCAGCCAGGAGGACCTGCAGGAGGGCGACCGCTACCGCGTGGCCGGCACGCTCAGCATCGCCACGCCGGACCAGCTGCGCGCCGACGGCGTGAACTACCCGGAGTGGGTGCGCGAGCGTTACCTGCAACTCCCCGAGGACCTGCCGGAGCGCGTCCACGACGAGGCGGCGCGGGTCACCGAGGGGGTGACGAACCCGTACGACCTGGCCAAGGCGATCGAGGCGTACATCCTGGAGTTCGAGCTCGACATGAGCGTGCGTTCCGCGCCCTCGCGCCGGGACGTGGTCGACTTCTTCCTGTTCGACCTGCAGCGCGGCTACTTCGACTACTTCTCGACGGCGATGACGGTGATGCTGCGGACGCAGGGAGTGCCCGCGAGGGTGGCGGTGGGGTACGTGCTGGACCCGGAGGACCTGGACGTCAACACGGGCGTGTTCTCCGTACGCAAGAACGACGCCTACTCGTGGGTGGAGGTGTACTTCCCAACGTACGGCTGGGTGGACTTCAACCCGTCGGACGAATTGACGCTCGTTGGTGGGGACCTCGGAACCCTCATCGGAGAGGTGACGAACCTGCCGTTCGATGAGGTACCCGAAATTCCCCTGCCGCTGGAGACCATCGATGAGGACTCCATCGATCTCCTGGCCGACCTGCTGACGCCGGTGGATCTGGAGCGCGAAGCGGGGCCGCCGTGGACCATCATCTGGAGCGTGGGGGGCGCGCTGGTGGCGCTGGTTGTGGTGTCGATGGGCGCCCGCGTCTTCTGGGTGTGGGGCCTGCGGGGCCTGAACGGGATGCCGCGGCAATGGGGCGGCATCGAGCGGCTGGCGGGCTGGGCCGGGCTGCAGGCAGTCGAGTCGGAGACGGTGCGGCAGTGGGGCACGCGGCTGGGCGACGCCCTCGAGCGCCCCGCCGAAGCCGCCACCCTGAGCACGGCGTTCGAGGAGGCCCGCTACGGCCCGCCCGACCTGGAGCGCACGGACCCCGAGGAAGCGGGCGAGGCCTACCGCATCCTGCGGAACGCCCTGGCGGCGCGCATCTTCGGTCGCCGGTCGGCGCGTCAGGACGCGGAGGAAGAGGAGACGGAAGTGGAAACCGCGGAGGATGACGGTCTGGACGATGAGGCAGTCGCTGAGGACGAGGCCTGATCAGACGTTGAAGAGGACGTGGACGACGTCCCCGTCCTGGACCTGGTAGTCCTTGCCCTCGGTGCGCTGCAGGCCACGCCGCTTGGCCTCGGCCTCGCTGCCGCACTCGACCAGGTCCTCGTAGCGGATGACCTCGGCGCGGATGAAGCCGCGCTGCAGGTCGGTGTGAATCTTGCCGGCGGCCTCGGGGGCGGTGGCGCCTTCGGTAACGGTCCAGGCGCGGCACTCGTCGGGCCCGACCGTGAGGAAGCTGATGAGCCCGAGCAGGGCGTAGCTGCGTTGCACGGCCTCGGCCATGCCGCTGTGCTCGACGCCGGCCTCCTCGCGGAACTCGGCGGCCTCGTCGTCGCTCAGCTCGTTCAGCTCCATCTCGAAGCGCCCGCCCATGACGGCGAGGTCGCGACCTGAGGCGCCGTGGGCCGCGCGCAGCTCCTCCTCCAGGGCGATCCGTCGGGGCAGGTCCTCCTCGCCAACGTTCACGAGGTCGAGGAGGGGCTTGTCTGTGAGGAACTGGCTCCCGCCGAGGAGGCGGCGCTCGTCGCCGGAGAGCGCCATGGCGCGGATGGGCGTCTCCGCCTCGAGCTCGCCCCGCATCCGGTCGAGGAGGTCGCGCAGGGCCTGGAGCTGGCCGCGCTCGCCGGCCTTGAGGGTGCGCAGCTCGGGGTCGATGCGCTCGATGCGGCGCTCGATGAGAGCGAGGTCGGCGAAGGCAAGCTCAAGGTCCATGATGCCGATGTCGCGGCCGGGGTCGACGGAGCCTTCGGGGTGGGGGACGGAGTCGTCCTCGAAGGCGCGCACGACGTGGATGAGGGCATCGACGGCGGCCAGCTCGTTCAGGAAGCGGCCGCCGAGGCCCTCTCCCTGGCCAAAGTGCTCGCCGGCGGCGGGGAAGTCGACGTACTCGATTGTGGCATGGGTGGTCTTCTTCGGCCGGTAGATCTCGGAGAGGCGGTCAACGCGCGGGTCGGGGACGGCCACGGAGCGGATGTTGGGCTTGCTCGCGCCGCCGAAGCCCCCGACCGGGGCGAGTCCGCGGGAGACGGCGTTGAAGACGGTTGTCTTGCCCGCCCGCGGTAGCCCGATGATGCCGACCTGCATCGGGGGACCGTACCCGCGCGGGGCTCAAGGGGGTAGGGGCGAAGACGAGGCGAAGGCGCACTGCGGGGCGAGGTCGCACTCGCCGCAGCGGGGGCGGCGCGCGAGGCAGCGTCGCTTGGCGTGCAGCACGACGAGGGCGTGGAAGCGCGCCAGCGCCGGCGCATCGCCGGGAAGCTCGCCGGCGAGGAACGCCTGCCAGGCGGCGTAGGGGTCGTCGGCCGGCGGTCCCAGGCCAAGACGCGAGAAGAGGCGGCGCGTGTACGCATCGACGACGACGGCCGGCTGTCCCGCGGCGTAGAGGGCGATGGCGTCCGCGGTCTCCTCACCGATTCCCCAGGTCGCAAGCAGCTCGGGGCGGAGGGCTTCCGGAGGCAGCGCGAGCAGCGTTTCGAGCGACCCGTGCCGGGCGATCAGGTCGAGGAAGGCGCGCAGCTTGCGCGCCTTCGTCCGGTACTGGCCGCTGAGCCGGATCAGCTCCTCGATGGCCCCGTCCGGCAGCTCCGCCAGCCGGACGGGGTCGAGGACGCCAGCGTCGCGGAGGCGGTCGACGGCGCGTTCGGCGTTGGTCCAGTTGGTGTGCTGGACGAGGATTGCCCCAACCGCCACCTCGAAGGCGTCGCTCTCGGGCGTCCAGTGCCAGTGCTCGGCGCCGTGCATGCGCTCGAGAGCCGCGACGACGTGGGGGACGAGGGGCGGTGAGGCGGGCATCTTCGCCAGCCCGTCAGGCAATGCCGAGGCGGTGTTCGATGGCCGCGAGCTCGGGCAGGAGGCGGTCGGCGGCGCGGGCGATGACGCGCTCGGCGCGGGCGGCGGCGGCGAGGTCGGCGGGGCTGAAGGCGCCATCCGCGCGGAGCTCGAGGAACTCGTCGCGGTCCTCCTCGATGAGGACGTTCTCCGGGGTCAGCCACCAGTCGAGGGCGAGGTCGCGGTAGGCAACCTCCCCCTCGCGGATACGCACCCCGGCGACAGCGTCGAAGCGGTGGGCGATGATGCGGTCGCCATCGCGCATGCGGTAGACGGTGTAGGGACGGGCACGCCAGAAGTAGCCGTAGGACACGGACCCCGGGGGGATGTCGATGGGGGTGCCGAAGACGGCCCCGCCCTGGCGCATGACGTAGCTGGCCACGACGAGCGAGGCCGAGGCGTGCTCGAGGGCGCAGGTGTAGCGCCGCTCGCTGCCGTCCGGCTTGCGCTTGCGCTCGACCCAGGGGGTGCCACGCGGAGCTATCGAGAGAGGTGCGTCGAGGGTCACGCGCCCATCATCGCGGAGAAGACGGTCGCCGCGCGAGTTGTTAACACTGGCGTCGCCGGAGCGCGGGGCACGGTAGGCTCTCGGCATGCATCGCGTCCTCGGAGGGCTTGTCGCGGCGCTGGTGCTGGCGCTGGCCGCGTCGTGCGGAGGGGGCGAGCCCCCTCCGGCGCCGATCCGCGCGCTCGAAGCGACCGCCGAGCGCGTCTACCTGGACGACCTGCCGCAGGCGAGCTCCGTCGTCCGGGTTCGCTTCAACCGCGCCGTCGAGCCGACCAAACTGCGGGCGCTGAACGCGGCCTTCCGGCTGACCGCGCCGGAGGGCTCGCCGCTCACCGGCCACTCCCTTACGGAGATGCCCGTCGAGGGCGTCGAGCTGATCAGCTCGCGGGTCGTCGAACTGACGGTGGGCGCGCTGATCGTTTCGGGTTCGACCCTGCACGTCTCGACGGAGGCGCTCTCGGGGCCGGACGAAGAGGTCACGGTCGTGGTCACGAGCGAGTTCACGGAGCTGGGCGTGGTGCTGGCCGGGGGCGTGTTCGCCTTCGGCGACCTCTCGCTGGTGGAGCAACGGCCTCCGGAGGCTCCCACGGCGACCGACCGCGACCCGTTCGCGGTACGCGACGCCCTGGAGGAGCACCTGGACGAGCGCGAAGCGTCGGCGGCGGTGCGGGAGACGGCCCTGTTCCTGTACGACGGCATGGACCCCGAGGTGGTGCCCGCGCCGAAGCTGCGCGCGGCGCTGGCGGCGCTGGCGGGCACCTTCGCCGACGCGGCCGTGCGCTCCCTGCTCGGGCCGGACAACTGCACGGGCGCCCCCGCTGCTTTCATCGGGTTCCAGGAGCCGCCGGGGGACCTCGACCTCGTGGCGCGGGTGACCTACGACGACGACGGCCGGCGCGTCGTCTCCGTCCGGCCCGACCTGGAGGCCGCGCCCTTCGAACTGCTCATGCCGCTGCTGGCGCACGAGGCAATTCACTGCGACCGGGAGGACAGCCTGACGGAGGAGATCGTGGCAAGCGCCATCGACGTCTTCCTGTACGTCCACCTGCTCATTTCGCAGCCGGAGCTGGCGCGAGACACGTCGCCCCTGGCGCGGAACTTCAACATCGAGGCGCTGGCGATGCTGAACAGCGGCCGCGCGATCCCGGAGTCGCTCGGTATCCTGCCAAGTCCGCACGGTCGCGACGTGCTCCCGGGCTCGGGCGTGGAGTACCGCTCGTTCGTGGACGCCATCGCCGCCGCCTACGCGGACGACGTGGACGCGACGGCGCCGGTCGAGCCGGTCGCGCAGCAGTACCTGGACGCGCTCGCGCAGGCGGTGGGCGTACCGCTGGGGAGCGCGATCGACCTGAGCTACGTGGACCTGCTGCTGGGCCAGGCAACCACCTTTGAGGCGATCTCGAACCTGCTGGACCTGTTCGAGCTGGCCCCAGGTTAGGCCCCGGGCCGAGGGGCACAGGCGCGCCATGGCAGGGATGGCTCTATCATTGACCTTCATGAACAGCGTCCTGCGCTTCTTCCTGACCGTCGTCCTGGCGGCGGTGCTGATCGTCGTCATCTACCTCGTGGTGGCCGTACTCGTGGACGGGTACTTCGGGGGGAACATCTTCCCGAACGAAGCCGAGCCGGGTACCTGGTCGGCCCCCGACAGCTGGAGCGAGTGGCGCGACATCGCCGTCGTGGCGCTCGGCATCCTCGTGGCGATAGCCGGGGTTCTCGCCTGCATCCTGCTGGCCGTGCTCATCGGTGTAGCCCTCTCGGTACACCGTGCGGTGAACCAGAAGGTCGTGCCCCTGCTCGACTCGACGCGCGATCTCGTGGACGAGGTGCGGGGCACGGCCGAGTTCGTGGGCGAGTCGGCGGTGACGCCCATCATCCGCGTCTACTCGGTCGTGAGCGGGATCAGGAAGGGTCTGGACTCGCTCGGGTCGCTGAGCGGACGCTTCCGGGGCGGGTCGTGAGCGCGGGCGGGTCTTCGGACGACGCCGTCATCGGGGAGGGCGGAGGCAGCCCCGAGGAGATGGTGGAGGAGCTCCGGCAGGCGGCGGAGGAAGCGATCGCGATCGCGCGCGAAGGCGCCCAGCAGAAGGAAGAGGAGCTGTGGGCGCGCTACCGCGAGCTGACGAAGGGCCGTCGCGAGGGCCGCAAGCGCTAACCGCCCGCAAGCCCGAGTCCCGCGCCCTTGCTACGCTAGCCCAACGCCTCGCGGAGAGGTGCTGGAGTGGCTGAACAGGCACGACTGGAAATCGTGTAGGGGTGCAAGCCCCTCGTGGGTTCGAATCCCACCCTCTCCGCCAGTTGACGAGTGGCTAGTGGATAGTGACTAGTGGCTCGTCCCCCCGGTCCCCACCGGGGAGGGGAGGGGCGGACTAACCACCAGCCACTAGCCACTAACCGCCCCCTAGTGCCGGAAGTGGCGAGTGCCGGTGAAGACGAGCGCGACGCCGTACTTGTCGCAGCAGTCGATGCAGTCCTGGTCCCGCAAGCTGCCACCGGGGTGGGCGATGGCGGCGACGCCCGCCTGGCAGGCGCGCTCGACGGCATCGTTCCACGAGAACGGGAAGAAGGCGTCGCTGGCGAGGGCAGCGCCCCGCAGCTCGTCGCCGGCCTTCTCCATCGCGATCTCGACGCTCTTGACGCGGTTGGGCTGGCCGCTGCCCATGCCGAGCAGGCGCCCGCCCTTGGCCAGGGTGATGGCGTTGCTCTTGACGTGCTTCACGCAGCGCCAGGCGAAGCGGAGGTCGGCGAGCTGCTCGGGCGTGGGCTGCGTCTTCGAGACGACCTGGTAGTCGATCTCCTCGGGAGCGATCTCGTCGGCGTCTTGCAGGAGCCAGCCGCCGCCCACCTGCCGCAGCGAGCGGCCGCCGCGCGCGCGCGGCCGGGCCTCGAGGATGCGCAGGTCCTTCGACTTGCCCTTGAGCACGCGCAGGCCTTCCTCCGTGTACTCGGGGGCGATCACGATCTCGTAGAACATGCGCGTCGAGTCGTCGGTGGGGTTGCGGTACTCCCGCAGCTCGCGCGCGAGGTCCTCGTCGAGGGGGCGGTTGAAGGCGACGATGCCGCCGAAGGCGCTGACCGGGTCGGCGACGACGGCGAGGCGGTAGGCCTCGCGGAGGTCGTCGCGGGTGGCGGCGCCGCAGGGGTTCGTGTGCTTCACGATGACGCAGGCGGGCTCGGGAAAGTCGTTGACGGCGTTCCAGGCGGCATCGGCGTCGAGGTAGTTGTTGTAGGAGAGCTCCTTACCGTGGTGCTGCACGGCGGTGGCGATGCCGCCGAGCGCGTCCTCGCCCAGCGAGCCGTCGCGGTAGAAGGCGGCGCCCTGGTGTGGGTTCTCGCCGTAGCGCAGCCCGGCGACGCGCTCGAGGGGAACGCTCAGCTCAGGCGGGGACTCGTCGCCGTCCCAGAGCCACTCGGCGACGGCGCTGTCGTAGCTGGCGACGTGCTGGAACGCCTTCCAGGCGAGCCGGCGTCGGGCGCCGTCGTCGAGCCCGCCCGCGGCCAGCGCTTCGAGGGTGGCGGCGTAGTCGTCGGGATCGGCGAGGACGATGACGTCGGCGTGGTTCTTGGCGGCGGCGCGCAGCATGGTGGGGCCGCCGATGTCGATGTTCTCGATGCCCTCGGCGAGGGACGCGCCACCCTCTTGCGTGACGACTGCGCGGAAGGGGTAGAGGTTGCAGGCGACGAGGTCGATGGTCCCGAAGCCGTGCTCGCCGAGGGCGGCGTTGTGCTCGGGCAGGTCGCGGCGGGCGAGGATACCGGCGTGGACGGCCGGGTGGAGCGTCTTGACGCGGCCGTCGAGCATCTCGGGGAAGCCCGTGACCTGCTCGATGCCGGTGACCGGGACACCGGCCGCCTCGACGGCCCGCTTCGTGCCGCCGGTCGAGACGAGCTCCCAGCCGAGGGCGTGGAGCCCGCGGGCAAAGTCCTCGATCCCGGTCTTGTCGTAGACGCCTAGCAGAGCGCGCATGGCTCACCTCCGTTGCTCCTCTTCCGGAGAAGCAAAAGGCCCGTCCGAACGAACGGACCGGCCCAGGCGAGCGACCAACTTGTAACTACTCGGGCTCCCCCGCGGTACTCCGCGTATTCGCCAGTCACCCGAGTGGAGTGAGGATAACAGGCGCCCCGAGGCGTCCTCAAGAATAACGGCCGAGGGCTGGTCAAGATTACTGGAGGTCGGCCGGGGGGCGGGCCCTGGCGTGGAGCTCGTGGCCCCAGCAGACGGCCTGGCCGGTGTCGCGGATGGCGCAGGTGTGGATGGCCCCCGCGTTCACGGAGCGGAAGCGACCTTCGGGGGCGTCGGTCTGGCCGTGGTTGTTCTGGCCCCAGCAGAGCATCTCGCCCTCTTCGGTGACGGCGCAGGCGTGGTGCTGGCCGGTCCCGACCCAGAGGAAGCGCCCCTCGGGGGGCTCGGCCTTGCCGTAGTCGTTGGCGCCCCAGCAGGCGAGCTCGCGTTTGCTGCTCAGGGCGCAGGCGAAGTCGCCGCCCGCGCTTACGGCGCGGTAGCTCCCGGAGGGAACGTCGAGTTGGCCGTGCCAGGCGCCTCCCCAGCAGACGAGCGCGCCCGAGGTTCTCACGGCGCAGGTGTGAGCATGGCCGGCGCTCACGAAGCGGTATCGGCCGGAGGGCGCATCGGCCTGGCCAAACTGGTTCAGACCCCAGCAGCGGATCGTGCGGGAGTCACGCAGGCCGCAGCTGTGGGCAAAGCCGACGCTGACGGCGCGGTAGGTTCCGAACGGCGCGTCCGTGCTTCCGTCGATGTTCGCGCCCCAGCACACCACCTCGCCTTCGCCGTCCACGGCGCAGCTGTGCCAGGCGCCCGCGCTGAGCGAGCGGTAGCTGCCGGAGGGCGCGCTGGTACGCCCGTTCGCGTCACTCCCCCAGCAGACCAGTTCCCCCGACTCGGTGCGGGCACAGGTGTGGAGGTCTCCGGCGGCCACCGAGGCGTACATCCCGGCGGGGGCTTCCGCGGCACCGGAGTCGAAGCGGTTCCCCCAGCAGACGACGGCGTTGGACTCGTCGACGGCGCAGGCGTGGGCGGGCCCGACGCTCAGCGAGCGGTAGGCGCCGGGTGGCGGGTCGGCGACGCCGCCCCGGCACAGGACCTCCCCGGACTGACCGAGGGCACAGGTGGCGGCGCTGCTCGCCGAAACGGAGCGGTAGGGACCCGCAGACGCATCGCCCCAGTGGCCCTCTCCCCAGCAATCGAGCCGGCCGGACTCGCGCAGGGCGCAGGTGTGATCGGCGCCCGCGGCGATCGAGAGGTAGCGCCGGGAGGGCGGGTCGGACTGGCCCCGGGCGTCGTCGCCCCAGCACTCGACGCGTCCCGAGTTGCGCAGCCCGCAAGTATGCGCGGCGCCGGCGCTCAGGGAGCGGAAGGTCCCGGCGGGCGCGTCGCCCTGACCGTTGCCATTGGCCCCCCAGCAGACCACCGCGCCCGGGCGCGTGACGGCGCAGGTGTGGGCCAGGCCGGCGCCGACCGACCGGAAGCGGCCTCGCGGAGCCTCGGTCTGGCCGCTGAAGTTGTCGCCCCAGCAGACCACGCGGGAGGAGTAGGTCAGGCCGCAGGTGTGCCACTCGCCGGCGCTGAGGGAGCGGTAGCGGCCCGGTGGGACGTCGGTCTGGCCGCGCGAATTGTCTCCCCAGCAGACGATTCCGCCGGACGCCTGGAGGGCGCACGAGTGCTCGGCTCCCACGGCCACCAGAAGCACGCGGTCGGGCTCGGGGGTGGGCAGAGAGAGGGTGAGGCTGCCGTAGCGGTAGCGGCCGCTTTCGCTGCGGACGTTCAGCGACAGGGGGACAGTGCCGACGTCGTCCCACTCGCCGCCCTCGCGGCGAACGCTGATGTAGTGCTCTCGCCCCCCGGAGGCCTGCTGCCAGACGCGTATCTCGACGCCGGCCACGACGAGGTCGCCGTAACGGTAGCTTCGCGAGGCGTTGAGGCGGGCCAGCTCGACGGGGAGGGTCCCGAGGTCACCCCAGAGTCCGTCCTCGGGGCGGACGCTGAGCGCGAGGTCGGTAGGGGAATCGACGTCCTGCCAGAGGACGACCTGGAGCGGAGCGGCGGCGTTGGGCTGCGCGCCGGTGGGCGACTGCGCCACGAAGGGGAGCGCGACGGCTGCCACGAGCACGGCCAGCAGCCATCGCTTCACCGCTGCGCCAACTCAGTCACGCCAGGCTCGGGCGATCGTGCCGCCGCCCAGCACCTCGTCGCCCCGGTAGAAGGCGATGGCCTGGCCGGGGGTGAGAGCGCGCTGGCGAGAATCGAAGCGCACGGTGGCGAGGCCAGCGGCGGTCTCGGCGAGGGTGGCGGGGGCGGCTTCGGCCTTGTAGCGGGCCTTGGCCGTGATCGGCTCGCCGGGTGGGGGCGGGACGCCGGCCACCCAGGTGACGGCCTCGACTGCGGCGTGATCGGCGTAGAGGTCGTCCTCCTCGCCGATCGTGACGACGTTCGTGGCGGCGTCGATGGCGGTTACGTAGCGGGGCTCGCCGAGGGCGACGCCGAGGCCCTTGCGCTGCCCGACCGTGAACCCGGTCACGCCTTCATGGCGGGCGAGCACGGCGCCTTCGGCGTCGCGCAACTCGCCGGGGCGGGGGTCGACGCGCTCGGTGACGAAGGCGCGGTAGTCGTTGCCGGGGACGAAGCAGATCTCGACGCTGTCGGGCTTCTCCGCCACGTCGAGGCCAACGCGGCGGGCAACCCCGCGCACGTCGGCCTTGTGCAGTCCACCGACGGGAAGCAGGAGCCTGGCGAGCTGCTCCTGCCCGAGCATGTAGAGGACGTACGACTGGTCCTTCGACTCATCGACGCCCTTGAGAAGGCGGTGGGGCACGCCGTCCTCGCCGTGGGCGACGCGGGCGTAGTGGCCGGTCGCGAGGAAGTCGCCGTCGAAGGCGGGGAGGCGGTCGAAGAGGGCGCGGTACTTGATGTGCTCGTTGCAGCGGGCGCAGGGGTTGGGAGTGCGGCCGGCGGCGTACTCGTCGACAAAGGGGTCGACGACGTGCTCGCGGAAGGCGTCCTCGAAGTTGAGGACGTAGTGGCGGATGCCGAGCTGGCCGGCGACGCGGCGGGCGTCGCCGATGTCTTCAACGCTGCAGCACTGCTGGTGGCCGCGGAGCTGGTCGGGGCGCTCCTCGGTCCAGAGGCGCATGGTGACGCCCACGACATCGTAGCCCTGCTCGACGAGGAGGGCGGCGGCGACGGAGGAATCGACGCCGCCGGACATGGCGCAGACGACACGGGGCGCGTTCACGGCTGTGCTATTCTCCCAGAGACCGCTTCAGGCGGAATGGAGCGCGCGCTCTGGAATCCGAGCCACTCGCCCACCGCGTCATCGACCTACTCTCCGAGCTGCAGGCTGAGGATATCGCGCTGCTGGACATCGCGAAGGCGTCGAGCTTCGCGGACTACTTCGTGCTGGCGACGGCGCACTCCCCGCTGCAGTTCAGTGCCATCGTGGAACGGCTGGGGCATGAGCTCAAGGAGGCGGGGGTGCCGCCGCGCCACGAGGAGGGCCGCAAGGAGAGCGGCTGGGTGCTGATCGACTTCGGGGACGTGATCGTGCACGTGTTCTCGCCGGAGAAGCGGGAGTACTACCGGCTGGAAGAGCTCTGGGGGCGGACGACGCCGGTGGTGCGGTTCACGGGGTAGTGGCGAAGCGTCCTATACTCGGCGGCGGTCGCCGCCAGCGGCGACAGGGGGAACGATGGAGTACCGGCGGCTTGGACGGTCAGGCCTGCATGTCTCGTTGGCGGGACTGGGCTGCAACAACTTCGGGATGCGGATCGACTACGGGGCCGCCGAGAAGGTCACGAACGCGGCGCTCGATGCGGGCATCACTCTCTTCGACACCGCCGACGTGTACGGCCGGGGCGCCTCGGAGGAGATGCTGGGCCGGGCGCTGGGGGCGCGCCGGCACGAGGTCATCATCGCGACGAAGTTCGCGGCGCCCATGGGCGAGGGCCCGATGCACCGGGGCGGGTCGCGTCACCGCATCGTGGAGGCGTGCGAGGCGAGCCTGCGCCGCCTGGGGACGGACTACATCGACCTGTACCAGATGCACATGCCCGACCCGGACACGCCGATCGAGGAAACGCTGCTGGCGCTCGACGACCTGGTGCGCTCGGGCAAGGTCCGCTACCTCGGCAACTCGAACTACAAGGGCTGGCAGATCGCGGAGGCGCACTGGACGGCGGAGACACACCACCTGACGAAGATGGTCTCGGCGCAGAACCACTACAACCTGATGGAGCGGGCGGTCGAGGCGGAGGTGGTGCCGGCCTGCAACCACTACGGGCTGGGCATGCTGCCCTACTTCCCGCTGGCGAGCGGGTTCCTGACGGGCAAGTACCGTCCCGGCCAGGGGGCGGAGGAGGGGACGCGGCTAGCGGCGTGGGGCCGCGCCGACGCGGTGCTCACGGACGACAACTTCGCGGTGCTGGAGAAGCTGGAGTCCTGGGCGGAGGAGCGCGGCCACACGGTGCTCGAGCTGGCCATCGGCTGGCTGTCGTCGCAGTCGCACGTGGCGAGCGTGATCTCGGGCGCGACGAAGCCGGAGCAGCTCGAGGCGAACGCGGCGGCCGTCGACTGGGTGCTGACGGCGGAGGAGGTCGCGGAGGTGGCGGCGCTGGTGGGGTAGAGGTCCGGGGCCGCTAGCGGGGCGGCTGGTACACTGGTTCGCAGACCCGCAGGGAAGGAGCCCTGATTCCTTGGCCTACGCCGACAAGCAGATCGTCTGCCGCGATTGCAGCACCAGCTTCACCTTCACCGCCGGTGAGCAGGAGTTCTACGCGAACAAGGGGCTGATGAACGAGCCCTCGCGCTGCCCTTCGTGCCGCCAGGCACGGCGCTCGAACCGTAGCTCCCTCGAGGAGATGGACGGGTACGTGCGCTACGGGAACTTCGCCAGCTTCGGCGGCAAGACGCCCCGCCAGATGCACCCCGCCGCCTGCGCCGACTGCGGCCAGATGACGGAGGTGCCGTTCCAGCCGCGGGGCGACCGTCCCGTCTACTGCAGCACCTGCTACAACAAGATCCGGCCGCCCCGACAGGAAGCGCCACCGCGCTAGCCGCCGTCGCGGCGGAGGCGCCCCGTGCCCACCGACGAGATACGCCTCACCCAGCTCCGGAGGATGCTCGCGGAGCCGTTCGCCGATCTCGGCGCGGCGAGCGCAGCGATCGCCGCCGACCCGTGGGGCCTGGCGCAGGCGCTCGTGGCGGAGGCGGCGGCGAGCGACGACGTGTCGAGCGTGGATTCGGCGCGGGAGTACATCGAGGCGCGTCTCGAGGCGCTGGGGGAGGCGGTTCCGGTGGCGGCGGTGGAGGCGGTCAATGGGGCGGTGGAGGAGGCGCTGGAGGGGTGGGCTTGACACGCCCGTATCCTTCCCGAAGGAGCAGTCATGGCTGAAGCGCCGGTGACCCCCGAAGTCGTCAAGTGGGCAATCGACGAAAGCGGCATGTCGATTGAGGAGCTTGCAGAACGTCTGAAGGTCGGCTCCACAGTTGTCGCCGCATGGACCAACGGCCGGGACAGACCAACCAAAGGACAACTCACACAGCTGGCCGACAAGCTCAAGCGGCCCCGTGCGATGTTCTTCTTGCCTGCGGTTCCAAGCAGCAGTTCCCTCCCCGACGGGCTGCGAGCCGCAGCTGGAGTGCGCGACGAGCCCTCGCTCGGTTTTCGCGAGCGGCTCTGGATTCGACGCGCGCAGCGCCTGCAGAACTTCGTCGCGGGCCTTGTTGAGGATGAAGTTCATGTGCCAGCAGCAGACCAAGCCGAAGACGCTCAGGCAGTTGCGGAAAGGCTTCGGAAGTGGGTAGGTGTGAACTGGGAAGTCCAGTCGGAGTGGACGAACCCGTATCAGGCATTTCGTGGCTGGCGAGAGGCTGTTGAGGCCAGTGGAGTGGCCGTGCTTGCCCTTCCGATGCAGCGAGAAGGCATACGTGGGTTCGCGCTGCGCAACCCTTGGCTCCCCGTGGTGGCCGTCAACACAGCTGACATCCACGAAGCCCGTTGCTTCACATTGTTTCACGAACTGGCTCACCTAGCTCTTGGCTCCGACAGCTCATGTGCGGAAAGGAATCGTGGCGGTACCGAACGGTGGTGCGACCGGGTCGCGAGTCATGTGCTGATCCCCCGGGAGCAGCTCATGCCGGCGAGCCGCTTATCCCATCTAGGAGACCTCGCAGTCATTCAACGAGCCGCCAATCGGTTCAACGTCAGCCGAAGAGCAGCCGCCATAGCTCTTGAGGAAGTCGGAGCCGTCACGAACGGCTACAGGCAGGTGGAGGTTGAGTGGCCGTCCGTCGACCGTGAGAAGCGGGGCGGTGGTGGTGGGGGAGGCAGGACATCGCCAAGAAAGTGCATTGATGAGTACGGGGGTCTTGCTGTCGGCGCATTGGTAGCGGCCCTAGATCAGGGAAGGATCGACGAGTTGCAGGTTCGAGATCACCTGCGACTTGACTCCACACAGCTGGCCGAAGCGAGTCAGATGCTCGCCGAGTCCAGCGCATGACCCAACCTTTAGGGGGACCTGAGAACGGCCCTCTATGGGTTCTCGATGCCGATGGGCTCATCGACTTCAAGAAGGTTCCTCCCATAGGCGAACAGTGGGAGTTTGGCGAGCAAATGCTGGAGCTTGTTCGCCGTGGCGACATCATCTTCCCTGCCCAGGTGCGGGCGGAGCTGACAGACTCGCGGATCATTGCCCATCCTGACGTGCCGGGAGCATGGGTCGCTCGGGCGTGGAAGCTCATGAAGCCGCGCCCTTCACCAGATGACAGAACCGTCCAACAGATCCTTAGCAACCACCCTGAATTGGTCCGAGTCGATGCTGAGCGTGACCAAGCCGACCCCTACGTCGCCGCTCTCGCGTTCGAGAGTGCACAGGCTGGCCATGCTGTAACGGTCGTCACCAAGGATGCTGCCTTGCGCGGTGCATGCATTTCCCTAGGCATCGACGTCGTGTCCTGGGATGAATTCGTTGCCGACGTCCGCGCGTGACCGTGGGGCGGTGAGGGCCGATACTGGCTCGCGCACTCTGCGAGAACCCCAACACCAGACGTCAGGGAGGCGTTTCATGCCCCGACATCCGAACGAGGCGCTCTTCGAGGGCGAGCCGCCGATGCCCGTGATCCCGTCCTGCGAGCACTTCGCGGGCACGGAGCAGCGCATCCTGAAGGCCTTCGAGCTGCAGAACGAGATGGGCGGCGTCTTCGACATCACCATGGACCTCGAGGACGGGGCCCCCACGGGCGAGGAGACGGAGCACGCGCAGATGGCGGCGCGGATGCAGAACAGCGAGGCCAACACACACAACATGGCCGGCGTCCGCATCCACGACTACACGCACGACCACTGGAAGGCGGACGCCGACATTGTCGTGGGCGAGGCGGCCGAGCGCGTGGCCTACCTGACGATCCCCAAGTGCACCGAGGCGAGCCAGGGCGCGGAGATGATCGACTACATCCGGGAGCGCACGGAGCAGGCGGGCGTGGATCGCGAGATTCCCATCCACATCCTCGTCGAGACGCACGGCGCGCTGCACGATGCGTGGGAGCTGGCGGCCCTGCCGAACGTGCAGGTGCTCGACTTCGGGCTGATGGACTTCGTCTCGGCGCACCACGGCACGATTCCCGCTTCGGCGATGCGCTCGCCGGGGCAGTTCGACCACCAGCTCATCCGCAGGGCGAAGGGCAACGTCGTGGCGGCGGCGCTCGCGCACGGGGTCGTGCCCGCGCACAACGTCACGCTCGAGCTGCGCGACGAGAACGTCATCTACGGCGACGCGCGTCGCGCCCGCGAGGAGTTCGGGTTCATGCGGCAGTGGTCCATCTACCCGGCGCAGATCGAGCCGATCACGCGGGCGATGGCGCCAGAGGCCCCCGAGGTGGCCCTTGGCGAGGCGATCATGCTGAAGGCCTACGAGGCGGACTGGGGTCCGATCCAGCACGAGGGCGACCTGCACGACCGCGCGACCTACCGCTACTATTGGGAGGCGCTGCAGCGCGCCCGGCTGATGAACGTGCCGCTTTCCGACGAGGTCGAGAAGCTGTTCTTCGGCGACGGGTCCTGAGCGCAGCATGACGCTCTACCTGATCCGTCACGGACTGGCCGCAGCCGGGCTCGACGACCTCGACCCGGGACTGGCGCCGCTCGGCCATGAGCAGGCGGCGGTCACGGCGCGGGCGCTGCGCAGGCTGACGCCTTCGCGCCTGGTGGTCTCGCCGCTGCGGCGCACACGCGAGACGGCGGACCCGATCGCGACGGCCTTCGGGCTCGAGCCGGAGATCCGCGACGAAGTCGCGGAGGTGTTCGACCCCTCGCTCCCACCGGAGGAGCGCAAGGCCATCATCGGGCCGTTCATGGACGGCATCTGGAGCGAGCAGAACGAGACGCTGCAGGCCTGGCGGCGGCGCGTCGTCGAGACGATGGTGGACATCGGTAACGGTGGCGGCGACGTGATCGTGGTGAGCCACTACATCGCCATTTGCGTCGCGATCGGCGAGGCGACCCGGAACGACCGGGTCGTGCCGGTGAAGCTCGGGAACACGTCCATTACCAGCATCGACGTGGTCGGCGAGAAGATGATGCTGGTGGGCGCGGGCTCGACCGAGCATCTCTCCGATGAGCAGGTCACCGGCGTGGCGACGGCGCTGCCGGGCGGGCCGTAGGCGCGCTTCCCCGTATCCGGAGCGCGTCGTACGCTTCGTTGCGCAAGCGATTGCCGGAGACCGCAGGTCCCCCCGGGGGGATAAGCCGCAAGCGGCGCCTGCCGAGGTGATGCGCGAGGCGAGCGCCTTTCCTGCGCGCCACTCGCATTCCTCTCTCCCCAACGCTGGACTGGAGTTTCGTTCGTGCCTGCCGCGAAAAAGGTGGCGCTCGTCGCCGACATCAAGCAGGACCTGGAGCGCGCGGAGGTCGCTATTGGCAGCGACCACAGCGGGCTCGACGTGCAGGCGTTCCAGGCGCTGCGCCGGGCCCTGAGCCCGGCCGACGTGCGCGTGCGCGTCGTCAAGAATTCGCTGACCAAGCTGGCCGCCGAAGAGGCTGGCCGCCCCGAGATGGCGGAACTGCTGCAGGGCCCGACGACCCTGACCCTCGGCTACGGCGACCCGGTCGCTCCGGCGCGGCTGCTCATGGAGTACCTGCGCGCCGAGCGAGTCGACCTGCCGATCTACGGCGGCTGGCTCGAGGGGCGCGTCCTCAGCGCCGCCGAGGTCGAAGAGCTTGCGAAGACGCCTCCGCGCGAGGAGCTCATCGCCCAGATCGCGGGCAAGCTGCGGTCGCCCGTCCAGAACCTTGCCGGCCTCCTGCAGGCCACGCTGCGCGACTTCAATGGTCTGGTTGAGGCCCGCGCCAACCAGCTCGAAGAGGGCGAAGCCGCCTAGCGGCCGCCCGCCAGAAACGTCACACACCACCAAAAGGGGAACTGCAATGGCCACCAAGATCGAAGAAGCCCTGGACATCATCAAGGGCATGACGCTGCTCGAGCTCCGCGACCTGAACAAGGCGATCGAAGAGGAGTTCGACATCACGGCCGCCGCGCCGATGATGATGGCCGCAGGCGCTCCCGCCGCCGGTGGCGACGGCGCCGCCGCTGCCGTCGAGGAGAAGACGGAGTTCGACGTCGTCCTCAAGAGCTTCGGCGAGAAGAAGATCAACGTGATCAAGGCCGTGCGCGAGGTCGTGAGCGGCCTGGGCCTGAAGGAGGCCAAGGAGCTCGTCGAGGGCGCTCCCGCGAAGGTCAAGGAAGGCATCGCGAAGGACGAGGCGGACGAGATCAAGGCGAAGCTGGAAGAGGCCGGCGCGACCGTCGACGTCGAGTAGCGCTCGCTTCGCTCACTTCACCCGCGGCACACCTTAGACTCGCCGCCGGTAGCGCCTAGGCGTAGCCGGAGGCGTCATGAAGTCGATCACGTTCAGCCAGGCGCTCCTCGCGGTGGGGCTCATTGGGCTCAGCCTGCCACTGACGGTCGGGCAGGGCGGCCTCTCCTACATTGGCGCGGCCTATGCAGTCGAGGGCGGACCTTCCCCGGTAGGGCCGATTGCGGCCCTGGCGGCGACGCTGGCAGTCGCCATTGCCATCCTCGTCGTAGGGGTGGTGCGGATCCGAGCGGAGCCGGCTGCGGAAGCTCCCCTGACCTACGCTCAAGTGCTCGTGACCATCGGGCTACTTGGCCTCCTCGTTGCCGGCTCCCTCTCTCCAATATCCGTGGTCTTCAGCATCGTGACAGGGTGGGACAAGGGCTCGTGGTGGACGAGCGCAGACGCCGGACCGCTCGCCCTCCAGGCTGGGGCGTTCGCAATCCCGCTGCTGGTTATCGCCAGCAACCTGAAGGGTGCGCTGCGCGGTCCTTCCACTGAGGGCGAGGGAATCACCAGGCCGTTCACCTGCCTGGCAGTTCTGACCCTCGTATTCGCGATCGCCGCCGCCCCGGTCGGCGTCATCAGGCCCCTCGTCCACGGTCTCTTCTCCGGCAGATACACCCTCGATTACCTGACCGGTCCCACGGTGGTTGGAGTGGACGTAGGGATGGCGCCCGAACTGGTCAGCCTCGTGCTGGCCGCACTCGCCATCCCGCTCGCGGTTCTCCTCTTTCTCCGGTGGAAAGGGGAAGGGCTTACCTATGCTGCCTACGCCGGCCCCCTCGTGGTCACCGCTGCTTTGCTGGTTGGGTCGACAGGAGTCCTCGGGGCATGGCTCCTGCTTTTCTTCGGCATCCCCATTGCCGCCCTTCTCTGGCCTCTCCTGCGAGGACCGAGACCGGCGAATCCCCCAGGGCGATTGACTAACGGCCAGCTGCTGGCCTGGGTGGGGCTAATCTGCCTCGCCGTCACCACGACCCAGACCTACGCCTTCGCGCAGACGCTAGCTATCTCGGGCCTGTCGGACTTTGAGCCGTTCCCTGGACCCGCAGCCGCGCTCGGCCTTGCCTACGCGATCAGTCTAGCGGTCCTTGCGGTTGCCACGGCGAAGCTAAGGGCCGAACCGGAGGGTGACGCCGCCTGACGTCGCGCCAGCCGCTAGAATCCGGCGCGCTGGAGGTGGCGCATGCCGGACATTGAGCGGCCCGACGGGGCGATCATCCACTACGAGACGTTCGGGGAGGGGTTCCCGCTTCTGTGCTTCGCGCCGGGCGGCGTGAACAGCGAGATCGATTTCTGGTCCGTGAGCGCGATCAACCCGCTCACGGAGTTCGCCTCCGACTTCATGGTCATCGGGATGGACCAGCGGAACGCGGGCCAGAGCCCCGCGCCCGCAGCGCCTGCGCCTTACGACGTAATGGTCGCGGACCAGATCGCGGTGCTCGATGACCTCGGCGTCGAGCGGGCGCACACGTTCGGGGGCTGCATCGGGGTCGCCTTCATCCTGCGCATCGCGGAGGAGGTTCCGGACCGCATCGCCTCGGGGGTGGGGCAGGACCCGGTGGGGTTGAACCACACGAACTCGGTCGACACGTTCATGGACATGTTCAAGCCGACGCTCGCGCTGGCGCGGGAGGAGGGCGTGGGGGCGGTCGTCGAGTCGGCGATGGCGAACCGGGTCTTCATGGCGAACAACGCGGCGGGACCGTTCGCGCGGCGCATCCACGACGACGCCGCCTTCCGCCAGGAGATCGGGGCGATGAGCGCGGACGCGTACGTCGACCTGATCGAGCGGTACGCGGACGCCATCTGGCCCGACCGGCCGCCCTACTTCAGCGTCGACGAGGCGTTCGTGCGCTCGTGCGAGACGCCGCTGCTCATCCTGCCGGGGAGCGACGTGTTCCACCCGACGAGCATCGCCGAACAGATCTGCCGCGACGCGCCGAACGCGCACTGCCTCGACGTCGACTGCCGCAGCGAGGCGAAGCTGCCGGACACGATTGAGACGGTTCGCAGCTTCCTGAAGGAGCACACGCCGTGACGAGTCCGGGGAACCTGCCGGGCATGGGGGTCGAGGCAACGGTGCAGGCGCAGTACTCGCGGCTGGTCGAGCGGGTGCTCGACTACTGCAGGCTGGCGGTTGCGGACCTGACCGTCGAGGAGCTGCGCGACACGCAGGGGCGGCGGACGAGCTCGATCGGGTTCGACGTGTGGCACGTGCTGCGCACGATCGACAACATCGTGCACTTCGCCTTCGACCGCGAGCAGCCGGTGTGGCTCGCGCAGGGGTTCGACGAGGCGTGGGATCTGCCGCGCGTCGAGCAGGGCACGAACCTGACCGCGGACGAGGCGTACGACCTCATGTTTCCCGCCCGGGAGGAGTTCAACCGCTACATCGAGGCGCTGCGAGAGGCGGTCGTGCCGCGCATCGCGGGCATGAGCGACGAGTACATCCAGACGTTCCAGCTCTTCCGGCCGTGGGGCGAGATCTCGCGCATGGAGGCGATCGGGCACGGCCTCATCGGGCACGCGAACGGGCACCTGGGCCGCGCGACCTACGCGCGCGCCCTGCTGGGGAAGCCAGGGCTTCCGTACTGAGGCGCTAGCGGTCGCTGGCGCGGTAGTCGCGGTAGGGGCCGTCGCGCCAGTCGAGCGCTTCCTTGAGGCCGCCGCCGCTCTCCATGGCCTGGCGGGTGCGGTCCTGCCACTCGTACGCCTGGGCGGTGAACTGGCCGGCGGCGTCGAGGTCGGTGGAGCTGCGGATGGACGAGTAGATGCCCATGTTCTCGTAGAAGCGGTTCATGCTCGTCTTGGCGATGGCGAGGTGGTCGGCGCTGAGGTTGGCGATGCGGTCGGCGAAGGCGGTGGTGCGCTCCTCCAGCTCGTCGGCGGGCCAGGCGTAGTTGACCATGCCGATCTCCTCGGCTTCCTTGCCGGTGACGTTGTCGCCCGTGTAGTAGAGCTCCTTCGCCTTCCGCATGCCGAGGACGAGCGGGAAGATGGCGCCGTTGCGGGCGACGCCGAGGCCGCGCACGCCGGGGTGGCCGATGCGGACATCCTCGGCGGCGGTGACCATGTCGGACATCATCGCCATCTCGCAGCCGCCGGCGAGGGCGTAGCCGTGGAGCTGGGCGATGGTGACCTTGGCCATGTTCCAGTAGTACATCTGGATGTCGGTGATCTGCTGCATGCCGGTGCGCATGTTCCAGAGCAGGCGGCGGCCCTCGTCGTCGACGGCGCGGTGGCGGCGGACGACGGCGTCGGCGCCGCGTCCCTGGGGCGGGGTGAGGTCGTAGCCGGCGCTGAAGCAGCGTCCGGCGCCCTTGATGATGATGACGCGGATGCTGTCGTCGGCCTCGTAGTCGTGGAGGGCCTCGTTGAACTCGAAGAGAAGCTCCTGGGAGAGAGCGTTCATCTTCTCGGGACGGTTGAGGGTTATGCGTCCAACGCGGTCATCGGTACCGACGCGGTCGAGGATCAGGTTTTCGTACTCGGGCATGGGTGCACTCCGGGGGTTGAGGTGGCAGGGATTATAGGAGGGGCGGCCCAGCCAGGCCGGGTGGCGCCTCAGGCGAGGCCGAGGCGCTCGGCGAGGCCGATGCGCTGGAGCTTGCCGGTGGGACCCACGGGGATCTCTTCGACGAAGACAACGGTGCGGGGGACCTTGAAGGGGGCAAGGTGCTGGCCGCAGAGGTCGCGGACGGCAGCCTCGCCGAGCTCGGCGCCGTCGTTGCGGATGACGGCGGCGGCGACCTCCTCGCCGAGGGTGGCGTGGGGGAGGGCGAAACAGACGGCCTGGCGCACGGCGGGATGGCGGAGGATGACCTCCTCGACCTCGCGAGGGGCCACCTTTTCGCCGCCGCGGTTGATCAGCTCCTTGAGGCGGCCGGTGAGGAACAGGTAGCCGTCCTCGTCGAGATAGCCCTCGTCACCGGTGCGGAACCAGCCGGTGTCGGTGAAGGCGTCGGCGTTGGCCCCGGGGTTGGCCTCGTAGCCGGCGGTGACGCTGGCGCCGCGAATGGAGACCTCGCCCCGCTCCCCGGGGGGGAGGAGGTCGCCGGCGGGGTCGAGGATGGCGAGGTCGATGCCGGTGGCGCGGCCTACGGACCCGGACTTGCGCAGGCCGGGCGGGAGGGGCTGGGCGGCCATCTGGTGGGTCGCCTCGGTCATGCCGTAGGCCTCGATCATGGGCGCGCCGAACGTTTCCTCGATGCGTTCAAGGACGACAGGTGGCAGGGGGGCGGAGGAGGAGCGCACGAAGCGCAGGTTCGCCCGCGCGAGGGTCTCGGCGTGGCGCCCGGCGCGGGAGAGGATGAGCTGGTGCATCGTGGGGACGGCCGTGTACCAGGTGGGCTCGAACGCATCGAGCCACTCGAAGAAACGGAAGGCGTTGAAGTCGCCGGGGCAGGCGATGGCGCCGCCCGCCGAGAGGGGCGCGAGCAGCCCGGCGATGAGCCCGTGGATGTGGAAGAGGGGCATCACCATCAGGCAGCGGTCGGCGGCGGTAAGGGCGAGGGACTCCGCGATGTTGGCGGCGGAGACGGCGAGGTTGGCGTGCGTGAGGGGCACCGTCTTGGGACGGGAGGTGGTGCCGGAGGTCTGCAGGACGAGCGCGACATCGCCGGGGGAGGGGGCCGGGCCGGGGGCGGAGGGGACCGGTTGGCCGTTCTCGGTGAGCGCAAGGTCGAGGCCGTCGCCCTCCAGGTCGAGGCGGCGGACGCCGGGGAGGGCGGGGATCTCCTCCGCGTCGTGGGCGGCCACGACTACGCGGACGCCGAGCTCTTCGAAGGAGAGGGCCAGCTCCTCCTCGCGGTAGCGGGGATTGAGGGGAGCGGCGGTTCCGGCGGTGGCGGCGGCGAGGAAGGCGGCGGCCATGCCGGGACCGGTGGGAAGCACGAGGGCGACGCGATCGTTGGCAGAGATGCCGGCGCCGCGCAGCTGACCGGCGAGGGCGTCGACGCGAGCGCGGAGCTCGGCGAACGTGGCATCGCGACCGCCCGCACCCTGCACGGCGATCGCATCGGGGGCGCCGGCGGCGAGCAGCTCAGGGACCGTCGCCGCCGGTGGCACGTCAGCGATCCGCCGTTGCGCGGGGCGACTCGATGCCGAGCGAGGCGAGGTGGTCGCGCATGTACTGCGGGGCTCCGGGCGTGCCGACCTGGTACGTATCGCCCTCGTGGCGGGGGATGACGCCAAAGGCGGTGTTGAACTTGTGGGAGAGCTCGACGGTGCCGGTGGTGATGGCCAGCTCGAGCAGCTCGCGTTCGCTGAAGTGCTCCCGGAGCTCGGCGAAAAAGCCGTCGTCGATGGAGCGGGCGTCGTCGCGCACCCAGCGCTCGACGAACATCATGGCGAGCTTGACTCGGGGTTCGAGGTCGGAGGTCTCTGGGTCGTGGATAGCCGCGATCATGCCCTCGTCCATGCCGTCCTGCTGCGCCGCAGCAGTGCGAGCGGGCGCTCAGAAGTCGCAGGCGTGGAGGGTGGCGGACTTGATGCGGATGAGGTCGCGGATGCGGGGCTCAAGGGAGCCGTACTCCCAGAGCGTGCCCCACTGCACCTGGAAGGCCTCCCAGAGCTCGCGGTGCTGGCTGTAGACGCCGGCGAACCCGGCGCCGGAGTCGTCGAGTCGAGGCATGGCCTCACCTCCTGCGGGTAGGGGAATGGTAGCGGGTGGAGGAACGGCCGTTAACTGGCATCCGGCCCCCGAGGGAGCCGGACGAGGGGGTCGGACGGGACGGGACGCTCAGGCGAGCTTGAGGGCCATCGCCTGGTTTACATCGACGCCGATGGCAGGGCCCATGGTGCTGGTGATGGTGACCGAGCGAATGAAGGCGCCCTTCACGTCGGGGCGGGCCTCGTTGATGGCCTCGATGAAGGTGGCCATGTTGTCCTGCAGCTTCTCCGCCTCGAAGGAGGCCTTGCCGAGGGGGACGTGGATGTTGGCGAGCCGGTCAAGGCGGAACTCGACGCGGCCGCGCTTCGCCTCGGTGACAGTGCGGCCGATGTCCTCGGGCGCGACGACCGTGCCGGCGCGGGGGTTGGGCATGAGGCCGCGGGGTCCGAGGATGCGACCGAGGCGACCGACCTTGCCCATCATCTCGCGGGTGGCAATGGCGGTATCGAAGTCCGTGAAGCCGTCCTGGACCTGCTGGATGAGGTCGTCGCCGCCGACAATGTCGGCTCCGGCTTCCTGGGCCTCGCGGGCGGGCTCGCCCTCGGTGAAGACGGCGATGCGCACCTCCTTGCCGAGACCGTGGGGGAGGACGGTGCTGCCGCGGATCTGCTGCTCGGAATGGCGCGGGTCGAGGCCCGTCAGGAGGTGCATCTCGATGGTCTCGTCGAACTTGGCCGTGGCCGTCTCCTTGACGAGGTCGATGGCCTCCTCGGGGGAGTACTTCTGGTCGGTGTTGATCTTCTCGGTGGCGGTGGTGAACCGCTTGCCACGCTTCATTTGGGGGGTTCTCCGGTCTCCGGGCTAATCTTCGACGTCGATGCCCATGCTGCGGGCGGTGCCGGCGATGATGTTCATCGCGCCTTCGATGTCGTTGGCGTTGAGGTCGGGCATCTTCGTTTCGGCGATGCGGCGGATGTCGGCGGAGGTGACGACGCCGGCCTTCTCGACCTTGGAGGCACCGGCGCCCTTCTCGACGCCCGCGGCCTTGCGCAGAAGGTCGGCGGCAGGAGGCGTCTTGAGGACGAAGCTGAAGGAGCGGTCCTCGAAGATGGTGAGCTGGGCGGGGATGATGTTCCCGGCCTGGGACTGCGTGCGGGAGTTGTACTCCTTGCAGAACTCCATGATGTTGGCGCCGTGCTGGCCGAGCGCGGGGCCGATGGGAGGCGCGGGATTCGCCTTCCCGGCCTCAATCTGGAGCGTGAGCGTTGCGCGGACTTTCTTGGCCATGCCTGTCGGTTCTCTCTAGTCGCTGCCCGCGGTAGCGCGGTGGCTCGCAGACGGATAGCCCGCCATACGGCGGGCTGGTTCAGTATCAGCCAGCGCGCCCGCACGGGCAACGCGGCCTGCTCGCTCCTACTTCGACGTGGCGCGCATGGGGGCATCGGTCGCGTCCGCGGGGGGCAGGACCGCGCGGAAGTTGCCACTTCGCACGAGCGAGCGGACCTCGGGCAAGAGCATCGCGGCGGCGGCGAAGCCGGCGCACCAGAGCGTGCCCGCCACAATCAGCAACGGGCGCACGCCGACATCGTCCGAAAGCCACCCAAATCCATAGTTCACGGACGCCATCAGTCCGGCGGCGAGCATGATGTACAGGGACATCACCCGAGCACGGAACTCGTCGGGCGCGACGCGCTGCACGAACACCACCGATACCGCCATGAAGCTCGCCTGGGTGGCCCCGGCGAGGACACCGCCGGTGACGGCGATGTGGGGCGTGGCGGCAATGCCGATCACGAACAGCGAGACGCCGCTCCCGATGCCGACAAGGAAGAACACCCGTCCCAGCGCCGGTTCGCTCCGGATCATCGAGATGATGAGCGTCCCGACGATCGCGCCTGCTCCGATGCCCACGATGATGGCGCTGTAGGTGACGTCGCCCCCGCCAACGGACGTCGCGAGCGAAGGCATCATCGAGTCGAACGCCATCGTCGCCCCGCAATGGAGGCCGACGAGCACGAGCACGACGATCAGACGCGGCTCGCTCGCGACGTAGAAGACGCCCTCACGCACATCGCGTAACACGGGCCCGACGGCGATGGCGTTGCGGACGCCGCCCGGGAGCGACGCGCTGCGGTATTCGAGCAGCACGAGCTGCTGGAGCGCGAGCGCGAGAAATACTCCGGACAACACGAAGACCGAGCCCGCGCCGAGCGTGGTGAGCAGCGCGCCCCCGAGAAGCGGCCCGGCGATGCGAGAACCGTGGCGGGTGATGCCAGAGAGCGCGACGGCGTTGAGCAGGTGCTCCTCGCGGACCACGTTCGGGACGATCGCCTGCTCGGCGGGCATACCAAAGGAGCGCCCTATCCCGTCGATGCTCGCGAACAGCAGCACGTGCCATGCCTCGACGACCCCGGCGAGGGTGAGTGCAGCCAGGCCGCCAGCCGCGAGGATGCCGACGCCGTCGGCCCAGATGGCCATCAGCCGACGGTCGACCCGGTCGGCGAGGGCGCCGCCGATCGGCCCCGAGAGGGCCAGCGGGACCATCCCGGCGAATGTGACCGCCCCCACCCAGAAGCCCTTCCCGGTGAGCTCATGCACGAGCCAGCCGCGGGCGAGCAGCAAGGTCCAGAACGCTGCCGACGCGAAGAAGGCATTCCAGAAGACCCGCCGGAAGTCCGCGTAGAGCAGGGACGGATGCCGCTCGGTGATGCGTGTCAGCAGTGCCTGGGTTGGGTTCACGGGAGGCCTCGCGGCGAACCCTACGCCTGTCGCTCAGGGGACGGGAACCGGATTACGTGCTTCTCACGGGAAGCGCAGGGGCCCCAGCCGGCTGATGCCGCCCGGCGCGAGCTAGTACTTCGAGACGTTAATCTCTTCCATGCGCCCGGTGACGAGGTAGATGACACGCTCGCAGATGTTGGTGCAGCGGTCGGCGATGCGTTCGAGGTTGTGGGCGGTCCAGAGGTAGTAGGTGTTGCGCTCGATCGTGGAGGGGTCTTCGATCATGCCGCGGAAGCTCTCCTCGTAGACGGCGTCCTGGAGGCGGTCGACCTCGTCGTCGGCGTCGCAGACGCGGCGAGCCTCGTCGACGTTGCGTTCGACGTAGGCCTTGAGGCTATCGCGCAGCATGGCGATGGAGCGGTCGGCCATGGCGGGGATGTAGCCCATGCGGCGGGGAACGTCCTCGGACGCGCCGAGGAGCAGGTTGATGCGGGCGATACCCTCGGCGTGGTCTCCGATGCGCTCGATGTCGGTGGTGATCATGAAGGCGCTCATGACGGCGCGCAGGTCGGTCGCCATAGGCTGCTGCGAGGCAATGACGAAGATGGCCTGCTCCTCGATGTCGAAGCGCTTCTTATTGATGGCGGCGTCTTCGTCGATGATGCGCTGGGACCACTCGAGGTCGGCGGAACGGAGCGACTCGACGCTGTCGACGACTGCCTTCTCGGCCATAGAGCCGAGGATGAGCACGTCATCCTGGAGGTCGGTGAGCTCCTGGTGGAAGAGCTCTCGGGCCATGGGGCACCGCCCTTCTAACCGAAACGCCCGCTGATGTAGTCCTCCGTGCGCTGATCCGCCGGCTGAGTGAACATCGTTTCGGTCGGAGCATACTCGATAAGCTGCCCCGTTATTTCCTCGTCGGTGAGCATGAAAGCGGTGTAGTCCGAGACGCGCGCGGCCTGCTGCATGTTGTGCGTGACGACGACGATCGTGTAGTCGGTCGCCAGTTCCCGCATCAGGTCCTCGATCTTGAGGGTGGCGATGGGGTCGAGGGCGGAGCAGGGCTCGTCCATGAGGATGACGTCGGGGTTGTTGGCGAGTGCGCGGGCGATACAGAGGCGCTGCTGCTGGCCGCCGGAGAGGGCGAGCCCGGACTTCTTCAGGTCGTCCTTCACCTCGTCCCAGAGGGCGGCGCGCTTCAGGGAGCTCTCCACGAGGTCATCGAGGTTGCCGCGGAAGCCGTTCACGCGGGCGCCGAAGGCGACGTTGTCGTAGATGGACTTGGGGAAGGGGTTGGGCTTCTGGAAGACCATGCCGATACGGCGGCGGACCTCGACGGGGTCGACGTCGGAGCCGTAGATGTCGGCGTTGCGATAGGTGACGTTGCCCTCGATGGTGACGCCGGGGATGAGGTCGTTCATGCGGTTGAGGCAGCGGATCAGGGTGCTCTTGCCGCAGCCGGAGGGCCCGATGAGGGCCGTGACCTTCTTGCGGGGGATGTCGAGGCCGACCCTGGTCAGGGCCTGCTTCCCGCTGTACCAGAGGCTCAGATCCGAGATGGAGAAGGCGAGCTCGCCCTCCGGCCTGGCGACGTTCTCGGAGGGCCTGTGCTCGACGGCGGGGTTGCCGCGCAGGGCTTCGCGGGCGCTTTCGTCGGTCGGGGCGGTTGATCGAACGCGGATCGACATAGGGCTCTCACATCCTACTACTGTCAGTTTCGGCGCAGCCGGTCGCGGACAACGAGCGCGAGGGCGTTGAGGCCGATGACGGCGACCATGAGGACGATGATTCCGGCGGCCGCGTTCGCGCGGAACTCCGGCTGCGGGCGGATTGTCCAGTTGTAGACCTGGATCGGCAGCGTGGTGAACGAATCGAGCAGGCCGTTGAAGCTAAGAGCGGGGTCGAAGGCGATGAAGGTGAAGGCGCCGATCATGATGAGGGCGGCGGTCTCGCCGGCGGCGCGGGCGACGGCGAGGATGGTGCCGGTCAGGATGCCCGGCATGGCCCCGGGGAGCACGTGGTTCCAGACGGTCTGCCAGCGGGTGGCGCCGAGGGCGAGGGAGCCCTCGCGGATGCTGGGGGCCAC
Organism: Tepidiformaceae bacterium; assembly: GCA_965116915.1. Taxonomy (GTDB): domain Bacteria; phylum Chloroflexota; class Dehalococcoidia; order Tepidiformales; family Tepidiformaceae; genus UBA2991. Next base: position 50,220 of record OZ220739.1, on the reverse strand, counting down.
CTGGTTAATGGCTTCGACGGAGGTGATGACAGTCATCGGCAGGATCATGAGGGCGAGGGTGAGGGCGCCGGCGAGGATGCTCGGGCCCAGTTCCATGAGCCGCACGAAGACGGCCAGGCCAAGGATGCCGTAGATGATGCTGGGCACGCCCGCGAGGTTGGCGATGTTCAGGCGGACGGTGGTGAGGATGGCGTTCTGGGGAGCGAACTCCTCCATCCAGACAGCTGCGCCAACGGCAATGGGGATGGCGAAGATGACGGTGAAGACGAGCACCCAGACCGAGCCGAGAATGCTGGAGCGGATGCCCGCGCGCTCGGCGAAGCGCGAGGGGTAGTTGGAGAGGAAGTCCCAGTCGAGCGAGGGGATGCCGACGATGGCGTTGTCGATGCCGAGGATGACGAGGACGACGAGGCCGAGGAGGGTGGCGACGAGGAGGAGCCAGCGCGAGGCGCGGGACCAGGCCTGGCGCCGGGCGACGCTTCCCTCGGCCTGGAGGGTGACGGCCTGCGGCGTGGTCTCGGCAGCGCTCACTACTCGTACGCCTCCCGGAAGCGGCGGACGACGATCTGGGCGGCCACGTTCAGCACGAAGGTCATGAGGAAGAGGAGCGCGCCCACGGCAAAGAGCGAGGTGTAGTCGGTGGTGCCACGGGCAGCGTCACCCAGGGCCACCTGGAGCATGTAGCCCGTCATGGTCTGGATACTCTCGAGGGGCGAGATGCTGAGGTTGGGCGTGGAGCCGGCAGCCACGGCCACGATCATCGTCTCGCCGATGACGCGGGCGATGGCGAGGAGGATGGCGGCCATGATGCCGGAGATTGCGGCGGGAAAGACGACGCGGAAGGCGACCTCGAGGCGGGTGGCGCCGAGGCCGTAGGCGGCCTCGCGCAGGTCGCGGGGGACGCTCGCCATGGCGTCCTCGGACACGGAGGCGATGATTGGCAGGATCATGAGGCCGAGCATGATGCTGGCGGAGAGGGAGTTGAAGAACGAGACGTTCCCGCCCAGGAGCGGCAGGAGCACGTCGTCGGAGATGAAGGTGAGGGCGAAGTAGGCGTAGACGACGGTGGGGACGCCGGCGAGCAGCTCGAGCAGCGGCTTCAGGAAGCGCCGCGTCTGGACGTGGGCGTACTCGCTCAGGTAGACGGCGGCGGCGAGCCCGAGAGGGAGGGCGATGACCATCGACCAGAGGGTGACGTTGACCGTTCCCAGCACGAGCTCCCAGACGCCGAAGCTGCGCGGGTCGAAGAGCGTCTGCCACTCGTTTCCGGGGTTGAAGAAGTGCCAAAAGGAGATCTCGCGGAAGAAGCCGATGGCGTCTGAGAAGAGCACATAGATGATGGCGAACGTCGTCGCGATCGATACGGCGGCGCAGAGCACGAGGGCGACGACGATGAGGTTCTCGCCGGGGCGGCGGAAGGGACGCTTGCGCAGCGCGCGGGCGAGATCGGCGCCGTCGGGGGGGCTGGCTAGCGCCACGCGGCGCCTCCGGCAAGACCGGGCAACGGGACAGGAAAGGGGTCGATCGCCAACACTCGCAGGGACCGTATGGACAAGCGATTAATGGCCCGTTAACGCAGCGGCGGGGCTCAGCTTGAGGGGTGTTCGACCTCGCCGAGGGCCAGTTCCAGCAGCTCTTCCAGGTGGCTCCAGGTGTACCACGGGAGGTCACTGTTGAAGGCGCGCCAGCCGTGGTAGATGACGCCCAGCTCGAAGAGCCAGCGGGCGCGGAAGAACTCCATGTCGGCCAGCTCGCCGGCTGCACGGGCACCTTCGTAGGCCTGCAGGAAGAACTGCTCGCGCACGGGACCAAAGGGGGCGCCCTTCAGGTGGCCGAGGGCGAGCACCTGGCCGACGTCGTTGCGGACATCGCCCAGGCGAGCCTGCTCCCAGTCGACGACGGCGGCCACCTCGCCCCGGCGGAAGAGGTAGTTGAAGACGTTGATGTCGCCCTGGCAGAACCCGATGGGCGCGCCTCCGGGGACGCGCTCTCGCAGGACCTCGTAGGCACGGAGGAGGATAGGGGCATCGGCGCCGGGAACGCGCTCCATGCGCTCGCCGATGACCTCCAGCTCGCCGCGGGTGGCGGCCGCGGCGGAGGCGGGAACGGCGAGCACTTCGTCGAGGCCGAGCGCGCGCCAGTCGAGGGCGTGGATGCGGACGACCATGGCGGCGTAGGCGCTGAAGCTCGCCTCCGGGCCGGCGACGCCCATGTGGGGCGCGTCGACCCACTCCAGCACGACGAAGGGCGCGCCGAGCACCGCTGCGTCGGGTTCCTCGCCGACGACGGCGGGGACGGGAACGGGGGAGAGAGCGAGGCGCCTCAGCACAGCAGCTTCGCGGACGACATCGTAGGGCTCGAAGATGCCGCGCTCGCGCTGGAGGCGGAGGAGGACTGCGGGGAGGGGCACGTTCGCGAGAGCCGCCCGCAGGATGACGTTGGATGCGCCCCCTTCGACCGGGTGGAGAGCGAGCACCTCGGCCTCGCCATACCCGTCGAGCGTCCGCAGCCACGACTGGAAAGCGGCAGGTTCCGGGGCCGGGCCTTCCATCGACGCGTCCTTCCGCCGGCGGCCAGGGCCGGTCGCCACGGAGGGTACGGGGAAGACACGCTCCACTCCAAGGCGAGCGGGCGGCCTCCCTATACTCAGGGTGTGACCACTCGCACAGCCCCCTGCTACCGGCACGAACGGCGCTCGGCGGCGGTCCGCTGCCAGCGCTGCGAGCGGCCGATCTGCACCGAGTGCATGGTCTCGGCGGCGGTTGGGTTCCAGTGCCCGGACTGCGTGCGGGCGGGGATGCGGCGGACGCGGCAGTTCTCGCTCGCGGCCCGGCAGCGCCCGGTGGTGACCACGGCGCTCATCGGGATCAACGTCCTCGTCTGGTTCGTGGTGGCGGCGGCGACCGGCGACGTGTCGCTCTGGGGCGGCCAGGTCACATCCGTGCACTTCGACTACGCCCTGCAGGGGCAGCTGGTCGACAGCGGCGAGTACTGGCGGCTGGTGACCTCGGGGTTCCTGCACTACGGGCTGCTGCACCTGGGGATGAACATGCTGGTGCTGTGGTGGCTGGGGCGGATGCTCGAGCCCGGCATCGGCGGGGCGCGCCTGCTGCTGCTCTACGCCATCTCGATGCTGGGCGGCTCGCTGGGAGCGCTGGTGCTCGACCCGAACGCGTTCACGGCGGGGGCCTCGGGGGCGGTGTTCGGGCTGGGCGGGGTAGTGGTGGTGGCCGAGCGGGCGTCGCGGTTCAACCGGCAGGACTCAGGAGTGCTCGGGTTCCTCCTGATCAACATCGTCATCTCCTTGACGATTCCCGGAATCTCACTCGGCGGGCACATCGGAGGGTTGCTGCTGGGAGCGCTGGCGGCCGGGGTGCTGTGGGGCTTCCGCCAATGGCCCACCTACGCTCGGACGGCCGCGGTGTCAGCGCCGCTGCGGGTCGTTCCGGAGCTGGTGGTGGCGGCGCTGGGGACGGGCACGGTCTGGCTGACGCTGGCGGTTGTCGCGCCACGGTGGCTCAACCCGTTCTTCTAGGGATGGCCCCGCGCTCGCCCTCAGGGGGCGCTACTGTACGATAACGACCCCTCCCGCATTAACCGCTGGATTGTGAGCAAGGAAGGGCCATGGCCATCGACCGCATCATTCGCGTGGACAGTGACTGACCACGGGCGACGTGACGGAAGAGCGCGCGCCCGAGGCGTACGCGCTCCTCGGCGGCCGCTCCCTGACTTCGCGGATGCTGCTGGAGGAGACGGACGCCCGCATCCACCCCTTGAGCGAGGCGGCGAAGCTGTTCATCGCGCCGGGGTTGCTTGCAGGCACCGCCGTCACCACGAGCGGCCGCACGAGTTTCGGCTTCAAGAGCCCCCTCACGGGCGGCACGAAGGAAGCGAACGTGGGCGGGCAGCTGGGACACCGGCTGGCGCGGCTCGGGATCAAGGCGATTGTCGTCTCGGGCGCTTCCCCGGACGGCTGGAAGCGCCTCGACATCGACGGCAAGGGCGCGCGTCTCTCGGGGGCCGATGACCTCGCGGGGCGCAGCAACTACGACCTTCACCGCGAGCTGGTGGGCGAGGCGCTGCGCACGCGCGCGGCGGCCACCATCGGGCCGGCGGGCGAGCACCGCATGTCCTCCGCCTCGGTGGCGGTGACGGACCCGGAGGGCCGCCCGACGCGTCACGCGGCGCGGGGCGGTCCGGGGGCGGTGATGGGGGCAAAGGGCCTGAAGGCAATCGTCGTGGACGACGCCGAGGGCGTGCGCACGGTTCCCGGGGAGAACGCGAAGGCGTTCAAGGGCGAGGTCGTCAAGTTCAGCAAGATGGTGCTGGACGACCCGCGCGTCCACAACACGAGCCGCTACGGCACGGCCGGCGTCATCAAGTTCGTGAACCGCGACAACGTGCTTTCGATGCCGACCCGGAACCACCGCGAGGGGAGCTGGGAGCACGCGGAGTCCATCAGCGGCCAGGTGATCGAGGAGCTCGGCAAGGAGCGGGGCGGCAAGATGCTGCCCTGCATGGCGGGCTGCATCATCAAGTGCGCCATCCTCTACAACGACGAGCAAGGCGAGCACGTGACCACGGCGCTCGAGTTCGAGACGATCGCGTTGCTCGGCTCGAACCTGGAGATCGGTCCCGCCGACGCGGTGGCCGAGCTGGACCGGCTCTGCGACGACATCGGGCTGGACACGATCGAGGTGGGGAACGCGATCGGGGTGGCGATGGAGGCGGGCGTGCTGGGCTGGGGCGACTGGGAGGGGACGAAGCGGCTGCTGGACGAGGACATCCGCGGAGGCACGCCGCTGGGACGCATCATCGGGGGCGGCACTGCTCACGTGGCCGCGACCTACGGCATCGACCGGGTCCCGGTCGTGAAGGGTCAGGGGCTGCCGGCCTGGGAGCCGCGCACGCTGAAGGGGATGGGCATCACCTACAGCAGCAGCCCCCAGGGCGCCGACCACACGGCGGGGATGGTGACGGCGCGGGGGGCGACGCCGGACACCCTCGTGAAGCAGAGCCGCCAGGAGCAGCTGACGATGATGGCGGTCGACTCGGTGGGGGTGTGCCAGTTCACGAACGCGCTCCCGGGCGACATGGCGGCGTTCATCAGCGAGCGCTTCGGCGAGCCGCTGTCGGAGGACGAGTTGCTGACGCTCTCGCGCGACGCAATCGAGACGGAGCGCGAGTTCAACCGGCGCGCCGGCTTCGACCGCGAGGACGACCGTCTGCCCCAGTGGCTCCGGGACGAGCCCCTGCCCATGCCCGACGGTCCCTCGGTGTTCGACATCGAGGACGCGCTGATCGACGAGGTCTGGGGCTAGCGCTTCCCTAGATAAGCTCCGTAATGGTGATCGCCACTCCGGCGATGGCCACCATCAAGCCCAGCATCATCCCGCCGATAGTCAACTCAGTCCGCCGGAGCTCCGCCCGCAGGTAGTCCCGGCCGACCAGGCGACTGGCGGCGTTCTCCACCACTTCCACCGTGGCAACAGCCAGCGGTTCGGGCGCGCCAGCGTCCTGGAGCTTCGTCACGGCGCGGTGCGTGTCGAGTGTCGCCACACCATCAGTCTACACAACAACCATAGGAAGCAACCACCCTGTGGCGCAACATACTCCGGTTTCTTCACAAGCCACCCCAGATCACACAGCACGTGTCATGCTGATTCCCCCCGCAGCGAGCGCAGCTGGGCGACGTGCTCGTCCACGTGGTCGGCGCCGAACGCGACGAGGTCGGCCACGGTGAGCGCTCCGAGCTGGGGGTGGATGCCTGTGCGCTCCCAGGCGTCGGGGGCGCACTCGCGCAGGAGCTCGGCAGTCCCGTAGCGGGCCTGCTGGAAACCGCTCATGGCGGCCTCGGGGTCGCGGAAGATGTAGAGGAGCTTCCGCTTCCAGAGGTCGGCGTCGTAGACCGGGAGGTCGGGCTCGTCGCCGGCGAGAGCGAGGCGGAGGCGGATGGCGCCCACCAGCTCAGAGTCGGCGAGGTGAATGACCACGTCGCGCATCGACCAGTCCTCGCCGGGCGGGCGGCGGTTGAGGGTGGCGGGGCCGGTCCCGGCGAGCGCCTCGCGCACAAGCGCGGGACCACGGACGAAGCGGTCGAAGACGTCGGCGTGGGTCTCGGGGATACGCGGCATCGGCACAGTGTAGGAGAGCGCCGCCCCTGTGGGGCGGCTGAGTGGAGCGCCGCGCGATGCGCGGCTGAGGAGAGCGCTCGGGCCTGCGGACCCTTGCTGAGGAAAGCGGCCGACCGCGTCCGCCTGAGTGGGACTACCCTCAGTCGATCCAGTAGTCGGAGGCGTAGGGGACGAGGTTGAGCTTGCGGGCGACGGCCTGCGAAGCGGCGTTGTCCCAGGAGGTGCTGTAGAGGGGTTCGGCGCCGAGCTCGCGGACGGCGCGCGCCCAGGCCGCGACGACGGCGACGGCGAAGCCGCGCCCGCGGGCGCCACCGCTGGTTTCGACGCCGGCCTCGTGGGCCTCGGGCGTGATGCGCACGCTGCCGCAAACCGACACGGCGCGGCGGTCGCGCACGAGCGCGACCAGCGGCTCGCTGTGGCCGATGTCTTCGAGCCAGGGCTCGAGGTCGCCGCCACGGAGCAGGTGGGCGTTCCCGGACTTGAGGCGGACCACGCCGGGGGTGGTGGGCGGAAGGACCTCGGGAAAGCGGTAGGCGGGGCCGGACCAGTGCTCCGCGACGGGGGCATGGGTGACCAGGAGTTTCTGGTAGCGCTCCCCGTGGCGAGGAGGGGCGCGGAGGTCGGTGGCGAGCGGCTCGGCGGCGCAGACGGCTTCGAGGCGCTCGGCCAGGCCGTCGGGGAGGTCGTCGCGGAAGCGCCAGCGATTGCGGTCGGGCGTGCGGCCGAGGAAGAAGCGGGGGGCGGGGCCGCGATCGAGGGCGTTACGGGTCACGATGCGACCGCGCGCGTCGTGGACAAACAGGGCGCGGAGGTGGAGATCGAGCCAATCGCTGGCGGGGCGGGGTGGATGGGGCACCGCTGCAGTGTAGGAGAGCGCCTGCCGGCAGGTTGCTAGTTGAGGGTTTCCACCAGCGCCACGATCACACCGACGCCGCCGAGAATCACGCCGCCCTGGATAGCGAACATGCGGTACATCTCGGCACGAAAGGCTTCGAAGCGCGCGTCCATCCGGTCGTTCAGGTGTTGTTCCTGCAGAGTCATGCGCTGGTCGAAGTAGTCCCGGGTCACCAGTTCGGAGGTGGCGTCGACGACGACCTCGACGACGGCTTCCGCGAGGGGCTCGTCCGCCCCGCCCTCACGAAGCCTTCGCGCAGCGCCAAGCGTGTCGAATGCCACGGCAACGCCTCCGCCGCGCATCGTATCACCTTTTGTCAGCCGACAACGTCTTCCGATGCACTTCTTTCACACTCTCACCTACCACTGCCCGGTAGCGTCGCGACGCTCTCCTACACGGGGCCGGTGCTACACTGCCTTACCTATGCCTCCGGCTCAGCGCGACCTGTACGAGGTGCTCGGGATCGCCCGGAATGCGTCCGCGGACGACATCAAGCGGGCGTACCGGAAGCTGGCCATGGAGTACCACCCGGACCGCAACTCGAGCGCCGACGCGGCCGAGCGCTTCAAGGAGATCAATCGCGCCTACGAGGTGCTTTCGGACACCGACAAGCGCAGCGCCTACGACCGCTTCGGCCACGCTGGCGTCGACGGGGCGGGCGGGCCGGCGGGGTTCGACGGGTTCCAGACGTTCGACGGCTTCGGCGACATCTTCGACGCGTTCTTCAGCGGCGCGGGGCGGGGAGGCCGGCGTCGCGGTCCGGCCCGGGGCGCCGACCTGCGCGCACGCATCAGGCTGACCTTCGAAGAGGCGGCGTTCGGCGCCGAAAAGGAGCTGGAATACACGCGCCTGGAGCACTGCGAGGAGTGCAGCGGCTCGGGCGCGGCGCCGGGCAGCTCGCCCGACGTATGCCCCGAGTGCAAGGGCGCGGGCGAGATCCGGCGGGCGCAGCAGAGCGTGTTCGGGCAGTTCGTGAACGTGTCCACCTGCGGGCGCTGCCGGGGCGAGGGGCGCGTCATCACAAACCCCTGCGACAACTGCCGGGGGGGCGGGAGCGTACGGCGGGCACGCGAGATCAGCGTGAAAATCCCGGCGGGCGTCGACGACGGCCAGCAGGTGCGGCTGACAGGCGAGGGCGAGGTGGGGGATCGGGGCGGCCAGCCCGGGAACCTGTACGTGCTGCTCGACGTGGATCCGCACGAGCTCTTCGAGCGCCTGGACGACCACATCCTGTACGACCTGCCCCTGAACATGGCGCAGGCGGCGCTGGGCACGAGCCTCACGGTGCCGACGCTCGAGGGCGACATGGACTTCGACGTGCCCGCGGGAACGCAGAGCGGGGACCAATTCAAAGTGCGCGGGCAGGGTATCCCGCACCTGAACAGCTCACGCCGCGGCGACATGATCGTACAGACGACGGTGGTGGTGCCGGAGTCGCTCACGGAGGAGCAGCGGGAACTGCTGGAAAAGCTCGCGGACACGATGGGCACCCCCTCCCTCCCCTCCCGGCACAAGAGCTTCCTCGAGCGTGTGCGCGACGCCGTCGCCGGCTAGCACCGCCGCGAGCGCGCCCGCATGACCGGGCTCTGGTACGAGATCACGGCGGAGACGCCGCCGGCGCTCGTCGAGGCCGTGTCGGCGGTCATGCGCGAGGCCGCGCCGGGCGGTCTCGCGGTCGAGGAACCCGTCGACCTGCTCGGTCCCGAGGAGGGCTACGCCGTGCGGGATGGTGAGCCGGTTGCCCTGCGGGTCTACCTGCCGGCAAGCGAGCTGGGCGCCGTCCTGACCCAGCGCCTGCGCGAGGATCTCGCCGACTACCCGGAGGTCGAGCTGACGGCGCGGCCGCTGTACGAGCAGGACTGGGCGGTGAGCTGGCGCGAGTTCTTCGGTCCGGTGGAGGCGGGGCGTATCGCCATCGTGCCCTCGTGGGTCGACTACGAGGTGGCGCCTGGGCAGCTCATCGTGCGGCTCGATCCCGGCCAGGCGTTCGGCACGGGCCACCACGAGACGACGCGGCTCTGCCTTGCGGCGCTCGACGAGAGCGTGCGACCGGGAGCGCATGTGCTCGACGTTGGAGCGGGGTCGGGGATCCTGTCGATCGCGGCGGTGAAGCTGGGAGCGGCACGGGTCGACGCGTTCGAGATCGACCCGATCGCCGCGGACGTGGCGCGAGCGAACTGCGAGGCGAACGAGGCCAATGACCACGTAACCCTCCACGGCGGCTTCCCCGGTGAGAACGTTCCCCCTGCCGACCTGGCGGTCGCGAACGTGAGCGCGCGGGCCGACATCGAGCTGGCGGAGGCGCTTGCGGGGGCGCTCAAACCCACGGGGAAGCTCATCGCGAGCGGATTCCTGACGACGGACCGGGACGACGTGCTGGCCGCCTTCGCCGAGCACGGCCTGACTCTCACGGGCGAGTGCGAGGAGCGCGACTGGGCGCTCCTGGAACTGGCACGGCCCTAGAAATGGACGGCTTGCCGCGGGTCTGCCTGCCGGAAGGTGTGGGGCCGGGACCGCTTGAGCTTGCCGGCTCTCAGGCCCGGCACCTGGCCGGATCCCGCCGGCTGCGGAAAGGCGATGAGTTTCTCGTGTTCGCCGGCGACGGGGTCGAGTACCGCGCGCGCATTGAGGATGTGTCGCGCGATGCGGTCATTGCGACCGTGGGCGACCTCGCGCGGCGGGAGCCGCGACCCGCGCGATCAGTCGAAGTGTGGTGCGCGAACGTGCGCGCGAACCGCGTGGAGTGGGCGATCGAGAAATGCGTCGAGGCGGGCGTCGATGTCTTCCGCCCCATCACGACCGAGCGCTCGGTGCGAGGGCAGGAAGTCTCGGAGAGCAGGCACGAGCGCTGGGGGAGGATCGCGATCGAGGCGGCGGAACAGTGCGGGCGGCTTTACCTGCCGAAGATCGCGCCGGTAACCCCTCTCCACGAGGCGCTGGCGGCGTGGGAGGGCGCGCTCGTGCTCGCGAACCGGGAGGGGGCGGCGTGGGGCGAGGTCGCGGCGGGGCTCCCGGATCGGGGGGCGGTCGCCATCGCGGTGGGGCCCGAGGGCGGGTTCAGCGAGGACGAGGTCATGAGCGCGATCGAAGCGGGCTCGATCATCGCCTCGCTTGGGCCGAACACCCTGCGAACGGAGACGGCGGCAGTGGTGGCGGTCGCCCTCGCGCGGGCCTAACCGCGGCTCGCGATCTCGCGGGCGCGGGCGAAGACGGCGTCGAACATCTCCTGGGTCAGCTTTCCCGTGAACGTATTGCGCTGGCTGGGGTGGAAGGAGTCGAGCAGGGTGCGCCCGTCGGGGAGGGCGGCTTCGGCCAGGTGCCCGAACTTCGCCCGGGGGCGCAGCCCGACGAGGTCGCAGACGGCATCGTGGGCGTAAGCGCCGAGCGCCACCACGACGCTCGCCGAGCCAAGCAGGTCGAGCTCGCGCCGGGCGTAGGGCATGCAGGCCGCGCGCTCCTCGCGGGTGGGGCGGTTGTCGGGGGGTGCGCAGCGCACGATCGCACCGATGTAGGCACCGGACAGCTCGAGACCGTCGTCTACGTCAGTGCTCGTGGGCTGGTTCGCGTAACCCGCGCGGTGGAGCGCGCCGTACACCCAGTCACCGGAACGGTCGCCGGTGAAGACGCGCCCGGTGCGGTTCCCGCCGTGCGCAGCGGGAGCCAGGCCGACGACGTAGATCTCGGCGTCGGGATCGCCGAAGCCGGGCACGGGCCGGCCCCAGTAGGTCCAGTCGCGGTAGGCGGCGCGCTTCTCGAGGGCCACCTGCTCGCGCCACTCGACAAGCCGCGGGCAGGCGCGACAGCCGGCGATCTCACCGTTCAGGGAATCGAGGGCTTCAGCGCTCAAGCGAGGTGCCGCCTAGGCCGGCTTGCGGCGGCGGCGCTTGCGGCGGCGACGGGCCGCCAGCACGGGCGCGATCCAGGTCGCGCCGACGGCGGTCATGGCGATCGCGAGGTGCCGGCGCTGCTCGGCGCCCATGCCAGTGAGGCTGTCGGCGGCTTCCCGGATCTGCCGCGCGAGGTCGGCCGGCAGACCCATCGTTCCCTCCGAGAAGTCGAACGCGTCCTGGGAGCGGTCGGGACCGGCCTGGGGGTCGGGTGGGACTTCCATGGCTTCGAGTATACCCGCGCGGTCAGGCGGGAGGAGGGTCTGCGAACGCCTCCACGAGGAGCGCGAGCACCTCGCCGACCTGCTCCTGGTCCACCACGGCGTCTGCGGCGGCGACGACCTCGGGCGGGGTCTCCGGGCCGCCCGCGATGGCCAGCACGACCACGTGTCCGCCCCGCGCCTGTGCCGCCTCGAACATGGCCACGTCGGTGAGGTCGTCGCCGAGGACGAGGAGCCACCCGGGGCGGAAGCGTTCGATGAGGGCGGCGAGGGCCGTGCCCTTGCCCCCGCCGGCAGGCAGGACCTCCAGCACGAGACGCCCCGGCTGGATGCGCAGTCCCTCGGGCGGTTCCCGGAGGGCTTCGCGGAGCGGGGCTGCGAGAGAGGGGTCGGCGCGGTAGTGGAACGCGACGGAGCGCGCCTTCCGCTCGACCCGCAGGGCGGTGCCCGCGAAGCGCGCCGCGATGTCGCCCGCGAGTCCTTCGAGGCGCTCGGAGAGGGCAGCGTCAGCGCCGGGAAGGGTCGGGGCGGCGAAGGACGCCTCGTGGCCGTGGCTGGCCACGAACTCGACGCCCGAGGCGGGCGCGAGAGCGCGCGCCGTGGCCAGGTCCCGGCCCGTGACGATGGCGACGTGCGCGACCCTCGCGAGCCGCTCGAGGGCGGTGAGGGTGGCGGTGGGGATGCGGGCGTCCTCGGGGCGCGGGACGATGGGGGCGAGGGTCCCGTCCAGGTCGCTCGCGACGAGCAGGGGCGCCGGACCGTGCGCGAGCTCGCGGAGGCGCCGCGCGAGCGCCGCGTCCAGCGTCATGCCCCGTCGAGGGCGGCGAGGAAGGTGCGCCCCCAGGCGTGGGCGTCGCGCTCGCGGACGGCGGCCACCAGCAAGTCGCTGACACAGCCGAGGCGGCCCGCCAGGGCGTCGAGGAGGGCGCGTCTCGATGATTCGGCCTTGAGCGGGTCGAGGGCGACGAGACCGTCGTCCTCGAAGCCGGCGTAGGCGGACGAGACGCCGGCGTCTCGCCCCGCCAGCACGACGCCGCGTGCGCCCGCGGGCCGCGACGACTGCGCGATGACCGCCTGCAGCGGCACCAGGTTCATGCCGTCGGCGATGGAGGCGGTGTAGACGACGTCGGCCTCGCGGAGGAGGGCGAGGACCTCGCTCCAGGCGAGCGCCTCGCGGCTCTGGACGAAGGGCAGGCCGCGATCGGCGGCGAGGGCGGAGGCTTCCGCCCCGAGCCGTTCGCACTCGGCCTGGAGCGCGTCGTAGGCGGGGACGCCGGGGCGGGTGGGCGCGGAGAAGCCGGCGTAGGCGAAGCGCGCGCCGCCTTCGAGCGCAGCCGTGACGGCGGCCAGCCGCTCGGGGACGCCCTTCGTGTAGTCGGCGCGCTCGAGGCCGACGACGAGGGGCAGGGCGGGGTCGTGGGGGACGGCGGCGGGGAGGGCGCCGGCGGGGGCCTGGCGGGCGAGGTCGTCCGCGTCGATGCCGGCGGGGAAGGCGGCGATGCGCACGAGGCGGCCGTTCAGGCGCAGGTCGGGGCCCTCGACGCGAGCGCCGCAGAGGCGCTCGGCGGCCTCGCGCAGGCGGTCGGCGTCGGCCTCGGTCTGGACGCCCGCGAGGTCCGCGCCGAGGATGCCGTCGAGCCAGGCGGCGAAGCGGGCGCGGGCGGGCGGCGGCAGGGAGGATTCGGCGACGGCGAGGGAGGGGAAGGGGGTGTGGAGGAAGAAGCCGGTGCGCCCTTCGAAGCCACCCTCGCGGAGCATGGCCGGCACGAGCGCGAGCTGGTAGTCGTGCACCCAGCAGACCTCGCCGCCGGCGGCGAGGGCGGCCTCGGCGAAGGCGCGGTTGACCCGCTCGTAGGCGGCCCAGGCCGCCTCCGAGGGGGGCTCGGGGGTGGGGTAGTAGGCGAGCTTGAGGGGCAGGTCGACGCGCACGAGGTGGAGGAGGGGCCAGAAGAAGCCGTTCGCCACCTCCGCGTAGTGACCGCGCCAGTCGTCCTCGGCGAGGTAGAGGCGCTGGTGGCGGATGGGGCCCGCGGGCGTCTCGAGCAGCTCGAAGCCGGCGGGGTCGGTCCAGGCGCGGTCGTGGGGGCCCCGACCGGCGCCGATCCAGGTCGTTCCGGTGGCGCCGTTCCAGGGGACGAGCACGGGCCGGACGGCCTCGACGAGCCCGCCCGTGGCGGGCGCGGGACCGCCCGCGCCCCCGTGCGGGGCGTGGTGGTCGACGAGCGCGCGGTTCGCCAGTATCAGGTCCACCCGAAGAGTGTAGGGGAGGGCGGCGGCACGGGCTGTGAGCGTTACGGGATGGGCAGCGGGCCGTGGGCGCCGATCGCCGATTACTGGCGCAGGACTTCGACGAGGGAAATGACCGTGGCGAGGATGGCGGCGTTGATAGTCACGATGCCGGCGCCCTGGATCCAGAGGGCGCGGTACATCTCGGCGCGATGCTCGGCGAAGCGCCGGTCGAGGAAGTCATTGGTGACGAGCGGGCTCGTCGCCTCCCCGATGACCTCGACCGTCGCATCGGCGGTGGCTTCAGCCATGCCGCTCTCGCGGAGCTTGCGGGAAGCCTCGAGGGGATTGAAGGTGAGCGACATCGCAGAGCGAGCATAGCACGATATTTGTGCTTCGCAAGACGTGGCGCGCGCAATGTAGTGGCTGGTGGTCGGTCCCCTCACCTGCGCGAGCGCAGCGAGCCACCAGTCACCAGTCACCAGCCACTAACCACTACGGAATCGGCACTTCGTAGCGGACCGTGGCGGTGTAGTCGATGCTGACGATGGGGCAGGTTCCGGCCACGTTGGGGGCGCGGATGAAGTTGACCACGAAGGGCCGCTCGCCGCCGTGCGCGATGGCGCCCGTGACCTCCCTCGTGATTTGCAGGACCTCGACGCCGTCCTCGTTCACGAGGGCGGCGGTGATCGTGACCTCCGTCAGCGTCGCGTTCGCGAGGTTGCGGAGGGTGCCGCGCAGGATGCGGTGGAACCCGTCCGGGTGGACGTGGTCGGTGCACTCGAGGTCGAACAGCTCGACGGCGGGGGGGATGGGCCGGGGGACGGTGGCGCCCACCCAGACGTTGACGAAGCGGTACTTCCCGGCCTGGACGAAGCCGTCGTTGAGGGGCGGCACCTCGCGCGCTTCGGTCCACCGGCCGCCGTGGGGGCGGGAGGAGATGTAGTGCACGGTCGGATCGTCGACGTCCTCGTAGATGCGCACGTCGACCGTGGTCGTGCGCTGCGTCTGGGCGACGACGCCGGCGATCGAGAGCGCCAGGACCACGGCGAGGGCGGCGATGACGGCGTTCTTGATCATTCCGGCGCCGCCTGCGGCTCGTCGTAGCGGATGGTGGCCTCGTACTCGATGGCGACGACGTGGCACGTGCCCTGCCTGCCGAGGGCGCTGAAGAAGTTGATGGCCAGCGCGCGCTGGCCCCAGGGCGAGATGCCGTGCAGGGCGATGGCCGCGCCCTGCGCGACCTCCACGCCCGTGCGTTCGCGCAGGGCGGCCGTGACGGTCACGTCGCGGACGGTGGCGCTGGTGACGTTGTGGATGTAGCCGTTGAGCGTGAGGAAGGCGTTGAACTGGCTGCGGTAGCAGGACGTGTCGGTGACGTACAGGCCGGTGGGGACGGGGTCGGGGACGGCGGTGTCGATGCTGAGCTGGGCGTAGCGGTACTGGCCGTCGGGGCTGACGCCGTCGTCGAAGTGGAGGCGGGGGGTGTCGGCGCCCCAGCGGGCGCCGTCGGTGCGGATGCTGACCCAGTTCTTGCGGGGCTGCTCGTACTCCTCCCAGATGCGCAGCTGGACCCTGGCCGTGGGGTGGGCGTAGCGCGACTGCGCCACGGCGCCGGCGACGAGCGTGAGCGCGATGGCGGCGACGAGCGCGGCGATGATCCAGTTTTGCATAGTGGTTAGTGACTAGTGGTTGGTGGTTCGTGGGGGACGATACAGGGGGGTGGTGGATGGTGGGTAGTGACTAGTGGATGGTGGCTCGCTGCGCTCGCGGGGGGACGGGCCACCATTCACTAATCACCAGCCACTAGCCACCACAACAAGAAAGGGGCCCCGGAGGGCCCCTTTCGGGTTGTGCCGTTTGCGTCGCTAGCGGACTAGCGGCGGCGGCGAGCGAAGGTGTAGCTGCCCAGCAGGATTGCGAGGGCGGTCACACCGAGGATGGCAGCCAGCGAAGAGCTGGTGGTAGCCAGGCCGGTGCCGGTGTCGGCAACTTCCGGAGCCATGTCGTCGTCCGCCATGTCGTCGTCCATGTCATCAGCCATGTCGTCGTCCATGTCGTCGTCAGCCATGTCATCGTCGGCCATGTCGTCGTCCATGTCGTCGTCTGCCATGTCGTCGTCCATGTCATCAGCCATGTCGTCGGACGGGCAGTCGCCGGCCATGTCGTCGCCGGGCTCTGCGGGCTCGTCAGGCATGTCGTCGCCGGGCTCTGCGGGCTCGTCGGGCATGTCGCCCTCGCCCATGTCGTCCGGGCACTCTTCTGCCATGTCGTCGTCGGCCATGTCATCGGCCATGTCGTCCTCAGGCATCTCGGGCATAGCCGAGGATGCGCTCAGGTCGAGGTCGGTGCGGCCACCACCGCTCCAGGTCCTAGACTCGGCGGCGTCGTAGCCACCAACCTGGAAGGAGACGGTGTCGCCGTCGTCGGCGCAGTTGTCGAGAACATCGACCACGTAGGTCGAGCCCGCAGCGCTTTCGATGACGGTGGCGGAGCCGCAGGTAGCGCCGTTGACAACGGCGGTGACCGACGTGCCGGCGGCCGCGGCTTCACCGTCGAGGGTGACGGAGCCGGCGAAGCGGTGAGGCGGGCCAGACGGCTGGGCCTCGGCCACCTCTCCACTGAAGAGGCCGGCGAGGCCAAGCAGCATGACCGCCGCGACGCCTCCCCCGAGCCACTTAAGAGTCTTGGTCATTCCGTTTTGCTCCTTTGTCTGTCCGTATGGCTAAAGCCCGGACCTTCCCCGGCCCCCGGCCCCGCGCGTGGCGGGACCAGGGGTGGGGTTGGTTGCGGACAGCTTAGTCGACGATGACCACGTAGGCCTGGCCGTTGCTGAGCGATGTCAGGGTGTTGCCACCCGGCACGTCAGCAGCGGACGGGAAGTAGCCATCCCAGGAGCCGCTGCCGGTGTTGTACGACCAGATGGCCGACACGCCTTCAGCAGCGCCCTCGGAGGCATCAGCACCGTCGGCGCCGTTCCAGACGACGAGGTTCTGACCCGAGACGAGCTCGTTGTTCCACGTCGGCGCGGGGCCCTCGGGCTCCTCAGCCGGCGCCTCGCCGATGGCGAGGGTGACGGTGTCCTGGATCTGCTGACCCTTCGCAGGGTCGCCAGCGCGAATCAGGAACACGGCCTCACCCGCGCTGAGCGGAGCGAGGAACGTGAACGAGCCACGACCGTCGGAGGTCATGCCGCCGGGCACGTCGTCCGCGTTACCAGAACCCTCGACCTGGGTAACGGTGATGGGCACTGCGCCAACGCGCACGCCCTCGTCGTCGAGGACAGTGACCGTGACCTTGGTCGAGCTGAGCGAGTCAACCCGGGCCGGAGCGTCGGTCTCGATGGAGGCGGGAGCGCCACCAACCTCGACCTCGACGTTCACGGTCGCGATGCGCACGTTGTCGGTGCCAACGGTTAGCGTGTGCGTGCCACGCGTCGCGCCGTCACCAAGGCCGGTCTCGGCCGGAGCCGTGACCTGGATGGCGCACTTACCAGCAGTGTTCGTGCCAGCGGCGGCGCCGATGCTGCCTTCGCTCTCATCGACATCAGCCGTGTTGGTGTCGTCCTCATTGGGGTGATCACCACAGGCAGGAACATCGTTGGCCCGGCCCGGGAGATCCCTGTCGACGTTGAGGCTGTAGCTCAGGCGGTTCGCCGACGTGCCGGCCGGAACCTCCGGAGGCACGATGGCGGGAACGAGCGGCTTGTTGCTCTGGAAGTCGACGGTCATCTCGCCAACAGCGGGGTTGCCGTCTGCGTCAACCATCGTCACGACGATGAAGGTCGAACCACCCTGGGCGATGGTGCTCTGGTCCGCCACAGCGCTTTCAATAGCAGCCGCAGGACCGTGGAGAACCACGTTGACCGTGCGGCTCAGGCCGGAGGCGAGATGGCGGAAGACGACCTCGGCAGTGCCGGTGCCGCCATTGCCCCTGAGGCGGACGGCGATCAAGCCGGCGACCTGGTCATCGCTCGTGTCGGTGGGGGTGGCTGCGCCAGCAGCCGCCGTGGTAGTCAGCGTACAGGCGGCGCCGCCCGGGCCATTAGCCTCGGTCAGACAGGTCGTACCAGTAACGATCGCATTCGCAGGCCGCGCCAGAACCTCGGGAGGTCCGGCGGAGTACGCGACTGCGTCGGCTAGCGTCAGGCCGCCGCGCGTCGTGGTCACCTGGACGGCTTCGCCAGCGATGCCGGCAGCGCTAGCGTTCACAAGCTTCACGACGATCAGCGTACCGGTGCCCGTGGCATCCTTGGAGATGGCAGCTTTCGGAGCATTGGCGGCCTGGATGGCCACAGCCGGGTTGGGCCGCGTCACGGTGACGACGACTTCCTGCTGGACGCCGACCTCACCCGTACCGCTGCGGGTGATCTGCTGGACGTAGATCTCACCGATCGGCGAGTCCTCGTCGATGGTGATCTGTACCGAAATGCCGGCAGTATCACTGTCGTCGTTGACGTCACAGCCGGTGACCGCATTGTTCGCACAGCGAAGCGCCTGGCCGCCGTTGAAGACGAACGTGGCGCTGCCTTCGCTGTCCGTGCTAATGCGGAACCTGTCCTCGGTAGTGTTGGTGAACGCCACGGTCACGGTCTCGCCGGGATCGCCGGAGGGAGCAGCCTGCGCGTCGGCAGACTCCGTGTTGGTGAGAACGCCGCTGAAGGCGACGGCCGCCACCATTGCTACAAGCGCCAGGAGCGCGGCGGACTTCCAGCCGGCGATGGCGCTAATGAAGTTCTTCTTCAAATCTAGTACCCCTTTTCACTTGGGTGTTGATTCGGTCTTGTTCTGTGGCCCGTGCGGGCCGGTTCGTGTTCCGGACTCGCCCGGATCGTGCGGGCGGTTGCGGAGGGGTGCTCCGCTTCCTCTGTGGGGCCGCCCGCTCGTTCTGCCGCCAGTGCCTGGCGCTAGGCTCCAGGCGGGTCCGGGCCGTTCCCCTGTGCGTGGTCTGGTAGGTGAAACCCTCGCGTCTCACGCTTCTCGCGCCGGGCCTTTCGGGCCTGCGCGCGCGCCTCGCTCAGCGGGGGAAAGCGGCCTCCTTTCTCCGTGGTACAGAAGCGGACAGAAGTGGGGCGGAGCCTAAGGTTCGCCTACCCCACGGTCAACCTGTTCCGCCCACGCGCTGCGCCCACGGACGCCCACGCGCGTGCATGTAATCAGGAGGTATAACGCCGGGGTCGGGAAAAGGTTACCGCGAGCGGAGCGAGCGGCTGTTGGCCACTGGCCCTGGCCGTTGGTGGGCGGCGATCGGCGGGGTGGACCGGTCACCGATCACCGTGGGGCGGGGGAACGGTAAGGTGGTTGTCAACAGGGGATGACGCGGCTTAGCGTATGGTTGCCGCCATGAAGACGGGAATCATTGTCGCGCTGATCGCCGCTATTGCCATCGGGAGCGCGCTCGGGGCGTTCGCCGCCACGCGCACGATCCAGACGGAGGCGGTGGTGGAGGTGAAGGTCTGGGAGAGCTCCCGGACGGGGAACCTCTACCTGAGCACGCGTCCCGACGGGGGTGAGTGGACCACCCACAACACCCCGCTCGAGATGACCCTGACGGGCAACTTCTACGAGAGCAGCTCGGTGCTGGTGACCGTGCCGATCGAAGTCGAGGTGGAGGTGGAGGACCCGGATCCCACACCGACACCGACACCCACGCCGACACCCACTCCTACTCCGACGCCAACTCCTACCCCCACACCCACGCCAACCCCTACGTCGGCGACCGAAGGGCCGGGCACCTGCTGCGAGGTGCTGGGCATGAGCGACTTCCCCTCCGCCCAGCACGCCGCCCTCAACCAGATGAAGGAAGTCATCAACTTCGGGGACAGGCGGTACCAGCTCGAACACAGCGGTTCGATCACGCTCAATATCTCTCACACGGTCAGCGGACTCTTCGTGCGCTACCGCGACGCCTTCGGCACACGCCCGGATGAGCTGCCGAGCGAGTGCTCGTTCCAGCGGGGCGAGCACATGTTCTTCGGCCCGGAGTGCCGGCACGACGACCACGCCTTCGCATCGGAGTGGTTCGAGCGCGCCGCCAGTGGAGGCAGGGTCGGGACGGAGTGGATCGCGCTGGGAACGCGGGAGTACTTCGCGCGCCACTACGCCGACGGCGAAGCGCCCTACCTGGGGGACGACCGCTACCTGCGGGTGCTGTACTACCAGGACCCGGAGGCGCTGCGCCGGGGACAGGGGAGCGACGACCTGAAGGTGATCGCCGTCGCCTACGCGATCGATGAGCACGGCGGCACCCGGAACTGGTTCGACTTCTACAAGCAGGTCGTGGCGGGCGCCGACCTGGCCACCACCTTCGAAGAAGAGATCGGCTTGTCCCTGACAGACTTCTACGACGACTTCGATTCGTGGGCGGACAGCCAGTTCCGCACCCTCCGTTCGGAGTCATACGACACATGCGCGGAGGCGGGGCAGAGCCTGCACCTGAGCGGCGGCGTGGCGGGAATCGACGCCGGCTACCCGGACTTCCGCGTCCCGAGCGAGGTCGACGACGACGGCGACGGCATCGTGTGCGAGGGCTTCACGCCGCTCGGAGACATCGACCGGCAGTAGGGGGCGAGCTGCACTCGCCCTCGTGAATGGTGACTGGTGGTTAGTGGCTGGACCCCGCCACCCCACCGGGAACCAGTCGCTACCACTGACAACTAGCCACTCGCGCGCAGGCGTATGGTTGGCAGCGCCATGAATCGGGCGAACCGGCTGATACTCGCGGCCGTGATCGGGGCCATCGCCATCGGCGGGGCGCTGGGGGCGTTCGCGGCGACGCGCACGGTGGAGACGACGGCGAACGTGGAGGTGCGCGTCTGGCGGCGCATCTCGGACGGGGAGCTGTTCCTGAGCACGCGCCCCACGGGCGGGGAGTGGGAGACCTCCGCCCCGCTCAACATGGCCGCGCTCAGCAACTCGGGGCGCTTCCAGCTGAGCAGCGTGATCACGGTGGACGTGCCCGTCGCGGTGGTGGTGGAGGTGCCGGACGGGACGGGGGCGGCGCCCACGCGCGTGCCGCCGCCACGGGCGCGGCCGGACGTCAGCGACACGCCCGTCGCGGGGCCCTGCTGCGAGGTGCTGGGCATGCAGGACGTCACGGGGCTGCAGGACACGGTGGGGCAGCGGATACAGGCGGTTATCGATTTCGCGCTGGATGAGTACGGGATCACGCACACGGGGAACATCACGATCCACATCGCCCACTCCCAGAGCGGCCTCGGCCTGCGCTACCAGGAGGTGTTCGGACGGGAGGCCGACGAGGTGCCGGACACATGCGCGTACCAGGAGGGGGAGCACATGTTCATCGGCCCGAGCTGCCGCTCGGACAAGGTCGCGCTCGCCTCGATCTGGTTCGACCGCGCGGTGGGGACGGGCGAGGTGAACCCGACCTGGGTGGGCCACGGCGTGCGCGACTACTTCGCCAACCACTACGCCAGCGGCGACGTCCCGGTCATGACGGAGGACCGCTTCCGGCGGGTGATCTTCTACGAGCGGTCGCGGAGCATCCGCCAGGACCGGGCGAGCGACGACATGAAGACGCTGGTGATGCTGTACGCCCTCCAGGACTACGGCGAGTTCGCGGACTGGCTGCGCTTCTACGGGGGCACGGCCGCGGGCCTGGATGCGGATGCGGCCTTCCAGAGCGTCTTCAACGCGACGCTGGCGGAGTTCTACAACGACTTCGAGGAGTGGGCGGACCACCAGCAGATCATCCTGTTCTCGACGGCGTTCTCGTCGTGCCTGGAGGCGTCGCGGAGCATCAGGGCGCAGGCGGACCCCGCGGGCCTGAGCTCGGGCTACCCGGACTACCGCGTGCCGCTGGAGCCGGATCCGGACGAGGACGGCATCGTGTGCGAGGGCTACCAGCCGCCGGAGGACCAGTAGGGGCGAGCGGGGGCGCCTTGCGCCCGGCTGTTGGCTACTGGCTGTTGGCCCCCGCCCGACCGGCCACCGACGACCGACCACCGGTCACGACGCACGAAGCACGAGCCACTACTCACTAGTCACCAGTCACCAGTACACTGCGCGCATGTGGAGAACGATCGGGGTCCTGAGCGTCGTGTGCCTGGGGTTCATCGGGCTGCTGGTGGGGCTGTCCCTGGGCGGGATGGGGTAAGCGGCGCGGAGCGCCGCTGTAGTGGGTAGTGAATGGTGAATAGTGAATGGGCCCCACCCGCCGGGGCGGCGCTGCGCGCCGCTGGTGGTTAGTGGATAGTGGCTAGTGACTGGTCCCCGCCACCGCCCGGAGAGATGACGAACCACGAGCCACCAGCCACGAGTCACTAGCCACCATGGACGGCATTGTTTCGCGTTACGTGAACCGGCCGGTGAGCCGGCGGGTGGCGGCGGGGCTGGCGGGGACGCCGGTGACGCCGAACGGGGCGACGTGGTTCACGCTGGCGTTCTCGCTGGGGATGGGGGCGCTGGTGGCGGTGGGGCAGCAGGTGGCGGGGGGCATCGGCATCCAGCTGGCCAGCATCATCGACGGGGTGGACGGGGACCTGGCGCGGCTGACGGGGCGGGAGTCGCGCTTCGGGGCGGCGCTGGACGCGATCGCGGACCGGTACGCGGACGCGGCCATCCTGGGGGGGATGACGGTGTACGCGGCGCGCTTCGAGGACTGGCCGAATGCGGCGGTGGTGGGGGCGCTGGCGCTGGCGGGGTCGCTGACGGTGAGCTACAGCCGTGCGCGGGCGGAGGCGGAGGGGGTGTGGGGGAAGGTCGGTGGTGGGTGGTCGGTGGTCGGCGGGCTGGGGATGCTGGGGATGCTGGCGACGCGGGACGTGCGTCTATTGGTGGCGGCGGCGGGGACGGTGGCGGGGCAGTGCTACTGGACACTGGTCGTGCTGGGGGTGGCAAGCGGGGTGACGGTGGCGGTGCGGCTGGTGCGGGGTCGGTGGGGTGGCTAGGGGGTGGTGGCTGGTGGCTAGAGGCTGGTGACTGGTGGCTAGTCGAGGGCAGTTACGACGGCGACGATGGCAACGTACGTGCCAGCGTTCGCCGCGACAATGGCCACGCTGAAGATCCAGAAGGCGCGGTGGAGTTCGGCGCGGAACATCTCGCGGGTCACGAGGGGGCTGGTGGGGGACGGCACTAGTCGAGGGCGTTGGCGAGGGTGACGATGGCAACGGCAATGCCGGCGTTCGCCGCGACAACGCCCGCGCCGAAGGTCCAGAGGGCGCGGTACATGTCGGCGCGGTACTCGGCCATCTCAGTCCGGACGACCTGAAGCTCGGCGTGGAGGATATCGCGGGTGACGAGGGGGCTGGTGGCGTCCTCGACGACTTCGACGATGCCGTCGGCGGCGGGCTCGGGCAGCCCGCGCCCGAGGAGCTTCTGGACGGCTTCGCGGGAGTTGAAGGTGAGCGCCATCGCTCTTGCAGCATTACACACTTGTAGGAGGATGGCAACATCTTTACAATGATTCGTGGCTAGCACGGGGATGTCATTCACGTTCGACACGTTGAGGGCGGTCCAGCGGCTCCGCGAGCGCGGGGTCGAGGAGCCTGCGGCGGAGGGGATGGTGGAGATGGTGGCGGAGGCGATGGGTGAGGTAGTCACGCGGGAATACTTCAATGCGAGGCTGGATGCGGGGTTCGAGAGACAACGGGCGGAGTTCCACCACACGCTGATGGTGCTCGGACTCAGCCTGGCGGGACTCGTGATCGGGACGGCGGGGGTCTCGCTGGCGGCCGCGGCGCTGCTGTTCAACTAAGGGCGGAGGTCAAGAGCCAACAGCGCTGAACGCTTACCCTTAAAGGTATGGCGAGCGCGGTCGTGGGTGTGAGCGAGGAACTGGG
The DNA here is from genome assembly GCA_965116915.1 of Tepidiformaceae bacterium. Taxonomy (GTDB): domain Bacteria; phylum Chloroflexota; class Dehalococcoidia; order Tepidiformales; family Tepidiformaceae; genus UBA2991. Next base: position 27,058 of record OZ220739.1, on the reverse strand, counting down.
TCCGGGCACGGGGCTGACGGAGGCGGAGGCGGCGCGGCGGCTGGAGGCGGGCGAGGGGAACGTCGACACGACGCGGCAGCGCACGGACTGGGACGTGGTGCGGTCGAACGCGCTCACGTTCTTCAACGTGGTCCTGCTCGCGATGGTCGTGGCGCTGCTGGTGGTGGGGGAGTTCCGGGACGGGCTGTTCGTGGGCGCGGTCGTGTTCGCGAACGTGGTCGTCTCGACGTACCAGGAGCTGCGTGCGGTCCGCACGCTGCGGTCGCTGGTGGCGCTGACGGCGCCACGGGCGCGGGTGGTGCGGGGCGGCGAGGAGCGCGAGATGCCGGCGGAGGAGGTCGTGCGGGGGGACCTCGTACACCTCCTGCCGGGGGACCAGGTGGTGGCGGACGGGCCGGTGACGGGGCGGGCGGCGGAGGTCGACGAGTCGCTCCTGACGGGCGAGGCGGACTCGATCCGGAAGGCTCCGGGTGACGAACTGCTGTCGGGGTCGTTCTGCGTGGCGGGGGACCTGTACTACACGGCGGAGCGGGTCGGGACCGAGGCGTACGCGCTCAAGCTGACGTCGGACGCGCGCCAGCTCGTGCGCCGCATGACGCCGCTGCAGATCCACCTGAGGCGGCTCCTGCGGGTGCTGGTGGGCGCGACGATCGTGCTGACGCTGGCGATCGTCATCTCGTACAGCGTCGACGACCGGGGCCTCGCGGAGTCGCTCAAGGCGACGACGGCGACGGTGACGACGGTCGTGCCGGTGGGTCTCCTGCTGGGGATAACGGTGGCGTTCGCGGTGGGGGCGGTGCGGGTGTCGCGGGCGGGGGCGATCGTGCAGGACATCCAGGCGGTCGAGGCGCTCAACTACGCGGACGTGGTCTGCCTCGACAAGACGGGCACGCTGACGGCGAACCGGCTCACGGTGCAGGGGGTCACGTGGGCGGCAGGGGTGTCGGGGCTGGAGGGGTGGCTGGGGGCTTTCGCGTCGGCCACGGCGGACGAGAGCAAGACGGCGTCGGCCCTGGCGGACCGCTTCGCGGGGGGGAAGAACGCGGCGGTTCCGGACGCGCAGGTGCCGTTCAGCTCGGCACGGCGCTGGAGCGCGGTGCAGCTATCGGCGGGACCGGAGCGGCGGACGTTCGTGCTGGGGGCGCCGGAGGCGCTCATCTCGATCGGGCAGGCGGACGACCTTCTGGCCGCGTACGAGTCGGCGAGCGCGCGGGGCCTGCGGGGGGTGGCGTTCGCGGAGGTGACGGCGCTGCCGGACCCGGACGCGCCGCTCGTGAACGTGCGGCCGCTGGCGCTGATCACCATCGGGGACGTGCTGCGTCCGGAGGTGAAGGAAGCGTTCCGGCTGATGGAGCAGCTCGGCATCGAACCGAAGATCATCAGCGGCGACAACCCGCAGACGGTCGCGGCGCTGCTCCAGCAGCTCCGCATCGTGACCCCGGGCGGGGCGATCTCAGGGTCGGACCTGGATCAGCTCTCAGGGGATGCGTTTGCCGAGGCGGTGGAGTCGCACAGCATCTTCGGACGCATCTCGCCGCAGCAGAAGAGCCACATCGTGGAGGCCCTGCGGGAGCAGGGACGCTTCGTGGCGATGGTGGGCGACGGCGCCAACGATGTGCACGCGCTGCGGGCGGCCGACATCGCCGTGGCGATGGAGTCGGGGACATCGACGGCACGGGGGGTGGCGGGAATCGTGCTGGTGCGGGATTCGTTCTCGGCGCTCATCCGGGGGGCGCAGGAGGCGACGTTCGTGCTGGGCAACTCGGCCCGGCTGAGCAAGCTCTTCATGGCGAAGAGCGTGTACGCCTACCTCCTCATCTTCGCGACGAGCCTGCTGGGCCTGGACTTCCCGTTCCTGCCACGGCACGGGTCGCTGACGGCGACGCTGGCACTGGGCATCCCCGCGGTCTTCATCTCCATCAGCATCCCGCCGCCCCAGGCAGGCAAGGAGTTCCTCACGAACGTGCTGCGCTTTGCGTTACCGGCCGGCATCTCGCTGGCCATCGTGGCGATGATCGTGCAGGTCTTCGTGGAGTGGGCGTTCAGCCAGGGGGTGGAGGAGTCGCGCACGCTGGTGTCGCTGGTGATCGGGTTCACCAGCATCGGGTTCATGATCGAGGTGCTCGGCTTCGAGGGGGCGTCATTCCGCAGCCTGACGCGCCCGGTGATGACGCTATTCCTGGGCGGGCTGCTGGGCTTTGCGCTCGTGCTGACGGTGTACACGCCGTGGCTGCGCGACTTCTTCGACTTCTCCCCGATCAACGCGGGCGAGTGGGCGATCGTGGGCGTGGGGACGGCGGCGGCGCTGGCGGGTCAGTACTACGTCAGCCACCACTGGCGCGAGATCATCGCCTTCCTGCTGGCCACGCCGGGCCGGAAGGACCGGCTCCGCGGGAGGCCGGCGTAGGGGGGCCACGTCTCAGGCCTATGCGACTGGTGATCTACTATGGGAGGGCATTCCCTGCCGGAGGAGCACCATGGCCGCGACCGCTGAAGCTCCTGCCGTCGAGCCCTGGCGCCGGCGACTCTACCTTCCTGCGTACCGAATCTCCGCGGCAGCGAGGTACGCCGAGACGACGAGGCAGACCGTTACCCGCTGGCACCGGGGGACCGAAGCAGGTGGAGCGGGCATGCCAGAGCGTGCGCCAAGGGAAGCGCTCTCGTACCTCCAGCTCATTGAAGTTGCCGTCGTGGCCGCCTTCCGCCTCAAGAAGGTGTCCCTACGGGCAATCCGAATCGCTCGCGACTACGCCGCCCAACAGTTCGAGTGCGAGTTTCCGTTCGCCCAGCTCGAGTTTGCGCAGGCCGGCCCCGACCTGCTCCTCGACCTCAAGGACGTCCTCCCGGGCGACGACGGTGGGGCGATAGTCGCCAGCAGGTGGGGACAGCGGGCGTGGGATGAATTTCTTCCCGAGTTCGAATACGGAGAAGGGGATGTCGTCGTGCAGTGGCACCTTCGAGGGAAGGGGTCCCCGATCTTGATCGACCCGCGAATCGCATTCGGGGCACCGGCCATCGACGGAATTCCCACGTGGGCCATCAAAGGTCGGAGGGAAGCAGGGGAAACAATCGACGAGATTGTCGACGACTTCGCTCTGAAGCACGAAGAAGTTCTGGCCGCCTTGAAATTCGAAGGGCTGGCCGCTTGATCCTCTTCATCGACCGAAGCCTCGGGAAGGGAATCGGAAGGGCCCTCCGCCAAGTCAAGCGATTCCCCGCGACCGTCTTGCTACATGACGAGCAGTTTCCCCAACGAACCGACGACGACGTTTGGCTCGCGAGGGTGGGGCAAGAGGGGTGGATCGCGATGGGCCAGGACTACAGCCACCACCTGTGGGAAGTCGAGAAGGATGCCATCAGGACGCACGAGGTGGGCATGTTCTACCTCTGGGGGGCGCGAGCTACCCAGTGGGAGCAGTTCCGCGTGTTTGCGAGGGCATGGGACGCCATCGAAGATGCCAGCCAGCGGCAACCGCCATTCCTGTACCGCATCAATCGAAGCGGAAGGCTCGAAGACATTCCGCTCTGACAAGGGGCGTCTAGGCCCTACCAGCCGCGCTTGGCGAGGACCTCCTCCTCGGGGAGGGAGGCGACGGAGAGGCCGCGCATGGCGGCGCCGAGGCCGCGGGAGACCTGCGCGAGCAGCTCGTCGTCTTCGTAGTGGGTGACAGCCTGGACGATGGCGTCGGCCACGGCGGGCGGGTTCTCCGACTTGAAGATGCCGGAGCCGACGAACACGCCGTCGGCGCCGAGCCGCATCATCAGGGCGGCGTCGGCGGGCGTGGCGACGCCGCCGGCGGCGAAGTTGACGACGGGCAGGCGGCCTTCGTCGCGGACGTGCTGGACGAGCTCGACGGGGGCGCCGAGGTTCTTGGCGGCGGTGTAGACCTCGTCCTCGGAGAGGTTGCGGAGGCGGCGGATCTCGTCCTGGACGGCGCGCATGTGGCGCACGGCTTCGACGATGTCGCCGGTGCCGGCTTCGCCCTTGGTGCGGATCATGGCGGCGCCCTCGGCGATGCGGCGGAGGGCTTCGCCCAGGTCGCGGCAGCCGCAGACGAAGGGCACGGTGAAGTCGTGCTTGTTGATGTGGTGGGCCTCGTCGGCGGGGGTGAGCACCTCGGACTCGTCGATGTAGTCGACGCCGAGGGCCTGGAGGACGCCGGCCTCGACGAAGTGGCCGATGCGGGCCTTGGCCATGACGGGGATGCTGACAGCCTCGGTGATGCGCACGATGATCTCGGGGTCGCTCATGCGGGCGACGCCGCCGTCCTTGCGGATGTCGGCGGGGACGCGCTCGAGGGCCATGACGGCGCAGGCGCCGGCTTCCTCGGCGATGCGGGCGTGCTCGGGCGAGACGACGTCCATGATGACGCCGCCCTTGAGCATCTGCGCCAACCCGGCCTTGACCGTCCAGGTTCCGCGCTCGCTGGCTCCGTTGTCACCTATCTCGCTCATGCCGGTCTCCCCGCCCCGTCGGGCGATGCTCACAGTTCTGCTACGGCTAGCTTAGGCCGTTTTGGCGTCAGTGGCTGGCGCGGCGGCGGACGAGCGTGAGGCCGTCGCGGACGGTAAGCATGACCACCTCGACGCGCTCGTCGCGGGCCAGCTGCTCGTTGAGGGCGCGGATGGCTTTCGTGTCGGCCGTCTGGTCGGCGTCGTCGAGAACGCGGCCGGACCAGAGGACGTTGTCGAAGGCGATGAGGCCGCCCCCGGCGAGCTTCGGCAGGACGGCCTCGTAGTAGGCGGGGTAGTTGGCCTTGTCGGCATCGACGAATACGAAGCCGAAGGGGCCGTCGAGCGAGGCGATGGTGTCGAGGGCGGGGCCGAAGCAGAGCTCGATGCGGTCGCCGTGGGGGCTGGCGTCGAAGTTGGCCTGGGCGATGTCGGCGTGCTCGCGGCTGATCTCGCAGGTGTAGAGGCGACCGCCCTCGGGCAGGGCCTCGACCATGGAGAGGGCGGAGTAGCCGGTGAAGCAGCCGATCTCGAGGACCTGCCGGGGCTGGAGTAGGCCGACAAGGAAGTTCAGCAGCCGTCCCTCGAGCCGCCCGGTGAGCATGCGCGCGCGCTCGCCGAGCGCCTCGGTCTGGCGGGCGACTTCCTGGAGGAGGGCCGGCTCGGGCGTGGTGCTCGAGGCGGCGTAGTCCTCAAGTTCGGCGGGAACGATCTCGTCCATGGGGCCTTGCCCCTCCTGCCGGTGGCGGAGCAGCGGAGCGCTAGACGTCCTGGCGCCAGATCTGCGGCTCCGCGCCGGTCATCATGTCGCTGAGCGCCGAGAGCTCGACGCGCCAGGGGGTGAGCTTGAGCGCGCCGAACTCGGGATTCTCGACGGACTGGAAGAACATGGCGGGGTCGTAGCCGACGGGCGGGGGCGCGTTCTTGATGAGGTCCCAGACTCGCTGCTTCTCGGCGGGGTCGTCGTCCCACTCGGCCTTGCACTCGGCGTAGATCTGCTGCTGGCCGAGGGGGTTGCCAGGGGGCAGGTCGAAGTACGTGACGGAGACGTAGGGGTTCTGCGCGATGTGCTTCTCTTTAAGGGAAGTGCGGCCGGTGGCGATCCAGCCGGTCGATCCTTCCCAGACGGGGTGGAGGATGCGGGAGCGGGGGCGTCCCTTGCGGTCGACGGTGGTGACGGTGCACCAGACGAGGCGGTTGACGCGATCGTTGAACTGCTCGGCGATGTCCGCGAAGGAATCGACTTCCATTAGCTAGGTACCTCCGGCGCACCGCTCCGGGCAGGCGCGCGGCGGCCTAGGATACGCACCTATTTGTTGGAGGGGGCGGCCTGCCGGACGGCCTTTGCTATTCCGCCCCAGGGCACTTCCTTCGCCTCAAGTTCCATCAAGCCGCTCAGTCCGATGCTCTTCTGCTCTCGGCGCTCCACATCAAGGCGCGCAGTGGAAAGGACGAAGAAGGTCCACTGCGAGAGATCCAGAGGCTCGAGGGTCAGCTTGTCCTCGTGGTGATGCAGGCAAAACACGTACACATCCGACCACCGCTGCGCCTCTCCCGAGTACCTGCCAGTGTCCGAATCCCACGCTCTCTTGGGGGCGATATCGAACGTGGGCGTGGAAAGCGCTTGCTGGGACCAGTACTGGAGGTAGGCCGACGTCTTTACCTCGATCTTCACTCCGCTCTCCGCCTCAACGTCGTAGGGCGCCCACTCCTCTCGCACCTTGTTCACAGCGCCCACCGCAAGGGCTACGAGAAACTCGGCGAACGAACCCCGCATGGTGTTCGTGACCAGGTCCGAACCCATCCAGCGCCAGAAGTCGAGGAGAGTCGCACCCACAGCCACTGATTCGTCGCCGGTGCGAACAGGGACGTTGTAGACATCGTCCAGCCCGGTCATCTCACCCCTTGCGCCGCAGCGTTCTCAGGCGCTACCGAAGGCTCTACGATACGCGCGCATTTCCGAGGGGAGGGGGCAGGCGATGCCGGTGTACGCCGTCGGGGAGAAGGTGCCCGTGATTCACGAGAGCGCCTTCATCGCGCCCACGGCGGCGGTGGTGGGGGATGTGCGCATCGAGGCGGGGGCGTCGATCTGGTACGGGGCGGTGGTGCGGGGCGACACGTCCTACGCCGTCATCGGGGCGGGAGCGAACATCCAGGACGGGGCGGTGGTGCACGGGCGGGCGACGGCACCGGCGCTCGTGGGGGAGGAGGCCTCGGTCGCGCACAACGCCGTCATCCACGGGGCGACGATCGGGGCGCGGGCGCTCATCGCGAACGGGGCACAGGTGCTCGACGGGGCGGTGGTCGGGGAGGGGGCGCTGGTGGCGGCGGGGTCGGTGGTGCTGCCCGAGACCGAGATCCCGGCGGGGATGCTGGCGGCGGGGACGCCTGCGGAGGTGAAGCGCTCCATCACGGGCACGCCTTCGCAGGAGTGGGTCGAGAACAACCCGGGCAGGTACGCGCGGCTGGCCGCCGAGCACCTCGCAGGTTTACGGGAAATCACCCGCGACGATGCGAGAATGCCGGAGTCATGAGGGCGCAGCGCGCGGACGCCATCGGCACCGGGGGCGTGGGATCCGGCTGGTACGCCGGAGTGCCGCTGCTGAAGCGGCTGCCCGTCGAGTGGCAGCCAAACCCACGCGTCTTCCTGACGATGCTGCCGGTCCTTCTCTTCTACGGCCTCACGAAGGTGGCGCCGGCGGAGGTCGCGGTGGGCGGCGGCTTCGCGGCGGTCACGGTCGTCTTCCTGTTCACGCGGGAGACGCCGCTGCTGCGGCTCATCGCCATCTACGGGTACCTCATCACGGCGGGGTCGGCGCTGGCGGGCATCCTCCTCACGAGCGAGAAGGCGTACCTCGCCGCGGGCCCGATCGGCGACGCGCTCATCCTGCCGCTCTATGCGTGGACGCTCTGGCGGGGCTGGCCGCTGATCGGGGCGATCGGCCGGGAGATCTCGCCGAGCATGGTGGGCAACCTGCCCGTGAACGCGCCCATCTTCGTGAAGGTGACGCTGGTCTGGGCGGGCTACGAAGCGATCAAAGCGCTCGTCCTGACGTGGATGCTGCTGAACCTCTCCATCGGGGAGTACCTCGTCTACGGGCGGCTGTTCGGCTGGCCCACGACGGCGGCGCTCGTGTTCATCTGCGGGACGTTCATCCTGCGGGAGGCGCGCAGGCACGGGCCGCAGGACGAACCGGCCTCCGACTACGCCTCGGTGTCGAGCAACCCGGCGGCCGCGGCCTCGTAGCCCAGCGGCGACACGGCCACGTGCTTCGACAGGGCGTGGACGTCGCGCCAGGCGCGGGCGAGCGGCGAACCGGCGTCGAGCGAGGCCGAGCCGCCCGCCTCGAAGAGGAGGGTGGCTGCGCGGGCGGCGCTCGTGGCGGCGTGGATGGAGGCCAGCGACACGCGCGCCGACTCCTCGCGGTCCAGGGCGCCGCCGCCGGCGACCATGTCCCAGCTCGACCGGGCGACCTCGAAGAACCAGGCGCGGGCGGCGCTGACCAGCGCCTCCGCCTCGCCGAGGCGGACACGAGCGCCCTGGCGGTCGCCCAGCGGCTCCCCTGTATAGAGGGAAGGGCGCGAGGCGAGCGCCAGGAACTCGTCGATGGCGTGGCGTCCGATACCGAGCGCGACGGCCGCGAACGACGTTTCCGCGTGGTGGTTGAAGGGGTACCGGTAGAGGGGGCCGCGCTCGTAGGGCCAGTCGTCGAAGACGCCGAAGGTGCGGCGCAGGGGCACGAGGCTGCTCTCGACCTGGAAGTCGTGGCTGCCCGTGCCGCGCATGCCGGCGGGGTCCCACGTCTCGACGACCTCGACCTCGCCGGCGGGGAAGGCCATGGCGCGGATGAGGGGGCCTGAGTCATCTGCCGCCCGCTCGCCTTCGACGAAGCAGTTGGCCGTGAAGAAGGTGGCGTGGTGGGCGCCGCTGGCGAAGTTCCAGCGTCCCCCGGCGAGATAGCCGCTGTCGACGGGCTTGGCCGTCCCGCCGGGCTTCCCGGAGCCGGCGATGAGGGCGTCCTTCGGCCCGAATATCTCGGCGGCCGTGGCGGGTTCGAGGGCCCCGGCGAAGAGCCCGCCCCCCGAACCGATGGTCACGGCCCAGCCGAAGGAGCCGTCGATGCGGGAGGCGGCCTCGAACACCTCGATGGCGGGGGGTACGTCGAGCTCGGGCGCGCCGAGCGAGCGCGGCAGGTACAGCCGGTACAGCCCGGCGTCGATGATGCGCTCGGCGACGGGCGGGGTCGTGCGCGCCTCGCGCTCGGAGCGCTCCGCCTCGGCAGCGACGAGCGGCGCCATGGCGGCAAGGGCGTCGAGGTAGGGGGCGGCGGCGTTCACGGGGGCAGGGTACCGCGATATTGTTGAAGGCGAGACGGCGCGCCCCAGCCGGAACCATTCGCGAGGACGCGTGGGCCGCTCGCATGTTAGTACGCATGTTCTAACATGGACACATGGTGGCGACCGGAGGCCAGGGATGAGTGTTTCCTCTTCGATCGAGTGGACCGAGGCGACCTGGAATCCCGTGACCGGCTGCACGAAGGTCAGCCCCGGGTGCGCGCACTGCTACGCGGAGACGTTCGCCGAACGGTTCCGGGGGGTGCCCGGCCACCCCTACGAGCAGGGCTTCGACCTGACCCTCCGGCCAGAGCGGCTGGAACTACCGCTGACCTGGCGGAAGCCGCGGATGATCTTCGTGAACAGCATGAGCGACCTCTTCCACGAGGAGGTCCCGGCGGAGTTCGTGGCGCGCGTGTTCGACACGATGGCGCGGGCAGACTGGCACACGTTCCAGGTGCTGACGAAGCGTCCCGAGCGCGCGCTCGAACTGGCGCCCGACCTCCCGTGGCCGGCGAACGTGTGGATGGGAACGTCGGTCGAGAACCGCCGCTTCCTGCACCGCCTCGACACGCTGCGGCGCATCCCCGCGGCCGTGCGATTCGCCTCGTGCGAGCCGCTGCTGGGGCCGCTGACCGGCATCGACCTGGCCGGCATCGGCTGGGTCATCGCGGGCGGGGAGTCGGGGCCGCGGGCGCGTCGCATGAAGCCCGAGTGGGCCTGCGCCCTCCGGGACGAGTGCGTCGCGGCGGGCGTCCCCTTCTTCTTCAAGCAGTGGGGGGCGCACAACGAGGAGGGGCGGCGCGTGGGGAAGGGTCGCGCGGGACGGGAGCTGGAAGGGCGGCTATGGGGGGAGATGCCTAGAACTGCATCGGCAGTTGGCCTGCGTATGCCCGCCTGAGCGCGCTCTCCATGATGTTCCGTCCGGCACCGTTCGATGTCGCGAATACCAGGTGGTAGATCAGGTTCCGGCGGGACGTGCCGATGGACGGCCGAGACATGACGTACTCATAGCCGAGCTTCTCAATCTGCGCCTTGTAGAGGGCCAGATACTCGCTGCCAGCAGCTTTCCCACTCAAGGATCCAGCGCGCTGCCTCTCCGCAATGGGCCGCCAGTCGTCGTTCCCGAAGACCCTATGAAGCGCTCCCTCATCACCCCGTATCTGGTCGGGGTCCGTTACCGCTCCGCTCCGATAGGCCCCAGGTGTCGAGAAGTAGATCAACAACTCGTAAGGCGTGCTCCTCTCACGGGCGGTTGCGCATGCCTCGACAGTCTCCCAGGCAAGTTCCATGCCCTCCGGATCGAGGACGCAGAATGCCGGGAGCGCACGATCTTCGAACTGGCTCAAGGCTTCGTCGATTACTTCATTGCAGTCGCCCCTCATGACGACGGCATCAGGACGCTCCCTTTCACACCGCTTCCTGAGCGCTTCAAGGCTGCCTCGGTTTCTCTCAATGAGGACTACCCGATTCGCCTCGGGCTCCTCAGTCGCCCCAATCAGTGCTGAGCCCTTGAACCTGCCTAGCTGGCCAGCGTCGTTTGCCCCGCTACCCGCGAATCCATCGAGGAAGTACCAGCCTCCGGCGCCTTCCGCGCAGAGCTTCGCGAACGGCTGTAGGTAGTAGGAGATGAGAGCGAGCTTGTTCGGCGTCCATTCCCCAACGGGCCGCATGGGGAGCCCATCGTCATCCATCCGGATTCGATCAAGCAGAGACTCGTAGTCTGTCCCCCGCTGCGGCACGGCGAACATATGTACCACGCGGCGGGAGTTACGACCACCCAACACCCGCTCCGGCTTGCCGCCCCTACCCCTCCCGCTTATCTTTGTGGCGCAAATCACAAGGGCCTCGGGGGCGGCCTTGGCGGTCGCTGTTGCGCGGCCCGCAGCGCCCTCCCGGCGCTCGACGGCGAAAGCGAGGCCATGAGCTTTTACGACGAATGGTCCGCCGTCTTTATCGCGACGGTCGCCGGCTTCATCCTCGTCTTCACCGCCCTCGTCGGGGCGCGGTTGCTCGGACCCTTCGCACGGGAGCGCGGCAAGGGCGTCTCCTACGAGTGCGGCATGCTCCCGATCGGGCGCAACTGGGCGCAGGTCCACGTCCGCTACTACATCTTCGCGATCATGTTCCTCATCTTCGATGTGGAGACCATCTTCATCTTCCCCTGGGCGGTCGTCTTCTTCGACCTGCCCGTCTATGCCTTCTGGTACATGTTCGTCTTCATCGTCGTGCTGAGCGCCGGGCTGCTCTACGCCTGGCGGCGCGGCGTGCTGGAGTGGAAATGAGCGACGAAGCGACAACCCCCGCCGACGGACCGGCGATGCCGGCCTACGTGCCCGACTTCGGGAACGAGGCGGAGCGCCTGACGCCCGTCGACCTGCCCGAGCAAACGGCGGCCTACCGCATCGTCATGCCGGGCATCCTGCAGACGGGCGTCGATACGGTGCTGGCGATGAGCCGCAAGAGCTCGCTCTGGCCGATGACCTTCGGGCTGGCCTGCTGCGCGATCGAGATGATCGGAACCTTCATGGCGAACCACGACCTCGACCGCTTCGGCATCGTCCCCTGGCCCAGCCCCCGCCAGAGCGACGTGATGGTCGTCTCGGGCACGGTCACGAAGAAGATGGCGCCGGCGATCAAGCTGCTCTACGAGCAGATGCCGAACCCGAAGTACGTCATCTCCATGGGCGCCTGCGCCACCAACGGCGGGCCCTACACGGAGTACGACCGCGTGCTCCAGGGCGTCGACAAGATCATCCCGGTGGACGTGTACGTGCCGGGCTGCCCGCCCCGTCCGGAATCGTTGCTGGACGGCTTCCTGCGGCTGCAGGAGAAGATCATGGAAGAGAAGAGGATGGTCGGGTGAGCGCCGAAGCGGTCATCGGCGAGCCGGAGATCGTGGCGCTCGTGCGGGAACGGCTGCCGGACATCCCCTTCGAGGCCTCCGAGACGAAGACCTACGCCGACCTGCGGGTCGCGCCCGAGCACTTGCTCGCGCTCGTGACTGGCCTGCGCGACGACCCCGAGCTCTCCTTCGACCTGCTACGCAACATCGTCGCGCTCGACATGGAGGAGGCGGGGCTCGAGGCGAAGTACCAGCTCTACTCCTTCCCTCACGGCCACGCCGTCCAGATCACGGTGGCGGCGCCCGTCCCGAGCTGCGAGCTGCCGACGCTCACGGGGCTCTACCCGGCGGCGAACTGGCACGAGCGGGAGGCGGCGGAGATGGTGGGGCTCGTGTTCGCGGGACATCCCGACCCGCGCAACCTGCTGCTGGAAGAGGACCTCCGCATCCATCCCCTGCGCAAGGCGCACCCGCTGCAGAAGGCGGAGATCCTGCAGGGCATCGAAGACGGCCCGCCCGGGGTGGAGGTCTAGATGTCGATCTGGCCCGAGGAGCGCGTCGCCACAGCGGACAGCGATCTCGACACGGTCGACATGACCGTGAACGTGGGGCCGCAGCACCCGGCCACGCACGGCGTGTTCCGCATGGTGCTGACGGTCGACGGCGAGCTCGTGGTCGGCTGCGAGCCGTACATCGGCTACCTGCACCGGGGTCTCGAGAAGCTCTCCGAGAACGCCGACTACCGCCAGGCGATGGGCTGGTGGGACCGCACGGACTACCTCGCGGGGATGTGCTGCGAGGGCGCCTACACGATGGCGGTCGAGAAGCTGGCAGGCATCGAAGTTCCGGAGCGCGCGGACTACATCCGCGTGATCATGATGGAGCTCTCCCGCATCAACTCGCACTTCATGTTCCTGGGCGCCTTCGGGGCCGACGTGGGCTCGTTCGGCACGAGCTTCGTCTACGCCTGGCGCGAGCGGGAACGCATCTACGACCTGTTCGAGGAGGTGGCGGGGGACCGCATGTTCCCCACCTACTTCCGCATCGGCGGGGTGACGATGGACCTGCCCGACAACTTCGAGTCGCGCTGCCGCTGGGTGCTCGGCTCGATCAGGCAGGGGCTTGAGGACTTCGACGGGCTGCTGACGGGCAACGAAGTGTTCGTCGAGCGCTGCAAGGACCTCACGCCGGTAACGCCCGAGCAGGCGATCGCGTGGGGCTTCACCGGTCCGATGCTGCGGGCCACGGGCGTTCCCTGGGACATCCGCAAGGCGGAGCCCTACAGCGTCTACCCGAAGCTCGACTTCGAGATTCCCGTGGGGCTCCAGGGCGACGTGTTCGACCGCTTCCACGTGCGCCTGGCGGAGTGCTACCAGAGCGTGCGCATCATCGAGCAGTGCCTTGAGCAGATGCCCGAGGGCCGCGTGCTCGCGCCGAAGCTGCCGAAGACGCTGCGCATCGACGGCGGCGAGCTGTACATGCCGACGGAAGGGACAAAAGGCGAGTACGGCGTCTACCTGATGGCGAAGGGCGGCACGAATCCGTATCGCGCCAAGCTGCGCTCCCCCTCCTTCTGCAACCTCTCGGCCCTGCAGGAGCTGGTCGTCGGTAGCTACGTGGCCGACGCCATCATCATCCTCGGGTCGCTCGATATCGTGCTGGGCGAGGTGGACAAGTGAGCGACTTCCCCTTCGCCGATCCGTTCTTCGGGCTGAGCTGGCTCGATGCGATCATCCGCATCGTCATCGTCGTGCTCGTGATGACGCTCGTCGTCGTCTACCTGACGTACGGCGAGCGCAAGGTGGTGGCGCGCTTCCAGATGCGGCTGGGGCCGACGCGGACGGGTCCGATCGGCTTGCTGCAGGGCTTCGCGGACGCGATCAAGCTGCTGATCAAGGAGGACATCCGCCCGCGCAACGCCGACCGCTGGGTGTTCGAGTTCGCGCCCTACCTCACCTTCATCCCCGTCTTCCTGGTGCTGGTGGCGCTGCCCTTCGCGCAGGACTGGGGCGTGCGCAACCTGGCGCTGGGCATGTTCTTCGTGTTCGCCGTGCTGGGGCTGAACATCGTGGGCGTGCTGATGGCCGGGCTGGGCTCGGGCAACAAGTACGCGCTGCTCGGGGGCGTGCGCGCCGCCGCGCAGATGATCAGCTACGAGATCCCGCTGGTGGTGGCCCTGCTTGCCGTCGCGATGGTGGCGGGCACGCTCGACCTGAACGCGATCGTGTCGATGCAGGACACGCGGCCGTTCATCCTCATCCAGCCGCTGGCTTTCGTCATCTTCTTCACGGCCATGCTCTCGGAGCTGCACCGCGCGCCCTTCGACATTCCCGTGGCGGAGTCGGAGATCGTGGGCGGCTACTTCGTCGAGTACTCGGGCATCCGCTGGAGCATGTTCCAGCTGGCCGAGTACGCCTCGCTCTGGGCGTTCAGCATCTTCGGGTCGGCCATCTTCCTGGGTGGCTGGGCGTTCCCCTTCGGCGAAGACTGGGGCTGGGGCTGGCAGCTGGTGCTGACGCTCATCAAGAGCCTCATCATGATCATGCTCATCTTCTGGGTGCGGGCCACGCTGCCGCGGCTGCGCATGGACCAGCTCATGAGCTTCTGCTGGAAGGCGCTCATCGAGGTGAGCTTCGCCCTTCTGCTCGTCAACGGCCTCTTCCTCTACTACGACTGGCCGGAGCCGATCCTGGCGGCGGTCAACTGGGTGGGGGCGATCCTGTTCCTGGGCGGCATCTACCTTCGAGCCGCCCGCAAGCCCTCCACGAAGAATCTCGTGGGGAGCTACAAGCACGCTGAGGTTCCCAACCCATGATCGGCATTCTGAAAGGCCTCGCGACCACCTTCTCGACGTTTACGCGGCGTCCGGTGACCATCCAGTACCCGGACGAGAAGCACGAGCTCTCCGAACGGCAGCGCAGCTTCCCCGTGCTGACGTGGGACTTCGACCACGACGAGCCCTTCTGCACGGGCTGCAACATCTGCGTGCGGAACTGCCCGGTCGACTGCATGACGGCGGTGATGCACGACAACCCGAAGCATCCCGAGGGCACGAGCGACCGCCGCAAGATCATCGAGAAGTTCTGGATCGACTACGCGCGCTGCATGCGCTGCAACATCTGCATCGAGGTCTGCCCCTTCGAGGCGATCGCGATGGACAACACGTGGGAGGGGCACGAGCACTCCGCCTACGACCGCCGCGACCTGCACAAGGACATCGAGGACCTGCTGGAGGCGAGCAAGAGCGGCAGGCTGCCCAACCCGTTCCGGCCGCTCGACAACATCGAGACGAACGCGGCCGTCGCCGAGGGCGAGGAGCCGCCCGCGATCGGCTTCGCCGGGGCGCGGCCGGAGGCGCAGTACGCGCAGGCCGAGCGCATCGCGCAGGGGCTGGGCGCGGCCATCCAGGAGCGCGAGCCGGAGGTGCAGGCCCAGGCGGCGACAGCCGCCGCCGGCGCCACCGCCGAGGACGACGAGGTCGCCTCGCTCTCGCCGCGCAAGCTGCGCGCGCGCCGCATGAAGGCGGAGCGCGAAGCGCGCGCCGAGCGAGAAGCGGGCGAGGTGAGCGAAGAGACGATTGCCTCGCTGCGCCGCTACGGCAGCGAGATGTACACGGAAATCACGGGCGAGCCCGTGCCCCCGATCGGCACGCCCCCACCCGCTCCCGCCGCGGCGGCGCCGGCAGCGGCAGCGGCCCCCGCGGGCGACGTGGGCGATCCGAACTCGCCGCGCAAGATCCGCGCGCGGCGCATGCGCGCCGAGCGATCCGCGCGCGAGCACATCGAGAAGGGCGAAGAGGTGCCGGCGGAGCTCCTGCAGACGCTGAACGACACGGAGAGCGATCTCTACAAGGAGATCACCGGGAACGACCCGTCGCCCGCGGGCGCGGCCCCGGCAGCAGCGCCCGCCGCCGCCCCGGCTGCCGCCGGCGCGCAGGGCGACCCGAACTCGCCACGCAAGCTGCGGGCGCGCCGCATGAAGGCGGAGCGCGCCGCGCGCGAGCACGTCGAGAAGGGCGAGCCCATCCCCGAAGACATCGTCGCGACCATTACCGAGCTGGGCGGTACCGTTCCGTCCGCCGACGACGGCGGAGGGGGCGGCAGCGCGTGACCACCGAAGTCCTCTGGTGGATCTTCGCGGTCGCCATCGTGGCGGTCTCGGCCGGGGTCGTGTTTGCGCGCACGGTCATCCACTCGGCCATCTTCCTCATCCTCAGCCTCGCGGGCGTGGGGGCGATGTACCTCTTCCTCACGATCGAGTTCATCGCGCTCGTGCAGTTCCTCATCTACGGCGGGGCGGTGACGGTGCTGATCCTGCTCGCGCTCATGCTGACGCGCATGGGCATCGCGGGGAGGCCCGAGCCGACCACGGGCGTGCAGGCGCCGTTCGGGGCGCTGGTGGCCGCGGGGCTGATGGCGACGCTCATCGGCGTGGCCGTCTCCACGGCCTGGCCCGGCGACCTCGGCCAGAACGCCGTGGCGGTCTCGATCGAGAACATCGGTACGCAGATGTTCCAGAACTTCGGGGCGCCCTTCATGATCACGGCCGCGTTGCTGCTGGTCGCCTTCATCGGCGCGATCGTCATCGCCCGGCAGGAGGACGAAGACTAGTGGTTCCGATGGAGAACTACCTGGTCCTCAGCGGGATCATCTTCTCGCTCGGCGTCTACGGCGTGCTCGCGCGCCGCAACGCGGTGCTGGTGCTGATGAGCGTGGAGCTGATGCTGAACGCGGTCAGCCTGAACTTCGTGGCGTTCTCCGCCTACCTCGACCCGGACAAGGCGACGGGCATCATCTTCGCCGTCTTCGTGATCGCCGTGGCCGCCGCCGAGGTCGGCCTGGCGCTCGCCATCGTCATCCGACTCTTCCGCAACCGTTCGACCGCCAACGTGGACGAGGCGGCCACGATGCGGTGGTAGGGGGAGCCGTCAATGGCTGAACACGCCTGGATCCTGGCGGCCATACCCGGCATCGCCTTCATCGTGATGGCGGCTCTCGGCCGCAAGCTCCCGCGCCAGGGCGACTGGCTGGCAGTGCTCTGCGCGACCGCCATCTTCGCGCTCTTCTTCGCCGTGCTGGCGAACTTCCTCAACATCGGCGGCGGCGCCTGGCCCGTCCTGAACAGCATCGAGTGGACGGCGATCGGCGACTTCGAGCTGAACATGGGCATCGCCGTGGACCCGATCACGATCGTGATGCTGGCCGTCATCACCACGGTCGCGCTGATGGTGAACATCTTCTCCGTCGGCTACATGAAGGGGGAGCCGCGCTACTGGTGGTACTTCGCCGTCCTGCAGCTCTTCGTGGCGTCGATGCTGATGCTCGTGCTGGCCGACAACCTGCTCCTGCTCTACGTGGCCTGGGAGCTGGTGGGCCTGAGCTCGTTCCTGCTCATCGGGCACTACTGGGAGCGGCGTTCGGCGGTGGAAGCAGCGAAGAAGGCGTTCATCACGACGCGCGTGGGCGACGTCGGCCTGCTCATCGGCATCATCCTGTTCTGGGAAGCGACGGGGACGTTCAACATCCTCGAGATCACGCACTACGTCGAAGAGGGCGCCATTGGCGATACCCGCCTCTTCGTGACGATGATGTTCATCCTGCTGGGGGCGATGGGGAAGAGCGCGCAGCTGCCCTTCCACGTCTGGCTCCCCGACGCGATGGAGGGCCCGACGCCAGTCAGCGCCCTCATCCACGCGGCCACGATGGTGGTGGCGGGCGTTTACCTGGTGGCGCGCATGCTGCCCGTGTTCGAGGCGGCCGGCGCGCTCGACGTCGTCCTGGTCATCGGGCTGCTGACGGCGCTGTTCAGCGGGGTCGTGGCGTTCGCCCAGACGGATATCAAGAAGGTGCTCGCCTACTCCACGGTGAGCCAGCTGGGGTTCATGTTCGTCGCCCTGGGGGCGGGGTACGCGAGCGCCGGCATGTTCCACCTGTTTACGCACGCCTTCTTCAAGGCGCTGCTCTTCCTGGGGGCGGGGTCGGTCATCATCGGCACGCACCACCACCAGGAGATGAGCCAGCTGGGAGGGTTATGGCGGAAGATGCCCATCACCGCCGCCACCTTCCTCATAGGCTCGTTAGCCCTGGCGGGACTGTTCCCGCTGGCGGGCTTCTGGAGCAAGGACGAGATCCTGCACGCGGTTGAGGGCCAGGGCTCCTTCTTCTTCCTCCTCATCTCCATCGCCGCGATCATGACGGCGTTCTATACGGCGCGGCTCTTCGTCCGCACCTTCCTGGGCAAGCCGCAGGACGAGGAGGTCGCGAGCCACACGCGCGAGACCGGCCCCGTCATGACGCTGCCGCTCGTTTTCCTCGCCTTCATGTCGATCGTGGCGGGCTTCTTCATCTTCCACGACTTCGGCAGCGCCTTCGGCTTCCCGGGCGGCTTCAGCGAGTTTGTGTTCCTGCACTACCCGGCCGTGTTCCACGTGGACTGGGGCCTCGTCGGCCTCTCCACGGCGCTCTTCGTGATCGGCACCTTCGGCGGCGCCTGGTTCTACTGGAACGGCCGCCTGGACCGCTCGACAGTGATGGCCGAGTGGCAGCCGAAGGTCTACGAGATGGTGCAGCGCAAGTTCTACTTCGATGACCTGTACCAGTTCCTCATCGACCGCGTGGTGCTGGGCTTCAGCTACCTCGTGAGCTGGTTCGACCGCTTCGCCGTGAACGACACGGGCGTCGACGGCTCGGCGACGCTGACGGGCTACACGGGCTTCCTGCTGAAGCACCTGCAGACGGGCCGCGTGCCCAACTACGCGATGGCGATCGCGGCGGGCGTGGTCGCCCTCGCGCTCATCAGCCTGGCGGTCGGGAGCTAGCGCATGGATACGGCGCAGGGCTACGTGCTGGTAACCGCGCTCGCGCTGCCGCTGCTGGCGGCGGGGACGCTGCTGTTCGTGCCGGGCTCGCAGAAGATGGTGGCGCGCTACTTCTCGGCCGTTATCGGCGCGATCCTGCTGGGGCTCTCGGTCTACGTCTTCCTCGCCTACCAGGCGGGCGGCGAGGTGCTGCAGATGCAGCTCCGCTGGCCCTGGATCGAGAACGTCGGCTTCCTCGGCGAATACGGCATCTCCCTGCACCTGGGCGTCGACGGCATCTCGGCGCTGCTGACGCTGCTCACGGGCGTGGTCGCCTTCGCGGGCACGCTCATCGCGTGGAAGCTGGAGTACCGCGCGAAGGACTTCTTCATCCTCTTCTGGATCCTGATCGCGGGCGTCTACGGGACGTTCTTCTCGCTCGACCTGTTCTTCTTCTTCTTCTTCTACGAGCTGGCGGTGGTGCCGCTCTACATGCTCATCGGCATCTGGGGCTCGACGCGCAAGGAATACGGCGCGATGAAGCTCACGCTGATGCTGGTGGGCGGCTCGGTCGGCATCTGGATCGGCATCTTCGCGGTGGTGCACCAGGCCGGAATGGGCAGCTTCGACCTGCCGACCCTGTGGGCGGCGGGGCAGGACGGGACCATCACGCCGGACATGCAGAAGCTCATCTTCCCCTTCTTCGTGGTCGGCTGCGGGGTGCTGGCGGGCCTCTGGCCGCTGCACACGTGGTCGCCCGACGGCCACATGTCGGCGCCCACCTCGGTCTCGATGGTGCACGCGGGCGTCCTGATGAAGCTGGGCGCGTTCGGCATCATCCGGCTGGGCATCCAGCTATTGCCGGACGGCGCGGAGTTCTGGATGCCGGCGCTGCTGGTGCTGGGCACCATCGGCGCCCTCTACGGTGCGATCGCGGCGCTCACGCAGCGGGACTTCAAGCTCATCAGCGGCTACAGCTCCGTGAGCCACATGGGCTACGTGCTCATCGGCCTGGCCACCCTGCACGAGGTCGGCGTCAGCGGCGCGGCCCTGCAGATGTTCAGCCACGGCGTGATGACGGCCCTCGTCTTCCTCCTCATCGGAGCGCTCTACGACCAGGCGCACACACGCGACCTGAGCGACTTCGGAGGCGTGGCGAAGGTGATGCCCTTATGGGTGATCGCCTACGTGGTGGCGGGCCTCGCGAACGTGGGCTTACCCGGCCTCTCGGGCTTCACGGCGGAGTTCCACATCTTCGTGGGCGCCTTCCGCACATATCCGGTCTTCGGAGGGTTAGCCATACTCGCGGCGGCGATCGCGGCGGCGTACATGCTGCGCATGTTCGGCGTGGTGTTCTTCGGGCCGCTCAACCCGCGCTGGAAGGACCTGAAGGATCTCTCGCCCATCGAGACGATCTCGGCGGCGCTGCTCATCCTCTCCATGCTCGCAATGGGCCTCTGGTGGTCGCCCTTCACGGACCGGCTGGCGAACACGGTCACGAGCCTTCCGGGGGTGATTAGCTGATGCGCGACTTCACCCTGTTCATCCCCGAGTACATCGCTATTGCGGGGGCCATCGCCATCCTCGCGGCGGAGCTGATCTGGCCGAAGATCCGGAAGGACTACCTCGCGTACGCAACGGCGGCGGGAGCGCTCGGCTGGCTGGTCGCGGCCATCCCCTACATCGGCGATACGGCCGGCGACTTCGAGGGCGTGCTCCTGACGGACGACTTCACGACGTACTTCCGCATCCTCGCGGCGGGCATCGTGATGGCGATCGCGCTGATCTCGGCGCATTACATGCGCGACCGCACGAGCACGGCGGGCGAGTACTACGGCCTGCTGCTCGTCGCGGGCACGGGCATGGTGCTGATGGCCGCCTCGCGCGAGCTGCTGACGGCCTACATCTCGCTCGAGCTGCTGAGCTTCTCGCTCTACATCCTGGTCGGCTACCTGAAGCGCGACCGGCTGAGCAACGAGGCAAGCCTGAAGTACATCCTGCTGGGCGCGTTCTCCAGCGCCATGCTCCTCTACGGGATCAGCCTCATCTACGGCGTGACGGGAACGACCTCGTACGAGGGCATCGCCGAGGCGCTGGCGGCGCGCGAAGGCGGCACCGACGCGGCGACGGTCGTGGGGATCATGCTGATCGTGGCGGGCGTCGGCTTCAAGGTGTCTGCGGCGCCGTTCCACATGTGGGCGCCCGACGCCTACGAGGGCGCCCCCCTGCCGATCACGGCGTTCCTCTCGACGGCCTCGAAGGCAGCCGGCTTCGCCCTCATCCTGCGGCTCTTCACGGGCGCGCTGGTGGTAGATGCGGTGGAGTGGCGGGCGGTGATCGCGGCGCTGGCGGCGATCACGATGACGGCGGGCAACCTGCTCGCCATCCAGCAATCGAACCTGAAGCGGCTGGTCGCCTACAGCTCGATCGGGCAGGTTGGCTACATGCTCGTGGCCATCGCCGCCATCGGGTACGGGGACGCGGCCACGGCGCAAAGTGCCTCGAGCGCGCTGCTCCTGCACATCGTCGGCTACACGGTCTCGACGCTGGCGCTGTTCACGGCACTGACGGCCCACTACAACCGCACGGGCGACGACACGATCGCGGGGCTGCGGGGTCTGGCGGAGACGCAACCCTTCCTGGCGCTCGTGATCACGGCCTCGCTCTTCTCGTTCGCGGGCCTGCCCTTCTTCGCGGGCTTCGCGACCAAGCTGCTGCTGTTCCAGGCGAGCACGACGGACGGGCTGCTGTGGCTGGTGGGCCTGGCGGCGGCGAACAGCTTCGTAAGCCTCTACTACTACCTCATGGTCATGCGACAGATGTACCTGTTCGATCCGCCCGAAGGGCAGACGCGGTTCCGGCCCGCGCCCCTGTTGGGCGCGCTGGCGGGACTGCTGCTGCTGGGCGTGCTCTTCATCGGCGTGTACCCGCAGCCCGCCTTCGAGGCCACCGACCGAGCGGCCTCAGCCCTGTTCGAGGTGAGCGCCTCCGGCCTCCTCCGCCTCCCCTAACGCCCCACTCTTCCCATGCCGGCGGACCTGGAAGCAATCGTGGCCGCGGCGAGGAGGGGAGAGCTGGAGTTCACGGATCACTACATCCACGAGCGGATGGGAATCGACGGGCGACCGTGGTACTCCGAAGTTATCTTCGGCATCGCACACGGAGAGCCCAGAGTCATTGATGACGACCACGGTGAACGGGACCCTCGAGGCGCGGTCTGCACCATCGCCTGCGAGGCCCCCGACGGCACCAGCTTGATCGCCCTCGTAAACTACGAAGCGGAACCCATGCGGCTCATCACTGTCTATCCGGCCCGCGAGGAGAATCCATGACGAGGCGACACACCACGAAGATGATCCGCGTCTACCGCGACGACGATCGTCTGATCGAGGAAGAGTTCCCCGTCGTGATCGCCGACGACGGCGAGATCGTCGTAGAAGCGAAGGTCGCTCTCCAGGTCGAAAAGCGCCAGAAGCACTACCTGAAGCTCGCGAAGGAAGGCAAGCTGCCCGAGCCTTCCGAGACGCTCGCCAAGGGGTCGCACGAGGCGGCGGGCGGCTAGCTCGGGCCGATCTCCCCGAGACTGATGGTGTCGTCGCCGGCTTCGGCGTCGCCGTAGACGCCGGCGGGGACGCCCTTCCAGACCGTCACGATGAAGTCCTCGCGGAATGGGTCGGCCGTCATCGCGAGCTGCTCGTCGACGGCGTCGATGAGCTCGCGCACGCGGTCGTCGCTGGCGTCGGCGGTGGTGCAGAGGGTGGCGTGGATGTTGGGGCCCTGGATGTGCAGGTCCACGCGCCCGACGATCTCGCCGTCGTCGAGTACCGTGTAGGACTCGGAGTAAGGGGTCCGCACCTCGCGGTCGAAGCTGATCACGTTCCACGCTCCCGCTGGCCTTCAGGTCGGGGTGACTTGTCGCTCATGGTCTCAGGGCAGGCGCTTACAGGGGGCGGACGTGGCCCGCGCCCAGGACCATCCACTTGTAGCTGGTGAGCTCGACGAGCCCCATAGGCCCGCGGGCGTGCATCTTCTGCGTGGAGATGCCGATCTCGGCGCCCAGCCCGAACTGGGCTCCGTCGGTGAACTGCGTGCTGGCGTTCACGTAGACGACGGCGGCGTCGACCTCCGACATGAAGCGCAGGGCGTTCTCGTAGCTGTCGGTGATGATCGCCTCGCTGTGCTTGCTGCTGTGCGCCTCGATGTGCGCGAGCGCCTCGTCCAGTGAGGCGACGACGCGCACGCCCGCACGCAGGGCGAGGTGCTCGGTGTCCCAGTCGTCGGGCCCTGCGGGTTCGATGTTCAGGCCGGGGACGTTCAGCCCGGTGAGCAGTCCGAGTGAACGGTCGTCGCCGAGCAGGGTGACCGTGCCCGCCCAGCGCTCGCCGAGGGAGCGCAGCAGGTCGGGGGCGACCGCCTCGTGCACGAGCAGCGTGTCGAGGGCGTTGCAGATGCTGTAGCGGCGGGTCTTGGCGTTATCGACCACCTGGATGGCCATCGCGAGGTCGGCTTCGGAGTCGACGTAGGTATGGGAGACGGCCTCGCCGTGCGCGACGACGGGCATGGTCGCCGTCTCGCGCACGTAGCTGATAAGCCCGGCGCCGCCGCGCGGCACCATCAGGTCGATGACGTCGTGCATGCGCAGCAGCTCGTCGATGTGGGCGCGATCGGGGTCCCGGATCACCTGGGCGGCCTCGGTGGGCAACTCCGAGCCGTCGAGCGCGTCGCGGAGGAGATCGCCGAGGACGGCGTTGCTGTGCACGGCCTCCTTGCCGCCCCGCAGGACGGCCGCGTTGCCGCTCTTGAGGCAGAGCGTGGCGATATCGATGGTCACGTTCGGACGCGACTCGTAGATGCAGGCGACCACGCCCAGGGGCACGCGCTTGCGCGAGATCTGGAGGCCGTTCGGGAGGGTGCGCGCGTCGATCGTCTCGCCGACGGGGTCGGGGAGGGAGGCGATGTGGCGCGTATCGGCGGCCATGCCGGCGATGCGCGCGGGGGTGAGCGTGAGGCGCTCGAGGAAGTAGTCGTCGAGGCCGGCTTCCCGGCCCGCGACGAGATCCTTCTCGTTCTCGGCGAGGATCGCGTCCTCGCGCTCGAGCAGGAGCGCGGCGATTCTCCCGAGCGCGTCGTTCTTGGCGTCGGTTGAAGCGACGCCAAGACGCCGGGAAGCCGCTCGCGCGGCCTCGGCCTGCTCGCGGACGCGCGAAAGGGTCGTGGTCATGAGGGTAAGTGTAGCCGCTTCCTGTTGTGTGTACGTCGGGGGCGCGCCTAGGCTTAAGCCAGCACGGGACTCCCTGGAGCCCAGAGCGGCGGCGACATGCTTCTCGCCCTCGACATCGGCAACACATCGGTCCACATGGGGCTGTTCGCCGGCGAGAACCTGGCGGCGACCTGGCGCGTCGGGGTGGAAGCGGAACGCTCTGCCGACGAATACGGCGTCCTGATGCTGAACCTCCTCGCCACGAGCGACCTGACGGCGGAGTCGGTCGACGCCTGCATCATCGGCTGCGCGGTTCCACCCCTCCTCCCCACC
Organism: Tepidiformaceae bacterium; assembly: GCA_965116915.1. Taxonomy (GTDB): domain Bacteria; phylum Chloroflexota; class Dehalococcoidia; order Tepidiformales; family Tepidiformaceae; genus UBA2991. Next base: position 3,097 of record OZ220739.1, on the reverse strand, counting down.
TTCCAGCGGGTCTGCGCGCGGTATTTCGGCCAGGACGCCATGGTCGTCGGACACGGCCTGCGGACGGGCGTCCGCATCCTCTACGACAACCCCCGGCAAGTCGGCGCCGACCGCATCGTCGATGCGGTGGCGGCCATCAATATCTATGGGGCGCCTGCCATCGTCGTCGACTTCGGAACGGCGACGGTGTTCGACGCCATCGACGCGCAGGGCGACTACCTCGGTGGCGCGATCGCTCCGGGCATCGGCATCGCCAGCGAAACGCTCTTCAGCCGGGCGGCAATGCTCTCGCGGGTCCAGCTCGAACGTCCGCCCGCGGCGATCGGGCGGAACACCACCCACGCCCTCCAGTCGGGCATCCTGCTGGGGTACGTGGGGCTGGTGGAGGGCATGGTGGCGCGCTTCCAGGAAGAGCTGGGAGGCGGCGCGACCGTGATCGGCACGGGTGGCTGGGCAAGCGAGATCGCAGCCGAAACGGACGTCATCGACACCGTCGACCAGAACCTCACACTACAGGGGCTGCGGCTTATCCATGACCTCAACATTGGCTGAGACGACCGGAACCTACCGTGAGCGCCCGCTTGACGGGCGCACCATCGCCCTCGGCGTCACCGGCAGCATCTCCGCCTACAAGGCCGCCGATCTCGCGAGCAAGCTGCGCCAGGCCGGCGCCAGCGTCGAGGTGTTGATGACGGAGGCGGCGACGCGCTTCATCGCCCCGCTCACGTTCCAGTCGCTCACGGGGCAGGAAGCGATCGTCGACATGTTCGAGACGGAGGAGGCGGAGGCGCACGTCGAGGTCGCGCGCCGCGCCGACGCGTTCCTGATAGCGCCGGCCACGGCCGACTGCCTGGCGCGCCTCGCCTACGGCGGCGGCGGCGACATGGTGACGCTGACTGCGCTGGCGACGGCGGCGCCGGTCGTCGTCGCTCCCGCGATGGACTCGCAAATGTGGGCGAACGCGGCGGTGGAGGCGAACGTCGCGGCGCTTGTCGAGCGCGGCGTCGAGGTCGTCGGACCGGCAGAGGGACGGCTCGCGAGCGGGCGGTTCGGGGCGGGGCGCCTGGCCGAAACGCCGGCGATCCTCGGGGCCGTGCGCGCCGCCATCGGCCGGGGCGAGGGCGACCTCTGCGGGCGCTCGGTCATTGTCACCGCCGGGGGTACGCAGGAGCCGCTCGACCCCGTCCGCTACATCGGCAACCGCTCGAGCGGGCGCATGGGCTTCTCCCTCGCCGCGGCCGCTCGCGACCGCGGGGCGCGCGTCTCGCTGGTCACGGGTCCGTCCCAGCTCACCACGCCCTACGGCGTGGACCGGGTCGACGTGAAGACGGTCGAGGAGATGCTGGGAGCCCTGGAACCGCTGACCGAGCGCTGCGACGCCCTTCTGATGGCGGCGGCGCCCGCCGACTTCCGACCCCTGGAAGCGTCCGGCCAGAAGATCAAGAAGGCCACCCTCAACGAGGACGACATGACGCTCCCCCTGACGGAGACACCGGACATCATCTCGACGCTCCCGGGAGGCGGCGTGCGGGTCGCGTTCGCCGCCGAAACCGAGAACCTGAAGGCGAACGCCACCGCCAAGCTGGCGGCCAAGCGCGCCGACTTCATCGTGGCGAACGACGTGACGGCCGCTGGGAGCGGCTTCGGCACGGAGACGAACGAGGTCACCATCTTCCACCGCGAGGGCGAAGCGGAGCGGCTGCCGCTCCTGAGCAAGTATGCCGTCGCCCACGCCATCCTGGACCGCGTGTCGGCACGGCTGACATAGCCAGTAGCCCACTACGTGACGTAAGCTCGACAGCCATGACGCACTCCTCGGACGGCATGCAGCGACGCTGCACCTGTATGGCGGGGTCCCGCGCCTGAGCGGGCCCCGACAGCAGCCTCCCCGCCCAGTCCCGAGAGGTAGCGAACCGTATGTCCTTCCTTAGCGAGATCCGCGACGACATCCGCGCAACGATGGACCGCGACCCGGCGGCCACGAGCGCGATCGAGGTCGTCCTCTTCTATCCCGGCTTCCACGCGCGCCTCGCGCACCGGCTCGCACACGCCCTGCACCGCCGCGGCCTGCCCCTCGCCCCGCGCGGCATCATGCAGGTCGTGCGCTTCATCACCGGCATCGAGATTCACCCCGGGGCGGTCATCGGACCGCGCTTCGTGATCGACCACGGGATGGGCATCGTCATCGGAGAGACCACCGAGATTGGCCCCGACGTGACGATCTACCAGGGGGTCACGCTCGGCGGCACGAGCACGCGCCGCACGAAGCGGCACCCCACGTTGATCGGAAACAACGTCGTCGGCGCCGGCGCGAAGGTGATCGGCGCCGTCGAGATCGGCGAGAGCGCCCGCATCGGCGCGGGTTCGGTTGTCATCACGAACGTGCCGCCCCGGGCGACCATCGTCGGCGTGCCCGGTCACATCGTCGCCTTCCACGACGACTCGAACGGCGTGATGCAGCGTCTGCCCGACCCGGAGTGGGATCGACTGAACCAGCTCGACGAGCGAGTCGACGAGCTGCGCGAGCTGATCGCACACCTCGAGGAGCACGTGGACGGTCTCCACGACGACCACCATGCCGAGGAGCGCTCGCCCGCCGAAGCGCCACCCCGCAGCTGACCATGCTCCAGCTGCGCGACACCCTTACCGGCGAAAAGCGGGAGCTTGCGCCCATCGCGGGCGATGTGCGCCTCTACGTCTGCGGCGTGACGCCGTACAGCGAGGCTCACCTGGGGCACGCGCTCTTCTCGATCGTGTTCGACGTTCTGCGCCGCTATCTCGAGTGGCGCGGCTTCGGCGTACGCCACATCCAGAACTTCACCGACATCGACGACAAGCTCATCGAGCGGTCACACGAGACGGGCACCCCCGTGGAGGAGCTGGCCGAGCGCTACTCCGACGCCTACATGGCGCAGCTCACGCGCCTGAACGTCCTGCCCGCAACCGAGTATCCGCGCGCCACGGAAGAGATCCCGAACATCATCGGCTTCATCGAGGGGCTGGTAGGGAAGGGAGCCGCCTACGCCTCGGGGGGCGACGTCTACTACCGCGTCCGCGAGAAGGCCGACTACGGGAAGCTCTCCAAGCGGGACGTGGA